>NZ_FNLD01000001.1:0-350942 GCF_900104085.1 Pseudoxanthomonas sp. CF125
GGCACCGCCGCGGGCGGCGCAGTGGCGATCGGCCGCTCCAATACCGCCTTCGGCGATGGTGCGGTGGCGATAGGCGATCCCAGCTACGCCAGCGGCACCGGCGCTTTCGTCGGCGGTGCGAACAACATCGCCAACAGCGATGGCACGGCGACGGCCACGGCCGCCAACCAGGCCAATGGTGCGGTGGCGATCGGCAACAACAACCGGGCGATCGGACAGGGCAGCGTGGCACTCGGCAACGGCTCGACCGCCGGCGCTGCCGGTATGGCGGGCAATGTCGCGCTTGGCGACGGTGCGATTGCCGCGACGAGCGCGGGCGATGTGGCGCTGGGTTCGGGTTCGGTGACGGCGGCGACGGTGGCGACCACCAACACGACCATCGACGGCACGGTCTACAACTTTGCCGGCACCGCGCCGACCAGCACCGTCAGCGTGGGGGGCGTCGGTACCGAGCGCACCATCACCAACGTGGCGGCCGGCCGGATCTCCGACACCTCGACCGACGCGATCAACGGCTCGCAGCTGTATGCGACCAACCAGTCCATCGAGAACCTAAGCAACGAAGTCGATGCGAACGCCATCCACTACTACAGCGTCAACGACAACGGCGTGGCCGGCGGCAACTACAACAACGATGGCGCCACCGGCGGCAATGCGATGGCGGCGGGTATCGGTGCGGCGGCTGCGGGAGACAGTTCGACCGCGCTCGGCCACAACGCCACTTCGTCGGGCCTGCAGTCCAATGCGATCGGCTGGAGCGCGGATGCTTCCGGCAACGCAGCCGTGGCGATAGGGTCGGCCTCGATTGCCAGCGGAGCGACTGCCACCGCCATCGGCTTCTCGTCGAACGCCCTTGGCGCCAGTTCGGTTGCCGTGGGCTCCGGTGCCTTCGCAGGCGACGCCGGCAGCACTGCCCTCGGCTCGGGTGCGGCGGCGCAATTCGTGGATTCGGTGGCCATCGGCCGTGGCACGGTGGACAGCGGCGCCAACTCGGTGCTGGTGGGCGCAAGCGCCAGTGGTGCGGCCGGTTCGACCGCGCTGGGCTACAACGCCAGCGCCAACAACGCGGGCGATGTGGCGCTGGGCAATGGCTCGGTGACCGATGCGGTAGTCAATACGCCGAACGTGACCATCGACGGCACGACCTACAACTTCGCCGGCACGACCGCCACCAGCACGGTCAGCGTGGGTGCGGTGGGTGCCGAACGCACCATCACCAATGTCGCGGCCGGTCGGATTTCGGATACCTCGACCGATGCGATCAACGGTTCGCAGCTGTATGCGACCAACCAGTCGATCGAGAACCTCAGCAACGAGGTCGATGCGAACGCCATCCACTACTACAGCGTCAACGACAACGGCGTGCAAGGCGGCAACTACGACAACGATGGCGCCACGGGTATCAATTCGGTAGCTATCGGGATGAACTCGATTGCCACCAATACCGACGGTTTGGCCGCCGGCAATGGCGCCCAGGCGACGGGTACGCGTTCCATCGCCATCGGTCTCGACGCACAAGCCGCCAGCGTAGGCGGTCCCCAGGACAACAATATCGCCATCGGCGTGAGTTCCAGAGCTACCGAACAGGGCGCAACGGCTGTGGGCAACGATGCGCAGGCGCAGGGCGTCAACTCGTCGGCGTACGGTAACGGTTCGCGCGCGACCAACACCTCCGATGCCGCGTTCGGTACCGGCGCCAACGCTTCCGGCGGCGGCAGTGCGGCGCTTGGCGAAGGCACTATCGCTTCGGGTCGCGTCTCGACTGCAGTAGGTTCGGGCGCCTTGGCGACGAATGTCGCAGCCACGGCAGTCGGCGCGGCTGCCAACGCCGCGGGCATAAACTCGACTGCGCTGGGCAGCCTTGCGGTAGCCACCAACACCAACGATGTTGCATTGGGAGCGGGCTCGGTGACGGCTGTCGCTGTCGCCACGCCCAGCACCGTGATCGACGGAACGACCTACAACTTCGCAGGCACCACGCCGACCAGTACGGTCAGCGTCGGTACGGTGGGTGCGGAGCGCACCATCACCAATGTCGCGGCCGGTCGGATTTCGGATACCTCGACCGACGCGATCAACGGTTCGCAGCTGTATGCGACCAACCAGTCCATCGAGAACCTCAGCACCGAGATCGACGCCAACGCAACCCACTACTACAGCGTCAACGACAACGGCGTGCAGGGAGGAAACTACAACAACGACGGCGCGACCGGCATCAATGCGCTGGCGGCGGGCGTGGGCGCCGTTGCGAGCGGCGATAGCAGCTTCGCCGCGGGCGTGGGAGCCGAAGCCGCTGGGATCAACGCCGTGGCGATCGGCAACGGCAGTTCCTCTACGGAGCAGCACACCATTGCGATCGGTGTAGGAAGCAGCGCTTCTGTTCGGCTGGGTATCGCCATCGGCGGCGCATCCAATTCCGCCGGCAATGGCGCGATAGCGATTGGCGATGCCACGCAGTCGACAGGGTTCTCCACAGTCGCCTTGGGACAAACGGCCCAGGCGACGGCAGATTACGCGGTGGGTATCGGACGGCAGGCGAACGCCAGCGCGGAAGGTGGCGTCGCCATGGGCTTCGGCTCGCAAGCCACCGCATTCAATGGCGTAGCCCTTGGCCGCGCGGCGATTGCCGACCGTGTCGGCATGGGCGGTGCGACCGAGCTGTTCTCCAATGCAGCGGTCGCATCGAACGAAGGTGCGGTGTCGGTGGGACAGGCCGGACGTGAGCGCCAGATCATCAACGTGGCGGGCGGTACGCAAGACACCGATGCGGTCAACGTCCGTCAGTTGAGAGCGGTGGCCGATACGGTGACCGCCAATGCAACGCATTACTACAGCGTCAACGACAACGGCGTGACGGGCGGCAACTACAACAACAACGGGGCCACCGGCATCAACGCGCTGGCGGCTGGCGTGAATGCTGCGGCGAGCGGGGATTCTTCGGTGGCCATCGGTTCGGGAGCCACGGCCGCGGACGCCAACAGCGTGGCTCTGGGTGCGGGCGCCGTGACTTCCACGGCGGTCGCAACCCCAAGCGTGGTTATCCGCGGTACGACCTACAACTTCCAGGGTATCGCCCCGGTGGGTGTGGTCAGCGTGGGCAGCGCCGGTGCCGAGCGCCAGATCACCAATGTGGCGGCCGGTCAGATCAGCGCCACCAGCACCGACGCCATCAATGGCTCGCAGCTGTATGCGACCAACCTGGCGATCAACAGCATCGTCAGCGGCGGCGGCATCATGTACTTCCACGCCAACTCGACCGATCCGGATTCCATCGCTGGCGGTTTGAACTCGGTGGCCATCGGTCCCAACACCGTCGCCAGCGGCGACGGCGGTTATGCGGCGGGCGACGGCGCACTGGCCGTCGGCAGCAACAGCATCGCAGTGGGTACCGGCGCCTCGGCCACCGGCGACAACGCCATCGCCCAAGGCAATGGCGCGGTAGTCAACGGAACCGACAGCACGGCTATCGGCAACGGCGCCAGCGTTGCCGCCGATAACGGCCTGGCCCTGGGCGCGGGCGCCACGGTCACCCACGCCAACAGCGTGGCGCTGGGTTCGGGTTCGGCCACCACGGTCGGCGCGCAGACCGGTTACAACGCCGCCTATGTGGGCAGCAGCAACTCCACCGGCGAAGTCAACGTCGGCGGGCGCACCATCACCGGTGTGGCACCGGGTATCGCCGGTACCGATGCGGTCAACGTGGACCAGCTGACGGCAGGCCTCAACAGCATCACTGTCGATAACACCGCCATCAACAACGCCATCACCAATCTGGACAACCGTGTCACCACCATCGAGGGCGATATCACCGACATCCAGGGCGACATCGTCGATATCCAGGGCGACATCACCAACCTGACCGATACGGTGAACAACATCACCGGCGACATCACCGCCGTGCAGAACGGCGGCGATGGCATGTTCCAGGTCAGTCAGGAAGGCCCGATCGTCAAGCCGCTGCCGACGGGGACCAACTCCTCGGCCGGTGGCAACGGTGCGGCGGCCGGCGGCAACAACGCGCTGGCGGTGGGCAATCAGAGCAACGCCAGCGGCAACAACAGCACGGCGATCGGTACCGGTTCCACCGCCTCGGCCACCAACAGCACCGCCCTGGGTAACAACGCTTCGGCCACCCACGGCAACAGCGTGGCGCTGGGCGCGGGCTCGGCCACCACGGTGGGCGCGCAGACCAACTACAACGCCGCGTATGTGGGCAGCAGCACCTCCACTGGCGAAGTGAACATCGGCGGGCGCACCATCACCGGCGTAGCGCCGGGCATCGCCGCTACCGATGCGGTCAACGTCAGCCAGTTGCAGGGCGGCGTCAACTACGCCATCGAGCAGTCCAACGCCTACACCGACAGCCGGCTGGCCCAGTTGGACAACGATGTGTGGACGATGGAACGCAACTACCGCGGCGCGACTTCCTCGGCGATGGCCATGGCGGGCCTGCCACAGGCCTACCTGCCGGGCAAGAGCATGCTGTCGGTGGGCTTCGGTGGCTACCAGGGCGAATACGGCATGGCCTTCGGCCTGTCGGGCATCACCGAGAACGGCCGCTACGTCTACAAGGCATCGGCCAGCGGCAACACCTCGCGCGATTGGGGCTTCTCCGTCGGTGCAGGCATCCAGTGGTGACTGGCTGCGTGCCCTTCCTTCGCGGAAGGGCACGCACCGATACCGCCCGACAAAAGCCATCCACTAAATTCGAAGGGGAATACACATGAAGCACCAACTCAAAATCTGCAGCATGGTTCTGCTGGCGGTAGGCGCCGCGTTCGCGCTGTCCGCCTGCGGCACCCGCCACGTCAGCCGCGACATCAGCCCGCAAGGCGTGGCCGGCGAAGTGATTTTTCCGGATCCCGCGCACATCGTGCTCAAGGGCGGCACCTTCCCCAATCTGGGCGATCTGCGCCTGGTGGGACCGGGTATGACCAAGGACCAGCTGTATCAACTACTGGGCCGGCCGCATTTTCATGAAGGCTACGTCGGCGTGCGCGAGTGGGACTATCTTTTCCACTTCCGCAAGGGCGACGAAGTCATCACCTGCCAGTACAAGGTCGTCTACGACAAGGACTACATCGCCCAGACCTTCCATTGGGCGCCGGCATCCTGTGCCGACCTTCTGGCCGAACCAGTGCCGGTAGCAGCGGAACCGAAGGAGCGCACGTTCAACCTGTCGGCCGATGCCTTGTTCGCGTTCGCCAAATACGGCGCCGAGGACATCCTGCCCAGGGGCCGCGAAGAGCTGGCTGCAATCGCCACCCAGCTAAAAGAAGCCGACGACGCGGCGATCAGAATCGTGGGCCATACCGACCGCATCGGCAGCGATGCTTCCAACCAGGTGTTGTCGCAACGGCGCGCGCAGACGGTTCGTGAGTTCCTGGTCGACCGCGGCGTGACGGCTTCGGCCATCACCGCCGAAGGCCGTGGCGAAAGGGAACCGGTCAAGGATTGCGAGGATCAGGCGCGCGATGCGTTGATCGCCTGCCTGGCCCCCAATCGCCGGGTCGAAATCCAGGTCGCCGCCAGCTCGGCTCGCTGAGCATCTTCGACTGTGGCGCAGGGTCCGCTGGTCTAGACTAGCGGACGCCCACAGGCACTCAATATCAGGAACAGCATATGAAAACTTCGAAGTTCGTACTCGCTTCGCTGCTGCTGGCTTTCGCCGGGGCGGCTTCCGCACAGCAGCCGGCGCGCGCGCCTGCCCAGAATCCGCAGGCTGCGCAGCAGAAACTGACGCCCGAGCAGCAGGCACAGGTCGCCCGCCAGGATGCGGAGATGAGCAAAGCCGCAGCGCAGGTCGTGCAGCTGGTGGACCAGAACAAGACCGCCGAGGTCTGGGCGGGCGCTTCCCCGGTTGCGAAAGGCGCAGTAGGCATGGATGAGTTCGTCAAACAGATCGCGCTGGACCGGCAGAAGCTCGGTGCCGTTACCGAGCGCAAACAGGTGGCGGTCACCCGCGCCCTTTATCCGGCGGGCGGGCAAGTGCCTGCCGGCAATTACGTCAATGTGGTCTACGCCACCAAGTTCGCCAGTTCGCCGCAGGCCGTGCGCGAACTGGTTTCGTTCCATCTGGACGAAGACAAGACCTGGCGGGTATCCGGATACAGCTTGCGCTGATCCGCAGAGCAAACCGCCCGCTCCTACAAACGGTGGTGGGATCGGCTCTGCTTCATTGCGCTTCGCCCAGCGCGGCGCGGATGCGCTGGCGCAGCCGTTGGGCGCGGCGTTCGATCTTGCGGCGCATCAGGCTTGGCGACCAGCGCGAGAACGGCAGGATCTCCTTGCCGCTCAATATCGATTTGGTGTCGATGCAGACCAGCCTGGCCTGGTCGCCGTGCGGAAGCACTACGAAATTTCCCGCGTTGAGATCGAATAGCGGGATCTGGTGGCGGATCAGCCATGCTTCGAAAACATCGACCGCGGCGCAGAGTACTTCCGCCGAATAACGCGATTCGGTGAAAAGGTAGTGGTACAGGCTGGGCGCTGGCGTTCCGTCGTCAAGCAATATGCAGTCGCAGCGCAACGCTCTTCCGTGGGGCGTGTCTACCAGGTCATGGCAAGCGGCGAGATAGACGTCGGTGTCGGGGCCCAGTCGCGCGCGGAGTTTCCGATAGGCGCGCAATTCGGTTTCGTTTTCGCCGAAGCGGGGGAAGCGGACGGCCAGCCAGCGCCGCATGCGTTGCCGCGCGCCGACGCGCGTTCGTTCGCTGGAAGGCAGCTCGAACTTAAGGCAATGCGAAGGGTCGCCAGGATCGCGCGCGCACAAACGATTGGCGCCGCGGGAAATGATCTGCAGGCCTTGCCGGTCTTCAGCGTCATTGTCTGGATGGGTTTGCGGAACCATGCTCGTCAGTTTGCCTGATATTGGCCGTACAGGAGCGGCATGGAATGTGCAGAGGTGAGGTGGGAGCGGCGTCTCGCCGCGAGCTCTTGGTTGGGCTATGCCGGATCCACGCGTCGGGGGCGTAGCCCCGACCTACGGTAGCGGCGAAGAACTCGCGGCGGGACGCCGCTCCCACGCGCTTCGCTCAAGCTGGAAGCAGGTTGCGTTCCATCAGCCATGCGCGTGCATCTTCCGCGTCGCGCTCGAACCACGCCCGCGTGCTGCCCAGCCGGAACGAATAGCCCCATGCATCCATGTCCGCCATCAGGCGCTCGCGACCCACGCCGGGCAGATCGTCCGCAAGCACGATCTGCAGGTAGCAGGTGGCGTCTTCCTCGATGTCCGAATCGGTGGCGTCGGTATGCACCAGCGCCCGGCGTTCGGGCGGCAGCACGATCAGGTGGCAGGCTTCGTGCAACAGCGAATGCACCGGCGTGTCGCCACGCGCGTATACGCTGCTGCCGATCACGCCGGCTTCCGGGTCGCCCCAGAAGCTGCCGGGGATGGAGAGCCCGTCTTCAACCGCATGAAACTCCAGCTGGTGACGGGCGAGCAGGGCCACAAGATCTTCGAGCGGCAGGTCGGCGACCCGCAACACTTCGGGAAGAGGAGCGGCGCTGGCGAGAACGGAACTCATAGGATGACTGTAGGAGCGGGCCCTGCCCGCGACCGCTCTTGGCGCTATTCTTTCGACAAAGAGCGGTCGCGGGCAGGGCCCGCTCCTACGGAAGGCTCAGGCGTGGCCTTCCTGCAGCGACACCGAGATGTCCAGCACGTCGTGCTCGCCTTCCTTGATCAGCTTCACGTTGACCGCATCGGCATCGACGTTGACGTACTTCTTGATCACTTCCAGCAGTTCGCGCTGCAGCATGGGCAGATAGTCCGGCCCGCCGCGGGTGGTGCGTTCCTGCGCCACGATGATGCGCAGGCGGTCCCTGGCGATGGAGGCGGTTTCTTTTTTCGGCTTGAGGAAATCGAACAGTCCCATGCTCAACCTCCGAACAGCTTATTGAAGAAACCCTTTTTCTCCACGGTAGTGAAGCGCAGCGGACGTTCTTCGCCCAGCAGCCTGCCCACGGCGTCGTCGTAGGCCTGGCCGGCTTGGGATTCCAGTTCCAGGATGACCGGTTCGCCCTTGTTGGAGGCGTTGAGCACATCGCCCGATTCGGGGATGACGCCGATCGTCTTCAGACCCAGCACTTCCTCGACGTCCTTGATGCTCAGCATCTCGCCGCCTTCCACGCGCGAGGGGCTGTAGCGGGTCAACAACAGGTAGGGTTTCAGTGTCTCGCCGTTCTCGGCCTTGCGGGTCTTGGAATCCAGCAGGCCCAGGATGCGGTCGGAGTCGCGGACGCTGGAGACTTCCGGATTCACCACCACCACGGCGGTATCGGCGAAATACATGGCCAGGTAGGCGCCTTTCTCGATGCCGGCCGGCGAATCGCAGACGATATAGTCGAAGCCGTCGGCGTCCAGGTCCTTCAGCACTTTTTCCACGCCTTCCTTGGTCAGCGCGTCTTTGTCGCGGGTCTGCGAAGCGGCCAGGATGAACAGCGTGTCGAAACGTTTGTCCTTGATCAGCGCCTGCTTCAGCGTGGCCTCGCCCTGGGTGACGTTGACGAAGTCGTACACCACCCGGCGCTCGCAGCCCATGATCAGGTCCAGGTTGCGCAAGCCCACGTCGAAATCGATGACTGCGACTTTCTTGCCGCGGCGCGCAAGGCCGCAGGCGATGCTTGCGCTGGTGGTGGTCTTGCCTACGCCGCCCTTGCCGGAAGTGACTACGATTATTTCAGCCAATGGTGTATCTCCTTTCTTCTTGTTCTTGGTATGGGTAACGCCGCGGCGCTTACTGGGCGGCGATCATGAGTTGTTCTTTTTCGAGCCACACCTGCACCGGTTTGCCGCGCAGCTCCTTGGGTACGTCTTCCAGCACTTTGTAGTGGCCGGCGATGGCCACCAGTTCGGCATGGAATTCGCGGCAGAAAATGCGCGCGTCGGTGTTGCCCTGCGCGCCGGCCAGCGCGCGGCCGCGCAAGGTGCCGTAGATGTGGATGGAGCCGTCGGCGATGACTTCGGCGCCGGCGCCGACCGTGCTGAGCACGGTGAGGTCGCGATTCTCGGCGTACAGCTGCTGGCCGGAACGCACGGGCGTCTTCTGCACCAGTCCCGGGCTGGCGGCAGCGGTAGCGGCTTTGGCGGCCTTTGCCGGGGCGGGTTCGGCCGGGGCGTTTTCCCGGCGCGCAGGCGCTGCAGCGGCGGGCGCGGCGGCAGCGACGGGTTCGTATTGCGCACGGAATTTGGCCAGCAGCGGCAAGCCCAGCTGTTCGGCCAGTTGTTCGGTTTCGCGCGTGCCATAGGAAAGGCCGACCGGCAGCACGCCCGCACCGCGTAGTCCTTCCATCAGTGCCTGGGCGGTGGCGACGTCCGGCATTTGCGCCAGCCCGCCGAAATCGACAATGACCGGGGCGCGGCCGAACAACTTCGGCGCGCGGTCGACGCGTTCGCGCATTTCGCGCGACAGCTGGGCCACGTCCAGGGTGCGCACGCGCAGATTGGCGATGCCTACCTGGCCGATCTTGAGTTCGCCGGCCTGCTCGTAGTCCAGGTTCGCTGAGGTCGCGCTCATGAAGTCAGGCTCATGTTCCGGTGGACCTTTCGGCCGCCGCCACGATCAGGCGGCTGCGTGCCCAGGGCAGGTCGGGCAGGGCGTCGCCATAGGTCTCGCGCACCCAGGGGTAGCTGCACAATTCCTTCATCAGCATGCTGGCGCGTACGCCGGCATCGGGCATCTGGTTCTGGCCTACTTCCTTGAAGCCGAAGCTGCCGTGGAACAGCAGCGCCGGGTCGGCGCCGTGGTCCAGGAATACTTCGCAGGCCAGCTGCGGGTATCTCAATTCGGCGTAGCTCTGCACGTCGGCATAGAAGGCGCGGCCCACGCCGCCGCCGCGGCGGCGGCTGGCCACCACGATGCGGTCGATGTAGAAGAATTTCGGATAGCGTTCGCGGAACCAGGCGAAGTTGCTGCTGTCGTGGTCCGAATCGGCTCCGAAACCGACCAGAAAGCCGGCCAGGTTGCCGTCGCGTTCGGCGACGCGGAAATATTCGGCCTGCTCGTGGAAACGGTGCAGCCTGGCCGAATCCAGCGGCAGGATCGCCAGTCCGGCGTTGTTGTTCAGGGCTAGGACGGAATCCAGCTCGTGCTCGCGCACGTCGCGGATGACAATCGACATTCAACTCGCTCCGGGGAGATGGTACGGGTGGCCGCGAGCCACCGGGCCGGATTATCGCATGCGCGGCATGGCGCGGGGCGGCCCCGGAACCGCATACATGACTTTCGGTCAGGGTGGGCGCCGGGCAATCGGCCTAAGATGGATGGATGTTGAATCGACTCAGCCACACCCGTCTCCTGCGTGCAGCCGGTCTGTACACGTGGGCGCTGGTGGGCATCCCGATCATCCTGAACGTTTGGTTTCTGCCGCCTTCACGCGGTGTGGACGAGACCACGGGGCTGGGCATCAACGTGCCCATGACCATCGTTTCCTATTTGGCTTTCGGGCTCTGCTACTGGCTGGCTACCCGTTCGCTGGGTTCCCGGGACACGCTGGCCTCGACCCGTGGCAATTTCGTCCTGCTGATGGTGCTGACGACCGCGGCGGTGGCGGTGGGCTATTTCACCCAGACCGGACTGAGCGCGATGCTGCTGCTGGTCATGGCCGGGGTGCTGCCCTGGATCCTCAGCCTGCGGGCGGCGGTGGCGTGGCTGCTGCTGGCCCATATCCCGCTGGTGCCCTCGTTCATGGCCCGCGACGATTTCAGCTTCTGGGAAGCGTTGTTCCAGTCGACTTTCTACGTCGGATTTTCCGCATTCGTGCTGGTTACCGCGTATGTGGCGCGGCAGCAGGCGCAGGCGCGGGACGAGCAGCGCAGGCTCAACGCGGAGTTGCGCGCCACCCGCATGCTGCTGGCCGAAAGCGCCCGGGTGAACGAACGCACCCGCATTTCCCGCGAACTGCACGACTTGCTGGGCCATCACCTGACCGCGCTCAGCCTGAATCTGGAAGTCGCCGGCCACATGACCGAGGGCCGCGCGCTGGAGCACGTCAAGCAGGCCCACACCCTGGCCAAGCTCTTGCTGACCGACGTGCGCGAGGTGGTCAGCCAATTGCGCGAGGGCGACGCCATCGACCTGGGGGGCGCGCTGCTGCTGCTGACCGAACGGGTGCCGGCGCTGGCCATACACATGAATATCGAAGAACCGCTGACCCTGGACGATGCCGAACGGGCCCATGTGCTGCTGCGCTGCACCCAGGAGATCATCACCAATGCCGTACGCCATGCCGGCGCACGCAATCTCTGGATCCATTGCCGGCGCGACGGCGGCCAGATCGTGATCAACGCCCACGACGACGGGCAGGGCGCGGATGTGGTGATCGCCGGCAATGGCCTGCGCGGCATGCGCGAACGCCTGCGCCAGCATGGCGGCAACATGACCATCGAATCCCGCGCGGGCGGCGGTTTCCGCCTGTGCCTGCAAGTTCCTGTCGAGACGACCGAACCCCTTGCCCTGGAGCTTCGCCCAGAGCCCCTTACCGGAGGTACCGCATGATCCGTGTCTGCCTGGTCGACGACCAAACGCTGGTGAGGGAGGGCATCCGCTCCCTGTTGGGATTGGACGACGGCATCGAGGTAGTGGCCGAGGCCGCCGACGGCCGTCAGGCGGTGGAGCTTATTCCCCAGATCAAACCCGACGTGGTGCTGATGGACATGCGCATGCCGGTGATGTCCGGGCTGGAAGCCTTGCAGGCCCTGGCCGCCGCGCACCAGCTGCCGCCGGCGATCATCCTCACCACTTTCGACGACGACCAGCTGGTGCTGGCGGGGCTGAAGGCGGGGGCCAAGGGCTATCTGCTGAAGGACGTCTCGCTGGAACAGCTGGTGGGCGCGATCCGCACCGTGGCTTCGGGCGGTTCGCTGGTGCAGCCGGCGGTGACCCAGCGTCTGCTGTCGGGCCTGGAGCACATGCGCAACGAGTTCGTCAGCCTGGACCGCCCCGATCCGCTGACCGACCGGGAAACCGAGATCCTGCGCCTGATGGCCAGCGGCTTCTCCAACAAGGAGATCGCCAATTCCCTGGGCGTGGCCGAGGGCACGATCAAGAACCACGTCTCCAATATCCTGTCCAAACTGGGCGTACGCGATCGCACCCGGGCCGTGCTCAAGGCATTCGAACTTCAGCTGGTCTGAACCGGAAAGCCGGCAGGACAGGGCGGGTCGCCCCCTGTCCGATTCTGCGGTTTTCGCTGTTTTCCGCCGTGAGTGAAGCTTCCGTTGCGCTGCAACGCAGCGCCCGCCGATGCACCGACGGGCTGACCGAATCCGTCAAGCCTGCTAGGATGCGCCCTGCACCTATTTCACTGGCCAAGGGATCGGCCCCCGGAGACTGCTGAATGACCCGTTTGCTCGAGTTCCTGATTGCACTGGCGCTTGTTCTTGCGCTATTCCTGGTGGTCGGCCTGGTGCTGCCTTCCAAGCGTCACTTGGTGGATAGCACCGAGACCAACCGACGCATGACTATCGTGTTCGACACCATCAACAACGTCCGCCGGCTGAAGGACTGGAACCTGCTGATGCCCAGCAAGGTTTCCGAGCTGACCTACAGCGGCGGCGGCGAAGGCCATACCGGCGTCGGCGCGCGCGTCGATTTCAACTCGGCCGACAAGCGCTGGGGCAAGGGCCATTGGGAAATCACCGAGAGCGAGGCTCCGGCCGGCACCGGTGGCGGCAAGGTGGGGTACGCCATCGAAGACCGCAGTCCCGGCGGCGACAAGAAGACCGTCTTCACTCTTGAGCCGGCCGGCAAGAACGGCCGCAACGTGAAAGTCACCCAGACTTACGACGTCAGCTACGGCTGGAACCTGCTCGGCCGTTTCAACGGCATGTACGTCAGCCGCCACGTCGGCGATTCGGTCAAGGCCAGCTTGTCCAAGCTGACCAACATGCTGGCCACCGTGCCCAATTTCGACTACCGCATCGAAGGCTCCAAGCTGACCGGCCTCAAGGTGGTCGAGCTTCCCGCCGAAGACCTGCTGGTGGTCAAGGCCGGCAACATCGACCGCAACAACGAAGTCATCAAAGCGTCGATCAAGGCCAACCAGGAGTGGATCAAGCGCGTGATGGAATCCAACGGCCTGGAGGCCGCCGGTCCGGTGCGCATCATCACCACCGATTTCGGTACCGAAAAGTACGCCTTCGACGTGGCCCAACCGGTGCGCAAGCGCAGCGGCGCCGCTTCGAAACCGGCCAGTGGCGACAAGGCCAAGGAGCCGCCGATCACGCCGCCGGCCGCGACCACTGCTTCGGCTGGTCCGCTGAAGGTTTCGGTTTCCGGTACGCCGGTCGAGTACGTACATGTCGAAGCGCACAGGGCCGCTTCGGCCAATTACACGGGCTACATGGCAGAACTGGACGCCGTGCGTAATTCGCTGCGCGCCTGGGCGATGACCAATGGCTACGAAGTCGCCGACCGTCCTTACGAATCCTGGAAGGGCGGCGTGGATCAGGCGTTCACCGCCGATGGCGCGTTCGATGTCTATTGGGCCATCAAGTAAGAACAAACTCGTAGGAGCACGCCTGGTGACGCCAGGCGATAAGCGATAAACGCGTCGCGGACTCCGGTCCGCGCGCGGTTTGGGGGTAACGCGCCGCTTTTGCGGCGCGTTGCATTTCGGAGTATCCGCTGTCATCGGCCAGGACGCCGCTTCCTGAAGAGGCCGCTGCTTTGTTGCATTACGACCGTCGTCAACGCAAACCCTCCTTGCTCGCTTTTTCCGGCGCCCTGTTCGCCGCGCTCGCCGTCGCGCTAGGCGCCTACGCCGCCCATGGCGTGGCCGACGCGCACGCGCAATCCAATCTGCAGACCGCCGCGTTGTACGCGTTCGGTCACGGCATCGCGCTTGCCGCGCTTGCCGCCGGCACCTCCCGGTCGCTGGGGCGTGCGGGCCTCTATCTGTTGCTGATAGGCACACTGCTGTTTTCGGGCAGCCTGGCCTTGGCGGCGCTGACGCAGATCAATGCCAAACTGGCGCCGGTGGGCGGCATCGGTTTGATGCTGGGCTGGCTGTTGTGGGCGCTCGACGCGATCCGTCGCTGAGGTCCGCCCGCATGCCCCGTCACGCCCGGGGGTTCGATACCCGGGAAGCCTTCGATCATCTGAGCAAGCGCGACCGCAAGCTGGGCGCGTGGATGAAGCGCGTCGGCTACCTGGAGCCGCAGCCGGGCTGGCGCAAGCCGTTCGACCCGGTCGACGCTCTGGCCCGCGCGATCCTGTATCAGCAGCTCAGCGGCAAGGCGGCCTCGACCATCGTGGGCCGCCTGGAGGCTGCCATCGGCAGCGCCCGGCTGCATTCCGACACGCTGGGGCGCATCGACGATGCGGCCTTGCGCGCCTGTGGCGTCTCCGGCAACAAGACCCTCGCCTTGCGCGATCTGGCGGCCCGCGAAGCCAATGGGGAAATCCCCAATCTGCGGCAGATGTCCACGATGCATCAGGACGATATCGTCGCCGCGCTGGTGCCGGTGCGGGGAATCGGCCGCTGGACTGTGGAAATGATGCTGATGTTCCGCCTGGGCCGTCCCGATGTGCTGCCGGTGGACGATCTGGGCATCCGCAAGGGCGCCCAGCGCGTGGACAAACTGGAAACGATGCCGACGCCGAAGGAATTGCTGGCGCGCGGAGAGCGCTGGGGTCCGTACCGTACCTACGCCAGCCAGTACCTGTGGCGCATCGCCGATTTCGCCGCCGAGGCGAAGACGCCGACCAAGCGTTCTCAGGATTGATTCAAATAATCGCCGAACAAGTGCGTGAACATTGGCACCGTTCGTGGTGAGCTTGTCGAACCACGCTCTTGGCGAGGTATCTCAGTAGGTAGGAAGTCGTTTTTCCTCGAAAAGCGTGGTTCGACAAGCTCACCACGAACGGGTTTACATATTCAGAGATTGGATTCGCGCGTTATTCCGATGCGACTTGCAGCACCAGCTTGCCGAAGTTCTCGCCAGTGAAGAGTTTTACCAGCGATTCCGGGAAAGTCTCAAGGCCAACCACCACGTCCTCGCGCGATTTCATGCGGCCGTCCTTCAGGTAACCCGCAAGCTCGGCGATGGCGACCGGATAACGGTCGGCGTAATCGAACACCACGATTCCCTCCATGCGCGCGCGATTGACCAATAGCGACAGGTAGTTCTTCGGTCCCTGCACGCCGGTGGCGCTGTTGTACTGGGAAACCGCCCCGCAGATGACGATGCGCGCCTTGCGGCGCAGACGCGCCAGCACGTGATCCAGGATTTCGCCGCCCACGTTGTCGAAGTAGATGTCGATGCCGTCGGGGCAATGCGTCTTCAGACCGGCGCGCACGTCTTCGTTCTTGTAGTCGATGCAGGCGTCGAAGCCCATTTCGTCCACTACGAAGTCGCACTTGGCCTTGCCGCCGGCGATGCCGACCACCCGGCATCCCTTGATCCTGGCCAGTTGGCCTACGGTCTGGCCCACTGCGCCCGAAGCGCCCGAGACCACCACCACATCGCCTTCCTTCGGTTGACCCACGTCCATCAGGCCGAAGTAGCCGGTCATGCCCGGCATGCCCAGCACGTTGAGCCATTGGGTGATGGTTCCCATGCGCAGGTCGATCTTGCTGATGCCGTGGCGCTTGATTTCGGCGGGCGCGAACTGGCGGTATTCCTGCACGCCCAAGCCTCCGGTCACCAGGTCGCCGGCCGCGAAGCTCTCGTGCTTGGAAGCCACCACCTTGCCGATGCCACCCGCGCGCATCACCTCGCCGATTTCCACCGGCGCGATGTACGACTTGCCCTCGTTCATCCAGCCGCGCATCGCAGGATCCAGCGACAGCGAAAGCGTCTTCACCAGCACGCCGCCCTCGACCGGCTCGGCCACCGCTTCGGTGGTGAACTGCCAGTTCTCGCGCGTGGTCATGCCGACCGGGCGATTGGCCAGGCGTATCTGGTGGTTTTGCAGCGAAGCGAGATTGGTCATGTGGATTCCGTAGGTCGGGGCTACGCCCCCGACGCGATTGGTCTTGGATGAAAGCGCGTCGGGGGCGTAGCCCCGACCTACCGGTAACGCCAGTGCCAGGGTTCGTAGATGATGCCGTGGGGATTGTCGCGTGGATAGCTCATGAGGAAACCGAAAGTTTCTGCATTCGCTGTCAGCCAAGCGAACGCAGCCGTGTCCTCGAACGATTCTTCCGCGGGAGCTTCGCCGGGAGTGCCGATATCCAACGCATTGCCGCTGTGATGCTCGCTGTAGCCGGGCGCGGCGTTCACAGTGAGGATATGTTCCACCGTCTGTCCGCGCGCGAGTTTGCGTTCGAAGATGCCCAGTTGGTAATGGTGGCTGCGATAGCCGGAAATGGCCTCGAGCACGACCCCGTCGCCGCCCGCCGCGTGTCGCATGGCTTCCCACGCGCGCGCCGCACGCGCGGTGAGCCATAGTGGACGCCGGTAGCGGTCGAATCCTGCGAAGGCAAGGGCGGCGGGTTCCGGCACCAGTTCAAGCCCGACCTGCTCGCCGTAGCTTTCGTCCAGGCCCAGATAGTCCAAGCGCTCTATCAACCGGTCCAGCGGCAGTTCGCCCGAGGCGTCGATATCGAAACCGCGATCGGTGCGCAGGCCGTCGAGCGCGTCGAGCGCGGCTTCCACGCCCGGTTCGTGCGCCCAGCGCGGCGACAGCGACAGCATGCCTTCCGGCAGCGCGGCCGCCAGATAGCGGCCGTCGCGCTTGCGCCGCAGCACATGCCCGGCCCGCGACAGCGCCCGCGCATCGGCGTTGCTGCGCGCGCGCAGCAGGCCGGCGGGCCAGAGTTCCACTTCCGGGGTATTTATCAGGATTCGGGGCTGGCCGCGCATCGGCCCAGCTTAGCGGCGCAGCGGATTTGTCGCCAGTTCGCGCAATCGGTTGAGCAGGGCGTCGGGTTGCTGCGGCTGCAGCAGCAGGCCGGTGCTGTGGGCGGTGGGCAACCACAGCGCACGGCGTTCTCCGGCGATGGCGACGAATGCTTTTTCGCGGTTGCGCAGGCGGAAGTGGCCGCTGTGAAAGCCTGGCACCGAATAGCCGTTGGTCTTCACTCCCGGCTTGAACTCCGTGCGCTCGTCCAGGTCGATCACCCGCGCCTCATCCAGCCTCAGCTCCGGCAACGGAACGACCCGCGAGTAGAAGCTGGTCTTCACTTCCAAAGAGTCGGCAGAAAGCGTCAGCCGATGCCGATGCATGGCCCTGTCCAGAAGCGCCCAGACGACCGACATCAACAGCGCCTCGGCGCCGACGATCGCCGCGCCCACCAGGATCGGATCGCCGCCGGCGAAGTCCCAATGCGTGTCGCCGCTCTTGACCGCGAGCAAGGCCGCAAGGGTGACCAGCACCGGCAGCAGCACGCACAGGCAGAACATCCAAAGCCGTGGCTGCTTGCCGGGCGGCACCAGCTGCAGGTGCGGCTCAAGCATGCGCGCGCTCACCGCAGCAACAGCATCGCGCCGGCGCCAAGCAGTGCGGCCGACGCGCCAAGCAGAACAGGCACCAGGGACCGGGACTTGCCCGGAAAGCGGCTTTCAATCAGTCGTCTTACATGCAGCACAGCGCACTCCTTACTGGTAGCGGCCAATCAGGCGGGCTTCTTCAGCACCAGGCGCACGGCGTCCATGGCTTCGGCATGCGACATCGACACCAGTTCCCAACCCTGCTGCCCCAGCCGGGTCAACTCTTCCTGCACGCGCTCGGTCACCGAGCGTCCGAACATCTGCACCTTGATCTCGGCGACGTGATAGCTCCAGCGGATACTCATTACTTCGTCTCCTTCTTGTCTTCGCTGACTTTGGGCAACCGCCCGGCCTTGCGTAGCGCGTCTCGCAACACGTATTCGATCTGCGCATTCAACGAACGCAGGTCGTCATCGGCCCAGCGCTGCGCCGCGTTCAGTACGTCGGCGCTGATGCGCAGGGGATAGGCTTTTTTCTCTGCCACGATCCGGTCCGGCCCGCCGGCTCAGTACAGCGTGCCGGCGTTGACGATAGGCTGCGACCCGCGCTCGCTGCACAGCACCACCAGCAGGTTGCTGACCATTTGCGCCTTGCGCTCTTCGTCCAGCTGGACCACGCCTTTCTTCTGCAGCTCGTCCAGGGCCATCTCCACCATGCTGACCGCACCGAACACGATGCGGGTACGCGCGGCGACCACTGCGTTGGCCTGCTGGCGCTGCAACATGGCCTGGGCGATTTCGGGCGCATAGGCCAGGTGGCTGATGCGTGCGTCCAGCACCTGTACGCCGGCATCGGCCAGGCGGTCCTGTAACTCGTCCAGCAGGTGCTTGGAAACCTCGGCGGCATGGCTGCGCAGGGCAAGCTGGCCGTCCTCGTGCTGGTCGTAGGGATAGCTGGTGGCCATGGTGCGCAGGGCCGACTCGGACTGGATGTGCACGAAGCTTTCGTAGTCGTCGACGTTGTAGACGGCCTCGGCCGAATCCACCACCTGCCAGACGATCACTGCGGCGATTTCGATGGGGCTGCCGTCCAGTTCGTTGACTTTGAGCTTGCCGCTCTCGAAGTTGCGCACGCGTTGGGAAACTTTCTTGGTGGCATAGAAGGGGTTGTTCCAGCGTAGGCCATTGTCCTTCACCGTGCCGATGTACTTGCCGAACAGACTGACCACCGCCGCCTGGTTGGGCTGCACGGTGTACAGGCCGATCAGACTCAAGAACGCCACGATACCGGTCACCAGACCAGCGATCAGCAGCAGCGGGTTAGGCGGGGCTTCGCCACGGCCGGTGCCGTTGATGAACAGCCAGACTGCCAGGATGGCGACGACCAGCACGCCGAGCAGGAAGGGAATGCCGGGAAGCGAACGGAGCGGATTTTCTTTCATGGCGGTGTCCTCGGGGTTCATGGTGAAGATATCAAAGTGATATCAAATGTCAACAAGTCGCCGACAGCCGGAGAGGGGGTCGCTAAAATGGCGGCTCCTCCGTCCGGAACCCCCGCATGACCACTCTCGGCACCCCGCTTTCTCCGCACGCCACCCGCGTTCTGCTACTCGGATCGGGAGAGCTGGGCAAGGAGGTCGCATTGGAACTGCAGCGTTTCGGGGTGGAGGTCATCGCCGCCGACCGTTACGCCGACGCCCCGGCAATGCAGGTGGCGCATCGTTCGCATGTGCTGGACATGCTGGATCCCGCTGCGCTCCGCGCGCTGATCGCACTGGAGAAACCGCACCTGATAGTGCCGGAAATCGAGGCCATCCATACCCAGACCCTGGTGGAGCTGGAGGCCGAAGAAGGCCTGCGCGCGGCCCCCATCCGTATTGTCCCCACGGCGCGCGCAGCGCGCCTGACCATGGACCGCGAAGGCATCCGCAGGTTGGCTGCTGAAACCCTGGGGCTGCCGACCTCTCCGTACCGTTTTGTAGACACGCATGCCGACTACCGCCAGGCCGTGGCCGCCATCGGCCTGCCGTGCGTGGTCAAGCCGGTGATGTCCTCGTCGGGCAAGGGCCAGAGCACCTTGCGCGCTGAATCCGATATCGATGCGGCCTGGGAATACGCGCAAACCGGCGGCCGTGCCGGCGCGGGCCGGGTGATCGTGGAAGGCTTCATCGACTTCGATTACGAGATCACCCTGCTGACCGTGCGCCATGCCGGCGGCACTTCGTTCTGCGATCCCATCGGGCACTGGCAGAAGGACGGTGACTACCGCGAAAGTTGGCAGCCGCAACCGATGTCGCCGCTGGCGCTGCAGCGTTCGCAGCAGATCGCGCAGACGATCACCGACGACCTGGGCGGTTGGGGTTTGTTCGGCGTGGAGCTGTTTGTGAAAGGCGACGAAGTGTGGTTCAGCGAAGTGTCGCCGCGCCCGCACGATACCGGCCTGGTCACGCTGGTTTCGCAGGATCTGAGCGAATTCGCGCTGCATGCGCGGGCGATCCTGGGTTTGCCGATTCCTGCGATACGCCAGCTTGGCGCGTCCGCCTCCTGTGCGATGCTGGCGCACGGCGACGGCGTGCCGGTGTTCTCCAACATCGAAGCCGCCCTGCAGACGCCGGATACTGCGCTGCGATTGTTCGGCAAACCGCGGGTGCAGGGCCATCGCCGCGTCGGCGTGACCTTGGCCCGCGCCGATACCCTGGACGCAGCACGGCAGATCGCGCGGCAAGCTTGCGAAGCGATTTCCATCGAACTCGAACCCGAAGGAACACAGTCATGAACGGAGGCGAAGGTTACGCGGTGTTTTTCTTCCCGCAGGCGCTGGAAGCGCTGGGCGAGGCCATCAAGCCGTACCTGGCCGAAGGGCCGGCCGGCGTGCATGTGCTGTGCAAGGAAATCGACACCGCCGGCGCGTTGATCGAAATGACGCTGCAGTCCCAGACCGCCGACGGCATGTCGTCGGTCACCGAGCTGATGGTGCCCGGCAGCATGGTGCGCATGATCGTTTCGGCCCATAGCGACGGCAGTTTCGGCTTCGGGCCGCGCAAGGCGGCGCCTGCTATGGGCTATTGATTGCTGGCTGGCTTTTCGGATTCCAGCGGGGGCAAGCTAGCGGGAAGTAAAACACCGGCCATCCGGCATTCGCTGGGATAACGTCGTTGCGGATGGATGCCGCGTTCATTCAATCGACAGATCGACCCACACCAGATGGTGGTCGCTGCCGTCGGCGATCCTGGCCTCTTCGCTGCTTGACGGCGGCCAGAACACTCCGCTTGCGATCAAACCGAAGCCGGTGGACGGCAAGACATAGTCCAGCCGCATCGCGCCCGCTTTCGGGCCGAAATCTCCGGTGACATGCGCGGGCGATCCGCGATGCTCGATGCCTGTCGCGGCGTAGACGGCCGCGACCTCCGCGCCCCCCTCGCTTCGCGGGGTGGCATGGCGCATCACGCGCGGATGTTCGAGCAGTTCGAGGATCGCCTCGTGCGAACCATCGCCGTCGATAGGATCGTTGTTCAGATCGCCGGCGATCACGAAGCGCGCGTTGCCGGCCAGGCCGCCGCAACGCCCCGCGTCGTCGCACAGCCAGGGCTTGTCGCCGGGCGAGATATATTCCGACCACAACCGGATTTCATCGTGATTGCGCTTGCCGTTGCGGTCTTCCGGGCCGTCGAATACCGGCGGAGTAGGGTGCGACACCAGGAAATGGGTAGTGCCACCCGGCGTCCGCACCGGCACGTCCCAATGCGATTTGGAAGACAGCCGCAACTGGCTCCAGATATCGTCCGGATAGAAGTAACCGCGCGAGGCAGGATCGATCGGACGCAATGCATCGGGCATCGCACTCCAGCGCAATTTCTGGAAAGTACGCACCGCAGCGGCGTCTATGGGGTACTTCGACAGCACCAGCATGCCGTATTGGCCTGGATGCAGCCCGTAGCCCCACGCATCGTTGCCGCGACTGCGGCCTTCGCCGCCGGCTTGCCCGTTGCGGTCCAGGTCCAGGCCGCTGGGAACGCCGGTATTGACCGGCGCCAGATAGCGGTAGGGATACTTCAGCGCTTCGCCGCCGCCGGCTTGCGCAACCTGCAGGTAACGCTGCTGGAAAAGATCGGCGGCGCGGTGCGCATCGTCGTAGTCGAATTCGTTCAACAGCACTAGGTCCGGCCGCACCCGTTGCAGTACCGCCGCGATCTTGCGCGCATGCGCGCTGTCGCCTTCCAGCTCGCGGATCAAGCCGCCGTCTTCGTCCGAGTACAACGAGGTGTTGTAGGTGGCGACGCGGATTTTCTTCTCCGTGGCATAAGCGGAAGGGTCGCCATGCACGTTGACGTGCACGCAGGCGGCGAGGATGGGGAGCATGAGCAGGGCAGTCAGGAATAGGCGCATGGCCGGATTCTGACATGCACCCGTGTCGGTGAGGCGACAAAAAAAGCGCCCCGGTTTCCCGGAGCGCCTTCAGGGGCCGAACGACGAGGCACAGCCCCTCGCTGTCGATCTCAGAACGTGCAACCCATCGCGCCGAAGCTGGTCTTGGCCTGCTCCATCGCGGTCTTGCACTGCGCGGCCAGCGCGGTCTTGTCGGTGACGGAGGACCAGCTGGCCTTCGACTGGTCGATGCCCTGCTTCATCATGTCGCGCTGGGCTTCCGGCACCTTGTCGCTGATGCAGGCATAGACTTTCTCGAGGTAGGTGTCGCATTCCGGCACGCCGGTGCTGGCGTTGACGGTATCGGCAGCCGCCGGAGCGGCGGCGGTCGTGTCCGCAGCCGGCGCAGCAGCATCGGCAGCAGGCGCGGCAGCGGTATCGGCGGCAGGCGCAGCATCGGCTGGCTTGTCGGCAGGCTTACAGGCGGCCAGCGCCAGGGTGGCCGCAGCGGCCAGGAAAAGGGCATTCAATTTCATGTAAAGCTCCATTTGATTTGAGGTTGAATGGACGAGGACAACCGCCTCGCCTGCCTCGCAGATCGGCAACTGACGATCCCGCGGGCGCGCCATGCTCTCACGAGAGTCCGATCGCCATGTTCTTAATCGGTTAACTGCGACCGATTCCAATTGCGGCCGTCGAACGCTTCCAGGGGCTGGAAGCGACGCTTGTAGTCCATTTTCCTATGGCCCTGTATCCAATAGCCCAGGTACAGATGGCGGCGCGACTCGCGTCTTGCCCACTCCAGTTGGCGCAGGATCGCCAGGGTGCCCAGGCTGCGCTTTTCCAGATCGGGGTCGAAGAAGGTGTAGACGGCCGAAAAGGCTTCCGGAGTGATGTCGGTGACGGCCACGGCGATGAGCTTGCCGTGTTCGCGCAGTTCCAGGAAGCGCCCTTGCGACCAGCTGCCCACCAGGAACTGTTCGAACTCCACCGCGCCGTGGTCGTCCATGCCGCCGTCGCGATGGCGCGCGGCCAGGTAGCGGCGATACAGCGCCAGATGCTCGTCGGTGCGTTCTGCGGGCACGATGCGCGCTTCGACTTCCTTGTTGCGCGCCGCGCATCGCCGCTGGCTGCGGTCGGGCAGGAATTCCATTACCGGGATACGCACTGCCACGCAGGCACGGCAGCCTTCGCAATGCGGCCGGTAGACCAGATCGCCGGAGCGGCGGAAACCCCAGCTCAGCGCGACAGGATAGAAGGACGCCAGACGCGGATCGCGTGGGTCCAGGACCAGATCGCGCGCGGTCCGGTCTTCCCAGTAGCCGCAGGGATGCTCGCCGGTATGGAACAGGCGCAGGTCGTCGGCCGGTTGTTGCGGATCGTTGCCCATCGCTCACACCGCCCCGGCGACGACGGCCAGCGCGAACGCTGTTCCGGCGAGCGCACCGATGGCAACCCCGGCAATGAGGTCGCGCGGCACGTGGCGCTGCAAAGCCAGACGCGACCAGGCCACCGCGCCCGCGAAACATAGCCCGGCAAGGCCCGCCCACCAGGGAGCATCGAACAGCAGCAGGAAAACGGCGAACACCACGAACGCCATGTGCAGCGAAAGCTTGCACCAGCGCGAGGTCAGCATGGCGGTGGCTACCATCGCCGCCGACAAGGCCAGGCCCAGCGTGAGCTGCGCGGAAAAGCCGAACCAGGCCGCGCATGCGGTGGAAGCCAGCAGAGCGACCAGCAGAAAGCGATTCAACGACCTGCGTTCGCTTTTGCCGCTGGCGTCCACATGCGACCAGCGCCCGCGCCGCACCTGCCAGCTCGAATAAGCCATTACCACCGCGGCGAAGGCGGTGAATCCGAGCGCCATCCACAGGGCGATCCGGTATTGCCCGCGCGCCGCGGTCACCGCCAGGGCCGCCAACGGCAGCGCCACCATCGGGTGTCCGGAGATGGAAACAGCACGGGCCAGGGCGTGGTTCATAGGGGGCAGGATACTGCGGGGTGCGCATCGCGTGGGTTGCGAATGTCTGCAAAATGAATAAGCGGGTAATCCGGTCAACGTGGGTTGGGTCCGGGCGTTAACCCTGGCAGTGGCGGAACCGCGCCACGCCTTCCCGGAGATTCACATGACCCGCAAGACTCTGCTCACGCTCGCCGTCCTGACCGCGCTGGCCGCCGGCACCGCCTTCGCCGCCACCACGCCCGCCTCCAGCGCTCCCGCAGCCGATGGGCAACCGGCGCCCCGCGCCAAGCTCGATACCAATGGCGATGGCAGCGTGGACCGCGCTGAAGCGGCCAAGCACCCGCGCCTGGCCGGCAAGTTCGACGAGCTGGACAAGAACAAGGACGGCAAGCTGAGCAAGGAAGAAATGCCGCGCCACGGCGACCGCAAACATGGCGGGGACGGCCATGGTCCGCGCGGGGAAGACAGGCGCGAAGCGATGGCCAAACTGGATACCGACAAGGACGGCCGTATCAGCCGCACCGAGGCGGCCGCCGGCGAAGGCAAGCTGGCTTCGCGTTTCGATGAGATGGACGCCAACAAGGACGGTTTCATCGACCGCGCCGACCATGAGATCCGCGCCAAGCAGCGCAGCGATGAATGGTTCGCCAAGGCCGATACCGACAAGGACGGCAAGCTCACCCGAGCCGAACTGGATGCGGCCAAGTCGAAGCGGATGGAGCATCGCGGCTCGCGCGGGCCGATGCCGCCGGAACAGCCGGCCAATTGATTCTGCTTCGTTCCACAAAAGACCCATGCCCGAGAGGACATGGGTTTTTTTATCGAGTTTCTTTCCTGTCGTCTTCTTGTCTAATTCAGCAGCGCCCAGCCTATCGCCAGGGCCACGCTCATGTTGGCGATGAGCACACCGGTGCGGCCGTACATGCTTTCGTAAGCCCAGTTGGTGCCGGTGCGGCCACGCCGGGCGTTATCGCGTGCCAGCAGCGGCTTCATGATCCGCTGCAGTGGCACCAGGCACTGGTAGTTGATGACCGCCATGCCGGCCAGCGCATAAATCAGTATCGGCAGCCGGTGGTGGGTGATGCCGACCAGTATCAAGACGCCGATACTGAAGACTGCGGCCGTCGCGGTGTTCATGAAAATAAAACCGCGGATCTGTCTGCGTTCGTCGGCGGTATCGGCAAAGCGCAACAGGAACAGTCCTCCCAGATAGCCGCCCAGCATGCCGCCTGCCAACGCGGCCAGTACGACATGCAGTTGCCCGCCGAACATCGTGCCCCAAGCGCCGAGCGCGACTCCGCCGTTGACGGCCGAGGCGCCGAGTCCGCCCGCTCCCAGTTTTCCCGCTCCCGAACCCACCGCACTGGCGCCGATGAGCGCGGCGGCGCTGGCGCCGGGGGCGGCCACCATCAGCGCGCCGCTCACCGCTACGGCGAAAGCGGCGCTCGGCGCGGTGGTGCGCGCGAACTCGCCGAAGCGCTTGAGCATTTCTTCGCGCACGTTGCTGCGCGCGCGCGACAGGCGTTTGCGGACTGCCGCATCGCTCAGGCCCAGCAAGGAAGCGACCTGCTGCGAACTCTGGCCTTCGCGGTAATAGAGAAGCAAGGTTTCGCGGCTTTCCTCGGGCAGGCTGGAGATGAGGTCGGCGGCGACGATTTCCTGCTCGGTCTGCAACAGTCGCTCGCTGGGAGTGGGCGACGGATCGGCGGCCATCTGGATCGCGATCTCCGCGCCTTCGCCCGACAGCGGCCGGTTGCGGTTGGCACGCAGGTGGTCGCGCGCCAGGTTGCGGGTGATCTGGCGCAACCAGGGCAGAAAGCTGGCGGAGTTGTTGAGCCGGTCCAACTGCTGCCACGCCTTCAGGAACGCTTCCTGGGCGATGTCCTCGCTGGCGGCCACATCGCGGGTGATGGCCAGGGCGATGGCGGTCACCGTGTTCTGGCAGGCGACGACGATGCGGCCATAGGCGGTCTGATCGCCGCGCGCGGCGGCGGGCAGGTCGCGGCGCAACATCAGGTCGAGGGCTTCGGCGTTCATACGGGTTTCCGCAATAGGATCGGCTTTACCACGACGCCGCCAGAGCGCCGATGTGACCAAATGAAATGACACGATGTGGGAGCGGCGTCCCGCCGCGAGCTCTTGCTCTCTGCAGTCACTAAAAGCTCGCGGCGGGACGCCGCTCCCACCCGCTATTTCTTGGCCGGATCAGCGGGTTGATTTGGAATCTGCACGCGTATGGTTTCGTCTTCCACTGCTGGCGCGGGCTCAACGGCAGGCTGAGCTGGCGCGGGAGCTTGCGCAGCAGGTTGCGACGCTTCCTGCGCGCCGCGATGGCGCGTGAGCGTCACCAGGACTGCGATCGCCACCGCTATGAGCAGAGCGATGCGGATACGCCAGGCCAGCGGACGCTTGGTCGGTTCGTCGCCGGCCTCGGCGCCCGCAAAAACCAGCGGTTCCCCTTGGGCCGGACGCGTAGTCGCCAGCAGGCCGGCCGCACGCAGGATCTCTCGCGCACGCGGCTGGTCCTCGGCGCGTTTCACCCAGACGCTGGGCTGCTGCTTGAGCTTCATCGGCTCGGCATAGCTGAACTGGCCGCCGCGCTTGCTGTGGTAGGAACGCCCGTTGGCCAAGTAGACCTCTATGCCGGCTTCTTCCAGCAGTTTGGCTACGCCTTCGACGGTTTCGACCCGCAGACTGGTGAAGACCTGACGCATGGCTATTCCTTGGCCGGGACCAGCGCCGCGGCGCCGCGGTCGGGCACCACGCGGATCAGCCCTTCCTGCGCGGTGCTGGCCACCAGCTTGCCGTCGCGGGTGAAGATCTGCCCGCGCGCCAGACCTCGCGAGTTCTGCGCGCTGGGGCTGTCGATGGAATACAGCAGCCAGTCGTCGGCGCGGAACGGACGGTGGAACCACAGCGCGTGGTCCAACGAAGCCATCTGCACGTTGGGCTGGTAGTAGCTGATGCCGTGCGGGTAGTTGGCCGTGCCCAGCAGTTGGAAATCGGAGGCGTAGGCGAGCAGCGCGTGGTGCAGTTCCGGCGCATCGCCCACCGGCTCGCTGAGGCGGAACCAGACCTGCTGGAACGGCGGCCGCTTGGGCGGGTTGAGTTCGTCGCGCGGGTACACATGGCGGAATTCGAACGGACCGCGCCGCGACAGCCAGCGTTGCACCTTGGGCGGCAGCGTCGCCATCACTTCGGCGGGAACGGCCGGGGCCGGCTCGATGTCTTCGGGCCGCGGCACTTCGGGCATCGACAGCTGGTGCTGCTGGGCTTCGGGCTCTTCGCCCTGGAAGGAGGCGGCGCAGAAGAAGATCACCTTGCCGTGCTGGATCGCGGTCACCCGGCGCACCGAAAAACTGCCGCCGTCGCGGGTACGGTCCACGTCGTAGACGATGGGATGGTCCACGTCGCCGGCGCGCAGGAAGTAGGCATGCAGCGAATGGGCCATGCGGCCGCCGCCGTCTTCCACCGTGGCTTGCGCCGCGGACAGCGCCTGGCCCAGCACCTGGCCGCCGAACACGTACTTGGTGCCGATATCGCGGCTCTGGCCGCGGAACAGGTTGTCTTCCAGCCGCTCCAGCGAGAGCAGCTCGATCAGTTCGCTGACGACGGGTTCGGGGCTGGGGGACAAGGGAATTCCGGTGAGTGCGATTTCAGTAAATTATACCGGGGCGGCGATAAACCCCTGTAGGAGCGGGCCCTGCCCGCGACGAAGCATTACCTGTGAAGCCCGTCGCGGGCAGGGCCCGTTCCTACAGGTGGTCTGGCCGTAGGCGCTCGAGGTTGGTTGCCTGCATCACCCGATCCCATGGAAATAGCGGCCCGGGATCCAGCTTGCGACGGACCAGGAGCTGTTCGTCATCGCTGGCGGGAATTTCGGTGGTATCCAGTTCCTCGTGGCCGGCGATGAACTTCAGCGAAGGCAGTTCTTGCTGCAGGTAGCCCAGCAAGACCACCAACGCAATGATTTGTTGCTCCGTATAGGCCTCCTGCATCGACTGGCTGCCGGCCGCCAGCCAGTCCGGATAGCGGCCGGTGTTGACCAGTTCGATGCCGATGGCACGCGGGTTGTAGCCGCGCACATGGTGGGCGACGCGTTCCACCGCAATGTACTGGTGCACGCTGCCGTCGCGGTCGATGTAGTAGTGGCCGCTGTTGCCGGTGCCGGAGTCGTACAGCACCTGTTCGCCGAAACTGCGCGCCGTGGCCAGGTCGGGCAGTTCGGTGCAATGGATCACCACCAGGTCGATCCGGTTGCGTGGACGTTCGTCCAGCAGCGGTTCGTAGGGCAGGGGCGACAGGATCACGGGTGGCGGGTCGGGGGGCATGCCCGGAATGCTAGCACCCGACCCGCGAGACAGAATCCGCTGCCGCGGCCCGGGCAGGCGCGGTCAAGTAAACTGACGGTTCGCGCGGAGTCTGTCCGCCGCAGGAATACGCCGATGCCCCTCAATCCCGATTCCGAGCTCGCCAAGCTCATGGCCACCCTGCCGCAGGTCGGCACGGTGCAATGGATAGGCCTGCGCCCGGCGCGCGACGAGCGGATGAACCCGGTCGAGTCGGTCGAAGCGATCGCCGAAGGTGGACTGCGCGGCGACCGTTACAAAGGCGGCAGCGGCAAGCGCGGCATCACTTTGATCCAGGCCGAGCACTTGCCGGCCATCGCGGCGCTGGCCGGGCGCGGCGTCGAGCCCGTCTTGCTGCGGCGGAACGTGGTGGTGTCCGGCATTCCGTTGATCGCGTTGAAGGATCGCCGGTTCCGTATCGGCGAGGTAGTGCTGGAAGGTACCGAATCCTGCGACCCGTGCTCGCGCATGGAAACCGCCTTGGGTGCGGGCGGTTACAACGCCATGCGCGGCATGGGCGGACTTTGCGCGCGCATCGTGTCCGGTGGGAATTTCCGCGTGGGCGACGAAGTGGTTGCGTTGTGAGCCGATTCTCCGCCGGTCCGGGCCACTGCATTCTTTCGCACGGCTTCGAAAGCGGCCCGGACGCCACCAAGGTCGCCGCGCTGGCTATCGCCGCCGAACGCCTGGGCTGGACCCATGAGCGTCCGGACTACACCGGTTTCGATGCGCGGCGCGACCTCAGCGAACTCGGCGACGTGGAAGCGCGGCAGACGCATCTGCTCGCGCTGGCCACCGAAGCAGCGCAGCGCGGGCCGCTGGTATTGGCCGGTTCCAGCCTGGGCGCTTACATCTCCGCGCGGGTATCGTTGGAAGTGCCGATCGTCGCTCTATTCTTGATGGCGCCGCCGACCACAATGGGACATCTGGAAAACCTGGACGCCGCAGTCGTGCCGACTTCGATCATCCACGGCTGGGACGATGAACTGATTCCCGCACAACAAGTAACCGACTGGGCGCATGCGCGCCGCGCGCGCTTGTTGCTGGTGGACGATACGCATCGGTTGTCGGAGCATGTGGAGGCTTCTGCGGAAGCGTTTTCTGCTTTGTTGCGGAGCTTGCATTCCTAACGCCGTCGTTCCCGCGAAGGCGGGAACCAAGAGACTTTGCTCTCGATGGCGAAAGTCACTGGATCCCCGCCTTCGCGGGGACGACGATTCATTAACCCGAGGTTGATTTGAAATTCTTCGTTTCCTGCGGCAAAGGCCTGGAATACCTGCTCGTCGATGAGCTACTGTCGCTGGGTGTGGGAAAAGCCACCGCCACCGTCTCCGGCGCCAATACTGAAGGCGAGTTGATGGACGCCCAGCGCGCGGTGCTGTGGTCGCGGCTGGCCAGCCGCGTGCTTTGGCCGATCGCCGAGTTCGAATGCTTGAACGAGCTGGCGCTGTACGACGGCGTTGCGGCCATTCCCTGGCAGGAGCACCTGCGCTCCGATCACACGTTGTCGGTGGATGCGCACGTCTCCGGCGATGCCATCACCCATGCGCGCTATGCCGCGCAGAGGGTCAAGGACGCGGTGGTCGATACGCTGCGTGCGCAGGGCCAGGAGCGCCCGTCAGTGGATGTGGATAACCCTGACGTGCGCATCAACCTGTCGCTGCGCAAGGGCCGGGCCACCATTTCCATCGATCTGGGCGGCGGGCCGATGCATCGCCGCGGTTGGCGCAATGTGCAGAACGATGCTCCCTTGAAGGAGAATCTGGCCGCCGCCGTGCTGATGCGCGGCGGCTGGCCGAAGACCTACCACGAAGGCGGGGCCTTGCTCGATCCGATGTGCGGCAGCGGCACCTTGTTGATCGAAGGCGCGCTGATGGCGGCCGATGTCGCCCCTGGATTGCAGCGGCACGGACGCAACCTGCCCAGCCGCTGGCTCGGATTCGATACCGAGGGCTGGAAGCGGCTGGTCGAAGAAGCGAAGCAACGCGAAGAGAAGGGCAGGTCGTCGCTGAAGCAGGCGATGTTCGGCAGCGATATCGATCCGCATGCGATCCGCGCCGCGCGCGAGAACGCCGAAGTGGCGGGAGTGGCCGACGACATCTGGTTCGGCACGCGCGAGGTGGGCGATCTGCAGGCGCCGCCGTTCGAACGCGGCACCGTGGTCTGCAATCCGCCGTACGACGAGCGCCTGGCGGCCGACAGCGCGCTGTACCGCAAGCTCGGCGACGCGCTCAGGCGCACCGTGCCGCAATGGCGCGCCAGCCTGCTGTGCGGCAATGCCGAACTGGCGTACGCAACCGGCCTGCGCGCCAGCAAGAAATACCAGATCTTCAACGGCGCCATCGAATGCGCATTGATCGTCTGCGATCCGGTCGGCCCGCCGAAGCAAGAAAGCAGCGCGCCGCGAGAACTTTCCGAAGGTGCGTTGATGGTCGCCAACCGCCTGCGCAAGAATCTGCGCAAGCTGAAGTCCTGGGCTTCGCGCGAAGAAGTGAGCTGTTTCCGCGTCTACGATGCGGACCTGCCCGAATATGCGGCAGCCATCGATGTGTACAGGGAAGCGCAAGGCGATATGCGTACCTTCCTGCACGTGCAGGAATACGCGGCGCCGGAAGAGATTCCCGAGGCCGACGTGCGCCGCCGCCGCAACGAACTGCTGGCTGCGGCGCGCGAGGTGTTCGCTGTGCCGGCCGAGCAGGTGGCGATGAAATCGCGCGAGCGCGGCAAGGGCGGCAGCAAGTACGGAAGATTGGAGCAACGTGGCGAGCTGCTGCAGGTGCGCGAGAGCGGCGCGCTGCTGCAAGTGAATCTGTTCGATTACCTGGACACCGGGCTGTTCCTGGATCATCGCCCGCTGCGCCGGCACATGGCGGCGGAAGCGCGCGGCAAGCGTTTCCTCAACCTGTTCTGTTACACCGGTGTCGCTTCGGTGCAGGCGGCGGTGGCCGGCGCGGATTCCACCACCAGCGTGGATCTGTCAGGCACCTATCTGGAATGGTGCGCAACCAATCTGTCGTTGAATGGTTTTGCCGGCGCCCAGCATCGCCTGGTGCAGGCCGACGCGTTACGCTGGCTGGAAGCGGAAAAGAACCGCTACGACGTGATCTTCTGCGACCCGCCCACGTTCTCCAACTCCGCGCGCGCTGACGATTTCGACATCCAGCGCGAACACGTGCGCCTGCTGCGCGCCTGCGTGGACCGGCTGACCACCGAGGGCGTGCTGTACTTTTCCAACAACTTCCGGCGCTTCAAGCTGGACGCCGAAGCGGTGGCCGAGTTCGCGCAATGCGAGGACATCACCGCGCAGACGATTCCGCCGGATTTCGAGCGGAATGCGCGGATTCACCGTTGCTGGCGCCTGATGCGCCTTTGACATCCTGTAGGAGCGGGCCCTGCCCGCGACGAAGCTTTACCTGTAAAGCCCGTCGCGGGCAGGGCCCGCTCCTACAGTGGATCAGCCCAGCGCCTTGGTCGAAGGCACGTACTCGTAACCAAGATCGTCGGCGACCGCCTTGTAGGTGATCTTGCCGTCGTGGACGTTGAGGCCGTTGAGCAGATGCTCGTCGTCCAGCATCGCCTGGCGCGCGCCCTTGTTGGCCAGCTGCACGGCGAAGGGCAGGGTGGCGTTGGTCAGGGCGAAGGTCGAAGTGCGGGCCACGCCGCCGGGCATGTTGGCCACGCAGTAGTGAACGATGCCGTCCACTTCGTAGGTCGGGTTCTGGTGCGTGGTGGCCTTGCTGGTTTCGAAGCAGCCGCCCTGGTCGATGGCCACATCCACCAGCACCGAACCCGGACGCATCAGCTTCAACTGCGAGCGCGCGATCAGTTTCGGAGCCGCAGCGCCGGGGATCAGCACCGCGCCGATCACCAGGTCGGTGTCCGGCAGGCGTTCCTCGATGGCGTCGTGGGTGGAATAGATCGTGGTCAGCCGGTCGCCGTAAATCTCGTCGAGGTACTTCAGGCGGTCCAGCGAACGGTCCAGGATGGTCACGTGCGCGTTCATGCCCATGGCCATGCGCGCGGCGTTGATGCCGACCACGCCGCCGCCGATCACCAGCACTTCGGCCGGCTTCACGCCCGGCACGCCGCCCAGTAGCACGCCGGAGCCGCCCTGGGCTTTTTCCAGCGCATGCGCGCCGGCCTGGATCGACATGCGCCCGGCCACTTCGCTCATCGGCGCCAGCAGCGGCAGGCCGCCCTTGCGGTCGGTGACGGTTTCGTAGGCGATGCAGGTGGCGCGGGATTTCACCAATGCCTTGGTCTGCTCCGGATCGGGCGCCAGATGCAGGTAGGTGTAGAGCACCTGGCCAGGACGCAACATGGCGCATTCCACCGGCTGCGGCTCTTTGACCTTGATGATCATGTCGGCGCGCTTGAAGATTTCCTCGGCGCTTTCCACGATCTCCGCGCCCGCGCGCACGTACATTTCGTCGGTCAGGCCGATGGCCTTGCCGCCGTCGCGCTGGATCATGACGCTATGGCCGTTGGCGACCAGTTCGCGGGCGCCGGCCGGCGTCAGGCCGATGCGGTATTCGTGGTTTTTGATTTCCTTGGGGACGCCGATCAACATTGTGTTTGCCCTCCCGGGGCCGATTCTTGGAGCTGTGATATCCCGGTACGTCGAAGCGTCAGCGCCAGACGACGTCGATGCCTTCGGAGGCGCCGATGGCCGACTCGAGCGCGCTGGTCACCGCTTCCGAAGCGCCAGCGGACTTGAGCAGGTCTACCGTGCCCAGGTCGATGAAGTAGTCGGTGTCTTTCGAACTCTCCTCTTCCATCAAATTGACCATGTGCGCCAGATCGGCGTCGCTGAGCTCGGCAAGGAACTGGTTGCTGTCTTTCAGGAAGAGTGCGGGCATTTGATACACCTGAGTATTGGCTTTGCGGATCGCAAGGCCAGGAGAGCGTTGCGGTCCCGCTATTGTAGCGGGACCTCCCTTATTGCGTGGCACGCAGGGTATCGGCCAGCCGGCTGAAGATGCCGTCGATATGCGACTTCTCCAGGATCAGGGGCGGGGACAGGGCGATCACGTCGCCGGTAACGCGCGTCAGCAGGCTGCCCTCATGGAAGGCGTGGGTGAAGGCGTCGTAGGCGCGCGTACCGGGCGCGCCTGGACGCGGCGCCAGTTCGATCGCACCGATCAGCCCGTAGTTGCGGATGTCGATCACATTCGGCAGGCCCTTCAAGGAATGGATGCCTTCCTGCCAGTAGTCGCCCAGTTCGATGGCTTTGTCGAACAGGCTTTCTTCCGCATAAGTGTCCAGCGTTGCGATGGCGGCCGCACAGGCGAGGGGATGCCCGGAATAGGTGTAGCCATGGAACAGGTCGATGGCGTTGTCCGGCCCCTGGGTGAAGGCGTCGTGCACATCGTCGGACACCATCACCACGCCCATCGGCACGCAGCCGTTGGTGATGCCCTTGGCGGCGGTGATCATGTCCGGCTGCACACCGAAGCGTTGCGCGGCGAAGGCATTGCCGACGCGGCCGAAACCGGTGATCACTTCGTCGAAGATCAGCAGGATGCCGTGCTTGGTGCAGAGCTCGCGGATGCGCTTGAGGTAGCCGTCCGGCGGAATCACCACGCCGGCCGAACCGGAGATCGGTTCGATGATCACCGCGGCAATGGTGGACGCATCATGCAGCGCGACCATGCGCTCCAGATCCTCGGCCAGTTCGATGCCGTATTCGGGCAACCCTTTCGAGAAGGCGTTGCGGCCGATATCCAGGGTGTGGCGCAGGTGATCGACGCCCGGCAGGCCAAGCCCGAACCACTTGCGGTTGTTTGGCAGGCCGCCGACCGAGATGCCGCCGAAGCCGACCCCGTGGTAGCCCTTCTCGCGCCCGATCAGGCGGGTACGCTGGCCTTCGCCGCGTGCGCGGTGATAGGCGATGGCCATCTTCAGCGCGCTGTCGACCGCTTCGGAGCCGGAGTTGGCATAGAACACATGGTTGAGGTTGCCCGGCGCCAGTTCGGCCAGTCGCTCGGCCAGCACGAACGGCAGCGGCGAGCTCATGGAGAAATTGGGGGCGAAATCCAGGGTCTCTATCTGCGTCTTCACCGCTTCCACGATTCGGGGCCGCGAGTGTCCTGCATTGCAGCACCACAGGCCGGCGGTGGCGTCGAGGATCTCGCGCCCGTCCACGGTCTTGTAGTACATGCCCGAAGCGCTGGCCAGCAGTCGCGGCGATGCCTTGAACTGCTTGTTGGCGGTGAAGGGCATCCAGAAGGCGTCCATGGAGGCTGGCGCGGCGATGGCCTGGGCGGCGTAATGGTCGGCCAAGGCGCCGTGGTCGGGGCGGGAATCTGCGCTCATTCGGCGGGCTCCGTGGGGTCGCGGAAAGAAGAGGCCGCCAGCTTAGCGCGTTGAAAAAACTTTACAACCGCAAGGTAATTGGGCTGAAAATTGACCCCATCCTCACGCCGTGTAAAGTATCCGGCAACACTGCGGTCACAATCATCATTCACAGACAAGGGTAGGGATGGACATCGGCGCGCGCCTGCAGCTGGTTCGCAAATCCAAGGACCTCAGCCAGCGCGAGCTGGCCAAGCGGGTGGGCGTGACCAACAGCACCATCTCGCTGATCGAACAGAACAAGGTCAGCCCCTCGGTCAGTTCGTTGAAGAAGGTGCTGGACGGCATTCCCATTTCGCTGGCCGATTTCTTCACTCTCGATCTGGAAGTCGGCCTGCCGGACAGCCCTTTCTATGCGGCCGACGAGTTGCCGGACGTGGGCAGCAACGGCATCCAGTATTTCCTGGTCGGCCAGCACCGCCCGCAACGCCAGATGTGCATCCTGCGCGAGGTGATGCCGCCGGGTACCGACACCGGCGACAGCATGCTGTTGCACGAGGGCGAGGAGGGCGGTGTGGTGGTGGAAGGCGAAGTGGAAGTGACGGTCGGCGACCAGGTGCGCATTCTGCGCGCGGGCGAGGCTTATTATTTCGAGAGCAGAATTCCGCACCGGTTCCGCAACATCGGCGAAGTGGATGCGGTGATCTTCAGTGCCAATACCCCAGCCACCTTCTGAACCCTGCAGTCGTCATCCCAGCGCAAGCTGGGATCCATTTTGATCTTGCTGTTGATTCTGTTGCCGTTGTTCGTGCTCCTGCCTCCTCCCTTGCGCGCAGCGCAGGGGAGGAGGCAGGAGGGGTGCTCTTGATCTTGTTCTTTGCTCTTCCTTCGAAGCAAAAGCGTTTCGCGCGTTGCGCGAGTCACTTTTCTTTGAACGGCAAAGAAAAGTAACCAAAAGAAAGCCGCCCTGCGCCGCGCCCAACGATAAAGCCGTTGGGTTCGCAAGCAGGCCGGGGAATTTCCGTAAGGCGTATCCTGCGCCTCCGGAAACGGCGCACATCCTTGTGCGCCGCCCCTGCGGGGTTTGCCCCGGCCTGCTTGCCGCGCCTCACGGGATCTTTGGCAACAGCAACAGCGTCTTCGCACTTGTCCCTGTAACTTACCTTTTGAACTTGATCAGAGGCACGCCCCATGAACGCCCCCCGCACCCGCGACAACTGGCAAGCACTCGCCGACGGATTGAAGATCCGTACCCAGGCCTTCATCGACGGAAAATACGTCGATGCCGCCGACGGCAGGACCTTCGATTGCATCAGCCCCATCGACGGGCGTGCGCTGGGACGCGTGGCCGAATGCGCCGCCGAAGACATCGAGCGCGCAGTCATCGCCGCGCGCCGCAGTTTCGATTCCGGCGCATGGTCCGAAGCCAAGCCCACCTACCGCAAGAAAGTGCTGCTGAAGTTCGCGCAGCTGATCGAGCAGTACGGCGACGAGCTAGCGCTGCTGGAATCGCTGGACATGGGCAAGCCGGTCACCGACGCGCGTCAGGTCGACGTGGCGGCGACGATCCGCTGCATGGCCTGGACGGGCGAGGCGCTGGACAAGGTCTATGGCGAAGTCGCCGCGACCGGCCCCGACGAATTGGGACTGGTGACGCGCGAACCGCTGGGCGTCATCGGCGCCATCGTGCCGTGGAATTTTCCGCTGCTGATGGCGACCTGGAAACTGGCGCCGGCGCTGGCGATGGGCAATTCGGTGGTGTTGAAGCCGTCGGAGAAATCTCCATTGAGCGCGATACGGCTGGCCGAAATCGCGATGGAGGCTGGTATCCCAGCGGGCGTCTTCAACGTAGTGCCCGGTTTCGGCAAAGAGGCGGGCGAACCGCTGGCCCTGCACATGGACGTCGACGGCCTGGTGTTCACCGGTTCCACCGCGGTCGGCAAACAATTGCTGCAGTGCGCAGGGCGCTCCAACCTCAAGCGCGCCTACATGGAATGCGGCGGCAAGAGCCCCAACCTGGTGTTCGCCGACGCGCACGATCTGGACAAGGCGGCCGAAGCGGCGGCTAGCGGCATCTTCTACAATCAGGGCGAGGTCTGCACCGCGGCTTCGCGTTTGCTGGTGGAGCGTTCCATCAAGGACGAATTCGTGGCGCGCGTGGTCGAGGCGGGCCGCAAGATGCAGCCGCGCCATCCTTTCGAGCCGGGTGCTCCGATGGGAGCGATGGTCGACGAAACGCAGACCAGCCGGGTGCTGGGATACATAGAAAAAGGCGTGGCCGAAGGCGCCAGGCTGGTGCTGGGCGGCAAGCGCGCCGATACGGTGCCCGGTGGCAGCTATATCGAGCCGACCGTGTTCGACGAAGTTGCCCACGAGCACACCATTTCACGCGAAGAGATCTTCGGGCCGGTGCTGTCGGTGATCGCCTTCGACACCGAAGAGCAGGCGCTGCGCATGGCCAACGACACCGAATACGGCTTGGCCGCCGGCGTGTGGACGAAGGACATCAGCCGCGCGCACCGTGTCGCGCGCAAACTGCGCGCGGGCAGCGTATGGGTGAACTATTGGGACGGCGGCGACATGACCGCGCCATTCGGCGGCTACAAGCAGTCCGGCAACGGCCGCGACAAGTCGCTGCATGCGTTCGACAAATACACTGAAATCAAGGCGACCTGGATCAATCTGGGCAGCTGATCCAGGCATCGCCGCCGGGATGGCGAAGGAGAAAAGATGCTTTTACACGTCCTTTTCCTGATCGGCATCGCGGTCGAGGCGATGAGCGCGGCGCTGGTGGCGGGCCGGCGGCAGATGGACTGGTTGGGCGTATGCGTGATCGCCGTGGTCACCGCGCTGGGCGGCGGTACGCTGCGCGATGTGCTGCTGGGGCGCCACCCACTGAGCTGGATCGAGCATCCCAGCTATCTGGTGATAGTGCTGGCCGCCGCGCTGGTCACCATATTGGTGGCGCCGATGATGAAGCGCCTGCGCACCAGTTTTCTCGTGTTGGATGGGCTCGGGCTGGTCGTATTCACCGTGGTCGGCTGCGATATCGCCAAGGGACTGCATCTGCACTGGTTGATCATCCTGGTCAGCGGGATGATCACCGGAACGTTCGGTGGAGTGCTGCGCGATGTGCTTTGCACGCAGGTGCCGCTGTTGTTCCGCAAGGAGCTGTACGCCAGCGTCTCGCTATTGGCCGGCGCGATCTACATGACCGCCCCGCATGTGGGGATGGATCACGATGTGGGCATGGTGATCGCGATGGTCACCGGGTTTGCGGTGCGCATGCTGGCCATCCGCTATCACTGGGAAATGCCGAAGTTCGTCTACAAGGACGACTGGGATTGAGGGCGACCGTCGTAGGAGCGACGTAAGTCGCGAATGAATCTCGGCACAAGATGTTTCGCGACTTACGTCGCTCCTACCGGGTTTTACCGGATTTATTGAACTCGACGCCGATCCGCCCGGCATCCGGCAACTCCCGGTCAAGCGACTGCCGGTAGTGGATGCAGCCGCGCATGAACTGCGGCCATTCCGGAACCGCCGGCAGCGGATCGGTCTTCTCGGGAAGCAGGCCCCATAGATCCGGGTGATGCCAGCAAAGCTCATGAAGGGTGGAATCGCGGTGCTTGCGGATGGCGTCGCGCAATTTACGCGCCTCCGCTACCAGCTCCGCCTGGGTCAGTCGATCTAGGTCTTCGTCCACGGCATGCCTCCCGAAGTCCGGTTGCGCCGATAGCCGGAGAATCTGCCAGAATCCGGCCAGCCTAACCAGATCGTAGACGATGACCGCGCCCACTGTTGTCAATTCCCCGCGTCGAGTGCTGTTCGCCAGCCTGATCGGCACCACCATCGAATTCTTCGATTTCTACATCTACGCCACCGCCGCGGTGATCGTGTTCCCGCAGCTGTTCTTCCCCGAAAGCGACCCGGCCACCGCTACCCTCAAATCCCTGATCACCTTCGCCCTGGCGTTCTTCGCGCGGCCGGTGGGGTCGGCGCTGTTCGGCCACTTCGGCGACCGGGTAGGGCGCAAGGCCACGCTGGTGGCGGCGTTGCTGACCATGGGTCTTTCCACCATCGCCATCGGTCTGCTGCCGACCTACACCAGTATTGGAGTGGCGGCGCCGATCCTGCTGGCGATCTGCCGCTTCGGTCAGGGACTAGGCCTGGGCGGCGAGTGGGGCGGGGCGGTGCTGCTGGCGACGGAGAACGCGCCGCCGGGCAAGCGCGCGTGGTACGGCATGTTTCCGCAGCTGGGCGCGCCGCTCGGCTTCCTGTGCTCGACCGGCATCTTCCTGCTGCTGACCGAATTGATGGACGACACGCAGTTCCTGGCCTGGGGCTGGCGCATTCCGTTCCTGTCCAGCGCCGCGCTGGTTTTCGTGGGCCTGTGGGTGCGTTTGCGCATCGCCGAGACGCCCGACTTCCAGAAGACGCTGGACAAAGGCGAGCGCGTGCGCCTGCCGATGCTGAGCGTGCTGCGCGAACATCCGGGGGCGTTGCTCGCCGGGACGTTCGCGCTGGTCGCCACCTTCGTCCTGTTCTACCTGATGACCGTTTTCAACCTGTCCTGGGGAACCGCGCAGCTGGGCTACACGCGCGAACAATTCCTGTTGATGCTGATGATCGCCGTGTTGTTCTTCGGTGCGGGAATTCCGGTGTCGGCGCTGCTGGCGGACCGGTACGGCCGGCGTTTGGCGATGGTGCTGGCCACGGTCTCGATCATCGTGTTCGGATTGTTCTACGGGCCGCTTTTCAGCATCGGCAGCGGCGCGGGCGTGTTGCTGTTCCTGATCATCGGCATGACGGTCACCGGCCTTACTTATGGACCGTGCGGGACGCTGCTGGCCGACATGTTTCCCACTGCGGTGCGTTACACCGGTGCATCGCTGGCCTTCAATCTGGCGGGCATCCTGGGCGCGTCGCTGACGCCTTCCATCGCCACCTATCTGGCGACCAGGCACGGCGTCTCGCATGTGGGTTATTACCTTGCCGCCGCCGCCACACTGACCTTGATCGCGTTGTTGCTGGCTCCGCGTACGAAGGCATGATCTTTGTGGAGCCGAGCTTGCTTGGCTGCTTTTGATTCCGCGCCAAAAGCAGAGGAGCAAGCTCGGCCCTACAAGGCAATCACCACAGCGCGTCGCGCAGTTTGTACCAGGCCATCGCCGCCACCAGCATCGGCGTGCGCAGGGCGCGGCCGCCGGGGAAGGGCAGGTGCGGGATCTTGGCGAACAGGTCCAGCCGTTCCGATTGACCGCGTATGGCTTCGGACATCAACTTTCCTGCCAGCCCTGTAGCGATGACGCCGTGTCCGGAAAACCCCTGCGCGAAGTAGATATTGGGCGTCAGCCGTCCGAAATGCGGCGCGCGGTTGAGCGAGATGTCGATGTAGCCGCCCCACACGTACTCGATCTGCACGTCGGCCAGCTGCGGAAACACCCTGCGCATGCGCCGGGTCATGGTGCCCCGGAGGTTGGGCGGAGGCAGAGTGGAATAGCTGGCACGGCCGCCGAACAACAGGCGGTGGTCGCGGCTCAGCCTGAAATAGTCCAACGCCCAGTTGGTGTCCGCCACCGCCATGTCGTTGCGGATGAGTTCCTTTGCGCGTTGTTCGCCAAGCGGCACGGTAGCGCCGATGTAGGTGCCGACCGGCATGATCCGCGATTCCAGCTCGGGCGCGATGCCGTGCAGCAGCGCATTGCCGGCCAGGACCGCAAAGTCGCAATGCACTTCGCCGCCCGCGGTCTTGAATACTGGCCTGGTTCCGCGCACCAGTTGCGTGACCCGCGATTGCTCGAAGATGCGTACGCCCGCCGCCATCGTGGCGCGGGCCAGGCCCAACGCATATTCGAGCGGATGCAGGTGGCCGCTGTTGGGGTCGTAGAGCGCGCCAAGGTAACGATCGCTGGCGAGCTGGCTGCGCAGGCGTTCGCGGCTCCACCATTCGACCGGATAGTCGTAGCGGGTGCGGAATTCATCGATCGCGGCCAGCACTTCGCGCTCCTGCCGCGGCTTGATCGGCACGGTGGCGTGGCCATCGCGCCAGTCGCAGGCGATGCCGTGTTTGCGGATGCGGTCGCGCAGCCATTGCAGGCCTTCGCGGGAAAGGTCGAACATTCTGCGCGCGTCGTCGAAACCCACCAGCGATTCCAGCTTGGCCTCGCCGCAGCTGAAGCCGGCGATGGCCTGGCCGCCGTTGCGTCCGGAGGCGCCCCAACCGATGCGTTCGGCTTCCAGCACTACGACGCTGTAGCCAGCCTCGGCCAGTTCCAAGGCGGCGGACAGTCCCGTGTAGCCGGCGCCGAGGATGCACACGTCGGCCTGGATCGCGCCCTGTAACGCCGGTTGCTCGGGTAGCGGAACGGCGCTGGCGGCGTACCAGCTGGGTGGATACGAGGATTGTCCAACAGCACGCATCAATGAACTTCCCGTATCGTCATCCCAGCGAACGCTGGGATCCATTTTGATCTTCGCGTGATGCTTGGAGCACTCGCTTCGCTCGTACCCCTCATCCGCCCTTCGGGCACCTTCTCCCACAAGGGGAGAAGGGGAGCTATCTACACTGCCCGCAGATACCAGTCGTATTCCAGCGTAGTCACCTGGGTATAGAACGTGTGCATTTCCTTCAGCTTCTGCTGCCCATAAATATGCCGGAACGATTCACCAAACTGCTCTCGAATGAAATCGCTACCCATGAAATCATCAATGGCCTGACGCCAGTACGGCGTGCGTATCTCGGTCTGCTCGTAGGCATTGCCCACCACCGGCGCGCCAGGATCGAAACCGTTCTCCAGCCCATGCAGCATCCCCGCCAGCACTGCCGCGGTCACCAGATACACATTGGCGTCGGCGCCGGCGATGCGGTGCTCGACGCGCGTGTTGGCTTCGTTGCTGTGCGGGATGCGCATGGCCACGGTGCGGTTGTTGTAGCCCCAGGCGTCATTGAGCGGCACGAAGGCGTTGAGCACGAAGCGGCGGTAGCTGTTGGCGTGCGGCGCGAACAGCAGCAGGCTGTCCTTGGCGCTGCGTTGCAGGCCGCCGATGGCGTGTTTCAAGGTATCGGCTGGTGCTTCCGGAGTGGAGGCGAAAATGTTGTCGCCCTTGTCGTCCAGCACGCTGACATGGATATGCAGGCCATTGCCGGCTTGCTCGGCGAACGGTTTGGCCATGAAACTGGCCTGCACGCCCTGCTGCTGGGCTACGGCTTTGATCGCACGCTTCAGCATGACCGCATCGTCGCAGGCCAGCAGGGCATCGTCACGATGCTTGAGGTTGATCTCGAACTGGCCCGGCGCGTATTCGGCCACGGCCGTATCGGCGGGAATCCCCTGCGCCTTGCACGCGGCCGACACCGCATCGGTGAAGCCGCGGTAGTCGTTGAGGTCTTCCATGTAATAGACCTGCGTGCTGTTGCTGCGGCGGCCGGTTACCGGATTGACCGGCGTACGCGGCTTGCCGTCGGCATCCAGATGCGCGTCGAACAGGTAGAACTCCAATTCCACCGCCACCACCGGCTTGAGGCCGCGGGCGGTGTAACGTTCCAGTACGCGCTTGAGCACTTCCCGCGGATTGGCCTCGAAAGCGCCGCCTTTGGCATCTTCCATCGACAGCAGCAATTGCGCCATCGGCCGCGGCGACCAGGGCACCGCACGCAGCGAGCCCGGCACGGGACGGCAGATGCGGTCTTCATCGCCGATGTCGTAGCCCAGGCCGGTTTCCTCCACGGTGTTGCCGGTGATGTCGGTGGCGATCAGCGACATCGGCAGGCACACGCCCTCCTGGTACACCTTCTCCAGTGCATCGCGGGTGATGCGCTTGCCGCGCAGCAGGCCGTTCATGTCGGGCAGCAGCAGGTCGACCAGTTCGCAGTCGGGCAGCTGCCGCAAGGTGGCTGCATCTGCCGAGGCAAGCAGGGAAATATCGGGAAGGGAGGTGTCTGGGATGCGGGTCATGATGGCGTCACGGGCGGTTCGCGGCAGCTTACCAGAGAGATCCCGCTGTCAAGAATACTCAACGCGTTTGATAGTGTTGATGTCCTGAAGTGTCCTGAAATGGTGCCGCAATGCACCAATATCGGGATAAAAGCGGTAATCCGGCAGTTGGTGTTGTAAAAATAAAACAGGCAGGTTAAGTTGCGGCAAGCTTTTTCGAGCCTCCCCCAATGGCCAGCCTGCCGCTGGTCGGCCTTCCCACCGACCGTAAAGAAATCGGTCCACATCCCTTCCTCGCGGTCGGCGAGAAGTATGTGCGCGCGGTGGTGGAAGGGGCGGGGGCGCTGCCTGTCCTGCTTCCCACTTTGCGGCCTGCGCTGCCGCTGGAGCAGTTGCTGGAACAGGTCGACGGCATCCTGTTGACCGGCGCGGTCAGCAACATCGAGCCGCATCATTACAGCGACGAACCCAGTTACGAAGGCAATCTGCTCGACCCCGTGCGCGATGCGACCACCCTTTCGCTGGTGCCGCTGGCGATCAGCATGGGCGTCCCGCTGCTGGCGCTGTGCCGCGGTTTCCAGGAGGTGAACGTCGCCTTCGGCGGCAGTCTCTACCAGAAGGTGCAGGAGCAGCCCGGATTCCTCGATCATCGCGAGAATCCCGCCGATCCGTTGGAACGGCAATACGCTCCCGTGCATGCCGTCACTCTCAACCCGGGCGGCTTGCTGGCCGGGATCGCCGGTGCGCCCTCGGCGCGCGTCAACTCGCTGCACGGGCAGGGCGTCGCGCGCCTGGGCAAGGGGCTGAAGGTGGAGGCCGTGGCGCCTGATGGGCTGATCGAAGCATTCCGCCACGAAGGCCCGGGTTTCCTGCTGGGCGTGCAGTGGCACCCGGAATGGCGCGTCACCGAAAACCCGTTTTACCTAGGCATATTCAAGGCATTCGGCGACGCCTGCCGGGCGCGCGCCGCACAACGCAATCACTGAAGCGAATTTATGACCCAACGCCAGGCCCAGAAAAAAACCGTGCCGGAAAAACCGGAAAGCTCCTTGCGACGCTGGCTGAAGGAACGCAGCATCACCGAGGTCGAATGCCTGGTGCCCGACATCACCGGCATTGCGCGCGGCAAGATCATTCCCGCCGACAAGTTCTCCCACGACTACGGCACCCGGTTGCCGGAAGGCATCTTCGCCACCACCGTCACCGGCGATTATCCGGACGACTACTACGACCTGACCTCGCCTTCGGATTCGGACATGTTCCTGCGCCCGGACCCGGACACGGTACGCATGGTCCCCTGGGCTACCGATCCCACTGCGCAGGTGATCCACGACTGCTACACCAAGGACGGCAAGCCGCACGATCTGGCTCCGCGCAACGTGCTCAGGCGCGTGCTGGCGGCGTACGAGGAGGCCGGTCTGCGTCCTGTGGTGGCGCCGGAGCTCGAATTCTTCCTGGTGCAGAAGAATACCGATCCCGATTTCCCGCTGCTGCCGCCGGCCGGCCGCTCCGGCCGCCCGGAAACCGCGCGCCAATCCTATTCGATCGATGCGGTCAACGAGTTCGATCCCATCCTGGACCTGATGTACGACTACTGCGATGCGATGGAACTGGACGTGGACACGCTGATCCACGAATCGGGCGCGGCGCAGCTGGAAGTCAATTTCACCCATTCCGATGCGCTGTCGCGGGCAGACCAGGTGTTCTTCTTCAAGCGCACCATGCGCGAGGCGGCGATGCGCCATGGCATCTACGCCACCTTCCTGGCCAAGCCGATGGAGAACGAGCCCGGCAGCGCCATGCATATCCACCAAAGCATGCTGGACAAGAAGGGCAACAACGTTTTTACCGGCAAGAGCGAAGGCAAGCTGAGCCCGACATTCGGCCAGTATCTCGGCGGTCTGCAGAAGTACGTGCCGATGGCGATGGCGTTCTTCGCGCCCAACGTCAATTCCTATCGCCGTCTGGCGCTGGGGCAGGTTGCGCCCATCAACGTGCAATGGGGCTACGACAACCGCACCTGCGGCCTGCGCGTGCCGATGGACACGCCGGAGAACATGCGCGTGGAAAGCCGTTTCGCCGGCTCCGACGCCAACCCCTACCTGGCGATGGCGGCAACGCTGGCGTGCGGTCTGCTGGGCATGCGCGAAGGTTTGAAGGCGACCGCGCCGCTGGCCAGCAGCGCGCAGGAGCTCGGCTTCGAGCTGCCGCGTTCGCTGGGCGAGTCGCTGGACGAGCTGGAAACCTGCAAGCCGCTGCAGGAACTGCTGGGGTCGCGCTTCGTGCGCGCCTACGTGTCGGTGAAGCGCAAGGAATACGAGACCTTCTTCCGCGTGATCAGTTCGTGGGAGCGGGAGTTCTTGCTGTTGAACGTCTAATCACCGCTGTAGGAGCTGCGTAAGCTGCGACCGCTCTTCTTCGACAATTGATCGGGTCGCAGCTTACGCAGCTCCTACAAAATTGAATTCTGGAGTCTCAATGGACCACCTGGACACCCGCACCCTGCAACAACTCGATGCCGCGCACCACCTGCATCCGTTCAACGACAACGCCGCGCTGGCGAAGAAAGGCACGCGCATTCTTACCCGCGGTGAGGGCGCTTACGTATGGGATGCCGAAGGCAACAAACTGCTGGATGCCTTCGCCGGGCTGTGGTGCGTCAACCTCGGTTACGGGCGCAAGGAATTGGGAGAAGCGGCATCCAAGCAGATGACCCAGCTGGCCTACTACAACAGCTTCTTCCAGTGCACCACCGAGCCCACCATTCTGCTCGCGGCCAAGCTCGCCGAGCTGACCCCGGGCGATCTCAACCACGCGTTCTTCACCAACTCCGGTTCCGAAGCCAACGACACCATCCTGCGCCTGGTGCGGCATTTCTGGGCGGTGCAGGACCAGCCGCAGAAGAGCATCTTCATCGGCCGCCACAATGGCTACCACGGCACCACCATGGCCGGCGCCAGCCTGGGCGGCATGGCCGGCATGCATAAACAGGGCGGGCTGCCGATTCCCGACATCCACCACATCGATCCGCCGTTCTGGTTCGCCGATGGCGGTGAGCTGGATCCCGACGAATACGGTGTGCTCGCTGCGCGCAGGCTGGAAGCCAAGATCCTTGAGTTGGGTCCCGACCGCGTGGCCGCCTTCATCGGCGAACCCATCATGGGCGCCATCGGTGTGTATATCCCGCCCAGGACCTATTGGCCCGAGATAGAACGCATCTGCCGCAAGTACGACGTGCTGCTGGTCGCCGACGAGGTGATCTGCGGCTTCGGCCGCACGGGCGAATGGTTCGCCTCCGACTACTTCGGCTTCATGCCCGACGTGATGACCCTGGCCAAGGGCATCACCTCCGGCTATATCCCGTTGGGCGCGGCCATGTTCAACGACCGCGTCGCCGGCGTGCTGGCCGACCAGGGCGGGGAACTGGCGCACGGTTGCACCTATTCGGGGCACCCGGTATGCACGGCGGTGGCATTGGAGAACATCCGTATCCTGCAGGAAGAAAAGATCATCGAAACCTGCAAGACCGACACCGCTCCGTACCTGGCCCAGCGTTGGGCCGAACTGGGCGAACACCGCCTAGTCGGCGAAGCGCGCATCGCCGGCATGGTCGGCGCGCTGGAGCTGGTGCCGGACAAAGGCCGGCGTGCATTCTTCGATGATCGCGGTAAAGTGGGGCAGCTGTGCCGCGACAGAGCATTGGCCAACGGGCTTATCCTGCGCGCCACCTACGATGCCATGCTGCTGTCGCCGCCGCTGATCGTCAGCCGGGACCAGATCGACGAGTTGTTCGAGAAGGCCTGGAAGGCGCTGAACGAGACCGCGGCAGAGCTGGGTTTGTAGTGGGTTTTGCAACAATGCTTTGAACGGGAAGGGAACAACGGGCGCTCCGCGATTCCGCGGAACGCAGATGCCAACAACTAGCCCTTGCGGGCCATCTGGAGAGTGCGATGAAACTGCGAATGCTGGGTGCAACGATCGCCGTGTGCATGCTTGCCGCATGCGGAGGCAAGGGCGGCGACAAGGCCGCCACGGCCGCCGAAGGCGACAAGAGCGTCAACGTCTACAACTGGTCCGATTACATCGCCGAGGACACCAACGCCAACTTCGAAAAGAAGACCGGCATCAAGGTCACCTACGACGTGTTCGACAGCAACGAAGTGCTGGAGACCAAGCTGCTGGCCGGTTCCAGCGGCTACGACGTGGTGGTGCCGACGATGAATTTCCTGGGGCGCCAGATCCAGGCCGGCGTGTTCCTGCCGCTGGACAAATCCAAGATCCCGAACTACGCCAATCTCGATCCGGCGATAATGAAAAAACTGGAGTCGCAGGACCCGGGCAACAAATACGCGATCCCGTACATGTGGGGCACCACCGGCATCGGCTACAACGTGGACAAGGTCAAGGCCGCGTTCGGCAACACCGACCTGACCAACAGCCTGGACATCGTTTTCAAACCGGAGAACATATCCAAGCTCAAGGCCTGTGGCGTCACCGTACTGGATACGCCGTCCGAGCTGATCCCGATCACGCTCAACTACCTGGGTGAAGACCCCAACAGCACCGATCCGGCGGTCATCAACAAGGCCGCGGCACTGTTGAAGACCATTCGTCCCTACATCACCAATTTCCACAGCTCACAGTACATCGACGCGCTGGCCAACGGCGATATCTGCCTAGTGGTGGGCTGGTCGGGCGACATCATCCAAGCTCGCGACCGCGCGGCCGAAGCCGGCAACGGGGTCAACATCGCCTACGCCATCCCGAAGGAAGGCGCGCCGCAGTGGTTCGACATGCTGGCCATCCCCAAGGACGCCAAGCACGTGGACGAAGCCTACGCCTACATCAACAACCTGCTGGACCCGCAGGTGATGGCCAACAACTCCAACTTCATCAGCTATCCCAATGCCGTGCCCAAGGCCAAGGAACTGATGGAGAAGAGCATCACCGACGACCCGACCGTGTATCCGCCGCCGGAGGTCGAAGCGAAACTGTTCACCTTCGCGATCATCCCGCCGGAAGTCGACAAGCTGTATACGCGGATCTGGACGGAATTGAAGACCGGCAAGTAAACGCACGAACGGGGCAGGCGGTCACGCCTGCCCCGATTCGTTTTCGGGCGCCAATAGCGATCATCTGAAAGAACGCCGCCATGCACATAGCGATCCTCACCTTCGAAGGATTCAATGAGCTCGATTCCCTGATCGCATTGGGCATACTCAATCGCGTCAAGACCCCTGGCTGGCGAGTGACACTGTCATGTCCGGCGGCGTCGGTCACTTCGATGAACGGCGTAACCGTGCATGCGCAATCGAGTCTGGAAGAGGCCTGCACGGCAGACGCCGTCATTGTCGGCAGCGGCATGCGAACCCGGGAAATCGTCGGTACCCCCGAGCTGATGGCCCGGTTAAAGCTGGATCCGGCGCGTCAGCTGATCGGCGCCCAATGCTCGGGCACGTTGATCCTGGCCAAGCTCGGCTTGCTTGGCGGCGTTCCCGCCTGTACGGATCTCACTACCAAGCCTTGGGTACAGGAGGCGGGCATCGAGGTCATCAATCGGCCGCTCTACGCACAAGGGAATGTGGCGACCGCCGGCGGCTGCCTTGCATCGCAATACCTTGCGGGTTGGATCATCGCGCGTCTGGAGGGCGAGGAGGCCGCAAGAAATGCGCTTCATTACGTCGCCCCGGTCGGCGAGAAAGAGGAGTACGTCGCTCGCGCCATGGGAAATATCGTTCCGGCGACCAATTCGCCCAGGTCGGAGCAGGTTCGACGGTCGGCTTGATTTTTCTTACGCAGAACATTCTGGGGACAACGATGGCAATCGAACAGTTGAACGGAACCAAGAACACGGCCGGCAATGCCAAGGTCGTGGAGGACTACCTGCGGATCGTCGATGTGCGCAAGGAGTTCGATGGTTTCGTCGCGGTCGAGGATACCGACCTGAGCATACGCAAGGGAGAGATCTTCGCGTTGCTGGGAGGATCGGGTTGCGGAAAATCCACCTTGCTGCGCTGCCTGGGCGGTTTCGAGAAACCCACCTCGGGCAAGATCTACCTGGACGGGCAGATCATGAACGACCTGCCGCCGTACGAACGTCCCATCAACATGATGTTCCAGTCCTACGCGCTGTTTCCGCACATGACCGTGGAGCAGAACATCGCCTTCGGCCTGAAGCAGGACGGGTTGTCGAAGGACGCCATTAAAAAACGCGTCGACGAAATGCTCGCGCTGGTACAGTTGGGAAAGCTGGCCAAGCGCAAGCCGCACCAGCTGTCCGGCGGACAGCAGCAGCGCGTGGCGTTGGCGCGTTCGCTGGCCAAGGGGCCCAAACTGCTGTTGCTGGACGAGCCGATGGGTGCGCTGGACAAGAAGCTGCGCTCGCAGATGCAGTTGGAGCTGGTCAACATCATCGAGACCTCCGGCGTCACCTGCGTGATGGTGACGCACGACCAGGAAGAAGCCATGACCATGGCCACGCGCATCGCCCTGATGGACTCGGGCCGCATCCGCCAGGTCGGAACGCCCGACGAAATCTACGAATCCCCCACCAGTCGCTTCGCCGCCGAGTTCATCGGTTCGGTGAACATGTTCCAGGGCAAGGTCGACGAGGACATGGCCGACTACGTGACCATCCTGTCGCCCTCGTTGGATACGCCCATCTATGTGGGTCACGGCATCTCCGGTTTCGAGGGACAGGAAGTCTCGTTCGGCGTGCGTCCGGAGAAGGTCCACATCAGCAAAGAAGAACCCGACCAGCGTTACAACAAGGCACGCGGCAAGATCGAGGACATCGCGTATTTCGGCAGCCATTCCGTATTCCACGTGCGCCTGCCCAGCGGCTATAAATTCATGGCCAACTTCGCCAACCAGCAACGCTGGGCCAGCGAAGGAATGACCTGGGGCGACGAAGTCTGGGTGTCATGGGGCGATAACGAAGGCGTGGTGCTGACCTCATGAACGCCATTCTGAAAAAAGTGTTCCCGCACCCGCGCTGGGCGGTGATCTCGGTTCCGTATCTGTGGCTATTGGTATTTTTCGCCATCCCGTTCCTGATCGTGCTGAAGATATCGTTCTCCAAGCTCGCCATCGCCATGCCCCCGTACACGCCGGTGCTGGAGTACGTGGACAACGCGCTGTCGCTGAAATTGAACCTCAGCAACTACATTGGCCTGTTCACCGATTCGCAATACGTGCAGGCCTACCTGAGCTCCATCAAGATCGCCGCCATCTCCACATTCCTGGCGTTGCTGATCGGCTACCCGATGGCCTACGTCATCGCGCGGCTGCCGCCCTCGGCGCGCAACATCGCCATGATGCTGGTGATCCTGCCTTCGTGGACTTCGTTCCTGATCCGCGTCTACGCCTGGATCGGCATCCTTAAGCCCAATGGCCTGCTCAATAATCTGCTGATGAAGCTGCACCTGATCAGCGAACCCCTGCAGATCTCCAATACGCCTACCGCCGCCTACATCGGCATCGTCTACTGCTACCTGCCGTTCATGGTGCTGCCGCTCTACACCAATCTGGTCAAGCACGACCATCGGCTGCTGGAGGCGGCCTACGACCTGGGCGCCAAGCCGTGGAAGGCCTTCTTCAAGATCACGCTACCGCTGTCCAAGGCCGGCATCATCGCCGGCTGCATGCTGGTGATGATTCCGGCGGTGGGCGAGTTCGTGATTCCGGAATTGCTGGGCGGCCCGGACACCTTGATGATCGGGCGCGTGCTGTGGAACGAGTTCTTCAACAACCGCGACTGGCCCACCGCTTCGGCCGTGGCCATCGTGATGCTGGGACTGCTGCTGATCCCGATCCTGATCTTCAACCGTGTGCAGCAGAGCGAGATCGAAGGGAGGCTGACATGAGCAACCTCGCCAAGCGCTGGCCGACCTGGCTGATCCTGGCGCTGGGATTCGGCTTCCTGTACGTGCCGATCCTGGTGCTGATGTTCTATTCGTTCAACGAAAACAAACTGGCCACGGTGTGGTCGGGCTTCTCGCTCAAGTGGTACGGCAAGCTGATGGAGAACGACCAGATGCTGGGCGCGGCCTGGATCAGCATCAAGATCGCTTTCTTCACCGCCACCGCCGCGGTGATCCTGGGCACCCTGGCCGCGCTGGTGATGACGCGCATGCGGCGCTTTCCCGGCAAGACCCTGTTCGGCGCGCTGATCACCGCCCCGCTGGTGATGCCGGAAGTGATCCTGGGCCTGTCCATCCTGATGATGTTCATGTCGCTGGGCAACCTGGTGGGACTCGCTCCGCGCGGCATCCTGTCGATCTGGATCGCGCATGTGACCTTCACGCTCGCCTTCGTCACCGTAGTGCTGTCCTCGCGCATGGCCGAACTGGACAAGTCGCTGGAGGAAGCGGCGATGGACCTGGGTGCGAATCGGGTCAAGGTGTTCTTCCTGATCACGCTGCCGATTATCGCTCCTGCCATCGTCTCGGGCTGGCTGCTGGCCTTCACTCTGTCGCTGGACGACGTGGTGGTCGCGAGTTTCGTATCCGGCCCGAGTTCAACCACCTTGCCGATGGTGGTGTTCTCTTCGGCGCGGCGTGGACTCAACCCGCAGGTCAATGCGCTGGCCACGATCATGATCGTAGTGGTGTCGGTCGCCGCCTTCATCGCCTGGTACCTGATGAGCCGCGAAGAAAAAAGGCGCCAGCGCGACATGCAGCTAGCATTGCAGGATAACGGCTGAGGCTTCCGCAGCTCTGGCTTGCCTTTGCCTTTGCCCCCTTTGACAAAGGGGGCTACGGGGGATTTGCCTTTGATCTTGATCTTGATCTTGATCTTCGCTAAGCCACCAAGGGCAAAGAGCAAGAGCAAATCCCCCTCGATCCCCCTTTTTCAAAGGGGGAGGCCACTACGGCCAGCTAACTCCTCGGCTGGCAATATCCATTCCAGGTAACCTCCACGAAAATCATCATGACCGTAGAAACCGTCAATCCCGCGACCGGCAAGGTCGAATACACGCTTGAGCTCATGGACGCCGCCGCTGTCGAGGCGATCCTTGCCGCTTCCGCCTCGGCGTTCCCGCAATGGTCCGCGCGACCGCTGGCCGAACGCGGTGATTTCCTACGCAAGGTGGGCGCGCAGCTGCGCAGCCGTCGCGACGATATCCAGAAGATCATGACCGCCGAGATGGGCAAGCTGCGCAAAGAGGCCTTGGCCGAAGTGGACAAGTGCGCCGACGCCTGCGACTACTACGCAGAGCATGCGGCCGGCTACCTGCAGGATCAACCCATCGCCACCGAAGCCAGCAACAGCTACGTGCGTTTCGAGCCCATTGGCTGCGTGCTGGCGGTGATGCCGTGGAACTTCCCGATCTGGCAGGTGTTCCGTTTTCTCGCCCCCGCCCTGATGGCGGGCAATGTGGCGGTGCTCAAGCACGCCAGCAACGTACCGCGCTGCGCGGACATCATCGCCGAGACGCTGCGCGATGCCGGCATTCCGCCCGGCGTGTTCGCAGCGCTGCATATCGACAACGACCAGGCCGCCGAAGTGCTGCGCGACAAGCGCATAGCCGCGGTGACCTTGACCGGCAGCGAACGGGCAGGGCGTTCGATCGCCGCCAACGCTGGCGACCAGCTGAAGAAATGCGTGATGGAACTCGGCGGCAGCGACGCCTTCGTGGTGCTGGAAGACGCCGACCTGGACAAGACGGTGGCCAGCGCGGTGACTTCGCGCTTCGGCAATGTGGGCCAGACCTGCATCGCGGCCAAGCGCTTCATCGTGGTGGATGCCATCGCCGACGCGTTCGTGCAGCGTTTCGTCGATGCCGCCTCCAAACTGAAGCTCGGCGATCCCAACGAAGAAACCACCACCTTGGCCCCGATGGCCAGACAAGACTTGCGCGACGAGCTGCACAAGCAGGTGCAGGCGAGCGTGGCCAAGGGCGCCAAACCGCTATTGGGCTGCGAACCGGATGGTTCCCACGCGGGCTATCCGGCGTCGATCCTAGATGCCGTGGCGCCCGGTATGGCGGCCTACGACGAAGAGCTGTTCGGGCCCGTGGCCAGTATCCTGCGGGTCAAAGACGAGGCCGAGGCGGTCAAGGTGGCCAACGACACCACTTTCGGCCTGGGCGGCAGCGTATGGACCGGCGACCGCGAGCGCGGCAATCGGGTCGCGCGCCAGTTGCAATGCGGCGCGGCTTTCGTCAACGCGATCGTGAAGAGCGACGTGCGCCTGCCGTTTGGCGGAACCAAGCGCTCCGGCTTCGGCCGCGAACTGGCCGAGCACGGCATCCATGAGTTCATGAACATCAAATCCGTCTACGTCGCCTGATGCTTTGTAGGAGCGGGCCCTGCCCGCGACGGAGTTCACGGGTAGAGCCTGTCGCGGGCAGGGCCCGCTCCTACAGACCTTGCTGGTGGAACGAAGGGTTCCGCTCTACGACATTCCTTACGGGGTAGGCCGGTGCCATCTTGTGGGCATCGAAAAGGAGCCGCTATGAACACTGTCGCCACTTCATCCCATCCCGTCCGCGTTGCCCGCGTTATCCGCGGCCGCCCGACTTCCGACGGCGCCGGCGTCAAGCTGACCCGCGTCATCGGCGGTCCGGATTTGCCGGAGCTCGACCCGTTTCTGTTGCTGGACGAGTTCGGCACCGACCGTGCCGAAGACTACCTGGCCGGTTTCCCCAGCCATCCGCATCGCGGTTTCGAGACCGTCACCTACATGCTGGACGGGCGCATGCGCCACAAGGACAACCATGGCAACGAAGGTCTGTTGACTCCTGGCAGCGTGCAGTGGATGACCGCCGGCCGCGGCCTGGTGCACTCGGAAATGCCGGAACAGGAATCCGGTCGCATGCGCGGCTTCCAGCTGTGGGTGAATCTGCCCGCACGCGACAAGATGACCGACCCGAAGTACCAGGAATACGCGCCGGATCGTATTCCGGTGGCCAACCCGGCCGCTGGCGTCAGCGTCAAAGTCATCGCTGGCCAGGTGGGCGAGGTGGTTGGCCCGATCGTGCAGCCGGCGACCGATCCGGTGTATCTGGATGTCGCGCTGGAGGCAGGCACGGCGTGGGAATACCTCTTGCCCGAAGGCCATAACGCGTTCGCCTATGCGTTCGAAGGCGCTGCGACGGTGGGCGAAGGCGAAGACGCGCGTGCGCTGGAGACCCACGAGATGGCGGTGCTGGGCGGCGGTGATCTGTTGCAACTGCGCGCTGGCGGCAAGGGCGCGCGCCTGATCGTGGTCGCGGGCCGGCCGCTGCGCGAGCCGGTAATGCGCCATGGCCCGTTCGTCATGAACACCAAGCAGGAACTGATGCAGGCCTTCGTGGATTACCAGGAAGGCCGCTTCTGAATCCCGGGGCGAGTTGCGCTCGCCCCGGCCAGCGTCAGTTGCCGGACACCAGGTAAGCGGTGCCGGCGCTCACGTCCAGTTTTCCGGTCAGCGTCAGCAGTTCGGCCAGGTCCTGTGTCGATGGGGCATCGATCCAGATCTGGGCGTACTGGCCTTTGCCCAGTTCCACGACGGTGATGCGCCGCGAAGCGAGATAGGTTTCATCGCGTCCAGCGATGTCGGGCAGGTACCAGTGCAGGGACTCGCCGGAGAATACGCCCGACTCAACGCGACGCGACTTGCTCAGGCGCAGGTCCGGGTCGCGCGAGGTCAGCAGCAGGTTGATCGACTTGCTGCCGTCTTCATTGCGTGCCTTGCAGGCGAGGAAACCGGTGTTGACCCGCTCCTCCCATTGCAGGCCGGAGCTTGCCGGAAGCGGCGGACAACGAGAACTCGCCTGTTGCGCCAGGGCTACGCCCGGCAGCATCAGCAATACCAAAAAAAACAGATAAGCAGATTTCATGACTAGTTTCCCCTGGAAGGGCCGTAGCGGCATACGAATAATGGATTCACTGTCCTGGGCCCACGGCAGTCTTGCCGGGATGGACCCGGCCTGCGATGGTCATGCTCCTGTCCGATGGCGCTCCCCGCCACCGGACTTCGACAGTAGCCCAGGTTTTTGCGACAAAATAATGCACGCGTCACAAAAAAGCCGGGCATTGCCCGGCTTTTTGTCGAACGGAAAGCGGAACCGTCAGGAATTGCCGACGATGTTGGGCTCGTCGCGCCCCAGCCAGCCGTACAGCATGCCGCCGATCAGCGCGCCCAGGATCGGTGCGACCCAGAACAGCCATAGCTGACTCAGCTGGCCGGAACCGGCGAACACCGCCACGGCGGTCGAGCGCGCCGGGTTCACCGAGGTGTTGGTGACCGGGATGCTGATCAGGTGGATCAAGGTCAGCGCCAGACCGATGGCGATGGGCGCGAAGCCGGTGGGCGCGTTCTTGTGGGTCGAACCCATGATCACGATCAGGAAGAACGCCGTCAGCACCACTTCGCACAGGAAGGCGGCCGCGACCGTGTAGCCGCCCGGCGACAGCGCGTCGTAACCGTTGGTGGCGAAGGCGCCCGCAGCGGTCGGGTCGATGGCGAAACCGCCGCCGCCCTTGGCGATCTGCAGCAGGATGAAAGCGGCGGCGATGCCGCCCAGCACCTGCGCAAGGATGTACGGCACCAGGTCCTTGGCCGGAAAACGGCCGCCGGCCCACAGCCCCAGGCTTACCGCGGGATTGAAGTGGCCGCCCGAAATATGGCCGAACGCGTAGGCACCGGTCAGCACGGTCAAGCCGAAAGCCAGCGAAACACCGACGAATCCGATCCCCAGCGGATTGCCGTCGCCGCCGAAGTTGGCGGCGAGCACCGCGCTGCCGCAGCCGCCCAATACCAGCCAGAACGTGCCGAGGAACTCGGCCGCGAGTTTTTTGCCCAGATTCATGTTGCCCCCTCAGAGTGTCGATCCGCCGGTTGGCGGCCCGCGCAAAGTAGCGGAAGCGATGATCGCGTTTGTTTCTTTTCCGTTAGATGCAACGTGTTGCGCCGCAAAAGCTCCGCGGCTCACATCAATGCCGTCTCCGGTTCCCGAAGACCCAATGCTTTGTAGATGTCGTGGGAGCGGCGTCCCGCCGCGAGCTTTTCGCTTCTCTAGTCGATAGTCGATTCAAGAGCTCGCGGCGGGACGCCGCTCCCACAGCCAGTCGCGTCTTACCGTTCCGGCAGCGGAATGAATTCCACTTCGCCTGGGATCTGGCCGAAGCTTCCATCCAGCCAGTCCTGCTTGGCCTGTTCGATGCGCTCCTTGGAACTGGAAACGAAGTTCCACCACATGTGGCGTGGGGCATCCAGCGGCTCGCCGCCCAGCAGCATGGCCTTGAGCGGAGTCTTGGCGCGCAGTACCGGGCGCGTGCCTGGATCCAGCACGACCAAGTGCTTGTCGGGAAGATCGGCACCGTCCAATTGCGCATCGCCCTCCAGAATGTAAAGCGCACGCTCTGCATACAGATCGTCGATCGCCAGCTCGGCGTCGGCGTCCAGGTCGACGGCGACATTGAAAGTGTCGGCGAACACCCGCACCGGCGATTCCTCGCCGAAGGCGCGTCCGGCGATCACCCGCAGGAAGGCGCCGTTCCTTCGCAATTGGGGCAATGCCGCGGCATTGTGGTGGTGGAACTCGGGCGCTGTTTCCTCGTCCGCTTTCGGCAAGGCCACCCAGGTCTGCATGCCGTGCACGGCATGGCCGCGCGCGCGCGCGTCGACCGGCGTGCGTTCGGAATGGGCGATGCCGCGGCCTGCAGTCATCCAGTTGACGTCGCCGGGCAGGATCACCTGTTCCGAGCCCAGCGTGTCCTTGTGGTTGATCGCGCCGGCCCACAGGAAAGTCACCGTGGCCAGGCCGATATGCGGGTGCGGGCGCACGTCGATGCCGCGGCCGGGTTCGAAGATTGCCGGCCCCATGTGGTCGACGAACACGAACGGCCCGACGCCGCGGGCTTGCAGGCTGGGTACGGCGCGGCGTACTTCGAAACCGCCGCCCAGGTCGTGGGTGCGGGGAGTGATGATCGTGGTCATGGGTGTCTCCGGGAATGGCGGCAGGATCGCACAGGAAAGCCGGATGCTTGATTCGACAGCGGGAACGGATCGTTGCGCTCAAAAGAGACTGCCGTTATCCAGCGGGCCCGCGCTATCTGGCGGCAGCTCGCCGCGCCGGGATGCGATGCGGTCGGCCAGGCGGGTCGGTTCCGGCAGGCGGTAGCCCCGCAGCGTGCGTACGACCCATTCCACCGCGGTATCCATGGAAATCCGGTGGCCGGGCGAGACTATCAGCGGATTGCAGCGTGGTTTGCTGCGCAACGCCCAGCCGATCTGTTCGCCGCGATGCACGAGAGGAGCGCGGTCGCCTAATGCCGGCCCCGGGTCGTCATGGCGGCCCGCCAACACCTTCTTGGCCACACCGAGCGCCGGCAACCCCGTCGCGACACCGAAGTGCGCAGCGATTCCCAGCCGTCGCGGATGGGCGATGCCCTGGCCATCGACGAAGACCAGATCCGGCATTCGGGTCAGCATGGCCAGTGCGGCCATCAACGCCGGCAATTCGCGAAAGCTGAGCAGACCCGGCACATACGGCATCGAAGTCTCGACCCGGGCGATATGCGATTCGATGGGCTGAAGCATGGCGGCATCGAGTAGTACGACGGCGGCGCGGGTGATCGTGCCTTCTTCCTCGAACCCAACGTCGAAGCCCGCCAGTACCCGAGGGTCGGCGAAATCGTCGCGCAGCGAAACGCGCTCAGTCAGTTCCGATTGCAGCGTGCGCGCCGCGGCGATGCTGCCGTCCCAGTCGCCGAAGACGCCGGTTTCCTGAGTGGTATCCATGCGTCAAGGTTAACGCGGATCTGTTTGGACCGCGTGCAGGCGGCTTTGCGCCCGTCAGTAGGTTTCCTGCGACAAAGCGGTTTTGCCGTCGGTGCCGATGCGTATCCGGTAGAGGCGATCGAATTCGTCGTCGCCCATCGCTGCGACCTGCCGCCCGGACAGCGCGCCGACTATGTCGGGCACGGTATTGCTGTGGCCAACCACCAAGACTGTGCCGATCTTGTGCAGCGTGCGCAACCGCTCGGCGAACTGGGGCGCGGGCATTTGCGCATCGTAAGTGGTGACGCGCAGGAAATGATTCTCGGCGACAGGCTGTGCGGTCTGATAAGTGCGGCGGTAGGCGGTGGCGTAGGCGGCGTTGACCGTCGTGTCGTTCAGCAGAGTCGCCAGGCGCTGCGCGCGCGCCCGGCCGATCGGGCTGAGTGAGGGGTCGCGCGGGTCGTCGGCGCTTTTTTCCGCGTGCCGAACCACCACGAAAGTGACCGTATCGGCATCGCGCACCGGGACGGTGGAACAGGAAGCCAGGGCCAGCGCCGTGCCCGCGAGCATGGCCCCGGCCCAGGCACGCCTCAGTTTTTGGGGAAACGTTTCAAGCCTGTCTCGCCTTCCCCCGTGGTTTCGGCATCGGTCTTGATCCCGTTCTCGAAGCCGCCGCCCGTTCCCGAATACAACAGCCATACCGGTTTCTCGTTGCGCAGCAGATCGAGCGCGTTGTGGAAGTCGTCCAGATGGTAGTGCAGCGAGGGATTGGTCGCATCCGGTCCGTCGGCCGGCAACGCCTGGCCATTGGGGTGAAACACCAGTTGGCCGATATAGGCGCCGCCATGCTTGAGCCAGATCCGCGGAGCGAACTGGTTGGCGGCATACATCACTTCGTAACTCTCTATCCTGGTCAGTGCCACGTGCAATCTCCTTCAATGGAAATCCCCTGCAGGAGTAAACAGCGTAGAAAGCATCGCCAACCGGTCATCGCCGCTGCATCGGATCGTGACGGCGCTATTTGCTTTCGACCACTTTTCCGCCTTTCCACAAGTAGCGATAAGTCTTGTCCAGAGTGGGGCAGCAGCGCGGATCGTTGGGCGCGGGCATCTTCGATTTCACCACCACCATGCCCTTGTCGATGGCGATACTCTGTACGTCGCCCCATAGTTCGCCGGTTCCGACGTGCGCATAGCCCTTGCCGCGGTCCACGAAGACGTCGAGCCGATAGGACCAGTAAGTGGGGCCCAGCAATGCGGTCTGGACCACGATTTCGGGCTTGCCGTCGCCATCCAGATCGCCGATGACCGTCTTGATCGCGTCGTAGCTGACCTCGGCCGGCGGCAACGAGGCCAGGTAATTGGCGGCGATCTTTTCCGCCTCCGCCTGGGTGATCGCATAGGCCTGCGGCGAAGCAAGGAGCATGAGAACCGGGAACGCTGCAAGGAATTTACGCATGATTGCCTCCGTCGGTGGTGGTCTCCCGGCCGCCGGCTGGCGACAGTGGGCCATTCACTACCAACGCGCCCGCAAGCTGGCAACGGACAGGCTCAAATGGGTCGCGCTGTTCAGAAGCGGACGAAGAACGGCAGCGCGATCAATCCGGCGCCGATAACCACCATCAGCCATATGCTGGAAACGAAATACGGGAAGACCATCAGCCCCACTCCGCACAGCGCCGGCAGCAATGCCTTCTGGTTCTTCCCGTAAATGAAATAGCCCAGCCCCACCGAACCGAACAGCAAACCCCACAGCAGCGATGCGGTGTCCACGACTGTCTCCTTCCCGGTTTCGGCGGGGATCATTAGAGCAGACAAAGGACAAAGTGCGTGACCGTAGGTCGGGGCTACGCCCCCGACGTGCGCAGTGTCTGACATCTCCTGCACGTCGGGGGCGTAGCCCCGACCTACAGGCTAGTTCAGAGACTCCCTAGGATTTGGCCAGCGCCGCAAGCAGTCCGCGTGCGGCATTGAAACGGTCCGCAGCCTCCGGCAACGGAAGTTTGATGCGCAGCTTGTCCGGCCCGTCCATGGAATACAGCTTGGGCTGTTTCTGGATCATCTGGATCACCGACATCGGGTCGATATTGGGCTGCGCCTCGAACACGATGCGTCCGCCGTTCTCGCCCAGGTCCAGTTTACGGATGCCCATGGCGGTGGCCGCGAGTTTGAGTTCGGCGATGGCGAACAGATGCTTGGCCGCATCCGGCAGCAGGCCGAAGCGGTCGATCATCTCCACCTGCAGGTCGCGCAGTTCGTCGGCATCGGTCGCGCTGCTCACGCGCTTGTACAGCGTCAAACGGGTGTGAACATCGGGCAGATAGTCGTGCGGGATCAGCGAGGGGATATGCAGTTCGACTTCGGCGCCGTGCGCGGTGCCGGCGTCCAGGTCGGGCAGCTTGCCCAGGCGGATCGAACGCACCGCGCGCTCCAGAAGTTCGGTGTACAGACTGAAGCCGATCTCGGCCATCTGCCCGCTCTGGTCTTCGCCCAGCAGCTCGCCGGCGCCGCGGATTTCCAGGTCGTGCGTGGCCAGGGTGAAGCCGGCACCCAGTTCGTCCATGGCCGCGATCGCTTCCAGGCGGCGTTGCGCGTCGCCGGTCATCGCGCGCTTGTCCGGCACCACCAGATAGGCATAGGCGCGGTGGTGCGAACGGCCAACGCGGCCGCGCAACTGATGCAGCTGGGCCAGACCGAAGCGGTCGGCGCGGTTGATGATGATCGTATTGGCGTTGGGAATGTCGATGCCCGATTCGATGATCGTCGTGCACAGCAGTACATTGAAGCGCTGTTTCTGGAAATCCAGCATCACCTGTTCCAGCTCGCGTTCCGGCATTTGGCCGTGGGCCACGCCAATGCGCGCCTCGGGCACCAGCTCGGACAGATCACGCTGCATGCGGCCGATGCTTTCCACGTCGTTGTGCAGGAAGTAAAGCTGGCCGCCGCGCGCCAGCTCGCGCTGGAAGGCTTCGCGTAGCAGCGGCGCATCCCAGGGCGTGATGAAAGTCTGCACCGCCAGACGATTGGGCGGCGGAGTGGCGATGATGGACAGATCGCGCAGGCCGGCCATGGCCATGTTCAAGGTGCGCGGGATCGGCGTCGCAGTGAGGGTCAGCAGGTGCACGTTGGCGCGCAGCGCTTTCAGCGCTTCCTTCTGGCGCACGCCGAAGCGCTGTTCTTCATCGACGATCACCAGGCCCAGATCCTTGAACTTCACATCGGGCTGCAGCAGACGATGCGTGCCTACGATTACGTCCAGGGTGCCTTCGGTGACCTTGCGCAGTTCTTCCTTGATTTCCTTGGAGCTCTTGAAGCGCGACAGCACTTCCACCTTCAACGGCCAGTCGGCGAAGCGGTCGCGGAAGTTGCGGTAGTGCTGTTCGGCCAGCAGCGTGGTTGGCACCAGCACCGCGACCTGTTTGCCGGCGCTGGCGGCGGCGAAAGCGGCGCGTACGGCGACCTCGGTCTTGCCGAAGCCCACATCGCCGCAGACCACGCGGTCCATCGGCTGCGAGCTGGCCAGGTCGCGGATCACCGCTTCGATGGCGTGGTGCTGGTCGGGGGTTTCCTCGAACGGGAAACCGGCCGCGAAGGGTTCGTACATGGCGCGGTCCAGATGCAGCGCCAGGCCTGCGCGCGCTTGCCGGCGGGCCTGGATTTCCAGCAGTTCGGCGGCGACGTCGCGCACCTTTTCCGCGGCTTTGCGCTTGGCCTTGGTCCAGGCTTCGCCGCCCAGCGAATGCAGCGGCGCGGTTTCCACCGAGGCGCCCGAATAGCGGCTGATCAGATGCAGCTGCGCGACCGGCACGTACAGGCGGTCGCCCTTGGCGTATTCGATCTCCAGGTATTCGCCGGGCGTGCCGCCGGCTTCCAGTACCACCAGGCCGCGGTAACGGCCGACGCCATGGTCTTCGTGGACGATGGGCGCGCCTTCGCTGAGTTCGCCCAGGTCGCGGATGATCGCTTCGGGTTCGCGGCCGGTGCGGCGGCGACGGTGCGGTTGGGTGGCGCGTTCGGGGAACAGCTGGCGTTCGGTGAGCACCGCGATCTGCGGGTGGTCGAGGGCGAAGCCGTCTTCGAGCGGGGCAACCGCTATTGCGAAGCGCGGTCCCGCGCTCTCAAGCCCCGAGATATCAAACAGGTCGTCATGACCAGCCGTTCGGCTGTTGAGAGCCCCGCGAAGGCGGGAACCCAGTGACTTTGCTTCGGCTTTTGTTTTTCCTTCAACACCCAAAGCGGAAGTCGCTGGGTCCCCGCCTTCGCGGGGATGACGATCTGAGAGGAAATCGGTAAAGCTAGCGACGACCTGTGGCATCAGACCGGCTGCCTGCATCACCTCCGTCAGCGCCTCGCGACGCCCGGGCGAATCGGCGGCCACCAGCACGCGGCCGGTATAGCTGGAAAGAAACGACTTCACCGCAGCGGCAGGTTCGGCGTCCTTCGCGGCGAGCGGAAGCACCGGCACCGGCTGGTCGCCAAGCGGCTGCGATTCTTCGCGCCGCGGATGGTCTGGTCCGCACACTTCGATGCGCGCATTACGGTTCAGGCGCTCGCGCAATGCATCGGGTGCGAGATAAAGCTCGTCTGGTGGCACCAGCGGGCGTTCCAGATCATGGCGCCTCTGCTCGTAACGGTTGCGGGTCTGCGCCCAGAACGCTTCGGTGGCCTCGGTCACGCCTTCGGCGATCAGCGGCAGCGTGGTCGAGTCCAGATAATCGAACAAGGTCGCGGTCTGTTCGAAGAACAGCGGCAAGTAGTATTCGACCCCTGCCGGCGCGATGCCGGACTTGAGGTCCTGGTACAGCGAACTGCGCCGCGTATCCACGTCGAAACGTTCGCGCAACGCGTCCAGCGCGCGCTGCACCGACAGATCGTCCAGCGGTATTTCGCGGCCCGGCAGCATCTTCACCTGCGGAATCTTTTCCAGCGAGCGCTGGCTTTCCGGGTCGAAGGCGCGAATCGAGTCGATGGTGTCGTCCAGCAGCTCGATGCGCAGCGGCGCGTTTGCGCCCATCGGGAACACGTCGAGCAATCCGCCGCGAATGGCGAAATCGCCCGGGTCCAGCACCTGCGGCACGTTGCGGTAGCTGGCCGCTTCCAGGCGGCGTTTTTCCTGGTCGAAATCCAGGGTCTGGCCGACTTTCAGGTCGAAGCTGCCGCCGACCACGTAGCGCAACGGCGGCAATCGTTGCATCAGGGTCTGCACCGGCACCACCACCACGCCGCGCTTGAGGCCGGGCAGGGCATGCAGGGCGGCAAGCCGCTGCGAAATGATGTCCGGGTGCGGACTGAAACGGTCGTAGGCCAGGGTTTCCCAATCCGGGAACGGGAATACCGGCAGGTCGCCACCTTCGCCCAGCAGGGTGTGCAGGTCCGATTCCAACTGGTGCGCGCCATGGGTATCGCGCGTTACCACCAGCAGGGGACCGGTATGGGCCTCTGCTGCACGGGCCACCATCCAGGCCAGCGCGGTGGGGGAAACGGGCGCGCGCCACCAGGCACGCAATTGGCCGCTACGGGGCAGCGGCGGGAGGGGGGAACGTGGGGCGCGCGGGGAATTGGGGTCGGTAGGCATCGGCACACAAAACAGCAGCAGCGCCGGACGCGGTTGCGTCCAGCGCAAGGAAGGACGCGCAGTTTAGCGTGCCCGGCGTCAGGGCCTGTCGACAGGCATGGGCAGCGGGACGATCCATGCCAATGTCCTTGCAGATCCGAGCAAGCTCGGATCTGCAAGGCAAAGGCAAGAGCAGCCGGGCAAGCCCGGCTCTACAAAGTGCAGTCCGTTCGTTACGGCCGCGCTTCGAGCACCAGGTTGAACGGAGTCTCGGTAGCGCGCCGGAAGCGGCTGAAGCCACCCTCGTCGACCATGATCGCGCGCAGCCTCGCTTCTCCGGCCTGTGCGCCCAGCGCGGGCCCGTGGCGCGCCAGTGACACCGGTACGCAGATCTGCGAAGAAGCGCCGTAATAAACCCGCCCGACCGGATTGAGGTTCTCCTCGACGCTGTCGCCGGCGAACGGCTCCACCAGCAGGCAATGGCCGTCGGCTTTCAGCGCCTGGCGTGCGTGCCGCGCGGCACCAGCGGGATCGCCCATGTCGTGCAGGCAATCGAAGAAGGCGATCAGATCGAAGTCGCCGTCTGCATAGCCCACGGCGTCCGCGACTTCGAAGCGTGCGTTGGCCACGCCGGCCGCTGCCGCGCGCTCGTTGGCGATGCGGATCGATTCGGGGTGGTAGTCGTAGCCGATGAATTGCGAATTCGGGTAAGTCTGCGCCATCAACACGGTACTGGCGCCGTGGCCGCAGCCGACATCGGCGACTTTGGCGTTGCGGGCGAGTTTGTCCACCACTCCGTCCAGTGCGGGGAGCCATTCGCCGAGCAGGTGCGCGTGGTAGCCGGCCCGGAAGAATCGCTCGGTGCCGTGGAACAGGCAGGGGTGGTGCTCGCCCCATTCCATGCCGGCGCCGCTGCGGAAATTCTCCAGAGTGCGGTCCAGGGTATGGAAGGTGTCCTCGACGATGTTGTAGGCGCCAGGCAGATCGACCGGGCCGTCCGGATCGGCCAGGCACAGGGCTTGCTCGTCGCTCAGCGTGTATCGGCCGCTATCGGCGTCGTAGCTCACGTAGCCGCCGGCGGCCTGGTTGCCCAGCCATTCGCGGATGTAGCGCTCGTGGGTGCCGGTGCGCGCGGCGAGTTCGGCGGGAGTGGCGGGTTCTTCGGCCAGGGCCCGGTACAGGCCCAGCCGGTCGCCTACCAGCATCAGGCTGGCGCTGATCGCCGCCCCCAGGTCGCCGACCGCTTTGCCCAGAAAGTCGTTGAGTTTTGCTTGGTCTATGTTCATGTGCGGCTCTTCCCGATGGTGGCGCGGCGGTGCCTGCCGCAGGCCCCCCATCAGGCGCAACGCATTTGCGGGAAACAAGCGGACAGGACGACCACGAATCGTCCCGCACGCTGTTCTAGACGTGGCGATCGATTACGGAATCGTTTCTGTTTCCGCCCCTGCCGACCGCCAATCCGCTTATTCGTTGAGATCCAGCACCACCCGCACCAGGCCGGGGGTATCGTCCTCGCGCATGCGCTTGAAACCCAGCGACTGGGCCAGTTGCAGCATGGGATGGTTGTGGTCCAGCACATCGCCGTACAGGCGGTCCAGCTTCTTGGTCTTGGCCCATTTCACCAGTTTGCGCATGAGCTGGCGGCCCAGGCCCTGGCCGGCGATGAAATGGCTGACCAGGATGGCGAACTCCGCTTCGCGCGTACGCGGGGTGATGGAGGCGCGCGCGACCGCGCCCACCAGTGCTTCGCCGGGCGGCAGGTTTTCGGCGGCGACCAGCGCGAACTCGTTGCGCGGATCGGGATGGCACAGGCGGTGCGCCATTTCCGGGGTCAGTTCCTTCAGCGCATACAGGAAGCGCTGGCGCACTTCCTCGGGGCCCAGCAGCACGAACGCGCCCTGGATGGGTTCGGCGTCCTCGGGACGGATAGGGCGGATGAGCAGTTCGCGCCCATTGGGCATGCGGAAGTGCTCGTGCCAGGGCGGGAGACGTTTATGGCCATTCATGACAGGCGTATGTTCCCAGATTTGCGGTGAACGATTGCTCTAGCGCGGCGCCCGCCGGAGTTCACGTGGCCTGCTTTTTGCCGCGCAGGCGCGAAAACAGCGTCACCACCGCCACTACCACGCTACCCGCCACGATGCCGACGGCGGCATCGAACAGCATGGATACCAGCGTGCCCAGCGGGCCCTGAATGTAAGGCTCGATGAAATGATGCAGCGGGGGCAGGCCGTGCACCAGGATGCTGCCGCCGACCAGGAACATGGCGGCGGTGCCGGCGATGGACAGGAACTTCATCAGGTAGGGTGCGCTGCGCAGAATGCCGGTACCGAAGGCGCGCTTGAAGCGGGCCCAGCCGCCGTCGCCCGCATCCCGGTTCAGCGCCAGGCCGGCATCGTCCAGCTTCACGATGCCCGCCACCAGCCCGTACACGCCGATGGTCATGACCAGTGCGATGGCCACCAGGGTGAGCAGCTGTTCGGTCAGGGTCCGCCCGGCCAGGGTGCCCAGCGAGATCACGATGATCTCCGCGGACAGGATGAAGTCGGTGCGGATGGCGCCGCCGATCTTGTCCTTTTCGAACGCGACCATGTCCACGGTCTCGTCCTTCACCGCCTGCACCAGTTCGTTATGGTGTTTGTTCTCTTCGTCTTTGCCGTGCAGGAACTTGTGCGCCAGCTTCTCCACGCCCTCGAAGCACAGGAAAGCGCCGCCCAGCATCATCAGCGGCGTCACCAGCGGGATGTTGTAGCCCTTGCCGTGCAGCCAGCCTTCCAGCGCACTGATCGCCAGCGCGGCCGGCACCAGGATGGCCTTGTTGACCAGCGAACCCTTGGCCACCGCCCACACCACCGGCAGCTCGCGGTCGGCGTTGACGCCGGTGACTTGCTGCGCGTTCAGCGCCAGGTCGTCGCCCAGCACGCCCGCGGTCTTCTTGGCGGCGACTTTGGTCATCAGCGACACGTCGTCCAGCAAGGTGGCGATGTCGTCGATCAGGGCGAACAGGCTGGATCCGGCCATGGGGCGTCAGTGCGGCGAACGAAGGAGCCGCGATTCTCGCACAGGACCCATGCATCAGCCCTCGGCGCGCAGCCATTCCAGGCGGGTGGCTGCACCGGCTTCGCCCAGCGCCTTCTTCAGCAGCGGCAGCGCGGGGGCGATGTGCTGGTCGAACTGCCAGGGTGGGTTCAGCACCAACAGGCCGCTGCCGTTCAAGCGCAACGGCGAGTCGTCGGCGCGGATCTGCAATTCGGCCAATAGCACCGATTTGGCCGGTAACGCGGCGGCTTTGCGGAAGAACGGCTGCAAGATGCGGCGCTGCTTGATGGGGTACCAGATCGCATAGGTCGCCTGCGGCCAGCGCTCAAGCGCTTCGCGCACGGTGGAGATGATCTGCGGATATTCGTCGTCCTGCACTTCGTACGGCGGGTCTATCAGCACCAGCCCGCGCGCGAACTTGGTTGCGCCTTGTTTCGGCGGCAACATCGCCTTGATCGCCGCATAGCCGTCGCGCGCATGCACGGCCACGCGTGGGTCGTGGGCGAACAATTCCTTCAGCGCCGCCGCTTCTTCCGGCTGCAGTTCGCAGGCCGCTAGCCGGTCCTGTTCGCGCAGGGCTTGCGCAACCAGCAGCGGCGAACCGGGGTAGGCGATCAGCGCGCCGACCGGATTGTTGGCTTCCACCGCCCGCAGATAGCGTTCCACCACTTCAGGCATCTTCGCTTCGCCCATCAGCCTGAGGATGCCGGCGTCGGCCTCGCCGGTCTTGCGGCTCTCCGGCGCGGCCAGCAGGTAGCGCCCGCGTCCGGCGTGGGTGTCGAGCACGAAGAACGGCGCGTCCTTGCGTTTCAGTGCGTCCAGCAAAGCCAGCAACACGATGTGCTTGAGGACGTCGGCGTGGTTGCCGGCGTGGAAGGCGTGCTTGTAATTCATGGGGCAAGCATAACGTTTATGCTTCGCCCCATGCCCCTGATCCTCATTGCCGAAGACGAACCCGCCATCGCAGATGCGGTCTTGTACGCGCTGCGCAGCGAGGGCCTGGACGCCGAACACTGCCTGCTGGGCCGCGAAATCGCACCGCGCGTGCGCCAGGGCGGGGTCGATGTGGTGGTGCTGGACGTGGGTCTGCCGGACCGCAGCGGTTTCGATGTATGCCGCGAACTACGCGGTTTTAGCGAAGTGCCGGTGATCTTCCTGACCGCGCGCAACGACGAGATCGACCGCGTGCTGGGACTGGAGCTGGGAGCCGACGACTACATGGCCAAGCCGTTCTCGCCGCGCGAGCTGGTGGCGCGGGTGCGCGCGCGCCTGCGTAGAAGCCAGGCCGGACCAGCGGATGCGAAGGAGCAGGCGCAAGGCGACTTCGAGCTGGACCGCGAAGGCCACCGCATCCGTTTCCGCGGCAACGCACTGGAACTCACCCGCTACGAATACATGCTGCTGGCGGCCTTGCTGCACCGCCCTGGCGCCATTCTCAGCCGTGCGCAGCTGATGGATCGGGGCTGGGACAGCGATGCCGACAGCGCGGACCGCACCGTGGACACCCATATCAAGACCCTGCGCGCGAAGCTGCGCGCGGCCGGTGCCGAGAACGATCCGATCCGCACCCATCGCGGCCTCGGCTACGCGCTGGAGATCTGATGCGCCTGGGCTTGCGCTTGTTCCTTGGGTTCTTCCTGATCGTCGGGTTGGCGGCGTTTTTCGTGATGCGCGTGTTCGTAAACGAGGTGAAGCCGGGCGTGCGCCAGGCCATGGAATCCACGCTGGTCGATGCGGCCAACGTGCTGGCGGTGATGGCGACGGAGGACATGAAGGCCGGGCGGATCGCCAGCGGCAAGTTCGTACGCGATCTTGAAGTGGCGCGACAGCGCGACCTGCGCGCCACCATCTGGCAATTCCCCAAGCGCCATGTGGATTACCGCATTACCGTGACCGACGAGAAGGGCATCGTCGTATACGACTCGGAGGGCCGCGACCTGGGCCGCGACAATTCGCGATGGAACGACGTCTACCGCACTCTGCATGGCCAGTACGGTGCCCGTTCCAGCCCGCTGGTGCCCGGGGACAGGGAAAATACGGTGATGCACGTGGCCGCGCCCTTGCGCGACGGCAACCGCATCATCGGCGTGCTTACCCTGTCCCAGCCGAACGCCAGCATCGATCCGTTCATCACCGCCAGTCAGCGCAGCATCATGCGCCAGGGCGCGTGGCTGATCGGGCTGTCCGCATTGATCGGCTTGCTGATGACCTGGTGGCTGATGCGCGGCATCAACCGCCTCAACCGCTATGCGCAGGCGGTCAGCGCAGGCGAACGGGTGCCGCCCCTGCCATCGCGGCGCGATGAAATAGGCGATCTGGGACGTGCGGTCGAAACCATGCGCCGGAAGCTGGAAGGCAAGGCGTATGTCGAGCAATACGTGCAGTCGCTGACCCACGAGATGAAGAGTCCGCTGGCGGCGATCCGCGGCGCGGCCGAGCTGTTGCAGGAATCCTTGCCGGAGGAAGACCGCAAGCGTTTCGCGCACAACATCCAGACCCAGGAGCAGCGCCTCACCGAAACCATCGACAAGCTGCTGGCGCTGGCGGAAGTGGAACAGCACGGCTGGCTGCAGAAGCTGGAGCCGGTGAATGTCGCTTCGTTGCTGACCGAGTCGGGCGAGGACGTGTCGGCGAAACTGGCGGCATCCGGACTTGTCCTGTCGGTGGACGTCCACGATCAGCAGGCGACGATACAGGGGGATCCCTACCTGCTGCGGCAGGCGGTTTCCAATCTGCTGGACAACGCCATCGCATTCTCGCCTGCGGGCGGCACGATCTCCCTGTCCAGCAGCACGGTCGACCGGTACATCGAGATCCGGGTCGCCGATGAAGGCCCTGGCGTCCCGGACTACGCGCGGGACCGCGTTTTCGAACGCTTCTATTCGCTGGCGCGTCCGTCGACTGGCCTGCGCAGTTCGGGTCTGGGGTTGCCGTTCGTGCGTGAAGTGGCCCGATTGCATGGAGGCGAGGCGGAACTCACTTCGCTGGAAGGCGGTGGCGCGCTGGCTACGTTGCGGTTGCCCAAGGTCTGATCCAATAGGGCATCGTAGTAATTGGACGTCATCCAGGTAGGACGTCATCCCAGCGCAAGCTAGGATCCATCTTGATCTTGCTCCAGATATTCCAGTGCAAGGGCAAAGTCAAAATGGATCCCAGCTTGCGCTGGGATGACGACGGTTTTTTTGGAAGACGACTGGGGGAAACCTCGAACTATTCCCGACTTCACACAGACTTCAAATTCGCCTCAAACCTTCCACACAAGCCCGCTTCAGGCTATGCCCGTGTTCAATCCGGGGCAAAATCCATGAAGTCGTTCAAACTGTTGTTGCGCTTCCTTACCGTCGGCGGTCTGGTGCTGTTGCTGCTGATTCCGCTGCTGATGATCCGCGGGACCATCAGCGACCGAGAACAATACCAACAGCAAGCCACCGAACGCGTTTCCCAAAGCATGGCCGGGCCGCAGCAGTTCATCGGACCGCTGCGGGTGGTGCCGTACAAGGAAACCCGCGTCGCCGACACCCTCAACGCGGCCGGCAAGCCCGAGCGTAAGGCCGAGGTCGTGGAAGGCTATCTCTACCAGACGCCGAAAACGTTGCTCGTACAAGGCAGCCTCAAACCCGATACCCGTCGCATCGGCATCTACGACGTGCGCGTGTTCGAGTGGCAGGCTGGCGTGCAGGCCGGTTTCGAACCACTCGAGCTGCCTGCGGTGGAAGGCCGGGTCTATGGCGAGCCCACGCTGGTGATAGGCCTGGCGGACGTGCGCGGCGTGGTCGGTTCGCCGGACTTCAAGGTGGACGGTCGCCCGGTGGCGATGGAGTCGGGTACCGCCAGTCTCGCCGGACGCATGAGCGGCATGCACGCGGGCCTGCCGCAGGCGGCCGGTATCGCGCTGCCGGCCAGCCAGGTGATCGCCAATTTCCGGCTCAATGGCACCCAGGCGCTAGGCATCAGTCCGATCGCCGACAGCAACCGGATCACCATCGGCTCGACCTGGCCGCACCCGCTATTCGGTGGCAGTTTCCTGCCCAATCGCAAACAGATCCGTGCCGATGGATTTTCCGGCGACTGGGAAATCTCGTCGCTGGCCAGCTCGGCGCAATCGCAGCTGGGCGAGCAACTGAGCAAAGGGGAAGGCTCGTTGACCCGCCGCAGTCTGCGTAGCTACCGCGGGGACAGCAAAGAACTCTCCCCGGCCGCGGCGCCTTCGCCGTCCGGCGTCGATACTGGGATCGACAGTGTGGACATCAGCCTGGTCGATCCGACCGATGTCTACACTCAGGTCGATCGCGCCAGTAAGTACGGCATCCTGTTCGTGGTGCTCACCTTCGTGGCCTTCGGTCTGTTCGAGCTGATCAAGCGCCTGCCCATCCATCCCTTGCAGTATTTGCTGGTGGGCCTTGCGCTGGCGATTTTCTTCCTGTTGCTGCTCAGCCTGTCCGAGCACCTGGAGTTCGTGAAGGCCTACCTGATATCGGCGGTCGCCTGCATAGGCCTGCAGTTCGTCTATCTGTCGGGAGTGCTGAGAAGCTGGCTGCGCGCCAGCGGGTTCGCAGTGATGCTCACCGCGCTCTATGGCGTGCTCTACAGCCTGCTGATCTCCGAAGACAACGCCTTGCTGATGGGTTCGCTGCTGCTGTTCGGCATCCTGGCCGCGATCATGTGGATCACGCGCAAGGTGGACTGGTACGAACTCGGTTCCTCGCTGCGCTGAGGTCGGGATGGTCAATGCGCAGACATTGCACCGTCGCGCCGTAAGGGTGCTGCCGGAGGTCATCAAGACCTCCGGCGTGCTGCTGGATACGCCGGAACAGAGCAGGCTTGCGGCGATGCTGTTTCCATTCCGGCGCAGATCTAGTGGGGCGGTGCTGTTTCGCCTGTCCGAAGAGATAATCGGGGCGATGGCGGACGAGCCGCTGGCCTTCCTCAGTGCTGCCACGCGGGCCAGGAACGGTATCGGCCGCCAACGCGAGCCATTCGTCTATCGGGAATGGCGTGCGGCACGGCTTCCCGGCAACTGGTTTGGCGTTCGGACAAACCGCTCCGATGGACCCCACGCCCGACCTTGGCACGCCTACTTCACCAACAGAACGGACGGCAAGGCATCGTTGGTAGTGATTCCTGACGAACGCATAGTCGCCTACGTTTGGCGCGACTAGATTTGTCCGTGAGATGTCTTCTTCGAGAACAGCTTGCACGTGAACAAAATTTTCCCATACGTGGCCTTTTTCTTAATGCTGGTTCTCGGAGCGTGCGATCGTAGGCTCGCGCCCCGAGAGTTGAACGCTCTGGCTTCCGAAGGGGCCACCTTGAACGACACTGTCGTCGCTTCCGGCCCCATTCCCGCGAGCAGATGGCCTAATGCCATCCGCAAGTTGCGGCCGGAGCGGGTCTACCGTACTCCCGACGGCCTGTACATCACCATGGACAGCTTCTTCGTCGAAGAGCGTGGGCTGTTCGTTCCCGACTCGGCCGCCCGTTTGCTGCCGGGGCGAGAGTCGGACCCCAGCTACGAGAGCCTGGGCGAAGGCGTCTTCGCTTACACCATCAAGGGCTAGCCCGAATCTCGCCCCGGCCGGTGGCGTGCGGTAGAGTCCCGGGATGGACTCTCCGCACACCATCGGCCTCTTTCGCGGGCCCGAAATCCTGCCCTGGCTTGCTGATACGGCGCGCCTGCGCATAAGCGTGTTCCGCGAATGGCCGTATCTCTACGAAGGCAGTTTCGAATCCGAGCGGGATTATCTGGCGGCCTACGCGCAGTCGAAGGAAAGCCTGCTCGTCCTGGCCCTGGACGGCGACGAAGTAGTCGGCGCGTCTACGGGGATGCAGCTGGCCGACAGCGAGCCTGCGTTCCGCCAACCGTTCGTGGAGCAGGGCATGCCAGTCGAGTCGGTTTTCTATTTCGGCGAATCCGTGCTGCTTCCTGCCTATCGCGGGCGCGGCATCGGCCATGCCTTCTTCGACAGCCGCGAGGCGCATGCGCGTGCGCTGGGGCGGTTTCAATGGACGGCGTTCTGCTCCGTGGATCGAGACGCCGGGGATGCACGGCGCCCCGATGACTACCGGCCCAACGATGCGTTCTGGAGCAAGCGCGGCTATCAGAGTCGGCCAGGCATGACCATGCGCCTGCCATGGCAGGAAGCGGGTCGCGGCGAAGTGGACCATTCGCTTACCTTCTGGCTGCGCGAACTGGAGCAGGCCGCATGAAAGTCGCTGTCGCCAAATATCCGGTCGGCGCGCCGCGCGATTTCGCTGAGTTCGCCGGCAAGCAGGCGCAGTTGCTGGCCGAGGCGGCGCAAGCCGGAGCGGAAGTGGCGGTGTTGCCCGAATACCTGTCGCTGGAACTGGCCGCCAGCTTCGATGCCGCGACCAGCGGCGACCTGATCGCATCGCTGTCGGCGATCCAGCAGTACCGAGAGCAGTCGATCGAGTTGTATTCGCGATTGGCGCGTGAGTACCGTCTGTATCTTGTCGCCGGAAGTTTCCTGCTAGCGCACGGTGATGGCCGTTATCGCAACCGTAGCGACTGGTTCACGCCCGAGGGCGCGCACGGTTGGCAAGACAAGCTGCAACTGACCGGTTTCGAGAAATCCATCGGTGTGATCGAAGCCGGGGATGCTTTGAAAGTTTTCGAGGCTCAAGGCGTGCGTACGGGCATCTCAGTCTGCTACGACGCCGAATTCCCATTGCCGGTCCGCGCGCAGTACGAAAGCGGCGCGCGCCTGCTGCTGGTGCCCAGTTGCACCGACACCGAGGCCGGCGCCAGCCGTGTGCGCATTGGTTGCCTGGCACGGGCATTGGAGAACCGCATGTTCGTTGCCCAGTCGGTGACCGCCGGAGAAGCTGCCTGGAGCCCTGCGCTGGATACCAATACCGGAGAAGCCGCGATCTACGCCCCGATGGACGTCGGCCTGCCCGCAAACGGCATCGTGGCGCAGACCCGGGCCGATCAGGTCTGGGCGATGGCGGAATTGGATTTCGCAGTGTTGAAAGCCAGTCGCACTCACGCGCAAGTCGCCAACGACAGCGACTGGACCGGCCAATTGGCGCCCGGCATCGCGCGCGCAACGCTGTCCAAGGCGGTGTAGGAGCTGCGTAAGCTGCGACTGCATAACGCCGAACCTGCGTATGAACGCCGAAAATATCGGTCGCAGCTTACGCAGCTCCTACAGGAGAAGCAGGTCGCCCATGGCTCGCGTCGTCCACAGCGAAACCGCAGCCAGCAGGGAACCTATTCCGAACGCCGCCAACACATCGCTGGGGTAATGCAGGCCCAGCACAACGCGTGAAATCGCCACGCATATCGTGAAAGGAAGCAACAGCAACGCCAGTGCCGGATAGTGGGCAATCGCCACGATGCTGAAGGCCACCGCGTGCAGCGTATGACCGGACGGAAAACTGAATTCGTCCAGCGGCGCGACCCACGCGCGGATGCGCACATCGGAAGCGAAAGGCCGCGGGCGTCGGGTCCACCGTTTCAGCAACTTGTACAGAACCAGCGCGATGACGCCGGTGATGGCCAAGTGCGCCGAGGCGGCCAGCCCCGCCGTTCCGTCGAAGACGATCAGCGCGGCCATCAACACATACCAGAACACGCCGTCTCCCAGCCGGCTGATCGAAGCGAAGAAGCGGCGCACGCTGGTTCCCTCGCACAGGCGGTTGGCACGCAGGCACCAGCCTGCATCGTGCAAGCGCATGGGTTTACGCAACGGCAGCGGACGCATGTCGCCTCCTCGCCATCGCCAGACCGGCGAGCAGGGCATCGAAGTCGGCGGCCACCTGTGCCGGATGCAGACGCTGCATTGAGTCCCGCGCGCGCTGGCCCATGGCTTGGCGCAGGGCGTCGTCGGTGGCCAGTTTGATCGCAGCGGCGATGAAGTCCGCATCGTTGTCCACGGCCATGCCATCGATGCCGTGGTGTACGTGTTCGCGCGCAGCACCGTAATCGAACGCCACTACCGCAACACCGCTGGCCATCGCTTCGAGCGTGGTGTTGCCGAAGGTCTCGCTGTGGCTGGGGAACAGGAACAGATCGGCGCTGGCGAAGTGGCGCGCCACCTCGGCGCCGCGCTGCAGGCCGCAGAAGATGAAGTCGGGATGCTCCTGCGCCAGTTTTTGCCGTGCGGGTCCATCGCCTACCCATACGAAACGGGCGTCGGGCCGGCTGCGCTGCAGTTCGCGGAATGCGCGCACCGCAAGCTCCAGATTCTTTTCCGGTGCGATCCTTCCCAGGTAGATCACGGCCAGTCCGGAATCTCCCACGCCCCACGACCGGCGCAGCGCGTCGTCGCGCTTGTCCGGGGCGAACTGGTCTGCGTCCACCGCGCGCGCCAGCCGGACCGCGTGCTTGAAGTTCTGCGACTGCAGAAACTCCGCCAGCTCGCGGGTGGGCACCAGGGTGGCGTCGCCGCCATTGTGGAAGCGGCGCATCCAGCGCAGCGCGGTGCTTTCCAGGAACGGCATGCCGTAGTCGCGCATGTATTGATCGAAGCGGGTGTGAAAGCCGGTCGCTGCGGGAATGCCGAGCTTTCTCGCCGCCCGCAATGCCGACCAGCCCAGGGGGCCTTCCGTGGCCGCATAGATCGCATCCGGCGGATTGGCGGTCCAGAGCTCCAGCAGGCTCTTGGTAGCGGGAAAACCGAACTTCAGCCCAGGGTAGCGCGGCAAACCGGCGCCGCGCACCAGCAAGGTGTCCGAATCGGGGCGGAGTTCGTCCTGCTGCCGTGGACGGACCAACAGCACTTCATGGCCGCGGGCGCGCAAACCCTGCTCCAGACCCTGGACGGTGAGAGCGACACCGTTGATCTCGGGCGGATACGTTTCGGTGACGATGGCGTAGCGCATGCGTGACTCCACGTTTTGCGCATGCTGGGCGTCGGCCATGAAGCCGTTGTTTCAAGAAAATGACGTCGCGATGACATGGCCTTGCCGCAACAGGACGATATGTCCCGTCCGTTGCTTCCGGGCTACGGCACGGATTGTCCGCGCATGGCGGTCAACAGGGCGTACCACTCCTCGCGCGTAAGTCGCAGTTCGTCCGCGGCGCAGACGGCCGTCAATCGCGCGGGATCTGTGGTGCCGACGATAGGCTGGATGTCGGCAGGGTGGCGCAGCAGCCAGGCAGTGAGGACCGCCTCTGCGGAAACATTGTTTTCCCGAGCCATCTCCTGCACCAGGGCAGCGGCCGAGCGCATCGGCTCGTCCATGCCGGCGAGGGGAGCCGAGAACTTACCGCTCGCCAGCGGTGCCCACGCCTGCACCAGAATGCCGTGCTCGCGGCAGTAATCCAGAGTGCCGGCGGTGTCCGCATGAATGCCGTCGAGCCGGTTGAAGAGAACGCCTTCGGAAATCGGATAGTGATGCAGCAGGCTCAACTCGATCTGGTTGGCCACCAGCGGCTGATCCACGTACTTGCGCAGCAGCGATATCTGCGACGCACTGTGATTGCTGATGCCGAAGTGGCGCACCTTTCCGCTGCGCTGCAGCTCGTCGAATGCGGCGGCCACTTCCGCCGGTTCGGCGAGTGGATCGGGCCGGTGCAGCAGCAGAAGGTCGAGGTGTCCGGTGTTCAGGCGGCGGAGCGAGCCTTCGACCGAGCGCAACAGATGCTCGCGGCTGAAATCGTAGCGCCCCGGACTGTTTGCACTCGGGTTGCCGGCAAAGCGGATGCCGCACTTGGACTGCAGCACGATGCGATCGCGCAGGCCCGGGGTCCGCTGCAATACTTCGCCGAACAAGCGTTCCGACTTTCCACGCGCGTAGATGTCGGCGTGATCGAACAGGGTGATGCCCAGCTCCACCGCAGTGTTTATCGCGCCAGTCGCGGCGGATATCTCGGCGGTGGTGATGTCCTCGTCGTCCCAGGCGCGGCTCAGGTGCATGCAGCCGTAAGCAATGCGGGAAACTTCGAGATCCGAATGCGGGATGCGACAGGTTTGCATGGCGTCAATCGACGAAAGGACGGAACGCCACGCTCAGGCCGGCCATATCCTCCGGCTCGCTGATCAGATCGGCGCGCAGCAGGGGGCGGGCTTCGATCCATTTCTTCGAAATGACCAGCTGCAGCGCATCTCCGTTGCCGGTGAGCTCCAGCTTCGGTATGGGTTCGGCATCGTGCGAGCGGTGCAGCAGCACCGACAGGCGCAGCAAGGCGGCCTTGCGCTTGGCGCTTAGCAGCAGGCGGTCGGGCAACGCATCGAAAGCCGTCTTGGGGACGCCGCGCCGATGGGTGCGCACCAGCGCGGCCAGCACCTGCTGTTCCTGGCGCGAAAAACCGGAGATGTCCGAGTTTTCGATCAGATAGGCGCCATGCACGTGGTACTGGCTGTGCGCCACCGCCAGGCCGATTTCGTGCAGTCGCGCGGCCCAGCCGAGTTGCCTGGCGTCGTCGTCGTCCAGGCCCCAGGTCTCCGCGACCTGCTCGAACAGGCGCATCGCGGTGCCTTCCACGCGCGCCGCCTGCGCCGCGTCTATGCCGTAGCGCTGGGTCAGCGAGGAAACCGAGGCATCGCGCGGATCGTTGTCGCTGCCGCGGCCCAGCATGTCGTAGAGGATGCCTTCACGCATCGCGGCTTTGCTGACCATCAGGCGTTGCAGCCCCAGGGCCTCGAAGGCCGCCTCGAGCACCAGCACGCCGCCGGCGATGATCGGGCGGCGGTCGTTGGACAGGCCCGGTAACTCTATGGCGTCGATATGGGTGGCTTGCAGCAGGCGATCGCGCACTTGCGGCAGCGCTTCGGCGGTGATCGCACCCTTGGTCAGCTTCATCGCCGCGCAGATTTCGCCGATGGCCTTGTGGGTGCCGGAAGAGCCCAGCGCCTCCTGCCAGCCCAGCGCCCGGTACAGCCCAGCGAACTGCTGGAATTCAGCGCCGATTTCGGTCAAGGCTTCTTTCCAGCGTTTCTTGGACAATTTTCCGCCGGGGAAGAACCGGCGGGTGCTGGCGATGCAACCGACTTGCAGACTCTCGCGTTCGATCTGTTCGAAGCCGCGGCCGATGATGAACTCGGTGGAGCCGCCGCCGATGTCGATCACCAGCCGCAGTTGCCCTGGCTTGGGGGGCTGCGCATGGGCCACGCCCAGATAGATCAGGCGCGCTTCCTCGCGGCCGGAAACCACTTCGATCGCATGGCCCAGCGCGGTTTCCGCAGGCATCAGGAAGCTCTGCGGCGAGGACAGCTGGCGCACCGTGTTGGTCGCCAGCGCGCGCACGCGCAGCGAGGGGATATCGCGGATGCGCTGTCCGAAACGCGCCAGGCATTCCAGGCCGCGCTGGCGCGCAGCGGAGGACAGGCCGCCCTTGCCGTCCAGCCCGTCGGCCATGCGTACGGTTTCGCGCAGGCGGTCCACCACCCGCAACTGGCCCAGCGTGTAACGCGCCACGACCATGTGGAAACTGTTGGAGCCGATGTCGACCGCGGCCAGCTGGTCGCCGTCTTGGAGAGGTGGGGAGACGGCGGAGGCGGGGAAGGGCATGGTGCAAGTTTAACGGTAACCGGACCCGGAAGGTTTTGTAGAGCCGGGCTTGCTCGGCTGTTTTTGATCCTCAAGCAAGAGCGGCCGAGCAAGCCCGGCTCTACACGAGGGAACGTCAGACCTTGGCCAGCAACGCAGCCTGCGCCGAATGCGGCGTCTCGCCTTCGGCGGGCGACAGCTTGTGGTATTCGCCGTCGGCATCCAGTTCCCAGGCGTTGCAGTTGTCGTCCAGGTAGTTCTGCAGAGCTTCCTTGAACACGCGCTCGGCCAGGTCTTCGTCCAGGATCGGGAAGCAGGTCTCCACACGGTGCAGCAGATTGCGCTCCAGCCAGTCCGCACTGGCGCAGTAGAGCTCGGGTTCGCCGTCGTTGCCGAACCAGTAGATGCGGCTGTGCTCGAGGAAGCGACCGACGATGGAGCGCACGCGGATGTTCTCAGACACTCCCGGTACGCCCGGACGCAGCGCGCAGGCGCCGCGCACGATCAGGTCGATGCCGACCCCGGCCTGCGAAGCGGCGTACAGCGCGCGGATGATGCGTGGCTCGTTGATGGCGTTGATCTTGATGATGATGCGGCCGGTTTTGCCGGCGCGCGCGAGCTTGGCTTCGCGCTCGATCTTCTTCAACAAGCCCGTATGCAGGGTGAAAGGCGACTGCAGCAGGCGCTTGAGCTTGGTGGAAGGCGCCAGCCCCGACAGCTGCTGGAACAGCAGGTGCACGTCGTTGCCGATATCCGGATCGGCGGTGATCAGGCCCAGGTCGGTGTACGCGCGCGCGGTGCCGCTGTGGTAGTTGCCGGTGCCCAGGTGCACGTAGCGGCGCAGCTTGCGGCCTTCGCGGCGCACGATGAGCAGCATCTTGCCGTGGGTCTTGAAGCCGACCACGCCGTAGACGACCTGCACCCCGGCTTCCTGCAGGCGGTCGGCCACGCCCAGGTTGGCGTCCTCGTCGAAGCGCGCGCGCAGTTCCACCACCACGGTGACGTCCTTGCCGTTGCGCGCGGCTAGGATCAGCGCATCGACGATGGCCGAATCCTTGCCGGTGCGGTACAGCGTCTGCTTGATCGCCAGCACGTTGGGGTCGGTGGCCGACTGGCGGATCAGTTCCAGCACCGGCGTGAAGGCGTCGAAGGGGTGGTGCATCAGCACATCGCCGTCGTCGACGGTCTCGAACATGGCGTCCTGTCCGCGCAGCGTGCGCGGGGTGAAGCTGGGGTACTTCAGCTCCGCCCTGGCCACCAGATCGTAGACTTGGGTGACGCGATTCAGGTTGACCGGCCCGTCGATCAGATAGACCGCATTTTCCGGCAGATCGAAATTCTGCAGCAGCGTGCGCATGATCGGCTTGGGGCAGTCCTTGGCGATTTCCAGCCGCACCGCCGGGTTGTAGCCGCGGCCGACCAGTTCGTCGCGCAAGGCCAGCGCCAGGTTCTCGACTTCGGCTTCGTCCACTACCAGCTCGGAATTGCGGGTTACGCGAAACTGGTAGGCGCCTTTGACTTCCATGCCCGGGAACATCTCGTCGGCGAAGGCCGACAGCACCGAGGACAGCAGCACGAAGTCGTGCTCGCCGCCGGATACGCGTTGCGGCAGATGGATGATACGGGGCAGCGAACGCGGCGCACGCACGATGGCCAGGTGGCCGGCGCGTCCGAACGCATCCTTGCCCTTCAGCACCACCACGATGTTCAGCGACTTGTTGAGGATTTTCGGGAACGGATGCGACGGATCCAGGCCAAGCGGCGACAGTACCGGCATGATTTCGTCGCGGAAATAGGCGCGCAGCCAGCGCGTCTGCCGCGCGTTCCAGGAATCGCGCCCCAGCACGCGCACGCCGGCTTCGTTGAGCGAAGGGCGGATCACCTCGTTCCAGCATTTGTACTGCGCATCGACCAGTTGCGCGGCGCGGTCGTGGATCTTGTTGAGGATGCTCGCCGGGCTCATGCCGTCGGCGGCGGCGGGCACTCCGAAATCCATGGCGTGGCGCACGGTGGCGGCGCGGATCTCGAAGAATTCGTCCAGGTTGGTGCAAGAAATGCACAGAAAACGCAGCCGCTCCAGCAACGGCACTTGCGGATCCAGCGCCTGCGCCAGCACCCGGAAGTTGAAATCCAGCTGCGACAACTCGCGATTGAGGTACAGCGACGGATCGCGCAGCGGATCGCCCTCGCTGGGAGCGTCGATGGCGGGCAGGCTGGGGTAGGCGGCAGTCATGCGATCTGGCTCTGGGAAGGAGGATGTGCTGCAGCGGGGTCTCGCGGGTGCACCCGTTCGGCGCCGAAATGGATGGAGAAAGTGCTGCCCTGGCCGACTTCGCTCGCTATCTCCAGCCTGGCCTGATGCAGGTTGAGCACATGCTTGACGATCGACAGGCCCAGGCCGGTGCCGCCGCTTTCGCGCGAGCGGCTGGTGGAGACGCGGTAGAAGCGCTCGGTGATGCGCGGCAGGTGCGATTGTGGGATGCCGTAGCCGGTATCGCGCACGCTCAGCACCGCGCCGTCGGCCTCGCGCGCGAAGCGCAGGGTGATGGTGCCGCCGACCGGCGTATAGCGCACCGCATTGCTGACCAGGTTGGAGAAAGCGCTGTGCAGTTCCTTGTTGGAACCCCACAGGTCGCACCCGGCTTCGTCCACCACCACCAGCGTATGCCGGTGAAGGCTCAAGGCTTCGGCTTCGCGTTTCAGGGTAGCCAGCATCGGCGCCATCGCCACGCTTTCGTCGGGCAGGCTGTCCTGCGCTTCCAGCCGCGACAGGGTCAGCAGGTCCTCCACGAGCTGGGTCATGCGTTGCGACTGCCGCTGCATCTCGGCCAGGATCGGCGTCCATTCCGGGAAATCGGTCGGGTCCAGCATGTCCAGATAGCCGTGGATCACGGTCAACGGCGTGCGCAATTCGTGCGAGACGTTGGCCACGAAATCCTGACGCACTTGTTCCAGCCGTAGCATCTTGCTGACATCGCGCGCGACCAGCAGCCAGTACTGATCCGAATAGGGAATCAGGCGCAGATTGAGGCGGAGTTCGGGATCGACCGGCGATGCGGCATCCAGCATCGGTTCGGCGTTGCGGCCGGCCGCCAGCCAGTGCGAAAGCGACATCGGTTGCAGGCGTTCGCCGATGGGCGTGCCCATGTCGGTGTGCTGCAGGCCGAGCAGAGTGGTCGCCGCTTTGTTGAACCATTGCACGCGCTGGGTGTTGCGTTCCACCACCACCACTGCATCGGGCAGAGCTGCGGCGGCAGCGCGATAGGCGCGCAGCATGTCCAGCAATCTGCGTTTGCGGGTGCGCATTTCCGACTGGCCGCGGTAGAGCAGGCGGTCCAGTTCGTTCCATACGCCATCGCCGCGCGCCGGTTCCATCCGTTGCCGCGCCGTCAGCCGCAACAGAACCTTGCGCAGCCGCCAGTAGTGCCAGGCCACCACACCCAATGCGGCGAAAGTGACCACAGCCCAGACATGCCCCAGCAACCAGCCCACCAGCGCAGCCACCGCCAGCACCGCGACCAGTTGGCCGAGGGTCTTGAACCAGGCGGAGCGGATGTGTTGAGGCATAAGTCGTTGGGATTCGGGATTCGGGATTGAGGATTCGTCAATCAGGAGCCGGGCCAGAGCGGAGAATCAATAGATCCTAATAGCTCTAGGTGACAAGTTCTTACAAATCCCGAATCCCAAATCCCGAATCCCGATCTTCTAGATCGAGGCCGAGAACCGGTACCCCGACCCGCGCACCGTCTGCACCATGTTTTCCACCCCGTGCGGCTCCAGCGTCTTGCGCAGGCGGCGGATATGCACGTCCACGGTGCGCTCCTCCACGTACACGCTGCCGCCCCATACATGGTCCAGCAGCTGGGTACGGCTGTAGACGCGTTCGGGGTGGGTCATGAAGAAATGCAGCAGGCGGTATTCGGTCGGGCCGATCGGCACCGGCGAATCGCCGGCGAACACGCGGTGCGCGGCGCCATCGATGCGCAGGCCGCCCACGGCGATGCTGCCGTCCTCGTCGTCTTCACGGGACCGGCGCATCACCGCGCGGATGCGGGCCAGCAGTTCGCGGGCCGAGAATGGCTTGACCACGTAGTCGTCCACGCCGGCCTCCAGCCCGCCGACACGGTCGTTTTCCTCGCCGCGCGCAGTCAGCATGATGATGGGCACATCGCGGGTCAGGGCGTCCTTGCGCCAGCGCCGGGCCAGTTCCAGGCCGCTGGTGCCGGGCAGCATCCAGTCCAGCAGGATCAGGTCGGGAACCCGGTCGGCGATGGCGGTCTGCGCTTCGCGCGCATCGCCGGCGTGCACGGGTTCGAAATCTCCCTTGCGCAAGGCGAACGCAACCATGTCGCGGATGGCCGGCTCGTCATCGACGATGAGGATGTGCTTTTGCATGTCGTGTCCTGCCTGCTGTTGCCGTAGCATTGTGTGCCATGGCATGCAAGTAGACGACGTTTTTATGACTATCAGGTGACAGCACGGGCGGCCGGGGCCTGTGCCGGGCCTGTGTCATGTGACAAGACGGTGTCAGTGCAGGCGTATTTCCGGAATGTCGGCGGGCCTAGCGCCGGTCCACGTCCGGGTCGCGGATGCCCTGGCGTCTGAGTTCCAGCACTTGCGGGGTGATCGAGGCGATGCGGGCGTCGATGCGGGCGCGCGCGTAGTAATCCAGGTCGTCGCGCTTCTTCAGGTTCTGCAGTTGGACCAGGGCCTGCTCGGGACGGCCATTCAGGAACGCAGCTTCGGCGTAGGCTTCGCCCGCGCGGGTCAGATCGCCGGCCAGTTCGTTGGCGCGGGCCAGATCCTGCTGGAACACCGGGTCGTCGGCCGAACTGCCTTGCAGAGGCCGCAGCACGGCCTGCGCGCGCAGGCCCGATTCGCGGGTACCTTGCTCGTTCAAGACCTGGGCATAGCCCAGTGCGATGGCCCGGTTGTCGGGCGACTGCCGCAGCAAGGCGGAAAAGCGCTGATTGGCCGCTTCGACCTTGCCGCTGCGCGACTCGGCCTGGCCCAGTGCCAGCGCCAGCCAGAGATTGCCGGGGTTCTTGTCCAACAGCGGCTGCAGTTCGCCGACCGCCACGGCCGGGCTGTTGGCGCGCAGGCGGGCAAGGGCCAGGCCGTACTTCTGCGCGTCGCTGAGGCCCTTGCCGCTGCTTTGGCGTATGCGTTCGTACTCGGCGATAGCCTGGGTGGGCGTGTCCGCGCTGAGTACCCGCAGCCGTTCCCGGGCCCAGTCGAACTGGCCGCTGGCGCCCTTGGAAAAAGTCCCCACCGACATCAGCAGCGAACTGGGCAGCAGGGGGTTGGAAGTGCCGGGCGCAGCATAGGAGGGGTTGCGTGGAATCCGCTCGGACTGGGTACCGCCCGGAGTGGTGGTGGTGACCGGGATGGTGGTTTCGCGCAGGATCTGCTCGGCGCGTTCGCGGGCTTCGCTGATGCGGGTGGTGGTGACCGGGTGGGTCTGCAGATAATCGGGCGTGCGCTCGCGGTCGCCGCCGCGGTTGCCGCGCATGGCCTGGGACATGCGTTCGAAGAAGCCGGCCATGGCGCCGACGTCGTAACCGGCGCGCGACAGGGTGCGGATGCCTACGCGGTCGGCTTCGGCTTCGTTGGAGCGGGTGTAGTCGATCTGCCGCTGCGCCATCAGCCCCATGGCGCTGGCGATGGCCGCCTGCGAAGCATCGCTGCTGGAATTTCCGCCTACCGCCTGGGCCGCCACGATGGCGCCCAGCATGCCCAGCAGGATAGGGATCTGGTCGCGTTGCGCGCGTTCCACTCCGCGCAGGACATGCTGCTGGGTGACGTGGGCGATCTCGTGGGAAATCACCGCCGCCACTTCGTCTTCGCGCTCGGCGGTCAGGATCAGGCCGGCATTGACGCCGATGTATCCGCCAAGAGTGGCGAACGCATTGATCTGCCGGTCCTTGAGCAGGAAAAAAGTGAAGGGCTGGCGCGGTTGGTCGCTGTCGGCGCCCAGCCGTCCTCCCATGTCCTGCAGCCACTCGTTCAACAGCGGGTCTTCCAGCAGGTAGCCGTAGTTGCGCAACTCGCGCAGCATCATGCCGCCGTACTCGGCCTGAAGCGCCGGGGTCAGCAGCTCGCCGGCCGAGGAGCCGATATCCGGAAGCTTCGAGTCCTGCGCCCGGACCAGGGGCGCCGCGATTGCCAGCGTCAGAGCGAGGGCGAGCAGGGAAGGGCGCAAGCGTTACTCCAGGAGGTAGGCCGTTGAGTCGTGAAGCAGGATGACCTGCGGGGTTCGCAGCCGGGTGAATAGGCGGTTAACTCACAGCGGTCCGTAGCGTTCCAGTTTGCGGGCTGGTAACGCCCGGCCATGCCACCATAGTCTTCTGACCATGATTGTTGCCGAGAATTCCCGTGACTGATCCTGCTGCAACCGGCCCTGCCGTAACCGGCGCGCCGCAAATCACTCTATACACCAGTGCCATCTGTCCGTATTGCGTGGCCGCCAAGAACTTCCTCAAGAGCAAGGGCCAGGTCTGGACCGAGGTGCGCATCGACCTGGATTTCAGCCAGCGCCAGGAAATGATCGCCAAGACCAACCGCACCAGTGTGCCGCAGATCTTCATCGGCCAGACCCACGTGGGCGGCTACGACGACATGATCGCCCTGCATCGCGCCGGCAAGCTCGAGCCGCTGCTGGCCGGCCAGGCCGGAGAACCGGCATGAACGGCGGCAAGCAGGATCAGGGCGGCGAGCGCTTGGCCGAATTCACCGAGTTCCGCCAGCGCATGAACGAACGCATCCTGGCCGAACCCAACCAGGTCGTGCGCCGCTTCTTCGCATTGGACACGCAGACCTACCAGGCCGGCGCGCTGGACGTGAAGACCAAGGAACTGCTGGGTCTGGTGGCCTCGATGGTGCTGCGTTGCGATGACTGCATCAGCTACCACGTAGCCCAGTGCAAGGACGCCGGGGTCAGCCGCGAGGAGTTCTTCGAGACTTTCTCGGTCGGGCTGGTGGTGGGCGGTTCCATCGTCATTCCGCATCTGCGCAGGGCGGTGGATTTCCTGGATCAGCTGGAAGCGGGGGCATCCGCGCCTGTCGCCCACGATCACGGGTAAGGGCTGTTCCTTCTCCCATCGGGAGAAGGTGGCGCGCAGCGACGGATGAGGGAGGGAGAATTCCAACCCACGGAACCTGTATCGCAATCGGATAGTCCGCTCCCTCATCCGCCCCCATATCACGTACGGGGCAGGCTCTTCTCCCGGTGGGAGAAGGAAAAGCAGTAAGACCAACGTCGATTTGGGGTCCAAAGCCCCGATCGGGCATAATTGCGCATCCCTTCTTCCCGCGACTGCGCTGGGCAACCTGCAGCGCCCTCGCCCTTGTTCGGAACCCCAACGCAATGACCCAGACGATCACCGTCATCCGCGGCGATGGCATCGGCCCGGAAATCATGGACGCCGCCCTGTACGTGCTCGACAGCATGAACGTCGGTCTGGCCTATGAGAATGCCGATGCCGGCCTGGCCGCCCTGGAAAAGCATGGCGAACTGCTGCCGCAAGCCACCATGGATTCCATCCGCAAGAACCGCATCGCTCTGAAGAGCCCGCTGACCACGCCGGTGGGCGAAGGTTTCAGCTCGATCAACGTCGAATTGCGCAAGCGCTTCGATCTGTACGCCAACGTGCGTCCGGCCAAATCGTTTCCGAACACCAAATCGCGGTTCCCGAGCGGCGTGGACTTGATCACGGTGCGCGAAAACACCGAAGGCGCGTATATCGGCGAAGGCCAGAGCGTGTCGGAAGACGGCGAAACCGCGCTGCTGACTCAGAAGATCACGCGCACCGGCTCCGAACGCATCGTGCGCTATGCCTTCGACCTGGCCCGCAAGACCGGGCGCAAGAAAGTCACGGTGGTGCACAAGGCCAATATCCTGAAATCGACCTCGGGGCTGTTCCTGAAAGTGGCGCGCGAAGTCGCGGCGCAGTATCCCGAGATCCAGTGCAATGAGATGATCGTGGACAACACCTGCATGCAGCTGGTGATGCGTCCGGAACAGTTCGACATCATCGTCACCACCAACCTGTTCGGCGACATCATCTCCGACTTGTGCGCCGGTCTGGTCGGTGGCCTGGGTCTGGCGCCGGGCGCCAACATCGGCACTGAAGCGGCGATTTTCGAAGCGGTGCACGGTTCGGCGCCGGACATCGCCGGCAAAGGTATTGCCAACCCCTGCGCTCTGCTGCTGGGCGCCGCGCAGATGCTCGACCATATCGGCCAGCCGCAGAATGCCGAACGCCTGCGCAACGCGATCGTGGCGACTCTGGAAGCCAAGGATTCGCTGACCCCGGATCTGGGCGGCGAGGGCACCACCATGTCCTTCGCCAAGGCGATCGCCAACCGGCTCTGATCGCCGCCATCGTGCGATTGACCGAACGGGACGCTCAGCGTCCCGTTTTTGTTTCCGCCTGTCCCAGGCATGGGGTTTCTGGCGTCGGTCGATGCCACGCACAATCCCATTCCCCGAAACAGGTCGAGCGATCCTATGCAAGTCCGTCCCAGCGCTGTTGCGCTGACCCCGCTGCTGGTCTTCCTGCTTATCTTCTTCGGCGCGGGCCTGTACTTCACAGCACAGGGCGATGCGATGGGCTTCTACCAACTGCACGCGCCGGTGGCGATCCTGCCGGCGTTGGCGCTGGGGTTGTGGATCGCGCATCGGCGCGGAGTGAAGGCCGTCGATACGCTGCTGGAAGGCATCGGCGACTCCAACATCATCCTGATGTGCCTGATCTTTTTGTTGGCGGGCGCATTCGCCATGGTCACCAAGCAGATCGGCGCGGTAGATGCGGTGGTCTCGCTGGGAGTGGGTGCGCTGCCGCCGGCGTTGATCTTGCCGGGGATGTTTCTGATCGCCGGGTTCCTGTCGCTGGCGATCGGCACCTCGATGGGCACCATCGCCGCGGTGGCGCCCATCGCCCTGGGTATCTCCGACGCGTCGGGGCTGGACCGTGCGCTGGTGATCGGCGCGGTCATCGGCGGCGCCACCTTCGGCGACAACCTCTCGGTGATTTCGGACACCGCCATTGCCGCCGCGCGCACCCAGGGCTGCAGTGTGCGCGAAAAATTCCGCGAGAACCTCAAGATCGCCTTGCCGGCGGCGCTGCTGACCATCCTGGTGCTGGCCTTCTCAGGAGAGGCCTCGCCGGCGCAGGCCGCGCAGACCGCATCGCCGTGGCTGGTGCTGCCCTATGTGCTGGTGCTGGTATTGGCGGTGATCGGACTGGATGTGCTGCTGGTACTGAGCATAGGCCTGGTGGTCGCCGGAGTATTCGGCTACGCCACAAGTTCCGATTACGGAATAGCGGCGTTCTCCACCGACATCTACGCCGGTTTCGAGAGCGTGGTGGAGATCACCCTGCTGGCGTTGTTCATCGGTGGCCTGGGTGCGCTGATCAAGGCCAGCGGCGGCCTGGCATGGCTGGCCAGGGCCATTTCGCGCATCGCGCGCGGCAGCGATGGCCGCAGGACGGGCGAGTGGAGCATCGCCGCACTGGCTTCGGTCACCGACGTGTTCACCGCCAACAACACCGTAGCCATATTGATCAGCGGCAGCGTTGCTCGCGATATCGCCGAACGTCACGATGTGCCGCCTGCGCGCGCAGCGAGCCTGCTGGATATCTTCGTCTGCAGCGTGCAGAGCCTGTTGCCCTACGGTGCGCAGATCCTGCTCGCCGCATCGCTGGCGGGCCTGTCGCCGCTGGCGCTGGTGGGCAAGGCACACTACTGCTGGTTCCTGGTCGGCGTGACCATCGCCTTCATGCTGTGGCCGCATCGCCGCAAGGCGTCCGTCGCTGCGGACGCCTAAAAGGAAAAGGGGCGCATTGCGCCCCTTTTCCATCGTCTTGCAACAGGAGGCTCAGCGCGAATAGAGCTTCTGCAGCAGGCGCAGGAACTCGATGTACAGCCACACCAGGGTGACCATAAGACCGAATGCGCCGTACCACTCCATGTACTTCGGTGCGCCCTGTTCGACGCCGGTTTCGATGAAATCGAAGTCCAGCACCAGGTTCAGCGCCGCGATCACGATCACGAACAGGCTGAAGCCGATGCCCACCAGTCCCGACTCGTGGATCATCGGAATATTTATGTTGAAGAGGCCCAGCACAATGGTCGCCAGATAGACCAAGGCGATGCCGCCGGTCGCGGCGACCACCCCGAGCTTGAAATTCTCTGTGGCCTTGATCAGGCCGCTGCGGTAGGCGAACAGCAGGGCGAACAAGGTACCCATAGTCAGCATCACCGCCTGTAGCACGATGCCCTCGTGCCACTGGTTGTATATGGCCGAGATGGCGCCCAAGAACAAGCCTTCCACCAGCGCATACATCGGCGCGGTGACCGGGGCCCAGGCCTTCTTGAAGGTGGTGATCAGGGCCAGCACGAAACCGCCGATCAGGCCGCCCCACAGGTAAATGCCGCCGCCGGTCGCGCCGTCGGCGGTGAATTCGATCTGATTCCACGCAAAAGCGGCCGTAAGCACAGACAGCAGCAACAGGATGCCGGTCTTGTTGACGGTTCCGTTCAGGGTCATCGCGCCGGCGTCGCGCGAGACTACCGCGCCGCTGCCCAGATCGAGGAAGGTGGATTCTTTCAGTGCCGGATTGCCGCTGCGTATCATCTTTGCCTGCTCCTTCGTTTCGGACCTGCGTCCCCAAGCTTGGGAGGATATCGCATGACCGTTACGGAATCAGGGAAGTTCGCCAGCCCCGCGGTTTGACAGCGGGGGCGCAGCTTCCGACAATACGCGGCCTTGTTGGCCTGCACGGCGATGCGGGACCCGAGTCGGGGTATAGCGCAGTCTGGTAGCGCATCTGGTTTGGGACCAGAGGGTCGGGGGTTCGAATCCCTCTACCCCGACCACTCAGGTGCCGTCGAATGGATAGGATGTCCACCGGCTGGATGCGACAATCCCGGACCGAGCGCCCGTAGCTCAACCGGATAGAGCACCGGCCTTCTAAGCCGGCGGTTACAGGTTCGAGTCCTGTCGGGCGCGCCACTGCGGTAGGTTGTACTGGTAGTTCGTTATTTATGGTGGATGTAGCTCAGTTGGTTAGAGCACCGGATTGTGATTCCGGGGGTCGCGGGTTCAAATCCCGTCTTCCACCCCATATCGAAAAGGTCGCAGCGGGTTCCTGACGCCGCTGCGACTTGTTACAATATCCACAGTTTCAGGGCTGTTAGCTCAGTTGGTAGAGCAGTTGACTCTTAATCAATAGGTCGAAGGTTCGAATCCTTCACAGCCCACCAATAAAAACAGGCACTTAGGTCTCCCTGAGTGCCATTTTTTTGTCCGAAATCCGCCTTCCGGGAAAATCGCCGAGAAAATAATGGCGTTTCGCCGGCATTTATCAGGGCCATCTACAGGGCCCGCAGCCGGCCTCCAGGGTCGCATCTAGTCCGCCGATCCCCAGTGAGTTGCTCGGAAAGGACGTGTCTGCGCTCTCGATCACCTAGGTAACCCGGAACCGCACACCGCGTAGGGTTAACTGCACGTCGGCCTCCACCTTCGGCAGTAGCGCGGCCATGTCGGCGTCGGTGTGGTCATCGTGATCATTCCCGGGCCGCCGGCTTGCACTGTGGTGGCGGCATCTCAGGCAGGTCGTGGGTGTACCGCAAGGTGGTGTTCCTCTCTTGTGGTTGGTCGTTCGTAAAACGCGAACCGCTGGTTCTCGATTTTGGTCTATAAACAAATACAGCACTGCGGTACGTATGTTGCTGTAGAGAGTTTATTAGGTGTCTCTCTGACCCTTGGCGCAAAGGATTTGCGCAGATTCAATGGAGAAAAATAATGAGAACCCTAAATACCCAAGAAATCTTCAGTGTTGCGGGTGGTGTGGGAGTACCCAACCTGAGTCGGGGCGGAACATTGACTGGCAGCGGCCCAGGTCCTTCCCAATGCACTGCAGGCGCTCTTAGAGACACAATGGTTACAGGAATAGTTGGTGGCGCAGTAGCGGGTGGTCTGATGGGAGCTGCAATTGGTGCTGTGGCCGGTTTTGTGGGTCAATTCGCTACATGTATGGCTGCTGACGCTACGGAATAAACACCGCTCATACATATGGCTGTGGGGCTCAAGAGCCTCACAGCTATATCTTAATTCGAGGTCTTGTCATGTTTCAGAGAACGATTGTGTTCTTCTTGCTAATCCTTGTCTCACTGCTTGTTATCAGTGTTGTTAGGAACGGAGCATTCGTTGCAGCCGACCTAGTGTATGTACTGATTACTGCAGCGATTGCCACATTGATTTTTAACGTTCTTTATAGAGGTTCGATCAACAAATAGTAAGTTGCGATGGATTGGGCAGTAGCGCGGCTAATCCAGCGTAGGTCATGATGGTTTTTTCGTGCGTTACACGGTCGGCCGGGAAGGGCGAGGGGCGCGGTCAACTAAACGGTCTTCAAAAGAGCTGCGACGACAATCAGGCACAATTGCTCTGGTTGCCATGCTTGGACTTCAACGGGCTTCAGTAATTTGCTTGACGATGCCGTCGATCAGATAGATGGAGACTGTCTTGCCCCCGAGGTAGTAGTCCCACCGTTCGCCGTAGACGGCGCCCTGCTCATTTTCCAGATTAACGATGCGATCGGGCTTCCCGGCGACTTCCATCACTTTGCCGGCGCCGTCGCCGGACACAACGAGGCGGTTGCCGAAGGCATACGTGTCCGCCAAGGCGGGGGCCGACAGTAGGAGGAAAAAGCAAAAGATCGCTGCGCGCATGAGGTCACCGTCCATTGGATTTGTCAGCACTCTAGCCCCGCCGGTATGCGTCTACAAGCCTCGCTATGGCAGGCCCATTGGTTGGGTCGTCGGGGGCGCTATCCGAAGCGTTCGGTCACACCGGGCGCTTTATTTTTGTGGCCGGCCGGGCTGGCGGATACAATGGCGACGGACCAGCGAAAGTGGCGGAATTGGTAGACGCACTGGATTTAGGTTCCAGCGGGTAACCCCCGTGGGGGTTCGAGTCCCCCCTTTCGCACCGCGCCCCGGACAACTTGCGGCGGCGGCAGGAACAAGCGCCGCAGCGCGTGGCCATGCCTGGCAATGGGCTGTTTGCCCGGCCAAATGTCCGGAGTTGCCGCTTTTTTGCTGGCTCCGCCTGAGCGTGGGGCCAAAATGTCCGGTCAAAACCGCCGCATCGCCAGCCCAGCAGGCCCCCTCCGCGGCCTTTTGCTGGCAGCCAAACCCGTAATCGGCGAAACTATTGCGTTGCGCCGGTTCCGCGCCAGTCCCACGACTGCGCTACCGGCCAATCAGATCATCAACATCGTGCCGCGGACGTTTCCGTGGCCCAGGAGTCAGTGGATATGCAAGTTTCGGTCGAATCGCTCGGCAACCTCGAGCGCCGCATGAGTTTCACCCTTCCGGCCGAGCGCCTGGACACCCATATCGGCGGCCGCCTGCGCGAGCTGGCCCGCACGGCGCGGATCAAGGGCTTCCGCCCCGGCAAGGTGCCGCAGAAAGTGATCGAGCAGCGCTACGGGCAGCAGGTCCGCAGCGAGGCGCTGAACGGCCTTCTGCGCGAAACCTTCGATTCGGCCGTGCGCGAACAGTCGCTGCGGCTGGCCGGCAATCCGCGCCTGGAGCCGGCCGGCGCCGGTGAGCTGGAATGGGTCGCCACCTTCGAAGTGGTGCCCGATTTCGGCGATATCGACGTCGCCAAGCTCAACGTGACCCGGCACACCGCCGAGGTCGTCGACGCCGACATCGACCAGATGATCGAAAACCTGCGCCTGCAGCGCCGTACCTTCCAGCCGGTGCAGCGCGCCGCCCAGCAGGGCGACCGCGTGGCCCTGGAAACCTGGTCGCAGGCCGGGGAAGAGCGTCTGCCGGCCGAGGGCATCGAAAAGGGCGCCACCCTGATCGGCTCGGGCGTGATGTACAGCGACATCGAGAATGCGCTGGTGGGCATGGCCAAGGGCGAGGAAAAGGACATCACGGTCAATTTCCCGGCCGATTGGCGCGTGGCCCAACTGGCCGGCCGCCAGGTCCAGGTCTACCTCAAGGTCACCGAGGTTTCCGAATCGGTGATGCCGGAAGTGGACAAGGAGTTCGTCAAGAGTTTCGGCGTGAAGGGCGGCGATCTGGAGCAGTTCCGCTCCGATATCCGCACCAATCTGGAGCGCGAGCTCAAGGGCGCGCTGATGACCCGCCTGCGCCGCGAAGTGGGCGAGCAGCTGATCGCCGCGTACTCGCACGTGGAAATGCCGCCCCGCCTGGTCGAGAACGAAGCCCGCGCCATGCTCCAGCAGACCGTGGAACAGGCCCAGCGCAACGGCCAGCAGGTGCAGGTCCCGGCCGACGCCCACGAAGGCTTCAAGGACGCCGCCCGCAAGCGCGTGCTGGTCGGCCTGCTGGTGGGCGAGGTCGCCCGCACCAACCAGCTGCGCCTGGATTCCAAGCGCCTGAACGAGACGCTGCGTCTGATCGCCTCGACCTACGAAGAGCCGGAACAGGTCATTGAGTTGTACCGCAACGACCCCCAGTTGATGAGTGGACTGCAGAACCGGGTGATGGAAGAGCAGGTGATCGACTGGATCGCCGAGCGCGCCCAGCACACCGAACAGGCGCTGTCTTTCCAGGAAGCCATCCGCCAGTAAGCGGTACGCAAGTAAGCATCGCGCAGCCAGTGCCCGGATGTCCGCATCCGGGCGTTCCCGCCCTCAACCAGGTTGAAACCACACATGAGCCTCATCCAGCCCCAAGCCCTGAACCTGGTCCCGATGGTGGTCGAACAGACCAGCCGCGGCGAGCGGGCCTACGACATCTACTCGCGCCTGCTGAAGGAACGCGTGATCTTCCTGGTCGGCGGCGTGGACGACCACGTGTCCAACGTGATCGTCGCGCAAATGCTGTTCCTGGAAGCCGAGAACCCGGAAAAGGACATCAGCTTCTACATCAATTCGCCGGGTGGCGTGGTCACCGCCGGCATGGCGATCTACGACACCATGCAGTACATCAAGCCCGATGTGAGCACCATCTGCGTCGGCCAGGCCTGCAGCATGGGTGCTTTGCTGCTGTCGGCCGGTGCCGCGGGCAAGCGTTACGCGCTGCCCAACTCCCGCGTGATGATCCACCAGCCCTCCGGCGGCTCCCAGGGCCAGGCCACCGATATCGACATCCAGGCCCGTGAAATCCTGGCGATGCGCGCCCGCCTGAACGAGATCATGGCCAAGCACACCGGGCAGTCGCTGGAAACCATCGCCCGCGACACCGAGCGCGACAATTTCAAGAGCGCCGCCGACGCCGTGGCCTACGGATTGGTCGACCAGGTCCTGGAGCGCCGCCCGGAAGATTCCATTCAGGCTGGCTGAACGGATTGACAGAGCCGCTGAAAGCCCCCGGATATAACGTTTCCACCTGTTTCCGGCCCGCGCGCCCATCGCGCGGCCGGAACTGCTATTCTCAAACCGAACACCCGCTCGACGGGTCGGGTGACTGGACAACCGAAGCATGAGCGAAGACCGGCAAAGCCGTTCCGGCGACAGCAACAAGATCCTCTACTGTTCGTTCTGCGGCAAAAGCCAGCACGAAGTCCGCAAGTTGATCGCGGGCCCGAGCGTGTTCATCTGCGATGAATGCGTGGAGCTGTGCAACGACATCATCCGCGAGGAACTCGAGGAAAAGGCCCAGTCCGCGCGCAGCAGCCTGCCCAAGCCGCGCGAGATCCTGGAAGTCCTGGACCAGTACGTGATCGGCCAGCAGCGCGCCAAGCGCACCTTGGCCGTGGCCGTCTACAACCACTACAAGCGCATCGAGAGCCGCAGCAAGAACGACGAGGTCGAACTGGCCAAGTCGAATATTTTGCTGGCTGGCCCCACCGGTTCGGGCAAGACCCTGCTGGCCGAAACGCTGGCCCGCCTGCTCAACGTGCCGTTCACCATTGCCGATGCCACCACGCTGACCGAAGCCGGTTACGTGGGCGAGGACGTGGAGAACATCATCCAGAAGCTGCTGCAGAAGTGCGACTACGACGTCGACAAAGCGCAGCAGGGTATCGTCTACATCGATGAAATCGACAAGATCTCGCGCAAGAGCGAGAACCCGTCGATCACCCGCGACGTGTCCGGCGAAGGCGTGCAGCAGGCGCTGCTGAAACTGATCGAAGGCACCGTGGCCAGCGTGCCGCCGCAGGGCGGGCGCAAACATCCGCAGCAGGAATTCCTGCAGGTGGACACCAAGAACATCCTGTTCATCTGCGGCGGCGCGTTCGCCGGTCTGGACAAGATCATCCAGCAGCGCTCCACCGAGGCCAGCGGCATCGGTTTCGGTTCCAAGATCAAGAGTTCCGAACGCAAGGCCGAGATGGGCAAGGTGCTGTCGGAAGTGGAGCCGGAAGACCTGATCAAGTTCGGCCTGATCCCCGAATTCGTCGGCCGCCTGCCGGTGGTCGCGACTTTGGAGGAGCTGGACGAGCCGGCCCTGATCAAGATTCTGACCGAACCCAAGAACGCCATCACCAAGCAGTTCAAGAAGCTGTTCGACATGGAAGGCGTGGAACTGGAGTTCCGTCCCGACGCGCTGTCGGCGATCGCACGCAAGGCGCTCAAGCGCAAGACCGGCGCGCGCGGCCTGCGCACCATCGTCGAGTCGGTGCTGCTGGACACCATGTACGACCTGCCCTCGCTGGAAAACGTCGGCAAGGTGGTGGTGGACGAATCGGTCATCGAGCACAAGTCCGAACCGTACCTGATCTACCAGAATACGCCCGCGCAGCCCAAGGTCGCTTCGGCCGAATAAGCCGTCCAAGCCGTTGAACCTCAACGGCTTTCCGAGGCTTTCATCCCGTTCCACTTGCATCCCTTCGCGGATGGCCCCATAACGGGGCCATGGTGCCTTGCACCGCCTTGTCCGCACTCTGCTGGAGCCCCCATGGCCCGTTCCGATTCCCACATCCTCGACCTGCCGGTGTTGCCGCTGCGCGATGTCGTGGTCTTCCCACACATGGTCATTCCGCTGTTCGTCGGCCGCGACAAGTCCATGCGCGCGCTGGAGCAGGCGATGGAAGCCGACAAGCGCATCCTGCTGCTCGCGCAGAAATCCGCCGAGACCGACGACCCGACGGCCGCCGATATGTATTCGATCGGCACCCTTGCCCAGGTACTGCAGCTGCTGAAACTTCCCGACGGCACCATCAAGGTGCTGGTGGAAGGCACGGCGCGGGTGAACGTCACCGATGTCGGCGAACGCGACGGCTCGTTGTACGGCCGCGGCGAGGAAATCGAATCCAGCGACCTGCGCGAAGGCCGCGAAGTGGAAGCGGTGGCGCGCTCGCTGATGAGCCTGTTCGAGCAATACGTGAAGACCAACCGCAAGCTGCCGCCCGAGCTGCTGCAGACGCTGGCCGGCATCGACGAACCCAGCCGCCTGGCAGACACCATCGCCGCGCACCTGGGCGTGCGCCTGAGCGACAAGCAGCGCCTGCTGGAAACCATAGAGGTCGGCGACCGCCTGGAATTGCTGGTGGGTTTCGTGGACGGCGAGATCGACGTGCAGCAGCTGGAAAAGCGCATCCGCGGCCGGGTCAAGTCGCAGATGGAGAAGAGCCAGCGCGAGTACTACCTCAACGAACAGATGAAGGCCATCCAGAAGGAATTGGGCGAGCTGGACGACGCGCCCAACGAACTGGAAGACCTGGCCCGCAAGGTCGCCGAAGCCGGCATGCCCAAAGTGGTGGAGACCAAGGCCAAGAACGAGCTCAACAAGCTCAAGCAGATGTCGCCGATGTCGGCCGAAGCGGCCGTGGTGCGCAACTACCTGGACTGGATCCTCGGTGTGCCGTGGAAGAAGCGCAGCAAAGTGCGCAAGGATCTGAAGGTCGCGCAGGACACCTTGGACGCCGATCACTACGGCCTGGAAAAGGTGAAGGAACGCATCCTGGAATATCTGGCGGTGCAGACCCGGGTGAAGCAGATGCGCGGCCCGATCCTGTGCCTGGTCGGCCCGCCGGGCGTGGGCAAGACCTCGCTGGGGCAGAGCATCGCCAAGGCCACCAACCGCAAGTTCGTGCGCATGTCGCTGGGCGGCGTGCGCGACGAAGCCGAGATCCGTGGCCATCGCCGCACCTACGTCGGTTCCATGCCGGGCCGCATCGTACAGAACCTCAATAAGACCGGGACCAAGAATCCGCTGTTCGTGCTGGACGAGATCGACAAGATGTCGATGGACTTCCGCGGCGATCCGTCCTCGGCCCTGCTCGAAGTGCTGGATCCGGAGCAGAACAACGCTTTCAACGACCACTACCTGGAAGTGGATCTGGATCTGTCCGAAGTGATGTTCGTGGCCACGGCCAATTCGCTCAACATTCCCGGCCCGCTGCTGGACCGCATGGAAGTGATCCGCATCCCCGGCTATACCGAGGAAGAAAAGCTCAACATCGCCGAGCGCTACCTGATTCCCAAGCAGCTGAAGGCCAACGGCCTGAAGCCCGAGGAGTTGAAGATCGCCGAAAGCGCCATCCGCGACATCGTGCGCTACTACACGCGCGAATCCGGCGTGCGCAACCTGGAGCGCGAGATCGCCAAGATCTGCCGCAAGGTGGTCAAGGAGATCGCTCTGGCCGGTCCCAAACCCGCCAAGAAGAAAGCGGCCGCGATCAGCGTCACTTCCAAGAACCTGGAGAAGTACCAGGGCGTGCGCCGGTTCGATTACGGCCGCGCCGAGGAACAGAACGAGATCGGCCTGGTCACCGGTTTGGCCTGGACCGAGGTCGGCGGCGACTTGCTGCAGATCGAAGTCAGCCTGGTCCCCGGCAAGGGCGGCCTGACCCTGACCGGTCAGCTGGGCGATGTGATGAAGGAATCCGCTTCGGCCGCTTTGTCGGTGGTGCGTTCGCGTGCGGAGAGCCTGGGTATCGACACCGACTTCCTGCAGAAGCAGGACGTGCACTTGCACGTGCCCGACGGCGCCACGCCCAAGGACGGCCCCAGCGCGGGTATCGCCATGGCCACGGCGCTGATTTCCACGCTGACCAAGAATCCGGTGCGCGCCAATGTGGCGATGACCGGCGAGATCACCCTGCGTGGACGCGTCTCGGCGATCGGCGGGCTGAAGGAAAAGCTGCTGGCGGCGATCCGCGGCGGCATCACCACCGTGATCATTCCGGAGGAGAACCGCAAGGATCTGGCCGACATCCCGGCCAACGTCACCCAGGGCATGAAGATCGTGCCGGTGCGCTGGATCGACGAGGTGCTGGATCTGGCGCTCGAGCGTCCGCTGACCCCGACGGCGGCCTCCGGTGGCGGCGAGAAGCTGCCCGTGCGGGAGTCCGGAAAGACGCCCGCGCAGCCCGATGTCAAGCATTAATCCGGTGACAATAACAACCGGTAAAACCCGGGAAACCCGCGCCATTATTGGCTTTTCGCCTTGCGTGGGTATCCGGCCGCTGGTATAAATGAAGCACCCGCGGGCGCCTGATTTCATGACGCGCTTCACGGCACCCTTGATCGGACGATCCCCAGACTATCGGTCCGGGTAAGTCCGATTACTCAATCCGCGGTCATTCCGCACAGGGAGTTACTACATGAACAAAACAGAATTGATCGACCACGTCGCTGAGTCCGCTGACCTGAGCAAGGCCGATGCCGCGCGTGCGGTGGATGCGGTCATCTCCTCGGTGACCAAGGCGCTGAAGAAGGGCGACAGCGTCACCGTCGTCGGTTTCGGCACCTTCCAGGTCCGCGAACGCGCTGCCCGTACCGGCCGCAACCCCAAGACCGGCGACACCATCAACATCGCTGCGTCGAAAAATCCTGCGTTCAAGGCTGGTAAGGCCCTGAAGGATGCCGTAAACTAATCTGCTCGCCGCCGACGCTTCGGTGTCGGTTTAGCACTAGGGTGCTTAGCTCAGCGGTAGAGCGTCTCCCTTACACGGAGAGGGTCGGGGGTTCGAAACCCTCAGCACCCACCACCTTCGGGTGTACCGCGGTCGCCGGGTTTGCCCGGTTGCTGCAAGAGTTCTTCAAAGCGGAGTGGTAGTTCAGTTGGTTAGAATGCTGGCCTGTCACGCCGGAGGTCGCGGGTTCGAGTCCCGTCCACTCCGCCATATTTGAAACAGAAAGGCGCCGAAAGGCGCCTTTTCTGTTTCGGCCTGAATGCTTCGGCCTGAATCCATGCCGTTGGGCGGTGCGATTAGGGGAGCCTGGCGTTAACAGGCCCTTCCAAGCGCGCTAAACTGCGCGGCTTACGAGAAATCAGGCCGAACGCCACGATGCTGCAGACACTTCGCGACAAGACCTCCGGTTGGATAGCCACTATCGTCCTCGGCCTGTTGATCATCCCGTTCGCCTTCGTGGGCGTCAACGAATACATGGGCGGCGGCACCGACAATGCCGTGGCCAAGGTCGAAGCGCCGCCCACTTGGTGGAAGTCCGCTCCTACCTGGTGGCCGGTTTCCATGTTCTGGCAGCACGAAGAAGTGACCCAGGAAGAATTCCGCGCGCGTTTCGAGCAGGCGCGGCAGCAGCAGCGGGAGGCGATGGGCGAAAACTTCGACGCGCGCGAATTCGAGACCCAGGAAAACAAGTTGCTGGTATTGGATCAGCTGATCGACCGGAAGGTCATGCAGCTCAACGCCAAGCGTTCCGGTATTGCGGTCAGCGACGACGCCGTGCGCAAGACGATCACCGAGGCTTTCCAGGTCGGTGGCAAGTACGACCAGGCAAGTTACGCTGCTTTCCTGAGCGGTCGGGGAATGACTGCAGCCAAGTTCGAAAGCGAACAACGCGACAATCTGCAATTGGCGTTGATTCCGCAGGGGATCGCCGAATCCGGATTCGTCACCGGCAAGGAAATGGACCGCCTGATCAAATTGCTGGGCGAAACCCGCGACGTCACCATCGCCGCGTTGAAGGCGCCCGAGATCGGCGCCGACACCGCTGCGGTCACCGATGCGCAAATCAAGGCCTGGTACGAAGCGCACCCGGCCGACTACAAGCAGGGCGAATCGGTAAGCCTGGAATACGTGGATGTGGATGCGGCGACGCTGTCGCCGACCACCGCACCGGTGGACGAAGCGGCGCTGCGCAAGCGCTATGAGCAGGAGAAGTCGCGTTTCATGAGCGCCGAACAGCGCCTGGCTTCGCACATCCTGATCATGGTGCCGGCGGACGCGAATGCCGCCGCACAGAAGGCCGCGGAACAGAAAGCCGCCGCGCTGGCGGCGCAGGCGAAGCAGCCCGGCGCGGATTTCGCGGCGCTGGCCAAAGCCAATTCGCAAGACGACGGCTCCAAGAACAACGGCGGAGAATTGCCGTGGGTGGCTCGCGACGGCACCATGACCAAGCCGTTCGAAGATGCGATGTTCAGCATGCAGCCCGGCGAAATCTCCGGCCCGATCAAGACCGAGTTCGGATACCACGTCCTGCAATTGCGCGAGATCAAGCCCGGCCAGGGCAAATCGTTCGAGGAAGTGCGCGATGTGCTGGCCCGCGAGCAGGCCGATTCGGAAGGCGAGCGCGCCTATAACGATCTGGCAGGGCGCGTGGTCAACGAAGTATTGAAGAATCCCACTTCGCTGGCGCCGGCGGCCAAGGCGGTGGGGTTGCCAGTGCAGCGGATCGGTCCGTTCTCGCGTGCGACCGCCTCGGGCATCGCCGCCAATCCGGCGGTGTTGCGTGCGGCGTTCTCCGATTCGCTGGTGCAGGACGGCACGGTGAGCGATCCGATCGAGATCGGTCCGAAGCACGCGGTCTTCATCCGCGTGTTGCAGCACACGCCGGAGCAGGCCCAGCCGATCGCGCAGGTCCGCGATGCCGTCATCGCCGCGATCCGCACCGACCGCGCGGCCAAGGCGGCGGAAAAAGCCGCGGACGCGATTCTGGCCCGCATCGCCAAGGGCGAAACCCTGCAGGCCATCGCCGCGGCCGACAAGCTGCAGACCGGCGAGCTGCCTGGCATCCCGCGCGGCGCGCCGATGCCGTCGCCGGAAATCAATGCGGCCATCTTCGCAACGCAGAAGCCGGCCGCGGGCAAGGCATCGGTTGGAAAGGCGCGGATGGAGGACGGGAACTATGTGGTCTTCGTGGTCAACAAGGTCACCGAAGGCGACCTGACCAAGATCACCCCGGAACAGCGCATGCAGTTGCAGCAGCAGGTGGCGCAGATGGGCGCCGCCGGCGATGTCGCTTCGTACGTGGGCGCGCTGCGCAAGCAGTACAAGATCACCCGCCGCGAAGACAAGCTCTGAAGTCCTCGACAGCGGCCGTGAAAAAGCCCGGCGTTGCCGGGCTTTTTTTATGCGCGTTAATTGAACTTGGCTAGGTCACCGCATGCTCGTACATCGCGCGCGTCGGGGGCGTAGCCCCGACCTACCTGATTACTCTTCGCCGATACCGGTCATGCCCAGGATGTTGTAGCCGGCATCGACATAGGTCACTTCGCCGGTGACGCCTGCGGCCAGATCCGAGCACAGGAAGGCGCCCACATTGCCGACGTCTTCGATGGTGACGGTGCGGCGCAGCGGCGAATAGGCTTCCACGTGCCCCAGGATGTTGCGGAATCCGCCGATGCCGGCCGCCGCCAGGGTCTTGATGGGACCGGCGGAGATCGCATTGACGCGGATGCCTTCCGGGCCCAGGTTCAGCGCCAGGTAGCGCACCGTCGCTTCCAGGCTGGCCTTGGCCACGCCCATGACGTTGTAGTTTTGCAACGCACGCTCGGCGCCGAGATAACTGAGGGTCAGGACAGCGCCGTTGCGTCCCTGCATGGCGGGGCGCGCGGCCTTGGCCAGCGCCGCCAGCGAATAGGCCGAGATGTCGTGGGCCAGGGCGAAGTTCTCGCGGGTCAGGCCGTCCAGGAAACCGCCGGTGATGGCCTCGCGCGGGGCGAAAGCGATGGCGTGCACCAGGATGTCGAAACCGTCCCAGCGCTTTCCCAGCTGTTCGAAGCACGCGGCGATCTGCGCATCGTCGGTGACGTCCAGGGGGAGCACAATGTCGCTGCCGTATTCGGCGGCCGCTTTTTCGACGCGCGATTTCAGCCGGTCGTTCTGATAGGTGAAGGCCAGTTCCGCGCCTTCCCGGTGCATGGCTTCGGCGATACCCGAAGCGATGGAGCGTTCGCTGGCGATGCCGGTGATGAGTGCGCGCTTGCCTTGCAGGAAACCCATGGATTTTCTCGTCGATTGAGCAATGGCTCTATTTTGCCACTTTTTGCCGACGGACTTTTCCGCGCTGGCGATCGGCTCATTTGTCGCCGTCGTCGCCTTCCAGTTTCAGGACCATGCCCGGTTGCAGCACTGCGGTGCTGGCCAGGCCGTTGCGGGCCAGCAATTGCTGCGGCGGCAGGCCGTAGCGGCGCGCGATGGTCCAGGCCGATTCACCGCGCCGTACGGTGTGTGAACCGGCAGGTGCGGACTGTTTGGAAGCCGTGGCCCGAGAGGAGGGTTTGGATTGCGTCGGGGCCGGAAGGGCGGGAGGGCCCAGCACGCGCTCGGCAGCGACGGCCGCTGTTCCTGCGCTGGAGGGCGCGAGCACCCGCATGGGTTTGCCGCCGCGCGACAGGCCGGCGACGAGCGCGGGGTTGAGCCGCCGCAACAGCGCGCTGTCGTGGCCCTGCTGCTTGGACCACTCGTCCAGGCTGGCGACATCTCCCGGCAGCGTTTGCGAAGCCAGGCGCGGGACATCGCGGTCCAAGGTCCGCAGCCATTCCTCGCGGTCGTCGGCCTGCTGGAAGATGCAGGCCAGGGCATGGAGCTTTTCCACGTACGCGTAGGTGATGCCCGACAATCCGGGCAACTGCGCGGGCTTGGCGTTCTGGGCGTTCATGCCGGCGCGGCGCATCGATTGCAGGATGCGGTACTCGCCTGCGTTGTAGCCCATCACCGCCAGCCGCCAGTCGCCGCCGAACATCCCATGCAGGGTCTTGAGGTAACGCACGGCGGCCTGGGTGGAATCCACCGGCGACAGGCGCCCGTCGTAGCCGCTGCGCATGGCGACGCCATGGTTGCGGGCGGTGATGCCGATGAATTGCCACAGTCCGGCCGGGCCGCTGGCGCTGCGCGCGCCGGGCTTGTAGCCGCTTTCGACGAAGGGAATCAGGGCGAATTCGGTAGGCAGGTCGGCTTGGCGCAGCGAATCGACCACGTAGCCGAACAGCGGCAGCAGGTCGTCGTTGCCCCGCGCCAGTTGCCCGGGGGCGTGACCGAAATGCTTCTTCCAGCGCGCGCTGGTGGCGGCGGCGTCGCAAGTGGGGTCGGCCAGGCCGGCGCGGAAACTTTCGTAGATCTCGCGTCCGTTGCGCTGTCTGGAGACAGGTACCGATTCGAGTTCGAGCGGGGGGCCGTCGGCAGCCGACGCGCTTGCGGCCAGGACCAGACTGGAGTTGCCGGAATCGGCGCCGGGGCTTTTGCCTGCCTGTTCGTCCCCCGGTTCGGCCGCCTGCAACGCAGCGGAAATTCCCAGCGCGCACAGCAAGGACCACGCGCGACAACCACGCAGCCTCATGCGCGGAAACCGTCCTTCCAGCGCCGCAGCTCGGCGAAGGCTTCCACCCGGTCGGCAGGCGCGCGTCCCAGCCGGCGCGCGATCGCCTCGCGGACCGCGGGCGCATCCACGCGCAGGAAAGGGTTGGTGTCCAGTTCCACGCTCAAGGCAGAGGGCAGGGTGGGGCGTCCGGCGTGGCGCATGGCTTGGGCTTCCTCGGTACGGCGACGCAAAGCGTCGTTGGCGGGGTCCACGGCCCGGGCGAAGGCTGCGTTGGCCAGAGTGTACTCGTGGCCGCAACACACGGCTGTGTCGCCGGGCAAGCTCGCCAGGCGATCCAGTGAGGCCAGCATTTGCGACGGAGTGCCTTCGAACAGGCGCCCGCAGCCCATGCTGAACAGGGTGTCCCCGCAGAACAGGTGGCCATTGCCGCCGTGGAAAGCGATATGGCTCAGGGTATGGCCCGGCACGGCCAGCACATCGAATTCCCAGCCATTCAGGCGGAACCGGGAGCCTTCGCCGACCCGTTCGCTGGCGAGCGGAATCCGCGCGTCCTCGGGCGCGAACACCGGCAGGGTAGGCCAGCGTTCGCGCAGGGCGGCCAGGCCGCCGGCATGGTCGGGGTGGTGATGGGTGACCAGCACGCCGGCGGGCCACATGCCCAGTTCGCTGGCGGCCAGCACGGGAGCCGCATCGCCGGGGTCCACGATCACGGCATTGCCGTCGTCGTCCACCAGGGCCCAGATGTAGTTGTCTTCGAAGGCGGGCAGAGCGGTCAGACGCATTGGTCACCAGCGGTAGAGGAGGCGGATTCAACTTCGAAGGGACGGCCGGTTGAGCGGTCCTCTACAATTCCGAACATGCCTGTCCTGCAGATCAGCCGTCAACCCGATGCCCTGGCCTGGTTCGACACGGTAAGGGGTCGGCCCTTGCTGGAGGCGGAACAGAAGGTGATCCGGGGCGCCCTGATTTCGCGGCCCGCCCAGCAACCCTGGCTCTGGGTGCCGCCTCTGGCGCCTGCCGCAGCGCCGGATGAGACCGGATTGCCGCCCCGCAGCCTGTTGCTGCATCCCCGGGGCGAGCGCTACGCCGGCACCCTGCAATGCGGGCTGCCGCTGCCACTGCCCAACGAGTCGATCGGCAACCTGATCCTGCAGCACGTGCTGGACGACGGCAGGGAAGGGCTGCTGGAAGAAGGCGCGCGTGTTCTGGCGCCCGGCGGGCGGTTGTGGCTGTTCGTGCTCAACCCGTGGAGCCCCTATCGCGCTCGCTGGCGCAGCAGCGGCCTGCAGGCGCGCGACGTGCAGGACTGGCGCCGTCGCTTGCGCCAGCTCGGCCTGCAGCCCTGCGGCGCCGAAGTGAGTTATCTGGGCCCGCTCTGGCGCATGGCGGCCGGATCGCAGGTGCGGGCCCCCGGCCGGCTGCGCGCGGTCTGTTTGCTGGAAGCGGAAAAGCGCACCGCCTCCCTGATTCCCCCCGCGCCGGTCTCCCGCCAGTGGCGGGCCGGCGCCGCACCCGCATGACGCAAGCGTCTCTCTCAAAAAGGTCAGCAATGAAAGAAGTGGAAGTACATACCGACGGCTCCTGCCTTGGCAATCCCGGTCCCGGCGGCTGGGGCGCGGTCTTGCGTTACCAGGGACGCGAACGAGAGCTGGCCGGCGGCGAAGCCCTGACCACCAACAATCGCATGGAACTGATGGCCGCGATCATGGCCTTGGAAGCGCTGAGCGAGCCTTGCCGGATCACCTTGCAGACCGATTCGCAGTACGTACGCCAGGGCATTACCGAATGGATGGCCAACTGGGTGCGACGCAACTGGAAAACCGCCGGCGGCGATCCGGTCAAGAACCGCGACCTCTGGGAACGCCTGCACGCCGCCACCCAGCGTCACACCATCGAATGGCGCTGGGTGAAAGGCCACTCCGGCGACCCGGACAACGAACGCGTGGACGTGCTGGCGCGCAACGAGGCGATCAAATTCCGCGATCTCGCGTCGGTGGGCTGAGATGAGCGAAGCGATCCTCCAGACCGAACGCCTGCAACTGCATGAACTCTCCGACCAATCGCAGGAAGACATCGCCTTCGTCCATCGGCTGCTCAACGAGCCCAGCTTTCTCGAAAACATCGGCGACCGCGGCGTGCGCAACCTCGAGGATGCGCGCGGCTACATCGTGAAAGGGCCGATGACCAGCTACCGCGCCAACGGCTTCGGCCTGTACCGCGTGCAGACCAGACAAGGAGGGCAGACCGTGGGCATGTGCGGTCTGGTCAACCGCCCCACCTTGGACGACGTGGATCTGGGATACGCCTTGCTGCCGGAATTCTGCGGACACGGATATGCGGTGGAAGCAGGTGCGGCGGTTCTGGCCGACGCACGCGAACGGCTGGGGTTGGAACGGATTGTCGCCATCGTCGATCCGCGCAACGCCGGTTCGATCCGGGTGCTTGAAAAACTCGATTTCCGCTTCGAGAAAATGGTCCAGCTAACACCGGACGACGTCACGCTCAAGCTGTTCGCATCCGGGCCCTCGAGGTAAGCTGCCGCATGCGCCAAATCATCCTGGATACCGAAACCACCGGCCTTGAATGGAAGAAGGGCAACCGCGTGGTGGAGATCGGCTGCGTGGAACTGATGGAGCGCCGGCCTACCGGCAATACCTACCATCAGTACATCAACCCCCAGCGCGAATTCGAGCAGGGCGCGGCCGAAGTGACCGGGCTGAGCCTGGAATTCCTGGCCGACAAGCCCGTGTTCGCCGACATCGCCGACGGCTTCCTGCAGTTCATCGACGGCGCCGAGCTGATCATCCACAACGCCGCCTTCGACATCGGCTTCCTGGACAACGAGCTGTCGCTGCTGGGCGAGCGCTACGGACGCATGCGCGACCGCGTGCAGGTGGAGGATTCGCTGCTGATGGCGCGGCAGCGCTTCCCCGGCCAGCGCAATTCGCTGGACGCGCTTTGCAAACGCCTGGGTGTGGACAACACCCACCGCCAGTTGCATGGCGCGCTGCTGGACGCGCAGTTGTTGTGTGAGGTGTACCTGCACCTGACCGCGGGGCAAAGCGAGATCGGCTTCGGCGGCGACGAGTCTTCACAACAGACGACGGCTGCACCGGTGTTCGTCTTGCCGGCGGAGGGAACGCGGCCGCGCGTGCTGGTCAGCGAAATCGAGCTGGCCGCCCACGAATCGCGCCTGGCCGTGCTGCGCAAGAAATCGGGCGATAAATGCCTGTGGGACGTCGTCCCCTTGTAGGAGCTGCGTAAGCTGCGACCACGGCAACCGAACCTGCGGAAAACCTCACGTGTCCGGACGATCTCCGGTCGCAGCTTACGCAGCTCCTACAGGGCTGTCAGTGGCAGCGGACCAGGATCGCGGTGACGTTGTCGGATCCGCCGCCGTCCAGTGCCGCGGCGATCAGCGTATCCACGCATTCCTGCGCGCTGCAATCGTTGTGGCGCAAGGTGTTGGCGATGCCCTTGTCGTCCACTTCCTCGGTCAGGCCGTCGCTGCAGAGCAGCAGCTGCATGCCGGGTTTCAGTTCCCCGGTCATGGTTTCCACGTTCAGATGATTGGGGTCGGTCACTCCCAGGGCCTGGGTGACCACATTGCGGTGCGGATGGGAGCGCGCTTGCTCGCTGGTCAGGGAGCCCTGCACGATCAGTTCCTGCACGTAGCTGTGGTCCTGGCTGAGCTGGGCCAGGTTGCCGTCGCGCCACAGGTAGGCCCGGCTGTCGCCCACCCAGGCCACTTCGAAGCGGTTGCCGTGCACGCGCACCGCCACCACCGTGGTGCCCATCGGCAGGGTGTCGTTGCGGCGCTTGGAGGTGCGGATGATCTCTTCGTCGGCGATGCGGATGGCCTGGGCCAGCGGGGTGCCGTCGCGGATCTCGCGCACGATGGTTTCGCGGGCCAAGGCGCTGGCGACTTCGCCGCAGGCGTGTCCGCCCATGCCGTCGGCCACCAGCCACAGCCCCAGTTCGCTGTCGCCGTAATAGGTGTCTTCGTTCAAGTCGCGGCGGAGCCCAACGTGGGTAAGGTGTCCGAATTCGATCATGGCGCCCTGTTGGTCTGAATCCGATTATCCCTATCGGCTTGAACGGCATGATCGCGGGGAAACGGACAAGCGGCAAGGTTTTGCGGGACCGCGGGGCTGCGAGGGTTCAGCGACAGCGCGAAAGCCGGCGAACATGGCCATCGCGCTTGTCCCGGGATGGTCCGCCCCGTATCATGCACGGCCCCGGCCGGTATGGGCGGGGCGACCGGAGAGGTGGCAGAGTGGTCGAATGTACCTGACTCGAAATCAGGCGTACGTGTAAGCGTACCGAGGGTTCGAATCCCTCCCTCTCCGCCAGGCATGCCAAAGGCCCCCGCAAGGGGGCTTTTGCGTATCTGGCGGAGAGGGAGCAGTTTGAGGAGAAGCCTGTTCGACAGAACGGCAGGATCGCCGTTCTGCACGGCGCAGCCGCCCCGAAGGGGTGAGGCACATGGATGAGCCGAATGCATCCCTGCCTCTTCGCCAGATGCGCCAAAGGCCACCCACAAGGGGGCTTTTGCATGTGGCGGCAACAGACCGCCAACGCCCGTTCCCTTACACTTCCCGGTCCCGCAATCAGAGCCGATGCCATGTCAGAGATCCAAGTCCCCGTTTCCTTCGGCGAGCTGCTCGACAAGATCGCCATCCTGCAGATCAAATCCGAGCGGATGAGCGACGAAACCAAACTGGCCAACGTGCGCAACGAGCTCTCCGCGCTGGAGAACACCTGGATGGCGCATCCGGCCGCCGGCCAGAATATCGTCGATCTGCGTGCGCAGCTGAAGGCGGTCAACGAACGCCTGTGGGTGATCGAGGACGACATCCGCATCAAGGAAAAAGCGCAGGAATTCGACGCCGAATTCATCCGCTTGGCGCGCGCGGTGTATTTCGAGAACGACGACCGCGCGCGGATCAAGAAGGACATCAACCTGGCGCTGGGTTCCAGCTATGTGGAAGAGAAGTCCTACCAGGATTACCGGGCCGCTTCCAATCCCTGATCGTTGCGCCGATCCCTTCCCTAGGCGGGAAGCCGGTCCGCGCGATAACGCTCGAACGCCGCGATCGCGTCGTCCACGCCGATCAACGCCATCACCTCGTCGAACTCGATCTTGCTTCCCCATTTGAGTTCCGACGCAGGTTTGCCCAGGAACTTGCGCGCGGCCGCATCGTACTTGTCCACGCAATAGCGCACATCCGAGTACGGCCCGCTGCGCAGCGGATTGCTGGCGGCGTGCAGGCCCAGCACCTTCGCGCCCATCGCATTGGCGATGTGCATCGGGCCGGAGTCCGGCGTCATCACCAGGTCGGCGCGCTCCAGCAGGGCGGGCAGCTGCTTCAACGTGTCCTTGCCGACGAGGTCCAGCGCGGTAGCCTTCATCGCCGCGACGATCGCGTCGGTAGTGCTGCGTTCCAGCTCGCTGCGGCCGCCGCACAGGACGATGCGCCAGCCCTGGGCCGCGGCATGGTCGGCGACGGCGGCATAGCGGTCCGGGTACCAGTTGCGGCGCGTGTGGCTGGAGCAGGGCGAGATCATCAAGGTCGGCGTTCGATCATCATCGGCCCACTGCGCCCTGGCCCATTCGCGCGCGTCCTCGGGTACCGGTAGGTTCCACACGACTTCGGTCTGCTTCAGACCCAGCGGCTCGCAGAAACTGCCGATGGCGTCCAGCACATGGATGCCGGGACGGTCGGGGATGCGTTCGTTGATGAAGAGGCCATGCAGGTCCTTGGCGCGGGCGCGGTCGTAGCCGATGCGGCGCCTGGCGGGAACGAAGGCCGACAGCACGTTGGCGCGCAAGGCCACCTGCATCTGCAGCAGCGCATCGAAACCCTCCGCCGGCAACTGCTTGCGCAATTCGCGCATGCCCGCCAGTCCGGAGCGCTTGTCGTAGGCATGGAAAATCACCCCGTCCAGGCCTTCCAGCAGCTTCTGGCCGCCCTTGTCGATGATCCAGTGCAGCTGCGATTGCGGCCATGCGCTTTGCAACGTGCGGACCAAAGGTACGACGTGGGTCACATCGCCCAGCGCCGACAGGCGCAGCAGGCACAGCGATAAGGGATTGGTAGACAAGTATTGTTAGACTCGGAGGGAATGGTCGATTTTGACGCAACGGAATCCATGACCCCGTTCCGCGAAGGTAGCGGATTGGGAGCGATTCTGTTCGACAGCAAACAGCTACGGCAAGCGGATCCGGAATGGTTCCTGCCGGCGAAGTGGGCCGAACGGGCCCGGCCGGTCGATAGCGGCGGTCGCGGCGGGGCCTGGTTCATCGACGCGCCGTTCGGCCCCAGCCTGTTGCGCCTGTACCTGCGCGGCGGCCTGGCCGCACGCGTCAGCCGCGACCAGTACTTGTGGCACGGCGCCAACCGCACCCGCAGTTTCGAAGAATTCCGCCTGACCCGCGTCCTGCTGGCCAAGGGCTTGCCGGTGCCGCGCCCCATCGCCGCCAGTTATGTGCGCAACGGCATGACCTATCGCGCTGCGATCCTGATCGAACGCCTGCCCGATGTGCGTACCCTCGCAGACCGCGCCCAGGTCGCCGGCAAGGATGCGCCTTGGGAAGAGGCGGGCCGGCTGGTCGCGCGCTTCCATCGTGCCGGGCTCGACCACGCCGACCTCAACGCGCACAACCTGTTGTTCAACCCTCAGGGAAAAGGCTGGATGATCGATTTCGACCGCGGCGCACTGCGTATTCCGGCTACCCGTTGGCGCGAGAACAACCTGATGCGATTGCAACGTTCGCTGTTGAAACTTCGCGATACGCGCAGCCGCGACGAGGTGATGCAGGACTTCGCCCGCCTGCGCCGCGCCTATGACATTGCCTGGCAGAGGGGTTTCTGATGGGCTGGGCATTGCGGTTCCTGGGCGTGGGCAGCGCGGCGGCGGTGGAGCTGGGCTCGGCCAACGCGACCATCGAGCGCGACGGCTTGCCGTGGCTGACCATCGATTGCGGAGCGGAGGGCCTGTCGGCTTATCTGGCGCATTACGGTGCCTTGCCGCAAGCCTTGTTCGTCACCCATACGCATCTGGACCACGTGGGCGGCTTCGAACGGCTGTTCGTGGCCGCCTGGTTCGACCCGGAGCGTCGCGGGAAAGTGAAGCTCTACGTTCCGGCCCCGGTCGTGCCGCTGCTGCATCAGCGTGTGGGCAGCTATCCCAACGCGCTGGCCGAGGGCGGCGTCAACTTCTGGGATGCGTTCCAGGTGATACCGGTCGGTACATCGTTCTGGCACGACGGCGTGCAACTGGAAGTGTTTCCAGCCCGCCATCACTGGCCCGAAACCGCCTACGGCCTGCGCCTGCGCGGCAGCCTGGTCTGGACCGGCGATACGAGGCCGATCCCCGAAACGCTGGCCAAATTCGCCGACGCCGGCGAATGCGTCGCCCACGATTGCGGCCTGCACGGCAATCCCTCTCACAGCGGCATCGACGATCTGGAGCGCGAATACCCGCCCGAGCTGCTGCAGCGCTGCCTGCTTTACCACTACGCCAGCGCCGAGGACGGGCGCGCCCTGGAGGCGCGCGGTTATCGGGTAGCCAGGAAGGGCGAAGTGGTAGCCTTGCACGAGACCACTGTCGCCCCCATCGCTTGATCATGAGTGGCCCCTGATCATGAGTGCAGTTCCGCAATCTCCGGCCTGGCCGCAGGGCATGCCTTTGAACATGCCTTTGGACAGGCGCGGCCGGCCGTTGCGCGACCTGCGTTTGTCGGTGATCGAGGCCTGCAATTTCCGCTGCGGTTACTGCATGCCTGCCGATCAGGTGCCGGACGACTATGGCCTGGATTCGGCGTCGCGCCTGTCGTTCGACGAAATCGAAACCCTGGTACGCGGATTCGCGCGCATCGGCGTCAACAAATTGCGCCTGACCGGGGGAGAACCGCTGCTGCGCAAGCGATTGCCGGAGTTGATCGCCCGCCTTTCCGTCGTTCCGGGAATCGAGGATCTGGCCCTCACCACCAATGGTTCGTTGCTGGCCGCGCAAGCACATGCGCTGCACCGCGCCGGCCTGCGTCGGCTGACGGTCAGCCTGGATGCACTGGATGCGGACCTGTTCCGCGAAATGTCCGGCGGCCGCGGCGAAGCGTCCGCGGTGATGGCCGGCATCGACGCCGCAACACGGGCGGGGTTCGGTTCTCTGAAGATCAATTGCGTGGTCCAGCGCGGCGTCAACGAAAACCAGGTGCTGCCGCTGGTGGAACACTTCCGCGGCAGCGGCCACGTGCTGCGTTTCATCGAATACATGGATGTGGGCACCTGCAACGGTTGGCAGCGCGCGCAGGTGGTGGCTTCGGCCGAACTGCGTGATCGCATCGCCGCATGCTGGCCGATCATCCCGCTCGATGCCAACTATCGCGGCGAAGTGGCCAAGCGTTACCGTTTCCAGGATGGTGCGGGCGAAATCGGATTCGTCAGTTCGGTCAGCGAAACCTTCTGCGGCGATTGCCACCGCGCACGCGTTTCGGCGGACGGACAGCTGTACACCTGCCTGTTCGCATCCGAGGGAGCCGATCTTCGCGGTGCGCTTGCGCAGGGCGAAGCGGCATTCGCCGACCATCTGGCGGGGCTCTGGTCGCGGCGCGCGGATCGCTACAGCGAGTTGCGCGGCGAACGCGAGGCCGGCAAAGGCCGGCATGTCGAAATGTTCCTGATCGGTGGTTGAATGGCGGCGCGCAAGAAAGTCCTGACCCACCTCGATGCCGCAGGCCTGCCGTCCATGGTGGACGTCTCCGGCAAGCCGGCGACCGCGCGTGCGGCCACGGCCGAGTGCCGGGTGCGGTTTCCGAAAGAAGTGGCGGTGCAGCTGCACGCCAACGGGCTGCGCAGCGCCAAGGGCGGCATCGTGGATACCGCCGTCATCGCCGGCACCATGGCGGTCAAGCGCACCCACGAGCTGATTCCCTTCTGCCATCCGTTGCCGATCGACGGCTGCCGCATCGTCATCGTCTGGGACGGCGATAGCGCGCTGAGGATCGAATGCACGGTCAGGACCATGCACCGCACCGGCGTGGAAATGGAAGCGCTGACCGGCGCCACGGTCGCCGCGCTGACCGTCTACGACATGTGCAAGGCGCTTTCGCACCGGATCGTGATCGGTCCGGCCAAGCTGCTGGGCAAGCGCGGCGGCAAAAGCGATTTCGGAGAAGCTTGATGGCGACGGTGACGGTCCTTTATTTCGCCAGTTTGCGCGATGCGAGCGGTGTCGCCTCGGAACGGATCGAATCGACCGCGGCGGACCTGCAGACCCTGTATGCCGAACTGCAGTCGCGCCACGGATTCGCCTTGCCGGCCAATCGCCTGCGGGTGGCGGCCGACGGCGAATTCGCCAAGTGGGGCGATGCGTTGCGCGATGGCGGCGAGATCGCCTTCATTCCGCCGGTGTCGGGGGGGTAACAATGCCAAGTCATGCCGATACCCCGTCCGTCGTCATTCCAGCTTTCGCTGGAATGACGGCTCTAATGACGATTTCGAGTCGTGCGCAGGCATGAAACGTTTCCATCTCTCCGAAGTCCCAATCCAGATCGCGCCCCTGCGCGACCAGCTTTCGCACCCGACCGCAGGCGCCTTCGCCAGTTTCGAAGGCTGGGTGCGCGACCACAACGACGGCCGTGCGGTGGACGGACTGCGCTACGAGGCCTACCTCGCACTGGCCGAAAAGGAAGGCGAACGGGTGCTGCAGGAGGCGATGGACAAATTCGCCATCGTCGATGCGCGATGCGTGCATCGCATCGGCGATCTGGCCATCGGAGACTTGGCGGTATGGGTCGGCGTCAGCGCGGCGCACCGCGGCGCGGCATTCGATGCTTGCCGCTATATCATCGATGAGGTGAAATCGCGGGTTCCGATCTGGAAGCACGAACGCTACCGGGAAGGAGATCCGGGCTGGCTGCATCCCGAGCCCGATACCGCAAAAGAATGATCCGGAAACCAACCGCATGATCGGCGCAGCCCGTCCCGTCGTTTGCTTTTTTCTAGTGTGCTTCCTGGCGCTGGCGGCTGGCGGGGCCCATGCCGACGAGTTGCTGGTCGGCAACAAATCCGGCGACAGCGTGTGGCGGCTTTCCGCGCGCGATGGCCGCAAGATCGGCGAGTTCCGCACCGGCAAGGCGCCGCATGAGATCGCGGTAGCCGGCAACGGCCGTTTCGCGCTGGTCAGCAACTATGGCCGCGAGACCTCGGGCAATACGCTGTCGGTGCTGGATCTGGTGGGCGGCAAGCCCACCCGCGGCATCGACCTGGGCGAACACGGCGCGCCGCATGGCCTGCGCCTGCTGCCGGGCGACGAGCGTGCATTGGTGACCACCGAAGGCTCCGCCAGCCTGCTGATCGTGAATGTGGGCCGCGGCGTGGTGGAAAAAGTGATCGATGTGGGCGCAGGCACCGGACACATGGTCGCGCTGTCGCCTGACGCAAAAATCGCCTACGTCACCAAGATCAACGCGGGCACGCTGAGCCGCATCGACCTGGCCTCCGGACTCAAGGCTCAGGAGCGCGCCGCCGGCAAGGGCGCCGAAGGCGTGGCGGTCAGCCCGGACGGCAAGGAGGTATGGGTCACCAATCGGCAGGAGGGCTCCATCACCGTGCACGATCCGGCCACCCTGGCGATCAGGCGCAGGATGAGCAGCAAGGGCTTCCCGATTCGGGTGGTGTTCACCGCCGATGGCCGCCATGCGCTGGTGACCAATGCGACCGCGGCCAATGTGGCGGTGTTCGACGCCCGCAGCAAATTGCGCGTGGCCACCCTTGAACTGACCGAGCCTGGCGTCGTCTACAACCAGAGCATGCTGGGAGGCACGGCGATGCCGATCGGCGCGGTGGTGGATCCCGCCCGGCAGCGCGCCTACGTGGCGATCAGCGGCGGCGACCGGATCGCGGTCATCGATACCCGTGACTGGAAAGTAATAGACCACTGGCCCGCGGGCCGGGAACCGGACGCGCTGGGATTGGTGCCGGGCCGCTCGGATCGGTAATTCCGTTCACGATGCCCGTTCACGATGCGATCTGGACGGAGCAAGCGGAAAAGGGCCGCCTATAAGGTGGCGGCCCAGCCGGCTGGCCTCGGCACCCGCATCAGTCAATACCGTTGCTGCCTTCCGGCCCTGGCGGAGTTTTCAACCTAGCGTCGCGAGGGGCCGACAGGGCCACCATAGGACTGATGCGCGTTGCGCCGCATCTTGAAACTGGCGGAGAGAGGGGGATTCGAACCCCCGAAGCGCGGTTTAGACGCTTACACACTTTCCAGGCGTGCTCCTTCAACCGCTCGGACACCTCTCCGGGACCTGAAGGCGGGCAAAGCCGCTTTCCAGGGCCGCGAATTCTAGCTGGCGCCGCGACTTATTGCGAGTCCTGCCTGTCTGGACGTGGAATTCCGCTGACCATTCATTATCCGGGTCCCGTAGCGACGGGCCGGGAAATTCTTTCCTTGGACAGATCCACTCGGCGCGGCACAATGGCCATTCAGATGAAAACGGCTGCCTGATGTCCTATCTCGTCCTCGCCAGAAAGTGGCGCCCCAAGCGTTTTGCCGAGCTCGTCGGGCAGGAACACGTGGTGCGCGCGCTCAGCAACGCACTGGAAAGCGGCCGCGTGCATCACGCCTTCCTGTTCACCGGCACCCGCGGCGTGGGCAAGACCACCATCGCGCGCATTTTCGCCAAATCGCTGAACTGCGAGGAAGGCACCAGCGCCGAGCCCTGCGGCAAGTGCTCGACCTGTCTGGACATCGATTCGGGCCGCTACCTGGACCTGCTGGAGATCGACGCCGCCTCCAACACCGGCGTGGACGACGTGCGCGAGGTGATCGAGAACGCGCAGTACATGCCCTCGCGCGGCAAGTTCAAGGTCTATCTGATCGACGAAGTGCACATGCTCTCGAAGGCGGCGTTCAACGCGCTGCTGAAGACCTTGGAAGAGCCGCCCGGGCACGTGAAGTTCCTGCTGGCCACCACCGATCCGCAGAAGCTGCCGGTTACGGTGCTGTCGCGCTGCCTGCAGTTCAACCTGAAGCGCCTGGACGAAGACCAGATCTCCGGCCAGATCTCCCGCATCCTGGCCGCCGAGGAAATACAGGCCGACGACAGCGCCATCCGCCAGATCGCCAAGGCCGCCGACGGCAGTCTGCGCGACGGCCTGTCGCTGTTGGATCAGGCCATCGCCTACACCGGCAGCAACAATGGCGGTGCGCTGCGGGAGGAGGGCGTACGCACCATGTTGGGCACGGTGGACCGTACCCAGGTCGGCGCCATGCTGGCCGCGTTGGCCGATGGCGACGGCGCACGCCTGCTGCAGATTGTGGCTGCGCTTGCCGAATTTTCGCCGGACTGGAATGGCGTGCTGGAAGCCCTGGCCGAAGCATTGCACCGCATCCAGGTGCGTCAGCTGGTGCCGGGCGTGTCGGTGGAAGCCGACGGTATTGACGTTGAGGATTTCGCCCAGCGTTTGCGGCCGGAAGTGGTGCAGCTGTGGTACCAAATGGCGGTGAATGGGCGCCGCGATCTTTATCTTGCGCCCAGCACGCGCGCCGGTTTCGAGATGAGCGTGTTGCGGATGCTCGCGTTCCGGCCAGCCGGGGCAGGGCAGGTCAATGCGGAGCCGGCTGGCACGGTCGAAGTGGCGAAGCCCCCGCAGACCGCTTCGGTGGCCGCCGCATCGCCGCCGGAGCCGGTAGCCGTCAGACAGGAACCCCCAGCGCCCCTCGCCAAACCGGTAGCGGAAGCGCCGACGGCGCCGGTCGCGAAAATACAACCGCAGCCGCAACCCGCGCCAGCCGCCGTCGCGCCGGTTGCCGAAAGCGCCGTCGCCGCGATCGCCACCGCCGAGGAGTGGCTGCACTTCGCCGGCAATAGCGGCATGAAGGGCGCTGCGCGCCAATTGGCGGAAAACGCAGCGTTCGTTGGATATGGCGAGGGTGTCCTGCGCCTGTCGCTGGACGCCGGCTTCGACTATCTGCGTTCGGAAAAATCGCTCGCCGAACTTTCCAATACGCTGGCCAGCAAACTCGGCGCCGCCCCGCGCATCGTCTTCGACCATGCGCTCGGCGAATCGGAAACGCTGCAGCAGCGCAGCCACCGCGAGCGCACTCAGCGCCAGAGCGCCGACGAAGAGAATTTCATGAACAACCCGGATGTGCAGCGCCTCATTCAGCAGCATGGCGCCAAGCTGGTTCCGGATTCCATCCGCTCCTTCGACGAATGAACAGGTAACAAAGATGCGTGGAAATATCGCCCAACTGATGCAGCAAGCGCAGAAGATGCAGGAGAACATGCAGCGCGCCCAGGAAGAGCTGGCCAAGCTGGAAGTCACCGGCAGCGCCGGCGGCGGCATGGTCAGCGTGACCCTGACCGGCGCCAAGGAGTGCCGCAAGGTGCGCATCGATCCCAGCGTTCTGGCCGATCCGGAGATGGCTGAGGATTTGATCGCCGCTGCCTTCAACGACGCCTCCAACAAGATCGACGCCGAGTCCAAGAGCAAGATGGGCGCGGCCACCGCCGGCATGCAATTGCCGCCGGGCATGAAGATGCCGTTCTGATGAGGCCGGGATTGGGGATTCGAGATTAGGGGTTTGGTCACAGTCCTGTGCTTTTACGAATCCCAACTCCCGAATCTCCAATCCCCAATTCCATGTCTTCTTCCCTGCTCGAACAACTCATCGAAGCATTGCGTATCCTGCCCGGCGTCGGCCAGAAGACCGCGCAGCGCATGGCCTACCAATTGCTGGAACGCGAACGCGAGGGCGGCCAGCGCCTGGCCGAAGTGCTGGCATTGGCGCTGGAGCATATCGGGCACTGCAAGCATTGCCGCGACTTCACCGAAACCGAGGTCTGCGCCATCTGCGCCAGTTCCAGCCGCGACCAGCATCTGCTGTGCGCAGTGGAATCGCCGGCCGACCGTCTGGCCATCGAGCAGGCCACCGGCTACCGCGGCCTGTATTTCATCCTGCAGGGACGGCTGTCGCCGCTGGACGGCATCGGCCCGCGCGAACTCGGGCTGGACGCACTGTCGGAACGGCTGGCGCAGGGCGAAATCACCGAACTGATCATCGCCACCAATCCCACCGTGGAAGGCGAAGCCACCGCGCATTACCTGGCCCAACTGGCGCGCCAGCACAAGGTGCATCCCAGCCGTCTAACCCATGGCGTGCCGTTGGGGGGAGAACTGGAATACGTCGACCGCGGCACGCTGTCGCATGCCTTCGGAACCAGAAGCGAAATGCCATTGTAGGAGCTGCGTAAGCTGCGACGGCAGCATTATCGAATCTGACTGAAACCTCCTGCGAACGGAAGAATTGCGGTCGCAGCTTACGCAGCTCCTACAATCGCAAAGCCATCCAGGACCCGCTCATGACCGACACTCTCTTCGGCAAGATCATCCGCCGCGAAATCCCCGCCGATATCGTCTACGAAGACGATGAAGTGCTCGGCTTCCGCGATATCGCCCCGCAGGCACCGGTGCACGTATTGTTCATTCCGAAGAACGAGGCGATTCCCACCCTGGACGACCTGCAGCCCGGCCATGCCGAGCTGGTGGGGAAGCTGGTGCTTGCCGCCGCCGAATATGCGCGCCGCGAAGGCTTCGCGCAGAACGGCTACCGCGTGGTCATGAATTGCCGCGAGGATGCCGGGCAGACCGTATTCCACGTGCATCTGCATCTGTTGGCGGGCGCGCGGCTGGGGCGTTTCGGTACGCCCGGATAACGATGCGCAGGAATGAAAAAGCCGCTCGATGAGCGGCTTTTTCATATTCGATCAGGCAAGGCTCACCACCAGCCCCAACGTCCCCAGCGCGGACCCCAGAACGGGTCGTAGAACGGAGACGGGCGGATCTCGACTTCGCGCACTTCCGGCCACAGGTAGACCACGTCGGCGGTCATGCGCGGCAACCGGTAATCGTATTGGCCGATGCGCGTGGACTCCACGCCATCGACGCGGCCGATGAAAGTCACTTCGCGGCCTTCGGTGAATACCGCCGGGTCGTAGAAACCGGCGCGGCAGGCGATGAAGCGGCCGTCGGTGGCGTCCGGCGCGCTGCTGAGGGGACGGCCGGTGCCGCCCAGCGGACGCGAGATCAACTGGAAGCAGGTGCTGTCCTGGCCAGGCACGGTTTCCACGATGCGGCCGCCCCAACGTACGGAGGTGCCGACCTGGCTGCCGGCGACGGCTTCCCTGGGCGTGACCGGAGTGAAAGCGCCCTGCAACGGCTTGGGCGCGGTGGCGCAGGCGCCAAGCAGCAGACTGCTTGCGGCCAGTGCGATGAGGCGGATTTTGGCGTTCATGGTGAATCTCCAGGATTCAAGGACGGTGCCGACGCAGGTCGTTGAGTAGTGCAGCGTCCCCAACGGCGGCAGCGTAGCGCGTTTGAGCGAAACGGCGGCTGAGCGGAATCAGGGCGTCGGCCGATTCCGGCCTGGCCGCAGCGACGCGTTCGGCCCAATCCAGAGCCGGCTCGTACGGCTGCCGTGCCAGGCCCAGTCGCGCATATCGCCGGGTCAGGCGATGCCAGGCGCGCAGCAACGGGTCGCGTTCCCGTTCTCCGCGTGCCAGCAGCCAGCCCATCCAGCCCAACGCGGCCAGCGCGAAAATCCCGAACAGTACGCCCAGGCGTCGGCTGTCCAACTGGTCCATGCCGAAGGGCTGCAACAGGCGCTGCTGCCGATCGGCATTGAAGCCGAGCACCAGATCGTTCCATCCGCGCCGCATCCAATCGCTGAAGTCCCCCAGCGTGGCCAGCCGGTCGATTCCGCCGGTTCCCGCGCTCAGCCGGTCCTCCAAGGTGTCGTAGACGCGTTCGGGCGCCACCGCGGCGGTTGGGTCCACGCGTACCCAGCCGCGTCCGGCCAACCACACTTCGGCCCAGGCATGGGCATCCATGTTGCGCACCACCCAATAGCCGCCGAACGGGTTCCGCACGCCGCCGACATAGCCGGTGACCACACGCGAGGGAATACCCGACGCGCGCATCAGGACCACGAAGGAAGAGCTGAAATGCTCGCAGTAGCCTTGCTTCTGATCGAACAGGAATTCGTCCACGCTGTTGCGTCCCGGCAGCGGCGTATCCAGGGTGTATGCGAATTCGCGCTTCACCCAGTCCAGCGCGCGCTGCACGATGGCGTTGTCGTTAGTTCCGGCTTCGCGCCGCCACTGCTGGGCAAGGGCCAGGGTGCGCGGGTTGTAACCGGCCGGCAGGTCGAGCGCGCGCTGGCGTGCGGCGGCGTTGAGTTGCGGCTGGAAATTGGCCGGTGGCGACGACTGCAGTCGCCAGCGACTCAATGCGTTTAGCGGCGCGGTCGAATACAGGCTGTAGTCCTGCGAAAGGAAGCTGCCCGCAGGTGCGGCGCGCGGCAGATCCAGCGCCACCAGCTGGCGGCGGTCGGTGGGTTCGAATTCGATCTGGTAGTCCCAGATAATGTTTCTGCGGGCGGCTGGCGCAGCCGGAAGTTGCCGTATCGCGTAAGCCTGGGTCCAACTGCGGCCGTCGAAATCCAAAAGCACCGGGCCGCGCCAATACATTTCCTGCAACGCGGGACGCGCACCGAAGAATTCCACGCGCAGGGCGGGGTTGTCGTCCGCCATCAAATCCAACCAGCCGCCCGGCGTCATGCTGTCCGAAAGTCCCGGACGGCTCACGGCGCGTTCGGGTACGCCCCATAGCGGAGAACCCAGGCGCGGAAACAGCCAGAATGCGCTCAACGCCAGCGGCAACCCGATCGCCATCAGCTTGCCCACCGCCGCCAGCGCGCGTAACGGCGTTGCGGTGCCGGCAAGCGATTGCGACTCCACATCGGCCAGCCGCTGCAGAGTCAACAGGGCGCAAAGGACCGACAGCAGTCCCAGCAACATCGTGAGCGGGCCTTGATCGAGCAGGAAGGCCGAGAAAGGAGCGAACAGCGCGAAGCCGATGAGGCTGCGCGCATCGCGCAGCGTGGAAGTTTCCGAGGGCTTGATGGCGATCATGGCCGCCAGCAGCGCGCAGCCGGTATCGCGCCCGAAGCGGAACCCCATCTGCGAGAACACCGCGGCCAGCACCAGCAGCGCCAGCAGCAGGCGCAGCATCGCCGGCATCGGTTTGCGCCAGGAAAGCGCCGAAACCAGAATCGCCGCCAGCGCGATTGCCGACGCCAATTCTCCGGGGATCTGCAGCAATAGCGGCAACAGCGACAGCGCCGCGGTGGCGAGCGTCCACAGGCGGCTGCCGTCGTCTATCCGCTCGCGGGAGATGTCAGCGGCCATTGCCATGCGGAAGCTCGGCATGCGGCAGCAACGACAACGCACGCAGGCAGAGATGCCGATGCGCAGGTCCCTGCCCAGGCCCCAGCACCGGTTGTCCGGGCAGACACAAGCGGTAGCGGCGGCTTTCGCGTTCGGCCAGATCGACCCAGTGAGCGAGCCGGCTGATGCGCTGCTCGGCGGCAAGCGGTGCAAGCGCCTGCCAATCCAGATTGACTTCGACCGCAAGCGGCTGCTCGTATTCGCGCACCATCAGCGAATCGCGGCGGGCCGAGGGTTTCCAGGCGATGGCGCGGCGCGGGTCGCCTGCGCGGTAGCTGCGCAGGTGATGCACGTCATCACCGGCGGGATTCAAGCGGGCATGACTGGCGCTGCCGTCGCCCAACGGCAACGGCGGACCTTGCGTCTCCGGCACGGGATAAACCAGCAACGGTTGCTCGGGCCAGACCCATGCCCATGCCAGAGCCAAACCGAGCGGCTGGGTGGTGGAAATACGGATGCGGTCCAGTTCCAGCCAGCCGCGCCGTCGTGTATCCACCGGCAGTGTGACCGCAGCGGGCTCGCCGGCCAGCAACGTCGCGCTGATCCGGTTTTCCCCGTATCGCAATTGCAGACCGCGCCGGTTGCGCGCGTCCTTTGCCGAAAGCGCGACGTGCATTTGCAGCGTATTGCCTGCGGCGACGGGTTCTGCGGAGATCGCATCGATGCGCAGACCCGACAGCTGCAAGTGCGCTGCGATGAGGCTTGCCAATGCGGTGGCGCCCAGCAACAACGCGAGCAGCAAGGCCGGATTGTTGTTGTAGTTGAGTGCGCCCAGCAGCATGGCCGACAGCAGCGCGCCGAAGAAGAATCCGAAACGCGAAGGCAACACGTAAACCCGGCGCCGGTCCAGCTTCACCGGCAGCGCTTCGGCCGTGCGCGGGCGCGCGAGCAGCGCGAAGCGCGTAGCCAGGCGTTCGCGTGGAGTGGCTGGCATCCCGTTCTAGTCCACGGCCACCGCGTGCAGAATGGATTTGGCCAGCGCCGCGGTGGACGAGGCCTCCGCTTCGGCGACCAGACGATGGGCGGCCACTGCCGAAAACAGCGCCTGCACGTCTTCCGGCAATACGTGGCGCCGCCGCAGCAGCAGAGCATAGGCGCGCGCCGCGCGCAGCAATGCGATGCCGGCGCGCGGCGACAGGCCCACGCGCACGCCCGGGTGCTGGCGGCTGCGGGCCATCAACGCCTGCACGTAGTCCACCAGCGCCGCGCTGGCGTGCACCTGGTTCACCGCAGCGCGCAATGCCAGTACGTCGTCGCTGGACAGCAACGGTTCGGTGCGGGCGATCAACTCGCGGCGATCGTCTCCCGCCAGCAGCGCGCGCTCCGATTCCGCATTCGGATAACCCAGCGTCAGCCTCAGCAGAAAGCGGTCCAGTTGCGAATCCGGCAGCGGATAAGTGCCCGACAGATCCACGGGGTTTTGAGTGGCGATGACGAAGAAAGGATCCGGCAAAGGCCGGGTCATGCCGTCCAGGGTGACCTGGTGCTCGGCCATGGCTTCCAGCAGCGCGCTTTGGGTCCGCGGCGGTGCGCGGTTGATTTCGTCCGCCAGCAGCACGTGGGTGAAGACCGGGCCGGGATGGAACTGGAACTGCCGTGACTGCGCGTCGTACACCGACACGCCCAGGACATCGGCCGGCAACAGATCCGAAGTGAACTGCACGCGCTGGAAGCCGAGTCCGAGCGTCGCGGCCAAGGCATGGGCCAAGGTAGTCTTGCCCAGGCCGGGGAGATCCTCGATCAGAATATGACCGCCGGAAAGCAACGCCACGAACGCCAGGCGCACTTCCTGGGACTTGCCCAGCACCAGCGAGTTGACTTGCTGTTGCGCGGACTTCAGGGCCGCATGCAACGCATCGGTTAGCATTTCATGCACAGGTGGCTGGGCGAGCATGGTTTTTCCGGGTTCTTTTCAAGGAAGTCTAACGGCATATGCGGGACGAAAGCATGCAGGACACAAAGCGCGCGCAACGTATCTTCCTGTTGCTGTGGACAGTGGTGACCGCGATCAAACTTCTGATCGCAGCGCGCCTGCCGTTGTTCGTGGACGAGGCGTTCTACTGGCAGGAAGGCCGGCATCTCGCGGCCGCTTACTCCGACCTTCCGGGGCTGACCGCATGGATGACCAGGCTGGGGACCGAGATCGGCGGCCAGCATGCGCTTGCCCTGCGCGCGCCGTTCCTGCTGCTGGCGGCATTGCTGCCGTGGCTGATCACCCATATCGCCAGCCGCTGGTTCGGCGAGGCCGCCGGCTGGCGCGCGGGAAGTCTGGTGGTGCTGATGCCGCTGGCGGGCAGCCTGGGCATCCTGGCAGTGCCGGACGTGCCGATGGCTTTCGCTACCGTGCTGTGTCTGGATGCGGGCGCGCGCCTGCTGCGCGAGATCGATGCCGCCTCGGCTTTCGAACTTGCGCTGGGCCTGACCATCGGCGCCTTGAGCCATTACCGTTTCATCGGCGTGATCGGCGTGGGAATGATCGCGTTGGCGCTGTTGCCGCAGGGCAGGCGCGTGTTGCGGGATCCGCGCGTTTGGGTGGCGCTGGCGGTGGGCGTGGCCGCGTGGGCGCCACTGGTGGCCTGGAACTTGGAGAACGCCGACGCCGGCCTGCGCTTCCAACTCGTCGACCGCCATCCTTGGGCGTTCCAGTCCACCGGTTGGTGGTTCTTGGTGGTGCAGGCGGGACTGGTCACGCCGTTGCTGTTCTTCGCCTTGATCCAGGTGTTCGTGCGCTCGTTCCGCACTGGCGATGGAATGCCGGCGCAATGGCGCTACTTCGGTCTGTTGGGCGGCGTCTCCACGCTCGGCTTCTTTCTGCTGGGTTTCTTCGCCGATGTGGAGCGGGTCAGTTTCCACTGGCCCTTGCCGGGCTACCTGCCGTTGCTGATTGCGGTGCCGGCGTTGCTGCGCGAATGGCCGCGCGGCTTGCGTATCGCGACCTGGGTCTTGAGCGGGGCCGGACTGCTGGCGGTGCTGGGGTATTACCTGGTGCTGTCCACGCCGCAGTGGCGCGAACGCTTCGCGGCGGAAAAGTTCTATCCGGCCAACTTCGCGGGCTGGGAACAGCTGACAGCCGCCGTGCGCGAAGAGCAGGCAAGGTTGCCTCCTGGCACAACGCTGCTCGCAGACAACTTCAAATCGGGCGCCGAACTGGGATTCGCGCTCGATAATCCGCGCATTCCCGTGCTCGACCACCCGCTCAACCAGAAACATGGGCGTGCGCCGCAGCTGAAATTGTGGAAGCTGGAAAGCGACGGCAGCCGCAGCGCACCTGCCTTGCTGGTAGTGGGAACCGGCGACGTGCAATACAAATCGTTGCTGGCTTATTACCACCAGCTATGCAAAAAGGTAGGCCCGCTGCCGCCGCCGCGCGTGGTCAACGTGGATCACGGCCACCAGCGTTTCCTGCTGTTCGCCCTGACCGCGGGAAAAAGCAAGGGCGCTTGCACGCTTCCCGCATTCGCCTGGATCGACACGCCCGAGAGCAAGGCCGCGACCGGCAGGAAATTCCAGGTGGCGGGCTGGGCGTTCAAGGATGGCGTGGGATTGAAGGGCGTGGAGGTCCTGTTGGACGGCAAGCCTGTGGCCAAGGCGCGCTATGGGCTTTCCAGCACCGGAACCGCGGCGTACTGGAAAATCTCCACCGACCCCAACCATCCGGCGGTCGGTTTCAGTGCCGATCTCGACTTGGCCGCCGCCAAGCCCGGCCGGCACTGGCTGGGACTGCGGCTGCATGGGCAGGACGGCAGTGTGGAAGACTGGTCGGAGCAGCCTCTGGACCTGAAGGAATAGGCTGCCTGGATCTCAGGGGAGCGTGAACCCGGCCTCGCGCAGCATTCTGGAGAGCGCGATCAAGGGCAGGCCGACCAAAGCCGTAGGATCCTTGGAGTCGATATGCTCGAACAGCGCGATGCCCAGGCCTTCGCTCTTGAAGCTGCCGGCGCAGTCGAGCGGCTGTTCGGCATCGACATAACGCTCGATCTCATCGGCCTGCAGGTTGCGGAAGCGCACACGGGTGACGTCCAATGCCTCTAGTGCCGGGTCATCGCCCCGCAGCAGGCAGACCGCGGTATGGAAGGCGATTTCCCGCCCGGACATCGCGCCGAGCTGGGCGAGGGCGTTTTCACGGGTTCCCGGTTTTCCCAATGGCTGCGCATCCAGTGCGGCTACCTGGTCGGAACCGATGATCCAGGCGTCGGGATGCTGGGCGGTAATGGCTTTGGCCTTGGCCCATGCCAACCGCCGGGCCAGTGCTGGCGGGGTTTCCCCGGGCAGCGGCGCTTCGTCCACGTCGGGCCGGGCGATATGGAAGGGCAGGCGCAGCCGTTCCAGCAGTTCGCGGCGGTAGCGGGAGGTCGAGGCCAGGATCAGCGGCATGGGCGCATTCACAGTGGGAGCGGGTGTTCACAGCGGGGCGGGCATTCTGCCGGCGCCCGCCAGGACCGGCAAACCTGATCGTGGCGGTGTTCCTGGGTTTGACAGCTCGGCCCGGCATCCTTAATATTCAGCGGCTTATGTCCGTGAACGTGCCCGAGATTTTGGATGTTTGGCGCATGGTTGCGGCCAGGCGGAGTTTCGAAGGTCGGGTGCCGCTGTCTTCGTTGACGCGCGTGCAGGACCTGCTGTTCGATACCGAAGGCGAAGTCGATTTCGCCCTGCAGTTCGACAGCGATCCCTTGCTCAAGGTGGCCTACGCGGAGTTGCGGATCGATGCGGCGTTGCCGCTGGCGTGCCAGCGCAGCCTGCGGCGGTTCCTGCTCCCGGTGCATGTGGTGCAACGCCTGGGATTGATCCGGGACGAAGCCGACGAAGCGGCATTGCCGCCGGATTACGAAGCGCTGCTGGTGCCCGAAGACGGCATGCTGCGGCCGCTGGATCTGGTGGAGGACGAATTGGTGCTGGCGGTTCCCGCAGTGCCGGTGGATCCGGAGTCGGACGCGGTGGATCGCGAATGGCCCATTCCGGAACAAGAATTGGCGAAAGCCAGCCCGTTCGCGGCGCTGGGTTCACTGAAGAAAAACTGACCTCCCGCGGGGCGGTCGGCAACATCAACAAACACGCAATACAGCGAATCAGTTCGGAGCAATACCATGGCAGTGCAGAAATCCCGCGTCACCCCGTCCCGTCGTGGCCAGCGTCGTTCGCACGACAGCCTGACCGCCAAGCAGCTGGCTACCGATCCGACCAGCGGCGAGACCCACGTCCGTCACCACGTCACCGCCGACGGCTACTACCGCGGCAAGAAGGTCATCGCGACCAAGGCCGACGTCGTCTCCGACGAAGATTGATCCGTTCGCGCGCCATCCCGGCGCGCGTCGGTTGAAATCGGTGCGGAAGAGTCCCCGGCCCGGCATGGGCCATCAGCAGGAGCGGGCATGAGCGAGCGTGATTCGAACGGGCGCGTATATGCCCGTATCGCCGGAACAGGCAGCTACCTGCCCGAAAAACTGCTGACCAACGACGATCTGGCCAAACAGGTCGATACCAGCGACGAGTGGATCCGCAGCCGCACCGGCATCCGCGAGCGCCATATCGCCGCCGAAGGCGAGACCTCGGGCGACCTGGGCTATTACGCCGCCGTGCGCGCGCTGGAAGCCGCTGGCGTGGATGCCTCCGAGATCGACATGATCGTGGTCGGCACCACTACGCCCGATCTTATTTTTCCATCCACCGCCTGCCTGATCCAGGCCCGCCTGGGCGCGAGCGGCTGCGCCGCGATGGACGTCAACGCGGCCTGTTCCGGCTTCGTCTACGCGCTCAGCGTGGCCGACAAGTTCATCCGTTCCGGCGACGTCAAGACCGCACTGGTCATCGGCACCGAAACCCTTAGCCGCATCGTCGACTGGACCGAACGCACCACCTGCGTGCTGTTCGGCGATGGTGCGGGTGCAGTTGTGCTGAAGGCCGACAGCGAAACCGGCATTCTCAGCACGCATCTGCATGCCGATGGGGCCAAGAAGGAACTGCTTTGGAATCCGGTCGGCGTGTCAGTCGGTTTCAAGGCCGACGAACCCAACTGCGGCGCCCGCATCAACATGAAGGGCAACGATGTCTTCAAGTACGCGGTGAAGGCGTTGGATGGCGTGGTCGATGAAACCCTGGAGGCCAACGGTCTCAGCAAACACGACCTGGACTGGCTGATTCCGCATCAGGCCAACCTGCGCATCATCGAAGCCACGGCCAAGCGCCTGGAAATGCCGATGGATCGCGTGGTGGTCACCGTCGACAGGCACGGCAACACCTCGTCCGGTTCGGTGCCCTTGGCGCTGGACGAAGCGGTGCGCTCAGGTCGCGTGCAGCGCGGCCAACTGCTGTTGCTGGAGGCCTTCGGCGGCGGTTTCACCTGGGGCTCGGCGCTGCTGCGCTATTGATGCCCACCCGCGCCACGCTCAAGCGCGGCGCTTGAAATACTGCACCTCGCGCTCGTGCTTTTCGGCAGCGGCACGGGTATTGAACGTGCCCAGGTTGCGCCGCTTGCCGGTGGCCGGATCTTGTTTGCGCGAATACAGGCGGAACTCGCCTGAAGCCAGTTTGCGGATCATGCCGTTCGCTCCCGTTGCTTCCGATTGCAGCTATCTGAACAATGGGCGGGTAATGATGCAGTGATGGATCTGCGCGGTTTTTTTCGCGCTGCGGTCACTCCACGATACGGGCGAGTACAGACGGTGCGGCCGGTTCGCCCGTATGATGCGCGCCGAGCCATAACGGATTGCGCGAGTGACCCCATCCCAAACTGCCAATGCATCGCTTGCCTTCGTTTTTCCGGGGCAGGGTTCCCAGTCGCTGGCCATGCTGGCCGAGTTGGCGGAAATGCATCCGGTGGTGCGCGAAACTTTCGCCGAAGCCTCCGATGGCGCCGGCGTAGACCTGTGGGCCCTGTCCCAGGGCGGCCCTGAGGAAATGCTCAACCGCACCGAATACACCCAGCCGGCATTGCTCGCCGCCGGCATCGCCGTTTGGCGCGCTTGGCGGCAGCAGGCCGGCGCCATGCCGGCGCTGTTGGCGGGGCACAGCCTTGGCGAGTACACCGCTTTCGTCGCCGCCGATGCGCTTTCGCTGCACGATGGCGCGCATCTGGTGCGCTTGCGCGGACAACTGATGCAGGATGCCGCGCCCGCAGGCGTAGGCGCCATGGCCGCGGTACTGGGCGCCGACGACGATCTTGTCGCCGAAGTCTGCGCGCAGGCTTCGGCAAGCCAGGTCGTGGTGCCCGCCAACTACAACTCTCCCGGGCAGATCGTCATCGGCGGCGATGCCGATGCGGTGGATCGCGCGATCGCACTGTTGAACGAACGCGGCGTGCGCAAGGTGGTCAAACTGGCGGTCAGCGTGCCTTCGCATACGCCGCTGATGCGCGAAGCCGCCAACCGCCTCGCCGAAGCCATGCGCGGCATGTCCTGGCGGGCGCCGGCGTTGCCGGTCGTGCAGAACGTGGATGCGCAGGTGCACGAGAGCATCGACGACTTGCGCGATGCGCTGGTGCGGCAGCTCTATTTGCCGGTACGCTGGACCGATTGCACCTTGGCATTGGCCGCGAAGGGCGTCACCCGTATCGCCGAATGCGGGCCGGGCAAGGTGCTGACCGGCCTGGCCAAACGCATCGACAAATCACTCGAAGCAAGATCGCTGGCCACGCCCGGCGATTTCCAGTCCGCATTGGAAGAATGGAAGCAGGCATGAGCGACGCACAAACATTGAAGGGCGAAATCGTCCTGGTCACCGGCGCCAGCCGTGGTATCGGCGCAGCCATCGCGGACGAACTCGCCGCGCAAGGCGCGACGGTGATCGGTACGGCCACTTCCGAATCCGGAGCCCAGGCGATCGGCGCGCGCTTGGCCGCGCACGGCGGACACGGCCGCGAATTGAATGTCACCGATGCGGCGGCGGTGGAAGCGCTGGTCGATGAAATCGGCAAGGAATTCGGCGCGGTCTCCATCCTGGTCAACAACGCCGGCATCACCCGTGACAACCTGTTGATGCGGATGAAGGAAGAAGACTGGCAGGCGATCCTGGATACCAACCTGTCCAGCGTCTACCGCACCTCCAAAGCCGTCGTGCGCGGGATGATGAAGGCGCGCAAAGGCCGCATCATCAACATCGCCTCGGTGATCGGCGTGACCGGCAATGCAGGGCAAGCCAACTATGCGGCGGCCAAGGCCGGCATCATCGCTTTCTCCAAATCGCTGGCCAAGGAAATAGGCAGCCGCGGCGTCACCGTCAACGTGGTCGCGCCGGGCTTCATCGACACCGACATGACCCGTGCCATGCCCGAGGAAGCGAAACAGGGGCTGGTCGGGCAGATCGCGCTAGGCCGCCTGGGCGAACCGGCCGACATCGCACGTGCGGTGGCTTTCCTCGCCGGACCGTCGGCCAGCTACATCACCGGCGAAACCCTGCATGTGAATGGCGGCATGTACATGCCATAGCACATTTGCCGTGTAAGTATTTGATTAAATGGCGATTACGGGGGTCTGCACCGGATCGCCGGTTTCCACTAAACTACTCCCCGTTCACTCAACTCCGTCTGGAGCCAAAACCAATGAGCAGCATCGAAGAACGCGTCAAGAAGATCGTCGTAGAACAGCTTGGCGTCAAAGAAGAAGAAGTCACCACCAGCGCATCGTTCGTCGATGACCTCGGCGCCGATTCGCTCGACACCGTCGAGCTGGTGATGGCGCTGGAAGAAGAGTTCGAGTGCGAAATCCCGGATGAAGACGCCGAGAAGATCACCTCGGTGCAGCAGGCCATCGACTACGTCAAGGCCCACGTCAAGGCGTGAGTTCGAAGTTTCGATGAGTCGTGCCGGGGCCGCGCATGCGGCCCCGCGCATTTGTGGCGCTTCAGTGCGCCAGCGTAGGGTGCAGGAAAAAGGTCAGAGGAACCGTATGAGCCAGCGTCGCGTAGTAGTCACGGGTATGGGCATGATTTCGCCCTTGGGCAACGATCTGGCCAGCAGCTGGGACGCCATCGTCAACAGCAGGTCGGGCCTGGGCCCGATCACTTCCTTCGATGCATCGCTGTTCACCACCCGCATCGCCGGTGAGATCCGCAATTTCGATCCGACCCTCTACATGTCGCCCAAAGACGTGAAGAAGATGGATGCGTTCATCCATTACGGCATCGCCGCTTCGCTGATGGCGATGGAGGATTCGGGCCTGGAAGTCACCGAGGAAAACGCCGAACGCATCGGCGCGATCATCGGCGCCGGCATCGGCGGCATTCTCGGCATCGAAGAGCAGACCGCCAAGTACATCGAGGGCGGCCCGCGCAAGATTTCCCCGTTCTACATCCCCAGCACCATCATCAACATGCTGCCGGGGCAGTTGAGCATCATGAAGGGCATCAAGGGTCCGAGCTTCTCGGCGGTTTCGGCCTGCGCCACTTCCAACCATTCCATCGGCATGGCCATGCGCATGATCCAGTACGGCGATGCCGACGTGATGATCGCCGGCGGCGCTGAGCGCGGTTCTTCGCCGACTTCGGTGGGCGGGTTCTGTTCCATGAAGGCCATGTCCACGCGCAACGACGACCCCGCCGCCGCCTCCCGTCCGTGGGACCGCGACCGCGACGGCTTCGTGCTGGGCGACGGCGCCGGCATCCTGGTCATCGAAGAGTACGAACACGCCAAGGCGCGCGGCGCGCGCATTTACTGCGAACTGGCCGGCTTCGGCGCCAGCTCCGATGCCTTCCACATGACCGCCCCCAGCGAAAACGGCGAAGGCCCGGCGCGCTGCATGGCCATGGCGATGAAGGACGCCAGGATCAATCCAGACCAGGTCGAATACCTCAACGCGCACGGCACTTCCACGCCGTTGGGCGACCTGGCCGAGACCCTGGCGATGAAGCGCGCGTTCGGCGACCACGCCTACAAGACCATGGTCAGCTCCACCAAGTCGATGACCGGACATCTGCTCGGCGCCGCTGGCGGTGTGGAAGCGATCTTCTCTGTGCTGGCGATCGACCACGGCATCATTCCTCCGACCATCAACCTGGAAAACCCGGGCGAGGGTTGCGATCTGGATTACGTGCCCAACGTGGCGCGCGAGAAGAAGATCGATGTGGCGATGTCGAATGGGTTCGGTTTCGGCGGCACTAACGGTACGCTGGTTTTCAAGCGGATTTGATTATTGCTCGTCATTCCCGCGAAGGCGGGAACCCAGCGACTTGGCTGTTGCTGTCATGCTTTGAGAGCGAAAGTCACTGGGTTCCCGCCTTCGCGGGAATGACGAGCGAAATGTGATCGAATCCCGCGCACTACCTCCCGACACCGATCTGCTCGCCCTGCATCGGCTGGCGCCCGCACGCTATCCGATGCTGCTCGAATCGGTCGCCTCGGGCACCGCGCAGGGGCGCTGGGATCTGCTGCTGGTCGCCGATGGCAGCGGTCTGCGGCTGGACGCGCAGGGCCGGACCAGCAAGCTCGATGGGCGGCCGATAGAGGGCGATTTCCTCGCCGCGCTCGACGGCGACTGGCATGCCAACCGGATTCCACGCGAAGAGCCGCGCTGGCCGTTTCGTGGCGGCTGGGCGCTATTGCTGAATTACGAACTGGCCGGCCAGATAGAGCCGGTGCTTGCGTTGCCGAAAGGCGATGCCGCTATTCCGGTCGCATTGGCGCTGCGTTGCCCGGCCGCGATCCTGCGCGATCGCGCCAGCGGCGAATGCGTGGCTCTGGCCGAAATCGGCGCCACCGAGTTGCTGGACCTCATTGCCGCCGATGTCTCCGCTTCGCGAGACCTGCCCGCGATGCCCGCATGGCGAGGCCCCAGCGGTATCGCCGAAGACGAGCCGCGGCGCTTCCTGGAAGGAGTGCAGCGCATCCTCCAATACCTCGCCGCCGGCGACATCTTCCAGGTCAACCTGTCGCGGGCATGGCGTGCGCGCTTCGACCAACCGCTCGACCCCGCGGCGCTCTATGCGCGCCTGCGCACCGCCAATCCCGCTCCTTTCGCCGGATTGTTCGCGGCAGGCGACTGGGCCGTGGCCAGCTCATCGCCGGAACGCCTGGTCTCGATCCGCGGAGACGTGGTCGAAACGCGTCCCATCGCCGGCACTCGGCCGCGCTTCGAAGGCGACGACGATGCCGAACGCATCCGCGAGCTGGTGGGGCATCCGAAAGAACGCGCCGAGCACGTGATGCTGATCGACCTGGAGCGCAACGACCTGGGCCGCGTCTGCGAGCCGGGCAGCGTGCAGGTGGACGAGCTGATGACGGTGGAAAGCTATGCTCACGTGCACCACATCGTCAGCAACGTGCGTGGACGCCTGCGCCGCGATACCACGCCGGGCGAAGTGATCCGCGCCACCTTCCCGGGCGGCACCATCACCGGTTGCCCCAAGGTGCGCTGTATGCAGATCATCGCCGAGCTGGAAGGCACGGCGCGCGGCGCCTATACCGGCGCGTTCGGCTGGCTCAACCGCGACGGCGACCTGGATCTGAATATCCTGATCCGCAGCGCGGAGATATCCCCCGCCGCGGAGGGTGGCACCGAGGTCGTATTCCGCACCGGGGCGGGGATCGTGGCCGATTCGGTGCCGGAGCGGGAGTTGGACGAAACCCGCGCCAAAGCCCGCGGCGTGCTGAAGGCCCTGGGCCCCTTGTAGGAGCTGCGTAAGCTGCGACCGTAAACATTGCCGCAGGTGGCAATCATCCCTCTCGGGCCGTTGCTGCGGTCGCAGCTTACGCAGCTCCTACGGGATTGGCAGGCAAGGTATCCTGCGCCACATACTCCAGAATCAATCCCGCGCACGCCAGAAATCGAGGAAATCGTGTCCCCAGGATCCAAACGCGGCTGCCGTGTCGTTCTCATCGCTTTATTCCTGCTGCTGGCTGTCGCCGCGGCAGGCGGTGCCTGGCTGTGGCAGCGCTACGCCGGCTTCAGCGACCGGCCCATCGCTGGATTGCAAGCCGGCGACAGCGTTACGGTCGTTTCCGGCGACTCGTTCCCCAGCGTCCTGCGCAAACTGCGCGCTGCGGGCGTGCAGCAAGGCAACGACTTGGAATGGCGCGCGCTGGCGCGGCACCTGGATGTGGCAGGCAGCCTGAAGGTCGGCGAATACGCGCTGGATCCCGGCATCACCCCGAGCACGCTGTTGCTCAACATGCGCAACGGCAAGGTCATCAACTACCGCATCACGATTGTCGAAGGCTGGAACATCCGCCAGCTGCGTGCGGCGATCAATGCCGCCACCCCGCTGCTGCATGAGACCAACCAGCTCGACGATGCTGCCCTGATGAAATTGCTGGGCCATCCGGGCCAGCACCCCGAAGGCCGCTTCCTGCCGGAAACCTACGTGTATTCGCGCGGCGATAGCGATGCGGACGTGCTCAAGCGGGCCTACGACGCCATGGACAAGGCCCTGGCCGAAGTCTGGAAAACGCGCGCCAGCGACTTGCCGCTGAAGTCGCCCGAGGAGGCGCTGATCCTGGCTTCGATCATCGAGAAGGAAACCGGACTGGCCTCCGAGCGCCCGCAGATCGCCGGCGTGTTCGCGCGCCGGCTGAAGCTGGGCATGAAGCTGCAGACCGATCCCACCGTGATCTACGGCATCGGCAGTGGCTACGACGGCAACATCCGCCGCCGCGACTTGCTTACCGATACGCCCTACAACACCTATACCCGCACTGGCCTGACCCCGACGCCGATCGCCATGCCGGGTCTTGATGCCTTGCGCGCGGCAGTGAATCCAGCGCCAGGCGATGCGCTGTTCTTCGTCGCCCTGGGCAACGGCAGCGGCAGCCACGTCTTCACCGCCACGCTGGGCGAGCACAACGCCGCCGTCGCCCGATACCTGCAGCAGCTGCGCCGCCCGCCGCTGCCCGAAGAAGAACCCCTGCAATGACCGAAGCCTTGTTGAAGCATCCGCGATTGATCAGCCTGGAAGGCGGCGAGGGCGCGGGCAAGACCAGTGCCTTGGTCGCGATCCGCGAACTGCTGCAGTCGCGTGGCCATGAAGTGGTGCTGAGCCGCGAGCCCGGCGGCACGCCGCTGGCCGAGCGCATCCGCGAATTGCTGTTGAGCCCGCAAGCTCAGGAAGAAACGCTGGCGCCGGAAACCGAACTGCTGCTGATGTTCGCCTCGCGCACCCAGCATGTGCGCGAAGTGATACGCCCGGCGCTGCAGCGCGGTGCGTTCGTGGTCAGCGACCGTTTCACCGATTCCAGCTACGCCTACCAGGCCGATGGCCGCGGCCTGGACCGCGCGCTGGTGGAAGAGCTCGAGCGCAAGGTGGTGGGCCTCAAGCCCGGCCTGACCCTGCTGCTGGATCTGGATGTGCGCGAAGGCCGTGCACGCGCCAACGGACGCGACCTGTGGCCGGACCGCATTGAAAGCGAGCAGGACGATTTCTTCGAACGCGTGCGCGAAGGCTTCCGCAAGCGCGCCGCGGCCGAGCCAGGACGTTTCCGGGTGATCGATGCCAGCCGCTCGCCCGCAGAAGTGGCTGAAGCGGTTGCCACCGCGGTCGCGCGATGGCTGGACAATCCGGCATGAGCGACAAGTTTTCTCCCTGGCAGCAGCGGGCCTACGACCATGCGCTGGCTGCACTGGAATCGGGCCGCCTGGGCCACGGATTGCTGATCTGCGGACCCGAAGGCCTGGGCAAGCGAGCGGTAGCCGACCGCCTGGCGCGGTATGTGCTGGGAGGCGGCGAAGCCGCCACTCAGGCGCGCAGCGCGCAGTTGATTTCCGCGGGCACCCATCCTGACCTGCATGTGGTGTCGTTCGTTCCAACCAAGGACGGCAGCAAGCTGCGCACGGAAATCGTGATCGATCAGATGCGCGAACTGTCGCAGAAACTTTCGCTGACACCGCAGTACGGCGTGGCGCAGGTGGCTATCGTGGACCCGGCCGATGCGATCAACCGCGCCGCTTGCAACGCGTTGTTGAAGACCTTGGAGGAGCCCGCCGAGGGCCGATACCTGTGGCTGATCAGCGCGCAGCCCGCGCGCTTGCCGGCGACCATCCGCAGCCGCTGCCAGCGGTTGGAATTCAAGTTGCCGCCGCATGAGGAAGCACTGACCTGGCTGGTCGCCCAAGGGCACTCCAGCACGAGTGCGGAAGAGGCGCTGGGGGCGGCGCGCGGCCATCCCGGCCTGGCCGACCACTGGCTGCGTGAAGGCGGCCTGGTCCTGCGCAAGGCCGTGGCGAGCGACTTGGAAAAGCTCGAGCGCGGCGAGATAGGAGTCATCGAAACGGCCCAGCGCTGGTCTTCCGACGAGCAGGCGGAACTGCGCTTGAGCCACGCCGCGGACCTGGTGCTGGCGCAGGCCGGGGAGGCCGGCTTGACCGATCCGGCCCGATTGCACAAGCTGGCGACATGGTTCGATGCCGCCAACCGTACGCGCGACCTGTTGCGGACCACGGTGCGCGGCGACCTTGCGATGATTGATTTGCTCTTGGCTTGGCGCGGTTCGGACCGCGCCAGGGCAGCCAAAGGAGAACGCGGATGAATGCAGTGGCAGGCGGTGGACGGCAGGGCATCCTTTCCCTGGCGGTCAAGGACAAGGCGCAGCTCTACAACGCCTATATCCCATACGTGAAGAACGGCGGCATCTTCGTGCCCACGCCGAAGCGTTACTTCCTCGGCGATGAAGTGTTCCTGTTGCTTACGCTCCCCGATTCCAGCGAACGCCTGCCGGTCGCCGGCAAGGTCATCTGGGTGACTCCGGTAGGTGCGCAGGGCGCCCGCACGGCCGGCATCGGCGTGCAGTTCGCCGATACCAGCGAAGGCGAAGCGATAAAGAGCAAGATCGAAACGCTGCTGGCCGGCACGCTCAACGCGGACAAGCCCACCCATACGATGTAGGGCCTCGTCTGCTTCGATGAAAAAGCCCGGCATCGCCGGGCTTTTTTGTAGGCGGTAGGTCGGGGCTACGTCCCCGACGCGCGGTAATTGAATCCAATCACGCGTCGGCCGCGTAGAGCCCGTCCCGCACTTGATACGGCGCCGACCAGGCTGAGCAGAGCGAAAATCGCTGCGCAGGCCCTCGTTCTCAGAGTCTGGCGCGTTTGACAGCGCGCTAGAGTCCTTTGAACAGATTCCCGAGCAATAACGTCACCAGGCCCGCACACAGAATCCAGAACGCATACCCGGCCAGCGCCGGAATGTAGCCGAGCCTTGCGGCCACACCGATACCGCCAAACAACAGGGAAAGGAAGAACATGCCCGTGGTTGGGGCGCTGAGATTGAACATGCGGAAGATCCGTCCAGTGGGATTGGAATTATAAAAGCGAAGCGCCGCAATCGGCGCTCGCATAACATAATCAGACGACCGGACCGCGCAGCGCCGACGAATCCCAGCCTGGCCGCGGCGCGAAACGATCGCCGTACCGGCCCTGCAGTACCTTGAGCTTCTCGACCAGCGCGTCGGCGCCGGTGGCCTTGATGTACTCGATGGGGCCGCCGCGGAACGGGGCGAAGCCGGTGCCGAAAATCACGCCCGCATCCAGCAGGTCGGAATCGCTGACCACACCGTCGTGCAGGCAGGCGACCGCCTCGTTGAGCAGCGGCAACACCAGACGGTCCTCCAGATCGGAAGGCGCCTGATAGTCCTTGGCCACTTCCGGCTTCACCGCCTTGCCGTTTTCCCATTTGTAGAGTCCCTGGCCGTCCTTCTTGCCGCGCTTGCCCGGCTCAGGCGGCGTGGACAGCGCGGCGGGGATCGGCAGGCCAAGGAAAGGAGCAAGTTCCTTGCCCACGCCGGAAGCCACATCCAATCCCACCGTATCGATCAGTTCGATCGGTCCCATCGGCATGCCGAACTTCACTGCGGCCTTGTCGATTACAGGGCCCGGGACGCCTTCGGAATAGGCGGTCACCGCCTCCAGCATGTAAGGGAACAGCACGCGGTTGACCAGGAAGCCCGGCGTGCCGGCTACCGGCACGGCCAGTTTGTCGATCGCCTTGCAGAAAGCGGCCAGGCGTTTTTCGGTTTCCGGAGCCATGCCGTCGTGGCGGATGATCTCCACCAAAGGCATCTGCGCGACCGGATTGAAGTAGTGCAGGCCGGCGAACTGCGCAGGGCGCTGGATATGCTCGCGCAGCTCGGTCAGCGGAATGGAGGAGGTGTTGGTGGTCAGCAGCGCGTCGGCTTTGAGGCGCGGTTCGATGCTCTGGTACAGATCGCGCTTGGCCTCCGGGTTTTCGATGATCGCTTCGATCACCAGATCCGCATCGGCTACTCCCGCGCCGGCCAGATCGCTTTTCAGCCGCGCCACCACCGCAGGACGCTTCGCATCGTCCTTCACCTTCTTGTTGAACAAATCGGTGGCCCGGGTCAGTGCGACGTCGATGAAGCGCTGCTCGCGATCCTGCAGGGTGACTTCGAAGCCTTTGTAGGCCGACCACGCCGCGATGTCTCCACCCATCACCCCTGCGCCGACCACGTGCACGTGCTTGATCCCATGATCCTTGCCGCCCTGGCTTTTCAGGCGCTCCTGCAGGAAGAAGATCCGCACCAGGTTGCGCGCGGTCGGCGTGCTGGCCAGCTTGACCACGCTGCGCCGTTCCGCGTCCAGGCGGGCCTGGATACTGCCGCCGCCGCTGCGCTTCCAGGTATCGATCAATGCGTACGGAGCGGGGTAGTGTTCCTTGCGCGCCTTGCGGGCGACCTGCTTGGCCATCTGCGGCGCCAGGATCTGCCGCGCCAGCCAGGTGTTGCTGATCCATCCCAGGAAGCGCTGCTTGAACGGGCGAACGGTCCCTTTCTGCGCCATGGCGACGGCCGCATCCAGCAACAGAGCCGGTTCCACCACCTTATCGACCAGCCCCATGGCTCGTGCCGCCGGCGCGGACACCGTGCGTCCGGTCAGCATCAGGTCCATCGCCGCCGGCGCGCCGATCAGCCGCGGCAGCCGCGCACTGCCTCCCCAGCCCGGAAAGATGCCCAGCATCACTTCCGGCAGGCCGATGCGGGTGGACTGATCGCTTGAAGCGACGCGATAGCGGCAAGCCAGCGAAATTTCGGTGCCGCCGCCCATGCAGTGGCCATGGATGGCCGAAACCGTGGGACAGGGCAGTTCCGCCAGTTTTTGGAACACGGCCTGGCCGCGACGGATCGCATCGTTGACCGTGCCTTTGCGGTCGAAGTCCTGGAATTCCTTCAAGTCCGCGCCGGCGATGAAGCCGGCAGGTTTGAGCGAACGGATCACCACGCCCTTGGGCGGATCGATGGCGATGCGTTCGATCAGGTCGCCCAGTTCGATCAGCACATCCTGCGACAGCGCATTGACCGGTGCGCCCTGGCGATCAAGGCTGAGCACAACGATGCCGTCCTCGCGCGACTCCGTCTGCCAGTGACTGAATCGGAGCCCATCGAAGCTTGCTGCCATGATCAAACCATCCGTTCGCGTATGGGTAAGACGACTATCATCCCGAGGTTGTTTAACCCACGTCAAATCCCCACTGATAGAAAGGGACATGACCGGCGGCATGGGCATGGACTTGGCGTTTGAGGTTAAATCCTTGATAAGGAAGCCGTTTAAGTGGGCTTCTGAACTTTTTTCCGCAATAGCGGTCACAGTGCTCGGTCATCAGCCGAGCCGACAGGAGTGCGGCCCGGCATGGCCGATGTGGATACACAAACCCCAAAGGACAGCGCTCCACCACAGGAGTTGGACCTCGAGCTTGTCAGGCGTGTCCAGCGTGGCGACAGCGCGGCATTCGATCTGCTGGTGCGCAAGTACCAGCACCGGATAGTCGCCCTGATCGGACGCTACATCCATGACTGGAGCGAGTGCCAGGACGTCGCCCAGGACACCTTCATGCGCGCTTATCGTGCAATGGGGAATTTCCGCGGCGATGCGCAGTTCTACACGTGGTTACATCGGATCGCAGTGAATACAGCCAAGAACCATCTAGTCGCCCATAACCGCCGCCCGCCGACCGACGACGTCGACGCCAGCGATGCCGAGCAGTACGACACCGGCAGCCGCTTGCGCGACACCGATACTCCGGAACGGGAATTGATGCGCCAGGAACTGGAGCGCACGGTGATGAAGGCGGTGGATGCCTTGCCTGAGGAACTGCGTACCGCCATCACCCTGCGCGAAGTGGAAGGAATGAGCTACGAAGAAATCGCGCAGAAGATGGATTGCCCCATCGGCACGGTGCGCTCGCGCATCTTCCGTGCCCGTGAGGCCATTGATGCCGAACTTCGGCCTTTGGTCGATTCCGAAAGCGCTACCCGGGAGCGTGCACGCTCATGACTACCGACAAGATAGACAGCCATTATTTCCAGCAGCTCTCCGCCCTGATGGACGGCGACCTGCCGCCCGACCAGGCGCGCTTCCTGCTGCGCCGGATGGAACACGACACCGAACTCACCGGCTGCTGGGAGCGCTGGCAGTTGTGCGGCGATGCCCTGCGCGGACAAGCGCAGGCTCCGGCCCCCGCCGGTTTCGCCGATCGTATTTCTGCGGCCATAGCGGCCGAACCGCTGCCTTCGGCCGCAAATTCGGCATCGCCACGATTCCGCAGCAATTTGGCCAAATGGGGCGGCGGTGCGCTGGCGGCTTCGGTAGCGGCCATCGCGCTGTTTATGGTGCGCCAGCAGGTTCCCGATGAGGCTCCTCCGCAGGCGGCACCTGCGGTAGCCAATCAATCGCCGGCTGCGCCTCCCACGGCTTCGCCCGAGCCTGCGCTGCGGGCGGCCGCTACCGTCACCGCGGCCAGTGTCGCGGTCGCCAGCGTTCCCCGCCGCCAGAACGATGCAAGGCGCAGCGCGACCCGCAACCAGCAGGCTGCCCGCAATGCCGCTGCTGCGCGTAACGCCCAGCCGGACCGGGCGGTGGCTTCGGCTGCGCTGCCTGTGATCAATACTCTGGCCAGGGCACCAGCCGGCACTGGTGCCAATGCTGGCAATGCACACGATCCGTTCTCAAACGTACAGATCAACGCCCCGGCAGCCCGGCCGTGGCCGCGCGCGGTGCTGCCGCAGTATTCCTCCGGCAGCGGCGCGTTCAATGCCGACTATTCGACCGACCGCGCCGCGCAGACGTTCTACCCCTTCGAGCCCCGCCTGCCGGTCACTCCGCCGGTCGCGCCGCCCGAAGAAACCGCGCCGCGCGATCGCTGAAGCAAGGTTGCCCGCACTTCGGCCGCGAGTCGATGACAGCTGCGAACCAATGCAACGTCGGCCCCCAGTTTTCCACTCAACCCAACCCATACCTATCGAGGCATGCGTTCGATGAATTCCAGTGTCCGTAATAGCTTGTTCGGCCTGTTGGTCCTCACTACTCCGCTGGCCGCCTGCGCGCAGCAGCCGGCCGCCACGGCGCAAGGCGCAGCTCCGGCTGCGGTCAGTTCCATTGCGCAGAGCAGCGCCCCGCAAATCGTCACCGGACTTCCGGATTTCACCCAGCTGGTGGAGCAGGTGGGTCCTGGCGTGGTGAATATCGAGGCCAAGGTCGGCGCTCGCCAGGTATCGCGCGAACAGCAGCAGATGCCCGACGAAGAAGACATACCGGAAATTTTCCGTCGCTTCTTCGGCCCGGGCATGCCCGGTGGACCGCAACAGCCGCAGCGCCGCGGCACCTCGATGGGCAGCGGCTTCATCATTTCGCCGGATGGTTATGTGTTGACCAATCACCATGTGGTCGATGGCGCGGACACGGTCACAGTCAAGCTGTCCGACCGGCGAGAACTTGTCGCTAAGGTCATCGGCAGCGACCAGCAGTACGACGTGGCGCTGCTCAAGATCGAAGCCAAAAACCTGCCCTCTATCCGGCTGGGCGATTCGAACACCCTCAAGCCGGGCCAGTGGGTCGTCGCCATCGGATCGCCGTTCGGGCTGGATCATTCCGTCACCGCCGGCATCGTCAGCGCGACCGGACGCAGCAATCCTTATGCAGACCAGCGCTACGTTCCCTTCATCCAGACCGACGTGGCGATCAACCAGGGCAATTCCGGTGGCCCGCTGCTCAACACGCGCGGCGAAGTGGTCGGCATCAACTCCCAGATCTTTTCGGCGTCCGGTGGCTACATGGGCATCAGCTTCGCCATTCCGATCGATTTGGCAATGAGTGCGGTCGAACAACTTAAGAAGACCGGCAAGGTGAGTCGTGGTCAGCTCGGCGTACAGGTCGGGGTGCTCACAGCCGATCTGGCAGCTGCGGCCAAAGCTCCGGATACGCGAGGAGCCCTGATCAACGAAGTGCTCGACGGCAGCGCTGCGGAGAAAGCCGGGCTGGAGGCTGGCGACATCATCCGTTCGGTCAACGGCAGCGAGATCGTGACTTCGAGCGATTTGCCTCCCAGGATCGGTGCTATGGCGCCTGGTTCCAAGGTTACGCTCGGAATCCTGCGCGACGGCAGGTCGCGCGATGTCGTGGTCACTCTTTCCGTCCTGGAGGACGGGGCGTCGTTGGCAGACTCGGGCGGGGCATCTCCCGCACCTGAGTCCGATTCCGCTGCGCCGAGTGCATCAGCCCTGCTGGGGATTTCCGTGGGCGAGTTGGATGCAGCGACACGCAAGCAACTCGGCCTTAAGGCGGGAGAGGGCGTCCGGATTACCCGTGTCGAGGGCCAATCGGCCACCGAGGCCGGCCTGGCGCCGGGAATTGTGATTCTCCAGGTGGGGCGTCGACCGGTTGGCAGCATCGCCGCATTCAATCAGGAAATTCGAGGAATAAAGGCCGGCGACGTGATCATGTTGCTGGTCCGTAGCCCGCGTGGGGGCACCGCTTTCGTGGCGCTCACCGCCGGCCAGGACGACTGAGCCGGCCCCGAGACGTAAAACAGGGCCGCCGTGCTGGAACACAGCACGGCGGCCTGTCGCCTGCAGCCGTGCGATAATGCGCCGTTATTCATTCTGACGGCCCTTGCGGCCGCCCCCATGCAGCACATCCGCAATTTCTCCATCATCGCCCACGTCGACCACGGCAAATCCACCTTGGCCGACCGCATCATCCAGCTTTGCGGCGGTCTTGAGGCCCGCGAAATGGAAGCGCAGGTACTCGACTCCAACCCGATCGAGCGCGAGCGCGGCATCACCATCAAGGCCCAGTCCGTGTCCCTGCCGTATACGGCCAAGGACGGGGTGACCTACCAGCTGAACTTCATCGACACCCCCGGCCATGTGGACTTCAGCTATGAAGTCTCGCGCTCGCTGGCCGCCTGCGAGGGTGCGCTGCTGGTGGTGGACGCCGCCCAGGGCGTGGAAGCCCAATCCGTGGCCAACTGCTACACCGCGGTGGAGCAGGGCCTGGAAGTGGTGCCGGTGATCAACAAGATCGACTTGCCCACCGCCGACATCGAAAAGGTGAAGGCCGAAATCGAGGCGGTGATAGGCATCGACGCCGAGGACGCGGTGGCCATCAGCGCCAAGACCGGTCTGAACGTGGTCGACGTGCTGGAAGCCATCGTCAAGCGAATTCCCGCGCCGGTCCCGCGCGACACCGACAAGCTGCAGGCGCTGATCATCGACTCCTGGTTCGACAACTACCTGGGCGTGGTCTCGCTGGTACGGGTGATGCAGGGCGAGATCGTGCCCGGCACCAAGATGCTGGTCATGTCCACCGGCCGCACCCACCTGGTCGACAAGGTGGGCGTATTCACTCCCAAGCGCAAAGAGCTGAAGAAGCTCGGCGCCGGCGAAGTGGGCTGGATCAACGCCTCGATCAAGGATGTGCACGGTGCGCCGGTCGGCGACACCCTCACCCTGGCCAGCGATCCGGCGTCCAAGCCGCTGCCCGGCTTCCAGGAAATGCAGCCGCGCGTGTTCGCCGGCCTGTTCCCGGTGGACGCCGACGACTACCCGGACCTGCGCGAAGCGCTGGAAAAGCTGCGCCTCAACGACGCCGCGCTGCGCTTCGAGCCGGAAAGCTCCGAGGCCATGGGCTTCGGTTTCCGCTGCGGCTTCCTGGGCATGCTGCACATGGAGATCGTGCAGGAGCGCCTGGAGCGCGAATACGACCTCAACCTGATCAGCACCGCGCCCACCGTGGTCTATGAAGTGCTGAAGACCGACGGCACCATCCTCAGCCTGGACAATCCGTCCAAGCTTCCGCAGACCAACCTGATCGACGAGATCCGCGAGCCGATCATCCGCGCCAACGTGCTGACCCCGCCGGACTATGTGGGCAACGTCATCACCCTGTGCGAAGAAAAGCGCGGCCGCCAGATCAGCATCAATTACCTGGGCTCGCAGGTGCAGATCAGCTACGAACTGCCGATGGCCGAAGTGGTGCTGGATTTCTTCGATCGGCTCAAGTCGGTGTCGCGCGGCTACGCGTCGCTGGACTATCACTTCCTGCGTTTTGAAGCCGGTCCGTTCGTGCGCGTGGACACGCTGATCAACGGCGACAAAGTGGATGCGCTGTCGCTGATCGTGCACCGCCAGTACGCCGACCGCCGCGGTCGCGAACTGACCGAGAAGATGCGTGAACTGATCCCCCGGCAGATGTTCGACGTGGCCATCCAGGCCGCCGTCGGCGCCCAGGTGATCGCCCGCAGCACGGTCAAGGCGATGCGCAAGAACGTGCTGGCCAAATGCTATGGTGGCGACATAAGCCGCAAGAAGAAGCTTCTGGAAAAGCAGAAGGAAGGCAAGAAGCGCATGAAGCAGGTGGGCAGCGTGGAGATTCCGCAGGAAGCGTTCCTGGCCGTACTGCAGATGGACAACAAGTAATTTCTTACCCTTCTCCCTGCGGGAGAAGGTGCCCGAAGGGCGGATGAGGGTACGGCGAAGTCCAGATGATTGAACCATCTTGACTTCGCCGTACCCTCACCCCAACCCCTCTCCCGGTGGGAGAGGGGCTTATCAACGGAGTGTGTATGGTCTGGTTCGAAACAATCCTGGTAGTGCTCACCCTGCTGACCGGTTTCATCTGGCTGCTGGACAAGCTGTTCCTGGCCAAGCGTCGCGCCGCGCGCAGCGGTTTGCTGGACGAAGAGCCGGTGCTGGTCGACTATTCGCGCGCGTTCTTCCCGGTGTTGGCCATCGTGTTGATCCTGCGCAGCTTCATCGCCGAGCCCTACAAGATCCCGTCGGCCTCGATGATGCCCAATCTGCTGATCGGCGATTTCATCCTGGTCAACAAGTTCGCCTACGGCCTGCGTCTGCCGATCAACAACAAGAAGTTCATTTCCATCGGCGAGCCCAAGCGCGGCGATGTGGTGGTGTTCAAGCCGCCGCACGACCCGGAAAACAACTGGATCAAGCGCGTGATCGGGCTGCCGGGCGACCGCATCTCGTTCCAGGGCAACACCCTGACGGTCAACGGCCAGGCCATGACCTACAAGATGCTGGGCACCTACACCGGGCGCGGCGTGGCCCAGGGCACCGACAGCGCGGCGTTGCTGGAAGAGGATCTGCCGGGCCGTCCCCACAAGGTGCTGGAGGGGCTGGACAACCTGGTGGGCGCCGGAGAGTGGGAAGTGCCGGCTGGGTACTATTTCGTGATGGGCGACAATCGTGATAATAGCGAGGACGGCCGTTTGTGGCCGGAGATCAGCCCGAAGGACGGTTCGCCGATCCCGAACCACAACTTCCTGCCGGAGAAGGACCTGCGCGGCAAGGCGTTCCTGATCTGGCTGAACTGTGAAGGCTGGTTCTGCAAGGGGAGTTTCGATGCGTCCAGGATCGGAACCAAGATCCAATAACCAAGTTGTCTGACCGGGGATAAGGCATATGAATCGCAAGCTGAAAATCGGCAATCCGCAGATGAATCGCAAGCAGAGCGGCCTGACGCTGATGAGTTTCCTCGTCGTGCTGGCGGTGGTCGGTTTCGCCGCGTACATCGGCATGAAGCTGTTTCCGATGTATCAGGAGTACTACTCGGTGCGTACCGCGGCCAAGGGGTTGGCTTCGGAACCGGGTATTGGCGACATGGATCCCTCCAAGATCGAGGACCTGTTCTTCCGCCGCCTGTACATCAACTACTCCGAAAACGTGAAGCCGGAGAACGTGAAGATCGAGCGTATAGACAACGGCTGGAACATGAAGATCAACTACGAGATCCGCCGTCCGCTGGTCGGCAATCTGGACGTGGTGGGCGTATTCGACATTTCGCAAGACCTGACCCGTCACGGTGGCACCGATTGATCTGAAATTCCGTCACGGTGAGCTGGACAGCTACCGTTTCGCGGACCCGGGCCTGCTGCAGCAGGCCCTGACCCATCGCAGCGCCGGCGCTCCGCACAACGAGCGCCTGGAGTTCCTGGGCGACGGTATCGTCAACCTGCTGGTCGCCGAAGTGCTGTTCCAGCGCTGGCCCAAGGCCGACGAAGGCGCCTTGACCCGCGCCCGCGCCGAACTGGTGCGCGAGGCCTCGCTGGCCACCATCGCGCGGCGTCTGGAATTGGGCGCCCGCCTGACCATGGGGCCGGGCGAAATGAAATCCGGCGGTCATCGCCGCGACTCGATCCTGGCCGACGCGCTGGAAGCGGTGGTGGCGGCGATCTATCTCGATTCCGGATTCGAAGCCTGCCGCGTTGCCGTGCTGCCGTGGTTCGAGGAATCCCTGGCGGCGTTGCCGGTAGGCAAGCCGGGCAAGGACGCGAAAACGCGTCTGCAGGAATGGCTGCAGGCCCGCCAGCGGCCGCTGCCGTCCTACGAGCTGGTTTCCGAAAGCGGCGACGATCACGCCAAGACTTTCAACGTCAGCTGCACCATCATCGATCCTACCCTGACCGCCGAAGGCGAGGGCAGCTCGCGCCGCAACGCCGAGCAGGCCGCCGCCGCGGCCCTGCTGGAAAAACTGGATATCTCCACGTGAACGCACAAACGCCCGGCAAAGACGGCCATCGCAGCGGCAGCATCGCCGTCATCGGCCGGCCCAACGTGGGCAAGTCCACGCTCACCAATGCGTTGGTCGGTTCCAAGGTCAGCATCGTTTCCAATCGGCCGCAGACCACGCGCCATCGCCTGCTGGGCATCGCCACTTTCCCGGAAGGCCAGATCGCGCTGGTGGATACGCCCGGCTTGCATAAGCAGGAGGGCAAGTTCTCGGCTTCGGCGATGAGCAAGGTGATGAACCGCGCCGCGCGCGGTGCGCTGGAAGATGTCGATGCCGCCGTACTGGTCATCGAAGCCGGGCGCTGGGACGAAGCCGACACCCTGGCCTACAACGTGCTCAGCGACACCGGTATCCCGGTGATGCTGGTGGTCAACAAGGTCGACCAGATCAAGGTCAAGTCCGAGCTGCTGCCCTTCCTGGGCAAGGTCACCGAAGGCCGCACGTTCGCCAGCGTGCATCTGGTCTCGGCGCTGAAGCGCAATGGCCTGGAGCAACTGGTGCGCGACATGCTCGCGTTGCTGCCGGTGGCGCCACCGATGTTCGGCGAAGACGAAATCACCGACCGCAGCCAGCGGTTCATGGCCGGCGAACTGCTGCGCGAACAGCTGATGCGGCAGCTGGGCAACGAACTGCCTTATGCCACCACCGTGGAAATCGAGCGTTTCGCGGAAGAAGAGGGGTTGCTGCGCATCGGCGCGGTGATCTGGGTCGAGCGCGAAAGCCAGAAATCCATCGTCATCGGCAAGGGCGGCGCGCGGCTCAAGGAAATCGGCAGCAAGGCGCGCCTGCAGATGGAGCGCATGTTCGATGCGAAGGTCTTCCTGGAAACCTGGGTGCGCGTGCGCGAGGGCTGGTCGGGCGATGCGGCCGCCTTAAAGGCATTCGGTTACAACGAATAGCTTCGGCAGCTTTCGCCGGACCGCTGTTGGTGGGAGCGCCGTCTCGGCGCGAGCTCTTGCTTTTATGGAGCCAAGCTTAGTCAGCCCCCACGAAAAGACCGGATAGCAGGCTGACCCTGCTTTATTCGGACAAAAAGCAAGAGCTCGCGCCGAGACGGCGCTCCCACAACACGGCGCAGCTCCTACAATGCGCATTGATGCGTATCACCGCCGAAGCCGCCTACGTTCTGCATGCCCGCCCCTGGCGCGAGACCAGCTTGCTGGTGGAAGTCCTGGCCGAAAATCACGGGCGGCTTGGGTTGGTGGCGCGCGGAGTTCAGGGTCCGAAGAAGCAGGTACTGCGCGCCGCCCTGCAACCGCTTCAGCACATCCGCCTGGACGCCGTGCAGCGCGGCGAACTGGCGCAGCTGGTAGCGGCCGAGGCGTTGGACGCCGCTCCCCGGTTGGCGGGCGAGGCGATGCTGGCGGCCTTCTACGTCAATGAGCTGGTGATGCGGCTGGCGCCACGCCAGGATCCGCATGGCGATCTGTATCGCATCTATGGGCAAACCCGATCGCGGCTGGGCAGGGAGAGCTTGCCTGGGGAGGGCTCACTGGCCTGGACCTTGCGGCGCTTCGAGCGCGACCTGCTGGAGTCGTTGGGTTCGGGTTTCGATCTGAGCGAAGACGCCGAAGGCGGAGCCATCGATCCTGCCGCTCGCTATCGGATCGATCCGGAACAGGGTCCGCGCCGCCTGTTGAGCGATCGCGGGCGCGATGAGCGCAGCAACGCGGCCACGGGCAGCGCATTGTTGGCTCTGGCTGCCGACCGGCAACCCAATGCGGACGATCTCGCCAGCCTGCGTCTGGTCCTGCGCAGCGTGCTCAGCCATCACCTGGGTGGGCGCGGATTGAAATCCTGGGAAATGCTGAGCGAGCTTGGGCGGTTGAAACGACCCGGCTAACGCGATGTAGGAGCGTTGTAGGAGCGTTGTAGGAGCGGTGTAGGAGCGACGTAAGTCGCGACGCGGCATTACCGAGAAAGCCTCATCGCGACTTACGTCGCTCCTACAACGCTTCTACGCGCCTCTACACGCCTCCGGAGGATTGCGTATCGCGCACGGCCATCGAGAAATCCGTAAGCAGTCTTGCATCGGACAGCGATTTTTCCAGCACGGCAGCTGCCGCGTTCAAGCGCATCGCACCGACGAAGCCGCTGCTGGCCTTCAATTGATGCAGTACTTTTTTGGCGACTTCCAGGTTGCCGGCCTGCAGCGCATCGCAGATCTCGTCGTGTTGTCTGGCGAGCTCTTCGAGGAACATCCGGCGCAGGGTCGCCACGTGCTCCTGATTGCCGTTCAATGCGGCCAGCGCAACGGCCTGATCCCATAACGGAAGAGCGCTGGAGCTGTGGTCCGCTTCCCCAACGCGATGGGGTTCGCGCGGGGGCTCGATTCCAAGCAGCTGCCCGGCCGCCTGTCGCAGTTGGACGGCGGTCAGCGGTTTGACCAGCACCAGATCGAACCCAGCGGCCAGCAGTTGCGCATGCAAGATCGGCGAATCGTCGGCGGTATGCGCGAGTGCGGGCGTGGCGGGGAAACGCGCGCGCAGATCCGCCAGCAGGTCCGTTCCGGAACCGTCGGGAAGATTGGCGTCCAGCAGCCACAGATCGTAGGCGCCCTCGTGCGCCAAGGCGGCGCGCAGGGAAGCGGCCGTATCGACTTCCGCCGGCAATGCCTGCAGCGCGGCGGCCATGAAACTGCAGCTGACGGAATCGTCTTCCACCAACAGCAAGCGAGGCTTCATTCCCTGGCGATCCGACATCGTTATGCTGCCTTCCATGTCCCGCCGCATCTTACCGCTGCTCCTGTTGATGTTGTTGGCGGTGCCCGCCGCCGGGCAAGCCAGGACGGCGAGCGCACGCATCGCCAGGGTGGTCACGCCAGTGGCGACCCTGCAGGGCGTGACGGTGCGGCTGGAATGGCCGGATGCCGCCGAAACCGGGCGACTCACATTAACCGCCAGGCAAGTGACGGCGCCGGACCTCGGCTACCGTTTCGACAATCTCACTTGGCATTGCCCTCTGCAACGGGGCGCCCAGCAGGACGGCTGGCGCTGCGAAGGGCAAATCCGCAGCGCTGGTCGCGAGCCGTTGAAGCTTGGGATCGATCTGGCAACGGCCAGCACCGACGCGGTGCTGGCCGGTGGCGGTTCAAGCCTGGCCTTGCACCGCAACGCCGCCGCGCCCGACATCACCCGCATCGAGCTGACCCGTGTGCCGCTGGCATGGGCGCAAGCGCTGCTGGCGCAGGCCTGGCCCGAAGCGAATCTGAAAGCCGGGCAGATGTCGGGTTCGCTGAATATCCATACCCCCGAGTCGCGTCCGTTGCGGGTGGAAGGACGGCTCGCGTTCGCCGGGCTTGGCCTGGATACGCCCGATGGCAGCATCGCTGCCGAAGGCGTGGGCGCGCAGGTCGATCTGGACTACCGCAAGTCCGCCGGCTTGTCCCTGGTGACCGTGGAGGGCAGCTTGCGCGGCGGCGAGATGCTGGTGGGCAACGGCTACGTCGCTTTGCCGGCGACACCGGTAGCGATCAGCATCGCCGCGCGCCAGCAGGGCGAATCCGGCTGGGAAATTCCCCAGTTGCTGTGGGACGACGGCGGAGCGATGCGCGTACAAGGTTCGCTCGCTTTCGACGCGCAATCGAACCTGCGCGATGCGGATCTGCGGATGGAGAGCGCGGACATGGCGCCGTTGCGTCCGCGCTATCTGTCCGGGTGGCTGGGATTGTTCGGATTGGGCGAGTTGGGTTTGCAGGGTGCCGCGAGCGCGCGGATGCAAGTGCAGGGCGGCGAGTTGATCCGCGCCGAAGCCCAGTTGCGCGAAGTGTCGGTGATCGATGCGCAACAGCGCTTCCGTTTCGACGGACTCAGCGGCAATCCCGTTTTTTCCGCCGGTCCGCCTGTCGACAGTGCGCTGCGCTGGCGCGGCGGCGAAATCCACGGTCTGGCGTTTGGCGCCGCGGAACTGCCGCTGGACAGCGCCGAAGGCGGCATCGGCCTGCGCCAGGAGGTCACCGTGCCGATGCTGGGCGGCGGCTTGAGGTTCGAAGACATCAATCTGCGGCCGCCAGCGGGCGAACGTGGGCTGGAATTCGATTTTGGCCTGACCGTCGAAGGGCTGGATGTGGGCCTGCTGGCCAAGGCGCTGGACTGGCCCGCCTTCCAGGGGCGGCTCGACGGGCGTATCCCCAAAGCGCGCTACGCCGACGACCGGCTGGATTTCGAAGGCAATCTGGTCACCCATATGTTCGACGGCACCGTGCAGGTGTCGGGATTGGCGATGGAACGCCCGTTCGGCACGGCGCCGACGCTGTCGGCCAACATCATGATGGACGACATGAACCTGCAGGCGCTGACCGGGGTTTTCGGATTCGGCGAGATCACCGGCGCATTGGATGGCAGCATCCGCAACCTGCGTCTGGTGGACTGGAAGGCGGAAGCTTTCGACGCCGATCTGCACACCGACCCGAACTGGAAAGGCAAGCGCCGCATCAGTCAGCGCGCGGTGCAGGACCTTTCCAGCGTCGGCGGCGCAGGTGGGCTGGGCGACAGCCTGCAGGCGCAGGCGTTGAAGCTGTTCGACGACTTCGGCTACCGCCGGATCGGCATCCGCTGCCGGCTTGCCGAAGAGGTTTGCGACATGGACGGCCTTCGTTCAGCCGGCAACGGCTTTATTATCGTGGAAGGATCGGGCTTGCCGCGCCTGACCGTGGTGGGTTTCAACCACCGCGTCGATTGGCCCACGCTGGTCGAACGACTGGTGGCGGTCACGCAAGGCGACAGCAAGCCGGTCATCGAATAATCCAGGAGAAGCGACATGCAACGTTGGTTGGGAACCTCATTCGCCGCGGCACTGCTGCTCACCGCCTGCGTCACCATCAATGTCTATTTCCCGGCTGCCGAAGCCAAGGAAGCGGCCAAGGAATTCGTGGACAAGGTGATCGGCGACGACGCGCCCGCCAACGAAGCCAAGCCCGTGCCGCAAAACCCGGGCGGGCAGGGCGGCAGCGCTTCTCTGCGCTCGCCTCGTTCGTTCGACTGGCTGGCCTTGGTCGGCATCGGCACCGCCTACGCGCAGGAAAGCGCGGACATCAGCATCAAGACCCCCGCCATCCAGGCCATCCAGAACCGCATGGCCACGCGTTTCCAGACCCAACTGGCGGCAGGTTTCGACGCCGGCGCCCTGGGGCTGACCCGCGATGGCATGGTCGAGGTGCGCGACGCCTCCAAGCTGGCCTTGAAGGACCGGGTGGCCATCACCCAGGCCGTGGCGGACGACAACCGCGACCGCAAAGCGGTGTACCGCGAAGTGGCGGTGGCCAACGGCCATCCCGAATGGGAAAGCCAGATCCGCGGCATCTTCGCCCAGCAGTGGATCGCCAGCGCCCATGGCGGCTGGTGGTACCAGGACGCGGGCGGGAGCTGGAAGCAGAAGTGAGCAACGGCAAGGGGGCGAAAGCCCCCTTGGCTTTTCCCCCTTTGTAAAAGAGGGCTGCGGGGATTTGCTCTTGATCTTGGCGGCGGGGAAAAAACAACAGCAAAAGCAAATCCCCCTCAATCCCCCTTTTTCAAAGGTGGAGGCAAAGCGGCGGCGCTTGCTTTCCGGCCTGCGCACCGCTTCTGCGACAATACGCCCCCGCAATCGCACGCAGCCCCCGCCACGTGGCAAGACCCCGCAGCCCCCGCATCGATAAAACCCCGTTCGAAGTCCAGATCGTCGACCACAGCCACGACGGCCGCGGCGTAGCCCGTCGGGACGGCAAGACCATGTTCGTGTCCGGTGCACTGCCGGGCGAACGGGTGATGGTCGAGCAGACCGCCAAGAACCGGCACTTCGATGAAGGCCGCATGGTCGAAGTGCTGCAGGCTTCGCCGGACCGCGTTGCGCCGCGCTGCGAACATTTCGGCGTGTGCAGCGGTTGCGTGCTGCAGCACCTGGCCGAAGACAAACAGATACTGCTCAAGCAGCGCGTGTTGCTGGAGAATCTCGAACGCATCGGCCACGTCGCGCCGCAGACCGTGCTGCCGCCATTGACCGGCGACAGCTGGGGATATCGCCGCAAGGGTCGCTTCTCGGTGCGCCGGGTCAACAAAAAGGACAAGACCCTGGTCGGTTTCCGCGAGACCGACCCGCGTTTCGTTGCCGATCTGCGGATATGCCACACCGTCATCCCGCAGATCGGCGAACGTATCGAAGCGCTGGCGCTGCTGGTGGAAAGCCTGGACGCACGCAACGATATTCCACAGATCGAGTTCATCGCCGGCGACGGGGCTGTGGCGCTGGTATTCCGCCATTTGAACCCATTGGACGACGCCGATCGCGCCAAGCTCACCGCCTTCGCGCAGCAGCACGGTTTCGCCTTCTATCTGCAATCCGGCGGCATCGACACGGTGGTGCCGCTATGGCCGGACGCGCCGAAGCTGGCCTTCGCGTTGCCGCAATGGAACGTGGAACTAGCGTTCCTTCCGCTGGATTTCATCCAGGTCAACGCCACGCTCAACCAGAAGATGATCGCGCGGACCTTCGAACTGCTGGATCCGCAACCACAGGACCGCATCCTGGATCTGTTCTGCGGACTGGGCAATTTCACCCTGCCCATGGCCCGGCTGGCCGGCGAAGTGGTGGGCGTGGAAGGCGAAGCCGGACTTGTCGCCCGTGCGCGCGCCAATGCCGAACACAACGGCCTGGTCAATGCGCATTTCCACGCCGCGGACCTGACCGAAGACCAGCGCGGCACACCCTGGATGCGGCAGGGCTTCAATAAACTGCTGCTGGACCCGCCGCGCTCGGGCGCCGACGAGGTATTGAAACAGTTGCCGCTCAAGAATATCGACCGCATCGTCTATGTCAGCTGCCACCCGGCTTCGCTGGCGCGCGATGCCGGGTTCCTGGTCAAGGAGCGCGGTTACAAACTCAAGGCGGCCGGCGTGATGGACATGTTCCCTCACACCGGCCATGTGGAAAGCATCGCTTTATTCGAGATGAAGTAGAAACCGATGGGAATCGAGATAGAACGCAAATTCCTGGTCACCAGCGACGCCTGGCGCGCCGCCGCTCATGAGGTCGCGCCGATGGCGCAGGGCTACCTGAACGATCTGGCCATGGTCGAAGGGGGCGCGCAGAAGGCCTCGGTGCGCGTGCGCATCGAAGGCGACGACGCCTACCTGAACCTGAAATCCCGCGAACGTGGCCACACCCGGCAGGAGTTCAACTATGCCGTCCCCGTGGACGAAGCACGGGCCTTGCTGGCGCTGTGCGTCGGGGGGCTGATCGACAAGCGCCGCCACTACGTGCGCCACGAAGGCCATCTGTGGGAAGTGGACGAATTCCTGGACGAGAACGCCGGCCTAGTGGTCGCCGAAATCGAGCTGCAGCAGGCCGATGAAGCCTTCGCACTGCCCGAATGGGCCGGCAAACAGGTGACCGACTCGCTGCGCTATTACAATCTGGCCCTGGCGTCGTATCCGTACTCGCAGTGGACGGACGACGAACGCGCCGCCAGCGATATCGCCCCCGCTGTCAAAGATCCCGCTGTCAAAAGATGATATGTCCTGAGGAATTGGAAGCATGCTCGTCATAGGAATTTCCGGCACCGAACTCACCGCGCAGGAGCGCGACTGGCTGCAGAACGATGCCGTGGCCGGGGTGATCCTGTTCACCCGCAACTTCGCTTCGCGCGAGCAGGTGGTCGAGTTGTGCGCAGCGATCCGCGCCGCCGCGCCGCGCCCCCAGCTGATCTGCGTGGACCAGGAAGGCGGACGCGTGCAGCGCTTCCGTGCCGGCTACAGCGCCTTGCCGTCGCTGGAAGGTTTCGGCGCGCTGTACGCGCGCGATGCGGAAGCGGCCTTGAAGCTTGCCGAGGAGCACGCCTGGCTGATGGCCAGCGAAGTGCGCGCCAGCGGCGTCGACCTTAGCTTCGCGCCGGTGGTCGATCTGGCGCGCGGCAACCGCGCCATCGGCGATCGCGCCTTCAGCGCCGACCCGCAGGTCGTCGCCGCCTTCACCAAGGCTTATGTGCGCGGCATGCACAGCGTCGGCATGGCCGCCACACTCAAGCATTTCCCGGGCCACGGCACGGTGCTGGAGGACACGCATTTCGACGATGCGGTCGATCCGCGCTCGCTGGATGAGCTGCGCAAGCAAGATCTGGTTCCGTTCGTGGCCGGCATCGAAGCCGGCGCCGATGCGGTGATGCTGGCGCACGTGACCTATCCGGCCGTGGCGCCGGAAGCGGCCGGCTACTCGCCACGGTGGATCAATGGGATCCTGCGCGAAGAGATGGGCTTTCGCGGCGTGGTGTTCTCCGACGATATCGGCATGGCCGCTGCGTTTTCCGCGGGCGGAGTGAAGGCGCGCATCGACGATCACTTGAATGCCGGTTGCGACGTGGTGCTGGTTTGCGCGCCCAAACTGGTCGAGGAATCCCTGCGTGCGATGGAAGGGCGCACTTCCGACACCGCCTCCTTGCTGGGGCTGATCGGCCGCGGCGGGTTGGGTTGGGACGGACTGCTCGCCGACGCCCGCTACGGCGACGCGCAGTCCCGTCTTCCGGCCATCACGGGGAACGTCGCCTGATGGCGTCGCCTCCACTCTCCGCCGCGCTGGCCAATGCGGAGCTCATCGTCGATCGCGCCGCACTGGATGCGGCCATCGCGGCGATGGCCGCACCGATCGCGCGCGATTACGCCGGGGAAGTGCCGGTCTACCTGACCGTGATGCACGGCGGCTTGCCATTCGCGGGGCAGTTGTCGCTGGAGCTGGGCGCCCTGGGGCTGGACCTGGAGTTCGACTACCTGCACGCCACGCGCTATCGCGGCCAGACCAGCGGTGGCGAATTGGTATGGAAGCACCGCCCGGCCACCGCGCTGTACGGCCGCCGCGTGTTGCTGGTCGATGACATCCTGGACGAGGGCTACACCCTGGCCGCGGTTCGCGACTGGTGCATGCAGCAGGGCGCGACCGATGTGCGCATCGCCGCGCTGGCGGTCAAGCGCCACGACCGCGTTATCGCCGGCATCAGCGCCGATTACGTGGGTCTGGAAGTTCCCGACCGTTACGTGTTCGGCTTCGGCATGGACTACCACGAGCAGGGCCGCAATCTGCCGGGCATTTACGCGCTGAAGGATTGAACGATGATGGACATTTCACTGGCGGTGATCGGCGGAACCGGCGTGTACAAACTCGCCGATCTGCAGGACGTGGACACGCGCGAAATCGAAACCGGTTACGGCAAACCGTCGGGGCCCGTTCGCATCGGCACCTTGCTAGGTCAGCGGGTCGCGTTTCTGGCGCGCCATGGCGAAGGCCATTCGGTGCCGCCGCATCTGATCAACTACCGCGCCAACCTTGCCGCATTGAAGCAGATCGGCGCAACGCGCGTGCTGGCGCTCAATACGGTCGGCGGCATCGGCGACGAGTTCGGTCCGCGAGTGCTGGCCTGTCCCGATCAACTGATCGATTACACCTGGGGCCGCAACTCGACGATCTGGGAAGGAACTCCTGCCGGCGGTGGCGGCTCGGATGCGCTGCATATCGATTTCGGCGACCCCTACACGACGATGCTGCGCCACAAAATCATCGCGGCCGCGCGTGTGACCGGCGTCTCACTGGTGGGTCATGGCTGCTACGGTGCGACCCAGGGTCCGCGCCTGGAAACCAAGGCGGAAATCGCTCGAATGAAACGCGACGGTTGCGACCTGGTGGGGATGACCGGCATGCCAGAAGCGGCGTTGGCGCGCGAGCTGGGCCTGGATTACGCATGCTTGGCCATCGTCGCCAACTGGGCCGCAGGATGCGGCACCGGAGAGGAGATAACCATGGCCGAAGTACTGGCCAACGTACAAGCCGCTTCCAACGGTTTGCCGGAACTGGTGGCCGAACTGGCCCGTGGGTGATTGTCAACGCGGTCAGGTATTTGCATACTCCGCCGGTGCGCGTTGCGCACAGACCACACCACCCGCATCCAACAAGGAAATACCAGAGCTATGCCGTACGGTACCGTGAAATGGTTCAATGACGCCAAGGGCTTCGGATTCATCGCGCCAGAAGATGGCAGCGCCGATGTCTTTGCCCACCACTCCGCGATCAACAGCAAGGGCTTCCGTAGCCTGCAAGAAGGCCAGCGCGTCAGCTACGAGCTGACCCAGGGCCCGAAGGGCGCACAGGCATCGAACATCGAGCCGGCAGCCTGATCCCCATTTGTTTCCCGGTTTCTTTTGAACCCCGCCTTGGCGGGGTTTTTTATGGGCGGCAGGCGGACTCGTCAAATTCGATCGTCTCAATTCGATCGTCATCCCAGCGAAAGCTGGGATCCATCTTGATCTTCCTGTGGAGTCACGACCCACCCAGGGCAAAGTCAAAATGGATCCCAGCTTTCGCTGGGATGACGATGGTTAGGATGACGAAGATTTAGGTTTGGCCGGCGATGACAGCGCCGCAATTTCTATAATGTACCCATCGAATTCCCATCACCGGCAATAGGAGTGCCATGCCCCCACCTTTGAACGTCGCCATCGTCGGCTACGGAACCGCGGGCCAGGCTTTGGCGATCCTGCTTTCGCGCGATGGGCACAAGGTCGAGGTGTTCGAACGTGCACCGGAACCGGGTCCGGTCGGCGCCGGCTTCCTGCTGCAACCGACCGGGCTGCAAGTGCTGTGGCAGATGGGACTGCTTGCTGCTGCGCTGGAGCATGGGGCGCCGGTCAGGCGGCTGTATGGCGAAACGCCGTGCGGGCGCGGGGTCATGGACATGCGTTACGAAGGCCTCGATGCCCGCATGTACGGCCTGGGCATGCAGCGCGGTGCCTTGTTCACGCTGCTGGCCGATGCCTGGGAAGGCATCGCCCACATGCATCGCGGCACCGGCGTGACCCAGGTCGATCACGACACCGGCAGATTGCTGGATGAGCACGGCCGCAAGCACGGCCCTTTCGATCTGATCGTCGCGGCGGATGGTTCGGCTTCGCAATTACGCCGGCAGGTATCGCCTAGCCGCGTGGACCGGGTGTACCCCTGGGGCGCATTGTGGTGCCTGGTCGAACGCGGCGATTGGCCGTGGCCGGACGAACTGCGTCAGCGCTATGTGGCTGCGCGCAAGATGATCGGCCTGCTGCCGGTCGGCACCCGGCCCGGCGACGACGTGCCGCGCTTGAGCTTCTTCTGGAGCCTGCCCCGGTCGGATTTCGATGCCTGGCAGTCGCGGGGAATGACGGCGTGGCTGCGGGAAGTGGCCGACATCTGGCCGCATGCCGGTACGCGCCTGCAGGGCGTCACCGAACCTTCCCAGCTGGCCCGCGCCAGCTATCGCGATGCGATACAGAAGCAATGGCATCGCGGACGTCTGGCGCTGGCCGGAGATGCGGCGCATGCGATGAGCCCGCAGCTGGGGCAGGGCGTCAACATGGCGTTGATGGACGCGATGGCGTTGCGGGACGCGCTGCGCGAGGAAGCCGGGCTGGACAGCGCATTGGCGCGGTACCAGCGCGAGCGCCGCAAGCACGTTTCCATCTACCACTTCTGGAGCCACTGGCTGACCCCGCTGTTCCAGTCGGACTACGACATGGTGGCGCGAATCCGCGACGCCAGTTTCCTGCCTTTGGGAAAACTGCCCGGCGGCCGCGGCCATATGCTGCGCATCCTCAGCGGCACGCAGCAGGGTTGGCTGGGAAAATACGCACTGCAGCCGGATTTCATCGATGCATTGGGGGTAGGAGCGACGTAAGTCGCGAAGCCCAGACACACAAAGAGCCGGGCCTTCGCGACTTACGTCGCTCCTACCCCGCCCCTACGCGTTCCTGCAAGCTTCCTGCCGCTAGAATCGGCCCATGGACAAGCTGCCGCCCTTCGAAACCCATCGCGTCGACAACCAGCCGCCGGCCTTCGAGCCGCGCGATCTGTGGGCGGACGACGTGGTATTGCGCGAAGCGGTGGCGCGCGAAGGCGCGGCCGCCTTCGCACCGCGGCTCTCGGACTACGCGCGGCTCGCAGGTGATGAGCTTTACCGCATCGGTTTCGACGCCAACCGCGACAAGCCGCGTCTGAAGACCCACGATCGCTTCGGCCACCGCATCGATGCGGTGGAATTCCACCCGGCCTACCACCGGCTGATGGAAGCGGCTAAAAGCCATGGCGTCGCCGGCCTTTCCTGGCATGAGCCGCAACCCGGCGCGCACGTCGCCCGCGCCGTGCTCAGCTATCTGCACCACCAGGTGGAAGCCGGCACCAGCTGTCCATTGACGATGACCCATGCGGCGGTACCGGTACTGCGCCGCGAACCGGCGTTGCGCGAATGGGCCGACAAGGCGGCCGCGCCTTCCTACGATCCGCGCGATCTTCCCATTGCGCAGAAATCCGGCATCACCCTGGGCATGGGCATGACCGAAAAGCAGGGCGGCTCGGATGTGCGCAGCAATGCCACCGTCGCCACGCCGCTCGCAGGCGAAGGCGAATACGCGCTGGTCGGGCACAAGTGGTTCTTCTCGGCGCCGATGTCCGACGGATTTCTGGTGTTGGCGCAGGCGCCCGGCGGGCTGACCTGTTTCCTGCTGCCGCGCTGGTTGGACAACGGCGACAAGAACGCTTTCCGGCTGATGCGTTTGAAGGACAAGCTGGGCGACTGGTCCAATGCTTCGTCCGAGGTCGAGTTCTGCGGTGCGTGGGCACGGCGCGTCGGCGAGGAAGGCCGCGGCGTGGCGACCATTATCGAGATGGTGATGTTCACCCGTTTGGACTGCATGCTGGGCGCCGCCGCGGAAATGCGTATGGCCCTGGCGCAGGCGATCCACCATGCGCGCCATCGCGCCACTTTCGGAAAACCGCTGGTCGAACACGCATTGATGCGCAACGTGCTGGCCGACCTGGCGCTGGAATCCGAAGCGGCGCTGGCGTTCTCTCTGCGCGTCGCGTGTGCGGTCGACGCCGCGCCGCAGGACGCTGCCGAAGCCGCTTTCGCCCGGATCGCCACGGCCATCGGCAAGTATTGGCTGTGCAAACGCGCGCCGGCCTTCGTCAACGAGGCGCAGGAATGCCTGGGTGGGGCGGGTTACGTGGAAGAATCGATGCTGCCGCGGCTGTACCGGCAGGCGCCGCTCAATTCCATCTGGGAAGGCAGCGGCAACATCCAATGCCTGGATGTGCTGCGTGCGTTGTCGCGGGAAGCGGAGGCCGGTGCCGCGCTGCTGGCCGAGCTTGAAACCGCGAAGGGTCGCGATGCGGGATTCGATCGGGCCGTCGCGGAACTGCGCGCGCAGCTCGCATCGCAATCGGCCGACGAATTCGGCGCCCGCATGCTCGTAGAGCGCCTGGCACTGACGTTGCAGGCGGCCGTAATGCTGAGATCCGGCAGCCCTGCGGCAAGCCTGTTCGTAGCCAGTCGCCTGCAGGGCAGGCATGGTCTGGCCTTCGGCACCTTGCCGGCCAGCAGCGACGTCGCCGAACTGATAGTCCGGGCATTGCCCTGATGCGGTCGTGGCTGCTCGCCATTTTCTGGCTGGCAATCCTTCTTCCCCGCGATGCATCGGCGGCACCGGATCTTGCGCCGAAAAGCGAGCAAGCCGATGCAATCCGCGTATTCAAATCCACGCGCAGGATGGAACTGTTGCGCGATGGAAAAGTGCTGCACGCCTACCGCATCGCGTTGGGCGATGCGCCAATGGGCCCCAAGCGTCAGCAGGGCGACGAGCGCACCCCGGAAGGCGACTACCGCATCACTTACCGCAACCCGCAAAGCCGTTTCCATCTGTCGCTGCGGGTGTCTTACCCCAACCAGACAGATCGCGAGCAAGCCAGGAAGCGCGGCGTAGATCCGGGCGGCGACATCATGATCCACGGCAGCACGCCGCCCGGATACACGCGCGATTGGACCGACGGCTGCATAGCCGTCACCAACGCGCAGATAGAAGAGATATGGCGGCTGGTGCCGGTGGGCACGCCAATCCGCATCAACCCGTAGGTCGGGGCTACGCCCCCGACGTGCGTGCGATCTCGCAATGCGTGGGTCGGGGACGTGGCCCCGACCTACTCTTCGGCGATGGCGCGCGAGCCGGTGAGGATCATGCGCACCATCTGCGCCAGCTGGTCGATCAGCTCCGCATCTTTTTCCGGCGGAAGATCCATGGCCGTGGCGCCCATGGCGAACACCAGGCGGGTGATGGCCTTGGACACCAGCGCGGGCTCGTGCAGGGTAGCGCCGTCGGCGGCGGCCAGGCGAATCAGGTCGATGCGCAGTTCGTCCTCGAAGAATTCCAGTTCCCGATCCACCGCCTGCTTGAAAGCGTCCGACCCCACCGTGCCTTCGCGCAACAGCACGTGCAGCAGTTTGTCGTCGGCGCGTAGCTGTTCGATGAAGGTCGAGACCGACCCGTGCACGATGCTCTTGTCCGAGCCGATACGCTGGCGCGCTTCGCCGATGACCTTGCGTAGTGAGCGCCCGGCCAGGTCGATCAGGGCCACGGCCAGTTCGTCCATGTCGCGGAACTGACGGTAGAAGCTGTTGGGCGCGATGCCGGCTTCGCGCGCCACTTCGCGCAAGCTCAGCGTGGACACGCTGCGGTGCGGGCCGATCAGCTTCAAGGCCGCGGCCAGCAAGTCTTCGCGTGAAATCGAGGCCTTGCGGCCAGTGCTCGGGTCGCCGTCGGGGTGTACTTCGGGGTGCGGGATCACGGTGATGGGGCAGGACTCGAGTGGAACATGGCGATCATCATATCGGCCTTGTTAATATACAGTTGTATACACGACTGTATCTGCGCCTGTATAGTGTTAGTCATGAATGCTTTGGTCCGCCCTGCCAGCCCTCGCTCCCGGAACAGGCTCAAAAGCCTGATTCGGCCTTTGGTGGTCCCACAAGTCTTTGATTTCTGGGCATCCAAACTCAATCCGACCTGGTCCTGGGAGCGCCCAATGGCGCGTATCACGGCCCGCAGGGCGGAATCGGCCGATTCGGTGACCCTTTGGCTGCAACCCAACGGCCACTGGGCCGGTTTCCAGGCAGGCCAGCACCTCAATGTCAGCGCCCAGCTGGACGGCGTACGGGTGACCAGGAGCTACAGCCTGACCAATGCCTCGGCCGCCGACGGTCGCCTGGCGATCACGGTAAAAAGCGTCGACGGTGGAAAGTTGAGCCGCCATCTGTGCACCGGCGCGCGCATCGGCGAGGTGCTTGAAATCGGCCAGGCCTTCGGCGAAATGACCCTGCCGGCCACACCGCAGGGCGACTGGTTGTTCCTCGCCGCCGGCAGCGGCATCACTCCTTTGATTTCCATGACCCGCGCACTGGCGAAGCAGGGCATGCCGGTGCCGCTGACCCTGGTCTATTGGGCGCGGACGCGGAATGAACTTTGCTTCGTCGATGAACTGAACAAGCTGGCGGCGCAGCACGCGAATTTTTCCGCGCGTTTCGTATTGACCCGTGAACCGCCTGTCGGCGATGAAGCAATGGGCCGGCTCAGCGAAGATCTGATCCGGGCGCTGGTCGGCGATGTTTCCTCGCAGCAGGTGTTCGCCTGTGGCCCGGGCGGTTTCGTCGATAGTGCGCGCGTCGCGCTTGCCGCCGCCAAGTCTTTCCAGGCCGAAGCCTTCTCACCGCCGCCGCGCGTGATCGAAGACACCGGCAGCGTACAGGTCACCCTGGCCGCCAGCGGCCGCACGCTCACCCTGCCGCGCGGCCAGTCGCTGCTGACCGCGCTGGAAGCCGAAGGCTTCAAGCCGGCGTCCGGCTGCCGCATGGGCATCTGCAATACCTGCGCCTGCGGCAAGTCTTCCGGCGTCACCCGCCACTTGCATACCGGCGAATTTTTCCACGAACCCGCTTCCGCGCTGAAGCTCTGCATCAGCAGCGCCAGCACCGACCTCGTCCTCGATCTCTGATGAAGGCCATGAACCGGAACCCTCGCAACCGCGTGCTGAGCTCTGCCGAACTAGACGGTTTCGCCGCCGAACTGGATGCCGTGCGCGCCCGCACCGTCGCAACGCTGGGGCAGCGGGACGCCGACTACATCCGCGGCATCGTCAAGGCGGTGCGCTATACGGAAATCGGCGGCCGGGTGCTGTTGTTCGCTTCGTTGCCCATGGCCTTCGCCGGTTTGTTCTGGGCAACGTGGATCGCTGGCGTTCTGCTGCTGGCGCTGTCCAAGATCCTGGAGAACATGGAACTGGGCCACAACGTCATTCATGGCCAGTACGACTGGATGAACGACCCCCACCTCAACGGCAAGACCTACGAGTGGGACATCGCCGGCACCAGCGCCAGCTGGCGCAAGACGCACAATTTCCAGCACCACACCTACACCAATGTGCGCGGCATGGACGACGACATCGGCTACGGCTTGCTGCGCATTTTCCCGGAGCAGCGCTGGCGTCCGTTCTTCCTGCTGCAGCCGTTCATCGCGGTGGTGTTCGCGCTGCTGTTCGAGTGGGGCGTGGCCATCCAGGATCTGAAGCTGGGTCGCTGGTGGGCCGGCAAGACCAGCAATGCGCAGATGCGCAAGGCGTTCAAGCCGGTGGGCAAGAAGATGTTGCGGCAGGTGCTGAAGGACTACGTGGTGTTTCCGCTGTTGGCCGGCCCGTTCTTCCTGGCCGTGCTGGCCGGCAATGTGGTCGCCAACCTGCTGCGCAACTTGTGGACCTTCACCATCATCTTCTGCGGGCATTTCACCGCCGATGCTGAAACTTTCCCCAAGGAATCGATCCGCAACGAATCGCGCGGCCACTGGTACCAGCGCCAGCTGCGAGGTTCCTCCAATCTGGCCGGCGGAAAACTGCTCAACGTGATGTCGGGCAATCTGAGCCACCAGATCGAGCACCATTTCTATCCGGACATTCCGGCCAATCGCTATGCGGAAATGGCGCCGGAAGTGAAGGCCATCTGCGCCCGCTACGGCCAGCACTACAACACCGGTTCGCTGCCGAAGCAGTTCGGGCAAGTGATCTGGCGGATTCTGCGGCATGCCTGGCCCAGCCGGCCGCCGCGCGTATCGGCTGAGTTGCAGGCCCAGACCGGTTGAGCGATCCTGGCAAAGAGCTCGCGCCGGGACGGCGCTCCCACGATAGGCGGAAGCTGGTGGGAGCGCCGTCCCGGCGCGAGCTCTTACGCTGTTGTCAGTGATTTCCTGTCCGCGGATAGTCAATAATCCCATTCTCCAGTGCAGTCGATGACGGGAGAATCTCAGCTGTCGAAATGCTTTGGGCAGCGCCCCGATGTCTGCGTCTTCCTGCAAGCTAAGAACAGGCCGTGTTTCCGAGGAAGGTGGTTACTACCTGCTGACCAGCTGTTGTCGTAATCGCGTCGCTTTTTTAGCGATCCAGACTCGGCGCAGATCGTTCTGAGCTGCGCTCGTTGGCTGGATCAACACCAGGCAATCGATCTCAAGGCCGTGATGGTGATGCCGGATCACGTGCATCTGGTGCTTGGGCTGGGCGAGTTTTCGCTGTCGCAGGTCATGCACCGGTTCAAGAGTTATACCTCCCACGCCATTGCAAAGGCTGCGAGGACCGATGGCGGTATCTGGCAAGCCGGCTACCATGATCGTGGAATACGCGACGAGTCGGCCCTTGGAGCGCAGGTGGAGTACTGCCTATTGAATCCGGTGCGCGCCGGGATTGTCAGGGATTTTCGCGATTACCCGTATTGGTGGTGTTGCTGGGAAGTTTGAGCTGGCGCAGTAAGGATATCGGAGTTGCGATGAAGAGCTCGCGCCGGGACGGCGCTCCCACGCTATATCGGAGTTGGTGGGAGCGCCGTCCCGGCGCGAGCTCTTGCCTGGCGCTCAGTCGATGAACTGCAATCGCGCCAGTTCGGCGTAAAGGCCGTCCTGGGCTATCAATTCCGCATGCGTGCCCTGGGCGACGATGCGGCCGCGGTCCATGACCACGATGCGGTCGGCCTTGAGCACGGTGGCCAGTCGGTGCGCGATGACCAGGGTGGTGCGGCCTTCCATCAGGCGTTCCAGCGCGCTTTGCACGGCGCGCTCGCTCTGCGCGTCCAGCGCGCTGGTGGCTTCGTCCAGCAGCAGGATGGGCGCGTCCTTCAGCAGCGCACGGGCGATGGCGATGCGCTGTTGCTGTCCGCCGGAGAGGCGGGCGCCACGCTCGCCCAGTTCGCTTGCGAAACCTTCCGGAAGCTCGCGGATGAAATCGTCCGCCTCGGCCGATTCGGCGGCTGCCTGCAGCTGCGCATCGGTGGCGTCCAACTTGCCGTAGCGGATGTTCTCGGCGGCGCTGGCGGCGAAAATGGTGGGCTGCTGCGGCACCAGCGCGATGTGTTCGCGAAGATCGGAGGGGTCCAGTTCGCGCAGATCCACGCCGTCGATGCGGATACCGCCCGACTGCGCATCGTGGAAGCGCAACAGCATGGAGAACACGGTGCTCTTGCCTGCGCCGGAGGGGCCGACCAGGGCCACGGTTTCGCCCGGACGCACTTCCAGATCGAAACCGTCCAAGGCCGGCAGGTCCGGACGCGAGGGGTAGTGGAAGACCACGTTGTCGAAACGGATGTCGCCTTGCAGCGGCATCGGCAGCGTGCGCGGATGAGCGGGGGCCGTGATTTCGGAAGTCTCCTGCAACAGCTCCGCAATCCGGCCCATGCCGCCGGAAGCGCGTTGCAGATCGTTCCATACCTCCGCCAGCGCGCCGACCGAACCTCCGCCGACCAACGCATACAGCACGAACTGCGCCAGCGTGCCGGCGCTCATGCGCCCGCCGATGACATCGTGTGCGCCCGACCACAGCACCAATACGATCGCGCCGAACACCAAAGTGATGGCTGCAGCGGTGACCCATGCTTGCGCGCGGATGCGCTTGCGAGCGGTTTCCACCGCCACCGCCACCGCCGCGCCGAAGCGGCCCTGCTCATAAGGCTCGCGCGCATGGGCCTGCACGGTGCGTACCGCGCCCAGGGTTTCGCTGGCCAGCGTATTGGCATCGGCGACGCGGTCCTGGCTAGCGCGCGACGCTTTTTCCAGACGACGGCTGCCCAGGATGATGGGCAATACCGCCAGGGGTATGCCGACCAGCGCGAAGGCGGCCAGCCGCGGGCTGGTGATGAACAGCATGGTCAGGCTGCCGATCACCGTGACCGTGCTGCGCAAGGCGACCGACATGCTGGTGCCCACCACGTTGCGCAACAGTTCGCTGTCCGCCGACAAACGCGACACCAGTTCGCCGCTGCGGGTGCGGTCGTGGAAACCCGCGCCCAAGCCGATCAGGTGACCGTAAAGTTGCTTGCGAAGATCCGCGACCACGCGCTCGCCGAGCAGCGAAACGAAATAGAAGCGCGCCGCGCTGGCCAGCGCCAGGACCACCGCGACCACGAACAGGAACAGGAAGGCGCGATCGACATTGCTGCCGCTTGAAAATCCGTTGTCGATCATCTGCCGGAACGCGACCGGCAGGCTGAGAGTCGCGGCCGAGGCCACCGCCAATGCGACCAACCATGCGCCGAAAAGCCCGGCGTGCCGGCGCACGAAAGGCCAGAGCGCACGCAGGCTGCCCAGTTTTGGTTTTGGCTTGGGAGAAGTGGAGCCAGAAGCGGCCGTTGCCGAAGCGGTATCGGCGGAAGCAGCGGGGAGGGAGGTCATTCGGGATCCGATTCGGCGAAACGCACACGGTTACGGGTGGCGTCGCGCAGATGGGTTTTCAAGGCGTCCACCCGGTCTGCGGGCAAACTGATGCGCAGGACGGCGCCGGTTTCGTCGAAATCCTCGTCCACCTTTTCCGCACCGTAACCCGACAGGGCGGCATGCACGTTGCCCAGATCGTCGAAGACGCAACCGAACCGGAGCTCGCGCATCTCCACCAGCAGGCGGCGCTCGGCCGTACGCAGGCATTCGGCGGCCGCGCCGCCGTAAGCACGGACCAGGCCGCCCGCACCCAGTTTGATCCCGCCATACCAGCGGGTGACCACCACCATGACCTGATCGCAGCCCTGGCCCTCGATAGCGGCCAGGATGGGGCGGCCCGCGGTGCCGGCAGGTTCGCCGTCGTCGCTGGAGCGGTACTCCGAACCTATGCGGTAGGCCCAGCAGTTGTGCGTGGCCTCGGGATCGGCGACCTGGGCAAGGAATGCCAAGGCGGCTTGCGGGGAAGTCGCCGGTGCGGCCTGGGCGATGAACCGGCTGTGCTTGACCTCGAGCTGATGCGTCGCCGCCTTGGCGAGGGTGTCGGTCATTCTTCCAGCAAGGGTTCCAGGTCGCCCGGCACGGGTTCGCTGGGGTGGTCCTTCACGAACAGCAGCAGGCTTTGCTTGGCCGCGCCGGCGTCGCCCAGCCCGTAGCGGGTGCGCACGCGTTCCAGCCATTCGTTGACCGGCAACTGGGCGTCGTCGGAAACCGGTACCTGCAGGTCGGTGCGCTTCATGCGCGAGCCGGTTACTTCGATGCGATCCAGTGAGGCGCTTTCCTTCTGGCGTGCGGAAGCGGCCGCCCGGGTCGATTTGGATTCCGCCATCGCGTCTGCCTGCGGCTTGGCTGACATGACGCCGGCGCTGGATGCGGAGTTGTCGATGGCGCGCGCCGAATAACCGAAGTGGTCGCTCTCGCGTTCTTGCGGTTCCGGGGCGAACGCCATTGGCGCCTGGGCTTCAGCCGTCGATGCGGCCGGCGCCATCGCCACGGGAGCAGGCGGGGCCGGTGGCGGCGGGACTGCCGCAGTGGCTGTGGTGCCCGCCCCCCGAGCCTGCCTGCCCGTATCGGAAGTCCGGGTTTTGGCACGCGCAATCGGCTGCCTCGGCGGCGGCACGTGGAACTCGGCAGGCGATGGGGCCAGGACCTTAGCGGGGGCGGGCGGTGCCTGTTCGGTCGGCATGGGCTCGGCCGGAGCCCCGGCGCTGGCCAGGTCTGCGGCCGCCGAAGCCGCAGCAGGGCCTTCTCGCGAGGGTGCAGGAGCTTGCACGGCCAGCACCTGGGTTGCGACGGCCTCGTCGGCAGGCACTTCGGTGGCCGCCATCGGCGTCTGTTGCAACGGCCGCAACTGCCAGGCGATGCCCACTGCGAAGACCACCGAGGCGGCCAGGCCCATGGCCACCGGCCAGCGCGGTTTGCGGCGGACGGGCTGTTTGCGCTCCAGCGCCGCATGCGCGGCGGCCAGGATCCGCGCATCCAGCGCGGTGGAAGGTTCGCCTTGCGGGCCCAGGTGCCCGGTCAGCCGCGCCAGTTCGCGCTCTTCCGGGGTCAACGGTTCGGGGGAATAGGATTTCATTCGCTCAATCTCGCGCGCAGCTTGTCCATCGCGTAGCGCAACCGCGATTTGACTGTTTCCCGGCCTACGCCGGTGATCTCGCCGATTTCCTCCAGGGTCAGTTCCTGCTCCAGACGCAGTTGCAGCACCTCGCGCTGGTCGTCCGGAAGCTCGGCCAGGGCCAGCTGCAGGCGCCGGCGCTGCTCGAAGTCGGACAGGATGCGTTCGGGCGTTTCCGGATCGGGCACCCGCGCCGCGCGTTCATCTCCATCCACCGGCGCCGGGGGCCGATGCTTGAGTGCCCGCCAATGGTCGGTGAGGCGATTGTGCGCGATACGGAACAGCCAGGTCGTGAAGGCCGCTTCGGGTTTCCAGCCCTCGCGCGCGGTGATCACCCGCTGCCAGACGTCCTGGAAAAACTCGTCCGCCAGCGCCTGGTCCCGCAGCTGGCGCAGCAGGAACCGGTACAGGCGGGTACGGTGACGCGCGTAAAGCTGCTCGAACGCAGCCATGTCGCCGCCCGCGTAGGCCAGCATCAGGGTCTCGTCTGCGGGTTCTGAGAAGTCGTTCACCCTGACAAGCGTAAAGCTTGGGCCACAATCCGCATAGCCGCGCGCATGCCCGCGGACTGGCCGCCGCAGGGCGGGCAATCCGTATAGGAAGGGAAGTGGCGCGGAAACCGCCGGAACCATGGCGCTGTTCATGGAACCTGATAACGTCCACCCGGCGGGGATGGGGTTTCTCCGCCGGAGACGCAAGGACCGCGTATCGCGTCCATACGTTCATTCTTGGGGAATCCGTGCAACTGCCTACTATCGATGCTGCGGAAGCCTCCCTCAACGACTTGTCCGTGAGCGAGATACCCCCTGCGCCGGCAGCGGCGGTTTCGCCCACCGAACGCATCGTGGCGATCTTGCGTGGCCTGCTGCCTGCGGGCGCTTCGGTCGCGGTGTGCTGGCGCGACTGGGCCCTGGGCAGCGGTGGGGCGATTTCGCCCGGGGCAAGCGCGGGCTTGCGCCGCAGCGCCGAATTGGCCCTGTCGGATCCGGATGCCGAAACCGACGGGCCGCAGGGACTGGTCCATGCCTGGGACAACGCCGACGGCAATGCACGCATGGCGGTGGCGGCCGCGATGCCTTCGCCCATGTCTGGCAGCGAGCGCCAGTCGTGGCTGACGCTGGCCAAGACCCTGGTGGTGGCTACCCTGGATTCCTCGCGCGCGCAGGCGCGCATCGTGTCGCTGGAAAAATCCAAGCGCCTGCAGCAGGCGTTGTACGAAATCGCCGACCTGGCCAGCGCCGATCTGGAAATGCCGGAAATGCTCAGGCGCATCCACGCGGTGGTCGGCTCGCTGATGTCGGCCGACAACTGCTACATCGTGCTTTACGACGACCAGCGCCGCAGCGTGCGCTTCCTGCATTTCGTGGACCAGAAAGACACCTATGTCGCCGATCCCGAACGCGAATTCACCGAAGAGGAGATGCCCAACAGCTTGACCTTCGCCCTGTTGCGCCATGGCCAGCCCGTGCGCGGGCCTTCCACTGCGGTGCGGCAGAAAATGGGCGTGGTGCGCGATCCCTCGCACGGCCCAGACAGCCTGGACTGGCTGGGCGTGCCGATGCGCCGCGAAGACCGGGTATGCGGGGCCATCGTGGTGCAGAGCTACGACACGCCGGGTAGCTATGCCGACGAGGACCGCGCCTTGCTGGGTTACGTGGCCCAGCACATCCTCACCGCGCTGGACCGCAAGCACGCGCACGTGGACCTGGAGCGCCGCATCGAGGCGCGCACCCACGAACTGCAACGCGCCAACCGCGAACTGCAGGCGGAAATCCTGGAGCGCAAGCGCGCCGAGAAACTGCAGCGCGCGCTGTTCCGCATCGCCGAGCTGGCCATCACCTCCGAAAATCTGGAACGTTTCTACGCCGACGTGCATGCGGTGGTGGACGAGCTGATCTACGCGCGCAATTTCTACATCGCCCTGTTGTCGGACGACGGCGAGACGCTGGATTTCCCGTATTCCATCGACGAGCGCGACCCGATGCGGTTGTCGCGCAGACTGACCAACGGCTTGACCGAACACGTCATCGCCAGCCGCAGCCCGCTGCTGGCCGACCGCGCCAAGCTGAGCGAACTGGGTGCGCAGGGCAAGGTGCACGAATATGGGCCGCATGCCTACAGCTGGCTGGGCGTGCCGTTGTATCGCGACGAAGAGGTGGTGGGCGTCATCGCGGTGCAGAGTTACTCGCCTGACGTCAGCTTCAGCCCGCATGACCAGAATCTGCTCACTTTCGTCGCCCACAACATAGGCAACGGTCTGGCCAAGCAGCGCGCGCAGCAGCATCTTCGCGCCGCCCACGCCGAACTGGAGCGGCGCGTCGACGACCGCACCCATGAGCTTGCCGAGGCCAACGCCAAATTGCTGGCGCAGATGGGCGAACGCCTGCGCGCCGAGCAGCGCCTGACCCATCAGGCCACCCATGACGGACTCACGGGCCTGCCCAACCGCCCGCATCTGCTGGAACGCCTGTCCGCGGCCATCAACCGCGCCCGCCACGGCGATGGGCAGGAATTCGCAGTTCTGTTCCTGGACCTGGACCGCTTCAAATTGGTCAACGACAGTATCGGCCACGCCGCCGGCGACGAATTGCTGGTGGAAGTGTCGCGGCGTATCACTTCCACGGTGCGCGGCAACGATGTCGTGTCGCGCCTGGGCGGCGACGAGTTCGCCATCCTCATCGAATACGCCGACGGTCTGGAAAGCGCGCGCGAGTTGTCCCAGCGCATCCTGTCGGTGCTGGGCCGGCCCATGTGGGTCGCCGGGCGCGAACTGTTTCCCTCGGCCAGCCTGGGCATCGCCGCCTGGCACCCGCGCTACCGCAATGGCGAAGAGCTGCTGCGCGACGCGGATGCGGCGATGTACCGCGCCAAGGCGCAGGGCCGCGATCGTTATGCGGTATTCGACGAAGCGATGCGCGAAGAGGCGATGCAAAGCCTGGACCTGGAAGCCGATCTGCGCCGGGCCATCAACAATCGCGATTTCCTGCCTTTCTACCAGCCGATCAAGCGCCTTGAGGATGGCGCGATCATCGGCCATGAAGCGCTGCTGCGTTGGCAGCACGAGCGTCGCGGTTTATTGCTGCCGGCCGAATTCATCAGTCTGGGCGAGGACAGCGGCCTGATCGAGCAGGTGGACTGGCTGCTGTACGAGCACGTGGTCGGACAACTGGCGCGCGGCGGCGAGGGTTACATCTCGGTCAACGTGTCGCCGCGGCATTTCCGTTCGCCGGATTTCGCCGACCGTCTGCTGGCCATGTTCTACGCGGTCGGCGCGGACCCGGCGCGCATGCGGGTAGAGATCACCGAAGTGGCGCTGCTCGACGACGCACCCCGCACCCTGCGTACCCTGCGCATGCTGCGCCAGCACGGAATCCTGGCCCAGCTGGACGATTTCGGTACCGGCTTCTCCGCTCTTTCCTATCTGCATCGTTTCCCGATTTCGGTATTGAAGATCGACCGCAGCTTCATCGCCGGCATAGGTGGCGAAGGCAGGCCGGAAAGCCTGGCCCTGGTGCGCGCGATCCTTGCGCTGGCCAACACCCTGAACATCGACACCATCGCCGAAGGCGTGGAAACCGAAGAGCAGCGCCAGGCGTTGATCGATCTGGGCTGCAGTTACGGGCAGGGCTATCTGCTGGGGCGGCCCGCGGCCCAGATCGGCGGATTGCCGCCGGCGCCGCTGGAGCCGAATTGGGATTGATCGCCGCCCGCGAATTGCGCCTTCGCTAAAAAACGATTCGTCATCCCCGCGAAGGCGGGGACCCAGTGTCTTTCGCGCCGAGACCGTATGGCTTATAGAAAAGCTTAAAGTCGCTGGGTCCCCGCCTTCGCGGGGATGACGGGCTTATTTTTCAGTTCCGCGGATCATTTAAGGGATCGCGAACAAGCTCTAAGAAACGGTGTACTCCTTCCACGGGATCCGGCTGGGGTCGGTCCTGGACAGGAACCTCACGATGTCCAGGCGCCCTTGATATTTGAAACGGCCGCTCGGGCTCCGCGAAGCGAGAATGATCGGCATGCCGGGGAAAAGATGCTGGAAAGAAACGCGCGCACGTTCTGCCGAGGCGCTGGTCTGCGTCGCAGACTCCTTCACGACAACGATGGAGAAAATCACGCCCTGCTCGTTCACTACCGCGCCTTGAAGCCGCATTACCAATCCCTCGGATCGCGTCGGGTCGAACGCGGAGGTATGGAAGCATCTGTGCGTCGCACGGATTGAGACAGCATCGGCGGGCGCGGCCACACGCTCCGGTCACCCGGCCGCACGTCCTTGTGCGGCCCTGGCCCCGTCATTCGCCTGCGATAGCCGGCGTAGCGCTGTCGGTGGACACGATCCGGCGCGCCTGGCCGACCATTTCCACGAACTCCCTGCGCAACCCGTAGGGGTCTTCGCCCTGCGCACCGCGTGCGGCTTCGGCGACGTCGTTCCAACTCCACTTCTCTACGTGGGTGCCGCCCCGCAGCAGGTCGGCATAGGCCGACACGGCGCTGGCGAAGCGCAGCGACTGGCTGGGCCGCGTAGTCAGCGACGAACGCAGGATCGGGGTTTCGATCAGGCGGCTGCTATCGGCGGTGGGCAGCTTGTAGCGCAGACGCAGGTGCGCCAGTTCGTTCGCGTTGCCGGCGGCCTCCGGCTTGTCGCTGCCGTAACGCAGCGCGGGCAGACGTTCGGCTGCGGAGCCGACCGGGGTGATTTCGTACAACGCCGTGACCTCGTGACCGGCGCCTATATCGCCGGCATCGACCTTGTCGTTGGCGAAATCCTCACGATTCAACAGACGGTTTTCGTAGCCGATCAGACGGTATTCGGAAACCAGCGCCGGGTTGAACTCGACCTGGATCTTCACGTCGCGGGCGATGGTCAACAGGGTCGCCTGCATTTCCTCCACCAGCACCTTGCGCGCTTCCTGCGGCGTATCGATGTAGGCGTGGTTGCCGTCGCCCACATCGGCCAGACGCTCGGCCATGCTGTCGTTGTAATTGCCTTGTCCGAAACCCAGCGTAGTCAGCGCAATGCCGGATTTCCGCTGGTCGCCTACCAGCGTCTCCAGCGCTTCCTGGCTGACGGTGCCCACGTTGAAATCGCCGTCGGTAGCCAGGATCACGCGATTGACGCCGTCCTTCAGGTAGGACTGCTTGACCATGGCGTAAGCGAGCTGGATGCCGTCGCCGCCGTTGGTGCTTCCGCCGGCCTGCAGACGATCGAGCGCCGCCAGAATTTCGTCATGCCGATCGCCAGGCGTGGGCGGTAACACCAGCCCCGCGGAACCGGCGTAGACCACGATGGATACGCGATCCTGTTCGCGCAGCTGCGGCACCAGCATCGAGAACGCCTGTTTCAGCAGCGGCAATTTGTCCGGCGAATCCATCGAGCCGGAAGTATCGATCAGGAACACGAGGTTGGAAGGCGGCAGCGTCGCTTTGGGTACGTCGTAGCCTTTGATGCCGATCATCAGGAGTTGGCGCTGGTTGTTCCACGGCGCGGCCGCCAGTTCGGTGGTGACGCGGAAGGGGACGTTGCGGTTGGCTGGGGCCGGATGCTGATAGTTGAAGTAGTTGATGAATTCCTCACCGCGCACCGAATCGGCCGGCGGGCGCACTCCCTGGTTCAACATCCGGCGGACATTGCTGTAGCTGCCGGTGTCGACGTCTACGGAAAAAGTGGAAACAGGCTGTTCGCTGGTGCGCTGTACGGGGTTGTCGGTGCGTTCTGCGTATTTTTCGGTGTTGGCGGGCTCTGCCTGGACATAGGCCGGTGCGATCAGCGCATGGGCCGCATTGCCAGTCGGCGCATAGGACATCATCGGCGCGGGCGGCGCTGGCGGCGCGTAACCGACGCTCGCCTTGGCGGCGCCCGCAAGCTGGCGCCGTTCCAGGTCCGCACGTTTCATGCGGGTACCGGTGACTTCCACGCGGTCCAGTGCCGCTTCTTGCAGTACGGAAGCGTCGGCTGGGGCTTCGGCGGCGGTCTCGGGGTTGGATTTGCAGCCGCTGATGGCGGCGATGGCGATCAGACTGGCGAAGAACAGTGCGTTGTGGGGCAGGGCAGTGCGAGGCAGGCGGCGTTGCATGGCGGATCTCCCGTGGTGGACAGGGAGTTCAACGCGGCAGGTCCGACAGTGGGGTTAATCGTCGACGCCATGGAAAGAGAAGCGCCCGCCAGTTGAGCGGCGGGCGCTTGCTTTGTCATCGATCCGGAGCACGGCGCGCCGTCAGAATCTGAAATCAAGCCTGGCGTAGTAATAGCCGCCATTGATGCCGAACGGCAGCGTCTCCCAGCCGTATACGAAACCGAGCGACGGGAACGGGTTGACGTTGGGATCGTCCGCGCCGACTTTCCATTTGTCCGGATAAGTGTCGAGCAGGTTGTTGGCGCCGACCGACAGGCGCAGCTTGTCGGTGATGTCGATACCCACCGCCGCATCGAACAGCGTCTGTCCGTCCCAGGTCTGCTTGGGCGCGAAGCCCGAGCCGGAGACCGAGCCGTAGTAGTTCGCCCGCAAGGTCCAGTCCCACTTCCCGATCGAGTACACGCCCTGCAGCACATGGTGCGCGCCGGGCTGGCCTTCTTCGATCAGGGTCACCTGGCTGTCGTCGAACAGCATTGCCGGCGGCAGGATCGCCGATTGCGAGCGGCGGTCGGTGACCTCGGTCTTGTTCCAGTGCAGCAGCGCGGTCAGGTCCAAGGTGCCGCCCGCCGCTTCGGTGCTGTACTCGCCAACGATATCGATACCCGTGGTGCGGGTGTCGATGGCATTGGTGAAGAACTGCGCCTGGGCCACGTCGAACGGCGCGAGAATGGCGCGTATCGGGCAGTTGCTGTTGGTGGTGTCGCAAGCCAGGCCGTCGCCGCCGAGGGTCTCCGGGCGTATGTTGCTGGAGAAAATGATGCGATCGTCGATGTCGATGCGGAATACGTCCACCGTCAGGCTGAAATTCTCGCTGGGGCGGAACACCAGGCCGAGCGTGGCGCTGGTCGATTCTTCTTCCTTCAACGGGTTGATACCGAATGCGCGGGTGACATCGCTGTCCTGGCGCGCGGTCAACGTATCGGCCAGATTGCCGGTGGCCGGGTCGATGTTGGTCGAACGCTGGCTGTAGAACAGCTGCTGCACGCCGGGCGCGCGGAAACCGGTGGAGACGGTGCCGCGCAAGGCGAACTTGTCGCTGAAGTCGAAGCGTGCGGACAGCTTGCCGGTGGTGGTGTTGCCGAAGTCCGAATAGTCCTCGAAGCGCACCGCCGCGCCGAGCAGGAAACGCTCGGTCAACCGCGACTCGGCGTCGAAGTACACGGCGTAGTTATGGCGTCCCTCATCGACCGCTTCGTTCGGCGAAAAGCCGGGGAAGCCCTGGATGCCCGGTGCGGCGAAACCGCCGTTCTGGTCGAGGATCGCGATGGAGGGATCGTTGGTGCGTCCGTAGGTGTAGGACACCGGATCGCCAGCCTTGATCGCGTAGTTGTCGCGGCGATACTCGAAGCCGGTAGCCAGGCTCAACGGTTCATTGCCGATGCCCCAGTCGACCCGGCCGCGGAAATCCAGATTGAAGGTGGTCTGGTCGAATTCCAGCGTGCCGGTATCGGCGGAGGTCGGCGAATCCGCGTAGATGCCGCCTCCAGGCGCCGGTTCGTACCACCAGCTGACATTGACCGAATTGCGTTCGTGGAAACCGAACTTGCTGCGGCCGTGGTTCACCGACACATCCCAGTCCCAGTTATCGCCCAGCGGCGCGCGGTAACCGACCGCAAGCGAACCGTCCTCGACCGTGGTGATGATGTTGGGCAGGAAGCCATTGGGATACAGGTCCGGTACGGTGCGGCCGTCGCCGGCGCTGCGGAAGAACCCGGAGGAATCGCCTTCGCGCCGCGAAATGCCGCCGAACCAATACAGTTCGCCCGCGCCGATCGGCAGTCCGCCGTTGAGCCAGAAGTAGGCGTCCTTGGCGTCGGCATCGCCGATCTTCTGCGTCACGCGCGGAGGATCCACGCGCAGCAGATCGGGGCCGGCGCGGTTGGTCGCTTCGCGGTCGCGGTACTCGACGGTCAGATTGAGGAAGCCTTCATCGCCGAGCTTGAAGCCGGTATTGACGCCGCCATGCAGGACGGTGCCATCGCCTTCGTAGGTCTGGCCCGCCTCGAACGATACCCGGGTTTCGTCGGTCTGGCGCCGAAGCACGATATTGATCACGCCGGCGATCGCATCCGAGCCGTATTGCGCGGCCGCGCCGTCGCGCAGCACTTCGATACGCTCGATGGCGGAGACGGGAATCGCGTTGATGTCGGTGCCCGCCGAGCCGCGGGCGATGGTCTGCTGCACGTTGACCAGTGCCTGCTGGTGGCGGCGCTTGCCGTTGACCAGCACCAGCACCTGGTCGGGGCCGAGCGAGCGCAGCGTGGCGGGGCGCAGGATGTCGGTGCCGTCGCTGATGGTGGTGCGCGAGAAATTGAAACTGGGTTCGAGCATCTGCAGGATCTGTCCGACCTCCTGCGCGCCTGTGCGCTCCAGTTGCTCGCGGTTGATCACATCGACCGGCGCCGCGGTTTCGGCCGCGGTGCGGCCCTTTGCGCGCGAGCCCAGAACCTGGACCGTATCCAGTTGCACGGCATCCTGGTTGGGTGCGGCGGTTTCCTGTGCGACGGCCGGGAGGGCAAGCAGCAAGCTCAGAGCCAGGATAGTGAAGCGGGGTGTGGCGGGGACCGGCTTGAAGCCGCGACTACGCGCGTGCGGATGCATGGACATGATTCCTCCCTTGAATGATTGCGGTCGATGTCGAAGCGCGACGTTTGCGCGCCCAGTTGCATGTCAGGCCATGACAACTCGTATGACAAATAGCATTTGGCTATGGGAAAAGAATGAGAATTCGCGCTGAAAACAGCGATCCCATGGCGTATGCGCAATTACGTTCTCGTTGAGAACGTTTCCAGAACTGTGCGCAGAGACCTTGCGTCTCTGCGGCCTTCACGCTTTCATTGGTTGGAATCTTCGACGCGAACCGTCAATGCGCCATCCTGCAGGCGGGCGCTGAGCCGGTCTCCCGCGGCGGCGTCCCCTACGCTGCGCACGATGCGCCCGGCATCGTCCTGCAGAATCGAATAGCCACGGGCGATGGTCGCCAGCGGGCTTACCGTTTCAAGCGAGCGCGCCAAGCCCCGCAACTCCAGCGTCTTGCGTTGCAAGGTGCGGGCAGTGGCGGCTTGTGCGCGCAGGCTTAGCGACGAGGTTTTTTCCTGCAAGGTCGACACGTGTCGTTGCGGCTGGTTGGAACGCAGCACCGCTGCGGCATGGCGCAAAGCGGTGCGACGGCGCTCCAATTGTTCCCGCCATACCGATTCCAACCGTCGCTGCGCTTCCAACCGGCGCCGTTGCAGCAACTGCAACCGCGCCTGCGGCCGCGTCGCTTGCAGCCGCAACATGGCGCGATCGGCGCGCTGCATCGACTGCCGCAGCGACTGCAGCTGCAATGCGGACATGCGGCGTTGCAATCCCTGCAGACGGGTGGACAGATCGATGCGGTTGGGAACCAGCAGTTCGGCGGCGACCGACGGGGTGGGCGCGCGCAAATCGGCCGCGAAATCGGAGAGGCTGAAGTCCGTTTCATGTCCGACTGCCGATACCACCGGCACAGGCGAAGCAGCGATGGCGCGCGCCAACTGTTCGTCGTTGAACGCCCACAGGTCTTCCAGCGAACCGCCGCCGCGGGTCAGCAGGATCACGTCGTAGCGCCCGGAGGCGGCCGCGCGCTTGAGCATCGCGGTGATCTGCGCCGCTGCCGTTTCGCCTTGCACCTGCACGGGCAGCACATCGACTTCCAGCAAGGGAAAGCGCCGTCCAAGCACGCTCAGCACATCGCGCACCGCTGCGCCGCTGGGCGATGTGATGACGGCCAGGCGGCGCACGTGGGCGGGCAGGGGACGTTTGCGTTCTTCGTCGAAGAGGCCTTCGGCGGCCAGTTTCGCTTTCAGTTCATCGAAGGCGCGGCGCAATGCGCCTTCGCCGGCTTCCTCCAGGTGATCCATGACCAGCTGGTAGTCGCCGCGCGCCTCGTACAGGGTTAGGCGTCCGCGCCCCAGCACGCGCAGGCCCTCGCGCGGCACGAACTTCAGCCACTGGCTCTTGGGCTTGAACATCGCGCACTTCACCTGCGCACGCGCGTCCTTGAGAGTGAAATAGAGATGTCCGGAGGCCGGCCGGGTGACATTGCCCAGCTCTGCCTCCACCCACACCAGCGGAAAGGCGCTTTCCAGCAGGTCGCGCGCCAGCGTGTTGAGCTGGCTGGGGGTGAGAATGTCGCGGGCGGGGTCCTGGATCATCCCGTTACCCTAACCCAGCTGTTTCGCTGGCGGAAAGGCTTGACGGGATGAAGCGGCCCCGGAAGCGTCTAAAATAGCCGACATGAACGATCTGTCGTCCCCCTGCCCATCGCCTGCAGAAGCCGGCCCCATCGCCGCTGGCGCCGCGCCGCGCCGGATCAACCGCACCGTCAAGGTGGGCGCGGTCACCTTGGGCGGCGGCCACCCGGTGGTGGTGCAGTCCATGACCAATACCGACACCGCCGACATCGCTTCCACGGTCAAACAGGTGGCCGAACTGTGGCGCGCCGGTTCGGAAATGGTGCGGGTCACGGTCAACAATCCCGAATCCGCCGCGGCCGTGCCGCACATCGTCGAAAAGCTGCGGATGATGGGCATCGAAGTGCCGGTGATCGGCGACTTCCATTACAACGGCCATACCCTGCTGACCAATGAGCCGGCCTGCGCCGAGGCGCTGGGCAAATACCGCATCAACCCGGGCAATGTCGGCTTCGGCCGCAAGAAGGACACCCAGTTCGCCCAGTTGATCGAGTTCGCGCTGAAGTACGACAAACCGGTGCGCATCGGCGTGAACTGGGGTTCGCTGGACCAGGCGCTGGCCGCGCAGCTGATGGATCAGAACGCCCAGCGCGCCGAACCCTGGGAAGCCAGCCTAGTGCTGCGCGAGGCGTTGATCCGCTCGGCGCTGGATTCGGCCGAACGCGCGGTCGAGATCGGCCTGCCGCGCGAACGCATCGTGCTGAGCTGCAAGGTCAGCGGCGTGCAGGAACTCATCGCGGTGTACCGCGATCTGGCCCAGCGTTCGGATTTCGCCCTGCATCTTGGCCTCACCGAGGCCGGCATAGGCAGCAAAGGCATCGTCGCCTCGGCGGCGGCGCTGGCGGTGCTGTTGCAGGAAGGCATCGGCGACACCATCCGCATTTCGCTGACGCCCGAACCAGGCCAGTCGCGCACCCAGGAAGTCATCGTGGCGCAGGAACTGCTGCAGACCACCGGGCTGCGTGCGTTCACGCCCATGGTCACCGCGTGCCCGGGCTGCGGACGCACGACATCGGAATTCTTCCAGGAACTGGCGGGCGTGGTGCAGAACCATGTGCGCGCGAAGATGCCGGAGTGGAAAGTCAGCCACCCGGGCGCCGAGAACATGACCCTGGCGGTGATGGGCTGCGTGGTCAACGGCCCGGGCGAATCGCGCCACGCCAATATCGGCATCTCGTTGCCGGGCACGGGCGAGGCGCCCACCGCGCCGGTATTCATCGACGGCGAGAAGGCGGTGACGCTGCGTGGCGAGAACATCGCCCAGGAATTCGTCGCCCTCATCGACGGCTACGTCGAAAAGCGATATGCACGAAACGTTGCGTAGGGCAGCCGCGCGCGGCGCGCGGGCCATCGCGGGACTATTGCAGCGCAACGGAAGGCGCATCGTGCTGTTGTTCCTGGGCGTGCTGTTGCCGCTGTGGATCTTCGCCGAGCTGGCCGACGAGGTGCACGAGCTTGAACGGTTCGTGTTCGACGATCCGTTGCTGCTGGGCGCGCATGCCTGGGCGGGTCCGCGCATGGACCGATTCTTCGCTGCGGTCTCCACGGCGGGCTACGAAGGCGTAGTCGCGGTCGATGTGGCCGTGGTGCTGGCCATCGTGCTGATCAAACGCTGGCGAGAAGCGACCTTCGCCGCCGTCGCGTTCGTGGGTTCGGCGCTGCTCAACCTGGGCAGCAAGCAGTTCTTCCAGCGCGACCGGCCGACCTTGTGGGAATCCATCCTGCCCGAAGACACTTTCAGTTTCCCCAGCGGGCATGCGATGGGCTCGATGACCTTGGCCATGACCGCGATCCTGCTGGCCTGGCACACGCGATGGCGCTGGCCGGTACTGGTGCCGATGGCGGCGTTCGTGCTGCTGGTCGGATTTTCGCGGGTGTATCTGGGCGTGCATTATCCGTCCGACATTCTGGGCGGATGGATGGCCGCTACGGTATGGGTAGTGGGTACCTACCTCGCATTGTTCCACAGGGTTCTGCACCCGTGGCGCGCAGATGGGCTGGTGGCGCAACGGTAAGCGACCCCTCGCGCCTGCTGCAAGCGCAGGGCGTAGATATTCATTGCGGTTCAGACCATTCAGGATTCCCCGGAGCGCCATGACTGCTTCCACGATGACCGCTCCCGCGCCTTGTAATCACTGAATTTCGGATCCTGCGCGCACTGCGTTGCGTAGGCGTTGATGCGTTGGTCCGGGTGGCTGCGATAGCGATCCATCAGATCGCGATCTGCTCGGAGCGCTCCACCGCCCAATCGGGACGCATTCTGCGGGAACCTCGCGCACGGGTTTCGAATTTCTGACTTTGTCGCCAGGCTCACGCTTGCGACGACTGCTCGAGCGCAGCGATGCGCGGATCGCAGGCGGGCGACGGATCGCCCATCACCTCCCGGCTGCTCGCGGACGCCGTCGACGATGAAACGCCGATCACCCAGCCTGCATTGGCAAACACGATGACCGCGGCGGCGATGAAGGCGGGGACGGTTTTCGTCGGTCGGATTCCATCGGCCGGATGTATCGCAGGAGCATCAGGTGCTCTCCGGCGATACGTTTCCCATCAGCCAAGCAACTGGTCCGCCAGCCAGTAAGCGGATTGAAAGGCTTGGCGCACGAAGGGCGCCGTCCCGTTGGCCGCCGAAGAAAGATGCCACGAATTCCGTCCCTATCCACAGCAAATCTGTGCTGGACGTCAAAAGATGAGGTATTGTTGTTGACAAGCGCTGGGGAGTGCTGCCGGGAATCAAGCTCTTACTTAACGTGTAGTCAAGCACCAGCGCAGGCATGCGTCGGCCGATGGGTCGATGCGTAACGCATCCGATCGAAATCCTAGGAGGGGGCTGCAATGTCGAAGTCGTGGTTGATCAGGAAGAAGTGGGCCGCACTGGCGCTGGCGGGGACGGCGGCAATCGCCGCGGCTGCCGTAGGGGTCGTTGGTGTGCGCAGCATCATGAGTTCTGGGATGGCCGCAAGCACGGGGGCGGCGAATACCGCCAGTTCGGGCGTTACAGCCGCAAAGGCCGGAAATGCCGGTCTTGAGCAACGTGCCAACAAGTACATCATCGTTTATCGGGAAGAACCTCTCGCGAGCTACAAGGGGAACCTGAAAGGTTTTCCCGCGCCGGAACGTCTGAAGTCGGGTGCCGGCCGCTTGGCCGTGCGCGGCGCGCGTGCGCGCGACTACGTGCGTTATCTGGAGGGCGCGCAGGTGTCGCACGAAACGAAGATCCGCACGATCATCGGCCGACCGCTGAGAGTCGAACGCCGCATGCAGCACGCGCTCAATGCCGCCATAACGGAAATGAGCGAAAGCGAGGCGCAACGCGTGCGCAAGCTGCCCGAAGTCGCGTTCGTGGAGGAGTACCGCGAATACCACCAGGACACCGATACCGGGCCCGCATTGATCGGCGCACCGGCGCTGTGGAACGCCGCACCCAGCCCGTTCCGTGGAGAGGGCGTAGTCGTCGGCATCCTCGATTCCGGCATCAACTTCGGCAGCCCGTCGTTCTCGGCGCAGGACGAAAGCGGGTACAACCATGTCAATCCGCTCGGCGCAGGCGTGTATCTGGGTACCTGCGCAGGCGGAGGCGTCGATGCCGGCCGCTGCAACGACAAGCTCATCGGCGGTTATGATTTCGTCTGCGCCGCGCCGGGCAATGCCTGCGGCGTGGCCGGCATCCGCGAGGAGCCGGGCTTCGGGGACACCAACGGCCACGGCAGCCATACGGCTTCCACCGCCGCGGGCAATGCGCGCACGGCCCTGTTCAAAGGCAACAGCGTGCGCATCTCCGGTGTCGCGCCGCGCGCCAACATCATCGCCTACGACATCTGCTATACCAATACGACCACCAACCAGGGCCTCTGCCCCAATACCTCGTCCGCGGCCGCCGTCAATCAGGCCATCGCCGACGGCGTGGTGGATGTCATCAACTTCTCCATTGGCGGCGGCACCTCGCCCTGGAGCGAAGCGGTTTCGCAGGCGTTTTTGAACGCTACCGACGCCGGCATCTACGTCGCCACCTCTGCGGGAAATTCTGGCCCGGCCGCCAACACCATTGGCCATCTTGAGCCGTGGACCGGCTCCACCGCTGCCGCGCAGCATGGCCGTGGCGATTTCGCCTTCCTCCTGCAGATCACCGGCCCAGGTGCGGTACCGACTCCGCTGCGTACGGTCGTGCTGAGCGAAGGCAGCGGCGGCACGGCGTTCGGTGCTTCCTTGCCTTTCGCCACGCCCGTTCGCATCAGTGCAGGCATCAACGGCGTCGATGATGGCTGCGCCGCGTACGCCGCTGGCACGTTCGCGGGCGCGATCGCGGTGATCCGCCGCGGTACCTGTTCGTTCGCAATCAAGGGCAATAATGCGGCGGCGGCCGGCGCGATCGCGGTCGTCATCGCCAACAACACGGCCGGCGCGCTGACGCCTTCGATGCCTGGGGTGACCATTCCCGGCTTCGCGATGGCCCAGACCGATGCCAATGCCGTACGCGATTTCGCGCTGGCCAACGGCAATGCCGCCACGGGCGGCATCGGTTATCCGCCGGCTGCCCTTCCCAACACCGCCGATGTGCTGGGCGATTTCAGCTCGCGCGGTCCTGCGGGCGCTCTGGATCTGGTCAAGCCGGACATCACCGCGCCTGGTGTGCGGGTACTGGCTGTGGTTTCCGGCACTACGATCAGCGGCTCCGAGAACGCGTTGGATCTCCTCAACGGCACTTCGATGGCATCGCCGCACCACGCCGGCGCGGCCGGTTTGCTGCGCCAGGCCAAGCCGACCTGGACGGTGCCGGAGATCAAGTCGGCTCTGATGATGACCGCCAAGCAGGAAGTCTTCAAAGAGGACTCGGTCACGCCTGCGGACGCGTTCGCGATGGGCGCCGGACGCATCCAGGTCGATCAGGCCCTGCGTGCGGGCTTGGTGATGAACGAAACCCGCGCCAATTTCCTGGCCGCCAATCCCGCGACTGCCGGCGATGTATCCGCACTCAATCTGCCGAGCATGGGCAAGGCGAAATGTCCGGACAGCTGCACCTTCACCCGCGTCTTCCGCAATGTGTTGACCACGCGGCAGTCGTGGACGGCGAAAGTGCAGGGTCTGACCGCGCTGGTTTCGCCGTCTTTGTTCACGCTCAACCCGGGCGAGAGCAAGATCGTAAAGGTGACGATCAGCAGCGGCTCGCTGCCCAAGAACGGCTCTTGGAACTTCGGCACTCTGGCCATCACCCCGCAGGGCGGCAACACCACGCAACCGATATTGCGCTTGCCGATCGCGGTGTCGGTACCGCCGCCGGTCATCGTGCTCAATCCCGACGACATCGCCATCAGCCTGCCCTCCGGTTCCAGTGGCATGGTCAACCTGAGTGTGGGCAATAGCGGTGGATCGCGTCTGGATTACCAGGTCGACAATACGGGTGCGGGTTTGCGGACGGTGATCGATGCGCCTGTCGGTGCGGTTGCGAGCGGTTTCCGGAGTACCTTTTATACCGATCCGGCCACAGCGGGATCGCCGGCGCAGTTCTCTGGCGATGACTTCACCTTGACCGAGCCGGCCAGTATCAGCCGTCTGTTCACCGAAGGATTCGTCTCCAGCGGACAGCCGCTGGCCACGACCGCCACCGACCTGACCTGGTCGATCTACCGGGATGTCGGCGGTAATCCCGAAGGTAACCCGCAGACCTTGCCGGGCGTGGCGGTGTGGAGCTACACCGCGTTGCCCACCTCGCCTGGCGTGACCGTTCAAGGAGCCAACATCACGCTCAACCTTGCCGCCGCCGCGCAGACGGTGAGTCTGAATCCCGGCAGGTACTGGTTGGTGGTCAACGCACGCAGTTCGTTCGCCAACCGTTGGGTGTGGTTCGCCAGCAACACGGGCAACAACGTCTTCCGCACCATCACGCCCGGTACCGCAGGTACCGGTACGTGGACCGCGGCTTCGGGTTTCGCAGGCCTGTCGTTCAACACTCAAGCCGCGTTCGCCTGCGGTGCAACCTGGATCGGTACGTCGACCGCGCCGACCGGACAGGTCGCCGCCGGCGCCAGTCGCGCCATGCAGGTCCAGATCAATGCGGCTGGCCTGCCTGCCGGGCAGCGGGTGGGCTACCTCTGCGTAGCCAGCAACGATCCGGCCAAACCGAAGGTGGCAGCGCGCGTGGTGCTGACGGTTACGCCGTAGCGCGCTTCCGGTCCGGATCCCGAGCGGATCCGGACGGTACCGATCGACTTGTGTATTTCCATCACGAACAGCATGTTCCGAACTAGGGGGTTACTTTGAAGATTCTGCATAAAAGCATTCTCGCCACCGCGTTGGCGCTGGCTACGGTATCGGCATGGGCAGGTGAAACCTGTGTACTCGACGACGGCGTTGGCGGGACGACGACCGGCGGCGCGGTCGCGATAGGCGCACTGGCCATTGCCTGCGGCCAGAACGCTTCGGCGTCCGGTGATTTCGCCGCGGCGTTCGGTGTCGGCAGCATCGCCGCAGGCACGGGCAGTTCCGCTTTCGGCGCCAACAGCACGGCCTCGGGTGAGCAAAGCACGGCTATCGGCACAGGCAGCACCGCGCTCGGGGCCAACAGCAGCGCTATCGGCGACGGCAGCACGGCGAGCAGCGATTTCAGCAGCGCCATCGGCTCAAGCAGTACCGCCGGTGGCGAATTCAGCACCGCAGTCGGCGCGGGCAGCACCGCCACGGGTGCCAGTAGCACCGCCACGGGCGCGCTCGCCGACGCCAGCGCCGACAACAGCGTTGCCTTGGGGGCTGGCTCGATCGCCGATCGCGTCGATTCGGTGTCGGTGGGCAGCGCAGGCACGGAGCGCCAGATCACCAACGTCGCGGCGGGAACACAGGCGACGGATGCGGTGAACCTCGAACAGATGCAGGCCGGTGACGCAGCTACACTGAGCAGTGCAAACACATACACCGACACGGTGGCCGCGAACACGTTGAGCAGCGCGAACGCTTATACCGACACGGTGGCGGCCGATACGCTGAACAGCGCCAACGGTTATACCGATGGCCAGATCGCCAATGCCAGCACCGTCACCTTGACCCAGGCCAATGCCCATGCCGATGCGGGCGATGCGGCGACGCTGACCTCCGCCAACAGCTATACGGATGCGCAGTCGGCAGCCACCCTGGGTTCGGCCAATGCCCATGCCGATGCGGGCGATGCGGCGACCCTGGACTCCGCGAACGAATATACGGACGTACAGGCCACAGCGACGCTGGAGTCGGCCAATGCCTACACCGACGCCGCGATTGCCGCGTTCGAGTTCGATATCGGCGGCTTCCGCAGCGAAGTCGATCGCCGGTTCCAACATCAGGATCGGCGCATCGACCGTCAAGGCGCAATGAGTTCAGCGATGATGAACATGGCCATCAATGCGGCCGGAGCGCAGACTCCCCGCGGACGCATTTCGGTCGGCGCGGGTTTCCAGGGCGGCGAGCAGGCGCTGTCGGTCGGCTACGGCAAGCGCATCGGCAACCGCGGTTCGTTTTCCCTCGGCGGCGCCTTCAGCAGCGGCGAGAAGTCGGCGGGTATCGGCTTCGGACTCGATCTCTAGGGTTTTCGAGCGCACGAAATCCGCGTTCGCCCGATCCCACTGGCCCGGCATTGCCGGGCCTTTTTTTGCCTGCCACGGTTCGGGTTGTCGACGGGCGCCGCGATTACTGCTGGATGCACACCTGGTTGCGTCCCTGGCTCTTGGCGCGGTACAGCGCCGTATCGGCCGCCGCCATCATGCGGCTGCAGGTATCGCGTTCGGGGGTCATGGCGGCGATGCCGATGCTTACGGTGATGCTCTGCGGCTCGTTGCCCGGGCGGAATTCCACTGCAGCAATCGCTTCGCGCAGGCGTTCGGCGAAACCGTAGGCCGCCTCCATGCCGCATTCGGGCAACAGCACCGCGAATTCCTCGCCGCCGATGCGCGCGGCGAAATCGTCGCTGCGCACGTGCCGGCGCAGGATGCCGGCGATCTGGCGCAGCACGTTGTCGCCGGAGATGTGCCCATAGCGGTCGTTGACCGGCTTGAACAGATCAACGTCGATGATGCACATCGCCAGTTCGCGGTGGTGGCGCATGGCGCGGGCGATTTCCTTGTCCACCATGTCGATGAAATGGCGCCGGTTGTGCAGATCGGTCAGCGCGTCCTGGGTGGCGAGCTGGTAGATCTCCTCGTGGTAGCGCGCCTCCACGCTGGAGTGGCTGATGAACTTGAGGATGCTTTCGCCCAGGGTGATGTGGTCGCCGTCGTTCAGTACGGCCTCGTCGACGACCTTGTCGTTGACGCGGGTGGGGTTGGTGGCCTGCAGGTCGCGGATGCGGTACTCGTCGCCGTCGCGCCAGATATGGCAATGCTGGCGCGATACGCTCTTGTGCGGGATGTGCAGGTCCGCTTCCTGGGAGCGCCCGACCACCACCGCCCGTTCGTCCACATCCGCGCGCCTGCCCAGGCCTTCGCCATGGATCACCACCACGCAGGCTGAGCGCGGCGAGGCGCTGTGCGGGCCGGCGCTGAGGAGGGTGCGCTGGGTGGTGGCGGGATTGTCGTCTTTGGAAGCCATGCGCCGGTCGATGGGATGGGCAGGCGGAGTGTAGCCGATGCCCGCCGTCGGCCCTCTGTCTGCTGGTGGCGCGAGCTATCCGCTACCATGGAGCCGCTATCGATTTGGGGAGATGGCATTGCATCCGCGCGACACGCCTGAAGACAAGCCTGAAGACAAGCCCGAAGATCCGGATCCGACCGAAATCCTGCCCGCACGTTCGCCCATGGGGCTCGCTGGGGAGGAGGGAACGCTCGCGCCCGGCGTCCTGGTGGGCCATTACCGCATAGACGCGCTGCTGGGCCGCGGCGGCATGGGCGAGGTCTACCGCGCCGAGCAGCTGCAGCCGGTACGCCGCACCGTGGCATTGAAACTCCTGCGCCGGCAGCGCCTGGATGCGCGCAATCTGGCCTACTTCGAAGTGGAGCGGCAGATGCTGGCGCAGATGCGCCATCCCGGCATCGCCCAGGTCTACGATGCGGGCGCCACGGCGGAAGGGTTTCCGTACTTCGCCATGGAGTTCATCGACGGTACGCCGGTCACGCGCTACGCCGAAGAACACTCTCTGCCGCTGCGCCAGCGCATCGAACTGTTCGTACGCATCTGCCAGGGCGTGCAGCACGCGCACCAGAAGGGCGTCATCCATCGCGACTTGAAGCCCGGCAATCTGCTGGTGGATGAAGTCGACGGAAAGCCGGTGCCGAAAATCATCGATTTCGGCATCGCCACTGCCGCATCGCGCGCGCTTGGCGGCGACATCGAGCGCGCGGGCACGCCCGACTACATGAGCCCGGAACAGGCCGGCCCCGATCCTGCGTCCGTCGATACGCGCAGCGATGTGTATTCGCTGGGTGTGGTGCTGTACGAGCTGCTGGCCGGCGTGCGTCCTTTTGCCAGGCATGAAACCCTGGCCGCGACCGCCACCACTTTGCGCCGTCCCTCGGAACAGTTGATGACGCTGCCGCAGGGACAGGCCGAGCAGGTGGCACGGGCCCAGGGGCTGAGCCTGCCCGGCATGCGCCGTGCGCTGCGCGGCGAGCTGGACTGGATCGTGCTGAAGGCCATGCGCCACGACCGCAGCGAGCGCTACGCATCGGCCGCGGAGCTGGGCGAAGACCTGCAGCGCTTCCTCGACGGCCGCCCCGTGCAAGCGGTGCCCCCGAGCCGACGTTACGTGTGGGGCAAGTTCGCGCGCCGCCACCGCGGCGCGTTGGTGGCGGCCGGTCTGGTGGCGTGCGCGCTGCTGGGTGGTTTGGGCTTGTCGCTGTACGGATTGATGCAGGCGCGCGAGCAGCGCGCGGTGGCCGAGCAGCGCAGTATCGAACTGGGCAAGGTCGCCGCCTTCCAGCAGTCGATGCTGGAAGGCGTGGATATCGAGGCCATGGGCCTGGGCATGGCCGCGGGCTTGCGCGAGCAGGTCGCGCAAGCCGATCCGGCCGACACCGCCGCCCTGGAACAGGCGCTTGGCCATGCCAGTACCGCCGATGTCGCGCGCGGCCTGATCGAAAACAACATCCTGGTCGGCGCAGAGCAGGCCATCGCCCGCGATTTTGCCGGCCAGCCCGCGCTGGCGGCCGATCTGCGCGAATCGGTCGCCAGGGTACGCAGTGCATTGGGCCTCTACCCGCAGGCCGCTCAAGGCTTCGCCCAGGTTGCCGATTACCACGCACGCGCCTCCGGCCCCACTGCCGCGCCCGCGTTGGAGGCCAGGCGCGAACAGGCCAATGCTTTGCTCAATGCGGGCAAGCCCAAGGATGCCGTCGCCGTGGCCGACAAAGCGATGGCCGACATGTCCACGCTTCCGCCCAACTACCGCCTGCGCCTGGCCACCGAATTGGTGCGGAGCGAGGCCATCGCCGCGCTGGGAGATCGCCCGGCGGCGCTGAAAATGCAACAGGACATCCGGGCGCGGGCCTTATCGGCACTCAGCGAGCGCGACGAGTTCAGCATGAAGGCGACGGCGAGCCTGGCGATCACGCTGGCGCGCTCGGGCGAGATGAAGGGCGGGCGCGAACTGATGGAAAAACTGGTGCCGCTGAGCACTTCGGTTCTGGGCGCAGACAACAAGGACACCTTGTTCTACATCGGCAGCCTGGCCAGCATGCGCGCCATGACCGGCGACATGGAAGGCGCGGTCGCCTTGCAGCGCTCCCTGGTGAGGGAGCAGATCCGCCGGCTGGGCAACGAGCATCCCGCCACGCTCAGCGCGCGCGGCAACCTGGTCAATATGCTGATGGATTCCGGACATGCCGAAGAAGCGTTGCCGGAAGGGCTTGCGGTAGTGGAAGCGCGCAAGCGGCTGCTGGGCGCCGACAATCCGCTGACTCTGCGCTCCATGCTCAATCTGTCGTCGCTGTACGCGCGTCTGCACGACTTCAAAGCCGCGCTCGAGTTGCAGCAGAAGGTCATCGATGCACGCGTCCGCGTGCTGGGCCCCCGGCATCCGGATACCGTCTCCATCATGGTCAACCATGCGGGCACGCTGGAGCAAACCGGGCAGTACGCCGCTTCGCTGAAGGAACTCCAGCGCGTACTGCCGCTGGCGCGCGAAGTGCTGGAGAAAGGTCACCCGCAATTGCAGATGGCGTTGATGGTGCTTGCCCAGGCATCGGAGGGCTTGGGCGACACTTCGGGCGAGATCGGCGCCTATCGCGAGTTGCTCGGGATCAGGCGCGCGCAGCTGGGGGAGGAAGACGCCAAGACCATCGACGCGGCATGGCGGCTGAGCCAGGCCCTGGACGCCGCGGGGAAACGCGAAGAGGCCGCGAGCCTGCATTCCGAATACGTCGCGCCGCTGCTCGCCGCCGATGCCAAGACGCTTGCACCCGACCTGGCAAAGTTGGCGGATGGCATACGCAAAGCCGGGAAAGAAGAAGCTTCCTGAAAACCCCGCGTCAGCGCACCACCACCGTGGTCGCCTTGTTGGCGATCAGGTAGGGTTTCAGATCTTCGATCTGGCTGACCTTGCCGATCGCGCGCTGCGCGAATTTCTGGCCGGTGATGCGGACATGGCAATTCAGGAAAGGCCGCTCCTTGTCCTTGCCCTTCGAGCAGTACACCACGCGCCCATCGCGGTCCCAGCCCAGTACCAGGCGTTCCTGGTTGTGGCTGGTGCGGTAGATCCAGCCTTTCTGGATATCGGATTCGGACATCGCCATGGGATTGATCTCGTTGATTAAAGTTGTTTGATCGAGGCCGCGACAGCGGCCAATCATCTGCGGGAAAGTAAAGCTTACTCGCCCGGTTTGGCCGCCGAGGTCGGCGCTTCCGATTCGGCGCGCCGGGCCAGCACCGCTTCGCGGTGCGCGATGTAGGCATTGGCGCCGAAGATGATGGCGGCGCCCAACAGGGTCCAGTGATCCAGCGGCTCATCGAACAGCCACCAGCCGAACAGCACCACCAACGGCAGCTGCATGAAGGTGATCGGGGTCAGCGCCGAGACTTCGCCCAGCTTCAGCGCCCGCGTCCACAGCATGTGCCCGCCGGTGCCCATCACGCCTGCCGCTATCACCCATAGCCAGACGATGCCCTGCGGCCACTGCCACACGCCCAGCGCCGGCAGCAGCGACATCGGCACCCACAGCAGCGTGGTGTAGATGACGATGCGGTCGGCCGGCTCGGTTGCCGACAGTTGCTTGATCTGGATCGCCACGATGCTGCTGAGCACGGCCGCCAGCACCGCGATGATCGAGTTGCTGCTGAACCCGGTCATGCCCGGGCGCACGATGATCAGCACGCCGATGAAGCCCAGGATCACCGCGGTCCAGCGCCGCGCACGCACCTGTTCGCCCAGCATCGCGGCGGCGGCGATGGTCACGAACAATGGCGTGGAATAGGACAGCGACACCGCCTGCGCCAGCGGCAGGTGCCCGATGGCCCAGAACCCCGCCAGCATCGAACAGATGCCGATCAGGCAGCGGAACAGGTACTTCGGGAACTGGGTGGTGCGCAGAAAGCCGGGTCCATGCCTGAGCAGCAGAGGCAGGGCGACGATCAGGCCGAAGAAGTTGCGGAAAAACGCGATCTCGAAGGTATGCAGGCTGGCCGAGGCCAGCCGTATCGCCACCACCATCAACCCGAAGAACAGCGTGCTGCCCAGCATGAGCAGGGCGGCGCGGACGGGAATGGGGAGGGGCATAGTGAAGAGCGGTTCGCGGTTCGTGACGCTAGTTTGCGGCTGCGGGTGCTGGTATGCAATTGCGGCCTGCATCACTGATGCGAGATCGCGTCGCTTCGCCCCCTTTTTGAAAAGGGGGCTACGGGGGATTTGCTCTTGATCTTGCTTCTAAAGCAAGAGCAAATCCCCCTCGATCCCCCTTTTTCAAAGGGGGAGGGAGAAGCGGTGCTACCAGACAGTTCCGACGATCTTGGGTTCCGGTTCGATAGCGACACCGAGACGCGCATGCACGGATTTGGCGATGCGACGCCGCGCCTGCGAAAGCAGCTGCTGCCCAGTCGCCGAACCATGATTCACCAGCACCTCGTGACGCTAGTTTGCAGCTGGAGCTGCGGCTGCTGGTATGCGATTGCCGATTCCGGCCCACATCAATGATGCAAGGTGGCTTTAGCTTTGCCCCTTTGGAAAAGGGGGCTACGGGGGATTTGCTCTTGATCTTGATCCTGGACTGCGCCAAGAGCAAATCCCCCTCGGTCCCCCTTTTTCAAAGGGGGAGGAGAAGCGGTGCTACCAGATAGCTCCGATGATCTTGGGCTCCGGTTCGATAGCGACGCCGAAGCGCGCATGCACCGATTCGGCGATGCGTCGCGCCAGCGAAAGCAGCTGCCGCCCGGTTGCCGAACCATGATTCACCAGCACCAGCGCATGCGAAGCGGCCACGCCGGCATCGCCGTCGCGGTACCCCTTCCAACCGCAATTTTCGATCATCCATGCGGCGGAAATCTTGCGGTTGTCGGCCGCATCGCCACGGAATACGGGTAGCCCGGCGTGTTGCCGTTGCAGCTCTTCGGCCAACGCGACCGGAACGATGGGATTCTTGAAGAAGCTGCCGGCGTTGCCGATGACGGCCGGGTCGGGCAGCTTGCGGCTGCGGATGCGGATCACCGCCTCGGCCACGTCGCGGAAAGTGGGCGAGTCCACTTCCATCGCCTGCAATTCCTCCGGAATGCCGGCGTAGTCCAGTTTCAATGCGCGCTGGCGCGGCAATGCGAACTCCACGGCGGTGACGATATAGCGATCGGGCACGCGCTTGAACAGGCTGTCGCGATAGGCGAACGCGCAGCTGGCGCGGTCCAGGCGCGTCACTGCGCCCGCGCTGCGGTCCCAGGTTTCCACGGCATGCACGAACTCGCCGACTTCCGTGCCGTAGGCGCCGATGTTCTGGATGGGCGCAGCGCCTGTCGTACCTGGGATCAGGGCCAGGTTCTCCAGGCCCATCAAGCCCTGCTGCAGCGTCCACAGCACCAGCGCATGCCACTGCACGCCGGCGTCGACGCGGACGATGGCCATCGAGCCATCGTCTTGGAGTATGTCGATGCGGTGGGTGTCCAGCGCGAGCACTGTGACTTCCGGATCGCCGGCGAACAGCAGATTGCTGCCGCCACCCAGCACCAGCGGTGCGGTTCCCCGAAACTCGGGCAGCGCCAGCACTTCGCCCAGCGCGCTGCTGTCGCTTACTTCCACCAGCCAGGGCGCGCGGGCCGCGACACCGAAGGTATTGCGCGAGCGCAGGTCCGCATCGGCGGTCAATCGCCACCGTGGATTCATGCCGGAGCGACCGGACCGCCGCTGCGGTGTTCGCGGCGGCGGCGGATGGCTTCCACGCATTCGTGCACCAGCTCAGGCCCGCGGTAGACCAGGCCGGTGTAGCACTGGACCAGGGTCGCGCCGGCCGACATCTTGGCCACCGCATCGGCGCCGGACAGAATGCCACCCACGCCGATCACCGGAATGCTGTCGGGCAGGCGGGTGCGCAGTTTGCGCAGCACCATGGTGGACTGGTTCATCAGCGGTGCGCCGGAAAGGCCGCCGGTTTCGTGGGCCAGTGGATGGTCCTGCACGCTGATGCGCGAGACGGTGGTGTTGGTGGCGATGACGCCATCGACGGAAAGATCGCGCAGCACGCGCGCCACCGCGTCGATGTCTTCATCCGACAGGTCGGGCGCGATCTTCACCAGCATCGGCACGCGCTTGCCGTGCTGCGCCCCCAGTTCCTCCTGCGATTCGCGCAGGGCGCCGATCAGCTGGCGCAGGGCCTGTTCTTCCTGCAGTTCGCGCAGGCCGGCGGTGTTGGGCGAGGAGATGTTGACGGTGATGTAGTCGGCGAGCGGATACACGCGTTCCAGGCAATACAGATAATCGGAAGCGGCGCGGTCGTTGGAAGTGTCCTTGTTGCGGCCGATGTTGATGCCCAGCAGTCCGGTCTTGCGGCGCGCGCGCTCCACATTGGCCACCAGCGCGTCCACGCCCTCGTTGTTGAAGCCCAGGCGGTTGATCACCGCCTTGTGCTGCGGCAGGCGGAACATGCGCGGCTTGGGATTGCCCGGTTGCGCGCGCGGAGTGATCGTGCCGATCTCGATGAAACCGAAACCCAGCGCCAGCAGCGCGTCGATGTGCGCACCGTTCTTGTCCAGTCCCGCCGCCAGCCCGACCGGGTTGGGGAAGGTCAGACCGAAGGCCTTGGTGGGCAATGGTTCGATCTTTCTGGCCAGCAACGGACTGGTGCCCGTGCGGTAGGCCAGTTCCATGGCCTTGAGTCCCAACCCATGGGCGTGCTCGGCATCAAGACCGAATAGGAAGGGACGGGCGAAGTTGTACATTCGTCAGCGCGTGCTCAGCCAGGCCAGGCCGCCGAAAAACAGCACGAAGGCGAAAATGGCCAGGACCGTGCCGATCACGACCACCCAGCCCAGCACCAGTCCGATGATGGCCATGGAATCGCCGTCCAGCGCCGGGTCCTGGCGGATTTCCTTGCGCGCCATATGCCCAGTGACGATGGCGACCAGGCTTCCGAGAAACGGCAGCAGGGTCCAGCCCAGAATGCCGGATACCAGGCTGACGACGGCCAGCGTGCTGGTCTGTCGAACGGGAACGTTCATCGGTCGGCTCCTGTGGTGATCAGAGGTCGAACTTGATGCCCTGCGCCAGCGGCAGCGAGTCGGAGTAGTTGATGGTGTTGGTCTGGCGGCGCATATACACCTTCCACGCATCGGAGCCCGATTCGCGGCCACCGCCGGTTTCCTTTTCGCCGCCGAACGCGCCGCCGATCTCGGCGCCGCTGGTGCCGATGTTTACGTTGGCGATGCCGCAGTCCGAACCGGCCGCCGACAGGAACTGCTCGGCCGCCTTCAGGTTCTGGGTGAAGATCGAAGACGACAGGCCCTGCGGCACGGCGTTCTGCATGTCGATGGCTTCGTCCAGGGTTTCGTACTTCATCACGTACAGGATCGGCGCGAAGGTCTCGTGCTGCACCACTTCATCGGTGTTCTTCAGGCCGGTGACGATCGCCGGCAACACGAAGTTGCCCGGGCGGTCGATGGCGGTGCCGCCGGTTTCGACGGTGCCGCCGCTGGCCTTGGCCTTCTCGATCGAAGCCAGGAACTGCTGCACGGCATGCGGGCTGTTGAGCGGGCCCATCAGGTTGGCCGGGTCCAGCGGATCGCCGATCTTGCTTTCCACCTGCTTGTAGGCCTTGATCAGCGTGGCCAGCACGTTGTCGTAGATCGATGAATGCACGATCAGCCGACGGGTAGTGGTGCAGCGCTGGCCGGCGGTGCCGACCGCGCCGAACACGATGCCGGGGATGGCCAGCTTCAGTTCGGCGGTTTCGTCCAGGATGATGGCGTTGTTGCCGCCCAGTTCCAGCAGGCTGCGGCCCATGCGATGGGCGACGCGTTCGCCGACGCGGCGGCCGACGGCGGTGGAACCGGTGAAGCTGATCAGCGGGATGCGCTTGTCATCGACGAACTTCTCGGCCAGCTCGATGCCGGCGTCGTTGATCAGGAAGAAGATGTCCGGGAAGCCGCCGGCCTTAAGCGCCTCGTTGCAGATCTTCATGCTGGCGATGGCGGTGAGCGGGGTCTTGTTGGACGGCTTCCAGATGCAGACGTCGCCGCAGATCGCGGCCAGGAAGGAATTCCAAGCCCAGACAGCGACCGGGAAATTGAATGCGCTGATGATGCCGACCAGGCCCAGCGGCTGGTACTGCTCGTACATGCGGTGGCCAGGGCGTTCCGAATGCATGGTGTAGCCGTACAGCATGCGCGACTGGCCGACTGCGAAATCGGCGATGTCGATCATTTCCTGCACTTCGCCGTCGCCTTCGGGCTTGCTCTTGCCCATCTCCAGCGCGACCAGCGAACCCAGTGCGTCCTTGTGCTTGCGCAGCGCGTCGCCGCACAGGCGCACCGCTTCGCCGCGGCGCGGGGCCGGAGTGGTGCGCCACACCTTGAAGGCGGCCTGGGCGCGCGCCACGATCCGCTCGTAGTCCGCATCGCCGGTGGCTTCCACTTCCGCGATCACTTCGCCCGTAGTCGGATTGATCGATTGCAGCACCCCGGCGCCGGTGGCGGTGGACCACTCGTCGCGGCCGAGATAGGTGCCGGAATTGGTCGGGCCAAGGCCAAGCGCCTTGAGCAGGTCAGCGGACATGTGTTGCTCCTGGGTTCGGGTTTGGCCGCAGGCGGGGGAGCGCGGCCGAGAGTCCGGAATTTTAGCAGACGGGCGCTGCCGTCCGGGTGCTTCGATGCAGCGGCGGGGCAGCCGCAGAAGCGTGTAGGAGCGACGTGAGTCGCGAAGCCCGTATCGCGTCCAGGTCCAGAGCTTCGCGACTTACGTCGCTCCTACACCGTTCCCACAACGCTCTTATGCGGGCAGTTGGGGCAGCGCTTGGCCTGCTTGCCAGCCGCTGGCGGCCAGGTGGTCGAGCAGGGCGGTGACCTGCTCGCGTGCTTCCATTTCGTGGATAGGCAGCACCAGCAGGTCGCCTTCGCGGGCCCAGGCCAGCGGGATACGCGCTGCTTCCACTTCGTCCAGACAGGTGGTGAGAGCGCTCGGCGGCACGCCATCCTGCAGCAGTTGCGCGCGCATGATGTCCGCGATCTCGCCGGAAGCGCGGCCGCGTTCGTAGCCGGCGATGTCCTTCAGCACCACCAGTTCCGGCCGTGCGCGCGCTGCGGTGGCGGCCACGGCACGCAGATCGGCGTCCTCGCGATTGCCGGCGTGCCCCAGGATCAGGGCCAGTCGCCCCGTACGCCCCTGCGCATCCACTGCGTCGAGCAGGCCCTGCAGGCCGTCGGGGTTGTGCGCGTAGTCGACGAATACGTCCAGCTTTCCCAAACGCCAATGCTGCAAGCGGCCCGGGTTGTCGCCGCGGGCTCGCCCAAAGCGGCCAGCCACTTCGGCCAGCGTAGCGGCACCGATGCCGAGGGCCGCACCCGTCAGCACCGCACCGGCAAGATTGGCGATGTTGTAGCCGGCGCGTCCGCCCAGGGTCAGCGGCATCGAAGCCACATCGCCCAGATCGTGGGTGATGCCGTCGAAATGCAGCAGCAGCCGGCCCTGCCGTACGCCGCTGGTGCTGCCGCCGCCTTCGCGGTGCGTCACTAGCCAGGGCAGGTCGAAATCCATTGCGAACCAGCCCAGCGGACAGTCCAGAGTTGCGGATTGACGCCGCAGCACGGGATCGTCGGCATTGAGCGTCAGCAGCCCTTGCTCATCGACCGCACGGGCTACGACCAGTTTGACCAGGGCCAGATCGTCTAGGTCGTGGATGCCGTACTCGCCGAAATGATCGGCGGCGATGTTGGTGACGATGGCGGCGTTGGCATGGGCTATCGCCAGTCCCCGCCGCAGCATGCCGCCGCGTGCGGTTTCCAGGATCGCGGCCTGCGCGCCACTTTGGCGCAAGGCGGTGCGCGCGCCGGTGGGGCCGGAGAAATCGCCGGCTTCCAGCGGCATGCCTTCGAAGTAGACGCCATCGGTGCAACTGTGCGCGGTGCGCCAGCCGTGCGCGCGCGCCATCGCGGCCAGCAGCCGCACGGTGGTGGTCTTGCCGTTGGAGCCGGTGACCAGAGCGGTGGGAATGGCGTGCAGCTCGGACCAGGGAACAGCATCGGGATCCGGCAGTTCGTCGATGAACCAGGTGTGGCTGCCTTCGCCTTCGCCGATGGTGGCTTCGTCGTCGTCGGCGAGGAAGGGCAGGCTATGCGCGTCGGCTGCGTGCATCAGTGCGATCAGGGCAGGGCGCGACTCGGCTTTTGCGGCCGCGCGCAAGGTATGCAATGCGGATTCTTCGTCCCAGATTGCAGCGTGCCCAGGGGAATGAGGTGGCTCTGGTGCTTCCCTTCTCCCACTGGGAGAAGGTGCCCGAAGGGCGGATGAGGGAATGGACTCTCCGTCGTCAGTGTCGCCAGCTACACGGGCATGAACTTGATCCCAAATGCTTTCCAGAACCCATTCGGTCCGATCAAGCACATCGTGGTTCCAATAGCGCAGAGTCGTGACTCCCTGGCCCGCGACATACGCATCGCGTTTGGCGTCGCGTACCAAGTTTTCCGGCTCATTGTGCTGGCTGCCATCCAGTTCGATAACCAGTTTCAACTCGTGACAATAGAAGTCGAGCACGTATGGACCCATTGCCTTCTGTCGTCTGAATTTCTGGCCATGTAGGCGACGGTCGCGCAGAAAGGACCAGATCAAATGTTCGGGTTCTGTCGAGTTCTTTCTGAGTTCGCGGATGAAATCCCGGGTTCCCGCGTCGAAAGGCAGCTTCTTTCGGGAAGTGGCGCTGGTGTCCGGAACTCCCTCCCTCATCCGGCCTTCGGCCACCTTCTCCCGGTGGGAGAAGGGAAAGGCAAGGGCGGCCCACCAGGCCCACTCGTTGACCTCGGTGGCGGTGTAGAGCTGGTCGGCTGGTGCAGTGAAAGCGAGGGAAACGCCGCTGCGGTGGCGACGCAGGACTAGCGTGTCCTCTGACCAGCCCAACGCTTCGCGCGCAACCCGCACATTACGCTTCCACGCCTCCAGTACAGAATCGTCGAACAACAGCCCACGCAACGTCTCCAGCGCCGCGCCGGTGCCGGGGAAATACAAGTTATTGCCGGTGAGCCGGCGCGAGTCCTCGAACGGTTCGGGAAGCACGGAGATCTCAGTCGCTGTCTTCGCGCTCGAACACCAGTCCGCGTTCCTCGCGGATCACGCCTTCCATGCTGGCGAAGGGCGCCTCTTCCGGCGAGGTCTCCAGCGAAGGCAGTTCCACACGCGGCGAGGCCTTGGCTACTTCGCCCTGCGGCTGGAACTTGATGATCTGCTTCCACGAACGCGTCAACGCATCGGCGAAGATCAGAATCAGGTCGCCCGGCTGGCCCATGCGCAAAGCGGCGTCGATGGCTTCCTGCTCGTCGGGGATGATCGACATCGCGTTTTCCGCGATGCCCGCCGATAGCAAGGCCTTGGCGATGATGCGCGGCACTTCGTCGCCGTCGCGACCGCGCAGCGCGTCGTCGCGGCGCACCACGTAATGGTCGAACTTGCCGGCCACCACCTCCGCAATCGCACGCAGATCCTCATCGCGGCGATCGCCCGGCCCGGTCAGCACCACGATGCGGCGTCCGGTCACGTCCAGGCGCTGGGCCAGGTCGGCCATCATGCCCACCGCATGCGCGTTGTGGCCGTAATCCATCAGCACCTTGAACGGATGCTCGCTGTAGACGTTCATGCGGCCCGGAGCCTGGAAGAACGTGGTGTCGAAGGTACGCAGACCCTGGCGGATCGCATCGAGCTTGATGCCCAGCGAGAACGCCATCGCTGCGGCCACCATCGCGTTCTGCACGTTGTGCAGGGCGCGGCCTTCCAGCGTAGCGGGAATCAGATGCGTCCACATCAGAGGAATGTGGCTGCCCTTGTCGTACAGCGTGATCATGTGGCCGTTGACGCCGGCCTCCAGCGCGCAGGCGCGGCCACCGGCACGGATGTGTTCGCGCACCAGCGTGTGCGAAGGGTTCAGGGTGACGTAGCAGATCACCTTGGCGTCGGTGTAGGCCGACATCTTCAACACGTTGGGATCGTCGGCGTTGAGTACTGCGCAATCCCTGGCCACTTCGACCACGATGCGCTTGATCTCGGCCAGCTGCTCCAGCGTGTCGATGCCCTTCAATCCCAGATGATCGGAAGCCACGTTCAACACCGCGCCCACGTCCACCTCCGGCACGCCCATGCCGCTGCGCAGCAGCCCGCCGCGCGCGGTTTCCAGTATCGCCATGTCGATCTGCGGGTCCGACAGCACCATGCGCGCCGATACCGGCCCGGTCATGTCGCCTTCCACCGTGCGCTGGCCGTCGATATAGACGCCGTCGGTGGTAGTCAGGCCCGGCGTATAGCCGGCCATCTTGGTGATGTGGGCCAGCATGCGCGCAGTGGTGGTCTTGCCGTTGGTGCCGGTGATGGCGGCGATCGGCACGCGGGTCGGCGTACCGGGTGGAAACAGCATGTCGATCACCGGGCCGGCCGCATCGCGCGGAGTGCCTTCGCTGGGCGCCACGTGCATGCGGAAACCGGGCGCGGCGTTGATTTCGCAAATGCCGCCGCCGATGGATTTGTAGCTCTCGGCGATGTTGGGGGAAATGAAATCCACGCCGCCCACGTCCAAGCCGATGGCGCGCACCGCGCGCACCGCCATGTCGCGGTTGTCGGGGTGGATGATGTCGGTGACGTCGGTGGCGGTGCCGCCGGTAGAGAGGTTGGCAGTGGAACGCAGGTAAACGACTTCTCCTTCCTTGGGTACGGAGAAGTGGTTGTAGCCCACGCGTTCCAGCATCAGGTCGGCTTGCGCGTCCAGTTCCAGGCGGGTCAGTACTTTTTCATGGCCGACGCCGCGGCGCGGATCGGAATTCACTTGGTCTACCAGCTCGGCGATGTCGCTCTTGCCGTCGCCGATCACATGGCCTGGGGTGCGCTTGGTCGCGGCGATCAGTTCCCCGTTGACCACCAGCAGGCGGTGGTCGTCGCCGCCGATGTAGGTTTCCACGATGACCGAACGCGAGTGCTCGCGCGCGGCGGCGAAGCCTTCGCGGATTTCGTCCTCGCCGGAAATATTGATGGTGATGCCGCGGCCGTGGTTGCCGTTGTAGGGCTTGGTGACCACGGTCCCGCCCAACTTGCGTGCCGCGCGCAGCGCGCCGCTGGCGTCGTTGACCAGTTCCTGGCGCGGCACCGGCAGGCCCAGCGAGCCGAGGATCTTGTTGGTTTCCTCCTTGTCGCTGGCCAGTTCCACCGAGATGTGCGGGGTCTTGCCGGTGACGGTGGCCTGGATGCGCTGCTGGTATTTGCCGTGGCCGAACTGGATCAGCGATTGCTGGTTCAGGCGCAACCAGGGGATGCCGCGCTCTTCGGCCGCGCGCACCAGCGAAGCGGTGGAAGGGCCCAGCGCACGGCGTTGCGCGTAGCGGATGAAATCGTCGCGGGCGGTATCCCAGTCCCAATCCCCGGGCACGCTGTCCTTGGGCCTCAACTCGGCGGGCAGCAGCGAGGACAGCAGCTTCAGCGCCAGTTCGCCGGCGGCGATGCCTTCCTCTTTCTGCGCGTATTCGTAGATCACGGTGTAAACACCGGGACGGTCGTCGCCGACGCTGCGGGTCTTGCCGAAGGTGACGTTTTCGCCGGCCACGTTCTGCAGTTCGATCGCCACGTGCTCCAGCACGTGGCCCAGCCAGGTGCCTTCGCCTTCGCGCATGCGGCGGATGAAGCCGCCGGGTTCGCGGTAGGAACAGCCGTGTTCGGCCAAACCGGGCAGCGCGGCGATCAGCCCGTCAACGAACGCGGCACCGAGTTTGCCGGTGGGCCAAGCCTCCAGCGCCTGCAGGTCCAGCTCCAGGCGGATGACCGGGAAATGGGCGTATTGCGAGGGACCGACGTAGACGGAGCGTTCGAGGATGCGCATGCCTTACCTCTGGATCGTAGGGTTTTGTATCGCGGAGTTTTAAATCATCGCCGGGTTTTGAATCACGGAGTTCGGAACATCAGGATTTCGGCTGGGCCAGCGAACCGGCCGAAGCTTTGCGGGTGTGCAGGTTGAAGGTAGCGCCTGCGACCAGGATATGCACGGTCAGTCCGAGCAGGCACACCGGTTTGTTCTCGCTGACCTGGGCCATCGAAGAGAAGGTGAGCCCGTCGGCGTCGACCACGGTGACCGCGCCGCTGCCTTCGACTTCCAGGGTGTTGTCCGGGCCGATGAAGGCGGCGGTGTCCTCGTCCAGGCCGATGCCGATGGCGAACGGGTTGTAGGCCAGCGCCGCGACCAGGCGGCCCAGGCGGTCGCGCTGGCGGAAATGCTGGTCGATGATGAAACGGTTGGTCAGGCCCAATCCTGGCGCAAGGCGCACGCTGTCGGCCTGGGGCGAAGCGCCCTCCTTGCCGAAGCCGATCATGTGCTCGCTGAGGATGCTGGCGCCGGCGCTGGTACCGCCGACGGTGATGCCGGCGGCGTTGCGTTCGCGGATCAGTTTGGCCGCCGGGGTGCCGCCCAGAATGGTGGACAGGCGCAACTGGTTGCCACCGGTGAAGAAGATGCCGCTGGCGCCTTCGATGCGGTCCAGCCGATTTTGTTCATGGCAATCGCGGCGGGTGTCGAAATCCAGCACGTCGACCCGGCTGGCGCCCAGGTCGCCGAAAATGCCTTCGTAACGGGTGCCGGTGTCGGCCAGCTGGCTGGCGGTGGGAATCACCACTATCTCGGCATCGCGACCGCCGCAGAGATCGAGGAATCGTTTGAGGATACGGGGGTTGTCTTCCTTGTTCTCGGCGCCGCCGATGGGAACGATCCAACCTCTTTCGCCACCATCGGCGACCTTACTGGGACACATGCAACACGACTCCTGAAGCTGAAGGGTTCCGCGCAACGCCGCCGCGACGGGAGCCGGCAGCGCCTCGCGCCGCTTGGTTTTCCCGATTTCCCCCGATGAAGCCGCCCCCGATGCCGGCGCGCTGAAGCAGCTGACCGGCCAAGGGAAGTTAGCACGGCAGCGCAGCAACAGCCCATGCTGAGACGCCGAAGCCGGCTAATGTGAGGCGGCTCGCCAACGGCGCATCGGCAGCCGTTACAATTTCGCCCAAGGCCCCGTAGCTCAGCTGGATAGAGCGGTCCCCTCCTAAGGGACAGGTCGTGCGTTCGAATCGCGCCGGGGTCACCATACTTTTCGGTTGCAAGTGCAACTTTCGGCTGCAAATGCAGCTTGTCGCACTGCAACACTTGACAGCCCCCCGGGTCATCCTGTCCCCTAGGGCCATGCTTCCCGTCGCCACCCACGCAAACGCCCACCCGATGCCGGCCTCCGCGCTGCTGCACGGACAGGGCGTGGCTGGCTTTGGTCGCAGCATTATTACTACCGCCACTACCGCGATTAGCGGGGTGCGGTGGATCGTGTTCGCGTAGTCTCGCAAACCACGTCCCCGCACCCGGATCAGGATGCGGGGGAACCCGGAACCTGAGCCGCGCGGGGACCTCACCCAGAGGTTCGTCGCTTTATGTCGTCCGCAGCACAGCCACAGCCAGAGAGTTCTTCCAACCGCACCATCGTGCACAAATTCGGCGGCACATCGGTCGCCGACGCCGAGCGCTTCCGCCATGTCGCTGTCCTGCTGCTGGCGCGCGAAGAGCGCGAGCAGATCACCGTGGTGTCGGCGATGAAAGGCGTGACCGACGCGCTGATCGAGTTGTGCGAACTGGCCGCGCGCAGCCGCAGCGACTGGCGCGACCCCTGGCACGAATTGCGCGCCCGCCATCGCGGAGCAGTAGTGGCGCTGCTGGGCGAAGATTCCGGCCCGACCCTGGAGTGGTTGGACGAACGCTTCGACAAGCTGGCCGAAATCCTGGCCGCACTGTCGGTCATCGGCGAATTGCCGCGCGAAGTGCTGGACCGCGTGCAGGGGCTGGGCGAAATCTGTTCGGCCCGCCTGCTCGGCGACTACCTGAAATCCAAGGGCGAGGACTGCGCCGTGCTGGATGCGCGCGAAGTACTGGTGGTGGACCGCAGCGACCTGGGCGTGGAAGTGGACTGGGACACCAGCGGGCAGCGTTTGGCCGACTGGCGCGCGAAGAACCCGCAGCGCCGCGTGGTGGTCACCGGCTTCATCGCGCGCGACCGCGACAACCGCGTCACCACTCTGGGCCGCAACGGCAGCGACTACAGCGGCGCCATCTTCGCAGCGCTGTTCAACGCCGCCGAACTGCACATCTGGACCGATGTGGACGGCGTGCTGTCCGCCGATCCGCGGGTGGTGCCCGAAGCGGTGCAGTTGAGCGCGCTGAGCTACGACGAGGCCTGCGAACTGGCTTATTTCGGCGCCAAGGTCGTGCACCCGCAGACCATGTCGCCGGCCATAGAGCGCGGCCTGCCCATCATCATCCGCAACACCTTCCATCCCGAGCATCCCGGCACCCGCATCACCGCCGAGCGCGATGTCACCGGTCCGGTGAAAGGCCTGACCCTCAGCCCGGACCTGGCGGTACTGAATCTGGAAGGCACCGGCCTGATCGGTGTGCCCGGCACGGCCGAGCGCGTGTTCGCGGCGCTGCGCGATGCGCGTGTGTCGGTGGTGATGATCTCGCAAGGTTCTTCCGAACACTCCATCTGCTGCGTGGTGCGCAGCGCCGAGTCGCTGCGGGCGCAGGCCGCGTTGCTCAATGCGTTCGCCCATGAACTCAACATCGGCCAGATCCAGCGCGTGCAGCTGACCGAAGGCGTCAGCGTGCTGGCGGCGGTCGGCGACGGCATGGCCGGGCAGCCGGGCGTGGCGGCGCGCCTGTTCGAGTCGCTGGGCCGGGCGCGGGTCAACATCCTGGCCATCGCGCAGGGCTCTTCGGAACGCAACATCTCGGTCGCCATCGACAGCGCCGACGCCACCAAGGCCTTGCGCGCGGCGCATGCCGGCTTCTGGCTGTCGCCGCAGACATTCGCGGTCGGCGTGATCGGGCCGGGCAAGGTCGGTGCCGCGCTGCTGGATCAACTGCGCGCCGCGCAGCCGCAACTGCTGGGCAAGGCCAACCTGGATCTGCGGCTGCGGGCGATCGCCTCCAGCACCAAGATGCTGCTGGACGGGCGCGGCATCGGCGGCGACTGGCGCACGAGTTTCGGCGCTGACAGTGAAGCGCTGGATCTTGATCGCTTCACCGCGCACCTGGTCGGTTCGCACTTGCCGCATCTGGTGATCGTCGATTGCAGCGCCAGCCCGCTGGTGGCCGACCGTTACGCCGACTGGCTTGCGGCGGGCATCCATGTGGTCACCCCCAACAAACAGGCCGGTGCGGGCCCGAGCCTGCGCTACGACGCGATCCGCGAAGCAGCGGCGGCCAGCGGCGCGCGTTTCCGCTACGAAGCGACGGTGGGCGCGGGTTTGCCGGTGATTTCCACCTTGCGCGATCTGATCGATACCGGCGATGCGGTGCTGTCGGTGGAAGGCATCTTCTCCGGCACGCTGGCCTGGCTGTTCAACAAGTTCGACGGCAGCGTGCCGTTCTCGCAGCTGGTGAGCGAAGCGCGCGGCCTGGGTTACACCGAGCCGGATCCCCGCGACGATCTTTCCGGCACCGACGTCGCCCGCAAGCTGGTGATCCTGGCGCGCGAGGCGGGACGTTCCATGACTCTGGACGATGTCGTTGTCGAAAGCCTGGTGCCGGCAGCGTTGCGTGAAGCCAGCGTCGAGGACTTCATGTCGCGCCTGGGCGAAGTGGATGCGCTGTTCGCCGACAAGCTGGCAACCGCCAAGGCGGCGGGCCAGGTGCTGCGTTACGTCGCCAAGCTGGATGCGGAAGGCAAGGCCACGGTGGGTCTGGTAGCGCTGCCGAAGGAGCATGCTTTCGCCAATCTGCGCCTGACCGACAACATCGTGCAGTTCACCACACGCCGCTATTGCGACAACCCATTGATCGTGCAGGGACCCGGCGCGGGGCCGGAAGTCACCGCCGCGGGCGTATTCGCCGATGTGTTGCGCGTGGCGGCGGGGCAGGGGGCCAAGCTGTGAAGCAAGCGGCAACTGCATTTTCTCCCGCCTCGGTGGGCAACGTCGGAGTCGGCTTCGACATTCTTGGCCATGTGATAGAAGGACCGGGCGACACGGTCACGGTGCGTCGCATCGACTCGCCCGACGTACGCATCGCCGCGATCCGCGGAGCGACGGTGGATCTGCCGCTGGATGCGGCCGGCAATACCGCCGGCGCGTCGCTGATCGCATTGCGGGAGGCGTTGGGGTTGCCGTTCGGTTTCGAAATCGAGATAGACAAGGGCATCCCGCTGGGTTCGGGAATGGGAGGCTCTGCGGCTTCCTGCGTGGCCGCGCTGGTGGCGGCCAATGAACTCCTGGATGCGCCTTTGTCTCGGGAGGCGCTGTATCCGTTCGCATTGACCGGCGAAGCGGTGGCCAGCGGCGGACGCCATGGCGACAACCTGGGGCCGATGCTGCTGGGCGGCCTGGTGCTGTCCACCGCCGATCGGCTGGTGAAGATTCCGGTGCCCGGCGCCTGGCACAGCGTGCTGGTGCATCCGGACGCGATTCTGGAAACGCGCCGTGCGCGCGAGGCGTTGAAAGGCGGTTATGCGCTCGGCGAATTCGTATCGCAGTCGGCCAATCTCGCGCTGGTGCTTGCGGGTTGTTACGCGGGCGATGACGGACTGGTGCGCGCCGGCCTGCAGGACGTGCTGGTGGAACCGAGGCGTGCGCCGTTGATCGTCGGTTTCGATGCGGCCAAGCGGGCCGCGCTGGAAGCGGGCGCGATGGGTGCGAGCATTTCCGGCGCCGGGCCCAGCGTGTTTGGCTGGTTTGGGACGCGTGCGCAGGCCGAGGCCGCAGTACCGGCGATCCGGACGGCTTTCATGGCGGCCGGTTTCGACAGCCAGGCTTGGGTGTCTCCGATCAACAGTCCGGCGGCGAAGGTGTTGAACGCAGTCGAGTAAACGAAAATTCCGAGGTCATCCCAGCGAACGCTGGGATCCATTTTGATCTGGCTCTTCCGGCCCTCACAGAAAAATCAAAATGGATTCCAGCGTTCGCTGGAATGACGACTTCTTTCTTGTCGGCATTCACGCATCCTGGTTCGCAATGAATTTCATATCCACACGCAGCAATTCCCCCGCAGTAGGCCTCAGCCAGGCCATCGCCGCCGGCCTTGCCCCCGACGGCGGTCTCTACGTCCCGGAAACCCTACCGCCCATGCGCCCGCTGGAAGTCGGCGCCGACCTGGCCGATACCGCCACCCAGCTCATCGCACCGTTCTTCGAAGGCGACGCGCTGTCCGCCGAGCTGCCGGCGATCTGCCGCGAAGCCTTCGACTTCCCCGCGCCCCTGTTGCCGCTGGCGACCACCGACGACCACGTGCTCGAGTTGTTCCATGGCCCCACCGCGGCCTTCAAGGACTTCGGCGCACGCTTCCTGGCCGCTTGTCTGACCCGCCTGCGCAAGCGCGAAGACCGTCCGCTCACCATCCTGGTCGCTACGTCCGGCGATACCGGTGCGGCGGTCGCCGCCGCTTTCCACAAGCAGCCCGGATTGCGCGTGATCGTGCTGTATCCCGATGGCCGCGTGTCGCCGCGCCAGGCGCACCAGCTGGGCTGCTTCGGCGACAACATCGCCGCATTGCGCGTAGCCGGTTCGTTCGATGATTGCCAGGCGCTGGTCAAGCGCGCATTGAACGATGGCGACCTGCAGGCGCAAGCGCCCATGAGTTCGGCCAACAGCATCAGCCTGGGTCGGCTGCTGCCGCAAATGAGCTACTACGCGCATGCCGCGCTCGGCCACAAGCGCGCTACCGGCGAAACGCTCAATGCGGTCATTCCCACCGGAAACCTGGGCAACGCCATGGCCGCGATCATCGCGCGCAAACTGGGCGTACCGTTGGGCCGCATCGTGCTGGCGACCAACGCCAACGAGGTGTTGCCCAAGTTCTTCTCCGGCGCCGAATACGCGCCTGCGGCCAGCGTCGCCACCCTGGCCAACGCGATGGATGTGGGTGCGCCGAGCAACTTCGAACGCCTGCGCTGGCTGTACCGCGGAGACGATGCCGCACTGCGCGCGGACTTCACCGCCGAAAGCGTCAACGACTACCGGATCCGCAATACCATCCAGAACCGCTATGCGAAGCATGGGGAGGTCTTCTGCCCACATACGGCCACCGCCGTGCAGGTGCTTGAAGATATGCGCTCGCAAGGCGCGGCCGGCGATTGGATGGTGGCGGCGACCGCGCACCCGGCCAAATTCGAAAGCGTGGTGGAGCCGTTGATCGGCCGGTCGCTTGAAGTGCCGCCGGCGCTGGCGGACTTGCTGGCGCGTCCGGCCCATGCCGACCCGATTCCAGCGGATTATGAAATTTTCCGGACACGGATTCTCGGACAATAGCCTTGCCCCGGGCTTCCCGCCCGGTGTGCGGCGCGCCATGCCTGGGTCCGGCATTTCTGCCAACATGTCGCCATGAACATCAAAGGCAAGGCTACTTCGCTCGATATCGCGCACCTGGCGGGGGTTTCCCAGCCAACGGTGTCGCGCGCCCTGCGCGGCAGCCCCATGGTCAACGAGGAAACGCGCAAGCGCATCCAGGCCATCGCCGAGCAGCTCAACTACAAGGTCGACAAGAACGCGTCCAACCTGCGCACCCAGCATTCGGGAACCATTGCGTTGTTGTTCTTCGAGGACCCCACTCCCGACGATTCGCAGATCAACCCGTTCTTCCTGTCCATGCTGGGTTCCATCACCCGCGCTTGCGCCCTGCGTGGCTACGACCTGCTCATCTCCTTCCAGCAGTTGTCGACCGATTGGCAGGCCGATTACGAAGACAGCAACAAGGCCGACGGCCTGATCCTGCTGGGTTACGGCGATTATCTGGAATCGCAGTCGCGGCTGGAGCGCCTGGTGGAGCAGGGCACGCATTTCGTCCGCTGGGGCGCGGTGCTGCCGGGGCAGCCGGGTATTTCGATCGGCTGCGACAATTTCCAGGGCGGGCACGACATCACCCAGCATCTGCTGCGCCAGGGCCGGCGCGACATCGCTTTCCTGGGCCATGCTTCCAACCACTACCCCGAGTTCTTCGAGCGCTACCGCGGTTACGCGCATGCGCTGCTGACCAGCGGACAGAAAGTGCAGGCCGGTTTGCAGTTCGACGCGATCACCACCGAGCAGTCCGGTTATGAGGCCGCCCGCCAATTGTTCGAAAAGGGAACGCCTTTCGACGCGATCTTCGCCGCCAGCGACCTGATTGCCATCGGCGCGATGAAGGCACTCCACGAACGTGGCATGCGCGTGCCTGAGGATGTGGCGGTGGCGGGTTTCGACGATATTCCGATGGCCGGATTCGTCAATCCCAGCCTGTCCACCGTGCAGCAGGACACCAAGCTGGCCGGCACGATATTGGTGGAGACCTTGCTGGCCCTGGTCAACAACGAGCCGGCGGAAAGCCGGACCATTCCGGTGACTTTGGCCTTGAGGCATTCTTCGGGCGCCATCTGAAGCAGCGTTGCCGCACTGCGGCATAGGGTTTACAATTGGGAATGATTCTTATTTGAATTGGTGCTCTTCGCCGAGCGAAAAAGCGCCTTTTCACCTCATTCCCACAAGGCCGATGTCCCATGTCCATGCGCATCTCCGGCACGCGAACCCTATCGCGAAGCTCCATCGCTTCCAGCCGTTGCAGCCTTTCATTGGCCATCCGCGCCGCACTGGCGTTGTCGATACTGCCGGGCATCGCGGTTGCGCAAGAGTCGCAGCCGGCGCCGACCGAACTGGAAACCGTGCAAGTCACCGCGCCCATCGCCAAGGACAGCGGCACGGCGACCAAGACCGACACCCCGATCACCGAAATACCGCAATCCATTTCGGTAATCACCGATCGGCAGATGCGCGACCGCGGTATCCACGGCGTAGAGGAAGCGGTCTGGTATACCGCCGGCGCCCAGGGCGGCGGCTACGGTACCGACAGCCGCAGCGACTGGTTGCTGGTCCGCGGCTTCACGCCCGCTCGCTACCTGGATGGCCTGGCATTGCCGGAAGGTTCCGGCACCGGCATCACCCGCATCGAGCCCTATGGCATGGAGCGCGTCGAAGTGCTGAAGGGTCCGGCTTCGGTCAATTACGGCGCGATGCCGCCGGGCGGACTGGTCAACTACGTCAGCAAGCGCCCGACCGAAGACACCCTGCGCGAAGTCGAGCTGCAAGTCGGCAGCGAAGATATGCGCCAATTGGCCTTCGATTTCGGCGGCAAGTTGAACGACAGCGGGACTTTGCTTTATCGCCTGACCGGCTTGGCGCGCAATGGCGATACGTCGGTGGATTACATCCATGATGACCGCTATTTCCTGGCCCCGGCGCTGACCTGGAAGCCGGACGACGCCAATACCTTCACCGTACTTGCGCGCTACCAGAAGGCCGACACCAAATCCGGCGCCGGTTTCCTGCCGGCCGAGGGCACCTTGTTGCCGAACCCGAACGGCAAGATCCCCACCCACCGCTTCACCGGCGAACCCAACGCCAACGACTACGTGAAGACCATGAAGTCTCTGGGTTATGAATTCGAACACGATTTCGGTGGCGGCACCGTGTTCCAGCAGAGCCTGCGCTACGGCACCGCTGAAGTGGACCCCAGCGTGGCGGTGGGTGCGTTCGGTTTGCTTGCCGACCAGCGCAACCTGTTCCGCTATCTGTGGTCGACCCGCGAAGACGAGAAGACCCTGGGCGTGGACAACAACCTCCAGTGGCATTTCGGCGACCGCGTCCAGCACACCTTATTGGCCGGGCTGGATTACCGCCGTTCGCGCTACAGCTACGATTCCAATTTCGTGTTCAACGCTACTTCGCTGGACGTATTCAACCCCGTGTACGGCTCGATGCCGGATCTGGCGCCCGATTTCGATCCGGCGACCACGGCAAGCACGCGGCAGACGCAGTCGCAGCTGGGACTGTACGTGCAGGATCAGATCAAGGTCGATCGTTGGGTGTTCACCCTGGGCGGCCGTCAGGATTGGGTGGGTACCGATACCAACGGATCGCACCAGAGCGACGACAAGTTCTCCGCCCGCGTGGGCGTGAATTACGTATTCGACAACGGACTGGCGCCGTACGTGGGCTGGTCGCAGTCGTTCCAGGCCACCATCGGCAGGGAGCATGAGGATCGCGGGGGCAGCGCCTTCGTGCCCACTTCGGGCGAGCAGGTCGAAGTGGGCCTGAAGTACCAGCCAAGCGGCAGCAATCTGCTGGCGACGCTGGCCTTGTACGAGATCACGCAGGAAAACACGCTGACGGTCGACCCCGACCACACTCTGTTCCAGATCCAGCAAGGCGAAACCAGGGTGCGTGGCGCCGAACTCGAAGCGCGCTGGAATGTCGGCCGCGGTCTGAGCCTGTATGGGGCCTATGCCTACATCGACTCGGAAGTGACCAAGACCACGGTTGCCGAAACCCTCGGCAAGGAAATCGCGCTGCAGCCCAAGCATGCGGCTTCGGCGGGCGGCGACTACACCATTACCGAAGGCGCGCTGGCCGGCCTGGGCTTCGGCGCGGGTGTGCGCTACACCGGTGATCATTACGGCGATGCGCCGAATCTTTGGAAGACTCCTTCCTACACCGTGTTCGACGTAGCGGTGCATTACGACTTCGGCAACTGGCGCCTGCAGTTGAACGCGCAGAACGTGACCGACAAGGAATACATCAGCGCATGCAACGCCATCTACTGGTGCTACTACGGTTACGCACGCAACGTAACCGCGACCGCGCGCTACCAGTGGTAAGCGGCGGCTAAGCGGCAGGGCCGATGGAGACCATGTTCGCCGTTGCCGCGTTCGCCGCCTCGCTGGCTTCGGCGTTGGCGCTGTATGCGGGATCGCCGCACTGCCGCTGGCCGGCACTGCAAGGCTGGCGCGGCACCGGTGGCTGGGTGGGGCTGGCGCTTGCCGGCCTTTCCCTGTGGCTATGGGTGCTGACGCTGGGCGGAGGCGCCGGGCTGTGCGCGATGCTGGGAACCTGGATGCTGGCGATGATGGCGCTGCCGTACCTTGCGGCGTTGACCAGTGCCGGCGCATCGTCGTCGAGGGGCGAGGAATGATGTGGTCCCGCGCGTTGGCCGGCGTGGTCCCCGGATTTTTCCTGTCCGCAGCGCTGCTCGGGCTGGTGAGCTGGTCGTTGCCAGGCCCCTGGCAGGCGACGCTGGTGCCCGGAATGATCGCGTTCTTTCCTATCTGGATGATCGTGATGGGCGCGAGCTTGTTCTTTTCCACCGGAGTCCGCGCGTGGATCTGGCTCAGCGCTTTGGCGGTGGTGGCGACCGGCGCGCTATGGTCGATGCAGTCCTTGCAATGGATCGGCTGAGCAGGCGCGCATGAAGATCAAGTCGGCCACGCTGCGTACTTTCACCACGTTGCACACCTGGGTGGGGCTGGTGGCGGGCTTCGCGCTGTTCGTGGCGTTCTATGCCGGCGCCATCACCGTGTTCCACCATGAGCTGCAAGTCTGGCAATCGCCGCACGCGGCCGACCGTCCGCAACAGACGCTGGACGATGCGCAACGCCTGCTGGATGCAACCCTGCAGCGGCATCCGGAAGCGCGCAAGCATGTGGGTATGCTGTTTCCGGGCAAAGAGTCGCCGCATTCGGTGATCTACTGGCAGGACGCGAAGGGCATCTGGCTATTCGCCACCCTGGACGACCTGCAGGGTTCGGAAAAACCACCGCAAGCCGCGTTGTCCGAGCTGGTCAACGCGCTGCATTACTCGCTGGGCATTCCGGTTGCCGGCACCTATCTGATGGGCATCGTCAGCCTGCTCTACGGGGTCGCTCTGCTTTCCGGACTGGTGATCCATCTGCCCAGGCTGGTCCAGGATCTGTTCGCGCTGCGGCCAGGCCGCAACCTTAAGCGGTTCTGGCAGGACGCGCATAACGTGATCGGCGTGCTCAGCCTGCCCATGCATTTGATGTTCGCAGTCACCGGCGCGCTGCTGTGCCTAGCCTTCGTCGCCATGATCGCGCTTGACCCGCTGATCTATCGCGGCGGTTTGACCGCCGCCGTGCCCGCAGCCATGGATACCGCGCCGGTTCTGTCCGCCGCCAATGCGCCCGAGCCGACCGGCAAGTTGACCATGTGGCATGCGCGTTCGGTGGAGATCGCATTGGCGCAAGGACAGCGCGCATTCGAACCGGCGTATTTGAAGCTGACCAATGCGGGCGACCGCAATGCGGTAGTGGAAGTGACCGGCGAATCGCCGGGGGCGCTCGGTCCGCTGGGTGCAGTGGCGCTGGACGCCAATACCGGAGCTCTGCTGGCCACGCAGCTGCCCGGCACACGCGACGCCAACCATGCCACCCTGGCCTCGGCCTACGCGCTGCATTTCGGCGAGTACGGCAATGGGTGGGTGAAGGCGTTGTACTTCCTGATGGGTCTCGGTGGCGCTTTCCTGTTCTATTCCGGCAACCTGCTTTGGGTGGAATCGCGGCGCAAGCGTCGGCAGGCGCAACAAGGCCGCGCACAGGTCAATATGGCCCGGGCCACGATCGGTGTCTGCATCGGCTTGTGCGTGGCGGTCTCGGCGGCCTTCGTCGCCGCGCAAGGGCTGGAATGGCTGGCGCAACGGCGCAGCTTGGACGTCGCTGCCGGTATAGGCTGGGTGTGCTTCGTCGGCTGGGGGCTGTGCGCGCTGTGGGCGGCGTTGCGGCCACCGGTGCGCGGCGCACAGGAATTGTTGTGGCTGGCATCTCTGCTAACGCTGATGGTGCCCATGGCCCATGGCCTGGCCACGGGCTGGTGGCTCTGGCGCAGCGCGACGGCAGGGCAGTGGGGTTTGTTTTCCATCGACGCAGGGGCGCTGGCTTTGGCGTTCGGCTTTGCCGCGTTGGCGCGCGCCACCTCGCAGCGCGCTCGTCTGGGCGAACCCAACAGCGTGTGGTCGGCGGCGTAGGTTGGCGCTGGTGTAGGAGCGACGTGAGTCGCGAAGCCGTGAGAGTTTACGAGCTTCGCGACTCACGTCGCTCCTACAAGAGCATGGCTATCGCTCTTTGTGGGCCATCGAATCGGCCAGGCGCGCGCGCAAGTCCTTGCGCGTCAGCGGCCGGTCGAAGAACAGCACGCGCACGCCATGCGCCGGTACTTCAAGGCGCAGCTGCTTGCCTATGTTGATCCGCTTGCCGGTGAACGCATCGCGCCATGCGCCCGATTGCAGGTAGTCGCTTACCGCAAGCGTGCTGGCCGCATCGCCCTTGTTCAGAAGCACCAGCGCGGTCTGGGCCATGCCTTCATGCTGGTATACGCGGTAGAAAACGGCTTCGTCGCCTTTCATGCGCAGGTTGAATTGCAACCCCCGCTGCAGCGCAGGCGACTCACGGCGCAGATTGGCGATGCGCTTGAGTGCGGGATGGATAGGGCTCTTGCCCGCCGCATCCACACGCTCCTGCCCGTAGTAGTTGCGGTTGCCCATGTGCTCGGCGCGGCCGCGCATGAAGCCGATTTCCGAACCGTAGTAGACCGCCGGGATGCCACGTGCGGTGAACAGCCAGTTGTTGGCGTCGATGAAGCCTTCGTCGCTGGCGTTCATGCGCGCCATGTCGTGGTTGTCGTAGAAGGTCACCAGGTCGTAGGGGTTGGCGTAAGGGCCGTCTTCCAGATAGAGCGCGGTGGCCAGCTCGGCGAAGTCCGTGCCCTTCTTCTCGAAGGTCGCCGCCATCTTTCCGCGCATCGGGAAATCCAGCACGCTGTAGTGCCCGTTGCGGTCCAGCGTGTGTCCGGCGATGGTCGCGGCGTCGTAGTTGAAGGCTTCGCCGAACATGAAAAAGCCCGGCCGCTTGGCGCGGATGCGGTCGGCGAATTTCTTCCAGAACGAGTGCGGCATCCAGGCGATGGTGTCCACCCGGAACGCCGCCGCGCCCTGGTCGATCCACTGCTCGTAGGCGCCCACCAGGTATTCCAGTACGGCCGGATTGTCCTGATTGAAATCGGACAATTGGGCCAGGCCGCCGCTGGTGTTGTAGAAGGCATGCATAGGCTTGTGCGCCCGGTCCAGCTTGTCCGGAGCCAGGTTCTGGTGATCGGCGACCAGTTTGCCGTCGCGGTCGTAGACCTTGCCGTACTGCGGCTGCATCTTCGGCATGCTGTAGGCAGGCGAACCGTGGTTGCCGACGATGTCCAGTACCACGTCCAGCTTCTGTTGCTTCATCGCCTTGGTGAAGCCGGCGAAATCCAGGCCTTCGCTGGGCAGATGCTCGTCGAGTTTGTAGAAATTGATTCCCCAATAGCCGTGGAAACCGGTCTTGCCGCGGTCGGTGAACATGCCGCCCCACTTGGCCGCGTCGCCGCCGGTGAAGGCTTCGTCGGGGTTGTCGACGATGGGCGTCACCCATACCGAGGTGAAGCCCATGTCGCGGATGTACCCCGCGTTGTCCACGATGCCTTTGAAGTCGCCGCCCAGGTAGCCGATGTTGTCGGTTTCGCCCGGCGGCGCGCCAGGGGTGGGCACGTCGAAGGTGCGGTGCTTGCCGCCCTGGTCGCGGTGATCGTTCGATGGGTCGCCGTTGACGAAGCGGTCGGTCAGGACGAAGTAGATGGATTCGCTGGCGAAGGGTTCGGTGGTGCCGTAGAACTCTTCGGCGTCGGCAGCCAGCGCGCAGGTTGCGACCGTCGATCCTGCGCACAGGACCGCAAGGACGAGCGTCTTCATGCGGGGCCGGCTCATGCGAGGGGAGTTCATGCGACGGTCTCCTTGCGCACCATCAGCACGCATAGTCCTGCCACGATCAGGCTGATGCCGCCAATCATCAGCGCATTGATCGCCTGGTTATCGAAGAAGGTCTTCAGCAGGAAACCCAGCAGGCTGGCGGCGACCAGTTGGGGTATGACGATGAAGAAGTTGAAGATGCCCATGTACACGCCCATCTTCTTCGCCGGCACCGCGCCGCTGAGCAGCGAATAGGGGATCGCCAGGATCGCGGCCCAGGCGATGCCGATGCCGGCCATGGGAAGCAACAGCCAATCCGGATTGCGGATGAAGTTGAAAGCGATGAACGACAGGCCTCCGATCATCAGGCAGACCAGATGGGTGGCGCGCAAACCTATGCGGCGCGACAGGGGCGCCAGGCCGAAGGCCGCTATCGCCGAGAATCCGCTATAGGCGGCGAATAGCACGCCCACCCAGTCCGCACCGTCGTTGTAGGCGGCGGAGGTGGTGTCCGAACTGTGGAAGTGCAGGGAAGTCACCGCGGGAGTGGTGTATATCCACATCGCGAACAAGGCGAACCACGAGAAGAATTGCACTACCGCCAGTCTCTGCATGGTGGTCGGCATGTTGCGCACATCGTGGATGATTTCGCCCAGGCCGCCTCCGCGCTTTCCACCGGCAGTGACCAGCAGCAACAGCGCGTAAACCACCAGTCCGGCCGCCAGCAGATAGAGCGACTTGTCCAATGCGTAGTGGCGGATGCAGAAGGCCAGGATCGCTGCAGGAACGGTGAACAACGCCACTTCCGCCGCCAATCGTGTGTTGGACACCGGTGCGGGAGCGTCGATGGCCTCGGGTTCTGCGTCGTCGAAGCTTTGCAGCTGCTCGGGCGGGTATTCGCGGGTGCGGAAGATGGTCCAGCCCATGGCGCAGATCAGCACGGCGCCGCCGATGTAGAACGACAGGCGCACGCTGGGCGGGATCTCGCCCGCCGCCGCGGTGTTGGCGACGCCCAGTTGGGCGAGTGTCTCCGGCAGCAGGTAGGCCACGACCGCGCCGGCACCGATGAAGAAGCTCTGCATCGCGTAACCGCGGGTGCGTTGCTCGGGCGGCAGCTGGTCGCCGACGAAGGCGCGGAAGGGTTCCATCGAGATATTGATCGATGCATCCAGCAGCCACAGCATGATCGCGGCGAACCACAGCACCGACGAGTTCGGCATCACGAACAAGGCAAGCGTGGCGAGGATGGCGCCGACCAGGAAGTACGGGCGGCGGCGGCCCAGCCGGGTCCAGGTGCGGTCGGAGTAGTAGCCGATGATCGGCTGCACCAGCAGGCCGGTCATGGGCGCGGCGATCCACAGGATGGCCAGGTCGTCCATCTTCGCGCCCAAGGTCTGGAAGATGCGGCTCATGCTGCCGTTCTGCAACGCGAAGGCGAACTGGATGCCGAAGAAACCGAAGCACATGTTCCATATCTGCCAGAACGAAAGCTGCGGTTTGCTGTTCGTGCCCGATCTATTCATGCTGCGGTTTCCCCATGGCATCGCGCCTCGACCTTGGACATGTTGCAGGCAACGCGGCCGGAAACCATGCTGCACTGCAAACATTCGAAGGCTTTAGCACTGTGGCCTGCGCAACGCCACTGATCCTGCGCCATCGAATGAAAAGCTCTGTATTTTCCCTGCGCCGTTGGATTTCAGTGCGATTTTCCGCTGTAGAGCCGCGAGCCATCGCCTCTTGTGGGCGCGCTTGTCTGCATACGTATTCATGGCGGGCATGCCGATAAGGCCAATGCCTGCGGGTGCGCGGCATGGAATAGTGGCGTCCGTTGTGCGGACAAGGCAGGATCGCAATTCCAATGTTGGGGATAAGGATGGCGAACGATTGTTGGTGGCGCGGTGCGGTGATCTACCAGATCTACCCGCGCAGCTTCATGGATAGCGACGGCAATGGCGTGGGCGACCTGCCGGGCATCGTGGACAAGCTGGACTACATCGCCAGTCTGGGCGTGGATGCCATCTGGATCTCGCCGTTCTTCAAGTCGCCGATGGCCGACTTCGGCTACGACATCGCCGACTACCGCGATGTGGATCCGCTGTTCGGAAACCTGGGCGATTTCGACCGTCTGCTGGCCAAGGCGCACGGGCTGGGCATCAAAGTGATGATCGACCAGGTGCTGAGCCACTGTTCGGTCGAACACGAGTGGTTCAAGGAAAGCCGCGAGAGCCGCGACAACCCCAAGGCCGACTGGTACGTGTGGGCCGACGCCAAGCCCGACGGCAGTCCTCCCAACAACTGGATGTCGCTGTTCGGCGGCGTGGCCTGGCGCTGGGAGCCGCGGCGCGGTCAGTATTACCTGCACAACTTCCTCTCCTCGCAGCCCGATCTCAATTTCCACAACCCGGCGGTGCAACAGGCCACGCTGGACAACGTGGAGTTCTGGTTGAAGAAGGGCGTGGACGGCCTGCGGCTGGATGCGATCAACTTCTGTTTCCACGACCGGCAATTGCGCGACAACCCGCCCAAACCGGTGGAGAAGCGCGTAGGCCGCGGTTTCAGCCCCGACAATCCGTACGCCTTCCAATACCACTACTACAACAATACGCAGCCCGAGAACCTGGTGTTCCTGGAGAAGCTGCGCGCTTTGCTGGACCGTTACCCGCAAGCGACCAGCCTGGGCGAAATATCGTCCGAGGACTCGCTGGCCACCATGGGCGAATACGTCAACGAAAAGCGCCTGCACATGGGCTACAGCTTCGAACTGCTGACCGACGATTTCACCGCCGCCCACATACGCGCCACCGCCGAGGACCTGGAAGCGAAGATGGCCGACGGCTGGCCGTGCTGGGCCATTTCCAACCATGACGTGCAGCGTGCGCTCACCCGTTGGGGCGGTGCCGGCGCGACCGATGCGTTGGCCAAGCAACTGGTGGCGCTGGTGTGCTCGCTGCGCGGATCGGTATGCCTGTACCAGGGCGAAGAGTTGGGCCTGGGCGAGGCGGATGTGCCCTACGAAGCGTTGCAGGACCCGTACGGCAAGACGTTCTGGCCGAACTTCAAGGGCCGCGACGGATGCCGCACGCCGATGCCGTGGACTGGCGGCACGCATGCCGGTTTCACCTCCGGGCAACCGTGGCTGCCGGTCGCCGACACGCATCGCGCCTTGGCCGTGGAGGTGCAGGAACGCGACCCGGAATCCACGCTCAATGCCACGCGTGCGTTCCTGCGCTGGCGCAAGACTGTGCCGGCGTTGCAGTGGGGCGACGTGGATTTCTTCGATACCTCCGAGCCTGTGCTGGCATTCGTCCGCCGTTTCGAGGACCAGCGTGTGCTGGCGGTCTTCAATCTTTCCGCCGTACCGGTGCAATGGCCGGTTCCCCCCGGCTTGCAGTTGCGGGCCCTCGATGGTCACGGATTGTTGCAGGGCGGTGTTGAGGCGGGACATGTCCACTTGCCCGCGCGCGGCTTGTTCTACGCCGAAGTTGGTTGATCCTCGAGCGGCCATGAAGCGGCCGTACAACCAGTCGTCCTGGCGCGCATCTTGCCGCTGTTTCCGATCTTGGACATCAGACATACGACGTCGACCCTGTCGATACGCGCTGACTTGCTGATCCTGTTCCGCTTATCGAAATATTGGTGGCAGCAGCGATGTTGCATTGCAGCGCAATCCACCAATGGTTGCGTCAGAACCCATTGAAACCGGTTTCCTGAAGCAACGCTTCGATGACGGAAGTAGCGGCGGAACATCGCCGGATGCCATGAATACGTATGCAACATAAGTTGTGCGGGGAGCGCCACGACTACCATTGCCGCACGTATCGGAGGCGGTCTGCGTATCCGGACGGACTGGTTTCAGCGAGCGCCGAAATGGCGGGTCGCCGGCCTTTCAAAACTAGAAAACCAACCATGGGAGTGGAGGGGAGATGGTGAAGCTCAAGCGCAATCTGCTGAGCGTGTCCTTGGTGTCCGCGATGACACTGAGCGCCACGAGTGCTTATGCACAATCGACTGAAGAGACCGCGGAACAAACTCCGCAACCGGCCAGCACCGAAGCGACGGAGCTGGACCGGGTCACGGTGACGGGCATCCGCGCCGGCATCGAGGGCGCTATCTCGGTCAAGCGCGACTCCACTTCCATCGTCGAGGCGATCACGGCCGAAGACATCGGCAAGCTGCCGGATGTCAGCATCGCCGAATCGATCGGTCGCCTGCCTGGCCTGGCCGCGCAACGCGTCGCCGGCCGCGCGCAGGTGATCAGCGTGCGCGGCTTGTCGCCAGACTTCTCCACCACCACGCTCAACGGTCGCGAGATGGTCAGCACCGGCGACAACCGCAGCGTGGAATTCGACCAGTACCCATCGGAACTGGTCAGCGGCGTGACCGTGTACAAGACTCCTGACGCCGGCCTGATCGGCCAGGGTCTGTCGGGCACCATCGACATGCAAACGGTGCGTCCTCTGAGCTACGACGGCTCGGCGGCCATCGTCGGCATTCGCGGCCAACGCAACTCGCTGGGTTCGGCGGCGAACCAGGATGCCACCGGCTCCCGCTACAACCTCAGCTACATCGACCAGTTCGCCGACAACACCTTCGGCATTGCGCTGGGTTTCTCCTATTCCGACACGCCTATCCAGGAAAACCAGGTCGGTCTGTACGAACCTTGGCAGGCCATCGGCGACAACTGGCGTCCAGGCGTGCCCGCAGGAACCTTCTATTCCGACGGCATCAAGGCGCTGCGCCGCACCGGCAACCAGACCCGCACCGGCCTGATGGCCACGCTGCAGTACCGTCCCTCCAATGCCTGGACCAGCACGCTGGACATGTTCCATTCCTCGGCCGAGCAGGTGGATACCGCCAACCAGTTCGAAGTGCATATCGGCGACTACAACGGCGGCTTCGGTCGGTTGAACGTCACCAATCCGGCCATCAACGGCAACAACACTTTTACCGGCGGTACGATGGGCAACGTGTACCCGCTGGTGCGCGGCATGTACAACCGTCGCGAAGACGAGATCAACGCTTTCGGCTGGAACAACGACTTCACCGTCGGTCAGGCGCGTATCGTCGCCGACATCGGCTGGTCGCGCGCCAAGCGCGACGAACTCAACCTGGAGAACAACACCCAGATGCTGCCGGCGCCGCAACTGGACACGTTGCAATTGCAGATCAGGAACAATGGTTTCTCGCAGATCAATCCGGGCCGCGACTACTCGAATCCGGATTCGCTGTTCCTGACCGGCACGATCTATGGTTCGGGTTACGGCAAGGTGCCGAAGGTGGTCGATGAACTGAAAACCGCCAAGCTGGCTGTTTCGCTGCCGGCACCGGCCTGGACCAAGTTCTTTTCGGACATCGATTTCGGCTTGAATTACGCCGAGCGCGAGAAGAACAAGCGCCAGCCCGAGGGCAACATCAACCTTGGCGCCCAGGGTATAACGGCCATCGAGTCGGACTTGCAATATGATCCGGTCGACCTCGGCTTCGCCGGCATTGGCTATATCCCGGCCTGGAGCGTTCCAGGCGCGGTTGCTCGCTACATGACCTTTGAACCCAGCGCCACGGCGTTCCCCTATCTGGTCGCCAAGGCCTGGGACGTGAACGAGAAAACCACCACCGCCTATATACGGGGCAATATCGACACCGAGTGGGGCGACGTCAGTGTGCGCGGTAATGCCGGCGTGCAAGTCCAGCGAGTCGATCAATCCTCGGATGCAATTCGGCTCTCCGGCGGCAGCGATCCGCAGCCCATCCATCAGGGCAAGACCATTACCGACGTGCTGCCGAGCATGAACCTGGTTTTCGGTTTCGCCAACGATCAGACCTTGCGCGTAGCCCTTGCCAAGCAGGTGGCGCGTCCGCGCGTGGATCAGTTGCGTGCCTCGCTCGAAGTGACCGCTTCGGATGGCCCGAACCCGGACACTGGCACCAACTTGCGCGACAGCTTCGCCAGCGGCGGCAACCCCATGCTCGATCCGTGGCGTGCCTACGCATTCGATATTTCCTACGAGAAGTACTTCGGCACCAGGGCTTATGTCGCGGCTGCCTACTTCTACAAGGATCTGCAGTCGTACATCTACACCCAAACCGATCCGTTCTACGATTTGTCCCAGTACACATCCGACATCCCTCAGCATCCGAACTTCCCGGGCGTAGGCGTCAATCCGATCGGCAGCTACTCCAGACCGGTAAATGGCGAAGGCGGCACGCTGCAGGGTCTGGAACTCACCGGTTCCTTGCCGTTCGATATGTTCAGCGAGACCTTGAGCGGTTTCGGTGTGGTCGCCAGCGCCACCTTCAACGACAGCAACATCAAGATCCGCGACCCGGAAAGCGCCTCCAGCGTGGGCAGCGGCGACATCGACCTGCCGGGCCTGTCCAAGCGCATCTACAATCTGACCGTGTACTTCGAGAAGAACGGGTTCGAAGCGCGCGTCAACCAGCGCCGTCGTTCGGACTTCATCGGCGAGATCGGCAACTTCAACGGCAACCGCACCTTGCGCTATGTCGTTGGTGAAAACATCACCGATGCGCAGGTCAGCTACACCTTCAGCGACGAAAGCGCCTTCAGCGGGTTGTCCCTGCTGCTGCAGGCCAGCAACCTGACCAACGAGGCCTACCGGACTTACGCCGGCAGCAAAGACCGTCCCCTGGAATACGTCGAATGGGGCCGGAGCTTCCTGCTGGGCCTGACCTACAAGTTCTGATCGCGAACCGACTGCAAAAGAAAAAGGGCTGCGGAAAACCGCAGCCCTTTTTTGTTGTCCTGGTGGAGCGGAGGGGGATCGAACCCCTGACCTCCACGATGCGAACGTGGCGCTCTCCCAGCTGAGCTACCGCCCCAGGTACCTGCATAGTCTATCCGTGTCGGGTGGGGCTGCGCCAGTCCTTCCCGGGGCTCTCAATAGCCCTCAAGCCACGTAAATACCTTTGACCTCATGCCCATTTCTAAGTCCGCCGTAGTTTTACTACGCCAGTTACCGGGGGTGGCCTGGTCGGCGCTAAAGCACGAACTTCTGAGGATCGGTTCAGCCACTACACGCTTGAGGGCGAGCCGGGCCCGGCAAGACGCGACATTTCCACGACATCCAAGGCCGATCATCGAATAAGACCCGAAGCCGCGGTTCGGCATGGAACAGCGCGCGGCAAGGCCGATCATGCGCCTTTACTTGCGCAGGCGGTTGAGTTCGAAGATGCGGATCAGGAGGCGAATGTGCGGTGGTGGGCAATCAAAGGAACCTGATCGGCACAGACAGAACCGGCGCAGCACTCGAGGCAATGCTTCAGGACTTGGCCGGAGTCCTCGTCTCAGAATCGTACGACGGAGGAATGTGTGCCTGATCGCGCAGATTGTCTGGGAGGCTCTGAGAGCATATCGTTTGAACGATTTGACCTCTTCTACCTATTGCCGGTGAGGACTAATCCCGACGAGTTCGGCAGGAGTAGAATACGTCCAGGTTGGGGATATAAAGCGTAGTCTCTACGTCGAGCAGACCTAGGATGGACGAGAACAGGTTGTCATGGCTTACGGGTTTGTTGGCAACACTTTTAAGGCAATCCATATCAATGTCTGCGGTTATTGAAAACGCAGCCGATAGCCAAATCACCATTGGCACTTCAAGTTGCTCGTCAGGAGCTATGGCATAGGGAATTCCGTGCAGGAACAATCCGTTCTCACCTAGAGATTCGCCGTGGTCGGAAACATAGATCATCGCCGCGTCGTAGTGGGACTGCCCCTCAAGCAGAGAGATTGTTTCAGCCAGAATATGGTCCGTGTAGAGAGCTGCATTGTCGTAAGCGTTGACGATACTGCCAACGGTGCACTTACCTAGATCAGGACTTTCGCATGGAGGCATGAATCGCTTGAAGCGATCGGGATACCTTTCGAAGTAGTTGGGTCCGTGATTCCCTAGTTGATGCAATACGACCAGTCGATCTCCCCTGGCCGGAATGATGTGCGATGCCAGGGCCTTGACAAGAATTTCGTCGTGGCAGCGAGTGCCATTGCAAAGCACGGTATCTTGATCATCGCCGACGTGCAGGTATGGGAGACCGGCACATACTCCCTTGCACCCCGATTGATTGTCGATCCATAGGGTTTGAACTCCACCGCGATTGAGCACATGAAGCAATGATTGGTGACTGCGAATCCTTTTTTGATCGTAGTTCGATCGTCCGTATGGAGAAAACATGCAAGGGAGTGAAACTTCGGTACTGCTTCCACAGGCGACAGAGTTGCTAAAATTAACTAAACCAGGGATCGTAGATAGCCTGGGTGTCGTCTGCCTTGCGTAGCCGTTGAGCTCCCAGTTTTTCGCGCGAACCGTCTCACCCACCACCAACACTACCAGCCGCGGCTTCCTGGCGGCAGACGACGGCTTTTGCACTGCATCCTCTCCAATAGGTAGGGGCGATGCTTTCTTGCCGGGTGGTGCAGCCAGTAACACCTTTGACAAAGCAACGAGGTAGTTCGCCGGCGTAACGAGGTAGCGGATCTCGCGCTGGTTACGCAGCAGCGAGCTTACATCGCGTGAGGAGAGGGATACACCAACTAGTATTACGAGCACAGACGTTGCCAGAAAGGCTAAGCGAACCAAGCTCGCTCGGGCGATACTTCTCCTCTTGATCTGCGTCCACCAAAGCAGCGCTACTGGAAATAACGCCAGTGCGACGGGAACGAGCAGGCTTATCGTCATAAGCTCCTCCGATTCTTTGGTATCGGTATTCAGCACATTGCGCAGCATGTCTGCGTCTAGGTAGATGCCATAGGCGCTCATGAAATGAGCAGCCAGTGCGGTGGCGATCAGCAAAACGGTCAACACTGGTTTTACGATCCAACGATTCACGATGATCCCAAGAAGAAGGCAGTGCAGCGCCGTGAGGATCAAAAAGAGCGAGAGTGAGAGCTTCCATTGCACCCAAGGGCTTGGCACAGCGCTTGACCAGAATGATTTGTTGAAGAGAACAGAGAAAGCGATGCTGCTCATGAGTATCATGAGCTCGCTACTCACCACTGGTCGTTTGAAGGTCAGTACGGCGAGATAGGACGATCGCACCGCATGAGAAAGAGAGGTGGCCGGCCTGGGCTCGGCTCTGCGTGCAGCGCCAAAGACCGAGGGACCGTGCGGGGCTGTTATGCGAGTGGCGGATGAGCGCAGCATGGTTCGACACGATTGAGGCGTGCCGAGCAAGCTAGGGGCTCGATGTCGTAGTTAAGTCGGCTCTTGGTTATCGGATCGTTATAGAGATGCGCCCGGTGCAGACGGCCTGGGCTGCTCTTGTTGCGCACGCGTTTAGCAAAACACCCCGCATTCCGGTTGTTCCAGTCCGGGTCCCGCTGATCACAGCGGCGCGACATTTCCACGACATTCAAGGCCAATCATCGGCGAAGACCCGGATTCGCCACGGTCACAAGTCGTGCGTGATGCCCTTGATAAGGACTCTTAGTGGATAGAAAGAAAAGCAAGACCGCGCTAACTGGGGCGGCGATCATCGTTGTTGGAATACTGACAGCGCTGTATTTCTCGCTCAGCAGCGACGTCGCCCCCAAAACGGTAGCCGCAACGCCCGTGCTGACCGTGGCCATGACGCGAGCGCAACTCTCTGTACTGCCTCAACGAATTGCGGTAAGCGGCCACATCGCCCCTTGGCAAGAGGCGAGCGTCGGCACCGAAGCAGAGGGTTTGCAGCTTATTGAGGTTAAGGTCAATGTGGGCGACCGGGTTCGCCGCGGGCAAGTATTGGCTGTTTTCAAGCCGGAAATGGTCGCGGCCGAGCTAGCCGAGGCGCAGGCTGCTGTAGCGCAGGCCGAGGCGCAACTCGCCGAGGCCCAAGCCAATGCTGAGCGGGCTAAGGGCCTGGACGCCTCTGGCGCCATGTCCGCCCAGCAGGTTAACCAGTATGTGGTGGCGGCTCGGACGGCCTTGGCCAGGCTGGAGGCGGCCAAAGCGGTCAAACAGCGGAATCGCCTTCGGCTTGCACAGACCCGCGTGCTGGCGCCGAGTGATGGGATCATCACCGCGCGCACCGCCACCGTGGGCGCCGTAATGCCCGGCGGGCAGGAGCTATTTCGCCTGATTCAGGATGGCCGCCTGGAATGGCGAGGCACCGTGGCGATGGCGGACATGACCTTGCTTGCGCCAGGGCAACTTGCGCAGATCAGTGTTCATGGCCAAACACCTATCCAAGGTCGCCTAAGAATGGTGGCGCCTTCCATAGACACCCAGACTCACAACGGGTTGGTCTATGTGGATTTGCCAGCAAATAGTCCGGTCCGTGCTGGCGCATTCGCTAGAGGCTTTATTGAGGTGGGACAAGGGCAGGCATTGACGGTGCCGCAGCAAGCGGTGCTGCTACGCGATGGGTTTAGCTTTGTCATGCGCCTGGATCCGGCGTCCAAAATCCTAATGACCAAGGTCTTGGTCGGCAGGCGCGTAGGTGATCAAGTGGAAATCACCGATGGACTAACAACTTCCGAGCCCATCGTCGCCTCAGGGCTGAGCTTCCTCAGCGAAGGGGATACGGTCAAGGTAGTGCGAGCCCCCGCCCAGGCTTTGACGCAGACGGCGGGCACGCCATGAACCTCAACGTATCCACCTGGTCAATCCATAACCCAGTCGCAGTCACCCTGCTTTTCATCCTGTTGACCGTAGCAGGGATTGGCGGCTTCTTGGCGATGAAGGTGCAGAACTTTCCGGACATCGATTTTCCAATCATCACCGTTACGGCTGAGTTGCCCGGGGCCTCGCCGCCTCAGCTAGAGAGCGATGTGGCACGCAAGATCGAAGATGCCGTGGCCAATATTCCCGAAATCCGACACATCAGTAGCACCCTGACGGACGGGACGGCGACGATCACGGCCGAGTTCCTGCTTGATAAGCCAGTGCAAGAGGCGATGGACGATGTGCGAGACGCGGTAGCGGGCACCCGGTCCGAGTTGCCTGCCGATCTCCGAGACCCGGTGATCAGCAGAAGCACGCTGGCTGGCTCGCCTGTTATGACTTACACACTCACTTCCACGCGTCTGGATGCCGAAGCACTGTCTTGGTTTATTGACAATGAAGTGCGTAAGCGTCTGCTGGCTATAGCAGGGGTCGGCGCGGTGTCGCGCGTGGGCGGCGTTGATCGGGAAGTGCGCGTCTCCTTGGAACCAGACCAACTGCTTGCTTTGAATGCGAGCGCAGCAGATATCTCCCGCCAGCTCGCCGAGCTGCAGCAAGAGGCTTCAGGCGGTCGGGTAGAAGCCGGTGGAGGCGAGAAGTCGGTGCGTACGATCGCCACGCTCGCTACAGCGCAAGAAATCGCGGGCCTGGACATATCGTTGGGCGATGGGCGCCGGATACGATTGGATCAGGTAGCCACGGTGTCGGACACCATCGCAGAGCCTAGATCGATGGCGCTGTTCAACGGCAAGCCGGCGGTGGGTTTCGAAGTTATACGGGCCAAAGGGGCAGGCGAGATCGAAGTGGCCGAAGCGGCGCAGGCGGCGGTAGAAGAATTGAAAGCCGCGCACCCGGAGATAGTATTCGTCGAAGCGGTCAATTCGATTGATCCCATTGTGGATAATTACCACGGTTCGATGACGCTGTTGCTGGAAGGCGCAGTGCTGGCTGTCATTGTGGTGTTCTTCTTCCTGCGCGACTGGCGGGCTACTTTTATTGCGGCGGTGGCATTGCCGCTTTCGGCAATTCCTGCATTTGCCGCAATGTACTTGATGGGATTCACGCTCAACACGGTCTCACTTCTTTCCTTATCTTTGGTCATCGGTGTGCTGGTGGACGATGCGATTGTGGAAATTGAGAATATAGAACGGCACTTACTGATGGGTAAATCGCCCATGCAGGCCTCGATCGATGCTGCCAGCGAGATCGGACTGGCGGTGATTGCCACAACGTTCACGCTAATTGCAGTGTTTCTGCCAACTTCCTTAATGGGTGGGATTGTAGGGAAATACTTTGTTCAATTTGGCTGGACTGCAGCCGTTGCGGTGTTCTTCTCTTTGGTGGTCGCGCGAATGCTCACCCCTACGATGGCCGCCTACATGTTGAAGGCACCTGAAAAGACGCCCCGGCCGCCGCGGTGGGTCGAAACCTACATCCGTACTGTGCGGTGGTGTTTAAATCACCGCCGTGCGACGGTAGCGGCCGCTATCGTCCTGATCTTGGGCGGCGTTGCCCTTGCCTCGACGCTGCCAGAAGAGTTCATACCTGCTGACGACGGCGATCAGACGCAGGCGACGTTGTCGCTGCCACCAGGCAGCACCATCGCCCAAACACGCGCTCTGGCCGAAATTGCGCGCGTTGTTGTAGCGAAGAACCCGCACGTGGTATCGGTTTACACCGCCATTGGTGGGAGCTCAAGAGCATCAGGACCTGAAGATGACGAAGAGTCCGCAGGATCGAGCGGAGGCGTTGGGACTGCCGTGCTGACGATGAACCTCGCGCCTCGAAGTGAACGTGGAGGGCTGGATCGCCAAGGCCTTGAGGGCCAGCTCCGCAATGCCTTGTCTGTCGTGCCCGGGGCGCGCGTGAGCGTTGGCATGGGGGGGGTGGGCGAGGGCTATTCGCTTGCTTTATCGTCAGAAGACGGTGAGCTTCTTGCTCAACAAGCAGCGTTGGTTGAGCAAGAGCTCAGGACGATTCCAGGCATTGGCGCGGTTACTTCCTCGGCAAGCCTGGTGCGGCCGGAGTTGGTCATCCGCCCAGATTTCGCACGTGCTGCGGATCTGGGCGTAACCTCCGCCGCCATTGCCGAAACCCTTCGCGTCGCTACCTCTGGCGATTACAGCCAAGCATTGTCGAAGCTCAATCTTAGCGAGCGTCAAGTTCCGATCGTGGTGAGATTGGCCGACAGTGGTCGCGACGACCTTGAAATCCTGCGACGACTGCCCGTGCCTGGTGCGCGCGGGTCGGTGCCGTTGGAAAGCGTGGCAGACCTGCAGATCCTGAGCGGACAATCAGAACTGACTCGTTATAATCGGGCACGCAACATCAATCTCACTGCTGAGCTGAATGGGCTGCCATTGGGCGATGTAGAGGAAGCGGCCGGCCAACTGCCGAGCCTCAAGAAGCTACCCAAGGGGGTCACAATTACGGCCACGGGCGATGCCGAGGAAATGGATGAGTTGGCCGCCGGGTTTGGTATTGCCATGCTTGCTGGCGTGTTATGTGTGTATATGGTGCTAGTACTGCTGTTGAAGGATTTTGGTCAACCACTTACGGTCATAGTGGCTCTGGCGCTATCGGTGCCCGGTGCCTTCCTGGCGCTGAAACTGACAGGTTCCTCGCTGTCGATGCCCTCGATGATCGGCTTGATTATGCTGATGGGGATCACCACCAAAAACGCTATCTTGCTCGTGGACTACATCATTATCGCGCGGCGGGATCACGGCATGGAACGGTTGTCCGGAATCATCGATGCTTGCCGCAAGCGTGCCCGGCCCATCGTCATGACGACCATCGCGATGGGAGCGGGTATGTTGCCCATTGCATTAGGCCTGGGTGCCGATGCCAGCTTTCGCTCGCCCATGGCCATCGGTGTGATTGGAGGCTTGATCACCTCGACCGCGCTCTGCTTGCTGGTAATACCGGTGGCATACAGCTACATCGACGACGCGATTGGGGCAATGAAGGCTCGTTTGGGCATTTCCATGGGCAAACCCGTGGCTGGAACCACGGAGCGCTTGGCATGAGTTTCTTGGCGACCATCGATGTGCCTTATGAAGAGGGCCTTGACGGGTCTGCGTCTTTCACAGTTCCTATGGCTGATCACGATGCTTGTGCTCGAAGCACTTATTGGGCAGGGCGGGGAGGCGACGCTACAGGAGCGCCCGTGGTTCTATATGGCTCACGCCGCCGTTGCACTCCATCTGCTGGGCTATATTCAAACGGTCTGCGTCGTGGTGAAGTTTGTGGCGAGCGGCCTGGCCGGGTTGATGTGATCGAGGATCAAAAGATATGACAAACGGAAGAAAAGTGAACAAGGAACCCTTGTCGATCTTAATCATCGAAGACAACGCTCAGTTGGCCGCGAACGTGTATGACTATCTGGCCGCTTGCGGACATCTGCTCGACGCAGCCCCCGACGGACTATCTGGGTTGCACCTGGCGTCCTCGAAGGACTATGACGCGATCTTGCTGGATTGGAACTTGCCCAGGCTCGACGGCCTGACAGTGCTGCGTCGAATCAGAAAAGAGGCGAAGAAGAAAGTGCCTATTATCATGCTGACGGCACGGGACCAGTTGGCAGACAAGATCGATGGTTTCGAATCCGGTTTGGATGACTATCTCGTCAAACCGGTAGCACTACCGGAGATCGAGATTAGATTGCGCTCAGTGGTGAGTCGTTTGAGGCAGGCGGCGGCACCCGATGACGTACTTGTTGTGGGTGATCTGCATTTCGACCTGCGGAAACTGCAAGTGCGTCGAGGCGATCGGAATGTGGCAGTTTCCCGGATTGGCCGCCGCCTCTTGGAGCTTTTGATGCGGGAGAGTCCGAACATCGTCAACAGGTCCCGCTTAGAGCGTGCCGGATGGGGCGAGATCGTACCCGACGGCGATCTATTGCGCTCGCATATCTACGTGCTGCGCCGGGAAATTGATACGGCCGCGGACAAACCGCTTCTGCATACTGTTTCGGGTGCCGGTTATAGGATCTGTGAGAATGAGTAGGCTCACTGCGCTTATCAGCACTCCGCGCAGTGTTCACTGGTGGATCAGCGTGGCCTTGATTTTCTTCGGACTGGCAATGATGGCCGCGCTCACCATCCAGAGTTTCAACAGTCAATCTTTGATCGAGCACAAATTCTGGGCAAGCCTTCTTAGGGACACATCGGCCGAACATGCCAAGCAGTTGCGGGAGCATCCGAATGTTGCGCTTCCCGACTCCGGAATCGTTCGATCATGGTATGTCGACAAATCACGTGGCGCCTCACAGGCGCCCAGCTACTTAGTTGATCATCCCCCGGGCCTTTATTCGACCGAGGCGGGCTCTTTTTTTACCGGCGTTAGCACGTTCACTGAGGATGATTCGTTCGATGATCAGTCCAGTTTCCACGCACTGATTGTAGATCTTCCTCCGGGCCGGCTTATCACGGTCATTGATATAGCCCAGCTTGAAGATCAACAGAATCAGGATGCGGTGGTCACGGTAGTTTGGGCGGCGTTTCTCGTATTGTTCATTGGCGGGCTCATTTTCTGGCTGCATCTAAATCTTGTCCGGCCTGTAAGAGACCTGGCCCGGCGCATGCAGGCGATTGTGCCTGGTGCGCCTGGCGGACGCCTACCCACGAGCTATCAAAGAGAGGAGATCCAGGTCATTGCCCAGGCGAGCAATGCGCATTTAGAGCGGGTAGAGCAGTTCATCGAGCGCGAACGAAGTTTGCTCGATCAAGCCAGCCATGAATTTCGGACGCCTATTGCCGTGATCGCAGGGGCGGTGGACGTGCTCAAACAGCTTTCGTTGCCCGACGCGTCCGCGCCCGTGCTGGCGCGTATCGAGCATGCCGTGGAAGATCTGTCGGAAACAATGGTCGCCCTGCTCTATCTCGCCCGCGAGCCTTCGAACCAGGCGGGGACGCCAGAAATTACCGCCCTGCACGATCTGCTGCCCAGGATATTGGCCGACCATGAGCATCTTCTGGGCGATAAGCCGGCAAGGCTGCGGATTGGCGTGATCGAGTCGGCTTTTATCGCGGCCCCGGAGGCCATGGTTCGCATTGCGGTGAGTAATCTGATCCGCAATGCGGTGGAGAGCACAGAGGATGGAGAGGTCGAGCTGTCTCTCGAAGGCTTCGTAATCTCGGTAACCGACTCGGGAAGTGGCTTTAACCCCGTCGAGGCGGCGCGTAGGTATCGCGACAGCTTGCGCCAGTCTGTGCCCATTCGCGGGCAGGGTTTGGGGCTGTTTCTCATTGGAAGAATTTGCGATCGGTTTAACTGGAAACTCACGATTGAGCAGGTTGCCCCCGGCGGCACGCGTGCGGCTTTGGATGTAAGAGCAAGCGCCATCGAGTTTTAAGGGGTAGACAGCCGTCGTTCAGCGCAATTGGCAGATCACGCGACATTTGGACGACATCGCCTCGTCATTCTGTTGGGGTTGGTTGCAGCGAGCCGTGCAAGCACACGGGACGTTCGCAAAGGACAAATCCCCATCATTGAAGAGACCCGGTGTCCGATGAAGAAACTTCTATTGTCCGTATTGCTATCCACTTTGCCGTTGGCCACCTTGGCTCAGACTGCAGATCCGGAACAGGCCTTCCCGGAAGAGGATGGTCCGCAAGAAGGCCCCCCGCGCTGGAGCTTGGGTATCGGAGTGATCATCGAAGACAGTGGATACGCCGGCGAAGGGACGGATGTGCAGCCGATCCCATTTGTGGGCTTTGAGGGCGAGAAGTTCTACGTAAGGGGTCTAACGGCTGGCTGGCGGTTCATTGATAACGACTCTTTCGAGTTGGCGGCAATCGCAAAGTACAAGTTTGATGGCTTCGAGGTCGCGGATCTGGGTAAGGCTGAGCTCGCGGCGAACGGGATCGACTACCGACTGCTTGAAGATCGCGATGGTGGTTTGGATCTAGGTCTGAGCGCCAAATGGAAGGGTGGCTTCGGCGAGCTGGAAACGGAGATCTTGGCCGATGCCACCAATACCAGCAGTGGACAAGAGGTTTCTTTGCAATACAGCTATGAGTTTGAAGTCGGTAAAGGAGAGCTGACCCCAAATGTGGGCGTCAAGTGGCTGTCGAAGGATACGGCCAATTACTACTACGGCACACTGGATAAAGAGGTAGCGCGAGGCGTGGTGAATTACAAGCCCGGCTCGGTCGTCATTCCAAGTGTTGGCGTGTCTTACTTCCGTCCGGTTGGCGAGAAGTGGTCGTTCATTGGTTTTGCCGACTATAACTTCCTGCCCAATGAGGTCAGCGATAGTCCGTTGATCGAGAAAGATACAAACGGCGCCTTCTTCGTCTTCGTAGGTTTCTCACGCGGCTTCTAGGTTCTCTCCTGACGTGCCCCCTCGCGGGGGCATTGGGTCCAGCGCCCGACACTTGGCGCGGAGTTGTCCACCGAAACCATCCGAGCCTCCCATGCGTGCCTGTATTCAAGTGATCCAACCAAAGCTTGTGGGTGCGCTCATATCGAGCCTGCTGGTGGGCTGCTCACTGGCGCCGGCTTACCAGCGGCCCCCAGCGCCTGTGCCGGAAATGTGGACAGACGGCACGCAGGGCCAGGCAAGCAGCGATACTGCTACGCGACTGGAATGGCAGTCTTTTGTTGAAGATCAATCGCTTAGGCATCTAATTGACCTGGCGCTGGCCAATAATCGAGATCTACGTCAGACCCTGCTGAATGTTGAAGCCGCCAGGGCACAGTATCGGATCCTGCGGGCTGATCGATTGCCCCATGTGTCATTGGACGCAACTACGACTCGTCAGCGAGTGGGTGAATTCTCGGCTGTGGAGAGCAGCTATCAAGCCGGCATTGGACTTACCACGTTTGAGCTTGATCTTTTCGGACGAGTGCGGAACCTTTCCGAAGCTTCTTTGGAAGAGTATCTGGCTGCGGAGCGGGCGGGGCACTCGACCGAAATTAGCTTGGTGGCCGAGGTTATCCAAGCGTTTCTGACTCGCGATGGCGCGCAGCAACGCTATGCCATCGCCACCCAGGCCCTTGAAGCGCGCGAGACTTCCTTGACACTTTTAGCGCAGTTGCGCGCGCGCGGCTTTATCAACGAGCTCGACCATCAAGAGGCCATTGGCCTCCGCGACCAGGTAAAAGCAGATCGGGAAAGGATTGATCGCGAGTTTCGGCAATCCTCCAACGCTTTGTCTTTGCTCGTCGGAGTTTCTAATGTCAGTGAGATCCTGCCGAAGATGTATAGCGATCGTCTTCTTCTGGCGCAGGAGATCGCACCGGGAACGCCGTCAACGCTGTTGATGCGCCGTCCCGATATCCGCTCGGCCGAACACCAGCTAAAAGCACGCAACGCCGACATTGGCGCTGCCCGCGCCGCTTTTTTTCCGCGCATCTCACTGACAGGCTCATTGGGCAGCAGCAGCCCCGAGCTTTCAGGTCTCTTTGGCTCTGGCACACGTACGTGGTCATTCACACCACAGATTATCTTGCCCATCTTCAGTGGGGGTGCGAACCGAGTAAATCTGGATCTGGCGCATGTCCGCAAAGACATCGCCGTGGCCGCTTATGAGTATTCCATTCAGGTCGCCTTCCGCGAAGTCTCCGATGCACTAGCAGCAACTGACACGCTAAGACGTGAAGAGATTGCACGGGCGGAAGTGGCTGTCGCATCGGGCAACGCAATGCTGCTATCCGAAGCGCGTTATCGCGCGGGACTGGACGACCATCTCCGCTTCTTAGATGCACAGCGCACCGACTATTCCAATCAGATTGCGTTGATTGAAATTCATACCCAACGACAGATCGCCCTGTCGGCGCTATTTCGCGCACTAGGCGGCGGCTGGCGGGGAGAACTATCGGGCGATGTGGTGTCGGTTCGATGAATTGGCAAGGCCCCCTTGGCTAGCGAACTTTCAGGCCAGGGAAATGAGTAGAGAAAAAAGCGTCCCCACCGCTTCGAGACCCCTGATATGCACACCTACAACACTCGGAATGCGCACGAGTTGCGCAAGAGCCGTCATATGCTGATATTGCAGGACTTGCCTGACTTGCCTCCCCCCTTGGTAAGCAGCAAACGCAGTTCCCCCGCCAAATGGCTACGTCGGGTGTCGGTGTTGTTCGTGTTGATTTCTCTGGTTCTGGGCACACGCTCGGCTTGGTTGAGCTTGATCGGATTAGGGTCATGACGCGCGTGGTCTTCTGGAAGGTGCTGCTGAGCTTGGGACTCGTAGCGAGCTTGGTGGGTTGCGCAACTGTTTCCGAAAAGCAGCCTCACTCGGCGCTTGCCCAAGCCGACACTCCAGTGTCGATGATTGTCTCAGACCCTGCGCCCGCGGCCGTGCCGATTGCACCTGACTTTGTGCCAACGGTTCCTGACCGAGTCGATGTGGAGCGTGATGAAACAAGGGTAGCGGCCAAGTTTGTGGAATCTGGGGGTGATAAGAAGAGTGAGAACCTTGAGATGCCCGCCGGAAAGGTTGGGATCTATGATCCATGGGAGCGGTATAACCGGAAAATGCATCGGTTCAATATCGCGGCCGATCGGTCAGTGGCGCGGCCTGTGGCCAGGGCCTATGTGAAGGTCGTGCCGGCGCCAGTGCGCTCTGGAGTGAGTAACTTTTTTGACAATCTGGGACAGCCAGCTACCGCGGTGAATGCGCTGCTTCAAGGCAAGGTCAAGCATTCGGCGCAAGCGTTGGGGAGATTTGTAGTGAATAGCACAATCGGGGTGGCCGGAATCTTCGACCCGGCAAGCCGCATGAAGCTTCCGGAACGCGATGAGGATTTTGGACAGACGCTTGCCACCTGGGGCTGGCGGCGCTCCCGTTACTTTGAACTACCTTTTTTCGGTCCTAGCACGGTGCGCGATGCGTTTGGCATCGCAGGAGACTTGCCATTGCAGCCTCTCTCCTATGTAGAGGCCGATAAGGTCCGTCTCGGCTTAAAAGCCATCGGCCTAATCGATATGCGCGCGCGCCTCCTGGCTTTCGACTCGTTGAAGGATGAAGTCATCGACGACTACCTGTTGGTTCGAGACACATGGTCGCAGCATCGCAATTTTCGGATAAAGGAAGACACGGGCCGCGATGCGTCGCTGCCTGACTATTTGAAAGAATGAGCCGGTGAGGCTAGCCCGCGGCTTCACGCGGCGGGGCGAGCAGGGGCGAAAGCAGCGGCTCCAGTTCGGCGCGGCGCCAGCCGGCAAGCGCCGCGGGCCAGTTTCCGGTTTCCTGCAATGCTTCCAGGTAACGGCGCGAAGCCAGGATGCCGTCGGGAAGGCCGAGCTCCGCGCTGCGTGCCGAGACTACGTCCTGCAAGCGTTTCAGGGCGTTCTTGTCGTCGCTGCTCGCATTGCGCGCCCGTGGGGCTTGCAGCTCATCGGCAAGCGGGGTGCTGAGCGCCTGCCAGATGGCATCGCCGAGTTTGCGCGGAGCCTTGGGGTGGGATTCCAGCTGCGCCTGCAACTGGGCGCGGTCGGCCGGCGGCGTGCGTGCGAGGTTGGTGGCCAGCTCATTGTCCAGAATCCAGCTGCGCGGCTTGTCGCTGGTCCTTGCCTGCGCATCGCGCCAGCGCAGCAGGCGCAGCAAGCGCAGCTGCGCGTCCGCTTCCAGGAACTGCGCGCTGCGCATGGACAGATGCGGCCAGCGTTCGCCTTCCTCGGTGGCGTTGGCCAGCATGCGGGAACCGTCCTGATCCAGCCATTCGCGCCGGTCCAGCGCGCGCAGGCGGGAATCCAGTTCGCGGTAGATCGCTCCCAGGTGCACCACGTCGTCGGCAGCGTATTCCAGCTGCGAATCGCTGAGTGGGCGGCGCAGCCAGTCGGAACGGGTCTCGCCCTTGACCAGGGCCACGCCGGTGATTTCCTGCACCAGTTTCTGGTAGCCCATGCCGCCGCCCAGGCCGCACAGCGCGGCGGCGATCTGGGTATCGAACAACGGCGCAGGCAGCACGCCGCAATCGTGCGACAGCGCCACCAGGTCTTCGCTGGCGCTGTGCATCACTTTCAGCACGCCCGGGTCGGCCAGCAGCGGCCGCAGCGCTTCGGCGATGCCGGGCGCCAGCGGGTCGATCAGCAGTATCCGGTCGCCGATGGCCATCTGCACCAGGGCCAGTTGCGGCCAGTAAGTGCGCTCGCGAACGAATTCGGTATCCAGCCCCACCCAGTCGGGCGGGGATTGCAGCTGCGCACGCAGGGCGGCGGGTTCATCTATCCAAAGAGGCACGAAATCTCCACGTGAATGCATCGGTTGCCGGCTCGGGCGACAATAGCCTAACGTCCGGCGTACCGTTCGGGACCGACATTGTGGAGGAAGATGCACGCAACCCGGTATCCGATGCGGTTGGCGACGGCGGCTTTGGCCGTGTGTCTTGCCGTGTGCCTGGCCGCCTGTACGCGTACGCCCGAGGCAGCGCCGCCGCCGCCCCCGGCCGCCGAAGCCGTCGATCCGCGCCTGCCCAGCATCACTGTAAGCGGCGATGAGACCGGTGCGGCGGCATGGAACTGGCAACCGCCACAACGCGCACTGACCATTCAGGATATGGCGGCGGCCAAGCGCGATGCGGCGAGCGCGTTGGCGCGGAACCGGCTGTATGCCGAGGCCGGCGATGCGATTCCGTTGTACCTGGCGTTGAGAACGCTGGCGCCGGAGGACCGTCAGGTCGCCCAAGGCCTGAAAAAATCGCTGCAGGCCCTGCTGAAGCAAGGCGCAGCAGCATTGCGCGATGCCGGCGACGATGCCGATGCCCTGAGCCTGGCAGGCGAAATCGGGGCGGTGGCGCGGGCCCTGGCCCCGGACGATCCCGCGGTTGCCGCTTATCTGGTGCAGGTGGACAGCGCCGACCAGCTTTGGCGGTTGAATGCCGAAGGAGAACGCTTGCTCCGCAACGGGCAGATCGGCCAGACGGGCGAGACGGTGCTGGCGCCTTTCCGGGAAGTGCTGCAGTTGCAGCCTGGGCAGGCACGCGCACTGCAAGGCCTTGCGGCGAGCGAAAGCGCGATGATCCGGCAGGCCGAGGAAGCGGCGGCAGCTAGCGATTTCGCGGCGGCTTCGCGCTGGTTGGCGCGGGCGGCGCAGGTGCGCGATTCGGCTCCCACCGTAGAGGACGCGCGGCAGCGTGTCGGCGCCATCCGCAATGCGCGCATCGCCGCCTTGCGCGAGCGCGGCATCAGCGACCTGACCACGCTTCGCGGCCAGCGCACCGCGCGGGTATTGCTGGCCGAGGTGCTGCGCATCGCCGAGCCGGGCGATACGGTAGCCGCCGATTTCCGCACGCGTATCGATCTGGCCACGCACTACGGTTTGTTCAGGCCCGGACAGGCATTCACCGATGCCATGACCGCGGGAGGCCGCGCGCCGGAAATGATCGTGATCCCGCATGGTGGTTTCCGTATGGGCGCGACGGAGTCGGAACTGGGTTCGGTGGAATCGGAAAAGCCCGCCCACTACGTGCGCTTCGATCGCGGTTTCGCCATGTCGCGCCAAGCCATTACCGTGGGCGAGTTCCGGCGTTTCGTGCAGGCCACGCGCTACCGGCCGCGTGCAACGCGGCGCGGGCATTCGGTGGTGTACGACGAGCGCAGCGGCAATTTCGCGCGCCGCAGCGGCGTGGACTGGCAATCGGACTACGCCGGGGCGAGGGCCGCCGACAGTCTTCCGGTCCTCCACGTCAGCGTGCGCGATGCCGAGGCCTATGCGCAATGGCTGTCCGTGCAGACGGGAAAGAGCTATCGCCTGCCCAGCGAGGCGGAATTCGAATACGTCCTGCGCGCGGGCAGCCAGGGACGCTATCCCTGGGGCAGCGACGGCGTGCCCACTGCGCGTTTCGGCAATCTGACCGGCGGCAACGATGTTTCGCCCAGCGGGCGGCATTGGAACAATGCGTTCGTGTCCTATGGCGATGGCTATTGGGGCCCCGCACCGGGAGGCAGCTATCTGCCGAACGCTTTCGGACTGTACGACCTGGGCAGCAATGTCAGCGAATGGGTCAGCGACTGCTGGCACGCCAGTTATCGCCGCGCCCCGGCGGACGGCGCATCGTGGTTCAATCCTGGCTGCCGTTCGCGCGTGGTGCGCGGCGGTTCCTGGGCCAGCTCGCCAACCCAGGCGCGTGCGGCATGGCGTTCGGCGTCGGATTCGGATATGACTAGTGCGCGGGTGGGTTTCCGCGTGGTGCGTGGGATCTGAACAGGAGAGGGGAAATGAGGAACGACCCATTCGGACAAGGCCGCTACGAACAGCAGCAAGGCGCCCCCCGGCGACGCGGGCTGTTCGGCAACGTGCGCTGGTGGATCCTGATCGCGTTCGCTGGTTACGCGGCCTTCAGCTGGTTCAGCAGCAAGGAAGTCGATCCCTATACCGGCGAGGATGCGCACTACGGAGCCACACCGCAGGAAGAATCCCAGCTTGGCGCCCAGGCCTATCAACAGGTACTCGGTGAGGCGCAGGCGCAGCGCGCGCTGCTGCCGGCCGATAACCAGACCAGCCAGCAGATCCGCCAGATCGCGCAGCGCCTGGTGGCGCGAGTGCCGCAGGTGGCGGCGGACCTGGCCGCCCTGCATCAGCAGCCGACGCCGGACCTGAGCAGCTATCAGTGGGACGTCAACGTCATCCAGTCCGAGGAAGCGAATGCGTTCTGTCTGCCGGGCGGAAAGATCGCCGTCTACACCGGGCTGATACCCGTGGCCAAGAATGCAGATGCCATGGCGGTGGTGATGGGGCACGAAATCGCGCATGCGCTGCAGCGGCACGGCGCGCAGCGCATGGCGCAGCAGAAGCTGGTGCAGATGGGGCAGGTGGCGGCAGGCGTGTCCGGCATGGACCAGTCCATGATGTCGGCCATCGGCGCCGCTACCCAGTACGGCGTGGTGCTGCCCTACGGCCGCAAGCATGAGAGCCAGGCCGATGAAGTGGGCCTGATGCTGGCGGCGGCGGCCTGCTTCAATCCGGAAGAAGCGATTCCGTTGTGGGAACGCATGTCCGAACTCGGCGGCGGCCAGCGTCCGCCCGAATTCGCTTCCACCCACCCCGATCCGGCCAACCGCATCCAGCACCTGCAATCGCTGATGCCGCAGGCCAAGCAGTTCTATCAGAAATATTGCTCGCAGAGCGGCGCTTCCGGAACGACGGGCGCGCCATGATCAGGTCATGGTGTTTGCTGCTCGCCATCCCGCTTCTCGGTGGCCTGCATGCGCCTGCGCATGCGGAAGTGAAAGACCAGGCGCCGAATGGTTTCACCCTGGAGAACTCGCAATGGGTGCCTGTCGATCCCGGCACCGCCTGGAAAGCCTTCGTCCACGATGTGGGCAAATGGTGGCCGGCCGACCATAGCTGGTGGGGCGACGCCTCGAAGCTTTCCATTTCCGAAAAAGCCGGCGGCTGCTTCTGCGAAATCAACGGCGCGCAGCAGGCCTGGCACATGACGGTGACATTCGTCGATCCCGGCAAGCTGATGCGTATGACCGGCGGTTTGGGCCCCTTGCAGGGCATGGGTCTGGATGGCGCGCTGGAATGGCGTTTCGTGGAAGAAAAGGGCGGCACGCGCATCACCCTGTGGTATCGGGCCGGTGGTTATACGCCCGACGATCTGGGCAAGTTCGTGCCAGTGATCGACAAGGTGCAGGGATTGCAGCTGGGCGGCTTGGCCGATTACCTACGGAAGCAGCACCCGCGTCCGTAGGTCGGCCCCACGTGGCCGACTCTCCGTAAACCGTGATCGCGCCTGCAGTCGGGGACGTAGCCCCGACCTACTAGAAGCTCATGAACAGGCCGCCATTCACCGGTACGTTGGCGCCGGTGATGTAGCCGGCTGCGTCGTCGGTCAGGAAAGCGACGGTGCGGGCGATATCTTTTGGCTTGCCCATGCGTCCGGCAGGAATGGCGGTGGTGATCTTGGCCAGCACCTCGGTGGGCATAGCGCCGGTCATCGCGGTTTCTATATAGCCTGGCGAAATGCTGTTGACGGTGATGCCCTTGGTGGCGACTTCGCGTGCCAGCGACATGGTGAAACCGTGCAGGCCGGCTTTGGCGGCCGCATAGTTGGTCTGGCCGAAATTGCCGGTCTGGCCGCTGACCGAACTGATGTTGACCACACGCCCGAAGCCGCGCGACTGCATGCCTTCCACGGCATGTCCGCACAGGTTGAACGCGCTGCCCAGGTTCACGTCCAGCACCGCATCCCATTGCGAACGGTCCATCTTGCGCAGGGTCGAGTCGCGGGTGATGCCGGCGTTGTTGACCAGGATGTCCAGCGAGCCGTGACGGCTTTCGATGTCGCGCACCAGTGCGCCGCAGTTTTGGTAATCGGCGACATCGGCGGCGGCGAAGTGGATGTCGTGGCCTTCCACTTCCTGCCTGAAAGAGGCAACGCGCTCTTCACGGGAATCCAGGTCCACCGCGATCACCGTGCGCCCGGCCTGCGCCAAGGCCTTGCAGATTTCGGTTCCCAATCCGCCGATACCGCCGGTGACCACCGCTACGCGCTTGCTCATGCTTTTCGTTTCCGGTCTTGTTTCGTTGACATTAAAAAAGCCCGCACAGCGATGTGCGGGCCCGGCGTTGCGGTTCGGGGGTTTCGATTCGGAACTTTCAGCGCGTGCGCGATTTCGGCGCTTCGCGCTGCTGCGTTTCCGGCTTGACCGTCGGCCGGCCCAGCCCGCCGCTGAGGTTGCGCTGGAATTCCTGCCACAGCTCCATGTTGCGCTCGGTCAGCTGATTCATCATGGTCCAGGGCGTCTGCCCCAGCATGCCGCCCATTTGCTGGCGGAATTGCTGCTGCTGCTCCATGAACAGGGTCATGCTGCGCTCCAGGTAGTTGCCCATGAAGCCCTGCATGGAGTCGCCATAGAAACGGATAATGTGGCTGAGCAGCTGGGTGGACAGGATCGGTTCGCCGTCCTGCTCCTGCTCGGTAATGATCTGCAGCAGCACGGTGCGGGTCAGGTCGTCGCCGGTCTTGGCGTCGCGGACTTCGAAGTCCTCGCCGTCGACGATCAGCTGGCGCACGTCCTCGATGGTGATGTAGCTGGAAATCTCGGTGTCGTAAAGACGGCGGTTCGGATACTTCTTGATGATGCGGATCGCAGCCATGGAGCAATCACTCTAAATCAATTGAGGTGCAGCATGACGCAGCGCAGCAGTGCTTGCAACTGCCGGAGGGCGGGGTAGGCCTGTTCAGGAAGGGCGGAAATGCTGCGCAGCATTTTCTGATCCTCCTGCCTTTGCCAAGGAGGCTCAGAAAGCCTCAGCCCCTATGTCGTCATCCCAGCGAAAGCTGGAGGCGCTTTTCAACAGCCGAATGGCTGGTCATCCATCTTGATTTTGATTTTGACGTTGGGGCGGCAAATCCCGAGCCAGGTCAAAATGGATCCCAGCTTTCGCTGGGATGACGGGGTCGGGTATTCGCCGCGCTGGACTCCCTGAACCGGCCGCCTACCAGCCCATGTACTGCCCGCCATTGGCGGACAGGTTGGCGCCGGTGATCCAGCTGGCTTCGTCGGGAATGAAGAAGGACACCGCGTAGGCGATCTCCTCCGGGCTGCCCAGGCGACCGGTGGGGATCTGCGCGACGATCTTGTTGCGCACTTCTTCCGGCACCGCCATCACCATGTCGGTGCCGATGTAGCCGGGCGATACGGTATTGACGGTGATGCCGAACTTGGCGTTTTCCTGCGCCAGCGAAATGGTGAAGCCATGCATGCCCGCCTTGGCGGCGGCGTAGTTGGCCTGGCCGTACTGGCCTTTCTGGCCGTTGATGGAACTGATCTGGATCACGCGGCCCCACTTGCGTTCGCGCATGCCCTCGATCACCGGACGGGTCATGTTGAATACGGAGTTGAGGTTGGTGTTGATGACCTCGTTCCAATGCTGCGCGGTCATGCGGTGGAAGGTGGTATCGCGGGTGATGCCGGCGTTGTTGACCAGAATGTCCACCGGTCCCAGCTTGGCTTCGACTTCGCGCACCAGCGCTTCGGCTTCTTCCGGCGAGGACACGTCGCCCTTGACGGCGGTGATGTCGTAACCCTGGTCGCGCATCTGCTGCAGCCAGGCCTGGGTCTTTTCCTCATTGCGGTAGTTGGTGGCCACCTTGTGGCCCATGTCGGCCAATTTCTTGCAGATGGCGCTACCGATACCGCCGGTGCCGCCAGTCACCAATGCGACGCGTGCTGTCATGTGGGGGTTTCCTTTTTTCCCGCCGGAAAGCGACGGTCTGCAAGGATTCTAGACAGCGTTGGCGTCAGCCGCGTTGTGCAGTGCAGCGAGTGATAAAGATGTCACGCGAGGCAGTCGATCGGGGGTGAAGGCCCGCTTCGCCGACGCCAGGAAAGAAGTCGTATCGAAGCTTGCCGCGACCGCTGCGGAAGCCTGTCCCAACGCAAGCCAGGCCGCATGAAGCGCCGGTAGCGGATCGTCCGCATCGACCGCGGGGGCCTCGGAGGACTTGGACAACTTCTGGCCATTGGCATCGACGATGAGCGGCAGATGCAAATAGCGCGGTGTCGGAAGTCCCAATGCCTGTTGGAGCAGGATCTGGCGCGGCGTGGAATCGAGCAGGTCGGCCCCGCGTACGATATCGGTCATGCCCTGCGCTGCGTCGTCCACCACCACCGCCAGCTGATACGCCCATAGACCATCGGCGCGCTTGAGAACGAAATCGCCGACCTCGCGCCAGACGTCCTGAGCCATACCGCCTTGCAGGCCATCTTCGAAAGAGATCGTAGCGCCCGGGGGCACGCGCAAGCGGATGGCCGGATTGGGGCGCTGCGCCTTGCCCGTGCATCGGTGATGGGCGCCATCGCCGGCGGCCAGGTCGCTGCGGCTGCAATGGCAGGCGAAGGCTTTGCCTTCGGCGAGCAAACGGTCCAGCGCGTCTTGGTAAAGGGCCGAACGCTGGCTCTGCCATTCCACCGTACCGTCCGGGCGCAGGCCGAAAGCGTCGAGCGTGGCGAGTTGTTGCGTGGCCGCGCCAGCGACCTCGCGCGGCGGGTCCAGGTCTTCCATCCGCACTCGCCATTCTCCGCGGGCATGGCGGGCCAGTAACCAGCTGCCCAGCGCAGCCACCAGCGATCCCAGATGCAAGGGACCGGTCGGCGAGGGCGCGAAGCGTCCACGGTAGGAAGGGGAGTCGGACATGCGGAAGCGATTCTCCGAAAGCTGAATCGTCGGTCACTTGCGCGCTTGAATTCAACTGCCGACAACCGCAGATCGGTGTTCGTGGGCCGTTGCGGTCCGCACATTCGTCACCGAAATCTGCCGGAGTCCGTAGTGTTCAACCGTATCGCGTTGTTTCTTGCCACCAACCTGGCAGTCATGCTGTTGGCGGGCGTGGTCATGTCCCTGCTGGGGGTCAACCCCAACCAGATGAGCGGATTGCTGGTGATGGCGGCGATCTTCGGCTTCGGCGGTTCCCTCATCTCCCTGTTGCTGTCCAAGACCATGGCCAAACGCGCCACCGGCGCGCAAGTCATCGTGCAGCCGCGCAACGAGGGCGAACAGTGGCTGCTGGCCACGGTGCAGCGCCAGGCCCAGGCTGCCGGCATCGGCATGCCGGAAGTGGCGGTGTACGACGCGCCGGAAATCAACGCCTTCGCCACTGGCGCCAATCGCAACAATGCGCTGGTGGCGGTGTCGACGGGATTGCTTCGCAGCATGAGTCGCGACGAAGCAGAAGCCGTGCTGGGCCATGAAGTCAGCCATGTCGCCAACGGGGACATGGTCACCATGGCTTTGCTGCAAGGCGTGCTGAACACTTTCGTGATCGTGCTGGCGCGCGTGGTCGGCGGCATCATCGACGGCTATATCTCCGGCAACCGCGAGAGCCGCGGGCCGGGCTTGGCCTATTACTTGATCGTCATGGCGCTGGAAATGGTGCTGGGCCTGTTCGCCACCATGATCGCGATGTGGTTTTCGCGCCGCCGCGAATTCCGCGCCGATGCCGGCGGCGCTTCGCTGGCCGGCCGCCAGAAGATGATCGCCGCACTGGAGCGCCTGGAGGCCAGCCACCGGCCGAGCACGTTGCCAGCGCAAGTGGAGGCCTTCGGCATCGCCGGCGGCATCGGCCAGGGCCTGAAGAAGCTGTTCCTGAGCCATCCGCCGATGCAGGAGCGGATCGCCGCTCTGCGCAACCAGGCCAGCGTAGTCAGCTGACCCGGACGGCCGTTTCGGCAAGAAAAAAGCCCGCTGCAAGGCGGGCTTTTTGTTTGGTTGGCGGCACGAGGATCAGGAGAAGTCGTAGTTCATCAGGCCCGAAGGCGCCGCCAGGAAGAACCCTTCCACGTAGTCCACGCCCGCACCGAACAGGAAGCTCATGGTGGCCGCGTCCTGTACGTATTCGGCGATGGTGTGCATGCCGTCGGCGCGGGCGCGTTCGGCGATCTCGCGGATCTTGGGCTGGTGTTCGGCCATCTTGGTCTGGTCTTCGGTGAAGCCGCGGTCGATCTTGAGGAACGCCGGCTTGAAGTGCGCAAGCAATTGGAACGAATCCAACCCGGAACCGAACTTCTCCAGCCCCACCTTGCAGCCCAGACGCGAAGCGCCGGCCAGGAACTCCTGCGCTTGCCGCAGGTGGGTGAACACCTTGGCTTCCTGCACTTGCAGCCACAGCCGTTCGCCAGGCACGCCGTGTTCGGCGAGTTGCTGCCCGATCAGCGACAACAGGCGATCGTCGGCGAAAGAGAACGGGCTGACCTTGACCAGCATCCGCGTCTCGTGGCCGGCGCGCATGCGTTCGCCCAGGATCTGGATGGAACGCTTCACCACCCAACGGTCCAGCGCATCCAGCATGCCTTCGTCTTCGGCGATGCCAAGGAAGGCGTGCGGTTGCACCAGTTCGCCTTCGTTCTCCAGGCGCAGGAAAGCTTCGTAGAACTCGCCCGGCTCGCCCTGCAGGCTGACGACCGGCTGGTAGTGCAGGGTGAAGCCGTCGTTTTCCAGGGCTTCCCGCATCAGCCTGACCCAGCTCTGCACGCGTTCTTCCTCGGCGCGATCCACCGCGCCCGGGTCGAAGATCTCGCTGCGGTTGCCGCCCAGCGCGCTGGCGTTCTGTAGGCTTTCGCTGGCGCGGTTGAGTACTTGGCCGACGGTGGCGATTTTCTCGCCGATCTGCACGCCGCCGATACTGGCGGTGATGATGGCCGAACGTCCGCCGACATTGATCACGTGCGAGGCAAAGGCGGCGCGCACGCGCTCGCTGAGATCGGCGGTTTGCGCGTGGTCGCCCTTGAGCAGCACGGCGAAACTGCGCTCGCCGAAGCGGGCGGCGCTGACCTCGCCAGTCAGCGTCTCGCTGAGGCGCGCAGCCAGCGCGGCGATCAGCGCATCGGCCGAATCCATGCCGAAATCCTGCAGCAGGCGCTGGTAGTGGTCCGGTTCGATCAGCAGCAGCGCATGCTGGCCCTCGCCGCGCGCGGCTTCGCTGACCACGTTTTCCAGCGCGTGCAGGAAAGTGGGGCGGTTCAACAGGCCGGTGACCATGTCGCGCTGGCGCAGACCTTCGACTTCGCGCGCCAGTTCCGGATCCTGCTCGAATTCGCGGCGGCGGAATACCACTTGTACGCAGGATTCGCCCTCGTAGCTGGCGGTGGCGAATTCCAGCGAGGCGGGGAAGCTTTGCCCCTCCAGCGTCCGCGCTTCCAGTTCGAAGCGCGCCGGCGCCTCGCCCTTGCTCAGTTTCTTCAGCAGCAGCTTGAACTCGGCCACGTACTGCGGCGCAACCAGGTCCAGCAGCGACAGGCCTTCCACGTCTTCGAACGACTCGAAGCCGAACATCTCAAGGTAAGCCTCGTTGGCCCGGATGTGCATGCCTTCGTGGATGTAGGCGATGGGGTCGCGCGAGGAGGCGATCAGGGCATCGCAGCGGCGCTCGGTCTCGCGCAGCTGGGCTTCCAGCAGGCGCAGGGCGCGGCGCGCTTCCAGGTCCGCCCACTCCGATTGCAGCACCTTGATCAGATGTTCGTTGCGGCCGCGTATGGCCACGGCGCGGGCGCCCAGGGCCAGGTCGCCGATGAATCCGGTTTCGTCGATGGCGTCGGCCAGCGCGATCACCGGGATGTCTTTGCCGCTGGCAGCCGTCTGCGCCAGCACGGCCTCGAGCGAGATCGCCTGCGAGGACTTGGCGGCCAGCACCAGGTCGATGGGCTGGGAAGCCAGCGTGGCGGCCAGTTCGGCTAAATCGAGCGGGCGGTGGGGACGGATGGCGATGCCGCCGTTGCGGAATGCGCTGACGACCGCTTCGGCGTCTTCGCCGCTATCGTCGACGATCATCAATCGAATCGTGGTGTCTTTGCCGATCTGCATGCAGCGTATCCGCCGGGGGAGCGGGTTTAATACACGATGAGTGCAAAGGCGTCCATCTTGGAGTTCGCCGAAGTGGGCGATCAGTCCCGCCTTCGGCGCCAGCCGGGGTCAGAGCGGACGCTTTCCGGTGTCCCCGGCCACCTCGCGCACCAATCTGGGCACCAGATAGCCGGATACGCGAGCGGCTAGGGCGGCATGCAGCCTCTTGGCCTGGTGGTCCGGAACCTCGAAATGGGCCACGCCCGCCACCCGGTCCAACTGGTGCAGGTAGTAGGGCAGCACGCCGGCGGCGAAGCTGCGCTCGCTCAATTCGGCCAGGGCCTGGACGCTGTCGTTGACTCCGCGCAGCAGTACCGCCTGGTTGAGCAGCTGCGCGCCGGTACCGCGCAGGCCGGCCATCGCGGCGTCCACCTGGGCGTCGAACTCGTTGGCGTGGTTGGCGTGCAGCACCACCGCTACCGGCCAGGGCAGACGGCCCAGCCATTCAAGCAGACCGGCGTCCACGCGCTCCGGCAGGACCACCGGCAGACGGGTATGGATGCGCAGCCGCTTGAGGTGCGGAATGCCTTTCAGCGCCTCGGTAAGTTCGGCCAGCTTGGAAGTGGCCAGGGACAAAGGATCGCCGCCGGACAGGATCACTTCCTCGATACTGGCGTCGGCGCGGATCGATTCCACCGCCTCGCGCCAGCCTTCGCGCGCCGCGGTTTCTTCCGCGTAGGGGAAGTGGCGGCGGAAGCAATAGCGGCAGTTGACCGCGCAGCTGCCGGTGGCCACCAGCAGGGCGCGGCCGCGGTACTTCTGCAGCAGTCCGGTGCCGGCCCGCGCCGCGGCGTCGCCCACGGCATCGAGCGAAACGAAGCCCGCCACCATCCGCATCTCGTCGTCCAGCGGCAACACCTGGCGCAGCAGTGGGTCGTGGGCATCGCCTTTGCGCATGCGGGCCACGAATCCGCGCGGCACCCGCAGAGGAAACTGCGCAGCAGCGGCCTCGGAGATCCGGCCGGAGAGCGCCTCCAGCCCCAGCATCGACAGCAATTCCCGCGGGTCGCGCACCGCTTCGCGCCACAACTGTTGCCAGCGGGCGGGCTGCAAGTGGGGCGGGGATGGGGGGCTGACGTGTAAGGAAACGGTGGCTGCGGGTATCATTGGCGGTCTGAAAACAAGCGCCTGCCGGTCCCGGCGGGCTTCCCATTCTATCCGGCCGGCCGCATTGCGCGGCGGGCTTGCCACACCTCAGGAGTTTCCCCATGGCCAGCTATGGCATGAACGACGTCAAGACCGGGCAGAAGATCCTGGTCAACAACGAGCCCTGCGTCATCACCGAGACCGAATACGTCAAGCCGGGCAAGGGCCAGGCCTTCACCCGCATCAAGTACCGCTTCATCAAGTCGGGCCGCGTGGTGGAAATGACCATGAAGGCGACCGACGACGTGGAAGCGGCCGACGTGGTCGATACCGACATGCAGTTCCTCTACGCCGATGGCGAGTACTGGCATTTCATGCAGCCGGAGACCTTCGAGCAGGTCCAGGCCGACAAGACCGGCGTGGGCGAGGCGGCCAAGTACCTGAAGGGCGAAGAGCAGTGCGTGGTGACCCTGTGGAACGGCGTGCCGATCCAGGTGACGCCGCCCAACTTCGTCGAACTGAAGATCGTCGAGACCGACCCGGGCGTGCGCGGCGACACCTCCGGCGGCGGCGGCAAGCCGGCCACCCTGGAAACCGGCGCGGTCGTGCGCGTGCCGCTGTTCGTCAACCAGGACGAAATCATCAAGGTCAACACGCGTACCGGCGAATACGAATCGCGGGTGAAATGACGCATTGGCCCGCGCCAGCGCGGCTTTGCCAATGCGTCATCCCCGTGAAGGCGGGGATCCAGCGTCTTGGCTCCGCAATGCCCGTGCGCATGGCGCACGGCTTTGCCGAATCGTCGTCTCCGTCCTTCGACAGGCTCAGGACAGGCGGGTCTTCGGCCATGCGGGGATCCAGTGCCTTTGAGGGCATGACGAACACAAGCAAAAGCAAATGACCCAAACCGCTCCCGAATCCTGCGACCTCCTGATCGAAGCCGGCTTCGTGGTGCCGGTCGAACCGCATGGCGTGGTGCTGGAAGACCACGCCGTGGCGGTGCGCGATGGCGAAATCATCGCAGTGCTGCCCCGTGCCGAAGCGCGTGCGCGCTTCGACCCGGCGGAAATCGTGTCGCGGCCGGAAGCCGCCCTGATTCCCGGCCTGGTCAACGCCCACGCCCACAACCCGATGACCTTGCTGCGCGGCGTCGCCGACGACCTGCCGCTGAAAGTCTGGTTGCAGGAACACATCTGGCCGATCGAGGGCGCGGTGATCGGCCCGGAGTTCGTCGCCGACGGCGTGACCCTGGCCATCGCCGAAATGCTGCGCGGCGGCACCACCTGCTGCAACGAGAACTATTTCTTCCCGGATGTGCAGGCCGCGACCTACAAGCGCTACGGATTCCGTGCACGCGTGGGCCTGCCGGTGATCGATTTCCCGACCGCCTGGGCCAAATCGGACGACGAATACTTCGCCCGCGCCGGCGAAGTGCACGACCAGTGGCGCGACGACGCGCTGATCGCCACTGCCTTTGCCCCGCATGCGCCCTATACCGTGTCCGACGCCAATTTCGAGCACATCCGCATGCTGGCCGACCAGTTGGATCTGCCCGTGCACCTGCATCTGCACGAGACCGCGCAGGAAGTCGCGCAGTCGCAGCAGAAGCACGGCCAACGTCCCATCGCCCGCCTGGACCGGCTGGGGCTGATCAACGACCGCCTGATCGCCGTGCACATGACCCAGTTGACCGAAGCCGAGATCCATCTGTGCGCCGAGCGCGGTGTATCGGTGGTGCATTGCCCCGAATCCAACCTCAAGCTCGCCTCCGGTTTCTGCCCGGCCTGCGCCTTGCAAAAGGCGGGCGTGAACCTGGCCATCGGCACCGATGGCGTGGCCAGCAACAACGATCTGGACATGTTCGGCGAGACGCGCACCGCGGCGATCCTGGCCAAGGCGGTGGCGGACGATGCCGCCGGCTTCGATGCCTTCAGCGCGCTGCGCGCAGCCACCTTGGGCGGCGCCAAGGCGATGGGTTTCGACCATCTGGTGGGTTCGATCGAGCCAGGCAAACAGGCCGACCTGGTTTGCGTCGACCTTTCCGCGCTGGAAACCCAGCCGCTGCACCATGTGGTGTCGCAACTCATCTACGCCACCGGCCGCCATCAGGTCGGCGATGTCTGGATCGCCGGCAAACCCAGGCTGGCCCGGCGCGAGCTGGTCGACATGGACATGACTGGAATACTGGCCAACGCCAGACAATGGCAGGCGCGCATCGCCGCCGTCCTGCGTTGACCCCATCGGATTCAGGAAGCTACGCATGACCGGTTCCAACGCCCACGCCAAGGAAAACTTCGATCAGGCCGAACTGGACAAGTTCGGCGCACTGGCCAATCGCTGGTGGGACCCGCAGGGTCCGCAGAAAGCGTTGCACGCACTCAATCCGGTACGGCTGGACTACGTGAAGCAGCGCGTCGCGCTGCATGGCGCCGCAGTGCTGGACGTGGGTTGCGGCGCCGGCCTGCTCAGCGAGGCGCTGGCCAGGGAAGGCGCGCAGGTCACCGCCACCGATCTGGCTCCGGAGCTGATCAAGGTGGCCAAGCTGCACAGGCTGGAATCGCAGGTCAGCGTCGATTACCGGCTGCAGTCGGTCGAGTCGCTGGCAGCGGAACAGCCCGGCAGCTTCGATGCGATCACCTGCATGGAAATGCTGGAGCACGTTCCCGATCCCTCGGCCATCGTCGCCGCTTGCGCGACCTTGCTGAAGCCCGGCGGACAATTGTTCCTTTCCACGCTGAACCGCACGCCGGCCGCCTTCGCTCTGGCCATCGTCGGTGCGGAATACGTGGCGCGGTTGCTGCCCAAAGGCACCCACCACTACCAGGATTTCATCAAGCCTTCCGAGCTGGCTGCCTGGCTGCGCGCTGCTGGGCTGCAGTTGGAAGACGTCAGCGGTCTGGCCTACGAGCCCTGGCGCAATGCCGCGCGCATCATCGGACGCACCGATGTGAACTACCTGGCCTGTGCGGTGAAGCCGGGAATCGGGAATGGAGAATAGGGAATTGGAGAGGCAGGCAAGCGGCTTTCCGTTCCCTCGCGCGGTATTGTTCGATCTGGATGGCACGCTGCTGGACAGCGCGCCGGACATGCTGGCCACCGCCAACCTCCTGCGCGATGCGCACGGATTGGCGCCGATGCCGCTGGCGCAGATACGTCCGCACGTTTCCAAGGGTTCGCGGGCGATGCTGGCTGCGGCCTTTCCGCATATCGAGGTGGCCGCGCGCGAGGCGATGGTGCCGCTGTTTCTGGAAATCTACCTGCAGCAACTGGGCAGGCATAGCGTGCTGTTCGGAGATATCGAAGCGATGCTGGCGACGCTGGAAGCCGATGGCGCGGCCTGGGGCATCGTCACCAACAAGCCCGAATACCTTGCGCGCGAAATCCTGCCGCAGCTCGGCTGGGAAACGCGCTGCGCGGTGTTGATCGGCGGCGACACCCTGGCCGAAAAAAAACCGCATCCGCTGCCGTTGCTGGTCGCGGCCGAACGCATGGGCTTCGCTGCCGGCCAATGCGTCTACGTGGGCGACGACGAGCGCGATATCCAGGCCGCGCGCGCTGCGGGCATGCCGTCGATCGCCGCGTTGTGGGGATACCGCCAGGATCACGAAGACCCTGCGAAGTGGGGCGCGGACGCAATGCTGCAGTTTCCCTCCGATCTGCTGGACGCCCGCAACTGGCCGCAATCCCCGTAGGAGCGGCGTAAGCCGCGACCGGAGCGTCGAAGTGCCCCGGAAGAATCGACGGGTTTCCATTGCGCCGGTCGCAGCTTACGCAGCTCCTACAATTACGATATGACCGACTCCACTGCACTCGACAGTTTCCTGGACAAATGGCGCGCCCGCTGGCCGGAATGGCGCGTGGTCGAAGTATTCGTTCCCGTTGCCCAACGCCAGCTCGCCGTCGCCTGGTTCGCCTTGCTGCAGGAATTCACCGATGCGATGAACATCGCCGGCGATCCCTTGCCGGCCGACGCCAAGCTGGCGTGGTGGGGCGAGGAACTGCGCGACTGGAGCAGGCAGCGTTCCCGCCATCCCCTGGGCCGCGTGCTGGAACCCAGCCGTGCGCCCTGGTTCGAACTGGCCGAGACGCTTCCGGTCTTGATCCGGTTGCGCGAACGTCCCCAGGACCCGGCGGCGGCATTCGAGCTGGTACGGCCCCTGGCAACGGCGGTCGCCAATGTGGAGTCCGTCTTGTTCGGCACCGCGGCAGTAGTCGGGCAGCCGCTGGTTCGGTCGATCGGCGCCCAGTGGCTGGCGACTCGGCTGGAGGGGGCAGGGGATGCGGCGGTGCCGGTCCATTCCGGTAGCCAGACAGACCTCTTCCAGCACGGCTGGTCCCAGGAGTTGCTCGAACAATGGCCCGTACGCAACGGCGGCGCCGTTCCCCGCAGGCTCTGGTCGGCGCTGGCGCGGTCGCGGCTGCGGCGTTTCACCGCTGCCGGGGAAGGTTCTGCGCCCCTGTCGCCGGTGCGCGCACTGTGGCTGGGGTGGCGCATGGCAAGGCGGCGCTGACGTAACGGACCGTTGCAGGGGCGGCCGGCCCCCAGCCGGTACAATTCACGCCTGACCCGCCCCCACGGTTTGCCAAGATGTCCGCTTCACGTCCCCTAGTTCCACGTACAGACCTTCCCGATGTCGCCGGCCATGCCGTGCCTCTGGCGCGCCCGCTGGACTGGGTAGGCATGGAAGGCATCGCCTTGCCGGTGCGCGTGTCCGATGGTGCGGGCGGGCAGCTGCAGGTCGCCGCCAATATCGATCTGTCGGTGAACCTGTCCAATCCCGACGCGCGCGGCATCCACATGTCGCGCCTGTACCTGCAACTGCAGGAAGGCCTGGCGCGCGAAGCCATCACTCCGGCCGGCTTGCGCCATCTGCTGCAGGAAAGCATCGCCTCGCAATCGGGCCTGGCTTCGCAGGCGCGGCTGAAGATCCGCTACGAAGCGCTGCTGCAGAGGCGTGCGCTGGAGAGCGAATTCACCGGTTGGAAACGCTACCCGGTGGAGATCGAAGCCACCTTGAGCGAAGGCCATCTGCATCTGGCGCTGGGATTCTCGCTGGAATACTCCAGCACCTGTCCGGCGTCGGCTGCGCTGTCGCGCCAGGCCAACGCGGAGCGCTTTTCCGAGGATTTCGCCGCCGCGCGTCCGCTGTCGGTGGAAGTGGTGCACGACTGGCTGGAATCCGAGCGCGGCATGGCCGCCACGCCGCATGCGCAGCGCAGCCGCGCGCAGGTGCGGGTGGACCTGCGCGCGCAGTTCGACGAACTGCCGCTGGTGCCGTTGATCGACGCATTGGAAGCGGCCCTGGCCACGCCGGTGCAGACCGCGGTCAAGCGCGTCGACGAGCAGGCCTTCGCGCGTTTGAATGCAGAAAACCTGATGTTTTGCGAAGACGCGGCGCGCCGGGTGGCTTCGGTGCTATCCAGCGATGCTCGCGTGGAGCGCTACGAAGCGACCGTGTCGCATTTCGAAAGCCTGCATCCGCACGATGCGGTGGCCCGCGTCAGCGGCACGAATCCCTGATCCCGTAGGTCGGGGTTACATCCCCAACGGCTTTATCGCCAGTTTGCGAAGAGCTGACAGCCATCATCGTCCGGATGCATGGTGTGCATAGATGTGGCGTAGGAGCGACGTAAGTCGCGAAGGATTTTTGTTTCGAAAGGCCCATTCGCGACTTACGTCGCTCCTACGGCTCTACTTTCGCTCCAGCACCAATAGCGGGTCGATGCGCACATCGAACCGCGCCCACCGGATCTTGATGTGTTGGTGATGACGAACGCGCCGCAGCGCGCGGTGAAGATGAACCGCCGTGAAGGCTATTTCCGCTCCAAAACCAGCAGCGGATCGATGCGCACATCGAACCAATTCATCCCCCAATGCAAATGCGGCCCGGTTGCACGCCCGGTCGCACCGACCGCAGCGATCACTTGGCCTTGCTCGACCCGGTCGCCCACCTTCACGCCAATACGCGAAAGGTGCAGAAAATTGGAGCTGACGCCAAAACCGTGGTCCAGCAGCAGCGTGCCGCCGGTGAGATAGAGATCGGGCGCGGCAAAGGTCACTACACCGGCCGCGGGCGCCTTGACCGGTGTGCCGGCGGGTGCCGCGATATCCATTCCGGAATGTCCCGCACCGGGTTGCCCGTTGTAGACGCGGGCGTTGCCGAAACGGCCGCTGATACGTCCCTGCACCGGCCACACGAAAGGTTTGGCGAAATCGGTGCGGTCGTCGTCGCGTGCTCTGGCGGCGGTCACCAGCGCCTGTTCGCGCTTGATCCTTTCGGCGATGGCCGGCGGCGGGTTAACGGTTTTGGGCGGCACGCCATCGACTTTTTCCTCGGGCCACTGGCGGGGAGTCACCACGATCTGCGCCGCGTCGCGGATTCCATCCGGCCGCTTGATCTCGATTTCCAGCGGCCCGGATTCATCGCGGCCCACGCCGAACACCACCGTGCCATAGCCGCTGACCCGCAGGTCGCGCCCGGCATAGCGCACCTTGCTGCCGGGCGGCACCTTGCCCAGCACCAGTGCGCCTTGCTGCACGCTGGCGGGAAAGACGATCTTCGAGTCCTGCAGCGGATCCTGTTGCGCGGAAACCGAGGAGGGAAGCAAAGCCAGCCAAAGCAACAAAGCGAAAGCCGCCTTCAACGATCGAACTCCAACCGCTGTCCGTTCGGCGTGCCCACCAGGTGCTCGCCATTCCACACCATGCGTCCGTTGACCCAGGTCGCGCCGATGCGCGACTGGAAAGTGGTGCCTTCGAAAGGCGACCAGCCGCACTTCGACAGCACATCCTCACGGCGCACGGTGAACGGGTCGTTCTCCACCAGCACCAAATCGGCCCAGTAGCCTTCACGCAGGTAACCGCGCTCCTTGACGTCGAACAGCTGCGCCGGCGCGTGCGCCACCTTGTTGACGATCTGCGCGACGGTCGATTTCTTTTCGTGCACCAGTTCCAACGCCGCCACCAGCGCGTACTGCACCAGCGGCAAACCGGAAGGCGCTTGCGAATAGGGCCTGGATTTCTCTTCCAGGGTATGCGGCGCGTGGTCGGTGGCCAGCACGTCGATGACGTTGTCGGCCAGCGCGCGGATCAGCGCTTCGCGGTCGCTGGCGTCCTTGATCGCAGGATTGCACTTGATCAGGTTGCCCAGGTGTCCGTAATCGCTGCGGTCGAAGCGCAGGAAGTGGATGCAGGTTTCGGCGGTGATCCGCTTGCGCACGCCGTCGCTGCGCACCAGCGGGCCGGCCTGGAACAGCGCCAGCTCGTCGGCGGTGGAGATATGCAGCACGTGCAGACGGGTGTCGTGCTTGCGCGCGAGCGACAGCGCAAGCCGCGTGGACTTGATGCAGGCCTCGCGCGAGCGGATGTCCGGATGGCACTCCACCGGAATGTCTTCGCCATAGCGCACCTTGAACAACGCCAGGTTGGCGTCGATGGTCGGTGTGTCTTCGCAGTGGGTGATGATGGGGGTGGGCGCTTCGCGGAAGATGGCGTCCAGCGTGTCCGGATTGTCGACCAGCATGTTGCCGGTAGAGGCCCCCATGAACACCTTGATGCCCGGCGCAGTCTTGGGGTCCAGCGTGCGCACCGCTTCCAGATTGTCGTTGCTGGCGCCCAGGTAGAAGCCGAAGTTGCTCCAGGCGCGGCCCGCGGCGCTCTGGTACTTGGCTTGCAGCGCGTCGGCATCCAGGGTGGGCGGATTGGTGTTGGGCATGTCCATGAAAGTGGTCAGCCCGCCGGCCGCCGCCGCCGCCGATTCGCTGGCGATGTCGCCTTTGTGGGTCAGGCCGGGTTCACGGAAATGCACCTGGTCGTCGATCATCCCCGGCAACAACCAGCGCCCGCCGGCCTCGATCACCTGATCGCCGGGTTGCGCGCTGAGCTGTCCGCCCACGTGAGTGATGCGGCCGTTGGCGAAACGCAGGTCGCCGTCGAACTCGCGACCTTCGTTGACCAGACGGGCGTTGACTATCAAGGTGCCGGGCATCAAGGGGTTCCTGTGGACGGGGAAGGGTGGACGGGTTTTTCGGGCACTGGATCGTGCCCTCCCGGGTGGAAGGGATGGCAGCGGCCGACGCGCCGCAAGGCCAGCCAACTGCCCTTCAGCGGACCGAAGCGACCGATGGCCTGCATCGCATATTCCGAGCAACTGGGCGCAAAGCGGCAGCGCGGCCCCAAGAGCGGACTGATGAAGCGCTTGTAAAACCGCAGGATGAGGATGAGGAAACGGCCGACCATGTCCCGATGATATGCGAGTTGGGTGAATGCGTGGTTGCCGCACCTCGCCGGGTAGGCTATAAAGACGCCCCCTTCCCGGGCCCGGGAAGTTGAAGGAAGCGCTTTTCGTGGCTGCAAAGAAACCTGCGAAGAAGGCCGCCAAGCCGGCCAAGAAACCCGCCAAGCCCGTCGCCAAGAAGCCTGTCGCCAAGCCGGTTGCGGCCAAGAAACCGGCTGCCAAGCCGGTTGCCAAGAACGCGCCCGCCAAGAAGCCGGTGACCAAGCCGGTTGCCAAGAAAGCCGCAGCCAAGCCGGCCGTCGCCAAGAAGGCAGCCCCGGTCAAGAAGGCTGCAGCCAAAAAGGCGCCCGTCGCCAAGAAAGTCGCACCGGCCAAGAAGCCGGTAGCGCAGAAGCCCGCAGCCAAGGCTGCTGCGAAGCCCGCGGCCGCCAAACCTGCCGCTCCCTCCAAGTCCTCCGTCAAATCCGTACCGAAGCCGGCCGCCAAGCCGGTTACGGCCAAAGCGACTCCTGCCAAGACCGCCCCCCCGGCCGCTGGCCGTGCCGAAGCGCCAGTTCCCAAGGCTGCTGCAACCCCGGCACCGGCGCCAGCCGTCCAACCGACTCCCACAAAAACCGTGCCTTCCCCCAAAACCTCCAAAAACGCAAAATCCGCTGCCGCCGTTCCGGCCCCCGTCGCCAAGGCCCCCATCCCGCGTCCCGTGGGCAAGGTGGCCGTTGCCGTGGTTTCCAAACCCTCGGCCACGCCCGCACCGCGCGGCAAGGTCAGGGTGGTGCCCTACAAGACCGATGAAGCTACCGGCCGTCCTCTCATTCCCGATGGCTACAGGCCGGCGGCGGACGAGGAATACATGAGCACGCTGCAGCTGGAGTATTTCCGCCAGCGGCTGCTCACCTGGCGCGCCGATCTGGTCGAAGAATCCAAGCAGACCATCGAGAATCTGAAGGACGAAGTGCGCGACGTGGGCGATGAAGCAGAGCGCGCCACCCGCGAAACGGAAAATTCGCTGGAACTGCGCACCCGCGACCGCTACCGCAAGCTGATCGGCAAGATCGACAGTACGCTCAAGCGCCTGGATGGCGGGGACTACGGTTATTGCGCCGATACGGGCGAGGAAATCGGCCTGGAGCGCCTGGAAGCGCGTCTGACCGCCGAGCGCACCATCGATGCGCAGGAACGTTGGGAGCACTTGCAGAAGCAGCAGGGCGACTGAGGTTTCGGCGCTTGCCGCACAGTCAAAAAAGCCCCGCATCGCGGGGCTTTTTTTCTGCCGTCATCCCAGCGCAAGCTGGGATCCATCTTGATCTTGTTCTTTGCTCTTCCTTCAAAGCAAAGCGTTTCGCGCGTTGCGCGAGTCACTTTTCTTTGAACGGCAAAGAAAAGTAACCAAAAGAAAGCCGCCCTAACGTCGCGCCCCACGATAAAGCCGTGGGGTCCGCAAGCAGGCCGGGAATTTCCGTAAGACACATCCTGTGTCTACGGAAACGGCGCACATCCCTGTGCGCCGCCCCTGCGGGGTTTTACCCGGCCTGCTTGCCGCGTCTCACGGGGTAATGAAGCTGAAAACAAGAGCCGAACGCATCCTTCATTCCCCCTCGGCCTGAAAACCAACCTTCTTATGCGAGCCATCGCAATAAGGCTTGTTCTGCGAATGTCCGCAGCGGCAAAGCCAGGTTTCGCTGACGCGGTTGATCGTGTGGCCGGTGCCGCTGACGATTTCCAGATTGCCGCTTACTTTCAGCGGTCCGTTGAGTTGCGGCGCCACTTCAAGCGTGCCCGCGCGTGCGGCTAATGCCTCGGAAGGTTCGATCGCCGGTTCGCCGGTAGCCAGGAAACCGCCTTCGACATGGCTGTTGTCGCAATAGGGTTTATTCTTCGACAGGCCGCACCGGCACAAGGTCGCGCGTAAGCCTTGATCTTCGCCGGCGATAAGCAACGGCGCGTTGAAGGCCAGCGGTCCGTCTTCGCGTATGCGTACCGTGTTGACTAGCGGCGGCGGTTCTTCATTCTGCCCATCGAGGCGTTCGTAGCGGATCGCGCCGGAAGGGCAGAGGCGGGCGGTGAGCGCCACTTCATCGGCGGAAACGGCGTCGGGATGGATCCATTCGCCTTCCACGTTGGGGACGAACACGTCCGGATGGGTCAACACGCAATTGCGCGAGTGGATGCAGCGTGCGCCGTCGAAATGGATGACGACCTGCTTGCCGCGAACGGTTTCGGTACCCATGGCATGACTCGGCTTTGGGGGAAGGGCTTAAGTCTACGCCCGCAGTTGCCGCGGACTACTGCAGGTCCTGCAGATCCAGCCGCCGCAGCTTCGGCGCCTTCCATGCGGTGACGCCCACCACGGCCAGGGTCATGCAGCCGCCGAATATCACCGAGGGCACCAGCCCCAGCAGCTTTGCCGCCAGCCCCGACTCGAACGCGCCCAGTTCGTTGGAAGATCCGATGAAGATGCCGTTGATGGAAGAAACCCGGCCGCGCATTTCGTCCGGCGTGGCCAGCTGCAGGATGGTCGAGCGCAGCACCACCGACACGCCATCGCACATGCCCGAAAGCGCCAGCATCATCACCGACAACCAGAACTCGCGCGACACCGCGAAGCCGATGATGCACAAACCGAAGCCAGCGACCGCATACAGCAGCAGGCGTCCTGCGTTGCGTTTGGGCGGATGCCGCGCCAGCCACAGGCCCACCAGCACCGCGCCGGCGGCCGGCGCAGCGCGCAGGACGCCCAGCGCTTCGGGACCGTAGTGCAGGATGTCGTGGATGAAGGCCGGCAGCAGCGCCACCGCGCCGCCGAACAGTACGGAGAACATGTCCAGCGCCTGCGCGCCCAGCACGACCTGATTGTTGAACACGAAACGCAGGCCTTCGCCGATGCTCTTGAAGATGGGCGCGCGTTCCGGCGGGGCGGGCGGCTCGGTGACGCGCAGGGAAACGATCGCGATCGCTGCGGCGGCGGCGAAACCGGCGGCGACCAGATAAGCCAGCGTATTGCCGCCCCAAGCCACCAGCAATCCGCCCATGGCCGGGCCCAGCACCAGGCCCGTCTGCATCACTACGCTGCCTATGCCCGCACCGCGCGCGTATTGCTCGCGCGGCAGCACGCGCGCGAACAGCGCCGTGTACACCGGCGCCAGGAAAGCGCGCACCACGCCATTGACGGCGATGGCGGCATAGATGGTGAGGGTGCCGAAGGAAGGAATGCGTCCGCTGGCCACGCCCGCCAGGGTCAGCGTGGTCAACAGCAAGCCCAGGCAGGCGTACATGCCCAGCCTGCGCCGGCGCATGTGGTCGACCGCATAGCCGGCGAACAGAGCGAAGCAGAAGTAAGGGATGACCTCGGTCAGCCCGATCAAACCCAGGGCCAATGCATCGCGAGTGATCTGATAGATATGCCAGCCTACGGTCACCGCCACGATCTGGTAGGACAGCATCGCCAGCAGGCGGTACACCAGCAAGCCGATGAAGCCACGGTTGCGCAGGGGTGAGTCGTGCCCGGGCGAAGCGGGCATCGTGGCGGCCTCGCTCATGCGTGGTTTCGCGCGGTGTCCTGAATGAAGGCCAGAATCGCGGCCAGCCCGTTGCTGCGTGTCGGCGACAGATGCTTGGCCAGGCCGATGTCGGCGATGTAATCCGGCTGCGTCGCCAGGATCTCGGTAGCCGAGCGGCCGGAGTACACGCGCAGCGCCAGGTAGATCAGGCCCGAGACGATGGCCGAATCGCTGATGGCATTGAAGTCCAGCCGCTGCGCGTCGCCTTGCGGCACGATCCAGACCAGCGACTGGCAACCCAGTAGGCGATTTTCTTCCGTCTTCCACTCCTCAGGGAAAGCCGGCAGCTTGCGCCCCAGGTCGATCAGGTACTGGTAGCGCTCGGACCAGTCGCCGAAGAAGCCGAACTCTTCCTTGATGGCGAGCTGGGCTTCGGCGGGGGTGGATTCGAGGGGGAAGATACTTGTGTTCACCGACAGTACTCAGAGATTCGTCGTCCCCGCGAAGGCGGGGATCCAGCGACTTTCGCTCTCATTGGCACCAGAGCAGAGGCAAAGTCGCTGGGTTCCCGCCTTCGCGGGAATGACGGTGATAGAAATCAACCACGCTTCCAGCGTACGCCCTGCGCCGTGTCTTCCAGCAAAACGCCTTCAGCGGCCAACTGGTCGCGGATGGCGTCGGAGCGCGCGAAATCGCGGTTGCTCTTGGCGGCGTTGCGTTCGTCGATGAGCGACTGGATGCGCGCATCGTCATCGCCGGAAGCGCCGCGACCGAACCAGTCCGCCGCTTGCTGCTGCAACAGGCCTAGTGCCAGGCCCGCGCCAAGCAACTCCGACTTCAGGAGTGCCTTGTCCTCGGACGTGACCGCCTTGCGCGCTTCGCCGGCGATGCGCGACAGTTCGGCGAGCGCTTGCGGAGTATTCAGGTCGTCGTCCAGGGCGGCTTCCACAACGGCCGGAATCCCGACCTCGGCCTGGACGTCTGCCAGGTCGCGCAAAGTCCCATACAGCCGGTCCAGCGTGCGCACCGATTGTTCGATCAAGCTGTCGGACCATTCCAGCGGCTGCCGGTAATGCGCGGAAAGAAGCGCATAACGAAGCGCTTCCGGCGGATGCTGCTTCAGCAGCTCATGCACGCGCTCCACATTGCCCACCGACTTGGACATTTTGGCGCCGCCGAAATTCAGCATGCCGTTGTGCACCCAGAAACGGGCGAAGATCCTGCCGCCGTGGGCGCATTCGCTCTGTGCGATCTCGTTTTCGTGGTGCGGAAACTGCAGATCCACGCCGCCGGCATGGATGTCGATGGTTTCGCCGAAGATCGCCTCGATCATCGCCGAGCATTCGATATGCCAACCCGGGCGGCCCCGGCCCCACGGCGATTCCCAGCCGGGAAGATCGTCGCTGGAAGGCTTCCACAGCACGAAATCGCCGGGATCGTGTTTGTAGGGAGCCACTTCCACCCGTGCGCCGGCCAGCATTTCCTCGGGATCGCGGCGGGAAAGCTTGCCGTAGTCCGGGAAGGTGGCCACCGCGAACAGCACATGGCCTTCAGCGGCGTAGGCATGGCCGGCCTCGATCAGGCGCTCGATCATGGCGATGATGTGGGGCACATGGGCGGTCGCTTCGGGCTGCAGGTCCTGCGGCACCACACCCAGACCGGCCATGTCCTCGCGGTAGGCCGCCGCGTATTTGTCGGTGATGGTGGAAATCGGCACCCCGAGTTCCTTCGCCGCCGCATTGATCTTGTCGTCTATGTCGGTGATGTTGCGCGCGTAGCGCAGGCCGCCGAAGCGGCGGCGGAGCAGGGCGGCCAGCACTCCGAACACCACCGGCCCGCGCGCATTGCCGATATGCACGTAGTTGTAGACCGTTGGCCCGCACAGGTACATGGTGGGGCAGGCCGGATCCATAGGCACGAAGGTTTCGACCTGTCGTGTCAGGTTGTTGTGCAGTCGCAGGGTCATCGGTATCGGAGCAAGTGGGGTAGCAGGACGATTCTACCGGCCCACCCCTGGCTTCGACAGCATCGATTCAGCCCCTCTCAAGGCGCGGTCCCTACACTGGCCTCCGGGATTCCAGTCAAGCGGCCTAATGCACCTGTATCGCCACACCTTACTCGGGTTCTGCCTTTCCGCCTTTGCAGCTGCGCCGGCCATGGCCCAGGACGCCCCGCCGCTCACGGTGCTTCCAGTGGAAAACGTGCGCCTGGACTATGCCCAGGTGCTGGCGGTCGAGCCCGTTTACCAGACTCTGCGTGCCTCGCGCACCGAGATGCGTTGCGAAGAGATACAGGCCCCCAAGCCCGCGCCGCCCCAGGACGAAGGCCGCTGGTCGAAGATCATGGACTCGGTGAAAGGCGTATTCACCCGCGACCCGGAACCTGCACCCAAGACCGAACCGGCCAAGCCCAGCTGCCGCATGGTGCCGGTGGAGCGCGAATTCCGCCGTCCCATCGCCTATGACGTCGATTACGTCTACAAGGGCTTCAAATACCGCTCGCGCCTGGCCGAGGACCCCGGCAACCGGTTGCGGATCCGGGTTTCTGTGATGCCGTACGTACCCGGCCAGAACCTCGCCACGCCTTGAGTCTTGCGCCAGAGCACCCTGCATGCGAGGATGCGGGCCCATGAAGATGAACACCCACCTGCACGCATGCGCCGCCCGGATGGCCTCGGGAATGACGTCTCGTGCCCGCCGACCGGAACCGCTTATCTAGCTGGGTCGCCGGACGTTACTGCTTGTTCAACCGGAACCCAGCCTGACGCTGGGTTTTTTCGTTTCTGGATCCTTAGGAAGTCGCAATGAAGCCGGATGCAATCAAACATTTCTTGAATACGCAGGACTGGTCGCGTGCCGAATTGGACGCTCTGCTGACGCAGGCGGCGCTGTACAAGCGGCACAAGCTGGGCGACGCTCTGAAGGGCAAGTCCATTGCCTTGGTGTTCTTCAACCCGTCCATGCGCACCCGCACCAGTTTCGAGCTGGGCGCTTTCCAACTGGGCGGCCATGCCGTGGTGCTGCAGCCCGGCAAGGATGCCTGGCCTATCGAATTCAATCTGGGCACGGTGATGGACGGCGACACCGAGGAGCACATCGCCGAGGTCGCCCGCGTGCTGGGCCGCTACGTGGACCTGATCGGCGTGCGCGCCTTCCCGAAGTTCGTCGACTGGTCCTACGACCGCCAGGACATCGTGCTGAAGAGCTTCGCCAAGTATTCGCCGGTGCCGGTGATCAACATGGAGACCATCACCCACCCGTGCCAGGAGCTGGCGCACGTGATGGCCCTGCAGGAACATTTCGGCACTCATGACCTGCGCGGCAAGAAGTACGTGCTGACCTGGACCTACCACCCCAAGGCGCTGAACACCGCCGTGGCCAACTCGGCCCTGACCATCGCCACCCGCATGGGCATGGACGTGACTTTGCTGTGCCCCACGCCCGAGTACGTGCTGGACGAACGCTACATGGGCTGGGCCGAACAGAACGTGGCCGAAAACGGCGGCTCGCTGCGCGTCAGCCACGACACCGACAGCGCCTATGCCGGCGCCGATGTCGTCTACGCAAAGAGCTGGGGTGCGTTGCCGTACTTCGGCAACTGGGAGCCGGAGAAACCCATCCGCGACCAGTACAAGCACTTCATCGTCGACGAACGCAAGATGGCGCTGACCAACAACGGCATCTTCAGCCATTGCCTGCCGCTGCGCCGGAACGTCAAAGCCACCGACGCCGTCATGGATTCGCCGCAATGCATCGCTATCAATGAGGCGGAGAACCGCCTGCATGTGCAGAAGGCCATCATGGCCGCGCTGGTGAGCGCCCGGGATTAGGGATTCGGGATTGGTGATTCGCACCCGCACCCTACGCCTTCAAATTTCATCTATAGAGAGTTACCCCTCATGTCGCAACAGCCTGCTTCAAATCCCGAATCCCGAATCCCGAATCCCGGTCCCAAAGACATCGTTCTCGCCTTCTCCGGCGGCCTGGATACCAGTTTCTGCATTCCGTACCTGCAGGAGCGGGGCTGGGCCGTGCACACCGTATTCGCAGACACCGGCGGCGTGGATGCCGAAGAGCGCGCCTACATCGAACAGCGCGCCGCCGAACTGGGCGCCGCCAGCCACGTCACCGTCGATGGCGGTCCCGCCATCTGGGAAGGCTTCGTCAAGCCGTTCGTGTGGGCGGGCGAGGGTTATCAGGGCCAGTATCCCTTGCTCGTGTCCGACCGTTATCTCATCGTCGACGCCGCGCTGGCGCGCGCCAAGGAGCTCGGCACCAACGCCATCGCCCACGGCTGCACCGGCATGGGCAACGACCAGGTGCGTTTCGATCTGGCGGTGAAGGCTTCCGGCGACTATCTGATCGTCGCGCCCATCCGCGAAATCCAGAAAGAGCACACCCAGACCCGCGCTTACGAGCAGGAGTATCTGGAAGCGCGCGGCTTCGGCGTGCGCGCCAAGCAGAAGGCCTACACCATCAACGAGAACCTGCTGGGCGTGACCCTGTCCGGCGGCGAGATCGACAAGTGGGAAGCCCCGGGCGAAGGTGCGCGCGGCTGGTGCGCGCCGCGCAGCGAATGGCCGGAGCAGGCGTTGAAGGTCACGATCGGCTTCAAGAACGGCGAGGCGGTGACGCTGGACGGGCAGCCGATGGAAGGCGCCAAGCTGCTGGCGAAATTGAACAGCCTGTTCGCGCACTATGGCGTCGGCCGCGGCATGTACACCGGCGACACCACCATCGGCCTGAAGGGCCGCATCGTGTACGAAGCGCCGGGTTTGATCTCGCTGCTGGCCGCGCATCGCGCGCTGGAAGAGGCCGTGCTGACCAAGCAGCAGAACCGCTTCAAGCCGGAAGTGGCGCGCAAGTGGGTGGAAGTGGTGTACGAAGGTTTCTACCACGATCCCATCAAGACCGACCTTGAGGCTTTCCTGGCATCGTCGCAGGCCACGGTCAATGGCGAAGTGGTGCTGGAAACCCGTGGCGGCCGCGTCGATGCGGTGGCGGTGAAGTCGCCGCACTTGCTGCACGCCAAGGGCGCCACCTATGCGCAGTCGGCCGACTGGGGCGTGGAGGAGGCGGAAGGCTTCATCAAGCTGTTCGGGATGAGCTCGACGCTGTGGGCTGAAATCAACCGTTGACGACATCAGCGAGCACGACGCCGTCATCCCAGCGCAAGCTGGGATCCATTTTGACTTTGCCGTGGCCAGCAGGTCGAAGTGCAATAGCAAGAGCAAATGGATTCCAGCTTGCGCTGGAATGACGAACGAAGGTTTACCGATAACAGGCACAACTCCCGAATGCTGAACTCCGTTCTCAAACACCTCGAAGCGCTGGTGTCCCACGACACCCGCAATCCGCCGCGCGCCATCACCACGGGCGGTATCTTCGACTATATCCGTGCGCACTTGCCTGACTTCCAGGTCGAGGTCGTGGACCACGGCGCCGGCGCGGTTTCGCTGTTCGCGGTGCGCGGACAGCCCAGGCGCTTGTTCAATGTGCATCTCGATACGGTGCCTTCGTCTCCTGCCTGGACGGCCGATCCGCTGAAACTGCGTGTCGTCGGCGACCGCGCCATCGGTCTGGGCGCCTGCGACATCAAGGGCGCCGCAGCTGCGTTGATCGCGGTGGCCCAGGTCACCGAAGGCGATGCGGCTTTCCTGTTCAGCAGCGACGAAGAAGCCAACGATCCGCGCTGCATCGCCGCGTTCCTGGCGCGCGACCACGGTTTCACCGAAGCCATCATCGCTGAGCCCACCCAAGGCCAGGCCGTGCTTGCCCATCGCGGCATCAGCGCGGTTCGCATGGCGTTCAAGGGCCAGGCCGGGCATGCGTCGGCGGAGAACGCGCTGTCCCTCAGCGCCGTGCACAACGCCATGCGCTGGGGCACCTCGGCGCTGGATTTCGTGCAGTCCCAGCACCACCTCCGCTTCGGCGGGTTGACCGGTTTGCGTTTCAACATCGGCCGGGTCGAAGGCGGGATCAAGGCCAACATGATTGCGCCCAGCGCCGAAGTGCGCTTCGGTTTCCGTCCGCTGCCTTCGCAGGACCCGGAAGTATTGCATGCGAGTTTCCGCGAGCTGGCCAATGCCGACGCTTTGGCCGAGTACGAAGAGACCTTCAGCGGACCATCGCTGCCTTCGGGCGACGTGGCGCGCGCAGAAGAACGACGGCTTGCGGCGCGCGACCTGGCAGACGAACTGGGCCTGCCGGTCGGCAACGCCGTCGATTTCTGGACCGAGGCCTCGCTGTTCTCCGCCGCCGGCTTGACCGCGCTGGTGTACGGGCCGGGCGACATCGCCCAGGCGCATACCGCCGACGAATGGGTGTCGCTCGAACAACTTCAACATTACGCCGCCACGGTGCAGCGCATTTTCGGAACCGAATAGAACAATGGAATCGCACAAACAGACCCGGCAGACCATCATCCGCCTGCTGTCCAGTATGGCCAGCGCGAAGGAGATCTCGCAGTATGTCAAGCGTTTTTCGCAGCTCGACGCCAAACGCTTCGCCGTGGTCAAGGTGGGCGGCGCGGTGCTGCGCGACGACCTGGAAGCGCTGACTTCGTCGCTGTCGTTCCTGCAGGAAGTAGGGCTTACGCCCATCGTTGTGCATGGCGCAGGTCCGCAGCTGGATGAGGAAATGACTGCGGCCGGCATCGTCAAGCAGACCGTCGATGGACTGCGCGTGACCACGCCGGAAGTGCTGGCCATCGTGCGCAAGGTGTTCCTGCAGCAGAATCTGGCGCTGGTGGAAGCGTTGCAGGAATCGGGGGCGCGCGCGACTTCGATCGTTTCGGGCGTATTCGAAGCCGAATACAAGGACCAGCAGACCTACGGCCTGGTCGGCGAAGTGAAGCGCATCAACCAGTCGCCGATCGAAGCCAGCCTCAAAGCCGGCTCCATTCCGGTCATCGCCAGCCTGGGCGAGACGGTGGGCGGGCAGATCCTCAACATCAACGCCGATTTCGCCGCCAACGAACTGGTGCAGGTGCTGCAGCCCTACAAGATCATCTTCCTCACCGGCACCGGCGGCTTGCTGGACGACAAGGGCGCGGTGATCGACTCGATCAACCTGTCCACCGAGTACGACGAGCTGATGGCGCAGCCGTGGATCAACGGCGGCATGCGGGTGAAGATCGAGCAGATCAAGGATCTGCTGGACAAGCTGCCGTTGACTTCGTCGGTATCGATCACCAAGCCGGCGGAATTGGCCAAGGAGCTGTTCACCCACCGGGGTTCGGGCACCCTGGTGCGCCGCGGCGAGCGCGTGCTGCGCTTCGATTCGTGGGAAGGGGTGGATCTCGAACGGATGCGCGTGCTGATCGAATCCAGCTTCGGCCGCAAACTGGTCGCGGACTATTTCGAAAAGACCACGCCATACCGTATCTACATCAGTGAGAACTACCGCACCGCACTGATCCTCACCCGTGAGGAAGGCTTCGCCTACCTGGACAAGTTCGCCGTGCTGGACGACGCCCAGGGCGAAGGCCTGGGCCGCGCGGTCTGGCATGTGATGCGCGAGGAGAATCCGCAGCTGTTCTGGCGCTCGCGCCACAACAACCAGGTCAATATCTTCTACTACGCCGAATCCGACGGCTGCTACAAACAGGAGAAGTGGAAGGTGTTCTGGTACGGCATCGAGGATTTCGCCGACATCGAGCGCTGCGTGGCGCATTGCCGCACGCGCGTGCCCACGCTGGTGGATTGAGATGAGTCTGCAGCCACTTCCCGCCAACTGGCAGGCGCCGCGCCTGCAAGGTCGCCACGTTTCCCTTGAAGCGCTGGCCATCGAACATGCCGCCGGGCTGCGACTGGCCCTGCAAGGCGATGCGCTCTCCGAGCTCTGGTACACCAACGTGCCCAAGGCGGCCGACGCGGAGGCCTGGGTCGCCACGGCGCTGCAGAAGCACGCCCAGGGCCTGGAAGTGCCGTTCGTGGTCCGCGACGCCGAAGGCGCGGTGGTCGGTAGCACGCGCTTCTACGACGTCGATCCGTCGGTGCCCAAGCTGAGCATCGGCTACACCTGGTATGCGCCAAGGGTGCAGCGCACGGGTTTGAATACCGAGGCCAAGCTGCTGCTGCTCACCCATGCGTTCGAGAACCTGAGTTGTGCCTCGGTCTATCTGGAAACGAGCTGGTTCAATCACGCTTCGCGCACTGCCATCGCCCGCCTGGGCGCCAAGCAGGACGGCGTGCTGCGCAACCACCGCCGCCATGCCGACGGCAGCCTGCGCGACACGGTGGTGTTCTCCATTCTCGGCAGCGAATGGCCGGGGGTGAAAAGCAATCTGCTCCACAAGCTGCAACAAGGAGATCGTCCGCATGGCCAGTAAGACCGTCGGCCTGGTCGGCGCACGCGGGCATACCGGCGCCGAACTGATCCGCCTCATCGCCCGGCATCCGCAACTGGAGCTGGCGTTCGTGTCTTCGCGGGAACTCGCCGGGCAGCCCGTCAGTGCGCATATCGACGGTTTCGTCGGCGAGCTTCGTTACGAGAACCTTGGCCATGAGGAGGTCGCCGCCCGCGGCGTGGATGCGGTGATCCTGGCGCTGCCCAACGGCAAGGCAGGCGACATCGTCGCGGCGCTGGAGGCACAGGCGCCCGATACGCTGATCGTGGACCTGTCGGCCGACTACCGCTTCAACCAAGACTGGTACTACGGTCTTCCCGAACTTACCCGAGCAAGCTATGCGGGGCAGAAACGGATCAGCAACCCGGGCTGCTACGCGACCGCCATGCAGCTTGCCATCGCGCCTTTGCTCGACCGCCTGGCGGGGCCGCCGCAATGCTTCGGCGTTTCCGGGTACTCGGGAGCCGGCACCACGCCTTCGGACAAGAACGACACCGACAAGCTGCGCGACAATCTGATGCCCTACGCGCTGACCGACCACATGCATGAGCGCGAGGTCTCCCGCCATCTGGGAGTGCCGGTGGAGTTCATGCCGCACGTGGCCCCGCACTTCCGCGGCATCACCATGACCGTCAATCTGTGGCTGGATCAACCGATTAAAGTGGAAGCCATCCGCGATCTCTATCGGCAGCGGTATGCGGGCGAGCCACTGATCCGCATCCTCGACCAAGCACCCTGGGTCAGCCACATCGCCGGCAAGCACGGTGTGGAGATCGGCGGTTTCACGGTGGCGCCGGGCGGCAAGCGGGTGGTGGTGGTGGCCACGCTCGACAACCTGCTCAAAGGCGCAGCGACGCAGGCCATGCAGAACCTCAACCTGGCCTTAGGTTTCGACGAGTACACCAGCATTCCCTTGGGAGAAGACGCATGAGCGACCTGTTGTGGCAGAAGCCCGGCGTGACCGTTGATGCGCGCATCCAGAAGTTCCTGGCCGGCGACGACGTGATCCTGGACCGCGAATTCTTCCTGCACGACATCGCCGCCAGCAAGGCGCATGCCGAAGGCCTGCAGCGTATCGGCATTCTCTCGACCGACGAGTTGTCCGGACTGCAGCGCGAACTGGATACGCTGGCCGAAGATTTCCGCAGCGGCGCCTTCGTGCTCGACGAACGCTTCGAGGACTGCCATTCGGCCATCGAATCGCGCCTGACCGAGCGCCTGGGCGACGCCGGCCGCAAGATCCACACCGGCCGCAGCCGCAACGACCAGATCCTGGTGGCAACGCGCCTGTGGTTGAAAGAGAAACTCTCGCGTGTCTCGGAACTGAGTCGCCGGATAGCAAAAATCGCGCTGGACCGCGCCGAAGCCGAGAAGGACCTCCCTATTCCGGGTTACACGCACATACAGCGCGCGGTGGTTTCGTCCGCAGGCATGTGGTGGGCAGGCTGGGCGGAAGCTTTCATCGACAACGCCGTCCGCGCCGACGACACGCATCGCTTGATCGATGCCAATCCGCTGGGCACCGCCGCCGGCTATGGCGTCAACCTGCCGCTGGACCGCGACCACACCACGAAGGCGCTGGATTTCGCGCGCCTGCAGGTGAGCCCGATCTACGCGCAGCTTTCGCGCGGGAAATTCGAGATGGCGGCGCTCGAAGCACTCGGTAGCGCCACGCTGGATCTGCGCAGACTGGCCTGGGACCTGTCGCTGTTCACCAGCGCCGAATTCGGTTTCGTCTCGCTGCCGGCGCAGTACACCACCGGCAGTTCGATCATGCCGAACAAACGCAATCCCGATGTGATCGAACTGATGCGCGCCACCCACGCGAGCGTTGCGGCGGCGCGCACCGAGATCGAACAGTTGCTGTCGCTGCCGTCCGGCTACCACCGCGATCTGCAGGGTAGCAAGGGCGCCATCTTCCATGGATTCGGTCGCGGTCTGCCGGCCTTGGAGCTGTTGCCGGACCTGCTGGCGAACCTGGAATGGCGCCAGGACCGGATGCGCGCTGCGATGGATTCGGGCATGTACGCGACCGATGTCGCGGTGGAACAGGCCGCCGCGGGCGTGCCGTTCCGCGAAGCCTATCGCGCGGCGGCGGCGTCCGCAGACCAGGCCGGGACAGGGCGCACCCCGGAGTCGAGCCTGGCCGCGCGCGTGTCGCCAGGCGCCGCGGCGGACTTGCGCCTGGATGAATTGCGTAAGCGATGGGAATCCCTGAGCAAGCGGGCGTAGGAGCGACGTAAGTCGCGAATAAGTGTTGTTGAAAACCGATGTTCCAGTCGCGACTTACGTCGCTCCTACGTTGGGGATACCGATGTCCGACAGGCCAAAAACAAATCGTTACCTGGTGATGGCAATGCGCAAGCCGGACTTCAGCGAGGCTGTGGTGGCGCCGCACCTGGTATTCCTCGACGGCTTGCGTCTGGCCGGCAAGCTGGAAATGACCGGGGGCTTCAGCGACAAGAGCGGCGGTGCCTATGTGCTGAACGTGGACACGCTGGCCGAAGCGCTGGCCATCGCCGCCGACGATCCGCTGGCCACCTCGGATTCCTCTACCTTGACCGTCTACGAATGGAACGCCCGCTGAGCCCCATGCAATGAACGCGACCGAGTCCGCCTTCGCCGAACAAACCCTGCCTGCCTGGCGCCGCGCCGTACTCAAGGTCGGCAGCAGTCTGCTGGCGGCCGAAGGCGAAGGTTTGAGCCCGCGTCACGCATTGGGCTTGGCGCAGTTCGTGTCCGCCAGTCTGGCTGCGGGCAGGGAAGTGGTGATCGTGTCTTCGGGCGCGGTCGCTGCGGGCAGGGCGGTGATCCATCGCAAGGCGCATGCCGGTGCGGCCATGGCCGAGCGCCAGGCGCTGGCGGCGCTCGGCCAGGCGCAGCTGATCGGGCTGTGGCAGCGTTTCTTCGAACGGCCCGTGGCGCAAGTGCTGTTGACCCACGACGACCTGCGCAACCGCCGGCGCTACCTCAATGCGCGGGCCACGCTTAACGAGCTCCTGGCCCTGGGCGCATTGCCGGTGATCAACGAGAACGACACCGTATCGGTCGACGAGTTGAAGCTGGGCGACAACGACAACCTGGCCGCGGTCATCGCCGCGCTGGTCGATGCCGATGTCCTGTTCGTCGCCACCGATATCGATGGCTTCTTCACCGCCAATCCGCGTGTCGATACCGACGCCCGGCCCATCGAGGACGTGGAGGCGTTGACGCCGGAATTCTTCGCCATGGCTGGCGATGCCGGCAGCAGCAGTGGCACCGGCGGCATGCGCACCAAGCTGGAAGCGGCTGCGAAAGCGGCGGCAGCGGGCATCGAGACCTTCCTGTTCAACGGCACCCGCGCCGAGACCGTGCGTGCGCTGGCCAACGACCGCTTTCATGGCACCCGCTTCCGCCCCGCGCAGAACCGCGTGGCGGCGCGTAAATACTGGTTGCGCAACGTGCCGCTGGAGGCGGGCGGAGTGATCGTGGACGCGGGCGCGGCGCGCGCGATGGGCGAGAAGGGCGCCTCGCTGCTGCCGGGCGGCGTGGTCGCCGCGGAAGGCGATTTCCGGCGCGGCGACATGGTCGAAGTGCGTTTGCGCGACGAAAACGGCGACCACGGCATCGCCCGCGGCGTCTGCCAATACTCGGCCGTCGATATCCGGCGCATCGCACGTCGGCACTCGCGGGACATCGAATCCATACTCGGCTACAACTACGGCGAAAACGTGATTCACCGAGACGATCTGGTGCTTTTGTAGGAGCTGCTGTAGGAGCTGCGTAAGTTGCGACCTCGGTCGATGAGTTTCCGGATGCTTGCCGGGAGGTTTGTTCTTCCGGTCGCAGCTTGCGCAGCTCCTACAAAAAATACGCTGATGGCCAGTAAAACAGGAATGCATACATGAGCGACATCAGATCCCAAGCCGTAGCCTGCCGCGACGCCGCACGATACGTCGCGCAGCTTCCTACTTCCGCGAAGAACGATCTGCTGCGCGCGATGGCCGCGGCGCTGGAAGAGGATGAAGCTCCGATTCTGCAAGCGAATCGCAAGGATCTGGACGCCGCTACGGCCAAAGGCATCGGCGGCGCCATGTTCGACAGGCTCAAGTTGGACGGCAAAGCATTGGCGGTCATTGCGGACGCATTGCGCGAGGTTGCCGGACTTCCCGATCCGGTCGGACAGGTGACCCGCAGGGAAACCCGGCCCAATGGCATCGCCATCGAGCGCGTGCGCACCCCGCTGGGGGTGATTGCGATGATCTACGAGGCGCGGCCCAACGTCACCGCCGACGCCGCTGCCCTGTGCCTGAAGGCCGGCAATGGCGTGATCCTGCGTGGCGGGTCCGAGGCCATTCATTCCAATACCGCCATCGCCGCCTCGCTGAAGCGCGCGCTGCGCGAAGCCGGATTGCCGGATGCGGCGTTGACCTTGGTCACCGATCTGCGCCGGGAAACCATGCTGGAAATGCTGCAACTGACCGACATCATCGATCTGGCCATTCCGCGCGGCGGCGAGGGACTGATCCATTTCGTTGCCGAACATGCGCGCGTGCCGGTCATCAAGCACTACAAGGGCGTCTGCCATCTTTTCGTGGACGCGAGCGCCGATCCGGACCTCGCCTTGCGCCTGCTGATCGACGGCAAAGTCTCCCGCCCCAGCGCCTGCAACTCACTGGAAACGCTGCTGGTGCATGTGGATGTCGCCGGCGATTTCATTCCCACCGCCGCATCGGCGCTGGCGGAGCGTGGAGTGGAGTTGCGGGCCGACGCGCGCAGCAGGGAGTTCATACAGGGAGCCAAGCCGGTCAGCGAGGAAGATTACGCTGCCGAATTCCTCGATCTGGTGATAGCCGTGCGGGTCGTCGACAGTCTGGACGATGCCATCGCCCATATCCGCCGCTACGGTTCGGACCATACCGAGGTCATCGCCACGCGCGATGAAGGCAATGCGGAGCGTTTCGTGCAGTCGCTGCGTTCGGCGGTGGTGATGGTGAACGCTTCCTCGCGCTTCTCCGACGGCGGCGAGCTGGGGCTGGGCGCCGAGATCGGCATTTCCACCACCCGCCTGCATGCCTACGGCCCGATGGGGCTGGAGGCGCTGACGGTGGAGCGTTTCGTGGTGCGCGGCAGCGGCCAGACCCGCAACCTGCCCTGAGGGCAACAAAAAACCGGCGCGGGGCCGGTTATTGGTCTTCCTGGTCGGGGAGACAGGATTCGAACCTGCGACCTCTACGTCCCGAACGTAGAGGTCACTGGCCTCCGTGCACTGACATATCGCTAGAACCTTTATATACCAAGGTAGTTGGAGGCAGCCATATCCAATGATATTCTGTATTTTGCAGACATCTTGTTGACACACCATGCCGAAAACGACGCGTCAAAACTTTACCAAGCAGCTAGTTGAGACAGCGCGTCCCCAGAACAAGCCATATCGTCTCTGGGATTCGAAAGTGCCGGGGCTTGCTCTGCGGGTGTTAACCAGCGGGAAGGGTACTTACGAACTGCACTGGAAGAGGGGGAAGTCCACCGCAATAGGGCCGCGAGGCGCGATGACGCTAGAGGGTGCGCGCTTAAAAGCAATCAAGCTACTTGGGGAGGTGCAAGAGAGCGGCTCAATAAAACCGTCAACATCGCCAAAAATACAAACATGGGGACAATTCGTAGAGCAAAAGTACGGCCCCTACATTCGTGAGGCGCATAAAGCTGGCGGGGCGACACTGGCCGCACTCAAACTTCAATTCTCTTTCCTAAACTCTAAGAATCTCGCCGACATCGACAAAAATGTCTTGTCTGGTTTTGCTGCCAGCAGACTGAAGCAGGGCAGGGCGTCCTCCACCGTCAATCGTGATATGGATCGCATCAGAGCCGCACTTGGGCAGGCGGTGCACTGGGGGTTAATAGACAGTAATCCGCTTGCTCGCTTAAAGAAGCTAAAGCAGTCTTCAGATAACCATATTCGATACCTCACTCACGATGAGGAAAGTCGACTAAGGAAAGCGCTGAGTGATCGCGAAATGGCTGCCAAGGAAGCAATCAAAAGTTCGAACAAGCGTCGGAATACGACAGGCCAGCCAAAGCTGGCGGAAATTACCGGGTTCTCGGATCACCTGATGCCCATGGTGCTCGTAGCGCTGAACACGGGACTGCGGAGGGGCGAGTTAACTACGTTGGAATGGAGCGCCATTGATCTGACCGCGCAGCGGCTCACTGTCCATGCCGGCTACGCTAAGTCCGCGACCACCCGCCACGTCCAACTCAACTCTGAGGCCGTATCGATCCTAGTCAAGCATAGGGCTAGTTCGAATGGACAGCGACCATTTCCAGTCGTAGACCCCAAGCGAGCATGGAAAACCGTCCTCAAGGCAGCAAAGATTGAAAAGTTTCGGTTTCACGATCTTCGTCATACGTTCGCAAGCAATCTAGTTATGAGCGGCGTTGATCTGAATACGGTCCGTGATTTGATGGGGCACGGTAGCATCAGCATGACTTTGCATTATGCGCATTTGGCACCGGAGTATCGAATGAAAGCCGTGGAGTCATTGGTGAAGAAGAAGGCGGTCGCGAAAACATAGTAAAAATGGGAGATAAACATAATGGATTTTAGAGGCTTTTCTACTGCGAACTCTGTGTCGTAGTGTGTGCCTCTGGGTGCCGAGGAGAAGTAAACGGCCGCGCTAGTAGCAGGCACCGCACGGGGATTATGGCAATGATTAAGAACAAGATTCTGTATACGGTTGAAGAAGCAAAAGTTGCAGTTGCGGTATCTCACACGCATCTGTACACGGCAATTGCAAAGAACGAGCTGCGATCCATCAAGATAGGACGCTTGCGACGATTCACTCACGAAGCGTTGCATGAGTACGCTCAACTCCTAGAACGTCGCTCGTCGGGAGGTCGTCTGTGAGTTCGCTGGGAACTTCAATCGCCGTCCCGCTGGCGTAACTAGGCCATCACTGCTCACGTCTGGCATTGACGTCAGGCGTGAGCTGGTGATTGTCTCTGTCAGCGTGAAGCTGAACGGTTGCCTTTCTGTCCAAGGTTGCTCTAAGGCAGCTTCCCATAAATATGTCTATCCACTGAGCAAGTCTCGTGGACAAGACCGGCGTTCACTCGCCAACAATCAGCCTCGTAACTTACTGTTGGAGACAATCCAACAAAAAGGAGAGTGCATAAAAGCGACAATATAATTGAGGAAGAACAGACATGGGCAATATTGCGGAGCGGGTATCAAACTATTCAAAAGAACGTGGCAGCATAGCTGTAACAGAACTAGCTCAGTTGGAGCTACAAGACGGGGTGTCAGGCGACAATTGTGTAGCTCTAGATGAGCTAGCCTACGATGTACCGGTCGGAGAAAGTCGGTTTGAACATGAGTTAGCTGAACTAGCGCTGCTAGCCAAAAAGGAAATAAGCAAGTCGTACGAGGCATGGGAGCAAGTAATAAAAGCCGGTGGTCCCTATGAATACTATGCTGTGCTTAGCTTCCTACGGCCTTACAGCGATAGGCAGTCAACAGAGGCATTGGATCAACTGCTCCGCTTTCTCAATCGAGCCTTGTGGGGACCTCGTTGGAAGAGTAAGGGCTGCGGACTTCGTGGGACAGTTGTTGCAGAACGACACAGGTTGAGTCGCGACCTACGGGGCCGACTCCATTTCAATCTGCTGCTCCAACGCCCTACGGGAATCGCTGACGACAATAGCATCCAGAGTTGTTTCTCAAGTGCCGTCCTTAAATTGCGTGACGCCAGCAAGCGTCAAATGTCAGCCACTGACCGCCTATATAACGAGCCGATAGAAAACATCGACTGGGTAGTCGGCTACCTGACTAAAGAACTTCAGTGTAGTGACTGGAATCGCGGTGACAACGTGTTTTTCATCCGTCCGGAAGGTATCGATTGTAATGTGATGCCGCCACGAACGGCAGCTCAGCTACGGCGTCAGCACTAAAGCAAGCTAATTAGGTCTACACAGACCAGAACTACTTAGTGGCCTCTCAGTACATGGTTGGCGGAGCACTTTGTAATCAATTATGTACACATGGCGTGGTGTGGTCCTGCCATGTGTGCAGTTACCGACAGGCGAAGCCTAAGTCGGTTGTCACAACGGATCGTACAGCATGAAGATTAAACCATTGAAGTTGGCACTACTGGAAAACAGTCTCAAACAGAGCGTGCAAACCCCACGCGACACATCAAGTGCCCCCGCTGCGCCAAACGATGTGGATTCCGACGTCGAGCTATTCTTGATCCATTGCAATGCGGGGCACATAAAGGACTGCGAGTTGATGTCTAGTGATGAGAAAGCCACTGCGCTGTCCATAGCTGCCTGTCTGCAACCTGACGGGGCTGGCCAGCACAGTGTCACAGTCCTAGACTTCGTCCGGGCCATCAACGCTAAGCTCGCCACATACCTCGGAATGAGCGGTGAAGACGAGTTGCTGCCGGTTACGGCGACTTATTAACGGTCGTACTCTCGACCATCGGTGGATTCTAGGTATGCGAATCGCCAGTAAGGCAGGCGGAGTATGATTCGGTCGGTTGGGGCCTGCGCCATGGCCATTCCCCTGCATAAGAGGGAAACCCCGTCGGCGCGTTCGAGGCACAACGCATCGGCAGAGTTGAAGAACGGCTCGCCGCTCTCTCGCCATACGACGGCCGTAACGCCCTCTGGCAGCGCACCTATAGGCTGCACTGAGTAGAAGCCGCAGAACAGGTAGAAGGCCCCAAAAGCGGCCGCTAGCAGCCCGGCGGCCCATGGCCACTTCTTGCTCTTGGTGGCGTCGGCTCCTTTGGTGACATCAATCATGTCTTTTCCTCACGGGCTATTGCTCGTCGACCCACGTCTCGCACCCTTCGATGAAAGACTGTGAATTGCCTGTACAGTCGTCGGGGTCGGTGATTCCGTTGTCATTGGCCCATTGGTAACCGGCCTCGTGGCCACTGCAATCAACACTGCATGGGTAACCTCCAAATGTGCCACTGGTCTGCCACGACAGCGTAGTTGGGGCCGCATTCGCAGATGGGCGAGATGGAGAAAGCTGTTCACACCCGGCGCGAGGATAGGCTAAGTAGTGAGTAACACCGTCAAATCCTATGCACTTCCACACGCCGCCGGCGTCGTCGGCTATCACCGCCCGGCGCTGCTGAGCAGCGATTGCTGACCGCTCTGCGGCGATGGCGATTTTCAGTTGTTCCTGAAGGGCTAGTAGCCCAGCCAGCCGGTTTGTTAGAACTACTCCGCCGCGGAGATCGAGAGACTCAACGGAACGCTGACCGCTGGCGCTGTCCGAAGTAGTTGCAGCACGCGACTCTTCAAGTGTGGTGGGTCTGGTTCCGAGATACGGTAACGGAGTTGGAACATAGTAGGGAGCGAATGCTGGCACGGGATTAGGATTAATAGACCCCTTCTTGCCGGTGTATGGGTTGTAGTTCCCACGTGTACTGTAGTTGTCGCTAGTAGTGGAGTTGGGTGAGCTTCTGACATGGGGCGCCACATAGGTACCGTCTTTGCGTGTGTAGCCCTTGACGTGCACTTGAGCAGCCACATCGGTCACCGCTGCCAGTACAGCAGCCGCGAAAATAAACCTGAGAAATCGAGTGCAGCCAATAATGGCTGTGCAACGCGTCATAGCAGCCCCCATCCCGCGGACCCACCATAGTCCTGAGCGGACTAGGTAGCAAGCCGGCGACAGACACTTTCAGCGAGGTATCTGAGGAAGAACAGAACTTCGGCTCAGCAGGGGCAATCCACAAGGATGCCTATAGGTGGATGGAGTGCAGCTCAACCGCGAAACTCCGCCTCGGCATCTCATAGATTGGCTAGCGCATTTTGCAGGCGAGCAAGGTCCTCGTTCACTTCGACAAGGCGCGAAACGTCTCGTGGTTCGTTGTAGAACCATTGTGCTGTCGACTATTGGACAGGACAGGTCCGGACTGGTCACATTTAGGTGTGAACTATTTACGTTGCGGCTGGGCTGATATAGCTGTAGCAATATGACGTGGAGAGACATCAGAGGGTTGCCGCCGCGGAGCTGGTGCGAGCGCAGATTAGCTCTCGGAAATCATTAAGAGGGGGCGGTTCACAAGTTTAGTGCCAGAGAAGACCGCTCTACTTCTGGCAGTTTTGGGTTTGTTGCCATGCAGTCCAAATGAACAAGGTTCATTCGGCGCTTTGGGGGGGCGCTCCTACTGACGAACGACATGAAGGGGAGTTTTTATGCTTATGCCAGCCCGGCTTTCTTGTGGGTTATGCAATCCGCCTGCCAGAACCATGGCAGCCATCCTGACTCTATTGGCGTTAACAATCATGTTGCCAAAGAATTCCCGCGCAGAAGATAAGAAGCCGACAGAGACTGAGGCGTTGAACGCAAGTAACGAGAAAGCCAAGGCTCGCTACGGTGAGCCAGCTACACCGAAAACCGGAGCAATTACGAACGCCGACAAACTAGGAAACATGGCGTTGGTGTTGCAACCAGATGCTTACAAAAATCTCGCGAAACTTATAAGCATACCGACGACAATCAAGAAACCTCAGAATCTGGTAATTACTGGAAGGCCAAATCTGGGGATACTCATTTCCACTGCTGAGCAGGTGAAGCTGCAAGTAGAAGACTTGGTTTTAGAAGGAAACAAACTCGCAAAAAAGCTCGATCCGAAGTATCAGTCAATTGATTGTCCTTCGAGTCCCCCGGACCCACAGGCGACATTTGGTTCCTTGACGATGGCTTCCGTGCTAGCCATAGCGGGCGCCGTGGAGGGTCTTGTGGGTCTCTTTCGTACTGATTACTCCATCGGTAGCAACGAACTGGATGCAAATGAGATTGGACTAAAACTCGCCATTAGAAAGAAGCTGGGAACTGGTTACATCGATGGACTTGACCTATACATGCAGAGTAAATCCGATTTTGGAAAGTGTCTTCAAAGCCTATCTAGCCTGAGAAACGTAATTTCTCAAGGTGACTCCAAAGCGGATTCTCCATATGCAAAGTTCATTGCGGCCACGGACACGATAGTGGCGGCGCTCTCAAAGCCGGGTGAATCGGGGATATCTCCCGCCGCGCAGATAGCATTGCTTATCGAGATGTCGAAAGCCATAAATGATGGTGGTGGCGTGCTATACGTGTCCGCAGTAAAGCCTACCGGCTACGTTATTACCACATCGCGCCTATTCAATAAGAATGGAAAGGCTCATCTTTACTACACGGGCTTAGTGAACGTTGCGTTCCTTGTGCCCGGAGACGGACTCCAAGGTATCAACGCGTTTCGTCTCGGGGAAAAGGCCAGCCTCGATCTAGGGCGGCTTCATAAAGCTACTACTTCAGAAATTAGCATTACTACGAGTGTAGTTGAGTAGACGTTTTCATAGTTGACGGAGAAGAAAATGCCGTTGAGAAGCTCCAACTACGAAGTTGTTCCGTTGGCCGTGAACCCACTCGTTATTTTTGGGGGAACTCAAGCGCAACTTGGCATTGTGCTGGCGGCGCAACGCGCTCAGAACTGGTGCTGGGCGGCTTGTGCTTTTATGGTCGAGGATCGGCGCGAACGAGGCGGGGCTACCGGGCAATGTGACCACGCATCGGTTCAGCTCTCTCAGAGATGTTGTATTTCCGGACCTGCAGGTCCCAATTGCGACAAAGGAATTCCCGCCACAAAGATAACTGCACTTTGGCATTCGTTGGGGTTCAGCGCTATGCAGGTCAATAGCTCGATTAGTGCTGAAGCACTGGCTGGTGAGATATTCAATGACGGTCCGGTACAGTGCGGAATTACGACAGGTAGGTCCGGCCATGTGGTGCTCGTCACTGGTGTTAACGCGGATGCAACTAAGTTCTATGTCTTGGACCCAGCACCCGTGCTATATGGTATGGAGGGATGGGTAACTGCCGACCATCTCAGAGATGGGTTGGGGCAGGGGCGTTGGTCTGTCACTTGGATGAATATAAGGTAGCTTCCGATGGCTCGACTTCGTGATATTCCAACTGGTATGCAGAAGCAAGTTGCGTCTCAGCTGGGGGACTTTCTCTCAGATACGATCGTATCTTTTGGAGCATATGAGAGTCCTCTTGAGGTTCACGAGAACTTTCCTGTCGTTGCGTTCGCAGAGACTGCTGAGCTTCCCTTTGTAAGTGATATCAAGGAACTGCTGCATGCCACTGGCTTGCAGCATTACCAAATTGCCCAAGGTGGGCAGACGGTCGGATTCACAATAACGCATGAGAATGCCAGAAAGCTGATCATTGATTCCTACAATCAGACCGGCGAAGCGAACGTAATTTCCACCGTGATTGATAAAATTGACGGCATGGAAATCTCTGACAATTATGAGGCCAGCATCCTTGACGCGAGGTCGCGACATCTTGGAGCGTTGGTACTGACGAGTGCGGGTTCTGAACCGAGTTTGGTAGTTCCATTCAGAGTTCCAATGCACCAAGACGCCCTGCGAGTTGGGGAGGCCTATACCTCGTCGAACTTTATGGAAGTCCTCGCAGGATTACCAGAGTCGGGGGGAATGACCATTGACGGGGAGGGTCTATCTAGCTCGGCTCAATACGAGGACTTTGACGCTGAGTCCTAATGGACCATCGTCCCTATCCCGGCCCCTGCTCGGGTTGGCTCCTGTGGCACGGTCACTGGCAATCCCGCAGCCTTTATGTGCTTGAGAATCTGAAAGTCAGGAACATCGAGTGATCCCTGCCCGGCGCTATACAAGCCCAGTCTCAGTTGGGGTAATGGCTCTGTCGCAGCTAGGGCAACGAAGTACCGGCTTAATCGCCATGCCGCGCGTGGCCCAAAAGAAGAAGATCAAAACGACGAGTCCGCTGAGGCCTCCAAACGCGCCAAATCCAAGCGAACCAAGGAAGGCTAGTACAAACGCAACTGTGATGCCGAACCACCAAGACGCGTAGAACGGAACGACGGCAGACTCCACACCCATGAGTCCACTGTAGCCACACTCAAGACATGTTAAATGCGAGTGCCTCTGATGCTTGCGCAGTCGTTCACGAATCTCCGCCTCCTTTTGACTAGGCATAGGTGCCACTGCTGTCCCGGGAAGTTGAGGCGGCTGAGGGAAAGCTATTTCCTCAATCTGTTCTTCGGCGATCTTCTTGGCAGATGCCTTGCAAGCAGGGCAGGCTGTTGCAGCCCTGCTAATTGGATGCCCGCAATTTGTGCAGGGCTGCAAAGACATTTCTACAGTGACTTCGCTAGGCATACTTCACTCCTGTGGTCGTAGCGTCCTCTTAGGGCGCAGATAGGTTGCACTTTGTCCCGTAGGAATAGCTCAGCCGATGGCATGCTGGCCTAGTCGGCTTCCGCCGCTGCGTCTGTCGTATCATCGGCAATCGCGGTCTCTGCACTCGTGCTGCTCTCAACGCTGGGAACCGGAGCAGATGCTGAATTGACATCAAAACTGATGGTAGTGCGCATCCGCCCTGCCACTCCGACTCCGCCCAGTATGTTGGGGGAGAAGTGCCACTTCCTCACCGCGTCCATAGCGGAGCGATCAAGGTCTCGATTACGGCTCGATTTTGAAATGGACACGTTCGTAACGTTTCCAGAGCCGTCGAGGTCAATTTGCACCTCTACCTCACCTGAGATACCAGCCCTTGCGGCGGCGGGCGGATACTTCGCCGGTGGCGCTGACAGTATCTTCGCAGGGCCGTCCGACAGAACCTTTTTGGGTGAGGTGACCGTGTTAGCGTTTATGGGAGCAACAGTTTCAGCACTGCTTGATGCCATGCCCCGGATTGCTGCAATTCTGGCGTCCTGTTCTTGCTTCAGCGATTGAAGCTCATTGGTTGCATGGGCGCGTTCATTCGACTGGCCTTCCTGCCGAAATATCCCCGTACCCTTTTTGCTAACCCAGCATCCTTCGTTGTAATAGAAGTTGTAACCGAAAGCTTCTACTTCTCGTTGCTCAGCAAAGACATCTGACATGATTTGTTCGGTCAACTCTGAGCTTCGTTCGGTTGGTACGAACAGTGAGAAGAGATGGGTACACGATTCGTACATCGCGCTCGACATCATTTCCTCGTCCGTGCCGGGGGGCATTGCACCGGTGAACGGATGAATGCGCGGATGGATGCTGAAGCTTGCCCCCGCGATCTTGGGATGAGTCGCCGTCATGTAGGTTATGCGCGTTAGGCCATCTGCCAACCGAATCGACGACATGCTCTTGGACTGGTCGAACTGGCCGTCTATTACGTTATCGCCGTGCAAGAGATTCCACGTTCGAACGAATCCTTGGGGATCAGGGAAAGCCTTGAACACGACTGCTTCCTCCTCATTCAACGTCGGCGCGCCTTCTCTAATATCGCTGCTAGTCATCTGATCTCCGCCGCAGCTCGTAAGGCTTGCAGCAAGGAGGAGTGCGGTAGGTATCCTTTTCATTTTCATTCCCCATAAGTTGGCCGGCTTATCTGCGTGCGCGCTGTTGTCTCCCCTTGTAGACACTGGCTAGAAGGCATAAGTAGCTTCTTGCATACACGCTCCCCGTCTGACTGGTTCTGTAAGTCCGTACAAATGTAGTATGGAATATCAGTACCAATAGAGTATGGCATAGCCACACGACAGATGTGTGGACTCGCCATATTTTGGTGGGCCGACTTCTATTGGCCTATAGGATATGAAGAGCTTTGGAGACAGGCTTCGGGCGGCACGTATTGCGGCTGGTTTGACGCAAGAACAACTTGGCTTTTCGGTCGGGCTTACGAAAGCATCCGTGTCGGCTTGGGAGAACGGGCGAGAGACACCGAGCTTCCGGGTTCTTCCAGAACTCCGTCATGCGCTTGGGCTTTCTTTAGATGAGTTGGTCTGCGGAGTAGGGGGCGGCAGCGGGCCTCGTCATGAAAATGAGGCTACCTCGGAGCTAAAGGCCCGTAATCCTCAAGAGCGGGCGTTGCTCACTCGCTATCGGGCACTATCGCCCCGAAGGCAGGAAGCCTTTCTTGAATTGTTGAAGCCGGAAAAGTAGCTCCCGCAATCCAGTAGATGCTCCGAACCGAATGGGGCGACGTACCGGGGCAGAGGTCCGTGGTTGCCCTCCAACTCAGCCACCCTCTCGGCGCGAGCGGTGGAAAAAGTCCTTCCTCGGAGCCCTGCCCCCGCCATCGTTCCGAGTCCGCCCGGTTACAACAACGTAAATAATTCACACCGGCACACCCAAATACCCGGGCTACGCCTCATCTTGGTGTGATCAAGCTATCACTTGCGTGGAGGTAATTGCTTCCAGCTCAATAGCAAGGTATATCCATCTGAGAATTCCGGCCGTGGCTGGGTTCTCGGGGATGGGGAGCAATCTAATGCCACCCCAGCATGCGAAGTGGCGGGGTCATCTCGCTTGTCTACGAATACAGGGGCAGCAAGGGCAGCCAGAGCGTTAAAAGTCGGCAATAGGGGCAGAGTGAATTTTCCGATGAGAGAAACAGGTTGGCAAGCCTGTATCTCTCGACGTTCCTGGGAGATTGAGAAACAAAACTATTCGCTTGGGCCACATTGATGGACTCAGTACTCGCCAATCTCGCCCGATTCGGCAGGGTTATCTCTGGGACGCCACACTAAGGAAAGTCATGAAAAATAGCTCAACAAAATTTAAAACTCATGGATCAATCAAGTGGACGGGTGTTCTATGTTTCGTTGGTCTCGGCGCATTAGTCGCTTCCGTGCCATGTTTTGCTCAGTCGAGCCTGCAAGGGGTTGATCTTCGTTACGATACTTTGCTGAAACGCCAGGATCGCAACAATATAACTGCAGGAAATCAGTTTGGGGAACAGCACAGCCTCGAAAGTGGCTCGCTTTCATTCAACGTAGTCGACGTAGATTTAGTCGGGAATGATGATCTCGCGGTCGAGTTCAGGCGAACACTCGTTGCAACAGACTCAAAAAAACAACTCAGTGGTTCGACTTTCACCTATCCAGCGACTCGCTTGGGCGACTGGGCTATTGGACTGCCGAAAATCCAAGGTACATTCGACGCACTGGTTGGGTGGATAAGCGGGGACGCAAGCAGGCCTACCAAAAACTGTTCCATTGCGACTTCCTACCAGATAGAGCCTCCTCCAAGCTCGCAGTACCCAGAAACTTTTAGAGCGCACATGTTCTGGAATCCGCCAACCGTTCAGTATCCGGATGGGAGTTCCGGACTGCTTCTCTATAACAGTGGGTTGATGCCTGTTCCATCTACGGGCGGGCCCTATTTCTGGATCACCTCAAGCCAAGATGTGGCTTCATGCATTGCGGTGCTGAAGAATAAGAACGACGCAAGTCCCCTTGCCGAAGAGCGAATTTTCGGTCAGGGAGAGGGATATCTGATTATCCGTCCCGACGGAAACAAATACTGGTTTGATTGGATAGCGCTGGAAAGCAACTTGCCTTCGAAATCGACTCAATTAATTCCGTGCGGTGGTTCACCCTATGGCTGCGATTACCAAGCTGATGAGGTTGTTTTACAGCAAGCGACTCTAGCTCTGTATCCAACTCGGATAGAGGATAGATTTGGCAATTGGGTTGCCTACTCGTATTCAAACAAGAGTAATGAGATGGTAAAGCTCGATAAGATTCAATCGAGCGATGGCAGGGTTATTGACATTGGATACATCGACGGCCGCATAAGTACGGTTACTGCCAATGGACGTACGTGGTCATACATCTACGCCGAACCTACTACGACAGTGCCCGTGCAAGTGCTGATTAATTTGTCTGAAGTTCGTAATCCAGATTCATCCAGTTGGCGATACTCGGGCGATTCACATCCATACCCTCCCGCCCGACGCGGTGATCTTCAACTGAGTATCTTTGGCCCCTGCTATGACCTGACCTGGACCCAGCACGTCAATCCGGACGCTACCGCCGTTGGCGATACTGATTTCACGGGATATACGGTAGAGGCGCCTTCTGGAGCGCGGGCAGTATTCCGGGTGGACGGCGTTATGCTAGGACGCTCAGGTGTGCCGGAATCGTGCTATCAAACCGGGGCATATCTCCCGAGCACCACGAGGCCATCTACCGCCCCGCGTTATTTTCTAGGTGACTATCAACTCGCCCTGACCGGCAAGAAAATCACTGGCTCAGGCCTGCTGCCGGCGATCTGGAAATATCACTATCAGTCTGACATTGGCTTTGCACCGATGGCTGCCGGTAGTTCCAGAACCAAGGTGCTCGACCCGGAAGGCGCCTTCGATAACTATACATTTGGGAATACGTTTGGCGTGGATGAAGGCTTGCTATTAGCCCACACCCGCACCGCCAATCAGCAGACCTCGCTTAATGAGACCAATGTATACGCGGTTGGAACATCAACCCCCGGCTTTCCAAAACTCATCGGTTATCACCCCGATGCCAATAACAGGTATGCGCAAGCGTTTATGCGGCCCAAACTGAGCTCGACAAAAATCGTGCAATCCACCCTGTTCAAATGGGCTGTCAACAACAACTGCTCCGATACCGGTGCTGCGCCTTGTCTCGACAGTTTAGCCAGACCTACCAGTGTCACTAGAAGTAGTTCGCCAGCTCCATAAGCTGCAACATTCTCGAACTCCGTTCTACTAAACACGAGGACTAGGCGATGATTTATGCACGACGGCCGATGCTTGGGTTGCTGCTGTACACGCTAACACTGGCGTTGCCCTTGGTCTCGCAGGCCCAAACTTACAGCAAGACAGAGACGATCGAGTACCACGATGACCTTTCCCTATGGGTGCTCGGTCAGGTCAAGCGCACCACCACCAATGGCACTGAGACTTCTCGGACAGAGTACGCATGGAAAGCAAGTCCGACCAAGACATATGCTTTCGGCAAGCTTCAGCAGACGATTGGATATTATACGAGTGACGGCACCATCTCTCACGTTCTGGACGGCAACAATAATCGCACGATATTTCGCGCCTGGATGCGGGGAATTCCCCAATCTATTGAATATGCGGACGGCACAACAGAGAGGGCGGCAGTTAACGCCGAAGGTCTTATTTATTCCCATATAGATGAAGCCGGAGCGAGGACGTGCTACGAGTACGATCCAATGGGACGGCCTGCTCGGGTTGTCTATACCTCTGAAGTGCAGCCGCCGATCACCGAGTGGGGTGCATGCGATACATCCGATTGGAACGCTACAGCGCAGATTTTTGAGCCGGTTACCACGGCGGAGTACGGCGTTCCTGCCGGTCATTGGCGGCAAACGGTTAGCACGGGTAACGCTTACAAGATCACTTACTTCGATGCGCTATGGCGCCCGTTGGTGGTGCGCGAGTATGACGACGCAGATATTCCGGCTACTCAGCGCTTCCAACGCTTTGCCTACGATCACGACGGACGGGTGACTTTCGCCTCGTATCCCAGTACGGTCGACAACCCCACTACTGGCAGTTGGACCAGCTATGACGCACTTGGACGGGTGACTGCGGTAAGCCAGGACAGCGAACTGGCAGCCCCAAACAACGTGCTTACCACGCTGACGCAGTACTTAAACGGGTTCCAGACGAGGGTGACTAATCCGAAGGGGCAGGTGACCACGACCAGCTACATGGCCTACGACCAGCCGGCCTACGACTGGCCGGTGAATATCAGCCATCCGGAAGGGGCTTACACCGATATCGTCAGAGACGTGTTTGGAAAACCGAAGACGCTTACGCGTCGCAATGCTAGCAGCAGCCTGCAGGTGCAACGGCACCTTGTCTACGACAGTCATCAGCAGCTCTGTAAGAGCATTGAACCAGAGACCGGAACAACGCTGTACAAATACGATGACGCCGGCAACTTGCTTCGCACCGACTTTGGTATGCCGGCGTTCCCTCCGGGCCCCTGCGACGAGCCTGCGATGACAGCGATGGAAGTACCGCCTACTGGTGGAAGCAACCCGCCGCAGATGGCGCACTATGCCCTGCGCACGTATGACGTCCGCAACCGTATAAAGACGTTAACGTTTCCGGACCATAACGGCGATCAGACCTGGACCTATACGCCTGACGGTTTGCCGCAGCGCATTGTTACCCTCAATAGCGAAGGTCAGGACACTGTCGTCAATGACTATTTCTATAACAGGCGCCGTCTGTTGACTCGCGAGACGCTCAGTCAGCCAGGCTGGTATAGTTGGCCCGTCGATTACGACTACAACCGCAACGCCCATATGTTTGGGCAGCTGTATCCCAACGGCCTATATGTGGAATACGGCGTCAACGCCCTGGGTCAGCCTACCCGAGCGGGGAACTTCGCTACGGGAGTGCAGTACTACCCCAATGGCGCCATCAAGCAGTTCACGTATGGCAACGGCGTCGTGCACAAGATGACCCAGAACGCTCGTCAACTGCCGGCCCTAAGCACTGACAGCGGCGGAGTACTGGGCCTGGATACGCGTTTCGATGCCAACGGCAACGTCAGCGACATCTACGATGTGGCGCGAGGTGCGCACTACAATCGGCATATGCAGTATGACGGCCTAGACAGGCTGACCGCTGTAGGGTCAGGAGTATTTGGCGGCGATACATGGCACCGTTTCACCTATGACGCGCTAGATAACATTAGGTCATGGAAGCTGGCAGGGGTGAAAGACTACGCCGATTATGTTTACGACTCCACAAGCAACCAGCTGACCAACATTAAAAATACGGCTGGGGCCACCGTGGTAGGCCTGGGCTACGACCAGCAGGGAAATTTAAGGAATAAGAACGGCCAAGGTTATCTTTTCGACTACGGAAATCGCCTTCGCGAAGCGGAAGAGCGCGAAGGGTACTTTTACGATGGTTACGGCCGTCGGATATTGAGCTGGCGTCCCGATGGCGGGGTGGACTTTTTCCTGTATGGTCAAGCAGGCCAGCTTTGGTACCAAGAGTACGCCGCCAAATCGCTCGCCGTGGAAAACGTCTATCTGGCAGGAAGTTTGGTAGGTACCCGCGAATTCGACTGGGACGCAGGTACCTTCACATCCAAGTATCACCATACAGACGCGTTGGGCAGTCCGGTCGCCGTGACGAACACTGCCGGTCAGGTAACAGAGCGAACCGATTGGGAGCCGTACGGCGCGGCGATCGGTAAGCCAAGCTACGAGGGCATTGGCTTCACAGGGCATGTGCAGGATGCGGCGACGGGGCTGACGTATATGCAGCAGCGCTATTACGATTCATTGCTGGGAAGGTTCTTGTCCGTTGATCCCGTCACTGCCAACGGTGGCAGTGGGGCGAACTTCAATCGGTATTGGTATGCAAACAACAATCCTTATAGGTTCACCGATCCGGATGGACGCACTGGCCTGGATTATGCATCCAAATATCAGGATGCCTATGAAGCATGTGCCCAGCGAGCCGGTTGCGGCCCAATGGACGTGCCAGACAACATTGCTCGCGCGGAAAAGCCATATGCAGAGGCTGCTGGTTCATTCATACCTGTCGAGCGAGCCGCTACTGGATTGCTGGGTGTCCTCCGGATTGCGCAGGCGGCCCGTCTAACAAGACTCAGTGTGGTCACTAAGCTTGACAGGTATCTTCTCAACCCTGCTCATGCCGTTGGTGGCGCGAAGGCTCAATGGTTCGAGAAAGCCCTTGGCTTTACCAGAGCAAATATGAGTGGGCTGGCTAAGCAAATTGTATTTGACTCAAAGAAAGCGGTTAGCACCGGAGTAACCCAGTACGGAACAAAATACAACCAATCAATCACAATCACCGGAGCCAATGGCAAGAAGATTGAAGTCGTCACCGCTTGGATAAAATCGAGTAAAGACGACGTTGTTAGGCTCGTAACAATCATTCCGGCAAAGCAATGATTAAAAAGTTCGACGAATATGACGTTGTCGTGGCCCGGGTTGATCTGGGCCAGAACGTGAAAGCAGGGACCATGGGCGCCATTCTCTTGGTTTTGGATCAAGAGAGCGGAGTCTATGAGGTTGAATTCGTGGACGATCATGGGGCTACCTTGGAAGTGATGACCGTTGATGGAGAAAATCTCCAGGGCCGTAAGCTGGGTTAGCTCTAACAAGGATGCCGCTTGCCGATTGCGTACTTCCACCACAACTGAGGTGGGGATGCCTGCCGCATCGTGGCGGTCTTCGGCCATTACGTCGGCGGCCTCCAAAGCGTCACCCCACTTGGCGAACCGGCCGTGCCCCTCCATCCCTGGGTACAGGTCCCCGTCGTGCATAGCCGGAATGCTTACGAAGAACACAGCATTCAAAGTCAGCTCAGCCTAAAGAGGATGCCCCCGACCCAGCTTCACGGCTTACTCAGGGTCGCGCCCTGTTGCTGAGTGGCATTCACTGCTGGTGCAAAGGCGTGCTGCCGGGGGATGTACAGATTGCTGGTACGGCCCTGCGCTCGTAATCCGGCCGACTGCCCTTCGAGCTGTAGGACAAAGCCTGAGACGTTCGTTAGCGGGCGCAGTTCTAGTTGGACACCCTCCGGACGGCGTGAGCGACATAACCGGCGTACTGAGCCTGAGCGATTCGGCGTGCGTCGTCTGGTGTCGCTGCGTTGACCTCAACGGCCATCGTCCCTGATCCTCCACCAGCTCTGCCCAGCGTTACTTCATACTTAGCCATGGACAGGCTCCTGTAGTGCGCGGTATACGCTGCTACGGCTCACAGAGAAGCGCTCTGTCAGCTGTTCGATACTGAATCCATCCTCATGCCGCATGCAGCGGATACGAGCCATCTGGGCCTCATTCAGAGCGTTCTTGCGGCCAAATTTGATACCTTTCTTCTGTGCGAGTGCGATACCGTCCCTTTGGCGCTCCATACGGATATCCGCCTCGAACTCAGCGAAGGCCCCCAGCAGCGAGAACATCAATCGTCCCTCGGACGTGGTTGTATCCAAGCCTTGGTCCAAGACCTTCAGGCTGACTCCCTTCTGCTTCATACGATCGGAAATCTTAGCTAGGTCGAGCACCGAACGAGCCATGCGGTCGAGTCTGCTAATGACCAGCACATCCCCCTCTCTCACGAATTCCAAACAGGCTAAAAGCTCGGGGCGGTTCTCTGCTTGCCTACCGGAGCGCTTCTCCTTGAAGACCTTGGTGCAGCCCGCTTTGGTGAGCTTATCGAGTTGGACATCCAACGACTGTCCGGCCGAGCTGACACGGGCATAGCCAACGATTTCCATAAGACTTGTCCCAGAAGGTCTAGAGGATGGGATTATATCATTTTGGAATGACTTGTGACACACATTTTGGAGCGTTCCAAGAGGTATACATATTGAAATCGAGCCGCGACACTTGGCGACTGGATGAATCGACATTTACGGAGCACTAATGACCCTACCTATCCAGCTCATCCCCGATTTGCCGGATGGATTGGTCGAGGCTGCGATTCGGAACACTTTGGTGCCATTCATCGGTGCTGGCGTGTCAAGACTTGCAGACTGTCCGACATGGGTTGAATTCGCGAACAAGGCGATTGATTCGTTGGTGGATCAGGATGCGTTGAGTCCTGCTCAAAGGTCGCAGCTGTCCTCCTTATCCCCGCGCGTAAAACTGTCGGTCGTTAAGTTGACAGAGGTGGCAAAAGGAAAACGGGTCAACTACGAGAATATTCTTCACCCAAAATCGGACTGGCGAGAGAACAAGCAAGGTCGTGAGGTATATGGGCATATATCAGCCCTGAGCGACCGATTCGTAACTACCAACTACGATGAGTGGCTTGATTTCGACCACCCGCCGCTCGCCTCGGCGAGTGGTAGTCCTCCGACGAAGCGCAACAAAATCTTCCTTTCGGAAGATATGACCGCCGAGAAGTTCAAGGCACCAAATACCGTAGTGCATCTTCACGGAGCTTTGGAACAGCCAGACAGGATGATCTTGTCGACCGGCGACTACGTGACTCACTATGCAACCGACCGGCATCGCACAGGCGGAGATGGCGAAAATAGATTGCTTACGTTCTTGGAGGACCTATTTCGAGACAAAACCGTTTTATTTCTTGGTTATGGCTTAGAAGAGATGGAAATCCTTGAGTACGTAGTTATGAAGGCGAGAGATGCGAGGAAGGCCCGACCGCATGAGGCCAAGCACTATTTGCTTCATGGATTTTTTTCTTTCGAAGCGGAGCTATGCGCCGCGCTTGAATCGTATTATCGAGACAATTGCGGAATTGTGATGCTACCGTTCCTCAGAGACAACAATGACTGGCATCAACTTATAAATGTCGTCGATGCTTTCGCGAAGAAATTGCCGAAGAACAAGGGTAGTACCGCCCAGCAGTTGAAGGAAATGGAGAATCTTATTCTTGGCTAGTCTGACCTCAAATCAGCTTTCCGTTATCGGTTTCATGAAGGAAAGCGATCAGCATGCAGCGCACGGATTTGGCCTCATTCTGAAGTCACCGTTCTGCCTCGATTTTCTCGATCCGCTTGTCGATGCAGGGATGTTCGACCCTTCGATGAATCCCGCACCACAGTTGCAGGAGAACGGCGGATACTGGGTGCCGTACTGGCCTGCGTTGGACTATCTTATTCAAGTTGCAAAATTGTCCGGTGAGGCTGGCGACGTTCGATTGGGAAACAAGGTCATGGAATTGCTTAGGGCAATTGCTTCAGTCTCGGCGACATCTGGAATTGAGAACTATCACACCAATCACGCGTTCGCCCAAGTAATGGGTGCTGTGCCAACTACTTGCGTGAGCCTCGCTGATGTTGACCTAGTTCAAGATTGGTTGCGGGCAGACTGGAACAACTCCATCTTGTTACCCACGTTGAACAGCGGTTTGTTTGAACATCTTCTTTCCTCAAATGAGGAGGAGGACAAGGAAAAAGCGGTCCGTCTACTACGCCACTGCACCGAACTGGTCCCTAATGATGGCAAGGAGTCAACTCGGCCGTACAAACCGATCGCCGATGACTATTGGCTGGAAGAGCTACTTAAGAAGCGTCGCGACGAAATTGGTTCCAAGTTGGGTGAGGTTGCTGTCGCGCTCCTGCTTGAAAGAGTGGCAGAGCTTTTTGGTGAGGAGTTTCTAGCGTCTAACACCTATCTTCATAGAGCGGCGATCGAGGATCACCAACAGAACCATGATTGGGACCACGCAACTAATGCACTTGTCGACGCTTCACGAGACTCGCTAAGTGCATGGATCAGTGCTGAGTCTGATTCAGCAACGCGGTACGTACGTGCAGCTCTATTCTCGGAATCCCAAATAGTTCGACGGATCGCGATACACACCGTGCGACAGCATTGGAGCGTGGCCTCAACTGTCTTCTTTGAATCTCTTTCGCCAGCGTTATTCGAGATAGGACATCTCCACGAGATGTACTTGTTGCTGGATCAGCATTTTCAGCAGATGACGGCGGACCAGAAGGAACTGGTGTTGGATGCCATTCTTGGGCTAACAGCGGACGATGACGAAGATGGCGAACTACGTTTGCAACACCAACAGAGGAATTGGCTCCATGCAACTCAAGGAAAAGGTAGTCCCCGCGCGGATGAGCGTTACAAGGTGCTCGTTGATGCCTTAGGCCCAATGCGAGACCACGCTGAACTGATCTCATATAGTACGTCGTGGGTCGGATTCGGATCGAGTCCGTTTTCGCAAGAAGAGCTTTTAGCCTTTTCTGAGGACAAAACGTTAATCAAACGTGTAGACGATTATGTCCCAAGCAAATCCGAAAGGCAGGTATCCAGGAAAAGTTTAATGGACGCTGTGAGCGATGCGATTGTCGCTCAGCCGAACTCGTTCGAGTGGATGCTGGCCGACCCCGAGCGCATGTCCCGGCGCCTACAGTACGCCGTAAGCAATGGGTATACGAAGTTCTTCGGCTCACAAGCGACTGCGGGTGAAATCGATACCATCAGGAGATTAGTACCGCCAGTCACGCAGTGGTTTTTGGACATTCTCGAACCGGCACAGTTTTGGCAAGAAGAAGCGGAAGTGTCAGGCGATTTTGAGCCGGATAAAAACTGGTTGCCACCCGTAGCGGCGACCTTCGTTAAGACTTTGGCGGAAGCAGATCGAATTCCACTGTCAGGGGAAGATACCGAAAGCCTGCGCCGTATCTGCCGCGTGATAATGGCCAATTGCGTTGGGGTAGAGTCCGTTGATGACCCTATGACGGCGGCGATAAATAACCCGAGGGGCATGGCGTTTGAGGGGATACTGCAAACGTTGCTGCGAGATTGCAGGGATGCAGACAAGGTTGGGGGTGGCCACATAGAGCAGTGGCTCAGAAGCCGGCCTACGGTGGAAGCCGAGCTGGCAGGCTGTACTGATGCCAATTTTGAAGTCTCAACTCTTCTCGGCTGTATGGTTGCCCAGATGATCTACGTCGATGAGGAATGGGTGAGGACCAACATTCGCGCCATTTTTCCCTTGGAGCACCGCAGGAATTTTGTTTCTACTGTTGCTGGGCTTGCATTCGCACCGACGCACCCAACCGTATACGAGATTCTGAAGGCCGCCGACGTTCCACGGCAGGCGCTTCAGTTGGACGATCTTAAGGAGAGTGCACGAGAGAGATTGGTGGAGCGAATTGCGATCGCCTACTTGCGAGGAGAGGAGCTATTGGATGACGCCGCGCTTGCAGACATCTTCTCTAACGAGCGACTAGCGGACATCGAAGAGCTGGTTGTCACGATAGCCAGATGGGGATCAGAACTTAAAGATGCGCATCTCGGCCGAGCAAAAGTCTTTGCTGAGCACGCAATCAAGTTCGGATTAGAGCATCCGGGTGCGAGATCATCCCTTTTGAACGCTTCTTCAAAGCTTATTTCTCTATCGTCGATACCTGACGCACATGAAATGGGATGGTTGTTGGCCGTGGCCCCTTACGCGCACAGGCGCTACGGCGCTAGTGATTTTCTGGAAGGCATAGGGAGAATAGTCGACACGCGACCTGCTGAAGCCATGCAATTGGTTGAAGTTTTTGCCGTCGGCTACCAGTCCATGAACGACTACGCAGGCACGATGGCTTCGATCCTTGAAAGGTTGTCGCGAGAAGGATTTCGATTGCAAGTCATAGATGTATTGATTCGTCTGATTCAGAGCAGTCCAAGTGAAAAATTAAGAAAGCTATACTCGGATTTGGTTGACTAGATTTGTTCGTACTAAGTTACAACGCTCATTGGAGCATGTGCGCTAAGTAAGATATAGAAAGGCGGTTAACTGTCGGGATACTTCGGGCTACTTTTTTTGCTCCTACTGGGCTTACTAGGTGGCGTCGTCTTGGAAAGAGGCAAGGATCCTTGGGACGAGGCAGGTTTGGAGGTCGACGTCCCGAGAATTTGTCCTGCCTTGGTGGCGAGGCTCATGAACTGATCCAATATGGCTTGCAATTCTGTCTCTCTTACGGACCTTGCAGCGGATGGGTTCGTTTCGTTCTTGGGAACCTTAGTCGGCTCTGTAGCGACGAGCCTGAATTGGCAGGTCGATCCGGGGACCACTTCAATTGAAAGTGTTCTCGTGGTCGTCTGCGCAATTTCGGCGTACGGCTGCGCGTTACTGAACTTATTAGCGAGCCACGAATACTCAATCCAACAGATGTCTGCGCTGGGAGGGTCAGCCCAATCAAAACCTGCGCGAATTTGTTTCTCAAGCCCCTTCGCTGCTCGTGTCCATTGTGGGTCCCAACCACGCACCCCGACATACGAAGCAATCAATCCGAACCAAGCGAACGCGCGCGGCGCAAGGGCTGGGACTTTACGAAGGAGAAACGAATGGCTAGTTCCCCGGCCGACTAGGAATGCCGCAGCGGCAAGTGTCGCCACAGTCGTCACTGACGTGGATCGACTTGCCTCTATGGATGCAACCAGCTTCTGGAAAGCTAATACTCTTTCTTCAGCCGAGTCGCCATACAGCTCTTTGTAATCGGTGATTTTTGGAGACGAAGTGCCTGTCCGAGATTCAACGTTTCTCTGATAGGCGTGAGCTGAGTTGACAACAACCTCGACCGCATCTTTTGCGCTAAGCGCGTGATCAATCGACGATTGGGCTAGTGCCCATACTGGCTCCAAATCAGTAGTCGAAACCGGCCTGCGAACAAACCGGCGGTCTGTTTCGGCCATGCGCAGACGCTCGCGACATAGGACCGCAAGCTTTTCATTGTCGTGCAGTGTTAAACACCTTGCGAGTGGCATCGAGAACGTGGCCGAACCTCGTGAAAGTGGAATCCGGCCAATTTCAGAATCGGGTTCACCCTGTGCTAGTACTTCACCTAGCACTATGCTCGCCCACCGATCAGGCCTTCCAGAGACTTCCGAAAGCAGGTCCTTTTCAAACAGAGGCCATTCATTGTCTGAAACGACACGGGCAAACTGGCTGAGTGGGAATGTGTCAGGCGCATATACCCTAATCCACGACAAACTCTCAATCGCGTCAGACTCTCTCATTACGAAGACGGAGGGTGGTTTGTAGGTGTACGCGTAGGATGTCGTTGCTGCATATCCGACCGCGATAGCGTTGTCAGTAAGCAAGTCACTAGGCGCCAGCAGGTCTCGGCCACGACCCGCACCCCCACCGAAAGCGATCGCAGGAATTTCGTCCTTACTGACGCCATACCAGAAAAGCTGCTGTGTGTTCAAGGCGTCACCGAAAATAGCTTCTTCAAGTTCATATGGGTGGGTTCTGCAAATGCTGATTCGATAACAGAACTTGTCGGACCTGTTCTGTATGCGTTTAATGCGGTTTTTGCTCGCGTCACCGCTGTGTATGCAAGTTCCCGCCGATTCATAGGAAACTTTTTGAAATCCTCACTGCCGTACAGGTGCACCGCTCGAAACTCTGCCCCTTTTGCCGCATTGACAGTCATTATGTGAATGTTTCTTTCTCCGCCAAATGTGCCTCCCGCGCCGTGGACACATACTTTGTCCTCAAGGGGCGTGCCAACAAACTGTTCGTAGACCTCCATCGGAGTTGTCTTACGAACGCATAGGATTCCAATTGCGTCATCTTTGAAGGCGTCGAGCTGTACAGTTATGAGTTCATACATTTTTTTGAATTGCGCATCTCTATCTGGCAGAACATGAAGACGAGCACTCGGTTTTCCGAAGATGGTCTCGTCATAGTTGGCGGTAGCGGCCAATGCTTGCTCGCCAGTAGCTGGGGCAAGAATCCTATCCGCCACTTCAGCTATCCGTTGGCCTGTGCGGTAGTGCTTCTTCAATGTGCAGCGATCAAGGCCCATGCGGTCTGCGATAGCTAAACCATCCTTCCGATACAGGCCTTGCCTTATATCTCCGCACACGCATATTTTGTCCGAAAGAATAAGTAAACATTCGAGTTCATCTGCGCTGAAGTCTTGTGCTTCGTCCACAAAAATACCACTAAAAAGTTTTGTTGACGGCAATTTCGTATTTGCTTCCCGAAGTAGCTTGAGGGCTTGAGCACGCGTCTCCTCATTGAAGTCTGCTCCATCCGCAACGAGCTGCACGCCAAGGTACATGCGAATGTGTTCATTGGCCCAAGAATGAAACGTTCGTACTTGGTCTCCTTCAATTAATCCCTTGCCGGCCACCCCGCTTCGCATGAAGTCAGCTAAGGATTTGGTGTAGGTGACAATTAACACGTTCTTCTCGCCTTCGCCGGCGATAAATTGTGCTCTTAGCAGAAGCAGGTTTGTCTTTCCTGATCCCGGAGGCCCTTCTAGCATGAGCCGCCCAACGGCAGGCAACAGAATAAAGGCCTTCTGATCATCATCCAGATCATCTTCTTTGCGCCACCAACTCGTGTCCATCGCTACCCTTCGTGTCCGTTGAGTACAAGTTTTGCGACATCTGTGCCATTCAATGCGGAAGGATCGTGAGTCGCATCCAGCACGTCGATGGCTTTTCCAATCGAGAGAGCGATTTTTGCCGCGACTTCTGAGGCGACCAGCTCTTCAGCCTGACCGATAGTGCCGACTGCGACTAAGAATGATTGTGGAGTGAGGACTGTAGCTTCCTCCGTTGTTTTGAGCACCCCGGATAAGGAGATATTGCAAGATCGCCGATGCAGACCCTCTTGCCACGCAAAATTGAGTTTAATCGATAGTTTGGTGGTCGTACTCAGGTCGAAGTCGAAGATGAAATGCGGCGTGGTGTAAACGTCGGAGCTATGGAGTACGACAGGAATTTTATTAGTGCAAACTGCGATTAGTGCTGTACGCACGTTCTGACTAAGTTGCCGGCAGAATGTCGATCTATCGAAGGTTAGTCTTGTCTGGTCCGCTGTGATGGCGTTTGCGCCCGCATTGCCACCCTGCTTAAGCAGCCGAACGTGTAGCGCGGTGAGTGGATCGTCCCCGCTCTCTAGGGCAAAGTCCGCCCAGTCAACCAGAGCCATCCTTGTAGCGAGTTCCTTTGTCAAACACCGCAATGACAATGATTTGTATGTCGCTAGTCTTGTAGGGTCTGCGTCACTGAAGTTAGGGACCGTTGAAAGCACCGCCCTTGCGACGAGCCACCTATTTCCCGCTTCGACTTCACTGTTAAAAAGGGGAACCTTCTGAATTAAATCGTGCAGAACCGCACCGACTTGATATATGGATAGCCCCTTCCACAAAGTCGGTGAGGGTGCATCGAGTCGAAATAGATATTCCGGCGAGCTGTATTGAGCAGTAGCTATGAAGGGGCGCTTGGCCCCATGATCAGTGGCGCCCACGCCTTCCTCTTCGGCAAGTGCCAGCTCACGTGCGACTCCAAGGTCTATCAGCTTGAGGTAGTCAAAGTCGGGCGAAACATGGATGTTTTCTGGTTTTATATCCCGATGAACTATGTCTTGCTTTTCAAGATACGTCACCGCTTCGATAAGCTGATTTATAAGGCGGGGTACTTTTGAATCTGGGACGTTAGCGAGGTTTTTCTTGAGCTGGGGCCATTCGATAAACTCCATTTCCACGAACGCTGTGCCATGTGCTTCCTCGACATGAAATATATTGACCAGAGAGGGGCACGAATGTCCGATCAAGGTGGCCTGAAGTTCAAGGCGCCGCCGTTCAGCGACGGCCATTGTTCCGGTCAGAAAGGACGGGTCATACACTTTTATGGCGATTGGCCCCTGTGGTGAGGTGACCCGGTACAGTGCTGCTGAACCGCCAGCGTCTACAAAAGTTGCATTGGAATACGAAACTCGGTCTTTCAGGTAACACGACAGGCGCGTGTCAATATCTGCCTTCACAGTGGTAGACATTGTCATTGGGCGGCCCCAGAGTCGTTAGCTGGATATTACAAGCTTCCAAGCTCCGTTCGACGCACCCCTCAATTCCGGCGACCTCTTAGCCCGCCCACGCTCCAATTGCGAACCCGGCAGTGGCAGGGAGGGTACGCGGCGAAGGCAGCTGCGCATCGCTTTTTGCTGACAAAGTGCAGACACAAAAAAACCGGCTTTAGGCCGGTTTCTTCGTTTACAGCTTGTTTTAGTGGTCGGGGAGACAGGATTCGAACCTGCGACCTCTACGTCCCGAACGTAGCGCTCTACCAGACTGAGCTACACCCCGATGAAGCCGCGTATTGTATTCAGTCGCCCCCTGTCCGGGCAAGTAGCGCGTGTCCGACCGCCTGCATTGGCCGTTCAGCCGCTAAAATGGCGGCCTGCCTTCGTTTGCCGCCCAGCGGCCGCCACCCGGGAGTTTTTCGCTTGATCAAGCCGCGCACGCCGCCAGGGGTCATGGAGCTGTTGCCCCGCGACCAGATCGCCTTCCAGCGCATGCTGGACACGATCCGCCGCAATTACGAGCGATTCGGCTTCCTGCCGGTGGAAACGCCGGTATTCGAGCTGTCCGAAGTGCTGTTGACCAAGTCCGGCGGCGAGACCGAGCGGCAGGTGTATTTCGCCCAGTCGACCGGCGCGCTGGAGAAGGTCGCCGAGGGCGTCTCCCGGCATGAACTGCCCGAACTGGCGCTGCGTTTCGACCTGACCGTGCCGCTTGCGCGCTACGTGGCCGAACACGAGCACGAGCTGGCCTTCCCGTTCCGCCGATACCAGATCCAGCGCGTGTACCGCGGCGAACGCGCCCAGCGCGGCCGTTTCCGCGAGTTCTACCAGTGCGATATCGACGTGGTGGGCAAGGACGCGCTGAGCATCCGCTTCGATGCCGAGATCCTGGCGGTGATCCATGCGGTGTTTTCCGAACTGGGCATCGGCGACTTCACTATCCAGTTGAACAACCGCAAGCTGATGCGCGGATTCTTCGAAGTGCAGGGCGTGACCGACGGCCAGCAGCAGGCGCTGGTGCTGCGCGAGGTGGACAAACTGGACAAGCGCGGCGCCGACTACGTGCGCGAGACGCTTACCGGGCCGGACTTCGGCATACCGCTCGCGCAGGTCGAAAAGATCCTCGAGTTCGTTGGATTCAAATCGAGCAGCCATGCCGATGCGCTTGGAATGCTCGATCTCCTCGATCGGCACCCGACCAGCAACGAGACCTTGCGCGAGGGCGCGGCCGAACTGCGCGAAGTGCTGGAACTGGTGAAGGCGTTGGGCGTACCGGAGTCCGCCTATTGCCTGAACCTCTCCATCGCCCGCGGCCTGGATTACTACACCGGCACCGTCTACGAAACCCAGCTGGACGGCTACCCGCAGATCGGTTCCATCTGTTCGGGCGGGCGCTATGAGGATCTGGCCAGCCACTACAGCAAATCGAAGCTGCCCGGCGTGGGCATTTCCATCGGTTTGACCCGTCTGTTCTGGCAGCTCCGCGAAGCGGGGCTGGTGGCGGGCGTCGATGAGAGCTCGGTGCAGGCGATGGTGGCCCTGATGGAAGAGAACCAGCTTACCGAGTCGCTGGACATAGCGCGGCGTCTGCGCGCGGGCGGCATCAATACGGAAGTGCAGATGGAACCGAAGAAACTGGCCAAGCAGTTCCAGTACGCATCGCGGGCGGGCATCCGTTTCGTGGTGCTTGCCGGCGAGGACGAACTGGCGCGTGGCGTGGTTACGGTAAAGGATCTGGCGCGCGAGCAGCAGTTCGAAACCACCCGCGACCAGCTCGCTTCCACTCTGCGTGTCGAGCTCGAGCAGACCCGCGCACTGGCGGGCCGCTGATGAAACCGATCCGTCTGGATGGACAATCCCTGACCCGCGACCAGCTGGTCGAGATCGCCTATGGCGCCAGCATCGGCTTGGATCCGCAAGCGTTGAAAGCGGTAGCGCGCGCCGCCGATTTCCTCGCCGAACAAGTGCGTCGCGAAGAGCCTATCTACGGCGTCTCCACCGGCTTCGGCAGCAATGCCGACAAGCTGTTGGGCGCGCACCCGCTGCGCGATGAGCTGCCGGGCGCGGTGAAGTCCGGCCGCTCGCTGCACGAAGAATTACAGCACAACCTGATCATCACCCATGCGGTGTGCGTGGGCGAGCCGATGGCGCCGGAAGTGGTGCGTGCCATGCTGGGCATCCGCATCAATACGTTGCTGCGCGGGCACTCGGGTATCCGCGTGCAGACCCTGGAAGCGCTGGCGGCGATGTTCAACGCGGGCATCGTGCCGGTGGTGCCGGAGCTGGGATCGGTGGGCGCCTCGGGCGACCTGGCGCCGCTTTCGCATCTGGCGTTGGTATTGCTGGGTGGCGGCGAAGCCTTCTTGGAAGGCGAACGCATGCCCGGCGCGCTGGCGCTGCAACGCGCGGGCCTGACGCCGGTGAAACTTTCCTACAAGGAAGGCCTGGCGTTGAACAACGGCACCGCGCAGATGCTGGCGATGGGCGTGCTGGCCGTGCACAAGCTGGATGCGTTGCTGGACACCGCCGATCTTGCCGCGGCGATGACGTTGGACGCCTTCGCCGGCCGTCTGGGCGCCTTCGCCGAGGAAGTGCATGCCTTGCGCCCGCATCCCGGCCAGGTGCATGTGGCCTCGCGCCTGCGCGACCTGTTGTCCGGCTCCACGCTGGCCGATATTCCTTACCATCTGGTGCCCAAGTTCAAGCAATGGCTGCCGCACAGCTGGGACACCGACGACTCGCGCGAACTGCGCTTCGATATCGGCTGGGACTGGGTGCCTAGCGACCAGCGCCATGGCCGCGAAAAATTCTACAAGCGCTTCCGCCCTTTCCGCGGCGGCAAGAAGCACCAGCCGCAGGATAGTTATTCGCTGCGTTGCATCCCGCAGGTGCATGGCGCGGTGCGCGATGCGGTGGCGCAGGCCAAGCGCGTGCTGGAAATCGAGCTGAACTCGGTCACCGACAATCCGCTGGTGTTCCCGGACAAGGCCGATGCCGCGCACGTGGAGGAACAGGTTATCTCGGCCGGTCATTTCCATGGTATGCCGCTGGCGCTGGTGATGAGTTACGTGAAGGCTTCGATCCCGGTGCTGGCCTCCATCAGCGAACGTCGGCTCAACAAGCTAGTCGATCCGGCCACCAACGATGGTTTGCCGGCCTTCCTGATCGGCAACGAAGACGGCACCGAGTCGGGCCACATGATCGTGCAGTACACCGCCGCGGCCATCGTCAACGACCTGGCCAGCCGCGCGCATCCGGCTTCGGTGTTCTCCATTCCCACTAGCGCCAATGCGGAAGACCACGTGTCGATGGGTGCCAACGAGGCGCGTCAGGTGCTGGCGATGACCCGCGACCTGGCCAAGGTGCTGGCGTTGGAGCTCTACACAGCAGCGCAGGCTCTGGATCTGCGTCGGGACATGATCAATGCAGCGCGCGACCTTGCCGCCCGCGCGGACGCGACGGCCTTCGCAGTCAAGGTGCAGGGCGGCGCGCCCGCGACCCATCCCGCGTTCCTGGAGGAAGTCGAAGGACTGCGCGCGGAGCTGGCGGAATCGGAGGAGTTCCATCCCGGACACGCGGTAGCTGCGGCGCATGCGGCGCTGCGTGCGGAAATACCGTTCCTGGACCGGGATCGCGCGATGGACGGCGAAGTCGCTGCAATGGTGCGGCTGGTCGAATCGGGAAGCCTGCTGGACGCGACACGGCGCGTGCTTTCCTGACCGGCGTAGTCAGAACAATGCGACGATCAAGGCCGCAATGTACAGCGCGGTCGCGGCGAAGATGCCGCTATTGGGCGCGCTGAACCAATAACGCCTGCCGACCAGGGTGTATCCGATCAACAGCACCAGCCCGGTTCCCAGCAGGAAAGGCGATGCGAACAGCATCGCCTGGTGCGCCAGCGCCAGATAGCCGTACAGCAGTCCGTACAGGATCGCGCCCATGCTGTGGCTGGCGTTGAATCCCACCCAGGCGTTCCACATCGTCGTCCGCCGTGTCAGCACCGGATGACCCTGCTTCATCGCTTCTTCCAGCGCGGGATCGCGCGGATGCAGCTTGCGTCCGCGGAACGTATACAGCAGATGCATCAGGCCCAGGAACAGCAGGATCGCCGCGCTGATGGCTATCAGCCAGGCGGCGAGGTCGCTGGTCACGCAAGGGTCCGCCGAATCATCGTGCGCGGCTCACAGCGTACGCACGCAATCGCGTCCTTCGGCCTTGGCCGCATACAAGGCCTGGTCGGCCACCTGCAACGCTGATTCGATGCTGTTCTTGGCGGCGATATCGACCGAATGCACGCCGATGCTGGCCGAAACCGGCACTATCAGATCGCCGCTCACGCAGGGCCGCTGATGCAGGCTCTGGCGCAACTCCTCGGCAACGACGCTGGCTTGCGCAAGGTCCATGCCGGGCAGGGCGGCGATGAATTCCTCGCCGCCGAAGCGGGCCAGCAGCGCGTTGTAGGGGGCCAGCGCTTCGGCCATGGTGTTGGAGGTGGAGCGCAAACAGTCGTCGCCCACCAGGTGTCCGTAGGTGTCGTTGATTTTCTTGAAATGGTCCAGGTCGATCATCAGCAGCGAGATGGGGCGGCGGCTGTTCCTGGCTTCCGACAGCAGGTGCTCGAAAGCTTCTCGGAAATGCGTGCGGTTGTAGAGCTCGGTAAGGCCGTCGTGGCGGCTGGATTCGCTCAGCCGGTGGTGCGCGTCTTCCAGCTGGCCCAGTGCGCTGCGCAGTTCCGAGGTGCGCATTTCCACCTTGTGTTCCAACTGGTCGCGCGCTTCGCGCACGATGCGCTCGTTCTCGTTGCGCAAAGCGGCGTAGCGGTAGCCCAAGGCGACCGACAGCAGCAGCATCTCCAGCGCAGAACCGATCTGCACGCCGTACTCGGTGACGAAGTTCTTGGGCAGCAGATCGAAGGCGATGGCCGAGAACATGCCGGTGCCGAGCAGGAATAAAAACCACGCCAGCAGGAAAAGCTTTGCCGGCTTGTAGCCGCGGCGCAGCACCACCACCGTTTCCACCAGGATCCAGCAGATGCTGGGGAATACCGCGGCCGAAGCCAGCGGAACCACGGTGCGGTAGGGCAGCTGCGTGGCGGCGATGCCCAGCAGGACGAAGAATACGATGATCCCCAGCGCCACCCGGTCGCCGAACCGCCAGCGCTGTTTGAGTTCCAGGAATATCCGCGCGAACTGCTGCATGCCGATCAACGCCAGGCAGATGGACAGCGGCACCATGTGGTCGGCCAGCCACGCCGACCGGGGCCACAGGTATTCGAAACCCAGCCCGTTCAAGGTGAACAGCACCAGGCCGAAGGCGGTGATATGGAACAGGTACCAGAAATAACTGGCGTCGCGCAGGGTCAGCCACAGCACCAGGTTGTAGGTGAACAGCGCCAGCAGGATGCCGTAGTACAGGCCGATGGCGAACTGCGCATCGCGCGACTGTTCGATGAAGGCATCGGGCGCGTAAAGCGTCAGCGGCACCTGCATCGAGCTTTCGCTTTGTACGCGCACCAACAGGTCCACCGACTGGCCCGGCGGCAGGTTCAGCCAGAAGTTCGGTTGCCGGTAGCGGATGTTGCGCTGGTCGAAGGGCAGGTGGTCGCCTCCGGCGCTATGCACCACGCGGCCATCGCCGTATTTCGCGTAGACGTCGATGCGGTCGCTCAGCGCGTATTCCTGCACCAGCAACCATTTGTCCTCGGGATTGTCCCGGTTGGCGACTACGGCATGGAACCAGTACGCGCCATCCTGGAAACCGAAGGTGGTGCCGTCGCCGCCGGGCAGGGGCTTGAACGCGCCTTGCTGAAGGTGGCCGTTGGCGGCGACCAGATCGTCGCCGCCTTTTTCGTCATGGTAGAAGCTGGTGTACGGCGCCAGCGACAGCTGGGAGGAATCGGTGGTGATTTCCAGTGCCGTTCGCGCGAACGCGTCCGCGGCTGTCATAGCCATGAGCACCAAAAAGACCCGAATCAATCGGCTCCGCCAATACCGCATCCTGCCCGCTCCCATGCGCGTTTCCGCGTGACTGGCTCCCCATGAGAGCCGCTCCGGAAGTCTACTCCCGCCGGATCGCGCCACTCGTGGATTCCTTCTCATTTTCCGTTTCATCACTTCAACGCAATAAGCGGGTTGCCGGGGCCAGGGATCGCCCAGCCTGCAGGATTGACGGGTCCTCCGGCCATGGGTTAATGTAATAGCACATTAATACATTAATACGAACGCGCCCATGAAACGCCGTCCCGCCGCCAACGAGCAAGCCGCCTCCGCTTCGCTGCAGGCCCTGTCCCGAGCTCTGGCCGGCCTGGCCAAGGCGGAAGACGTGAGGGCTTTCCTGCAGGATCTGTGCACCCCCGCCGAACTCGAGGCCATGGCCGATCGCTGGCGCGTGGTGCCTTTGCTGCTCAAAGGCGTGCCTTACCGCGAAATCCACGACCTGACCGAAGTAAGCGTCACCACCATCGGGCGGGTCGCCCGCACGCTGGAAGGCGGTACCGGCGGTTACGCCTCCGCCTTGCGACGCCAGCAGTCCCGTTCCTCCGCCGCTTCCCAGTGAGTCGCCCTATATGAGTTCCATAGCCGCCAGCGCGACGCGCGATCGCCTGCGCATCGCCATCCAAAAGAGCGGACGTCTGGCCGAGCCGGCGCGCGCGCTGCTGTCGGCCTGCGGCCTGAGTTGGCGCGAAAGTCGCGACAAGCTGTTCTGCTATGGCGAATCGCTGCCGGTGGATCTGCTGCTGGTGCGCGACGACGACATTCCGGGCCTGATCGCCGACGGGGTCTGCGATTTCGGCGTGGTGGGGCGCAACGAACTGAACGAGCAGGCCGCGGCCCGTGCGCGCTTCGGCCTGGCCGACGCCTACAGGGAAATGCACGCGCTGGGTTTCGGCGGCTGCCGCCTGATGCTCGCCATTCCCGACACCTGGGACTGGCAAGGTCCCGCGCAGTTGGAGGGCATGCGCATCGCCACCAGTTATCCGGCGATTCTGGGCGATTGGCTGGAGAAGCAGGGCGTGCGCGCCAGTGTGGTCGAGCTGTCCGGTTCGGTGGAGATCGCACCAAAGCTGGGTACGGCCGACTTGATCTGCGATCTGGTTTCCAGCGGCGCCACCTTGCTGGCCAACCAGCTCAAGCCGGTCGAGACCTTGCTGGAAAGCGAGGCGGTGCTGGCGGGGCCGGCGCGCGAGCTGGAAGACCAGCGCGCCGATCTGGCCGCGATGCTGCTGCGCCGGATGGAAGGCGTGCTCAAGCTCAAGGACAGCAAGTTGCTGATGTTCCGTGCCGAACGCGCCACCGTGCCCGCACTGCTGCGTCTGCTGCCCGATGCCGACCCGCCTACTTATCTGCAGGCCGACGCCGGTGGGCCGCTCTCCCTGCAGACCATGTGCCATGGGCTGGTGACGTGGCAGCGGTTGGAGGAGCTGGAGCGCGCGGGCGCGCAGGGTCTGATGGTGCTCGCCGTGGAGAGATCGCTGGCATGAGCGCGCCTACTATCAACGCGTCGGTGGTGAACAGGCTCGAGTGGCCTTCGCTGGACCCGCAATCGCGCCGTGCCGCGCTGTTGCGGCCGGTACAGCAGGTATCAGCGGCTACGCGCGATGCGGTCGCTGGATTGCTGTCGGACGTGCGCGAACGCGGCGATGCGGCGCTGCGGGAAATAACCGCGCGATTCGACAAGGTCGCGCTGGAAAGTTTCGAGGTGGACGAAGAAGAGTTCGCAGCCGCCGAAGCCGCAGTGCCCGCGCAACTGAAGTCCGCGATGCGGGAAGCCGCCGAGCGCATCGAAGCCTTCCACCGCGCAGGCATGGCCCAGCCGTATGCGGTCGAAACCGCGCCGGGCGTGGTCTGCGAGCGCATCGTGCGGCCGGTACGGCGCGTAGGTCTTTACGTGCCCGCGGGAAGCGCGCCGCTGCCTTCCACCGCGCTCATGCTCGGAGTTCCTGCGCGGTTGGCTGGCTGTGGCGAAGTAGTGCTGTGCACCCCCCCACGCGCCGATGGCAGCGCCGATCCGGCCGTGCTGGTCGCGGCGCGGCTGACCGGCGTGTCGTGCGTACTCAAGCTCGGTGGCGCCCAGGCGATCGCGGCGATGGCGTTCGGCACCGGAACGATCGGCAAGTGCGACAAGATATTCGGCCCCGGCAACAGCTACGTGACCGAAGCCAAGCAGCAGGTCGCCCGCAGCGGCGCGGTGGCCATCGACATGCCAGCCGGGCCGTCGGAGGTGCTGGTGATCGCCGACGCGGGCGCCAATCCGGCCTTCGTGGCGGCGGACTTGCTGTCGCAGGCCGAGCACGGCCCGGATTCGCAGGTATTGCTGCTGTCCGACGATGCCCGGCTGCTGTCGGCCGTCGAACTGGAATTGGAATCGCAGCTCGCCATGCTGCCGCGTGCGGCGATCGCGCGCGATGCGTTGGCGGCCTCGCGCTTGATCAAGGTGGAATCGCTGGAACAGGCTTTCGCCATCAGCAACGAATACGCTCCGGAACACCTGATCCTCGCATTGCGCGAACCACGGGCATGGCTGGAAAAAGTGGAAGCCGCCGGTTCGGTTTTCCTGGGCGACTTCACTCCGGAGGCGTTGGGCGACTACTGCAGCGGCACCAACCACGTGCTGCCCACCAGCGGCGCGGCCGCCGCCTACAGCGGGGTCAGCGTCTCCAGCTTCCAGAATTTCGTCAGCGTGCAGTCGGCCAGCCGCGTGGGCATCGCCGGCATCGGCGCTTGCGCGGTGACCCTGGCCAGGGCCGAAGGCCTGGATGCGCACGCCAATGCCGTAGTGCTGCGGATGCGGGAGGCGGCGGCATGAGCGGACTGTTGGAGCTGGTGCGCGAGGACCTTCGCGATTTCGCGGGCTACAAATCCGCACGCAGCGAGTCGCTGCAAGGCGATGTCTGGTTGAACGCGAATGAGTCGGCCTGGGCCAATCCCGCCGATGCGAAGGCCACCAGCAGGCGCTATCCCGATCCACAGCCGGCCGCGTTGCGCAGCGCTCTGGCCGGCCTGTACGCCTGCGAGGAATCGCAGTTGCTGATCGGGCGGGGCAGCGACGAGGCCATCGATCTGCTGGTGCGCGCACTGTGCAATCCGGGCCGCGACGCAGTGATCGTCACCCCGCCGGTATTCGGCATGTATGCGGTCTGCGCGCGTTTGCAGAATGCACCCGTCATCGAGGTTCCCTTGCGCGACGGGGCCGATGGCTTCGTGGCCGATCTCGACGCCATCGCGGTGATGGCAGTGGAGAGCAACGCAAAACTGGTGTTCCTATGCTCGCCTTCCAACCCGGCGGGTTCCGCTATTCCCCTGGCGGAGATCGAACGGCTGGCCAAGCGCATCGAGGGAAACGCGCTGTTGGTCGTGGACGAGGCTTACGGCGAGTTCTCCGACCTTCCCTCGGCAGCCACTTTGCAAGCGCGCCAGCAGAACATCGCGGTGCTGCGGACGCTCTCCAAGGCGCATGCGCTGGCGGCAGTGCGCATCGGCGTGGTGATCGCCGATGCGGCACTGATCGAGGTGCTGCGCCGTTGCCAGACGCCGTATCCGATTCCCACGCCGTGTGCGGAGCTGGCGCTTGCCGGGCTGTCGCCAGCAGCGCTCGCCGAAACGGAAAAGCGCGTTGCGTTGATCCGTTCGGAACGTGCCCGCCTGCAAGCGGCACTTGCCGGCCTGCCGGAAGTGAGGCGTGTCTATCCTTCGCAAGGCAACTACGTGCTGGCGCGTTTCCGCGATGCCGAATCCGCTTTCCGTTCGCTGCTGGCGGCTGGCGTCGTGGTGCGCGACCAGCGCGCCGCCCCGCAATTGGGCGACGCGTTGCGCATCACGGTTGGATCGCCGGAACAGAACGACAGGGTGATTTTGGCATTGCGAAAGATCGAGATTGCGGCATGAATACATCTTCGTTTACAAGAAAAAGCAAAAGCAAATCCCCCTCAATCCCCCTTTTTCAAAGGGGGAGGTCCTTGCGTCCCTTTGCAATGAGTGGCTTGTTCTCCCCCTTTGAAAAAGGGGGGCAGGGGGGATTTGCTCTTTGCGGTAACGGTGAGGCCCCATGACCCCCATCCTCTTCATCGACCGCGACGGGACCCTGATCGAAGAGCCTTCCGACTTCCAGATCGACGCCTACGAAAAAATCCGTTTCGTGAAGGACGTGGTGCCTGCGCTACTGAAGCTGCGCGATGCCGGCTACCAGTTCGTAATTGTCACCAACCAGGATGGCCTGGGAACCGAGGCGTATCCGCAAGCGTCATTCGACGGCCCCAACGATCTGATGCTGCAGATATTCGAGAGCCAGGGCATCGTGTTCCGCGAAGTGCTGATCGACTGCAGCTGGCCCCAGGACAATGCGCCGACCCGCAAGCCCGGCATCGGGCTGGTGTTGCCCTACTTGCAGGACCGCAGCATCGACTGGGCGCGTTCGGCTATGGTCGGCGACCGCGCCACCGACATCGCGTTCGCCGAGAACCTGCGCATCCGCGGCTTTCGGTTGCGGACCGCGCAGTTCGGCGGCGAGTGGGATTGGCCCGGCATCGCCCACGAACTGGCGGACGCACCGCGTCGCGCCTCCGTGCAGCGCGATACCAAGGAAACGAAGATTCGGGTGGAAGTGGATCTGGATCGCGTCGCCGAACCGGCAATTGCGACAGGTCTGCCGTTCTTCGACCACATGCTCGAACAGATCGGCAAGCATGGCGGCTTCGCGTTGAAAGTGAAGACCGAAGGCGACCTGCACATCGACGAACACCACACGGTGGAAGACACCGGCCTGGCGCTGGGCCAGGCTTTGAAGGAAGCCCTGGGCGACAAGCGCGGCATCGGCCGCTACGGTTTCACCCTGCCGATGGACGAGACCCTTGCCAGCGCCGCGCTGGATTTCAGCGGCCGGCCGTACTTCGTGTTCTCCGGCGAGTTCAAACGCGAGCGCGTCGGCGATCTGCCCACCGAGCTGGTGCCGCATTTCTTCCGCTCCGTCTGCGACGCCTCCGGCCTGAATCTCAATTTGCAGGTAAACGGAGAGAACGATCACCACAAGGTCGAAGCCTGCTTCAAGTCCTTCGCCCGCGCGCTGCGTCAGGCGATCCGGCGCGAAGGCGTCGAATTGCCCAGCACCAAGGGCGCGCTCTGATGCGGGTGGCGCTGGTCGATGCCGGTGGGGCGAATATCGGTTCGGTGCTGTTCGCCCTGCAGCGCCTTGGCGTGGAAGCGACGCTGACCGGCGATGCCCAGCTTATCCGTGAGGCGGATCGCGTGATCCTGCCCGGCGTCAGCACCGCGGCGATGGTGATGGGCCGGCTGCGCGAACTCGACCTGGTGGAAACCTTGCGTACGCTGGAGCGGCCGCTGCTGGGCGTTTGCGTGGGCATGCAGTTGCTGTACGAACGCTCGGAAGAAGGCGATGTGGAATGCCTGGGGCTGATTCCCGGTAAGGTCATGAAGCTGCCGGCAAGCAGCGCGATCCGCGTCCCGCACATGGGCTGGAACACCCTGCAGCCGCTGCGCGCCAGCGCGTTGAGCGAGGGAATCGAAGCGGGCGACCGCGCCTATTTCGTGCACAGCTATGCGGCGCCGGTGACTGCGGACTGCGTGCTTTCCAGCGACCACGGCCTCGCTTTCGCCGCGGTGGTGCAGCGTGGCCGCGTCGCCGGCGCACAGTTTCACCCGGAGCGGTCGGCCAAGGTCGGTGCGCGGCTGCTGCGGAATTTCCTTGAGCGGGGGGTGGCATGAACGGATTCACTGTCTACCCGGCCATCGATGTGCGCGAAGGCCGCGTGGTGCGGTTGCAGCAGGGCGACTACGCGCGGGAAACCACTTACGGACACGACCCGCTGCATACGGCGGTCCGCTATGCCGCGCAAGGTGCGCAGTGGTTGCACCTGGTCGACTTGGATGCCGCCAAGGCCGGAGGCTACACGCTTTCGCCGCTTCTGCGGGAGATCTGCGCTTTCACGGGTTTGAAGGTGCAAACCGGTGGCGGCGTGCGTTCGCGCGACGACGTGTTCCGCATACTAGCGGCGGGCGCGTCGCGCGTGGTGGTGGGGTCGCTGGCGGTGCAGCAGCCGGAGCAGGTGCTGGAATGGGTCGCCGAATTCGGCGTCGAGCGGATCACCGTGGCGCTCGACGCGCGCCAAGACGAACAAAGCGTGTGGCGGCTGCCGGTCCATGGCTGGACCGAAACCGCGGCCTCCACTCTGGATCAGCTTGCGGTGCGCTTCGCCAACGGCGGCCTCAAGCACCTGTTGAGCACGGACATCGCCCGCGACGGCATGTTGTCCGGACCCAACGCAGTGCTTTATGCGCATCTTCAGGCAATCGCGCCTTCGCTGCGGGTGCAAGCCTCAGGAGGCGTTCGCGAAGTCGCCGACGTCGCGGCGGCGAAGAACCAGGGTTGCGCGGGCATCGTGCTGGGGCGCTCCTTGCTGGAAGGCAAGCTCGATCTGGCCGAGGCGCTGGCATGCTGAGCCGTCGGATCATCCCCTGCCTGGACGTGCGCGACGGCCGCGTGGTCAAAGGCGTGCGCTTCCGCGATCACGTAGACATGGGCGACATCGCTGAACTGGCGCTGCGCTACCGCGACGAAGGCGCGGACGAACTGGTGTTCTACGACATAGGCGCCAGTCCGGAAGGACGTTCGGTGGACCGGACCTGGGTCAATCGCGTTTCCGCATTGCTGGATATTCCGTTCTGCGTCGCGGGCGGCATCCGCGATGTGGAGACCGCGCGTGCCGTGCTTTATGCGGGTGCGGACAAGATATCGATCAACAGTCCCGCGCTCGAGCGGCCTGCTTTGATTTCGGAACTGGCCGACGCATTCGGCGTGCAATGCATCGTGGTCGGTATCGATTCGGTCCGCGAAGCCGACGGCCAATGGCGGGTGCGCAGCAACACGGGCGATCCATCGAAGACGCAAGCGCTATCGATACGCACCCTGGACTGGGTGGTCGAGGCGCAACGCCTGGGCGCTGGCGAGATCGTGCTGAACTGCATGGATAGCGATGGCGTGCGACGGGGCTACGATGTCGAGCAGCTCAAAGCGGCGCGGGCGCTGTGCGCGGTGCCGCTGGTGGCGTCCGGAGGCGCAGGCGAACCGGAGCACTTCGCACAGGTTTTCCAGCAGGCCGATGCCGATGGCGCGCTGGCGGCCAGTGTTTTCCACAGCGGCCAGATCGCAATCCCGGAACTCAAGCGCTATTTGCGTTCGCAGAAAATAGAGGTGCGCGATGTCGGATGAATTGCAATCGCTGGACTGGGCCAAGGGCGATGGCCTGCTGCCCGCGATCGTGCAGGATGCCAGCAACCTGCGCGTGCTGATGCTGGGCTACATGAATGCGGAGGCGCTGGCGGCCACGCGAGCCAGCGGCCACGTCACCTTCTACAGCCGCAGCAAGCAGCGCTTGTGGAGAAAGGGCGAAACCTCCGGGAACGTGCTGGAACTGGTATCCCTCCAGGCCGACTGCGATAACGACACTCTGCTGGTCCTGGCACATCCGCATGGGCCTACCTGCCACCTGCAGCGCGACAGCTGTTTCTCCGACGCCCCGGCTTCGTTCCTTGCCGACCTGGATGCTCTGGTCGCGCAACGCGAGCGCGAACGTCCTTCTGGAAGTTATACGACTGGTTTGTTCGAGGAAGGCATACGCCGGATCGCGCAGAAGGTGGGGGAAGAAGGTGTGGAGACCGCGTTGGCTGCGGTTATCCAGGACGACGCGAGTTTGCTCGGCGAATCAGCGGATCTGGTATTCCATTTGCTGGTGTTGCTGCGAGCCAGAGGGCTGTCGTTGCAGGATGTGTCGTCGTTGTTACAGGAACGGCACAACGTGATGTAGGTCGGCCCTACGTGGCCGACGACGGGAGACGCGATGCGCGTCGGGGACGTAGCCCCGACCTACGACACGATCTACGACGCGGGTCCGGCCTACAATCGGTCATCCCCACCGGAACATAGCCATGCATTACCTCTGCTTGTTGCCGCTTCTGTTCGCCTTCGTCCTGCCTGCCAATGCACAGGACAACGCCTGCACGGGCGGCGTGGTCTGGGTGGACAGCAACGGCAACGGCCAGCGGGACGACGGTGAGAAAGGACTGTCTGGGGTGAAGGTTTCCGATGGGCGGCGCGTAGTGGTTACCGATGCGCATGGCCAATACGATCTGCCCCTGCCGGCCGGCGAAGGGCGCACGTTGTTCGTGATCAAACCGCCCGGTTACGACTTTCCCGCGCGCAGCGACGGTCTGCCCTCGTTCTGGATCAACGATCCGCCTTCGCTGCAGCCGAAACTGAAATACGGCGGCATTCCGATTTCGGCGCACGGCGTTCCGCGCTGCATGGGTTTTCCCTTGCTTCGGCAAAAGACCCGCCGCGACAAGGGCGAGCTGGAAGTCCTGCTGTTCGCCGACACACAGACCAAGAGTGTCGCCGACATCGGTTACTACCGGCGCGACATCGTCGAACCCCTGGCCGGAAAGCACGCAGCGACGCTGGGGCTGACCCTGGGCGATGTAGTGAACGACGACCTGTCGCTGTATCCCGCCTTGAACGAGGTCACCCGGCAGCTGGGCGTGCCCTGGCTGCATATCGCCGGCAATCACGACCTGGATTTCGATGCCGCACGCGACGAGGATTCGCTGCTCACTTTCCGCAACACGTACGGCCCGGACACATTCGCCTGGGAGGAACGAGAAGCAGTATTCGTCGGCCTGGACGATGTGATCCATCAGCCGGGGCAGAAGCCGTCCTACATCGGCGGCCTGCGCGAGGACCAGTTCGCCTTCCTCGAAGCCTATCTGCCCACGGTGCCGAAGGACCGCTTGCTGGTGCTCGGCGTGCATATCCCGTTCTTCGACGCCAAACCCGATACGGAAACCTTTCGCCATGCCGATCGTGCGCGATTGTTCGCATTGCTCAAGGATTTCCCGCACGTATTGCTGCTCAGCGGCCACAGCCATACCCAGCAGCACGTGTATCACGGCGCCGATAGCGGCTGGCACGGCAGCGCCCCGCTGCACGAATACAACGTCGGCGCGGTGTGCGGGGCGTTCTGGTCGGGCGTGAAGGATGCGCAAGGCATCCCGGATGCCACCATGGCCGATGGCACGCCGAACGGCTACGCCAGCCTGCAGTTGCGTGCGGCAGGCGCCTATTCGCTGGCCTGGCATCCCGCCCGCGACCCCGGCCGCGCCCTGTCCCTGTACGCGCCCAAGGTGCTGAGGAGGGGCGCCTATCCCGCGTTCGCGATCTACGCCAACGTGTTCATGGGCCAGGACGACAGCAAGGTGGAATACCGGGTCGATGCGGGTCAATGGAAACCGATGTCGCAGGTGCGCCAACCCGATCCGGGTCTGCTGGCGGAAAACATCCGCGACGACAGCGCCGACGCGCTGCGCGGCTATGATCGTTCCCCCGAAGCCGTACCGTCACGGCACCTGTGGCGCGGCGCCTTGCCTACCGAACTGACCGTGGGCGAACATCGAGTCGAAGTACGCCTGCAGGATCAAGGGCGCGGCGAACAGACGGCCACCACCATTTATCGACTGCAGGAAGCTGTGGAGTAACGCCATGCCCATGCCCGATGACTTACCCATCCAGCATTTCGAGGACCAGAAAGCCTGGGAGAAGTGGTTGGTCGCCAACGCGGGCGGGAAGGGGATCTGGCTGCAGATCGCCAAGAAGGATTCGGGCATCGCTTCGGTGAATTATGCCCAGGCTCTGGAGGTAGCCTTGTGCCACGGTTGGATCGATGGGCAAAAGCGCGGCTACGACGAGCAATTCTTCCTGCAGCGCTTCACGCCACGCAGATCGCGCAGTCTGTGGTCGAAGATCAACATAGACCATGCCGAACGGTTGATCGCCGCGGGCCGCATGCAATCCGGCGGCCTGCGCGAGATCGAAGCGGCGAAGGCCGATGGCCGCTGGGAGGCCGCCTATCACAGCTTTTCCAATATGGAAGTGCCCGTCGAGCTCGCCGCCGCGTTGGACAAGAACAAGAAGGCCAAAGCGTTCTTCGATCAGCTGGACAAGACCAACCGTTATTCGTTCTGCTGGCGCGTGCACACGGCGAAGAAGCCGGAAACGCGTGTGGCGCGTGCGGAGAAATTCGTCGAGATGCTCGCCAAAGGCGAGAAAATTCATTGAGGATCGATGCCGATATGAGGATTACGTTCGTGGTGAGCTTGTCGAACCACGCCTTTCGCGAATTACTTCAGCTGTAGGCCGTTCACGGCGACATGCAAGAAGCGTGGTTCGACAAGCTCACCACGAACGGAATAAATGGCGTCGGCTCTAGGCCGGATTCGACTTGCGCAGACTCAGCCACGCCCCCACCATCAGCAGGCCGATAGCGACCGCTTGCGACCAATGCGGCTGGGCGCGCCCGGCCAGCACCAACAACAACGTAGACAATAACGGAGCCAGGTAGGACAAACTGCCCAGCACCGCGATGTCGCCATGCTTGGTGCCGTGGTCCCACAGCAGAAACGCGGCGCCCACCGGGCCGATGCCCATCGCTGCAAGTACCAGCCACTGTTTGAGGTTCGGCACGATGGTCTGTTCGAAGCCAACGTGCGCCAACAATCCTAACGCCGCGACCAATGCGCAGGCCACGATGATCGCCTCGCTCGGCACCTGCGCATGGCGGCGATTGAGTACCGAATAGGCGGCCCAGACCACCGCCGCGCTCAAGGCGGCCAGGTATCCGGGCAGGTACTGCGGCTGTATGTCGATGCCGCCGCCGCGGGTGACCAGCACGATAGCGCCGCCCAATCCCAGCAGCGTGCCGACGATCTGCACGCCACGCACGCGCACGCCCGGCAGGAAGCCGGCGAATGCAACGATCAGCAGTGGCCACAGGTAGTTGAGCAGGTTGGCTTCCACCGCCGGTGCGCGTTTCAGCGCGATGAAGTAGAGCGCGTGATAACCGAACAGCGCCGCGGTAGCGAGCGCAAGCGCGGACCACGGCTGCCGCAGCTCCCGCCAGCCATCGCGACCGCCAAGCGCAATACGCACGAAGCCGAACAGGGCCGCGAAGCCGAAACCGAGCGCCAGGACTTCGAAAGGCGGCAACCCTTCGGTCGCCGTGGTCAGCAGCGCCAGCGACGACCACAGGACGATGGCCAACAAGCCGCTCAGCGTCGCCGCCTTGGGGGACGCCATCGGGGGCGAATTCAAGAGGGAAGCAGGACGTCGGCGAAACTGTCAACGCGCGGATGGTCGTGCGCGGCGGCGCCTTCGCGCGGTTGCGGATAGTCCTCGCGCCGATCCACCAGTACCGTCTGCATACCGGCGATCCGTGCGGCGTCCAGCTCTTCGACGACGTCGGAGAGAAACAGGATTTCCGTGGCGTCCAGGCCGATGCGTTCGGCGATCGTCTCGTAGCTGCCCGCTTCGCGCTTGCCGCCCACTTCGGTGTCGAACCAGCCGGAGAACAGCGGAGTCAGATCGCCCGCGTCGCTATGGCCGAAGAACAGCTTCTGTGCCGGCACCGAACCGGACGAGTACACGTACAACGGCAATCCCGAATCGTGCCAGCGGCGCAAGGCGGGCGCGGCATCGGCATAGATGGGCGCGGTGAACTCGGCATCGCGGTAGCCCGCTTCCCAGATCATGCCCTGCAAGGCCTTGAGCGCGGTGTGCTTGCGGTCCTGGTCTATCCAGCCCTGCAGGGTTTCCACGATCACTGCGTCGCTGCAGATGCTGCCTTGTTCGATCGCCACCGCGTCCAGCCAGCGCCGCACCTCTTCTTCTTTACCGTGTCTGGAGACGAAGCCGGGCAGGGCTTCGCGCGCGTACGGGAACAGCACATCCTTGATGAAGGAGATGCTGCTGGTGGTGCCCTCGATATCGGTGAGGATGGCGCGTGGAGTGTTCAGGACGGCTTGCTCGGTTCGTAGCGGGGGAATTTCTTGGCGATTTCCTCGCCGGTGAAATGGCCCACCCAGCCGTCGGGCTCGGTGAAGAAACGGATGGCGATGAAACTGGGCTCTTCGCCCATGTCGAACCAGTGCAAGGTGCTGTCGGGCACCGCGATCAGATCGTCCTGCACGCATTCCACTTCGTAGACCTTGCCGCCCACGTGCAGGGTGAACAGGCCCGAGCCGGCGACGAAGAAGCGCACTTCGTCTTCCTTGTGGTAGTGCTCGTCCAGGAACTTGGCGCGCATGGCTTCGCGCTGCGGATTGTCCGGCGCGATGCTGACCACATCCACGGTCTTGAACCCGCGTTCGGCGATCAGGCGGTCGATGTCGGTCTTGTAGGCGGCCATCACCTCCTCGGGGCTGGCGCCGGGCGCGAGCGGGTGAGATGCCTTCCAGCGCTCGAAAGTGACGCCGATCTTGTACAGCTCGGTGGCGATGAAGTCGGGGTCGAAGCTGGCGAATTCCGGCGTATGCGGGTTTTTTTCGTCGAAGATGCGCAGACGGCTCATGGCGGGGGGCTCGAGTGTCGTGGAAGGGGTTTAGCGTAGCAAACGAAGAGGAAACCAGAGCCCTTCTCCTACGGGAGAAGGGCTCGCCCCGTACTTGATACGGGGTGCCCGTAGGGTGGATGAGGGTGCGGCGAAGTAGCCATAGTTCAGACGTAGTTACTTCGCCGTACCCTCACCCCAACCCCTCTCCCGAGGGGAGAGGGGCTCTGGATCAGCCGCGGCAGCCCAGCTTGCGCAGTTCCAGCTCGCAGTGGAACAGGAACTCGAACGCTTCCAGGTGCCTGCGCGCTTCGGCCATGTCGCGGCCCCAGGCGTACAGGCCGTGTCCGTCGATCAGGTAGCCCCATAGCGTCTTCTGGTCGAGCAGGGCATCGACCTGGGCCGCCAGGGTGTGCATGTCCTGGGTGTTGGCGAACACGGGCACATCGATGGTGTCGTCATGGGTGGTGTTGCCCTGGAAGGCCTTCAGCAGTTCGTAGCCTTCCAGCCGGATGTGGCCGGCGCCTGCATACAGGCGCGAGGCGATGGTCTGCACCGGGGAGTGGGTGTGCAGCACGCAGCCGATTTCCGGATACCGGCGGTAGAGTTGGGTGTGCAGCAGGGTTTCGGCGGAAGGGCGGTGCTGGGTGGCTACGCCCTGACCGTCGAAGTCGACCACCATGATGTCCTCGACCGTAAGCCGGCCCTTGTCGCGCCCGGAAACGGTGATCGCCGCATGGCGCTCGTCCAGCCGTTCGGAGAAATTGCTGCTGGTCGCAGGCGTCCAGCCGGCCTGCGACAGCTCGCGGACGTTGGCGATGATTTCCTGCGCGAGTTCCTGCAGGCGGGCGGGGTTGTACGGCAGTGCGCTCATGCGCCGAGTTTACAAAATCGGGAAGACAAACGAAAACGGCGCGGAAGTCCGCGCCGTTTTCTTGTTGTTGCAGGATCGACTCAGGCCTGTGGGCCTTCGTGGAACGAGGGTTCCGGCTCCAGCTTGGCGTCCGCCGCTGCTTTGTAGGCAACGCTGCCGGGCGCGAGTTCGCTCCTGCGGTAGCCGTAGAACGCATAGACGAGCGCGCCAATCACGGCCCAGCCGAGGAACAAGCTGATGGTGTACGTGGAGAGGTTCAGGAACAGCAGGATGCAGCCGAACACCGCCAGCGGGCAGACCACCCACACCAGGGGCGTACGGAACGGGCGCGGACGGTCGGGCTGGGTCTTGCGCAGCACCAGCACGCCAATGGAAACCATCATGAAGGCGAACAGCGTGCCCGAGTTGGAGATGTCGGCCAGGATGCCGACCGGGAACAGGGCCGCGAACAGCGACACGAACAGGCCGGTGATGATGGTGACCACGTGCGGCGTGTGGAAACGCGGATGCACCTTGGACAGGATCTGCGGCAGCAGGCCGTCGCGCGACATGGTGAAGAAGATGCGGGTCTGGCCGAAGATCATCATCAGGATGACCGACGGCAGCGCCAGCGCAGCAGCGATGCCGATGGCATTGCCCCACTTGGCGAACCCAAGCATGCGCAACACGTGTGCCAATGGCTCGTTGCTGCAGACCAGTTCCGTGCTGCCTTTGCAGGCCGCGGCGAGTTCGGGCGTGCCCGGATGCAATGCGAGTCCGTTGGCGCCCATCATCGGCTGCGCGCCACCGGCGCCCACTGCGCCGTAGCTGACCAGCATGTAGAACACTGTGCACACACCCAGCGAGGCGATGAGGCCGATCGGGATGTTGCGATTGGGATTCTTGGTTTCTTCGGCCGCCGTGGAGACCGCATCGAAGCCCACATAGGCGAAGAAGATCGACGCGGCTGCGCCAAGAACGCCGATGCCGCCCAGCGGGCTACCCCAGCCGGTGGGGAAGAACGGCTTGAAGTTGGCGTCTTGCGCGGCGGGCACCGCGATGATGATGAAGGCAGTGAGCGCAACCACTTTGATGGTCACCAGCACCGCGTTGACCTTGGCCGACTTGGAGGTGCCGATGACCAGCAGGAACGTGACCACCAGCGAGATCAGGAAGGCGAGCAGGTTGAAGGTGCCGCCGGCGTAAGGACCCGTTCGCAGCGCTTCGGGAATGGGATATCCGGCGCTCATCAGCAGGCCGTTCATGTAGCCGGACCAGCCCACTGCCACCGCACCCGCGGCGATCGCGTATTCCAGCACCAGCGCCCAGCCCACGGACCAGGCCAGCGCCTCGCCCAGAACCGCGTACGTGTAGGTGTAGGCGGAACCGGAGACCGGAACCATCGCGGCCAGTTCCGAATAGGCCAATGCGGCCAGACCGCAGACCACCGCGGCAATGACGAATGCGACCATCATGGCCGGGCCCGCCTTCTGGCCCGCTTCGGCGGTCAGCACGAAGATACCGGTGCCGATGATGGCGCCGATGCCGAGCATGGTCAGTTGGAAGGCGCCGAGCTGTCGCTTGAGCGACTTTTTCTCGGCGGTGGCAAGGATTTGATCGAGCGGTTTTACACGCCAAGATGACATTCGGTGATTCCCCAGTGCCGTTGATCTGCAGGCCGTGACCGGCAGCGAATGGCCGGAACGGGTTTGCCGAACCTTACCCGTCACACTTTAGTCGCACAAGCGCCACGGGCCCGTGGCAGGCGATAATGCCAGCCTGAATAGGGATAGAGAGAGCGGGGTCCACTCATGCCGCAACCGACACAGGCCGCGCCTTTATTGGCGCAGCAGCTCGCCGATTACTTGCGATGCTGGCCCAGCGAGGCCGAGACAGTGCAATCGTTCCGTGCTCTGCTTAATGAGCCACAGGATCCCTTTCTGCGCGAACGCCTGCAGGGCCACTTCACCGGCGCGGCCTGGCTGGTGAGCGCCGATGGTGCCCGCATCCTCCTGACCCATCACCGCAAACTGGAACGCTGGCTGCAATTGGGCGGGCATGCCGACGGCGACCGCGACATGGCCCAGGTGGCGCTGAAGGAGGCCCAGGAGGAATCCGGTTTGCCGGGGCTGTCGGTCGATGCCGATGCGATCTTCGACCTGGACCGGCACTGGATTCCCGAGCGCAAGGACGTACCGGGCCACTGGCATTACGACGTGCGCTACGTGGTGCGCGCCGGCAGCGACGAAAATTACTCGGTCAGCGACGAATCGCACGATCTGGCCTGGCGGCCGATCGCCGAAGTAGCGCAGGACCCCGACGAATCCCTGAGCCGCATGGCCAGGAAGTGGTTAGGCACCGTGAGAGCCGCGTAGGAGGGTCGTAGGAGCGACGTGAGTCGCGATGGAAGATTGCCGGCGAATATTAGTCGCGACTCACGTCGCTCCTACGCCATCCCGCCCGCACGCCCCCGCATTCAATACAAAACGCGGGTGCGCAAGGTGCCGGGAATGGCCATCAGTGCTTCCTTCAGGTCCACCGCCTGCAGGTCGGTGGCCGACACATCGATCACCACGTAGCCCACCTTGGCGTCGGTGCGCAGGAACTGGCCGTCGATGTTGATGCCGTGCTTGCCGAAGATATCGTTGATCTGCGACAGAACGCCCGGCACGTTGCGGTGAATGTGCAGCAGGCGGTGGCTGGCGGCGTGCTCGGGCAGGGTCACTTCCGGGAAGTTGACCGCCGACAGGGTCGAGCCGTTGTCGCTGTAGCGCACCAGCTTGGCCGCAACCTCTATCCCGATATTGTCCTGCGCTTCCAGCGTGCTGCCGCCCACATGCGGGGTCAGGATCACGTTGTCCTTGCCGGCCAGCGGCGAAACGAAAGCATCGTCGTTGCCCTTGGGTTCGACCGGGAACACATCCACGGCGGCGCCGCCGATCTGGCCCGATTCCAGCGCCGCGCTGAGCGCGTCGATGTCCACCACGGTGCCGCGCGAGGCGTTGATCAGGTGCGCGCCGCGCTTCATCTTCGCGATCTGCGCTGCGCCGAACATGTCCTTGGTCGCCGCAGTCTCGGGCACGTGCAGAGTGACCACGTCAGAGCGTTCCAGCAGATCGTTCAGGCTCAGCGAGGAACGCGCATTGCCCAGCGACAGCTTGGTTTCGATGTCGTGGAAGATCACGTTCATGCCGATGGCCTCGGCCAGCACGCCCACCTGGGTGCCGATGTGGCCGTAGCCGACGATGCCCAGGGTCTTGCCGCGCGCCTCGTGGCTGCCGGCGGCGGATTTGGACCAGCCGCCGCGATGGCATTCGGCGCTCTTCTGCGGAATGCCGCGCATCAGCATGATCGCCTCGGCGATCACCAGTTCGGCCACGCTGCGGGTGTTGGAGTAGGGCGCGTTGAAGACCGGAATGCCGGCCAGCTCCGCGGCGTCCACGTCGACCTGGTTGGTGCCGATGCAGAAGCAGCCGATGGCCATCAGCCGCCGCGCGCCGCCCAGCACTTCTTCGGTCAGTTGCGTGCGCGAGCGGATGCCGACGATATGGGCATCGGCGATACGCAGTTTCAGTTCGTCCTCGGGCAGCGATTTGGCGTGCAGCTCGATCTGCGAATAGCCTGCGGCCTTGAAAGTGTCGATGGCGGTCTGGCTCACGCCTTCCAGCAACAGGATGCGGATGTCCTGCTTGGGGTACGAGGTCTTCTTCTTCGACATGCGGCAGGCGGGCGTCCGGTGGCGGGGCGGTCACTATGCCAGAAGGGGCGGGGCTTTGCTGCGCTGCGGTAGTTGCGTTTGCCCCCCTTTGAAAAAGGGGGCTATTCGGAATTCGGTTTGATCTTCGAAAGAAGCAAGAGTCAAGAGCAAATCCCCCTCAATCCCCCTCTACAAAGGGGGAAGCCAAGCGACGCCAGGCTTCTGGACGCGCGGCGGCATCGCTGGCACGCTGGCAGCCCCTCACATACCGGCCTCCCATGAGCGATCCGCGCCTGACCGATTTGTTGCAAGCCGTGCCGGCGCTGCGCCTGAAAACCGATCCCGCCGACCTGGAGCACTACGGCCGCGACTGGACCCGGCGCTGGACGCCGGCCCCGCTGGCGATAGCGCTGCCGGGATCGGTGGAGGAGGTGCAGGCGACCGTTCGCTGGGCGTACGAACATGGGGTCGCGGTGGTGCCTTCCGGCGGCCGTACCGGCCTGTCCGGCGGCGCGGTGGCGGCGAACGGAGAGCTGGTGCTGAGCCTGGAACGCATGAACCGGGTGCTGGACTTCAATGCGGTGGACCGCACCCTCACCGTGCAGCCGGGCATCGCCCTGGAAGCGGTGCACAACGCGGCCCGCGAACATAGGCTGGAATACCCGGTGGATTTCGCCGCGCGGGGCTCGTGTTCCATCGGCGGCAACATCGCCACCAATGCCGGCGGCATCCGCGTGATCCGCTACGGCAACACGCGCGAATGGATCGCGGGCATGAAGGTGGTGACCGGCACCGGCGAACTGCTGGACCTCAATCGCGGCCTGATCAAGAACTCCAGCGGCTACGACCTGCGGCATCTGATGATCGCTTCGGAAGGGACCTTGGGCATCGTGGTGGAAGCGACCCTGCGCCTGACCGACCCGCCGCCGCCTTCCAACGTGATGCTGCTGGCGCTGCCTTCGTTCGAAGTGCTGATGCAGGTATTCGCCGCGTTCCGCGAAAGATTGCAGTTGGAGGCCTTCGAATTCTTCACCGACCGCGCGCTGCACCACGTGCTGGCGCATGGCGCGCAGAGGCCGTTCGAGGAAGTGCATCCCTACTACGTGGTGACCGAGTTCGCTTCCGGCGACGACGCGCAGGAAGCGGCCGCCATGGCTGCCTTCGAGGCCTGCATGGAGAACGGTTGGGTCAGCGATGGCGTGATCAGCCAGAGCGATGCGCAGGCCGCGCAGCTGTGGCGGCTGCGCGAAGGCATCACCGAGAGCCTGGCGCGCTACAAGCCGTACAAGAACGACGTGTCGGTGCGTATTTCGGCGATGCCGGCATTCCTGGAGGAAACCCAGAAACTGCTGGGCGAGGCCTACCCGCATTTCGACGTGGTCTGGTTCGGCCACATCGGCGACGGCAACCTGCACATCAACGTGCTGAAGCCTGACGACCTGGGCGATGCGGAGTTCGTCGGCCAGTGCGAGCAGGTGACCAAGCTGCTGGCCGAGTCGTTGAAGCGCCACCAGGGCAGCATTTCCGCCGAACACGGTATCGGTCTGGTAAAGAAGGGTTATCTGGAAAGCACGCGCAGTGCGGCCGAGATCGAGATGATGCGCGGCATCAAGCGGGTGCTGGATCCGAAGGGGCTGATGAATCCGGGCAAGCTGTTCGATAGTTGAGCATGGTCATGCGGTCGGGCTATGGCGGCACGGCCGTTGCTTTGCCCCCTTTGGAAAAGGGGGCTACGGGGGATTTGCTTTTGCTTTTGCTTTTGTTTTTGCACTAGAGCAAGAGCAAATCCCCCTCGATCCCCCTTTTTCAAAGGGGGAGGCTGGATTCCTGGCGTTGGCGTTGGTCGCGTGCTGCGACGATTCAGCTTGCCGGGCACGCAGGCGGTTAATCTTGCGGAGCGTCGTTTCTTTCCTCTCCGTTTTTATCTGGAATCCCACCATGATCCGAATTGTCACGCTGTGCCTGTTGCTCGCGGTTTCTGTTCCGGTATTAGCTTCCAGTTTCGCCGGCTCATCCGCTGGCGCGTCCTCGGCCGGCTCCTCGGCTTCTTCCGGCAGCGCCTCGGGCGACGACAAAGTAGTGCGGCAGGCGCGCGATGACGCCGCCAGTTTCGTCGCCAGCCAAGGACGTATCCGCGGTGCCCGGTTGGAGGCGGCTCTGCGTCAGCTGCGCGAGCGCGACCCGGCCGCGCGCGAAGCCAGCGACATGCAACTCGCGCAGGCCATCCTGGCTTTGTGAGTTCGCTTTGCAGGGGCTCGCTTTGCAGGGGCTCGCTTCGCGGGCCGGGTAGATGGCTGGCTTTGTGCCTGTTGGCTTGTGCCGGGAACGCGCAGGCCGGATTGCAGTTGCAGCCTGAGACCGGACCGCTGACATCGGAACAAGCCTTGGCCACGCAACAACTGCTGGCCTCGGCAGTGCAGCGGTTGCCGCCGGCCTGGGTGGCTGCTTTGGGCCCTATTCCAGTGGCTTGGCGTGACGATCTTCCCGCGCAGATCCACGGACGCGCAAAGGCGAAGCGATTGCTGCTGAATCGCGCGTTGCTCGATGGCTGGATGGCGCGCCCGGCGGGCGCGGGGATCGATGAGCCGGCCACGCGCGCAGCGCTATCGGCCGTGCTCCACGAGCTGGCGCATTTCTACGATCGCACCAAGCAGGGCGGATTGTCGCGGGCTCCGCGCCTGCTGGACCTGGCGGGTTGGCAGGTGAGTCCCTTGCGACTGGGCTTGCGGACTTCCCGCAATGCTTTCAGCGATCGCAGTCCGGACCCGTACGAGTTGAGCCGCGCGTCCGAATTCGTTGCCGTCAACCTCGAGCATTTCCTGTTGGATCCGGATTACGCATGCAGGCGGCCGGCCTTGTATCGCTATTTCTCCGAGCATTTCGATTGGGCGCCCGCTCGCATTGATTGCGCGCCGGGTCAGGTGTTCCTGCAGGCGGATGCCGATGAGGGCGAGCCGGCATTGCTGCAACTGGAACCGTCGCGGGTGTACGCGGTGGACTACCTGCTGGCCGAACCCAACCAGCAGCCGATGAGCCGTTGGGGCCACAGCATGCTGCGGCTGGTGATCTGCGCGCCGGACCGTCCGCCAGGGCCGGACTGCCGTCTGGATCTGCGTTATCACCGCGTGCTGTCGTTCCGCGCTTTCGTCGACGACGTGCAGATTTCCAGCTGGCGCGGACTCGCCGGTTCCTATCCGTCGCGTCTGTTCCTGTTGCCGCTGGGGCAGGTGATAGACGAATACACCAAGGTCGAACTGCGTGGCCTGCAGTCGATTCCGCTGCGATTGGATCGGGCGGAAATCGCCGGCCTGCTGGAACACGCCGCGCAAGCCCACTGGACCTACGACGGCCGTTACTACTTCCTCAGCAACAACTGTGCGGTGGAGACCTTCAAGCTGCTGCACGACGGCGTACCGCGCCTGGCCGGCGAAGCGCTGGCCAGCATCACTCCGACCGGTTTGTTGCGGCGATTGAAGAGGGCCGGCATCGCCGATGCCTCGGTGCTGGACGATCCGGCGGAGGCCTTGCGCCTGGGCTATCGCTTCGAATCGGCGGGTGTGCATTATCAGGCCATGTTCGAGGTGGCCCGCAGCGGATTGTCGCTGCCGCAGCAAAGTGTGCAGGAATGGCTGGAACTTGCACCGGCGCAACGCGCGCCATGGCTGGAGCGGGACGACTCCGGATCAAGTCCGGCGCAGGTTCTGCGCGCAAGCGCCGCATTGCTGTTGCTCGAAGAAGCGGCGTTGCGGCAACAGGAGTTGTTGGTGCGCGACGAACTCAAGCGCCGTTATCTGGGGCAGGGGGCGCAACAAGGTGGGAATGGCTTCGATGGGGAGGCCGCGCTTCGCGATTTTCTGCGTGTGGAGGGTTTCCTCAGCCGCCCAGCGGCCTTGTTACAGAACGGCGGCTATGGATTGCCGCAGACGAACGAACGGAAGGCGTTGGAGTTGGAAGGCGAACGGTATGCAGCGCAGCGTAAGCGGCAGGGTGCGGCCTTGCGTATCGATGCGCGCAATTGGATGTCGCCAGAGCGCAGATCGACCCTTGAGGGAGTCGAAGCCAACATCGCCGCACTGGGCGGGCGACTGCGGCGGTTGCATAAGGAACAGGGTGGACTGCAGTTGCAGTGAACGAATGACAGGCTGCTCGACGAGATTGAAATGATGCTTTTCTCCTCTCCCCTTGTGGGAGAGGATGCCCGTAGAGCCTGCCCCGTACTTGATACGGGGGCAGGGGAAGGGTGTGCGAGCGGAGCGATGCGTGCTTTGGCTTCGCATCACTCGATGCCCTGCAGCAATTCATTGTCAATGGCTCCGGCTCACCCTCTCCCGGCCTCCGGCCACCCTCTCCCATCAAGGGAGAGGGGAACGTGGAGCGGCTTTCGGCCACCCGCTCGCATCGAGGAAAAGGGAAACACAATCAATCCGCGCGCCCACCGAACTCGCCCGTGGTCGTGTTCACCAGCACCCGCTCGCCGTTGACGATGTACTCCGGCACCATGATCTCCAGGCCGGTGCTGAGCTTGGCCGGCTTGGGACGCTTGGTGGCGCTGCCGCCTTTGAGCTCCGGAGGGGTTTCAACTACTTCCAGCGTCACATGCTGCGGCAGCTGCAGGGCGACGGGCTGGTCGTCGATGATCTGCACGTAGCTGCCGGTCAAGCCATCGGCGATGTAGCCGGCGTCGTCGCCGATCACGTCGGCATCGAAGGTGTAGGGCGTGAAGTCCTCGTCGTCGAGGAACACGAAGGCGTCGCCGTCCTTGTACGAGTAAGTGGCCTGACGACGGCTGAGTTCGACTTCCTTCAATTCATCGTCGCCGCCGACGCTCAGGTCGTACTTGATGCCGCCGGGTACGCTGTACAGGGTGAAGCGGAACTTCACGTTGCCGCCACGCCCTTGCGGTGAGCTGCGCTCGATGTCGCGCACCTGGTACACGGTGCCATTGTGGTCGACGACGTTGCCTTTCTTGATTTCGTGAGCTTTCATGAGAGACCGGGAATAGTAATAAAAAGAAGGGTTTCTTGTAGGAGCGGGCCCTGCCCGCGACCGCTTTTAGCGTAGAGCGGTCGCGGGCAGGGCCCGCTCCTACAGGGACTATTTCGGCGCCAGCCGCACCGCGCCGTCCAGGCGGATGGTCTCGCCGTTCAAATAGCGGCTTTGCAGGATGAAGGCGACGGTATCGGCGAATTCCTCCGGCTTGCCCAGGCGCGCCGGGAACGGGATCGAAGCGCTGAGCGACTTCTGCACTTCTTCGCTCATGCCATCGACCATCGGCGTCCAGAAGATGCCCGGCGCCACGGTCATCACGCGGATGCCGAAGCGGGAAAGCTCGCGCGCCATGGGCAAGGTCATGCCGACCACGCCGCCCTTGGATGCCGAGTAGGCGGCCTGGCCGATCTGGCCTTCGTAGGCGGCCACGCTGGCGGTGTTGACGATGACGCCGCGCTCGCCGTCTTCGCCAGCCGCATTGTGCTGCATCAGGTTGGCGGCGGCCTTGGCCACGTTGAAGCTGCCGACCAGGTTCACCAGCACGGTAGTGCGGAAGTTGGACAGCGGCATCGGCGCTTCTTTGCCAAGCACGCGCCCGGCGCCGAGGATGCCGGCGCAATTGATCGCCGCGTTCAGCCCACCCAGGAATTCACTGGCGGTCGCGGCGTTGTCCGCCACTCCAGCCTCATCGGTGACATCGGTGCGGAAGTAACGCGCGTTGCCGTCGCCCAAAGCTGCGACCGCCGCCGCGCCCTTGTCGTCGTTGACGTCGAACAGCGCGACCTTGCCGCCCTGGGCGACCAGGCGCTGGGCCACGGCCAGACCCAGGCCGGAAACGCCGCCGGTGACGATGGCGCGGGTGTCGGAAAGCTGCATGCGGAAGTCCATCGCTTGTGGTGGCACGCATTTTACGCGATGTCCGGGCGTCCTTCTGTAGGAGCGGGCCCTGCCCGCGACGAGGCTTTATCGGTAAGGCCGGTCGCGGGCAGGGCCCGCTCCTACAGATTCAGCAGGTAGAAAGTGTTGCAGCCGCCATGGCCGGTGGCTCCCAGCGGTGCCTGCAGGCGTTCGAAGCCGCTGCGCTCGTACAGACGCATGGCCGCGTCCATGCCGCGCAGGGTTTCCAGGTAGCACCGGCTGAAACCGAATTCGCGTGCGGCCTGCAGGCAGCGGGCCATCATCGCCGCGCCTGCGCCGATGCCCCGCGCTTCGGGCAGGAAATACATCTTGCGCAGCTCGCAGGTATCGTCTTCGCCGCCGACCAGCGGCGCCACGCCACCGCCGCCAATGATCTGGCCATCGCGTTCGACCACGAAATAGGCCGAACGCGGTTCCGCATAAGCACGGCTCATCCAATCCACTTCAGGATCGTTGATGGCAAAACCGCTGCCGGTGGCGCCGAATTCCGGCATCACTGTGCGGATGATCCGCGCCATCGCCGCGTCGTCGCGCGTTTCGATCGGACGCAATACATAACTTTCCTGTGCAGCTTCAGCCATTCGAAACCCGATCCTCTCGCGCGCGCAAGCGGCTTGCGAATTCGTCCGGCGACAGCCCAGGCGCGAACAGGAAACCCTGGCCGACCGGAACCCCCAGCTGCAGCAGGAACTGGCGCTGCGCTTCCGATTCCACGCCCTCGGCCACCAGCCCCAGGCCCAGGCTGCGCGCGATCGCCGAGACCGCCTGGCATACCGCCACGTCGGAACGGTTGTTGGGTACGCCCTCGGTGAACAGCTGGCTGAGCTTGAGCCCATGGATGGGCAGGCGGCGCAGATAGTTGAGCGCGCTGTAGCCTTCGCCGAAATCGTCGATGGTCAGCACCACGCCCAGCTCGCGCAGTTCGGCGAAGGTCTTGAGCGTGGCCGGAGCATCCTCGATCAGCACGCGTTCGGTGAATTCCAGTTCCAGCGCCGAGCCGGGAAGTTCGTATTCGGCCAACACCGCGCGCACGTTCTCGGCCAGTTCATCGCCGGCGAACTGGCGATAGGAAACGTTGACCGCCACGCGCACGATACCCAGCCCCTGGTCGTGCCATTCACGCACCTGCCGGCAGGCTTCGCGCAGCACCCAGCTGCCGATCCGTACGATGTCGCCGGTGGTTTCGGCATGGCTGATGAAAAGATCCGGGCGCAGTTCGCCCAGCTGGTGGTTCTGCCAGCGGATCAGCGCTTCGGCGGCGACGATGCGGCCGCGCCGCAGGTCGACCTGCGGCTGGTAGACCAGGCGGAACTCCTCGTTGTCCACCGCCCGCCGCAGCTGCGTCTCGATCTGCAGGCGGTCCTGCTGCCGGCGTGCGAGCTCGGGAGTGAACGCCTGCCACGCGTTGCGTGCGCGGTGCTTGCTGTCGTACATGGCGATGTCGGCGTTCTGTATCAATTGCTGCGGGCGCAGCCCGTCTTCGGGCGCGCGCGCGATGCCGATGCTGGTGGTGATGGCGAACTCGTCCTTGCCGAAGCGGAAGGACTCGCTGAAAGCGCCCAGCACCGCATCAGCCAGGCGTTCGGGTTGCGCCGGGTCGCCGCTGGCGTCGCAGATCACCAGGAATTCGTCGCCGCCGAAACGCGCCACCAGGCCTTCGGTGCTTACGGCGTCCAGGATGCGGCCGGCGGCCTGCATGAGCAGTTCGTCGCCGGCGCTGTGGCCCAGCACGTCGTTGACGGTCTTGAAGCGGTCCAGGTCGATGTACAGCACGGCGACCTGCGCATGCACCGGATCGATCAGGCGCGCGCCCAGTTCGTTGAGCACGGCGTCGCGATTCATCAGTCCGGTCAGCGGATCGGTGCGCGCCTGGATGCGCAGGGTTTCCTCGGCGCGCTTGTCCAGCGAGATGTCCTGCAGCGTGCCGGTGATGCGCGAAGCGGTGGGATCGCTGGCTTCGGCTTCGCCGATGACGCGGATCCAGAAAGGATGCCCGTCCATGCGGCTGCCCTGCAGTTCCAGGTCGAATCCGCCGCCGGTTTGCACCACATTCTCCATCGCAGTGCGGAAGCGCCGCCGGTCCGGTTCGCGCAGGCTGGCCAGCATGGCTTCGATGTTGTCCGGGGTCTGCGCCGGCCCCAGGATGCGTACGGCCTCCTCGGTCAGGTAGACCCGGTCGCGGCCGGCGTCCCATTCCCACCCGCCGATATGGGCCAGCGACTGGGCGCGATCGAACAGCGCGCTGTCGCGCTTGAGCGCGGTCACGTCGCTGAAAAGCGAAGTGACCTGCGCCGGTTTGCTGCCGCCGGGCGCGAATTGCGGCACCGAGGTGACCGTGAGCCAGAGCAGCTGTTTGTGCTCGCGGTGGTACAGGCCCAGCAGCATGCTCTCGATGACCTGGCCGGTGGCCAGGGCGCGATGCGCGGGCAGCGCGTCGCTGCCCATCTCGCGTCCGTTCTGGTCGACGATGCGCCAGTGCGCCAGATCGAGATCGTTGCCGCGCTTGCCTTCGCCCACTCCGAAGATACGCAGGGCCGCGCGATTGGCGTAGACGATCTCGCGCGCGGCGTTCTGCACCACGATGCCTTTGTCGATCACTTCCATCAGCTCGCGGTAGCGCATTTCCGCTTCGTGCCGCTTGCTCAGGTCGCGGGCCACCGCCACCAGGCTCTTGCGCCCGTCGAAGACGAAGTTGGCCGAATGCACCTCCACCGGGAAGCGGGTGCCGTCGCTGCGCATGTTGGTGACTTCGATCACGTAGCTATCGCCGCGGTTGAGGCTTTCCCAGACCGGATCCATGTGGTCGTGCGGCAATTCGGGATTGAGCACGTTGATGTTCTGGCCGACGATCTCTTCGCGCCGGCGTTTGTAAGCGGCCATGCCGGCTTTGTTGAGATCCAGCACGGTACCGTCTTCGGCCAGGATGCTGACCGGATCGGGGACCGCGTCGAACAGGGCGCGGTAACGCAGCAACGCCCAGTCCTTTTGCGTGGTGGTCGCGCGCAGCAGCTCAAGCGCGTGGCTCATCAGCTGGCGGGTTTCAGCGTCCAGCGAAGGGTCGGTGCTGGCATGGCGCAGCGATTCCAGCAGCTTGGCCGCATCCTCTTGCAGCGATCGACTGGAAAGAAAGCCCGTTGCGCCAGCGTCGGGCGAATCCCCATCCGCTGGCGGCTTTCCGTTCATGCGGCCGACATGGCCCTCGCTACTTTGCTGCTCGTTTCGTGGCCGAGCAGGGCCGACAGCCACAGGCCGGTTTTGCTCAGTTTGTCCAGGTCGATCCCGGTTTCGACGCCCAGCCCATGCAGCAGGTACACCACATCTTCGCTGGCGACGTTGCCGCTGGCGCCCTTGGCATAGGGGCAGCCGCCGGTACCGGACACGGCCGAATCCACTACCGCCACGCCTTCTTCCAGGCACGCCAGGATATTGGCCAGCGCCTGTCCGTAGGTGTCGTGGAAATGCACCGCAAGCGCGGGCATCGGTACTTCGGCGGCGACGGCCTTGAGCATTGCGCGGGCCTTGTGGGGGGTGCCTACGCCGATGGTATCGCCCAGCGAGATTTCGTAACAGCCTAGCGCGTGCAGGCGCGCCGCAACCCGCACCACGTCCGCCACCGGCACCTGCCCCTGGTAGGGACAGCCCAGCACGGTGGACACGTAGCCGCGCACCTTGACCCCGTCGGCGCGGGCGCGTTCGAGCACCGGCCGGAAGCGTTCGATGGATTCGTCGATGCTGGCGTTGATGTTTTTCTGGTTGAAGGCTTCCGAAGCGGCGGTGAACACGGCCACTTCCTGCGCCCCGACTTCGCGTGCGCGTTCGTAGCCCTTTTCGTTGGGCACCAGCACCGGATAGGAAATACCCGGCTTGCGGTCGATGGCGGCGAACACTTCGGCCGCATCGGCCAGCTGCGGGATCCACTTGGGGCTGACGAAGCTGGTGGCTTCGATGCTGCGCAACCCGGTCCGCGACAGGCGGTCGATCAGCTCCACCTTGTCGGCGGTGGCGATGATGGTCTTTTCGTTCTGCAGGCCGTCGCGCGGACCGACTTCGACGATACGGACGGAATCGGTCATGGAGCGGGTTCCCCGGCGGCCCGCTTCATCCTCATCGGCGGAGAGTCGCTGTTCTCGAAAAGTTCGGGGTGGGCCAGCAAGACCTTGCGCAAAGTCGCTTCGTCGCCCGGGATCAGGTAGTTGAACTCATCGAGCGCCTTCGCCCGCAGGCCGCGCGCTTCGCTCATTTTCTTTACGGTATCGGCATCCACCGTGGCCAGGGTCAGCACATTGTCTTCGATGCGGTACCTGACCAGGGTAACGGCGGTGGAGGGCAATCTGGCCCCCTGCGCCAGGCCCGCCGACCCTCGAGCGAACAGCTGGGCGACGCTTTCCTCAGTCAGGACGAAGTAATGTTCGCCGCCGAGTTCGAAGCCGGATACCTCGATCTCGGCTTTGCTTGCCGGGTTACTGCCGATCTGGCTCATCGAGACCGTCGCATGGCATTGCGCGTTGACGAGGGCGTAGTCCTCTGCGGTCTGTTTCGCCGCTTCCTCAGGGGTGTTGGCGATCGGCAGCCAACGGCCCTCCAGCCGCGCATCGCATGCCAGCGGAGCGGGAGGCCGTTCGAATACCACGCAGCCGCCCAGCAAGAGCGGCAGCAGCATCAACAGAGGTCGGAGGCGTGGGCTCATGGGGTCGGCGTGGTTCCTGATTGAGGCGAACGTAAAAAGCCGGCGGCCCAGGACTGCCGGCGAACGGCTGCAGGCAGTGTCGCGGGGGAATATTGCGTCATTGCGGTTCCAGGGTGGCCAGTACCGCATCGGCTTCCACGAAATCGCCTGCCGCCGCACGCAGTTCGGCCATCACGCCGGCACGCGGCGATTTGATCGCAAGCTCCATCTTCATCGCCTCGATCACCAGCAGTTCCTGGCCGGCGGCGACCGTTTCGCCGGGTTTGGCCTTGACCATGACCACGCGGCCCGGCATCGGCGCCACGATGCGGCCGTCGTTGCCGGAAACCGAGGCGTTTTTCGGCCGGTAGGCCGATACCCGCGTTAGATCCAGACGTTTGTCGCCATCGTGCACGGTGACTTTGCGCGGACCGATGCGGACCAGAAACCGGCGCGCCTGCGATTGCAGACGCAGGCTCAGTTCTCCCGCGTGCAGGCGTGCGCCATCGACTGTATGGATGTTGCCGTCGTCGGTTTCGATACCGTATTGGCCATTGGCGCCGTGGGCGACCAGGGCCAGATCATCGCCGCGATGCAGGAAGGCCAGCGGCCGCCGACCGGCATGGCCCAGGCGCCAGCCATCGGCGATCGCCCAGGGAGAGCCGCTATCCGCGGAAAGCACGGCTTGTTGGCGGGCGTCGGCTTCCTGCGTCAGCAAGGTCGCTGTGGCCGCGGCCAGCAGCAGGGAAGAGTCCACCGCATGGGCCGGCATGAATTGGTCGAGATGCCGGTCCAGATAACCTGTATCGATGCTGCCCTCTACGACCGACGGGTGGCGCACCAGCTGTTCCAGGAATTCGATGTTGGATTTCGGCCCGACGATCTCGCATTGGGCCAGCGCATCGCGCAGGCGGGCGAGGGCGGCGCTGCGGTCCTGGTCCCAGACGATCAGCTTGGCGATCATGGGATCGTAGAAGATGCTGACGGTATCGCCTTCCACTACGCCCGAATCGATGCGCACGTGCGGCGAAGGCGTGGGCAGCGCCAGCTTCTCCAGCTTGCCCGAGCCCGGCAGGAAACCGGCTTCAGGATCTTCCGCATACAGCCGCACTTCGATGGCATGGCCGTGTTGCGGCACTTGCTGCTGGGTGATCGGCAACGCGTCGCCGGCAGCGATGCGCAGTTGCCATTCCACCAGGTCCAGGCCCGTGGTCAGTTCGGTGACCGGGTGCTCCACCTGCAGGCGCGTGTTGATCTCCATGAAATAGAACGCGCCGCCGGGATCCACGATGAACTCCACCGTTCCCGCATTCACGTAATCGATGGCGTGCGCCGCCTTGACCGCCGCCTCGCCCATCGCCGCACGCAGTTCCGGCGTCAGGAAAGTGGAAGGCGATTCCTCCAGCACCTTCTGGTAGCGGCGCTGGGCGGAGCATTCGCGCTCGTTAAGATGGATGGCGTTGCCGTGCGTATCGCCGAAGACCTGGATTTCGATATGCCGCGGCGATTGCACGTAGCGTTCCAACAGCACGCGGTCGCGGCCGAAGGCGTTGCTGGCTTCGCGCTGGCAGCTTTCCAGCTGGGCGATGAAGTCGTCCAGCCGATGCACGATGCGCATGCCCTTGCCGCCGCCGCCGTGGGCGGCCTTGATCATCAATGGAAAACCGATCCGCGCCGCTTCGCGCGACAACCCGCTGGGCGATTGGTCTTCGCCGGTATAGCCGGGCACCACCGGCACGCCGGCCGCCATCATCAGGTCCTTGGCGCCGGCCTTGCTGCCCATCTTGCGCATGGAAGCGGCTTTGGGCCCGATGAAGACGATGCCGGCGTTCTCCACGGCCTCGGCGAAGTCGGCGTTTTCCGACAGGAAACCGTAACCGGGATGGATCGCCTGCGCACCGCTGCGCTTGGCCACTTCCAGGATCGCATCGCCGCGCAGGTAGCTTTCCGCAGGGCGGGGGCCGCCGATCGGGTAGGCCTCGTCGGCCTGGCGCACGTGCTGGGCGTCGGCGTCGGCTTCCGAATAGACGGCGACGGTACGGATGCCCAGTCTGCGGCAGGTACGGATTACGCGGCAGGCGATTTCGCCGCGATTGGCGATGAGGATTTTGGAGAACATCAGCTCATTCCGGCGAATGGCACACCGCCTCAACGTTGTGTCCGTCGGGGTCGGTGATGAAGGCACCGTAGTAGTTGGCGTGGTAGTGCGGGCGCAGACCCGGCGCGCCGTTGTCGCGGCCGCCGGCGGCAAGCCCGGCGGCGTGGAAAGCGTCCACCTTGGCGCGGCTGTCGGTGACGAAAGCGATGTGGGTATGAGCGGCGACGCCGCGAGCGTCGCTGCCGATCCAGAAGCTGGGTTTGCCGTCGCGCCCGAACCCCGCCGCCCAAGTGCCGTCGCCGGTCTGTTCGGGAGTGACTTCCATCAGCAGCGATGCGCCGATGGGGGCGAACAACTGTCCGTAGAACGCCTTGCTGCGCGCGTAATCCGAGACGGGAACGCCGGTATGGTCGATCATGGTTTTTCTCCCTTGTGCGCCCATGAAGGGCTTCGTTTGTCGAGGAAGGCGGAAAGGCCTTCCTGTCCTTCCGGCGACACGCGCAAACCGGCGATCAGCGTGGCGTTGGCCTGGTCCTGCGCTTGGCCATCAGACGTCGCGATGACGCGGGCGATCAGCGATTTCGCGCCAGCGGCGGCCAACGGGCCGGCTTTCAGCAATAGATCGATCTGGCGCTGCACGGTCGCGTCCAACTGTTCCGCCGCGACCACCTCGTGCAGCAGCCCTATCCGCAGCGCGGTCTGGGCATCGAATATTTCCGCGCTGGCGAACCAGCGCCGCGCCTGGCGCGCGCCGATCGCGGCGATGACATAAGGCGAGATCACTGCCGGCAGCAGGCCGAGTTTGCTTTCGGTCAGGCCGAACTTCGCTTCGGGTACGCCGATGGCGATATCGCAGCACGCCACCAGCCCGACGCCGCCGCCGAAGGCCGCACCATGCACGCGGGCGATGGTGGGTTTGGGCAATTCGTCCAGGGTGCGCATCAGGCGGGCGAGGGCGAGCGAGTCCTGGCGGTTCTCCGCCTCGCTGGCGGCGGCCATGCCGCGCATCCAGTTCAGGTCGGCGCCGGCGGAGAACGAGGCTCCCGAACCTTCCAGCACCACCACGCGAATGCCCGCATCGGCGCCGGCCGCTGCCAGGGCGGCGGTCAGTTCGGCGATCAGTTCGGCATCGAAGGCGTTGTGCAGGGCCGGCCTGTTCAATCGCAGGCGCAGGACGGCGCCTTCCCTTTGCTGTTCCAGCATGTCCGACATCACAAACCTTCCCGGCGGCGAGGCTGAATGATAGCCGGTCGGTCGGGCCAGGCGTTCGTACGCCATAGCGGTGGTAGAATGAGAATAATTCGTATTTGAGAGCGTTTCGTGACGCTGAACGACCTGCCCCGACGTACCCCTGCCATTGTCGAATCCGTGAACGATCAGAGCCCAAACGACAACATCGCCCGCCGCCTGCGCGAGCTGGGTTTCGTTGCCGGCGAGCAGGTGGAAATCGTGGCCGAGGGCCCGATGGGCGGCGAGCCGCTGCTGGTGCAGGTGGGTTTCACCCGTTTTGCCCTGCGCCGCGCCGAGGCCTCGCGCGTGCAGCTGCGTGGGCCGGAGGCAGGGGCATGAACGCCGCCGCCGTGCCCCTGCGCCTGGCTTTGATCGGCAGCCCCAACTGCGGCAAGACCGCGCTGTTCAACCAGCTGACCGGTAGCCGCCAAAAGGTGGCCAATTACGCCGGCGTCACCGTCGAACGCAAGGAAGGCCGCCTGCACAGCGCCGCCAGCGGGCGCAGCTATGCCGTGCTGGATCTGCCTGGCGCCTACAGTCTGCACGCGGCCAGCCTGGATGAAGCCATTACCCGCGATCTGTGCCGCGGTTTCCTGCCGGGCGAGCCCGTGCCCGATGTGCTGGTGTGCGTGGTCGACGCGACCAATCTGCGCCTGCATCTGCGTTTCGCGCTGGAAGTGCGCGAATTGGGCAGGCCCATGATCCTGGCGGTGAACATGGCCGATGTGGCGCGGCGCCGTGGCGTGACTGTCGATCTGGAAGTACTGGAGCGCGAACTCGGCGTGCCGGTCGTGGAAACCGTGGCGGTGAAGCGCAACGGCGCCAGGGCGCTGGTCGAACAGATCGACCGCCTGGCCGCCGAACCGCACCTGCCCGGCAAACAACTGGCCGAAGGCACGGATATGCACCAGGAAACCCGCCGCCTGCTTTCCGTCGCGGTCGGCATGCCCACGCGCACGGCCAAGGTGGACGACACGCTGGATCGCTGGCTGCTGCATCCGGTGTTCGGTCTGTTGGCGCTGGCGGTGGTGATGTTCCTGATCTTCCAGGCGGTGTACGCCTGGGCCACGCCGATGATGGACGCCATCGAGGCGGCGACCGGCTGGCTTGGCGGAGTCGTTGGCGGCGCGTTGCCCGAAGGGCCGCTCAACAGCTTGCTGGTCGATGGCATCATCGCTGGCCTGGGCGGGGTGATCGTGTTCCTGCCGCAGATCCTGATCCTGTTTGCCTTCATCCTGGCGCTGGAGGAATCCGGGTACCTGCCGCGCGCGGCCTTCCTGCTCGACCGCATGATGGCTTCGGCCGGATTGTCGGGGCGTTCTTTCATCCCGCTGCTGTCGAGCTTCGCCTGCGCCATTCCCGGGATCATGGCCACGCGCTCCATCCAGGATCCGCGCGACCGGCTGGCCACGATCCTGGTGGCGCCACTGATGACCTGTTCGGCGCGCCTGCCGGTGTACGCGCTGCTGATCGGTGCGTTCATCCCGCAGAAGCAGGTATGGGGAGTGTTCAACCAACAGGGGCTGGTGCTGTTCGGTCTGTACTTCGCCGGTGTGGTCAGCGCGCTGATCGTGTCGTGGGTAATGAAGAAGTGGCGTCGCGACAAGAGCGAACATCCACTGTTGCTGGAACTGCCTTCCTACCGCATCCCGCATGTGCGGGATCTGTTGATCGGCTTGTGGGAGCGCGCCTGGATCTTCCTGCGGCGGGTCGGCGGCATCATCCTGGCGCTGACCATCCTATTGTGGTTCCTGCTGTCGTTTCCGGCCGCACCGGTGGATGCGACCATGCCGGCCATCGACTACAGCTTCGCCGGACGCATCGGCCATGCGATGACCGCGATCTTCGCGCCGATCGGCTTCAACTGGCAGATATGCATCGCGCTGATCCCCGGCATGGCTGCGCGCGAAGTGGCGGTGTCTTCGCTGGCCACGGTGTACGCCTTGTCCGCGGCCGACGACGAGGCCGCGGCGCAAGCGCTGACGCCGTTGATCTCGGACGGCTGGTCGCTGGCCACCGCGTTGTCGCTGCTGGTGTGGTTCATCTATGCGCCGATGTGCATTTCCACCCTGGCCACGATCAAGCGCGAGACCAACTCGTGGAAGAAGATGTCCTTCGCCACGCTCTATCTGTTCGCGCTGGCGTATGGCGCTTCGTTCGTGACCTATCAGGTCGCGGTACTGCTGGGGGCGGGGTGAGCGCGTCGTTGCTGCTGCAATACCTGATCATCGCGCTGGCGGTGCTGCTCAGCGTCTGGGTGGTGGCCAAGAAGCAGTTTCCCGGCAGCGTGCGCAGACTGCGAGTCTCCTTGGCTCTACCGCTATTGCGCGAGGGCAAGCCGGCATGGATGCGCGCTATCGGCCTGCGTGTTTCGCCGGTCAACCAGGTCGGCGATTCGGCCTGCGGCGGCTGCGACAATTGCGGCCCAAAACAGTAGGTCGGGGCTACGTCCCCGACGCTCGGGATGCTGATGGGCTACGTGTTGTCGGGGGCGTAGCCCCGACCTACTCGGTCATGTGGCGGATGGAGTCGGGCTCGGTCTGTCCCCAATCGGATGGATAGGCACCGCATGCCTGCCATGCGGAGAGGCTGGACCACTTCCAATTCCTGGCAAGTGAAACAAGCCCGTGTTTCACCGGGTTGTAGTGCAGATAGTCCAGATGCCTGGAGAAATCGACCTCGTCGCGAATGATATGGTCGTAATAGCGGCGCTGCCATACGCGTTCCCCGAATATTTCCGGAAGCGATACCAGGCGGGCGAGGCTGGCCTGCTTGAAGCTGCCGACGATTCTAGGAATGTTTTTGCCTACCTTGACGCTTATCAACAAATGCAAGTGATCGTCGAGCAGCACATGGCCATGGTGGCGGAACCGATGCAGAGCCTTGGTCGCTCGCAATGCGTCCAGTACCTGCCTCTTTGCCGCCTCGCTTGCCAGCCAGGGCGACCGTCCAGCCGTCACCAAGGTGAGGAACAAGGTCTGATCTACATCGGAGTAGTAGCGACGATACGCGGGCATGTCCGCATCGTTGCAAGCCAAGGCGCATCAGAACATCAGAAAATGTCCTGATTGCATGTCAGGAGGTCACGTAGGTCGGGGCTACGCCCCCGACGCTCGGGATGCTGATGGGCTACGTGTTGTCGGGGACGTAGCCCCGACCTACGCTAGTGGCTGCGGCCGCGAGGGCCTTTGAGGTCGTTGCGCGGCACCGCTTCCACCGCCAGGGTGAAGCTGCGTTCTTCGTTGACCTGCATCGCGCCCACGCCGACCACGTGGCGTGCGATCTCGTCGCCACGGTCGTTCTTGATGGTCAGCACCACCGTGTATTCCCATGCGGCGCCTTCGGCCGGATGCCGCACCGTCCCCTGCACGCGCAGGGGTACGATGGTTTCCGCTGCGCGCTTGGCGGTGACCGCCGCTTCATCGAAGCGCAGATGATGCTTGCACGCCGGGCAGATGCTCGCGCTTTCCAGAATGGTGGTCTTGCAATGCGGGCAACTGCGCGTCGCGCCCGCGGTGCCCGGGCGCGGGGTGCTCATGAAGCGACGTCGGTCTTCTCAGCATCCTTCGAGCCGGACTTGGAAGCGGCCTTGCTGTCGTCCCAGCCGAAGTCGGCTTGGCCGCGCATGCGCGATCCGGCGGCAACCGTCAGCGAGCCGGCCTTCAGGTCGCCGATGATCACGCCGGAGCTCAGCAGCTCGACCCGCGAAGCGGCTTCGATGTTGCCTTCCAGCTCGCCTGCGATGGTGACTTTCTTGGCGCGCACGCCGCCGTTCAACTTGGCGCCGGATTCTATGGTCAGGTCGCCCTGCACATTGACGTCGCCCTTGAACTTGCCGGCGATGCGCACATGGCCGGTGCCTTCGATCTTGCCTTCGATGGTCAGGTCGGCGGCGATCAGCGATTCCTTCGGCTCATTGGTCGCTGCAGGCACGGCGCGCGGAGGCGCGGTGGTGGTGGGGGAGAAGTCGGCCACGGCGGGCGCATCGCGCACGGGTTCGGGCGGCAGCGGGATCGAATCCTTTCGGGCGGGGTTCTGATCCTTCCAAATAGACATCGGCGTGGTCTCCAGCAAGGTACGGGGGATTTGAGACTATCGCCGTCAAATGACGGTTTTGCTGTGATCTGGCTCACCAAAATGCCCGGCGATGTCCGCAGTTGGGTCCGACACCTCAGGTAATGCCTGATATCTGAACGGCATGTCTTCGGCCGACCTCATCGATTGACGCACCGGGTGCAGTAGGAAGTCACGTTGGGCAACGGCTACAGGACCGTTTGCCAGCAGGACTTTCCGTATCCGCCTACATCCGGAACACGCCGAACTTGGCCGGCTCTATGGGCGCGTTCAACGAGGCGGAGATCGCCAGCCCCAGCACCCGACGCGTGTCGGCCGGGTCGATGATGCCGTCGTCCCACAGACGCGCGGTGGCGTACCACGGGCTGCCCTGCGATTCGTACTGTTCGCGGATCGGCGCCTTGAACGCTTCTTCCTGTTCGGCCGACCACTCCCTGCCGGAGGCTTCGATGCCGTCGCGCTTGACCGTGGCCAGCACGCTGGCGGCCTGTTCGCCGCCCATCACGCTGATGCGCGCGTTGGGCCACATCCACAGGAAGCGGGCGCCGTAGGCGCGGCCGCACATGGCGTAATTGCCGGCGCCGAAGCTGCCGCCGATCACGACCGTGAACTTGGGCACCGACGAGCAGGCCACCGCGGTGACCATCTTGGCCCCGTCCTTGGCGATGCCGGCATTCTCGTATTTCTTGCCGACCATGAAGCCGGTGATGTTCTGCAGGAACACCAGCGGGATACCGCGCTGGTTGCACAGTTCGATGAAGTGCGCGCCCTTGAGCGCGCTTTCGGCGAACAGGATGCCGTTGTTGGCGATGATGCCGACGGGATAGCCGTGCAGATGGGCGAAGCCGGTGATCAGGGTCTTGCCGTAGCGCGCCTTGAATTCGTCGAAACGCGAACCATCGACGATGCGCGCGATCACCTCGCGGATGTCGAACGGACGCCGGGTGTCCTTCGGCACGATGCCGTACAGCTCCTGCGCCGCGAACAGCGGTTCCTGCGGCTCGCGCACCGCCAGCGGAAGGATCTTGCGGCGGTTGAGGTTGCCGACCAGGTTGCGCGCGATCTGCAGTGCGTCGCGGTCGTCCTCGGCGAAATGGTCGGCTACCCCGGACACGCTGGTGTGCACGTCGGCGCCGCCCAGCGCTTCGGCATCGACCACTTCGCCGGTCGCCGCCTTCACCAGCGGCGGGCCGCCCAGGAAGATGGTGCCCTGTTCCTTGACGATGACGCTTTCGTCGCACATCGCCGGCACGTAGGCGCCGCCGGCGGTGCAGCTGCCCATGACCACGGCGATCTGGGGGATGTTCTCGGCGCTCAGGCGCGCCTGGTTATAGAAGATGCGCCCGAAATGCTCTCGGTCCGGAAAGACTTCGTCCTGCAGCGGCAGGAAGGCGCCGCCGGAATCGACCAGATAGACGCAGGGCAGGCGGTTCTCGCGCGCGATCTCCTGCGCGCGCAGGTGTTTCTTCACCGTCATCGGGAAATAGGTGCCGCCTTTCACTGTGGCGTCGTTGGCCACTACCATCACTTCAAGGCCCTGCACGCGGCCGATGCCGGCCACCATGCCGGCGCCCGGAGCCGCATCGTCGTACATGCCTTCGGCGGCCAGTGGAGCTATTTCCAGAAAAGGGGAGCCCGGGTCGAGCAGGGCAGTGATGCGGTCGCGCGCCAGCAGTTTGCCGCGTTCGGTGTGCTTGTTGCGGGCCTTCTCGCCGCCGCCATCGGCCGCGCGCGCGAGGCGGCGGTCCAATTCTTCCACCAGGGCGCGGTGGTAGGCGACGTTGTCGGTGAATTCGGTAGAGTGCGGATCGAGTTGCGAAGTCAGTACCGACATGCCGTCAACGCCTGCGGAAAGAGGGCACAAGGATACAACCCGTTCCCATCAAACCCCCAGGTGCGACAAGGCCCGCAGAAGCGGGCCTTGTCGGTGTTGCGTTCGTCGGCCGAAAGCCGGCGGATTACTTCTTGGCGGCTTCTTCGGCCTTGTCGGCGACTTCGGCTGCCTTGTCGGCGGTGGCCTGAGCAGCGTCGGAAACAGCGTCGGCGGTCTTCGCCGTGGCTTCCTGCGCCGCGTTTTCGGTGGCTTCGGCAGCAGAGCTGGTGGCAGCAGCGGCATCGGTCGCGGCAGCGGCGGTCGCATCGGCAGCGGCGGTGGCGGCGTCGCCAGCGGCGGTCGCGGCTTCGCCGGCTTCAGCGGCGGCCTGGTCGGCAGCGGCAGCGGCGTCGGTCGCGGCGGCGTCGGTCGATTCGCTCTTCTTGCAGGCGCTCAGGGCCAGAACGGAAGCGGCGAGCAGGACAATGAACTTGGTCTTCATGGTTTATCTCCGGATGTGGATGGGTACAACAGATCGGCAATGCAGGCGGAGTCTGGTGAGCCATCCCCTCGGCCTGTTACTGAAAAAGGCCGCCGGTATGCACCGGCGGCCTTTCGCATTTTACGCTAGCTTGAAGCGATACCTTATCGGTATTACTTCTTGGCTTCTTCTGCAGTGTCCTTAGCGGCTTCGGCCGTGTCGGCAGCGGCAGCGGCCGTGTCGGCAGCGGCGTCAGCAGCAGCGGCGGTCGGAGCAGCGGCAGCGTCGGTAGCGGCAGTGGCAGCAGCGTCGGCAGCCTGAGCGGCGGCGTCAGCGGAGGTCTGGGCGGCATCGGCCGTGGCAGCGCCGGTAGCGGCGGCGGCGTCGGCAGCAGCCTGGGCTTCGGTAGCCGTGGCGGCAGCGTCGGTCGCGGCGTCAGCAGCCTGCTCTTTGTTCGAGCAAGCAGCCAGGGCCAGGCCCAGAGCCAGCGCGATCAGCGTCTTGTTGATGGTCATTTGTGAATTTCCTCGTCGTTTAGTTGGCAACGCGCTATTGCGCGCCGGTGACATGATGACAATCCGGATTGGGCTGTCAAGCGGTTGCGCAGTTATTTTTGTCAACGCCTTGTTAAACGTAACATAACCCGCGGTTTTCTTACAACGTTTCGATCGCTATGGCGGTCGCCTCGCCGCCGCCGATGCACAGCGAAGCGATACCGCGCTTGCCGCCGCGCTTGCGCAGGGCATGGACCAGGGTGACCACCAGCCGGGCTCCGGAGGCGCCGATGGGGTGGCCCAGCGCGGTGGCGCCGCCGTTGACGTTGACCTTGGCGTGGGGAATGCCCAGCTCCTTGATCGGGGTCATGGCCACCACGGCGAAGGCTTCGTTGATCTCGAACAGATCTACATCGTCCACTGTCCAGCCCACCTGCTTCAGCAGCTTTTCGATGGCCCCGACCGGGGCGGTGGTGAACCACTGCGGCTCCTGGGAGAAGGTGCTGTGGCCGACGATGCGTGCCAGCGGGGCGATGCCGCGCTTGGCCGCTTCTTCGGCGCTCAGCAGCACGGTGGCGGCGGCGCCGTCGGAGATGCTGGAGGAGCTGGCGGCCGTTACCGTGCCGTTCTTGTTGAAGGCCGGCTTCAGGGTCGGGATCTTGCTGATGTCGGACTTGCCTGGCTGTTCGTCGGTGGCGTATTCCACCTCACCCTTGCGGGTGGTGACCTTCACCGGAACGATTTCGTCGTCGAAGGCGCCGGACTTCTGCGCGGCCTGCGCGCGGGTGGCCGATTCGATGCTGTAGGCGTCCTGCGCCTCGCGGGTGAAGCCGTGCTTTTCGGCGGTGGCGTCGGCGAATACGCCCATGGCCTGGCCGTCATAGGGATTGACCAGCCCGTCCCAGGACATGTGGTCCACGGCCTGGAAGTTGCCGAAGCGGTTGCCGGTGCGCGAGTTGGGGATCATGTGCGGGGCGTTGGTCATCGATTCCATGCCGCCTGCAACCACGATGCTGGCCGAGCCCGCCTTGATCAGGTCATGGCCCAGCATGATCGCCTTCATGCCCGAACCGCAGACCTTGTTGATGGTGGTGCAGCCGGTCGAAGTCGGCAGGCCGGCGGCCAGCGAGGCCTGGCGGGCGGGCGCCTGGCCCAGGTTGGCCGGCAGCACGCAGCCCATGATCACTTCGGAGACGTCCGCTGCCGGCACGCCGGATTGCTCCAGCGCGGCCCTGATCGCGGTGGCCCCCAGCGTAGGCGTGGGCACGCCGGTGAACTGGCCGAGGAAGGAACCGATCGCGGTGCGCTTGGCGGCGGCGATGACGATGTCGGACATGGGGAGCTCCAGTGGGGTGAACGTCTAATTATGCGGGAAGCGGCGCAACCCCGCATGTACGCGGGCGTGGATGCGGACCGCGGACGTCGTGCGCAAAAGAAAGGGCCCGGATTGCTCCGGGCCCTGAAGGGTGTCGCATTGGTTATGTTGGTTATGTTCTGGATTATTGGTAGCTGCCCGTGAGCGTCGCGCCCGCATAGGCGGTGAAGCCCGCGATCCGTACGTAATACGTACCGGGCTTGGCCACCAGCGTGCAGGTCTCGTTGTTGGAGCCGGTTTCCGAGCCGCAGTCGATGGAGGAGGTCGGTGCTTCGCCCCACTTCACGTACAAGTCCGCATCGCCGGTACCGCCCTGCATGACGAAGCTGACTTGGCCCGCGCCCGCCGGAACCACCAGGCTGTAGTACGTCTGGCTACCCGCAGCGCCGGACACGGCAGTCGGCACGCCATTGGCGAGCGGAATCGTCGAAGCCGGCGGTGGCGGCGGAACCCGCAGTGCGATCGGCATGTGCAGTGACGGCAGCGACAAGTTGCCATTGGCCGAGTTGCTTGGGGCGATCTCGATTGAGCCGAAGCGGAAACTGCCGTCGGCAGGTGCGGTGGTGTTTTTGATCGTGATCAGCACCTCGCGTGATTCGCCTGGCTTCAAGGTCAGACTCGCCGGCTCAACGGTGCCGGAAAAGCCCTGCAGCTTCAGGCGCCACTGGTGCTTGTAGGGCAGGGTGCTGCGGACGGTGCGCACGAAGAAGCAGGCATTGGTGCAGTTGGCCTTCTGAATCGCGGCCAGATTCAACGCGGAGGCTTCTCCACCGACTGCCGGATTGGCAGCGACGAACCGGGCCGTGGTCTCATCGAGGACCAACCCTGCGCGTGCCGCAATATCGACCTGCAGTCGTCCCGAACCTGCCGCATGCGCGTCCGCCGGGGTGACCTGGTCCTCCAGCAGCACGCTACGGCTGGCGGTCATGGTCAGTGCCGACTTGATTTCCGGCACGGTCCATGACGGATGCAACTGGCGCATCAGTGCAGCCGCGCCGGCGGTATGCGGCGACGCCATCGAGGTGCCGCTGATGACAGCCGTCAGGTTCTCGAAGCCGGTAACCGTGGTGCCGGCATAGACCGCGAGCACATCGACGCCCGGTGCGGCGATATCGGGCTTCAATACGTCGAACCCGCCGGGGCCGCGCGAACTGAAGTCGCCAAGCGCATCGATGGCATTGGGAGAAATATTGATGCCCGCCGTGGCTCCTCCATTGGTCTGCGAATAATCGCGGAGGGCATTGCCGATGGCCTGGGTAACGCCGAACGCCGGAATCGTGGTGCCGGGAACGCTCGGGCTGATGCCACCGGTGGTGTTGTTCGACAGCACCACCACCAATGCGCCCGCGGCGGCCGCGTTGTTGGTCTTGATCGTGAAAGAGCAGGTGCCGCGGCGGATCACTGCAATAGCGTTCTGGAACTGGCCGGCCGCATAGGGCAGACAACCATCATTGACGCCATTGATGCCGGGGCTGACCACGACCGGGGTCGTGGCAGGCAGCGCGTTCTGCAGACCGACGCCACCGGAGCCCGGGCTGAGCAGGACCCGTTGCAGGTTCGCAGGCGGCGTGCTGGGTCCGCTGACGGCAAGCACCGCGGTGAACCCGCCCAGGCGATGGCGCGAGGCGGCCGAGGATGTGGTCCAGGGCTCGACATGGCCCAGTGTTGCGGCACCCGGCCCGGAGTTGCCTGCGGAAGTCGCAACGAACACGCCCGCATTGGTGGCGTTGAGGAACGCCAGCGAAACCGCATCGTTCCACGGCGCCGCACCGCCGCCGATGGAGAAGTTGATCACATCGACGCCGTCGGCGATCGCCTGGTTCACGGCCGCTAGCGACGACACGTTGGGGCAAGACCCCTGGCCAGTGGCGATGTTGGTGTAGCAGATGTCGTAAGCGATCAGGCTGGCCCGCGGCGCCACGCCGGAAATCATGACCTGGGCGCCATTGAACAACGTCGGACGGCGGTTGCCGGCGGCGGTCGAGGCGGTATGGCTGCCGTGGCCGTTGGTATCGCCGAAGCCGGGTTCTTCGCGCAGACCGGCCACGCCACAGGCGTTCGCTGGTGCGCCGGCGCCGCAGATGAAGTCCCAACCACCGATCAGCTTGTCGTTGCAGCGTCCGGCATCCACACCGCCAGGCGCACAGGTGCCGAGGTAGTTGCCAGCACCGTTCGGGTTGGTATGCACATAGCCATCCACCGGGTCGATCGCGGCAAACGACGGGCTACCGAAGTTGATGCCGGTATCGAGGATGCCAACCACCACGCCTTCTCCGCGAGCGCGGTCCGGTCCATCTCCGAGTGGCATGGAGATGCCTTGCCAGACGTTGCTGGCGCCGATCAGGTGCGGCCCGATATCGGTATCGACAGCGTACTCGCGATAAGCTTCGACCAGTTGCACCTCGGGCAGCCGGCTGATGGCTTCGGCCTCCAGCGGCGACATCGAGGTGACGATCGCGTTGAGCGCGTGCTGCATGCGCTGGGTCACTTTCACCTGACGGCCCAGTGCCTGATCGATCCGGCCCTCGTAGCCTCGCTGCTTGCCTTCCAGATGTTTCACGTAGGCGCGCGCCTGCGGACTGGCGACATCGACCCGGCCGCGCCCGTTGCCCTTGCGGGCGGGTTTGGCGATGCCGGCGACGCTGCCCTGGTAGGTGGCCAGCGGCGCATCGCGGAACACTACGATGTGCGTCCGCGGCCGGTCGTCTACAGCGGTCAATGCCGCATCGCCGCCGCCGCTCGCGTTGTCCGTAGCGGTTGCGGAGAAGCCCGCGCCGTCGTCGGATTGGTCAGAAGTGGAGGACGTGCCGGTGAACGTACTGCCTGAGATCGAAATCGCCGCCCAAGCGGCGATGCAGGTCAGTCCGGCCAGCGCGGTCGCCAAAGCGACGCGTTTCTTGCGTAGAGAGAGGGACATCTTCATTCCTTGAGTGTCGGCCCATCAGCTCGGGGGAGCCTTTGGGCGTAGAGGGAAAGTTCTGTCGTGCGCCTAGTCCGTAACTTTAAAAAACAGGTCGCAGGCCGAAATTGTGACGGGCGACACACGGACGATGTCACGGAATGGGAGCTGAATCCAGTTGCGTCGCACAAGTGAAAGCCGACTTACGTGCCCGATTGGCTGGGCAACGAATGGCGGCAGATGGGGAGTGCGGAGGGCTTCGACCTGAAGTCGGTCAGCCTCGATCCGGCCCGGCGAAGCGCGCCGGGCGTTCGGTTGGCCTACGCGGCAGTGCTGCGTAAGCAGGCCAGCCTCGGTCCGGCCCGGCGAAGCACGCCGGGCGCTCGGCTAACCCGCGCGGCAGTGCCGCATAAGCAGGTCAGCCTCAGTCCGGCCCGGCGAAGCACGCCGGGCGCTCGGCTGACCTACGCGGCAGTGCCGCGCAAACAGGTCAGCCTCGGTCCGGCCCGGCGAAGCACGCCAGGCGCTCGGCTAACCCGCGCGGCAGTGCCGCGCAAACGGGTTAGCCTCGATCCGGCCCGGCGAAGCACGCCGGGCGCTCGGCTAACCCGCGCGGCAGTGCCGCGCAAACGGGTTAGCCTCGCCCATCGAACAATTCGCGGCCTATCAGCATGCGGCGGATTTCGTTGGTGCCGGCGCCGATGGCGTACAGCTTGGCATCGCGCAGCAGGCGTCCGGTGGGGTATTCGTTGATGTAGCCATTGCCGCCCAGCGCCTGGATGGCTTCCAGCGCCACCTGCACGCAGGCTTCCGATGCGTGCAGCAGGCAACCGGCGGCGGCGGCGCGCGAGTAATGGCCGGCGTCGTAGTCGCGTCCCACCTGGTAAGCGAAGGCACGGCTGGATTGCAGCGCTGTGTACATGTCGGCGATCTTGCCCTGCATCAGGCCGAAGGTGCCGATGGCCGCGTCGAACTGCTTGCGTTCGCGCACGTAGGGCAGGGCGGCGTCCAGCGCTGCCTGCATGATGCCCAGCGGCCCGCCGCTGATCACCAGGCGCTCGGTGTTGAGGCCGGCCATCAGCACCTTGACGCCGTTATCGACCTCGCCCAGCACGTTCTCAGCCGGAATCTCGCAGTCTTCGAACACCAGTTCGCAGGTGTTGCTGCCGCGCATGCCCAGCTTGTCCAGCTTCTGCGCGGTGCGGAAACCCTTCATGCCCTTCTCGACGATGAAGGCGGTCATGCACTTGGAACCGCATTCCTTGCCCGCGGTGCGCATGTACACCACCAGCACATCGGCTTCGGGGCCGTTGGTGATCCACATCTTGCTGCCGTTGGCCACCCATGCGTCGCCGCGCCGCTCGGCCCGGCAGCTCATCGAGCCGACCACGTCCGAACCGGCGCCCGGTTCGCTCATCGCCAGCGCGCCTTTCCACTCGCCGCTGCACAGCTTGGGCAGGTACTTCTGGCGTTGCGCTTCGCTGCCGTTGGCATACAGATTGGACACGCACAGGTTGGAATGGGCGACGTAGCTGAGCCCGACCGAACCGGACGCACGCGAAATCTCCTCCATCGCCACCAGATGCGCCAGGTAGCCCATGTCGCTGCCGCCGTACTCGCCCGGCACGGTCAGCCCCAGCAGGCCCAGTTCGCCCAGCTTGGGCCACAGGTCCTGCGGGAAAACGTTCTCGTGGTCGATCGCTTCGGCGCGCGGCGCGATCTCGCTGTCGGCGAAACGGCGTACCGCTTCGCGCAGCGCATCGATCTCTTCGCCTAGCGGAAAAGCGTGGATTGAAACAGGTCGCATTCGGTCCTCCCTCCTTTTGCGGCCTTCGCGGCTGGCGTCAGTGCTCGCCGCGCAGGTGTCCCATGAAACGGGGTGCGGTACGTCCCAGCGGCAGCTTCAGTTTGCCGATCGAAGCGATGCGCGCCTCGGCGATGCGGTCGGCCGCGTACTGCGGGGCGATGCCTTCGCGTTCGGAGAGCTCGAAGATGCTGCCGACGTTATGGTAGATGTTGCGCATCAGGCGCATCGCGCGTTCGCGGTTGTAGCCGTCGATCTCCAGCGATACGTTCATCACGCCGCCCGCGTTCACCGCGTAGTCCGGCGCGTACAGGATGCCGCGCTTGGCGGCCTCGTCGCCGGTCACGTGCGACATCTGGTTGTTGGCGGTGCCGCAGATGATCTTGGCCTTGAGCCGCGGCAGGGTTTCGGCGTTGATCGCGTATTCCATGGCGCAGGGCGAGAACACATCCACCGGCAGGTCGTAGATCTCGTCGGGCTTGACCGCCTCGGCGCCGTATTCTTCGACCGCGCGTTCCACCAGCGCCGGGTTCAGATCGGCCACGAAGAGTTTGGCGCCGCGCTCCTTCAGTAGCTTCAGGAACTCCATGCCGATATGGCCAAGGCCCTGCACGGCGTAGCTGTACTTGCCGATTTCCTCGTTGCCGAATTTCTTGTTCAACGTGGCCATCAGGCCCTGCAGCGCGCCATAGGCGGTGAACGGGGCAGGGTCGCCGGAACCGCCATGCACCTGGTGCACGCCGACCACGTACTCGGTCTCGCGGTAGACGTTTTCCATGTCGTTGACGTCGGTGCCCATGTCTTCGGCGGTGATGTAGCGGCCGCCCAGCGAGTCGACATAGCGGCCGAAGCCGCGGAACGCGGTCTCGGTCTTGTCGGTGGCCGGGTCGCCGATCAGGATCGCCTTGCCGCCGCCGACGTTCAGGCCGGCCAGCGCGTTTTTGTAGGTCATGGTGCGGCTGAGCCGCAGCGCGTCGGTCAGCGCCGCCTGGGTATTGGGGTAGGGCCGCATGCGCACGCCGCCCAGCGCGGGGCCGAGCACGGTGCTGTGGATGGCGATGATCGCCTTAAGGCCCGCGTCCTTGTTGTTGCAGAACACCACCTGTTCGTGGCCGGACGTATCGAGGGTTTCGAAAATCATGGGGAGGGCTCCGAATTGCGCTGCCTGCTGGCTGCTGCAAGTTGCCAGGAACTGTGCCTAAAGGATTGACTGGAAACAAAAAAGCGACGTTGCCGAAAGCGGGCAAGGGCGTCGCATGCGCACAGTCTAATCCAATCGCTGTGACGTGGTCGGCAGTACTTCGGCGCAGGAGGCTGGGTTGCGGCGGGTTTGCTTTGCCCCCTTTGGAAAAGGGGGCTACGGGGGATTTGCTCTTGATCTTCATTGAGAGCCAAGAGCAAATCCCCCTCAATCCCCCTTTTGACCAGCCATTCGGCTGTTGAAAAGCGCTTCAAAGGGGAAGGCAAAAATGCATCGCGAATGCAGTGGAACTGACGGTGCGCGATGCGTCGGCCGCGTAGAGCCTGCCCCGCATTTGATAGGGGGCCGACCTACGGATGTCGAAGAACTCTGCCGACCAACGGCATTGAATAATACGAACGGTCGTGCTATTTGTTCCACCATGACACCCGTAGCCACCACTTCCAAAGGCACCGCAACGCGCGAGCTGATAGTAGAGCGCGCTTTCGGTATCGCCCGTCGCAACGGCTTGGAAGGCCTGTCCATCGGCGAGCTGGCCACCGCGGTCGGCATGTCCAAGAGCGGGGTGTTCGCCCATTTCGGCTCCCGTGAGGACCTGCAGCTCAGCGTGCTGGAGTGGACCGCGCAGCGTTTCACCGAAACCGTGGTGCGTCCCGCGCTGGCCCAGCCACGTGGGTTGCCGCGTCTGCGCGCCATCGTCTCGGGCTGGTTCGACTGGGTGCTGATGAGCGAGGAAGGTTGCGTGATCCTGGCTGCCGCCGGCGAATACGACGGCCGCCCGGGTCCGATGCGCGACCGCATCGTCGGCTGGCTGAGCCAGTGGAACGCGCAGCTGGCCAAGGCGGTGACCCATTGCATCGAATCCGGCGAACTGGCCGCCGACACCGACCCCGAACTCATGGCTTTCGAGCTGGCTGCGCTTGCCGATGGCCTGCACAACACACGCCTGATCGACCCGGCGCGTGCCGAAGGCATGGCGCGCCGCTCGTTCGAACGCCTGATCCGCTCCTACTCCCCCTGAACCCCACCGACTGAACCCCCACGGAGGTCGCCATGGCTGCCATCGCCAAACCTAGAAATAGCACGGTCGTTCTAAAATCGCTGCTGACCACATTGCGCTTTACCGCAATGCGCGCCGGTTTCGCCGTCGGCGGATGGCTGATGCCCAAGGCGACCCTGCATCGCGCGTTCCGTCTGTTTGGCACGCCGATGCCCGGTGCGCGGGAACGGGCGCTGGCTGCCGACACGCTGGGGGCGCGCATCGAGTCGCTGGAACACGGCGAGCACCGCGTCGCCGCCTACCTCTGGGGCGATCCTGCGCACCAGCCGCTGGTGTTGCTGGCGCACGGCTGGTCGAGTTTCGGCCTGCGCTTCGCGCCCTGGATACGCGCGTTGCGCCAGGCCGGCTATGCGGTGGTCACTTTCGACCAATTGGCGCACGGCCGCAGCAGCGGCCGCCGCGCCACGCTGCCTTCCTTCGCCGAAACCCTGTTCCAGGTCGCCAGGCACTACGGGCCGTTGGCTGCGGTGGTCGGCCACTCGCTGGGCGGCGCGGCCACTATGCTGGCGTTGTCCAAGGGCATGCAGGCCGAGCGCACCGTGCTGATCGCGCCGGCCGCCGATCCCATGGCTGCCGCCGATCGTTTCGGGCGCGCGGTGGGACTGGCGCAATCGCTGCGCAGCCGCCTCTTCGATGAGTGGGAAAAGCGTTTCCACATTCCGGTCGCCGGTTTGCAGGTGCACGTCAACGCGCCGTTTATCGCGCGTCCGGCGCTGGTCGTGCACGACCTGGAAGACCGCGAAGTGCCATGGGCCGAAGGCGAACGCTATGCGCGCTACTGGCCGCAGGCGCGCCTGCTCACCACCTCCGGACTGGGGCACCACCGCGTTGCCGCGGAGCCGCAAGTGATCGCCGAAGCATTGCGTTTCCTCAAGGGAGAAACCGTCGGCGAACGCGTCGTCTCCTCGCCCAATCTGCCGTTCGGCATCGCCTGAACCTCCTAGCAGGCGATGCATACGGGTGGGCATGGAGGCCCACCCACCTTTGACTAACGTGCGCGACGTTACAATTGCCGCTTGTTCACTTGCACGTGAGGGCGCGCATGAGCACGCCGGCTTCGAATCTTCCCGCCACCCAGAGCGACAACACCCCGCTGCGCTTCGTCACCGCCGCCAGCCTGTTCGACGGGCACGATGCGGCGATCAACATCATGCGCCGCCTGATCCAGGGGCAGGGCGCCGAAGTGATCCACCTCGGCCACAACCGCAGCGTCGAGGACGTGGTGCGCGCCGCGCTGCAGGAAGACGCCGACGCCATCGCCCTGTCGTCCTACCAGGGCGGGCACGTCGAATATTTCAAGTACATGGTCGACATGCTGGCCGAACGCGGCGCCAGCCATATCCGCGTGTTCGGCGGCGGCGGCGGCACCATCACGCCTGAGGAAATCCGCGAGCTGCAGGCCTACGGCGTGGAACGCATCTACCACCCCAACGACGGCATGCACATGGGCCTGGTGCAGATGATCGAGGATGTGGTGGAGCGCGCGGAGGGCGCGCGGGATTCGGAATTCGGGATTTGGGATTCGCAAAGGCGAAATCCTGACATCAGCGACGAGATCGCCATCGGCCGAATGCTCAGCGCGATAGAGGACGGCGTTTTTTCCGAGGCCGAGCTGGCCCTGATGCGCAAGACCTGGGTCAATCCCCGCCACAACGAATCCCGAATCCCGAATCCCGAATCACGCGCCACCCCCGTCCTCGGCATCACCGGCACCGGCGGCGCCGGCAAGTCCTCGGTCACCGACGAACTGTTGAACCGCTTCCTGGCCAGCTTCCCGCAGATGCGCATCGCGGTGATCTCGGTCGATCCCACCCGCCGCCGTACCGGCGGCGCGCTGCTGGGCGACCGCATCCGCATGAATTCGCTGCGCAGCCACCGCGTGTACATGCGCTCCATGGCTACGCGCCGGCAGCATGCGGCCACCAACATGGTGTTGAAGGACTGCATCGGTTTCCTCAAGGGCCTGGGCTACGACCTGGTCATCGTGGAAACGGCCGGCATCGGCCAGAGCGATTCGGAAATCGTCGATCTGGTCGATTTCCCCATGTACGTGATGACCAGCGAGTATGGCGCTGCCAGCCAGCTGGAAAAGATCGACATGCTCGATTTCGCCGAGCTGATCGTGCTCAACAAATACGACAAGCGCGGCGCCGAAGACGCATTGCGCGACGTGCGCAAGCAGTGGAAGCGCAACCGCGTCGCTTTCCAGACCGCAGACGAGGACGTACCGGCGTACCCCACCATCGCCAGCCAGTTCAACGACCCTGGCATCAGCTGGATGTTCGTCAATCTGTGCCGTCTGTTGCGCGAAAAACTTTCGCTCCCGGCGCAGAAGTGGACGCCGCAATTGGACACTTCGCTGAAGGAGCCGCGCGCCACCGTGCTGATCCCCGGTGCGCGCGTGCGTTACCTGGCCGAAATCGCCGAGCAGGGCAGGGGCATCAACAAGGCCGTCGAACAGCAGGCGGAAATCGCCAGCCGTGCGCAGCACCTGTGGGAGTCGCTGCGGGAAATCGGTGATGACAAGCTGCCGAAGGCGCTGGATCTGTTTGCGACCGACGACTTGCTCCTTCCCCCGTTCACGGGGGAAGGTTGGGATGGGGGCAAGGCCTCCGACCAACCTGCATCGGCCGCCGGCCCCCACCCCAACCCTCCCCCGAAATCGGGGGAGGGGGCAATCCACATCGATCGTTCGCTGTTGACGTTGCGCCAGCGCTACCAGGACGCCGTCCAGTCCCTGACCAACGAAAACCTGAAGCTCTTGCGTGACTGGCCGCAGCGCCTGAAGTCCATCACCGACGAACACTTCACCTACGAAGTACGCGGCAAGGCCGTCACCGGCGAAAACTACCGCCAGTCGCTCAGCCACCAGCCCATCCCCAAGATCGCCGCGCCCACCTACAAGTCGTGGGGCGAACTGCTGACCTTCCTGGGCAAGGAAAACCTGCCGGGCAGCTATCCGTTCACCGGCGGCGTGTATCCGTACCGCCGCACCGGCGAAGACCCCATCCGCATGTTCGCCGGCGAAGGCACGCCGGAGCGCACCAACCGCCGTTTCCACTACCTGTCGGTCGGCCAGCCCGCCGCGCGCCTGTCCACGGCGTTCGACAGCGTGACGCTGTACGGCGAAGACCCCGCGCCGCGTCCGGACATCTACGGCAAGATCGGCAACTCCGGCGTCAACATCCCGACGCTCGACGACATGAAGAAGCTGTATTCCGGCTTCGACCTGTGCTCGCCCACCACCAGCGTATCGATGACCATCAACGGCCCGGCGCCGATGATCCTGGCCATGTTCATGAACACCGCCATCGACCAGCAGGTGGAGTTGTACCTGAAGGAAGACGAGCAGCGCTGGAAAGACGCCGAAGCGACCATCGCCAAACTGTTCGAAGGCCGCCAGCGTCCGCAGTACCACGGTGAACTGCCGCCCACCAACAACGGTCTTGGTCTGGGCCTGCTGGGCATCACCGGCGAACAGGTGGTCGATGCGGAAACCTACGCGCGCATCAAGGCGCAGACGCTCAAGACCGTGCGCGGCACCGTGCAGGCCGACATCCTGAAGGAAGACCAGGCGCAGAACACCTGCATCTTCAGCACCGAATTCGCGCTGCGCATGATGGGCGACATCCAGCAGTACTTCGTCGATAACGGCGTGCGCAATTTCTATTCGGTGTCCATTTCCGGCTACCACATCGCCGAAGCCGGCGCGAATCCGATCTCGCAACTCGCGTTTACGCTGAGCAACGGCTTCACCATCGTCGAGTACTACCTGGCCCGCGGCATGAAGGTGGACGACTTCGCCGCCAACCTGTCGTTCTTTTTCAGCAACGGCATGGATCCGGAATACACCGTCATCGGCCGCGTCGCCCGCCGCATCTGGGCGCGCGCCATGCGCGAACGCTACGGCGCCAACGAACGCTCGCAGATGATGAAGTACCACATCCAGACTTCGGGCCGTTCGCTGCACGCGCAGGAAATCCAGTTCAACGACATCCGCACCACGCTGCAGGCGCTGTATGCGCTGTTCGACAACTGCAACTCACTGCACACCAACGCCTACGACGAGGCCATCACCACGCCGACGGAAGAATCGGTGCGCCGCGCAGTGGCCATCCAGATGATCATCAACAAGGAGCTGGGGCTCAACTTCATCGAGAATCCGTGGCAGGGCAGCTTCGCCGTGGATTACCTGACCGATCTGGTGGAAGAGGCCGTGTACAAGGAATTCGAAGCCATCAGCGAGCGCGGCGGCGTGCTGGGCGCCATGGACACCATGTACCAGCGCGGCAAGATCCAGGAAGAGTCGCTGTACTACGAACACAAGAAGCACGACGGCAGTCTGCCGCTGGTGGGCGTCAACACCTTCCTGCCGCGCGAGCACGGCGGCGACATCGTCACCGAGATCGAGCTGATCCGCTCGACCGAAGAAGAGAAGGGCCAGCAGATCGCCAACGTGCTGGGCTGGCAGAAGTCGCGCAACGCGCTGGCGCCCGATGGCGAGACCTCGCACGGCCATGTGGTGGATTCGGAAGACGTGGAAGTCCACGACGGCCACGGACTGGGTTATTTGCAGGACACCGCACGCCAACGCCAGAACGTGTTCACTGCGTTGATGGAAGCGGTGAAGACCCACTCATTGGGTCAGATCAGCCATGCGCTGTACGACGTGGGTGGGGAGTACCGGCGCAACATGTGAGGCGTGCAGCGCTAACCTCACCCTGAGGAAGGCTTGAACCGCTCTTCTCCCGTGATCCCCAGCGTAGCGAGGGATCTGTTTTCCCTGCGAACCAGCAGCTCCCTCGCTACGCTCGGGATGACATTCGACGCTATCCCGGCTCCACAACAGGTTTCGATCTTCATGCGCAATCCCCTGCAGGAACAACTGCTCAAGGCCGGCCTGGTCAAGAAGTCCAAGGTCGCCGAGGTCGCGCGCGAACAGGCCAGGCTGCGCCACGGCAAGGCGCCGCCGGCGCCCAGCGCGGAGCAGGCCGAAGCCGAGCGCGTGCGCCTGGAAAAGGCCGAGCGCGACCGCGCGCTGGCTGCCGAACGCAACGCGCAGGCGCGTCTGCACGAGCAACGCGCGCAGGTCCGGCAGATCGTCGAGCAGAACAAGCTGAAGCTCATCGGCGAGATCGCTTATGCCTTCACCGACGAAAGCGTCATCAGGAACGTGCTGGTCGACGAAACCGTGCGCAAGCAATTGGCCGGCGGCGCTCTGGTCATCGTCCGTCACGACCAGGGTTATGCGGTAATCCCGCGTGCAGCGGCCGACAAGGTCTACGCCCGCGATGCGGCGATGGTCGTGCTGGACCACGGCAAGGCCGGGGAAGGTTCAACCGATGGCGCGGACGACGACTACTACAGCCAGTTCAAAGTGCCGGACGATCTGATCTGGTAACAGAACCGCAGCCACCCGCCTTTGTGTAGGAGCGGCGTAAGCCGCGAAGCCCTGAAAAATCCAGCCGCCTTCCTGCGCTGAAATCCGGTGATCCGTGGCGGGACAGGGTGAGGGTCCTG
>NZ_FNLD01000001.1:351047-875194 GCF_900104085.1 Pseudoxanthomonas sp. CF125
AGCTTCGCGACTCACGTCGCTCCTACAACGTCCTAACGATCTGATCTGGTAACAGGACCGCAGCCGCCCGCCTTTGTGTAGGAGCGGCGTAAGCCGCGAAACCCTGAAAAATCCAGCCGCCCTCGCATACCGCAACCCGATGATCCGTGGCGGGAAACGCTGAAGGTTCCGAAGAGGTTGGAGCTTCGCGACTCACGTCGCTCCTACAGCGCCGCGGCGCAGATTTGCAATGAAGGGGTGGCTTGGGCTTAATGCAGGCGGTCAGTGCTGGGGGAGGTCGCCATGTCGTCCGATCAGTTGATTGCCGTGTCCACCGATGCGTTGCGCGGGTTGTTGCAGGCGGCGGTGCCGGCGGGCATGCCGGTGCTGGTGGGGCCGCCTTCGCCCGAGGGCGAGGCGATGTCGGGGTTGTCGGTGCATCTGTTCCGTATCGGGGTGCTGCCATTGGCGCGGGCGGTGCCGATGATCGGGTCTGACGGGCGGCGGGCGCGGCCGGAGTTGGGGTTGCAGTTGGACTATCTGGTCAGTGGGCTGGGCGGGGAGGCGCTGCAGGAGCTGGAGCTGCTGGGCGCGGCGCTGCATGCGTTGGTGGATTCGCCGGTGCGGGAGCGTCAGTCGCTGTCTGCGTTGTTGTCCGAGCCGGACCGGTTGGCTGCGTTGTCGCCGGGGGCGTTCACGGTGCAGTGGCGGGTGTTGGAGTTGCCGGTGGGCGAGCAGTGCCAGGTGTGGGTGGCCAGTGGCATGCGGCAGCGGGGCGGGGTGTTCTGCAGGGCCGAGGCGGTTTGGCAGGCAGTCGCGGCCTGACGCGGCCGTAGGGCGGGCATTGCCCGCCACCCCAGCAAACCAACAGAAAAGCCATCCGCCCGTACTTTCACGCCTCTCTACGCGAGCGGCGTTACCAAGCGTGTATCAGGTCGGGCGAGGGCTTTCCCATGGCATTGTCATTGCGCTGCGAATGCGGGCGGGTGCAGGGCAGGGTGGAGACGGACCAGGTCTATGTGCGCGCCACTTGTTACTGCAAGGATTGCCAGGCCTATGCGCGCTGGCTGGACCGGCCCGGGGTGGCCGATGCGCAGGGCGGTACGGATATGGTGGCGATGAATCCGGCGGGGGTGCATATCACGGCCGGCAGCGAGCAGATTGCGTGCATGTCGCTTAGCGGGAAGGGGATATTGCGCTGGTATGCGGCCTGTTGCCGTACGCCGCTGGGCAATACCTCGCGCGATGGCGGGATTGCTTATGTGGGGGTTGTGGCTATGGGTTTGTGGCCGGCCAGGGAGATGGATGCGGCGTTGGGGCCGAGGGGGAAGACGGTGATCAATTCGGGGTCGGCGCGGGGGAAGGTGAAGGCGACGCCGGTGGGGTTTGTTACTGGTGGGTTGCGGATAGTGCGGGGGATGTTGGGGCGCGGTTGCGGGGGCAGGGACCGATGTTGTTTTTTGATGGGGAGGGGCAGCCGATTCGCACGCCAACTGTCATTGGTGCGCCAGAGCGGGGCGGGCTCGACAGCGTAGGGTGCAACCCGTATAGCGGGTTCGGCCGCATGTCTACTCCGCGAAGATGGTCATTTGGTGTTGCCGACATTCGGTGGGTTTCAGTAGTGAAGCTGGTCATCGCCTGCGTGGGCTGACCCACTGTATGGATCTGTAGACTCATTGGATACTATCTATTCTCGCTGAGAGGGCGCCGAGGCTACGGATGGATAACAGAAGAGAACACCTCACGTTTGAACAGCTCGACGCGAAGGTAGACGAGTACATCAAAGAAACAAACGATGCTCCACCTGGCCACATTGAGCGCTGGTCATTTGCTCTTGGCCTATTCTCTGCCGGAATGGCGAGCCTGATTGGAACGTTAGTTGACGGCTGGACTGGTGTCCGCATAGTTCGGATTGGATTGATCTTAGAGCTGGCGTTTTTCGCAATCTCGATGGCGGCATTCATTCGTCGTAATTGGAAGATGTTTCATGCGTCCAAGCGCAGCTATGCAAAGGAGCTGGATCATGACTACGGCGAGTACATGCGCTTCTTGGATTGGCTTCGTAGTTACAAGGAAGAAGATCTTTCTCGCAAGTTGATGTACATACGCGACCGCAAGGGTTCCATGACTTTCCGTCTCGGCCTGCTCACTGGTGGTGTTGAGCGTCTCGGCGTACTGCCTGTGTTGGTGGCACTCTATTTTCAGTTTAAGGATTGGGAGTTCGGAGATTGGGAGGCATTGGGTCAAGTCAACCTAGCTGCTGGCCTTTTGCTTTGGGCGCTACTGCTGCTGTATCTGGGAGGCTGGTGGCTGATACGCCTGAAGTTGCGGTTAGACACTTATGAAATCCTGCTCGCAGAAGCGACCAGAGACGAACCGGCAAGTACGACGACACGCAGATAAGCCATTCGAGGGCCTGCCTACTTGCCGCGGCATGCGTCGGAGGCCCGTAGTCAACAGTCCGTCATCTCGGCGAACGCCGGGATCCAACCGTCCGTGCACGCATAGATGGATCCCGGCTTTCGCCGGGTTGACGATCTGTGGGTGGAACGCACGCCCCGAAGAATTCGGTCTGCAGACATCCAATCCATATCTGGTTTTCAGATATCCGGAAAACGTGGGTAGGGTTACGTAATTCGTAGTATCCAACGCGCTCAGCGTCCGGTATCTATGGGTGGACCTTGTATGGATCAGCCATGCACAAGCGCCCGTGCGCACCACAGACCAAGGAAGCCGTCGCCATGACAAAACCCGAATTGCGCCAAGCATTCAACGAACCCGCCGGACTCACCTTCGCAGACATCCCGCCCGGGCTGGCCGAAGGCCCAACCCCGCTGGAAACCCTGCTAAACCTGCTCCAGGGCGGCAGCGCCTGCGCACTGGCCGATTCCGGCATCGCCGCCTGCGACCCCCAAACCCTCGACCGCATCAGCGCCGCGGCACAACTCGAATCCGACGACTGCCTGGACCGCATCCACTGCCTGCTGGAACTCCTGCACGCCAGCCTGGCCACCGACCCACCCACACTTTCCCACATCACCCTGACCGGCACCCTCCGCCATCTGACCCGCCTCCTCACCGACCACCAACGCTGGCACGCACTCGCCGACAACGCCGCCTATTACCGCGACCACCCCCAAGTCGCCAGCAAAGTTTCCAACTACCAGAAGCCAGCCCAGACCCAGTAGGATGAGCCACGGGCAGCAATGCCCATCGCCTTCCGTGGGGACGGAATGACCGGACTGAAGAACGTACGCAACCGCCGCGACGACGCATTGGCGCGGGTGGGGTGGGACCAGCTGGAGACGATGCTGGCCGATTACTACCGAGGGCAGGGCTGGAACGTCGATCATGTGGGCACCGGCGGCAGCCGTACCCGTTTCGATGGCGGCATCGACCTGAAGCTGCGCAAGGACAACGAATACGTCCTGGTCCAATGCAAACACTGGAACGCCAAGCAGGTCACCCATAACGCCGTGCACGAACTGCTCGGCATCAAGGTCAACGAAAACGCCACCGGCGCCATCGTCATCACCAGCGGCGAATTCACCCAGGCCGCCCGCGAAGCCGCTACCCGCCAAGGCCACATCCAACTCGTCGATGGCGACTCCCTGCGTGCCATGCTCGGCCCGCAGCTCGACGTCCTCGCATCAACACAACCACCGCCTTTGCCGAAGGCCACGCCTTACTATCGGAAGCGCAAGGAAATGTTTGCTGGCCGACGCTCCCTGCTCTTGTTCGGCTCCCTGATGTTTGCCGCCCTGACGCTGTACGGATTCTTCCGTCTTACCTATGGATTCATGAGCCGTCCAATCGACGTGACGCTTCCACAACGAACCGTCTTGCGTCCCCAGAAAACCCCCGCGCCATACGTCACTCCCCAGCAGCCTGCGTCGGAAACCACGGCTGAAGCGCCAGCGCGTACAGAGCCGGCCATGACCGATGCCGAACTGGAGGAGTGGAAGCGCAAGAACGCAGAGTCCATGCGCATCCTGGAAGAAAACGAAGAGCAGGCCGCTGCAGAGGCCGAACAGTGACGCACCAAGACCCCTATGCGCCGCCCGGCGCTGCGGTTGCCGAGCTCGTTAATCCAGAGGCGCCGATCCGATGGGGGCGCATTCTCACGTGGGGCGCGCTGGTCTTCGCTGTGACGGCAGCGGTCTACATCGTCAGTGGCTTCCTGAATTCGAGCCACAAGATCTATGGCATTGGGGTCGATGACATGATCGTCTCGGCTGCCAGTTTCATTCTGTATTTCTCGTTCCTGCGTACGACGCTCAAGCGCCAGTTCCTGCAGCTTGCAGCCGTTTTCCTGACATCCTTCCTGTTCGGTCTTGCGTTTTCCGTTGCGGTCAACCTGTTGCTGATGGCCATGGTCGATCAACCCTTCGGGGGCCTTGTTTCGTTTGCCAACCTGACATGGAGCGTGGCGGTCTGCCTGCTGGCCTACGCGGCCTGGTATGCGTTGGCGCGGAAACCTGTCGCCTAGATTGAACCAAGCCGGCCTGCGGCTGGCATGCGCGAAGATCAAGATGGATGACCAGCCATTCGGCTGTTGAGGAGCGCTTCCAGCGTTCGCTGGGATGACGACCTAGGACCGATGGCGACAAAAGGGGGCCGACTAAAGACCCCGTAGGGTGGGCCTTGGCCCACCATTGCCACGGATCGGATCGGATTGCATTGGCGTCGGAACCAAGAGCGGTGGGCCAAGGCCCACCCTACGGACCTCAACCATAGAACGGGTCTAGGGATGGTTACTAGGCCGGGACGTTTGGCGAACGGCTCGAGGTACGCCCGGGCGGGGTTCGGCGATCGGCTTTGCAGATCGCCTGGCGGGCCGGACCAGGGTCATGTCATCGATGGGCACGATGGTCTGCGCCGAAACCGGGCTGCTTGATGCGGCGGTTGGCGATTGCCCCAGTCGCGGTGGCAATGGTCCAGACATGACCCTGAGTGGAACGCACGCGGCCTGAAGCAAGACGAGGCTGGCGCCGCTTACCGCCGCAATGTCGCTGCAGCCGTCACCAGTGAAGTCGCCGGCGGCAATGCCACGAGGGTTTGTGGAGTACAGCGCCGCGGTAAGCGGAAAGCGGACCTCAGTGTCGTAACTGCCGTCAGGCATCTGTCGCGAGTACCCGACTGACGCCAACACATCATTGGCAGTGCGCACCGTAAGGAGGTCCTCGCGGCCATCGCGGTCCATATCGGCGCCGATCATTGCCGACGCTATTGCGTATGCGCCCCATTGCACGGGCGCTATAAGCTGGCCGCCGGACTGCCTGTACAGGTAGTGCTTGGCCGTCGGGTGGTTCCGATCCGTCGCGTGCGTGGCGAACATGAGATCGTGGTCGCCATCGCTATCGAAATCCGCCACCGCCATGGCTGAGAAGACAGCCTCTGGATACGGGTTCAGCACATAGACCCGGCGCACGAAGGTCCCGCTCTCGGTCTGCTCGAACACGGCGCCTTGATTGAATCCGTTGAAGAAGGCCAGGTCCATCCGGCCGTCACCGTTGAGGTCGCCCGGTGCCATATGCGATTTGAGGTTGCTTACCTCCACTGGGTATGTGGAAACGGTGAAGGTGTTCTGGAGCATTCCATGGCCATCTCCCAAATAAACCCTCATGCGGAAGTCGTCGAACGTGACGAGATCGGCGTGATCGTCGTGGTTGATGTCGAGTGCGACCACGGCCTTGACTGAACCGGACACATTCGGCACGTCCCGGCCGAAGAGTTGGCCGGATGCTGCGCCCTCGAAGATGTAGAGCCCCTCGCCATAGCCGAGCACGATGTCGCGGAATCCGTCCTCGTTCAAATCGACCAGCGCGAAACCCTTGTTCTCAGAATGCATCGTGAAACCGGGAAATGACGCCTGCAACGGTGGCGCCAAGCGGCCGTCGGCCTGTTGGACGAAGACCGACACCTTGTAGTCGCTCGGGCTGACGGCACCCGCCTGGATGTGATGCGTGGAGGCAATGACGTCATTGCGGCCGTCGCCGGTGACGTCACCGATTGCAACTGTATCTACGGGGCTGACCAGCGAGATTGCCGCCAACCTGTAAAAGGCCTCAGCCGACGTTGATGCGGCTGCGAACTGTACGGACCGGGCCGCAACTAAACGCATGCGCGATGATTCTGTTAGCGGTGCGGACTGCGGTGCCGCTTGGATTTCGAGTGCCTGCGCACGGCGTGGCGAAGTCTCGTAGGCACCGTGTCGTTCTGAAGTCCAGTGATATACACCAGCGAATGCGCCAAGCGCACACGCCAGAAAAGCCATTGCCAAGCGCATCCCCATTACCCCTGTTTCCCCTTTCACGCGAAGATATCACGGTCAATTGACGGCAGCAGCGAGGGTGAGATCAATCGGCTGGCACTCGCGGTCCAGGTGTCGCCTTTGTGCACGGGTTGACGTGACTTCAGCGGCGGATACGCCGCTCCTATTCAGGCGCCGACTACCTCTTAAAATTGCGCATAACTCTTTTTTCTCCCGCATTGCCGGTGCGCATGGATTTCTACGTTATTAACTGGTGCGTCTGCACGGTCAACCGGGCATTGGGGGAGGCGCGTCCCTACCCGAATGGATGACTGCCATGACCTCTTCTCTCCACAAATTGCTCCGCCCCGCGCGTCGGCCACCGCTCGCCGCCGCACTGCTGCTCGCCATTGCCCTGCCGGCACAAGCCGATTCGGTGACCGACTGGAATGCCCTCGCCAGCGGCCCGGTAGTTGCGCCGCGCTTTGGCGGACCGCAGCAGCAGGCACGCATGATGGCGATCGCTTCGATCGCCGTACACGACGCGCTCAACACCATCGACTCGCGTTACGACACCTACAACACGCTGCCTGCGGCCGCTGCCGGTGCGTCCGCCGACGCCGCCATCGCGGCGGCATCGCGTACTGCGCTGATCGGCATGATCGGCGCGTTGCCTGCGACCACACCGGCCGAAGACGCGAACCGTGCAGCAGCCATCGCAGCGATCAATGCCGCCTACGCCGCCGCGATCGGCCCGGGCGCGCCCGACGCCGCCGAGGCGGCCGGCATCGCCGCGGGCGAGGCTGCGGCCGACGAGATCCTCTCCCTGCGCTACGCGCCCGCCGGCATGACCCTGACACCGATCGATGGATCGGGCACGCCCAACTTGCCCGCCTATACGCGGCCGGCCGCGCCGGGCGTGCACCAGCCCACGCCGGCGCCGGAGTTCCCCGCAGTCACCGTGCCGGCCTTCACCGGCTGGTCCGCGGTCACCCCGTTTGCTCTCGATAGCCCCACCCGATTCCGTGCCCCGCGTGGCGAGATCTTCAAGCTGTCCGGCCTGCGTTACGCCCTCGAGTACAACTTCGTGAAATCCGTAGGCGACGCGCGCGTACGTGGAATCCAGCCGGATTCCCCGATGAGCGACATTGCGCGCTTCTGGGCCGGCGGCGGACTGGAATGGAACGCCAACACGCGCCTGATCGTAGCCAACCGGGGCCTGGACCGCTGGCAGCACGCACGGCTGTTCGCGCTGCTCAACATCTCCATCTCCGACACCCATGTCACCAACATGGAGAGCAAGTACTTCTACAGCTTCTGGCGCCCGGTGACCGCGATCCGCTGGGCCAACGACGGCAACCTGTTCACGCGAACAGATCCGACCTGGCGGCCGTTCCTGCAAACGCCGCCGTACCCGGATTACCCTTGCGCCTCCACCGGTTTGACCGGCGCCGCCGCGCAGACCCTCAGGCGCTTCTTTCACCGCGACGCGCTTCCCTTCACGCGCACCGTGAACGCCACGGCCACACCCCTGCCGGCGCCGCTGGCGGACCTGCCGCCGAAGGCGATCGCCCGCAGCTACCGCACTCTGACGCAGGCGGAAAACGAGCAGGCGCTTTCGCGCGTCTACGGAGGCCTCCACTTCCTGGAAGGCTGCACTGCGGGTTTGCGCATGGGCAACAAAGTCGCGGACTGGGTTTATTCCGGTTATCTGCGGCCGTAGGGCGGATTCTCAGACTAAAGGTGGTGGAGGCAATCAAGTTGCGTTAATCGCCTCCGCCCCCTTTATTCGTCTTCCTCAGGGCCACGCCACCAGGCGAAGCCATCCTCCGGCACCGGCACCGCATGTTCCCGTGCCTCGATGGCATCCACGCGTCGGCCGGGGCCTTTCGCCTGCCATGCCTCCAACAGCCGCGTCACCGAATGGCGGCTCTGCGCCGCTACGCCAAGATTGCGATCCGGTTCCCACGCATCCTTGTTGCCCCCTGCATCGTGGCGATGCGCAGCGCCATAGCTGCAACGCAGGCAGAAGGAGACGACGGAGCTGGTCCAGTCCTCGATATAACCAAGGCCCGGGGCCTGCGATTCCAGAAGATCGTTCAGATCATCCGCTTGGTCGCAACTGACGAACGCCACGAACGTCTGGAAGTCCGAAGGCGTGAGGCGGGCGAGGGCGTTGAACACCGGTACGCGACGGCCGTCGAGTTCCCGCTCGCCGGTGCTTGCGCCGTCGTGCAGCACGATGTCGCCGAAACGATGGCCGCTTTCCTGCAGCGGAACATTCAACAGCCGTGCACGCACCACATCGATACGCCGCGCGAACAATGTTTCGCCGCTGCCCCATGGATTGAGACGGACGCTTACGACACCGAAGTCCTTCTCGATCGGACCATCGCCCTCCGGAACTTTGATAGAGCAAGCGCGCCACTGCCGACGCGCCTCGGCCCATTCGCCCAGGGCCGTTGCCGCGATGCCGGCGTTCCATTGCGACGATTCGTCGGGCTCGTCGCGGAGCTCCAGCGAACGCAAGTTGTGATGAAGCGAGGTCGGCCAATCGCGCAGGTACTTGTGCACCAAGCCTTGCATGTAGTGATAGTTCGCCCAGTCGGGGTCGGACTGCAGCAGCGCCGCGAAACGAATGGAAGCCTCTTTCAGCGCGCCCCGTTCGAATGCCGCGTAGGCTTGCTCGTGCAGATCGTCGGTATCGGGGTTCTGCATTTATCGGGAATGTGCACAAAGGAACAGCCGGGATTCTAGCCTTTGTCCCGGTTCGCTGACGCGTGGACCGGGCGGGCCGGCCGGACGGCTCGGCCCGCACAGAGGAGGGTCAGGCCGCTGCAGCGTGAGGCCCCTGTGCCTGCCGCGGACGCCAGCCAAGCAGGCGGGCGGGCAGGAACAGCAGCGCCTGCAGGAACGCGAACAGTGCGGTGAAAGTGATGCCGACCAGCCGGAACGGCAAGGCGACCAGCCAGACGAGGGGCCAGAGCACCAGGACCAGCAAGGCTAGCGGCCAGCACAGGACAAAGAGAATGCACCAGGCAACCACGGCAAACAGTGTCTTCAACTCAGAGCTCCCAAACGCGTCATAGGCGCTGCCGGAGGTGGCAGCGGAGAGCAGATTGCGACCCTCGGCGTGGACTGGCAACCGGCGCACGACAAAACGCCCTAACGACCGACCAAGCCGGGAATAGGGCGACGAAAACGTGCTTACATTGACCCCATAGGTTGGCCTTGGCCCACCGCCCTTGGTTCCGGCGCCAATGCGATCGGATCCATGGCGATGGTGGGCCAGGGCCCACCCTACGGGCCCCTATACTGGCCGTCCTTGCACAGACCCCAGGAACTTCCATGCTCGGCACCACCCTCATGCTGGCCGCCATCGCCGTGGCCGCCCTTATCGGCATCTCCCTGTTCTTCTGGACCATCGCCCTGCGCCGCGTGGTGCCCGTCAACGAAGTCCACATCGTCCAGACCCGCAAGAACACCGTTTCCTACGGCAAGGGCTTCGCCAGCAACACCTACTACGAATGGCCCTCGCGCATTCCGATGATCGGCCTAGTGCGGGTGACGCTGCCGGTGTCCAACTTCTCCATCGACCTGCCGGACTACGCCGCCTACGACAAAGAGCGCGTGCCGTTCCTGGTGCATGTCATGGCCTTCTTCCGCATCAGCGACTCCAACACCGCCGCCCAGCGCGTGGCCTCGTTCGAAGAACTCAAGGAACAACTGACCGCCATCGTGCAGGGCTCCGTGCGCACCGTGCTGGCCGCGCACGAAATAGACCAAATCATGCTGGACCGCAGCCGCTTCGGAGAAGCCTTCACCAAGGAAGTGACGCCGCAGCTGGGCGGATGGGGCGTGGAGGCGATCAAGAACATCGAGCTGATGGACATCCGCGATTCCAAGGAAAGCGAAGTGATCCAGAACATCATGGCCAAGCGCACCTCCGGCATCGAACGCGAATCGCGGCTGGTGGTGGCCGACAACGCCCGCCAGGCCGAGATGGCCGAGATCGCCGCCAAGCGCGAGATCGAGATGTCGCGCCAGCAGGCGGCCGAGCAGGTGGGCCTGCGCACCGCAGAGAAGGAGAAGAACGTCGGCGTGGCCAACGAACAATCCTCCCAGCAGGTGAAAGTGCAGCAGCGCGAAACCGCGGCCAAGGAAATGGACGTAGTGCAGGTAAAGAACGTGCGCGGCGCCGAGATCAACCGCGAAGTGGCGGTGATCACCGCCGCCCAGGCCAAGGAAGTGGCCATTGTGCAGGCCGACGCGGCCAAGCAGGTGGCCATCGTCTCGGCCGAGGGCAGCAAGCAGCAGACCGTGCTCACCGCCGAGGGCAAGCTGGAAGCGGCCAAGCGCAACGCCGAGGGCATCGCGGTGGAAGGCAGCGCCAAGGGCACCGCGGAAACCGCGATCCTGATGGCGCCGGTGGACGCGCAGATCAAGCTGGCCGAGAAGATAGGCAGCGACCAGGGCTACCAGAACTACCTGCTGGGCATCCGCAACATCGAAGCCGCACAGGCGGTGGGCACGGCCCAGGCCGAAGCGCTGAAGTCGGCCGACGTCAAGGTGATCTCCAACGCCGGTACTCCCAGCAAGGGACTGTCCAGCGTGATGGACCTGTTCTCCGCCGATGGCGGCACCGCGATCGCCAGCATGCTGGAAGGTCTGGCGCAGTCGCCCGAGGGCAAGAAGGTGCTGGAGAAATTCGCGAACAAAAAACCGGAATGAGCCCCAGACCGCGTAGGCGAAACCCCGGGCCGTAGAAGCGCCGTAGAGGCGCCGTAGAACCGCCGTAGGAGCGACGTAAGTCGCGAATGGATCGAACCGGAACGATTTAAGCTCATTCGCGACTTACGTCGCTCCTACGGCGCTCCTACGGCATTGCCGGCAACGACGTGTTTTTTGAGGAATGTCGGGAAGCATTCACGAGGGGAGGGGTCGTATGCGGCCCCGAATCGGCACCCACAATCACCTCCGCGAAACCGCTGTCGATTTAGGGTGCCCAGGATCGTCGTAGAGACGTGACCCCAGCCAAGGAATCCCGCATGTCCCTGCCCAAACCCATCACCCCGCACCTGTGGTTCGACACCCAGGCCAAAGAGGCCGCCGAGTTCTACTGCTCGGTCTTTCCGGACTCCAGCATCCAGTCCGTCGTGCAGATCCACGACACGCCATCGGGCGACTGCGATGTAGTGTCCTTCGAACTGCACGGCCAGCCCTTCATGTCCATCAGCGCCGGGCCGCATTTCAAGTTCAACCCGTCGGTGTCGTTCTTCGTCAACTTCGATCCTTCGCGGGAAGCGGACGCGGCGGCGCGCTTGGACCGTACCTGGGCCGCGCTGATCGACGGCGGACAAGCGCTGATGCCGCTGGACGCGTACCCCTTCAGCCCGCGCTTTGGATGGGTGCAGGACCGCTACGGCCTGTCCTGGCAACTGATACTGACCGACCCGGCCGGCGAACCACGGCCGGCGATCGTACCGGCGCTCATGTTCACCGGCGAGGTGTGCGGCAAGGCCGAAGAAGCAGGAGCCTTCTACCGCTCGGTGTTCGAGGACTCGCAACCCGGACAACACGTGCGCTATCCCGAAGGCGCGGCGCCGGACAAGGCCGGTACGGTCATGTTTTCGGATTTCCGCCTGGGCGAGACCTGGTTCGCCGCCATGGACAGCGCGCATCCGCACGGCTTCGCCTTCAACGAGGCGATCTCGTTCCTGGTCCACTGCCGCGATCAAGCCGAGCTGGACCGCCACTGGGCGCAACTGTCCAGCGTGCCGGAGGCCGAACAATGCGGCTGGTGCAAAGACCGCTACGGCTTGTCCTGGCAGCTATCGCCGGTGGTGCTGGAAGAATTCATGACCTCCGGCGACCGCGCTACCGTCGACCGGGTGATGCGCGCGTTCCTGGACATGAAGAAGGTGGACATTGCGGCGATAGAAGCGGCGGGCCGGGGCAAGTAGCGAACCCCGCCGGAGATATCGCCGCAGGCCGGGTTGTTTTCCTCAACCCGGCCCTTTGCGTTCACCAGGTATTGGAAACCCCGTGGTCATCCACCGGCGTGGTGGTGCCGGTGTAGGCGTTCAACGTGGCGTCGTTGGCGTAGGTATCGGTGTTGAAGTAGATGCCGGTGCCGTCGTAGTAGAGCTTGTTGTAGCCGATACGGTTCTTCTGCACCAGCGCGGCTTTGCCGCCCAGTCCGGCCATGATGCCGGTGGTCTGCTTGAAGATGCTGTTGCCTTCGATCAGATTGTCGCGCACCTGTGCCGAGGTGTAGGGGCCGGTAGGGCAGCCGCCGGTGAACTGCGGAATCATCGCGATGCCGGTAAGACCGTAATCGAATTTGTTGCTCTTGACCGTGTTGTCGCGGCTGGCGCGCAGCACCAGACCGGTGTTTTCGATCTTCAGCAACTGGTTGTCGCGGATCTCGTTCTTGCCGCTGCCGTCGAAGATATGGATGCCGTAGTCGCGGATGCCCTGCAGGGTGTTGTTCTTGAGCAGATTGTCGGAGTTGGCATGACCGCAGACGGAGATGCCGCCGACGCTTTCCAGCACCAGGTTATCGGCGATGGTGTGCGCGCCCAATACCGGCCGGCTGGCGCCGGGGAAGGCGACGATATACACGCCCCAGCCGTTGATGTTGCGGAAATCGTTGCCCTGCAGATAGGTGCCCAGGGTGTCGCTGGCGATGACGCCGGCGTTGGTGTTGTCGAAGTCCACGCCCTGCACGGTGAGGTAGTCGGCGCGGGTGGCGTTCACTCCGGTCCAGAATCCGGTGATCCGGCCCGGGCCCAGGATGCGCACGTTGCTGGCGCTGAACACGGAAAGGCCTTCCAGGCCGACGCCGCCGCTGATGGTGTGGCCGTTGAGGCGAAGGGTGACGCCGCCGACGGGCATGTAAAGCGCGTTCCAGCCGGTGGTGCAGTGCAGGTCGGCGGTGAGGGTGGTGTCGCTGCTGATGGTGTCGCCGCAGGACAGGGCGTGGGCGTTGGGGTGCCAGGCGAAGAGGGCGGCCAGGGCCAGGGTGACGAATGCTTTCATTGCTGCTCCTTGAGGCAACGGCGGGGGCCGTTGTCTTTCCTTCAACGCAGAGGGCGGGGCAAAGCTGCCACTGCGCTGACGGAAGCGGAGCACTTGTCCGAGGACCTTGCCGTAACCGGAGTTCGTTTCAGCACTTGATCCGGAAACTCGGAGGAGGTTGCGGCAATCCAGCGTGGGAAAGAGCGGCCAGCAGGCGCGCGTGAAGCCGGCTTCTCTCCTTGAGGTCGGCCGCATTCCTCATCACCGACTGGGCCTCGCCGCAGAACCAGCGCCAGAAGTCGTCTTCCGAAGAGGAACGCATCCACATCCTGGGGATGTGGCTCGCGATTTCGCTGGCCATCATGCCCATGTCGTGGCGTTTCCGACTCGGGGTTATCCGCTTGGAGTAGTCGCGGGCGATGATTCTCATGTCCATCATCCTGCAACACTCGCCGTTAGACGGCGATGCGCGAGCGGCGGATAAACGGATGCGTGGATTTAACACCGTATTGTCTGCCGGTTCACTCTTGCCGAACACCCACCGACCGACCGCGCGCGTTGATGGCGTCCGCTATCGCTAGCGGACGCGGGCTTCGCAACGCATTGGCGCAAGAGGGAGGACCTTGCCTTGCGGAAGCGCGCACGCGAAAGAACCGGGAATCGCTTTTACATTCCTGTCACCCGATTTTCACGGCTGCCTGCATGCGCCGTGATCGAATGGAAATTCATCCGTACCAGTTTCGGGAGAGCGAGAATGAAGAAATATTCCATCGCCATTGCTTTGGCGCTGCTTCTGCCCATTTCCGGCACGGCCCTGGCTGCCGTGGTGTATGTAAGCGGACAAGGCCAGAGCTATGACCCTGGTATCGCCCTGGAGAACGCCCGCGCCGACGCCGTCACCAAATGCACGGCGCAAGCGGGGACGCCGGTGGGAGAGGTGTACAACCACGTGACCAGAGCCAACCTCTGGCTGGCGAGTTCGATCTGGCAATGCGAGGTGCCCTGAGGCACGCGAAGCGGGTTTGAATTCCTGTCGCTGCCGACATCCGGCGGTTCCGCCTCTGCGTTGCCGGCGCATTGACACGGTCCATTTGTCTGACTAAAGTCAGATAAATGGACGAGAACCAGATCCGGCAAGTTCGCAACTTCAATCGGGCCGTCACCCAGCGGATCGGGGTGCTGTCCGACGATTACCTGGGCCGCGGCCGTCCGCTGGGCGAATCGCGGCTGTTGTTCGAAATCGGCAGGGGCGGCGCGGACCTGCGCGATCTGCGCGCACGGCTTTCGTTGGACTCCGGATATCTCAGCCGCATGCTGCGCTCGCTGGAGGCGCAGGGCCTGGTGGCTTCGCAGCGCGCCGCCGGCGATGGGCGGGTGCGGCGGGCGGCGCTGACCCGCAAAGGGTTGCGGGAGTTCGACGCGCTCGATCGCCATTCGCAGGATTTCGCGACTTCGCTGCTGGCCTCGCTGGGCCCTGCGCAGCGTGAGCGCATGACCGCGGCGATGGCGGAAGTGGAGCGGCTGATGCGCGCATCGGCGGTAACGATAGAGCCAGCCGATCCTGCCAGTGCGGATGCCCGCCTGTGCATCGAGGCGTATTTCCGCGAACTGCAGGAACGCTTCGACACGGGATTCGACCCGGCGCGCACGGTGTCGGCCAATCCCGAAGAACTCGTGCCGCCGGCAGGGCAGTTCCTGATCGCCCGCCTGGACGGGCGTCCGGTCGGGTGCGGCGGCTTGAAGAAGACCGGGCGCAAGCTCGGCGAAATAAAACGCATGTGGGTGGCGCCCGACGCGCGCGGTCTGGGCATCGCGCAGCGCCTGCTCGATGCGATCGAAGAACAGGCCGCGCGGATGGGCCTGGATACGCTGCAGCTGGACACCAACAGCGCGCTGACCGAAGCCCGCGCGCTGTATGCCCGCAACGGCTACCGCGAAATTCCCCGCTACAACGACAATCCCTACGCCCACCATTGGTTCGAGAAGCGGGAGCTCAAGCACGGTGGGCCCGCTTGATGCCTCAACGCGGTTATGGCACTGGCTCGGAGGAGGTAGGAGCGACGTGAGTCGCGAAGCCCCATCCTTCCGGCACCCAACCGGCCTGCAATCCGCGCGCTTGTTTCGCGACTCACGTCGCTCCTACGCACTGCAGAAATTTGCCGGAAGGACGCCAGGAAAAAGGGCACGACCCAACCGAACCGTCATCCCGGCTTTCGCCGGGATGACGGTCCATCCCGGGTTGCCTATCGGCCGCCTTACTGCGCGCGCTTCTTGTAGGTGATTTCCATCATCCTGGTTTCCTTGCCGTCCATGCCTGGCCCGTACATTTCGAAAACCTCGGTGCTCTTGTCGGGCCAGCGGCTGGTCATGCGCGTGGTCTGCGGCTTTTTGGTCACCGGGTCGTGATAGGTGCCGGTGTAGGTGCAAGCCAGCTTGGCGTCGCAGCTGCCTTCGCTGACCATCAGGCCGGTGCTCATGCTGTCGCTCCAGGTCGCCCAGTATTTGCCGGTGACGTTGTCGTAGCCATGCAGACCCTGGCCGTTGTAGGGCTGGCCCATCATCTGCGAGGTCACTTCCTCCACCATCACGCGATTGCCCAGGATCATCTTGCGCGTCGCGGTGCCGGTATCGGTGGTCGGTTCGGTGCCCGGGGCGTGCCAGGCTTTCACGGTCAGATCGTAGGTGCCGGCTGTCGCAGCCAGCTGCTGGTGCTGCGCGCCGGGCGTGCCGGCTTTCTGGAAGGCTTCCATCATCGCCTGCATCTCGGGCGTCATCTTCGGCCCGGCGGCTTCCTGCGCGGCTAGGGGGCCGGCGAACAGCAGGGCGAGGGCGGTCATCGAAACGGCGTGCTTGCGGATCATGGCGAATCTCCTTGGCTGGGACGGGAATCGAGCACGCGCACTATGTGCGCCACCCGGTGCTTAAAACACGTGAAAACGGATAGCGTGGTGGGCTGGCCGCGGCGACGCGAAGCGGGTTCTACATCTCCGGCATCGGCAGGCACTCCATGATCTCCACGCCGTCGCCGGGGAAGATCGAGAAATGCGGGTGGTTCTCGAACATCCTGGCGGCCGCGTCATGCGACTCGGCCTTGACCACGGTATAGGCGGCCATTGCGTTGCGGATGTCGGCGATGCCTTCGGCGGTGACGCGCTTGGTCTTGCCCAGCGGTGCGCCCTGGTCCACGATGTTCTTGGCATTGCTGGTGGCCCAGTTCTGCCAGGCCTGCATGCCGGCCTGCTCGCGTTGCTCTCGGGTCTTGGCGTCGAGCGATTTCCATTGCTCCATCGCGTCGGGGGAGCCGGTAAAGATCGCCAGGAAGTTCTTCATGATTGTCTCCGAGAGTGGTGTGGTGTTTGGGGGTCATTTGCAGAGGCAGCCGATGCGACGGAGGTCGGTCGGTTTGCGATTTTCGTAGGCGTCATCGGTCGCCTTCCTTCCTGGTACCTTTCAACAGCGCCACGATGGCCATCGAATGGCCGTGGCCCAGCCCGAAATCCTGTTTGAGCCAAGCGAGTATGTCGCCGGCCTTGACTCCGGGCAGCAGGCCCTTCGAGTTGGCGTACCCTTTTTTGGCGGCGAGGGCGCGTAGGTTGGCGGGGCTTTTGCCGGTCTTGGTCTGGATATTGTCCAGATAGGCTTGGAAGGACATGAAGGCGGCTCGTTGAAGGGAAGGGAGGGCAGGCAAACCGGGGGAGGGAAGCGATGCTCTTGCTGGACGACGAACGGGCGAGGGCGGAATCGACACGCTGTTGAAAAAAGTTCGCGGGCCTGTATTGCATGGGCAGCGCAAGGCCAAGGCGGCTGCGATGGTAAAATTCCGCATTCTCCGGACGACACCAGCAGAGCGAGCGATCAGATGACGACCCAGGCTTTCTATCCCATCGGCACGCCCGGACAGCCCTGGGGACCTGGAGAAGTCGCGGCCTGGCGTTCGCGGCAGACCCGCCAGCGCAGTTACGAAGCCGACGTGGTGCGTGCGATCGAAGGCCTGCGTTCGCGCTTCGATGTGGTCGAGTACGGCCGGCTGGACTATGGTCCCGATACCTATCCCCTGTTCGCCCTCGAGAGCCGCACCTGGCGCGAAGAGCTTCCCGTCGCATTGGTCACCGGCGGCGTGCACGGCTACGAAACCAGCGGCGTGCATGGCGCGCTGCAGTTTCTGGAAGATCGTGCATCGGACTATGAAAATTCGGTCAATCTGGTCGTGGCCCCATGCATCAGCCCCTGGGCCTACGAACGGATCCATCGCTGGAATCCGGATGCGGTGGATCCCAACCGTTCGTTCCGCGACAACAGCCCGGCGCAGGAGTCCGCCGCGCTGATGCGCCTGGTCGCGCCGCTGCGCGATCGTGTGTCGATGCACATCGACTTGCACGAGACCACCGACAGCGACGAGTCCGAGTTCCGTCCCGCACTGGCCGCCCGCGACGGCAAGCCGTACCAACCGGGTGAAATCCCCGACGGCTTCTATCTGGTCGACGACACCGACAATCCGCAGCCTGATTTCCAGAGCGCGGTGATCGCGGCGGTAGCCCAGGTCACCCACATCGCGCCGGCCGACGCCAAGGGCGAAATCATCGGCTCGCCGGTGGTCTCGCCCGGCGTCATCCAATACGCCTTCAAGCGGCTCGGCCTGTGTGCAGGCGTCACCAACGCGCGCTACACCACCACCACCGAGGTATACCCGGACAGTCCCCGCGCGACCCCGGAGCAATGTAACGCCGCACAGGTCGCGGCGGTCTGCGCGGCCCTGGATTTCATGCTGGCGCACGGCCGATAGGCTGCAGGCAGCCGGTCGGCGCAGCCGCGCTGTCCGTTCTTCCCGCGTCAGGGCGTTGGCATCTTGAATGGGGCATCTGTTTGCCCCGGGAGCTGTCCACATGACCCTGAGCCGACGCCGTTTCCTCACCGCTCCGACCGCCCTGGCCGCGGGCGCCTTGCTTCCTTCCGCATTGATCACGGCGTTGGCGGCGCAGGCGGCGCCGCCTGCCGACTTGTCCGATTGGGAGGCCGTGCGCGCCCAGTTCGTACTGGACCCGGCCTACCTGCATTTCGCCAGCTTCTTCATCGCCAGCCATCCGGCGCCCGTGCGCGAGGCCATCGAAGGCTACCGGCGCGCTATCGATTCCAATCCTTTCCTGGTTGTGGAACAGGGACTGTTCGAGGACCAAGCCCACAACGTACCGCTGCAGGTGAAAACCGAAATCGCCCAGTACCTGGGCGGCCGCGCCGAAGAGGTATGCCTGACTCCCAACACCACCACCGGCCTGGCCCTGGTCTATCACGGTTTGCCGCTCAAGCCGGGCGACGAGGTGTTGTGCACCACGCACGATCACTATTCGCACCACGAATCCATCCGCCTGGCCACCGAACGCACCGGCGCCAGCATGCGCATGATTCCGCTGTTCGCCGATGCGGCCGTCGCCAGCACCGACTCGCTGATCGCCGCGTTGCTGGCCGGCATAGGCCCGAACACGCGCGTGGTGGGACTGACCTGGGTGCATTCCAGCAGCGGCATCCGCCTGCCCATCCGCGAGATTTCCGCCGCGCTGCGTGCGCGCAGCGGTGCGCCGCTGTTGCTGGTGGTCGATGGCGTGCACGGGCTGGGCAGCACCGACGAAACCGTCGCCAGCATGGGCGCCGATTATTTCTGCGCCGGCACGCATAAATGGATGTTCGCCCCGCGCGGCACCGGCCTGGTCTGGGCCAGTGCGGAAAACTGGGCCCGCCTGCGCCCGCTGATTCCGAGTTTCAGCGACTTCGATCAATACACGGCGTGGGAAAAGCAGACCGCTATCGCTACGCCCAACAACGCCGACCGCATGAGCCCTGGCGGCTTCGTCGCCTACGACCATCAATGGGCCACGGCGGCGGCATTCCGCATGCATCGGCAAATGGGAAAAGCGCGCGTGGCCGCGCGCATCCGCGCGCTGAACGACCAGTGCAAGGCCGGCCTGGCGGAGAATCCGAAGGTAAAAATGCACACGCCGATGTCGGGCGAACTGTCGGCCGGACTGGTGTCGTTCGAAGTCGACGGCATGAAGCCCGCGGAGGTAGTGAAGCGCCTGCTGACCAAGAACATCATCGCCAGCACCAGCCCCTATGCGATCACCTATGCGCGACTGGCGCCGAGTCTGGTGAACACGCCCGAGCAGGTGGACCGCGCGGTGAGGGCGGTGCGGGAGATCTCGGGTTGAGAAAGCGCTCGGAGTCCATTTCTTTCGTACCCCATGTTCCGTAGGTTCGTAGGCCGTAGGAGGCCGTAGGAGCGACGTAAGTCGCGAAGCCATGCGAGTGTTCGCGACTTACGTCGCTCCTACGGCCTGTTTGACGGTATTTGGCTCCCTTTGCGCCTCTTGGCGGCAATGCCGCACCCCCGACTTAAGCCACACGCACCCGGCGAGGACCCGGTGCGAGAGTAGGGCTTCCGCCAACGTCCTGGAGATGCCGCATGACCACTCGCCGCGACCTGCTCAAACTCGGCGCGCTGACCGCCGCCGCAACCGCACTGCCAGCGCTTGCGGCGCAGTCCACGGTACCGGTAACCCGTGCGGCCAGGCCGCTGCGCATCCTGATCCTGGGCGGCACCGGCTTCACCGGTCCGTTCCAGGTCAACTACGCGCTTGCGCGCGGACACAAGGTGACGCTGTTCAATCGCGGCAAGCGTCCTTCGCCGGAATGGCCGGGCGAAGTGGAGCAGTTGCATGGCGACCGCAATACCGGCGACCTGAAATCGCTCGAGGGCCGGAAGTGGGATGTCTGCATCGACAATCCGACCAGTTTGCCGTTCTGGGTGCGGGATGCGGGCAAGGCATTGAAGGGCAATGTGGGGCAGTATCTTTTCATTTCCACCATCTCCACTTATGCCGACGGCAGCAAGCCGGGCATCACCGAAGACGCCGCGCTGGCTCCTTACAAGGGCAAGGATGCGATGGCCGAAACCCAGGAGACGCTGCGCGCCGACATAGAAAACCTGTACGGCCCGCTGAAAGCGCTGAGCGAAGCGGAGGTGCGCAAACAGTTCGGCGAACGCAGCACCATCGTGCGTCCGGGCTATATCGTCGGCCCGCGCGACGAAACCGACCGTTTCACCTACTGGCCGCTGCGGGTGGCGCAAGGCGGGCAGATGCTGGTGCCGGGCGACCGCGACGATCCGGTGCAGATCATCGATGGTCGCGATCTGGGCGAATGGATGGTGCGGCTGGCCGAAGCGGGCACCTACGGCACCTTCAACGCGGTAGGCCCCGATTACACCCTGGGCATGGACGCGATGCTGCATGGCTGCCAGGCGGTCACCGGCGGCGGGGTCGAGTTCACCCGTGTGCCGCTGGCGTTCGTGGAAGAGAACAAGGTCGAGTTCCCTATCTGGGTGCCTTCGCACGACAACCCCTATGCGGGCTATGGGCAGGTCAGCAATGCGCGCGCGATCAAGGCCGGTTTGACCTTCCGCCCGCTGGCGACGACGGTGACCGACTTGCTGGCGTGGTTCCGCAGTCTGCCGGCCGAGCGCCAGGCGACGGTGAAGGCCGGCATCACCCGCGAGCAGGAGACCAAGCTGCTGCAGGCCTGGCAGGCACGCAAGGGCGCATAGGTCCGACGCCCATCGGTGTCGCCGGCAAATACGGGCGCGTGCCAGAGAAATGGCACGACGCCCTTTCCCGGCGTAAGGTAGCGGACAGCCCTGGGGAGGGCTTCTGTCGACCGACAATCGCCTGGGGGGCGTCGCGATGATCAAGCCGTTCGGAAACAACGTGAGCTCGGTGCTGGCGCAGCCCGACTTCCATAACGTCGCCAGCGACGCCTTCGACCGCGGCCAGACCTTGCCGCAAATGCTCATCGCCGCCTGCCAGCGCCATGCCGGACGGCCTGCGTTCACCAATCTGGGCCACACCCTGAGCTTCGCCGACGTCGAACGCATGAGCGACGATCTGGCCAGCTACCTGCGCAACGGCCTGCGGCTGGAGGCGGGCGAGCGCGTGGCCATCATGCTGCCCAACCTGCTGCAATACCCCGTGGCCGTACTGGGAACGCTGCGCGCCGATCTGGTCGCGGTGCTGGTCAATCCGCTCTACACGGCACGCGAGCTGCGGCACCAGCTGGTAGATTCCGGCGCCGCGGCGCTGATCGTGCTGGACAACTTCGGGTCGGTGGCCGCCGAGGCGCTGCAAGACACGGCCGTGCGGCACGTCATCACCACGCGCGTCGGCGACATGCTGCCATGGCCGAAGTCGCTGCTGGTGGACACCGTGCTGAAGCACGTCAAGAAAATGATCCCGCCATTCCGTATTCCCATGGCGTTGCGCTGGCCCCGGGCACTGGCCGAAGGCAAGCGCCTGCCGCGCGTGCAGGCCATGGCCAAGGCAAGCGACACGGCGCAACTGCAATACACCGGCGGCACCACCGGGATATCCAAGGGCGCCGTGCTGGCGCATACCGCGCTGATCGCCAATGTGGCTTCGGCCGAGCAATGTTTCGGCCATTGCCTGGATCCGGAAAAAGACGTGGTGATGATCTGCCTGCCGATGTACCACATCGCCGCCTACAGCAACCTCACCTTCGACATGGCGCATGGCTTCCATTCGGTGCTGGTCACCAATCCGCGCGACATTCCGGCGTTGGTGGCCACTTTCGACAAGGTAAAGCCGGCGTTCTTCTCCGGCGTGAACACGCTGTACGACGCGCTGCTGAATTCTCCGGACTTCGCCAACCTGGATTTTTCGGGCCTGAAGCTGTGCCTGCAGGGCGGCACCGCCTTGCGCCGCGGCACCGCCGAACGCTGGAAGGCGTTGACGGGCAAGGACGTGGTGGAAGGCTACGGTTTGTCCGAGACCAGCGCGGCGATCACCTACAACCGCTGGGACGCGCCCAATCCGGTGGGCTCCATCGGCCTGGCGCTGGCCGATGTGGAAATCAGCCTGCGCGACGAAAGCGGCAACCCGGTTGCGCTCGGCGAACCGGGCGAACTATGCGCGCGCGGCCCGCACATGACCACCGGCTACTGGCAGCGGCCGGCGGAAACGCGCGAGGCCTTCTTCGACGGAGGCTGGTTCCGCACCGGCGACATCGCCAAGGCGGATGGGCAGGGTTACTACTTCCTGCTGGACCGCCGCAAGGACATGATCCTGGTGTCGGGCTTCAATGTGTTCCCCAACGAGGTGGAAGACGTGGTGTCGATGCATCCCGGCGTGCTGGAAGCGGCCGTGGTCGGCATGCCGGACGAGAAGTGCGGGGAGGCCGTGCGCCTGATCGTGGTGCGCAAGGATCCGGACTTGAGCGAGGACGATCTGCGCGCGCATTGCCGCAAGTACCTGACCGGCTACAAGCAACCCACGCGGATCGAATTCCGCGACAACCTGCCTAAAACGGCGGTCGGCAAGATATTGCGAAGAGAGCTGCGCTAGCGGAGCCGCCCGACGGGCGGCAACGTAAATAATTCACAGTCGGACGGCAGCCACTGCGGTTGCGGTTCCCCATAAATAAAGCTTTGCGGACTTGGGATATGCTTCCAGGCCAATGGCTGGAGCGAAGGAGATATGCGAGCCATGCCCGCAGAGCGCGCCGACACCCTGTCCCCCGAACTGCTTTCGCAGCTGGCGCAGTGCGGGGATGCCAAGTGGTATGCGCGGAACCAGATGCTGATCGTGGAAGGCGAGGTATCGGACGCGCTCTACATACTCATCGCCGGGCAGCTCAAGGTGTTCACTCAGGACAGCAAAGGCCGCGAGCTGGTCTACAACATCCTGCAGCCCGGCGAATTCTTCGGCGAACTTTTCCTGGACGGCGGCTTGAGGTCGGCATCGGTGAAGGCAGTGGTGGATTCGCAGTGCATCGTTATCGATGAGTTGGCGATCCGCGGTTTCATGAAGACCTATCCGGAGTTCGCCGAATGCCTGGTCTACAAGCTGATAGCGCGACTGCGCCATGCCACCCAGTTGAGCAAGAGCCTGGCGTTGCACGACGTTTACGAGCGAACGGTCGACCTGTTGAATCAGGTCGCATTGAACGAGCCGGGCGACATCCGCATCGTACCCTCGAGCATGACCCAGCAGGAGATCGCCGACCGGGTGGGCGCCACGCGGGAGATGATCAACCACATCCTCCGCGATTTGACGCGCGGAGGATTTCTGGCGAGAGACGAAAAGAAGCGCCTGGTCTTCACGAAAATGCTGCCGAAGCGCTGGTGAGCCCGATCGCGCTTATTGCTTGCCCAGCCAATGGTCCACCGGCTGCGGCCGTCCGAACAGATAGCCCTGGCCGTAGTCGCATCCCATCGTGGCCAATACCTCGCGCTGGTGCGGCGTCTCGATACCCTCGGCTACGATCTCCACGCCCAGCGCGTGGCCCAGGGCCAGGATCGCCCCGATCACCGCGGAACTGCGCGGCGATGTCCCGGTTTCGAACGGAGCGATGAAACTGCGGTCGATCTTGATCATCTTCAACGGGAAGCGCTGCACGTGGCCGAGCGAGGAATGGCCGGTGCCGAAATCGTCGAGCGCGGCTTCGATCTTGGCCTCGCGCAGCCGCTGCAGCACGGCGACCATCGCCTCCGGATCGCCGAGCAGAGTGCCCTCGGTCACTTCCAGGCGCAGGTGCATGGGGTCGAAGCCGATTTCCGTGGTCAGTTCCAGCATCCGCGTGTCGAAATCTTCCTGCTGGAACAGGCGCGGCGAGACGTTGAGGGTGATGTAGCCGCCCTCGCGCACCAACCCCTGGCCGCATTCCAGTGCCAGCCGGAACATGCGCCAATCGATCGCCTGGATCAGCCCGCTGTCTTCGGCCACCTGCAGGAACTCGCCGGGCGCCAGAATCCCGCGTTGAGGGTGTTGCCAGCGCAGCAACGCCTCGTAGCCGACCACCGTCTCATCGGCCAGCCGCACCAATGGCTGGAAGTAGGGGGTGAACTCGTCGTTGAGCAGCGCTTCGCGCAAGGACTGTTCCAGGTCCAGTACGCCTATCGCGGTGCGCTGCATGGCGTGGTCGAACAACACGAAGCGGTTGCGCCCCGCGTCTTTTGCGCGGTACAGGGCCAGATCGGCGTCGTGCAGTATGCGGTCGGTGGAGTCGTAGCTGTCGTCGATGATGGCGATGCCCATGCTGACCGAAATCTGCAGTTCCCGATCGCCCGCGGTCATCGCCGGCCGCATCGACTGCAGCACGCGCTGCGCTATCTTGGAGACGGTTTCCGGTATCTGGACCTGCTCGATCAGGATCGCGAACTCGTCGCCGGCCAGGCGCGCGACCATATCCGGCTCGCGCACGCAGCTCGCGAGGCGCCGGGCGACTTCCTTGAGCACTTCGTCGCCGGCCAGATGCCCCAGGCTGTCGTTGACCACCTTGAAGCGATCGACGTCGATGTACAGCAGTCCCAGGCGTTGGCCCGGGTCGCGGGCCAAACGGGCGATGCCGCGCTCCAGGCGATGGCGCAGATGGACGCGATTGGGCAATTTGGTCAGCGCATCGTGCATGACCTGGTGCTGCAGCTGCGCTTCGATTTGTTCGCGTACGACGATCTGTTCGCGCAATTCGCCGGTCCGCTCTTCCACCCTCTGCTCCAGCGAGGCGTTGGCCTGCTTCAGGGCATCGGCGGCCTTGTGGCGCTGGATGCTGCTGGCGAGCTGGTAGGACACGAAAGTCAGCAATTCCGCGTCGCGTTCGTCGAAACCGACATCCGAGTCGTAGCTCTGCACCGCGACCACGCCTATCGGGCCTTCCGCGCCCAGCAGGGGGGCGCCCAGCCACATCAGCGTCGGCTTGACCATCATTTCCGGTTCGATTTCCCCGGCTTCGAGCAAGGCTTGCGCACGCGCGCCGTCGACCAACAGCGGCTTGCCGGTGCGCAGGATGTATTCGGTCAGGCCGCGCCGGTGCGAGCGCGCTTTCCAATCGCGTTCGTGCCGGTCCCTGGCGTAAGGGAACGAGACGGTGGCGCCGTCGTCGGAAGCCAGCGCGATGTAGAAATTCTCGGCATCGATGAGCTCGCCGACGATGGCGTGCACGTGATGGTAGAAGTGTTCGTTGGTGTCCTCGACATTGGTGAGCGCGGCTATCTGGTAGAGGGCCGCCTGCAGGCGCTCGCCGCGTTCGCGCTCCACCACCTCGCGCCGCAGCTCGAAATTGGTTTCGGCCAGCTGCCGCGTGCGTTCCTCGACCCTGCGCTCCAGTTCCTCTTGAGTGGTCTTGCGCTCCAGCGCGGTGAGTACGTGCTCGGCCACGAACGCCAGCAGGCTCATCTCGGCCGTGGTGTACTGCGTTCCTTCGAGGTAGCTCTGCACGACCAGCGCCCCGCGGACCTGCCCTTCGCGCATCATCGGCACGCCCAGCCAGTCGCTGCTGTCGGCGCCGTGCAGACGCAACGGACCGGACACCTGCTTGCGTAGCTGCTCGCTCGAGCCCATCAGCGGCTTGCGGTCGCGGACCAGGTACCAGGTCAGTCCGCGTTCGATCTGCGCCAGCGGGATTTCCACATCGGGGTCCAGTTCCTGTGTGTCCACTACATCGGCGAAATACAGGAAACGCAGACTGTCGTGCCCGCTGTCGTACAGGGCGATATAGAAGTTCTCCGCGTACATCAGGCCGGAAACGATGCGGTGCAGGCCGCGCAGCATGTCGGGCATGTCCAGGTCGGAGCCGGCCATGTCGGCGATCGCATACAGCGAGCGCTGCAGCATTTCGGCCTGTTCCAGACGCAACACGCTTTGCTGCATGCCCAGCACCGTCAGCAGCTCGCGCAGGCGGCGCGCAACCGGCTCCAGCAGTTCGGGGCAGCCGGCCGGGCAATGCAGCACCGCCGCAATCTGGTCGCCGTCGTCGTGAAGAATGCGCAGATGCTCCGGAGGCACGCCGCCGGTTCGCGTAGTGGCCACTGCGTCCACGGCTTCGACCAGGGTGGCATCGTCGGGTGCGGCAGGATGGCAGGCGATATCGCGTGGCCAGCGCGTCGACCACAGTACGGTGGCGCGGCGATCGGTCCGCAGCAGTATTTCGATGGCCTCGGCTGGCGTGGCGGCGTACAGCAGGCGGCTGGCCGCCTCTTCCATTCCCACGGAAACGACCGCCGCATCCCCGGCTTTCGCCTTGCTTAACCGCGGTATGGTCATTGCATCCTTTCCCCTGGCCTGATGGAGCTGCGGCCGTTGTCGTCGCAAGCGCCCGTCGCGGGGGAAAGACGGCGCTGTATTCGGTGACGGACAGGGACGAGCACGCCGTAATGCTACGGGTAGCCCGCTGCACATACCGTGACGGCATTCGCCTTAAGCGCCGGGCGGCTAAAGAGGGAGAATGCGGGTTTCCCGGGGAAAACCCGTGCGCCAGGGATTGGATTCGGCGCTTCCGCGGAACGATTCCGAGCTGTGGCGCAGACAGTCCGGCGCCGGGTGATTCGCTTCGATCAACGAGAGCCGGAAACGAATCGGCCGGGTACCGCATGCAGCGCTACGTTCAACCGGTCCACCACCATGGCCCAGTCGGCATCGTCCTGGCGCTCCTCGCGCAGGAGTTGCGACTGCGCGGGCGACCAGAACGGCGCGTCTTCCAGGCGCATGCCGTCGGGCATCGGCGAGTGGGTGGCGATGAAGCGCTGGATACTGGCGCTGGATACTGGCGCTGTCGCTGGCCAGGCCCAATTGGGCGAATAGTTCGGAGAACGGGTGCACGGTCGGTTCCATGGCGCTGCTCGATATGGCGGAAACAGCAGCCTATCGGCGTACGGGTTAAGCCGCAGCGATGCGAGTTCCGCCGCTTATTCCAGCGTATAGCTGAAATCGTAGGAGTGCTTGCCGCCCTCGATGACGATGCGCATCGATCCGGACAAACCTTCCAGCGCACCGGTCCCGGACTCGGGAACCACGGTGACCGTCCATTCCTGCGGCGTGCCCTGGACCATCAGCGCGCGATGCACCATGACGAAACTGCCGCTGCGCCCGTGCAGGGTGCCGGTTATCTTCTCGAGGGCCACGTAGGCGCCGGACTTCGAACCGTCTCCCGAGGCCAGCATTTCGCCTTGACCGCTGGCTTCCAGATCGCCGTGGAAACGCTTGTCCAGGGACAGGCGGCCAAGCCCGGAAGCCTGGGCCGGCGGATTGTCCGCGGTTTGCGGTTGAACCTTGACTTCGAAGGTACCGAGGGCTTGCATGGGAACGGACTCCGTATTGGTTTGCGCTGCTGCCGGCAGGCAGCAACTGCAGGCGAGCAGCAACGGGGCAAAGGCTTTCATGGGAAACTCAAGCGGGGCGAGATGCCGATGAGAGCATGGCGAAAGTGCCGACGATTGTAAAAACGCGACCCGCGTGCGCACAGCCGGGGGGCGAGCCGATGAATTCCGGAGTAGGCAAGGCTCGGGGTGTGCTGCGTTCGGCGCCGGGGCCCGGCGTTTTCCACCATGCGCGCTTGCCGCCGCCGCCCGTGCTGGCCACGGTGATCCAGCACTTCTGGATCGTGCGCTGGGATTTGCGTGGATGTCCTGCGCAAACCCGCGAAACTTTGCCGCACCCCAACGCGCACCTGGTGCTGGAGGCCGGCCAGGCGCGCGTGCACGGCGTCCATACCGGCCGCTTCATCAGCGTGCTCGAAGGGCAGGGCGTGGTGTTCGGGGTGAAGTTCCGCCCTGGCGGTTTCCGCCCGTTCCTGCGGGAGCCGTTGTCGGCCTTGCGCAACCGCAGCGTATCGTTGCGGGAACTGTTCGGCGCCGAGGGCGACCGTTTGGGCCCGGCCGTGCTTTCGCAACAGGACGATGCGGCGATGGTGGCGGTAGCCGTCGATTTTCTTACCCCGCATTTGCCGCCAGTCGGCGAGGAAGTGGAGCGCGTAGGACGGATCGTCGACGGGATCGCGAGGGACCGCAGCGTCAACACCCTCGACGACTTGGTGGCGCAATGGCGGACAGGCAAGCGCGCGTTGCAGCGGATATTCAACGAATACGTGGGCGTCGGACCCAAATGGGTGATCAGCCGGTACCGCATGCACGAAGCGCTGGAGCGCATGGAGCAGGACGATGGGCTTGAATGGGCACGATTGGCGCTGGAGTTGGGCTATTTCGATCAGGCGCATTTCATCCGCGACTTCAAAGCCCTGGTGGGGTGTCCGCCCGCCGAATACTGGCGCCGCTACCGTGACGGTTGACGCTGTCCGCACAGCGTCGCGCGGCGCGGAGGACGTTTGCAGCAGCCTTCCGGGGACAGCGACGTTTTTGCTTGAACGCCACGCTTGCGTTAGCGTGGCGCTCTTGCGGGAAAAATGGGCTTGGGAATGAAGGCAAGGCATCGTAAGGCCGATCAGGCACCGCAGATGGCACCGTGCGGCGCCGATGTGAAAAACGCGTGAGCGTGCGCCGGGGTTCGCCCATTCCCATGCAGGACTCGCTGGCCGGCATGGAAGCCAGGTCCGAAACCGGCAGCCTGTTCTTTTGCGTATTTCCGGAACCGGCAGCCCGGGAAGCGATCGTCGCCGAGGCCGACGCCCTGCGCGTCGAGCATTCGCTGATCGGTCCCGCCATCAAGCCCAACCGGTTGCACGCCACGCTGCACTATCTTGGCGAGCACCTGATCGATCGCGCCGACATAGTGGATGCTGCGACGACGGCAGCGTCGCGGGTCAGGCACGCGCCGTTCGAAGTCACTCTGGCGCGCGCCTCCAGCTTCTCCACGCGCAACGACAAGCATCCTTGCGTATTGCTGTGCCCGGAGGAGCGCCCGCCGATCCACGGATTGTGGCGCGAGCTCAGCAACCGCCTGATGGCCGGCGGATTCGGACGCTATCTGAAACGGGAGTTCACTCCGCACGTCACGGTGCTGTACGACACGCGCGTGCTGACTCCGCATGCGATCGAACCGATCCGCTGGCAGGCGCGCGATTTCGCGCTGGTGCGCAGCTTGCAGGGCGAGTATGAAGTGATCGGCAGCTGGCCGTTGCGCGCGTCATAGGCCGCCGGTCGCGCGCAGGCCGTCCAGCATCGTCCGGTATTGCGCAAGCGCCGCCTCGTCCTTGCCCGAGGCCAGCGCCAGCGCGCGCTGCAGTGCGCGGCGGGCGCTGCGCTGATTTCCCGCCTGCGCATAGGCGCGGGCCAGGCCATGGTAGAACCGGTGTTCGCCGGCATGCAGGCGGATCGCGCGCTGATAGCGCTTGATGGCCGAGGCGTAATCGCCCTGTTGTTCGAATTGCATGGCGAGCATGAACTGGTGGAAAGGATCTCGCGATTGCAGTTTGTCCAGCCGGCGCCGGAACTGTGCTTCGCGTTCATGGTCGCCGCTGCGCTTGTACAGGGAGATCAGATTGAACAGGGCGCTGGAGTGTTCGGGGGCCAGCGACAGCGCCGTGGCGTAGGCCTGTTCCGCGCCCTCCATATCGCCGCTGTGCAGACGCAGCACGCCGGTGTTGCTCCAGGTAGTGGGGTAGGCCGGGTCCAGCCCGATGGAGATATCGGCATGGGCCAGTGCGGCGGAAAGATCGCCCAGAACCAGCAGCTGGGCGGCGCGGTTGTTGTAGTACTGGGCCAGCAGGCGCTGTTCGCCGATGGGATGGGCCGGATGGCGTCCGATCACGAAACTGCTGCCCACATCCACCACATAGCGCTGCGCGCCGAGACGCACTGCGGCATTGACGTGGTTGCTGCGGTAGACCACGTCGTTGCGCTGCTGCCAGGCCAGCGTTTCGTCGATCTCCTGCGGGTATGCGTCCAGTCCGGCTTCGCGCGCCAGAGCCAGGAACACCAAGGTGTAGGTGAGGCAGTTGGCCTGCCGGCTGAGGTAGGCCTGTTCCACTGTCTGGGTAGCGTCGTCGTGGTATTCCAGGCGCAGCCCGTCCTGGCTGATCGACATCAGCTCGATCAGCCGCCGCAGACGTTGCGAATGGTTGCGGCCCGGTGCATTGACCCGCTCCTGCACCAGAGCGCGAAGCGCGGGCGGCACCGCCATGATCTGCGCGGGGTCGGGCGGAACATGGTCCGGACGGGCATGCTCCGGACGGGCGTGCTCCGGACGGGCGTGCTCCGGACGGGCGTGCTCCGGACGGGCATGTTCGCTCGTCGGAGCAGACAGCGCCAACGCCGCCGCAAGCGCCCAGCCGATCATCGCCGACCCTCCCACAGCAAGCGGCCGATGCCGCTCGCAGCGAGTCTAGACCTTAGCCGGCGCGGATACCTGTGCGTAATCGGTCGGCCTGCGGCACGGCGCGATTGCCCGATGTCGCGCCGTCACCATATCGTTCATTCCGGCGGGGCTATTCTCGCCCGAACGTACCGCAACAGGAGGCCGCCATGGCTACCGGCTGGGCAGGCGACGGCGCCGTGCAGGACCAGATCGACGCCACCGTGAAAGACGGCATCAAGCGCGCCCGCAGCCAACTGCCGCAGGGACCGAGCTTGAGCCACTGCGAGGAATGCGACACGCCCATCCCCGAGGCACGGCGCAAGGCGGTGCCGGGCGTGCGCCTGTGCGTTCCCTGCCAGGAAGCGCATGACCAAGAGCAGGGCGCGCAAAGCGGCTACAACCGCCGCGGCAGCAAGGACAGCCAGCTGCGTTGAGCCGCCAATCCGCGAGGGCGCGGTTGAAGGAAGCGGCGGCTAACGATTAGGCTGGCTGCCATGCCTACCTCAATGATCATCGTCGACGACTTCCTGGACAACGCACAAGCCTTGCGGGAAGCCTCGCTGCGGCTGACCTATCCGCCGCAAGAGGGCATGTTTCCCGGCCGCAATTCGGTGGAGCGGATCGACATCGAAGGACTCGCGCAACAGGTTTCCCGGCTGGTGGGCGAACCGCTGGAAGCGATGCCGCCGCCGCAGGCGCACGCCAAAAGCCGCATCACCCTGGCTGCGGACAAGGGCAAGGCGAAGGTGCATGTGGATGCGGCGCACTGGTCGGGCATCCTTTATCTCAGCCGCCCGCAGGACTGCCAGGGCGGCACCGAATTCTTCCGCCACCGTGCCACCAACACCGATCGGGCGCCGTACGACGATCGCGAAGCGGCGGCGCTCGGGTACTCGTCCGCCAAGGGTATGGTGGATGAGATCCTGGAGAGAGACGGCACCGACGACTCGAAGTGGGAAATGACCCAGTGCGTACCCATGCGCTTCAACCGCCTGCTGCTGTTGCGTCCGTGGCTGTGGCATACGGCAGGCGCGAACTTCGGCGATACCCTGGAAAACGGGCGGCTGGTCTACCTGATGTTCTTCGCCTCTTCCCAGCGCTGAGGCCAAGCACGCGCATGAGAAACGCCCGGCAGCGCCGGGCGTTTTCGTTTCCATCGTCGCGCCGCGATCGACAACAAGCCTGTTACGGCAGGTACTCCACGCGCAGTTTCGCGGAGGCGCCCTTGTCTATCCACAAGTAGTTGGTGGATGTGGAATTGCCGCTGAAGCGCAGGCGCAACTGGGTGCGGCCGCCACGGTTGATCGCGGACAGGCCGGGGCTGGCGAACGCGTTGCTGGTCTGGCTGCCGCCGCTGAAGCTCAGCAGCTGCGCCACCGCGCTCGCGCTGGCGGCTGCCGCATAGTCGCCGGTCTCGATGGCGCACGCGCCGAAACAGCCGTTGTTCACGTCCACCACCAGCGTGTTGCCGGCGGGGTTGCCCCACGGATTTCCCGAAGCGCTGCGATACGCCACCGTGACCGTGGCCGACACGATGGTCGCGCCGTCGGGCAGCGACGAAGTATCGAACGACAGCAGGCTGCGGTTGAACTTGCCGTCGGTACCGCGTCCCAGGGCGAGCCCGGAATAGGATTCCAGCGTGCCCACCGCCGGCGCGCTGCCGTCGGCATTGGCCTTCACGTAGCCGTCGTTTGCGTCTTCGTTGGAGAACTCCGCCAGCAGCGGCGTACCGCCGCCGGAGCCTTCCAGTACGTTCACCGCAACCGTGGCCGATGTGCCCACGTTGTCCACCAGGTCGAAGGCGCGCGCCTGCAGCGTGTGATTGCCGGTACTGGCGGTGGCCGAGTTCCAGCCGATCGAGTACGGCGCGCCGGTGTCGCTGCCCAGCAGCGTACCGTCCAGCAGGAATTCCACGCGGTCCACGCCGATGTCGTCGCTGGCCGTTGCGCTGACCGTGACCGTGCCGCTGACGCTGGCTCCGTTCGCAGGCGCGGTAAGGCTGACGGTAGGCGCGTTGCCGTCCAGGTTGTCCAGGCTCCAGAAGTGGCCGATGTAGTAACTGGAGCACAGGTTCACATCGAGGATGTAGGCGCCTGCCGTACCGCACTGGGTTTCGCCGGTACCCGGATCGACCGGCGTGCCGTGGCCCATGCCGGTGATGGCGTAGGTCTCCACGCGCGGTGTACCGCCCGCGTCCTTGTAGACCCTGTGCGGAAATCCGCCCACCGTGTCGCTGACGTCCGCGGTCTGATCGATACCGTGCACGTTGGTCCACTGCTGCATGCTTTCGGTCAGGTTGGCCGGACGCACCACGTAGTCGCTGTCGCCGTGCCAGATCGAGACGATAGGCCAAGGACCGGTGTGGCTGCTGGCCGCGCGTACTTTGTCGCCCCACTGCGCCGGGGTGAGGTCGGTGCCCGGATTCATGCAGCCGAATGCCGCCGACTGGCTAGTGGCGCAACGGTAAGGCAGGCCGGCGACGATGGCGCCGCCTGCGAAGACTTCGGGATATGCGGCCAGCATCACCGCGGTCATCGCGCCGCCGGCCGAAAGCCCGGTGACGTAGACGCGCGCCGGGTGGCTGCCGTGATCGGCCTGCATGCGGTCGACCATCTGCTTGATCGACAGTGCTTCGCCGGATCCGCGCGCGGTGTCGCCGGCCTCGAACCAGTTGAAGCAGGTGCTGGAATTGTTGGCGCTCTGCTGCTGCGGCAGCAGCAGTGCGAACTGCCAGCGCTGCGCCAGCATTTGCCAGCCGGTCTCCGCGTCGTAGCTGGCCGCGCTCTGCGAACATCCGTGCATTGCCACCACCAGCGGCGCGTTGGCAGGCAGGCCGGGCGGTACGTACTTGAACATGCGCAGGTTGCCGGGATTGCTGCCAAAGCCGGTGACTTCGGTTTGGGCGAAGGCGGGCAGGCACAGCAGTCCGGCCACGGCCAGGAAAATTGCGGCTTGCCAGCGCAGCATGCGTGTACGCGGACCGCGGCGAGAAAGAAGCGGTATGCAGTCGGACAGGACGGACATGTGTTCGATTCCTTGTGGACGACGGGCAAACCGCAGTAGCGCACGCACCCGGAGGCCTCGCCATTGTCCAAAGGGGTAAGCTGCGCCGCACCATCGCCATGCGCACTTTGCATGGATCCGCGTGAGCGTCGTACGGGCAACAAGAAAACGCCCGGCATTGGCCGGGCGCTTCCATTTTCCAACTCGTGCAGGCGATCAATCGATCAGTTGCAGCCCCACGATCACCGCCAGGATGCCGGCCAGAATGGCGTAGTTGCCATCGCTGCCGCGGTGGCCGTAGCGATAGCGGCCGTAGTAGCCGTCTTCGTAGCCGCGTTGGAAGCCCTGGCGGAAGTAGTAGTTGTATTGGCCCTGGTCGATGTAATAGCCGTTGTAACCATAGTTGGCGTCTTCATAGGCATAGCTGTTGCGGTAGTCGCTGCGCCAGCCGTCCATACGGTCGGCGCGACCGGCGTTGAGTCCTTCCCGGTAACCGTAGTTCACGGCCTGGCGCAGCAGGTCGCCGCCATAGCGGTTGGTTTGGTACCAGCGTCCGCCATAGGAATAGCGATAGCTGGCCGGGGTGTAGTAGTACGGGTCGTTGTAGTAGTTGTAGTTGCGCGAGCTGAAGCGGATCTGCTGCTGGCGCAGACGGTCGTAGTACTGCTGCTGGTAGCGGTACTGCGAGTTGCGGCGCTGGTCGCGCAGCTGGCGGGCGTAGCGCTGTTCCCAGTCGTTGCGGTTGCTGTAGCGCCGGCGTTCCTCCTGTTGGAAGCGCTCGGCGCGCTGGCGCTCCTCGCGGATGCGACGCTCCTGCACTTCGCGGCTCAGGCGGTTCTGCTCGTTACGGCGGTCGTCATCGCGGCGATCGTCGCGGCGACCAGGCTGGTTGCCGCCCATGACGCGTGCAGGTTGGCCGGAGGCCTGACGCTGTAGCTGCTGGCTGGCGGCGTCGTCGCGGGCCGCCTGTTGGCGCAGGTCGCCATCGCGTCGTTGTTCGCGGATGCGCTCGCCTTGGCGCGCAGCCTGCTGGCGCTGCAGCTGTTCGCGCTGGGCGTTCTGGCGAGCTTCGTTCTGCTGGCGCAAGGCACGCTGTCGGTCTTCGTCGCGGCGCTCCAATTGCTGACGCTCGCCTTGGCGCGCGGCCTGCTGGCGCTGCAGCTGTTCGCGCTGCGCGTTCTGGCGGGCTTCGTTCTGCTGGCGCAGGGCGCGCTGTTGGTCTTCGTTGCGGCGCTGCAACTGCTGACGCTCGCCTTGGCGCGCGGCTTGCTGGCGGGCAGCCTGCTCGCGTTGGATGTCGTTGCGGCGTTCCAGCTGCTGGCGTTCGTTCTGGCGCGCGGCCTGCTGACGGGCGGCTTGTTCGCGTTGAATCTGCTCGCGCTGGCTGTTCTGCTGGCGCATGCCCTGCTCGCGCTGCTGTTCCTGGCGGCGCTCCTGCTGCTGGGCGGCCTGCTGTTGGGCGGCCTGCTGCTGGACGGCGCTCCGACGCGCTTCCATCTGCTGGCGCTGGGCGTCGTTGCCGCGCTCGACCTGCTGGCGTTCGCCCTGACGCTGGGCCTGTTGCTGGCGGGCCTGCTCCTGGCGTGCTTCGGCCTGCTGGCGGCGCTGGTCGGCGCGGGCTTTGTTGTCGCTCTGTTCTTTGTCTTCGCGGTCGTCTCGATCCTGCGCGGTGGCGGCCGCACCCATGCCGAGGGCGAGGGCGGCGCCTAGCGCAACGGACCAAAGCGTCTGTTGGCGGGGAGAGAATTTCATGTCGGTTTCCTGTTCGGACTACCAACGGTGTAGTTGGCCTGCGCGTAGTTGGCGGCCGACGCTATGAATGGATTCTGAGGCCGTCCGGCGCCGTTTAGCCGGCAGAAGGCGTAACCGGTTACAGATTGGAATCTAATTTGGAACAGCGCGTTTTGCCCCAGCCATGCGCTATTCGCGCAACCACTACAACGTCAGCAGCGCACGCAGCCGATCCCATGCCTGCAGCCATCGCAACGGCATCTGCTGCACGCAGCGCAGAGCGCCGCTACGCAACAGGCAGGCGTTGGTGCTGATGGGCACGGTTTGTTGCGCGGTGCTTGCCGGAGCCAGAGCCTGAGGCGAACCCTGCGTGGCGCTGCCGGTGCCCGGACGCGCAGGCAGCGGACCGGACATGACCCGTGCGTCGTCGGAAACGATCGTGCCGGTGGCCTGCGCATCGGCCAGCGCGGCTCCGACGGCTCCGCTGAGGTTGACGGTGAAGGCCTCGTTGGGTTCGCGCTGTTGGTCGCCGTTGACCGTGACCACGAAGGTCCGGCTGGTCTGCCCGGCGGCTATGGTTTCGCCGGCCAGCGAACGGGCTACGTAATCGCTCCCCGCCGTGGCCGTGCCGTTGGCGGTGGCGATGTTGTAGCTGACCGCTGTAGTGGATACACGCGAAAGGCTGACGGTGAAGCTCATCGCCACGGTGCCGCTGGCGCCTTCGGTGACCGACGCATCGCCGATGGAGAGACTCAGCGGCGCCGCATTCACGGTAACCGTGCTGGTGCGGGTGACGCCCGCGTAGGTCGCCGACAAGGTACCGGAGGCCGTGGTGTCCGAGGCGGCCGTGGCGATCGGGAACGTGGCGCTGCTGGCGCCCTGCGCCACGGTGACGCTGGCCGGCACGGAGAAGGCGCTACTGGCGCTGCTCAACGCGATCTGCGCGCCGCCGCTGGGCGCGGCGGAGGTGAGCGTGACCGTGCCGGTGGCCGCCTGGCCGCCAGTCACCGGGTTGGGCGAAGCGCTGACCGCGCTGAGCGCGGCGGTGGCCACGGCCGGTTTCCAGCCCAGCTGGATCACTTCGAAATCGCTGGCTTTGAGGGTGGCGAACGCGGGGTTGAGCGTGCCGTTGTTCCAGCGCACGTCGAAAGTGCCGGAGATATACAGGTCCGACCCGTTGTCGACCATGATCAGGCCGTACTTCTGCATGGCACGGAAGATCTTGCGCGATATCGGATCGGTAGTGCGCAATGCCGGATCCGCGCCGCCGACATTGGTCTTCAGGCGCAGGCGCGCGCCCATGGGCAGCGCGCCGGAAGTGCTGCCGGCACTGTGCGAGGCCGGGTACACATGGCCGTTGCTGGCGCGCAGAGTGACGCGCAGGGCATGGGTGATTTCCGGTACGGCCGCATTGGCCGCTTCGTCATAGCGCACCAGGCCTGGGAAGATCGCCAAGCCCGAGGCATCGGCCGAAGTCCAGCCTTCCGGGCGGCGGCCATTGGTGTTCAAATCGAAGAACGCGCCCGAACCGGCGTACCAGCGATTCTGCGAGGCGTTGTAGTAGACGTTGTAGAGCTCGTAGAGATGGCGGTTGGTGCAGTCGATCATCAGCAGGTGGCGGTCGGAACTGCCGCGTTGATCGACGTTGCCGGGCGCACCACCTTCCACCCAGTGGACCTGGCTGATGGCCTGGGCGGGAATGGGGTAGAACGCCACGCCATTGCCGTCGCTTTCATCGTCGTAGTCGAAGGTGACGGTCTGCTTGGGCTGCGAGCCATCGACGACGGCGTAGGGAAAGCCGTAGATGTTGGTGCTGCCGGGCGACTCTTCGCCTCCGAAGTCGGGGTGCAGCGCGCGGGTGGCGCCGATGAAGGAAATGTAGCTGGCCGAGGACGCGTCGACGGGCGCCGTACTGATGTCCGTATTCCACCAGTTGTCGGCGGGAAATACCGGCGCGGCCACCGGCGCGCCCTGTACCGGGACGGTGGCGGGGCAGGATTGGCCGAAGGCCACGGGGAGAACGGCGAGGAGCAACAGGGGGGAGGCAAGCCATCGGCACAACCACGAACGGCGCATGCGCATCTACTTCATCGACTACAGGGCCCGGCGATGGTCGGGGCCGGGCCAAGGGGAGTCAAACGCCGCCACAGGGGTTTTCTAGCTGAATTGGCGCTATGCGAGACGCAGGCCACATAAAGCGCTAAATGCGAGGTGAACGCCCGGGATCGCCCTGCCGTCACTTGGCGGAACGCGCCGTTTGGACCAGGGCATGCCACGATTCCGCGGCCGCCCGATGCATTGCCTTGCAGCTTGAATCACAATGCCCCGGGTGCCGGCGCCGGCGGCACCGCAAAAACACCGACAATTCCGGCCGAGGATTTCATATGCGTGGTTTCGTCCTGGCTTGCGGCCTGCTGTTGCTGGCGACGGCCGATCCGTGTCCGGCGCTGGCGCAGGACGCCGCTGCCCCGTCGGCCCGTTATTCCGGCGGCGACGGGCTGACGCTCAAGAAAGCCGTGGTGATTGCCGGCGTAGGTAGCGTCAGCGAAGGCATGGCCGCCGAACAGGAATGGATACGCATCCACTATCCCGGTGCGGTGATCGAATCGAAGGGAAGGGTGGTCGGCCCGCCGCATTACGACGTGATCACGCTGAAGCTGGCCAGCGGCTCCCGTGTGGACCTGCATTTCGATATCACCGGTTTCTTCGTGGAATGAAGAGGAACCGGCTTCTGGAAGTTGGAGCGATCTGGCGATGCAGATGATTTCATGGAGCGATTTCGAGAAAGTCGAGTTGCGCGTAGGCAGGGTCGTTGCCGCTGAGCCATTCCCGCAGGCGCGCAGGCCGGCCTATGTGCTGCAGATAGATTTCGGCGAGGAGATCGGCACGCGCAAGTCGAGCGCGCAGATTACCGCGCTGTACCGGCCGGAAGACCTGGTGGGCAGGCAGGTGGTGGCCGTGATCAACTTCCCCAGCAAGCAGATCGGGCCGTTGATGTCGGAATGCCTGGTGACCGGCTTCCACGATGCGAACGGCGAGGTGGTTCTATGCGTGCCGGATCGCGATGTACCGTTGGGGACCAAGCTATTGTGACGATGCTGGCGAATGGGGAATTCGCATGAGCCAAAGCAGCTTCGAAGCAACGGACGGCACCGGTCGCTTCCGCCTGTCCGGTGCTTGGCGTTTCCAGCAGGTGGCGCAGGCAATCGGCGCGGCAATTGCCAAAGCGGACCAACTGGCCCGCCTTCACGCGCACGAACTTCTTTTTCACCGCTTCGGGACCGAACCATGAATTCTCATCGACCTGCATTGTTCCTGCTACTTTGCGCAGCGCTGTCCCTGCTGGGTCTCGCCGCTCCGGCTGCGTATTGCCAGCAAACGATCGCAACCGCTTTTGCGCAAGGCAGGACTGTCGATACGGTAGGGGCGGTGCTGGCGCCGCGCGACCGCGTCGATCCCGAGAACCGCATGCTGCAGGAGCGGCTGGATACGTTGCTGCCGCAACTGATGAAAGAAGCGGAGCTGGATATGTGGCTGGTCATCGCCCGCGAATACGCGGAGGACCCGGTCTACTTCACCCTGGTGCCGCAACCCAGCCACGCGGCGCGGCGCACGACCATGCTGGTGTTCGATAGACAGCCGGATGGCAGCGTCAAGCGTTTGTCGATCAACCGTTATCCGTTCGGCGCGCCCTACGAATCGGCATGGTCGGGCGGCGACCTGGAGGCGCAGTGGAAGGCGCTGGGCGAACTGATCACTAGACGCGATCCGAAGCGCATCGGCATCAATGTTTCCGCGCAGTGGCCGGTCGCCGATGGCCTGACCCACGGCCTGCACGAGCGATTGCGCGCCGTGCTGCCGCAAGGCTATGACGAGCGCCTGGTATCGGCCGAAAAGCTGGTCGTTCGCTGGCTGGAAACCCGCAGCGCCTCAGAACGGGCGGCTTATCCGCATATCGTGTCGCTGGCACGCGCGGTGATCGGCGAAGCGTTCTCCAGCAAGGTGATCACGCCGGGCGTCACCAGTACCGACGATGTGGCCTGGTACATCCGCCAGCGTTTCGAATCGCTGGGCCTGCCGATCTGGTTCATGCCCGACGTCAATTTGCAGCGCATGGGCACGGCGTGCGCCGACGATGCGCCGTTCTGCGGCGAGGAGGGCTTGATCCAACCCGGCGATGTGCTCCACACCGATGTCGGCATCTGCTACCTCAAGCTCTGCACCGACACTCAGGAAATGGGCTACGTCGTGCGTACAGGCGAGCGCGATGTGCCAGACGGATTGCGCAAGGCGATGGCTACAGGCAATCGCTGGCAGGATCTGCTGGCCGCCAATTTCGCCGTTGGCCGCACCGGCAACCAGGTATTGGAGAAGACCCGGCGCGAAGCGGAAGCGGCGGGCATCGTATCTTCCATCTACTCGCACCCGGTGGGCTTCTTTGGCCACGCCCCCGGGCCGACCATCGGCATGTGGGACAACCAGGATGCTACCGCGGGGCAGGGCGACTGGCCTTTGTACGCGATGACGGCGTACGCCATCGAGGGAAACATCAAGGCCCGGCTGCCCGAATGGCAAGGCCAGAACGTGCAGATCAAGCTGGAGCAGACCGCGTTGTTCGATGGTCGGCGGGTGGAATATCTGGCGGGACGGCAAACGCAATGGCATGTGGTCCGTTGACCGGTGCCGCTGGCGATATAGTGTCCGCATAAGCCCTGGCTGGAGCCGAAATGTCCGCGCCGCTGACGCTGCCCACATTGATGTTGTCCGAGCTGGAAGCGGCATACGCCACGCCGCCGCGCGCGTACCACAACTTCGGGCATGTGCAGGAAGTGCTGCACCGTTTCGCCGAGGTGACCGCGGGACCGGGCTGGGCGCAACCTGCCGAGGTCTATCTTGCGGCGCTGTACCACGACGCCATTTATGAAGCCGGGCGCAAGGACAACGAGGCGCGTTCGGCCGATCTGGCGATGGCGAAAATCGCGCAGTGGCTGCCGGAACACGGGGTCGACACGCTGCGCGTCGCCGAGTTGATCGATCTCACCGCACGCCACGGCCAGTTCTCGCCGGCGGATTTCGGTGACGACGGTTTTTCGCTGGATACCCGCCACTTCCTGGATTGCGACATGGCGATCCTGGGCGCGGAACCTGCCGTGTTCGATGCGTACGACGCCGGCATCGCGGAGGAATACCGGGGCCATGTGCCCGGATTCCTGTTCAGGCTCAACCGCAAACGATTCCTGAAGGGATTGCTCGCCCGCGAACGCATCTATCTGAGCGACTGGTTCCATCAGCGTTACGACGCCGCGGCGCGAGCGAATCTGCGGCGCGCGATCGACCGTTAGGCGGGGCTGCCGCCGCAATCGAGGTGGGTCAGGTACAGGCGCAGGTCGAACTCCAGTTGATGGTAGTCCGGCGCCATGTGCGCGCATAGTTGATAGAACGGTTTGTTGTGCTCGCTTTCCTTCAGGTGCGCCAGTTCGTGCGCCACGATCATTTTTAGGAAATCCGCCGGGGCGTCGCGGAAAACGGTGGCGATGCGGATTTCGCGGCTGGCCTTCAAGCGACTGCCCTGCACGCGCGATACGGTGGTGTGGGTGCCCAGCGCGTGCTTCACCACCTGCAGCTTGCTGTCGTAGACGACCTTGCTGAGCGGTTCGGCCTTGCGCAAGTAGCGGTCCTTCATTTCCACGGTGTATTCGTACAGCTGGCGGTCGTTGCGCACGGCGTGTCCCTGGCCGTATTTATCGGCGAGGACCGCGCCCAGCCGGTCCTGCTCGATCATCGCGCGTACCCGCATCTGCAGGTCTTCGGGATATCCAGCCAGGTATTTGAGCGGTTGCATGGTGCAACCATACCGGTTCCCGGCGTTACAGTAAGCCCATGCAGCCGAACGACGATCCGCCGCCGCAGCCTCCCGTAAAACCCGATCCCGGCGATTGCTGCGGTGGTGGCTGCGTGACCTGCGTTTACGACGCGTACGAAAACGCATTGGAACGCTACGAACAAGCGCTGGCCGCCTGGAAAGCGCGCCATGGCAGCGCGCAAGAGCGTGCAGAAGCGTGTAGGAGCGACGTGAGTCGCGATGAAGTTCTACCGGTAATGCCTCGTCGCGACTTGCGTCGCTCCTACACGATTCTGCGGATTCTCTATGTGTAGCGGTTGCGGTAGATCTCGCGTTCGTCCACGCAGTACTCGCTGCCCATGGCGAACTTGCGGCAGATTCCCGGGCGCTGGTCGTAGATGCTGCAGCACATGCGCAGCGGGTCGATCGCCACGCACCATCCATCCTCGCCGTGGGCCATGACTTCCACCCCGTGTTCGTTGCGCTCCACCAGGTGGCGTGGAACCTGATCCTCCGGCATGACCACCACGGTCAGCCGGCAACAGACCGCATCGCAATGACTGCACGACACCGAGGCGTCGATATCGCTGTGCAGGTGCAGGGGAATGCTGCTCATTGCAGCGCCGGCACGGCGCTGGCCATTGGAGTGCCGCGGCGGTAGCTGAGCAGGCGGCCGCGAAAGGGCTCGATGTCCTTTTCGTTGAAGCGGCTGCGACGCTCGGTGACTTCGTATCCCTGTTCGGCCATGGCGCGGGTGAAGGGCGCGCTGTTGCCGCGGCCAGGATCGGTGACCAGCAATTCGGCATCGGGATTGGCATGGCGCAGCATCATCGCCGCGATCTGCGCGGCGTGGTCGCGCTCGTAAAGGATATCGCTGCCGATGATCAGGTCGAAGCTGCCCAGGGTGGCGTCCGGCGTCGTCCAGGGCAGATCGCGGTAAGTCACCGCAGGAAGCTCGTTGAGGCCGGCGTTGTAGGCCAGGAAGGATTCGGCCAGAGGGTGGTGGTCGCTGGCCACCACATCGGCGCCGCGTTTGGCCAGCACCAGGCTGGACAGGCCCAGGCCGCAGCCCAGTTCCAGAATGCGCTTGCCGGCTACATCGAAGCTGCTCATGGCCTCGGCGAGCACGCGGCCGGACGGCCAGACCTGCCCGAACAGGCTCCAGAGCGACGAAGAGATGCCCGCACGATGCGCCTGGCCGGTGGGATCGGCGAACTGCTGCAGATCGCTGAGCGCACGGATGCGATAGTCGTGGCCGCCCAGGCGGACGGTAAGCAAGCGGGTGGCATAGCCCGGCATGGGCGCTCCAGGAATGGCGTCTCGAGTAATCCCGGCAACGGGAAGGAGGCGCGGAGGAAAGGAGCGAAGCGGGCGACTGGAGTACGGCCGGGCGAGACGCGCGAGTGTGACCCCGACATCCTACGCCAGCCTTCCTGAAGGCCGCCGTCCTGCCTGCGCGGCTGTTTCCGGAGGGCCCGCAATCGCCAGGCCAGGGGCGGGTCCTGACCGGAGCCGGCGCACCTACCCGTTTTTCTCATCGGGTGTCCCATTGGGTGCACGGGGGATTTGCATGCTGCCAGCGAAACGGTCGACTTTCTGGATTTACCTCGCTCTTATCGGCACCGTGGCGCTGTGCGTGTGCTTCTACCGGGCCAAGGCGATTCCCGCGCCGGCAGCGTCCGACGGTTCCGTGTCTCTGGCGGTGCTCGGCGATTCGGACAGCCACGCCTATCACGATTCGGTTTTTTTCCCGGCGGGAAGCGTCAAGCGGGGCGGCGATCATCGTTCGACCACGTGGCAATGGACCGAGCTGTTGCAACGCCTGCGCGGACGGCAACTGGATCAGGGCGAGTGGGGATTTCACGGCACGCGCGGTGTGGTGGCGCGCGCGAATCGCTGGCTGGGACGGGAAGGCCGTTCGCCGCCCAAGCAGGATTATCGTTTCAACTTCGCGCTCTCCGGTGCCGATTGCAGCGACCTGCTGGAAGGTTATTCGCAACAGGCCAGGGCGCTGCTTTCGCTGATGGATCAGGAACCGGCGCGCTGGCGCAATGGGGTGGTGCTGATTCGCATCGGCATCAACAGCTTCGGCGATGCGCGGGACCTGGAACAACTGGCGCACGACCCTCGGGCGGCGGGCGTGCAGGAGAAGATCGCCGGCTGCGTGCGGGCTATCCGGGATTCGGTGGCGTTATTGCGCGGGCACCATCCAAAGATCCGCATCGTGCTGGTCGGGATATTCAACAATGCCGATTGGCCGAATTACCTGGACCGCTGGCACGATCCGGTTCAATTGGCCAATATCGACGAGGGCCTGGATGCATTCGATCGCGCGCTGGCTGGTATGGCGCAAGCCGATCCCGGTATCGCCTTCTTCGATGACCGCGCCTGGTTCGCGGCACGCTGGGGCTCGCGCGACGGGCAGGGACTGCCTGCCTACCGCGACTTGGTGCTGGGCAACCTGCGGGTGCGCAACACGGCCGGCGATGGACCGGAGCATGCGGTGCTTGCCGACGGCCACGCCGGCAGCGCATGGAATGCGGAGTGGGCGCGCGCGCTGGTCGAGCTGATGAACGCACGCTTTCAACTGGCAGTCACGCCGATAGCCCGGGCCGAGGTGATCGCCGCGCTCGAGCGGGAAGGGACGCCGGCTTCAGAAGCTCGACAGGCCGGTGGCCTCGGTAAAACGATAGCGCCAGTAACGCAGCCGTGAATCATCGGCATAGCGGGCATAGGGCAGGCTGATCCGGCGGCCTTCGGTATTGCTCCAGCTCTGCTCGAAATAGGTGGCCGCACGGCTCATCGCGGCCGTATCGGCGGCCGCCAGCACGCGTGCGCTGCTTTCCAGGTTGTAGTCGTCCAAATTGCGCCGGGTGTAGTTGGCCGAACCCACGATCAATTCCGCTGCGCCGGCGGCGCTGCGCTTGAGCAGGAATTTGGCGTGACATTGCTCGCCATGGGTATCGCACCAGCGCACGGGCACTCCGGCTTGGTCCAGCTCCAGCGCAACCTGGCGATTGGGGATGCCGTTCTTCTTGCGGCCGAAAGCGTCCTCGTTGGGGTCCAGCAGTACGCGCACCTTCGCGCCGCGTTGCTGAGCCGCCGCTACCGCCTTCACCAACCCACGGTGGGAGAAATAGAACACCGCGATATCCAGCCGGTCGCCTGGCTTGGCGCTGGCGATGCTGGCGAGCAACGCATCGCGGATGCGTCCTTCCGTGAGGATCTGCACCCGGCTGCCGTCGGCAGGGCCGGCGGGGAGGGCGGATGGCGCGATCGAAACCAGCGATCGCGGCCAGGCCGCGCCGGACATCGCCACCACGGCGCGTTCGCTTCGCAGCAGGTCCAATGCGGCCGGGCCGCGGAACCGCAACGCCACGTTGCCATGCGCGCTGCTGCCATCGTGCGGGTTGGCGCTGGCCACCAATCCCACCCAATCGCGGCCGGAATCGACCACCAGGGTCTTGCGGTGATTGGCTTTGAGGTTGAGCAGCGCCAGATAGCTGCGCAGCGTCGCCTCGCCCTGGCCGAACGGGCTGGGCAGCCAGCCGCCGCGGTCGCTGTTTCCCAGCCATCGGCAGCACAGCTGCCAGAGTCCGGACCACGCAGGGTTGGGCGCGCGGATCCGGTTCAGATCGGTGACCACCGTTTCGATGCCTGCCGCGCGCAAGGCGTCCAAGTGCTTGGACGGCATTCCGCCGTACAGCGTGTTGATGGGGTCGGTGATCATGACGACTTGCAAGCCGGGCACCGCCCGCTTGCGTTCGACCAGCGCCCGGGTCAGTTGCGCGCTCAATGGCCGCAGGCTGGGTGCGGCATCGGCGCCGGCGAAGTCGTTGAACAGGAACATGTCCATCACGACCACGCGTTGCGCCTGTCCGATCAGGCGCAGGATTTCATCGAACACCTGCTGATCGCTATGGCGCGCGCCGGCCGCATCGACGTAGGTGATATCGGTCAGCAATGCCACGTCGCCGGCGGAGGCGATGGGGAAATTCCGTCCGATGCCGGCAGGCAGCGGTTTGTAGACCTGCCAGGCGGCCGAGATCAGATAACAGGCCAACAGCGCCAGCAACAGGCGCTTGCATGCGCGCCGGAGACGCCCCTTTGCGGTCCCATGAGAGGAAGCCTTGGTTCCGTCCAAACTATTCACCCCATGGAAATCGATTGCGTGGATGAACGGATGTTACGGGATGGCGGGCACTTCCCGTAGGATGGACCCTTATCGAGCCACGGAGGAAACCCCCAATGATCCAGCGATTCGAAATTGGCCCGCGCCTGTCTGAAATGGCGATCCACAACGGCACCGTTTACCTGGCCGGCCAGATTGCCGAAGACGCCAGCGTCAACATCCAGGGCCAGACGCGGCAGGTGCTGGAATCCATCGACGCCCTGCTGGCGCAGGCCGGCAGCGACAAGAGCAAGATCCTGCACGCGCAGATATTCCTGCCCGACCTGGGCGATTTCGCGGCGATGAACGAGGTCTGGGAGGCCTGGGTGGTGCCGGGGCATACGCCCACGCGCGCCACTGTGCAGGCCGCGCTGGCCAATCCGAAGTGGAAGATAGAAATCGTGGTGACCGCAGCGGTCTAGCCTTCTGGCTCGTTCGGCCGAATCGGCGACGACTAGGCGGCACGACAAGCCCGATTCCACAAAAAGGAAAGGGCGGGTTCCTTCCGGAACACCCGCCCTTCGTCCCGCCTTGCTTGCCGGGCGAGATTACTTGTTCTTCTTCTTTTCCTGCTTCTCGGCGCGCTTTTCCTTCAACGTCTTGGTCGGCGCCTTCTTCTCGCTCTTCTTCTGGTCCATGCCCTTGCTCATACAAGCCTCTTCTTTGTCTGCGTTGGTTGGAGGATGGCGGCCGCTTCGGCCATGCCGGTGCGGCGTCTAGTGTTGTCAGCCCGGCGGCCTTAGTCAATCGTCGGGAAACCCGCAGTGCGGATCGAACAGCAAGTGTTCAGAAGCGCTCGCCGACCGGCAGGTAACGCCACTCGCCGACCGGCATCCTGCTCAGCGCGATGCGGCCGATGCGCAGGCGGCGGATCGACAGCACGTCCAGGCCGACCTGCGCGCACATGTGCCGCAGTTGCCCGGGCCGTACCGCCTTGATCGCGAAGCGCAGGTTGTTTTCGTTCTGCCAGCTGACCTTGGCGCGGGGCAGGGCGCGGCCCTGGTAAAGCATGCCGTCGCAAAGTCTGGGCAAGCCGTAGGGAGCCAGTTCGCCTTCCACTTCCACCACGAACTCCTGTTCGATCATGTCCGCGTCCTCGCTCAGCCGGCGCCAGACGCGTCCGTCCTGACTCAGCACCACCAGCCCGCTGGCCTCGTCGTCCATCGGCATCAGCGGGGTCAGACGCACGAAATGGCGTTTGAGTACCCGTATGTCGGGGTCGTCGCCGGCGGTGTGCGTGGCGGGGGTGGCGAGTTTCGAAGCGGCATCGAAGGCGATGCCCGCCGGTTTGTGCAGCAGCAAGGTCGCCGGCTCCGCGGCTTCCAGGTCGGCGTCCGGGTCGATCAAGACGACCTGGGTAGTGATGGGATGTTGCGGGGCGTCGATCACTTCGCCGTCCACGGTCACCCAGCCGCCCTGGATGTACTGGTCGGCCTCGCGTCGGGAACAACCGGCGAGTTCGGCGACGCGTTTGGCAAGGCGGACGGGTTCGGACATGGAAGGCAAGACGCGGGTGGGGCGTGCAGTGTAAGCGCTGGCATGCCAACGCAAGGTTTACCCCGATGAAGGCCCCGCGCAGGCACAATGGGCTTCCTTTGCCACCCGCCCCACTGGATGAAGACCCCGCAAGGCCTGCAAGCGCTGATCGATGACGGCGTGATAGACGAAGTGATGCGCCCGCTGAAGAGCGGCAAAGAGGCGGCCGTCTACGTGGTGCGTTCCGGCGACGACGTGCGCTGCGCCAAGGTCTACAAGGACATGGCCCAGCGCAGCTTCAAGCAGCGGGTGCAGTACCAGGAAGGGCGCAAGGTACGCGGCAGCCGCGAGGCGCGGGCCATCGGCAAGGCCAGCAAGTACGGGCGCAAGCAGCAGGAAACGGCCTGGAAGAACACCGAGGTCGACGCGCTCTACCAGCTGGTCGAGGCCGGCGTGCGCGTGCCGCAGCCGTACGGGTATTTCCATGGTGTGCTGGTGATGGAACTGGTCACCGATGCCGACGGCTTCTCCGCGCCGCGCCTGGGCGAGCTTGAACTCGAACCCGGCCAGGCCCGCGAGTACCACGCTTTCCTGGTCAAACAGGTGCAGCTGATGCTGTGCATCGGCCTGATCCACGGCGATCTTTCGGCCTACAACGTGCTGGTGGGCGCCGAAGGCCCGGTGGTGATCGATTTCCCGCAGGTGGTCAGCGCCGGCGGCAACAACGCCGCACGGGCGATGCTGCTGCGCGACGTCAACAACCTGACCGCCACGCTGGGCGCGTTCGCACCGGAACTGCTGGACAGCTGGTACGGCGAGGAAATGTGGGCGCTGTTCGAAACCGGCGATCTGCTGGCGGACACGCCGTTGACCGGCAAGTTCGTGCACGACGAGCGCAGCGTGGACCTGGATGGCGTACGCGATGCCATCAACGACGCCCGCGAGGAAGCGCTGATCCGCCAGCAGGGCCGCGAGGCCGCCGCCGAGATGGATTGATCCCCTTGAATGCTTTTGTAGGAGCGGCGTAAGCCGCGATGAGGCCTTACCGGTAAAGCCGCATCGCGGCTTACGCCGCTCCTACAAAGATCCGACAGATTCTCCAACCCTGGATATCCCATGACCCTTTCGTTGCACGCTGCTTCCGTACCCGTTTTCCAGCAACTGCTCGGCAGCCTCGACCAGTTGCTGGCCAAAGCCGAGGCGCACGCCGTCGAACACAAGATCGACGCCGACGCTCTGCTGCAGGCACGGCTGTTCCCCGACATGTTCCCGCTGGCCAAGCAGGTGGTGATCGCCTGCGATTTCGCACGCGGGGTATCCGGTCGCCTGGCGGGCGCCGAACTGCCGGTACTCGAAGGCGACAACAAGAACTTCGCCGATCTGCGCGGCCTGATCGCCGCCAGTTTGGATTTCATCGGCGGCCTGGACCCGGCGGCATTTGAAGCTGCTGGTTCACGTGAAATTGTGCTGCGCCCGGGTACGCCGAAGGAACGCAGGATGGAAGGCCAGCCCTACCTGCTGCACTACGGCCTGCCGCAGTTCTTCTTCCACGTCACCACCGCCTACGACCTGCTGCGCCACAATGGCGTGGCAGTAGGCAAGCGCGATTACATGGGCGCGTACTGAGTCCACCGCATAAGGATCCAAATAATGACCAGCCGCACCGCAAAACCGTGGGACCGCAAGAATCCGGCCGGGCCCGGCGGACACATCAAGTTGACGCCGGAGCAAGTCGAGCAGGCCAAAGCCCGTGCCGAAGCAGCCGGACGCGCTTATCCGAATCTGGTCGACAACATGTTCGTGGCCTCGCAATCGCGCAAGCGCGGCGCCAAGAGCAAATGAATTCCACACAACGCAGCGGCGGAGAAAGCGCATGAGCTGGATCGGAATCGTGCTGGTCGTGGTAGGCATCTACCTGGCGATCAAGGTCGCCGGATTCGCCCTCAAGTTATTGCTGTGGGTGCTGGTGTTCGGCATCGCCTATTGGTTGCTGGCGCCGGTGTTGGGATTGCCGATTCCGTTCTGAATACATGCTGTTCTGTCATCAGAATGACGCGGAGTTCTAACCGAATTTCAACACCGCGCTGGATATTCTGTTGCCACGTCCGCGATCGTCGCAGGCAAGGATCTCTCCCTTTGCCGGGCCATGGCGGACGACCAGATCGAGCAGGCATCTCAAGCAGGCATCGATGCCTTGAGCCAAGCCACCGCGCCTTCGCCGACGCGGTGGCCGCTTGCCAGGCAAGCGGTCAGCAGGTAACCGCCAGTCGGCGCTTCCCAATCCAGCATTTCGCCTGCGCAGAACACTCCGGGCAGTGCATTCAACATCAGGCGGTCGTTCATCGCCTCCAGGCGCACGCCGCCGGCGCTGCTGATGGCTTCAGCCAGAGGACGTGCGCGTTTCAGGGTCAGCGGCAGGCGATGGATGGTGCGCGCAAGCAGCACGGGATTGTCCAGTTGCGTCTTGTCCAGCACTTCATAGATCAGCGCCGCCTTGACTCCGGTGATGCCCGCGTGGCGGCGCAGGTGCTCGCTGACACTGCGGTGGCCGCGGGGCTTGGACAATTCCTGCTGCAGGCGCTCCAAGCTGCGTCCTGGCGCCAAATCGAGTTGCAAGGTGGCGTGGCCGTTGCGGGCTATGGCTTGGCGTAGTTCGGCCGACAAGGCATAAATCAAGCTGCCTTCGATGCCATCGGCGCTGATCACGCACTCGCCTTGCAGCTCGTGCTCGCGGCCATCGGCATCGCGCCAATGGGCGACCACCGGTTTCAGCGGCGCGCCTGCATGGCGCAGGGCCAGATGCTCGCTCCAGTCGATATCGAAACCGCAGTTGGCAGGCTGCAACGAGGCAACATCGACGCCGCGTTCGGCCAGCAAGGCCTGCCAGGCGCCATCGGACCCCAGTTGCGGCCAACTGCCGCCACCTAGCGCGAGCACCACGGCATCGGCGCGAAGACTTGTTTCTCCTGCGGGCGTATCGAAGCGCAGCTGCTCGCCATGCCAGCCCGACCATCGATGATGCACATGGAAGCGCACGCCGCTTTCGCGCAGTCGCCGTACCCATCCGCGCAACAGCGGTGCGGCTTTGAGGTCGGAAGGAAACACGCGCCCCGAGCTGCCTATGAAAGTCTCCACGCCCAGCCCGCGCGCCCATTCGCGCACCGCGTCTGCGTCGAAATCCCGCAGCCAGACGCCGACTTCGCTGCTGCGCTCGCGGAAACGTTGGATAAAGGCGGGCAGGGGTTCGGAGTGGGTGAGGTTCAACCCGCCCTTGCCGGCGATCAGGAATTTGCGCCCTACCGAGCCCTTGGCTTCGTAAACATCCACCTCCAGGCCCGCGGCGCGCGCGACTTCCGCCGCCATCAAGCCGGCAGGGCCGCCGCCGATCACGGCCAGGTGCGGAGAGGGTGCTGTGGAAGGGGAAGTCATCGCGGATCAGTGCGGCTTGACGGCAAGCAGCTCGACTTCGAAGACCAGCGAGGCGTTCGGCGGAATCACGCCGCCAGCGCCATCGCTGCCGTAGCCCAAGTACGAAGGAATCAGCAAGCGCCGCTTGCCGCCGACCCGCATGCCGGCCACGCCGTCGTCCCAGCCGCGGATCACCTGCCCACCACCGAGCGGGAAGGTGAAGGGTTCGCCGCGGTCCACCGAACTGTCGAACTTTTCGCCGCGCAGGTCTTTGGCCTTTTCGTCGTAGAGCCAGCCCGTGTAGTGCACGGTGACGTCGGATCCCGCGGTTGCGACCGCGCCAGTGCCGGTTTTTTCGTCGATCCGTTGCAGCTCGGCCACGCTGCCGCCGGGCGGCGGGCTACGGTCGGCGCAAGCGGAAAGGGCCAGCAGGGCGAGCAACGGCAGTGCGAAACGCATGGGGGATCCTTGTTGTTGGAGGCGCGCAGGGTAACGCATGCCGCGATTCCCGGTTACGCCGCTATCATGCGGACATGGCCAAACTACTGCTAAATCTGCGCAACGTGCCCGACGACGAAGCCGACGAAGTGCGCGCCTGGCTGATCGAAAGCGGCATGGACTTCTACGAAACCCAGCCCAGCCCGTGGGGAATCTCGTCGGGCGGCATCTGGATGCGCGAGGATGCGGACATCGTCCGCGCCAAGGCTTTGATGGCCGATTACCAGGCCAAGCGCCTGCAGCGGGCCAGGGCGGCGCAATACGCGGCGCGCGAACAGGGCAGCGAGGAAACCTTCGGCAAGCTTTTCAGCCGGCGTCCGTGGTACGTGCTGGGAGTGCTGGCGGCGATTATCGGTATCGTGGCCTTGACGCTGGGGTTGCCGTATTTGTTCCTGCGCTAGAAATGTCCGAATAGAAAAAATAACCATGTCATCCCGAGCGTAGCGAGGGATCTGTTCTTAAGGCGACCAGCAGATCCCTCGCTGCGCTCGGGATGGCAGGAGTGAGAGGGCCGATATACTCGGCCTACACCTGATGTCTTCGATCTTTTTACCGGCTACGGAATAAGCTTTTCGTACTCGGCCTCAAGCCGCGTATGCGTCGGCCAGAAACCCTCCGACTCGCGGCCTTCCAGCTTGTCCACCAGGATTCCCAGATGCGTGTGCCACCCGCCGGCGACGCTCAGCATCTCTTCGCGGTCGGGCAGGCGGCTGTGCACCAGCACCAGATGCACCGCATCGCCTTGGGGAGTCAGTTCGAAGCGCACGTGCGAAGCGTTTTCGCCTTCGCTCCATTCATAGGCGAGCAGGCGTGGCGGTTCGCAGGCGGTGATGCGGCCGTGCATGCGGCTTTCGCCGGCGTGCGCAGCGTATTTCGGGGGAGGGCTGCCATCGTGCCCGGTCAGTTCCGAGTTGCGGAATACATGCTCCACCGCGCCGCCTTCCTTCAATTCCATGTCGCCGGCCGCCAGCCATTGGCGGCGCTTTTCGGATTCGGTGAGAAACGCCCAGACCCGTTCGATCGGGCCGGGCAAGGTGCGTTCGATGCGCACGGTATTCGGGGCGATGACTGCGGCGTAGGAATTGTTCATGGTCGTACCTTGCAGGTGGATGGTCAGAAGAGCCCGGCGAGCGCGTCGAGCATGGTGTTCCAGCCGTCCTGGGTGCGTTGCGCGTATTCGGCCCACTTCGCATCCATGCTGTGGACGAGCGTCAGTACGCAGCCGCTGCTGGAGGCGGAGATGTCGATACGCACCTGGCTGGGTTCGTCGTCCGACTGGCCTTTGATCGCCCAGGTGAAGACCAGCCGGTGGGGCCGTTCGATTTCAAGGTACTGGCCCACGTGGTCGATGATTTCGCCGTTGCGCTCGACTTTGAGCGAGAAGCTGCCGCCCACGCGCGGGTCCACGTCCAGCCGCACCACGTTCTCCTCGCGCACGCGCGGACCGAACATCCATTGCCCCAGCGCGCGCGGCACCAGCCAGGCGTCGAAAACGCGCTCGGGAGCGGCTTCGAAGTAGCGCGTGACGCGCACCTCGATGGGTGGGGCAGGACTCATCGCGATTTCCTTCTGGTTTGTACGGCGGTGTCGGCGTGCAGCGCGATTTCCAGCGCATCCAGGCGTTCGCTCCAGAATTGCTGGTAGTACTGCAGCCATCGTTCGGCTTCGGCCAGGGCCTCGGCGCGCAACTGGCACAGATGTGTGCGGCCCTGGATCCGCCGCTGCACCAGGCCGGCGCGCTCCAGTACCTTGATGTGCTTGGACGCGGCGGCCAGAGATATCTGGAAAGGCGCGGCCAGCTCGCCGACGCTGCGTGGTTGTGCGCTCAGGCTGCGCAGCATGCGGCGGCGCGTGCCGTCGGAGAGCGCCTGGAATATGGAATCCAGCTGGGGAGAGTCATATTCAACCATGTGGTTGAATAATATCGATCCTTGTTTGATTGTCAACCCTTTGGTTGAATGTTTTTTGGTGTCGGCCTGACGCCATTTACAATGGCGCCCATGATCCTCAATACCGCCGCCTATCATTTCGTTCCGATCGCCGATCCGCCGGCCCTGGCCGCGCAGATGCGCGTGTGGGCGGAAGCGGGCGCGTTGCGCGGCACCGCATTGATCGCGCCGGAAGGCGTGAATCTTTTCCTTGCCGGAGAAGAGCGGGCGATCCATGCGTTTTTCGAACAGCTGCGGGCCGATCCGCGGTTCGCCGAGTTGCGGGTCAAGTACAGCCGCAGCGGTGCGCAGCCTTTCGCCCGGCTCAAGGTCAAGATCAAGCCGGAAATCATCAGCTTCCGTCGTGACGAGACTTCTCCTTTGGCGGGACGCGCCCCTGCCGTCGCTCCGGCGACACTCGCCAAGTGGCTACAACAAGGCCATGACGACGCAGGCAAGCGCGTGGTGTTGCTGGATACGCGCAATCGGCAGGAAGTCGAGTACGGCACCTTCGCTGGCGCACTGACCTTGCCGATAGACAAATTCACCGATCTGCCCGAGGCCATGCAGCCCCACCGCGACGATCTGTCCGACGCGACGGTGGTGAGTTTCTGCACCGGCGGCATCCGCTGCGAAAAGGCCGCTCTGTGGATGCAGGCTGCGGGCATGGAGAACGTGCTGCAGCTCGACGGCGGCATCCTTGGTTATTTCGAGCAGGTCGGCGGGCAGGGCTACGACGGCTGTTGCTTCGTGTTCGACGAACGCGTGGCGCTGGATCCGGAACTCAAGCCGCTGGTGGACGCAGCCTGAGGAGTCGCGTTGTGGGAGCGGCGTCCCGCCGCGAGCTTTTCCACTTTCAATGACGTCGCTCAATATTCGCCCTGTCGGTACCGGCCAGGAGCTCGCGGCGGGACGCCGCTCCCACAAGCGCGCTCCCACAGGGGCCACTCCCGCATTAGTCGATAAGTACGTTGGGCTATGATCTGCATGCGTCTCTGACGCATTCTCCCACTGTCGCGAGGCATCCATGGTCGCCGTCCACCATCTCAACAACTCCCGTTCGCAGCGCGTGCTCTGGTTGCTCGAGGAGCTTGGGCTGGACTACAACGTGATCCGCTACCAGCGCGACGCCGAAACCATGCTGGCGCCGCCATCGCTGCGCAAAGTGCATCCGCTGGGGAAATCGCCGGTGGTGGTGGACGGGGAAAATACGTTGGCCGAATCCGGCGCGATCCTCGAATACCTGGTGGAACGCTACGACACCGCACACGATTTCGCCCCGTCGCCGGGCACCCCCGAAAGACTGCGCTACCGCTACTGGATGCACTATGCGGAAGGCTCGGCGATGCCGCCGCTGCTGATGAGCCTGGTGTTCTCGCGATTGAAGAAGGCGCCGATGCCGTTCTTCGTCAAGCCGGTGGCCAAGGGAATCGCCGACAAGGTGATGAAGACCTTCGTCGGGCCGCAGGTGAAGCTGCACCTGGACTACATGGAAAGCGAACTGGGCAAGTCGCGCTGGTTCGCCGGCGACGGATTCAGCGCGGCCGACATCCAGATGAGCTTCCCGGTGGAAGCGGCCGCGGCGCGCCATGGACTGGAGGACAAGCCCAATCTGAGCGGATTCCTGCAGCGCATCCATGCCAGACCTGCCTATCAGCGGGCACTGGAGCAAGGCGGTCCTTTCGATCTGCTTAGCTGATGCGGAACTCAGCGTCCCGCCAGTCCGGTCGCTGATCGGATTGGCAATGTCCGGCGCCGGCCCCATGTCGAAGCCATGACTTCGACGGCAGCCTCAATGATTCCCTACTCGATACTCGATCTGGCCCCGGTTTGTGAAGGCAGCGATGCCGCGCAGGCATTCCGCAATACCCTGGATCTGGCCCAGCATGCCGAACGCTGGGGTTACCAGCGCTACTGGCTTGCCGAACACCACAACATGCCAGGCATCGCCAGCGCGGCGACCGCCGTATTGATCGGCCATGTGGCCGGAGGCACCAGGACCATCCGCGTCGGCTCGGGCGGAGTGATGCTGCCCAACCATGCGCCGCTGCAGGTGGCCGAACAGTTCGGCACGCTGGCCTCGCTTTATCCGGGCCGCATAGATCTGGGCCTGGGCCGCGCGCCCGGCACCGACCAGCCCACGGCGAAGGCGTTGCGGCGTTATTTCGACAGCGCCGAGCAGTTTCCGCACGATGTGCAGGAGCTGCTGGGCTACTTCGCGCTGGTGCAGCCCGGCCAGCTGGTGCGTGCCGTTCCCGGCGCCGGGCTCGAAGTGCCGGTGTGGCTGCTGGGTTCCAGTCTTTTCAGTGCGCAACTCGCTGCGGCGCTGGGTTTGCCGTTCGCTTTCGCTTCGCATTTCGCCCCGGACGCGATGGACCAGGCACTGGCGGTCTATCACCGCGATTTCCGTCCTTCGCAATACCTGGCCAAGCCGCACGCGATGCTGGCTTTGAACGTGGTCGCCGCTGACACCGACGCCGAAGCCAGACGCCTGTTCACCACCGCGCAGCAGAGCTTCGTCAACCTGCGCCGCGGCAAGCCCGGCCTGATCCCGCCGCCTATCGACGATATCGAGGCCTATTGGCAGCCGCATGAAAAGTTGGGCGTGGAGAATGCACTGGCCTGCAGCGTGGTGGGCGATCCGGAAACGGTGAAGCGGGGCATTGCCGCATTCGTCGACCGGCACCGTCCGGACGAGCTGATGCTGGTGGCCAACGTGTTCGATCACGCCGCACGTTTGCGTTCGTTCGAACTTGCAGCCGAAGCGATGAAATGATGTAGGTCGGGGCTACGTCCCCGACGAACCACGCCAACCAGAAGAGCGTCGGGGGCGTAGCCCCGACCTACGCGTTTACGGCATTGCCGGCGGCGTGGCCGGAGGCCCAGGCCCACTGGAAGTTGTAGCCGCCCAGCCAGCCGGTGACATCGACCACTTCGCCGATGAAGTACAGCCCCGGAATTTTCTTCGACTGCATGGTGCTTGAAGACAGTTCGTCGGTATCCACCCCGCCCAGAGTGACCTCCGCGGTGCGGTAGCCTTCGGTGCCGCTGACGATCAGCGGCCAGCTTTGCAGTTGCGCGGCGATTTCGCGCAGTTGCGGCTCGTTGAACTGCTTCATCGGCCGGTTCGGCAGCCACAACTCGCACAGGCGCTGGGCGAAGCGTCGCGGCAGCAAGTCGGACAGCACGGTTTTCAACTCGGCGGCGGGGCGAACACTTTGTTGCTCGCGCAGCAGCTGGAAAGCATCGCCATCCGGAAGCAGATTCAGGCGCAGATCGTCGCCGGGTCGCCAGTAGGAAGAGATCTGCAGGATCGAAGGCCCACTCACGCCGCGATGGGTGATGAGCATGAAGTTGCGGAAGCTTTGGCCATTGCAGGTCGCTTCCACCGGCAGCGCCACGCCGCTGAGGTCCTGCAGATGCTCCTGGTGTTTTCCCGTTAGCGTCAGCGGCACCAGCCCGGCGCGCGTCGGCAGTACCGTGTGGCCGAACTGGCGCGCCAGCTCGTAGCCGAAACCGCTGGCGCCCATGCTGGGGATGGAAAGGCCGCCGCAGGCCACCACCAGCGCGGGCGCCGACAGCGTGCCGCGTGTGGTTCGCAGACGGAAACCGCCGTCGGTATGCTGCACGTTCTCCACGCTGCAGCCGGTTTCGATGCGCACGCCGGCCGCTTCGCATTCGTCCACCAGCATCTTCACGATCTGCTTGGAAGAATCGTCGCAGAACAGCTGCCCAAGCTCCTTCTCGTGATAGGCGATGCCATGGCGCTCGACCATCCCGATGAAATCGGAAGGCGTGTAGCGCGCCAGCGCCGATTTGCAGAAATGCGGATTGGCCGACAGATAGTTCGCAGGCGTGGTGCCGGTGTTGGTGAAGTTGCAGCGCCCGCCGCCGGACATCAGGATCTTCTTGCCCACGCGGTTGGCGTGTTCGATCACCAATACGCGAAGCCCGCGCTGGCCGGCCGTCAACGCGCACATCAGCCCGGCCGCGCCGCCGCCGATGATCAGCACGTCGTGGCTGTGGCTCATGCGCTTACTGGCCCGTGGTGGCCGCCTGGCGAACGACCGGTTTGATGTCGATGGTGACATCGCCGCCCAGCACCTGCAGCTCGCCGTCCTGGATCATCACGTTCAGGCGCATGCCGCGCACCATCATCGCGGTCAGCTGTTCGACCACTTCGATCGGAATATCGATGACGGTCAGATTCCGGCTGCGGGCCAGCGAAGCCGCGTTCTTTTCCCACCAGATGTCCGAGCTGCGGCCGCCGTAGGTGAACAGCACGACCTGCCGCGAACGTCCGCAGGCCTTGCGGATGCGCGCTTCGTCGGGCTGGCCCAGGTCGATCCACAGCAGGATCTCGCTGGTCAGCTCCTTGAGCCAAAGATCCGGTTCGTCGTCCTGGCTCAAGCCGCGGCCGAATTCCAGGCGCTCGTCCGCGTACATGGCGAAGGCCAGCAGCCGCACCATCAGGCGCGCATCGGTTTCGGACGGATGCTGGGCCACGGTCAGGTTATGGGTCGCGTAGTAGTGGCGATCCATGTCGCTGATCTGCAGTTCGGCCTTCACGACCGTGGATTTGAGCGCCATCGAGGTGCCTGGGGAAAAGGTCGGCCATGATACGGCTTTGCTCCAGGGAAGCTTCGCCTTGTCCGCACTCCATTCCGATCCTAGGGAAACCCCCGCCAGCAGCCTGCAGCTTCCGCCGGGCGCCTGGGCGACCTTGCTGGACGGTTTGTGCGCGCGTTTCCCGCAGATCGACCGCGCACAGTGGCTGGACCGCTTCGCGCGCGGACGGGTGCTGGACTCGGAGCGGCAGCCGTTATCTGCCGACGCGCCATACCGCGTCGGCGCGACCATCCATTACTTCCGTGAAGTGGCGGACGAACCCCGGATTCCGTTCGAAGAAACGATCCTGCATGTCGATGAGCATCTGGTCGTAGCCGACAAGCCGCATTTCCTTCCGGTCGCTCCGGCCGGCATTCATGTGCGTGAAACCCTGTTGACCCGGCTGGTGGAGCGTCTGGGCAATCCCGATCTGGCGCCGCTGCACCGCATCGATCGCGGTACCGCCGGACTGGTGCTGTTTTCGGCCGACAAGCGCAGCCGGGACGCCTATCAGGCGCTGTTCCGCGAGCGTCGCATGGAAAAGCGCTACGAAGCGGTGGCGCCGGGGCTGCCGGAGCTCCGGTTTCCCTTGCTGCGCGAGTCGCGCCTGGTGCAGGGGGAGCCGTTCTTCCGCATGCGGGAGGATGAGGGGGAAGCCAATTCCAGGGCCCGGATCGAGGTGCTGCAGTCGGGCGGGAAATGGTGGCGCTACGCGCTCTTCCCGGTTAGCGGCCGCAAACACCAACTACGGGTGCAAATGGCGGCGCTGGGCGCGCCGATCCGTCACGATCCTTATTACCCCGAACTGACGGTCCAGGCTGCGGACGACTACAGCCGCCCTCTGCAATTGCTGGCCAGGGGCTTGTCCTTCGTGGACCCTCTGAGTGGCGTACTGCGGGTTTTCGAGAGCCGCAGGGAGCTGGAAAGCCTGGATTAGCGGCCGCCGCCGGACGAATCCGAGCCGGCTGGCGGGGCGTCGTCGGCTTGGCCGGGGTCCCGCGCAGCCTGCTTCTTGGCCAGTTTTTCGTCCTGTTTCTTCTTCTTGGCCAGCTCGCGCTGTTTCTTCTCAAACGAATAATTGGGCTTCGCCATGGGCTTCTTTCCGGTAGGGGAGGCCAGTTTAGGGCAAACCGCCCCACTGCCGGTTATCCGCGATTGGGCGGGGGATTGGCTTTTCCCGGAAAGGTGTGTAGTGTGCACGGCACTGTGTTTGCTTGGGTCACCGTAAATCGTGGCCTGATGCAGTCGATCCAAAACGATCAGCTACATCTTTCCGCTTTGCTTAACACCTGCAACTCAGTCTCGGCCCGGGGTCCCCAGGTCGTGATTTTCTTCATCCGTTTCAGGAGTTTCAAAGATGTCTGACCGTCAAACCGGTACCGTCAAGTGGTTCAACGATGCCAAGGGTTTTGGCTTCATCACCCCGCAGAGCGGCCCGGACCTTTTCGTGCATTTCCGCGCGATCCAGGGTTCCGGCTTCAAGTCGCTGCAGGAAGGCCAGAGCGTGAGCTTTGTCGCCGTGCAGGGCCAGAAGGGTATGCAGGCCGACGAAGTCCAGCCGCTCTAATAGCGACTGTATCGTTGTCCGAAACGCCGGGGCTTGCCCCGGCGTTTTTGTTTGCGCCGCTTTAATAGCGGCACCGGTGGCGCGTAGCCTGTGCAGATGAAGTCACTGACATTCGACAACCGTTTCGCCGCCGATCTCCCCGGCGATCCGCAACAGGGAACGGGCGTGCGCGAAGTCCGCGCGGCGCTGTATTCGCTGGTGAACCCGACTCCGGTGGCCGCACCGCGGCTGCTGGCCTGGTCGCGCGAAACGGCCGCCCTGCTGGAGCTGGAAGAAGGCGACGTCGCTTCGCCGGAATTCGCCCAGGTCTTCGGCGGCAACGCGTTGCTGCAGGGCATGCGGCCCTTTGCGGCCAATTACGGCGGCCACCAGTTCGGGCATTGGGCCGGGCAACTGGGCGATGGCCGCGCCATTTCCCTGGGCGAGGCGATCAATGCCGCAGGCCAGCGCTGGGAGCTGCAGCTCAAAGGAGCCGGCCCGACGCCCTATTCGCGCACCGCCGACGGCCGCGCGGTCCTGCGTTCTTCCATTCGCGAGTTCCTGTGCAGCGAGGCCATGCACCACCTGGGCGTACCCACCACGCGCGCGTTGAGTCTGGTGACGACCGGCGAGCCGGTGATCCGCGACATGTTCTACGACGGGCACCCGCAAGCAGAGCCGGGCGCCATCGTCTGCCGCGTCGCGCCTTCTTTCCTGCGTTTCGGCAATTACGAGTTGCCAGCCTCGCGCGGCGAGCTGCCTTTGCTCAAGCAATTGGCTGACTTCACCCTCCGTCGCGATTTTCCCGAACTGGAAGGCCACGGCGAAGCGCTGTATGCGCAATGGTTCGCGCAGGTATGCGAGCGCACCGCGGTCATGGTGGCGCACTGGATGCGGGTGGGCTTCGTGCATGGGGTGATGAATACCGACAACATGTCGATCCTGGGCCTGACCATCGACTACGGCCCCTACGGCTGGATCGACGACTACGATCCGGACTGGACGCCCAACACCACCGATGCGCAGGGGCGGCGCTACCGCTTCGGCTGGCAGCCGAAGATCGCTTACTGGAATCTGACCCGGTTGGCAGGCGCATTGTCTTCGCTATTCGCAAGTCCCGAACCTTTGCAGGAAGGGTTGCAGCGCTATCGGGAAACTTATGCCGGTGCAGATCACGACAATATCGCGCGCAAGCTCGGGCTGGCGGAGTGCCGGGAAGAGGATGCGGCGCTGATGGAGGACCTGCAGTCGCTGCTGCATGCGGGCGAAGTGGATATGAGCATCTTCTTCCGGGAACTGGCCAGGATCGATCCCGCCGCGCCGACCCTCGATCCTTTGAATGAAGCCTTCTACGACGCCGACAAGCGCGCAGCCACGGAGCTAGCGCTGCTGGATTGGCTGCGGCGCTATGCGGCGCGGATCGGGTCCGATCCGCTCGATTCCGAGGCCAGGCAAGCGCGCATGCGCATGGCCAATCCTCGATTCGTGCTGCGCAACTATCTGGCGCAGCAGGCGATAGACCGTGCCGAGCAGGGCGATGCGGCGGGGATTGAGGAATTGCTGGAGGTCATGCGCCATCCGTACGACGAGCAGCCGGGTCGGGAGGCTTTTGCGCAGCGTCGTCCGGACTGGGCGCGCGATCGGGCAGGTTGCTCGATGCTTTCCTGCAGTTCCTGAGAAGCCTTACCCTCGCATCCGGAACGTCGGGGGCGTAGCCCCGACCTACGCTCCGTAGGTCGGCCCTACGTGGCCGACGGAGCTTTACACGTACATCGGAATGAGGGAATCGAGATCGTCGGGAATCCAGAGCGTCGGGGGCGTAGCCCCGACCTACGTTCACATCTTCCGGACGCGAAAATTCCTGCCCTTGATCCGGCCCTTGTCGAGCCGTGCCAGTGCGTTGTTGGCCTGGTTGCGCGCGATGGCGACATAGGAGCGCGTCGCGAAGATGTCGATCTTGCCGATGGCGCTGGCGGGCAATCCCGCATCGCCGGTGAGCGCCCCCAGGACGTCGCCAGGGCGAAGCTTGTCGGTGCGTCCGGCGTCGATGCGCAGCGTCGCCATCGCGGCAGGCGGTGCGCTGCGGGCCGCGGGCGCCACGGCGACGGGTTTCTTCCAGCGTAGCGGCGAACCCTGCCTTTCCTCGAGCACATGCGCGCGCGATATCTCGCGGGGAGTGACCAGGCTCAATACCTGGCCGCCTTTGCCCGCGCGCCCGGTGCGGCCGATGCGGTGCACGTACACGTCCGGATCGGTGGGCAGTTCGTAGTTGACCACCGTGGCCAGCTCGTCGATATCCAGCCCGCGCGCAGCGACGTCGCTGGCGACCAGCACGTTGCAGCTGCGGTTGGCGAAACGGACCAGGACTTCGTCGCGGTCGCGCTGTTCCATGTCGCCGTGCAGGGCCAGCGCGGTGAAGCCGAAGTGCTTCAGCGATTCGGCCACCTCATCGACATCGCGGCGCGTATTGCAGAACACCACGCACGACTCGGGCCGTTGTTCGAACAGCAGTCCGGCCAGCGTGGTCTGCTTGCGCGACAGATCGACTTCGTAGAAGGTCTGTTCGACCACCGGTTGCTCGGTCACGCCGCCGGCGGTGACCTCCAGCGGATCGCGCATGGTATTGCGGCCGATATCGCGGATGGCATCGGGAAAAGTGGCCGAAAACAGCAAGGTCTGCCGCTCTTTCGGAGTCTTGCCCACTATTTCGCGGATCGCTTCCTCGAAGCCCATGTCGAGCATGCGGTCGGCTTCGTCCAGCACCAGCGTGCGCACGCCGGCCAGATGCAGGACCTTCTTGCGCACCAGCTCCTGGATGCGGCCGGGCGTGCCGACCACCACGTGCGGATCATGGGCCGCCAACGAAGCCAGTTGCGGCGCCAGCGGCATGCCGCCGGTCAATACCAGCAGCTTCAGATTCGGAATGCCCGAGGCCAGTTTGCGCAGTTGCTTGCCCACCTGGTCGGCCAGTTCGCGGGTGGGGCAGAGCACCAGCGCCTGCGCGCGGATCAGCGCCGGGTCCAGCCGGTGCAGCAGGCCCAGGCCGAAAGCCGCCGTCTTGCCGCTACCGGTGGGCGCCTGGGCGATGACATCGCGCCCGGCGAGGATGGCGGGCAGGCTTTCGGCCTGGATCGGGGTCATCTGCGCGTAGCCGGCCGCCTCCACGCCCTGCTGCAGGCCTGGCGAGAGGGAGAGGCTGTCGAAGTCTGTCGGCTGGTCGGTCATGCGCCATGATCGCAGCATCGCGCTGAACTGCGTAGCCTTGCGCCGGGCCAGACGGTCGCCGCTCAATCCTCCAGTTCGGCGAAATCCCTTTCGCGCAGGGCCAGGAACGCCCAGAACGGCACGTCGCGCTCGGCCCAGGCGCGGTTGGCTTCGTCCAGAATGCTGACCAGCGTGTCGAAGTCCTCTTCGTCCACGTGATGCAGCTCTCCGGCGCCATCGAACAGCAGTACGTAGCCCTGGGCCGGCATCCAGTTCAAATCGCGCAGGCTGTCGGAAAGCGCATCCCAGTTGCGGCTGGAAGTGGTGGGAAAATCCATGGCGACCGCGATCCGCAACAACAGGGTGGCCTTGTTGCCGCAGCCCATCAGATCGATGAGGCAGGGCAGCAGACCCGCATCATGCGCGGCGGCCGCAAGCACGTTGAGATCGTCGGCGGTGACGAAGAAAACTCCGGCGCGCGTCGGGTCGCTCAGCCCCAGATCGAAGCCTGTTTCAGTCATCGCGCGACCTGGAAGCTGCGGAATGAATCGTAATGGTCATCGGTGTAGTAATAGACATCCGGTGGTTGGCCGCCGGTGATGATGCGGCGAGCGCCGCGATGGCCGAGGCCTGGCGTCTCGACGGTGTATTCATGGTAATAGCCGCGCGGCTTGGACGGCAGGCGTCTCTCGCGGTTGCCGAAAACGCTGCCGTCCTGGCTATGAGGGAACGGCCCGCCCTGTGCGATCAGGCGCAACGTTGCGTGCGCCTCCGGCGGCAGGAACGCGGCAAGCGCCGGGCCGGCCTGCGCTGAAGCCGCTGGTGCTGGCGCTGGCGCAGTGTCCGTCTGCGAGCCAATGCGTGTGGTTTCCAGGGGCGGCAAGGGCAGCGGCTGGCTGTTGCCGGCATTGGCGGCGGGTGTGGCGGCCGGTGCGGGATCGTCCCCGGCGGCATGGCGCGTACGATTCTGCTGCCAGAACCACCCCGACAGCAGGACCACCAGCACCAGCACGATCAGTGCAGGCTTGCGTATGCCGGACTTTCTACGTGAGCGGGAACGAAGCGGCATGCGGTTTCCAATCGAACGGGACGTGCGCGCAACGGCTGGGAACCCTGGCCCGTGTTGCCCGGAGGCGCAGCATAGCCGCAGAAAACTTTAGCGACCGTGACGGAAAGCGGTCTGGTGATCGGACCGCAACCGCTGATCCAGGGCCGGCTTCGCCTTGGTTTCAAATGCGGCCGGGCGCAATTCGACGAGCATGCCGAAGTGGTCCGAGGCCCATACGCCTTGGGCATCGGGCTGGCTGAAGAGGATCGCGGCGCCGAGGGGGGCGAACGCGCCGCGCTGGAAGAACACGTGATCGATGCGTTTGGGCGCGACGAAATACTTCGGGTTCAACGTGCTGCTGGAGACTGCGTCGGCCCGTGGGTGCCGGTTGCCGTAGGTGTCCACGAATCCTTCGCGCAGCGCGGCCAGTTCCGGCGAATCCGCGGTTGAATTGAAATCGCCGGCCACCAGGCTGGGGATATTCTCCGAAGTAGCGGCGATGTACTGCATCAGGTCGGCGATCTGCCGGGCGCGGATAGCTCCGCCTTGGTCGGTCCAATGCAGGTGGGTGACGTAGAGGTTGAGCGGCCGCCCGTCCAGATCGATGCGCAGGAACCCTGCGCTGCGACTGTCGTCCAGCGGCTGCAGGAGCTTCTGGCTGCGCTTGAGGATCGGGTGGCGGGTCAGCAGGGCGTTGCCGTAGCGCCGCGGCTGGCCGGCCGGATCGGTGCTGACGAAATGCCACTGGTAGCCCAGTTGCGTTGCCAGCCACTCGGCCTGGTTGGTCAGGCCTTCATCCTGCAGCACTTCCTGCAGGGCTATCGCATCGGGCTGCAGCCGCTTCAATTCTTCCGCGATCTGCACGCGGCGCTTCGGCCAGTCGTCCTTGTCGTGGTAAAGGTTGAGAGTGACGACCTTCAAGGTTTTCTCCGACGGCGCGGGCGACGAATCGGCCGCGCCTGCAGGCAGCGAGAAAGCGATCAGCGATAGCAAGGCCAGAACGAGCGTCTTCATTCCATGAACTCATCGAAGGGTCAGCGGGGAACCGTATCGATGCGCATTACCGGATACAGGTTGTTGCGTTCGTCCCATGAGGAATGCAGCCGGTAGAAGAACTCCAGGCGCGCCTGCGGGTCTTTGGCGAAACCAGCGTCTTCGCGGACGCGCTTTTCGAACCGCGCCTTCAGCGCCGGATCTTTGGCCAGCATTTCGCGCGCCACTTCCTCGGCCACATAGTCCTCCATGTATTCCTTGCGCTCGAAAGCGTTGTTGAACTCGCCCCAGCCCACCAGCGAGTCCGGCGCCAGCGGTTCCAAGATCGACATGACCAGGCGCGATTTGGGTTGCGCTATCGGCACGAACAGCGCGCCGGCGTCGATATCGCGCTTGTCGGCTTTCCATTCGCCTTTGACCGCCATGCGCTGATGGCCTTCGGAGGATTGCGCGGCAGGCGTCGCCTCGCTGGCGCGGAAGCTTTCGACCGCCAGTCCCGGGTGCGCGCCGAGCGTGCGGAATTCGATTCCGTGCTGTTTCAGCTTCGCTCCCACCCAGTCGGCATGCGCGGCTGGAATGAGATAGCCGCCGGCCGGTGCGGCCACGCTCAGGCTGGGCTGCACATTGTCGCGCAGCGGAATCCGCCAGATCTGCGGCTTGCTCTCGTCGTAGCGCGTCATCAGCGCGCCGGAAATCTCCGAAGGCGTGCGCGCGTATTCGTAGCCGCGGAAATCGACCAGGTGCGATTCCTTGCCGGCCGCATAGGCCAGCGGTACCGGACTTCCCTTCAATTCGCGGGCGCGCGCATCGGCCTGGTGCGCGAGCTGCAGCCATTGCCGGCCGTTTTTCGCCACCTGTTCCAGCACCGAGACTACGGTATTGCGGGTGATGCGCACGCGCACCGGGTAGGTCTTCCAGGAATGGGTTTCCACCAGCATGCCCAGGCGGTTGCGCAGCCAGAAGTAGCCATGGGAGAACCGCGGCGGCGGTACGCCATCGTCGAAACCCGAGGTCGGATCGTCGGACACCGCGAAGGAAGGGTAATAGGGCAGGGGCAGCGAGCCTTGCGCAGCCAGGTCGGCGATCACTCCATCGCGCCACGCGCGGCCGGCCTTGCGCAATTCACCGTCGCCGGCGTGGATGGGTTCGACCTGGATGGAGACATCGTGTTCGAACTTGGCGCCGTCGGTGACGTGCAGGTCCACTTCGATCAGCGGATCCCATTCGTCGATCAGCGCCAGCATGGCCTGCATTTCGGGCGCATCGGCCTTCACGTAGTCGCGATTGAGGTTGTAGCCCTGCGCGGTGGTACGCCAGCCCATTTCCTCCGGGCCGCGCTGGTTGGGGCGGTTCCAGGCGCCGAAGCGTTCATGGCCATCGACGCTGAACACCGGTACGAACACCCACACCAGCTTGTCCAGGGCGCCTTTGGCCGCCTTGCCTTCCAGGATTTCGCGCAGAGCCAGGAAGCCGGCGTCCTTGCCGTCGATCTCGCCGGCGTGTATGCCGCCCTGGATCAGCACCACCGGCAGGTCGCGTTTGTGCGCGGTTGCGGCATCCAGCGCGCCGCTGGTGGAAGCGACCAGCGCTTTCATCGGCCGGCCCTCGGGAGACTTGCCGAAGTCGATGCAGCGCACGGCATCCGGATAGGCTTTGGCGAAGGCGTCGCACAAGGCCACGACTTCCTCGTAGCGTCCGGTCTTGAGGAAGCCGGAGCGTTCGGAAACCGTGGTCAGGGGCGCGTTGGCGGCGGAGGCGGGCATGACGGGTGCGGTGAACAAAAGCACCGCGAGAAGCAGGAGCAATGAGCGCATAGGGTGGATTCTCGCCTTCAAAAGCCAATGATGCACGTTGCGGGCCGGCATCGCATTAGCCGGGAGCGTCGATTCGCGCACACTCCATGGGTTACCCTTCCCGCAACTATTCGCTGGAATACCGGATGAGCACGACAGCCAGGGCGCAATCGGCACGCCTGCCGCGGCAGGTTCCCTACATTATCGGGAACGAGGCTTGCGAACGCTTCAGTTTCTACGGGATGCGCAACATCCTGGTCCAGTTCCTGGTGAGCAGCGTGATTTTGGCCTACATCCCGGAAGCCAATCGCGAGGGCGCAGCCAAGGACGTCTTCCACAGCTTCGTGATCGGCGTGTACTTTTTCCCGTTGCTCGGCGGGTGGCTGTCCGACCGTTATTTCGGCAAGTACAACACGGTGTTGTGGTTCTCGCTGATCTACTGTGCGGGCCATGCCTGTCTGGCCGCATTCGACGACAACCGTAATGGGTTCTATGCCGGGCTGTTCCTGATAGCACTGGGTTCCGGCGGCATCAAACCGTTGGTGGTGTCGTTCGTCGGCGACCAGTTCGACGCGTCGAACAAGAGCCTCGCCAAGATCGTGTTCGATTTCTTCTACTGGACGATCAACTTCGGCAGCTTCTTCGCCTCGCTGCTGATGCCGCTGTTCCTGCGCAATTACGGGCCCGCCATCGCTTTCGGCATCCCGGGCATCCTGATGTTCATCGCCACCCTGATCTTCTGGCTGGGGCGCAAGCAGTACGTACGAGTGCCGCCGACCCATGGCGACGACCCGAACTCGTTCTACAACGTCGCCCGTACCGCGCTGACCCGGCACGAGGACGGGCAGGGCCGGCCCGGTCTGTCGGTGGCATTGGCCGGTGCCGCGCTGGCGGTAGCGATGCTGCTGTGCTGGGCGGTCAAGCCCGGTTTTTGGCCGGAAGGTTTCGGTTTCGTCATCACCGCCTGCCTGGCGCTGGGCGCGTTGATCGCATTCGGCGGCATCGGCGTGTCGATGCAGCTCGAACGCGCCCGCGGCCTGCATCCGGATTCTGCGGTGGACAGCGTTCGCGCCGTGCTGCGCGTGATCATCGTGTTCGCGCTGATCACGCCCTTCTGGTCCTTGTTCGACCAGAAGGCTTCCACCTGGGTGCTGCAGGGCAAGACCATGATGGTGCCGCACGATCTGTGGTGGTGGCCCAGCTGGCTGGTCAAGGAGGCGGGGCAGATGCAGGCGCTCAATCCGTTGCTGGTGATGCTGATCATCCCGTTCAACAATATCGTGCTGTATCCGCTGCTGCGGCGCATGGGCTTCGAGCCCACCGCACTCAGGCGCATGGGATGGGGCATTGCGTTCTCCGGCGTGGCATGGATCGCCGCCGGCGCGATCCAATTGTGGATCGATGGCGGCGATCCGGTGTCGCTGGCCTGGCAGACCCTGCCATATGTGTTGCTGACCTTCGGCGAGGTGCTGGTATCGGCCACGGCGCTGGAATTCGCCTATAGCCAGGCTACGCAGGCCATGAAGGGAGTGATCATGGCGCTTTGGTACCTTTCGGTTACTTTCGGCAATGTGTGGGTGCTGCTGACCAATGTCAGCGTGCGCAATGAGGCGGTGATTTCACGCATCGCCAGTACAGGACTGAGCGAGAATGCATTTCTGATGTTCTTCTTCGCCGTGTTCGCCTTCATCGCGGCCTTGGCATTCGCACTGTATGCGTGGCGCTACCCGATGCAGGACAACTACCGCGCCGCCGGAGCCGTTTGATGGAAACCCCAATTACCTATGCGTTGATCGCCATCACCTGCGTGGTGTCGTGGATCGCGTTCAACAACCGCAAGCTGGCCGACCGGCTGATCCTGTGGCCGCCGGCGATCGACAAGCAGAAGCAGTACGACCGACTGGTGACTTACGGCTTCATCCACGCCGATCTGATGCACTTGATCTTCAACATGGTCACCCTGTACTTCTTCGGTCGGCAGATCGAGGCGCTGATGACCGGGCTTGCGGGCGTCTGGGTCTACCCGGTGTTCTATCTTTCGGCGCTGGTGGTTTCCATTCTGCCGACCTATCTGAAGAACCAGCACAACCCCAACTACCTCAGCCTGGGCGCTTCGGGAGCGGTGTCGGCGGTGTTGTTCGCCTTCATTCTGGTGGCGCCGTGGCAGCGGATCTTCGTGCTGTTCATTCCTTTGCCCGCGATCATTTTCGCCGTCCTTTACGTGGCTTACAGCATCTGGATGGACCGGCGCGGCGGCGACCGCATCAACCATAGCGCGCATCTTGCGGGCGCCGCCTACGGCGTCATGTTCCTGATCATCATGCGGCCGCAGGTGCTGCAGCATTTTCTGCAAGAACTGCAAAGTCCTTCCTTCTGACCTGAACTGTTCCGCACGGCGATCACCGTATCTGAATGTTTTGCGTGCTATCGAATAGCCACAAGACACCAACGGAGATCGTAAGCGATGGTCACCCGCAAACCCGCCAAGACATCCAAGGCCGTCAAAAAGGCGCCCGCAAAAAAGAAAGTGCAAGGCAAGGCTGCGAAGAAGGTCGCCAAGAAAGCTGTGAAGCCGGCAAGCAAGCCGCGAAAGGCCGTCAAGGCGGCGGTGAAGAAGACTTCAGCGAAGAAGGCTCCAGCCAAGCAAGCAACCAAGGGCGTAACCAAGAAGGCCGTCGCAAAAAAGACAGTCGTCAAGAAAGCCGTTAAAAAGGCGGTGGCCAGCAAGCCGGCGACAAAGAAAGTTGCGGTGAAGAAGGCGACGGCTACGGCCAGGAAGACGCCGGTCAAGCCGGTCCCATCAAAGCCCGCTGCGAGATCGGCGCCCGCCAAGCGCGCGAGCAAGGCCGCTACGCGCAAAGTCACCCCGCGCCAGGCCCTGGCCAGTACCCGCAAGCTGCTGGAACAGAAGCAGGCGCACGATCGGGAAACGCAGCCCTGGCAATTGCTGGATCCGCATCACACGCCAGCGGCCGACCCCGGCTTCCAGTCGAACGAAGCGGCGGACAAGGCGGTGGAGCTGCATGCGGCCGAAAGCAGGATGAAAGCGATACAGGGCAGCTCGGGCACGCAGGACAGGCGCAACCAGGGCAAGCGGGACAATCGCTGAGGCGGATCTGGCCCAAAAAAAATGACGCAGGCGACCCCCGTCACCTGCGTCCGGACCTGTGTACAGGTCGTCTTATTGTTCTGGTTATTGCGTTGTAGCGATATCGTCGAACCGGTGTTGCGGATAACGAAGGAGTTTCAGCCCGCCAGGTTCATCGGATTGGCGGTTTCGTGCATGCCCATATCGACGCCGCTGTTGTAGGAAGAGAGCAGGCGCTCGTATACGGCATTGTTGAGGCGCTCGAATTCCCAGTCGTCGGTGTGGCCAGTGACGGCCAGCTGGTAAAGACCTTCCAGCAGGGTGAAGTCGCTGGACGAATTGTCGTTGTTGTTGATGGTTGCGTCGTCGAAGTTCATTGCCGTTCCCCGTGTGTTTGCTCTTGAGAGGGATAAAGCAGTTATCGTGCCAACTGTGAGTCGTTGCACTGAAAGCGTTGAAAGACGGGGGCTAGCGGCATTGGCCGGCCCGAATGTGACGCGCCACGTCCAGTTTTGCCGCCCCTGAACCGCCTACGGCACAATCCAGCCGTGACGCATTCCCCACTGGAGAGCCCCATGTCCCTGGACATCGCCCACGACCCCGCCTCTCACCGCTTCGCTGTCCGGGTCGAAGGACACGAAGCGGAGCTGCTTTACCGCCGGGACGGCAGACGCCTGACCATCGACCACACCGGCGTGCCCGAAGCCATCGGCGGGCGCGGGATTGCCGGGGAGCTGGTCAAGGCCGCGCTGGAGTACGCGCGCGCCGAAGGGTTGCGGGTGGTGCCGGCCTGCTCCTATTCGGCCGCCTACGTCCAGCACCATCCCGAGTACGCCGATCTGGTCGACTGAAGGGCCGCGCCGACGAAGAGCAGCGCCGACGAAGAGCAGCGCCGCCCGGAATTGCGGCTGTCGCGCTGCTGCGTCGCGGCATAAACTGTATGCATTCCCTGGAAGGAGTCTGGTCGTGCGATCCGTGTCGAAATTCCCCCTGTTTTTCCTGTTGGTACTGGCACTCGGCGCCTGCAGGCGCGAAGCCGACACGCCCGCCCCCCCGGCGCAACCCGACACCGCGCCAGCGCAGGCACCGGTTGCGGGCGCGCCCGCCGTGCCCGAGCTCAAGGACGTCATCGAAACCAACGATGCCTACATAGTGGGCATCAGCTATCCGCCGACGCTCAACAAGTATCCGGGTCTGGCGCAGGCCGTCGCCGCCTATTCCGACGCGGCGCGGGCGGAGCTGATGCAGGCGGTGGCCGGATTCGGCAACGACAAGCCATCGGCGCCGTACGAACTGTCGCTCAGCTTCGAACAAGTCGCCGAAACGCCGGAGCTGGTGGCGGTCGCCGCCGATGGCAGCCGCTACACCGGGGGCGCGCATGGCGAACCGCTGGTGGCGCGTTTCGTTTGGCTGCCTCCGCAGAACAAGCTGCTGACGGCCAAGGAACTGGTGCCCAAGGTGGAAGGTTGGGCCTCCATCGGCGCCTTCATCCGGGAACAACTGCACACCAGCGTCTCCGTGCGCGCCGATGCCGACGAAATGCCGCCCGAGGAACGGCTGCAGTTCGTGCGCAGCGCCGACAAGATGATCGACGAAGGCACCGAGCCGGACGTGGATAACTTCAGCCAGTTCCAGCCGATAGTCGGCGCCGAAGGCAAGGTGATCGCGTTGCGCTTCGTATTCCCGCCCTACCAGGTGGGCCCGTACGCGGACGGGACGCAGACAGTGGACGTGCCGGCGGCGGTACTGCTGCCCTACGTCGCCCCCGAGTACGCCGGCCTGTTCGCCAAATCCTGACATCCGGCCTGGGCCATGTCGCAGCAACGCTTCCAACGACGGGTCACCGATCTGCTCGCGGATGCGGATGTGCGGATCGACGGCGATCGCCCGTGGGATCTGCAAGTGCACGATCCCCATTTCTATGCGCGGGTGCTGGGGCAGGGATCGCTGGGCCTGGGCGAAAGCTATATGGACGGCTGGTGGGATGCGGAATCGCTGGACGGATTGCTGTTCCATCTATTGCAGGCGCGGCTGGAGCAGCGTGTGCACGGTGCCGGCGAACTCTGGGACGCGTTGCGCGCGCGCCTGTTGAACCTGCAGAACCGCAACCGCAGCCGGGAAGTGGGGGAGCGCCACTACGATCTGGGCAACGATCTGTATGCGGCCATGCTGGGTCGGCGCCTGGTCTACAGCTGCGGGTACTGGACACAGGCCGACGGGCGCGTGCTGGAAGGGCTGGACGCGGCGCAGGAGGCGAAGCTGGATTTGACCTGCCGCAAACTTCGCCTGCAGCCGGGCATGCGCGTGTTGGACATCGGTTGCGGCTGGGGCGAGGCGCTGAAATTCGCCGCCGAGCGTTACGGGGTCAGCGGGGTGGGCATCACCATTTCGAAGGAGCAGGCCGACTACGCGCGCGAACTGTGCGCCGGACTGCCGGTGGAAATCCGGCTGCAGGATTACCGCGAGCTGCATGAGCCGTTCGATGCGGCGCTGTCCATCGGCATGTTCGAGCATGTGGGCGTCAAGAACTACCGCGGCTATTTCGAAGTGGCGCACCGCTGCCTGCCGCCGGGGGCGTTGTTTCTGCTGCATACCATAGGCACCAACCGTTCGGTCAACCATACCGATCCCTGGATCGCGCGCTACATCTTCCCCAACTCCATGCTGCCCTCCACGGCGCAGATCGCGCAGGCGGTGGAGGGCCTGTTCGTCATCGAGGACTGGCACAACTTCGGCACCGACTACGACCGCACGCTGCAGGCCTGGCGCGACAACGTGGAACACGCCTGGCCGCCGGATCCACGCTACGACGAACGCTTCCGTCGCATGTGGCGATTTTATCTGTCCGCGTCCATGGCCACTTTCCGTACGCGCAATTCACAACTGTGGCAGGTGGTGCTGTCCAACGGCGGGGTGAAGGGCGGTTATCTGGCCCCACGCTGAAACCGGCTTTTTCATGGTGCGTGAAGGTAGAGGGGATTACGGTCGGGCTATTCCTTCCAACGGAGCCACCTCATGAAACCCATTCCCCTGGTTTTCGCCGCGCTGATCGGGCTGGCCGCGCTGCCGGCCTTGTCGCAGCAACTGCAGCAGCCCACCGTGCCCACCGCCAAGCCGGTCACGCCGCCCAGCAATAGCGGTATCGGCCCCAAGCTCGATCAGGCGCAATCCGTGCAGACGCCCAAGGTGGCCAGCGATCCCAACCAGCGCCCGCAGGCGCCTGCTGCGATTCCCAGCAAAGGGCCGGCACGTGAAGTGCCGACCGAATCCGGGTCACGGAAGCAGCCGGCCAATCTGTTGGACGCGAACGGCAAGCCGGTCAATGGCATGATCCAGATCGCGCCCAATCGCGTGTACGACCCGGCTACCGGCCGCTACCACTGGACGGAGACTTCGGGTCAGCAACAAAAGCTGCTGGATTAGGCGCGGATTGCGCGGCGCTCAGCGGAATGGGGCGCCGCAACGTCGGCGGCACGGTTCGGAACAAGTTCCTGTCTTCATTGGAGATAGTGGGCCGGCATCACACGTCGCATGCGGGTCATGCGATGTAAGCCATTCGGTAAAGCGGCTGCAATCTGCGTGTTCGAGGCTGGCCGCGTCGGCTTGAGGGGGAAGCCCGGCATCCCGATCTCCCAAAAGGACGAACCGATGAACAAGAGACCGAACCGCGTAGCGCTGGTGCGTGCATTATCCTTATGCGCCCTGTTCTCATTGGCCGCCATTGCCTTCGCGAAAGAAGCCGTGAACTCCTATAAACCCGACCAGCACGTGCACGACAAGCAGGGGCTTATCGTCATCGCGCACCGTGGCGCCAGTGGATACCGCCCCGAGCACACGCTGGCGGCCTATCGTCTGGCCATCCAGCAGGGCGCCGATTTCATCGAACCGGATCTGGTCGCCACCAAGGACGGCGTGTTGATCGCCCGCCACGAAAACGAAATCTCCGGCACTACCGACGTCGCCGCCCACCCCGAGTTCGTCGGCCGCAAGACCACGAAACTGATCGACGGCGTGGCGATGACCGGCTGGTTCACCGAAGATTTCACCCTGGCAGAGATCAAGACGCTGCGCGCCAAGGAACGCATTCCGCAGCTCCGTCCTGGCAATACCCGCTTCGACGGTCAGTACGCCATTCCGACCTTCGCTGAAGTGGTGCAGCTGGCCAAGCAGGAGAGCCGCGGCGGGCGCCGCATCGGTGTGTATCCGGAAACCAAGCACCCGACTTATTTCGCCAAAGAGGGCCGCCGCATCGATGGCAGTCCCATCGCGGTCTCGCTGGGCGCCAAGCTGATCGAAACCCTGGTGGCGGAAGGTTTCACCAATCCGGCGCAGGTCTATATCCAGAGCTTCGAGTTCGAGAACCTGATCGAACTGGAGAAGCGTTGGATGCCTGCGGCTGGCGTCGATCTGCCGCTGGTGCAGCTGTACGACGATTTCTACGCGGCCAAGCCCTATGACGTGGTCTACAACGCCAGCCATGGCGCCAATCTCACTGCGCTATATGGTGGTCTGATCGGGCAGGTCGAGGGCGGCATCAACGCCAATACGCTGTACGGTGCGTTCGCCACCGAACAGGTGCTGCAGTGGATGAAAGCGAATTACGCCAGCGGCGTCGGCCCCTGGAAGGGCAACCTGCTGCCGCGCCAACCGTTGTCGGTGAAGGTCGATGTCAATCGCGACGGCAAGGCCGAGTTGGCAAGCCAGGGAACAGGCCTGGTCCATCCGATGCTCGGCTGGGCCTTGAAGGCAGGACTGCAGGTGCATCCCTACACCTTGCGCGCGGAAGAGTCTTTCCTCGCGCAGACGCCAGAGGGGATTCCGCAGTCGGTGATCGCCGAGGCCGTACAGCTGTACGGCCTGGGCGTGCAGGGTTTCTTCATCGATCAACCGGACCAAGGCGTGGCCGCGCGCGAAATCTTCCTGGATTTGAGCCGGCCTTTACGCGAACGGTGAGGGCCGCCGCGGCCGGATCCCAAAACAGGCACGCCACCCGAAGGTGGCGTGCCTGCACAACGAGGATGGTAGGAATTACTTTTTGGGTGCTTCGGGGGTGGGCGTCGGGTTGGCGCCGTCGGCGGCATCGGCCACCAATCCGCGCTTCTTCAGCAACGGCTCGATTTTCGGCGCATGGCCGGCGAAATCCTGGAACAGCTGCAGCGCGTCCTTGCTGCCGCCGCGCGAGAGCAGGGTCTTGCGGAAATGGTCGCCGTTGGCGCGGGTCAGACCGCCATGCTGCTCGAACCATTCCACGCTGTTGGCGTCCAGCACTTCGGACCAGATGTAGGCGTAGTAGCCGGCCGAATAGCCGCCCATGATGTGGCTGAAGTAGGGCGTACGGTAGCGCGGCGGCACCGGCGCGTAGTCGGTGCCGTCGGCTTTCTGCGCGGCGGCTTCGAAAGCCATCACGCCGGACGCGTCGGGCACCTGGTCGGCGGTGATCTGGTGCCAGCGCTGGTCCAGCATCGCCGAGCCCAGGTATTCGGTGGTGCGGAAGCCCTGGTTGAACTTGGATGCGGCGATCACCTTGTCCAGCAGTTCCTGCGGCATCGGCGCGCCGGTTTCGTGGTGCTTGGCGTAGTTCTTCAGGATCGCCGGCCAGTCGGCCCACATCTCGTTGACCTGCGAGGGATACTCGACGAAGTCGCGCGGCACGCTGGTACCGGTGAAGTAGGGGTACTCCACGTTGGAGAACATGCCGTGCAGCGCATGCCCGAATTCGTGGAACGCGGTGGTCACTTCATCCCAGGTCAGCAGCGTGGGCTTGCCGGCCGGCGGCTTGGGGATGTTGAGGTGGTTGGCGACCACCGGCTTGTAACCGGTCAGGCCCGACTGCGACACGTACGAGTTCATCCACGCGCCGCCGCGCTTGGACGGGCGCGCGTACATGTCGGCGATGAAGATGGCCAGCTGCTTGCCGTCGGCATCGAACACGTCGTAGGTGGTCACGTCCGGGTTGTACACCGGCAGATCGGTGCGCTTCTTGAAGGTCAGCCCGTACAACTGGTTGGCGGCGAAGAACACGCCGTTTTCCAGCACGTTGCTGAGTTCGAAATACGGCTTGAGCTGCGACTCGTCGAAGTTGAATTTGTCCTTGCGCACTTTTTCCGAATAGAACGCCCAGTCCCATGGCGCCAGTTCGAAAGTGCCGCCTTCCTTCTTGATCATGGCCTGCAGGTCGGCCGCTTCGCGCCGTGCATTGGCCACGGCCGGCGGAGCCAGCTTGCCCAGCATATCGTTGACCGCCTGCGGGGTCTTGGCGGTTTCGTCTTCCAGCACGTAAGCCGCATGGTTGGGGTAGCCCAGCAGCTTGGCGCGGTCGGCGCGCAGCTTCATGATCTTGCTGATGATCTGGCGGTTGTCGAATTCGCCGCCGTGGCTGCCGCGCGCGATGGAGGCCTCGTGCAGCTTCTGGCGGGTGGCGCGGTCGGTCAGTTCGGACTCGGGCGGCTGGCCAGTGGTGTTGAGCAGGGCGATGACGTACTTGCCTTCCAGCTTGCGTTCCTTGGCGGCTGCGGCGGCGGTGGCGATCTGTTCTTCGGTGAAGCCGTCCAGCTGCTTGGCGCTGTCGATGACTACGGCCGAGGCGTTGACTTCCTTCAGCACGTTGTCGCTGAACTTGCTGCCCAGTTCGGCCAGCTGCGAGTTCATGCCCTTCAGCGTGGCCTTGTCGACCTCGGACAGGTTGGCGCCGCTGCGCACGAAATCGGTGTGGTAGCGCTCGATCAGGCGCACGCCTTCGGCATCCAGGCCCAGCGTATCGCGCGCCTTGTACAGCGTATCGATACGGGCGAACAGCTTAGGATTCAAGGCGATGGCGTCGCCGTGGGCGGCGAACTTGGCCGCATAGTCTGCACGCAGCTTGTTGCGCGCGTCGTTGGTGTCGGCGCCGACCAGGCTGAAGAACACGGTCTGCGCGCGGTTCAGCACCTGGCCGCTTTTCTCCATCGCCAGGATGGTGTTGTCGAAGGTCGGCGCGGCAGGGTTGTTGGCGATCGCGTCCACTTCCTTCAACTGCTCGGCCATGCCGGCGTCGAAGGCGGGCGCGAAATCGGAATCCTTGATCTTGTCGAACTGCGGATAGTGCAGCGGCAGGGGGCTTTCGGAAAAGAAGGGGTTTGAAGCCTTGGCGGCTTCGGCGGCGGCCGGTGTTGCGGCCTGGGAATAAGCGGGCATGGCAAGTCCAAGGGAGGCGGCAAGCGCCAGGGCAAGACGGGTGGTCATTCTGCAGCTTCCTTACAGAGTTGGACTTTACAGGCTAACCGATGGCCCCCATGCCGCACCTGTGACGAAAGACAGGGGTGGCCGGTGCGGGGCTGGGATAAGCTCGAGGGCAGCCGTTCTGGCCCACTCTTTACTTCCCCTTGGAGATCTCCGGATGAAGCATGTCCTGTGCCTGTCCCTTGCGCTGTTCCTTGCCGGCCCGGCGGCGGCGGCCGAAACCCTCCGTTACGTGGCCTTGGTCGATGGCGGCACCAAGGCAGGCGAACAGGTCGTGCGCAAGGACGACGACGGCACCACCCACGTCGATTTCATCTTCAAGGACAACGGCCGTGGTCCGGAACTGAAAGAGGAATACAAACTGGCCGCCGACGGCACCTACAGCCAGTACAAGGTCACCGGCACCTCTACGTTCGGGGCCAAGGTGGACGAAACGTTCTCTCGTGTGGGCAACAACGCGCAGTGGAAGTCGACCTCCGATCAAGGCAAACAGTCGGTGTCCGGTACGGCCTTGTACTCTGCCCTGGGCGGTACGCCGGCCGGTTTCTCGGTGGCGATGTCGGCGCTGGCCAAGCGCGGCGACGGCAAGCTGCCGCTGATTCCCAGCGGCACGCTGACAGTGCGCAAGATCGCCGAGGCCGAAGTCGCGCACGGCAACGATAAGCGCACGGTGCAGCTGGTGGCGATGACCGGCGTGGGCCTGACCCCGACCTTCGCCTGGGCCACCACAGACGCCGATCCGCGCCTGTTCGCCTTCATCTATCCCGGTTTCCTGCAGCTGATAGAAGAGGGCTGGGAATCCAACGCCATGGCGCTGGAAACGCGCCAGAAGCAGGCCGAGGGCGAAGTGCTGATAGGCATGGAACAACGCCTGGCCCATTCTCTTGCGGGTACCACGCTGATCCGCAATGCGCGCATATTCGACAGCGAGAAAGCGACGTTGGGCACGGCTTCGGACGTGCTTATCCGCGATGGGAAGATAGTGTCGCTTTCCAACAGTGGCGATGAGAAAGCCAAGGCCGACAACGTCATCGATGCGAACGGCAAAGTGCTGCTGCCAGGTTTGTTCGACATGCATGCGCATTTCGGTCCCTGGGATGGCGGCCTGCACCTGGCGGCCGGCATCACCACCATCCGCGACATGGGCAACGACAACACCACTCTGCAACAGCTGATGGCCCAGTTGAGCGAGGGCAAGCTGCTGGGCCCCAGCGTGGTGCCGGCCGGTTTCATCGAAGGCGAAAGCAAGATGTCGGCGCGCAACGGCTTCGTCATCAAGAACCTGGACGAAGCCAAGAAAGCGGTCGACTGGTACGCCGACCACGGTTACCCGCAGGTCAAGATCTACAACTCTTTCCCCAAGGACATCCTGCGCGACACCGCCGCCTACGCGCACCAGCGCGGCCTGCGGGTCAGCGGCCACATTCCCGCCTTCATGCGCGCGCAGGACGCGGTGGATCAGGGTTACGACGAGATCCAGCACATCAACCAGGTGATGCTGAACTTCTTCGTTACCCCGGAGACCGACACCCGCACGCTGGAGCGTTTCTACTTGGTGGCTAAGAAGACCGCGGGACTGGATTTCGACTCCAAGCCCGTACAGGACTTCATTGCCCTGCTGGCGAAGAAGCAGATCGTGATCGATCCCACGCTGGCCACCTTCGAATTCATCCATCAGCGCGAAGGCGAGCTGTCGCCGATCGTGGCCGATGTGGCCGACCATCTGCCGCCTGACATCCAGCGCAGCCGCCGGGTCGGCGAGATGGATATTCCCGACGACGCCACCGAGGCGCTGTACGGGAAGTCGTTCGACAAGCTGGTCGAGTTCGTCGGCCGCCTATACAAGGCTGGCGTGCCCATCGTGGCCGGCACCGACGAGATCTCCGGCTTCACTCTGCAGCGCGAGCTTGAGCTTTACGTGAAGGCCGGCATTACCCCCGCACAAGTGCTGCAGATCGCCACTTGGAACGGCGCCAAGTACACGCGCACCACGGCCGATCGCGGTTCGGTGACGGTGGGCAAGCGCGCCGACCTGGTGCTGGTGGACGGCGATCCGACCGTCGATATCGCCGATATCCGCAAGGTGGCCCTGGTCATCCACCAGGGCAAAGCCTATTACCCCAGCGAGATCGATGAAGCGCTGGGCATCAAGCCCTTCGCCGAACCGGTGCGGGCGCAGACGGCGCGTTGATCGCGCCGGACGCGCTCAGAACTGCAGGGCTTCGTAGCGGCGCAGGATCCAGGACAATTCGTAGAGCAGGGCCACCACGGCGAAAGCGCCGTGGTAATACCGGTTGCGGGTCTTCATGGCGACCAGGCTGGCAAGGATGTAGCCGGTGTTGCGCATGAGGTATTCAGGACCGAAGTGGCGGAAGTAGTCGGCGCCTTTGATGGCGGTATCGACCACATCCACCGCGAACATCACCGCCAGCAACCCGAAGAACCAATGCCCGCGGGAATAGAAATAATCGCGGTAGTCCTGGTAGTCGTCCACGCTTTCCGGAAAGATCAGCGCGCAGAGCAGATACAGCAGCAGCGCATAGACGGTGACGAAGAGATAGAGATTGAAATTCCAGCGCGTCTGGTGCGACAGGTAGAACTCCCACCACCAGAAATGCAGCAGGTAGATGAACATGAAGAGCGCCCACACCAGGTGCACCCAGTAGATCCGCCGCACCTGGGGGCGTTCGACGATGCGCGCCAGGTGCCGCAGCAGGTGGGTCAGTCCCAGGCCCACGATCATGCCCAGCAATATCCGCACGTGGATATACAGGGTGGCCAGGGAGTTAGGGTCGGAAGCTGCCTGCATGGGCGGGGACCGTTCTGCGCTCGTACGGCATAGGCTATTCGATCCTCGCACCGGACGCACAGGGCCGCACTTGCGCGGACTTGCCCATTGCCCGTATCGGGTGTCTCATAGGCTATTGTCCGGAGCGCAATCATGACTACCGCCTATGAATTCGAAGCCATCGACATCGATGGCAACAACGTGTCTCTGGCCGACTATCGCGGCAAGGCGCTGCTGATCGTCAACGTGGCCTCCAAGTGCGGTTTCACCCCGCAATACACCGGTCTAGAAAAGCTCTGGCAGGATTATCGCGAGCGCGGACTGGTGGTGCTGGGCTTCCCCTGCGACCAGTTCGGCAACCAGGAGCCAGGCAACGAAGAAGAGATCAAGAACTTCTGCTCGCTGACCTATGACGTGGATTTCCCCATGTTCGCCAAGATCGAAGTCAACGGCGCCAACACCCACCCGCTATGGAAATGGCTTAAAAAGGAAAAGGGCGGACTGCTCGGTATCGACGCGATCAAGTGGAACTTCACCAAGTTCCTGGTCGGCCGCGACGGCAAGCCGGTCAAACGCTATGCGCCGACCGACAAGCCGGAATCCATCGCGGGCGACATCGAATCCGCATTGAACTGAGTAGGTCGGGGCTACGCCCCCGACGTACGGATACTCCGCCTCTACGTGCGTCGGGGGCGTAGCCCCGACCTACGGCGGGCCGCGCTTACTTTTCGACGAAGGCGCGCTCGAAGACGTACTGGCCAGCGGTGCCGATGCGGGGTGCGGGAACGAAGCCGCGCGCATCCAGGATGCCGCGCAGGTCTGCCAGCATCTGCGGGCTGCCGCAGATCATGGCGCGGTCGTGTTCCGGGTCCAGCGGTGGGAGTCCCAGCGACTCGGCCATGCGGCCGCTTTCCAGCAGTTCGGTCAGCCGTCCCTTGTTGACGAACTCCTCGCGGGTGACGGCCGGGTAGTAGAGCAGCTTCTCGCGGATTTGTTCGCCCAGGAACTCGTGGTGCGGCAGTTCCTTTTCGAAGTAGTCGCGATAGGCGAGGTCATGCACGTGGCGCACGCCGTGGGTCAGGACCACGCGCTCGAAACGTTCGTAGGTTTCCGGATCCTTGATGATCGACAACCAGGGCGCAAGCCCGGTACCGGTGCCCAGCAGATAGAGGTTGCGTCCGGGGTGCAGGTCGCTGATCAGCAGCGTGCCGGTGGGTTTCTTGCCGACCAGTATCGTGTCGCCGGGCTTGATGTGCTGCAGGCGCGAGGTCAACGGACCGTTGGGCACTTTGATGCTGAAGAATTCCAGTTGCTCTTCCCAGTTGGCGCTGGCGATGGAATAGGCGCGCATGAGCGGCTTCGACCCATCGGCGCCCTGCAGGCCGATCATCACGAACTGGCCGTTGTCGAAACGGAAACCATCGTCGCGCGTGGTGGTGAAGCTGAAGTAGTCGTCGGTCCAGTGACGGACGTCGAGCACCGTCTCGGTGCCGAAAGCGGAAGACATGGGGAACGTCGGAGGTGAAGAGAGTTTTCGGTGGCGTATTGTAACCGAGGGAATGAGAGCGGTTCTCATCGTGCCGCGCCGGCAGGTACCGGCTTTCAGGCCGCGTTGCTTTCAGACTGCTTTGTCCCGGCCGTACCGCGCTTGTGGAAGTAGATCCGTTCGGCGGCCCAACGCAGCGGCGCGGTCCTCAACAGCAGGTCGAAGGGCCAATCCATCTGCGCGTGATCGAAGGCCCAGCGCAACAGCCGTTTGCTGCGGAACCGCGGCGCCTGACCGATCGCGATTTCCTCGGCAGCGCCGTCTCCGGCAGCGCCCGCCAGTGCGCGACCGACCAGCCAGCCGTGGCGCCAGGCCGAATGGATTCCGCCAGCGGTGACCGGGGAAACGATGCCCGCGGCGTCTCCCGTCAGGATGACTCCATCGCACGCCAAGGGCGCCACCGGACCTCCGCAGGGAATGAGTCCTGCGCGTACCGCGTCGGCTCGGCGCCGTGCCGGCAGACCTACCAGACCGCCGACGCGATCCAGGAAGCCGACGATGTCCGGCGCGCGCGCGGCCGCCGGATCGTAGCGCATCGCCAGACCGGCCTGCACACCCGTCGGAGTCTGCGCGACCCAGCCGATATAGCCGGGCGCAAACTGGCGGGTGATGAAGCAATGCAGGGTGTCGGGCTCGTGCAACGCGATCCCGTCGAACTCGTACTCGATGCCGTAAAGAAAACGTCTGGGCCTGCCCAGGCCGAAGCGTTCGGCCACGCGCGAACGCGCGCCGTCCGCGCCGATCAGATAGCGCGCCGTGCCCACGCCATCCACATGCCATCCGGCATCGGTACGTTGCGCGGCCTGGAAGGAATGACCCAATCGCAGTTCCACCCCTGCGTCGCGCTGTCGCTGGGCCAGCCAGCGCATGACGTTGGGCGTGTCGGTGGTCAGGAAGAAATAGCCGGGCGCCGACAGCAGCGCGCTGCGAAGATTGGGCGAGTACAGCCGCACCTTGTCGATCCTGCGGACCAGGTTGGCGGGCAGGTCTTTGAGCGCGGTGTCCTCGGCGGCCTCCTTGACGATGATGCCGGTGGTGTGGAGGCGTTCGCCCGGGTCGTGCTTGCGTTCCAGCACGCACACGCGCAGGCCGGCTTCGCGCGCCGCCAGCGCACAGGCGGCGCCACCGAAACTGCTGCCCACGATTATCGCGTCGTAATGCGGAGTACTGTTGTTTGCCATCGATGCGCCGTGCCGGTTGTCGGATAGGCGCACACTGCCGGCGCAATGTGAGGCGGGCATGAAGTGAAGTAAAGAAAAAGGGCGCCTGAGCGCCCTTTATTCATTTAGCGATGACCCTCGCGATTCAGGCGTGGCCGCCGCCGCGCGGACCGCGATTGCCGCCCGGCGGGCGTCCGGCGCCGCGCGGGCCACCGGGACGTGGACCGTTCGGACGCGGCCCCGCGTTGTTGTGCGGCCGGTTGCCGCCCGGACGCGCGCCCTGCGGACGCGGAGCGCGCGGCTGTTGGCCATACGGGTTGTAAGCACCGGGATTGGCGTGATCGGAAGGAAAGCTCGGCGCATTGCCCGGGTGTCCGTAAGGACGCGGTGCGCGCTGCTGCCCTTCGCCCTGGCCGGCAGGACGCGGACCCTTGGGGCCGGCGCCGCGCGGACCGCGCGATTCGTTGCCGAAGTTGCCTTCGCTGCGCGCCGCATAGGGACGGCCGCCACCCGGGCCCGGGCGACCGGCGCCCGCAGGACGCGGACCACCTGGCTTCTTGCCATAAGGCTTCGGCGGACCCGCGTTGCGGTGACCGGTCGGACCGGTGTCTACGCCTTCAGGCACGTACCAGCTACGGAACGCGGCGGGATTGCCGTCGGGCAGGGGCTTCGGGCCTTTGGTAGGGCGCGACTTGAACGGTTTCTGCGATTGCTTGGCCGCCGCTTCGCCACTGACGGTCAGGCCGCCGTGCGGTTTCTTGCTGCCGAAACGGCCACGGCCGCGGTCTTCGCGCACATGGTCGAAGCGGCGCAACTCGCGCCCTTCATCGGCGGTGTTGTGGCCGTTGACGTAAGCCTGGCCGGTGCTGCGGCCGGCGCCGATGTGCACGGTGGACTTGGCCGCCTTGCGCTGGCCGATCACCGGCTGCAGCGTGAGTGCGGGCGGGGCGCCGGTTTCCAGGCCCAGCTCGGCGCGGAGCTTTTCCACCTGCACGTCGGGCAGTTCCTGCGACTGGCCGCGCAGCAGCGGTTGCGGCAGGGAAATCTTGCCGTAGCGCGTGCGCTTGAGGCGACTGACCTGGCAGCCCTGCGATTCCCACAGGCGGCGGACTTCGCGATTGCGGCCCTCCTTCACCACCACGCGGAACCAGTCGTGCGAGTCGGTGCCGCCGATGCGTTCGATCACATCGAACTTGGCCGGGCCGTCTTCCAGTGCGACGCCGCGGGCGAGCCGATCGACCAGGTTGTCGGGAACGGTCTCCATGCCTTCCGGCGCGCGCACGCGGCAGACATATTCGCGTTCCACTTCGTAGGAGGGGTGCATCATCGCGTTGGCCAGCTCGCCGTCGGTGGTGAGCAGCAGCAGGCCGGTGGTGTTGATGTCCAGGCGGCCGATGGCGATCCAGCGCGCGCCCTTCAAGGCGGGCAACGCTTCGAAGATGGTGGGGCGGCCTTCGGGGTCTTCGCGCGTGGTCACTTCGCCTTCGGGCTTGTTGTACAGCAGCACGCGGGCCGGTTCGGTCAGGGCGCTGGCGACGAAGGTCTTGCCGTCCAGTTCGATGCGGTCGCCGCCCTTGACCGACATGCCGGTCTGGGCGACTTCGCCGTTGACCTTGACCAGGCCGTCGGCGATGCGCTGCTCCAGCGCACGGCGCGAGCCCAGGCCGGCCTGGGCCAGCACCTTGTGCAGGCGCTCGGAAAGTTTGGTGGTTTCGCCGGTTTCGGCAGCGGCGTCGCCGCGCTTCAGCGAAAGCTTGCCCAGGGAGGGCTTGTTGCGGGGGGTGTCGCTCATTGTTTCTGCTCCGACGAATCCTGGCTGACCGCATCGGCGCCTTCGGTTTCGTCCTGGTTCTCTAAGGAATGTTCTTCATCGGCGATCGCTTCGGAAGAAACTTCTTCGAAAGCATCGTCTTCGGAAGGGATGTCTTGTTCGTCATCGTCCGTCGCGTAGTCCGCGCCGGACGGTTCATCGTTGGCGGCCTGCAATTCTTCGCCGTCCTCGGCCGTGTCGTTTTCCTGCGCTGCTTCGGGGCTGGGGAGGCCGGCCGGCACCGGCGCGTCATCCATGAACAGCTGGGGCTCCAGTTCGCCGATGTCCTTCAGCTCCGACAGCGGCGGCAATTCGTCCAGCCGCTTCAGGCCGAAATAATCCAGGAAGATCTTGGTGGTGCCGAACAGCGCCGGCTTGCCGGGCACGTCGCGGTGGCCGACCACGCGGATCCATTCGCGCTCTTCCAGCGCCTGGATGGTGTTGCTGCTGACCGCGACGCCGCGCACCTGTTCGATCTCGCCGCGGGTGATCGGCTGGCGATAGGCGATCAGGGCCAGGGTTTCCAGGGTGGCGCGGGTGTACTTGGTCTTGCGCTCGGTCCACATGCGCGACACCCAGCCGTGCACTTCTTCCTTCACCTGGTAGCGGAAGCCGGAAGCGACTTCCACCAGTTCCACGCCGCGCTCGGCGCAGGCTTCGCGCAGTTGTTCCAGCGCCTGTTCGACGCTGCCGGGCGGGGCCGGTTGTTCTTCGGGGAACAGGCCGTGCAGCTGCGCCAGCGTCAGCGGCTGATTGGCGGCCAGCAGGGCGGCTTCTACGATACGGGTGATGAGCGCTTGATCCATGCGGTGCTTGGCTTCTGGGTGTCGGTCAGTTGTCGTTGGCGGCGTCGCCGTCATCGAATTCGCTGGAGAACGCCAGCGGTTCGTTGGTGTTGTTCAGGGCCAGCGACTTCAGGTAGATCGGCGCCAGCGGCGCTTCCTGCACGAAGTCGAGCAGCTGTTCCTTGGCCAGTTCCAGCATGGCCAGGAACGTGACCAGCACGCCCTGCCGGCCTTCTTCGGGCGTGAACATGGATTCGAAGCGGTGGAACTTGCCGTCCTCCAGCCGCGTCAGCACATCGCCCATGCGCTGGCGCACGCTGAGCGCGTCGCGCTTGATGGCGTGTCCGGTGAACAGATCCGCGCGCTTGAGCACGTCATGCAGGGCCAGCAGCATCTCGCGCAGGTCCACCGGCGGCGGCAGGCGGACCGCGGCGCGTTCCGGCACATGCGCCTGCACCGGGGTGGTGTCGCGGTCCTGGCGGGGCAGGGCGTCGAGGTCTTCGGCGGCTTGCTTGAAGCGTTCGTATTCCTGCAGGCGGCGCACCAGGTCGGCGCGCGGATCGCCTTCTTCGCCTTCCTCGCTGACCGGGCGCGGCAGCAGCATGCGCGACTTGATCTCGGCCAGGATCGCGGCCATGACCAGGTACTCGGCGGCCAGCTCGAAGCGCAGGTCCTGCATCACGCCGATGTACTGGACGTACTGGCGGGTGATCTCGGCCACCGGGATGTCCAGGATGTCCAGGTTCTGCCGGCGGATCAGGTACAGCAGCAAGTCCAGCGGGCCTTCGAACGCATCCAGGATCACTTCCAGCGCGTCGGGCGGAATGTAGAGGTCCTGCGGAATCTGCAGCACGGCCTGCCCATGCACCATCGCCAGCGGCATCTCATGTTGCTGAGGGGCCGGCTGCTGTTGCTTGTGCGTATCGATTTGCGGATTCGCGTCTTGCGCGAGGTCGGAAGTCATCTAATAAGCCATGAATTGCAGGCATCGCGCGGCTGGGGCCGACACGCTTGGGTATTACGGCTGAACATTGCGTCGCAGTGCGATCGCATTCCCACACATCAAGCAGGCAATGCACGCCAAGGCACGTGGCGGCAGACAGCGAGAGGTCGTTGGGCCCGGGCGGGTGGGGGCAGCGAATCGGTCGACGGGACTGCTGGCAAATGAGCCTGAAGGCGAATGAGCCGGGTCCGGGCGGGCCGCTGCTTCCGGCCGTGCAATGGATCAAGAGTAAGCGGTGACGGGGCGGGTGTCCAGCGTCTGGCTTGCCGCGCCACCGTACAATTCAGGCTGGAACGGATCCTGGAGAGATCGGATGTGGTACGCCATTGAAGGATACGACGCGGTCGATGCCCTGCCCAAGCGGATGGCTGCACGCCCCGCGCATCTGGCGCGGCTGACCGCGTTGCGCGATGAAGGCCGGCTCTTGCTGGCAGGGCCGTGCCCGGCGATCGATGCGGAGGATCCGGGCCCGGCCGGCTTCAGCGGCAGCATCGTGATCGCCGAATTCGACTCGCTGGAGGCCGCGCGCGCCTGGGCCGATGCCGACCCTTATGTGGAAGCGGGCGCCTATGCGCGGACCGAAGTGCGTCCGTTCCGCAAGGTACTCCCTTGAGCAGCCAGGCGCCGAACAGCCGGCTTGCCCGCATCCGCGAAGCGCTGGAGGCTGCTTTCGTGCCTACCCATCTGGTAGTCAACGACGACAGCCATCTGCATGCCGGCCATGCCGGTGCGCGGGATGGCAGGGGCCATTACAGCGTTGAAATAGTCAGCGAAGCCTTCGCCGGCAAGAGTTCTCTGTCCCGGCACAGGTCCGTGTACGCGGCACTGGGGGAAATGATGACCACAGACATCCACGCGCTGCAGATCCACGCGCGGGCGCCGGGCGAGTCAGGCTGACTTTCCAAAACTGCTGCGGTGCGACTTACACCCTTCCCTGAAAACGTTTACATTTGCCCGCCTGAAAATCTGGAAGGAGGAGCCGGGAAATGAAAGCGACGCATCGGAAGAGGAATCGTGGAGGACGTGCCCGGAGTTCCCTGGCACTGTGGATGATGGCCTTGGCGCCCTTGGGAGTGCTGGCCGCCGAAGCGGCAAAACCCTCCGATGGCGCGGAAAAGGCTTTCATCGACTCCCTGCTCGCGCGGATGACCCTGGAGGAAAAGCTGGGCCAGTTGAACCAGCCGCCCGGCATCGGCAACGACACCGGACCCAAGGCCAAGGCCGCCGGTACCGACCAGGTGCGCAAAGGCCAGGTGGGTTCGTTCCTGGGCATGCAGGGCGTAAAGCTGACCTGCGATATGCAGCGCATCGCGGTCAAGGAATCCAGGTTAGGCATCCCCCTCCTGTTCGGCTTCGACGTGATCCACGGCTATCGCACCGTATTCCCGGTGCCGTTGGGCGAAGCGGCCAGCTTCAACCCGGTCGCCGTGGAGAAGGCTGCCCGGGTGGGTGCGGTAGAGGCCACCGCGCACGGTATCAACTGGACCTATGCGCCGATGGTGGACGTAGCGCGCGATCCGCGCTGGGGTAGGGTGGTCGAGGGATCGGGCGAAGACACTTATCTGGGCCAAGTGATGGCGGTAGCGCGAGTGCGCGGCTTCCAGGGCAACGACTTGCGCGCTGCCGACAGCGTCCTGGCCACCGCCAAGCATTTCGTCGCCTATGGCGGCGCCGAAGCCGGCCGCGACTACAACACGGTGGATATTTCCGAACGCACCCTGCGCGAGGTCTATCTGCCCCCCTTCCACGCAGCGGTCGATGCGGGCGTGGGATCGATAATGGCCTCCTTCAACGAGATCGCCGGCGTCCCGATGCACGCCAATGGCCCGTTGATCAACGGCGTGCTGCGCGGCGAATGGGGCTTCGATGGCGTGCTGGTCAGCGACTACACCGGCGTGATGGAACTGATGAACCATCGCATCGCCGCCGATCCCGCCGAGGCAGGTAGGCGCGCGCTGGAGGCCGGCGTGGATATAGACATGGTCAGCGACATCTACCGCAAGGACATGCCCAAGGCGGTGCGCGCCGGGAAACTTCCCGTAGCTACGGTTGATGACGCGGTGCGCCGTGTGTTGCGCGCCAAGTACCGGCTGGGTTTGTTCGATAATCCGTACCGGAACTGCGACGAGTCGCTGGAAAAAAGCCAGACGCTTACCGCCGACCATCGCGACGCTGCGCGCACCATGGCGCGCGAATCCATGGTGTTGCTGAAGAACAAAGGCGCCGTGCTGCCGCTGTCCAAGCAAGTACGCACGCTAGCGGTGATCGGTCCGCTGGCCGACAACCCGCGCGCCATGCTGGGCAGCTGGGCGGGCATGGGCCGTCCCGAAGATGTGGTGACGCCGCTTGCCGGCATCCGCGCCGCGGTCGGCCCGGAAACCAAAATCCTCTATGCGCGCGGCGCCGAAATCAACACTGCCGATACCACTGGCATCGCCGAAGCGGTGCGCATTGCCGGGCAGGCCGATGCGGTACTGCTGATGCTGGGCGAAGCCGAGGACATGAGCGGCGAAGCCAACAACAGGACTTCGCTCGATCTGCCGGGCGTGCAGGAACAACTGGCGCTGGCCGTGCAGAAGACCGGCAAGCCGGTGGCCGCGGTGCTGTTCAACGGCCGACCCTTGTCGGTCAATAGCCTGCAGGAACAGGTGCCGTCGATCCTGGAGGCGTGGTTCCCCGGCGTCGAAGCGGGCCATGCGCTGGCCGATGTCCTGTTCGGCGACTACAACCCGGCCGGGCGCCTGCCCATCACCTTCCCGCGCAATGTCGGGCAGGTGCCTATCTACTACGCGCACAAGAACACCGGCCGTCCGCCGCGCGAGGAGGAGAGATATTCCTCCAAGTACCTGGACGTCTCGTGGAAGCCGCTGTACGCCTTCGGACACGGACTCAGCTACACCAGCTTCCGTTACGACGCACTGCGCTTGAGCCAGGAAAAGATCGCGGCCGACGGCACGCTGCAGGCGGAAGTCACCGTCACCAATACCGGCGACCGCGCGGGCGACGAAGTGGTGCAGCTCTACCTGCGCGACGATGTAGCCAGCATCACGCGCCCGGTAAAACAGCTGCGCGGGTTCCGCCGTGTCCACTTGCAGGCCGGGCAGTCGCAAACGTTGACCTTCACCCTGACCGCAAATGACCTGGCCTTCTATGGAGCGGACATGAAACCGGTCGTGGAGCCAGGCAGTTTCACGGTGTTCGCTGGGGGCAATTCGGTCGACAATCTTGAAGCCAAGTTCGAAGTGACCGCGCAATAAGCGGCGATGACAGGCGCAATCGGCCGGCCGGCGATAATCCGCCAGGCCGGCCAAATATGTTGCGCTGCGGCACTAATTCGACCGGATTATGCTCTGCAAGTAACTGAAAAATAACGGATTGCGAGCACGACTTATGAAAGCTTTACATACGCTCGTGGAAACGTTTACAGTCGCCGCCACTTAGAGCAGTCGTAACCGCGGAGGGGCGGGAATGGCGCGAACCAATGTCACCATCAAGGATGTTGCACGTGAAGCGTCGGTCTCCGTCGCCACCGTGTCGCGCGCGCTGAACGGGCATGAGAATGTCGCAGAAGGCGTACGCAAGCATGTGACGGAGATCGCAAATCGGCTTCGCTATCAGCCGCATGCCGCTGCCCGCAGCCTCAGCAGCCGCCGTACCCAGACCATCGGCGTCGTGTTGCCGGATTTATACGGCGAATTCTTTTCCGAGCTGATCCGCGGTATCGATGCGGTCGCCCGCGCGCGTCGCCAGCATCTGTTGGTTTCCAGTTATCACGGTCATCCGGAAGAGCAGGGCGAGGCGCTGCGCGCGATGCGCGGCCGCGTCGACGGCCTGCTGGTGTTGTCGCCTTACGCGGACCGTCCCGGCTTCCTCACCGACAATCTGCCGACGGCGCTGCCGGCGGTGCTGATCAATACGCATCTGCCCGACGCCACCTATCCGGTGTTGAGCATCGACAACTTCGGCGGCGCATCGGCCATGGTCAAGCATCTGGCCGAAGCCGGGCACAAGCGCATCGCTTTCATTTGCGGTCCCGAAGACAACTTCGACGCCAGCGAGCGCCTGCGTGGCTATCGCACCGCACTGGCGCAGCATCTGCCCGATGCGCAGCCTATCGAGTTGCCGGGCGATTTCGACGAATCCTCCGGTTACGAAGCCGGCAAGCGGATCCTGGCTTCCAAGCAGCGTCCTGATGCGGTGTTCGCTGCGAACGACATGATGGCGCTGGGTTGCCTCTACGCCTTCAACGAAGCGGGAGTGAAAGTCCCCGCGGACATAGCGCTGGCCGGATTCGACGACATTCCGCTGGCGCGCTTCGTTCACCCTACTTTGACCACGATGCGGGTCAGTATCGCGGAGCTGGGCGGGTTGGCGCTCACCCGCTTGCTGCAGTCGATCGAGTCCGAGGAATCGCAACCGTCCACGCTGCAGACCCTGGTGCCCGAACTCATCGTGCGCGAATCCAGTATCCACGCAACACGCCGGAATACCCAATCCGGAAGTTCCTGAGCCGAATATTTTTTCCTGTCGATGTAACCGATTCCATAGCTGTTTCCAATTTTAGTTTGCATACCCTGGGAGGGGAGAGGTCATGAAGAACCGCAAGCCGCGCAACATCCGTCCCACACGCAAGTTGCTTACCTGTGCTTTGGCCAGTTGCCTGACGCTGAGCATGGCCCCCGCCTTCGCCCAGTCTTCCAATGCGACTCTGCGCGGCAAGGCGCCTATCGGAGCCCAGGTGACGGCGAAGAACACCGCCACTGGCTCGGTCCGTAGGGTCATGCCTAATGCCGATGGCTCCTACTCGCTGGTAGGCCTGCCGCCAGGTACTTATCAAGTCGATGCCGGTCCTGGCACCGAGCAAACAGTCACCCTGAGCGTGGCTACTTCGGTCAGCCTCGATTTGGGCGGCACTGCCGCCGCTCCGGCCACAGGCGACGCGACCACGTTGGATACGGTGACGGTGGTTGCGCCGCCGTTGACGGAAGTGAAGACTTCGGAAGTCGGCAACAATGTATCGCTTAAGCAGATCAACACGGTGCCGCAGCTCACGCGTAACTTCCTGGAATTTGCGGACACCGTGCCGGGCATGCAGTTCTCCACCGACAGTTCCGGCCATAGCGATATCCGTGGCGGTGCGCAGACCACCAGTGCGGTCAACGTCTATATCGACGGCGTCGGTCAGAAGAGCTATCTGTTCGGTGGTGTGTCGGGCCAGCAGCAAAGCGCGGGTAATCCGTTCCCGCAGCTGGCGATCGGCGAGTACAAAGTGATCACCTCGAACTACAAGGCCGAATTCGACCAAGTGGGTTCGGCTGCGATCGTCGCGGCGACGAAGTCCGGTACCAACGAGTTCCACGGCGAAGTATTCGGTCGGCATACAGATTCGAGCTGGCGCACTGAATACGCGAGCGAGAAGGCTCCAGGTAAAGAGAAGCAGAAAACCCACCAGAATGAGTATGGTTTTGCTCTTGGCGGTCCGATCATCCAGGACAAGATGCATTTCTTCGTCAGCTACGAAGGGAAGGGCTTCATCCTGACCGCCGATCCGGTCGCCGTACCGGATCGATTCCGTACGTATGCGGATTTCCTGCCTGAAGATGTGCAGAGTCAATTCGGCCCGATCACTCGGCCATTCAAGGAGGATTTGTACTTCGGGAAAATTGACTGGGAGATCGGTGAAAACGACAAGCTCGAGTTTTCAGCAAAAATACGCGACGAGGAAAGTCGCGACAGCGTAGGCGGCTTGACCACTGCGTCGGCCGCTAAGCTCAACGACAATACGGAAGAACGCTACGATCTGAATTGGGAACATTACGGTGAGGGCTACCTCAACGAGTTCCGAATCACGTACGAAGACGTGCTGTTCAATCCGACGGCTTACACCATCGGCAATCAGTCTATCTACACGGCCCAGCAGAACCAGAACGACGTTCTGATCTTCAGCGACGCCACCAGCGGGTTGGCGATTCAACGCAAGGGGCAGAAAGGGCCGTCGGTCCAGAACGACATCACCTTCAATGGCTTCGAATGGAATGGCGACCACGTCATCAAGGCGGGCATCAAGTACAAGGAAGTCGATCTGACCCAGAGCGAGAACTCTACCGCCAACCCATCGTTCTATTACGAAGTCAATGACGGATCGCAGCCCGGGCCCGCCGGCACCAGCGCTATTCCTTATCAGGTCAGATTCAACCTGCCTTTTGCTGGCGCGACGCCCTCGGTGACCACCAAGTCCAAGCAGCTCGGCCTGTATATCCAGGACGACTGGAACGTCACCGACAAACTGCAGTTGAATCTGGGTATACGTTGGGACTACGAGGAAATTCCTTCATACGTAGACCACGTAACGCCGCCTGAAGTAGTGGCTGCATTGACCGGTCCGGGCACCAACCCAGCGATAACGCCCACTTATGCAGAGCAACTTGCGCTGGGTGGTGTCGATCTTGCCGACTACATCAGCACGGGAAACAACCGCAAGGCCGACAAGGACAACTGGGCGCCGCGTCTTGGTTTCTCCTACGACCTGGGCGACGATGAGCGGCACGTGATCTTCGGTGGTGCGGGCCGTAGCTATGACCGGAATCTGTACGACTACATGGGCCTTGAACAGGTCAAGTCCGCATTGTCCGGATACACGATTCAGTTCTCGGATACGACCGGCTGCACGCCGACTCCGGGTAGCTGCGTTGCCTGGGACCCGAGCTTCCTCAATGGAACCGATGTGCTGGCTGGCCTGGTGACCTCGAATGTCCGCAATGGCGAAATAGATCTGCTGAATAATGACCTAGTCACGCCGTACTCGGACCAGTTCTCTTTGGGTATGCGTAACAAGATCGGCGAATGGAACACTTCGGCCACGATCGCTTACATCCATAGCAAAGAAGGTTTCGTCTTCACGCTGGGAAATCGCTATCCGAATGGGGATTTCTTCCAGGGCGGTTCGCAACCTTGGGGCCATTCGCCGCCCGGGTTCGGTGCATTGATCATCGGTAACAACGGCATTGAGACGAAAACCAAGCAGTTGCTGCTGTCCGCCGACAAGCCCTATACCAAGGAATCCGGCTGGGGCGTCTCGGCTGCCTACACGTTCTCGGATGCGACCGGCAACCGTGGCGGTGATGAACATTACGCTTTCGATGCGGCGACGATCGAACAGTATCCGTTTATCGACCTCAAGGCAGTGCCCAAGCATCGCCTGGTGTTGACTGGTATCTATGATCTGCCCTGGAACATCACGGCTTCAGCCAAGCTAACTCTGGCTACGCCGCCGCCGATTAACGAGATTGTGGGCGGGCCCTACTTTTCGCCGCCGCGTGCGGTGGCGATAGATGCGCCGGGTACGTTGGGGACCAAGCAGCTGGATCTGTCACTGTCGAAGGATTTCCTGGTGACAGAAGACGTGACGGTTCAAGTGCGAGGCGATCTGATCAATGCCACCGATGCGGATAATTTCAGCGGCTACACAACTGTCTTTGGCGACGGCGTAACCTACAACCCACAGGCGAGTGTCAACCGATACGGCACCCAGTACACGCCACCACGCACCTTGTTCATGAGCGTCCGGGTGATCTGGTAATCGCAGCTGGCGTAGCAGGAGAAAAGACGAGGCCCGCGAATGCGGGTCTTGTCTTGCGATAGGACGAAAGTGCCGGAAATGGCTGGAACGAAGTTGACGAATTTGGGTCGTACCTGCATGAAGAGCGTCATGCGATGAGCGAAAACGCGATCAAGAGCATCGTCATCGTCGGAGGCGGCACTGCCGGCTGGATGGCGGCTGCTGCGCTGTCGAAGGTGCTCGGCGACAAGTGCGCGATACGGCTGATCGAATCCGAGGCCATCGGCACGGTCGGCGTGGGCGAGGGCACCATTCCCCATATCAGGCTGTTCAACAGTCTGCTGCAGATCGACGAAGCCGATTTCGTCCGCAACACCCAGGGCACGTTCAAGCTCGGCATCCAGTTCAACGACTGGAACCGGTTGGGCGATTCCTACATGCACGGTTTCGGCAACGAGATCGGTCGCGGGTTGGGCCTGCTTCCGTTCCATCAGTACTGGATCAAAGCGGCGAAGACGGGAAAAGCAGCCGGTATCGATGCCTACCTGCTGAGCGCGCTGGCCGCGCCGCGCGGCAAGTTCATGGTCTCCGCTTCCGATGTGCCCGCGGGATCTCCGCTGGCCAGCATCGCCTACGCCTACCACTTCGATGCCGGGCTCTATGCGCGCTACTTGCGCGGTTATTCGGAGAGGCGGGGAGTACAGCGTACCGAGGGCATCGTCGCCCGGGTGCTGCTCGATGCCGAAAGCGGTTTCGTGGACGCGGTGGAGATGGAGAATGGGGAAGTCGTCCATGGCGACCTGTTCATAGACTGCTCCGGCTTCCGCGGCTTGCTGATCGAAGAGACGCTGAAAACCGGCTACATCGATTTCACCCACTGGCTGCCTTGCGACCGTGCGATGGCCGTGCCCAGCGAGAACGCAGGGCCGGCCGCGCCTTACACGCGGGCCACCGCGCGCGAAGCGGGATGGCAATGGCGTATCCCGCTGCAGCACCGCACCGGCAACGGTTATGTCTATTCCAGCGCGCACATCAGCGACGACGAAGCGACGGCGACGCTGTTGAAGAACCTGGATGGACGCGCGTTGGACGATCCACGACCGTTGCGCTTCACCACCGGTCGGCGCAAGAAATTCTGGAACAGGAATGTGGTCGCGCTCGGGCTTTCCAGCGGCTTCATGGAACCGCTGGAGGCGACCAGCATCCATCTCATCCAGGTGGGAATCATGCGATTGCTCAGCCTGCTCCCCCGGGAGGGAGTCAACGACGTTCTGGTGGATCGCTACAACGCGCAACTGAGCTTCGAGTTCGAGCGCATCCGCGACTTCCTTATCCTGCATTACCACGCCACCCAGCGCGACGACACCGCTTTCTGGCGGCAATGCGCGGCTATGTCGATACCGGCCGAACTTCAAGCCAGCATCGACCTGTTCCGCGACAGCGGCCGTTTCTTCCGCAATGCCGACGAGATGTTCGCGGAGATGAGCTGGGTGCAGATCATGATCGGGCAGGGCATCCTGCCGCAGAGTTACCATCCGCTCGTCGACCAGCTGCCCGATGAAGAGCTGGCACGATTCATGGCCAGCATCGGTGGCACGATCTCCGACTGCGTCGACGTCATGCCGATGCAGCAAGCCTTCATTGACCGCTACTGCGCGGCTACTCCTCCAACAGCAATGTAGAAATGCCTGGATGGATTGCCCAATACGTGCGATCCGATCCTCGATTCAAGTTGAAAACGTTTACAACGGATCGCAAGATGAATTCAGAAAATTCGAAACTTGTTCGCACGATCGCATTGGGCGCGCTGATCGGCCTCGCGGCCGCGTGCAACAAGGCGCCACCGCCCGCCGCAGCGCCAAAACCAGCGGACAAACCAGTGGCGGTCGTGCCCGCCCAGAACGTCAAGCCGGAACTCCCGCCGCTTTTCCGCGACATCGAGCGCCGCACGTTCCAGTTCTTCTGGGACACCACCAACGAAGTCAACGGGCTGACGCCCGACCGGTTTCCGTCGCGTCCGTTCGCCAGTGTCGCCTCGGTCGGCTTTTCGCTGACCGCCTACCCCATCGGCATCGAAAACAACTGGGTCAGCCGCAATCAGGCGGTGGATCGGACTCTGCTGACGCTCAAATTCTTCCGCGACATGCCGCAAGGGCCGCAGCGCACGGGCAAGGGCGGCTACAAGGGGTTCTACTACCACTTCGTGGACATGCAGAAAGGCCAGCGCTACGACAGCTGGGTGGAGCTGTCCAGCGTCGACACCGCCTTGCTGATGATGGGAGTGCTGTTCGCGCAGTCGTATTACGACCGCGACGATCCGCGCGAGAAGGAGATCCGCGATGTCGCCGAAGAACTTTACCGGCGCGTGGACTGGCCCTGGATGCAGCAGAACAAGCCGCTGATCTCGATGGGCTGGTACCCGGAGAGCGGTTTCATCAAGCACGACTGGGCCGGCTACAACGAGGCCATGATGGTCTATGTACTGGCGCTGGGTTCGCCTACCCATCCGGTCAGCCCGGACGCATGGGAAGTGTGGACGCGTACCTACAACGAAGTCTGGGGCGTGTACCAGGACCAGGAGTTCCTGGCGTTCGGCCCGACGCTCGGCCATCAGTACAGCCATGTCTGGATCGACTTCAAGGGTATCCAGGACGACTACATGCGCGAACGCGGCCTCGATTACTTCGAGAACAGCCGCCGCGCCACGCTGGCGCAACGCTCGTACGCGATTTCCAACCCGATGAAGTGGAAGGATTATGGTGAGAACGTGTGGGGCCTGACCGCCAGCGACGGTCCGCAGCAGACGCTGCAGGACTATCGCGGCGAGCAGCGCGAATTCCGCCACTATTCTTCGCGGGGCGCGGGCCTGCGCGAGAATTTCGATGACGGCACCATCGCCCCGACCGCCGCCGTGGCCTCGCTGCCCTTCGCTCCGGAGATAGTCATACCCGCCACCATGGAGATGCATAGCCGCTACGGCGAATACATCTATTCCAGCTACGGTTTCCTGGATTCGTTCAACCGCAGCTTCGAATACGACATCCCGCTCAAGACCGGGCGGCTGGTGCCGGGCGAGGGCTGGGTGTCCAGCGACTACATCGGTATCGACCAGGGGCCGATCCTGGCCATGATCGCCAACTACCGCAACGGATTCGTCTGGAACGTGATGAAGAAGAATGCGCACATCAGGCAGGGTCTGGAGCGCGCCGGATTCAAGGGCGGATGGCTCACGCCGGAAGGCGAGCCCGTGCCCGCCCAGGCTCCTGCCGATCCCAAGGCCGCTACGGCGCGCGCACTGGGCACCGCCGAATCCCGCGGCAGCAATCCGGACGGCCAGCAAGAGGAAGCTGCGCAAAGGCCGCAGCAGCCGAAGTAAGCTGTGCGGATGCCGAGTCAAGACAAATTGGATGGAACCACGGCCCGTCTTCAGGCCGTGTCATGTATTTCGCCGCCGTCATCCCAGCGAACGCTGGGATCCATTTTGACTTTGCATTTCCCTTTGCATGAATCGAACGACTTTGAAGTAAGAGCAAAATGGATCCCAGCGTTCGCTGGGATGACGGCAAGAGTGTGAGGCTGCGGACGACCATGGCCTTGCGCACGCTCCTTGTAATCGCTGCCTTGCTCGCTCTCTGCGTGGCCTGCAGCCGCAAGACCGACGACCGCGAAGTGGTCACGTTCTGGGCGATGGGCTACGAAGGGGAAGTGGTCGCCCAGTTGATACCGGAATTCGAGCGGCAGAATCCCGGCATCCGTGTCGACCTGCAGCAGTTGCCGTGGCTGTCGGCGCACGAGAAGTTGCTGACCGCCTTCGCGGGCGAGTCGCTGCCGGACGTATCGCCGATAGGCAACACCTGGATCCCGGAATTCGCCGCGCTCGATGCGCTGGAGCCGCTCGACGACGAAATCGCGGCGACGCCGGATTTCGACGTGCCCGATTATTTCCCCGGAGTATGGGACAGCGGCCTGGTCGACGGGAAAATCTATGCGGTGCCCTGGTACGTGGAGACGCGCCTGCCTTTCTACCGCACCGATCTGCTGGCCAAAGCCGGTATCGCCACGCCGCCGCGCAGCTGGGAAGAGTGGCGCAAGGCCATGCAGGCGGTGAAGCGCGAAGTGGGGCCCGAGCGTTATGCGATCCTGCTGCCGTTGAACGAATTCGAGCCGCTGTTGAGCCTGGCCATACAGGAACCGGACCCGCTGCTGCGCGATGGCGGCCGCTACGGCAATTTCCGCAGCGCCGGCTTCAAGCACGCGTTGGGCTTCTACAAGGAACTATTCGACCAGAAGCTCGCGCCGGTGGTCACCAACAACCAGATCTCCAATGTCTGGGACGAATTCGGCAAGGGCTTCTATTCGTATTACATCTCCGGGCCCTGGAACATCGCCAAGTTCAAGGAGCGTTTGCCCGCCGCACAGCAGGACGACTGGATGACCATGCCGCTGCCCGGTCCGAACGGCCCGGGCGCATCGCTGGCCAACGGCACCAGCTTCGTGGTGTTCCGCCAGTCCAGGCACAAAGCGGCGGCGTGGAAGCTGATCCACTATCTTTCCCTGCCGCAGACGCAGGCCCGCTTCCATGAGCTCACCGGCGACCTGCCGCCGCGGCGTTCGCCCTGGCAGACGCCGGCGCTGGCCAACGATCCGCACGCCAAAGCCTTCCGCGAGCAACTCGAGCGTGCCGTGCCGACGCCCAAGGTGCCCGAATGGGAGCGCATCGCGCAGGAGATGCGGATCATCGGCGAGGAGGTCGCCAACGGACGCATGACCATCGACCAGGCCGCCGAGGAAATGGACCGCCGCGCCGATCGCTTCCTGGAGAAGCGCCGTTGGATGCTGGACCATCCAGCCAAGGCGGGTGCGCCATGAAGGCCTCTACCGCGGGTTGGTTGTTCGCGGCGCCGGCGCTGACCGTGATCGGTCTATTCTTCGGGTTGCCGGTGGTCGCCGCGCTGGCGCTGAGCCTGACCGACTTCGACATCTATGCGCTGGCCGATCCGGGCAATCTGCGCTTCGTCGGCCTTGGCAACTACGTGGGCTTGTTGCAGAACCCGTTGTTCTGGAAATCGCTCGGCAACACCTTGTACTTCGTGATCGTGGGCGTACCGTTATCAGTGGCGATGTCGCTGGGTGCAGCGCTGCTGCTGCATTCCAAAGTCGGACGTCTCAAGCCTTTCTTCCGCACTGCCTATTTCGCGCCGGTAGTGACTACGGTGGTGGCCGTGGCGGTGATCTGGCGTTATCTGTTCCACACCAGATACGGTCTGGTGAACTGGGGTCTGTCGGCGTTGGGCATCGACGCCATCGACTGGCTGGGCGACCCGCGCTGGGCCATGCCCACCATCATTCTGTTCGCGGTGTGGAAGAACTTCGGCTACAACATGATCATCTTCCTGGCCGGTCTGCAGAGCATCCCGGAAGACCTTTACGAAGCGGCGCGCATCGACGGCGCCAATACCTGGAAGCAGTTTCGCCACGTGACCCTGCCGATGCTGGGGCCGGTGCTGCTTCTGGTGAGCATCCTGACCATGGCCGGTTATTTCCAGTTGTTCGCTGAGCCCTACGTGATGACCCAGGGCGGGCCGCTGGAAAGCACCAAGAGCGTGCTGTACCTGATGTACGAGGAAGGCTTCAAATGGTGGAACCTGGGCAACGCTTCGGCGGTCGCGTTCCTGTTGTTCCTGCTGATGGTGGCGACCACCAGCGGGCTGCTGTGGTTCGCGCGCCGCAAGGGGGTGGAATGAAGCGTCGTCCGCTCTGGTCGCTGGCCGTGAACGCGATGCTGATCGTGGTCGCAGTGATCAGCCTGGCGCCGTTGTTGTGGATGCTGTCGGTGTCCTTCATGCAGACCGGCGAAGCGGGGCATTTCCCGCCGCCGCTGCTGCCCTCGCACGCCACCTTGGACAACTATCGCGAATTGTTCATGCGCGCGGGCATGGGCCGCTTTCTGTTCAACAGCTTCCTCATCTCCAGCTGCGTGATGCTGCTGTCGGTATTGTTCAACACGCTGGCCGGCTACGCCTTCGCCAAGCTGCGCTTCAAGGGCCGCGACCGCACCTTCCGGGCCTTGCTGGCCGCACTGGTGATCCCGGCGCAGGTGGCGATGATGCCGTTGTTCCTGCTGCTCAAGCAGATGGGCCTGGTCAACACCTACATGGGCGCCATCGTGCCGGGCATGGCCGCGATCTTCGGGATTTTCCTGGTGCGGCAGTACGCGCGCACGATTCCCGACGAACTGCTGGAAGCCGCGCGTATCGACGGCGCCGGCGAATGGCGGATCTTTTTCCAGATCGTGCTGCCGGCACTCAAGCCGATCCTGGTGACGCTGGCCATCTTCAGTTTTCTCGGTGCCTGGAACGATTTCATGTGGCCGTTGATCGTACTGAGCGACGACCGGCTGCAGACGCTGCCGGTGGCGCTGGCCTCGTTGTCGCGCGAACACGTGATGGACTACGAGCTGATGATGGCCGGTTCGGTGGTGACGATCCTGCCGGTGCTGTTGTTGTTCCTGGTGCTGCAGCGGTACTACATCCAGGGCTTGTTGCTGGGAAGCGTAAAAGGATAACGATGATTGTTCTGTGCGAAATAATCGAATCGTCATTCCCGCGAAGGCGGGAACCCAGTGACTTTTCTTTGCCGCGCATGGCCGCGAGCAAAAGTCACTGGGTTGACCGGCTTACGCCGTTGAAAAGCGCTTCCGCCTTCGCGGGAATGACGGGATCAATCTTTTTCAATGGTTTGTTTGCACTGCTCGGGTTGGGTTCGTTCGCGGCAACAGCACAAGAAAAACCCCGCATCCTCGACGACTTCAGCAACCCAACCACCTGGCGCGTGGTCACCTCCAACCAGGTCAGCGGCAGCCTGCGCACGGTCGAGGGAACGAAGGGCAAGGCTCTGTGCCTGGATTACGATTACAACGGCGTCTCCGGCTATGTCGGCATCCAGCGCGACCAGCCGCTGGAATACCCGCAGAACTACCGCTTCGATTTCCAGTTGCGCGGCGACTCGCCGAAGAACGATCTGCAGTTCAAAGTGACCGACGCCAGCGGCGACAACGTGTGGTGGGTGAACAAGCCCAGGTACGAGTACCCGCACCAATGGACCGGCGTGCGTTACCAGAAGCGGCATATCGACAAGGCCTGGGGTCCCGATCCCGACCGTGTCCTGCGCAAGAGCGCCAAACTCGAATTCACCATTTACAACAACGAAGGCGGCAAGGGCTCGGTCTGCTTCGACGAGTTGACCTTCACTGTACTGGCGCCGGAAGACCGTTCGCCGCTCACCGCCACGGCCAGCGTATCGGTCGCCAATGGCAGCGGCGTGGGCGGCAATGCAGTAGATGGGGATCCGGAGACGGCCTGGTATGCGGACTTCGCCGCCGCGACGCAGCCGCGGCTGACCCTGGACCTGGGCAAGCAACGCGAGTTCGGCGGCCTGAAGCTGGTGTGGAAACAAGGCGAATCCGCCTCGGATTATCTATTGCAGCTCTCAGACGACGGTACGCGTTGGCGCGACGTGCGCACCGTCGTGGGCGGCGACGGCGGCAGCGACTATCTGGCGCTTCCCGAATCCGAAGCGCGTTATTTGCGTTTGAGTATGGCGGCCGGACCTGGGAAATCGTTCGGGCTTGCCGAGGCGGTAATAGAGCCGTTGCAGTTCGCTGCGACGCCCAACGATTTCATCAAGTCGGTCGCTGGCGATAATCCGCGCGGCTGGTTTCCGCGCGGCTTCGTCGGCGAGCAGCCGTACTGGACCATCGTCGGTATCGATGGCGGCCACGAGCAGGGTCTGATCGGCGAAGACGGTGCGATCGAACTGGGCAAGGGCGCGCCCAGCATCGCGCCCATGATCCTGGTCGATGGCAAGCTGGTCACCTGGGCCGACGTAGAGTTGAGCCAATCCTTGCAGGACGGCTATCTGCCGATTCCCAGCGTCGACTGGAAGCATGCCGATTTCGGCTTGCGCGTGACCGCGTTCGCTGAAGGCAAGCCCGGCGATGCGAGACTGGTGGGACGCTACCGGCTGACGAACACCGGCAAGCGCACGCGCGACTACGTGCTCGCCTTGGCAGTGCAGCCTTGGCAGGTCAATCCGCCCAGCCAATTCCTCAATACTCCCGGTGGCATCAGTACGATCACCGAGCTGCAGCTGACCCCGACCCATCTCTGGATCAACGGCGATACCGACAGGCCCGATACGCTCCAGCATAAGATCGTGGAAGCCGTCGAGCCAGCGGATGCGATGCTGGCGACGCCCTTCGACGCGGGCATGATCGCCCGGCGATTGCAAGCGGGTGGCGATCTTTGGAGCAGCACGGACGCCAAGCTGGCAAGAGTGGAAGATGACTCGACAGGACTGGCTTCCGGTGCGTTGCTGTACCGGATCAAGCTGGCGCCTGGGGAAAGCCGCGAAGTAGCGTGGCTGCTGCCGCTGGAAGGCGGCATCGCCTATGACCACGTCGCCACCACCGGTTTCAATGCCCGCACTGCCCAGGAACAGGCCGCCGCGCAGTGGCGCGAAAAACTGGATCAGGTGCGGATCAAGGTTCCGTCGCAAGGCCAGGCACTGGTCGATACGTTGCGTACCGCCACCGCGCACATGCTGATCTCGCGTATCGGTCCGCGCCTGCAACCGGGCACGCGCTCGTACGCGCGCAGCTGGATACGCGACGGGGCGATGATCTCCGAAGGCCTGCTGCGCATGGGCCGCGAGGAAGTAGTGCGCGACTACGTCGAATTCTATGCGCCGTACCAGTTCAAGGACGGCATGGTGCCGTGCTGCGTGGACGACCGCGGCAGCGACCCGGTGCCGGAGAACGACAGCCATGGCGAACTGATCTACAACATCGCCGAGCTGTACCGCTACGACGGCGACAAGGCGTTCCTGGAACAGATGTGGCCGCACGTGCTGGGCGCGTACCGATACATGGAGAAATTGCGCCTGAGCGAGCGCACCGAGGCCAATCGCGCGCTCAACCCGGCCTTCTACGGAATGATGCCGGTGTCGATCAGCCACGAAGGCTATTCGGCCAAACCGGTGCATTCGTACTGGGACAATTTCTGGGCGCTGCGCGGCTACAAGGATGCGGTGGACGTGGCCCTTTGGCTGGGCAAGGACGAAGACGCCAAGCGCTTCGCCGCTTCGCGCGACCAGTTCCATGAAGACCTGTACCTGTCTTTCCAGGCCGCGGTGCGGCAGCACGGCATCGACTTCCTGCCGGGGTCGGCGGAACTGGGCGATTTCGACGCCACCTCGACCACCATCGGTCTGGCCCCTGGCGGCGAGCAGGACAGGATGCCGAAGCAATTGCTGGATGCGACCTTCGAGCGCTATTGGAAAGAGTTCGAGAAACGCAGCAACGGTACGCGCGAATGGAAGGATTACACGCCTTACGAATGGCGGAACGTGTCGGCCTTCGTACGCCTGGGCTGGCGCGAACGCGCGTGGGATGCGGTGCAGTTCTTCTTCAAGGACCGTGCGCCGCAGCCCTGGAACCAGTGGGCCGAAGTGGTCTCGCACACGCCGCGCAAACCGTTCTTCGTCGGCGATCTGCCGCATGCGTGGGTAGCGTCGGATTTTGTGCGCTCGGCGCTGGATATGTTCGCTTATGCGCGCGAGTCGGACGACAGTATTGTGCTGGCGGCAGGGGTTCCGACGGACTGGCTGGAAGGGAAGGGCATCGCCATCCGCGACCTGCGCACGCCGGGGGGCAAGCTGAGCTATTCGCTGCGCCATGAGCGCGGCAAACTGGAACTGGAGATCGATGCGGGCCTGAAGAAGCTACCCACCGGCGGCCTGATCCTGCAATGGCCGTATCCGAACGCCCCTGGGCGAACGACCATCAACGGGCAGCTCGCGGAGTGGAAGGACGGTGAGTTGCGCGTGTTGAAGTTGCCCGCGCGCGCGATAGCCGAGACGCCCTAGAAGAATGTCGATTGCCGTAGGAGCGACGTAAGTCGCGAAGGATTGCCGGAAGAAGATGTATTCGCGACTTACGTCGCTCCTACGGCGTTCCTACGGCGTTCCCGACTTGCCGGTATTCCGGATGGAACGTTGGTCGGCACGGCATGCCACTACAAGAAGCTCTGAATAGCGGACTACGCCCCACGCACCTTGGCGACGATGGCAGCGGCCTTCGCCGAACTGGCAGTAACCTTGTCCCATTCGCCGGCCTCGATCCAGTTCTTCGGCACCATCCACGAACCGCCGATGCAGACCACGTTGGGTTGCGACAGATAATCGGCTGCATTGTCTTCGGTAATGCCGCCGGTGGGGCAGATCTTCAGGTCAGAGAGCGGGCCAGCCAGGCCTTTCAACATCGCCAGTCCGCCCACGGCACTGGCTGGGAACAGCTTGCACACGCGGAAACCGCGCGCCATCAGCGACAGCAATTCGGTCGGCGTCGCCGCGCCGGGCACGACCGGAATAGGTGCCTTGGCCAGCGCGTCCGCCATTTCCGCAGGCGTGCCGGGCGTGACCAGGAAGTCGGCGCCAGCGGCGATGGATTGCTCCATCTGTTCGACCGTCAGCACGGTGCCCGCGCCGATCACGATATCGGGCAGTTCTTTTTTCAGCATCGCCAGCGCTTCCATCGCTACCGGCGTGCGCAAGGTCAATTCGATCGCCGGCAGGCCGCCCTTGAGCAGCGCTGCGGATACTTTGCGGGCTTCGTCCAACGTGTGCACGGTGACCACGGGCAGGATGCCGGCGGCGCGGAGGAGTTGTTCGGCTTTTTGCTGGTGTTTTTCGATGGTCATCGTGATTGGTTCCGGAGATCGAGCCCCTCTCCCGACGGGAGAGGGGTTGGGGTGAGGGTACGGCGGAGTCCAAATGGCGCAGGCATCATGACTTCGCCGTACCCTCATGCGGCGCTTCGCGCCACCTTCTCAGCCTTGCACACCCTTCGGGCGCCAATGGGAGAAGGGAAAAGCTTCAAGCGTCCTTGTCTTCATGCGGCGCCGCAGCCGCAGCATGATCGTGTCCCAGCTCATACTCCGCATCGTATTCCCAGCCGCCCTCTGGCGAAGGCGGCCCACAGGAAATCGACAACGCCCCCTGGTCGGCAGGCGTCACCAGATTGCGGCTCCAGGCGAACAGGTTACGGCCAAGATCCTGAGCGGCCGGTGCAGTGTTGGGCGCATGACTGCGTGCGTTCCATTCGTCCGCATCGACCAATACTTCCAGCGTGCCGGCCACCGCATCGAGCCGGATCATGTCGCCTTCGCGCAGCTTGCCGATCGGACCACCGCGCGCCGCTTCAGGGGTGAGATGGATGGCGGCGGGAATCTTGCCCGAAGCGCCGGAAAGGCGGCCGTCGGTGACCAGCGCCACGCGCCGGCCCTGGTTCTGCAACAGACCCAGCAGCGGAGCCAGCGAATGCAGTTCTGGCATGCCGTTTGCGCGCGGACCCTGGTAGCGGACCACGGCGATGAAATCCTGCGGCAACACGCCAGCGGCATGCAGTTTGTTGAGCGCACGCGGATCGTCCAGCACTACCGCAGGCGCTTCGATGCGGTGGTATTCGGACTTCACCGCCGAGATCTTCATCAGTGAACGGCCCAGATTGCCGCGCAACAGGCGCAGCCCGCCGTGCGGGTCGAAAGCATCGCTTACCGGGCGTACTACCGCTTCGTCCGCGCTCTTGGCAACGCCCGGCGTGTAGTCCAGCTTGCCGTCGGTCAAGCGGGGCTCGTCGCAGAAGGCACGCATGCCGCCGGCAACGACGGTGGCGATATCGCCATGCATCAGGCCGGCGTCGATCAGTTCGCGGAACACGAACTGGGTGCCGCCCGCTGCTGCGAAACGGTTAACGTCGGCATCGCCGTTCGGATACACGCGCGCCAGCAGCGGCACGATCTGGGAAAGCTCGTCCATGTCGTCCCAGGTCAGCATGACGCCGGCAGCGCGCGCGACGGCGATCCAGTGGATGGTGTGGTTGGTGGAGCCGCCGGTGGCCATCAGCGCGACCATGGCGTTGACGATGGCACGCTCGTCGATCAGATGGCCGATGGGGCGGTAGTCGTTGCCCAATGCGGTGATGCGCAACGCACGCTCGGTGGAAGCGCGGGTCAGCGCATCGCGCAGCGGCGTGCCGGGATTGACGAAGGACGTGCCCGGAAGCTGCAGGCCCATCGCTTCCAGCAATACCTGGTTGGAATTGGCGGTGCCGTAGAAAGTGCAGGTGCCAGCGGCGTGGTACGAGGCCGCTTCCACCTCCAGCAGTTCTTCGCGGGTCGCTTCGCCGGCGGCGTAGCGCTCGCGCACTTCGGCTTTCTTCTTGTTCGCAATACCCGGTGTCATGGGACCGGCGGGTACGAACATCGCCGGCAGATGACCGAAGGCGAGGGCGCCGATCAGCAGGCCTGGCACGATCTTGTCGCACACGCCCAGATACAGCGCGGCGTCGAACATGTCGTGGCTCAGCGAAATGGCGGTGGCCTGGGCGATGTTGTCGCGCGAGAACAGCGACAGTTCCATGCCCGGCCGGCCCTGGGTGACGCCGTCGCACATCGCCGGCACGCCGCCAGCGACCTGCGCGGTGGCGCCTAGTTCGCGGGCGACCTGGCGCACGATCTCCGGGTAATGCTCGAACGGCTGATGTGCCGACAGCATGTCGTTGTAGGCGTTGATGATGCCCAGGTTGGGAGTGATGTCGGCGCGCAGCCGGCCCTTGTCGGTGGTGCCCGAAGCGGCGAAGGCGTGGGCCAGGTTGCCGCAGCTCAGGCGCGTGCGGTTGGGGCCTTCGCGGTGGGCGGCGTCGATGCCGGCCAGATAGGCGCGCCGCGAATCGGCGCTGCGCTTGCGGATGCGTTCGGTGATTTGGTGGAGTCGTGGATGCAGGGTCATGGCGAAGGCTGGGTCTGCAGAAAAGGGCAGGGAACAAGCGGATCCGGGGCCGTTGAAGGCACGCGGAGGCGGAGTGGGATTTTCCGCTAGCAGACCACAGCAATACCAATTATCAAAATAGGTCTGCGGGAGTGCTCCGCTCTACTGAGTTTAGCCGTTCCGGCGTTTCATTTCCTGGCTATTTTAAATGCCAGTGAAATACCACTTCGTCAGTCCTCGATGTCCCGGCGAGTGTTACTTCGCGCCGAAGCTTTCCACTGCGAAGGCGGCCGCACCCAGCAAGCCGGGGCGTGGATGCACCACGGCCAGGGTAGGCACGCGGGCCATGGCCGGCGAGAAACGGCCCTTGTGTTCGAAACGTTGGCGGAACCCGGAATGCTGCAGCGAAGACAGCAGCTTGGGCACCAGTCCACCGGTGAGGAATACGCCGTCCCAGGCGCCGGCGCTGAGCACCAGATCGCCGGCGATGGCGCCGAACACGGCGCAGAACACATCCAGCGTGCGCATGCAGCGCGGATCGCCGGCCGCGGCGCGCGCGGTGATGTCGGCCGGTTGCATGGGGCCAGGGTCTTCGCCGGCGATTTCGCTCAGGGCGCGGTGCAGGTTGACCAGGCCGGGGCCGCAGATCAGGCGTTCATTGGAAACGCGGCCGAACTGCGCCGAGAGTTTCTGGAGTATCTCGATCTCTTCCGGCGTGCCTGGCGGGAAACTGACATGGCCGCCTTCGGTCTCCAGCGGATAACGGCGGCCGTCGCGCACGATCAGACCTCCCACGCCCAGTCCGGTGCCCGGGCCGATGACGGCGTAGGTCTTGTTCACCGACGCCGGCGCAGGCGACCAGCGCGCGCCGCCGATCGGCACCACGTCGGCCGGAGTGAGCAGCGACACCGCCATCGCCTGCGCGGCGAAATCGTTGACCAGCTTGATGTCGTCGAAGCGCAGCGCGGCGCGCGTACGCGAAAGCGAGATGACCCAGGGATGGTTGGTGATGCGGGCTTCGTCGCCATCGACGCGGCCGGCGACGGCGAACACTCCGTTTTGCGCGGTCGCCCCGGTCTTGTCCAGGTAATGCTGCGCGGCATCGGCAAGCGAAGGGAAATCGGCGACAGCGAATTCCCCGACGCTATCGACGATCAGCGGCGTTTCCAGCGAGGTATCGGCCAGCGCGAAGCGCGCATTGGTGCCGCCGATGTCGGCGAGCAACACACGTTCCATAGAAGCACGTTCCGTAGAAGCACGTTCCGTAGAAGCACGTTCTGCCGAAGCAGCAGGCGCGGCGGTCATGCGGAGTACTTCAAGCGATGGTTACAAAGAGTATTCCGCAGCATCCGACTCAGTCGTCCTCGTTGGCCAAGGCTGCGCCGTGACTGGCGACAACTTTCGCATAATAGCGTGCGCTGTCCTTCGGTGTGCGGGTCTGGGTCTCGAAGTCCACGTGGACGATACCGAACCGTTTGGAGTAGCCCAGCGACCATTCCAGGTTGTCCAGCAGCGACCACACGAAGTAGCCACCGATGTCGCAACCGGCTTCGATCGCCGCGTGCACTGCGCGCAGATGCTGGCGCAAGTAGCTGAGCCGCAAGGGATCGCGGACGCGCCCGTTCTCGGATTTGGGCGGATCGAAGAAGGCCGCGCCGTTCTCGGTGATGAACACTTTGGGATTGCCGTAGCGTTCCTTCACCCACACCAGCGTGTCGGTCAGTCCCTGCGGGAATACCTCCCAACCGGTTTCCGTATACGTATGCTGGTTCTGCCGGACCGGCGCGACCTTCAGCGGCCAGTTCGATTCGTCGTGCTTGGACACGTTGCGGGTGTAGTAGTTGACGCCGATGAAATCCAGCGGCTGCTTGATCAGGTCCATGTCGTCCTGCGACCACTCCGGCCAGGCCTCGCCGAAGATCTCGCGCAGCTCTTCGGGGTAGGTGCCGAAGAACGCCGGATCCAGGTACTGGCGATTCATGTAAGCCTCGGCGCGGCGGGTCGCGGCCAGGTCTTCGGCGCTGTCGCTGGCCGAATACTTGGGTTCGATATTCACCACCAGGCCGATCTCGTGCTTGCCGACTTCGCGGTACGCCTTCACCGCGGCGCCGTGCGCGCGCATCAGGTTGTGCGAGGCGATGGGCGCTTCGAAACGGTTGCGGTGGCCCGGCGCCAGCGCGCCGTGCAGGTAGCCGCCATCGGTGACCACCCACGGTTCGTTGAGCGTGGCCCAGCGCTTGATGCGGCCGTCCAGGCGCTCGAACATCAGGCGGCCGTAATCGGCGAACCAGCCGGCGATGTCGCGGTTCAGCCAGCCGCCCTGGTCGTCCAGCGCGGCGGGCAGGTCCCAGTGGAAGAGGGTGGCGACGGGCTGGATGTCGTTCTCCAGCAGGGTGTCGACCAGGCGTTCGTAGAAGTCCACGCCTTTCTGGTTCACCCGGCCACGGCCCTCGGGCAGCACCCGGCTCCAGGAAATGCTGAAGCGGTAGGCCTGCATGCCCAGTTCTTTCATGATCGCGATGTCTTGGCGCCAGCGGTTGTAGTGGTCGCAGGCCACATCGCCGGTATCGTTGTTGAGCATGCGGCCCGGGGTATGGGCGAAACGCTGCCAGATGCTGGGGCCGGCGCCGTCGGCGAGCGGGGAGCCTTCGATCTGGTAGGCGGCGGTGGCGCTTCCCCAGACGAAATCGTCCGGGAACTGGTAAATATTCGACATGGCCCCTCCGGCGGTGTCGGTGGATGTATCGGCAGGAATCAGAGTTTGCGTTGTGAAAACGGTTACATGGCAGAATACCGCAAGCCTTCCATCAGCGGAACCGGTCGAAGGCAGAAATAAAGCCGATTGCATCCCGATTGCCGCAGCCGGCGATCGCGAGCATGCCAGCAGTCACCGGGAGGGCCGGCGACCGTGAGTACTTCATCGCCGGAGAGATGATGGCCAGCGTTCAACTAGATAACGTCCGCAAGGTATACGAGAAAGGCCAGGTAGCCGTGCACGGGGCCAGTTTCGAAGTCGCCGATGGCGAACTGATGGTGCTGGTGGGGCCATCGGGCTGCGGCAAATCCACTTTGCTGCGGATGATCGCCGGGCTTGAGGAAATCACCGGCGGCACCCTTTCCATCGGCGGTCGCGTGGTCAACGAAGTGGCCCCGAAGGACCGGGATATCGCCATGGTGTTCCAGAGCTATGCGCTTTATCCGCACATGACCGTGGCCGAAAACCTCGCCTTCGGCCTGAAGTTGCGCAAGCACGACAAGGCCACCATCGAGAAACGGGTCGCCGCGGCGGCCGAGACGCTGGGGCTCACGCCCATGATGGACAAGCTACCGGGGCAGATGTCGGGTGGCCAGCGCCAGCGCGTGGCGCTGGGCAGGGCGCTGGTGCGCGAGCCTTCGGTCTTCCTGCTGGACGAGCCGCTCTCCAACCTGGACGCCAAGCTGCGCCACTCGGTACGCACCGAGATCGCCCGCCTGCACCGGCAACTGGGCACCACCATGATCTACGTCACCCACGACCAGGTCGAAGCCATGACCCTGGGGCAGCGCATCGTGGTGATGAAGGACGGCGAGGTGCAGCAGATCGATACGCCGATGGCGCTGTATCTGAAACCGGCCAACCTGTTCGTGGCCACCTTCATCGGCAGCCCGAAAATGAACCTGCTGTGGGGCGAGCTTCAGCAGCGCGACGATGGCCTGCGCCTGGTCGTCGGCGAGGGCGTCGAACTGCCGTTGCGGCAGGCGGCCATGCAATCTGCGTTGCAGGCCTATGTAGGCAGGCAGTTGACCATCGGCTTGCGACCGGAAGACATGCACCTGGGGCCGGCAAGCCCGGACAGTTTGCCGGCCAAGATCGAGGTAGTGGAGCCGGTGGGCAACGAGGCCTTCCTCAATCTGGGTTGCGGTGGTTGCGACCTGGTGATCCGCCTGCCTCCCTATCACTTGCCGGCGGTGGGCGACCAGGTCCACCTGGGCTATGCGGCCGAACGCATGCATTTCTTCGATAGCGAGACCGGGCAGGCGTTGTTGCCCTAGAGGCCGGACAGATCGCTGCCTTTCACCTGCAGGTTGCGCCGCAGGTGTTCGCGCAACGGCTTGCCGGGCGGTTTCGGCGCCGCGCCGCCCAGGCGACGGTGCAGGAACTCCTCCATCAGGTAGAAATAGGCCTCGCGCGTGCGCGGATCCTCCAGTTGGTGACGGCCTTCGGTATCGATGAACAAGCTGAAATCTTTGCCTAGCGATTTCAGCTGGGCGGCGTAGTGGGTCACGCTGCGGATCGGCACGCGCTCATCGTCGGCGCCGGCCAGCAACAGCAGCGGACGCGACAGCTTGCCCGCGTTGGCGATAGGCGATTGCATCCGCAAGCGCTCGGCTATGCCGGGGTCGGCGGGATCGAGCGACAACAGCCGCATCGTGGTGGACATCGGAATGCCGTCGGTGAACTGATCGGCCGAATGCGAATACCAGCGCAGCACCCAGCCGAAATCGGCGGGCGGCACGGCGGCGATGGCCACCTTGAACAATTCCGGCTGGAAGGTGACGCCCTGCAAAGCGGAATAGCCGCCGAACGAGGCGCCATCGATACCCACGCGCGAAGGGTCGCCTATGCCCTGGGCCAGCAGGAAGCGCACGCCTTCTACGATGTCCTGCTGCACGCGGCCATTGCCGAAATCGCCGCGCGCCGAAAAAAGATAGTCGCGGCCCAAGCCGGTAGATCCTCGGAAGTTGGGTTCGAAGACGATGTAGCCGCGGTTGGCCAGCAACTGGCCGGTCGAACTGAACTCCGGGCGCGCCAGGTTGAACGGCCCGCCGTGCACGTGAGCCATCAACGGCGCGCGCGCGACGTCGATCCCCGGGGGCACCATCAGGAAACCATGCAGGCGCATGCCGTCGGAGGCGCGGTAAGTGAAGGCGATCCTGCGCGCCATCGCCGATTCCGGCGGCCGCGCGACGATCTTCCCTGCGTGCCGGAAAGCGATGTCGTCCAGGATGTCGCGGAAACCGCCGGTGGCCGGATCGTAAAGGTGGAACAGCGCGCCTTTCAGCGATCCCGAGCGCTCGCGCACCAGCCACCGCGCGTTGCCGCCGTCGCCCGCTTCGATGCTCAGGTTGCGCGCCGGATAACGCCGCTCTATCGCTTCGACATGGCGGCGGGCCTCGGGCGTCAGGCCGTAGTTCGCGGCCACGGTGCTGCGATAGCTGGCGATGAGAGGCTGCCCAGTACGCAGGTCCGGCACGACTTCGTCCAGATCAGCCTCACCGCGCGGATCCGTATGCAGAGTCGTCAGTTTTCCTTGATGGTCCAGCAACGCCAGGCGCCGGAAACCGCTGCCCGTATTGGTGGACAGCAGGAGTTCTTGGCCGGCATGGGGGGTGGAGACGATACGGCAGCGATCCAAGCCTTCGCAGCGCATCGCCGGCCGTAACCGGTTGTCCTGCTTGCGGTAGATGACGTACTTGTCTTTCTCGGCCAGGGTTACGAACGTAAGTCGGCCGTTCGGACCGAAAGCGAAATCTACGATGGGTTTGGCGTCTTCGTGCAGTAGGACCGGTTTGCCATCAAGGCCGATGCGCAGCAATCGCCACTTGCGCGGCAGGCGCGACACCTTGGGTGGAATCTCGACGACCAGGGCTGCCGCGGGAAGCGCCGGATCGGCGCCCTTAAAGTCGCGTCGCCAGCTTCCGTCCAGTTTGGCGATAACGCCCGACCCGGGTTGTCCGGCTGCCGCAAGCACGGACAATTGCCGTGGCGAGGACAGGAACAGCCAACGGCTGTCGCTCGACCAGCTCAACTGCGCCGATTCGGTGTCCGGCAACAGCTGTTTCGCCGCACCGCCCGCGGTCGGCAGCAACCACACTCCGCGATTGCTGCCTTCTTCCCGCAAATAGGCGACATGCCGGCCATCGGGCGAAAGCCAGGCGCCCGCGACGCTGGCCTTGGCGAGGAACTGGGTACGGTCCAGTTGCGGCGCGCGTGGCCGCACGCGTTCGGCGGAAACAGCGGCGCGCAGAGCGGCCGTTTCATCCGCGAATGCGGACGATGCGGGCGATAGCGTGAGAACCGCGGCCGCGAGCGTGCACTGGATACCCTGCATCGAGGCAACGGCCGCCCGCCCCCCGAAACTCTTCGGGAACTTCAACATGTTCTTCTCCTGCGGACCCGTGCAAGGACGGGCCGGAATTGGATCAGCAGTGGGTCATGCCGTAGCGGCCTGCGCCAGCGGCAGGTCCTCCAGCGCTTCGCGTTTGGGATGGATCAACCAGAGGCTCATCAAGGCGGGCAGGCCGACCGCTCCGCAAACCACGATCCAGGCGATGCGCGCCGGCATAGCAAGCGCGGTCTGGCGCGTTCGCCAGACTGCGCCCAGCAGCGAAAGCAGCATCAGCACGGCGGCGATCGTCCGGGCGCTGCGGGGCACTGCGGGGCGGTCGGTTTCCTCGTCCGGCAGGTAGCCCGAGAACAGGCGGGCGATGGCCCTTTGCGCGGAATACAGTGCAGGCGAGGTGTACCAGTTCTGGTAACGCCAGGCGACCGGATAATCCAGGATCAGATCGCGTCGCGCGACGTGGGCGACGTGGCCCTGGGAGTCCACCCTGATCAATTGCTGGAATGGCAATGCGCCCTCGGCGTTGTACGAACGGCGTGTGTAGGTGAAGGAACCCAGCCATCCATCCAGTAATTCCATCAGTTCGATGCGTATCAGGTCGCCCGGCTTGCCCGGCAGCGGAACGCGCTGGCGCGGCGTCAGCACGCCATCGTCGTTCTTGAATTCCTCCACGTCGTAGAAATACAGGCCGCGGTTGCTGAGCAGCGCCAGATCGTCGCCGACTTTTCCGTAACCGGTGACGACTTCGCCCGACGGCAGATGCGCGCGCGGCAGCATCGACTCGTCGTCTTCGTAGTACTGGTACACGGTGTCGCCGGTGAAAAAGACGCTGTCGGGGCCGGGTAGCGGAGGCGAGGGGAACGGCTGCTGCCCAGCGACGCCCAGCGTGCCCACCGGGCGCTTGTCCACCAGGCTGTAGCCGTGGAAACGCATGTCGTCGTGGCTGAACACCCAGCGTATGCGGCGGGTCGTGTCGTCGAATTCCATCGGCGCCAGGTTGGTCAGTTCGTTGCGCACCGGCACCGCACGCAGGTAGGACTCTATCCCGAACATCTCGGAAATGCCGGCCTGTTCGCGCCATAGCGGCGCCTGCGGATCGGCGCTGTTTCTCAGCCCGGCGATCATCAGATCCTTGGCCTCGGCGTTTTCCGCTTCTTTCTCGCCACCCGGCAGCGGCACCGCCATGTTGTTGGGATGCGAACCCTGCGCTATCCAGACGAATTCCACTCCGAAGCCCACCATCACCAGTGCGAACCACATCGCCATCTGCAGCGGCAGCGCGGTGACCACGATGCCCGCAAGATTGCGTGGCGCCGCGTCCAGATCCGGTTTGAACGCGGTCAGGTTCATGGCCGCCAGGAACGCGAGCGCCATGCATTGCACCGCGATAGCGCCCATGCCCACAGCCTTGTAGAACACCAGCAACAGCACGAACACCAGTGCGCAGAAGCTGTAGCGCTTGTTGGCCAGCATGGCGTAACTGCCGGCCAGATAAGCGCACAGCGCCACCAGCCAGCCCGACAGCGCCAACAGCAAATGGCGCGTATCGACCACGCGCGCGGTCATCGATTCCTGCCAACCGGCCAGCACCAGCAACGGCAGCAGCACGGCGATCGCCAGCAACAGCGCGCCGGCGCCGTACAGAGCGGCGGCGATTCGCCAGGACGGCATGGGCCGATGCAGCAGGTTCAACCAGGTGTTGGGGCGCCGGTAGCCGCCCATCTGGTAGAGCCCAAGCAGCAAGCCGCTCAATCCGTACAGACCGCCTATGACTTCGTAGACCAGCAGCGGTTGTTGCGCCATGTCGACCACGCGGCTCATGAAGCCGAGCAGGACCAGCTGCAGCGCGGCGTAGGCGATGGCCCAGCTGCGGAAACGCAGTATTTCGGCCTTGAACAAATCCCACATGTTCCGATTCTCCGGGGTTGGCGCCGCGTCAGGCGGACGCGCTTGCGAGCGCTTGCGGCGCGGCGTGGTTCTTGGCCAGGAAGCTGTTGACAGCGCGATCCAGGCTCACTTGCATGCTCTGCACCGAGCGTGCGCCGTGGGTGCGCAGGAAATCGCCGAAACGCTCGTCCTGGTCCAGCACCAGATAGTGGTGCAGGCCGTCCAGGCGCTGCGCCTCCAGCAAGCCGGGCACGGAGGAGGGCTCCGGGCCCTTGAACGGAATGTCGGCGACCCAGTGCGTCACCCGCGCGCAGAAGTCGTCGGGTGCGGACATGTTCTTCAACTGTCCGCGCTCCAGGATGATCAGGTTGTCGGCGACGCGCTCGATCTCTTCCATCTGGTGCGAGCAATAGATCACCGTGCATTCGTCGGCGGCATTGCTGTACATCAGCGATTCCAGGAACGCGCGCTTGGCGACCACGTCCAGGCCCAGGGTCGGTTCGTCCAGCACCAGCAGCTCGGGGCGTTGCGCCAGCGCCAGGGCCAAGTTGAAACCGGCGCGCTCGCCGCGCGAGAGCTGGCCGACTTTCTGTTCCGGCAGTACGTGGTAGTGGTCCAGCACGCCGCGGAAAGCGGCCTCGTTCCAGCGCGGATACAGGCGACGGTGCATCCTGGTGACCGCCGACACTTTCATCCAGCCGGGAAGCGTGTGTTCTTCGTTGACGAAGCCGACGCGTTCGCGGTCGCCGGGCGTCAGCTTGCGGCTGTCGCGCCCCAGGATCCACGCCTGGCCCGCCGTCTGCGGAAGGAAGCCGAGCAGGACGCGGAACAACGTGGATTTGCCGGCGCCGTTGGCGCCGACAATGGCGTGGATGCGTCCACGCGGAATACGCAGGTCTAGGCGGTCGAGCGCCAACTTGCGTCCGTAACGCTTGCTCAGCGCCTGGGTTTCGATCACGTATTCGTTTTGCGGAACGGACATGGCGGTCTCGTGCGTAGCGGGAACGGGCGAAAGGAAGGGATCAGGTGGCGGAGTCAGGCGGTCTTGCGGGGCGCCAACGCACGAAACTCGGCTTCCAGGCGGGCCTGCACCTCGCCAGGCGGGTAGTCGAGCGCGATCACGTCGTTGAGGAAGCGCCCGATCGCCTCGTCCAGTCGCCGTTCGCGCTCGGCGTCGTTCAAACGCTGGCGTGGGGTGGCCACATACAGGCCCAGTCCCTGGCGCGATTCCAGCCAGCCCTCGGTAGTGAGTTCGGCATAGGCCTTGGCCACGGTATTGGGGTTGATGGTCAGCTGCTGCGCCAACCCGCGCACGCTGGGCAGCTGGTCGCCGGTGGCCAGTTCGGCCGTGGCGATCTTCATGCGGATCGCATCCACGATCTGCTTGCTGATGGGGCGGGGATCGCCAGTGGCGATCTGGATCATCAATGCCTGGGTGCGCGCCATTAGTTCGTCTCTACTGTGTCTTCTGTACTGTGACTATTAGTACAGTACGAACATTACCCGCTGTCAACCCCCTGAAAGTCATGCGAAACGAGGGGGAAGCCCGCTTCGATCCGGATCGACGGTGCGGAATGCCGCACCAAGCGAAGCGCATTCATGGGCACGATTCGAGGAACTCGATCTGCGACCCATGCCGCTTAGCCGGCCTGTCCGCTATAACGAAAACTACTGCATGATGATCGCCCCCAAGCGGGCATGCGGTGGCGTCATGACGTTCTGGAAAAAATCCAGGCTGCTTTTCTTCGCCCCCCTCGCACTGGCGCTGCTGGTCGGTCTGTACGCCTTGCTGGGTTTCTGGGCATTGCCCAAGTACATGCGCTCCCAAGCCGTCGAATACGTGGCCACGGAACTGGGCAAGGATCTGGCCCTGGGTGAGATCAGGTTCAATCCTTTTACCTTCCAACTGGAGATCCGCGACATCGCCATCCGCGATCGCGGCGTCGCGCGCGGCAAACCGCTGGTGGCGCTGAAGCGTTTGTCCGCCGATTTCCAGGTTTCCTCGTTGTGGGAAAGCGGCTACGTATTCCGCCAGGTCGCGTTGGACGAGCCGTTCGCGCGTGCCATCATCCGTGCGGACGGTTCGCTGAACCTGGCGGAGTTGATACCGAAGGAAAAGGAAGAAACGCCTACGCCGGAAGTGCTGATAGAGCAATTCCAAGTCAATCGCGGCCGTGTCGATTTCGCCGACCAGAGCCGTCGCCTGAAGCCGGAAAAAACCCTGACACCCATCGATTTCAGCCTGCGCGACTTCCGCACCACTGCCGAGAGCGGCGGTTTCACCTTGGCCGCAGCAAGCGAGCGGGGCGAGCGCTTCGATTGGCAGGGCAAGTTGAACCTGCAGCCGTTGGCTTCCACCGGCCAGTTCCGCGTCGCTGCGCTGCAGGCGCGCAGCGTGTACGAATTCCTGAGCGACGAATTGCCGATGGAACTCAGTGCCGGCAGTTTCGATGTGGACGGGCGTTATGTGTTCTCCGCCGGCAAACAGGCCGGTACGCAGCTGGATGCGACCCTGTCCAAGGCCATGGCCACCGGGCTGGCCCTGCGTGCGCGCGGCGTGGACCGGAACTGGGTGACGCTGCCGAAAGTAGCACTGGACAATACCCGTCTGTCGCTGGCGCGGCGAACGGTGGACATCGATGCCCTGCGTCTGGAAGGCATGCAGGCTACGCTGTGGCGGGAGCGCGACGGCTCGTTGAATCTGGACCGCCTGTTGGCTCCGTCGCCGCAAACCGTTACGGTCGCACCGGCCTCCAAACCGGCGGCCGCGTCGTCGGATTGGAAGGTCGCGCTGGGCCAGCTTGCGCTGCAGCAGGGGCGGCTGGATTTCGAAGATCGAAGCGTGAGCCCGGCGGCGAAATTCCAGCTCTCGCCGTTGGCGTTGAATGTCGATGGCGTCAGTCTCGACCTGGCCAAGCCGCTGTCGCTCACTTTGCAGACCACGCTCAACGGCAAGGCGCCGTTGTCGCTGAGCGGCAGCGTGGTGCCGGAAACGGCAGCGGCGGATCTGCAAGTGGAATTGTCCGGCTTGCCGCTGCGTGAGGTGATGGCCTACCTGCCGCAGTACCCCACCTTGACTCTGAAGTCCGGGGTTGTGGGCGCGAAAGGCCAGCTGCGTCTGCAGCCCGAACAGGCGCCGGGCCCGTCGCTTAGTTTCGATGGGGACGCTTCGGTATCGGCCTTCGACTTGCTGGAAACCGCCGGCGCCCGCGAATTCATTTCCTGGGACCGCCTGGATGCGCAGGGCATCGCCTTCGCACAGGCGCCGGATTCGGTTTCCATCAAACAGATAAAGGCGCGCAAGCCATTCGCCCGGGTGATCGTGGCGCCGGACCGGACCATCAACCTAGTCAGCATCCTGTCCGCGCCGTCGGGCACCGCGCCTGCCGCATCCAGCGGAAAAGAAACGGCGGAGATGCCCATCAAAATAGGACGCCTGTCGCTGGAGAACGGCGTGATGGGCTTCGCTGACTATTCCATCGAGCCCAACTTCCAGGCGCGCATCGACGCGCTCAGCGGCAGTATCGCTGGCCTGTCCACCGCCACCGACTCGGTGGCCGACATCGACCTCAAGGGCCAGATCATCAACAAGTATTCGCCGGTGACCATCCAGGGCGGCACCAACCTGTTCGCCTACGACAAGCACACCGACATCAAGATGACCTTCCGCAACATCGACTTGCCCATCTTCAATCCGTATTCGGGACGCTTCGCCGGCTACGCCATCGCCAAGGGCAAGCTGACCACCGAGCTGCACTACCAGATCGACGACCGCAAACTGCAGGCCGCCCACCATGTGATTCTGGATCAGCTGGAATGGGGTCAGGCCACCGAGAGCAAGGACAAGGTTTCGCTGCCGGTGCGATTGGCGACCTCGCTGCTGAAGGACCGCCACGGCGTCATCGACCTTAATCTGCCGGTGAACGGCACCCTGGACGACCCCAAATTCCGCGTCGGTCCGGTGGTCTGGCAGATCGTCAAGAACATCCTGACCAAAGTGGTGACCGCGCCGTTCTCCTTTCTCGGTTCGCTGTTCGCCGGAGCAGAGGATGCGCAGTACGTGAGCTTCGCGCCGGGCTCGGCCGAGCTTTCCGAAAGCGCCAAGACCCAGCTCGCCGCACTGGCCAAGGGCCTGGTGGACAGACCTGCGCTGAAGCTGGACATTCCTTCCGGCGTGGTCGCTGAACTGGACCCGGGCGCACTGGCCGAGTCGCGGCTGCAACAAGCGCTGGCGGGTCAGGAGAAAGCAGGGGAGTCCGGAATAGCTTTGGCGACGATGGAGCCGGAGCGGCAGGTGGAATTGCTCAGCAAGCTCTACAAGCAGGTGATCGGCAGCAAGCCGGAATTGCCCGATCCGGAACCCCCGGCGGCTGAAGAAGAAGCCAGCCGCAAGGAAAAGCGGGCATTGCGCGAACAGGCGCAGGCCGCCTGGCTCAAGACCGAGCTGCTGACCCGCTACCAGGCAACGCCCGCCGAATTGCAGGAGCTGGGCCGTACCCGCGCCAGCGCCATCCAGGACGCCTTGCTGGCGGGCGGCGAACTGGACCCGGTCCGGGTCTTCATCACGGCCAACAAGGCGCCGGCCGCGCACGAGGGCCAGGTGCGGCTGGAGCTGGGGCTGGAGTGACGGATCGGCAGGTCGCCGGGAGTGGCTGGTGGCCGTGCGCTTTGTAGAGCCGAGCTTACTCGGCTGCTTTCCCTCCCGGACCAGGAGCAGCCGAGCAAGCCCGGCTCTACATAAGGTCCAGGCTTGCAGCGACAGCCGTTCCATCCCTGTGGCCCGTTATACTCCTTGGTTGATACTCTGTTTGCGGAGTGTCTTCGTCATTTGAATCAATCATTTGGCGTTGAAACCTAATCCCGATTAACAAATGTGGCAGCGCGCCGGCCAATCCGGCCGCGAGGCCCGGAAGCAACCGCCGCATGCGCCTTTCCACCATCAAGCTGTCCGGTTTCAAATCCTTCGTCGATCCGACCACCTTGCATCTGCCCACCAACATGACCGGCGTGGTCGGCCCGAATGGTTGCGGCAAATCCAACATCATCGATGCCGTGCGCTGGGTAATGGGCGAGAGTTCGGCCAGCCGTTTGCGCGGCGACTCGCTGACCGACGTGATCTTTTCCGGTTCGGCCGCGCGCAAGCCCGTTTCGCAGGCCACGGTCGAGCTGATCTTCGACAACAGCGACCACACCATCGCCGGCGAATTCGCCGCCTTCAACGAAATCTCGGTCAAGCGCCTGGTCAGCCGCGACGGCACCAGCAGCTATTACTTGAACGGCACCAAGTGCCGGCGCCGCGACATTACCGATCTGTTCCTGGGCACCGGCCTGGGTCCGCGCAGCTACTCGATCATTGAGCAGGGCATGATCAGCCAGATCATCGAGGCGCGCCCGGAAGACCTGCGCATCTATCTGGAAGAAGCCGCAGGCATCTCCAAGTACAAGGAGCGCCGCAAGGAAACCGAAACCCGCATTCGCCACACCCGCGAAAACCTCGACCGTCTGGGCGACCTGCGCGAGGAGATCACCAAGCAGCTGGAGCACCTGAAACGCCAGGCCAAGCAGGCCGAGCAGTACCAGGCGCTGCAGGAAGAGCGAAAGATCAAGGACGCCGAGTGGAAGGCGCTGGAATACCGCGGCCTGGACGGCGAATTGCAGAAACTGCGCGAAGGCCTGTCGCAGGAAGAGACCAAACTGCAGCAGCTGATCGCCGAACAACGCGAAGCCGAACGCCAGCTGGAAACCGGCCGCGCCGGCCGCGAATCGGCCAGCGATGCCCTCAATAAAGCGCAGGGCGAGGTCTATCAGGTCGGCAGCGCGCTGGCTCGCATCGAACAGCAGATCCAGCACCAGCGCGAGCTCGCCGAACGCTTGCAGAAAGCCCGCGACGAAGCGCAGAACGCGCTCTCCGAACTCGGCCAGCACATCAGCGGCGACGAAACCAAGCTGGCGGTGTTGCGCGAATCGGTGGCCGAAGCCGAGCCGCAATTGGCGCAGCTGCAGGAAGACGACCAGTACAAGCAGGAAGCGTTGCGCGAAGCGGAGACCCGGCTCTCCGACTGGCAGCAGCGCTGGGAAGGCCATAGCCGCGAATCCTCCGAAGCTGCGCGCGCCGGCGAAGTCGAGCGCACCCGCGTCGATTACCTGGACAAGCAGTCGCTGGAAGCCGACCGCCGCCGCGAGATCCTGACCAGCGAACGCAGCGGCCTGGACCTGGACGCGCTGGCCGTGGCCTTCGAGCAGGCGCAACAACAGCACGAAACCCAGAAGGCGTCGCTGGATGGGCTCAATACCGATCTGGAAACCCGCAAGCAGGCCGTCGGCGCGTTGCAGGAGCAGCAGCGCGGCGCGCAGTCGGAGCTGGCGGAGGTCCGCAAGAACACCCAGGCCGCGCGCGGCCGCCTGTCCTCGCTGGAAACCCTGCAGCATGCCGCGCTGGGTCAGGAGCAGGGCGCGGCGGTGGCATGGCTGAAAGCGCGGGGCCTGGATTCGGCCAGCCGCGTCGGCGAAAAGTTGACCGTCGAATCGGGCTGGGAGAACGCCGTCGAAGGCGCGCTCGGCCAATTGATCGAAGGCGTGCTGGTCGATGCTCCGGAATCGTTGGTCGAAGCGCTGGGCGAACTCGGCGAAGGCCGCATCGCGCTGGTGTCCTCCGACGACGACGGCTCTTCCTTCGCGCCCACCTCGCTCGCAGCCAAAGTACAGGGCCCGCTGGCGATCCGTCGCCTGCTGGCACGCTTGCACGTGGCCGAAGACCTGGCCGAAGCGCGCCGCCTGCTGCCGCAGCTGGGCGAGGGCGATTCGGTCATCACCCGCGGCGGCGAACGCATGGGCGCCGGCTGGGTGCGCGTGCTGCGCTCGGGCGCGGCCAAGCAGGGCGCGCTCCTGCGCGAGCGCGAGATCCAATCCTTGCGCATCGACATAGAAGCGCTGCAGAAACGCGAGGCCGAACTCGACCAGCTGCTGACCAGCTTCCGCGACCAGCTGCTGGCCGCCGAACAGCATCGCGAAGACGCACAGCGCGCTTTGTACATGGCTCACCGCGGCGTTTCCGAACTGGCCGGGCAGCTGCAGAGCCAGCAGGGCAAAGTGGAATCGGCGCGCAACCGCATCGACCGCATCGACGGCGAACTGCTGCAGTTGCACGAGACCCTGGACAACAGCCGCGAACAGGCCCGCGAGGCGCGTTCGAAGCTGGAAGACGCCATCAGCCGCATGGGCGAGCTGGAAACCACGCGCCAGGCGCTGGAAGCCGAGCGCCGCCGGTTGGCCGAAGCGCGCGACGCCGCGCGCGACGCGGCCCGCAATTCACGCGACGCCGCCCATGCGCTGGCGCTGACTCTGGAATCCCAGCGTACCCAGATCGTCGCCCTGAGCCAGGCCCTGGAGCGCATGAGCGGCCAGCGCGGCCAGCTGGATTCGCGCCTGGGCGAACTGTCCTCGCAATTGAGCGCCGGCGACTCTCCGGTCGAATCCCTGGAAAACGAGCGCCAGGCCGCGCTGGAACAGCGCGTGCTGGCCGATCGCCAGCTGGGCGAAGCGCGCGCGGCGCTGGAAGGGATAGACAACGACCTGCGCAACTTCGAGCAGATCCGCCACCAGCGCGACGAACAATCGCTGACCCAGCGAGAAGTGATTTCGCAGCGCAAGCTGGACCAGCAGGCGCTGAGCCTGAAGGCCGAGCAGCTGTCGTCGGCCGTGGTCAATGCGGGTTTCACGCTGGAAGACGTCATCAACAGCCTGCCCGAAGTCGCTGCCGTGGCCGATTGGGAACAAGCGGTCAACAGCATCGACGGCAAGATGCGCCGGTTGGAGCCGGTCAACCTGGCGGCCATCCACGAGTACGGCGAAGCCTCGCAGCGCTCCGAATATCTGGAAGCGCAGAACGCCGACCTGACTTCGGCGCTGGAGACGCTGGAAGAAGCCATCCGCAAGATCGACCGTGAGACCCGCGGCCGCTTCAAGGACACTTTCGACCGCGTCAATTCGGGCGTACAGGAACTGTATCCGCGCCTGTTCGGTGGCGGCCATGCCTACCTGGAACTGACCGGCGAAGACCTGCTGGATACCGGTGTGGCGATCATGGCCCGTCCGCCCGGCAAGCGCGTCTCCAACATCTCGCTGCTGTCCGGCGGCGAGAAGGCGATGACCGCGGTGGCGCTGGTGTTCGCCATCTTCCAGCTCAATCCCGCGCCGTTCTGCCTGCTGGACGAGGTGGACGCACCGCTGGACGAGGCCAACGTCGGCCGCTTCACGGCGATGGTCAAGGAAATGAGCGAGAAGGTGCAGTTCCTGTTCGTCAGCCACAACAAGTCGACCATGGAGGCCGCACACCAGCTCAGCGGCGTTACCATGCGGGAGCCTGGCGTCAGCCGTCTGGTCTCGGTGGACCTGGAAGAGGCAGCGCGCCTGGCCGGAGCCGCCTGATTTTGGAGGACATCGACCTTGTGCAGCATGGCCGTTGCGTTACCCTGAAAGCACGACCTTCAGCATGATTCCCTCAGCGACCCCCACGCGGAGAAACAGATAAATGTCCGACATGGCCTTGCTTAGAATCGGCATCCTGATCGCAGGCGTACTGCTGATCGCAGCGATCGTCTTCTTCGGCCGCCCCAAGAAGTCCAAACAGGGCAAGCGCATCGAACCCGGCGAGCGGGACGCGGCGCGTACCGAGCCCAGCCTGGCCGGCGACCTTTCCGCGGACGGCTCGGGCCTGGACTACAGCAGCGACGCCGTTTCCCAACCCGAGCTGGGCCTGCCCGGCGGCGCCACCGAGACCGACCTGGGCAAGCGCCCCAGCCAGGATTTCGACAAGATCGTCTCGCTCTACGTCGCCGCGCGCGCAGGCCACACCCTGCGCGGCGAGGACATCGTGGTGGCCGCCGAAAAGACCGGCCTGACCTTCGGCCACATGAACGTGTTCCACCGTCTGGTGGAAAACCATCCCGAGCGCGGCCCCATCTTCAGCATGGCCAACATCCTGCAGCCCGGCAGTTTCGACATGGCCAACATCCGCGAACTGGAAACGCCGGCGATCGCCTTCTTCCTCACCCTGCCGGCACCGCTGACCGCGCTGGACGCCTGGGAGAAACTGCTGCCCAACGTGCAGCGCATGGCCGAACTGCTGGACGGCGTGGTGCTGGACGACAGCCGCAACGCGCTGGGCCGCCAGCGCATCATGCATATCCGCGAGGAACTGCGCGCCTACGATCGCCAGCACGAAGCGCCGCCGCTGACCAAGTCGCCGCGCTGGTGAGTTTGACGCGCCTTTAGCGGGATGGGCTTGCGGTCTGGGCTGCAGCGGCCGACATGCTGGCCAGAGTTGCCTTGGAAGCATCCTGTAGAGCTGAAGCCAGTTCTGTGGAAGTGCAGGCGGATTCGCCGGCCAGCCAGGCGATGATCGGGGAGAACATGCCATCCGCCAGCGCGTGAGCGACCAGGCGGTGGGGAATCCTCAGTCGCTTCCCGCCGCGCCGTCCTAGATGAGCTTCGATTCGTTGCACCAAGGCATTGCGGATCACGCGTGACGAGGCCCCTTGGAGAATGCCTCGCGCCAGGGTCCGCTTTTCCCAGAAGTGATCGAGAAGCGCCTCGACCTGGCGGGGATTGGATTGGTCCGAAAGCATGCCGACGAGAAGCGAAATAGCGTCCTCCATGCTGGAGGCGAGCAGGGCGTCCTTGCTCGCGAAGTGTTCGTAAAACGCCGACCGGCTGACACCTGAGGCCTGCAGGATGTCGTTGATGCGGATCTCGTGGTAGCGCCGGCTGGTGGCTAGCAGCATGAACGCGGATTGCAACGCTTCGCGAGTCCGGCGTTGGCGGGGATCGAGAGCAGGAATAGGGCGGTTCATGGCAGCGGCATCTTCGCATGCACCGACCCCTCGGATGGCGGACATATGCCGCTGATTGTCCGGGAACGGCCGGGGACGATCTGGTAACGTCGTCCGCAACAGGATTGCCGGATCGATTATGTCCAGTCTGAAGGTTTCTGATCTTCGTCCTTTCATCCCGGCAAGGGATTTCGCCTTGTCGAAAGAGTTCTACTCCAGTCTGGGCTGGGAAACGAAAGATGTTGCGGATGGATTGGCATTGGTGCGGCTTGCCGATCAGCAACACTTCTACATTCAAGCTTATTACATGAAGGAAGTCGCAGAGAATTGCATGCTGCACGTGACCGTGGACGATGCCCAGGCCTGGCACAGGCACGTGGCATCCGTTCTCCGGGGCAGGAAATTCGCCGATGCGCGCGTGCAGCCGCCAAAGTTCCAGCCGTATGGGGCCGTGGTCACTTTTGTCCACGATCCGTCGGGGGTCCTGCTGCACCTATGCCAATGGCAATAGCGCCATAGCCCAGATGCGGCGAGGCTGTAGGTCGGCCTCGTGAACGACGTATGTAATGCAGTGCGTGCGTCGGGGAGGTAGCACCGTTCTACAGCGACCGTGGCGACGGTAGAATCCAGGCATGACAGCCACGCCCGCCATCCGCGCCGCCAAACTCCGCCAGCAACTCGACGACGCCAGCTACCGCTACCACGTCCTCGACGAGCCCAATATCCCGGACGCCGAGTACGACAAGCTGCTGCGCGAGCTGGACGAACTGGAAGCCGCGCACCCCGAATTGGCCACGCCCGATTCCCCGACCCAGCGCGTCGGCAGCGCGCCTTCCTCCAAGTTCGCCGAAGTCCGCCATGCCATTCCCATGCTTTCCCTGGGCAATGCCTTCAGCGAAACCGAAGTTCGCGACTTCGCGCGCCGCATCGAGGACAAGCTGAAGCGGCCGGTGCTGGAGTTTTCCGCCGAACCGAAACTGGACGGCCTGGCCATCAGCCTTCGCTACGAGAACGGCCGATTCGTGCAGGGCGCCACCCGTGGCGACGGCGCCAGCGGCGAGGACGTCACCGCCAACCTGCGCACGGTCAAGGCCATTCCGTTGCATCTGCGCGGGAAAGGCTGGCCTGCCATTCTCGAAGTCCGCGGCGAGGTGTACATGCCGCGCGCGGCTTTCGAGAAATACAACGAACAGGCGCGTCTGCACGGCGGCAAGGTGCTGGCCAACCCGCGCAACGGTGCGGCAGGGTCGCTGCGCCAGCTCGATCCGCGGCTGACCGCGCAACGTCCACTGTCCTTCTTCGCCTATGGCGTAGGTCTGGTCGAAGGCGGCGCATTGCCGGACACCCATTCGGCCACGCTCAAGCGATTGCGCGAATGGGGCTTTCCGGTCAGCTCGGAATCGGAAGTGGTCGAAGGCGCCCAGGGCCTGCTCGATTACTACCAGCGCATCGGCGGCAAGCGCGACGCACTGGCCTTCGACATCGATGGGGTGGTGTACAAGCTGGACGACAACGCCGGCCAGCGCGAGATGGGTTTCGTCTCGCGCGCGCCGCGCTGGGCCATCGCGCACAAGTTCCCCGCGCAGGAGCAGTCCACCACGGTCGAGGCCATCGAGATCCAGATCGGCCGCACCGGCGCGGCCACGCCGGTCGCACGCCTGAAGCCGGTACAGGTCGCCGGCGTGGTCGTCACCAACGCAACTCTGCACAACGCCGACCAGATCGCGCGGCTGGACGTGCGCGTGGGAGATACCGTGATCGTGCGGCGCGCAGGCGATGTGATTCCCGAAGTGGTCAGCGTGATGCTGGAGCAGCGGCCCAAAGGCGCCAGGTCCTGGGCGATGCCGGCAGTCTGTCCCATTTGCGGTTCGGAGATCGTGCGCGAAGAAGGCGAAGCGGTATGGCGCTGTTCCGGCGAGCTGTCGTGTCCGGCCCAGCGCAAGGAAGCGATCCGTCATTTCGCATCGCGCCGCGCGATGGATATCGAAGGATTGGGCGACCGCTTCATCGAAGCTTTGTCGGACCTGGACTATCTGCAATCGGTAGCCGATCTGTACAAACTGAAGCTGGAAGATCTGCTGGAAATGAAGCGCCGGGCGGACGAACGCGACGGCACCACCCCGGAAACCGTGAAGTCGGGAAAGATCGCCACCAAGTGGGCCGAGAACCTGATCGAAGCCATCGACCGCAGCCGCTCCACCACGCTGGAGCGCTTCCTGTTCGCGCTCGGCATCCAGCACGTCGGCGAGAGCACCGCCAAGGCGCTGGCGGCATGGTTCGGCGACTTGGAATTGATCCGCCGCTTGCCCTGGCCTTTGTTCAAGCATGTCCCCGACGTCGGCGGCGAAGTCGCGCGCTCCATCGGCCATTTCCTGGACCAGCCCGGCAACCAGCAGGTGATCGACGACCTGCTTGCGCGCGGGGTGACGATTTCGGATACGCATCCGCCGACCGCGAAACTGCGCGAAGGATTGGATATGGCGGCCCTGCTGGCGGACCTGGAAATCCCCAAGGTGACCCGCATCCGCGCCGAACAGCTCGGCAATGCCTTCGCCACGGCGCAAGCGCTGGTCGATGCGCCCACGCACAACTTCGTCAGTGCCGGCCTGCCTTCCGAATCGGCCAACGCGCTGGCTGCATGGCTGGAAGATCCGGAAAACGCAGAACTATTGCTGCGGGGTGGAGAAGCGATCGCACAGCTGCGCGCGCTGGTGCCGGAAAGCGAAGAAGTCGTCGCCGGCCCGTTGGACGGCAAGACTGTAGTGCTTACCGGCGGCTTGAGTTCGATGAGCCGGGACGAAGCAGGCGCCAAGCTGGAAGCGCTTGGCGCGAAAATCGCGGGCAGCGTCTCGAAGAAGACCAGCCTGGTAGTGGCCGGCGAAGCCGCCGGTTCCAAATTGGCGAAGGCCGAAGAGCTGGGCATCGAAATATGGGACGAAGCCAAGCTGCTGGAGTTTCTGGAAGCAAACGAATGATCCAGATGTGCGAGCGCCGTAGGAGCGACGTAAGTCGCGATGAAACATCCCGAACAAAGCATCTTCGCGACTTGCGTCGCTCCTACGGAGGGCGGGTGCTTTGACCACGGCCACCCTGGACACGCTGCGCCTGCGTGCGGCCGTCAACGCGCTGTTCCGTCTGTATTTCGCCGAACGCGATGTGCTGGAAGTGGAAACGCCCATCCTGTCCGAAGCCGGCAATACCGAACCCAACATAGAGAGTTTCACCACCCATTTCACCGGCCATTCCGGCGCGGGCGCACGCACGCGCTGGATGCGCACCTCGCCCGAGTATCCGCTCAAGCGCCTGCTTGCCGCGGGCGTGGGCGACTGCTACGAGCTGGGCCGCGTATTCCGCAATGGCGAAGCGGGCGGGCGCCACAACCCCGAGTTCACCATGCTTGAGTGGTACCGCGTGGGCTGGGACCACCTGCGCCTGATCGAAGAAACCGTGCAGTTGGTGCAGCGCGCATTGGGCCTGATCGGCCGTCAGGCCGAGGTGGTTTCCTGCACCTACCGCGAGCTGTTCCTGCAGGGCCTGGGCCTGGATCCCTTCGCCGCCACCGAAGCGCAACTACGTGCGCCCTTGTCCGACCAGAACATCGATGCGCAGGGCCTGACCCGCGACGATTGGCTGGATCTGCTGATCACGCACCTGCTGCAACCCGCCTTTCCGCCCGATCGCATCACCGTGGTCCGCGATTGGCCGGCCTCGCAATGCGCGCTGGCCAGAATACGCCCCGGCGATCCGCCGCTGGCCGAACGTTTCGAGCTGTACCTGGGCCACCACGAACTGGCCAACGGATACCACGAACTGATCGATGCGGACGAGCAGCGCCAGCGCTTCCTGCGCGACCTGTCGGTGCGCGAGTCCAGAATCGCGTCGCTGCCGCCGCTGGATGAGCGTCTGCTCGACGCCATGGCCGGCGGCCTGCCCGCGTGCGCGGGAGTGGCTTTGGGCGTGGATAGGCTGCTCATGGCCATGGTCGGCACCGACCGCATCGCCGAGGTGCTGGCTTTCTCGTTCAGCGAAGCCTGAACAATAGGGCGCGCGGAAAGTGTTCGGACGCCTGATTTACATATTCGTTAACGACATTAATGCGACCCTGTTGCCGAGGTTACGGGGGCGGGCATGAACATCGTTGTTAAGAGCTGCTTGGTGTCGCTGCTGGTTTGTCAGGCCCTTGTGTCTGCCGCCGAGCCGGCGGCGTCGGGCGCCAGCGGCATGCGTTTCCGTTGTGAAACCGATAGCACCCAGCAACACTACTGCGAGGTCGATACCGGGGAGGGGATCACCCTGGTCAAGCAGCTATCGAAAGTCCCCTGCATGCAAGGCCGTAACTGGGACTACGACCGTCACGGGGTCTGGGTGTCGCATCGTTGCCGGGCGGAATTCGTCGTCGGCAAGGAAATTCCGGTGCAGGGCCCGGCCCCGGGCACGCTGGTACGTTGCGAATCGCTCGCCAACCGGGTGGAACATTGCCCGGCGGACACGGATCGCGGCGTGCGTCTGACCAAGCTTTTGTCCAGTTCCGATTGCGTGGAAAATCTCGACTGGGGTTCTGACGAAGCGGGCATCTGGACCGCAAACGGTTGCCGCGCCGAATTCAGGGTCGGCTTTGCCGATGCGCCGGTGTCGGCTTCCGCCCCAACGCACTCGATCAAGATCGAATGTGCCTCCGACGACAGGCAGAGGAAACTCTGCGAGGTGCTTGTACCCAACGGCGTTGACCTGTTGCGCCAGCTGTCGCGCACGCGCTGCGTGAAGGGCGCCAATTGGGGTTGGAACGCCGCCGGGATATGGGTGGACAAAGGTTGCAGGGCGGAATTTGGAGTGCATTGAGCGCAACGTTTCGTCTACGTCGATGCTCTAAACTTGAGCCATGGAAAAAGACATCGACTACGCCCGCTACGACCGGATCCGCCCGATCCTCTGGACCGGCGAAACGCTGGACCTGCTGGACCAGCGCAAGCTGCCGTTCCAGGTGGAACACCTCAGTTCGCACGACAGCGATGAAGTCGCCGCCGCGATCCATTCGCTGGCGGTGCGCGGCGCGCCGGCCATCGGCATCGCCGCGGCTTGGGGCGTGGTGCTGGCCGCGCGTCAGATCGACGCAGCAAATGGGGCCGAAGCAGCCCTCAAGCTCGAGCCGGCCCTGCAGCGCCTCAATGCGGCACGGCCCACCGCGGTCAACCTGGCCTGGGCCCTCGCGCGCATGCGCAGGGTGATGCAGGCCGCAGGCGCCGACTGGCGGCAGGTGCTGGAGCGCGAAGCGCAGGCCATCGCCGAGGAAGATCTGGCCGCCAACCGCCGCATGGGCGCGTTGGGCGCGGCCCTGATCAACGAAGGCAGCGGCGTGCTGACCCATTGCAATACCGGCTCCCTGGCCACGGCCGGCTTCGGTACGGCACTGGGCGTGATCCGCGCGGGCGTGGCCCAGCAGCGCATCGCCAAGGTTTTCGCCGGCGAGACCCGGCCCTGGCAGCAGGGCGCCCGCCTGACCGTGTGGGAATTGCAGCAGGACGGCATCGACGCGACCCTGATCGCCGACTCGGCGGCCTCGCATCTGATGAAGACCGGCGCGGTGCAATGGGTCATCGTGGGCGCCGACCGCATCTGCGCCAACGGCGATACCGCCAACAAGATCGGCACCTACCAGCTGGCCATCGCCGCACACCACCACGGGGTCAAGTTCATGGTCGTAGCGCCGTCTTCGACGGTGGACATGGCCACTGCCAGCGGCGACTTGATCGAGATCGAGGAGCGCGATCCGGCGGAGATGCTGGGCATCGGCGGCACCCGCATCGTGGCCGAAGGCATCCATGCCTGGAATCCGGTATTCGACGTGACCCCGGCGGAGCTGATCGATGCGATCGTTACCGAGAAGGGCGTGATAGAGCGGCCGACTGTCGAAAAGATGCGGGCTGCTTTCGGTCATTGATTTTCCCTTCTCCCATCAGGAGAAGAGCCTGCCCCCGTCCTTGATACGGGGTGGCGCGAAGCGACGGATGAGGGCGGCATAGTCCAGACCCACGGAAGCGCCATTGCAACTGACAATCCACGCCCTCATCCGCCCTACGGGCACCTTCTCCCGGAGGGAGAAGGGAAGATGGGCTGCGCGAGCTGCAAGTGCTTGTTTTTCCGAAAAATACACCCGCGGAAAAGCCCTGTTTTGTGGTACACTTTTCAGGTTGAAAATCCCACCGATTCCAGGCCCGCCGAACCCGCTTCGGCAGCCCGGTCTTTGGCCGTAAGAAATAACCAGAAAACGGAACCCGAATGGCAGAACTCGCCAAGGAAATCATCCCGGTCAACCTCGAAGACGAGATGCGCAAGAGCTACCTGGATTACGCCATGAGCGTGATCGTGGGACGCGCGCTTCCCGATGTCCGCGATGGCCTGAAACCCGTCCATCGCCGCGTCCTGTTCGCGATGAACGAACTCGGCGCGCACAGCAACAAGGCCCACTTCAAGTCGGCCCGTATCGTCGGCGACGTGATCGGTAAGTACCATCCGCACGGCGACCAGTCGGTGTACGACACCCTAGTGCGCATGGCCCAGCCGTTCTCTCTGCGTTATCTGCTGGTGGACGGGCAGGGCAACTTCGGCTCGGTCGATGGCGACTCCGCCGCGGCCATGCGCTACACCGAGGCGCGCATGTCGCGCCTGACCCACGAACTGATGGCGGACATCGACAAGGAAACCGTCGATTTCCAGTTGAACTACGACGAAAAGGAATTCGAACCGACGGTCATGCCGACCCGGTTCCCGAACCTGCTGGTCAACGGCTCGGCCGGCATCGCCGTGGGCATGGCCACCAACATCCCGCCGCACAACCTCACTGAAGTCATCGACGGCCTGATCGCGCTGATCAACGACCCCGAAATCGATGTCGATGGGCTGATGCAGTACATCCCCGGCCCCGATTTCCCCACCGCCGGCATCATCAACGGCACCAGCGGGATAGTGGCTGGCTACCGTACCGGCCGCGGCCGGGTGCGAATGCGCGCCCGCGCCACCATCGAGGTCAACGACGACACCGGCCGTGAGTCGATCATCGTCACCGAGATTCCGTACCAGGTGAACAAGGCGCGGCTGATCGAGAAGATCGCCGAGCTGGTCAAGGAAAAGAAGCTGGAAGGCCTGAGCGAGCTGCGCGACGAATCCGACAAGGACGGCATGCGCATCTACATGGAGGTCAAGCGCGGCGATTCGGCCGACGTGGTTCTCAACAACCTGTACCAGCAGACGCAGATGGAGTCGGTGTTCGGCATCAACATGGTGGCGCTGGTCGACGGCCGTCCGCAGACGCTGAACCTCAAGCAGATGCTGGAGGCGTTCATCCGCCACCGCCGCGAAGTGGTCACCCGCCGCACCATCTTCGAACTGCGCAAGGCCCGTGCCCGCGCGCATATCCTCGAAGGCCTGACCGTCGCGCTGGCCAACATCGACGAGATGATCGAGCTGATCAAGACCTCGGCCAATCCGCAGGAAGCGCGTGAGCGCATGCTGGCCAAGACCTGGGAACCGGGTCTGGTCGGCGCTTTGCTGGCGGCCAGCGGTGCCGACACCTCGCGTCCGGAGGATCTGCCGGAAGGCGTGGGTTTCCTCAATGGCGTCTACCAGCTGACCGAGGTGCAGGCCACCCAGATCCTGGAAATGCGCCTGCACCGCTTGACCGGCCTTGAGCAGGAAAAGCTGACCGAGGAATACAAGGAACTGCTGGAAACCATCGCCGGCCTGATCCGCATCCTGGAAAACCCGGATGTGCTGCTGGAAGTGATCCGCACCGAGCTGCTGAACATCAAGGAAGAATTCGGCGACGCGCGCCGCAGCGAAATCCGCCACAGCGAAGAGGACTTGGACATCCTGGACCTGATCGCCCCGGAAGACGTGGTGGTGACTTTGTCGCATGCCGGTTACGCCAAGCGCCAGCCGGCCAGCGCCTACCGTGCCCAGCGCCGCGGCGGCCGCGGCCGTAGCGCGGCGGCGACCAAGGAAGAGGATTTCATCGACCAGCTGTGGCTGGTCAACACCCACGACACCCTGCTGACCTTCACCAGCAGCGGCCGGGTGTTCTGGCTGTCGGTGTACCAACTGCCGGAGGCCGGTTCCAATGCGCGCGGCCGCCCGATCATCAACTGGATTCCGCTGGAAGCCGGCGAACGCGTGCAGGCCGTATTGCCGGTGCGCGAATACGACGAAGCCCACTACGTCCTGTTCGCCACCCAGGACGGTACGGTCAAGAAGACTCCGCTCACAGAATTCGCCTACCGGTTGTCGCGCGGCAAGATCGCCATCAACCTGGACGAGGGCGACGCGCTGATCGGCGTGGCCATGACCGACGGCACCCGCGACGTGATGCTGTTCGCCTCCAACGGCAAGGCCGTGCGCTTCGCCGAGAAGGAAGTGCGCAGCACCGGCCGCAACACCACCGGCGTGCGCGGCATCCGCCTGGCCAAGGGCGAGCAGGTGCGCAGCCTGATCGTGGTCGAAGGCGACGGCGACATCCTGACCGCCAGCGAGCGCGGCTACGGCAAGCGCACGCCGGTCGAGGACTACCCGCGCAAGGGCCGCGGCACTCAGGGCGTGATCGCCCTGCAGACCACCGCCCGCAACGGCCAGCTGGTCGGCGCCGTGCAGTTGTCCGACCACCATGAAGTGCTGCTGATTTCCGATGGCGGCACCCTGGTACGTACCCGCGCCGCGGAAATCTCGCAGGTCGGCCGCAACACCCAGGGCGTGACCCTGATCAAGCTGGCCAAGGAAGAAACGCTGCAGGCGGTGGAACGGCTGGATGCCTCGCTGGACGAGGAAGACGATGTGGTTGCAGACAGCGAGCCACCGCCAACTCTCAGTCCGGAAGCCTAAGCGAAGTCGCCTCCCCCTTTGAAAAAGGGGGATCGAGGGGGATTTGCTTTTGGCGCCAAGAGCAAATCCCCCGTAGCCCCCTTTTCCAAAGGGGGCAAAGCAAGAGCCGATCGCTGACGCAAACCCCGCGTTGAGCGAGACGGAATCTTGCAATTGTGAGAAGGGTTGACCCCGAACAGGTCAGATTTGCGTTCTATACTGCCAACACATCCTAGGCAGGGAAATGCAAATGGAATCGGCATCGCAGAGCAAGGCAAACGCGCGTACCCATCTGGTGCGCGCGTTTTTCGTTTCAGTGTTTTTGCTGCTGGCGCTGGGCGCCTGCAAGCGCAACGAAAGCGGGCAGCTTCCGGAGCCCAGCGGCGAGCCGATCAAGGCGCAGAAGCAGGAGATCAAAGGCTTCGCTCTGGCCAGTATCTATCCGGACGAACACGACGGCGACCTTTCCATCGCCTTGGAATTCAGCCGTCCGTTGGTGGGCTCGCAGAACTTCGACGACCTGCTGGCGGTGACCGACGACAAGGGCGCTGCGGTCAAAGGCAGCTGGGTGCTTGACGAAAAAGGCCTGATCCTGCGTTTCCCTTACGTGGAGGCGGCCAAGGACTACCAGGTCCTGGTGCGCGCCGACCTGCTGGCCGCCGACGGCAGCCGCCTGGGCAAGGAGCTGAAGGAGAAAGTCCATACCGGTCAGCTCGATCCTGCGGTGGGTTTCGCTTCGCAAGGCAGCGTGCTGCCGGCGCGCGAAAGCCGCGGCCTGCCGGTGGTGTCGATCAACGTCAAGGAAGTGGACGTGGAATTCCTGCGCGTCGGCGAGAAGAACCTGCCCAAGTTCTTTTCCGAGTATCAGCGCGGCGGCCGCCGCGGCAGCTGGGACCTGGACAGCGACTACGGCGACAACACGCCGATCGGCGATCTGGCCGAACCGGTCTACGTCAACCGATTCGTGCTGGGCGGCAAGCCCAACGAGCGCATGCTGACCTACCTGCCCATCCAGGACATCAAGGAACTGCAGGAGCCCGGCCTGTACTTCGCGGTGATGAAGCGCACCGGCAAGTTCTCCGGCGATTTCGAAACCGCCTTCTTCACCGTCAGCGACATCGGCCTGCATGCGCGAGCCTACAAGGACAAGCTGTTCGTGCACACCGCCTCGCTCAACAACGGCGACGCCATCGGCGGGGTGGAGCTGAAGGTCCTGGACCCGCAGGGCGAAGTGTTCCTGAAGGGCGAGACCGACGGCAACGGCAACGTCCTGCTCAACTACAAGCTGGATGCGGGACAGGTGCTGATCGCCAAACGCGGCAACGACGTGTCCATGCTGCCGTTCAACCAGCCGGCGCTGGACCTGTCCGAGTTCTCGGTGGCGGGCCGCGAAGCTGCCTGGTTCGATGTTTTCGCCTGGTCCGGACGCGATCTCTACCGTCCAGGCGAAACCGTGCGCATCAACGCGCTGTTGCGCGACAACGACGGCAAGCCCACCAAGCCGCAACCGGTGTTCCTGCGCCTGAAACAGCCGGACGGCAAGACTTTCCGCGAGACACGCCTGCAGCCTGGGGCGCTGGGTTATTTCAGCTTCGAACAGACCATTCCGGTGGAAGCGCCGACCGGCCGCTGGCAGGTGGAATTCCGCACCGATCCGGCCAGCAAGGAAGCAGTGCAGGGCATGACCCTGCGCATCGAGGAATTCCTGCCCGAGCGCATGAAGCTGGATCTGGAAACCGCCCAGGCGGTACTCAAACCGGGCGAACCCTTCAAGCTCAAAGCCAAGGCCGCGTATCTGTACGGCGCGCCCGCCGACGGCAACCGCTTCACCGCCAAGCTTGCCGTGGCGGTGGAACAGCATCCGCTGGAACAGCTGCCCGGTTACTTCTTCGGCGACCCCACCGTGCAGTTGCCCAAGGAAGCGAAGGACATCATCGACACTACCTTCAATGCCGAAGGCGTGTACGAGGAAGACATCGCGCTGCCGGCCGAAGCCAAGCCCACCACCACGGTAGCGGCAGTGGTATCGGGCAGCGTGTACGAAACCGGCGGCCGCACCGTCAACCGCACGCTCAAGCGCGTGCTGTGGCCAGCCGCAGCGCTGGTCGGCGTGCGCCCGCTGTTCGACGACAAGGACGGCGCCGACGCCAACAGCAACGCGCGCTTCGAAGTGGTGCGCATGGACGCCGCCGGCAAACCGCAACCGGCCAAGGGCCTGAAGGTCACCCTGGTGCGCGAACACCGCGACTACCACTGGAACTACGACGAGGACGACGGTTGGGACTACGACTTCACCCAGCGTTTCGAGAATCTGGAAGTGAAGACCCTCGATGTCGGCGCCACCGCAGCCAAGATCGATTACCCGGTGGAGTGGGGCGGCTACCGGCTGGAAGTGTTCGATCCGGCCACCGGTCTGACCACGCGCTATCCGTTCAATGCCGGCTGGAGCTGGGACGACGAGAACCGCGGCCTGGACGCGCGTCCCGACAAGGTGAAGATCGCCTTGGACAAGACCGGCTACAAGGCCGGCGATACGCTCAAGGTCACGGTCACCCCGCCGCACCCCGGCAAGGGCCTGCTGATGGTCGAGAGCGACCGCATGCTGTACGTGCAGGAGATCGACGCCAAGCCGGGCAGCACGTTCGAGATTCCGGTGACCAAGGACTGGGAGCGCCATGACGTATACGTCACTGCGCTGGTGTTCCGCGGCGGTTCGGTGCCCAGCAAGATCACCCCGGCGCGTGCCGTGGGCGTAGCGCATGTGCCGATGGACCGCCGGGCGCGGCGGGTCTCGGTGGGGCTGGTCGCGCCCAAGCAGATGCGGCCCGAGCAGGACATGCCGGTGACGGTCAGCGTGCCGGAACTGGCCGGCAAGCAGGCGTTCGTGACGGTGTCGGCGGTGGATGTGGGCATCCTCAACATCACCCGCTTCCCGGTACCCGACGCCAACGCGCAGTTCTTCGCCCAGCGCCGCTTGGGCGTGGATGCCTACGACGTGTACGGCCGCGTGATCGAAAGCTTCGAAGGCGATACCGCCAAGATCCGTTTCGGCGGCGACATGGCGCTGGCGGCATTGCCGCAGGCCAAGCGCCCGACCTCGCGTGTGCAGACCGTGGACCTGTTCGCAGGCCCGGTGCAACTGGATGCGAAGGGCAATGCGCGGGTCAAGTTGAAGGTTCCGGATTTCAACGGCACCTTGCGCGTGTCGGTGCTGGTGTATTCCGACGACCGTTACGGCAACAAGGACCGCGAGACGCTAGTGCGCGCGCCCATCGTGGCCGAAGCCAGCCTGCCGCGCGTGCTGGCGCCGGGCGACAAGAGCACCGTGACTCTGGACGTGCAGAATTTCACCGGCCAGCCGGGCGATTTCAAGGTGCAGGTGGATGGCATTGGGCCGTTGGACATCGCCCAGTCGACGCGCAGCGCCAAGCTGGGCAAGGACGCCAAGACCACGTTGAGCTTCCCGATCACGGCGGGAGAGGGCTACACGACTGCGCAGGTGCGCGTACGCGTGGATGGCGGCGGCTTCAAGGTCGATCGCAAGTACGACGTGCCGGTGCGCGCCGGCTGGCCGTCGGTGCTGCGTTCGCAGACCCGCGTGCTCGATACGTTGTCGCCGGTGGAACTGGGCAGCGGATTCGCCGATGGACTGATGACCGGCTCGGTCACCGCCCGCATGATGGTCAGCGCATTGCCGCCGATTCCGTTCGCAAGCGCGCTGCAAGGCGCTCTTGAATATCCGTACGGCTGCGCCGAGCAGACCACCAGCAAGGGTTATGCAGCGCTGGAACTGGACGACGCCACCGCCAAGATGCTGGGCGTGAAGGGCTTGGATCCGAAGAAGCGGCGCGAGCGCATGGAGGGCGCGTTCGGGCGGCTGGCTTCTATGCAGGTCTCGACCGGGCACTTCTCCATGTGGGGCGATGACGGTTACGTCAATCCCGGCTTGACCCCGTACATCGTCGAGTTCCTGCTGGATGCGAAGGAGGGCGGATTCGCCGTGCCGGATACCGTATTGCAGAAGGCGCTCAATCGCCTGAGCGAGGATCTGCTGGCCGGTGGCGCGCAGTTCTACGGCTACGACTCGCGCGACCATCTGAAGTTCGCCAGCCAGGCTTATTCGGGCTACGTGCTGGCGCGCGTGAACCGTGCGCCATTGGGCACGTTGCGCGCGTTGTACGATAACGAGCGCGGCAAGAGCCTCACCGGCTTGCCGTTGGTCCATTTAGGCATCGCGCTGTCGCTGCAGGGCGACAAGAAGCGGGGCGACAAGGCCATCGCCGATGGTTTCGCCAAGACCGGCGACCGTCCCGGTTACCTGGGCGACTACGGCAGCCGCGTGCGCGACGATGCGCTGATGATCGCGCTGGTGCACGAACGCAAGCTGTCCAAGCCAGCCTACGATGCGCGTTCGGTCGCGCTGGGCCGGGAACTGGATGCGCGACGCAACAGCGACTGGATGTATCTCAGCACGCAGGAGCAAGTCGCGCTGGCCCGGCTGGGCAAAGCCTTGATGGCCGACCAGACGAAACTGGTATCCGGCAGCTACAGCGTAGGCGGCGAAAGCGAAAGCATTGCGCCGACCAAGCTGTTCGGCCGTGCGTTCGACTACGCCACCCTGGCCAAGGGCGTGAAGTTCACGCCGGAAGGCGCGCCGCCGCTGTTCGCCAGCCTGGAAATCGCCGGCATTCCGCGCAGTGCGCCGGCCTTCGACAACAAGCAGATCGGCATCGAGCGCGATTACTACACGACCGACGGCAAGGAGTGGAAAGGTGGCGTCTTGAAGGAAGGCGAGGCCTTGATCGTCCGCGTCAGCATCACCGCCAATGTGAGCATGCCCGACGCCTTGTTCACCGATCTGCTGCCGGCCGGCCTTGAGATCGAGAACTTCAATCTGGGCGATGCCAAGCAGTGGGCGGATGTGGTGGTGGACGGCATCAACATCACCGACCGTTCCAGTTCGGCCGACGTCAAGCACGAGGAGTACCGCGACGATCGCTACGTGGCCGCGCTGAAGCTGGACCGCGGCGACGCGGCCAAGGTGTTCTATCTGGTCCGCGCGGTCACGCCCGGCACCTATAGCGTGCCGCCGCCGCTGGTGGAAGACATGTATCGCCCGGATATCCGCGGGGTGGGCAAGTCGACTCCGGCTTCGATCACGGTGGTGCAGCCGTGATCGGCGGTTGGCAGGATAATTAACCGACGTCATCCCGGCGCAAGCCGGGATCCATCTTGATCTTGCTCCTGGTTCTCTCTTGTCCGGATGGTTCAAAAGCAAATTGGATTCCAGCTTGCGCTGGAATGACGGTTGGCTACGACGACGTGGACTGCCTTGGCTGCGCTGGGGCACGGTAATCCTGTTGGTGACGATCCTCGTCCTGGATATCGCCTTCCCGCCGCCACTTCCCAAGGCCCGCGACACCAGCACCCTGGTGGTAGCGCGCGACGGAACTCCGTTGCGCGCCTTCGCCGACCGCAATGGCGTCTGGCGCTACCCGGCCACTCCCGAGACCGTGTCGCCGCTGTACCTGCAGGCGCTGCTCAACTACGAAGACCGCTGGTTCTGGAAGCATCCCGGCATCAATCCCTGGGCTCTGCTGCGCGCCGGCGGACAGTGGCTGCGTGGCGGGCGCATCGTCTCCGGCGGTTCCACTTTGACCATGCAGGTCGCGCGCATCCTCGATCCGCACTCGCGCACGCCCTGGGGCAAGGCCAAGCAACTGCTGCGCGCGCTGCAGCTCGAAGCGCATCTGTCCAAACGGGAAATCCTGCAGTTGTATCTGGAGCGCGCCCCGTTCGGCGGCACCATTGAGGGCGTGGAAGCGGCCAGCTGGGCCTATCTGGGCAAACCGGCTTCGCGGCTGTCGCAGGCCGAGGCGGCTTTGCTGGCCGTGTTGCCGCAATCGCCCAGCCGCCTGCGCCCGGACCGGCACCCGGAAGCCGCGCGCACGGCACGGGACAAAGTGCTCAAGCGCATGGTCGCCTTGGGTGTCTGGTCGCAAGCGGAAGTGGACGATGCCCGCGTCGAATCGGTGGTCGCCCGTTCCCTGAAGCCCCCGCTCAGCGCCGCCTTGCTGGCCGAACGTCTGCATCAGGCAGACCCCAAAGCCGCGCGCATCGTGTCCAGCATCGACCCAGAACTGCAGCGCACGCTGGAAGAACGCGTCTCCGCTTATTTCTCCAATCTTCCCGAACGCACTTCGGCGGCCCTGCTGGTGGTCGATAACGCCAGTCTGGAAGCGCGCGCCTACGTGGGTTCGGTGACTTTCGGCGACAAACAACGGCTTGGCCACGTGGACATGGTGCAGGCCTGGCGCTCGCCGGGCTCCACTTTGAAGCCTTTCCTTTATGGGCTGGCGCTGGACGACGGGCTGATCCATTCGGAAAGCCTGCTGATCGATGCGCCGCAGACTTTCGGCGGCTATCGTCCCGGCAATTTCGATTCCGCATTCAACGGTCCCATCGGCGCGGCCGAAGCCTTGCGGCTTTCCTTGAATGTGCCCGCGGTGGACTTGCTGGATCGCGTGGGCCCCGCGCGCTTTTCCGCGCGCTTGGCCAATGGCGGAATCGAGCTGAAATATCCGCGCGGCGGCAAACCCAACCTGGCCATGATCCTGGGCGGCACCGGCGCGCGGCTGGAAGACCTGGTGGGCGCGTTCGCTGCGTTCAACCGCGAAGGCCTCGCCGGACGCGTGCGTTATACCGATGCCGACCCGGTGGTGGACCGTCGCATGATGTCGCCGGGTGCGGCCTGGATCCTGCGCGAAATACTCGAAGCCAACCCGAGGCCCGGTTATGGGCTGGGTACTTTCGATATCGGTTCGCGTCCGCGGGTAGCGTGGAAGACCGGCACCAGCTACGGTTTCCGCGACGCATGGGCGATCGGCGGCACGCGCCGCTATACGGTCGGTGTGTGGGTAGGGCGCCCGGACGGCACGCCCTTGCCGGGCCAGTACGGCGCGGTCACCGCGCTGCCTTTGATGTTCGAAGTGATCGACAGTCTGCCGCGCGCGCGCAGCGATGGCGTTGCTGTCCCGCCGCCGGTCAACGTGGTGGAAGCCGAGATTTGCTGGCCGCTCGGGCTGCCGCCAGAAACCGAAGCGCCGCAACTGTGCCAGCGGCGGATGAAGGCATGGACGCTGGACGGAGCCGTACCGCCCACTTTCGCCGAACGCGATGCCAGACTCTGGAATGCGGGACGCGAGCGCTTCGAGGTGGATGCGAAAACAGGTCTCAGGCTCTCGGGCGAGTGCGCGAAACCGCATGAGCCGCGTACGGCCCAGATCGCGCGCTGGCCGGCGCTGGCGTCGCCGTGGCTGTCGGCGGAAACGCGCAAGCAATCCCGATTGCCGGCCCTGTCTCCGGACTGCATCGCCGATGGACGCGAAGCTTCCGCCGAACTTCGCATCGAAGGCCTGAACGACCGCGCCACCATCGCCCGCGCGCCCGGCAGCGCGCATGCCGCGAGATTGCAGATACGCGCGCTGGGCAGCGACGCCAAGATCCAATGGCTGCTGGATGGAAAGTGGATAGCGCAGACCCAAGGCGCGCAGGCTTTCCAGCGCGATTACGAAGAGCCCGGCGACCACACCCTGACCGCGCTGGCGGAGAACGGCGCCTGGACGCAGATAGGTTTCCGCGTCCTTCTATAAGGATTGTAGGAGCGGGCCCTGCTCGCGATGCTTTTCGTTCCGCACGATGAAAGCGTCGCGGGCAGGGCCCGCTCCTACAAGGCCGGTCAGTCGCCTATCCAGCCGTCCAGCAGGTCCGAGAACTCGTCGGCGTGCTCTTCTTCCTGGGCCAGGATCGATTCCAGGATGCGCTTGGTGGTGGTGTCGCGATCGCCGATGTAGTTGATCATTTCGCGATAGCTGTCGATGGCGATGCGTTCGGCGATCAGGTCTTCCTTGACCATGTCGCGAAGGTTGTGGCCCACCTTGTATTCGGCATGCGCGCGCTTGCTCAGCGTGTCCGGATTCAAGTCCGGTTCGCCGCCCAATTGCACGATACGTTCGGAGATCTTGTTGGCGTGTTCCTGCTCCTGCTGCGCGTGCTCCAGGAACTCGGCCTTGACCGAATCGGCCAGCATGCCCGAAGCCATGAAGTAATGGCGGTAGTAACGCAACACGCAGATCCATTCGGTGGCCAGCGCATCGTTCAAAAGGCGTATCACTACCGCCTTGTCGGCGCCGTAAGTGCTGGTGACCGCGCCATCCTCAATGTTCTTGCGCGCATTGGCGCGCAGGGTGGCGGTGTCGGTCAAGGGCGACTTGCCGGGAGCGGAGGCCCGCTGCGGCTTGGATTTGGATTTGCTGGCTGGCTTGGACATTGGCAGGCCTTGTGGGGGAGGGAGAGAAATCAGCCCGGCAGGTTTTCCAATACGTGCTCGGCGGAAGACACCTTGAACTCGCCGGGGGATTCGACCCAGAGCTGCTTGACTACGCCGTCTTCGGCGTACAGCGCGTAGCGCTTGGAACGCACGCCCATGCCGTAGCCGCTGGCGTCCATTTCCAGGCCCAGCGCGCGGGTGAAATCGGCGTTGCCGTCGGCCAGCATCTGCAAACCTTCGGGCACGTGTTGCGACTGTCCCCAGGCCTGCATCACGAACGGATCGTTGACCGACACGCAATACACATCGACGCCGCGTTTGCGGAACTCGTCGAAGTGTTCGATGAAGCCGGGCAGATGGCGTTCGGAGCAAGTGGGCGTAAAAGCGCCAGGCACCGCGAACAGTACCGCGTTGTGGCCTTGGAACAAGCTTGGTGTGTCCACCGTTTCCACCCCCTCGCGGATGCGTTTGAGCGTGACTTCGGGGATTGCGTCGCCGGTCTGGATGGTCATGGAAGCTCCTTGAGAATGAACGAAGGGTAGGCGCGTGAATGGTAAGGCCGCGTCAAAGGTACTTGAAACCAGCCGTTTCACGCCTATCTCTTGGCCATGGCGGCCGAGTGCCGCTCCCTACCGGAAACAGATTCCAGGAGTCATACCATGCATGCCGTTCGTTACCGCCATTGGCCGCGCCAGATCGCGCGCCAGCAGCAGATCAACCAGTTGTTCGAGCACTTCTTCGACAAGACCGCCGCCAACGGTCCCGCAGAAGCCCAATGGGTGCCGCGCGTGGACGTGCGCGAGGAAGCGGAGCGTTTCGTGATCCTGGCCGACCTGCCGGGCATTGCCGCCGACGCCATCGAGATCCAGATGGACAAGGGCGTGTTGAGCATCAAGGGCGAGCGCGCCAATCCGGCGCTCGGCGAAGGCGAGAAATACTCGCGCACCGAGCGGCGCCAGGGCGCGTTCCACCGCGAGTTCGCCTTGCCGGACAGCGCCGACGCCGAAGGCATCGTCGCCAAGGGCAGCAATGGCGTGCTGGAGATCAGCATTCCCAAGAAGGCCCAGTCGACCCCGCGGCGCATCCAGGTGGGCGAACCGACGGTGCAGTAAGCGGTGCGGGCACGGCATTCGGCGTGTAGCGCCGCCCGCGCCTCGCAGTTAAGTAGAATCGGCTCGCAGTCGCAGGATTGCGGGCCGATTGTTCATGAGGTAAACGATGCAGTTCAAGGACTACTACCAGGTGCTCGGGGTCGAACCGACCGCTGGCGATGCCGAGATCAAGACCGCCTACCGGCGATTGGCGCGCAAGTACCATCCCGATGTCAGCAAGGAAGCGGGGGCCGAGGAGAAGTTCAAAGGCGTCAACGAAGCCTATGAGGCATTGCGCGACCCGCAGAAGCGCCAGGCCTACGACCAGTTGCGCGCGCAGGGTTACCGGCCCGGCGAGGAGTTCCGTCCGCCGCCCGATTTCGGCCGCGGCGGCGCTGGCGGCCCGGGTTTCGATTTCGAGGAAGTGTTCGGCAGCGACGGCTCGAGCGGCGGCTTCAGCGATTTCTTCGAAGGCCTGTTCGGCCGCCGTGCGCATCCGGGCGCAGGCGCGCGCGGGCCGCGTGCTCCCAGCGATACGCGCGCCAAGGTGTCGGTGCCGCTACAAGCGGTCTACGACGGCGGCAGCGTGCGCCTGGGGCTCAACGGCAAGCAGTTGGATGTGCGCGTGCCCAAGGGCGTACGCCCCGGGCAGGTGATCCGCCTGGCCGGGCAGGGCGACGGTGGCGGCAACCTGCTGCTGGAAATCGAGTACGCCGCGCATCCGCAGTTCGAGGTGGATGGGCGCAACGTCATCTATGTGCTGCCGGTGGCTCCCTGGCAGGCCGCACTCGGCGCCACGGTCAGCGTGTCCACTCTGGGCGGTCCGGTGGAGCTGAAGATTCCCGCTGACTCCGAGGCCGGGCGCAAGCTGCGGCTGCGTGGGCGCGGGCTACCGGGCACGCCCACGGGCGATCAGATAGTGGAGCTGGAGATCACTGCGCCGCGCGCAGTGAACGAGCGTCAGCGTACCGTCTACCGGATGCTGGCCAATGCGTTCGAGGAAAAAGAAAACGACGGGTAAGAACCCGTCGTTTTCGTAGCTGTCTGGATTGTTCGCGTCAGGCCGCGGTGGATGGCGGCATTTCGCTGGTGCTGAAAATGCGTTCGATGACTTCGGCCAGTTCGTCTTCCGAGAACGGCTTGGTCAGGTAGGCCTTGGCGCCCTGGCGCAGGCCCCACATGCGGTCGGTGTCCTGGTCCTTGGTGGTGACCAGGATGACCGGGATGTGCCGGGTGGTGGCTTCGCGGCTCAGGGTGCGCGTGGCCTGGAACCCGTTGAGGTTGGGCATGACCACGTCCATCAGCACCATGTCCGGAAGTTCGCGCTTGGCGACTTCGACGCCTGCGGCGCCGTCTTCGGCGGTGAGTGATTCGTGGCCAAGTTTTTCGACGATCCGCTGGATGCCCAGCAGCTGAGAAGGTGAATCGTCGACGATCAGAATGCGCGCCATGCTTTACCCCAAGTAGTCCCCAGTGGCGATTGTAGTGTGACTTTGTGTCAACGGAAAATGGGGGGTGGTCATGGGCTGGCGTGACCGGGTTCGCGTTTAGCCCGTTTTGACCAGGGTACGCCCGAACGATTGGCCCGACAGCATGCCGTTGAACACCTCTGGAAGCCCGTCCAGCGCCGTTTCACGGGTGCAGATGACCTCCAGGCGCCTCGGTTTCCAGTCGTCGGCCAGATGCCGCCAGATATCGTCGCGTATGCCACGGGCGGTTCCGGCCGAGGCCACGCCCAGCAAAGAAACGCCGCGGATGATGAAAGGCATGACCGTGGTGGGCAGTTCATGGCTGGCGACCAGCCCTGCGGAAGCCACGTTGCCGTAGGGGGCCGTCTGCGCCAGCAGGCTGGTCAGCATGCCGCCGCCCACGTTGTCCAGGCCGCCGCCGAAGCGCACCGATTCCATCGGGCGGGTGGTGGCCAGCGCATCGCGTCCCAGCACCTGCGCAGCGCCCAGCGACTTCAGGTAGCCCGCCTGGTCGGCCTTGCCGCTGATGGCGTGCACTTCGAAACCGGCGCTGGAGAAGATATCGACCGCCAGCGAACCTACGCCGCCAGTGGCGCCAGTCACGGCCAAAGGGCCCAGTTCGGGCGTCTGCCGGTTGTCGAGCAGGCGGTAGAGGGCTAGCGCCGCAGTGAAGCCGGCCGTACCCAGGATCATGCTCTCGCGCAGGCTCAGGCCCACCGGCAATGGGATGACCCACTTCGACTCGAGCCGCGCATAGGCGGCGTAGCCGCCGTCGCGGGTTTCGCTCAATCCGGATCCGGTGACCAGCACCGCGTCGCCTTCCCTGAAAGCAGGGTCGGTGCTGGCCACTACATGGCCGGCGACATCGATGCCGCCCACCAGCGGGAACTTGCGCAGGATCTTGCCTTGACCGGTGCCGGCCAGAGCGTCTTTGAAATTGACCGAGGAGTATTCGGTTTTGATGACCACTTCGCCGGGGTTGAGGTCATCCAGCGAAATGGATTCGATGCCGGCACGGTAGCCCGAGGCGTCGCTGTGGATGCGGAAGGCGGGGAACTGATTCGGGATGGTCATGACAATGAACTTCTCCAGTCGTCATCCCAGCGAACGCCGGGATCCATTTTGATCTTGCTCCAGCGTCGAGTCAGAGTATTCCGGAGTAAAGATCCAGCCACTCCGGATTCGACTTCTCCACCAGCTCGATCTTCCAAAGCCGCTTCCAGGCCTTGATCGCCTTCTCACGCAGGATTGCAGATTCCATGACCCCGTGCACCTCATACCAGACCAAAGTATGTATCCGGTACTTCTTGCTGAAGCCACCCACCTGGTCGTTCTTGTGCTGCCAGATGCGGGCGGGGAGGGTGGAGGTGACGCCGACGTACAAAGTGCCGCGTGGTGCACTGGCGAGGATGTAGACGCAGGGGATGCGTTCTCGTTGCATTTGGCTGTCCTTAGCCCACGATTACATGAATTAGTGAATCGTCATCCCAGCGAAAGCTGGGATCCATTTTGATCTTGGCGGGAGTCCCGGTCACTCGCGTGACTCGAACGACCCAATACCACGAAGGGCAAAGTCAAAATGGATTCCAGCTTTCGCTGGAATGACGTCGAAGATAATATCGAACGAACCCGCAGGTAGAGTGCAGATTCGTTCACCGCAACGCAGCCCGCCTCTTCTCGTCTATCCATTTAGAAGCCTGCGCCGGCAGGTAATCGCGCATCCATTGCAGCATCGCGGCGATATCTTCGCCGTGCCATAGATCGTGGCGTTGGTCCGCGTGCAGGAATCGCTCCTCGACCATCCGATCGATCATGCCGATCAGAGGCGAGTAGAAGCCATCCACATCAAGAAAAGCGCAGGGCTTGTTGCCGATGCCAAGCTGGCGCCAGGTCAGCATCTCGAAGATCTCTTCCATGGTGCCAAAGCCGCCGGGCAGGGTGACGAAACCGTCGGCCAGATCGAACATGCGCGCCTTTCGCTCGTGCATGGAGCCGACGATTTCCAGTTCGGTCAGGCCGCGGTGCGCCACTTCCCAATCGGCCAGTTGCTTCGGAATCACACCGGTAACTTGTCCACCGGCTTCCAGTACGGCATTGGCGACCACACCCATCAGGCCGACATTGCCGCCGCCGTAGATCAGGCGCAGCCCTTCCTTGGCGATGCGGTCGCCAAGAGCGGCGGCGCGTTCGGTGTAGGCCGGCTTGCTTCCGGAGTTTGAACCGCAATACACGCAGATCGATTTCATTGCCGGCACTTCCTTATTGTGTTGCTGAAACGGAAAAAGGGTGAACGTGCGTGACACGGTTCACCCCTTCGCCATGCCCGCCGGAGCGAGCACATTTGGATCAATTGACTTTGTGGATCGACCGCTTGGCCACCGACATCGCCGCATCATGCACCGCCTCGGAAAGCGTCGGATGCGCATGGCAGATGCGCGCCAGGTCGTCGGCCGAGCCGCTGAACTCCATCGCCAGTACGCCTTCGTGCACCAGTTCGGAAACGCCCACGCCCACCAGATGCATGCCCAGGATGCGATCGGTCTCTTCGTGCGCGATGACCTTGACGAAGCCCACGGGCTCGCCCATCGCTACGGCGCGACCCAGCGCCGCGAACGGGAAGCTGCCGGTCTTGTACGGAATGCTTTCGGCCTTGAGCTGCTGCTCGGTCTTGCCGACCCAGGCGATTTCCGGCTCGGTGTAGATCACCCACGGAACCGTGTCGAGATTGACGTGGCCGGGCAGGCCGGCGATCAGTTCGGCCACCGCAATGCCTTCCTCGAAACCCTTGTGCGCCAGCATCGGGCCGCGCACGCAGTCGCCGACCGCCCACACGCCATCGACGCCGGTGTGGCAGTGCTCGTCCACTTCCACTTGGCCGCGCTCGTTGAGCTTCACGCCAGTGCCTTCGGCCAGCAGGCCCTTGGAGGCCGCTTTGCGACCGACCGCTACCAGCAAGCGGTCGACGACGAGGGTTTTTTCGCCTTCGGCATCGCTGTAGGTGACGTGCACTTCTTTCTTTTTCACTTCGGTCTTGCTGACCTTGGCGCCGAGGCGGATGTCCAGGCCCTGCTTCTTGAATTCCTTGGCGGCCGTCTTCGAAACCTCGGCGTCGGCGGCCGGCAGGAAGTCCGGCAGCGCTTCCAGGATGGTGACCTCGGCGCCCAGGCGCTTCCACACGCTGCCCAGTTCCAGGCCGATCACGCCGGCGCCGATCACCGCCAGGCGCTTGGGAACGCTGGTGAAATCGAGCGCGCCGACGTTGTCGACGATGTATTCGTTGTCGAATTTGGCGAACGGCAGTTCGATGGAATCGGAACCGGCGGCGATGATGACGTTGATGCCCTTCAGTTCCACTTCGGTGCCGTCGTGCTGCTTCACCTTGACGATATTGCCGGGCTGCAGCTGGCCGAAGCCGTAGTAGGGCGTGATCTTGTTGGCCTTGAACAGCAGCGCGATGCCGCCGGTGAACTGCTTCACGATCTTGTCCTTGCGGCCGATCATGGTGCCCACGTCGATCTTGGCGTCCTTGGTGGTGATGCCGTGGTCGCCGAACAGGTGTTGCAGGTTCCAGAACTGACGCGAGGAATCCAGCAGCGCCTTCGAGGGAATGCATCCGACGCGCAGGCAGGTGCCGCCCAGTGCGGGTTTGCCGTCTTTGCCGATGGCCGCGTCGATGCAGGCGGTCTTCAAGCCGAGCTGCGCGGCGCGGATGGCGGCGTGGTAGCCGGCGGGGCCGGAGCCGATGACGACTACGTCGAATTGTTCTGCCATGTTCTGAATTCCTTTGCCTTTCCCTTCTCCCGTCGGGAGAAGGTGCCTGTAGGGCGGATGAGGGTACGGCGGAGTAGAAATCGTGGCGCTGAGGAGTGCTTTAAAGAGCCGATTACTATCTTCTGGGTTCATCAGAAGTATTTCGCCGTACCCTCACCCCAACCCCTCTCCCGCAGGAGAGGGGCTCTAGAGCGTCACATCCCGAGCAGCATGCGGCTGGGGTTTTCCAGCTGGTTCTTGATGTCGACCAGGAACAACACTGCGTCCTTGCCGTCGATGATGCGGTGGTCGTAGGACAGGGCGATGTACATCATCGGCGCGGCGATGACGACGCCGTTCTCGACGATGGCGCGTTCCTTGATCGCATGCATGCCCAGGATGGCGCTCTGCGGCGGGTTGACGATGGGCGTGGACATCAGCGAGCCGAAGGTGCCGCCGTTGGTGATGGTGAAGGTGCCGCCCTGCAGGTCTTCCAGCGCCAGCTTGCCATCGCGCGCCTTCTTGGCGTACTCGCCGATGCCCTTTTCGATATCGGCGAAGCTCTGGCGTTCGACATTGCGCAGCACCGGCGTGACCAGGCCCTTGTCGGTGGAAACGGCAATGGAGATGTCGGCGTAGCCGTGATAGATGATGTCGTTGCCGTCCACCGAGGCGTTCACCACCGGGTGGCGCTGCAGCGCGTTGGCGGCGGCCTTGGCGAAGAAGCTCATGAAGCCGAGCTTGACGCCGTTGGCCTTCTCGAACGATTCGCCCAGCTCCTTGCGCATGGCCATGACCTTGCCCAGGTTCACTTCGTTGAACGAGGTGAGCATGGCGATGGAGTTCTTGGACTGCATCAGGCGCTCGGCGATGCGGGTGCGAATGCGGGTCATCGGCACGCGTTCTTCCGGGCGGGCGCCGCCGGAAACACCGGCGGTCTTGCCGCTGGCGTAGTTGATCAGGTCTTCCTTGGTCACCGCGCCCTTGCGGCCGGTGCCTTCGACGTCAGCGGGATTGATGCCTTCGCTGACGGCGGTGAAGCGCGCGCCCGGCGGCAGGCCGTCGGTGGAGGCGACCGGCGCCGGCTTGGTGGAAGCGGGCGCAGCGGTCGCGGCCTTGGCGGCTTCGGCCTTGGGCTGGACTTCCTGCGCGCCTGCGGCTGGAGCGGCCTCGGCCTTCTTCTCGGCGGTCGGGGCCGGAGCAGCCGCGCCTTCCTCGATGATCGCCAGCAATTGCTGGCTGGTCACCGTGGCGCCTTCGGCGAACTTGATTTCCTTCAGCACGCCATCGACCGGCGAGGGCACTTCCAGCACGACCTTGTCGGTTTCCAGGTCCACCAGGTTCTCATCGCGCTTGACCGCGTCGCCGGCTTTCTTGTGCCAGGTGGCGATGGTGGCATCGGAAACGGATTCGGGAAGAACCGGGACTTTTACTTCGGTGGCCATGTTGGAAAGGCTTCCTGTTTGGATGGTTTATTCGAATGGAATTATTCGGCGACGATGACATTGCCGAACTTGTTGACCAGCGCGTCGGCGACCAGCTTCAGCTGCTCTTCCACGTGCTGGGCGAAATGGCCGGCGGCCGGCGAGGGCGAGCGTGGACGGCCAGCGTAATACAGCTCCTGCTTGTCGCTGGTGCAGGCCTTCAGATGGTGGCGGATCTGGTACCACGCGCCCTGGTTCTGCGGTTCTTCCTGGCACCACACCACTTCCTTGGCGGCGGTGTAGCGCTTGAGCTCGGCGGCCAGCAGTTCGCGCGGGAACGGATACAGCTGTTCGATGCGCACGATCGCCACGTTGTCCTGGCCGCGCTTCTGCTGGTCTTCCAGCAGGTCGTAATAGACCTTGCCCGAGCACAGCACCACTCGCTTGACCTTCTTCGGGTCGGCGCTGGCGTCCGGAATCAGGTGCTGGAACTCGCCATTGGCCAGCTCGTCCAGCGACGACACCGCCAGCTTGTGGCGCAGCAACGACTTGGGCGTCATTACGATCAGCGGCTTGCGCGTGGTCATGCGCAGCTGGCGGCGGATCATGTGGAAGCACTGCGCCGGCGTGGTGGGCACGCAGACCAGCATGTTCTCCAGCGCGCACAGCTGCAGGAAGCGTTCCAGGCGCGCGGAACTGTGCTCCGGGCCCTGGCCTTCGTAGCCGTGCGGCAGCAGCAGGGTCAGGCCGCTGATACGGCTCCACTTGGCTTCGCCGGCAGCGATGAACTGGTCGATCACCACCTGCGCGCCATTGGCGAAGTCGCCGAACTGGCCTTCCCAGATGTCCAGCGTATTGGGATCGGTGGTGGAGTAGCCGTATTCGAATGCCATCACCGCTTCCTCGCTGAGCAGCGAGTCGATGATGGTGGCGTCTTCCGGGTTATCGACCAGTTGGCGCAGCGGCAGGTAATAGCTGTCGGTCTTCTGGTCGTGCAGGATGGCGTGGCGGTGGAAGAAAGTACCGCGGCCCGCGTCCTGGCCGACCAGGCGCAGGCGATGGCCTTCGGACAGCAGGGTGGCGTAGGCCAGGTTCTCGGCGAAACCCCAGTCGCCGGGCAGTTCGCCCTTGCTCATCTTCACGCGGTCTTCGTAGATCTTGGCCACGCGCGGGTGCAGGGTGACGCCTGCGGGAATGGTGTTGACGATCTTGGCCAGCTGGTCCAGCGTCTTGCGCTTGACCTTGGTATCGACCGGGTCGGTGACCTTGCCGGACAGGTACTTGGACCAGTCGATGGCCAGTTCGTCGGGCTTGGGCTTGGCCAGCTCGGTGGTGACTTCGCCCGAATCGAGCTTGTTGCGGTAGCTGTCGACCAGCGCCTGCGCCTCGCCCGGGCGGATCACGCCTTTTTCTTCCAACTGCGCGGCATAGAGCTCGCGTGTGGTCTTGTGGGCGCGGATCACCTGGTACATCAACGGCTGGGTCGCCGCCGGCTCGTCGGCTTCGTTGTGGCCCCAGCGGCGATAGCAGACCAGATCGATCACCACGTCCTTCTTGAAGGCCTGGCGGAATTCGTAGGCCAGGTTGGCGCAGAACACCACCGCTTCCGGATCGTCGCCGTTCACGTGGAGTACCGGTGCGCCGACCATCTTGGCCACGTCGGTGCAGTACAAAGTGGAACGGGCATCGTCGCGCGCGCTGGTGGTGAAGCCGATCTGGTTGTTGATGACGATGTGCAGAGTGCCACCGACCGCGAAACCGCGTGCCTGCGACATCTGGAACAGTTCCATCACCACGCCCTGGCCGGCGAAAGCGGCGTCGCCATGGATGATCACCGGTAGTACGGCCTTGCGCTCGTTGTCGCCGCGGCGTTCCTGGCGCGAACGCACGCTGCCGGCGACCACGGGGTCGACGATTTCCAGGTGGGAAGGATTGAAGGCCAGCGCCAGGTGCACCGGGTTGCCTGGGGTGGCGATGTCGGCGCTGAAACCCATGTGGTATTTCACGTCGCCGGTATGGGCGCGGTCGTCTTCGGCATGCTCGAACTTGCCTTCGAACTCGTCGAACAGCTTGCGCGGGGACTTGCCCAGCGTATTGACCAGCACGTTGAGGCGGCCGCGGTGGGCCATGCCCAGCACGATGTCCTTGACTCCGTCGGTACCGGCGCGGCGGATGGTCAGGTCGAGCAGGGGGATCAGCGCATCGCCGCCTTCCAGCGAGAAGCGCTTTTGGCCCACGTACTTGGTGTGCAGGTAGCGTTCCAGGCCTTCGGCCGCAGTGACGCGTTCCAGGGTCCTGCGCTGGGCATCGGCGTCCAGCCCGTAATTGCCGCCGGCCGCTTCAAGGCGCTGGTACAGCCACTGGCGCTGCTCGACGTCGGTGATGTACATGAACTCGGTGCCGATGGAACCGGCGTAGGTGGCCTTGAGCCGCGCCAGCAGGTCGCGCAGCTTCATGCGCGGCTGGCCGGCCACGCCGCCGGTGCTGAATTCGGCATCCAGGTCGCGGTCGGACAGGTTATGGAACGCAAGCTCCAGGTCCGGGGAGTCCTGGCGCGGGGTCAGTCCCAGCGGATCCAGGTTGGCGGCCAGATGGCCGCGCGAGCGGTAAGAGGTGATCAGGCGGCCGACGTTGCGCTCGCGCTCGTCGCCGGCGGCTGGAGCAGGAGCGCTGGCATAGCCGTTGTTGGCGGCATGGCGCGCGGCCTCGGTGATCTGGGCGATGACCGCCGAGTGAGGGATGTCGCCAGCTTCGCGGCCCTTGAAGCCGTCGAAATAGGCCTTCCATTTGGGGCCGACGCTATCGGGAGAGACCAGGTATTGCTCGTACAGGTCTTCGATGAAGGAGGCGTTGCCGCCGCCGAGTTGCGAGGATTGCGCAAACTGCTTCAGGAGGTTGTCCACGATGGCGTAGGTTGGCTTTGTCGGAGGGCCGATGTCTGGCTTGGGGGGTTCCGGCGGGTATGGGTGGGGCCCCGCTCGGGCGAGATGAATACGCGGAAATTATACGCGCATGGTGAATGGGGCGGGCACCCGCATTGGACTAATGGCGAAGGAAAACCGCCCAACCGGCGGGCATGGCTGTCACGGAACTGTCGTGCACGCCGCCTTCACCGGAGCTGCCGCTCAGATCCCCAATGCCCGGTACTCGGTGCAGGGACGTGAACGCTCCCAGAACCGGCCGAACTCCTCGCACAATTGCCGGGCACGGCCTGCGCCGTCCAGATCGGCCTCGCCATCGAAGCGGTGGCCCAGGGTGCGGAAGTAGTAGCCGCTCACATCGTTGCTGACGAAAGCCGACGCGTAGGCCTTGTCGACGGGTTCACGGACTTCGCGGAACGCGAACACGCTGGGCAGACGCTGGGCCAGGGTAAGCAGGGGCGCGAGGGTGCGCTGCGGAGTAGCGGCATCCTGCAGCAGGATCTGTATTTCGCCGCCACGGGTACCGGTGGCGAAACGGCGCAGCGCGTCCAGCGCCAGCGGATTGTCCAGCAAGCCCGGGTCCAACTCCCTACTGTAGATGCGCAGGCAGCGGCGGGTCTGCGCGGTCACGGCGATCAGCGCGGCGATGGCGCCGGCGGCATTCTCCACAGGAGTGGGACCATGCAGGACCCTGCGCATGGCCTGGTGTTCGATGCCCGCCTCCCAGAAACGTTCGCCGTAGGGAACGAATCCCTGGCGCGCATAGAAGGCTTCGGCCGACACCTGCGCATTCAACGACACCACCGGCCAGCCCTGTTTGCGGGCTTCGGCCAGCAATGCGGCCAGCATCGCATCGCCTACGCCCTGGCCGCGCCAGTCGGCCAGCACCGCCATGCGGCCGATCTTGCGCTCCGGCGTCAGCCGTCCCGTGCCGATGGGTTTGCCGTCGCGGTCGCGGGCGATGACGTGCCGGCAGAGCGGATCCAGCGCGTCCCATTCCTCCTCGATCGGCACCCGTTGCTCAAGCACGAACACCGTTTCGCGCACCGCGCGCAGTTCGGCCAGTCCGGTCGCGTAATCGATGGGTTCCACATGGAAGGCGCGCGCGTCCATCAGTCGTCCTCATCCACCAGCAGTTGATAGTGACCCTGGGAATGGAGATCCATGGCCACGTCGCGGCCGCTTTCGGAAAGCCCGGCATAGGCGTCGCCGTCGAGCGTCTCGGCAGCGGCCAGGCGCTGCGCGTCCTTCACCGGCAGACTGAACTCCAGGCCGCTGCAGAACAACGTGGCCTGGCGGCCGCTGCGGCGCCAGGCCAGGCGCGAGAAGGGATGGCGCTGCAGGACCGCGCCCTGTTGCAGATCCCATTCGATCTCGATGCGCGAGCGCTGATCGCCGCCGGCCACCACTTCGCCGCCAGCGCGATAGGTGGTGATGAAGCGCCCGAACCAGTCGCCCAGCTTGTCCGGATCGTTGAGCCGCAACGCGTTCAACGCCTCCACCGCGCGGACCATCGCCGCGGCGTCGATCTCGTTGGGATCCTTGGGCGGGACCAGGTCGGGGTCGTGGTAGCGCAGCGACTCGTCCGCCTCGGCGATCAGGTTGTCCAGGTAGTCGCTGACCAGTTCGGCCGACGACGGCGCGCGCATGCCGATGGAGAAGGTCAGGCACGGATTCACCGCAACGCCGTGGTGCGGCACGCCCGGCGGCAGGTACAGCATGTCGCCCGGTTCCAGCACCCAGTCGTGGGTCGCGGTGAATTCGCGCAGCAGTTTCAACTCAACGTCGTCGCGGAAACGGGTGGGTGGATTCTTGCCGGCATCGATCTGCCAGCGGCGCTGGCCCTGGCCCTGCAGCAGGAATACGTCGTACTGGTCCACATGCGCGCCCACCGAACCGCCCGTCGCGGCGAAGCTGACCATCACGTCATCGATGCGCCAGCGCGGCAGGAAATCGAAGTGCTGCAGCAACCGGCGCACGTCCACGTCCCATTTGTCCACGTCCTGCACCAGCAGGGTCCAGTCGTGGTCGGGCATGCCGGGGAATTCTTCCTCGCTGAAAGGACCGGTGCGCAGCGTCCAGGCATCGGCCGCACGGTCGTGGGCGACGATGCGCGACAAGGCCAGTTCTTCGCAGGCCAGGCCGGCCAGGTCCTCCGGTTCGATGGGCGACACGAAATCCGGAAAAGCGGCGCGGATCAGCAGCGGCTTCTTTTGCCAGTATTCCTGCAGGAACTTCGCCGCGGGCATGCCCAGGAAATGTTTGGCGGTGGCGTTGACTTCGATCATGGCGCGCTCTTGTCGGCGGGGGCGGCGGCTTCGTCGGCCAGACGTTTGTCCAGCCGTATTGTGGCTTTCTGCGCGTAAGCGCGGCAGGCGCCGGTGTCGACCAGCGGTTGGTTGGCGCCGGGACCGATACGCGACCACAAACCGCTGGCCGAGGGATGCGGCGTGATCAGGATATCGCAGGGCAGCGCGCCCACGCGCGCCAGCGTTTCGCGGAACGCCGCAAGATAGCCGGGATGCGCGGCGTCGTCGCTGAAACGATAGGTGTCGTCGGACATGGCGGTCAGGCTGTCCGCATAAACGATCTGCCGGCAGTCATCGCCCTCGCACGAACGCCAAGTCCAGCTGGTGCCACCCGCCGTATGGCCGGGCGTGGCGATGGCCTGCAGCGCCAGCGGACCGACTGTGACCACTTCGTCATCGGCGATGGACTCCACGTTGGCGACCGCGGGGAAGGGCTTGAGCTCCAGCAGCTGCGGGTCGCTGCGGTCGCTGGCGCCGCGTTTCAGCGTCTCCACGGCAGGCGCGCGCGCAAGCACCGGGGCGCCGGTAGCGCGTTGCAGTTCGGCCAGTCCGCCGGCATGGTCGGAGTGCTCGTGCGTGGACAGAATGGCGCGCACGTCTTCCGGCCTGAAGCCAAGGGAACGGATGTTCGCCAGGATCTGCGCCGCGGCCTGCGAGGTGGCGCCGTCGATCAGAATGTGGCCCTGCGGCGAAGTCACCAGCAAGGCGCCGATCCCGCAGGTGCCGACATACCAGGTGTTGCCGTAGACGCGCAGCGGGGCGGACGGATCGTTCCAGTCCGCGTCGTCGGCACACACTTTGGTGGAAGCGGGGGGCGCTGCGAGCTTGTCCGAGGCGGTGGCCTGCTGGGCAAGCAGCAAAAGAGCGGGTGCGAACGCGTAGCGGAGCAGGGTGTTGCGCAGGGTCATGTGGCAATCTCGTCGTAGCCGAGGCCCACGAACTGCAACAGGCACCAGCCATGGCCGAAAGGATCGGCCAGGCGCACGATGCGGCCCCAGTTCGCTGCGCGGATGCCGTTTTCCTGCGACATGCCGGCCTTGAGGGCGCGGTCCAGGGCAGGTTCCAGGTGGTCAACCACCACGTCCAGGTGCACGGGCGTCCAATGGCGGGCGTAGTCGCGTGGTCGGTTATTCGCGCCGAAGGTTCCGGCGGCATTCTGCAGTAGGTAGATCGGCGCCTGCGCGCCCAGCAGTTCGACGCCCGAGTCGCCGAAACGGCGACCGGGCTTCAAGCCGAAGGCGCGGCCGTAGAGCGCTTCGGCTTTCGCCACGTCGGGTACGTCGATGTTGATCAGCAGCTTCATCTTTTGCTCGTCATCCCAGCGGCTTTAAACAGCCGAATGGCTGGTCAAGCTGGGATCCATTTTGACTTTCGCGTTTCAGCAGGAATGTACCGATGTCCAGCCAAGATCAAGATGGATCCCAGCTTTTGCTGGGATGACGTCGTTTATATTTTTTTTGCTAGTGAATCGGCAAGACCGGTGTAACTTCCCGGCGTCAACTCCAGCAATCTTTGCTTCGCATCGGCCGGCAACTCCAGTGAACCGATGAACTCCCGCATCGACTGCTCGGTAATGCCCTGTCCGCGGGTCAGTGCCTTCAACTGTTCGTAAGGGTTCGGCAGCCCGTGGCGGCGCATGACGGTCTGCACGGCTTCGGCCAGCACTTCCCATGCGCCATCCAGGTCGGCGTCCAGGCGCTCGGGCGCCACGGTCAGCTTGCCCAGGCCTTTGCCCAGCGAGTCCAGCGCCACCAGCGTATGGCCGAAGGCAGTGCCCAGCGCGCGCAGTACCGTGGAGTCGGTGAGGTCGCGCTGCCAGCGGCTGATCGGCAGCTTGGCGCTGAAGTGTTCGAACAACGCATTGGCCAGGCCCAGGTTGCCTTCCGCATTCTCGAAGTCGATAGGGTTGACCTTGTGCGGCATGGTGCTGGAACCGACTTCGCCTTCTTTCAACGTCTGCTTGAAATAACCCAGCGAGATATAGCCCCAGATGTCGCGGGCCAGATCGATCAGGATGATGTTGGCGCGGCGGGTGGCGTCGCCGATTTCGGCCACGTTGTCGTGCGGCTCGATCTGCGTGGTATAGGGATTGAACACGATGCCCAGGCCGCGGATGAAAACTTCGGCGAAGGCCGGCCAGTCCACGTCCGGGTAAGCGATCACGTGCGCGTTGTAGTTGCCGACCGCGCCGTTGATCTTGCCGGTAAGCTCGACCCCGGCGATCTGGCTGCGCTGGCGTTGCAGGCGCGCCACCACGTTGGCGATTTCCTTGCCCAGTGTGGTCGGCGAGGCGGTCTGCCCGTGCGTGCGCGACAGCATCGGCTGCGCGGACTGCGCATGGGCCAGCGTGCGCAGGCTGCCGATTACCGCGTCCAGCGCCGGCAACAGGACTTCGCTGCGCGCCTGCTCCAGCATCAGCGCGTAGCTGAGGTTGTTGATGTCCTCGCTGGTGCAGGCGAAGTGCACGAACTCCAGTGCCGGGCCCAGTTCGGCGTCGGACTTCAGCTTTTCCTTGATGAAGTATTCGACCGCCTTGACGTCGTGGTTGGTGGTGCGTTCGATTTCCTTGACCCGCGCCGCATCAGCAACGGAGAAACCGGAGGCCAGCGCGCGCAGGCGCTGCCGGGCGGCGTCGCTGAAGTCGGCCAGCTCGGCGATGCCCGGTTCGGCGGCGAGGGCCAGCAGCCATTCGACTTCGACCTTCACCCGCGCCTTGATCAGGCCGTACTCGGAAAAAATAGGACGCAAGGCGTCGACCTTGCCGGCATAGCGGCCATCGAGCGGGGACAGGGCTAGCAGGACGGAGTCGGACATGTAGGCAAGGCTGGGCAGTGGGGCCGACATTCTAAACGTTGTGGGCGTATCCTTCAGAAAACCCAATTCGTCATGACCAGCCATTCGGCTGTTGGGAACCCCGCGAAGGCGGGAACCCAGCGACTTTCGGGCAGGTGGCGATATCTTCACGCCAAGGCACTGGGTTCCCGCCTTCGCGGGAATGACGGTAGAAAGATCACTGGCAACGGAGACCGCCATGAGCGATTCCTTTCGCATCGAACACGACAGCATGGGTGAGCTGAAAGTCCCCGCCGAAGCTTTGTGGGGTGCGCAGACCCAGCGCGCCGTGAACAATTTCCCGATCTCCGGCCAGCCGATGCCGCGCGGCTTCATCCGCGCACTGGGACTGATCAAGGCCGCCGCCGCCGAGGTCAATGTGGGCCTGGGCCTGCTGCCCAAAGGCGTGGCCAAATCCATCCGCACCGCGTCGCTGCAAGTGGCCACGGGGGAATACGACGCGCATTTTCCGATAGACATCTACCAGACCGGTTCGGGCACCTCGTCGAACATGAATGCCAATGAGGTCATCGCCAGGCTGGCCGCTGCCGGCGGCAAGACCAAGGTGCATGCCAACGACCACGTCAACCTGGGCCAGAGTTCCAACGACGTAATCCCCACGGCGATCCGCGTCTCGGCGCAGCTGGCGGTAGTGGAGCATTTGCTGCCTGCGCTCAAGCATTTGCGCCAGACCATCGACCGGCGCGGGAGATCGCTGGCCAAAGTAGTGAAAACGGGCCGCACCCATCTGATGGACGCCATGCCGCTGACTTTCCAGCAGGAATTTTCGGCCTGGTCGGCGCAGCTGCAATCGGCCGAAGAGCGGTTGCAGGACAGCCTCAAGCGCCTGCGCCGGCTGCCGCTAGGCGGCACCGCCATCGGCACCGGCATCAACGCCGATCCGCGTTTCGGCACGCGCGTCGCCCGTACCTTGTCGACGATGACCAAGACGCGTTTCGAATCGGCCAGCAATAAATTCGAAGGTCTGGCCGCGCAGGACGATGCGGTGGAACTGTCGGGCCAGCTGAGCGCGCTGGCGGTCGCCCTGATCAAGATCTCCAACGACCTGCGCTGGATGAATTCCGGACCGCTGGCGGGCCTGGGCGAAATCGAACTGCCTGCCTTGCAGCCCGGCAGCTCGATCATGCCGGGCAAGGTCAACCCGGTGATTCCGGAAGCCGCCGTGATGGTCTGCGCGCAGGTCATCGGCCACCACACCGCGATTACCGTCGCCGGGCTGACCGGCAATTTCCAGTTGAACGTGGCCCTGCCGCTGATCGCCGCCAATCTGCTGGACTCGATCCAGTTGCTGGGCAATGTGTCGCGGTTGTTGGCCGATTCGGCGATCGCCGGCCTCAGCGTACGCCAGGCGCATATCCGCCAAGCGCTGGACCGCAATCCGATCCTGGTGACGGCCTTGAATCCGGTGATCGGCTATGAGAAGGGCGCGGCCATCGCCAAACAGGCCTACAAGCAGAACCGTCCGGTGCTGGAAGTGGCGATGGAAGTCACCGGATTATCCGAAAAAACCCTGAAAGCCTTGCTCGATCCAGCGGTGCTGGCCAAGGGCGGCATCCACGGCAAGCCGGGCGGTGGTGCGGGTTAGCGCGCGCCGCCTGCGGGTGGTTTGCGCGATGGCCATTCCCCGGGCAGTTTGGCGCCGGACAGCACGCCAAGCGCTCTTTCGCACATGCCAAGCTTCTCTTCGCGCGTGCCGGTGTCCAGGTTGGACAGGCGCGATGCGACGACGTCTTCGCGGTAACGCTTCGGCGTCTGGTCGGGGGCGAGTTCGGCCAGCGTCAGCAGCCGTCCGCGTTCGATCTGGTCTTGATGGCTGTTGATGAAGCGAAAGTAGAGCGGCGCCGCCTTCTGCAGATAGCCGGGATCGAGGCTGGAGCATTTCTCGATCAGGATAGGGAAGGAGAATGTCGCAACGTAGGCGATGTGGTCCTGGTAGGCGAGATTGAGCTGGGGATCGTCCGCAGCGCGGGCCTGTCCGGCCGAGAGGGCAAGCGCGATCGCGAGTACGGTCATTGAGGCGGGCTTCATCGCGTTCCCCTGTAATCGATAGCGGGCGTTCCGGTCCGCCGGCGGTAGGCCGGAATTCATTGCTTGCTTGCGTTGCTTTCGGCAGTAGGTTCAGCTTCGGCCACCGTTTCGCCAGCAGCGGCGGCTTGGTCTTTTTCGCCCTTCATCGCTCTGGCCAGCGAACCGCCGGCTTCCTTGCCCGCAGCGTAGCTATCACCGCCCTTGGACCCGCAATCGTCCACATCGGTAGCGTCGATAGTGGCGTAGGGCTTGAACGCGGGAAGCTGCTCGGCTAGCGCGTCCTGCGAAGCCTTGATGGTCACCAGCCGTTTGCATAGCTGCATGGCCTGCTGTTCGATCTTCTTGGCTTCGGCCTCGACTTTGGCGTCGACCTGGTCGCCATCGCCCTTGATCGCGCCCTTGATGGCTTCGCTGACTGCAGTGCCCGCCAACGCGGCGCCTTGCTTGCCGATGGCGATGCCGTCGGCGGTCATCGCATTCATTTCCTTGAGGTAGGTCTGCAGCAGCGCGCGCTGCGTGTCGTTCATGGCCACCGCCTTGCCATCGATGGTCAGCTCGCCGTCAGCGGATATTTTGGCGTCGGGCTGGCCGTTGGCGCGCAGGGTGATGACCTTGCCATTGCTGCTGACATTGCCCTTGTCGGTGGACACGTGCGTGCCCGGAGTGCAGCCGGCGACCAATACAGCCAGGGAAAGCGCGAGCAGGGAAGAAAAGTGCGTGGTCTTCATGGGAGTCTCGAGTGCGGGACGGAATCAGTTGTCGCTGGGCACGTTGACGCGGCCATCGACGCGATTGTGGCTCACCGAGCCGCTGCTTTTTGAAGCGACGGACAGATCGCCGCGGATGTCATCGACCTCGACGTCGCCGGATCCCACCGAATCCACCTTCACGCTGCCGGAAACTCCGGTGACTCTAGCGTCGCCGGAGCCGACCGATCCGATCTCGACATCGCCCGATGCGCCGTCCAATTCGAAGTCGCCCGAACCGACGCTGCCTATTTTGGCCGGTCCGCGCACCTTCCTTGCGGAAAGATCGCCGGAACCCACGGAGATGACGTGCAGCGATCCGATATCCTCCAGGGTGATATCGCCGGAACCGACGGCCGCCGCGACCAGCCCGCGTATGTGCCTGGCTTCCACATCGCCAGAGCCCACATCGGCGCTGAGCAGCGGGGCGCCGGTGACCACGGCATCGCCCGAGCCCACCTTCAACTGCACCATGACATTGTCCGGCAACGTCGCGGCAAGTTTCAGATAGGCGTAGTTGCTGCTCATGAAGATTCCGACGGACGAGCCTTCGCGGCGGGCGGTGACGTACAGCTTGTCGCCCGCTTTGTGCTGGGTCAGCTTGAGTTGCTGCAGGTATTTTTCGTCGGACGCGCAGGCCTGACCTCCGAGGGCCGGCTTGGCGCCAGGAACGGCATCGACGGCCAGGTCGTTGGCGGCGATGTCGAAAACCACCGCCTTGACGCCGGCCAGGTCCAGCGTGAGATTCCGGGGCTGGGAGTGCTTGCATTCCGGCGTTGCCGCGAAAGCCGCGGCGGGCGCCAGCAACAACAGAGTCAACAGGGATAGCTTGCGCATGGGAGAACTCCAGTTCGAACCAGTGCTATGCGGGTTCCGTTGCCGGGCGGGTCCATGGGGACCCGCCCGGTGCCGGCATCAGTCGGCCAGCTCGCGCCAGCGGCGCAGGTAGATGGCGCCGGCGATGAAGGCCGCGCCGACGGCCGCGCCTATCCACAAGTCCGGCGAAGCCAGGACGTCGAGGTTGCTGACGTTCATCAGGTGCATCAAATCGGCCGGTCCGTGTATTTCCGAATTGTTATTGAAGTTGGATTCGAACGCACTGCTGGCCGGAGCCCAGCTGCCGGGCACCACGCTCAGCAGTCCACGGTAAACCAGCGTGTACCAGACACCGCCGTAGTTGATATCCATCCCCGGCAGGATGCCCGACATGCTCACGATCACGCAGGCCAGCACCGGGATCAGCACGGCCCACAGGAACGGCTTGCTACGCGCCCAGGCCGAGCACAACATCAACCAGCCGACCGCGGGCAGCGCCCACAACAGGTAGACGGGGATGATGGTCAGAGTGTTGCCGATCACGCTCAACGGATGGGCGTGGGTGAAGACGGCGGACATGCCCGGCATTCCCGCTGCGGCCAGGGTGACGCCGACGATCAGCCAGAGCACTACGCCGATCAGCACGCCCACGGCGATGGACAGGACCGGGGCCAGCAGCAAGGCCCAGGTCGCCTTCGACAACACCATCTGCAGGTCCGAAGTCGGCAGCGACTTCCAGAACAACGCGCTGCGGTCGCGGCGGTCGTCGTAGAGGCAGCCCAGCGCATAGAAGAACACCACGAAGGCCAGCACCAGCGTGGTCAGGCTGATGCCGACCAGCAAGGCAGTGTCGCCGATGCCGCCGATCTGACGGGCGTGTTCGGCCATGTTTCCGCTGAATTGCAGATCCGATCCCGCGCCGCTGTTCTTGAAACGCACCAGTCCGATCACGGCGAATATCGCAGTGAGGATGCTGATGATGGCGCCGGTGATCAGCGGGGCCCACAGGAAACCGCCACGGTTTTCCCAGAATTCCCGCTTCAGCAGCCACTTGAACTTATTGGTCTGGTGATTTTTGACGGTGACGGCATTCATGCGTAGGTTCCTTTCATGATGGCCACGAACAGATCGGCCAGGCCGGGGTTGCGGGTTTCGCCGAAGGCGGCGAGCTGCTGCCTGGGAACGCCATCGAACAGCATCACGGTCTTGCCGAAGGGCAGGGCGCGTTCGTCGATGGGCTTGAGCGCGCGGGCTGCTTCCACGTGTTCGGCCGAAGCCAGTACTTCGGTGTAGCGGTCGGCCACTTCGTCCATGGCCGCGGTCAGCACGATCTTGCCGTCGCGGATGAACATCACGTCGGTGAGGATGTTCTCGATCTCCTCCACCTGGTGGGTGGTGACGATGATCGTCTTCTGTTCGTCGAAGTAGTCCTCCAGCAGGCGCTGGTAGAACTGCTTGCGGTACAGGATGTCCAGGCCCAGAGTGGGTTCGTCCAGGACCAGCAGCTTGGCGTCGATGGCCATCACCAGCGCCAGGTGCAGTTGCACGATCATGCCCTTGGACATTTCGCGCACGCGCAGGTTGGGGTTGAGCTGGGTGTGGGCGATGAAGCGCTCGCACTTGGCGCGGTCGAAGCGCGGGTGGATGCCGTCGACGAAATCGATGGCTTCCTTGACCCGGATCCAGCGCGGCAACACCGCCACGTCGGCGATGAAGCAGACTTCGTTCATCAGCTCGTCGCGCTGCTTGCGCGGGTCCAGCCCCAGCACTTTCAGGTCGCCCTCGAAGGGCACCAGCCCCAGAATCGCTTTCAGCGCGGTGGTCTTGCCGGCGCCGTTGGGGCCGATCAGGCCGATGATCTTGCCGGCTTCGATCTGGAAGCCGGTGTCGTTCAGGGCGACCTTGTTGCGGTAGGCCTTGCGCAGGTTGCGCGCGCTGATGACCGTATTGGAACCAGCCACATTGTCCACAGCGTTCATTTGGCACCCCCCTGGCGCAGCAATTCTTCGGTGGACAGACCCAGACGGTTGATGCGCTCGGCGACCGCCGGCCATTCGTCGTGCAGGAATCTTTCGCGCTCGCTAACGAGCAGTTTCTTTGCGGCTTCGTCGGTGACAAACATCCCCAGTCCTCTCCGTTTTTCGACGAGTGCCTCGTCCGCCAGTTCCTGATAGGCGCGCGAGACGGTGATCGGGTTCAGCTGGTACTCGGCCGCCACCTGGCGCACCGAGGGCAAGGCATCGCCCGGTTTGAGTACACCGTCCAGCATCATCGCGATCACGCGATCCTTCAGCTGGCGGTAAATGGGAGCGCCGTCGCTCCACTGGATAGAAGTAAGAGTCATCATGGTTCAGCCCCGCGGGCGCAGTGATTGGGCGAAGGAGAAGTAAGGCATCGACAGCGAAGAACGGCCGCGACGGTGTTTTCGCTCAACCGGGGCCACCACTTCTTCGGTCGCCTGCACGGCGCCGGTTTCGACGGATTCGACCAGCGGACTGTCGCTGACCGGATCCGGCAGGCGGGTAGCCTCGCCGTTGGCCATCAGGCCCACGGCCAGCAGTGCGCTGCTGATCGAGAGGCTGGACAGTGCGGTGAATAGTTTGTGGTTCATGGGGACCCCCGCTGCGTTGGGTGAGTGGTGTTGTATTGAACTATAACACCTAATCACGACGCGTCAATACCCCATGTCAACTTTGTGACCCCAACTGAAGGCATACTGCCTGCCGGTTTCTCCCAAGGCGTTATTATTATGGCTAACGTATTGAAAACATTGATATTGATGGCTCTCCTGATGATCGGTCAGAGCGCAATGGCACAAGGTCTGCTCGACCAGAATTACCGGGCGCTGGCCGGAAAAACCGCCGTGAACCTGAAGGAAGCCTATGGCGGCGACGTCATTCTGGTGGTCAACACCGCCAGTAAGTGCGGTTTCACCCCCCAGTACGAGGGCCTGGAGGCGCTGCAGCGTAAATATGCGGCCCGCGGCTTCACGGTGCTTGGCTTTCCTTCCAACGACTTCATGGGCCAGGAGCCTGGCGAGGAAGCGCAGATCAAGGAGTTCTGCACGCTCACCTATGGCGTGAAGTTCCCGATGTTCGAAAAGGTGCACGTCAAAGGCGACGAAGCCACGCCGCTGTATCGGGAATTGGCGAAAGCGACCGGCGTGTCGCCCGGCTGGAATTTCCACAAATATCTGATCGCGCGCGATGGCACGGTGGTGGCGAATTTCCCCAGCAAGGTCAAGCCGGACGACGCTGCGCTGGTGGCTGCGATAGAACGCGAACTGAAGGCCAAAGGTCCCGGCAAATAAGCCGCCACGTGATCGGAGCCGTGCATGCGACAATATCCGCATTGCGCCGGGTATCGGCGTCGGTTCCTAATTTTTTCAGGAGTTAGCATGAAGCGGGCGATGCGCGGCGTAGCCGCATTGATGGCGGCGACTTTGGCGATGATGGGAGGCAACTTGTCGGCACAAACGGCGGAGAAGGGCGGCAAGGCCGCGCTGGTGACGGAGAAGGACAAGGTCAGCTACGCGGTCGGCATGGACGTGGGCAGGTCTTTCCAGCCGATCGGCGAATACATCGACCTGGCCGCGTTCGAACGCGCCATCGGCAACGTCTTCGCCGGAGGACAGCCGCTGATCACCGAGGCCGAAGCCAAGGCCACCGATGAAGCCCTGCGCATGAGTCTGGCGGTGAAACAGGGCGCGCCCGTTCCCGGCATGCCGCCGGGTTCGCAGCCGCCGGCCGTGGCCAAGGATAAAGTGGGCCTGATGCTGGGTAGTTTCGCTGTGGGCCCGTCTCTGGCGCCGCTGAAAGACGAAATCGACCTGCCCGTGCTGATCCAGGCGGTGCGCGCCTCGCTCACCAAGAGCCCGTTGCTGATGACCGAGCAGGAAGCGCAAGCCACCATGCAGGCCTACATGACCAAGAAGCAGAGCACCGCCGGTCAGAAGAACCGCGAGGAAGGGGCCGCTTTCCTGACCAAGAACAAGAGCGAGAAGGGCGTCATCACCACGCCGTCCGGCCTGCAGTACATGGTGCTGCGCCAGGGCAGCGGCGCACGTCCCACGCCGCAAAGCCGGGTGCGGGTGAACTACGAAGGCAAGCTGCTCAACGGCACCGTGTTCGACAGTTCCTACCAGCGCGGCCAGCCGGCCGAATTCGGCCTGAACCAGGTCATCGCCGGCTGGACCGAAGGCGTTTCGCTGATGCCGGTGGGCGCAAAGTACCGTTTTTGGATCCCATCTAGCCTTGCGTACGGCCCCAATGGCGGCCAGGGACCGATCGGTCCTGACGCGACGCTGACATTCGATGTCGAACTGATGGGTATCCTGCAGTAGTCCCTTTACTGATCCAGTGAGCCCCCCATGCGGATTGCGATTTTTGGAACCGGTTATGTAGGTTTGGTTACCGGCACTTGTCTTGCCGAAGTAGGCCATGACGTGATCTGCGTCGATATCGACGCAGACAAGGTGCAGGGCCTGAAACAGGGCGTGGTGCCGATTTTCGAGCCTGGCCTGCAGCCCATGGTGAAAGCCAACCATGCGTCGGGCCGGTTGGATTTCACCACCGACGCGGCCTCGGCGATTGCTCATGGCGAAGTGGTTTTCATCGCGGTGGGTACACCGCCCGACGAGGACGGCAGCGCCGATCTGCAGTACGTGCTCACGGTCGCGCGCACCATCGGCCGGTATATCGACAGGCCGACCCTGGTGGTCAACAAATCCACCGTGCCGGTAGGCACGGCCGACAAGGTGCGCGCCGCCATCGCCTCGGAATTGCAGTCGCGCGGGGCCGATGTGGCCTTCGACGTGGTCTCCAACCCCGAGTTCCTGAAGGAAGGCGACGCCGTCAACGACTGCATGCGGCCGGACCGCATCGTGATCGGGGCCGACGGCTCGCGCGCCATCGACAAGATGAAACGCCTGTACGCGCCGTTCAACCGCAACCACGAGCGCATCGTGGTGATGGATGTGCGTTCGGCGGAACTGACCAAGTACGCGGCCAACGCCATGCTGGCTACCAAGATCAGCTTCATGAACGAGATCGCCAATATCGCCGAACGTGTCGGGGCGGATATCGAACAGGTTCGCCAGGGCATAGGTTCCGACCCGCGCATCGGCTGGCATTTCATCTATCCCGGCGCGGGCTACGGCGGTTCCTGCTTTCCCAAGGATGTGCAGGCGTTGGCCCGCACCGCGCAGCAGCACCAATACGACGCGCGCCTGCTTAACGCCGTGGAAGCGGTCAACGAATCGCAGAAAGGCCATCTGTTCGAACTGATCCAGCGCCACTACGACCTGGGCGAGGATGAAGGCGTGCGCGGCAAGACCTTCGCGGTCTGGGGGCTCGCCTTCAAACCCAATACCGACGACATGCGCGAGGCTTCCAGCCGCCGTTTGCTGGAGCAGTTGTGGGGAGCCGGTGCCCTGGTCCGTGCCTACGATCCAGAAGCTTCGCATGAGGCCGGCCGTATCTTCGGCGAGCGCGAGGATCTGGTGCTTTGCGACTCGGCCACAGCGGCGGTGCAGGGCGCCGACGCGCTGGTGGTGGTCACCGAATGGAAACAGTTCCGCAGTCCGGATTTCGCGCGGTTGCAGGCAACGCTGGGCGATGCGGTCGTTTTCGACGGCCGCAATCTTTACCAGCCCGCCGACGTCGAGGCGGCGGGCCTGGCGTACTACGGCATAGGCCGGGGGAGATCGGTGCATGCAGAGTGATCCGAAAGCACTGGATCCTGCGCTGGAACAACGCCTGATCGAACTGGAGACCCGGCTAGCCTTCCAGGAACACGCGCTTGGCGAGTTGAGCGAAGCGCTTGCCGATGCGCGGGCGGAAGGCAACCGCACTTCCGAACTGATGCGCAACATGCTGTCGGATCTGCGCAAGGTCCGGACCGAGCTGTACGCCGATGCCGCGGACGAACCGCCGCCGCCGCACTATTGATACTCTGCGATTCCGCTGGCTCCGGTAGAGATGGATACCGGACCAGCGACTCCCCCCATTCTCTACGACCATGACCGATTCCCTACGCGACCAACTCCTGGGGCTGGGCTTCAAGCCGGCACCGAAGCCCGAGCGCAAACCCGAGCGTAAGCCGGAGCGCAAACCCGACTCCCGGCCCGGCAACAGGCACACCGGCAACAAACCCGCCGGCAAACCCGCTGGCCGGCCGGGCCAGGGCGCCAGGCCGGACAATGCGCCGCGTGCGGCGCAGCCCAAGCCTGCACGTTCGCGCGAGGAAATGGATCTGGCCAAGGCTTACGCCATCCGTGCGCAGAAGGAAAAGGACGAACGCATCGAAGCCGAGCGCCTGAAGCAGGAAGAAGCGCGCGTGCGCCGCGAAGCCAAGGCCCGCGTCGAGGAACTGTTGAAGGGAAAATCGTTGAACGATCCGGATGCGGAGATCGCGCGGCATTTCCCCTACGGCGGCAAGATCAAGCGCATCCATGTCAATGCGGAGCAGTTGAAGGCGCTCAATGCCGGCGAACTAGGGGTGGTGCAGCAGAACGGCCGCTACCTGCTGGTCACTGCGGCGTTGCTGGCCGAAGCCGAAAGCATCTTCCCGGCATGCGTGGCCTTGAAAGTGGATCCGGACGCGCCGGCTGGCGACGATCCGTACGCCGATCCGCAGTACCAAGTGCCCGATGACCTGATTTGGTAGGTCGGGGCTACGCCCCCGACGGGCGGCGCCGGCATTCACGTGCGTCGGGGACGTAGCCCCGACCTACGTCGTGTGGTTTCTCACCAGCCAGTACCAGGCTATGAAAGCGGCTAGCAGGGCAAAGCAGCCTGCCGCCAGGAATGCGACATTGCCGCCGAAGTGCCATAGCTGTCCGGCCGTCAGTGCGCCGACCACGCCGCCCACGCCGGACGACAGGCCGTAGAAAACGCCTTGGCCGTGGCCGTTCATGCGCCCGGGGAAAAAGCGCACCAGCAACTGCATTACCGCCGCGAAGAACGCGCCGAAGTTGAGCGCGTGGGTCAGCTGAGCCAGGACCATCACCGGAATGTTGTCGGGCCAGAGCGCCGTCGCCCACCAGCGCAATGCCGCGCTCAGCAGGGCGAACATCAGCACTTTGCCGGCGTCCCAGCGCCGGAAGATGCGGCTGGAAAGGAAGAACACCCCGATCTCCACCAGCACGCCCACGGTCCAGAACACGCCCAGCATGGTCGCCGAGTAATGGTGCTCGGTCAGATAGATCGAAAAGAACGTGTAGTACGGCCCGAACGAAACCTGGGCAAGGAACGCCGCCACGAAGAAGGCGATTACCTGCGGACGCTTCAGCCGCGCCCGGAAACCCACATGGTTCTCGTCATGCGCTTCTTCGACGGGATGCGCATAGTTGTTGGCGAAGGACGATGCCAGCAAGCCCGCCAGCAGCGGCAGCATCAGCCAGGGCAGGGTGCTTACGCCGAACCGGTCGAGCAACACGCCGAACAGTGAGACCACCGCAATGAAGCCGATGGAACCCCAGACCCGGATATGCCCGTAGCGATCGCTGCGTGCGCCCAGGTGCGACATGGTGATCGATTCGAATTGCGGCATCACCGCGTTGTAGGCGAAACAGAACGCGCACATCACCGCGAACAACCCGGTGAAATCCAGCGGCAACAGGAAAACAGCGAAGCTCGCCAAGGTCAGCAGGCAGCCCAGGCGCAGCCAGCGGATGGGGTGCGGCGAACGCGAGGCCAGCGTGGTCCAGGTGCTGGGCGCGACAATGCGGGTGGCGTACCACAGGCTCATCAGCACGCTGATCGCGGCCACTTCCATGCCGCGCGACTTCAGATACAGGCTCCAGTAGGGCGTGAAGGCACCCAGTGCCGCGTAGTAGGCGAAATAAAAGCTGGACAGGCGGACCATGGGCACGCGCGCGTCGGCAATCGCTTGCGGTCCTGCCTCAGCCATGGCGGCGGATGCTCAGAGCAGGTCCTCGACCGGCGTGTTGAGCAACTCGCTGGCTTCGTGGGCGAAACGGCGCAGGCTGGAAATGCCGAGATCGCGGATCAGCGAATGGGTCTGGTGCGGGAGCACGGAGTCGTAGATGTCCTGCGGCGCGATGTTCTTGCCGTGCACGCCGGGGATGAATTCCACGCCGGCCGCCGCGTAGCAGTGCTGCACCATCGCCGAGCAGTACAGTGCGCCTTCCTTGGCCAGCAGGTTGTCGCGCTTGCGCAGGCGGGTACTGTGCATGGCGAACAGAGTACCGACCAGTTCGCTGAGCGAATAACTGGAAAGCCCGGATAGCAGGTCCAGCCCCGCGATCTGGACCTGACGGATTTTGGTTTCGTCCAGTCCGAAATCGAGAATGGCGAGGTTCGGGAACAGTTCGTCGTCGAAATAGCGGTCGGCGCGGTTTTCCTGCACTCCCAGGCGGATTTGCCGGTAGCGCAGGTCCAGATCGGATTCCAGCATCCACCAATGCCCGTCGAGACGCTGCTCGCTGAAAACGAAAGCATGCGACCACAGGCTGCGGTGCCCGTCGTTAGTCAGCGGCGCCTGCGCCTTGCGGATGGCCTTGTTGATCCAGTCGCGGCCGCCGCTCAGGCCGATACGGCCGGGGGCGGCGTGCTTGCGGATGAAGGCGGCGTTGGCGGATTGGGAGTGGTTTTCGATGACGTCCATGTTCTGGTTTCGATCTTCTGGTTGATCCGAGGCCAAGTCTGCGGGACGGCAAGTTTGTGGGACCGGCCCAACAGTGTCCACAGCTGCCAAGTCGTCGCCCGACAAACAGGCGCCAGTCGGTGGGAGCGGCGTCCCGCCGCGAGCTGTTCCGCAGATTCGCAGAGAAGAGCGAGAGCTCGCGGCGGGACGCCGCTCCCACGTCACGTGTCTAGCGAGGCCGGCGGCTTCCAGTGCCACGGCCTTACTCGGGATCGTAATCCAGGTTGGAAGCCAGCCAACGCTCGGCCTGGGCCAGATTCGCTCCCTTGCGCTTGCCGTAATCCTCGGCCTGCTCCTTGGAAACGCGGCCGACGACGAAATACTGGCTCTGCGGATGGCTGAAGTAGTAGCCGGAAACTGCGGCGGTAGGCAGCATGGCGAAGCTTTCGGTGAGGGTCATGCCGGCGTTGTTGCCCGCGTCCAGCAGTTCGAACAGCGTGCCCTTCTCGCTGTGTTCCGGACAGGCCGGATAGCCGGGCGCGGGGCGGATGCCGCGATATTTCTCGGCGATCAGCGCTTCGTTGTCCAGCGACTCCTCTGGGGCGAAACCCCAGAATTCCTTACGCACGCGCTGGTGCAGGCGCTCGGCCAGCGCTTCGGCCAGGCGGTCGGCGAGTGCCTTTAGCAGGATCGAGTTGTAGTCGTCGTGGTCGGCCTCGAAGCGGGCCACGTGCTCGTCGATGCCGATACCGGCGGTGACGGCGAAGGCGCCGATCCAGTCCTGCTTGCCGCTGTCCTTCGGAGCTATGAAGTCGGCCAGACAGAAGTCGGGGCGTTCGACGGGTTTGTCCACCTGTTGACGCAGAAAGTGCAGAACTCGCGTAGGAGCGACGTCAGTCGCGACTGACGTCGCTCCTACGCCTCCGACTACAACGTCATCGCCCACACTATTTGCCGGCCACAGCCCAAACACCGCCCTGGCCGTCAGCCATTTCTCCTCGACGATCTTCTTCAGCATCGCCTGCGCATCGGCGAACAGTTCGCTGGCCTGCTTACCCACTACTTCATCGGTGAGGATCGCCGGATACTTGCCCGCCAGTTCCCACGCCTGGAAGAACGGCGTCCAGTCGATCAGCTCCACCAGTTCGGCCAGCGGATAGTCGTCGAACACGGTGATGCCGGGTTGCTTCGGCGTCGGCGGGGTATAGCTGTCCCAGCCGCCATCGAAGCGTTGCGCGCGCGCCTTGGCCAGCGGAACCAGCCGCTTGGCATCGCCGCGGTTCTTGTGGCGCTCGCGGATCTCCGCGTAGTCGGCGTCGTTGGCGGCCATGAACGGGCCGCGCAGGTCCTTGGAAATCAGCGACTGCGCCACACCTACCGCACGGGAGGCGTCCTTCACCCAGACGGTGGGCGACTTGTAGTGCGGATCGATCTTCAGCGCCGTGTGCGCGCGGGAAGTGGTCGCCCCGCCAATGAGCAATGGCATGGTCATGCCCTGGCGCTGCATTTCGCGCGCGACGTGGGTCATTTCCTCCAGCGAAGGCGTGATCAGGCCGGACAGGCCGATCAGGTCGGCGTTGTGCTCGCGGGCGCTATCCAGGATCTTCTGCGTGGGCACCATCACCCCAAGATCCACCACATCGAAGTTGTTGCAAGCCAGCACCACACCGACGATATTCTTGCCGATGTCGTGCACGTCGCCCTTGACCGTGGCCATGATGATCTTGCCATTGGACTTGCCGACTTCGCCCGTGCGCAGCTTCTCGGCTTCAATGAAAGGCAGCAGATAGGCCACTGCCTTCTTCATGACCCGGGCCGACTTCACCACCTGGGGCAGGAACATCTTGCCCGCGCCAAACAGGTCGCCGACCACGTTCATGCCGTCCATCAACGGGCCCTCGATCACATCCAGCGGGCGCGTGGACATCTGCCGCGCCTCCTCGGTGTCGATTTCCACGTACTGGTCGATGCCGTGCACCAGCGCGTGGCTGAGGCGGTCGCGTACCGGCTTTTCGCGCCAGACCAGGTTCTCGACCTGCACTTCGCCCTTCTTGCCGCGGTAGCGCTCGGCGATCTCCAGCAGTCGTTCAGTGGAATCCTTGCGCCGGTTGAGGATCACGTCCTCGACGCGTTCGCGCAGTTCCGGATCGAGGTCGTCGTAGATCGGCATGCCGCCGGCGTTGACGATGCCCATGTCCATGCCCGCCTTGATGGCGTGGTACAGGAACACCGAGTGGATCGCTTGGCGCACCGGTTCGTTGCCGCGGAAGGAGAACGACACGTTCGACACGCCGCCGGAGACATGGCAGCCCGGCAAAGTCTGCTTGATGATGCGCGTGGCTTCGATGAAATCGACCGCGTAGTTGTCGTGCTCCTCGATGCCGGTGGCCACGGCGAAGATGTTCGGGTCGAAGATGATGTCTTCGGGCGGGAATCCCACCTTTTCGGTCAGCACCTTGTAGGCGCGGGTGCAGATCTCGACCTTACGCGCACAGGTATCGGCCTGGCCGTCCTCGTCGAAAGCCATCACCACCGCGGCGGCGCCATAGCGCAACACCTTGCGCGCGTGCTCGATGAAGGCTTCCTCGCCTTCCTTCAGCGAGATGGAGTTGACCACGCTCTTGCCTTGCAGGCATTTCAACCCGGCCTCGATCACGCTCCATTTGGACGAGTCCACCATCACCGGGATGCGGGCGATATCGGGCTCGGACATGATCAGATTGAGGAAGCGCACCATCGCCTTCTCCGAATCGATCAGTCCCTCGTCCATGTTGACGTCGAGGATCTGCGCGCCGTTGGCGACCTGCTGGCGCGCGACTTCCACCGCCTCCTCGTAGCGTTCTTCCTTGATCAGCTTCTTGAACTGCGCGCTGCCGGTGACGTTGGTGCGTTCGCCGACGTTGATGAACAACAGGTCGGGCGTGATGACCAGTGGCTCGAGGCCGGACAGGCGGGTGTGGCGAAGCGTTGCGGTCATAGGAAAAGGTCTTCGAACATAGAGCGGCACATGGCGATGGCGGCCGATAACGACCAAACACGGTAGGTCGGGGCTACGTCCCCGACGACGACCCGTCCGGACGAAAGCCGTCGGGGGCGTAGCCCCGACCTACGCGCAATCGATTCAAGCGGCATGGGCAAGCGCGGCAGGCAATCGGCGCGGTGCGAGACCAGCCACGGCTTCGGCGATCGCCTTGATGTGCGCCGGAGTCGTGCCGCAGCAGCCGCCCACCAGATTGAGCAATCCGGACTCTGCGAACTCCTTCAGGGTCTCCGCCATTTCTTCCGGGGTTTCGTCGTACTCGCCGAAGGCATTGGGCAGGCCGGCGTTGGGATGCGCGCTGACGTAACCATCGGCCACGCGCGCCAGGGTTTCCACGTGTTCGCGCAGGTCCTTGGCGCCCAGCGCGCAGTTCAGGCCCACCGACAACGGTTTGCCGTGCGCCACGGAAGCGTAGAACGCCTCGGCGGTCTGGCCGGAAAGCGTGCGTCCCGACGCGTCGGTGATGGTGCCGGAGATCATCACCGGCAGACGGCCGCCGCGCGCCTCGAACACTTCTTCCACCGCGTACAGCGCGGCCTTGGCGTTGAGCGTGTCGAAAATGGTTTCCACCATGATCGTGTCGGCGCCACCGTCGATCAGTCCTTCGATGGCTTCGCGGTAGGTAGCCCGCAGCTCGTCGAAGTTGGTATTGCGGTAGCCTGGGTCGTTGACGTCGGGACTGATGGAAGCGGTGCGGCTGGTGGGGCCGAGCACACCGATCACGAAGCGCGGCTTGCCGGGCGTCTTGACTTCCATCGCGTCGCAGCAGGCGCGTGCGACGCGTGCGCCTTCCTTGTTCAATTCATAGACCAGGTGCTCCAGGTGGTAATCGGCCTGGCTGATCGAGGTGGCGTTGAAGGTGTTGGTCTCGACCAGGTCCGCGCCGGCTTCCAGATACTCGGTGTGCACGCCGGCGATGACTTCCGGCTTGCTCAGCAGCAGCAGATCGTTGTTGCCCTTCAGGTCGTGGCCGCATTGGCCGTCGTGGACGTGCGCGCTGTCGAAGCCGTCTACGAAGCGTTCGCCACGGTAGTCGGCTTCCTCCAGGCGATGGCGCTGGATCATGGTGCCCATGGCGCCATCGATGATCAGGATGCGTTCGGACAAGGCGTTCTGCAGCGCTTGCGCGCGCGCCGGATTCAACCAGAGCAGGGTCTTCATGGTTTGACTCCTATCAGCGAGATCACTTCGAAATGCGGCGGGCGGCGCTCGCGGGTCACCGTGCCCAGGTTGGAGACCTGCAGGCCGGCTTTCTCGGCGAACTTGCGCAGTTCCTTGTCTGTGAAACCCAGGTTGAGGTGGCCATAAGCCTGCACCGCGGCCTGGTGCTCGTGTTTGGCCAGGCTGCTGAGCAGCAGGCGTCCGCCACGACGCAGCACGCGGGCCGCTTCGGCCACCGCCTGCGCGGGTTTGGCGGAATAAGTGAGGGCGTGCATCAAGACCACAAGGTCGAAACTGTTGTCCTTGAAGGGCAGGGCATGCATGTCGCCTTCGCGCACTTCCACGTTGGGGAAACGGCGCAGGCGCTCGCCCGCGGCCGCCACCACGCGGGCGCTGGTGTCGATGCAGACGTAACGCTTGGCGTGCGGCGACAGCAATTCCGCCAGCACGCCGTCGCCGGAAGCGATATCCAGTACGTCGCCGGTTTCCAGCAGCGGCAGCGCGGTCCGCGCCAGCGCCTCCCAGGTGCGGCCGGGGGAATAGTGCCGCTCCATGTCGCCGGCCACGCTGTCGGCCCAATTCTGTTCGGCCGCGCGCGAGGCCAGCACCGACGGTACCCGCTCGGCGTCCTGGCGCAGCAGCGGATCGTCGCTGCCCTGACGCAGGCTGCGCCACAGTTCGCGTTGGGCGTTGTCCAGATTGTCTTCATCGAAACGGTAATACGCCGAAACCCCGGCGCGGCGGTCGCGCACCAGGCCGGCTTCCTTCAATTTCGCCAGATGGGTGGAAACCCGGGGCTGGGCCAGCTGGGTGATGGCCGAAAGCTCGGCCACGGTCAGTTCTTCGGAGGCCAGCAGCACCAGCAGGCGCACGCGGGTGGCATCGGCGAATACCTTGAGCCGGGTCGACCAGGCTTCCAGATCCATACATATCTTCCTATCGCGATATAAAGATATTGTCCGCCGTGGCGGGCGCCGGGTCAAGCCGCGTACGCCCGCGTAGGGTGGCCCCGGTACAATGGGCGGACATGCTTACAGGAAGGGGTTTGCCGTGGATTTCGGATTCACCGAAGAACAGTTGATGCTTCAGGACGTGGCGCGGCGTATCGCGCAGGAGAAAATCGCGCCCAGCGCCGAGCACTTCGACCGGGTGGGCGAGTTCCCGCTGGAGAACATCCGCCTGCTGGGCGAGAACGGCCTGATGGGCATCGAGGTGCCCGAGGAATACGGCGGCGCCGGCATGGATCCCATCGCCTACGTGCTGGCCATGGTCGAGATCGCCGCCGGCGACGCGGCCCATTCGACCATCATGTCGGTCAACAACTCGCTGTTCTGCAACGGCATCCTGAGGAACGGCACCGAAGCGCAGAAGCAGAAGTACGTGCGCGCGATCGCCGAGGGCCGCGAAATCGGCGCCTTCGCGCTGACCGAGCCGCAATCCGGTTCCGACGCCACCGCCATGCGTTGCCGCGCGGTGAAACAGGCCGACGGCAGTTATGTGATCAACGGAAAGAAGAGCTGGATCACTTCCGGACCGGTAGCCAAGTACATCGTGCTGTTCGCCATGAGCGAACCGGACAAGGGCGCGCGCGGCATCACCGCGTTCCTGGTGGACACCGCCAATCCCGGTTTCCACCGCGGCAAGACCGAACCGAAGCTGGGCATCCGTGCTTCGGCCACCTGCGAGATCGAGTTCCAGGATTATGTGGTCGCCGCCGAGGATGTGCTGGGCGCCGAAGGCGAGGGCTTCAAGATCGCCATGGGCGTGCTGGACGCGGGCCGTATCGGCATCGCCTCGCAGGCCATCGGCATCGCCCGGGCGGCGTACGAGGCGACGCTGGAATACGTGAAAGAGCGCAAAGCCTTCGGTGCGGCCATCGGTACCTTCCAGATGACCCAGGCCAAGATCGCCGACATGAAGTGCAAGCTGGACGCGGCCTTGTTGTTGACCCTGCGCGCGGCATGGGTGAAGGGCCAGGACCAACGCTTCAGCAACGAGGCGGCCATCGCCAAACTCACCGCATCCGAGGCGGCGATGTGGATCACCCATCAGGCCGTGCAGATCCACGGCGGCATGGGCTATTCGAAGGAAATGCCGCTGGAGCGCTATTTCCGCGACGCCAAGATCACCGAGATCTACGAGGGCACCAGCGAGATCCAGCGCCTTGTGATCGCCCGCAACGAAACGGGTTTGCGCTGAGATTCGAGGATCTGCGGATCGCTTGTATGTTGCTGAATGATTATGTTGGAGAATGATCGAAGCGGTCGATTGCAGTCCTCCCTGCACAAGTCGGATGGCCTCCCCCTTTGAAAAAGGGGGATCGAGGGGGATTTGCTCTTCGCGCAGAGCAAGATCAAAAGCAAATCCCCCGTAGCCCCCTTTCCCAAAGGGGGCAAAGCAAGCAAAGCAAGCAAAGCAAGCAAAGCAAGCAAAGCAAGCAAAGCAAGCAAAGCAAGAGCGAAGCCTGCCAGCGATACGGTTGTGGAATGCGTGCAGCGGACGGGATCGCTCCGATCCGTTAGAGTTCGGCGGTTGGACATGCCTTATGCCCTTAACCGCCGTGCCTCTACTGGAGAACCCGATGCGTAAAACCTTGATCGTCTGTGCCCTGGCGCTGGCCCTGATCGCTTGCGACCGCGCGCCTTCGTCCGACACCGCCACGAAGCCCGCAGTCGCCGCTTCCCAGGCCGACATCGCCGCAGAAACCGAACGCCTTAACCAGTGGTTCGAGAAGAAGTACGAAGAACAACTGCGCTTCAGCCCGTTGCAGCTGACCTTCCAGGGGCGCAAGGATCTGTACGATCAATTGGATGATCTGTCGGAGAAGAGCCAGATCGACCAGGTGGCCTGGCAGAAGGCCAGCGTCGAGGAGATGGAAAAGACCTTCGACTACGCCAAGCTCAGCGACGAAGGCAAGTTTTCCTACGACCTGTGGAAACTGCAATATGAGGACGCCAAGGCCGGCCTGCCTTTCCTGGACGACAGCTACAGCTTCGATCAAATGAACGGCGCGCAGAGTTTCCTGCCCACCGTGCTGATCAGTTTCCACAAGGTGGAAGAAGAATCCGACTACACCGCCTACGTCTCCCGTCTGAAGGCCACCGCGCGCGCATTCGACCAGTTGCTGGAACGTGCCCGCAAGTCGGCCGGGCAGGGCATCCGCCCGCCCAAGTTCGCTTATGAAGGCGTCATCGATCAGTCGCGAAAGGTGATCGCCGGTGCGCCATTCTCGGCGGGCAAGGATTCGGCGATCTGGGCGGACGCGCAGGCCAAGGCCGATGCGCTGGTGAAGAGCGGCAAGATCGACGCTACGCGCGCGGCCGCGTTGAAAGAAGAGGCGCGCAAGGCGCTGCTTGAGCAGTTCAAGCCCGCCTACGACCGCGTGATCGCCTGGTGCGAGGAAGATCTGCCGAATGCCGCAGTCAACGCCACAGGCGTGGGCAGCACGCACCCCAACGGCAAGGCCTACTACGAGTACCGCTTGCGCCTGATGACCACCACCGGCATGACGGCCGAGGAGATCCATGCGCTGGGCCTGAAGGAAGTGGAGCGCATCAAGGGCGAAATGACCGCGCTGAAGGACAAGGTCGGCTTCAAGGGCGACCTGGACGCTTTCTTCGCCTTCATCGACAGCGATCCGCAATTTAATTTCCCCAACACCGACGCCGGACGCCAGGCATATATCGATGAGGCCACGCGGGTCATCGCCAATATCAAGAAAGAGCTGCCGAACTACTTCGGCCTGCTGCCGAAGGCTGACCTGGTGGTCAAGCGTGTGGAGGCCTTCCGAGAACAGGATGGCGCGGCCCAGCATTACTTCCCTGGTACGCCGGACGGCTCGCGCCCGGGCGTGTACTACGCTCATCTGTCCGACATGAGCGCGATGCCGAAGCCGGAGCTGGAAGTCATCGCCTACCACGAAGGCCTGCCGGGCCATCACATGCAGATCTCCATCGCGCAGGAACTCACCGGCGTGCCCAAGTTCCGTACGCAGGCCGGTTTCACCGCTTATCAGGAAGGCTGGGGTTTGTATTCGGAATGGCTGGCCAAGGAGATGCCCAACACCTATCAGGACCCTTATTCGGAGTTCGGCCGTCTGAGCTCGGAGATGTGGCGCGCGATCCGTCTGGTGGTGGATACCGGCCTGCATGCGAAGGGCTGGACCGAGGAGCAGGCGATCAAGTATTTCGACGACAACAGCGCCGTGCCGCTGGCGGCGATCCGTTCGGAAGTGCGGCGTTATCTGATCATGCCGGGGCAGGCCACGGCCTACAAGATCGGCATGATCCGCATCCAGGAACTGCGCAAGAAAGCGGAGACCGAACTGGGCGACAAGTTCGACATCAAGGGTTTCCACGATACGGTGCTGGGCGGTGGCGCACTACCGCTTACTTTGCTGGAGAAGCGGGTGGATCAGTGGATTGCCAGCCAGAAAGGTCAGGCGGCCCCCGCGAAGTAGATTGCGCGCTGGGACCAGATCTGTCCGACAAAGAAAAACCCCGGCTTGGCCGGGGTTTTTTGTGCGGACAATGACGGTGGGCGTCAGGGCGCTTTCGCAGCCGGTGCGAAACGGTCGCCGAAGAAATCGCCCTTGTTCCAGCGCGGCCGCTCGGCCGCATCGCCGATCAGTACGCCGATGCGCGCGTTGAGGCGCGCCAAACGGGCCGCATCCTCGTACTGGATCGGTTGCGAGGCATCGTCGCAGGGCTGGTGATAGCAAGTGCGCAGGAACTTGTCCAAGGCTTCCTTCGGACTCGCACCGCCAATCGCAGCAGGCTCTATACCGCCATCCAGATAGACCGCCGGAATGCCCGCACGCACGAAGGCGTACTGATCGCTGCGCACGAACACTACCTCTTCCGGAAACGGATCGGCCGACAGCCCCACGCCGATTTCCTTGGCCGCGGTATCCAGCGCGGTCTTCAACGTCGAATGCTCCAAGCCGATCGGCACTACATCCTTGGCCGGCACCAGCAGCACCGGCATGTCCATGTTGATGTTGGCCACCAGGTCGGTCTTGGGTACGGTGGGGTGCGAGGCGAACCATTCGGCGCCCAACAAACCCTTCTCCTCGCCGGTCAGTGCGATGAACAGTAGCGAGCGCTTGGGTTTGTTCGCGGCATCGGTCAACTGCCTGGCCGCTTCCAGCATCACCGAGACGCCCAGTGCGTTGTCCATGGCTCCGTTGTAGATGCGGTCGCCGTTGACCGCCGCGCCCACGCCGATATGATCGAGATGCGCGGTATAGGCGATGAATTCGCGGCCCAAGGCGGCGTCGCTGCCATCCAGCCTGGCCACGACATTGCGCGACTCGGCCGGTTCGATGCGGGTTCGTCCCGCCAGGGTCAGTGTGCCCGGCAAGTCGAATGCCTTCAGCTGCCCGTCCGCGGCGGCCTTGAACAAAGCGTCCGCTTCGTGCCCGCTGCCGGCGAAGATCGCCTTGGCCATGGCCGCGCTGACCGAGGCGCCCGCCTTCAACTGCGGAAATGTATCGATGCCGGTGCCGTTCTCGGCGCGCAGGCGCATACCGGGCATGCTCCACTTCGCGGCAGAGCTCGCCCAAGGCCCGCGCTCCTCGTACTGCGGAGTGCCCACGAACACGACCCCAGTCGCGCCCCTCTCCGACAATGTGCGCAGCTTCTGGGTGCCGGACGAATAGAAAGCGCGGCGGTCGTTGTCGAAACGTGCGGGCGCACCCGGAAACAGCACCGCGATCTTGCCGCGCACCTCGACTCCGGCGAAATCGTCCTGCCCCAGGTCCGGCGCGTACACGCCCTGGCCGACGAATACCGCCGGTGCGGTCAGCGAATGCGAAGGCGTGTTGTAGTTGAGGCTGGGCAGGAATTCATCGCGGAATTTCAACGAAACCTTGCCGCCGTCACGCTCGATGGTGAAGGCCGCCCCCTGTTCCTGGCGTAGCGCCTTCAACAGTGGAACGCGCTGGAAGAAGGTCCCGTCATCTCCCGCCGGCTTCAGGCCCATCTTGGCATAGCGGCTGGCCACGTACTCGGCCGCAAGGTCGTAGCCCGGCGTGCCGGTGTCGCGTCCTTCCAGCTTGTCGTCGGCCAGGTAACGCACGTCGGTTTCGATGCGCTTGGCTTCATCGGAGGAAGCGCTTGCGGAAGGAGCCTGTGTTGCTGTTTCCGGTGCCGGGGCAGGCTCGGGTTTGCATGCGGCCAGGCAGGCAAGCGCAAGGATCAAGGGGATACTGCGGGGCATGGGCAACGGCTCCATCGAAGGAGCCGGAACCCTAGCATGCTGATTGCAGGCCCACCGAGTGCCGGAACGCACAACGCCAAAAACGGACAACACCCGGGATGGAAGCCCCGGCGATGGTCTCGGACCACCGCCGGAGCCGCAGCGTCAATGCGGCATCGACGTTACCGTGGGCAGCGACGGTTCCGCATCGTCGTCCTTGGCCTGCGCATGCGCCTTGCTGTGGTCCTGGGCGAGGTAGAGATAGAACGCCGGCAGCACGAACAGAGTGAATGCGGTGCCGATGGTCATGCCCGAGGCGATCACCATGCCCATCGAGAAGCGCGCCGCCGCGCCCGGACCGCTGGCGATCAGCAACGGGATCATGGCGAACACCAGTGCAGCGGTGGTCATCAGCACCGGACGCAGGCGGATGGCGGTCGCTTCCTCGATCGCCTCGCGCTTGCTCAGGCCCTTTTCGATCTGCAGCTTGTTGGCGAACTCCACGATCAGGATGCCGTGCTTGGAGATCACGCCCACCAGCGTCACCAGACCGACCTGGGTGTAGATGTTGATGCTCATGCCCGGGAAGGCTTCGATGCCCGAGAACCCGAGTATGCCGCTCAATATCGCCAGTACATTGAGCACCAGCAGCGCGCCGCAAATGGCCATCGGCACGGTGATCAGCATGATGATCGCGTCGCGGAAGCTCTCGAACTGCGCCGACAGCACCAGGAAGATGATGATCAGCGCGAACAGCAGGGTGACCAGCATGGTCGCGCCTTCCTGCTTGAACTGCCGCGATTCGCCGGCGTAGTCCACGCTGTAGCCCTGCGGCAGCACTTCCTTCGCCGCCTGGTCCAGGATCTCCAGCGCCTCGCCCTTGCTCACGCCCGGACGCGGCGCGAAGGTGATGCCGACCGCGTTGAGCTGCTGGAAGCGCTTGAGCGTCTGCGGCTGCGCGCTTTCCTTCAGGGTGACGATGGTCGATAAAGGAATCAGCTCGCCATCGCGGGTGCGGGTGTAGTAGTTGCCCAGTTGCTCGGCGTTGAGCCGGTCGCTGCGCTGAACCTGCGGGATCACCCGGTAGGAGCGGTTCTGCATCGCGAAGCGGTTGGTGTAGCCGCCGGAAAGCATCGCCGCCATGTCGGCCGATAAAGTCTGCATGTCGATGCCGAGCGAGGCCGCCTTGTCGCGGTCGATCTGCACTTCGATGCGCGGCTTGTCGATCTTCAGGTCCTTGTCCAGGAAGATGAAGCGCTTGCTGGCCATGGCCTTGGCCAGCACGGCGTCGGCCAGTTCCTGCAGCTGCTGCAGCGAACCGATACCGCCGATGATGAACTCGCCGCCGCCGTCTCCGCCTGCAGTAGGCAGGGCAGGGGGGATCAGCGCGAACACGTTCAGGCCGGTGACCTCGGAGATCTTCGGCTGCAGCTCCTGCTCGAGCACCTGCTTGGTCGAGCGCTCGCGCTCGCTCCAGGGCCTGAGCACGAAGCCGGCGATCGCGCTGTTGCTGGCGCCGCCGCCGCTGCCGAAGCCGCCGTTGAAGAGGAAATAGTTCTCCACTTCCGGCACGTCCTTGGCAATCTTGGTGATCTCTTCGGTGTAGCGCTCCACGTAGTCGAGCGTGGCGGATGGATCGGCGCTGCCGATCGAAAAGATGAAGCCCTGGTCCTCGGCCGGTGCCGGTTCCTTGGGCGAGCCCATGAACAGGAAGATGCAGGACACGAACACGATGGCGCCGAAAATGGCGATCACGCCCTTGGTTTCCAGTGCTCCGTGCAGTTTTCCCTGGTAGCCCTGACGCAGCCACTCGAAGCGCTCGTCCAGCCACTTCTCCAGCTTGCCCTTGCCGCCTTCGCTGTGCGGCTTGAGGATCTTGGCGCACATCATCGGCGTCAGCGTCAAAGCGATCACGCCCGACAGCAGCACCGAACCGGCCAGGGTGAAGGCGAATTCGGTGAACAGCACGCCGGTCAGACCACCCTGGAAACCGATCGGCAGGTACACCGCGACCAGCGTGGTGGTCATGGCCACCACCGGCCAGGCCAGCTCGCGCGCGCCGCGGATCGCGGCATCGTACGGCGACATGCCTTCCTCGATGTGGCGGTGCACGTTCTCCAGCACGATGATCGCATCGTCCACCACGATGCCGATCGCCAGCACCATCGCCAGCAACGTCAGCAGATTGATGGTGAAGCCCATCAGCAGCATCAGGAACAGCGCGCCGATCAGCGACAGCGGTACTGTCACCGCCGGAATCAGCACGCTGCGGAACGAGCCCAGGAACAGGAAGATCACCACGATCACGATGATCACCGCTTCCACGATCGTACTGATGACCTCGTTGATGGCGTCCTGGATCGCCTCGGTGCTGTCGTAGGGGATCGTGCCTTTCATGCCCTCGGGCAGCTGCGGGACGATCTCGCCGTCCCAGGCCTTGCGCACTTCCTTGATCACGTCCAGCGAGTTGGCGTCGGGGGCCACGAAGATGCCCATGAAGGTCGCCGCATCGCCATTGATGCGCACCGAGGTGCCGTAGTTTTCCGAACCCAGCACGACGTCGGCCACGTCGCCCAGCCGCACGATCGCGCCGTTCTGCTCGCGCACGACCAGAGCGCGGAATTCCTCGGGCGTACGCAGGTCGGTGCGTGCGGTCAAGTCGATGGCGACCATTTCGCCCTTGGTCGAACCCAGCGCCGACAGCACGTTGTTGGATTGCAGCGCCTTGCTGACGTCGCTGGCGGTGACCTGCAACGCGGTCATGCGGTCGGGCTTGAGCCACACGCGCATCGCGAACGAGCCGGCGCCCAGGATATCGGCGCGCTGCACGCCCGGGATGGTCGCCAGCTTGGGCTGGACCACGCGAGTGAGATAATCGGTGATCTGATTGTTGTTGAGCACTTCACTGGCGAAGGACACGTACATCGCGGCGATCTGCTGGCCCTGCTGCAGGTCGATCACCGGGTCTTCGGATTCCTGCGGCAGTTCGCCGCGCATCTTGTTGACCTTGGCAGAGATCTGGGTCAGCGCCTGGTTCGGATCCTGGTCCAGGCGGATATAGGCCTGGATGGTGCTGATGCCGGCGGAGCTGGAGGAAGTCAGGTACTCGATGCCGTCGGCGCTGGCGATCTCGCGCTCCAGCGGAGTGGTGATGAAGCCCTGGATCAGGTCCGCGTCGGCGCCGAAATAGGTGGTGCTGACGTTGATGACCGCATTCTGCAGTTCCGGATACTCGCGCACGTTGAGCGAGGTGAACGCGCGCAGGCCGAACAGCAGGATGAACAGGCTGACGACGATCGCCAGTACCGGTTTGTTGACGAAGATATCGGTGAATTTCATCGCGGACCTCAAGAGGGATTTCTGCCCCTCCCCCAGCGACTGCAGGGGGAGGTTGGAAGGGGGTGCCTTGCGCAATCAAGCGATGCTCGCGCCGACGCAACCCTTCCCCAGCCCTCCCCGGCAGTCGCTGGGGAGGGAGCGAAGTTCTAGCGGTTTTCCGGTGTCGGCGTTTCGCTGGAGGCCGGCTGCACCTTGTTGTTGATCGTCACTTCGGCATCGTTGCGCAGCTTCAGCAGACCGCTGGTGACCACGCGTTCGCCGGGCTTGAGGCCATCGGTCACCGCGACAAGATCGCCGCGGGTGGCGCCGGTCTTGACGAAGCGTTGCTTGACCAGCAATTTGGAACCGGTAAGCGGTTTGCCCTGCATATCCTTCTCGTCCTTGCCGCGGGGCACTTCCGAGATCACGTACACCGAATTGCCGTAAGGGTTGAAGCTGATCGCCGTCTGCGGAATCACGATCACCTTCTGCTCGGCGCCGGTGTTGAAATTGACGTGCGCGAACGCGCCCGGACGCAGATTGCCTTCGCCGTTCTGCAGGGTCGCCTGCGCCTTGAAGTTGCGGGTGTCGGTATCGATCTGGGGTTCGACGGCGGTGATCTTGCCCTCGAATACCTGGCCCGGCAGCCCATCGACCGTGGCGCGGACCGGCAGGCCCAGGGTGACTTCGCCGATACGCTGCTCCGGCAGCGAGAAATCCAGATAGATCGGATCGAGCGCCTGCAGGCTGACGATAGGATCGCCCGGATTGACGAACTGGCCCAGATTGACCCTGCGCAGGCCGAGCACGCCATCGAACGGGGCGCGGATGGTCTTCTGCGAAATCAGGGCGCGTTGCGCATCGGCGTCGGCCTGGGCGCTGGCCGCTGCGGTGGCGCGCTGTTCGACTTCGTCCTGGGACACCAGCTTGTCCTTGCCCAGCGTGCGCCAGCGGTCGCGTTGGACCGCCGTCAATCTGGCGGTGGCTTCGAGCGATTTCAGCGTCGCCAGTTCGTTGGCGGTATTGAGCCGCACCAGCACTGTGCCGGCCTTGACCGGCTGGCCGGCCTCGAAGGTGAGTTCCTTGACCACGCCGCCGGCTTCGGTGGTGACGTCGGTGCCGTTGATCGCGACGAAGGTGCCCACGGCTTCCTGCGCATCGGTCCACTGTTCCTGCTTGGCGGTATAGGCCGTCACCGCCGATGCCGGCTGCGGCATGTTGTCGAAGAACTTGTTGGTCTGCGACCCGATCATCGCCTTGATCCCGAACACGCCGCCGAACACCACCAGTGCGATCAGCAGCATCCAGAACATGCGTTTAGGCAACGAGGCGGGCTTCTTCTGCTTCTCTTTCTGGACCATGGGGTAACCTCAGGACAAAGGGCAGGCAGGGTCGTGGCGACCGTGCGCAGGATTTAGCGGAATGGAAACCGGGCGCTGGTTGTCATCTCCGCCGCCGCCGCTGTACGGGATGCGGGGCGGACGAATGAAAGCATGGCTGGGGAAGGCGCTGAAGGTGAAAGATACCGAACGCATGAGTACAAGAAAAGTCCCCGATTGAGATTAAGACATCTTAATAATCGTGCAGGCGAGCAATCGCACACGCTGCGACAGTGTCCGACAGGCTGGCGCTGGCGATTCCTTGGTAGTCCTAATGAAGGGACCTGGATTGCGCTGGCTTCCCGTAACCGACGAACCGGAGCATGTCGTTTCGACATACTCATGCGCATGCTTACCCAGCATTGGCGACGCCTTTGCATGGATTGGCAGGTTGCCGGTCATTCTCAGCCATTGTAACTGTTGTTACAGAGCACCTTCGCGTCGTAAATAAAAAAACCCCGGCAGGCTGCCGGGGTCTTTTCCCAACCCGATGCCGCGATCAGCGCGGCGCTGGCTGGCTCTTATGCTCCAAGTATTCCTTGGACGGCTCGTCCAGCTTGTCGCCCAGCATGCGCCGTACCACCACGAAGAACACCGGGATCAGCAACAGGCCGATGAAGGTGGCGAACAGCATGCCGCCGATCACGCCGGTGCCGATGGCATGGCGCGAGTTGGCGCCGGCGCCGGTGGACACCGCCAGCGGGATCACGCCCATGATGAAGGCGAAGGAAGTCATCAGGATGGGGCGGAAACGCAAGCGGCACGCTTCGACCACGGCCTCGCGCAGGGTCTTACCTTCGCGCCGCTGTTCGACCGCGAACTCGATGATCAGAATGGCGTTCTTGGCCGCCAAACCAATCACCGTGGTCATGCCGATCTTGAAGTACAGATCGTTGGGCAACCCGCGCAGCATCGAGAACGACAGCGCGCCCAGGATGCCTATCGGCACCACCAGCATCACCGCCAGCGGGATCGACCAGCTCTCGTACAGCGCGGCCAGGCACAGGAACACCACCACCAGCGAAAGCACCAGCAGCAGCGTGGCCGAGTTGCCGGCGATGATCTCCTGGTAGGACATGCCGGCCCAGTCGTAGCCATAGCCTGCGGGCAATTTGTCCCGCACGATCTCCTCCATCGCACTCATGGCCTCGCCCGAACTGCGGCCAGGCGCCTGCGAACCGACGATGTTGACTGCCGCATAGCCGTTGTAGCGGGTCAACGAAGGCGGATTGGTCACCCATTCGCTGCTCACCACATTGCTTAGCGGAATCATGGTGGTGGTACCGCCGCTGTCGGTGGCCAGCGTGCTGGGGGTGTAGAAGCGCGATAGCGCCTCGGGGCCTTGCCGGTACGGCGCATCGGCCTGCAGGTTGACCCGCTTGATGCGGCCCTCGTAGAAGAAATCGTTCACGTACACCGGCGCCAGCATCAGCTGGATCGCGCTATAGATGTCGTTGACCGACATGCCCATCGACTGCGCCTGCACACGATCCACGTGCAGTTGCAGCTGGGGAGCGTTCTCCAGGCCGTTCGGGCGCACGCCGGTGAGCACCGGGTTCTGCGCGGCGGCGCCGAGCAGGGTGTTGCGCGCCTGGTTCAGGGCTTCATGGCCCAGGCCGGCACGGTCCTGCAGCCACATGTCGAAACCGCCGAACTGGCCCAGGCCCTGCACCGTCGGCAGGTTGACCACGAAGATCTGCGCTTCCTTGATGCTCGAGAACGCGCCGTTGGCCTGGCCGATGAAATCGGAGGCGACCACGTCGCGCTCGTCCCATGGTTTGAGCCGGATGAAAGCCATGCCGACGTTCTCGCCGGAGCCGACGAAACTGAAGCCGCCGATCTGCAGCATGCCCTCGATCCCCTCCATGCCGTCCAGCTTGCCGCGCATCTGCTCGAACACCTTGTTGGTGCGCTCCAGGGTCGCGCCAGGCGGCAGCTGCACGATGGCCAGGGCGTAACCCTGATCCTCTTCCGGCAGGAAGCTGCCCGGGATGCGGGTGAACAGGAAGCCGGTCAGCACCGCCAGCACCGCGAAAAGGATCATCCAGCGCGGCGCGTGTTTGACGGCGCTGGTGATGTGGCCGACGTAGGTGTGCTGCACCTTGTCGTAGTACTTGTTGAAAATGCGGAAGATGAAGTTGGGCTTCCTGTTCTCGTCGTGGTGCTCGGATTTCAGCATGGTCGCGCACAGCGCCGGGGTGAAACCCAGCGCCAGGAACGCCGAGAACGCCATGGCGATGGCGATGGTGAGCGCGAACTGCTTGTAGATCTCGCCCGCCGCGCCGCCCTGCAGGGCGCTGGGAATGAACACCGCCGCCAGCACCACCGTGATGGCGATCACCGCGCCAGTGATCTGGTCCATGGCCTTGCGCGTGGCCTCGCGCGGCGAAAGCTTTTCTTCCGACATGATGCGTTCGACGTTTTCGATCACCACGATCGCATCGTCCACCACGATGCCGATCGCCAGCACCATGGCGAACAGGGTCAGCTGGTTGATGGTGAAGCCGATGATGCTCATGCCCAGGAACGTGCCCAGCAGCGCTACCGGAATCACCAGGGTCGGAATCAGCGTGGCGCGGAAGTTCTGCAGGAAGATCAGCATCACCAGGAACACCAGCACCATCGCCTCGACCAGGCTCTTGATCACTTCCTTGATCGAGATGTTGACGAAGGTGGTGCTGTCGTAGGGCGAAAACCATTCCACGCCCTGCGGGAAGCTGGGAGCCAGTTCGTCCATTTTGCTGCGTACGGCGCCGGCCACATTCAATGCATTGGCGCCGGGCAGCAGCTGCACGGCGAAGGCGCCGGTGGGCGCGCCGTTGTACTTAGTGTCGGTGCCGTAGCTCTGGGCGCCGAATTCGACCCGCGCCACGTCCTTCAGCCGCACCGTGGTGCCATCGCTATTGGCGCGCAGTACCACGTTCTCGAACTGCTCGGGCGAACTGAAGCGTCCTTCGGCCGAGACCGTGGCGGTGAAGCCCTGGCCCTGCGGCTGCGGCGAAGCGCCGACCGAGCCGGCGGCGAACTGCACGTTCTGGCCGCGGATCGCCGTCAGCACCTGGCTGGCCGACATGCCGTAGCCCTGCAGCCGGTCGGGGTTGAGCCAGATGTTCATGGCGTATTCGGAACCGAATTGCTGGGTGCTGCCGACGCCGGGGATGCGCGAAATCTGTTCCAGCACGCGTGAGCCGATGATGTCGTTGAGGCGGTTGCGGTCGATGGTGCTGTTGGTCGAGCGCAGGCCCACCACCATCAGGAAGCCGGCGTTGGCCTTGGCCACCACCACGCCCTGCTGGGTGACTTCGCTGGGCAGGCGCGGCGTGGCCAGGGCGACCTTGTTCTGCACCTGCACCTGGGCGATGTCGGCGTCGGTGCCGGTCTCGAAGGTGAGGGTGATGCTGACCCGGCCGTTGGAACTGGACGAGGAGCTGAAATACAGCAGGTGGTCGATGCCGGTCAGTTGCTGTTCGATCACCTGGGTGACCGATTTTTCGGCGGTATCGGCGCTGGCGCCGGGATAGGTGGCGCTGACGGTGACCTGCGGCGGGGCGATGGAGGGGTAGGACTCGACGCCGAGCCCGAGGATCGAGATCACACCCGAGAGTGTGATCAGGATCGCCACCACCCATGCGAAGACGGGATGGTCGATGAAAAACTTGGACATGGTCTGGCGCCTCGATCAGTTCTGCTGCGCGGCGGGCTTTTCGCCCTGCGGCTGCGCATCGGGTTTTTCGCCCTGCGGCGCGGACTTGGCGTCGGCTGGAGCACCTGCGGCGGGCTTGGCGGCGTTCGGAGCGCCAGCCGGGGCGGCATTCGGATCCCACGGTATGGCCTTGGCCGTTGCGCCTTCCTTGACCTTCTGCAGGCCAGCGGCGATGACCTGGTCGCCTGCGGCCAGACCCGAGGTCACCAGCCATTTGCCTTCGCGGGTGCCGGAAGTCTCGACGTTCTTGCGCGCTACCTTGCCGTCCTTGCCGACCACCATCACGTAGGCGCCGATGGTGTCGCGCTGCACCGCAGCTTGCGGCACCAGGAATACGTTGTTCTGCTCGCCCAGCGTCGCCTTCAGGGTGACGAAGCTGCCGGGCAGCAAAACCTTGTCCGGATTCGGCAGCTGAGCCCGCAGCGACACCGCGCCGGTCTGCGGATCCACCACCACGTCCGAGAAATCCAGGGTGCCGGTTTCGCCGTACACGCTGCCGTCTCCCAAGGTCACCTGTACCTGCGCCTTGCCGTTGCCCTGCAGCGCCACGCTGCCGGCGCCCTGCGCCTTGCGCAGCGCTTCCAGCTCGGAAACGCTCATCGAGAAATTGACGTACAGCGGATCGATCTGGTCGATGGTGGTCAACAGGGTCACATCGCCCTGTCCGACCAGCGCACCCTCGGTGACCTGCTGCTTGCCCGCACGTCCGGAAATGGGCGCGCGCACGCTGGCGTAATCGAGGCTGATGCGCGAACCGGTCACGCCGGCCTTGGCCGACTGCACCGCGGCGGCGGCGCTGCGCTCGGCGGCTTCGGCATTATCCAGGTCGGACTTGGAAATGAACTTCTGTCCGATCAGCTGGCGCGCGCGTTCGGCGGCGATATGCGCGTTGGTATAGCTGGCCTGCGCCGACGCCAACTGCGCCTGGCTCGAACTCAGGGAAGCCTGCAGCGGGGCAGGGTCGATCAGGAACAGCACCTGTCCTTCCTTCACGTCGCTGCCTTCCTGGTACACGCGCTTGGTCAGCACGCCGGGTACGCGGGCGCGCACGTCGGAGCTGCGGTACGGGGCCAGGCGGCCGACCAGATCGCGCTGCAGCGGCACCGTCTGCGGCGCGGCGGTAACCACTCCAACTTCCGGCGGTGGCGGCGCAGGCTGCTCCGGCTTCTTGCAGGCTGCCAGGGCCAGAAGCAATGCGGCGCTCAAGGCGATGGGTCGAAGGGTGGGGGTCATGGGGGAGCTCCGGGTCAAGACTTGGATACGGGAGAAAGGAAAGCGATGGGGGAAGCGGCAGGCCGGGCGCGCGCATCCGGGGCGAACGCGCGCAGGAAGGCATCGACGGCGAATTCGGCCCAGCGCATACGCGCCGCATCGGTGTCGCGATGCGGCACGGCGAAACGCTGGCGTTCGAAATCCAGGCCGACAATCATGCTCAACAGCAGTTCCGAGGAGCAGTGCGGATCGTCATGCCTGAGCTGTCCGCGGCGCATGGCCCGCTCCAGCCATTCGGCCAGGCGCTGCTGCAGCGTGTCGCAACCGTCGCGGTACAGGGTTCGGGCCTCTTCGGGGAACAGGGCAGCCTCCGCGCTCAAGAGCTGGCAGGTGACGATCACGTGCGGCTCCGACAGACGCTGCATATGCTCCATCGCAAACGCTAGCAGGGTCCTGCGTAGATCGCCGTGTTGGTCGTCCAGGCGGGCGGTGGCCATGTCCAGGTGTTCCTGCATGACGCTGCGCATCAGCTCCTGCTTGCTGCCGAAGTACGAATACAGGGTCTGTTTGGAGCAGCCGGCGCGCGCGGCCACCGCGTCCATGCTGACCCGGAAGCCCTGTTCGGCCATCAACTGCCGCACGGCGTCGTGCACGCGTTGGCGGCGCCGCAAGGCGGGAGAGGGCTTGGGGGAGGGGGGCATAGGAATTGGACTATACCGTCCAGTTCAGAATTTGACCAGTCCCCTGGCCCGAAGCAGGGTCCGTTTCGATACCGGTGTGGGCAATTCATCGACCCGGGCCGACGGCTTCCTCAAAAAATGCGAAGCGGTGCGCGCGTCCCGGATCGACCACCATCGGCTTACCAGCAGACCGCTGATTCCTCGATGAAGACACCCCGATATTTGCGGCCGCGCAACAAGGCTGTCATCGCTCGCGAGGCTACAATGAACGACTGCCTACAAACACAGAGCCACGGCCTGCATGAACGCTGTTCGCAAACCGAAAAAAACCGCGCCCAAGAAGAACGCTAAACCTTCCTCGAAGCCAGATTCCAAGACCAGCGGCACCCAGGCCCCCGCGGCCAAGACCGCCAAAGCGACCAAGGCCATGGCAGCCGATACGGCGCCCGCCAAGCCCGCCCCGGGCTTCTCGCTCGAACCCATTTTCACTGCCATCCGCAAGCGCCTGCCCGCGGCGCGCCAGGCCGAAGCCAAGGCTTTCGCCGAAACCTTCTACAAGCGGATGGAAGACGACGAATATCCGCACCACACGCCCGAAGCCTGGGCCGCGTTGGCCTGCGACATGCTGGATTTCGCACGCGTGCGCAAGCCGGGCACCACCAACGTGCGCGTGTTCAACGCCACCCTGAAAGCCAACGGTTGGGAGTCGCCGCATACGGTGCTGCAGATCGTCAACGACGATATGCCGTTCCTGGTCGATTCGGTGAGCATGGCCCTGGCCGAGGCCGGTATCGGCGTGCATGTGCTGGGGCACCCGTTGCTACGCTTCACCCGCGACAAGGCCGGCAAGCTGACCGCAGTGGGCGAGGGCAAACCCGAATCGCTGATGCTGCTGGAGATCGACCGCCAGCCCGCCGAGCAGATGCCGGTGATCGAAGCCCGTGTGCGCAAGGTGCTGGGAGAAGTGCGCTCCATCGTGCAGGACTGGAGCGCGATGCGCGACAAAATGCTGGCGCTGGCCGAAGAACTGGCCACGCGCCGCATGCCGGTGAACGATGCCGGCCGTCGCGAAGCGCAGGAATTCCTGCGCTGGGCCGCAGACGACCACTTCACCTTCTTCGGCTATCGCGAATACCGCATCGAACGCAAGGACGGCGAACGCATTCTGGAAGCGACCGGGGGCGGCCTGGGCCTGCTGCGCGGCAAGGGCCAATCGACCGCGCGCAACGTGAAGTCGCTGGCCGCCCATTACATGCCGCAATCCGGTTCGGTGGATACGCTGATCCTGACCAAGACCAACGCCCGTTCCAGCGTGCACCGTCCCGGCAACATGGATTACATCGGCGTGCTGGAATTCGACGCCAAGGGCAACCCGGTGGCCGAGCAGCGCTTCATCGGTCTGTACACCTCCAGCGCCTACAACCGCCGCCCCTGGGAAATTCCGCTGGTGCGCGAGCGCCACGAACACGTCATGCGCCAATCCGGCCTGTCGCCCAGCAGCCACAGCGGTAAAGCCTTGCGTCATATCCTGGAAACGCTGCCGCGCGAGGAGCTGTTCCAGTCCAACGAAGACGAACTCAGCCGCACCAGCCTGGGTATTTTGGGCTTGCAGGAACGCGTGCGCAGCAAGCTGTTCCTGCGCCGCGACCGTTACGGCCGGTTCTTCTCGGCGCTGGTCTACATCCCGCGCGAACGCTTCAATACCGACGTGCGCCTGCGTATCGAGGCTTTGTTGAAGGAGGCCCTGCACGGCGAATACGTGGACACCAACGTACAGCTGGGCGAATCGCCGCTGGCGCAGCTGCATCTGGTGGTGCGTCCCCGCGCAGGCGAGCAGGTCGATGTCGACACCGCCGAACTCGAAGCCCGTCTGGCGCACCTGCTGCGCAACTGGCAGGACGATCTGCGCGAAATCCTGATCGCGCGCCATGGCGAATCCGACGGCCTGAAGCTCTCGGGCAGCTATGCACGCGCCTTGCCCGCCGGCTATATCGAAACCGTGTCTCCCGATATCGCCGCCAACGACGTAGAACAGCTCGCCGCGCTCAACGGGCCCGACGACCTGCGCTTGAGCCTGCACCTGTCGCGCCGCCAGCGCGAAGGCGAGGGCAGACTGCGGCTCAACCTTTACCGCCGCAACAGCGACCTGCCGCTCTCCGACGCCCTGCCGTTGATGGAGAACATGGGCCTGCGCGTGATCTCCGAACATCCGTTCCGGCTGGAAGTGGACAACAGCCCGGTCTACATCCAGGAATTCGAAGTCGAGTCCACCTTCGGCGAGATCGACGTGGAAGCCCGCAACGCCGCTTTCGAGGACGCGTTCGCGCGCATCTGGCGCGGCGACGCCGAGAACGACGGTTTCAACCGCCTGGTGCTGGGCGCCAGCATGGAATGGCGCCAGGTCGCGCTGCTGCGCGGCTATTGCAAATACCTGATGCAGACCGGCGTGCCGTTCTCGCAAAGCTACGTGGAAGAAACGCTGAACCGCTATCCGTTGCTGGCCCGGTTGCTGGTGGAGCTGTTCGAAGCGCGCTTCGATCCCTGCACGGGCAAGGAGAGCAAGGCCGAGATCAAGCAGGGCCAGGAGCGTTTCGCACAGCAGTTGCGCGCCTTGGCCGGCGGGGACGAGGCCACACTCAAGTCGCTGCAGTACGTGATCGAAACGCGCGGCGAAGGCCGCGAGCACCAGGTCGAAGCCACCCACAAGACCCTGCTCAAGCTGATGGACCGCGTCTCCAGCCTGGACGAAGACCGCATCCTGCGCAGCTTCATGGGCGTGATCGAGGCCACTCTGCGTACCAACTACTACCAGAAGGGCGCCGATGGTCTGCCCGCGCAAACGATCAGCTTCAAGCTGGATTCGGCGCAGGTGCCGGACCTGCCCAAGCCGCGTCCGTACCGCGAAATCTTCGTCTACGGTCCGCGCGTGGAAGGCGTGCACCTGCGTTTCGGTCCGGTGGCGCGCGGCGGTCTGCGCTGGTCCGACCGGCGCGAGGATTTCCGTACCGAGGTGCTGGGCCTGGTCAAGGCGCAGATGGTGAAGAACACGGTGATCGTGCCGGTCGGCGCCAAGGGCGGCTTCTTCGTCAAGCAGTCGCCGGTCGGCGGCGACCGTGACGCGGTGCTGGCCGAGGGTATCGCCTGCTACAAGATGTTCATCCAGAGCTTGCTGGACATCACCGACAACATAGTCGGCAACAAGATCGTGCCGCCGCCGGACGTGGTCCGCCACGACAACGACGATCCGTACCTGGTCGTCGCCGCGGACAAGGGCACGGCGACCTTCTCCGACATCGCCAACGGCCTGGCCATCGCGCATGGTTTCTGGATGGGCGACGCGTTCGCTTCCGGCGGCTCGGTCGGCTACGACCACAAGGGCATGGGCATCACCGCCAAGGGTGCCTGGGAATCGGTCATGCGCCACTTCCGCGCCATGGGCCGCAATTCGCAGACCGAGGATTTCACCTGCGCCGGCATCGGCGACATGTCCGGCGACGTGTTCGGCAACGGCATGCTGCTGTCCGAACATATCCGCCTGGTCGCGGCGTTCGACCATCGCCACATCTTCCTGGACCCGAATCCCGATGCGGCGCGTTCGTTCAAAGAGCGCCAGCGCATGTTCCAGGTGCCGCGTTCCAGCTGGGCCGATTACGACGTCAACCTCATCTCCAAGGGCGGCGGCGTCTATCCGCGCACGTTGAAGGCTATCGCCGTCAGCCCTGAAGTCCGCGCTTCGCTGGGCCTGGCCGAGGACGTGAAGTCGCTGTCGCCGAACGAACTGATGAGCGCTATCCTGAAGTCGCCGGTGGATCTGCTGTGGAACGGCGGTATCGGCGTTTACGTCAAGGCCAGCAGCGAACAGCACACCGATGCCGGCGACCGCGCCAACAACGCGCTGCGGGTCAACGGCAGCGACCTGCGCTGCAAGGTGGTGGGCGAGGGCGGCAACCTGGGCCTGACCCAGCTCGGCCGCATCGAGGCCGCGCAACACGGCGTGCTGCTCAACACCGACTTCATCGACAACTCCGCCGGCGTGGACACCTCCGATCACGAGGTCAACATCAAGATCCTGCTCAACGGCGTGGTCCAGTCCAAGAAGCTGACCTTTGAGGCGCGCAACAAGCTGCTGGCGTCGATGACCGATGAGGTGGCCGACCTGGTGCTGTTCGACAACTACCGCCAGAACCAAGCCATCAGCCTGATGGAGCGGATGAGCGTGTCGCGCCTGGGTTCCAAGCAGCACTTCATCCAGACCCTGGAATCGCAGGGCCTGCTGGACCGGCAGATCGAGTTCCTGCCGTCCGATGCGGAGCTGGCAGAGCGCAAGGCGCGTGGACAGGGGCTGACCCGTCCGGAACTGGCGGTGCTGCTGTCCTATTCCAAGCTGGTGGTTTACCAGCAGTTGTTGGATTCGGACATTCCCGAAGACGCTTACCTGTCCAAGGAACTGCAGCGCTACTTCCCCGAGCCGTTGCAGAAGAAATACGCCAACGAAATGGAGAAGCACCGCCTCAAGCGCGAAATCATCGCCACCGCGGTGACCAATTCCACCATCAACCGCATGGGCGCGACCTTCCTGCTGCGCATGCAGGAAGACACCGGGCGCAGTCCGGCCGAAGTGGCCAAAGCGTTCACCATCACTCGCGAAACCCTGGACGCCCGCGCGCTGTGGACCCAGATCGATGCATTGGACGGCAAGGTGCCTGAACCGGTGCAGATCGACGCCCTGCAGGTGATCTGGTCGCTGCAGCGTTCGTTCACGCGCTGGCTGCTGAGCCGCCCGGGCGCCATTCCCGATATCGCCACGGCAGTGGCGCGCTACCACGACGGTTACAACGAGATCCGCGCGGCCGACGGTGTGTTGCCCGCTTCCCTGCGTCCTGCCTACGAGGCCAGTCTGCAGGATTGGAAGGAGAAGGGTTTGCCGCCCGCGCTCGCCGGCCAACTGGCGGCGTTGCCATACCTTGAGCCGTCCAGCGACATCATCGAACTGGCGCGCGCGCGCAAGCTCAAGCCGGCGGAAGTGTCCAAGGTGCATTACCGCCTGGGCGAGGCGCTGCACTTGCCCTGGCTGTTCGACCAGATCGATGCACTGCAGGTCGACGGCCGCTGGCACGCGGTGGCACGCGGCGTATTGCGCGACGAACTCGCTCTGCAGCAGCGCCTGCTTACCGACCAGGTGCTGTCGATGCCGGGCGCCAATGCCGATGCCAAGGTCCAGAACTGGATCGGACGCGACGACGCTCTCTTGCGCTTCACTCTGGCGATGCTCAACGAACTGGCGGCGCAGAAGACGCTCGACTATCCGACGGCCTCCGTCGCGGTCCAGCGTCTATCGCAACTGTCCATCAAGCACTGACGAGCCTGTAGGAGCGGGCCCTGCCCGCGACGCTTTTCGTTTCGCACGACAAAAGCGTCGCGGGCAGGGCCCGCTCCTACATTGATCGGGAGACCGGTTATGCTGCCGCCATGACTACGCCCCGCATCGCCTTTCTCGCCAGTCCTGCCGAAGAAGCACAACAGGCGCTGACGCAAATGACCGCGCTTCATGGCGCCTGCGAACCCGAAGAGGCCGATGTGCTCTGCGCGCTGGGCGGGGACGGGTTCATGCTGCAGACCCTGCATCGCCATGGCGGACTGGGCAAACCGGTATTCGGCATGAAGCTGGGTACGGTCGGCTTCCTGATGAACCACTACCGCGACGACGGTCTTCTCGACCGCATCGCCGCGGCCGAGCCTGCCAAACTGCGCCCGCTGGAAATGCTGGCGCTCACCGAGTCCGGCGCCAGCATCGGTTCGCTGGCCTACAACGAGGTTTCGTTGTTGCGCCAGACCCGGCAAGCGGCGCATCTGAGCATCGACCTCAATGGACAGACGCGAGTCGATGAACTGGTCTGCGATGGGGTGCTGGTGGCTTCTCCGGCCGGAAGCACCGCCTACAACTTTTCCGCGCACGGCCCGATCCTGCCGTTGGGTTCGCACACCATCGCCCTGACTCCTATCGCGCCGTACCGCCCGCGCCGCTGGCGTGGCGCGATCCTCAAGGCCGACACCGAAGTGCGCTTCCGCGTGCTGGATCCCTACAAACGTCCGGTCAGCGTCACCGCCGATTCGCACGAAGTGCGCGACGTGGTGGAAGTCACCATCCGCGAATCCCGCGAGCGCACGGTGACGCTGCTGTTCGATCCGGAACACAATCTGGAAGAGCGCATCCTGAGCGAGCAGTTCGTGGTCTGAGCCCGCTTGACTCGGTTCGACCGGAAAGAGGTATGCTTCCGGTGGCCGCGAAGTGGGGCGGCCGAAGTACAGACACATCCGATTGGGGGAGGGGTCTCCTATGAAGGGCAAGTGGACGGTCATGCTGTGCGCGCTATTGGCCGCACCGCATGTATATGCGTGCGGGATGACCAACAGGCTGACGCCGTTCGCGTTGGACGCGGGCAATGGGTCTGCCGAAACGGTCGATGGCGAGATTCCTGCGCCCGTGGTGGCGGTAAAGGAAATAGTTCGCGGCATCGGGCCCAAGCATGCGTCCTGCGACGACACAGGCTTGCTTTCGGTGACGCTGGAATGGCCTCGCGGGAAGCACAAGCTGCGCGACATGGGGTTCGAGTTCAAAGTGGTTTCGGACAAGCCGCCCTATGCGATCTTTCCGGAGGGGCCGATACAGGCCCCAGTCGAGGGACGCAACAGCGATTTCCTGTTCATGTGGCAGGAAGGCGCGCCGGCCCAGCAGAAAACCATCGACCTGCAGGTCGACGTGCGGGCGGTCACCCGCGACAACCGCCGCGGTCCGGCGACCCGGATCGTGGTGCGGGCGGCTCCTGGGGGCTCAAGCTAAGGCCAAGAAATGTAGGTCGGGGCTACGCCCCGACATACGGAAACCGGAACCATCCGTGCGTCGGGGGCGTAGCCCCGACCTACGGATCTCGTTGCATGCGACCGGGGTGCGGGATAATGGCGCATGTCTTCCGATAACACTCCCCGCCTGCTGACGGTCGCGGTCACCTCCCGCGCGCTCTTCGACCTTGAAGAAAGCCACGCTCTTTTCGAAAGCGAAGGGGTCGAGGCCTATAGCGATTTCCAGCGCACGCACGAGGACGACGTGCTGGCGCCCGGCATGGCTTACTCGGTGGTGCGGAAGTTGCTGGCGCTCAACGAGGGCGCGCCTGCCGATACGCCCAGGGTCGAGGTGATCCTGCTTTCGCGCAACTCCGCCGATACCGGGCTGCGCATCTTCAATTCCATCCAGCACCACAAACTGGGTATCGTCCGCGCCACTTTCACCTCGGGCGAGCCTACCTGGCCGTACGCCAAGCCGTTCGGCGCCGACCTGTTCCTCTCCGCCAATCCGGAGTCCGTGCGGCGTTCGCTGGAACACGGCATCGCCGCAGCGACCATCCTGCCGGCCAAGGCCCTGCAGCAACGTTCCGATCAACTGCGCATCGCCTTCGACGGCGACGCGGTGATCTTCGGCGACGAAAGCGAACGCGTATCGCGGGAGCAGGGCGTGGAAGCTTTCGGCCGGCACGAGCGCGACCGCGCCAAGGAACCTCTGTCGGGCGGCCCGTTCAAAAGCTTCCTATCCGCATTGCACGACCTGCAGGCTGCTTTCCCGCCCGGCAAGGACGCGCCGATCCGCACAGCACTGGTCACCGCGCGCTCGGCCCCGGCGCACGAGCGCGTGATCCGCACCTTGCGCGAGTGGGGTGTACGCCTGGACGAAGCGCTATTCCTTGGTGGCAGGCACAAAGGTCCGTTTCTGGAAGCTTTCGGCGCCGACATCTTCTTCGACGATTCGCAGCACAACATCGACAGCGCACGTCTGCATGTGGCCACCGGCCATGTGCCGCACGGCGTGGCGAATCCTTGACCCTTGTTGTAGGAGCTGCGTAAGCTGCGACTATGAAAATTCCGTGTCAATGCGAATCCCGGAGATTGCGTGTTTACGGTCGCAGCTTACGCAGCTCCTACAACGGCAGGCGGATGTCGGCCAGCTTCCAGGTCAGTCCTTTGCGCTTGAACACGAAGACCACCGGGTCGCCGTCCTCGTCCTGCACCGTGGCGGTGAAGCGCGACAGCGACTCGTATTTATGCGTTGCCGTTTTCAGGGGATCGGCGGGCACGGGTTTGCCGTAGGTGTCGCCATCCACGGTTTCCCCGATGGACTTTTTCCACATGCTGCGGCCCTGCAGCAGGGCGCCGATACCCAGCGGCGTCACCATGGTGTCCACGCCGGTGCCCATTACATTGCTGGCGATCGACAACGCAACGGCGCCAAAGATATTGGAACCCAGGTCGCTGCCGGCACGTCGCGCCAGCGCGTCTTCCATCTGCGCCTTGATGCTGACGCGCAACGCGGGGAAGTCGACGTGCCGCTCCAGCTTTCCGGTGTCCTGTTCGGCCAATGCCGTGCGAATGCCGTTGATGGCAAGGTAAGGCCCGGCGGCGACATAGCCACCCAAGGCGATCAGCACGGCCACAACCAGGGCGATCCACTTCTTCATGCTCAGAACTCCAGATCCAGGGCCGCGCACAGATAGTCCACGAACGGCGCCAGGGCGGCAAGGTCCGTCGCCAGCGTCTGCCGCAGTTTGGGCCCGGTCATGGTTTCGTTGTCCAGCGAGCGCCAGAACACGAAGTTCTTGTGTTTCAGGTCCTCGATGAATTCGAAATCGGCCGGGAATCCGCGCGGCGGCCGGGTCAGCATTTCGCTTTCTTCGAATTCGAAGCGTTTGCGGAATTTGGGCGCATGCGCGGCCGCCTTCCAGCTTCCCGGATTGTCGTGGATGAACTGGCGGATGCGGCGCTGGGTGTCGGGCTCCGGGTGCCATAGGCCCGCTCCGACGAAGCACTCTCCGGGCTGCAGGTGCACGTAGAAAGAAGGCGCAGGCACCTGCTTGCGCCGTTCGTGGTACAGGCGTGCGCCTTGCCAGGATTTGTAGGGGGACTTGTCGTTGGAGAAACGCGCATCGCGATAGATGCGGAACAGCGAACCGCCCACGGTCTTGGGGTCGGAGCGGAAATGCGGGCTGACCTGGGCCAGGTCCGGCTGCAGATCGACCAACAGGCGCAGGAACGGCTGGCGGACGTGGTCTTCGTACTTCTGTTTGTTGGCGGCAAACCAGGCCTTGTCGTTGTGCTTAGCCAGGGCGCGCAGGAACTTGAAGCTGGCATCGGAGAAATAAGTGGTCATAGAAAGGCCATAAACGGGTTGCATGTAATCGCGTAGGAGCGATGTAAGTCGCGAAGGACAATCTTCCATAGGAAATCCTTCGCAACTTGCGTCGCTCCTACGATAGCTGGTGTTCCAGTTCGCCGCCCCATGCCGTTAGCTGGTCCAGCAGGATCTGCTTGGCGCCGTCTGCCGCATACTGCAGACGCAGGGTATCGATCTCCTGGTAATAGGATTCGAACGTTACTTCCGACATTCCACTGTCCACGCATAGCCGTTGTCGGCGGTAATGGTTCCAGCGCTCCTGTTCGGGTTGCGTCAAGGTGCCGGGCCAATTCCGCGCACGGTAACGGAACAGCAGTTCCGGCAGGCGCGGATCGCTGAAGCCGAATTCGCGCTTGTCCAGGTGTTCTGGTGGCGTGGCGCGCACTTCGGCCATCCTGCGTTTGTCGCCATCGGCGATGAAGCCGTCGTAGAGAGCGGCATCGGCATCTGGCTTGTCGTGAGCGCGCTCGCTGCCGAAAACCTGCCGCATCTTCTCGGCGAGTTGCGCCGCGAAAGGACGCAGTCGGTCGGCCACGGCTTCCGCGGCAAGCCTGTCGATACGCAGGCGGGCGAAATCTTCCTCGCGCAGGTGCGACCATGCGACCAGTGCGGGCGAACGGTTCAGGTGCACTTCCTTCAGCGGAACGCGCATCTCGCCAGGCGGAAGGTCCGCTGCGGGCGTGTACAACCGGTCCGCTATATCTGCTGCATCCAGCTGCAATAAGGCTTCCGGATCGCCATCGAGATCGAACACGATGATGCGGTTATCGAATCGCGGATGGCGGGCCAGCGGCAGCACGGGAGCCGCGCACATTCGGCTTGCGGGGTAGCGTTGGGAGATATGCAGAGCCGGGCTCAGCGCCACGGTATCCAGCAACGTGGCGGCGAAACGCTTGTCGCGAAGTTTCAACGCGTAGTCCCACAGGCGCGGCTGGGCATCGCGGAATTTACGCGCCATGCCTATCGTGGCGTTTACGTCGGACAAAGCCTCATGGGCATCGCCCTCGCGAACGCCATTGGCCGCCGCCAGGTGCTCCAGCTTGAACGAGGTGGCTCCATCCTCGCGTTCGGGCCAGACGATTCCCTCGGGACGCAGCGCATGCGCGAGCCGCATCATGTCCAGCATGTCCCAACGGCTATTTCCGCCGCGCCATTCGCGTTCGTACGGGTCGTAGAAATTTCGGAACAACCCGTAACGCACGAACTCGTCGTCGAAGCGCAACGAGTTCCAGCCCAGCGTACAGGTCTCCGGCCGCGACATTTCCTCGGCGATGCGGGCGAAGGCTTCCGCTTCGTCCACGCCTTCGCGCAATGCATGCTGAGGGGAGATGCCGGTGATCAGAGTGGCGGTGGGCGAGGGCAGCAGGTCGTCGGCGGGTTTGACGAAAAAGCTGATCGGCTCTTCGACGACATTGAGATCGCTGTCGGTGCGCACCGCGGCGAACTGCGCGATGCGGGTGCGGCGCGGATCGCGGCCGAAGGTTTCCAGGTCGTAGAACAGAAAACTCGCGGCCATCAGGCGGCATCCACCAGTACGTCCAGGCGCGCCGTTACCTCGGCATCCACGGCTTTCCAATCGATCGCATCCAGCGAATCCAGCCCGCGCGTGGCGGTGGTGAGGATCTCGCGCTGTATTTCGCTGCGGTGCAGTGCGGTTGCGTACGGAATCAACATGAAAGTGACCATGGTGTAATGCGGCACGAAGCGCCCGGGGTGACGCTCCTGCAACACGCGTTCCAGTTCCCGCTGCAGCAGGAAATCAGGGTCGTCCACGCGGTCCCGCATCTCCAGATAGTTCTCGAGCGCCATCTGCTGGATGGCCGAGGCGTTGGGTTTGCGTTCGGCCTCGAAAGCAGCGAAGGCATCGGCAAGGTCCGCATGCTGCTCCAGTTTGCGCGCCAATACCACGCAATCCTCGAAAGCGCAGTTCATGCCCTGGCCGTGGAAGGGCACCATGGCGTGTGCGGCATCGCCGAGCAGCACCGCGCGGCTGTCGATATGCCAGCGGTCCAGGTACAGCGTGGCCAGCAGGCCGGGCGGATTGCGCTCCCAGTCCTGCTCCAGTCGTGGGATCAACGGTACGGCGTCGGCGAAATCGCGCTCGAACAACGCCCTGGCTTCGGCCCCGGTGCGCAGCGTCGCGAAACTGGGGTCGCCCTGGTTGGGCAGGAACAAGGTGACGGTGAAGGTCTTCTCGTCGTTGGGCAGGGCGATGCACATATAGTGGCCGCGCGGCCAGATATGCAGCGCATTGGGTTCGATCTTGAACCCGCCGTTCGCATCCGGCGGGATTTCGAGCTCCTTGTAGGAATGATCCAGAAACTCCGTGTTCTCGCCCAGATCGGACTGCTTCATCATCGCAGCGCGCAGCGATGAGCCTGCACCATCGGCGCCCACCAATGCCTCGAACTCCGTCTCGCTTTCCGAACCATCGCGCTCATCGACGAAGCGTGCCGAGCGCGCATTGAAATCGACGCTTTCGAGCTTGCGGTCGAAATGCAGGCGCGCCCCGGCCTGTTCGGCAAGATCGAGCAGGACGATATTGAGGTCGCCGCGATGGATAGACCAGATCACCTCCGAATCGTCGCGTCCATAGCGCTGCAATTGTTGGCGGCCATCCAGGAAGTGCACCATGCGGCCGCGCATCATCACCGCTTGCTTCATCACTTCGTCGTCGGCGTCGGCCTGGCGCAGCGCATTGCGCCCGCGTTCGGCCAGGGCCAGATTGATGGAGCGGCCACCCTGGTAGCCTTTCACGCGCGGATCGCCGCGCTTCTCGTAGACATCCACCTGCCAGCCGCGGCGCGCCAGAAGAATGGCCAGCAATGCGCCAGCAAGACCCGCGCCGATGAGGGTGATGGATCTGGCAGTCGTATCAGTCAATGCATCCACCTTTTGGTCATTCGCGAATTTTCTACCCGTCATTCCCGCGAAGACGGGAACCCAGCGACTTCGGCTCTTCAGCGGCCGCCGCTTTTTGACGACTCGGGCGCTAGATGGATTCTCTACCGGGCGTAGAAGAAGCCAAGTCGCTGGGTTCCCGCCTTCGCGGGAATGACGATCCAACAGTACTTTTCAAACGCCTCTCCATGACTCCACTTCTTCCACGAACCGGTAAACATCCATGAACTTGTTGTAGAGCGGGGCGGGCGAGATGCGGATCACGTCCGGTTCCCGCCAGTCGCCGATGGTGCCGACGGAAGAGAGGTATTCGAACAGCTCGCGTCCACGTTCGCGCCCACCGGCGACGCGCAGCGAAAGCTGGCTGCCGCGACGGGCCGGGTCGGAAGGAGTGACGATCTCCAAGGTCTCCGGAACACGGGCACGAATCAGCGCCTCAAGGAAGCCGGTGATCTTTTCCGACTTCGTGCGGATCGCCGTCATGCCGCCGGCCTTGTCGAACACTTCCAGCGAAGCCAGCAACGGCGCCAATGCAAGGATGGGCGGATTGCTGAGCTGCCAGCCGTCGGCTCCGGGGGTCGGCACGAACTGCGGGCCCATCTGGAAACGCGTTTCCTTTTCATGGCCCCACCAGCCGGCGAAGCGGGGGCGGTCGGTGCGCGCATGGCGCTCGTGCACGAAACAGCCGGCCACCGCTCCCGGCCCTGCGTTCATGTATTTGTAGTGGCACCACACCGCGAAATCGGCCTGGCTGTCGTGCAGATCCACCGGCACGTTGCCGACGGCATGGGCCAGATCGAAACCCGCCACCGCGCCTTGCGCATGGGCGAGGCGCGCTATCTTCTTGAGTTCGAAAGCCTGTCCGGTGCGGTACTGGATGCCCGGCCACAACACCAACGCAGTGCGCGCCCCGTGTTCGCCTATCGCGCTTTCTATGGCCTCCATCGACAAGGTGCCGTCGGCCTGGTCGGGCTCGACTTCTATCAGGTGGGTTGCCGGATCGAAACCGTGAAAACGGATCTGCGATTCGACCGCATGCCGATCGGAAGGAAAGGCTCCCGCTTCGATGATGATGGCGGCCCGCTCGCTGGTCGGTCGGTAGAAGCTGACCATCATCAGGTGCAGGTTGGCGGTCAGCGAATTCATCGCCACCACTTCCGAAGGTTGGGCGCCGACCACGCGTGCCAGCGGTTCGCGTACCTGTTCGTGATAGGTCATCCACTGCGCCTGACCGGTGAAATGGCCCTCGACCGCCTCATGGCTCCATTTGTCCAGCACTTGCAGCACGTGCGCGCGCGCGCCGCGCGGCTGCAGGCCCAGAGAGTTGCCGCAGAAATAGATCTGCTCGTTGTGCTTGTGCTTGGGAATCAGGAATTCGCTGCGCAGCGGGCGCAGAGGATCGGCGGCGTCCAGCGCCATGGCGTGGGTACGTGAAAGCGAGTCGGTCATAAGCCTTTCAATGAAAAGAATGAGGCGCCGTAGGAGCGCCATAGGAGCGACGTAAGTCGCGATCAGGTTTCACCAGCAAAAATCCATCGCGACTTACGTCGCTCCTACGGGGGGATAGGGTCATTGGAATCTCGAGGCCGACAGGCCCAACCATTCCAGCGCGGTGCCGTGGTACAGACGCGCCTGGCCGGCCGGGTCCAGATTCAGCGCGGCAATTCCTGCGCCCGGTTCCTGCTCGCCTAACGGAAATGGATAGTCGGTGCCCAGCATCACACGGTCGGTGCCTACCGTGTCCAGCAGGTATTGCAAGGCGCGGGGATCGGCCACCCAGGAATCGAAGTAGAGCTGTTTGATGTAATCGCGCGGATTGCCGGGGTTGTCGGTGGCCACCAGATCCGGGCGCATGTTGAAGCCGTGCTCGATGCGGCCGATGGTGTAGGGGAAACTGCCGCCGCCATGGGCCAGGCAGATCTTCAGTTTCGGCAGCCGCTCCAGCACCCCGCCGAAGATCAGGCAGCAGGCCGCGCGCGATTGTTCGGCCGGCATGCCGACCAGCCAGGGCAGCCAGTATTTGGGCATGGTTTCGGCGCCCATCATGTCCCACGGGTGCACCAGCACCGCCGCTTCCAGCTCCGCCGCGGCCTGGAAGAATTCGAAAAGCTCGGGCGCATCCAGATTTAGTTCGCCGATATGGCTGCCGATCTGCACGCCCTGCAGCCCCAACTGGTCCATGCAGCGCTCCAGCTCCTGCACCGCCAGCCGCGGAGACTGCATGGGTACCGTGCCGATGCCGGCGTAGTGGCGGGGATACTGCCGGCATGCCTCGGCCGTGTGGTCGTTGAGCGCCTGATGCAGTTCCAACGCCTGGTTGGGCTTGGCCCAGTAGCTGAACATGACCGGCACGGTGCTGAGCACCTGCACCTGCACGCCGAACCGGGCGTAGTCGTCGATACGCACCTGCGGGTCCCAGGTCTTTGGCCAGATTTCGCGGAAGAACTTCCCGTCCTTATAGATGCGTGCGCGCCCGTCATCGCCATGGTGTATCACGGGAAAGCGCTCGTCGTTGTACTTCTTGGCCAGGTCCGGCCAGGTGTGCGGCAGGTAGTGGGCGTGGGTGTCGATCTTGAGCATGGCCCAGTTTAGCCGGGCGGGGCGGGGCTTGCCTGGCTTGGTCGCCGAAGACGGCCAATCGAGCAGAATTCTTACGTCAGGGTCAGGTTTGCAGGGCGGGCATTGCCCGTCGCAGACCTGCCGCCGACTCTGGTGTCATCCAATATCGGACTGCTGGGCAAACTGTGGCCGGAGTACAGACTTTGTTTCCATTTCAGATAGGCGGCTGGGCGGCGCGGGCTTTCTTCAGAGGCTTTCGAAAAAGTACCCGAGCACGGTGTTATCGATGAACCCCTGCTCAAGCATGGCGTCTTTCGCAAGGGGCCCCATGGCCTCGGCGAAGGTGATCTGCTCGAATTTTCGCTCCAGCAGCCTGCTTACCAGGGGCGCGCACAGTGCCTGCAGCTTCGCGTGCCCGGTCGCCAGTTCCCAGAGGCGCCCGTTCATGACATAGGGCAGGACGACGAAAACGCGCAGGTCGAACCGTATGAGAAAACGGGCGCGCAGCTCCCTGTTGAATTCGCACTCGATCAGGTGCGAGTACAGGTCGTTCCCCGGTGTACGGGCCACCGCGCGCATCTTGCCCGCGCCCAGAGCTTCGCACACGGCATCGACCTCGGGCGTGCTTGCGTCGGGCAGCGGGGCGAACTTTCTTTCGGTGGCGAGTGCTTCGAGTTTTCGGAGTGTCGAGTTCATTGAGGACATTGTGCCGCCACGGAATCCAGTGAAGCATGGTTTTTTGGGCCAAGTACGCGATTGGCCTTTCTCCAGCTTCCATCGGTTGGTGCGCCAAGGATTTACGGGAGCGATTGGGGAATCGCAGTGAATCGGCCGGATTCGGGTTTTGGCGATGATGCACGGTGGAGCGGCGGGCGGTGCCCGCCTTGCATCCGCTCAGGTGTCGGGCATCACGTAGCGGGCTGGCGCGGGGTTCAGGTGTCCGCAGTGCTTGCAGGTCCTGTGTTCGACTGAGGAATAGAAGCGGTCGAACACCGGCGGGAAGTCCTTCTCGATGTCGTGCAGATGGAAGTATTCCTCGTAGACCTTGTGGTTGCATTGCTCGCAGAACCACAGCAGACCGTCGTCCTCGTGGGCCAGGCGCTTGCGTTCGATCACCAGACCGATGGAATCGGGCATGCGCTGGGGCGAGTGCGGCACGCGCGGCGGCAGCAGGAAGATTTCGCCGGCCTTGATGGGAATGTCGCGAACCGCGCCCCCGCCGTCATCGGTATGTTCCTGGATGCGCAGCACCATCTCGCCCTCCAACTGATAGAACCACTCAGGACCTTCGTCCCAGTGGTAGTCGGTGCGCGAGTTCGGCCCGCCTACGACCATCACGATGAAGTCACCGGCATAGATCACCTTGTTGCCGACCGGCGGCTTGAGCAGGTGGCGGTGTTCCTCGATCCAGGCTTGCAGGTTGAGGGGGTTGGGCAGCATGGCTACTTCTCCGTCTTGCCTGGGCTGGCGGGCGGCGCGGTCTTGCCGAAGTTAAGGCGGCCGTTCTTTTGCAGGTCTTCGATGGTAGGTGGTTTGGGGTGGGGCTTTTCCCCGACCATGGCCGCCATCTCGGCAAGCCGTGCATGCGATTCATCCAGCGAGGGCACGCCCATGGCAGCCCGTTCGGCGTCGGTGACCGCGCCCTCGGCAACCGGGAAAAGGAAGGTGCCCTGATCATCGCCCTGGTATTGCGTTCCGTACCATTGCGGCTGCACGTGTTGCATCAACATGCGATCCCAGGAGGCGGCTATGAGCCAGCGGTACTGTTTGTTCTGCGGGTCCAGATAACTGGCTATTGTCGCGAGCGAATGCGCAAGGCCGATATCCTCGGACGAATGCTGAAATACCATGGCGGCGGAGAAATAGTCGCGGGCCGTACGCAGCGCTCCGTCCTTCACCATCTTCAGTGCGGCATCGCGCCTCTGTCCATCGCGTGCCAGAACAGCTTCTGGTTCTTTGCGAAAGGCATCGCCGAGTCTGTCTGCCTGATCCGCGTTGAATATCTTTTGCAGCGCCGCATTGTCGGAAGGGGGCTGCGGAACTGGCGAGGTATCAGAGGCAAAACATGTCTGTGAGCTGGCGAAAGCCAGCAACAGACAAATTCCGAACCGAGGCATAGTGGTCAGGCCCTTAGCGCAGCTACGCATTTCAATTCGATCGCGATCGGCGTAGGCAGGGCTGTTATGCCCAATGTGGTTCTGCAAGGCGCCGTGGCCGCGTCGGGGAAATATTCGGCCCAGACCCGGTTGTAGGCCTTGAAATCGTGGGCCATGTCGGTGAGGTAGACGGTCACGTCGATCAGATCCTCCCAGCCGGTGCCGCTGGCTTCCAGCACCGCGCGCACGTTGGCGAAAACAGCGCGCGCCTGGGCCTCGATGTCGTATTTGCGCACGCGGCCATCGGCGAAATATTCGTTGCCGGCGATTTCATTGCTGGCCGCATCGCGAGGACCGATACCGGAAAGGAAAAGCAGGTTGCCCACGCGGCGCGCATGCGGATAGCTGCCCACCGGAGCCGGAGCCGAATCCGTGCGCACGACTTCACTCATGCCGGTCGCCCTGTGGCTTCACCGCGGCAATGGCATTCTGGTAGGCGGAGGCGAGTTGCTCGGCGTTGTCCACGTCGATGCCGAGCTGGCGCACACGTCCGTCGAACAGGCTGTAGACCCAGCCGTGCACCGAGACCTTCTGCCCGCGCGCCCAGGCGTCCTGCAGCATGGTGGTCTGGCACACGTTGCTGACCTGTTCGATCACGTTGAGCTCGCACAGACGGGCATGACGCAGCGAATCGGTTTCCACCTGCTCCAATAGCGCGGCATGTTTCTGTGCCACATCGCCCACGTGGCGCAGCCAGTTGTCGGCCAGGCCGACGCGGCGATTGGTCAGGCTGGCGTGCACGCCGCTGCAACCGTAATGGCCGACGATGAGGATGTGTTCGACCTTGAGCAGGTCCACCGCGAACTGGATCGCGCTAAGGCAGTTCAGGTCGGTGTGCACCACCAGATTGGCGATGTTGCGGTGTACGAAGACCTCGCCGGGGTCCAGCCCCAGGATCTGGTTGGCCGGCACGCGCGAGTCCGAGCAGCCGATCCACAGGTAACGCGGAGATTGTTGTTGTGACAGGCGTTTGAAGAAGCCGGGATCTTCCTGCTTGATCCGTTCGGCCCATTCCCGGTTGTTGCGCAGTAGTTCGTCGAGGTCGCTCATACGTCCATTATCTTAGATTAAAGGCAGCAGACTAAAGGCAGCAGACTAAGGCAGCAGACTAAGGCAGCAGAGCCAGGCAGACATTCTTCGCTTCGGTGAAGAAGCGCATCGCTTCGGCCCCGCCTTCGCGGCCCAGACCGGAAGAGCCCACGCCGCCGAACGGCGTGCGCAAGTCGCGCATCAGCCAGGTGTTGACCCACACGATGCCTGCGCGCAGCTGCGCGGACAGCCGGTGCGCGCGATCCAGGTCGCGGGTCCATAGCGACGCGGACAGGCCGTAGTCGCTGGCGTTGGCCAGGGCCAGGGCTTCTTCGTCCGTATCGAATGGCTGCAGCGTGACCACCGGGCCGAAGATTTCCTCGCGGTTGCTGGCGCAATCCGGTCCCAACCCTTCGATCACGGTTGGTTCGACGAACCAGCCGGCGCGCCCGATGCTGCGGCCACCGCACAGGAACGTGCCGCCCTCGTCGCGGGCACGCTGCAGGCAGGCCATGACCTTGTCGAAGTGGGCTTGGGAAACGAGCGGGCCCAGGTTGGTTCCTTCGTTGGTCGGATCGCCGACCCGCAAGCCGCGTACCCGTTCGACGAACGCATCGCGGAATTCACCGTAGATCGAACGCTCGATCAGCAGGCGCGAGCCGCACAGGCAGATCTGCCCGGAATTCTGGAAAGCGGAGCGGACCAGCGTATCCAGCTGCCGGCGCCAATCGCTGTCGGCGAAGACCAGGGTAGGGTTCTTGCCGCCCAGTTCCAGCGACAGCTTCTTCAGCGAAGTCGTAGTCAGCGCCGCAATGCGTTTGCCGACGGCGGTGCTGCCGGTAAACGAAACCGCGCGCACCTGGGTGTGGGTCACCAATGGTTCGCCGACCTCCGGTCCCAAACCGTGAACGATGTTGAGCACGCCTTTGGGAAACCCGATCTCGGCCGCCAATTCGGCCAGCATCGTTGCCGTCAGCGGCGTCACTTCGGAAGGCTTGGCGACAACGGTATTGCCGGCCGCCAGGGCAGGGGCGATTTTCCAGGTGAACAGATATAGCGGCAGGTTCCACGGCGAAATCGTCGCCACCACTCCCAAGGGCGGGCGCAGCGTGTAATTCAGGCCTGCCTCGCCATGATGCGATTCGCTGGCGAACTGGGTCGCGGCATGGGCGAAGAAACGCAGGTTGGAGACGGCGCGGGGGATTTCCGCGTCGCGCGCCAAAGCCAGCGGCTTGCCGCCGTCCAGCGATTCGGCGCGGGCGAACTGCTCCGTACGCGATTCGAGCGCAGATGCCAGCTTTTCAAGCCACGCCGCACGCTCGCTGTTGCGTAGCGCGGACCATGAAGGAAAGGCGCGTGCCGCGGCAGCCATCGCGGCCTCGACATCGCTGGCGTCGCCGCGCGCCACTTGGGCATGGGCTTGCGCGGTATTGGGGTCGAATACGTCCAGCCAACCCCCGCTTCGGGGCTGCTGGGCCTGGCCGTCGATCCAGTGGTGCAGTTTCTGCATATGCCAAGCTTAACCGCACGGGCGTAGGAGGATTAGCATGGAGGGCGTCGGGGGCGTAGCCCCGACCTACTTAGATGGACTGCATTCGCCCGCCATCCACCGCCAGACTGACTCCATTGATGTAGGCGGCGGCAGGACTGGCAAGGAAGGCGATGGCTGCGGCGATCTCGCTGGCTTCGGCAAAACGGCCCACCGGCACGGTCGACAGCATGGTGGCGGCGATCGTATCGCGCGACTTGCCGCTGGAAGCCGAGCGGTCGTCCAGAATCTGCTCCAGCCTCTGCGTGCGGGTGTAGCCCGGCAGTACGTTGTTCACCGTGATCCCGTCGTGGGCGAGCTCACGCGACAGGGTCTTGGCCCAGCTCGCCACCGCGCCGCGGATGCTGTTGGACACGCCGAGGTTGACGATGGGCTCCTTCACGGAGGTGGAAATCACGTTGACGATGCGGCCCCATTGCGCGCTCTGCATGCCCGGCAGCACCGCCCGCACCAGCGCCTGGTTGGCAAGCAGATGCCTGTTGAAGGCATCCAGATAAGCGCCGGCCTCCGCATCGATGGCGCGCCCACCGGGCGGACCGCCAGTGTTGTTGACCAGGATATGCACCGGATTGCCGGCGACGAGCGCTTGTACGCGCGCGGTAAGCGCATTGTGTTCGGAGATGTCGATGGCTACCCAATCGTGTCGCTGGCCTTCGGCCTTGTGGGGCAGGGAGGACGCCACCGCTTCGAGCGTCTCGGCTCGGCGCGCGAGCAGGGTGACGTCCGCACCGAGCAGCGCGAGTTCCAGCGCGGCCGCACGGCCGATACCTGCCGACGCTCCGCAGACCAGTGCATGTTTTCCGTCGAGATTCAGGTCCATGCGTTCCTCAGTCGGGTGCGCGGTGTGCCAGCCGCTCTCTCATCAGTGCCGCGATCTCATGCGATTGCGGGTCCTCCAGCATAGCCAATCCATCCGCCGCGCCCAGCACATTGGCCGCAGGATGATTCTGGCTGAGCTTGAATTTCAGTTCGATCCGTTCGGGCACGAAACGGAACCCCACGATGCCACGCAGCTGGCTGCGGAGCCGCGGATTGTCGTGTTCATAACGCCAATCGCTGCCGACGGCCGCCTCGTGGCGGACACTCAAGCGGTCGATGATGCTGGCAAGGAAACCTTCTTCTTCGGAAGCCTCCAACCGGCCAGTCAGATGCGCTACGGCATAGTTCCAGGTCGGCACCCGCGCCGCTTCTTCCTTGTCGGTGTACCAGCTCGGGGAGATGTAGGCGTGCGGGCCCTGCACGATCATCAGAGCGCGGCCGGAGTGCAAGGCTTGCGGGTTGGCTTTGGCCCAGTGGCCTTCGAGAGTCACTTGCCCGCCGTCGCGCGAATACAGCACCGGCAGGTGGCTGGCGAACGGTACGCCTTCCGCGTTGCTGATCAAGGTGACGAACGGATCGCGCGCCAGCAGCCGGTCGAGTTCCAGCAGGTCGGTTTCAGCGAAGGCCCGGGGCGTGTACATCGAAGCCGATCAGGCCCGCGCGCCCAGCGACTGCACCATCAGATGGCGCAATGCCGCGTCGTTCTCGGCGCGCGGAGGAGAGACTTCGTCCAGCGAGAAGCCCCTGGCCAGCGCATCGTCTTCGTCCAGGCCGTCGAAGGCCACGAATTCGGCGTCGAACAGCGCGGCGCGGGCGGTGTCGTCGCTATCGTAGGTCAGGGTGTTGCCGTCGCTGTCGAAGACTTCCGCGGTACCTGCGTCGCGCACGCGCAACCGCGCCCACACGAGGGTGCGACCGAGGGACGCTACGTACCACTGATATTCCGTCGTCTCGTTCATGTCATCACCAGGGACAAAAGCCAAAGCGCTCCTGCGCAAGCCACTCCGCCGAAGATTACCAGCAGCGAAATCTTCGCCGGCGTCGCCAAACCAGTCAGCGAGCGGTCGTGAGTGTCGCGATAGCGCCCGCTCAACAGCCAACCCAATGCGACCGGCTTGAGAAAGGCACCCGCACCGAATTCCGCAGCAATGGCTTCATGGCGGTCGCGCACGTGCACCAGAGTCAGCGGCCAGAAAATCACGAACGCGCAGAAACCGGCGATGGCGGTGGCTAAGAACAACAGGGCGAAGAACAGGATCACTGAGAATCAAACCTCGTAACTTTTAAACATCGTCATCCCAGCGAAAGCTGGGATCCATCTTGATCTTCGCGGCAGCCTCCCGGAGGCGCGGCAAAGTGAAAGCAAAGTCAAAGTCAAAATGGATCCCAGCTTTCGCTGGGATGACGACTGTATTTTTCGCTAGGAAAGAAAGCATCAAAACTCCGCATTCCCCGGCGCGCGAGGGTAGGGGATCGAATCGCGGATGTTCGACAGCCCGCAGACATAGACCACCAGCCGCTCGAAGCCCAGGCCGAAGCCGGCGTGCGGTACCGTGCCGTAGCGGCGGAAATCGCGGTACCAGCCGTAGTGCGCAGCATCCAGCCCGAACTGCGCCATGCGCGCATCCAGCACGTCCAGGCGTTCTTCGCGCTGGCTGCCGCCGATGATTTCGCCGATGCCAGGGGCCAGCACGTCCATCGCGGCCACGGTCTTGCCGTCGTCGTTTAGGCGCATGTAGAACGCCTTGATATGCTCGGGGTAGTTGGTCACCACTACCGGCCGGCCCACGTGCTGCTCGGTCAGCCAGCGCTCGTGCTCGGTCTGCAGGTCCAGACCCCATTCCACCGGGAAATCGAACTTCTGCTTGGATTCCTGCAGCAGCTTGATCGCATAGGTGTATTCGATGCGTTCGAACGGCGCGTTGATGAAATCCTCCAGCTTGCTGATCGCGTTCTTGTCCACGCGCTCGGCCAGGAAGGCCAGGTCGTCGCCGCGCTCGTCCAGCACCGCGCGGAACAGGTATTTGAGGAAAGCCTCGGCCACGCGCGCGTCCTCGGCCAGGTCGGCGAAGGCGATCTCCGGCTCGATCATCCAGAACTCGGCCAAGTGGCGGGTGGTGTTGCTGTTCTCGGCGCGGAAGGTGGGGCCGAAGGTGTAGACCTTGCTCAGCGCCAGGCAGTACGCCTCGACGTTGAGCTGGCCGGACACGGTGAGGAAGGTTTCCTTGCCGAAGAAATCGCGGCTGAAATCCACCTCGCCCTTGTCGGTGCGCGGCAGGTTGGCCAGGTCCAGCGTGGATACGCGGAACATCTGTCCGGCGCCCTCGGCGTCGGAGGTGGTGACGATGGGCGTGCTGATCCAGTAGTAGCCGTTCTGGTGGAAGAAGCGGTGCACCGCCTGGGCCAGGCAGTTGCGGATGCGCGTCACCGCGCCGAACAGGTTGGTGCGCGGGCGCAGGTGGGCGACTTCGCGCAGGAATTCCAGCGAGTGCGCCTTGGGCTGGATCGGGTAGGTTTCCGGATCCTCCACCCAGCCGACCACTTCCATCGTCGAAGCCTGGATTTCGTAACTCTGGCCCTGGCCTTGAGAAGCGACCAGCGTGCCGGTGGCGATCACCGCACAGCCGGCGGTGAGGTGTTTCACTTCGGATTCGTAGTTGCCCAGCGCGCTGGGCACGACGACCTGGATCGGCGCGAAGCAGGAGCCGTCGCTGACGTTGACGAAGGACAGGCCGGCCTTGGAATCGCGCCGTGTGCGCACCCAACCGCGTACCGTGACTTCGCCGCCGGCCGGGATCTTGCCCGCCAGCGCATGTTCGACGCTTACCACCGTCATGACTTGAATCCTTCGGGAACGCAACCATTAATGGAACGCGGAGTTTACCGGAGCAGCGCCGGGAAAGCCCCGTCCGCAGGTCTATAATCGCCGTAAGCAGGAGATCCGATGGCCATTACCCTTACCCCGGTCGCATTCCAGCGCGTGCAGCGTTTCGTTGCCGAGACGGGCGCCCTGGGTCTGCGTTTCGGCGTTACCCGCACCGGTTGCTCCGGCTGGGGCCATGTGGCCGACCTGGCCCGCGACCAGCGCCAGGACGACACCGTGTTCGAACAGGAAGGCGTGAAGATCTTCGTCGATGCCGATAGCCTGTCCCTGGTCGACGGCACCGAGATCGACTTCGGCAAGCAGGGCCTCAGCGAAACCTTCCTGTTCCGCAACCCCAACGCCACCGCCGAATGCGGATGCGGCGAAAGCTTCACCACCGAAGCCGATCTGGCCTGAAGGCACGGCAGTGCAGCGAGTGCGACCAATGGCACTCCCACCGGCCTGACCTCTCCGTATTAAGCTCCCGGTTCGCCGAATCCGGAGTGGTCCATGTTCCGTCCCCTGTTGCTGGCAGCGTTGACGCTTGCTGCCGTTCTACCCGCGCACGCCCAAACCACCGCCCAGAATCCCACGCTCCACAAGCTTTTCGCCGACGAATGGGAGCGGGGCCTGCGCGAAAGCCCTGAGAACGCCAGCTACAACGGCGACCCCCGCTTCAACGACCGCTGGACCGACTTCAGCCTGTCGGCCATCGCCGCCCGGCAAGAAGAAGATCGTGCTGCGTTGGAAAAACTGCATGCGATAGACCGCAAGGCCCTGTCGGCGGCCGACCAGCTGGACTACGACACCTTCGAATGGAATCTGCAGCGCAGCATCGAGCGGCAGAAATTCCACGAATACCAGCAACCGATCAGCCACCAGGGCGGACCACAAACCGCTGACGGGATCGCCGAGGTGCTGCCATTCGCCACCGTCAAGGACTACCAGGATTGGCTGAAGCGCCTGCAGGCGTTGCCCAAGAGCCTGGATCAGGTCGTGGCGCTGATGCAGGAAGGGGTGAAGGCAGGCAACCTGCCGCCGCGGGTGTTGATGCAGCGTGTGCCGGCACAGATTGCGGGGCAAGTGGTGGACGATCCGGCCAAGAGCGCGTTCTACAAGCCGTTCCTCAAGTTCCCGGATTCCATCGCTCAGGCCGACCGCGACAAGCTGCAGGCGGAAGCCAAGCGCGTGATTGCCAGCGACGTCGTTCCGGCCTACCGCAAGTTGCAGGCCTACTTCAACGACGAATACCTGCCCAAGACCCGCGAGTCGATCGCTGCGACCGACCTGCCGGACGGCAAGGCCTATTACGACTTCCTGGCCCGCTACTACACGACCACCGAACTGACCGCCGACCAGATCCACGCCATCGGCCTGAAGGAAGTGGCGCGCATCCGCGCGGAGATGGAGAAGGTGAAGACGCAGACCGGCTTCAAGGGCACGCTGGCCGAGTTCTTCGCCTATCTGCGCAGCGACCCCAAGTTCTTCCACAAGACGCCAGATGAGCTGCTGACCGCCTACCGGGCCCTGTCCAAGCGCATCGACCCGGAACTGGTGAAGGTGTTCAAGACCATTCCGCGCCTGCCGTACGGCGTGCGGCCGATCCCGGACAACATCGCCCCCGACACCACCACCGCCTACTACCAGCCGGGCGCCTCAGACGGCACCCGTCCGGGCTACTACTACGTCAACCTGTACAAGCCCGAGGTGCGGCCGACCTGGGAAATGGTGCCGCTGTCCCTGCACGAAGCGGTGCCGGGTCATCATTTCCAGTTCGCGCGGGGGTTGGAGATTCCCGACGCGCCGATGTTCCGCCGGACCGCCTATTTTGTGGCCTACGGGGAAGGCTGGGGCCTGTACGCCGAGCAGTTGGGCTTCGAAATGGGCCTGTACGACGACCCTTACGACCATTTCGGCCAGCTGGTCTACGAAATGTGGCGCGCAGTGCGCCTGGTGGTGGACACCGGCATGCACGCCAAGGGCTGGAGCCGGGAGCGGGCCATTGCCTATTTCAAGGACAACGCGGCCAAGACCGAGCAGGACATCGTCAACGAGATCGACCGCTATATCGGCACCCCCGGCCAGGCCCTGGCCTACAAGATCGGGCAGATGAAGATCTCCGAGCTGAGGGCCCGCGCCCAGCGGGAGCTGGGGCCGAAGTTCGACCTGCGCGAGTACAACGATGCCGTGCTGGAGACCGGCTCGGTGCCGCTGGAGGCCCTGGAGAAGCACATCGACGCCTGGATAAGCGCCAAGAAGGCGGCCAAATAGCCTTTCCGCTTGCAGCTAAGTCATTGAGCTGACATAATTTCCGGCTTCCTGCGGGCTTGTCCTGCGGGAATCCTTGCCCCACCGCGTCCTTCATTCCCACTCTGGGGACGGTCGGGGGGCTGTCCGGTCGGCCTCCACCAGGGATGCCGGCCATCATCCGAAAGGTATACAACGATGCGTCATTATGAAGTCGTGTTCCTGGTCCACCCCGACCAGAGCGAGCAAGTCCCCGCCATGATCGAGCGTTACAAGACGCTGGTCGAAAACGGCGGCGGCAAGATCCACCGCCTGGAAGACTGGGGCCGCCGTCAGCTGGCTTACCCCATCCAGAACCTGGTCAAAGCCCACTACGTGCTGTTCAACATCGAAGTCGAACAGGCGATCCTGGCCGAACTGACCGAAAGCTTCCGCTTCAACGATGCGGTGCTGCGCCACCTGATCATGAAGCGCGATGAAGCCGACACCGAAATGTCGATCATCATGAAGAGCAAGGACGAGAAGGGCGACAAGCCCGAGCGTGGCGAACGTCGCCGTCGCGATGACGACGAGGGCGAGGCTGTCGAAGCCGCCGTCGATACCGATTCCGACACTGCCGAAGCCGCCTAAGGAGCACCCCCATGTCCAAGTTCTTCCGTCGCCGCAAGTTCTGCAAGTTCACCGCCGAAGGCGTGAAAGAGATCGACTACAAGGATCTCAACACCCTGCGCCAGTACCTGACCGAAACCGGCAAGATCGTCCCCAGCCGCGTGACCGGCACCAAGTCGCGTTACCAGCGCCAGTTGCAGACCGCAGTCAAGCGCGCGCGTTTCCTGGCGCTGATCCCATACACCGACAGCCACGACAACTGAGTTCTCCTTCCCCTTCAAGGGGGAGGCCGGGATGGGATGGTTTTCCCCTCCGCGGCGCAAAAATTCGATCACTGGCAGCACCATCCCCACCCAACCCTCCCCTTGAAGGGGAGGGCTCTGACGAACTGTCATTCGGACAGCCCACCGCTGCGGGATGAATCCCGCTAACGAATACGGAGCAATACCATGCAACTGATCCTCCTGCAGAAAGTGACCAACCTGGGCGTGCTCGGCGACAAAGTCGACGTGAAGCCGGGTTACGGCCGCAACTACCTGGTGCCGCAGGGCAAGGCCGTGCCGGCCACCGCCGCCAACGTCGCCGAGTTCGAAGCCAAGCGCGCCGACTACGAAGCCAAGGCCAAGTCGATCCATGACGAAGCCGAAGGCCGCCGTGCCAAGCTGGAAGGCGCCAGCGTCACCATCAGCGCCAACGCCGCTACCGAAGGCAAACTGTTCGGTTCGGTCGGCCCGCGCGACATCGCCGAAGCCTTCACCAAGGCTGGCTACCCGCTGGAGAAGAGCGAAGTCATCCTCGGCGAAGGCGCATTCCGCCACATCGGCGAGTACGACGTGGTGGTGCACCTGCACGCCGACGTCGAGACGACCGTCAAGGTCGTCGTCATCGCCGAAGCGTAAGCCACTGCTTCAAGCTGCATCCGGGACAGGCGCCGAAAGGCGCCTGTTTCGTTTCCGAAGGTCGCAGCCCCTGAGACTCGAAAGGTTTATCAGGCAATCGTACTTATCCACAGGTTGTGCCATCGCGAGCACACAGGCGGAGCACCTACGATGGCCGATCACGCAAGCATCCGCAGCATCGCAAGAACCGCACAGGAATCCACCGCACCCATGTCCGCACGCCCAGGTTTCCGCTACGACCAGCACGATGCGCGCATCGAACAGCTGCGCGTGCCACCGCACTCCATCGAGGCCGAGCAGGCGGTGCTGGGCGGGCTGATGCTGGCGCCGGAAGCCTACGACCGCATCAACGACAAACTCAACGACGTCGACTTCTACCGTCGCGACCACCAGCTCATCTACCGCGCCATCAGCGAGCTGGCGGAAAAGAGCCGCCCCTACGATGCGGTGACTTTGGGCGAGTGGTTCGAATCGCAGGGGCAGATCGAACAGGTCGCCGGCGGCGCCTATCTGGTCGAGCTGGCCACCACCACGCCGTCGGCGGCCAACATCGTGGCCTATGCCGAAATCGTGCGCGACAAGGCGGTGATGCGGCAGCTGATCGAAGTCGGCACGGCGATCATCAACGACGGCTTCCAGCCCGATGGCCGCGACAGCGCCGAACTGCTGGCCAAGGCCGAACAGGAAGTGTTCGCCATCGCCGAGGCCGGCGCGCGCGGACGCACCGATTTCACCGCGGTCAACACCGCATTGAAAGACGCGTTCGAAGTGCTGCAGAACCGCTTCGAGAACGGCGGCAGCATCACCGGCCTGCCGACCGGCTACCACGACTTCGACGAGATGACCGCGGGCCTGCAGCCTACCGACCTGTTGATCCTGGCGGCGCGCCCGGCGATGGGCAAAACCACGCTGGCGCTGAACATCGCCGAATACGCGGCGATCAAGTCGAAGAAGGCGGTGGCGGTGTTCTCGATGGAAATGTCGGCCTCGCAGCTGGCCTTGCGCCTGATCTCCTCCAACGGCCGGGTCAACGCTACCCGCCTGCGCACCGGCCAGTTGGAAGACGAGGACTGGAGCCGCGTCACCAGCGCCATCCGCATGCTCAAGGAAACCAAGATCTTCATCGACGACACGCCGGCGCTATCGCCCGACGTGCTGCGTTCGAAGGCGCGCCGGCTCAAGCGCGAACACGACCTGGGCCTGATCGTGATCGACTACCTGCAGCTGATGGCGGTGCCGGGAAACAGCGAAAACCGCGCCACCGAGATCTCCGAGATCTCGCGCTCGCTCAAGGGCCTGGCCAAGGAACTCAACGTGCCGGTAATCGCGCTGTCGCAGCTCAACCGCTCGCTGGAAACGCGCACCGACAAGCGCCCGGTGATGGCCGACCTGCGCGAATCGGGCGCAATCGAGCAGGACGCCGACGTCATCATCTTCATCTACCGCGACGAGTACTACCACAAGGACTCGGCGGACAAGGGCCTGGCCGAAGTGATCATCGGCAAGCAGCGTAACGGCCCCACCGGCTCGATCAAGCTGAAGTTCTTCGGCGAGTACACGCGCTTCGACAACCTGGCCCACGATGCAGTGGGCAGCTTCGAATAGCATTCCGCAGCAAACGTAGAGCGGGCACTGCCCGCCGCCAATGTGCGTCGGACGCCCGCGGTGGGCAGTGCCCGCCCTACATGTTGGCCTTGGGCTTCTCCTGCGTCACCTTGTTCAACAGCTTCACCGCATAGCCGCTACCCGGCACCACCGCCGAAGCGACCTCCGCGCCCAGCTCGAACATCATCTCCCGCGACATCACGATGTCCACCTTCTCGCGGAACCATTCCCCGTTCTCGATCACCTCGCCGGTGAGGCCGTCGATCTCGATCACGCCCAGCTTGTTGTTCCAGTTGTATTCGAAAGCGAATACCGGGCGGAAATACAGATGCGCGGTGGTGAACTCCACCGTGTCGCTCTGGATCGAATGCGCGTCGATGGGCTCGGCGGCCAGTTTTGCCTTCACGATCTGCACGGCGGCGTTGAACGGCAGTTGCGGCGGGATCGTGCCGTCCACGTCCAGCTGGGTGCGCTCGGTGGCCTTGTAGCGGTCGATGTAGCTCTGCAGCTTGACCGGCTTGATTCCGCGCTTGAGCCCGTCCTGGTGGACTACCGCGTCGATCTTGCGGTGGCAGAATTCCTGCAGCTGCACATCGATGCGCGGTTTGCTGCCGCTGTTGGGAATGATCTCGAAGGCGCTGCCGGCGATCTCGACCTTGCGCGCATAGGGATTGGTGATCTGCACCGGATACACCGCTTCGTGCAGGTAGTCGATCTCGCGGCGCGCGATGAGGTGCCAGAACGGTTCGTACCGCAGCTCCCACTTGGAGAGCTTAACGGTTTCGGGTTTCGGACGATTCAGTGGATTGAGCCGGGCCAGCGTGCCGAAGGCGGCTAGCTTGCTTTTCTCGGCCTGTTCTTCAGCAGCCCGGCTCGGATATATCTCTTCGAAATAAAGGATGCGGTAGACCGAACTGTCCGGGCTGGGCGTGGTGTCCATCATCTGTCCTGGAGCGCCGTGGCTATCCTTATCGATACGGAATCCGGCGATGGCGCAGGCCAGCTGCGGTGCCGTCAGGGCAGGGCGGCTACAATCTGACGATGTCCGAACCGTCTACGACCGCCGTGCCCGGTCAAGCCAACCCGCATCGCGCCGAGGCCAGCGACCGTCCTACGCGCATCCGCGTGGACCTGGGCGCTTTGACTCATAACCTGCAAGCGCTACACAGCCACACCGGCGTGCCGGTCATGGGCATCGTCAAGGCCAATGCCTATGGACATGGCCTGGTGCCGGTGGCCCTGCACCTGGAGGCGCAGGGCATCGCCCAGTTGGGCGTCGCTTTCGTGGAAGAAGGGCTGGCTTTGCGTCGGGCCGGAGTGCGGGTGCCGATCCTGGTGCTGGGCGGGATCCACGCGCCGCAGGTAAGCCAGTTCCTGATCCACGACCTGGAAGTGACCGTCTCCTCTATCGACAAGCTTCGCCAGGTGGAGCAAGCCGCCGAGTCCATCGGCCGCAAGGCGGTGATCCATCTGAAGATCGATACCGGCATGGAACGCATCGGCGTGCACAGCGAGAGCGCGGCGGCGTTCATCGAGGCGGCGGCGGCTTCGCGCTGGTGCACGGTCAAGGGCGTCTATTCGCATCTCGCCTGTTCCGACGATCCTTCCTCGGCCATGACCGCCGAGCAGCTGCAACGCTTCCTGGCCGCCTGCTCCCACTTCGAACGGATCGGCGCGCCGATGCCGCTGCGCCACCTGGCCAATTCCGGCGGTGTGCTGCATTTCCCGGAAACCTGGCTGGACATGGTGCGCCCGGGCATCGCCTTGTACGGAGTGATGCCGGACCCGGCCTCGCGCGCCACGGTGGCGCTGAAACCGGCGCTGTCGCTGGTGTCCAGCGTGGTCTATTTCAAAGTGGTGAAGGCGGGCCGCACGGTGAGTTACGGCGCCACCTGGACCGCGGAAGCCGATACGCGCGTGATCACGCTTCCCATCGGTTACGGCGATGGCTACCCGCGCGCGTTGTCCTCGCGCGGGCAGGTACTGGTGCGTGGGCAGCGCCATCCGATCGTCGGCCGCATCTGCATGGACCAGTTCATGGTCGACATCGGCCCGGACGGTACCGCCTACAACGGCGACGAAGTGGTGCTGATCGGATGGCAGGGCGATGCGGCGATCGACTGCGAGGCGGTGGCGCAGGCTGCGGGCACCATTCCCTACGAAATCCTGACCGGTCTTAACCAGCGCATATCGCGCGAGTACCTTGCAGGCGGCGCAATCGTCGCATAACGCTTTCCACCCGGGTCCGACCTGCGTTGACGCCCTTCGCCGCCGCGTGCTTCACTCGGCGCGGGAGAGGAGAAAACGATGGCAACGACGAAAGCGCCGCGCAAGCCGCGCAAGGAACCCATGTCGAGGGTCGATACGGCATGGCTGCGGATGGAACGTCCCACCAACCCGATGATGATCACCGGCGTGTTGATGCTGGACGAGCCGATGACGCTCGAAACGCTGAAGAAGGTGGTCCGGAAACGCTTCCTGGCCTATCCGCGCTTCCTGCAGAAGGCGGTGGACACGCCCGCCGGCGCGGCGTGGCTGGAAGACGAGCACTTCGACCTGGACTGGCACGTGCGCATGACCGCGTTGCCGGGCCGCAGCGACAAGAAATCCGAGAAAAAGGCGTTCGAGCGTTTCGTCAGCCAGATGGCGTCCACGCCGTTGGACAAGTCGAAACCGCTTTGGCAGTTCCATCTGGTTGAGAAATATGGCGGCGGTTCGGCGTTGGTGACCCGCATCCACCACAGCTACGCCGACGGCATCGCCCTGGTGCAGGTGTTGCTGTCGCTGACGGACACTACCCGCAAACCCGAGAAAAGCAGCGAACTGCGCACCGCATGGTTGAAGCAGGACGGCGCCGAAGTGGTACGTCGCGTCGGCGCCATCGACCGCTACATGAAGATCGGCGGCAAGGTGCTGGACAAAGGCATGGAGATGTATCGCGACCCGACCCTGGCCACCATGCTGGCCAAAGAGGGCGGCGAGATCGGCCGCGAGCTGCTGGCGGCGCTGGCGCTGTCCGACGATCCGCCCACCATGCTTCGCGGCAAGCTGGGCGTGAGCAAGCGAGTGGCCTGGGCAGAACCACTCGATCTGGATGAAGTGAAGGCGGTCGGCCGCGCCTGCGATTGCACGGTCAACGACGTGTTGATGGCGGCGGCTGCCGGCGCGCTTCGCAGTTACATGATCGAACGCGGCGAGGATCTGGAAGGAGTGACTTTGCGCGCCACGGTGCCGGTGAACCTGCGGCCGCTGGAGCACGCCAAGAAACTGGGCAATCACTTCGGTCTTGTATTCCTGGAGCTGCCGGTCGGGGAAGACAATCCGATCCGGCGTGTGGAACGCGTCGCTCAGTGTATGAATGACTTGAAGAATTCAAGGCAAGCCATTGTTGCATTTGGACTTCTTGCCGCGCTTGGCATGGCCCCGACGGCAGTGCAGGGCGTTGCGCTGGAGCTTTTCAGTCGCAAGGCCACAGCGGTAGCCACCAACGTTCCCGGCCCGCAGCAGCCGCTGTATCTGGGCGGGTGCAAAATGCGGGAAATGATGTTCTGGGTGCCGCAGACCGGCTCGATCGGCATCGGCATTTCCATCATGAGCTACAACAACCGCGTACATTTCGGTTTGATCGCCGACGCCAAGCTGGTGCCCGATCCCGATGCGGTAATCCAGCGCTTCGGTCCGGAGTTCGAGAAATTGCTGTACCTGGCGCTGATGGGCAACTGGGACAGGAGTCTGGATTCGGAAGCGGCCGCCGCTCTGACCGTCGCCTCAAACTGAACGGATCAACTCCGGTTTGCGTTTTCTTCACTCCGCTTTATCCAGCAGACATCACAGGCTAGGTAGCTTGCCGACTCTGAACCACCCAGGGGACACGGTCCCTCATGACAGGAGAAGTCGAATGAAGACCTACGCAATCAAGGCCACCGCAGCTGCGCTTATCGCCACCCTCACCCTGGGTGGCTGCGCTACCTACACCGGGCAGACCAACGACCCCAACGATCCAAACCGCACCCGCAATGCCGCGCTGATCGGCGCCGGTATCGGCGCAGTGGCCGGCTTGCTGAGCGGCGGCAACGCGACCGAACGGCGTCAGCGCGCGCTGGTAGGCGTGGGCGTAGGCGGTCTTGCCGGCGGCGCCATCGGCGCCTATCAGGACCGTCAGGAAGCCGAGCTGCGCCGCCAGACCGCGGGAACCGGAATCGAGGTCAGCCGCGATGGCGATGTCATCAAGCTCAATCTGCCCGATGGCGTTACTTTCGACTTCGGCAAGGCGAACCTGAAACCGCAGTTCTACCCGGCGCTCGATAACGTCGCCAGCACTTTGGCCCAGTACAACCAGACCATCGTCGAGGTGTCCGGCCACACCGACAGCGTGGGCAGCGATGCGGCCAACCAGACCCTGTCGGTGCAACGCGCCAATTCGGTGGGCAATTACCTGATCGGCAAGGGGCTGGTGCGCGAGCGTTTCGAAATCGTCGGCTTCGGCGAAACCCAGCCGGTGGCCAGCAACGACACCGATTCGGGCCGCGCCTTGAACCGCCGCGTCGAAATCCGCGTGTTGCCGCTGCGTTCGTAAGCCACGGCGTTCGGTTGTAATGGCGAAACGGGCCGCGAAAGCGGCCCGTTTTTATTGCGGCTTGGCCCTTGCCGGATTGCCGAACACGGTAGCGCCGGCGGCCACGTCGCGCGTCACTACGCTGCCGGCGCCGATCAAGGCATCGTCGCCGATCGTCACTCCCGGCAGGATCAGCGCGCCGGCCCCAATCCAGACGTTCTCGCCGATATGCACCGGCCGGCCGAATTCCAGACCCGTGCGCCGGGTTTCCGGATCGCGCGGGTGGTCGGCGGTCAGTATCTGCACGCCCGGTGCGATCTGGGTCCTGGCGCCGATGGTCACCGCCACGACATCCAGGATCACGCAATTGAAGTTGAGGAATACGCCTGCGCCCAGATGGATGTTGAAGCCGTAGTCGCAATGGAACGGCGGGCGGATGACCGCGCCATCGCCCACGGCCGGCAAACGCTCCCGAAGCAGTTCGCGATGGAACGAGGCAGGCCGGTCCGCTGCGGCGTTGTAGCGCGCCATCCAGTGCTTGGCGGCGGCTTGCGCGGTCTGTATCTCCGCATCGCCTGCGTCGTAGAGTTCGCCGGCCAGCATCTTCTGCATTTCGGAGCGGGGATTCATCGTTATCTCCGGTCGGTGTCGTTAAATTCTAAGCGTACGGAGGCATTCCCGCGAAAAAGAACGGGCCGCAAAGAAAGCGGCCCGTTCCTGTCGCTGGCTCATGGAGCAGGCAATTGCTGCCTACGCAACGCTCACGGCCATTTCATTTCGCCCTTGCTTACCTTCGCGCTCAATTCCAGCGAGGGCAGTGCGTCGAGCTTGGGGTAGCGCTGCGTCATCGCCGCGATCAGTCCGGCGGAGTTCTTGGCTTTGGCGGCCTCCTCGTCGTAGGCCTTGATATAAGCGGCGGTGAAACGCACTGCCTCCAGATCCTGCGGCGCGCCCGAGGCGAAGTGGCCTGGAATCACCCGCGCCGGCTGCAGCGATTCGATCTTGGTCAGCGTGGCCAGCCAATCGGCATGCGATTGCGGAGTCTGCGTATCGGCCATCCATACGTGTTCGCCCGCCATGACGGAAATTCCGCCGGCCACGGTCTTGATCGACGGGATCCACACGAAGCTGCGGTCCGGGGTGGGACCGTCCAGGCCGATGATCTGCAGCTCCCGGCCTTCCAGGCTCAGGCTATTGCCTTGCAACGGCTCGGGGACGACCGCCTGCTTCGGTGCGCCGGCGCCGAGTATCGGGGCCCAATAGGCCAGCTTGCCTGCGCTGGTTTCCTTGATGTGGGCGACGGTCTGCGGAGTGGCCAGGATCTTCGCATCGGGGAACGCTTGCTTCAGCGTCTCCAGGCCGAAGTAGTAATCCGGGTCGCCATGGCTGATGTAGATCGTAGTCAGGCGCTTGCCCGAAGCCCGGATCAGATCGGCCACTTTCTGCGCATCGAGAGTGGAGAATTGCGCGTCGATCAGAATCGCATCCTGCCTGCCGCTGACCAACACCGAAGTCACCGCGAAAACCGCTTTTTCGCCAGGGTTGTAGATTTCGACCGTCAACGGCTGGGCGGCCGGTTCGACGGCCTGCGAGGTCGTGGCGGCTTCCGTTGCCGGACCGGAGGAGGGAGGCGCTTCGCGATTGCATGCGCCAAGCATCAGGGTGAGGGCTGCGGTGCAGGCGAGGGGCAGGGCATGCGATTTCATGTTCGTTCCTTCATGGGCGGTAAAAGGATGGGAGCGAGTTCTGACTTGCCGCGACAGAGTCGACGGCGCGTTCAGTACGCGACAGTGGCGATGTTCTTCGGATATTTGGGTTGCTCGATCTCGCCGACGAAGGCGTCGGCGTAATCGGCATAGCTGATGGCGCTGTTGCCGTCGGCATCCGCCAGGAATGCGTTGGCTTGGCTGCGGAAGACGCCGCGCTTTTCGCCCGGACCGATATGCGCGGCGGGCGAATAGAAGGTCCAGTCCAGATCATCGGCGGCCTGGTAGCGCTTCAGCGCATCGCGATGGGCAAGTGCGACCGGTTTGTAAGCCGCCGGGAAATCGGGTGTGTCGACCAGTTGCACGCCGGGAGCTAGTTCCAGGCTGCCCGCGCCGCCGACGACGATCAGGCGCCGGATGCCGGCGTCGCGCGCCGCGGCGATCAGGTCATCGGCAATCTCGCTGAGCGTTGCCTCAGCGCCGGGCGCCGGGCCGTAGGCGCTGGCCAACACGTCGTTGCCACGGATAGCCGCGACCAACGCATCGTGATCGTCCAATGGCGCGATAACCAGACGGGCGCCAGCCAGTTCCGGCGGCAGGTCGGTATCGCGCCGGACGACAGCGGTGACTTCGTGGCCGCGGGCGATCGCCTGCTGGGCGATCTGGCGGCCGATTTTGCCGGTAGCGGCGACAAGGGCGATTTTCATGGTGCGCTCCAGAGTGGGAATGAAGGCACTTTAATGAGCTGAAATCGCGCGAAAAACCCCGTATAAGTACTTTATTTGTTGCGTATATCGATCAAATGGACCGAATGACCGCCATGACCGTCTTCGTCGAAGTTGCCGAGCGCGGCAGCTTGACCGCCGCCGCCGAGGCGCTGGAGATGTCGCGGGCGATGGTTACCCGTTATCTGGCCGAACTGGAAGACTGGCTGGGCGCGCGGCTGTTCCATCGCACCACCCGGCGCATCAACCTGACCTCGGCCGGCGAGCAGGCATTGGAGCGTTGCCGCCGCTTGCTGGAACTGGGCGAGGATCTGCAGGCAGCGGTCGGCGAAAGCGCCAATGCGCCGCCGCACGGGCAATTGCGAATTACCTGCAGCACATCGTTCGGACAAAGCCAGCTGGCAACGGCTGTGGCCGATTACGTCGACCGTTTTGCCGGCGTACGGATCGACATGCTGATGGTGGACCGCACCGTGAACCTGATCGAAGAACGCATCGATTTGGCCATCCGCATTACCCATGAACTGGATCCCAGCTTGATCGCGCGCCGGTTGTCGGTTTGCCGTTCCCTGCTGTGCGCCACACCGGCCTATCTGGCCGCCCGCGGCACGCCGCAGCGGCCCGAGGATTTGGTTCGGCACAACTGTCTTACCCACCACTTCGTCGGCAAGAGCCTGTGGCAGCTGCGGCGCCATGGACGCGACGTGGCGGTGGCCGTCGGTGGCAGCATCAGTGCCAACGAGGCCAGCGTGCTGCTGCAGGCGGTACGTGCCGACGCAGGCATCGCCATGCTGCCGACCTACCAGCTGGCGCCACTCATCCACAGCGGAGAACTGGTCGCGGTACTGCCGGATTACGAAGTGCCGCCCATGGGCATCTACGCCGTCTACGCTTCTCGCCGGCAAATGCCGGCCCTGGTGCGCTCGTTCCTGGACTTCCTGAGCGAACGCTTCGGCGAAGCGCCGGACTGGGAACCGCAGCTCCCGGCCATTCTGCCGCTGGGCTAGGCACCCAAGCGCGGCGACGCTATCGATCGGCGGAAAACGAAAAGCCGGAACCTCGCGGTTCCGGCTTTCGCTTGAGATGGTGGAGATGGCGGGAATCGAACCCGCGTCCGAAGGCACTCCATCCCCGGTACTACATGCTTAGCGTTCCGTTAGATCTCGCCCCCGGGCAGCACGGCACGCAAAGCGCACCCGGTGACCAGCCTGTTTTGGTTAAGCCGTGACTGACAGGCAGCCGTCACAGCCGGTTCCGTGATAATGACCCTACATCCACGAGCACGGGCACAAGTGGGTTCGGGGCTTACGCCTTAAGCGGCGAGAGCGTAGTTGTCGTCGTTGGCAACTAGAAGTTTGCTACTGGATTAACGAGGAAAGTCGCCCCCTCGGCATGCACCAGGCAATTTCGCAACCCCCGTCGAAGCCAGTGCATCCCCGGGAATCAGACATTGCTGATATCCCCAGTGTAGGGGCGATGGACCCGGGTCACAACTTCTGCGACAGGCGCTGGTTAGCATTGCTTCATCGCTTTCCACGCCGACGGCCCCAGGCCCGGCGGGAATGCGTTTCCGGTGGAGAGCGGAGGATCGATCATGGCGGCAAAGAAAGGCGGCAAACGGACCCCGGCGTCGCGCGGCGTCGCAACAGCGGGCAAGACGACCGCCAAGAAGGACAAGGCGCCAGCCAAGGCCAGGAAAGCGGCCCCGGCGAAGTCCGCCAAGTCCGACGCCTTGCAGCGTTCCGATTTCATGGCCGCCGCCCAGGGCGAGGCCAAGACTGTCATCTACATCCATGGCATCGGCAACAAGCCGACCGCCGAGGTCCTGCGCTGCCAATGGGACAAGGCGCTGTTCGGACGTGGCATGGGCGAACGCACGCGGCTGGCGTACTGGGTCAACCGTGATCGTTATCCGACGCCGGAACCCGGTACCTGCGGCGACCGCGACCAGGGCCCCACTATCAATCAGGCCGAGCAACGGGTGTTGAGCGCGCTGGGTGTTGCGCCCAGCCGCCGCGACCTGGGCGAACTGGCCGATGCGCTGGCAGGTACGCCCGCCGAGAGCGAAATGCTGCACGCCATGCTTGAGGAAATGGGCGCGACCGGCACGCCGCAACGCGGCCCCGGCAAGCGCGGACTGCTGGATAAAGTCAACGAAATCCTGCTCAAGATGATCTCGGCCGCCTTGTTGCAAGACGTGCACGATTTCTTCTTCGACAAGAAGCGCCGCGAGGCGATGGAGCGCAGCCTGCTGGACCGCATGGAATCCGGCGGCGGGCCGTTCGTGGTGGTGGCTCACAGCCAGGGTTCGATGATCGCCTACGAAGTGCTGCGCAAACTCGACCCGGCCAAATACGACGTGGCCTTGTTCGTCACCATCGGCTCGCCGCTCGGCCTGCCCAGCGTCCGTAGCATGTTCAAGCGCTCGATCGGCAAGAAGAAACTGCCGTTCCCGCCCTGCGTGCGCCATTGGTACAACGTCGCCGACCGCCAGGATCCGGTCGCGCTGGACGGCAATCTGACCGACGACATAGAGAATCCCGGGCAACGCTTCTCCAACTTGCAAGGCGCCGACGTCAATACGGACAGCCCGCGCAATCCGCATTCCGGTTCCGGCTACCTTTCCAATCTGCACGTGCGCGCCAAAGTGCGGGAAGTGGTGGGCGTGGGTTTCGACCAGCCGGTTTCCAACACCGTGCTCATCAAGGATCTATCCGATCAATTGGAAGCCAACGGCGCCGAGCATCGCCATGAAGTGCTGATCGAGCTCGACAAGCTGCCGGCGGGCGAGGGTGGGCGCGAGGCGGCGCGCGCTGCGCTGGTCGCGCGCATACGCGGCCTGGCTTCGGAAACGACCAAGCTCAAGAACGAAGCGCTGGACGACGAAATCTACCTGGAGGACAACCTTCAGCGCTTCGTTTCGGCCAAGCTGACCCGTTTCGAAATCGAGTCGCTGCGCAACGACTACCAGGCCCTGAGTTTCAAGCGGCTATGGCGCGACGCGGGCAAGCGCGCGTTGCTGAACCAATCGCGCAGCGTGATCCAGGCCGACGCCGCGCAAACGGCTTACCGCGCGCTGGGGCAGAAGATCGGCTGGGCGGTGCTGGATACCGGCATCGCCGCCGGACATCCGCATTTCTACCAGAAGGGCAAGCGCGACGTAGTGGCGGCGCAGTGGGATTGCACCGTGCGCGGCAAGCCGAGGAAATTGCTGCGCGCCGACGGCGTGGCTTTCAGCAAGCTGGACCGCAACGGCCATGGCACCCATGTGGCGGGAGTGATCGCGGGGCAATGCAGCGCTCCTGTACCGGGCGACGGCAAGGAAAAGGTGGATTTCGCCGGCATCGCGCCGCTGGCGCAGCTGTACGGCTTCAAGGTGCTGGACGATGACGGCAACGGTCGCGATTCGTGGATCATCAAGGCGGTGCAACAGGTCGCCGACATCAACGATCACGCGGGGGAGCTGGTCATCCACGGCATGAACCTGAGCCTGGGTGGATACTTCGATGCGGAAAGCTACGGCTGCGGCTTCACCCCGCTGTGCAACGAGCTGCGGCGCTTGTGGCGGCAGGGCGTGGTGGTGGTGCTGGCCGCAGGCAACGAAGGCCTGGCCTGGCTGGTGCAGAACGACGGCGAGTCGTACCCGGCGAACATGGATATGACCATCGGCGATCCGGCCAACCTCGAGGATGCGATCGCGGTCGGCTCGGTGCACAAGGGCAATCCGCACAGTTACGGCGTTTCCTATTTTTCCTCGCGGGGTCCTACCGCCGATGGCCGGCACAAGCCCGATGTGGTGGCGCCCGGCGAAAAAATCATTTCGGCGCACTACGGGTTCAAGGCGTCGGATCCAAGCACCTGGATGGTGGAGATGAGCGGCACCAGCATGGCTGCGCCGCATGTGTCTGGATTGATCGCGGGCTTTCTGTCGGTACGGCGAGAGTTCATCGGCTTCCCCGACCGGGTCAAACAGATAGTGCTGAATCACTGCACCGATATCGGGCGCGATCCCTATATGCAGGGCAAGGGCATTCCCAACATGATCCAGATGCTGGCCTCCACCTGATGCACCTGTAGGAGCGGGCCCTGCCCGCGACCGCTTTACCGATAACGCCTGTCGCGGGCAGGGCCCGCTCCTACAAGATCAGGCGTCGCGGTTGTGGCGGCGCATCACGCGCTGCTTGTCGCGCGCCCAGTCGCGGTCCTTGCTGGCTTCGCGCTTGTCGTGGGTCTGCTTGCCCTTGGCCAGGGAGATGCCGGCCTTGACCTTGTTGCCCTTCCAGTAGAGCGACGTGGGCACGATGGTGTAGCCGTCGCGCTCGACCTTGCCGATCAGCACATCGATCTCGCGCTTGTGCAGCAGCAGCTTGCGGGTGCGGCGGTCGTCCGCGACCACGTGGGTGGAGGCCTGGATCAGCGGAGTAATCTGCGCGCCGAACAGGAACAGCTCGCCCTTGCGGACCACCGCATAGGCCTCGGTGATGTTGGCGCGGCCGGCGCGGATGGCCTTCACTTCCCAGCCCTGCAGCGCCATGCCCGCCTCGTAGTGCGCCTCGAGGTGGTATTCGTGGCGCGCGCGTTTGTTCTGCGCAATCGTGCCAGTGCTGTTTGCTTTATCCTTGCCGGGTTTCTTCGCCATGGCGCTATTGTCGCCGATGGGGGAAGTGCAAGCGAGCCCAGCCACAGAGAACCCCGTCGACGCATGCAAACCATCCGCCGCAGCGCCCTGGTCGAACACTCCACCGCCCGCATGTTCGAGCTGGTCAACGATGTGGCCGCCTACCCGCGGCGCTTCGACTGGTGCAGCGCCGCCGAGCTGATCGAATCGGGACCCGACCGGCTGGTCGCGCGGCTGGACCTGGGGCTGGGCGCCTTGAGCACCTGGTTCACCACCGAAAACACGCTCGACCGCCCGCACAGCATCGATATGAACCTGGTCGATGGCCCCTTCCGGAAATTGCACGGCCGCTGGGAATTCCATGCGCTGGACGAATGCGCGAGCAAGGTCACCTTGACGCTGGAATTCGATCCCAACAACCGCTTGCTGGGACCGGCGATCGCACTGGGATTCCAGGGGCTGGCGGACCGCATGGTGGACGATTTCGTACGGGTCGCCGACCGGGGCGAATGATGAAGGTCGAACTGATCATGGCGTGGCCGCGCCGGCACCAGGCCGTATCGCTGGACCTGCCAGAAAACGCCACGCTGCAGCAGGCCCTGGAGAAGGCGGGCTGGACGCAGTTGGAAAACGTGGACGGCTACGCGATCTTCGGCGTCAATGCGGAGGCATCGACCGTATTGCGCGAGGGGGACCGGATAGAACTGCTGAGGCCGTTGCAGATCGATCCCAAGGACGCACGCCGGCGGCGCGCGTCGAACACAACATTGAAGACCAGCGGCCGCTGAAGGTCAGCGGCGGGAACCGCCTTTCTTCTTTTCCTTGGCCAGGTTCGGACCGAACTTGCGCACGTCTTTGGCCAGTTGCACGTCGTTTTCCGGGAAGTATTCGCCTTCCCACTTCGAAACCACGTCGCCTTCGAAATAAACGGTCAGGTTCTTGATTTCAGTGGTGCCGCGGCGGTTGGTGCGCTCTACGGCGGTGTAATCCCAGCGCTGCGCATGGAAAGGGTCGGCGATGGAGGGCGTGCCCAGCAGCGCGACGACCTGCTGCTTGCTCTGGCCCACGGCCAGCTGGTCGGCGTTGCTCTTCTCGATCAGGTTGCCCTGGTAGATCGGCTGTTTGTACAGGATGCCGCAACCGGAGACAGCGAAGGTTACGGCGGCGATCAGCAGGAATTTACGCATCGGGAAGGGCACCGCGATTCGACAGGGAATTGACCGGGCGATGATACACTTCCGACGACCGCCGCAACCCGGTTCGAGGCAGCTGGCGCTAAACCGCCAATGAACGGAGAGGCCATGGAATCGCAGGATCTACGCAAAGTCGGACTGAAGGTGACGCATCCCCGGATGCGCATCCTGGAGCTGCTGGAGCAGAGCAAGCCCCGGCACATGACCGCCGAGGACATCTATCGCCATTTGCTGGACCACGGCGATGAAATCGGCTTGGCCACGGTTTACCGTGTACTGACCCAGTTCGAGGCCGCGGGCCTGGTGCTCAAGCACAACTTCGAAGGCGGGCAGGCGGTCTATGAACTGGACCGCGGCCAGCACCACGATCACATGGTCGACATCGACACCGGCAAGGTCATCGAATTCTCCAGCGAGGAGATCGAGGCGCTGCAGTCGAAGATCGCGGCCCAGCACGGCTACGAGATCGAAGAACACTCGCTGGTGCTTTACGTCAGAAAGAAGCGTTGACGTAGGGCGGGTTTCAACCCGCCATTGCCGTCTTCCACATTGCGATGGCAATAAGCCGATCCGCGCCTTCTGCGGCGACGGCCATTCCGCTACCTGCCGAGGCGAGGTTCATGCATGGCAATGGCGGGTTAAAACCCGCCCTACGCCACGTCGCTCAACAGCCGCTTCGCCGCCGCGCGCGCTTCCTTGCTCACTTCCACGCCGCCCAGCATGCGGGCGAGTTCTTCCTCCCGGTCTTTCGCGCGCAGCAATTCCACCGAGCTCTGGGTCATGCCGTCCACGGGCGCTTTGCTGACGCGGTAGTGCGCGTGGCCCTGCGCTGCGACTTGCGGCAGATGGGTGACGCACAGGACCTGGCGTTTCTCGCCCAGCGCACGGAGTTTCTGCCCGACGATGTCCGAAACCGCACCGCCGATACCCGAATCCACCTCATCGAAGACCATGGTCGGCACCGCATCCAGCCCCAGCGCCGCCACTTCGATAGCCAGCGAGATTCGCGAGAGTTCGCCGCCCGAGGCCACTTTGCGCAGCGCGCGCGGGGGCTGGCCGGCATTGGCCGACACCAGGAATTCCACGCGCTCGCCACCCAGCGGGTCGGCGCGTTCGGTTTCGTTGGCTTCCAGCGCGATCTCGAAACGGCCCCCACCCATGCCGAGCTCGGCGATCAGCGCCGCAGTCGCCTTGGCGAGCTTGTCGGCGGATCTGTGGCGGGTCTTGCTCAGTTTCGCGGCGGCATCGCGCCATGCGGTGGTGGCCGAAGCGATTTCGGTATTCAAACCGAGCAGGCGTTCGCCGGCGCCGCGCAGGCCGTCCAGTTCCGCAGCGATGGCGTCGCGGCGGGCCTCAAGCTGCTCAGGCGCGACCCGGTGCTTGCGCGCCAAGTCGTGGATACGGGTGAGCTTGCGTTCCAGCTCCATGAATTGCGCCGGATCGGCGTCGAGGTCGTCGCGCACCTTGTCCAACACCACCAGCGCTTCGTCCAGTTGGATATTGGCGCTTTCCAGCAGCGCATCGACTTCGCCAAGACGCGGTTCATGCTCGGCCATGCGCGCCAGTTCGCTGCGGGTCTGCTGCAACTGCCTGGAAACCGAAGGTGCTTCCTCGCCCGCCATGCGCGCGAAGGCGGCGTTGCAGGCGTCGATGAGGCCCGAGGCATTGGCCTGGCGGCGATGGTTGGCGGACAGCGATTCGATCGCCGCCGCGGCCAGCTCTTCGCGCTCCAGTTCCTTGAATTGGTGCTCGAGGTAATTGATGCGATCAGACACATCGCCTTGCTGGGAGAGGGCGTCGCGCTCGTGCAGCAAAGCGCTCCAGGCCTGCGCGGCGTTGCGGACAGCGGCCCGTTCGGATTCGTTGCGCGCATAGGCGTCCAGCAGTTCCAACTGGCTGTGGCGCGACAGCAGCGCCTGATGTTCGTGCTGGCCATGAATTTCCACCAGCAGGCCGGCCAGTTCGGTCAGTTGGGCCAGGGTGATGCTGCGGCCGTTGATGAAGGCGCGTGAGCCGCCATCGGCACGGATCACCCGGCGCAGCTGGCAGTCCTTGCCCTCGTCGAGTTCGTTGCTGCGCAGCCAGGCCAGGGCGGGCGAGGCGTCGTCGAGGCCGAACTCGGCGGAAAGTTCGGCGCGCTCGGCGCCATGGCGCACCACGCCGCTGTCGGCGCGCAGGCCGGAAAGAAAACCCAATGCATCCACCAGCAAGGACTTACCTGCGCCGGTTTCACCCGAAATAACGGTCATGCCCGGGCCGAACTCCAGTTCGGCGGAACGGACGACGGCGAAATCCTTGAGGGCTAGGTGTCTGAGCATGGCTGCGCATTGTAGTGGCATGCGGCGCAGTGTCTGAGACAGGGCTCGAACGCCGCAGCTTGCAATGGGCCCCGGCTGGGGCTATCTATCCCGCATGTCGTCCCAGCCCGTCTCCCTCGATCCCCGTGCCCGGCATCTGCTGCGCACGCTGATCTCGCGCTATATCCGCGATGGCGAGCCCGTCGGCTCGCAAACGCTGGCCAAGCATGCGGGACTGGACGTCAGCGCCGCCACCATCCGCAACATCCTGGGCGACCTGGAGGAAATCGGCCTGCTGGTCTCGCCGCACACCTCGGCCGGGCGCATACCCACCGCGCAGGGCTACCGCATGTTCGTGGATAGCCTGGTGCAGATGAAGCCGCTGGGCGAGGGCGAAGTGGCGCGCTTGCGCTCCGAATTGCCGGCGGGCGTCGGCACCCAGGCGCTGCTGGGTAACGCCTCGGAACTGCTCTCGGCCATGACCCATTTCGTCGGCGTGGTCAGCGCCCCCAAGCGCGAGCAGTTCGCCTTCCGCCATATCGACTTCGTACCGTTGGACGGGCGCCGGGTGCTGGCGATCCTGGTGTTCGCCGACAACGACGTGCAGAACCGGGTGATCGAGCCGCGCCGCACCTACGACCCTTCCGAATTGGAGCGGGTCGCCAATTACCTGAATTCCAATTTCGCGGGCCGGCCATTGTCCGAAATACGCGCCACGCTGCTGCGCGACCTGCGCAATGCCCAGTCCGAGATGGAGGGGCTGCTGGCCCATACAGTGGAGCTGGCCGAACACGCCTTCGTTCCGGCTGGCGAGGACATGGTGCTGACCGGGCAGACCCGGCTGATCGGCGTGCAGGACCTCTCGGACCTGGACCGGTTGCGGGAGCTGTTCGAGACCTTCGCCCGCAAGCGCGAGATCCTGCAGTTGCTGGAACGGACTCTGCAGGCCCCGGGCGTGCGCATCTTCATCGGCGAGGAAACCGGCCTGGCCCCGCTGGACGGGGTCTCGGTGGTGACCGCGCCGTATATCGCCGGCGGGCAGGTGCTGGGCGTGCTGGGGGTGATCGGGCCTACCCGGATGGCATATGAAAGGGTGATTCCGGTGGTTCAGGCCGCCGCCGATGCGCTGGGCTCCGCCTTGAATCCTGAAGCGCCGACCCCATAGGTTCGTCTTACGCCGTCCGTTACCGAGGACGGCCCGCCACGGAAGCCCGCATGACCCACAGCCAAAACCAATCCGATTCCGCGCCCGACGATGTGTCCGAAGGCGAGGAAAACAATCTTGAAGCCCAGCTGGCCAACGAAGTAGAGCACCTGCGCGCCGAGTTGGAACAGACCCGCGCCGATGTCCTGCGCGAACGCGCCGATCTGGAAAACCAGCGCAAGCGCGTCAGCCGCGACCTGGAGCAGCTGCGCAAATTCGCCAATGAGCGCCTGCTGTCGGACCTGCTGCCGGTCTTCGATAGCCTGGATGCTGGCCTGGCTGCGGCAGGCAAGGAACCCGGTCCGTTGCATGACGGCCTGGAGCTGACCTTCCGTCAGTTGTTGAAAGTCGCCGCGGATAATGGCTTGAGCATGATCGACCCCACCGGCGAGGCATTCAACCCGGAATACCACCAGGCCGTCAGCCATGTGGAAGCGCCTGGCGCGGCCCCGGACAGCGTGGTGCAGGTATTTCAGAAGGGCTACCTGCTCAACGACCGCCTGCTGCGACCCGCCCTCGTGGTGGTGGCCAAGCACGACTGAAACACGTGGGAGCGGCGTCCCGCCGCGAGCTCTTCATTCAGCAAATCGGTCGTCCAAAAGCTCGCGGCGGGACGCCGCTCCCACGCAGAACTCTTGAACTGAACGTCGCAAACCCCACATTCCATCCATAACCCGGCGCATGGCCGGCCAAAGACAGACCTTTTAGGGAGCAAGCAACATGGGCAAGATCATCGGCATCGACCTGGGCACGACCAACTCGTGCGTGGCGATCATGGACGGCGGCAAAGCCCGCGTCATCGAAAATTCGGAAGGCGACCGCACCACGCCCTCCATCGTCGCCTACACCAAGGACGGCGAAGTGCTGGTGGGCGCCTCGGCCAAGCGCCAGGCCGTCACCAACCCCAAGAACACCTTCTACGCGGTGAAGCGCCTGATCGGCCGCAAGTTCACCGACGCCGAAGTGCAGAAGGACATCGGCTTGGTTTCCTACGGCATCGTCCAGCACGACAACGGCGACGCCTGGGTGACCACCTCCGACGGCAAGAAGCTGTCCGCACAGGAAATCTCCGCGCGGATCCTGGAAAAAATGAAGAAGACGGCTGAAGCCTTCCTCGGCGAAACCGTCACCGAAGCCGTGATCACCGTACCGGCCTACTTCAACGACAGCCAGCGCCAGGCGACCAAGGACGCCGGCAAGATCGCCGGCCTTGACGTCAAGCGCATCATCAATGAACCCACCGCGGCCGCGCTGGCCTACGGCCTGGACAAGGATGGCGGCGACCGCAAGATCGTGGTCTACGACCTGGGCGGCGGCACCTTCGACGTATCAGTGATCGAGATCGCCAACGTCGACGGCGAGAAGCAGTTCGAAGTGCTGGCCACCAACGGCGACACCTTCCTGGGCGGCGAAGACTTCGACAAGCGCGTCATCGACTACCTCGTTGAAGAATTCCAGAAGGACCAGGGCATCGACCTGCGCAAGGATCCTTTGGCCCTGCAGCGCCTGAAGGACGCGGCCGAGCGCGCCAAGATCGAGCTGTCGTCCTCGCAGCAGACCGAAGTGAACCTGCCGTACGTCACTGCAGATGCCTCGGGCCCGAAGCACCTCAACATCAAGCTGACCCGCGCCAAGCTGGAAGCCCTGGTTGAAGACCTGATCAAGAAGACCATCGAGCCGTGCCGCATCGCCATGAACGACGCCGGCCTGCGCACCAGCGACATCGGCGAAGTGATCCTGGTCGGCGGCCAGACCCGCATGCCCAAGGTGCAGGCGGCGGTGACCGAGTTCTTCGGCAAGGAACCGCGCAAGGACGTCAACCCGGATGAAGCCGTCGCCTTGGGCGCCGCGATCCAGGGCGGCGTGCTGGGCGGCGACGTCAAGGACGTGCTGCTGCTGGACGTGACCCCGCTGAGCCTGGGCATCGAAACCCTGGGCGGCGTGTTCACCAAGATCATCGAGAAGAACACCACCATTCCGACCAAGGCTTCGCAGACTTTTTCGACTGCCGAAGACAACCAGTCCGCGGTGACCGTGCACGTGCTGCAGGGCGAACGCGAGCAGGCCCGCTTCAACAAGTCGATGGCCAAGTTCGACCTGTCCGGCATCGAGCCGGCCCCGCGCGGCCTGCCGCAGGTGGAAGTGTCCTTCGACATCGACGCCAACGGCATCATCCACGTCAGCGCCAAGGACAAGAAGACCAACAAGGAACAGAAGGTCGAGATCAAGTCCGGTTCGGGCCTGTCCGAAGCCGAGATCGCGCAGATGGTGGCCGACGCCGAAGCGCACCGCGAAGAGGACCAGAAGTTCCACGAGCTGGTGCAGGCGCGCAACCAGGCCGACAGCCTGATCCACGCCACCCGCAGCGCCATCACCGAGCACGGCAGCAAGGTCGATGGCAGCGTCATCGGCAATGTCGAAGCGGCGTTGGCCGACCTTGAGACCGCCATGAAGGGCGACGACAAGGGCCAGATCGAAGCCAAGACCAAGAGCCTGGAAGAAGCCGGCCAGTCGCTGTACGCAGCTGCCGCCACTGCTTCGCAGCCCGGCGACGCCGGCACGGGCCCGCAGTCGGGCGCGGGCGACGACGTGGTGGATGCCGAGTTCACCGAAGTCAAAGAAGACGAAAAGAAGTAAGCGGGAATAGAGGATGGGGAATCGGGAATTGGAAATGCGAGGCTCCGCCACGCATGCCCTGGCGCCCGGTTCCCCGTTCTTGTGTCCGTTGTACGGAACTTGCTTTAGACCATTCCCCACTCCCTATTTCCGATTCCCGGCTACATGAGCAAGCGCGACTACTACGAAGTCCTGGGCGTGGCCCGCAACGCCAGCGAAGAAGAGCTGAAGAAGGCTTACCGTCGCTGTGCGATGAAGCACCACCCCGACCGCAATCCCGGCGACTCCGCCGCGGAAGCCGCGTTCAAGGAATGCAAGGAGGCCTACGAAGTGCTGTCCGACGGCGGCAAGCGCCGCATGTATGACCAGCACGGGCATGCTGCGTTCGAGCACGGCATGGGCGGCGGCGGTGCGGGACCCAACCCGGCCGATATGGGCGACATTTTCGGCGATATTTTCGGCAATATCTTCGGCGGAGGCGGCGGGGCACGTGCCGCGCGCCGTGGCGCCGATGTCGGCTACGTGATGGAGCTGGACCTGGAAGAAGCCGTCGCCGGCATCGAAAAGCGCATCGAGATTCCCACGCTCGCTGCCTGCGAGCCTTGCCATGGCTCCGGTTCGGAAGACGGCAAGACCGAAACCTGCAGCACCTGCGGCGGTCGCGGCCAGGTGCGCATGCAGCGCGGCATCTTCGCCATGCAGCAGGCCTGTCCGCACTGCGGTGGCCGCGGCCAGATCATCCGCAACCCCTGCAAGACCTGCCATGGCGCCGGCCGGGTGGAAGAAGAGAAGGTCCTGTCGGTAAAGATTCCCGCGGGCGTCGACAACGGCGACCGTATCCGTCTGGCGGGCGAGGGCGAAGCCGGGCCCGTCGGCACTCCGCCGGGCGATCTGTACGTAGAAGTGCGTGTGCGCGAGCACGATATCTTCCAGCGCGACGGCGACGACCTGCACTGCGAAGTGCCCATCCGCATTTCGCAAGCCGCGCTGGGCGACACGGTGCGCGTGCCCACTCTGGACGGCGAGGCGGAAATCCGCATTCCCGCCGAAACCCAGACCGGCAAGCTGTTCCGCCTGCGCGGCAAGGGCGTGAAATCCGTGCGTAGCCGCAGCACCGGCGACCTGTTCTGCCGGGTGGCGGTGGAAACGCCAGTCAACCTGACCGCCGAACAGCGCGAGCTGATGGAGAAGTTCGAGGCGACCTTCACCGGCGAGGATGCGCGCAGGCATTCGCCCAAGTCGGCTACGTTCCTGGATGGAGTGAAGTCGTTCTGGGACCGGATGACGTCCTGAGCCATAGCGCAGGCGATACCGAAAACCCCTAGCCATTGCATTCCCTCCTTTGAAAAAGAGGGGGCTAGGGGGATTTGCTTTTGAACTTGATCTCCAGCAGGCTCCCCGCGAAGAGCAAATCCCCCTCAATCCCCCTTTTGCAAAGGGGGAGACAGAAGCGGGAGCCGCCGCACAATGACGTGAATCCACACGCGTTTGCAACGCATGCGTTTGCACGCGAATCGGTCGTTCACAACGACATTGAAGTGAGGTTGCCGATACGTCGTGAAGCCAAGCTTTTTTCGAGCTATCGGCTGGGCCTGAGATTTAGATGAGTGGACTTCGTCCAGACGACTCCAAGGGCGCTGAAGCCCGGTCAGGTCCGTGCTCACGGCTAGCCGCCAGAACCCGGTAAACTTGGTCCATGACTACCTCTATCCGCATCTCCAAGCGCGCCCAGGGCCTCACCAGCTCGGCGATCCGTGAAATTCTGAAAGTGACCGAGCGCCCGGAGGTGATTTCCTTCGCCGGCGGCCTGCCGTCGCCGGATACCTTCCCCATCGAGCGCATGCGCTGGGCCTGCACCAAGGTGCTGGACGAAGCCCCGCAGGCTGCGCTGCAGTACGGTCCCACCGAGGGCTATACGCCGTTGCGCGAGTGGGTCGCTGCGCGGCTCAGCCAGAACGGCGCGGCGATCCGCGCCAGCCAGGTGCTGATCACCACCGGTTCGCAGCAGGGCCTGGACCTGCTGGGCAAAGTGCTGATCGACGAAGGCAGTAAGGTGCTGGTGGAAACCCCCAGCTACCTGGGTGCGCTGCAGGCGTTCTCGCTGTTCCAGCCGGCGTTCTCGGCGATGGAAACCGACGAGGACGGCATCGTCACCGATGCGTTGACGGCCGAACAGCTGACGGGCGCGCGTTTCATGTACTGCCTGCCCAATTTCCAGAATCCCACCGGACGCCGCCTGCCGCTGGAACGCCGCAAGGCGCTGCTGGAAAAGGCCATCGCTGCCGGCGTGCCGGTAGTCGAGGACGACCCCTATGGCGAGCTCTGCTACAGCGGCGACGCGCTGCCCAGCCTGCTGTCGATGGCTCCGGAAAACGTGATCTACATGGGCTCGTTCTCCAAGGTGCTGGCACCGGGCTTGCGCCTGGGCTTCGTGGTCGCGCCTGAAGAACTGCACGGCAAGCTGGTGCAGGCCAAGCAGGCGGCCGATCTGCATACGCCGTCGTTCTCGCAGCGCATCGTGTATGAAGCCGTGCAGGACGGCTTCCTGGACGCCCACATTCCCACCATTCGCACTCTGTACGCGAAGCAGTGCGAGTTGATGCTGGCCGCGCTGGACCGTTATTTCCCCTCGGAAGCCAGTTGGAACCAGCCGGCCGGCGGCATGTTCATCTGGGTCAATCTGCCCAAGGGCGTGGACAGCGGCACGCTGCTGGCCAAGGCCATCGAGCAGAACGTGGCTTTCGTACCCGGCGCGCCGTTCTATGCGGTCGACCCGCAGGCGAACACGCTGCGCCTGTCCTTCGTTACCGTGCCTGCGGAGAAGATCGAGATCGGCATGCAGAAACTCGGCGCGCTGCTGAAGGCGGAAATCGCCGCGCTCGCGCGGCCCGCGGCCGCTTGAGCCGGAACGCGGGCAGCTACGCATGAGCGAACAAACGGTGCGACTGCTGATCCACGGCGCTTCCGGGCGCATGGGCGAGGCCCTGCTGCGCTTGTGCGCGGGGCAGGGCGGTTGCCAGGTGGTTGCCGCCGTTACCCGCAAGTCGCCTGCGCAACGGGTAATCGATGGTGTGCCTTTTTTCGCAGCGAAGGAACTGTCCGGGGTTCCCGCATTCGACGTCGCCATCGATTTCAGCCTGCCGGAGGGCTTCGACCCGGTGCTCGACCTATGCGTGGCCCGTGGTGCCGCGCTGGTGTCGGGAACCACCGGACTGAGCGATGCGCAGCGTGCCGCTCTGGACGAGGCCGCAAAAAAGATCCCGCTGGTCTGGGCTTCCAATTTCAGCCTGGGCGTGGCGGTGCTGACCGAACTGGTGGAGCGCGCCGCGGCGGCCTTGCCGGGCTGGGATTGCGATGTGGTCGAAGCCCATCACAACCAGAAGAAAGATGCTCCCTCCGGCACAGCTTTGACCCTGGGCGAAGCCGCGACCGCCAACGGCGCAAAGGTCAACTACGCCAGCCTGCGAGCTGGCGATATCGTGGGCGAGCACACGGTCCAGTTCACCGGCCTGGGCGAACGCCTGGAATTGGTGCACCGGGCCGGCAACCGCGATATTTTCGCCCGCGGCGCTTTGCACGCGGCCTCGCGCATTGCCGGCAAGCCTGCTGCGGCCTACCGGGTGCGGGATTTGCTGAACTGAGCGCCAAGTCCGTGCCGGTTTCGCCCGGTTGCTGAAAAAACGACTGGCGCCCGCGACCCCGCGCCCGTACAATTCTCGCTCGCCTGATACCCACCGCCACGGACCGGAGAAATACCGAGTTCGCGGTTTCTTGCAGCCGCAAGTTGGAGGGACAGGGTTCCTTCACCCCCAAGGCGAGCCCAGTGACCCAACCCGCAATCCTCGTACTCGAAGACGGCACCGTATTCGAGGGCGAATCCGTAGGCGCGAGTGGCCTTTCCGCAGGCGAGGTGGTGTTCAACACTGCCATGACCGGCTATCAGGAAGTCCTCACCGATCCCTCCTACGCCCGCCAACTGGTCACTTTGACCTATCCCCATATCGGCAACACCGGCTGCACGGACCAGGACGACGAAGCGCGCCAGGTCTGGTCCGCCGGCCTGATCGTGCGCGACGTGCCGCGCCGCCCCAGCAACTGGCGCAACCAGCAGGCGCTGCCCGAATGGCTGGCGCAGCGCAACGTGGTGGCCATCGCCGGCATCGACACCCGCAAGCTGACCCGCATCCTGCGCGATCGCGGTTCGCAGAACGGCGCGCTGATGGCCGGCGGGATCGATGTCGAAGCGGCCCTTGAAGCCGCGCGCAAGTTCCCCGGCCTGAAGGGCATGGACCTGGCCAAGGTGGTTTCCACTACCCAGAGTTACCCGTGGAAAGACGGGCAACTGAATCTGGATACGGGGATTCCCGTCAACGCACAGGCCAAATTCAAAGTCGTTGCCTACGATTTCGGCGTCAAACTGAACATCCTGCGCATGCTGGCCGAGCGCGGCTGCGAAGTGACCGTGGTACCTGCGCAGACCTCCGCTGCGGATGCGCTGGCGCTCAAGCCCGACGGCGTGTTCCTGTCCAATGGTCCCGGCGATCCGGAACCGTGCGATTACGCGATCGCCGCGATCGGCGAGTTCGTCGCCATGAAGATCCCGACCTTCGGCATCTGCCTGGGCCACCAGTTGCTTGCGCTCGCAGCAGGCGCCAAGACCTTGAAGATGGGCCACGGCCACCACGGCGCCAACCACCCGGTGCAGGATCTCGATAGCGGCCGGGTGATGATCACTTCGCAGAACCACGGCTTCGCGGTCGATGAAACGACGCTGCCGGCCAATGTGCGCGTGACCCATCGCTCGCTGTTCGACGGCACCAACCAAGGCATCGAGTTGACCGATGCGCCGGCGTTCTCGTTTCAGGGGCATCCGGAAGCTTCGCCGGGGCCGCGCGATGTAAGCCCACTGTTCGATCGATTCGTGGCATCGATGGGCGCTGCGGCATGACGCAGCGCCGCAGCGGTGATTTGCGATGGATGTTGGAAGAGTGACTAGAGAACGGCATGCAAGCCGCGTTTGGAATTCAAAAAGGGAATTGGATATGAAGTTGCTTAGTCGATTGGCCTTGATGCTGGTATTGCTTCCTTCGCTGCTGATGGCACGCGAGGTGCCCATCCAGGATTTCTTCAAGGATCCGGAGTTTTCTTCCGTCACGCTCTCGCCCGATGGCAAGCACATGGCTGTCACGGTGCCCCAGGCGGACCGAACGGTGCTGGCCGTGTTGCGTGTGTCGGACCAAGGATTGGTGGGCAAGTGGGACTACGGCGAGAACCGTCATTTCCGCGAAGTGCTGTGGGCGAACAACAACCGTCTGCTGTTCCGCGTTGGTTTCAAGACTGGCAAGTTCGATTTCGAGACCGGGAAAGCGGACCTGTACGCTTCCAATATCGATGGCGGCGGGCGCATCGATATTCCGAACGGAAACTATTACGACATACTCGATCTCACGCCGTCCGATCCCGACACAGTGCTGGTTCAGCGCTCGGTGGAGAGCGCGTTCCTGTTCAAACTCAATGTCAACAACGGCAAGATCACGACCGTTGCCACCGCCCCCGTGCGGTACGGCAGTTTCTTGCTCGACCATGACGGCAAAGTGCGCTATGTCTCTGGTGAAATGGATGACGGCCGTTCGCTGACTTATCGCCGCGACGGCGAAAAATGGACGCAGATACACGAAAGCGAGCGTGGCGGCGCTACCTACCGCCCCTTGGGCTTTGCCGCGGACAACAAACGCGTCTACGTCGCCAAGGGCGTGGACGGAAAGCCCGAATCGATAGTCTTGCTGAACCTGGATACGCGCGAGGAAGAACAGCTGTCCAATAACGGCACAGTCAGTCCTTCTGACTATTTGTGGAGCTCCGATGAAAAAACGCTGCTGGCCGTCTTTTACGAAGATGGAATCCCATATTGGGATTTCGTCGCGCCGGACCACCCCGAAACCAAGGTCTACGCAGGCTTGGTGAAGGCATTCCCAGGCAAGGCTGTGACATTTCTCGATACGACCCAGGATGGGCGGTACATCGGTCTGCGTGCGTATTCCGATACCGCACCCAGCGAAGCCTTCATGTTCGACCGCGAAACGGGGAAAGCCAAGTTCCTGACAGCGAGCCGCGACTGGATCAAGCCCGCCGAGATGTCGATCATGAAGCCCATTGAGGTCAAGGCACGCGACGGCTTGGTGCTGCATGGCTATCTGACCATTCCCAACGGCAGCGATGGCAAGAACCTTCCGCTCATCGTCAATCCGCACGGCGGCCCGCACGGCCCCCGCGATGAGTGGCATTTCAATCCGGAAGTGCAGCTGTTCGCCAACCGCGGCTATGCCGTGTTGCAGATCAACTATCGTGGTTCCGGCGGCTATGGCAACGCCTTCGAGCGCGCCGGATACCGGAAGTGGGGCACCACCATGCAGGACGATCTGACCGATTCGGTCAAGTGGGCCATCGGTCAGGGCATCGCCGATCGCAACCGCGTCTGCATTTACGGCGCTTCCTATGGCGGCTACGCCGCCTTGATGAGTGTCGTGCGCGAGCCCGACCTCTACAAGTGCACGGTGGGCTATGTGGGTGTCTACGATCTGGATATCCAACGGACCGCCAGCGATACCGCAGAGATCAAGGCCGGCCAGAGCTATCTCAACGACGTCTATCCAACGACTGTAGGCGAGCGCCGGGCGCAGTCGCCCGCATATGGGGTCGACCGCATCAAAGTGCCCATCATGCTGGTGCAGGGCGAGAAGGATGTGCGCGTGCCTATTAAAAACATGAACTTCCTGATCAGTCAGCTGAAATCGGTCGGCAAGCAGCCTGAGGAAGTGATCGTCGAAAAGAAAGAAGCCCACGGGTTTCAGGACCTGGGCAACCAGATCAACCTTTATACCAAGATGCTTGTCTTCTTCGACAAGTACATCGGTCCGGCAAGCGCATCCGCGCAAGTCGCCAAGTAATCCGGAAAGCGAACCCCATGCCCAAGCGTAGCGACCTCAAAACCATCCTGATCATCGGCGCAGGCCCCATCGTCATCGGCCAGGCCTGCGAATTCGATTATTCGGGCGCGCAGGCCTGCAAGGCGCTTAGGGACGAGGGCTACCGGGTGGTGCTGGTCAACAGCAACCCGGCCACCATCATGACCGACCCGGAAATGGCCGATGCGGTCTACATCGAGCCGATCACCTGGCAGATGGTCGAGAAGATCATCGCCAAGGAAAAGCCCGACGCGCTGTTGCCCACCATGGGCGGACAGACCGCACTCAACTGCGCGCTGGACCTGGCCGACAACGGGGTGCTGGAGAAGTACGGCGTCGAACTGATCGGCGCCAAGCGCGAAGCGATCATGATGGCCGAGGACCGCGAACTGTTCCGCGTGGCGATGAAGGAGATCGGCCTTGAATGCCCGAAGGCCGAAGTCGCGCGCTCGCTGGAGCAGGCGCTCGACATCCAGACGCGCGTGGGCTATCCCACCATCATCCGCCCCAGTTTCACCCTGGGCGGCAGCGGCGGCGGCATCGCCTACAACCGCGAAGAGCTGATCGAGATCGTCAATCGCGGCCTGGAACTCTCGCCCACCAGCGAAGTGCTGGTGGAAGAATCGGTGCTGGGCTGGAAGGAATTCGAGATGGAAGTGGTCCGCGACACCGCGGACAACTGCATCATCGTCTGCTCCATCGAAAACCTGGACCCGATGGGCGTGCACACCGGCGACTCGATCACCGTGGCTCCGGCGCAGACCCTGACCGACAAGGAATACCAGCGCCTGCGCGATGCGTCCATCGCGGTGCTGCGCAAGATCGGCGTGGACACCGGCGGTTCCAACGTGCAGTTCGGCATCAACGCGCAGACCGGCCGCGTGGTGGTGATCGAAATGAATCCACGCGTGTCGCGTTCGTCGGCGTTGGCTTCCAAGGCCACCGGCTTCCCCATCGCCAAGGTCGCCGCCAAGCTCGCCGTGGGCTATACGCTGGATGAGCTGCGCAACGAAATCACCGGCGGGCTGACCCCGGCTTCGTTCGAGCCAGCCATCGACTACGTGGTCACCAAGATCCCGCGCTTCGCCTTCGAGAAATTCCCCGCCGCCGATGCGCGCTTGACCACGCAGATGAAATCGGTGGGCGAGGTGATGGCGATGGGCCGCACCTTCCAGGAATCGCTGCAGAAAGCCTTGCGCGGACTGGAAACCGGCAAAGTGGGCCTGGACCCGACCGGCCTGGATCTGTCCAACGCCGATGACCTAGCCACGTTGCGCCGCGAGATGAAGGAACCCGGCCCGGAACGCCTGTTCTACGTGGCCGATGCGTTCCGCGCCGGAATGAGCGTGGAAGACGTGCACGCGCTGTCGTTCATCGATCCCTGGTTCCTGGATCAGATCGAGGAAATCATCGCCGAAGAAAAGCAGCTTGCCGCAGCAGGCCTCGGATCGCTGGATGCGGCGCGCCTGCGCAAGCTCAAGCGCGCCGGTTTCTCCGATGCGCGCCTGGCGCAACTGGCCAGCACCGATGAGGGCGCAGTACGCAACCTGCGCCGCACGCTCAAAGTCAGGCCGGTCTACAAACGCGTGGATTCCTGCGCGGCGGAGTTCTCCACCAGCACGGCCTACCTGTACTCGACCTACGAGGACGAGTGCGAAGCCGAGCCGACCGGCCGCGACAAGATCATGATCCTTGGCGGCGGACCCAACCGCATCGGCCAGGGCATCGAGTTCGACTACTGCTGCGTGCACGCGGCGCTCGCGCTGCGCGAGGATGGTTACGAAACCATCATGGTCAACTGCAACCCGGAAACTGTCTCCACCGACTACGACACCTCCGACCGCCTGTACTTCGAGCCACTGACGCTCGAAGACGTGCTGGAGATCGTGGAGCTGGAGAAGCCCAAGGGCGTGATCGTGCAGTACGGCGGCCAGACCCCGCTGAAACTGGCGCAGGCGCTGGAAGCCAACGGCGTGCCGGTGATCGGTACCTCGCCCGATTCCATCGATCTGGCCGAAGACCGCGAACGCTTCCAGCAGCTGGTCGAGAAGCTGGGCCTGAAGCAGCCGCCCAACCGCATCGCCCGCAACGACCAGGAAGCGCTGGTGCTGGCACGCGAGATCGGCTACCCGCTGGTGGTGCGCCCGTCCTACGTGCTCGGCGGCCGCGCCATGGAAATCGTCTACGGCGAATCCGATCTGGCCCGCTATGTGCGCGACGCGGTCAAGGTTTCCAACGACTCGCCGGTGCTGCTGGACCGCTTCCTGGACAATGCGGTGGAAGTGGACGTGGACATCATCGCCGACAGCACCGGTGCGGTGCTGGTGGGTGGGGTGATGGAGCACATCGAGGAAGCCGGCGTGCATTCCGGCGACTCGTCGTGCTCGCTGCCGCCTTATTCGCTGTCAGCCAAAACGCAAGCCGAACTGCGCCGCCAGGTGGTTGAGCTGGCCAAGGCGCTCAATGTGGTCGGCCTGATGAACACGCAGTTCGCCATCCAGACCGGCGACAATGGCGATGACACCATCTTCCTGCTGGAAGTGAACCCGCGCGCCTCGCGCACGGTCCCGTTCGTGTCCAAGGCCACCGGCATGCCGCTGGCCAAGATCGCTGCGCGCTGCATGGCCGGAAAATCGCTGGCAGAGCAGGGTGCGGTGAAGGAAATCGTGCCGCACTACTATTCGGTCAAGGAAGCCATCTTCCCGTTCGCCAAGTTCCAGGGCGTCGACCCGATCCTTGGCCCGGAGATGCGTTCCACCGGCGAGGTGATGGGCGTCGGCCGCAATTTCGGCGCCGCCTTCGCGCGCGCGCAGGAAGCCGGCGGCATCAAGGCGCCGCCGGTGGGCAAGGTATTCCTGTCGGTACGAGATCCCGACAAATCCCGCGTGCTGCCGGTGGCCAAGGACCTGATCGAACGCGGCTACACGCTGGTGGCCACCCGCGGTACCTGCGCCTGGCTGCAGCAGAACGGTCATGCCTGCGAGCAGATCAACAAGGTGGTCGAAGGCCGGCCGCACATCGTGGACCTGATCAAGAACGGCGAAATCGTGTATATCGTCAACACGACCGAAGGACGTCAGGCGATTTCCGACTCGTTCTCGATCCGGCGCGAAGCCCTCCAGCATCGCGTGACCTATTCCACCACCATCGCCGGCGCGCGCGCGTTGGTGCATTCGCTGGAGTTCCGCGGCACCGGCCCCGTCTGGGCGCTGCAGGAACTGCACAAGGAGCTGCAAGGGCAATGAGAGCGCCACTGACAATGAAAGGCGCGCAACGTTTGCGCGACGAGCTGGACCAGCTGAAATCGGTGAAGCGTCCCGAGGTCATCACCGCCATCGCCGAAGCGCGTGCGCACGGCGACCTGAAGGAAAACGCCGAGTACCACGCCGCGCGCGAGCAGCAGAGCTTCATCGAAGGCCGCATCAAGCAGTTGGAAGGCGAGCTTTCGCACGCAGAAGTCATCGACGTGGCCCAGCTCAACGCCGGTTCGCGCGTGGTCTTCGGCGCCACCGTGACCCTGGCCGATGTGGAAACCGACGAAGAGAAGAAGTACCAGATCGTCGGTGACCTGGAAGCGGACATCAAGCTGGCCATGATCGCCATTTCCTCGCCGCTGGCCCGTGCCCTGATCGGCAAGAACGAAGGCGATTCGGTGGTCATCGACGCGCCCGCCGGCCAGCGCGAGTACGAAATCGTCAGCGTCGCGTACGCGGGCTGAGCGAACCACCGATGGCCTCGGCAACGCTGCTGCTGTCCGCGCGTTCGCGGTTCGCGGGCCGGCCGTTGCCGGCGGCGTTCGCCAAGGCGCTGGCGCAGGCCGATCGCCAGAGCGGCTCTGCAGGCGAAAGCGAACAGTTGCGCCGTCATTTCCAGCTGATCCCGGACCACTGGCCGGTCGCAGCGCTTACCCGGCAGCTGGATGCCGGCGATGCCGCGCAGTCGTCGTGGCTGCGGGTGGATCCCGCGCATGTGGCGCCGGACATGGGCGGGGCGCGGATGCTTTCGCATGGCGAGGCGTTGGCGCTCACCGCTGAAGATAGCGCCCAGTTGCTGCCGGCGCTGCGGCCGTTGTTCGGCGATGCCGGGTTCGCCCTGGATGCGCCGCGGCCTTCGCGCTGGTACCTGCGCCTTCCGCGCGAATCGAAACTGCCGGCGTTCGCCGCGCCCGACGAAGTACTGGGCGAAGACCTGTTCGTGCATCTGCCCGAAGGCGACCTGGGACGCCGCTGGCGCGCGTTGCTCACCGAAACCCAAGTGGTCCTGCACAACCATCCCTGGAACGCCATGCGCGCATCGCTGGGTAAACCGGCGGTCAATTCCCTGTGGTTCTGGGGCGCAGGCACGCTGCCGGATTTCGTGCGCACGCATTACAAACAGGTCAAAGGCAATGAGATCCTGCTGCGCGCATTGGCCGGCGCCGCGGGAGTGTCGGCTACGGCCGATGATGGCGGGGAAGTCGATGCGCTGGTCGACCTGCGCCATCTGCGCGATCTGGACCTGGTCGCCCACGAGGCCGTGCAACCCCTACTGGAAGCGGTGCGCAAGCGCGAACTGCAATCGCTGACGCTCGACTTCGAGGATGGCGCGATTTTCCACCTGCGCCGCGACCAGCGCTGGCGATTCTGGCGCAGGCCGTTGGCGAAGCTGTAACGTGGCCCAAACCCCAAGGATCCGTCGACGCCAGATCGACGCGACGGGAAGCTGGCCGGAGAACTTTTCGCCGCTGTTGCGCCGCATCTACGCCGGGCGCGGCGCCACCAGCCTGGAACAGGCGCAGCCGAAGTTGGCACAACTGCTGCCACCCGAAACCCTGGGCGGGCTGACGGAAGCCACCGCCTTGCTCGCAGATGCGATAGCGGCGAACAGTCATATCGTCGTGGTCGGCGACTTCGACTGCGACGGCGCCACCGCCTGCGCGGTGGGCGTGCGTGGGCTGCGCATGCTCGGCGCCACGCGCGTGACCCCGGCGGTGCCCAACCGCATGTTGCACGGCTACGGCCTGTCGCCGGCGCTGGTAGGCGAACTCGCCGGGCTGCAGCCCGATCTGCTGGTGACCGTCGACCACGGCATCGCCTGCCATGCGGGCATTGCGGCAGCCAAGGCCTTGGGCTGGAAGGTGCTGGTCACCGATCACCATCTCCCCGGTGAGGCGCTGCCGCCGGCCGACGCCATCGTCAATCCCAATCTGCGCGGCGATGCGTTCCCCAGCAAGATGCTGGCCGGCGTGGGGGTGATGTTCTATGTGCTGTTGGCGTTGCGGAAGAAACTGCGCGAGCAGGGAGCGTTGACACAAGGCGAGCCTGACCTTTCCACGTTGCTCGACTTGGTCGCAGTAGGCACCATCGCCGATCTCGTTCCGCTGGACGTCAACAATCGCGCCCTGGTCGGCGCCGGGCTGCGACGACTGCGCGCAGGACAGGGATGCGCCGGACTGCGCGCGCTCATCGAAGTGTCCGGCCGTGAGGCCGCACGCCTGACGACTGCCGACATAGGTTTCGCCATCGGGCCGCGGCTCAATGCCGCCGGGCGTCTGGAAGACATGGCCATCGGCATCGAATGCCTGCTCAGCGACGACGCCACCCAGGCCTACGAGCTCGCTCAGATATTGAACGGCATCAACGCAGAACGCCGTGGCGTGCAACAGCAGATGGTGGACGAAGCCGAAGCCGCCATGGAACGAATCGAGAGCCAGGGCGATCTGCAGACGCCGATCGCAGTGTGCCTGTTCGATGCGGAATGGCATCCAGGCGTAGTCGGTCTGGTGGCATCGAAGATGAAGGAAAAGCTGCACCGCCCGGTGATCGCCTTCGCACCTTCGGAGCCCGGCAGCAGCAGCCTGCGCGGCTCGGCCCGTTCCATTCCCGGCTTCCACATCCGCGACGCGCTGGCCAATGTGGATGCCGCGCATCCGGGATTGATGGGCAAGTTCGGCGGCCACGCCATGGCGGCGGGGCTCAGTCTGGAAGAAAGCGAATTCGCCCGCTTCCAGGCCGCCTTCCGCGGACAGGTCGAAGCGATGATGGACCCAGCGATGCTGCATGCGGAACTGCTCAGCGACGGCGAACTGTCGGCGGAGGAGTTCGCCGCAGCCAACGCCGAGGCGCTGCGCAACGGCGGGCCGTGGGGGCAGGGCTATGGCGAGCCGCTGTTCGATGGCGTGTTCGAAGTAATCGACTGGCGCGTGGTCGGCGAACGCCACCTCAAGCTGGCCCTGCGCGCAGAGGGCCGCCGCGAACCTCTCAATGCCATCCATTTCGGCGGCTGGCGCGAGCAAGAACCCGAGCCGCGCCTGCGGATCGCCTATCGCCTGGTGCCCGACGACTACCGTGGCGGCAACGCCATCCAGTTGATCGTAGAACACCGCGAAGCCCTGTAGAGCCGGGTGGGCTCCGCATGGGTCCGTCATCGAAGCAGCCCATCAACCCCGTTTCCGGAAGCCGCACGTTTGTCGGCTCACCTATCCCAGGACAAACAGATAATCATGCGCAGGATCGCCAAGCCCGTATTCCTCTGGATCGCAAGTTTCGCCTGCGTGGCCTTCGCTACATTGGGCACGGCACAGAACCTCACCGCGCCGCGTACTCCGCCATTGCTTCAGGTCAGCGGCGCCGAGACGCCGGTCGTGCTGCGTTCGGTGGATATCGACACCGTCGTGATGGGCGGTATGGCACAGACCACGGTCGAAATGGTGTTTTTCAATCCGAATGCGCGGCCGCTGGAAGGGAACCTGGATTTCCCGTTGCGCGATGGGCAGAACGTCACCGGCTTCGCGCTGGATTTCGACGGCAAGCTGCGTCCGGCAGTGCCGGTGGACAAAGCCAAGGGCCGACAGGTGTTCGAGGCCATCGAACGCCAACGGGTGGATCCGGCGTTGCTGGAACAGACCGTGGGCAATCACTTCAAGCTGCGCATTTTTCCCATTCCCGCCAACGGCAGCCGCCGCGTGCAGCTGCGCTACGTCGAAAGCCTGTCGCGCGAGGGCAAGGGCATGCGTCTGTCGTTGCCGCTCGGCTATGCCGAAGGCGTCGAAACGCTTTCGCTGCGTATCGCCGCCCAAGGCTTCAGCGGCAAACCGATGGCGGTCGGCGCGCTGGGTAAGGTCGAGTTCGAGCGCAATGGCAGGGGTTGGGTCGCGGATGTGCGCCGCACCAGCTTCAAGGGCAGTGGCGACCTGACCCTAAGCTTGCCCACGGCGGCAGGCCCGCAGGTTTATACGCAGGAATTCGATGGCAGCACCTACTTCCTCGCTGAAGTTCCGGTGCGGGAAACCGCGGCGCCGCGCGCCTTGCCCAAGCGCATGGGTCTGCTATGGGATAGTTCGGCCTCCGCGCGCAAGCGCGACATCGCCAGCGAGCTGGCCGTGTTGGACGCCTACTTCAAGGCCGCCGGCGCGATCGAAGTTTCGTTGGTGCGTCTGCGCGACCATGCCGATACGGCCGAGGATTTCAGCGTACGCGGCGGCGATTGGTCCGCATTGAAAACATCGCTGCTGGGCACGATCTACGACGGCGCGAGCAACCTCGGCGATTGGAAACCGCAGGCCGGGATCGGGGAATATCTGCTTTTCAGCGATGGCCTCGACAACTATGGCGCGCAACCCTTCCCCAAAGTCGATGCCAACCAGCGTCTTTATGCGCTGCATGCGGCAGGCGCCAATGCCGATGGCCAGCGTTTGCGCGCATGGTCCGAGGCTAGCGGTGGAAGCCTGATCGCCATCGGCGCTTCCGGCTTGGAGGTGGCGAAGAAGGCCTTGCTGGAAGAGAGCCCGCGATTGCTCTCCGAAACATTGGTCGGCGGCGAAGCGCTGGCGCACGAATCGGCAACGCCGCGCAACGGCATGTTCCGTATCGCCGGGCGGCTGCGTGGCAACGGCGGCAAGCTCCAGCTGCAATACCGTGACGGCCAAGGCCGCACGCAATCGTTGGCGTTGCCCGTGGAGGCGAGCGAAGCCGCTGCTAGCGGACCCATCGCACAGCTTTGGGCCGGTTATCAGATCGACGGCCTGTCCGGCGACCCGGAAACCAACCGTGCCAGCATCCGACGCCTTGGCCAGCAGTTCGGCATGGTGACCGCCGAAACCTCGCTGATCGTGCTGGAGACAGTGCAAGACTACGTGACTAACGAGATTGAGCCGCCACAGGAATTGCTGACCGCTTATACCGAACTGAAATCGCAGCGGACGAAGGAGATGGCGAGTTCGGAGAAAGAACGCATCGACGAAGTAGCCGTTGCCTTCGGGCAGAAAATAGAGTGGTGGAAGAACGGCTGGCCCAAAGGCCAGCCCGAGAAAAACATTCAGGAGACAGTTCCAGTGGCAGCGATCGCCTATGCCCCGGCGGCGCCGGTCGAGAGCCCGCCGCCAGAACCGATGCCTGCCCCCGACCAGGCGCAGCCGGCCGCTGTCGCTGCTGCCGATGGCTACGCCGACGGGAACAGCCTGGACAGGATCCAGGTCACCGCCGCCCGCTTGAGCGAGGACGGGATTGCGGAAAGCAAAAAAGATGGCAGCAACTCGGGCGATATCAGCATCGCCTTGCAGGCATGGGAACCGGATTCAGCCTACGCACGCCGCCTGCGCGAAGCGCCCGAGGATCGCATCTACGCCCTCTACCTGGACGAACGCGACTCCCACATCAACAGCACCGCCTTCTACTTGGATGTGGCCGATCTGTTGTTCCAGAAAGGCCAGCAGGCGCTCGCGCTGCGCGTGCTATCGAACCTGGCCGAACTGGATCTGGAGAACCGCCATGTGCTCCGCGTGCTCGCCTATCGCCTGATGCAGGCCAGGCAGCCGGCCCTGGCGGTGCCCGTATTCGAACAGGTCAAGCGCTTTGGGGAGGAAGAGCCCCAGAGTTTCCGCGACCTGGGGCTGGCGTATGCGGCGGTCGGAAAATCGCAGGCGGCCATTGACCAGCTGTACGAAGTGGTCAAACGCCAATGGGACGGCCGTTTCGACGGAGTCAAGCTGATCGCCCTGGCCGAACTCAACGACATTGCGGCCAATGCGAAGCAACGCCCGGACACCCGTCGCGTGGACCCGCGACTACTCAGGAACCTGCCGCTCGACCTGCGCGTGGTGCTGAGCTGGGACAGCGACAACAGCGACATGGACCTCTGGGTCACCGATCCCAACGGCGAGCGGTGCTATTACAGCAACCCGCACACCTACCAGGGCGGACTGATGTCCGACGACTTCACCGGCGGGTACGGGCCGGAAGAGTTCTCGCTGCGCGATGCCAAGCCGGGCAAGTACAAGGTGGAAGCCAACTTCTTCGGCGATCGCCAGCAGCTGGTTACCGGCACCACCACTCTGCAACTCAAACTCACCACCCACTTCGGCAGCGGTAAGGCCAAGGAACAGCTAGTCACCATGCGTTTGAAGGAGCAGGCGGAAACGGTGCTGGTGGGAGAGTTCGAGGTCAAGTGATCCACCACCTATGCGGAGACTCCGGGTCTCCGCATCGATTCGCTGCCACCGGAGCCGTGCTTGTTCCCGTTAAAGCGATGCAGGTGTGTCGGCAGCGTCCAGCTTTCGTGCGCGCGACCTGTTCTCTATCTTCAGGCCGAACAAGGGCCGCAACCAGCGGATGCGCTTGATGATCTCGTAGCCTCCGAAGCATACGGCGAACGTCAGTGCGACCAGCAACAGCCCTTCCGGCAAAGGCGGGATGCCTAGCGCTTTCAGGTTGTACGCAGCCACCACGATGACGGTCTGATGCAGGATGTAGACCGGGAACACCGCCGGGGTCAGGTAGCGCAGCGCCGGGCTGTCGGAATGCCGCAACCGATAGGCGAAACCGAAGATGGCGGCGATGCTGGCCCACTGGTTGGTCGCCCAGACCGCGCGCTGGAAGTTGCGCAGGGCGTCCGGCGGCGGATTGGCGTCGCCGTAGCCGCTGGCATAGAAGTACCAGATGAGGAAACCGTAGCTGGCCGCCGCCAGCGGCAGCGAAACCCAGCGCAGTCGCTGCAGCGATTCCCAGAAGCCCGTCGTGCGGGCCATCAGGAAGCCCAGCAGGAATACGCTGAAGTACTGCCCGTGGTTGTACCAGTCGTCGACCAGCGCATGGGTGGATTCGAAGCGCTCGACCAGGGCGATCCGGACGACCGCCAGCAACAGTACAGGCCACAGCAAAATGCCCGGACCCGACAGCCTGTGGCCAAGCCACTGGCTGGCACGGGGCAGGGCGCTGGGCGCAATGCAGTTGATCAGCCAGACCGCCACCGTATAGACCCACAGATAGACGACGAACCACAGGTGGTTCCAGGTCGGCAGGTCCAGGCAGCCGTCCTGGTCGCAGAACGAGCCGTCGCCGGCCAGGTAGCGCCCCCAGAAGGCCAGGTAGCCATCGTGGTAACCGCCCGGATAACCCGAATCCAGAATCTCGTAGTAGGACTGCGGGGGCACGATGACCAGCATGCCGAAGATCAGGGGCAGCAGCAGGCGCCAGGAACGCGAACCCAGGAAGCCTTTCGGCATCTTCGCCAACAGGAAGGCGCTGGCCGCGCCGGACACCAGGAACAGCAGCGACAGCCGCCAGGGGCCGGACAGCAGCATGAATGGTTCCAGGGTTTCGCCAGCGTGCGGACTTTTGACGTGCCAATCCCAACTCACGTAGTACATGCCCACGTGGTACAGCACCAATAAGCCGAAGGCGCAGACGCGCACCCAGTCGAGATCGTGGCGACGTTCCATGGCTAACCTTTTTTGTTGGGACAGGCCGCCATTGGCTGTCCGCGGCTGCCATGGCGCCAGGGCGAAGGGATTAGTTGCGGGCAGCAAGGGACCAATCGCTGCTTCCCGGGGATGGATGCCGGCGATCGAATAGCCCGCTCGCCTAGAATGCGCCGATGCCCTTGTCCGATTCCGACGCCGCCTATCGCCGTTTCCTGCCCTGGCAGCGTACCGTCGAGGTCGGCTTCTGGGTATTGCTGCTCGGCAGCAACTTCATCGGCAACAGCCTCACCACCCTGATGGAGATCAGGCGACACCCCTCGGACACCCTCAGCTGGGAACCGATGGTGTGGGAAGCGAGCAGCGGCCTGGTCTGGTTGCTGGCCCTGCTGCCCGCCATCGCCTGGTTCACCCGCCGCTTCCCGCTGCACTGGGACAACTGGCGACAGCGCATGCCGTGGTACCTGCTGGCCAGCGTGGCGGTTTCGCTGCTGCACGTGGCGGGGATGGTGGCGCTGCGCATGCTGGTCTACCGCTGGCAGGGCATGCAATACGATTTCGGCCCATGGGGCAGGGAATTCCTCTACGAATACCTGAAAGACATCCGCAGCTTCGCCTCCATCGTGGTGATGATGGAGGGCTACCGCTTCGTGCTGCGGCGCTGGCAAGGCGAGGCCAGCCTGCTGGACGCGCCCGACGAAGGACCGCCAGTGGAACCCGTCGAGCTGCCGGAGCGCTTCCTGGTGCGCAAGCTGGGCCGGGAGTTCCTGGTCGCGGCCAACGACATCGAATGGATCCAGGCCTCGGGCAACTACGTCAACCTGCGCGTCCGCCAGCACGACTACCCGTTGCGCAGCACCATCGCCGGCATCGAGACCAAGCTGGATCCGCGCCGCTTCGCCCGCGTCCATCGCAGCTACCTGGTGAACCTTGACCAGGTGGCTTCCATCGAACCCCTGGACACCGGCGATGCGCGCCTGCACCTGAAGGACGGGACCACACTGCCGTGCAGCCGCCGCTACCGCGCCGGCCTGCGTGGGCGGGTAGGCGCCAGCGCTGTGGATTCCAGCGCCTGAACATGCCGGTCTGCTGAGCCGGCCTGCTAGAATCGGCGGCTGTTTCAGCCTTTTGTTGCCCATACCCATGATCGAACTCAACCCCATCCGCCAGCGCATCGCCGATCTGCAGGAACGGCTGCATTCGCTTCGGGGGTATCTTTGACTACGACGCCAAGCGCGAGCGCCTGGAAGAAGTAAACCGCGAGCTGGAAAGCCCGGACATCTGGAACAACGCCGAGTACGCCCAGACCCTGGGCCGCGAACGTTCCAGCCTGGAAAAGAACGTCAACGGCATCGCCAGCCTGGAAGAAGGCCTGGGCGAAGCCAGCGAACTGCTGGATCTGGCCGAAAGCGAGAACGACGAGGAAACCGCGCTGGCCGTGGTGAGCGACGTGGACCGCTTCAATACGCACGTGGAGAAGCTGGAGTTCCAGCGCATGTTCTCCGGCGAACTGGACCCGGCCAACTGCTTCGTCGACATCCAGGCCGGCGCCGGCGGCACCGAAGCCCAGGACTGGGCCGAGATGATGCTGCGCATGTACCTGCGCTGGTGCGAATCGCGTGGCTGGAAGACCGAGCTGATGGAAGTCAGCGCCGGCGAAGTGGCCGGAGTGAAATCGGCTACCTTCCGTGTGGAAGGCGACTACGCCTACGGCTGGCTCAAGACCGAAATCGGCGTGCACCGGCTGGTGCGCAAATCGCCGTTCGATTCGGACAATCGCCGGCACACTTCGTTTACTTCGGTGTTCGTATCGCCAGAAGTCGATGACAACATCGAGATCGACATCAATCCGGCCGACCTGCGTACCGACGTCTACCGCTCCTCCGGCGCCGGCGGACAGCACGTCAACAAGACCGAGTCGGCGGTGCGTATTACCCACATCCCGACCAACACCGTGGTTGCCTGCCAGACCGGCCGCAGCCAGCACGCCAACCGCGACACCGCGATGAAGATGCTGAAGGCCAAGCTGTACGAGCTGGAGATCCAGAAGCGCAATACCGAGCGCGATGCGCTGGAAGCGACCAAGTCCGACATCGGCTGGGGCAGCCAGATCCGCAACTACGTGCTGGACCAGAGCCGCATCAAGGATCTGCGTACCGGCGTGGAGCGCACCGACACGCAGAAGGTGCTGGACGGCGATCTGGACGAATTCGTCGAGGCCAGCCTCAAATCCGGCCTGGAAGCCGGTTCCAAACGCAGCGACGCATAAGAAGCAACCGAAAGAAGCCGTCATCCCCGCGAAGGCGGGGATCCAGCGACTTTCGCTTCGCCAAGAAAAATCAAAGACACTGGGTTCCCGCTTTCGCGGGAATGACGATCGAAAACAGAACAGCGCGCAACCACGGCCGACTCTCATGACAGACACCACCACGCCTCCCGTCGACGAAAACAGCCTCATCGCCGAGCGCCGCGCGAAACTCACGGCCCTGCGCGGACAGGGCATCGCCTTCCCCAACGACTTCCGCCGCCTCGATTACGCCGGCGATTTGCAGACGCAATACGCCGACGCCGAGAAGTGGACGTCCGAAGCGCTGGAAGCGGCCAACCGCGAAGTGAAAGTCGCCGGCCGGCTGATGGCCAAGCGTGTCATGGGCAAGGCCAGCTTCGCCCAGATCCAGGACGAATCGGGGCGCGTGCAGCTGTTCCTGCAGTCCAACACGCTGGGCGAGGTCTACGACGCCTTCAAGGGCTGGGACGTTGGCGATATCGTCGGCGTGGAAGGCGGCCTGACCCGCACCCGCACCGGCGAACTGTCGATCAAGGTCTCTGCGCTGCGCCTGTTGACCAAGTCGCTGCGTCCGTTGCCGGACAAGTGGCACGGCCTGTCGGACGTGGAACAGCGCTACCGCCAGCGCTACGTCGATCTGATCGTGACGCCGGAAGCGCGCGAAGTCTTCATCAAGCGTTCCAAGATCATCCGCGCCATCCGCGAGTGGCTGGACGCGCGCCGCTTCCTGGAAGTGGAGACGCCGATGATGCATTACATTCCCGGCGGCGCCGCGGCCAAGCCGTTCACCACCCACCACAATGCGCTGGGTCTGGATCTGTATCTGCGGGTGGCGCCGGAGTTGTATCTCAAGCGCCTGGTCGTGGGCGGCATGGAGCGGGTATACGAGATCAACCGCAACTTCCGCAACGAGGGCGTCAGCACCCGCCACAACCCCGAATTCACCATGCTGGAGTTGTACGAGGCCTACGCCACCTACAACGAGATCATGGACCTGACCGAGGGCGTGATCCGCGACGTGGCCCACGAGGTCCTGGCGACCGGGCAGGTGACCTGGGACGGCGAAACCATCGACCTGGATCCTGCTTTCCGCCGCTGGCGCATGGACGAAGCCGTACGCCACCACAACCCGGAAATCAGCCTGGCCGACTGCACCGACCGCGAGGCCCTGGCCCGCCACTGCGAACGCCTGAAGATCCACGTCAAGCCCGGTTACGGCTGGGGCAGGCTGTTGCTGGAAATCTTCGAAAAGACGGTCGAGCACCATCTGGTCCAGCCGACCTTTATCACCGATCACCCCGTCGAGGTTTCGCCGCTGGCCCGCGCCAACGACGACCAGCCCGGCTACACCGATCGTTTCGAGCTGTTCGTCAACGGCAAGGAGCTGGCCAACGGCTTCTCCGAGCTCAACGATCCCGAGGACCAGGCGGCTCGCTTCCTGGCACAGGTCGAGGCGAAAGAGGGCGGCGACGACGAGGCCATGCACTTCGACGCCGACTACATCCGGGCCCTGGAAGTCGGCCTGGCCCCCACCGGAGGGCTGGGGATCGGCATCGACCGCCTGGTGATGATGCTGACCGGGTCGGACTCGATCCGCGACGTGCTGCTGTTCCCCTATATGCGCCCCGAAACCGCAGGCTGAAGGCGCTCAAAGTGACGCCATTGGGCAGCTTTTGCCCGCACGCCAGCTCTCTCCGTTGCCCTGCATTCCAGCCCGGCAGGTCCCTGAACCCGTCCATGGTCAATAATGTGATGTGTGTCACATTTATTCGTTGACGCGTTCAGATACCAGAAGTGGCACGGTTTCTGCGTTATTCCCGCTAAAGACAGGACTTTTCTCTCGTTCCCCCTAACATGCGGGTGAGGAGTCTCCCAGTTCCGAAGCGCCGGTTTGTTCGTCGCAAAGACGAGTTGGCCGGGAGGGGTTGAAGCTATGCTAGATGCCAGCAGGGTCTACACCGGAGTATCCTCTCCAGACAGCCATGTCACGTGGCCTCATGGGGTTGGAAACGGCTTGGATATCGTCATCGTCGACGATCAAACTTCTGCGCGCACCATGCTGCGCCATGTCATCGAGGACATCGCCTCGGAATTGTCCGTGCACGACTTCGGCGATCCCGCCGTCGCGCTGGCCTGGTGCGAAGCCAATCGCACCGACCTGTTGCTGCTGGACTACCGTATGCCCGGTATGGACGGACTGGAATTCGCGCGCCGGTTCCGCCGCCTGCCGATGCACCGCGATATCCCGATCATCCTGATCACCGTGGTCGGCGACGAGCCGATCCGCCAGGCCGCGCTGGAAGCCGGCGTCATCGACTTCCTGGTCAAGCCCGTGCGTCCGCGCGAGCTGCGCGCCCGCTGCCGCAACCTGCTGCAGCTTCGCCAGCAGAGCGAGAACATCAAACAGCGCGCCATGTCGCTGGAACAGCGGCTGCTTTCCAGCATGCACGAAGTGGAAGAGCGCGAACGCGAGACGCTTTCGCGGCTGGCCCGGGCCATCGAGTACCGCGACAGCGGCACCAGCGCCTACCTGGAACGCATGGCCCATATCGCTGGCCTGATCGCCGAACAACTGGGTCTGCCCGAAGACGAAGTGCGCGCCATCGAGATGGCCGCGCCACTGCACGACATGGGCAAGATCGCCATCCCCGATTCGGTGCTGATGAAGCCCGGCCCGTTGACCGAAGAAGAAACCGAGGTCATGCGCCGGCATCCGCGCATCGGCCACGAACTGCTCAGCGGCAGCCACAACCGTTTCATCCAGGCCGGCGCCATCATCGCGCTGCGCCACCACGAACGTTACGACGGTAGCGGCTATCCCGATGGCCTGAAGGGCGATGCCATTCCGCTGGAAGCCAGGATCGTGGCGGTCGCCGACGTGTTCGACGCGCTGATCTCGCCGCGTCCGTACAAGAAAGCCTGGGACCGGGACGCGGCGCTGGCGTATCTCTACGCGCAACGCGGCCGCCTGTTCGACCCGGCCTGCGTGGATGCGCTGGGCCGCGGCCGCGCCAGGCTGGACGATATCTGCGACCAGTTCTCCACCGTGCACGTCCGCCCTGGCATGCAGTAAGCCATGAAAGAGCTCACTTCCTGGCTGCACTCGCGCCTTGCCAACCGCCCCGACAGCGAACACGGGCAGGCACTGATCCGCCTGATCATTTTCAGCGGCGTGATGGTGTACATGCTGCTGGGCGCGGCTTTGGGCGGTCTGGACCAGGCTGTTTCCAACAGGGCGCTGGCGATGAGCTCGGTCGGCGTTACCGTGGGCCTGGGGCTGTACTGCTGGATCCTGTGGTCGCCGGGCAAATCCAACCTGCGCCGCATCATCGGCATGGTGACCGACTACGGCCTGATGTCGATCGCGATGGCGCTGATGGGCGAGCCGCTGGCTTGGCTGTACGTGATCATGATGTGGGTGACGGTCGGCAACGGCCTGCGCTACGGCAACCGTTACCTGGGCGGCGCGGTCAGCATAGCGGTGTTCGGTTTCGCCGGAGTGCTGCTGACCAACGAATACTGGGGCGAAAACGTCAGCCTGGGCGTCGGTCTTTTGGTGGGCCTGGTCGCGGTGCCCATGTACCTGTCCAATCTGCTGCGCCAGTTGACCCGCGCCACCGAAGAGGCTCGCCGCGCCAACGAAGCCAAGAGCCGCTTCCTGGCCAACATGAGCCATGAATTCCGCACGCCGCTCAACGGCCTGTCCGGCATGTCCGAGTTGCTGGCAACCACCCAGCTCGACAGCGAGCAGCGCGAATGCCTTTCCACCATCCAGGCTTCCACGCGCAGCATGCTGGCGCTGGTCGAGGACGTGCTGGACATTTCCGCGATCGAAGCGGGCAAACTGAAACTGGATATCGTCGAGTTCTCGCCGCGCGAGCTGGTCGACAACATAGGCATGATCCTGCTGCCGCAGGCACGGGCCAAGAAACTGGATTACAGCGTCCAGATTGCCGCCGACGTGCCGAACAAACTGCGCGGCGATGTCCGCCACCTGCGTCAGGTCCTGCTGAATCTGGCCGGCAACGCGGTCAAGTTCACCGACGTCGGAACCGTGCGCCTGGAGGTCAAGAACCTGACCGACGCCGGCGACAAGACCAAGTTGCGTTTCACCATCACCGATACGGGTATCGGTATTCCGGCGAGCACGCAGGCGAAGCTTTTCGAGGCCTTCGAACAAGCCGACGTCAGCCTGTCGCGCCGTTATGGCGGCACCGGCCTGGGCACCACCATCGCCAAGGGCCTGGCCGAGTCGATGGGCGGACGCATCGGTTTCGAAAGCGTGGAGAAGCAGGGCAGCAGTTTCTGGGTGGAAGTTCCCTTCGAAACCGTCGATGCCGCTCAAGCCCCCGTCGTACCCGCATGGATCGAGGACCATGCGCCGCACGGCGCGGAAAACATCATCGCGTTCTCCGATCCGTTCCTACGCCACCGCGCTCGCGTGCGCAGCCTGCAGATCCTGGTCGCCGACGATCACGAGGCCAACCGCATGGTCGTCCAGCGCCTGTTGCAGAAAGCGGGCCACCGGGTGGTCTGCGTGAACGGTGGCGAAGAAGTGCTGGATGCGCTGGAGATCGCCGATTACGACACCGTCATCGTCGACCTGCATATGCCCGGGATCAGCGGCCTGGATCTGCTGAAGCAGTTGCGCATCATGGAAGCCGGCGGCGGCCCGCGCACTCCGGTTTTGGTGCTCAGCGCCGACGTTACTCCCGATGCGATCTCGCGTTGCGAACAGGCCGGTGCGCGCGCATTCCTCGCCAAGCCGATCGTGGCCACCCGCTTGCTGGATGTGCTGGCCGAAATCGCGAACAACGGCCGCGTCGCCACGCCGGTCCAGGTCGGCAGGCAGGATCAGCCGGTGTCGGACGACGTGCTGAACCCCGGCGTGCTCAACGAGCTCAGCGCATTGGGCATGGGCGATGCCTTCGAACGCGAATTCATCACCCAATGCCTCAACGACGCCGAAGGCTGCCTGGGCGCGATGGCCCATGCGATGGAGCAGGGCGATGGCGCGCACATGCGCGAGCATGCGCATGCGCTCAAAGGCGTCGCGAGCAATCTGGGTCTGGTCAAGCTGGCCGGCGCCAGCGGCGAGATGATGAGGCTGGCCGACTCGGAAATGGCCAAGGAATGGCGCCAGCGCCTGGCCATGCTCAATACCTACCTCAGCCAGGGACGTACCGCGCTGGAAGCACGAGCGCGCAGCCGCCATGATGCGCTCGACAAAGGCGAGCGCAACTGACTGGTCCAAGCGAACCCTTGGTTCTTCAAGGGTTCGCCACTTCGTTAAATCTGAATCTCCGCTCTGCAATCGTGCCGCTTATGCGGCGTTGGATGCGCCCAGACGCCTTTCCTGCGCCCGGACAATGCGCTCCATCATGCGCAGCGACTTGTCGCCCAGGGCCAATGCCGTGTCCACCCATACTTCGGTGATGCCCATCAGCTCGTCGTAACCCACGCGCTGGGCGATGTTGCGCACGCTGTTCATGGCCAGATGGGCTTGCGGCGCGCGCTGCTGCTGGCGGATCAGTTCCTGCACGGCGATTTCGCCTTGACCCTTGGGAACCAGTACGTCCACCACGCCCATCTTGTACATCTCGTCGCTGGTGTAGATGTTGCCGTCCAGGATGATTTTTTCTGCAAGTTGCGGGGTAACGCGCTTGCACAGGAACGAATAGGCGCCCATGCCTGGGAACAGGCCGAACAGTACTTCCGGCAGACCCATGCCGACGCCTTCCTCGGCGACGATGGTGTGGCAGGCCAGGGCCATTTCCAATCCGCCGCCCAGCGCGTCGCCCTGGACCAGTGCGATGGTACGGACGTCGCCGCCCAATCCGGTGTGCAAACCATAGACGCCGTCCACGCAGCGGCGCGCATAGGCAAGCAGGTGTTCGCGGTCGTTGGCGCGGATCAATTGCGAGAACAGTTCCAGGTCGCCGCCCAGGTTGAAGGCCGAAGCCGCGGAAGCGAGCACGAAATGGCGCAGCTGTCCGGGCCGGCGCTCGCTGTCGCGCTTGATGATGGAGGAGGTGAAGCTCCACATGTCGTCCAACAGATCGTTGCGGAAACAGGGACGCATTCCGCTGCCGATGTTGTCGTGCATGTACAGCCAGTGGTTGTCGCCGCTGGGAGAAGATTCGGCGCGGATGGTGGAGTAATCACGGCTGCGCAGCAGTTTTTCGACGTTGCTCATTTTCGGGTCCTCGGCTTGAATGCTTTGTAAGGGAAGCTATGGGGTTAGGGCGGTGTTGCGATCTGGGTGAGTGGCGGGCCCGATCCTACACCTGAACACTCCGTTAAAAACCCCTTGCGGCGGCGTGAAGGGCCTTTGTACAGGTGTGATTGGTAGCACCACTTTAAGAATTGTGACGTTCGTCAAGAAATTCTGCATGGCGCTCCAGCCATTCGTGACCGTCAGGCCAAAAAAAAGCCGGCGTAAGCCGGCTTTGTTATCGATGTCCTCATGAGGGCCGGGGGACGGGGTCGCGCAGCTCCTTGCGCAGGATCTTGCCCACATTGGTCTTGGGCAGCTCGGTGCGGAACTCGACGGTCCTGGGCTGCTTGTAGCCGGTCATGTTCTCGCGGCAATAGGCCTTCACTTGCTCGGCCGTGAGCGAGGGGTCTTTCTTGACGATGAACACTTTCACGGCCTCGCCCGACTTCTCGTCCGGCACGCCTATCGCCGCCACCTCCAGCACGCCTTCCATGCCGGCGATGACGTCCTCCACCTCGTTCGGATACACATTGAATCCCGACACCAGGATCATGTCCTTCTTGCGATCGACGATATAGAAGAAGCCTTCCGCGTCCATTTTCGCCATGTCGCCGGTGTGCAGCCAGCCATCGGAATCGATGGAATTGGCCGTCTCCTCAGGGCGCTGCCAGTACCCCTTCATTACCTGCGGGCCTTTCACGCAAAGCTCGCCGACCACCTCCAGCCCGCTCACGATATTGCCGTCGTCGTCCTTCAGGCACACATCGGTCGAAGGAATGGGCAATCCGATGGCGCCGTTGTAGTCCTTCAGGTCGGGCGGGTTGATGCAGGCGGCCGGAGAGGTTTCGGTAAGACCATAGGCTTCCACCAGAGTCACGCCAGTCACTTTCTTCCACTTCTCCGCCACCGCGCGCTGGACCGCCATGCCGCCGCCCAGCGTCATCTTCAGTTTGCTGAAGTCGACCTGGTCGAAACCAGGGGTGTTCAACAAGCCATTGAACAGCGTGTTGACGCCGGTGATCGCGGTGAAGGGCGTCTTGCTCAGTTCCTTCACGAAACCCGGCATGTCGCGCGGATTGGTGATGAGGTAGTTCTCCGCGCCGAACTTCATGAAGACCAGGCAATTGGCCGTCAAGGCGAAGATGTGGTACAGCGGCAGGGCGGTGACGATGACCTCTTGCCCGGCCACGGCGCTGCCGCCTATCCACACCGAGGCCTGCTGCATGTTGGCCACCAGATTGCGATGGGTCAGCATCGCGCCCTTGGCCACGCCGGTGGTGCCGCCGGTGTACTGCAGGAAGGCGATGTCTTCGCCATCGATATCTATTTCGGGCAGCTGATGCATCCGGCCCAGGGTCAATGCATCCTTGAAGCGGACCGCACCGGCGATGTCGTAGTCCGGGATCATCTTCTTCACGTACTTCAGCACGAAGTTGACGATGGTCCCCTTGGGGAAGCCGACCAGGTCGCCCAGCCCGGTGGTGATGACCTGTTTGAGCGGCGTATCGGCCACCACTTCCTGCACGGTGTGGCCGAAATTGTCCACCACCACCAGTGCGCTGGCGCCCGAGTCGATCAGCTGGTGCTTGAGTTCGCGCGCGGTGTACATCGGGTTGACGTTCACCACGGTCAGCCCGGCGCGCAGGATGCCGAAGATGGCGATCGGGTATTGCAGGCAGTTGGGCGCCATGATGGCGACGCGGTCGCCTTTCTTGAGCTTCAACTCGCCCAGCAGGTAGGCCGCGAAATGGCGGCTGAGCACCTCTATTTCGTTATAGGTCAGGGTCTTGCCGAAGTTGGAGAATGCCGGGCGGCCATTGAAATTCTTGACTGCTGTTTCGAATACCGAAACGATCGAGCGGTATTCGTCCAGATCGATTTCATGCGGCACGCCTTGCGGATAATTCTTGAACCACGGACGATCCTGACTCATCTTTCACTCCCTCCCCAGGGCCTTGTTTGGTCCGGCACATGCGAAGAGCAAGTGTCCGTTTGTGGGGTTCCACGATACGAGCATACCGCCCCGGATGGAAAAGGCGAAGACATTGGAATCGAGACTGCGGACCTTTCGGCGGCTGGTCCGAACCGGCTTGCTGCTGCTGGCTCTGGCGGCACTGGCCGCTTGCGCGCGCGATACGCCGGAAACGGCGCTGCGCGCGCAACTGCAGCGCATGCAGGCCGCGGCGACCGAACGCAGAGCAGGGGATTTCATGGAAGGCGTGTCTGCCGATTTCATCGGAAACGATGGAATGGATCGTGCTGCATTGCACAATCTAATGCGGGCACAGGTATTGAGCAATTCGACGATAGGCGTAACCATCGGACCGGTCGAATTCGAAGAGAAATCGGGCCAGGCGACTTTGCGCTTCACGGCGCTGCTGACCGGAAGCCAGGGTCGCTTCATTCCCGATAGCGCGCAGACGTATTCCATCATCACCGGCTGGCGCCTGGAAGACGGCGAATGGCGCGTTTATTACGCGCAATGGAAACCAAACCCGTAACTGGGAATCCGTCACCGTAGGTCGGGGCTACGTCCCCGACGTGCGGCAATCGATATCTCATGCGTCGGGGACGTAGCCCCGACCTACGCCGCCTTTCTGGCCGCCAATTGACGCAGCACGTAGTGCAGCAGACCGCCGTTGCGGAAGTACTCCACTTCCTTGGGCGTGAGCAACAGCACCTTGGCGTCGAACTTCAGCGTGCTACCGTCCGCGCGGGTTGCGGTGAGTGTGGCCTGCTTGCCGGCGCCGTCCTCCAAGCCGGAGATGTCGAAGGTTTCCGAACCGTCCAGCCCCAGCGTCTGCGCGTTCTCGCCCTCCTTGAACTGCAGGGGCAGCACGCCCATGCCGACCAGGTTGGAACGGTGGATGCGCTCGAAACTTTCGGCGACCACCGCTTTGACTCCCAGCAAGTTGGTGCCTTTTGCTGCCCAGTCGCGCGACGATCCGGTACCGTACTCCTTGCCCGCAAACACCACCAACGGCACGCCGTCGGCCTTGTATTTCATGGCCGCATCGTAGATGGCCATTTTTTCTCCGGTTGCGTTTTTACCGCTGAAATAAAGGGTATTTCCGCCTTCCTCGCCGCCGAACATCAGGTTCTTGATGCGGATATTGGCGAAGGTGCCGCGCACCATCACATCGTCATTGCCGCGGCGCGAACCGTAGCTGTTGAAGTCGATCGGCTGCACGCCGCGTTCCTGCAGGAAGCGGCCGGCGGGCGAGTCCTTCTTGATGTTGCCGGCCGGCGAAATGTGGTCGGTGGTGATGGAGTCGCCGAACAGGCCGAGCACGCGCGCGCCGTGCACATCGTCGATCGTGCCCACCTGCATGGTCATGCCGTCGAAGTAGGGCGGGTTCTTGATGTAGGTGGAGGCCGCATCCCACGCGTAGGACTCGCCATCTGGCGATTCGATCAAGGCCCAGCGCGAGTCGCCCTTGAACACGTCCGCGTAGTTCTGCGCGAACAGTTCCGGTCCGACCGTGGCCGCAATGGCGTCGCCGATTTCCTTGTTGCTGGGCCAGATATCGCGCAGGTAGACGTCCTGGCCGTCCGTTCCTTTGCCCAGCGGCTGCGTGGTCAGATCGATGTTGACCGTGCCGGCGATGGCATAGGCCACCACCAGCGGTGGCGAGGCCAGATAGTTGGCTTTCACTTCCGGGTGCACGCGGCCTTCGAAATTGCGGTTGCCCGACAGCACCGAAGCCACCACCAGTTCGTTCTCGGCGATGCCTTTGGATACGGCATCCGGCAACGGCCCAGAATTGCCGATGCAGGTCGTGCAGCCGTAGCCGACGACGAAGAAGCCGAGCTTTTCCAGTTCCGAAAGAACCCCGGCTTTCTTCAGATAGTCGGTGACTACCAGCGAACCCGGCCCAAGCGAGGTTTTCACCCAGGGCGCGGACTTCAGGCCCTTGGCCACCGCGTTGCGCGCCAGCAGGCCGGCGCCCAGCATTACCGCCGGGTTCGAGGTGTTGGTGCAGGAAGTGATCGCGGCGATGACCACCGAACCGTCGTTGAGCTCGGCATCCTGCTCCTGGATGAAGATCTTGGAAATCGGCTTGGCGGCAAGATGCTCGGCCTGCGGCTGTCCGCCGCCTTCGGCCTTGAATTCTTCCACCGCGCAACCGGTCTTCAACTTCCGGTTTGCGGTCAGCGGGCCGAGGTTCTCGGTGAAATTGCGGCCCACATCTTCCAGCAGCACCCGGTCCTGCGGGCGCTTCGGACCGGCCATCGACGGCCGCACTTCGGCCATGTCCAGATGCAGCGTCGCCGAATAGGTCGCTTCCTGCTGGCCCGGTTCGTGCCACAAACCCTGGGCCTTGGCGTAGCTTTCCACCAGAGCGATCAGATCGGCCGGGCGCCCGGAAAGGCGCAGGTAGGTCAGCGATTCCGAATCGATGGGAAAGATGCCGCAGGTGGCGCCGTATTCGGGCGCCATGTTGGCGATGGTGGCGCGGTCGGCCAGTGGCAGGTGCTGCAGACCGTCGCCGAAGAATTCCACGAACTTTCCGACCACGCCGAACTTGCGCAGCATCTGGGTGACGGTCAGCACCAGATCGGTGGCGGTGGCGCCTTCGGGAAGCTTGCCGGTCAGTTTGAAGCCCACCACCTGCGGAATCAGCATGGACGAAGGCTGGCCCAGCATCGCGGCCTCGGCCTCGATACCGCCCACGCCCCAGCCCAACACACCGATGCCGTTGATCATGGTGGTGTGCGAATCGGTGCCGAACACGGTATCGGGGAACGCCAGCAGTTCGCCGTCCACCTCGCGCTCCATCACCACGCGGGCGAGGTTCTCCAGGTTCACCTGGTGGACGATGCCGGTGTTGGGCGGCACCACCTTGAAGTTACCGAAGGATTTCTGGCCCCAGCGCAGGAAGCTGTAGCGCTCCTTGTTGCGTTCGAATTCGATCTTGCCGTTGAGGTCCAGCGCATCGGCGCGGCCGAACACGTCCACCTGCACCGAGTGGTCGATGACCAGCTCGGAAGGAATCAGCGGGTTGATCTGGCTGGCCTTGCCACCCAATTTTCCCACCGCATCGCGCATGGCGGCCAGATCGACCACGCAGGGCACGCCGGTGAAATCCTGCAGCACCACCCGCGCCGGCATGAAGGCGATTTCGGTGTCCGGCTCGCGGGTCGCATCCCACTGCGCCACCGCTTCGATATGGTCCTTGCCCACGGTCATGCCGCCGTCTTCGTGGCGCAGCAGGTTCTCCAGCAGGATCTTCATGGAGTAGGGCAGGCGGGCGAATGCCTGCCCCGGACTCGATCCGGGGTCGAAGCGCTGGCCCAGTTTGGGCAGGCTGAAGTAGGTGTAGGACTTGCCATTGACCTGCAGGGAGGTACGGGTGGCGAAGGAATCACTCATCGGGAGGCTCCTGTAGCTGGGGGAGGGCGCGGTTGGCGCTTGCTGCGGGTCAGGCCGTCATACCGCATCGACCGTTCAGTGATTATCCCCAATCGGGGTGTCATCCACCTTACGACCAATGTAGGTCGGAGCTACGCTCCCGACGTTCCGGATGCACAGGGTCGGGGACGTAGCCCCGACCTACGCAGTATGCGCGCTTGAGTATGGATAATAAAGTACGTATTATTGCGGCATACCTGAGGAGCATGCCGATGGAAGCGACCGTCGCCGAACGTGGCCAGATCACCCTGCCCAAGGCAGTGCGCGATGCTCTGGGCCTTACCAAGGGCAGCATCCTGAAAGTCGAGCTGGAGAACGGCCGTATCGTCCTGCGCAAGAGCGTGGACGATGCGATTTCCCGCGCACGCGGCCGCTTCAAATTGGATGGCTTCGATTCCACCGACGAGGCCATGCGCGCCATCCGCGGGCGCGCGCCCGGCGATCCGCTAGATCCTTGAAACGCGCCCCTGAGACGACCTTGTCATGATCGCCATCGATTCTTCGGTGCTGGTGGACCTGCTGGCCGACGGCCCGCAGGCCGATGCCGCCGAAGCCTGCCTGCGTCAATGCCTGAGCAATGGACCCGTGGTGGTCTGTGACGTGGCGCTGGCCGAAGTCTGCAGCGCCTTGCGCGATGGCTCCGAGGCCCTGAGCGTGCTGGAGGAAATGAGCATCCGTTTCAACGCCCTGGAAGCCAAATCGGCGTTGCGCGCCGGCGAAATGCAGCGGCGCTACCGCCAGCGTGGCGGCGCCCGCAGCCGCGCGGTTCCCGATTTCCTGATCGGCGCCCACGCACTGCTGCAATGCGATGGACTGATCACCCGCGACGACAGCTTCTACCGCGACTATTTCAAGGGCCTCAAGCTGATCGTTCCTGCAGCCTGAGCCTTTCACACTTCAATCGATTTACCCGGAGACGTATCCATGCTTCAAGCCTACCGCCAACACGTTGCCGAACGCGCCGCGCTCGGAATTCCGCCGCTGCCGCTGTCCGCGCAACAGACCGCCGAGGTGATCGAACTGCTGAAGACCCCGCCTGCGGGCGAAGAAGCCTTCCTGGTCGACCTGATCACTCATCGCGTACCGGCGGGCGTGGACGACGCGGCCAAGGTCAAGGCGTCGTATCTGGCGGCGGTGGCGTTCGGCAGCGAAAAGTGCGCGCTGATTTCACGTGAACGCGCGACCGAGCTGCTCGGCACCATGCTGGGCGGCTACAACATCCATCCGTTGGTGGAGCTGCTGGACGACGCGCAGCTGGGCGCCATCGCCGCCGAAGCGCTGAAGAAGACGCTACTGATGTTCGACGCCTTCCATGACGTCAAGGACAAGGCCGATGCCGGCAACGCCCACGCGCAGGGCGTGATCAAGAGCTGGGCCGAGGCCGAATGGTTCACCAGCCGCCCCGAAGTGCCGCAAAGCCTCACCGTCACCGTGCTGAAGGTGACCGGCGAAACCAACACCGACGATCTGTCGCCCGCGCCGGACGCCACCACGCGTCCTGATATCCCGCTGCACGCGCTCGCCATGCTCAAGAACAAGCGCGATGGCATCACGCCCGAGGAAGACGGCAAGCGCGGCCCGGTGAAGTTCATCGAATCGCTGAAGGAAAAGGGCCATCTGGTCGCCTACGTGGGCGATGTGGTCGGCACCGGTTCCAGCCGCAAATCGGCGACCAACTCGGTGCTGTGGTTCACCGGTGAGGACATTCCCTTCATTCCCAACAAGCGTTTCGGCGGCGTGTGCCTGGGCAGCAAGATCGCGCCTATTTTCTACAACACGATGGAAGACGCCGGCGCGCTGCCGATCGAACTCGACGTCACCCAGATGAACATGGGCGATGTGGTCGAATTGCGTCCGTACGAAGGCAAGGCGCTCAAGAACGGCGAAGTGATCGCCGAATTCCAGGTCAAGTCGGACGTGCTCTTCGACGAAGTGCGCGCCGGCGGCCGCATCCCGCTGATCATCGGCCGCGGCCTGACCGCCAAGGCGCGCGAAGCGCTGGGCCTGCCGCCGTCCACTTTGTTCCGCCTGCCGCAGGTGCCCGCCGATACCGGCAAGGGCTTCACCCTGGCGCAGAAGATGGTCGGCCGCGCCTGCGGTCTGCCGGAAGGCAAAGGCATGCGTCCGGGCACGTATTGCGAGCCGAAGATGACCTCGGTGGGTTCACAGGACACCACCGGCCCGATGACGCGCGATGAATTGAAGGATCTGGCTTGCCTGGGCTTTTCAGCCGACCTGGTGATGCAGTCGTTCTGCCATACGGCGGCTTATCCGAAATCGGTGGACGTCAAGACCCATCACGAGCTGCCGGCCTTCATCAGCACGCGCGGCGGCATTCCGTTGCGTCCGGGCGACGGCATCATCCACAGCTGGCTCAACCGCATGCTGCTGCCCGACACCGTCGGCACCGGCGGCGACTCGCACACGCGCTTCCCGATAGGTATTTCGTTTCCGGCAGGCTCCGGCCTGGTTGCCTTCGCCGCGGCCACCGGCGTGATGCCGCTGGACATGCCCGAATCAGTGCTGGTGCGCTTCAAGGGCGAACTGCAGCCGGGCGTGACCTTGCGCGATCTGGTCAACGCGATTCCGCTGTACGCCATCAAATCCGGTCTACTGACGGTCGCCAAGCAGGGCAAGAAGAACATCTTCTCCGGCCGCATCCTCGAGATCGAAGGCCTGCCGAACCTGAAAGTGGAGCAGGCGTTCGAACTGTCCGACGCCTCGGCCGAACGCTCCGCCGCCGGCTGCACCGTGCATTTGGACAAAGCGCCGATCATCGAGTACATCAACAGCAATATCGTGATGCTGAAGTGGATGATCGCCGAGGGCTACCAGGACGTGCGTTCCATCACCCGCCGCATCAAGGCCATGGAAGCATGGCTGGCCGATCCACAATTGCTGGAACGCGATGCCGATGCCGAATACGCTGCGATCATCGACATCGACTTGGCCGACGTGCACGAGCCCATCGTCGCCTGCCCGAACGATCCGGACGACGTGAAGACGCTGTCCGAAGTCGCCGGCGCGCCGATCGAGGAAGTATTCATCGGTTCCTGCATGACCAACATCGGCCACTTCCGCGCGGCATCGAAACTGCTGGAAGGCAAGCGCGATATCCCGACCAAGCTGTGGGTCGCGCCGCCGACCAAGATGGATGCGGCCGAACTGACCAAGGAAGGCCACTACGGCACCTTCGGCACCGCCGGCGCGCGCATGGAAATGCCAGGTTGCTCGCTGTGCATGGGCAACCAGGCGCAGGTGCGCGAAGGCGCCACCGTGTTCTCCACCAGCACGCGCAATTTCCCCAACCGGTTGGGCAAGAACTCGAACGTGTACCTGGGCTCGGCGGAACTGGCCGCGATCTGCTCGCGCCTGGGGCGTATTCCCACCAAGGCCGAATACATGGCCGACATGGGCGTATTGAGCGCCAACGGTGCCGAGATCTACCGCTATATGAACTTCGATCAGATCGAGGACTACAAGGACGTAGCGGATACTGTAACTGCCTGATCGCGACGGCAACTTCCGCAATGAAAACCCGGGCTTCGTTCCGGGTTTTCATTGGCGGGAAGTTGTAGGAGCTGCGTAAGCTGCGACCCCATAAACGTTCTATGCAACGAATGGCTACACGGACTCATACCATCCGGTCGCAGCTTACGCAGCTCCTACAGTGGTTTTAACGCAACCACTCGCTGGCCGCATCGGCCATCGCACGGCGCGAGAACAGGAAATCCCAATAGCTGCCGCCGAGCTGCCGCCACAGCACCGCCGAACGCACCGCCGCCAGCAGAATGGCGCGGATCTCCGCCACCACGCCAGGCTGGCCCAGATAGTGCGGATTTCCCTGCACCATCACACGTGGGCGCAGGTGGCTGATGGTGTCCGCGTACAACGTGCCCAATGCCGAAAGCACGTCCGGATGCGTGCTGCCGGCGGACTCGGCCTGGGCCGATATCTCGTTTATTCCGCTGGCCACCGCCGCCACGGTATTGGTTTCGCCCACGAAGCGCCTTTCCAGCTGCAATACCGCCAGCGCAAGGCGGGGCAGGCCGTCGTCGGCGGTTTCCTTGTTGAAATAGTCGCGCAGCAGGCGCAAGCCGGGCGCCAGATCGGAGGCACGGCCGTAGACGGCCTGCGGCGTGTCGGCATCGATGCGGAACACGCTGTCCAGCACAGTCTGCACCGCGCTGGCGTCGGACTGGCCGGTCTCTGCGATGCGCCGCACCTGGGCCAGCGCCTGGACCACGCCGGCCAAGGCCAGCACGCGTTCTGGAAGGGGTCTGCTCAAGCTGCCTGCTCCGCTAATTTCTGTTCCAGAGGCGCATTGGTGCGCGCGATCACCGCACCGCCCAGGCACACATCGCCCTGGTAAAGCACCACCGATTGTCCCGGGGTCACGGCCCGTTGGGGATTCGAAAAAACTACTTCCAATGCGCCGTCGTCCGTGACTTTTACGCGGCAGGGTTCGTCCGCCTGCCGGTAGCGCGTCTGCGCCGTGCATACGAACTCATCGGCCGGAGGATCTCCTGCCACCCAGTGCGTGGCTTCCGACCACAACGCCGTGGATTGCAGGTAAGGGCTCGCCGTGTCCTGATCCACGTACAGCACATTGCTGGCCACGTCCTTGCCGACCACATACCACGGGGCGGCCGCGCGGCCGCGCACGCCGCCGATCTGCAGGCCCTCGCGCTGGCCGAGAGTGAAATAGAAAACTCCGGGGTGCTCGCCGATCTTCTGTCCGCCGGGGTCCCGCATCTCGCCGGTCCTGGCGGGCAGGTAGCGGCCGAGAAACTCGCGGAAATCACGCTCGCCGATGAAACAGATGCCAGTGGAATCCTTCTTGTCGTGGGTCGGCAATCCGGCTTGGCGGGCGATATCGCGCAAATCCGATTTCTGCAGCTCGCCCACCGGAAACAAGGTCGCCGACAACTGGGCCTGGCCCAGCTGATGCAGGAAGTAGCTCTGGTCCTTGTTACGATCCACCGCGCGCAGCAACTTGGACATGCCGCGCTCGTGAGCGATGCGCGCATAGTGGCCAGTGGCGATCTTCTCGGCGCCCAGTTCGCGCGCCGCATCCAGGAAATGCTTGAATTTCACTTCCCGATTGCACAGCACGTCCGGATTGGGCGTGCGGCCGGCGGCGTATTCGGCAAGGAAATGCGAGAACACTCCTTGCCAGTATTCGGCGGAAAAATCGCGGAAATGGAAGGGGATCCCCAGTTTTCCGCAGACCGCCACCGCATCCCGGCGATCCTCTTCCGCGCGGCAGTCGCCGCTGCCGTCGTCGGCCCAGTTCTGCATGAACAGCCCGGCCACTGAGTCGCCGGTCCGTTCGCTGTCCCTCACCAGCTGCAGGGCGGCCACCGACGAATCAACGCCGCCCGACACGCCCACGATGACGCGCGGCGTGCTCATGCGATCTGCTGCAGCATCGATAGCGGCGAGCGGCGTCCCGCCAGGTAGTCCTGCACCACCTGCCAGACCAGCGGGCTGCGGTGACGCGCCTGCTGTTCCTGCAATTCCGCGGGCGTCATCCACAACGCCTGCACGATGCCTTCATCCAGCTCGCGCGCCGCGTCGTGGCTCAGCGGCTCGGCGGCGAAAGCGAAACGCAGGTAATGCCGGTCGCCGCTGCCATCGGAATCGACGGCTTTCCATTGGTAGGCGCCGATGAATGCCGTCAATTTCACCTCCCAACCGGTTTCTTCGCGGGTCTCGCGCAGGGCCGCTTCGGACAGGCTTTCATCCGGCTCCAGATGGCCGGCCGGCTGATTGAACACCAGCTTGCCCTGGGCCCGTTCCTCGACCATCAACAGGCGTCCGTCGCGCACCACCACAGTGGCCACGGTCACGTCAGGCTGCCAGAAACGGCCTTCGCGGTAACTCACTTACAGATCGTCCTGGCCGGGACTGAGTTCGTTTTCCATTTCGTCGGCAAGCTTGATGGCCGCGTCGATAGCATCGTCCAGTTCTTCCTTGCTGGCATCGGATGGAATCTTGATCACGAAGGTCGCGTTCTTCCCCTGCTTCACCCAGGCGCCCAGCTTGGCGATGTTGGAGGCCTCCAGCAGGCGGTTGGCCACAGGCCCGGGGAAATCCTCGGTGGGCGATTCGTAGGCCGGCGACCAGACTTCGCGCACCGAGTGCTCGCCATAGGTCTCCACCCCGGACAGCACGTATACGATCTGGCTGCGGCCCTCGTCGCCAACCTCGAAGACCAGTTTGAAATCGTTGTCCTCGTCCAGCTCGTACTTGTAGCCCAGCTCGGTCAGCTGGGCCTTGATGCGCGCATCCGGAACGGTGCTTTCCGTTTCCTGGGCGCCCAGTGGCGCGGATATTACAAGGCCGATACCGAGGGCCAGCGAGAGGGACTTGAGGGGCGATTTCCTGTGCAAGGCGGTTCTCCAGTGATTTCATGAATTGTGCGGGCAGCGATGCGGCCCGTCCAATCCGTATAATTCTCCCATGCCCCGCAATAACGAAAACGAACGCGACCACAGCGTATTGGTGGAGACCAGCAAACCGGAGGTGGCGCGCCCGCCGCTGTACCAGGTACTGCTGCTCAACGACGACTACACCCCGATGGATTTCGTGGTGCTGGTACTGCAGCAGTTCTTCGCCATGGATATCGAAAAAGCCACCCAGGTGATGCTGCACGTCCATACCCGGGGGCGCGGCGTCTGCGGGGTCTATACCCGCGAAGTGGCCGAGTCCAAGGTCTCCCAGGTCAACGAATACGCACGGATGAGCCAGCACCCGCTGTTGTGCACGATGGAAAAGGCGTAAAAGCGGTGAAGGGAGAAGGGTAAAGGGCAAATGGGAGCCAGCGGCGGCCAGATCTTGAGCTTGGCCTTTGGCCATTGGTGCTTTCCATATCCTGAACACTGAAACCCGAAAGGGTTGTGGAAATCCGCCGGACAGGCCTCATATTGTGGGGAACAGCAGTCGGAGTAACCCATGTTCAGCAAAGATCTAGAGCAAACCATCGGCCAGTGCTACAAGCGCGCCCGTGAAGCCCGGCATGAATTCATGACCGTGGAGCACCTGCTGCTGGCCCTGCTGGACAACGCTTCGGCCCAGGCCGTGCTCAAGGCTTGCGGCGGCGACGCCCCACGCCTGCGCAACGACCTGGAACAGGCCATCGAGGCCTCCGTTTCGCGCCTGGCCGAGGATGATGGGCGCGACACCCAGCCCACCCTGGGCTTCCAGCGCGTGCTCCAGCGCGCGGTCTACCACGTGCAGTCCTCGGGCAAGAAGGAAGTCACCGGCGCCAACGTGCTGGTTGCGATCTTCGGCGAAAAAGACTCCCACGCGGTCTATTTCCTGACCCAGCAGGACGTCACCCGCCTGGACGTGGTCAATTACCTGTCGCACGGTATCGCCAAGCAGGGCGAGGAGCACGAATCCGGCGGCCACCCCGAAGGCGAGGGCAAGACCGGCGAGGGTGCCGAGGGCGAGGGCAAGGGCGACGCCTTGGCCGAATTCGCCAGCAACCTCAACGAACTGGCGCGCAGCGGCAAGATCGATCCGCTGGTGGGCCGCGCCGACGAGGTCGAGCGCACCATCCAGGTCCTGTGCCGCCGCCGCAAGAACAATCCGCTCTATGTGGGCGAGGCCGGCGTGGGCAAGACCGCCCTGGCCGAGGGTCTGGCCAAGCGCATCGTCGAAGGGCAGGTGCCCGAAGTGCTGCTGGATGCGACCATCTTCTCACTGGACCTGGGCGCGCTGGTCGCGGGCACCAAGTACCGCGGCGACTTCGAAAAGCGCCTGAAGGGCGTGCTCTCGGCGATCAAGAAGCTGCCTGGGGCCATCCTGTTCATCGACGAAATCCACACCATCATCGGCGCCGGCTCGGCCAGCGGCGGCACCATGGACGCCAGCAATCTGATCAAGCCCGCGCTGGCTTCGGGCGAGCTGCGCTGCATCGGTTCCACCACCTTCCAGGAATACCGCGGCATCTTCGAAAAAGACCGCGCCCTGGCGCGCCGCTTCCAGAAGATCGACATCGTCGAACCCACCGTCGGCGAAACCTTCGAGATCCTGCAGGGCCTGAAGCCAAAATACGAAGCCCACCACCACGTCACCTATGCCGACGACGCGTTGCAGGCGGCGGTGGACCTGTCGGTCAAGCACATCGGCGACCGCCTGCTGCCCGACAAGGCCATCGACGTCATCGACGAGGCCGGTGCGCGCCAGCAGCTGCTGCCCGAGGGCGTGCGCAAGAGCCTGATCGACGTCGAGGAAATCGAGACCATCGTGGCCAAGATGGCGCGTATTCCTGCCAAGCAGGTGTCCTCGTCCGACAAGGACGTGCTGCAGCACCTGGAGCGCAACCTGAAGATGGTGATCTTCGGCCAGGATCCGGCCATCGAGACGCTGGCCTCTGCGATCAAGCTGGCCCGCTCGGGCCTGGCCAATCCGGACAAGCCGATCGGCAATTTCCTGTTCGCCGGCCCCACCGGCGTGGGCAAGACCGAGGTGACCAAGCAGCTGGCGCTGCAGCTGGGTATAGAACTGGTGCGCTTCGACATGAGCGAATACATGGAATCGCATTCGGTCAGCCGCCTGATCGGCGCGCCTCCGGGCTACGTCGGTTTCGACCAGGGCGGCCTGCTGACCGAGAAGATCGTCAAGACCCCGCATTGCGTGCTGTTGCTGGACGAAGTCGAGAAGGCGCACCCGGATATTTTCAACATCCTGTTGCAGGTCATGGACCGCGGCATCCTCACCGACACCAACGGTCGCGAAGCCAATTTCAAGAACGTGATCCTGGTGATGACCACCAATGCCGGCGCCACCCAGGCGGCGCGGCGCACCATCGGTTTCACCCAGCAGGACCATTCCACTGATGCGATGGAAGTGATCCGCAAGAGCTTCACTCCCGAATTCCGCAATCGCCTGGACGCGGTGGTGCAGTTCCAGGGGTTGGGCTTCGATCATATCCAGCGCGTGGTGGACAAGTTCCTGATCGAGCTGGAAATGCTGCTGCAGGAGAAGCACGTAAGCCTGTCCAGCACGCCGGCCGCACGCGACTGGCTGGCCAAGCACGGTTTCGACCCGTTGATGGGCGCACGCCCGATGTCCCGCCTGATCCAGGACAAGGTCAAACGTCCGCTGGCCGACGAGTTGCTGTTCGGCAAGCTGGTGGGCGGCGGGCGCGTCAGCATCGACGTGAAGGACGACGACCTGGTGGTCGTCGCCCAATCCGAACCGGAGCGGCTGTTGCCTGCGACTGTCTAGGCGGCAATCCAGACACGGATGGAAAAGGCGGCCGTTCGGCCGCCTTTTTTGTCCATAACGCTGGGTTTATTCCGCCATCATCGATTCTTGCGGGCGTATTGCTGGTATTCGTGCTCGTCCACACGTATCACTTCGCGCACATTGCAGCTGTCGCGCTTGGTCGAAATTTTTGTTTCCTTCGGGCACAGCCGGTTGGCCTGGCCTTCAGTGCTGATCTTGACGCTTGATGAGAGGGAAATGGCGCTGCAACTGCCGCCGAATCCGAGCCGGTAGTAGTTATCGCCGTCTTTGACCAGCAGGTACTGGGAACCGAAGCGCGTGGCCTGGTAATCGGTAGGCAGGTCGACGCAATCCGCCAGCTTGTCGTTGTCCTGCTGAGCGTGGGCTGCGGTCGCGAAACCCAAAAGGGCCACGAGAATCATTGTCGATTTGAGCTTGAACATCTGAGCCTGACCAGGATGACAGCCCGGAAGTGGGCTGAGCTCAGGTTAGGCAACCCGGGGCAGGCATGAATCTGCTTGAAGTGTCGGTGACCAATCGCACGTGCTCAGACCAAAGCATGCAAAGTCGGTAGGCGGCCGGTTAGGGCGCAGATTCTGCAAGAACGACAAAGGCGACCGAAGTCGCCTTTGTTATCAATGACTTGATGAAATTACTTCATCCGGTATGTGATGCGACCCTTGGTCAGGTCGTAGGGGGTCATTTCGACCTTTACCTTGTCGCCGGTGAGGATGCGGATGTAGTTCTTGCGCATGCGGCCGGAGATGTGGGCGATGATTTCGTGCCCGTTCTCCAGCTTGACCCGGAACATGGTGTTGGGCAGCGTCTCGGTGACGGTGCCTTCGAATTCGATTGAGTCGTCTTTCGACATGTAAACCTGTAGGTGTAGCGAGCGGCGTGGGCCGTAAGAGCGGGGATTCTACGCGCCGGCCGCCGTGCATGCAAAAAATGCGTTAATCGGCGCTGACTTCCGCTAGTGCGGCGGCCTGGATTATGCCGAAGCGCCGGGTCCAAACGCCCCCAGCTTCCGGGATCCGGGTAAGCACGCCCACCTGGGCCAGGAACCGGGAACGCGGCCAGCTTTCCGCCCCCAGGCTGGACAGGTGCGGATTTTCCACCTGGGCATCGATCAGCGGCCATCCCCATTCGCGCAAACGCAGCGCCAGCGCGGCCAGCGCCACCTTGGACCCGCCGGATTCCCCGCTGTACATGCTTTCGCCGAAAAACATCCGGCCGATCGCCACCCCGTAAATGCCGCCGACCAGGCGGTTTTCATTCGAATCCCCGACATCGAAGACCTCGACCGAATGCGCATGGCCCAGCCGGTGCAACTCCAGGTAAGCGGCCTGCATGTCATCGGTGATCCAGGTGCCGTCCTGGCCCGGCCGGGGCGTGCCGGCGCAAGCGGCGACCACGCTGGCGAACGCGGTGTCGGCGCGCACCTGCCACGCGCTTCGGCGCAGCTGCCGCCGGAAACGCGAGGACAACCGGACGCCTTCCGTACGGAACACCATGCGCGGATCCGGCGTCCACCACAGCACCGGCTGGCCTTGGGAATACCAGGGGAAGATGCCTTGGCGGTAGGCGTTGAGCAGGCGCCTCGGAGAAAGATCTCCGCCGATGGCCAGCAGACCATCGGGCTGGCGCAGCGCGGCCTCGGCCGGAGGGAAGGGCGATTCCGGATCAATGCCAAGCAAGACAGGATGGCGGCTCATCCCTCCATTGTAGGAGCGGGCCCTGCCCGCGAAGCTCTATTTTGACGACCAGCAAAAGCGTCGCGGGCAGGGCCCGCTCCTACAGGTGGCGGAAAGGGGAATGGGAGGCCAGCGTGGCGGCATAGCGCTGCACCGAGCGGGTTTCCTCGGCGCACCAGTGCTTCAGCGCATCGGCGAAGTCCGCATCGGCGATCCAGTGCCGGCTGCGCACAAAGGTCGGCAGAAAGCCACGTGCCAGCTTGTGCTCGCCCTGGGCGCCGGGTTCGAAGACCTTCAGGCCTTCGCGCAGGCAGTATTCGATGCCCTGGTAGTAGCAGGTTTCGAAATGCAGCCCGGGCGAGGTTTCGCTGGCACCCCAATAGCGGCCGTAAAGCGTGTCGCCGCCGCGCAGGCACATCGCACCTGCTATCGGACGGCTTTCGCGCTCGGCCAGAAACAGCACCAGGTTGCGAGGCATCGTTCGGGCCAAATGGCGGATGAATTCCAGGGTCAGCGCGGGAGAGTTTCCATAATCGCGGAACGTCAGCAGGTAGAAGGCGAACATGGTCGCCAGGTCCTCGTCGCTGGCCTCGTCGCCGTGCACGACGCGGAAGCCGATGCCGGCGCGCTGCACCTTGGCGCGTTCCTGGCGGATGTTCTTGCGGTGCTTGTGGTCGAAGGCGGCGAGGAAGCCGTCGAAATCCTTCCAGCCCGCTTCGTTGCGCCAGTGGTATTGCACATCGGTACGGGCCAGCCATTCAGGGCCGAACGTGGAATCCTCCTCGTCCGTGTGGAAATTGATGTGGGCTGAGGACAAGCGGCCATCGCGCGCCTGCACGATAGTGGCGTCCAGTAGGGCTGTCCTATGCGCCTGCGTGCGCGCAAGCAGGCGCGGCCCGGTGACGGGCGAGTAGGGCACCGCGCCCAGCCACTTGGGGAAGTAGTCCCGTCCATACTGCGCGTAGGCGTGCGCCCAGGCATGGTCGAACACGAATTCGCCGTGCGAATTGGTTTTCAAGTAGCCGGGGGCGGCAGCCACCAGTTCACTGCCTTCCCACAAGGTGATGTGCTGTGGAATCCAGCCCCAGTCCTCGCGCAGGCAGCCGTGTTCCTCAAGACCGGACAAGAAGGCGTGACGAACGAATGGGTTGCGGCCGTCGTGCAGCGCATCCCACTGCGCCGCGGGAATTCGGCTCAAGGTGTCGAGCGTGCGCACAGAAGGCATCAAGGGCGCAGGTGCAGTAGATCGATGGTAGGCGGGTTGAACAAGCGCATGGGCAGTCCGATTTCTCCGACCCCCGTGGTAACGAAGACGCGCACATCCCCTTCCCGAGTATGGGCGAACTGCTCGGAACGGTCGAAGCCATAAGCGCTGGGTATGACACGCCGGTATAGCCAGGGAATCCGGATCTGTCCGCCGTGCGTATGTCCGGCCAGCACGATCGCCGCATCGGTCGGTGCCAGCCCCATCGCGCTGTCCGGGTTGTGCGCGACCACGATCGTGGGCACAGCCGCGGGCCTGGCCTTGAGGAAAGCAGGATCGTCCTTGCCTGCCCAGCGATCGCCCAATCCCGCCCAGCGATAGCCGGATCGTGTATCGACGAGACGGCCTTCGAGGATCTCCACCCCGTGATCGGTCAGCGCTTGGCGCAAGGCCTGGTCGATATCCGGGCCGGGAGCCTGCTGGTCGTGGTTGCCCAATACGGCATACACCGGCTTGCGCGCCCGGGCGAGCGGGGCGAAAAGCGCAGGCAACGCGCCTGGTTCTGGCTCGTAGGTCAAATCACCCGCGATTACGATTGCATCGGCCGGCAAGGTATTGATGCGGCCGACGATGCGCTCGAGGAACTCCGGGTCCTTGTAGATTCCCAGATGGATATCGCTGATAAGGGCGATGTCGGCATTCATGCCGGTTCCGGAAAGCGTGGTTTCCCGCACCCGAATCATCTGCGGCTCGACGAACCGCGCCCATACGAACAACAGACTTAGCGCCAGCAGGCAGCCCGCGAACATGCGTACGCGCTTTCCCGACTTGCGCATCCGCCAAAGCAGGTAAGCAATGAACGGGAACGCGAGATAGCTGCCATAGAACAGGCAGTGCTTGATCAGGATCTTGTCCATGCCCTGCGCGGCCGTTGCGAGGATGCGGCTATTCAGGCGTCCTTATCGAGGAAGCGCTCGGCATCCAGCGCGGCCATGCAACCGAAACCGGCCGAGGTAATGGCCTGTCGGTAGACCTGGTCGGCCACATCGCCGGCAGCGAACACGCCCGGCACGGTGGTGGCGGTGGCTTCGCCGTCCAGGCCCGTGCGGATGGTGATGTAGCCGTTCTTCATCGCCAGCTGCCCCTCGAACAGGCTGGTATTGGGCGTATGGCCGATGGCCACGAACAGCCCGTGCGCGGTGATCTCACGCGTGCTGTCGTCCTGCACCGACTTGACCCGCACGCCGGTGACGCCGGCCTCGTTGCCCAGCACTTCGTCGACCGCGTGGTGCCAGACCAGTTCGATCTTGCCGGACTGGACCTTGGCGAACAGCTTGTCCTGCATGATCTTTTCCGCGCGCAGAGTGTCGCGGCGATGCACCAGGTAGACCTTGCGGGCGATATTGGAGAGATAAAGCGCTTCCTCGACAGCCGTGTTGCCGCCGCCCACCACCACCACATCCTGGTCGCGGTAGAAGAACCCGTCACAGGTGGCGCAGGCGGACACGCCGCGGCCCTTGAAGTGCTCTTCCGATTCCAGGCCCAGGTACTTGGCAGTAGCGCCGGTGGCGATCACCAGGGCGTCGGCGGTGTACTCGCCGTTGTCGCCGATCAGCTTGAACGGGCGCTGGGCCAAGTCCACGGTGTGGATGTGGTCGAAGATCACCTCGGTGTCGAAGCGCTCGGCATGCGCCTGCATGCGCGTCATCAGGTCCGGGCCCATCAGGCCGTGGGCGTCGCCCGGCCAGTTGTCCACTTCGGTGGTGGTCATCAGCTGACCCCCTTGCTGCAGCCCGGTGATCAGGACCGGCTTGAGGTTGGCCCGCGCGGCATAGACAGCGGCGGTCCAACCGGCGGGGCCGGAACCCAGGATCAAGAGACGGCAGTGCTTTGAAGTGCTCATGTATACTCAAAATGAAGGTGGGAAAGGCGATGCGGCTGCGTTTTCGCATCGCTTCGGCAAGCGCATAGAGTGGCGGTGGGGCGAAGTTGAATCAAGGCGTACCGGTGGAATGCGCTGATGCGTATTGGTTTGTGGCGATCTCATAGCCCCGTTCGTGGTGAGCCTGTCGAACCACGCTCTTTGCGGGTTAGCACCGAATACTGAGCTCGTCCGCGAAAAGCGTGGTTCGACAGGCTCACCACGAACGGGATCATGGAGATCCTCGGTTACCGGTAATCGCATCACAATGGCGGATTGCTACTGAAATCCCTTCCTGATTCGTTTATTATCAAAGACTAATGCAGCATTCTTAAGGTCTGGTCGATAGGTGGCAAAGCAGCTTCCGGAAACTTCCAAAGCCAAGGGCGCCAATTCGGCCGCCCGCAAGCAGGCGTCGGCGGTCAATCCGCGCCGCCAGCGCCTGTGGCGCGATCTTGCGCTGATCGCCATCGCGCCATTGCTGCTCTATCTGCTGGCGAGTCTGTTCACGTATTCGCCCGACGATCCCAGCTGGACGCAGTCCGGTAGCCTGACCGCACCCATCCATAATCTGGGCGGACGAGTAGGGGCTTGGGTGGCGGCATTGCTGCTTTCGTTCTGCGGCTATGTGGCCTTCCTGCTGCCGATCATGCTGGGCGTGGTCGCGTGGATAGCGCTGTTTGGCATGGATACCGATGGCGATGGCGAGGCCGACCTGGGGCCGGCGCTACGCCTGGTCGGCATCGTGGGCTTCCTGATTTCATCGACTGGACTGCTGTTCATGCGTGACCTGCCCGCCGCGGATTTCTCCGCAGGGCCGGGCGGCATCCTCGGCAAGCTGGTGGGTAGTTCGCTCAACACCTTGTTCGGCAGCCTGGGCGGCAATCTATTCCTGCTGGCCCTGTTCCTGGTTTCGGTGACCCTGGCCACCGGCCTGTCCTGGTTCGCAGTGATGGAGCGCATCGGCAAGGGCGTGATGGCGTTGCCGGCGCTGTTCCGCCGCGGCACCCATCAAGCGGCGGAATGGCAACAGACCCGCGTGCTGCGCGAGGAGCGCGAGGAAGTCCGCAAGGTGGACGCGGTGCAGCGCGCCCGCCGCGAACCCGTGCACATCGAACCGCCGCCGGCACCGGTGATCGAAAAGAGCGACCGCGCCAAGCGCGAGCAGCAGATCCCGTTGTTCCACGGTACCGGTGGCGACGACTCCGGCATTCCGCCGCTGTCGCTGCTGGACGATCCCAAGCCGCAGACCCGGGGGTATTCCGAGGAAACCCTGGAAACCCTGTCGCGCCAGATCGAATTCAAGCTCAAGGACTTCCGCATCGACGTGCAGGTGGTCGGCGCCTATCCGGGGCCGGTGATCACGCGTTTCGAGATGGAACCCGCGCCCGGCGTGAAGGTCAGCCAGGTCAATTCGCTGGACAAGGACATCGCCCGCGGCCTCAGCGTGAAATCCGTGCGCGTGGTGGACGTGATTCCCGGCAAGTCGGTGATCGGTCTGGAAATCCCCAATACCAGCCGCGAGATGATCTACCTCAGCGAGCTGTTGCGTTCCAAGGAATACGACAAGTCGCCCAGCCCGCTGACGATTGCCTTGGGCAAGGACATCGCCGGCCGCCCGACCGTGGCCGATCTGGCGCGCATGCCGCACTTGCTGGTCGCCGGCACCACCGGCTCGGGCAAGTCCGTTGCGGTCAACGCCATGGTTCTGAGCCTGCTGTACAAAGCCAGCGCCAAGGACGTGCGCATCCTGATGATCGACCCGAAGATGCTGGAGCTGTCCGTCTACCAGGGCATTCCGCATCTGCTGGCGCCGGTGGTCACCGACATGAAGGAGGCTGCCAACGGCCTGCGCTGGTGCGTGGCGGAAATGGAGCGCCGCTACAAGCTCATGAGCGCGGTGGGCGTGCGCAACCTGGGCGGCTTCAACAAGAAGGTCAAGGATGCCCAGGATGCCGGGCAGCCATTGATGGATCCGCTGTTCAAGCCCAACCCCGATTTGTCCGAAGCGCCGATGCCGCTGGAGACGTTGCCTTTCATCGTTATCTTCATCGACGAATTCGCCGACATGATGATGATCGTCGGCAAGAAGGTGGAGGAACTGATCGCGCGCCTGGCGCAGAAATCGCGCGCCGCCGGCATGCACCTGATCCTGGCCACGCAGCGCCCGTCGGTGGACGTGATCACCGGCCTGATCAAGGCCAATATCCCCACCCGCATCGCCTTCCAGGTTTCCAGCAAGATCGATTCGCGCACCATCCTGGACCAGTCGGGCGCCGAAACGCTGCTGGGCATGGGCGACATGCTTTACCTGCCGCCCGGCACCGCCATGCCCGAGCGCATCCATGGCGCCTTCGTCAGCGACGAAGAAGTGCACCGCGTGGTCGAGCATCTGAAAGCCACCGGCAAGGCCGACTACATCGAAGGCGTGCTGGAGGAAATCCAGACCATGGGCGACGGCACCGTGGTCGGAGCCACCGGCCTGCCCGAAGCCGCGGCGGGATCGGGCGACGCCGAAAGCGACCCGCTCTACGACGAAGCGGTGCGCATCGTCACCGAAACGCGCCGGGCCTCCATCTCCGGCGTGCAGCGCCGGCTGAAGATCGGCTACAACCGCGCCGCGCGCCTGGTCGAAGCCATGGAAGCGGCAGGCGTAGTGACTCCGCCCGAACACAACGGCGATCGCAGCGTGCTGGCGCCGCCGCCGCGCGACTGATGACGCCGGCAACGACCGCATTCCTGCGGCACTCCATCGGATAACCGGAAAATGCGCATGCGACCTATCGCCGCACTGCTGTTGATCGCCTTTTCTTCCGCCACCTTGGCGCAAGAACCGGCGAGCTCGACCCAGACGACTGCTCCAACGGAGCCACAGCCCGCCGCCGCGCAGGAACCCGTCAACAGCTTCAGCTTCGTCCGCTACCGTGCCGATTACGAAGTGAAGGCCGACGCCACCAGCGTGGAAACCAACGAATACGAAATCCTGATCAAGACCAAGGCCGGCGTGGACAACTTCAGCCAGGTGCGCCTGAGCTACAGCGAGAAGATGGAGTCGCTGGAAGTGTTGGCGGCTTACACGCTGACGCCCGACGGCGAGCGCCACGACGTGCCGGCGGACAAGATCTACACCCAGGAGAGTTATTCCAGCGCCTCGGCCGCGATGTACGCCGACCGCAAGGTCAAGGTCATCGTATTCCCCAATCTCTCGCCCGGCACGCGCTTGGTCTACCGCTATCGGCAGAGCCAGAACGCTCCGTATTTTCCCGGCTATTTCGGCCTGTGGGAAAACCTGAGCCTGTTCACCCAGTACGACGACGCCAAGATCACCCTGAGAGCGCCGAAAAGCCTGCCCATGCATCTGTACACCCGTGACGTGCAGGGCAGCGATCGCCCCAGAGTAGAGGGGGACACGGCGCACTGGTCATGGACCTATCAGCGCAGGAACCCGATGCAGAACCAGAACTGGACCGCGGCCGGCTGGGAATACGGCCCCACCATCATGGCCAGCACCTATCCCGATTTCTCCGCGATGGGCCGTGCCTACCAGCTGAAAGGCGCCGAAGCGGCCGCGCTCACCCCGGCCCTGCGGTCGCGCGCCGACGAGATCACCAAAGGCATCGGCGACAGCCGCGCGCAAGCGGCCGCGATCTACGAATGGGTCGCCAAGAACATCCGCTACGTCGCCGTCTATCTGGGCAATGGCGGCCTGGAGCCGAATTCGGCCGACAGCATCCTGGCCAACCGTTACGGCGACTGCAAAGACCACACCGTGATCCTGGAAGCGCTGCTGGCCGCCAAAGGCATCGCCAGCACGCCCGTGCTGATCGGCGCAGGCGGCGGGCCGACCTTGCCGCCGGTCGCGGTGCTGGGCCGCTTCAACCACGCGATCAACTATCTGCCGGAATTCGATCTTTATCTGGATTCCACCAGCCCGTACGCGCGCTTCGGCCAGCTGCCCGCCAGCGACCTGGGGGCACCGGTAGTGCACACAGCGGATGGAAAGCTCTCGCGCACGCCCGCCAACAGCCCTGCGGTGAGCGCCTACCGGGCCGACAGTTTCTACACCTTCACCGCCAACGGCGATGTCAGCGGATATACGCTGCAGGACAGCGGCGCTTCGGGCGAAATCGGTTTGCGCGGCTCGTTCTCGCAGCTCACCTTGCAAAACCGGGCGCGGGTGGAAGAGTCCATCATGTCCGCTTCCGGCTTCAATGGCGTGGGACGCCTGAAACTGAAAGGCGACGTGGACGATCTGGGCAAGCCGTTCGGCTATTCGTTCGAGTTCGACGCCACCGACTACGTCGATTTCAGCGTGGTCGGCGGAATGACGCTTCCGGATCCGCCGGGCGCCGATTCGATGCGCGGCATCTACGCCACCGCTTCCAGCGAAACCAACGCCACGCCGTTCTATTGCAACGACAGCCTGCGGGAAGAAACCTATACGCTGAAATTCCCTGCGACGGTCCCACTCATCGCCATCCCGCGCAGCAGCCGTTTCAGCAACGCGGCCGGCGAGTATGAAGCCAGCTGGAAGCGGGAAGGGCAGGTGGTGACCGCTACGCATCGCCTCAGCCTCAACGCCATCCATGGACCCGACAAGCTGTGCCTGCCCGCCGACTATCCTGCTTTCCGCGAGCTCTACCAGTACGTACGCCGCGGATTCCGCGCACAGATCGTATACGGGGACTTGAATACGGCGCAGGTTTCAGAGGAGGTTGTGCGCTAAAGCTATCCATCTAGCTTTATTCGGATACCCAAGAATATAAATTCCCGTTCGTGGTGAGCCTGTCGAACCACGCTTTTCGCGCAACAGAGTGTGTGTGGTAAGCCGGACCTGAAGCACCGCACCAAGAGCGTGGTTCGACAGGGCCACCACGAACGGCTTTACTTAATCCCGGTTCTTTTTACTTAATGCCCCGGTTCCAATGATTCGACGCGATTCATCGATGGTCCAGCCAAATCGGTGCGTGTTCAGCTTCAACTCGCGACACTGTCGCCATATCGCTCCCCAGGGATCCTCATGAAACAGCCCCTCCATACGTTTTCCTTCGGTGTCTTTTTTCTCGGCGCCGCACTGCTGGCAGGCAATGCCTGCGCCGGAGCGCGCGACGACCTGAAATCCTTCACCACCGGCCTCAAGGGCCTGGACGGGCAGTTCAGCCAGCAGGTCTACGATGCCAAGGGCAAGCTCAAGGAATCCTCCAGCGGCCGCGTGGCCTTGTCCACGCCGCGCCTGTTCCGCTGGGAATACGCCAAACCGTACCCGCAGCTCATCGTCGCCGACGGCAAGAAGGTGTGGGTCTACGACCCCGACCTCCAGCAGGTCACCGTGCGCGAGCAGGGCAGCGAAGAACAGAACAGCCCGTTGTCGGCGCTGATCGACCCGGCCAAACTGGATCAGCAGTTCAACGTCAAGGAATCCGGTACCGCCGACGGCCTGCAATGGCTGACCCTTACGCCGAAGAGCGAGGGCGAGGCCAGCTTCCAGTCCGCACGCCTGGGCTTCGGCAGGGGCGGATTGAGCCGGATGGAAGTGCTCGATGCCGTCGGCCAGAACACCAAAATCAGCTTCAGCGGTTGGAAGCGCAATCCGGCATTCGCCGCGACCACGTTCAAGTACACGCCGGGCAAGGGTGTGGATATCGTCGGCGACATCTAATAAGTCGGCCCCCGTATCAAGTACGGGGCGGGCTCTACGCGGCCGACAGGGCATTTTTCCGCCAAAGCGTCGGGGACGTGGCCCCGACCTACGTTTTTCGTTCAAGTTCCAAGGCGTCGGGGCGTAGCCCCGACCTGCTTTGCATCGTCTGCGACCGGTGACCGCTAGAATGTCCCAGTGGCGAAGCCGAAGAACAAACTGACCGACGAACCCGATCTGCTCAGCGTGGACCGCACCGCGATGCGTCCGCTGGCCGAGCGCATCCGGCCCCGAACTCTGGACGAAATGGTCGGCCAGCGCCGCCTGCTCGCGCCGGGCAGCGCCCTGCGCCGTGCGGTCGAGTCGGGCCATGTGCATTCGATGATCCTGTGGGGTCCGCCCGGTTGCGGCAAGACCACGCTGGCGCTGCTGCTGGCCAAGTACGCCGACGCCGAATTCAAGGCAATCTCCGCGGTGTTGTCGGGACTGCCCGAAGTGCGGCAGGTACTGGCCGAAGCCGCGCACCGTTTCGCCGACGGGCGCCATACCGTGCTGTTCGTGGACGAGGTGCATCGCTTCAACAAGGCCCAGCAGGATGCGTTCCTGCCGCATATCGAACGCGGCACCATCATTTTCGTGGGCGCGACCACCGAAAATCCGTCCTTCGAATTGAATTCCGCATTGCTCTCGCGATGCCGCGTGCACGTTATGGAAGCGGTGTCGCGCGAGGACATCATGGAAGCGATGCGGCATGCCCTGGCCGACGAGGAACGTGGCCTGGGCGGGCAGGGTATCCAGGTATCCGAGCAGTCCCTGGGCGAAATCGCCGGCGCGGCCGATGGCGATGTACGCCGCGCGCTTACTCTGCTGGAGATCGCGGCCGAACTGGCGCTCGGCGAGGGCGGCGAGATCACCGAGCAGACCCTGCTGCAGGTGCTCGCGGACCGCACCCGCCGTTTCGACAAAGGCGGCGAGCAGTTCTACGACCAGATATCGGCGCTGCACAAATCGGTGCGCAGCTCCAACCCCGATGGCGCTCTGTACTGGCTTACCCGCATGCTGGATGGGGGCTGCGACCCCGGATACCTGGCGCGGCGCATGACCCGCATGGCGGTGGAGGATGTGGGCTTGGCCGATCCGCGCGCTTTGCAGATGGCCATCGAAGCCTGGGAAACCTACGACCGCCTGGGCAGCCCCGAAGGCGAGCTTGCCTTGGCGCAGTTGGTGATCTACCTGGCCAGCACCGCCAAGTCCAATGCCGGTTACGTAGCTTTCGGCGCCGCCAAGCGCGATGTGCGCGAATACGGCACCCAGGACGTGCCCATGCATCTGCGCAATGCGCCGACCAAACTGATGAAGGAGCTGGGCTATGGCACCGGCTACCAATACGATCACGATGCTGAGGGCGGTATCGCCCTGGACCAGACCGCCTTCCCCGATGCGATGGGCGAGCGTGTGTATTACGAACCGGTGGAGCGGGGCATGGAGATCAAGTTGAAGGAAAAGATAGATCGCTTGCGTGCGGCTCGTAGCGAAGCGCGGCGCAGCAACGACAAGCCGCGTAGCGGCAAGAAATCAGAAACATGAGCACAGCTTTGATGCAGGCCGTCGCAGTAGCCGTAGGCGGCGCGGCTGGTGCGCTGTTGCGCCACGGAGTGAATCTGCTCTTGCCCAGAACCGCACAGCACGCATTTTCCGCTTCCACCCTGGCCGTAAACGTCGTCGGATGTTTTTTCGCAGGCCTGCTGTTGGTCTGGATATTGCAGCGCAGCGAAACCGATTTCTGGCGTGCACTGCTATTGACCGGCCTGATGGGCGGCCTGACCACGTTTTCCGCGTTTGGCTTGGACTTGCTGTATTTGGTACGCGCGGAACGCTGGGCCTGGTTGGGCCTGACCGTTTTCCTGCACGTCGCATTGGGACTGGTCGCAGTACTGGCAGGCTGGCGGATAGGACAATCAGCGTGGCCGATGCCCGGATGAGGCTGCGCAATCGGGCATGTTTTTACGCCTGAAATCGCCTCAAAAACGGGCGGTTGCAATCCACGCCTGGCCTTTTTTGTTAACCGTGAAGCGCATGTTTTTCAGCGCCATTTTTCAGCGTATTCCATCGAATTTGTCCGGTAGCTGATTTTGGCTGCGTTCTTGGCACGAATTTGTGTAACCGCCGATACAACGCCGCCCGATGGTTTCCCACCCTCTTCATTCATTAGTTTTTCTTCACACGACACAAGCGCGCTCATAACAAATCGCATTGTTAATGCGACGAACGTCGCTTGATTGATGCCTCCCCTGGGTATCGGGCCGACGTGTCAGGAGAATGGAGATGAGTACAAAAAAGACCTTGATTGCATCTGCGGTCGCGCTCGGCCTGGGATTGGGCGGCCAGGCGTTTGCCGCGGAAAACACCGAAAACGGCGCTGGCGAGAATCTGCAGGTAGCGATCGACACGATCACTCTTACGGACAGCAGCGACAACAGCGATAACAGTGACAACAGCGACAATAGCGATAACAGCGACAACAGCGCCAATGGCGTCGCTTATGCGGACGGCTTCGGCACTGCCGCCGCCAACAATGGCGGAACGGCCACGGCCACCTTCTCGAATTCGTTCAACCACAGCAAGGCCATCGCCACGACCAAGCTCAATGGCTATGTCACCGATGTGCGCGTGCACGATATCGGTAATGTCGCCAACAACTGGGGCGACGCCAATGGCGCCCGCGGCGGTGCCGGCGGCGACGGCTACGGCGGCGAAGGCAACGGCGGCAATGGCTACGGTGGCAATGGCGGCGACGGCGGCGACGGCGGCAGTGGCGGTTCCGGCGGCGATGCCAACAACGGCAGCGCGTCGGCTGGCGATTCCAGCAACGGCAGCGCCTGGATCGGCGACGCCAACGCCGGCAACGGTGGCCGTGGCGGACGTTCCGACCACAACGATAGCGGCCGCGGCGGCGATGGCGATGGCGACGGCGGCGATGCGGGCGCGCTCAGCGCGGCCGGCGGCGGTGACGCTCTTGCCGGCGGCGGCGACGGCGGCGGCTTGAGTGCGGCCGGCGGCGGCGATGGCGACGGTCAGAGCGGACGCGTGCGCGAGCGCGGTGCAGGCAGCGCGACCAGCGGCGATGCGACCGGAACCGGCGGCGCCGGCACTTCCGGCGACGGCACCGGCACCGGTGGCACCGCAACAGCCAGTGGCGGCGCGGGCACCTCAGGTGCGGCCACCTCTACCGGCGGCGCGGGTTCCGGCACGGGCGGCAACAGCGGCGACGTGGCCAGCACCGCGGGCAACGGCGGCGATGGCGGTTCGGCCACCAATGGCGATGCCACCAATGGCGGCGCGTCCTCCAGCGCGACCAATGGCGATGCGACTGCCGGCGATGGCGCAGTAGGCGCGATGGGCGCCGAAGGCGGCGTGGGCGGCGATGGCAACGGCGGCACCGGCAATGGCGGCGTCGGCAACGGCGCGGTCGGCGGAGCAGGCGGCAATGGCGGTTCAGTGGCCAACGACGCAGGCGCCTTCGACATGTCCAACAACATGACCAGCGTCGGCCAATCGGCAGCGGGCGTCATGGTGGCGGCTCAGAACAGCGGCGCAGCCTCGCTGATCCAGCAGGGCATCACCGTGCAAGCCAACCTGACCGTAGGTCCGTAAGCGGTTCGCAACGATGCACCGGTCCGTTACGGCGGCCCGGTGCATCACGCGCACGATCGTGCCGGAACGGACGGCGGGCGCGTGCGGAACGCGTGGAAAAGGAGAAACCACCATGCGCATCAATCGCATCACTTTGTCGCTAGCCTGTGTGCTAGCGACCAGCCCCTGCCTGGCAGGCTCCACCGAAGCGTCTGTACAGGGGCACGACGCCGATGGCCTGCCTGCAACCGGCACTGTGGCCTTCGTGCTTGTCGACGGCGTTGCCGACAGCGACAAGCTCCCCGACGGCGTGCTTTTCGGCAAGGAAATCCAACCGACGGCAGCGGTCGCAGCATCGTCCGATGAAGTCAGCAAGCCCAGCATCGGAATTCCAGTCGATGCCGGAGAACTGGAACAGTTGCGCGGTGGGGAAAGCACCGTCGACAACGATGTGCTGATAGACGGAACCGTCGAAGGCAATACCGCCGACCATATCGTCAGCGGCGCCAATGTCATCAGCGACGGGTCGTTCGCCAACGGCAACGGCATCAACACGGTGATCCAGAACACCGGCAGCAACGTGCTGATCCAGAATGGGATGGTAGTGAACGTGCAGTTCGTGGCGCCGACGCCATGACCAGAGCCGTATCCCTGGTTGTGGTCGCCGGTTTGGCCTTGTCGCTACTGGCATGGGCCATGCCGGTGCGGGCGGGAGGAATCGACGTGCGCGCGCCGTACGGCGGCAGCTACGGCTTGCGCATCACCAGTTTGAAGGAGGCGCGGTTCAGGACCACCGTGCCCCAACGCTACGATTTCAGTTGCGGATCGGCGGCTACGGCCACGTTGTTGAGTTACCAGTACGGCGTGCCGGCGAACGAAGAACAGGTCTTCGTGAAGATGTACACCAACGGCGACCAGGCCAAGATCCGCAAGGAAGGCTTCTCCATGCTGGACATGCGGCGCTATCTGCAATCGCGGGGTTTCGAGGCCGACGGCTTCGAACTACCGCTGGACAAGCTGTCCGAAGAAGGCGTGCCGGCGATCGTGTTGTTGAACGACCGCGGCTATCGGCATTTCGTCGTGGTCAAGGGTTTGCGCAATGGTCGCGTACTGCTGGGCGATCCTGCGCGCGGCACCCGAGCGATGTCGCGTGCGCGCTTCGAGGCGCTGTGGGACAACCGGGTGTTGTTCGTGATCCATAACCGGCGCGAGATCGCACGCTTCAATCACCCGCGCGACTGGCGCACCGCGCCGCCAGCCCCGCTGGACATGGGCATCCAACGCGAAGGGCTGCGCAATATCGCCATGCCCCGACGCGGCCCGGGAGACATCTGAGCCATGAACGCCATCGCCGGTCTAGCTTCCCTGTGCACGCTTGCGATAAGCGCATGCCTACCGCTTCCAGCCATGGCGGATCGAGCCGATTCGCCGCTGCTTCTTGGCGAAGAGTGGGTACCGGTGGATCCGGCGCGATTGGCCGAGATGCGCGGCGGATTGATGATGCCGTCCGGAATGGTGCTCTCGTTCGGAATCGAACGGCTGGTCTACGTCAACGGGCAACTCGTCGCCAGTGCGACGTTGCAGATTCCCGACCTGAGCCGCATGACCGCCGACCAGGCCAGCGCGCTGGCCGCCATCAACGAGGGCAGGGTGGTGCAGATCGGCGAAGGCAACCGCATCGATCCCGGCGCCGGCGGCAACGCGCTGGTGATCCAGAACACGCTCGACGGCCAGGCCATAACCGCGCTGACCACCTTGAACGTGGGCGTGGACACCTTGGGCATGCTGCAGGAAATGAACACCTACGGCGCGCTGCACAACGCGCTTATCGCTGCACCAGGATCACCTTGAATCAGGCTACCGGGGACAACGCATGAAACGAAAGGGATCGTCGCATTTGCTTGCTCTTCTACCCATGGCCTGTCTGACCTTGGCGATCTGCGGATCGCTGCACGCGCAGGAATCCGTTTCCGTTACTGAAGAATCCAAGCTGGACGGACTGCAGCGACAGATCAACGAGCAGTCGCGTCAGTTGGAAGACATGCGCGGCTCGCTGGAAACGCAAGAGCGGAATCTCTCGCAACTGCAGCAGGCCTTGAACGAAGAGCTGCTGGCCAATGCGCGCGCCCGCGGCATGCCCGCGCCGGCGCTCACCACCGGTAGCATGCAGGTACCGACTTATGCACAGACTGCCGCCGCACAGCAGCCGTCGAGACAGCCGGTGGGGCAGGCGCCCGAATCGCAGAACAGACCTCCAGAAGTGGCCCAGATCTTCGATCAGCCCGGCGTGCTGACCCCTTCCGGCACGCTGGTGCTGGAACCCGGCTTGCAATACGGATACGCGTCCAACGACCGCGTCGCCCTGGTCGGCTACACCATTATCCCCGCGCTGCTGATCGGCCTGATCGACGTGCGCCAGGTGAAAACCACTTCGGCTACGGCCGTGCTGACCGCGCGCTACGGCATGGGCAACCGCTTCGAGATGGAAGCCAGGCTGCCTTACGTCTATGTCAACAGCGACACGGTCAGCCGCGAAATCTTTACCGGCTCGGCGGTGGACCGGGTGTTCAACGCCAACGGAAGCGGCATGGGCGATGTGGAAGTGACCGCCCGCTACCAACTCAACCGCGGCGGTCCGGATAGACCGTATTACGTGGCCTGGCTGCGCTACAAGAGCCGTACCGGCACCGACCTGTTCGAGGTGACCACCGATTGCGTCACCCGCTGCATCGGCAACACCACCGGCACCGGCCTTCCGCTGGAACTGCCCACCGGAAGCGGTTTCGAAGCCCTGCAGCCGGGCATCACCTGGCTGTTCCCCTCCGACCCGGTGGTCTTCTTCGGCAGCTTGAGCTACCTGCACAACTTCGAGCGCAGCGACGTCTCGCGCACCGTTATCGGCGGACAGAAAGAATTCCTGGGCGACGTCGAAGCCGGCGACATCATCGGCTTCAACCTGGGCATGGGCTTGGCGCTCAACGAAAAAGCCGCGATCAGCATCGGCTACGACCAGAACATCATCGGCAAGACCAAGCAGAACGGCCAGGACGTTGCTGGCGCGGTACGCGTCACTCTGGCCACGCTGTTGCTGGGAGGAACCTACCGTTTCAACGACAAGGCGTCTCTGAACGTCGCCCTAGGTGCAGGCCTTACCCGCGACACGCCGGATCTCAGCTTCACGGTACGCGTGCCGGTCACGTTTTGACCTGGGCATCGAGCCTGGTGCCGGCCCGGACAAGCTCCTATCACGGCGCGCGACCTCCGCCGAGCATTACGACTTGTTCGCCTTGTCGGCAAGCTTGCGCTCGCGTTCGGCCTTGGCCTGTTTGGCCATGTCCTCGTAGCGCTGGCGCACCCGGTCCAGTTCCGCTTCTTCCAGCTCTTCCAGATCCAGCAGCTCGTTGTTGGCCAGCCGGGTGACGAAGATCAGCTCGTCCAGCTTGATCTGCATGGCCTCGGTATCGCGGTTCTGCGTGTTCTGGATCAGGAACACCATCAGGAAAGTGATGATGGTCGTGCCGGTATTGATCACCAGTTGCCACACCTCGCTGAAGCCGAAGAAGGGACCGGTGGCCGCCCATACCAGCACGATCGCCGCCGCCAGACCGAAACAAAGCGGGTTGCCCGTGAACTTGGCGGTGGACTGGGCCAGCTTGTTGAAGGTCTTTGCGAGTTTCATCCGTACGGCTCCGTGAAGGAATGCTGCGCATGATGCGCGGCAGAACGAAACCGGAGGTGAAGCCCCATTGCGGCTCCTCACGCTTGTATAACGGCTGCGGCGGTATCGGTTCCCGGTCGGCTCAAGCACAGCGGGCCGCCCAATCAAGGAGATCCCCATGGCAAGACCCATCTGGACCGGCACGCTTTCCTTCGGCCTGCTGAACGTCCCCGTCTCGCTGATGTCCGGAGAACGCAAGGTGGATCTGCATTTCCGCATGCTGGATTCCCGCGACAAGAATCCGATCCGTTTCGAACGGGTCAACGCCGAAACCGGCGAGGAAGTCCCCTGGAAGGATATCGTCAAGGCATTCGAGTATTCCAAGGGCAACTACGTCACCGTGGAGAAGGAGGACATCCAGTCCGCGGCTCCGGAGAGCCACGAATCGGTGGAGGTGGAGGCTTTCATCGACGCAGGCAGCATCGACCAGCGCTACTACGAGAAACCCTACATCCTGGTGCCGGGTAAAAAGGCGGAGAAGGGTTATGTGCTGTTGCGCGAAACCCTGAAGTCGAGCAAGAAGATCGGCATCGCCCGCGTGGTCATCCGCACCCGCGAATACCTGTGCGCGGTCATGCCCGAAGACGACGCGCTGGTGCTGATCCTGCTGAGGTATCCGCAGGAACTGGTGGATCCGACCGACTACAAACTTCCCGGCGGCAAGGTATCCGACTATCGGATCACGCCCAAGGAAATGGAGATGGCCAAGCAACTGATCTCTTCCATGTCGGGCAAGTGGTCGCCGGACGACTACCACGACGAATTCCGCGAAAGGCTTCAGGCCATCATCCAGAAGCGGGTGAAGTCGAAGGGCGCCACCACCAAGATCGTCGAATCCAGCACCGAGCCCGAAGACGCGGCCACCAATGTGGTGGACTTCATGTCCCTGCTGCAGAAGAGCCTGGACAGCAAGAAGCGGACGCCAGCCAAAAAGGCAGCCGTCAAAGCCAAGAAAGCGACGAAGAAGGCGGCCGCCAAAGCGCCTGCCAAGAAGGCGGCCAAGCGCAAGGCGAGCTGACGGATGTCGCTGCGCGACTACAACCGCAAGCGACGATTCAGCGAAACATCCGAACCGGACCCGGATGCAGTCCCTACCGTTGGCAGAAAACGCGCAACGAACGCTTTCGGCGCACGGCATCGCCCGATCTTCGTGGTGCAACTGCATCACGCCACCGCCCGCCACTACGATTTCAGGCTGGAGGCCGACGGCGTACTGAAAAGCTGGGCGGTTCCCAAAGGCCCGTCCTTGCGCACAGGCGAGAAAAGGCTCGCTGTCGAAGTCGAAGACCATCCGTTGGCGTATGCCGCCTTCGAAGGCGATATTCCGGAAGGAAATTACGGGGCAGGGCACGTGCAAGTATTCGACCACGGCACCTGGGCCAGCGAAGGCGATCCTCTCGAAGCCATCGCCGCAGGCAAGCTGGATTTCGTGCTCCACGGCGACAAGCTGAATGGGGCATGGAAACTGGTGCGCACCAACATACGTGGCAAACAGAAGCAGTGGCTGCTGATCAAGCGCGAGGACGACTATTCCGGCGATGCGGAGGCGGACGATCTGTTGGGCGCTCATCTGCCGCAGAAGAAAACCAGCAACAGGAGAGCCACGGCGCAGTCCAAGCGGCGTGCGCCTTCGAAATCCGGCAGATGGAAGCAGCGTGCCCTGGATACGCCAGGAGCGCGCGAGGACGACTACCCAGCTGGGTTTTCCCCGCAGCTGGCCAGCAGCCGTGAAACCGCGCCAACCAGCGACGACTGGTTGCACGAAATCAAATGGGACGGCTACCGGATGATGGCGGACCTGGTCGATGGCAAGGCCAAGCTGCGCTCGCGCGGAAAGCTGGACTGGACCGCGACTTTCCCCGAGGTGACCCACGCGGTGGAAGCGCTGCCGGTGAAGGACGTACGCCTGGACGGCGAGCTGGTGGTGATCGACCGGAAAGGCCGTAGCGATTTCAGTGCGCTGCAGCGTGCCATTGACGGAACTTCAAAACAGCCCTTGCGCTACGTCGTCTTCGATATGCCCGGCATTGCCGGCGTCGACTTGAGCCATGCCGCGCTTACCGATCGCAAGTCGCTGCTCAAGGATCTTGTCGGCAAGCGGCCCGGCGTGATCGCTTATAGCGAACATGTGCTGGGCCACGGCAAGGAAGTTTTCGAAGCCAGCAAGGCCAAGGGATTCGAAGGCATCGTAAGCAAGCGCATCGACTCCGGTTACAGCCAGTCGCGTTCCCATGCCTGGGCCAAGGTCAAACACGAAGACACCGATGAATTCGTGATCGTCGGCTATACCGCGCCCAAGGGATCGCGCAGCGGATTCGGTTCGTTGTTGATGGCGGTTCCGGAGAACGGAGCCTTGCGCTATGCGGGCAGGGTGGGGACCGGCTTCGACGATTCCACGTTGAATTCGCTGGAAACCATGCTGGCCAAATTGCGGACCGATACCGCAAGCGTGGAACTGCCGAGCCACGTGCCGTTCTCCGCCCATAGCGTGAGATGGGTAAAACCCGTACTCATCGCCGAAGTAGCTTTCCGCGGCTGGGCGAAGGAAGGGCTATTGCGGCAAGCCAGCTTCAAACGTTTGCGCGAGGACAAGAACATGCAGGATCTGGATCCGTCCGATTCCAACGAAGTGACCATCACCCATCCCGATCGAATCGTCTACAAGAAGGGGAAGATCAGCAAGGGCGACGTCGCCGCGTATTACCGGCAGGTCGCGCGCTGGCTGCTGCCCGAGCTGGTGGGGCGCCCTTTGTCCTTGGTTCGCTGTCCCGATGGCGCGCAAGGCACATGCTTCTTCCAGAAACACCATAGCGAGGCATTGGGGAAATCGATCAAGGCCATAACGCTCAAACAGAAAAGCGGAAACGAGGAATATCTGTATCTGCAAGATGCTTCTGGATTGCTGGAGCTGGTGCAGATGAATACCTTGGAGTTCCATCCGTGGGGGTCGAAAACTACGGCGCCGGAAAAACCGGATCGTCTGGTTTTCGACCTCGACCCCGGCCCTGGAGTCGGTTGGGCCAAGGTGAAGGCGGCGGCGCGCGATATCCGTAAACGCCTGCAGGAGACGGGGCTGCGGAGTTACCTGCGCCTATCCGGCGGCAAGGGCCTGCACGTCGTCGTACCGATCACGCCCGGTCCCGACTGGGGCCAGGCCAAGGATTTCTGCGGCGCCTTCGCGGAGGCGCTGGCCGCGCATTCGCCGGACAAGTACGTGGCCACCATGAGCAAGGCCAAGCGCGACGGCGTGATCTTCATCGACTGGCTGCGCAACGCGCGTGGCGCGACCAGCGTCTGTTCCTGGTCGCTGCGCGCTCGCGAAAACGCGACCGTGGCCATGCCGCTGCGGTGGGAGGAACTGGCCAAGGTCACAGCGCCCGACATGTATACGATGGCCCGCGCCCTGCAACGCGCCGGCAAATTGCGCAGCGATCCCTGGGAAGGGATAGAGAACCTGCGCCAGGATCTGCCCGGATTCCAGGCAGGCCCGGCGCCATCGGGCCGTCAGCGCCTGAAACGGTAGTGGGCGACCATCCATTCGTTGCCGTTGTCGTAGCCGAACAATTCCGCGCACGCCATCCAGAACATGCGCCAGCGCTGGTACCACACCGGTGCGTCAGCCATGCCGTAGACGCCTTGCAGCACGCGCATGACCTGCTCGCGGTTGTTGTCCTGGTTCTGCAGCCAGGCGTTGGCGGTCTTTTCGTAATGCGTTCCGGACAGCAGCCAGCGCTGTTCGATGGCGATTCTGTCCTGGAAGTGCAGCAAAGTGTCGGCCGACGGCATCAGCCCGCCGGTGAAGAAATGCCGGCCCATCCAATTGCCTTCGCCCTTGGCTTCGAACAGGTACAGCAGTTCGCGATGGCAGAAGAGGTGCACGAACAGCTTGCCGCCCGGCACCAGCCAACCGGCGATGCGCGACAGGAGGTCCTGGTAATTGCGCATGTGTTCGAACATTTCCACCGACACCACGCGGTCGTAGCTTTCGTCCTGCATGCGCAGGCTGTTCACGTCGGCGGTGACCACTTCCACGTTGAAGATGGCGCGCTCGCGGCAACGGGCTTCGATGTACTCGCGCTGCATTTTGGAATTCGAGACCGCGGTGATCCTCGACTCCGGATACTGCTTGGCCATCCACAGGGTCAGCGAACCCCAGCCGCAACCCAGTTCCAGGATGCGCTGTCCGTTGGCCAGCTCCGCGCGCTCGCCGTACAGGCGCAGCATGTGTTCCTCGGCCATGTTCAGGCTGGTGGTCGACTCGTCCCAATAGCAGCTGCTGTATTTGAGCTGCCTGCCCAGGCATAGCTGGAAGAACTCAGGCGGCAGCTCATGATGCTGGCGATTGGTCGTCTGCGTCTGGACTGCATCGCTGTTGCGCAAACCTTCCAGCCAAGCCTGCTGACGCGCGAACACTTCGTCCGTGCCGCCCTTGCGTTCGTCCTTCAGGCGTTGAGCGCATTGGCGGCGGATGCCCATCCGAAGCAGGTTGTCGGGGAGCCGGCCGGACTCCGCCAAGCGAGTGGCAAGGCTGTCTTTATCGGAATCGGCGGCAAGTGAGGTGGTCGTTATTGACATGCGTACTCCAGGGGATGGATATCAAAGCTTCGGGGGAAGCGGTACTGATGAAACTGGCGATGTGTCGGTGATCGGCGTGGTCATTGCCCCTCTTGCGCAACGTTTTGCGCCTCTGTTGTGGAATGCCGGTCACGCGATGGGGGAGGCCCGCATCGCGTACGCGATCAGCGACGGCCACGCATTTTTTCATGCAGCGGCTCCGCTGGACGGCAGGCGGGTTCCGGCAAGGCGCAGTGTGTCGTAGCTGAATAGCCCCATGGCCGCTCCCCAAAGCGGTCTCAACGTTAACAGTAGCGCCGGTAGTGAATCTGTGAATTGGCCCGCACCCCCGGGTATGGAAGGGTTATCCCGTCTCACATTCCCCCGATGCGGCAGCGCTGGGCGGCGAAGGCCCGTCCACCCGGCTTTCCTGGTCCGGCGCCCGGCGCCTCAAGCGTGACGGGGATCCATTCCGCATCCTGCTTAGGATTTCACCTACCCATATTAGGGGTACACGCCCCACAGAGGCAGTCGACAAGCCCCATTCGAGACGGCTCAACGTCGCGCTATATTCAGGAGGCCTACGGACAGGCGATACAAGTTGATGGAGCAGGGCATGCGCGCGGTTATCGTGTTTTGTATTTTCCTCATCGCCCCGCCCGGGTATGCGCAGCATGTATACAAATGCGCCAAGGGCAGGGACGTGAGCTATCAATCCGCACCTTGCGATGGAACCCAAGCCCTGGTGAAGCAGTGGGAAGCCGCGCCGGAGCCGGAGCCGTCCGCAGTGGCATTGGACCCGCGCCAACCTAAAGGCAGGCGACCCGTGGCGAACTCCGGACCGTCGCGCTCCGGCGTCAGGACGATTTCCTCAATCAGCGCCGCCGAACGCCGTTGCAAGGCCGCCAAAGCGCGCCGCGAGGCCAAATTGATTTCGGTGGGCTTGAAACGTACGTTCGACTTGCTTCGCAAACTCGACGATGCCGTCCATGAGGCGTGCAAATAGCGGTCGGAATTTGCATGGGGCTATATGCCTTGGTCAGGCATGGCCAACCTGCTGCGAGGCTTCTTGGCCGAAGCCTCGCAGCGACAAGCTCAACGCATGCAGCTCTTAGCCAACAGTCAGTGCGCTGGAATCGACAGAAACCCCGCCTTATCAGGCTAGGCCATGCGCTTTAAGCTCTCGAGCCTTTCGTTTTGTGGCCCCGAGTTCTTCTCGTTGTAAGCCGCCGCCTCGCCACACAGGTATTCGTATGGAGAAACCGATCCGGGAGCGGCGGAAGGGCACGTCATAGGCGACTGCCGCGCCGCCGCTCAGTTGGAAGGCGCCGCGTCGGGCAGACGGAAAGCCCAGGCATAGGCATTGGCCGTCTGTTTGCGCAACGATGCCGGAATCTGGACCACGGTAGTGTTCCCATCGCGATGCCACGCCAGCTGCGCATCGCTCCCTAGCAGCTTCACTTCCGTGCCGGCGGCAGGCGCGGGGCCAGGAATGCGTAGCGTCGTCGGCAACTTGGTTTCATTGGCATCGGGAAGGTAGAACGCGTAAACGGTGCCATCCTTCAGCCGCGTGTAACGGAACTTGCCATCTCGGTAGGGCGCGACGGATCGGCTGGCGTAGATCGCCTCGCCATTGACCTTCATCCATGCGCCGATTTCATGCAGGCGCTGCACCGCAACCGGAGGAAGTTCACCATTGGCGTCGGGGCCGACGTTGAGCAGGTAGTTGCCGCCCTTGGCGACCACATCGACCAGCATCTGCACCACGCTGCGTGCGGATTTGTACTTGTCGTTCGGCGCGTACGACCAGGATTCGCCGAGGGTCATGCAGGTTTCCCACGGATACGGCAGCGGTTGATCGGGGATTTTCTGCTCCGGTGTGCGATAGTTTTCGTAGCGCCCGCCCACTGCGCGGTCTACGACGATCAGACCAGGCTGGTTCTTGCGGGCCATTGCAGCCATTCCCGGCATGTCCACGTCCTGAGGCCACGGTACGCCGGCATTGCCTTCGGCGATGCCGTCCATGGTGTCAGTCGGGCGCACCCAGCCGCCGTCCAGCCACAGGATATCGACAGGGCCGTACTGGGAAGTCAGTTCGCCGACCTGCGCATGGGTGAAATCGACGAAGCGTTTCCAGATATCCGGGTGCTTGCGGGTGTCGTAGTTGTTATGCCGGTTGGGCGTGGCCCACTTCGGCGACCAGTAGTCGTCGCTATGCCAGTCGGGTTTCGAGAAGTAGGCGCCGATGCCGAAGTTCTGGGCACGGAAGGCGTCGAATACTTCTTTGGTGATGTTGGCGCGCGGGTTGGTGTGGAACGGAACGTCGGCTGCGGTGATCCTGTAATCGCTCTGCCGTGTGTCGAACATGGCGAAACCGTCGTGGTGCTTGGTGGTGAACACCACATATTTCGTGCCGGCGTCCTTGGCGATGCTTGCCCACTGCCCGGGGTCGAACTTGACCGGGTTGAACGTGGTCGGCAATTGTTCGTAACGCTTGACGTAATCGACATAAGCCTCGCCTTCGGGACGCTTGCACCAGTCCACGTCCTCGGAGCAGATCGACCACGATTCGACCACGCCCCATTGGCTGTACGGGCCCCAGTGCATCATGAAGCCGAACTTCCAGTCCTGCCATTGCTCTAGCTTGCGCAGCACCAGCGGATCGGTTTCCGGCACGTAGTCGCCGTGGCTTTCGGCATGCGCGGCGAACAGGGGCGTTGCGCACAGCAGCGCGGCCAATGCGAGTCGTAGCGATTTCATACATTGCTCCCGAAGTGGTTTTTGTTTTGCGCTTTTTTGACGCGATGGGTCGCCGGACATTCCGGCATTGGATTTGTTCTCTGGTCCGGCGGAAGAAGCAGTGCTAACGTGTCCCTTCTTCGCGAGGGAATGATGTTGGCAATGGCCGCGCACCTCATCACAAGCCGAACCGGGACAAGGACCCGGCACGAATGGAAACATCCCAAGCCGATGGTCCGCCCGCACCGAAGACTGCGCCGATGAGCAGGGAACCCATTCTTGAGATAGCCGCCAATTCGCTGGCTTCGGCGCAGGCCGCGCAACAAGGCGGCGCTTCTCGCATCGAACTGTGCGCGGCGCTGGAACTCGGCGGTTTGACTCCATCGCCGGCGCAGATTGCGCTGGTGCGCGAAAAGCTATCCATCCCGATGCACGTACTGGTGCGGCCCCGCGCCGGCGATTTCGCGTACGCGGATGAGGAGCATGCGACCATGCTCGCCGACATCGCGCATTGCGCTGCCGCCGGTTGCGACGGCGTGGTGGTCGGCGCGCTGACCACGGAGGGCGATGTCGACATAGCGCGTTGTCGGGAACTGGTCTCCGCCGCCGGTCGGCTCGATCTCACTTTCCACCGTGCCATCGATGTCTGTCGGGACCCGGCGGCAGCGCTTGAAGCCGTCATCGGACTAGGCTTCAAGCGCGTGCTCAGTTCCGGCGGTGCGGCCAGCGCGATGGAAGGCAGGGGCAACCTGCGGCGACTGATCGAACAAGCCGCCGGCCGCATCGAGATCATGCCGGGCGCGGGCATCGATGCCGGCAACATCGCCGCGCTCATGGCCGCGACCGGCGCGCGCGAATTCCATGCCTCGGCTAAGCGTGCTCTGCCTTCGCGGATGAAATTCGCGCCGACGGACGCATTGGGCATGGCCGGCGGCGAAACACGCAGCGATGCCGCCGAAGTCCGTCGCCTCGTCGAGGCGTTGCATGATGCTGCAAAGGGCGCATGAGCATCGCCGGGTAACGGCTGCGGCGTGGCCGGCTTCATTCTAGGCTTCCACCTCGTAAGCACCCAGCAGTGCGACCGCCTCGGCGTGCGTTGGCAATGCGGCGAAGGCGCCATGCCGGGTCACCGCCAGCGCGCCGCAGGCCGAAGCGTAGCGCAGGCAGTGTTCAAGTTCGTTCGATTGGGCGAGGAACGCATCGAACGTGCGCGTATCGACCCCTTTGCGTTGCAGCTGCGATAGCAGTCCACCGATGAAGGCGTCGCCGGCGGCAGTGGTGTCGACCGCCTTGACTTCGATCGTCGGCAGTTCGCCGCTGCGTCCACGCGCGAACCAGCGCATCGGCGCGGCGCCGTCGGTGACCAGCACCAGCCGAGCGCTGTGCAGCAGACGGGCGACGATGTCGGCGTCGGTGTAGCGGCCTTCCTTTAGGTATTCGAGTTCTTCGCGCGCCAACTTGACCAGATCGGCGGCCTCGAGCGCGTGCCACAGCACAGGCAGCGCCGGCGCCGCCTCCGGCCACAGTGCAGGGCGCAGGTTGAGATCGAGACTGACCAGCGCGCCCGCGGAGCGCGCGCGGGCCATGCCCGACAACGTCGCCGCGGCGATGTCGGTATCGGTCAAGCTGTTGCTGCAGACATGGAACACACTGGCTGCGGCGAAGCAGTCTGCATCGAAATCCGCGTCGCGGAACAGCAGATCGGCTGCTGGCGGGCGGTAGAAGCTGAAGCTGCGTTCGCCGTGCGCATCCAGCGACACGAAGGCCAGCGCTGTCTGTGCAGCGGCGGTACGGCGCACGTAACGTACGCCGGCGCCGGCCTCGTGCAGGCTGTGCAGCAGGAAGTCGCCGAACATGTCGTGGCCCAGCATGCCGACGAACTCGCAGCGACCGCCCAACTTCGCCACCGCGACCGCCGCATTGGCTGGAGCGCCGCCGGCGAACTGACGGAACGTGCGGGCTTCGCCCTCGACAGGTTCGCTGGCGAGAAAATCGATCAGCGCCTCGCCGAAGCAGAGGATAGTGTTGTTGGCTGCACTCATCGATCGGCAGCCGCTTGTTGGGTAGTCCCGGTTGCGGGGCGGCGCATGCGGATCCTTTCTGGTTCTTTTTCTTTCAGCCGCATGGATGCGATCACCGGCGATCGTGGTAACGCGACTCTGCACAGTATTTTCAAGGCGTAATCCATCTTATTTGGATCGATCCAACCATCGTATCGTGAGGTAAACCGGACATGCCTGCAAGCCGTATCGCACCGTCCACCGCGCTTATGCGCTGCGTATCTGTGACGCACGTCATCGGCCAAACAGACCATACGTGGCTGAGCTGCGGTCATCTGGCTGATCCGACCCGACAGGCAGGTCCGTCTGACACGCCGCTACGTACATCGGTACCCAGCTCCGCGGAAGACAGCAGGCGTGGATCCAGCACCACATGCTTGATGCGCCGCCGCTTCCATGTGTAGGTGATGTGCACCAGTCCGTCGCGGGTCTGGATGACTGCAGGATAGGAGAACTCGTCCTTGGGACTGTCTTCCAGCGTCAGCGTACGCCGCCAGCGCACGCCATCGTCCGATAGCGCCACTGCCAATACGCCGCGTCCTTCCCACCAGTCCTTGCCAGCCGGAGCCGGGTTGTAGACCAACAGCGCACGGCCATCGCGCAGCATCACCGCATCGGTGCCGGAGTTGGGGTTTTCGATATCCAGCAGGGTCATCGCTCCCCAGCTGGCGCCGTCGTCGCCGGAGAAGACGCTGAACACCCGATTCTGTTTGCTGCGCCCGAGCGCCTGCAGGCAGCCGTCGTGGTGGCGAAGCAGGCTGGGCTGGATGGCGCCGATATGCGCTGGATTGTTGAGCGCTGCGCTACGCTGCCAGTGCAGGCCGTTGTCGTCGCTGGTTTCGATATGCGCGCGCCAGCCGCCGGCTTCGTCCTCGCTGCTGCCTGGGGCGAGAATGCGGCCGCTGGGCAGCTGTAGCGGCTTGTTCTTTACCGGGCCCAGGATGCCATCGGGCAGGCGCCTGGGTGTCGACCAGTGCACGCCGTCGTCGGAGGACACGGTGAGCATTCCCCACCATTGTCGCGGATTCGGACCGGCCTTGTAGTACAGCTGCAAGGGGCCTTGCATGGGTTGGAACAGCACCGGGTTCCATGCCGGCTGCGGTCCGCCGTTGTTCTGCATGCCGTCGGCCACGCGTCGCGGCGGTAGCCAGCCTTCGGCACCGCGGCGGGCGAGCCAGATGCCCACATCGGCTGCGCCTTCATGCGCGCCGCCGAACCACGCGGCAAGCAGAGTCCCGTCGCGGCTTTCGACCAGAGTGGAAGCATGGCTTTGCGGCGTCGGCGGCTGCGTGGCGATGAATTCCTCCAGCACGATTGGCGAGGGCGAGAGCGACGGCGCGGGCTGGGTACCGCACGATGCCATGGCCATAGTGACGGGCAGCAGAAAGGCGAGGGCGTTGATGCGTTGAAGATGCATGGAGGAGTGCCGTCGTGCGTTCACTGTTTCCCGGCGGCGCCTCTGCCGGTGTTGAACAGTTGGAATTCGCGGATACGCACCGGATCGGAACTGGACAGGATGTTCAGGCGTACACGCGAGGTAGTGACCGGAGCGAAACGATCGATCTTCATCCGTCCGATCGCCTGCGCCTGCGCCAGCCGCACCCATCTACCGTCCTGCCACGCCTCCACCGCGTATTTCTGCACGCGCTGGCCGGCGTTGATCCATTCCATGCTCATGGCGCTGTCGAACGTCACCGGCTGCTTGAAGTTGAGTTCCAGAGTCGCGTGGTGCGAGCCTTCCGGCGCGCTCCAGAAGGTGTCGCGATCGCCATCGGCGGCCGCGGTGGCGGTACCTGCGCTTTTCAGGTTGCCCGATACGAGGTTCTTGGCCGGTCCGTACAGTGCCTGGACCGCTTCGCCCAGTTCGCGCAGACGCTGCACGTCGGCGTCCGGCAGCAGGCCGCGGGTATCAGGAGCGATACCCAGCACCAGCTGTCCGCCCAAGCCCACGCTCTTCTCCCAGATCTCCACCAGCTCGTCCACGCTCTTGAGAGTCTGATCGCTGTTGGGATGCCAGAACCACTGGAAGCGATGCAGCGGCGTATCCACTTCCACCGGCCGCCAGCGCAGGAAGCCGTGACGGTCGATCACATTCCAGTTCTCGCCCACGATGAAGCCATCTTCGTTGCCGACCCAGCGGATGTCGCCGTACTCGAACAGCGCCGTATCGGCGAACACCATCGCGTTCGGCTGGTAGGTGCGCAGCTCCTCGATGTATTTGTCGAAATTGTAGACGTGGCCGGCGCTGCCGGCGCCGTCCAGCCACCATTCGGTGATCGGTCCGTAGTGAAGCGCCAGTTCCACCAACTGCGCCGTATAGAACCTGTCGTAGGCCTTGGCGTCGGCGTACTTGGGTTCGTGCCGGTCCCAAGGCGACAGGTAGATGCCGAAGCCCATGCCTTCCTTGCTGACCGCATCGCTGGTCATTCTGACCAGGTCGCCTTTACCTCCCAGCCATGGACTGTTCTTGACCGAGTATTTGCTTTGTCCGGTGGGCCAGAGCGCGAAGCCGTCATGGTGCTTGGCAACCAGAATCAAGTACTTCGCGCCGGCCGCTTTGGCAGCGCGCGCCCATTGCCCGGGATCGACTTGATCGGGATTGAACACCGACGGATTGGCGGTGCCGTCGCCCCATTCCTGATCCAGCCAGGTGTTGGGGTTGAAGTGGACGATCACGCCGAATTCCATATCTTGCCAGGCCACTTGCTGCGGCGATGGACGCACCTCGGAAAAGTTCTGCGCGGCGGCCAGCGGCAGGGCGAGGAGGGACAGGCAGAGCGCGGCCAGTCGGCGGATCGGGGAGCGGAAAGAGCGGGTCATCGGAGAAATACCTTATGGTCGAAGGAGCGGCCGTTGGCACGAACGAATCAGGAAATAGGCAAGAAAAGGCGAATGGAAAGACGCAGGCAGGTGCTCAGTCGGCGGCGCTCCATAGCGGCTCCGGCGAACCGCGAATGCTTGCCGCATCGATGCTGTCCAGATCGAACACCACCACCTGGTTGTCGCCTTGACGTTGCCACGGCGCCGGAAAATACAGCGTGCGCTGGGGGCCGATGTTCCAGTGGCGGCCCAGGTTGCGACCGTTGGCCCAGGCGAAGCCCTTGCCGAAAGCAGCCAAGTCCAGCCAGACGTCGGCCGGGGCGGCGATGCGCAGTGTGCCGCGATGGAAGGCCGGGCCTTCCACCTTGGCCGTGGTCCAGCCACGCAGCGTGTCGGGCGAACGCATCGGCAACGGAAACGTCTGCCAGCCCAGCAGCCGTTCGCCATCCAGCAACACCGGATCGACCAGTCCGGCACGGCCATCGGCCAAGCGCGGGCCGTAATTGATGCGTCCGCTGTTTTCCACCAGCACATCCAGGGTGTGTTTTCCGGCTGGCACGTCCAGCGCAAGCGATACTTGCTGCAGGCGGCGCTCGACGCTGCCGATCGGCTTGCGGTCGAGGTAGACGCGTGCGTAATCGCGCACCTCGCCCAGGTACAACTCGCCCTTGCGCGGGCCGGTAATGGTGGTGCGGTAGAGGATGTAGCCGTAGTCCTGGCCATGGACCTCCATCGGCAGTGGAGTCTCACCGGCAACCGGCGCGGGGAGGTTGTCCCAGAGCGAAGCGGATTCGCCTAACGCAACCTCCGGCAACGCGGCGAAGCGTATCGGCGTTGGCAACGGCGGCGGCCGCACCCCTGTCGCGCGTGCGATGGCGTCGCGGAACAGCGCGAACTTCGGCGTTGGCCGTCCGGCCTCGTCCAACGCGGCGTCATAGTCATAGCTGGTGGTCTGCGGCGCGTAATGGTCGCTGGGGTTGCCCTGGAAGTTGGCGCCGTTCATGAAGCCGAAGCTGGTGCCGCCGATGAACATGTACAGGTTCACCGAATGGCCCTGCCGCAGCATCCATTCCAGTTCTTCGGCCTGCTGCTTGGCGTTGGTATTGGCATGCGGCTTGCCCCAATGGTCGAACCAGCCCGCCCAGTATTCGCCGACCATGCGCGGCCGGCCCGGTTGGAACTTCTCCAGTTTCCCGAATGCACTCTTGGCTTCGCCCGGGGCGAAGTTCACCACGGCCAGCGTGTCTGGCAGCGTACCGTTTGCGAGCATGTCGGCGCCGTCGGAAGTGAACAGCAGCGCCTTGTCGAAGCCAGCCTGCACGAACAAGTCGCGGTTGGCCCGCATATAGGCGCGGTCGTCGTCGTAGGAGCCGTATTCGTTCTCGACCTGTACCGCGATGATCGGGCCGCCGTTGCCGTTTAGCAGAGGGCGCACCTGGTCGGCCACTGCCTTCAGGTACGCATCGCTGGCGGCGAGGAAGCGCGGGTCGCGGCTGCGCGCGCGCATGCCCGGCTCGGCGAACAGCCAGGCCGGATAGCCGCCGGCTTCCCATTCTGCGCAGACATAAGGACCCGGGCGCAGGATTACGTTCAGGCCCTGCGCTGCGGCCTCGCGTACGAACGCGGCGACGTCGTTGTCGCCGTGGAAATCGAACTCGCCGCGCTGCGGTTCCACCAGATTCCAGAATACGTAGGTCTCCACCGTGTTCAAGCCGAGCGCGCGAGCCTTCTGCAGGCGGTCCTTCCAGTACTCGCGCGGTATGCGCTGGAAATGGATCGCGCCGGAGACGATCTGGTAGGGCTTGCCATCGCGGCTGAAATGGGTGGCTTCGGTGGAAAACACGGGCCAGATGTCTGCAGCGATGCCTGTGGCCGGTGCCGTCAGCGCGAGCGTCATGACGAGTGATGCGATGAGGTTGCGCAGCATGTGGGTCTCTTTAATGTGTTGCATTAATGACGAACTGGTTGCTCTGGCGATTCCCAATTCCCAATTCCCAGCTTCAAACAAACGACGGCGGCAAATCTCCCTGGCGACTGCCGAAATCCCGATTGGGCTCAGGCCCCATTTCGAATTCCAGAGTGCCGCCTGCGGCCAGATCTGCGTGGCGCAGCCAACTGCGCGTATATGGTTTTCCGTTCCAGCGCAGGCGTTGCACGTAGATATTCTTTGCGCTGTTGCGACGGGCGACGATGTGCAGCACGCGGCCGCCGCCGACATCCAGTTCGGCGCGGTGGAACAGGGGACTGCCGATCACGTAATTGCCGCTGACCGGATCGACCGGATAGAAGCCCAGTGCGCTGAGTACGAACCATGCGCTCATCTGCCCACAATCCTCGTTGCCGGACAGACCGTCGCGGGCATCGCGGTACTGCTCGCGGAGCAATCGCCGCACCATGGCCTGGGTCTTCCACGGTTGCCCGGCATAAGCGTAGAGGTAGGCGACGTGGTGACTGGGCTCGTTGCCGTGCGCGTACTGGCCGACCATGCCGTCGATGTCCGGCGGCGCGCCGGCCGGCAGCTCGGAGCTGGTACTGAACAGTTCATCGAGCTTGCGCACGAAGCCGTCGCGGCCACCGAACTGCTCCATATAGCCGTACAGGTCGTGCTGGTTGAGGAAAGTGGCCTGCCAGGCGTTGGATTCGGTGAAGTCGTGCCAACGCTCCATGTGGCCAAGGGCGCGCGGATCGAACGGTGAGGCCCAGCTGCCGTCCTCCAACCGCGGCTGGATGAAGCCGCTGTCGCGGTTAAACAGGTTGGTGTAGTTGCGCGAGCGGGCCACAAGGGCGCGGTAATCGTCCTCGGCGCCTGCCGCGCGTGCCAGATGCGCGCAGGCCCAATCGTCGTAGGCGTATTCCAGGGTGCGGCTGGCCGCTTCGCTGACCCTGTCGCTGGGGATGTAGCCGAGCCGTCGGTAATAGGGCAATCCATGGAAGTCGTCGTCCATCGCGCGCTTGCGGAACAACGGCCAGGCCGCGGCGTAGTCGATGCCATCGAAGCCCTTGGCGTGGGCTTCGGCCAACGCCACTGCCGAGTGGTAGCCGATCATGGTGCCGGTCTCGACGCCTTGCAGCGGCCAGATACCGACGCCGTCCGGGCATTCCGCCGCGCCGCGCACCAGGCCCTGGATCAGATGGGGAACGCGCTCGGGTTGCACCAGGGTCAGCAGCGGATGCAGCGCGCGATAGGTGTCCCATAGCGAGTAGGTGCTGTAATTGCGGCAGCCCTCGGGCAGCGCGTGCACCTGCAGATCCATGCCGCGGTAACGCCCATCCACATCGCTGAACAGCGTCGGTGCGAGCAGCGAGTGGTACAGGCCGGTGTAGAAGATGCGCCGCTGCGCGTCGTCGTCGGTATCGATGCGCACCCGCGCCAGCTCCTTCTCCCAGGCAGCGACTGCCTCGGCGTGCACACGGGCGAAATCGAAGTCCTCCACTTCGGCATCGAGGTTCGCCAAGGCGTTCTCGGCGCTGACCGCGGAGATGCCGACTTTGACCAGCAGCGGCGCAGCGTCGACATCGGGGAAGTGCAGGGCGGCCTTCAGCCGGGTGCCATAGATCTGGCGCACCTCTTCGGCCAGCGGCTGGTCGTCGCTGTACAAGCGCGCCTGCGCGAACGGGCGCGACAGACGCATCGCGAAGAAGAGGTAGCGGCCCTTCGCCCATTGATGGACGCGACGGCCGCCAGTGACGGTGCTTTCATCGACGATGCGCAACTGCGCGTCGGTGACTCGCGTCGGAGTGGAGGCGTTGTCCTGGAAGCCGTGCGACAGATCGAGCAGCAGATGACCGGCCCGGCCCTTGGGGAAGTGATAGCGATGCAGGCCGGCGCGCGCGGTGGCGGTCAGTTCGGCATGGATGCCGGTGTCCTTCAGCAGCACCCGGTAGTAGCCAGGGGAGGCGGCCTCGTCAGCGTGGTCGAAGCGCGAGCGGTAGCCGGTTTCCGGCGAATCTGGCGGACCGGGCTGCAATCTGACCTCGCCGGTTCGCGGCACGACCAGGAAATCGAGCATGTCGCCGATGCCGGTGCCGGACAGATGGGTATGCGAGAAGCCCATGATCGAGCCGTCGGACTCGTGATAGCCGCTGCACGCATCCCAGACCGCGTTGTAGGTGTCCGGGCTGAGTTGCACCATGCCGAACGGCAGCGTGGCGCCGGGAAAGGTGTGGCCGTGGCCGCCGGTGCCGATAAAGACATCGACGTGGCGGGTCAGGTCCGCTTGCACACGGGCGTCGGCAGGCAGCGCATAGTGGCCGGCGCGGGCGAACGCGAAGCCGGACAACCCGCTGCCGCCGAACAAGGCCAGTGCTATGGCGCTCTGCAGGAATCCGCGTCGGGTTGTCATTGGGTGTTCTCCATGGTGCATTGGATATGTTCCGGTTACTGGTGTTGCGTCAGCCGCTCAACAAATGCGGCTTGCGTTGCGCCAGATCGACGATCAGTTCTCCAAACAGGGTGTTTGCCCACGCGAACCAATCGCGGGTGAATTTCGCCGGATCGTCCTGATCGAAGGCCTCGTGCATGAAACCGGTATCGGCATGGGTGGTCTTGAGCCAGTGCAGACACTGGCGGATCTGCGCATCGTCGTCGCTGGCCAGTGCGTACTGCATGATCGCCATCGGCCAGATCGTGCGCAGGCCGCTATGCGGGCTGCCGACGCCCTCGGCGGCGCGGCCGCGGCAGAAGTAGGGATTGCGCTCGCTCCAGGCCAACTGGCGGGAACGTTGGAACACCGGCTCGTCGCGCTCGCAGCAGCCCAGATAGGCCAGGCTCAACAGGCCGGGCGCGTTGGCGTCGTCGATGAACAACTGGTTGCCGTAACCGTCCACCTCGTAGGCCCAGAATGACTGGCCGTCGGCGTCGCGCATCATGCCGTGCTGGCGCGTCGCCTTTTCCACTTGATCGGCGAGTGCGCGGCAATCGGAGGCGAAGTCACGATCGTGGTGGATCGTCCGGGACATCTCCGCCAACTGCCGCAGCACCGTTACCGCGAACAGATTGGCCGGTACGAACAGCGGATACACGCAGGCGTCGTCGGACGGCCGGAACATCGAGTGGATCATGCCGTTGGGACGGGTCGGCTGGCCGTAGCCTCCCAGCACCAGAGTTTCGGTGGCAAGCGTCGAGGGCCGCTGGAATGTGTAAGGGCCACGGTCGTGCAGGCGCTGCTGCTCGCGGAAGGTGCGCAGCACGATGCGCATCGCTTCGCGCCAGCCGTCATCGAACGGCGCGGTATCGCCGGTGGCGCGCCAGTATTCGTGCGCCAACCGGATCGGATAGCACAGCGAATCGACTTCCCATTTGCGTTCCCCCACGCCGGGCTTCATCTCGGTAACGTCATCGAGCGACCACTTCAAGCGCTGGGTCGCGCCGTCGGGCAGGAAGGCGTTGGCGTAGGGGTCCAGCCGGATGCAGCGCGACTGGCGCCGGATCAAACCATGCAGCATCCGCCGCAATGTCGGGTCTTGTTTCGCCAGCGGGATATAAGGATGCACCTGTGCGGAAGAATCGCGCAGCCACATCGCTTCGATGTCGCCGGTGATGACGAAGGTATCGGGCTTGCCGTCGCGGGTGCCGGTCTGCACGGTGGTGTCGAGCGTGTTCGGATAGCAGTTCTCGAACAGCCAAGCCAGTTCTGGATCGCTTATCTGTGCCTTGATACGGGCCAGTTGGCGTTCCACCGCGGCGCTGACGAAGCGGCGTTCGCCCTTCGGCGGCCGCCTGCTCACAAAGGCGCCGCCTTTCGCAGCAGGCGTGGCCGCGGCGAAGGCGGGCAGCGCACCGGCCAGCAGGCTCGCGCTGGCGCCAGCGCCGAGGAACTGGAGGATGTCGCGGCGGGTGGGCATGTCGGAATCTCCTGTTCTGTCGTGTTGCTGTGCGCTTCTATTTTGTAGAGCCGGGCAAGCTAGGCTCTACAAGAGGATGCTGTTCACTTGGGTAGCGGCATCCGGCCCTGGATCGAAAACGCCGCTTCGCCACCCGGTGCGCCGGTGCCGGGCTGGCCGCCGCCGACGAATACGCGGTAGTCGCCGGCCTCGACCGCGCGTTGGCCGGCGCTATCGACGTCGCTGAGCTTGCGTGCGTCCAATTCGAAGCTCACTTCACGCGATTCGCCCGGTTGCAGCGTCACCCGTTTGAAGCCGACCAGGCTGCGGATCGGCGATTGAAGCCGTTGCGGCGGTTCTGAATGGACACGCTCGAGATAGATCTGCACCACCTCGTCGCCAGTGCGCTCGCCGCTGTTTCGCACCCGCACGCTTGCGCGCAGCGGCTCGCCAGCCTTCAGTGTCGGCGTCGACAGCCGAGGCGCGTCGTAGGCGAAGGTGGCGTAGCTCAAACCGTGGCCGAAGGGATATAGCGGCGTGCCGGTGAAATAGCGGTACGTGCGGCCCTTCATGTCATAGCTGACATAGGCCGGCAGATCCTTGGTCGAGCGGTAGAAGGTCACCGGCAACCGGCCGCCGGGATTGAAATCGCCGGCCAGCACCTGCGCGATGGCGGTGCCGCCGGATTGGCCGGGATACCACGCGGCGAGAATCGCGTCGGCGTGTTGCTGCGCCCAGTTCAGCGCCACCGCGCTGCCGCTCATCAAGACCACGATCAGCGGCTTACCGTCGGCCTTTGCGCGTTCCAGCAGCGTCTGCTGCATCGCTGGAAGAGCGATCGCATTGCGGTCGCCGCCGTCGAATCCGAGCACGTCGACCTTCAGTTCCTCGCCCTCCACATCCGGCGACAGGCCGACAAAAGCCACCACCGCATCGGCCTGCGCCACGATGCGTTCGGCCTCGGCCAGTTGCGCCTCCGCCGGTGCCAGCCATTCCAGGCGCAATCCTTGATCCTCGCCCTGGTGTTCGATCTCCAGCCGGATGCGCCGCGGCTGCGCGTCTTCGAAATGCAGTTGCGCTTCGACGTTGCGGCCATCGGCGTTGTGCATGCCGGCGGCGATGCGCTTGTCTTCGGCGTTGCCGGCGATCACCAGCTTGTCGTCCACGTACAGGCGCACAGGGTCGTGCCGGGTGCAGGCGAAACAGCGCGCCACGCGTACCGCCAAGGTGTAGTCGCCGGGGCCGGGCGGCAGCAGCTCTCCGGTCCAGCGCACCGAATAGCGATCCTTGTCCACGCCGGGAGCAGGCGCCACCTGGTCCCAGTTGAAACTCACCACACGATCCTGGCGTACCACCCGTGGTTTGCCGGCCAAGTCGGGATTGTCGAAGTACTCGCCCTTCAGGCCCGCTTTTCCGTCGTTGCGCAATGCGGTTTCCGGAATCATCACCGGCACTCCGGCCGATAGCGGCGCGCCTTGGGCATAGCTCACGCGCTGCTGACCGAAGCGTTGTCGCAACCCCATCAAAGGCGTCACCGGATCGACCGAAGTGCCTTGGTAGTTGGCTTCCAGCGCGGCGAGGGCGTCGGCATTGGGACCGATCACCGCCAACCGGGTTTCTGGCTTCAACGGCAAAATCGCGTTCCGGTTCTTCAGCAGCACCAGCGACTGCAGCGCCGCCTCCAGTGCCAGCTTGCGGTTGGCTGGCGTGCCGATATCGTCGGCGCCCAGCCGTGCGTAAGGATCCCGTCGCGGTCGTTCCAATTCGCCCAAGCGGTAGCGTGCGGCGAACAGGCGTACCAGCGACTGGTCCAGCTGCGCCTCGTTGGCTTCGCCACGATCCAGCGCCTGGCCCAGCGTGCGATAGGTATTGCCGCAGTTGAGATCGTGCCCGGCCTTCAAGGCGGCAGCGGCCGAGCCGGCTTCGTCGGCGCGAAAGTAGTGGAACCAGGTCATGTCGTACAGCGCATCGCAGTCGGACACCACGAAGCCCTTGAACCCCCAGTCCTTGCGCAAGCGGCCATTGATTAGCCAGTCGGCGGCGCAGGCGGGCGTACCGTGCAGCGAGTTGTAGGCGCACATCACCGCGCCGGCGCCGCCTTCGACCAGCGCAGCGCGGAACGCGGGCAGATAGGTGGCCTCCAGGTCGTGCGGCGAGACATCCACGTCGAAGCCGTGGCGGCCGGGTTCCGGACCGCTATGCACGGCCAGGTGCTTGGGCGTGGCGATCGTGCGCGGGTGCTGCGGGTCGTCGCCCTGCAGGCCGCGAATGAAGCCGACCGCCAGTTGTCCGGTGAGGTAGGGATCCTCGCCGTAGGTCTCCATGCCGCGGCCCCAGCGTGGGTCACGGAAGATATTGATGTTCGGCGACCAGATGGTCAGGCCTTCGTAACGCTTATGGCCGTTGCCAGGGCCGCCGGCGATGTTGAACTTGGCGCGCGCTTCGGTGGAGGTCACGGTGCCGACTTGCTCGAGCAGCCTGGTGTTCCAAGTCGCCGCCAGCCCGATCGCTTGCGGGAATACCGTGGCGTGGCCGCTGCGGGCGACACCATGCAGGCCTTCGTTCCACCATTCGTAGGCCGGCACGCGCAAACGCGGAATCGCCGGAGCGGCGTTCATCGTCTGGGCGATTTTTTCCTCGCGCGTCATCTTCGCCACTAGTGCGGCCGCGCGGTCCTCGGCTTCGTCGGCGCGGAGGGGAGCGGATGCCATGGCAAGCAGGGCGGCCAGCATCGTCACCCCTGCGCAGGTTGGGAGCCAGTGCCTTTTGTTCTTCCCGAGCCCGAAGTCGTTGGGTCCCCGCCTGCGCGGGGATGACGAATTACTCGTCATTTCGCCTCCGCAGGTTCAGCCGGCGCACCAGCGAGCGTCGCGGCGAGGTCGCGGATCTGCAGCGACGCCTGCAGCGTTTCCAATGTCGAGGCGCTGCGTACATGCACCGTCAGCGCTTCGCCCGGCAGCAAATCGAAAGCGTTATCCGAGACATGCACGTCCTGATCGCCGAACGACAGCCAGACATCACGCGCCAACCCGTCGCTGGACAAGGTCAGCGCGAAGCCATCGCCGTCGGCCTTCCATTCGCTGCGGACCTGTGCGGCAGGCAGCGCGAGATGCCTGGCGGCATCGAAGAACACCAGTTGGCGCGACAGTACGCGCTCGCCATCGAGCAGTTCGAACACCGCAAAGCTCCGTTTGCGATCGGCGCGGCCGAGCAGATGCGCATCGCTGAACTGGCCGATGCGGGTGCTGCTCAGTGGCGGCAGCGTCGCTGTCTTCTCGCGGCGGCTCAGTTCCTTCCCGTCGAAATCCATTACGCGCAGCCGCCAGCGCGCGGCGAGCGGTGCGGTGCGGTCGGAAACCAGAGAAAGCGTCGTCTTGCCGTCCTTGCGCAGCGCGGCAGCCAGCTCCGGTGCGTAGAAGCGGCGGGCATGGTAGTTCAACGCTTTCCAGCGTCCGTAGTAGTCCACACTGGACCACGATGCGCCCGGCCACACGTCATTGAGTTGCCAGTAAAGCGAACCCATCGTCCGCGGACGCGATGCTCGCAGGTACGAGGCGGCCAAGCCGATGCCCTCGGCCTGCATCAGCTGGCTCAGATAGACGAAGCTTTCGAAGTCCTTCGGTTCGCCGAACTCGCGGCGGATGTAAAGGAGCAGGCGCTGGTTGCCGTTGCCGCTGTCGAACTTCTGGTGCGCGCGCATCACCGGCGATTCCGGATCCATGTCCTGCTTGCCGGCGAAGGCGCGGATAGTGCGCATGTCAGGGAACGATTGCAGGCCGTACTCGGACAGGAAGCGGGTTTCGACATCCAGGTAGGCCTCGGCCGGTTTGGCTTCGCCGCCCCAGACCTGCCAGTAGTGCATGTCGCCGTCGTCGCTTACGTCCGCGGCGCCATCGAAATCGGTACCGGGCGAAGTCGCCCAGTACGGCACGTCCGGATCGTGCACGGCGACCACTTCGCGGAACACGGTACCGAACAGCGTGGTCATGCCGCGCTCGATGCGGCTACGTTCCTCGGGATCGATCGATTGCTTGAACTTGACCCGGTCGCCCCAGTGGTCCCAACCGGTCTGCACCTCGTTATTGCCGCACCACATCACGATGCTGGGATGATCGCGCAGTCGTTTGACCTGTTCGATCGCCTCCTGCCGGGTGTTCTCGCGGAACTCCACGTCGTAGGGCGGGATACCGCCTCCGAACATGAAATCCTGCCAGATCATGATGCCCAGTTCGTCGGCGAGCTCGTAGAAGCGGTCGTCCTGGTAGTGGCCGCCGCCCCACATGCGCAGCATGTTCATGTTGGCCTCGCGTGCATCGAGCAGCGTACGGCGCATGCGTGTCTCATCGACGCGGGTAGGGAAGCTGTCCAGCGGGATCAGATTGGCGCCCTTGGCGAAGATCGGGATTCCGTTGATCACGAACTCCATGCTCTTGCCCCACTGGTCCTTTTCGCGGCGCAGCTCGACGGTGCGCAAGCCGGTCGTGCGCTGGACCGCATGCAGGTCGCCACCGGGGTCGCGCAGCGTTGCGGCGAAGGTATAGCGATCCTGGGCGCCATAGCCGAAGGGGAACCAACGCTTGGGATCGGCGATACGCAACGGCAAGTCGATGCGGTTGTGTCCGCGATCGACCACCGCATCGCGCTCGATCCGCGCCACCGTGGCGCCGTCCGGGCCACGCACTTCCAGTACGACCTGCACCGGCCCGCTGGCGTTGGCCTCCAATTCGATCTGCGCTTCAAGCTGCGCCGCCTGCGCGTCCACCCGCTGTTGGGCGATGTGCAGACTTTCCACGCGCACTGCGTCCCAGACTTCCAGACGCACGTTCTTCCAGATGCCGGCAGTGACGATACGCGGGCCCCAATCCCAGCCAAAATGGTAAGGCGCCTTGCGCACATAAGTTGAGCTCAGCCGCGCCTTCGGTTCGTCGCCAAAGGCAGAGTCGTAGCCGCCGGGCAGGGCATACGGCTGTTGCGCCAGCCACGGCTGGATCTTCTTGATCGGCGAGAGCAAGGTCACTTCAAGTACGTTCTCGCCGCGCTTGAGCAGCGGCCTGGCATCCACGCGCCAGCGCCGGAACATGTTGTCCGCGTCCAGTAATGGCTTGCCGTTGAGGCGGACTTCGGCCAGCGTGTCCAGTCCGTCGAACACCAGTTCGACGTGTCCGCGCTTCAATGTCGCCGCATCGACGTTGAAACGGCTGCGGTATTGCCAGTCGCTCAGGCCGACCCATTGGATCGCGCCTTCATTGCTGCCCACGAACGGATCGGGCACCACCCCGGCGGCGATCAGATCGGTTTGCACCGTGCCTGGTACCCGCGCCGGCAGCCATACTGCGGCTTGCGGATGTTCCTTCGTTAACGCCTGTCCCGGCACCAGCCGGATCTGCCAACCCTCGTCGAGATTCAGCGAAGTGGGCGGCGCGGCCCAAGCCGGCATCGCCAGGGCCAGGCACAGCAACGCGAGCAGGTACGACAGACGGCGAAAACGAGGGTGTAGCGGAAACATGCGGAGCTCCTTTCAATGCATGGCGGGCGGCGACTGCGCGGTGGCCTCGATCAGTTGAACCGCTCCTATCGCATACAGCGGACCTTCGATGGATGCGGTGAAGCGTAGGCACAGGTCGTGAACGCCTTCTTGCGGCGGCAACGGCGCTTCCAGTGTGAACTGTTCGCCCAAGGTAGCGCCGGCCGGCAACGCTACTTTGGCCAGCGTCTGGCCGTCGCAACCGTCCAGCACTTCGAGCTCGCCATGAGCACGCTCGCCCTGCGGCGCACTCGAAGGATACTGATGCATCTTGGACTGATCGTGCGCCAGACCGTAGTTGCGCGCCAGTCGCGCGGCGTCGATGCGGATTCCCGCAATGCCGTCCAGCCGCGCCTGCCGGTAGGTCCAGCAAGCGTAGAACAGGTCCACGTTGTAGACCGGCGTGTCCATGCCCGGCATGTCCGGCAGCAGCGGCACGCGCAGGCCCAGCGGACCTCCATCGTGGCAGTTGCGCAGGCCCTGGGTATCGACGCTCAACAGCGTTTCGTGGTCGAAGCGCCGGCCACGCGCGGCGGCCAGCGGCCTGCCGTCCTCGGTGAACACCGCGGCTTTCACCGTAACCGGCAGCGTCGCCGCGAAGGGCGCGCTGTAGCGCGAGGACTTCTGCGTCGGCTCACTGCCATCAATGGTGTAGCGGATCTGGCCGATGCCAGTCTGATTGCCTAATGCGATCTTGGCCGGGCCGCCGTTCAATACCGCGTTTGGGCCGCCATCGATCCTGATGTCGGCAGCGAAAGCGCCATCGCTGTAGTCGGTACCCAGCGCACGGTAGCGCTGCAGCTGCGCCGGCAGGCGCACCAGGAAACCGTCCCAGCTGCGTGCGGCCATCGGCGACCAGGCCACTTCGGCCACCGCGGCCAAACGCGGGAACAATGCATGGTCGACGTGGCGGCGCGAAGGAATGTATTCGCTCCACAACGCGCCCTGCGCGCCCAGTACGTGCCGGGCCTGATCGGAAGTCAGTCCTGGCGGCACCGGATCCAACTCGTAGACGCGCGACAGCGGCAGTACCGCCAGGCGGCCGTTGGGCTCGTCGCTGCGCTCGGTCTGCAGATTGTCCAGATACATCCAGCCGGCCGGGGCCAGCACCACGTCATGGCCGAGCTTGGCGGCGGCCACGGCACCTTCCACGCCACGCCAGGACATTACCGAGGCGCTTTCCGGAAGACCGCCTTCAAGGATCTCGTCCCAACCGATCAGGCGCCGGCCTTTGCCGGTCAGGTACTTCGCCAGTTGCGCGTTGAACCAGCCCTGCATCGCATGCGCGTCCTTCACTCCCAGCTTCCGCATCTGCGCGCGAATTGCCGGCGATTCTTCCCATTGGTCCTTGACCGCTTCGTCGCCGCCGATATGGATGTAAGGCGAGGGGAACAGTTCCAATACTTCGTCGAGCACGCCTTCGATGAACTTCATGCTGCGTTCGTCGGTGTCGAACAGATAGGGATTGACTCCCCAATCCACCGAAACCGACGGACGTTCGCCGGTCACGCCGACTTCTTCCGGATAAGCCGCTACCGCCGCCTGTGCGTGGCCGGGCATGTCGATTTCGGGCAGGATGGTGATGTGGCGCGCAGCGGCATAAGCAACCAGGTCGCGGATCTGTTCCTGCGTGTAGTAGCCGCCATAGCGCTGCGGCGTGCCGTGGCGGCCCGCCCCCGGCGGCGTGCGCCAGGCGCCGATCTCGGTGAGTTCGGGGTAGCGTTTGATCTCGATGCGCCAGCCCTGGTCGTCGGTCAGGTGCAGGTGCAGCACATTGAGCTTGTGCTGGGCCATCGCGTCGATCACGTGCTTGACCGTGTCCACGTCGTGGAAGTGGCGGGCTACGTCCAGCAGCTGGCCGCGCCAGCCGAAGCGCGGCCAGTCGCGGATCGTCGCTGCCGGGATTTCGATGGGGCCGCGACCGACTTCGGCGCTCGCCAATTGCCATGCACTGATTGCGCCATAGAACAAGCCAGCGGCGTCGCGTGCGCGGATGCGCAGGCTCTGCGCATCGACGTCCAGCGCGTATCCCTCGGCCTGGGCCACGGGCGACTGGGGATCCAGTTGCAGGCGAATGCTGGCGGGGGAGGGCGCGGATTCCTCGCGCACGGTCAGATTCAAAGCGCGGGTATCGCGCAGCAGTTGGACCAAATGATTTGCAGCATCGCGCGCGGGAGCATCGCCTTGCGCGACCGAGACGGCGGTTTCGGTAGTGATACGGAAGCTGCCGTCACCGCGTTGGGCTTGGGCAGGCGCTGGAATCAACTGCAGCACTTCAGTGTGTGCGACGGCGGCCGTCGGAGCCGTGCGCTCAGCGCAGCCGGCCAGCGAGATGCCAACGGCCAGCAGCAGAGCGAATTGGCGTAACAGCCTGCCGGCGCTCGCGGAACGGGAGGATATCGTGGACATTCGGTCGTTCCTCATCGCTCTTGTTATGGATGACGCCTGGCTGCCGTACGCGCAGGCATCAGTCTCGCGCCCCAGGCGTTCGCATTGCGGGAAGGAGATCTGCGCTGCAGCGGCTATTGGACGTCATGAGGAACGGCACTCCTTGTGGAAAATCGACGGGGGCCTTGGCAGCTCTGTCAAAAAAAGGCGGGCCATCGTGGAGGGACGATGGCCCGCCCGTACCACACCATCTTAGAACTTGAAGGTGAGGGCCAACTGATAGTTGCGTCCACTCTTGTACACGCCCAGCGGGGTGCGCTTCTGGGTGTCGTACCAGTAGTAGGTTTCGTCGAGCAGGTTGGTGGCGCTGAAGGTAACACCGAGCAGGTCGTTGATCTGATAGCCGGCAATCAGGTCGAGCTGCTTGTACGCATCGGCGAACACAGTGGCGTTCTGGCGTCCGATCTGATTGAAATACTCCGAGCGATAGCTGTAGTTCACGCGCACGTTGAACGGCCCTTTTTCGAAGTACGGGGTCAACGTGTAGGCGTTCTTGGAGACATACGGCAGGAACAGGTCGCTACTGGTACTGGTATCGGTATAGGTGTAATTGGCGTTGATGCCGAAACCGTTATCGAACGCCTGCTGGTAGATCAGCGCAACGCCGGTGGCCGTGGCGTCGGCCACGTTGATAGGACGGCTGATGGAATAGACGCCGGACACGCCGGAGATCGGATTGGTCAGTTGCTGCTCGGTGGTGTTGGTCACGACGTAGTTGCTGATGTCACGGCGGAACACTTCGGCCGCCAGCATGCTGCTCGGGGCGAAGTACCACTCGAACGCCAGGTCGTAGTTGGTGGCCTCGTAAGGCTTCAAGTCGACATTGCCGCCGCCGCCCGTGAACTGCGCGTCGTTGAGGTCCAGCGTTCCTGCCAATTGGCCGTAGCGCGGGCGGGCCATCACCTTGGCGGCGGAGAAGCGCGCCACCATGTCGTCGTTGAGCTCGTAGGCTAGGTTGAAGCTGGGCAACGGCTTGTAGTAGCTGCGGTTGGCCAGGGCCCGATCATAGCTGCCCGTGCTGTTGTTGACCCAGTACAGCGACTTGTCCGACGTATCGACATAGCGCACGCCCAGGTTGCCGCGCCACTTGCCCGACTCGAAATTCGCCTGCGCGTAGAAGGCGCTGGTGATTTCCTTGACTGCGAACGAGGGACCGTAGTTGTAGTTGTACGGGCCACGCGGCGTCAGCGTATTGAAGTAAGCGATGGCCGCGCCCAAGTCGGCCGTCGGCCAACTCGTCAAATCTCCGCTCGCCCCGAGTCCGTCGTAGAGGCCGCTCGGCGCCATGCCGCCGAGAATCTCGGTCAGGTTCAATGCCGAGACCACGTCCACCGCATTTCCGCGCGAAGACACGCTGTTGTCGTGGTTGGTGTACTTGTAGCCCATCTGGACCTTGTTGATCGGGCCCCATTCCACGTTGCGCTCGGCGTCGAACTGGAAGTAGCGCTCCTTGTCGCGGCTGGTCTCGTAGTACTGGCCGCCGTATTGCTGGCCGGGCGCCAGGCCCCAGTTGGACGCATCGTTGTTGTCGTAATTGACGATGGTGTGGTTGGCGTCATATTCGAAGTCGAAGCCGCCGCTGAGCAGCAACGTCTTCATCAGGTACTCCGGATCTTTGCCGCCTTTGGCGCTGGTGGTGCCGCCCTGGGTAGTGAATACCCAGTTGTCGCCATAGTAATCGTGGCGCAGGTTCAGGCTATTGGTCTCCACCTGGCTCTTGCGCAGATTGAAATCGTGCTGCGCATAGGCATCGCCGTCTACGTCGGCGGCGACCACATAGCCATCCTCGATGGTGGCGCTGGTGATCTGACTCAGGCTGCAGGCCGGACAGACGTAGCGCGCCTGGCTGAAGTTGTCGTACTTGCCCTTGACGTAGAGGCCGGTCAGGTTGAACTCGTTGCGCTCGTTGGGCTTCCATTGCAGCGCCGCCTGCAGACCGTCGCGCTTGCGGTCCTGCTGGAAATAGGAGCTGCTGATGCCGACCGGCAACTTGGCCAATGCGGGGTCGCCTTCGCCAGTGATGGTGGCGGTGGCGGGCAGCCCAGTGGTGTAACCCCAGTACTCGATGCCGGCGCGGGAAATGCTCTGCTCATCATGCGTGCCCGAAACCAGGAAGCCGAAGTCCTCGGCGTCGTTCTTCCAGCTCCACAGCACCGAACCACGCGGATTACCCTCTTCCGAACGGTCGTTGTAGTTGTAGCCGACCGAACCGCGGATGGTGTTGCTGGGCAGGTCCAGCGGCTTGCGGGTGTGTACGATCACGGTGCCGCCGATCGAACCTTCGTCGATGCGGGCTTCCGGAGTCTTGTAGACCTCCATCAGGCCGATGATTTCCGGCGAGAGCAGGGTGTAGTTGAAGGTGCGCCCGCTGGTGTCGGTGGGGTTGCCGCCCCAATCGCCGGAAGCGATGGTCTGGCCGTTGACCAGTACCCGGTTCAGTGCCGGATCGGTGCCGTTGATGCTGACCTTCTCGCCTTCGCCGAACTGGCGATCGACGGTGATGCCGGGCAGGTGCGATAGCGATTCGGCGGCGTTGGTGTCGGGGAACTTGCCGATGTCTTCGGCGCTGATCGCATCGACGATCGAGTTGGCCGAGCGTTTGACCGCCTGGCTCTTTTCCAAAGACATGCGGTAGCCGGTGACGGTAACGGTGTCCAGCTGCGTGGCCTGTTCGTTGGAGCTAGGCGCTTGGCTGGCGGCATCCTGCGCTTGGGCGCTGAACGCTATACAGGCGACGATGGCCGCCGATAGTGCTGACTTGCGATATTTCATGCCACTCTCCCGATCGATCTGTTGGTTGCTGTGGTGGTTGAGTTGTTGCCGAGCTTTGTTGCTCCCTAGAATTTCACCCTGGGCGCCGCCTGCGCCCCTCTCCGTGTCTGTGTTGTTGCGGTTGCAAAAACCTGTTCTCAGTCCAGATACCAATGCGCTGCGCCGACCACGCCAAGCTGTCCGTGTTCGACCAGGCGTACGGGAATGCGCTCCAGCGCCGCGCACATCGGTCCCTTGTTGAGGTAGCGCGAAACGAAGTCGCTACGCAGAAGGAAGTCGCGGATTTGCGGTAGAACGCCGCCGGCCAGGCGGATGCCGCCCTGCGCGCCGTAGGTCAGCGCCATATCGCCGACCACGCTGCCGAGGAAGCCGCAGAAAATTTCAAGGGTTTCGCGCGCAAGCGCGTCGTCGCCGGCCTGTGCCGCCGCGGTGATCTGGTTTGGAGTGGACAACGCGGGTTGCGCGCCACGCAGCACCGCGAGCGCGCGGTACAGGTTGAGGATGCCGGGGCCCGAAAGCACGTGTTCGATGGTCACGTGCCGGTGTTGCTTCAACAGTTGCGCCAGCAGCGCCAGCTCGAGTTCGGTGCTGGCCGCCAGCGCGGCATGGCCAGCTTCGGTGGCCAACACGAAGGGACGTTCGCCGTGGGGAATCCATAGCGCCGCACCCAGGCCGGTACCGGGGCCCAGCACCAGCACCGGGCCGCGCACCAAGGCTTCGTAAGGCCCGGTGATATGGGTGGTCTCCACAGTGGGGAGGGTGGCTGCGGCGTAGGCCACAGCTTCGAAGTCGTTGACCAGGCGCAGGTCGGCGAAGCCGAGGCGTTCGCGTGTCTCACGGATCGACAGCGGCCAGGGCAGGTTGGTGGTGATGACCGTGCCATCGTCCAGCGCGTAGCCGGCGCTGGCCACCACTCCGCGGTTCACTCCGCCGCCGCCGTGCGCGGCCAGGAACTCGGAGATGAAGTCGACGAGCGAGGAGTGGTCGGTGCAATCGTACTTTTGGAACGCCAGCACTTCGACCGGCCGCCCGGCGGCAGCGCCCGCACGTACCAGGGCCAGGCGCGCGTGGGTGCCGCCGACATCCGCGGCAAGGAACGGCACGCCGTTCACCGGTGAACCCGTTATGGCTGGATCGATCATATCGATCATTGCGAACACACCTCTTCCCAAGTTCTGTTCGCCGCAACACCCCGCAGGGCACTCGACATGGCCGAGTCTGGATCGATCTAAATAACGATGTCAATGACCTGTCATCGAATTGGGGTAAGAAGGGTCTGATAGGCTACAGAAACGCCTGTTCATATATGAAAAGCACTGGATTGATCCCAAATTTGTTGGTATTTTCGGCTTTAGAACGTTCTAATTTATTGAACCAGCGCGGCGATGACAGCCACCAAAGCGCCGGTTGGCGCCCGCCGAAGGCGGTTGTTTGGGGTCCAGAACAGGGCAGCGGAGACGGTATGAAATCAGCAACCAATGACAACGTAAGTCATGGCCGAATTTGGGCGTCGTGTCCTTGTTTGGCAGCCATAAAAGCAGCCGGTCCGCGGACGGCTTTCGTCAGGGCTGCCCTGGCCGGCGTTGGCGCCGCCCTGCGGGCATGAGCCAAATCGTGAGGCAGATCGACGCCATGCGCAGATCGACCATCAAGGACGTTGCCGAACGCGCCAGGGTTTCGTTGAAGACCGTATCGCGGGTGATCAACAACGAGCCATCGGTGACCCCGGCCACGCAAGCCCGCGTAACGCAGGCGATCGCCGAGCTCGACTACAAGCCCGATCCGTCCGCGCGCAATCTGCGCAATGGTCTGTCGTACGTGATCGGCCTGGTCTACGACAACCCCAACCCGTACCACATCATCGCGATGCAGAAGGGCGTGCTCGCCGCCTGCCGCGAAACCGGCTTCGGCCTGCAGATCCAACCAGTCGATTCGACTTCGCCGCTATTGGCCGACGAACTGGTCGAATTCGTGCAACGCTCCCGCCTGGCCGGACTGGTGCTGACCGCGCCGATGTCCGAGCGTACCGACCTGGTCGCCGCGCTGGCCGAGCGCGGTATCGCACTGGTGCGCATCATCGCCGCGACCGAAGACCCGGACGACGGTCTGCCGTGCATCTACGTCGATGACCGCAGCGCCGCCTACGAGATCACCGAGCATCTGATCCAGCTCGGCCACCGGCGCATCGGCTTCCTGTGGGGCGGTGCGCAACACCGCTCCAGCGGCGAGCGCTATGCCGGTTACGAAAAAGCGCTGAAGGATTACGGCATTACCGTAGACGAGCAGTTGGCAGTGCCCGGCGACTACACCTTCGACGATGGCTTCCGCGGAGCGAGGGGCTTGCTCGCGCTGCATGAACCACCTACCGCCATTTTCGGCAGCAACGACGAGATCGCCGCCGGCGTGTTGGCCGCGGCCAAATCCGCCGGCATCAATGTGCCTTACGAACTTTCCATCGCCGGCTTCGAGGACAGCCCGTTTTCGCGCCAATCGTGGCCGTCGCTGACCACCGCCAAACAGGCCACGGACAGTATCGCCAAGCAAGCCACGCGCCTGCTGATCGCCGGCCTACGCCAGTACGCCTACGCCGACCAGCCTGTGCCACCGCGCAACCAGGGGTTCCTGCCGCAACTGGTGGTGCGCGGATCGACCGCGCCGCCGCACCCACGCAATCGGTAATGCTATGAATATCAATCGGTTGAGAGAAAATCTTATCGCCTGATGCACCGTCACTTGTATTATTTAAATATGAGATTTAAATTTATATATGAAATATCCGTGCCGGTTGGATAGATGAAACCATCTCACCGCCCGAAACCGACATGGTCATAAACTCCCTGGGAGGGGATGCCATGCATAGATCCATGGTCCATAACCAGAAGCCCCAGCCGCCCTTGGCGCCGCCGCGATTGGCCAAGGAGTGAAGCGAACGATGTCTGCAGCCATCGAAATCGCCGAACGCCGTCTGGGCGCCACCGACATCCGTTTGCCTGTGCTGGGCTTCGGTGCTGCGCCTATCGGAAATCTGTACACCGAGGTGACCGACGACGAGGCGATGCGTGCGATAGGCGTCGCGCTTGAAAAGGGCATCCGCTATTTCGACACCGCACCGTACTACGGCTATGGCTTGAGCGAGTCCCGCTTGGGGCAGGGGCTTAAAGGCGTGTCCCGCGACAGCGTCCGCATCTCCACCAAAGTCGGACGACGGATCTATGAAGACACCACCCGCAAGCCCGGCCAGGAAGGCTTCGCCGTAGCCGGCTACAAGGCGGAGTTCGACTACAGCCGCGATGGGGTGATGCGCTCGTTCGAATCCAGTCTGAAACGGCTGGGTACCGACCATGTCGATATCCTGCTGCTGCACGATATCGGCCGGCTTACCCATGGCGACCGTCATCCGGTCCTGCTGCGGCAGGCGTTGGACGAGGCGCTGCCGGCGATGGCGGAACTGAAATCCTCCGGCGCGTGCGGCGCCATCGGCATAGGCGTCAACGAGGAAGACATCGCAGTCGAACTGCTGCCGTTGTTCCCGCTGGACTGCGTGATGCTGGCCGGGCGCTATACCTTGCTTGAACAGCACGCATCGCGACGGATCATGCACGAGGCGCAAGCGCGGAACGTCGGCATTCTGGTGGCGGGACCGTACAGCTCAGGTTTGATGGGCGATGCGCGGGCGCCGGGCAGCACCTACAACTACGCGCCGGTGGAGCCGGAAGTCCTGCAACGCGCTCAGCGGATCTACGCCATATGCGCGGAACATGGCGTGGATGCGGGCGCCGCCGCTTTGCAGTTTCCTCTGGCCCATCCGGCAGTGACCAGCGTGGTGGCCGGAATGCGCAACACGGAAGAAGCGACAAGCGCGTCGCTGCGATACCGCGCAGACCTGCCGGCAGAGTTCTGGCAACGCCTACGCGCCGAAGGATTGACACAGGACTGGGCGAGAACGCCGGAATGATCGTCGACTCGCATCTGCACTTCTGGCAACTTTCGCGCGGCGACTATCTGTGGCTGACGCCGGAGTTTTCCACGTTGTACCGCGATTTCGGCCCGAACGACATCGATGCGACCTTGAGGACATGCGGGGTCGAGTCGGTGGTCGTGGTGCAGGCTGCAGCGACCGAGGCCGAAACCCACTATCTGTTCGATCTCGCGCGCCAGCATCCTCTGATCGCCGGCGTAGTCGGATGGACCGACTTCGAAGCCGAAGACGCGCCGCAGAGGGTAGCTTCGCTTTGCCGCGCCGCGCAGGGTCTTTTGAAAGGACTGCGGCCGATGGTCCAGGATATTCCGGACCAGCGATGGCTGCTGAGGCCCGAGCTGGACCGCACGTTCGATGCGTTGGTAGCCAACGATCTGTCGTTCGACGCCTTGGTGGCGCCCGTGCACCTGCCGGCGCTTGCCGAGCGGCTGGGCCGTCATCCCCGACTGAGTGCCGTGCTGGACCACGCCGGGAAGCCGGACATCGCCGGCGGCGGATTCGAGGACTGGGCGCAGCAGATCGCGCGCCTGGCCAGCCAGACCGACCTGCTGTGCAAATTGTCCGGCTTGCTGTCCGAAGCCGGCCGCTCCGCATCGGCGGCGAGTATCGAACCTTACGTAGCGCATCTGTTCGCCAGTTTCGGGCCTGCACGGATCATGTGGGGCAGCGACTGGCCGGTGTTGACCGCCACTGCCGATTACCTGCACTGGTTCGACATGGCCAAAGCACTGGTCGAACGCCTGGCCGCTGGCCATCAGGAAGACGTCTTCGCCAACAACGCCCGGCGCTTCTATCGCCTGGAGCGGAAATCGCACTTGTGAATCGCAGGAGAAAAACGATGTTTCGACTATCCAACCTTCCTCCGGCGGTCGCGCCATGAGCGGCCGTCTGCAAGGAAAGCGCTGCCTCATCACTGCAGCCGGCGCGGGTATCGGCCGCGCCAGCGCGTTGGCGTGCGCACGCGAAGGCGCGCAAGTGCTGGCCACCGATATCGACGCGCAGGCGCTGGCCTCGCTTTCGGCGGAGTCGGAATCCATCGACACCCGCGTGCTGGATGTCACCGTGCAGGAGGAAATCGACGCACTCGTAACGAACCAGGACGCCTTCGACGTGCTGTTCAACTGCGCCGGTTACGTGCATCAGGGCAGCATCCTCGATTGCGATCAGCAGGCGTGGCGGCGCTCTTTCGCCATCAACGTGGACGCCATGTATTCGCTGTGCCGCGCAGTGCTGCCGGGCATGCTCGCGCAACGCCGGGGAAGCATCATCAACATGTCCTCGGTCGCCTCGAGCATCAAAGGCGTGCCCAACCGGTTCGCCTATTCCACCACCAAGGCGGCGGTGATCGGCTTGAGCAAGGCGATCGCGGCCGATTTCGTCACCCAGGGCGTGCGCTGCAACGCCATCTGTCCCGGAACCATCAAGACCCCTTCGCTTTCCATGCGCGTCGCCGCATTGGGCGGCGACCAGGATGCGGTGTGGAAGGGCTTCATCGACCGTCAACCGATGGGCCGGCTGGGCGAGCCGCAGGAAATCGCCGCGCTGGTGGTCTATCTGGCATCGGACGAGTCCTCTTTCACTACAGGGCAAACCCACATCATCGACGGCGGCTGGTCGAACTGAAGAACGGAAGAGAAGGAGATACTGCAATGAAATTGTTGCGTTACGGACCGGTTGGGCAAGAGCGCCCCGGATTGCTGGACGAGGAAGGACGGATACGCGACCTCGGCGATGTCGTCGACGACATCGCTGGCGAGAACCTTACTGCGGCCGGCTTGGACAAGCTTCGTGCGCTGGACATCGCTTCCTTGCCTCTGGTCCCCGAAAACGTGCGGGTGGGCGCGGCGGTAGGGCGGATCGGCAAGTTCATCTGCGTAGGCCTGAACTACGCCGACCATGCCGCCGAATCGGGCATGGCCGTGCCCGATCAACCGGTACTGTTCATGAAAGCGACCAGCGCGGTGATCGGACCCGACGACACGGTGGTGATCCCGCGCGATTCGCAGAAGACCGATTGGGAAGTCGAACTGGGCGTGGTGATCGGCGACCGGGCCCATGACGTACCGGTGGAAACCGCGTTGAATCACGTGGCCGGATACGCCGTCATCAACGATCTGTCGGAGCGCGAATTCCAGCTCGAGCATGGCGGGCAGTGGGTCAAGGGCAAGAGCTGCGACACCTTCGGTCCCATCGGGCCATGGCTGGTCACCCGCGACGAAATTCCGGACCCGCAGAACCTGGCGTTGTGGCTGGAAGTCAATGGCCACCGTTATCAGGACGGCAATACCAGGACCATGGTGTTCACCGTTGCGAAACTGGTGAGCTACATCAGCCGTTACATGACGCTGATGCCGGGCGATGTGATCAGCACCGGCACGCCGCCGGGCGTGGGCCTTGGCCAGAAGCCGCCGGTTTACCTGAAAGCCGGGGATGTCATGGAACTGGGTATTCAGGGCTTGGGCCGGCAGCGACAGCAAGTCGTTGCGTATGGAAAGCATTGATTAGTTTGCCGACCGCCGTGTGCAACAGCATAAGGAAGCTTGAGGAAAGGGCATGAGTAAATTCACCGCAATAGATACCTACGATGTGCGCTTTCCCACTTCGCGCGAACTGGACGGTTCCGACGCGATGAATCCGGACCCCGATTATTCGGCGGCCTATCTCATCCTGCGCACGGACGATCCCGATGGGCTGGCTGGCTACGGACTGGTCTTCACGATCGGACGCGGCAATGACGTGCAGACCGCCGCGATCTCTGCCCTGTCGCATCTGGTGCTGGGGCGCGACGTGGATGCGGCGCTCGACGACCTGGGTTCGTTCGCGCGCAGCCTGACCGACGATTCGCAATTGCGCTGGCTGGGCCCCGAAAAGGGCGTGATGCACATGGCTATCGGCGGCGTCATCAATGCCGCCTGGGACATGGCCGCGCGCCGCGCACGCAAGCCGTTGTGGCGCTACATCGCCGACATGACGCCGGAAGAATTGGCGCGCACCATCGATTTCCGCTATCTGTCCGATGCGCTGACGCCGGAACAGGCGCTGGATTTGCTGCGCGCCGCCGAGCCGGGCAAGGCGCAACGGATAGCATCGCTGCTGCAGGAAGGATATCCCGCCTATACCACTTCACCCGGCTGGCTCGGCTACTCGGACGAAAAACTGATGCGGCTGGCCAGAGAGGCGGTGGAGGACGGCTTCCGCACCATCAAGCTCAAGGTCGGCCTCAGCGTCGAAGACGACATGCGACGCTGCCGTCTGGCGCGCGAAGCCATCGGCCCGGAGGTGGCGATGGCGGTGGACGCCAATCAGCGTTGGGACGTCGGTCCGGCCATCGCCTGGATGAAACAGCTTGCGCCCTTCGGCATCGCCTGGATCGAAGAGCCGACCAGTCCGGACGACATCCTCGCCCATGCCGCCATCCGTCGCGGCATCGCGCCGGTTCCGGTTTCCACCGGCGAACATACGCAGAACCGGATCGTCTTCAAGCAGTTGCTGCAGGCACAGGCAGTGGACCTGATCCAGATCGACGCGGCGCGCGTTGGCGGAGTCAATGAGAACCTCGCGATCCTTTTGCTGGCCGCCAAGTTCGGCGTGCGGGTGTTTCCGCATGCGGGGGGCGTGGGCCTGTGCGAATTGGTGCAGCATCTGGCCATGGCGGATTTCGTCGCCATCAGCGGCAGCATGGAAGACCGCGCCATCGAATTCGTCGACCACTTGCACGAACATTTCGTCGATCCGGTGACCATCCGCAATGGCCGCTATCTGGCGCCGGCGCTTCCGGGATTCTCGGCGGAAATGCACGTCGAATCCGTGCAACGGCACCTCTATCCGACCGGTCCGGTATGGAGCGATGAGCCGCCCGCAGCCCTATCGCATGGCCTCAGCGCGCAAACGGTCGGATAGCATTCCGCGTCGATGCCCCGTATAGAAGACGCTCCCTATGGAGCCGGAGTTGAACCATGGCCAGGCCCGTTTCAGAACTGCGCGCCGCCGCACGACGGCGGTTACCGCGCCTGCTGTTCGACTATATCGATGGCGGTTCCTACGACGAGATCACGCTGCGGCGCAATGTCGACGATCTGAAGACAATCGCGCTGCGCCAGCGGGTGATGACCGACATCTCCAGACTCGAACTGTCGACAACGCTGTTCGGCCAGCCGATGAGCATGCCGCTGGCATTGGCGCCGGTCGGTTTCGCCGGCATGTACGCACGACGCGGCGAAGTCCAGGCGGCGCGCGCCGCACATGCGGCCAAGGTTCCGTTCTGCCTGTCCACGCTGAGCATCTGCGCGTTGGAGGAAGTGGTAAGCGGTAGCGGGGCTGCGGTTTGGTTCCAGCTTTACATGGTGCGCGACCGCGGTTTTTGCAAAAGCCTGATCGAACGGGCCAAAGCTGCCGGCTGCCCGGTATTACTGCTGACGGTGGACTTGCCGATCGCTGGCGCACGCTACCGCGATCTGCGTTCCGGCATGTCGGGGCCTGTCGGCATGAAGGGCGCTTGCATGCGTGCCTGGCAAGGCGCCACCCATCCGCGCTGGCTATGGGATGTGCGGTTGCGTGGGGGACCGCATCGCTTCGGCAATATTCCGCCGGAAGTGATCGGCGAAGGTGGATTGGGCGCGTTCGCTGGCTGGATCAAGAACAACTTCGATCCGACGGTGACCTGGAAGGATCTGGAGTGGGTGCGCAGCCATTGGGACGGCCCTATCGTGATCAAAGGCCTGCTGGATCCCGCCGATGCGCGTGCCGCGCTGGCCGCAGGCGCCGACGGCATCGTGGTGTCCAACCACGGCGGACGCCAGCTGGACGGCGTGCTGTCGGGCATAGCGGCGTTGCCGGCGATACTGGATGAAGTGGGCGGACGCATCCCGGTGTTGATGGACGGCGGCATCCGCTCCGGCCTGGACGTCCTGCGGGTGTTGGCCACAGGTGCGCAAGGATGCCTGGTCGGCAAGGCGTGGGCTTACGCGCTGGGTGCAGGTGGCGAGCAAGGCGTGAGCGAGATGCTGGCGACCTTCAAGGCCGAGTTGGAAGTGGCCATGTCGTTGACCGGCTGCGCCGACTTGAGCAAGGCCGGCCGCGATTTGCTTGTCTCTTGACCGGTCAGGAAGTCCAAGCAGGGCAGGGAACGGCTTACTTTGCCTTGCGTGACTCGGATAGAGAAAAAACGCGCGTCATAAGCCGCCATTTCTCGCCTGGTGCGGATCCGGGCAGCGGCTTCTGGAACGACGACATCAAGGTTTCCCACGCCTGCACGCGCGGGTCGGCGGCATCGGCAGCGGCTTTGGCCTCGGGCGAATAGCCCTCGTCCACTTCCATGCTCAGCACCAGGCGGTCGCCGACGCGGTGTATCTCCATGTCGCGTATCCCCGCTGCGGCGATGGAGTCGAGGATCTCGGGCCAGATCGCCTCGGGGCTGTGCCAGCGCTCGTATTCGGCGATCAGCGCTGGATCGTCGTGCAGATCAAGTGCGTAGTAGAGCCGTGGCACCGCTCACACCCTCCCTGCTATAGGCCGGCTTGTGCTGGCCGAGGCCAAGGCGAACCACAAGATCACCGCAAAGCACAGCGCCGGGACCGCCATGGCCCAATGGATTCCCGCCTGGTCCGAAACCGCACCCATCAGCGCGGTCAGGATGGCGCCGCCGATGATCGCCATCACTATCAGCGAGGAGCCCAGCTTCCGCTCGTCGTCCCCCAGCCCTTCCAGACCCAGCGCAAAAATGGTCGGAAACATGACGGACATGAAAAAGCTGCTGGCTACCAGTACGTACACCCCGACCGTATGCGGCGATGCCACCGCGATGGAGCAAAGCGCCAGATTGATCAACGCGAATATCCCCAGCAGACGCGCCGGCGGCAGATAGCGCAGCAGCGCCGTGCCCACGAATCGGCCGACCATGAACAGCACCAGGGAAACGGTGAGATACAGCGCGGCCGATTTTTCGGGCGTCCCCGGCAAGCCGTCCTGGATGTATCGAATCAGGAAACTCCAGATGCCGACCTGTGCGCCCACGTAAAAGAACTGGGCCACGATGGCCAGTACGAAACGTCTTTTGCGCAACAGACGGCCGATGATTCCGTAGCGTTGAGCTGCCGGCTCGGCTGCGCCCGAGGTTGCGGGAAAGCGGGTGAGCGCGATCAGCAACGCCCACAGCACCACCACGCTGCCGATGACCAGATAAGGCGTCTGCACCGCGGAGGATTCCGCAACGTAGAAGGCCTGGCGCGCCGCAGGGCTCATTGCCGCCAGATCGGTAGCCGAATGCTCGACGCCCGAGAAGATGAAGTGCTGGCCTATCAGAATGCCGGTGATCGAGCCCAATGGATTGAACGCCTGGGCCAGGTTCAAGCGCCGTGCAGCGCCTTCCGCCGGACCCAGGACGGTCACCAGCGGATTGGCCGTGGTCTCGAGAAAGGCCAGGCCACTGGCGATCACGAACAACGCCAGCAGGAACAGATTGTAGGTATGCAGCTGCGCTGCCGGATAGAACAGGAACGCGCCGGCGGCGTACAGGAGCAGCCCCAGGATGATGGCGGCCTTGTAGCTGTAGCGCCGCATGAACATGCCGGCGGGGATGGCGAACACGAAGTAGCCAAGATAGAACGCGCTCTGCACCAGGCCGGCCTGGAAATCCGAAAGCTCGAAAGCCTTCTTGAACTGTTTGATCAGGATATCGTTGAGGTTGTTGGCCATTCCCCACAGGAAGAACAGGCTGACAATCAGCACCAGAGGCAGAATGGCCGTCCGGATCATGGAATTTGGCGCAGCCGTGGTGCCGTCTTCGTAGTGCATGCCGCTTGCCCCTCCCAAGGCTTGCTGCCGCTGAGTCCATCGGAGCCTACTGTGGTCGATGCAATAATGCAAATATAAAAAATAGGTTTATATATGAAAATACTGCTGTGTATTCACCACCAGAAGCAGCCTACGCCTGTGGCGCCCAGGACTCCTCCCCGTTCCCTTATCCTATTCAGATGACTGCCAAACTTCCCAAATACCGAGCGCCCGCCCTCGACAAGGGCCTGGATATTCTGGAGCTGCTGGCTCAGGACGCCGGCCCCAGATCCATGGGGGAAATCTCCGAAGGGGTAGGGCGTTCGCGCAGCGAAATCTTCCGCATGCTGCAGGTACTGGAAGAGCGCGGCTACCTGGCCAAGGCCGCCGGCGATGGAAGCTATGTACTCACCAACCGCCTGTTCATGCTCGGCATGCAGCAGCCACAGGTGCAGAACGTCACCGAAGTAGCGTTGCCGGTGATGCGGCGTCTGGCCGACCGTATCCGTCAGCCTTGCCATCTGGTCGCGCCCTCCGACGATCAGATCGTAGTCATCGCCCAGATCGATGCGCCCAGCGACCTCGGTCTGGTGGTCCGTGTCGGCCACCGGCGGCCGCTGACACACTCCACCTCGGGCCTGGTGCTGTTCGCGTTCCAGCAAGAAGATGAGCAAGCGCGCTGGCTGAAGCTGGTAGACGAGAGTGAAGTGCCTTACGAGCGCGCCGAATTCCTGGAAGACGCGCGCAAGGTTCGCAAACAGGGCTATGCGATGCACCCCAGCGAGGCCGTCGTGGGTGTCATCGACCTTACCGCGCCGATCCTGCAACAAGAACACGCCACTTACACGCTCACGGTGCCTTTCATCGAGCGCCGCCCGCAGCAGATCAATGCGCAGGAAGCCCTGGAGTCGCTGCGTGAAGCGGCCGACGAGATATCCCAAGCGCTCATGTATCGGCCGCCGCGTAATCAGGTTGCGGTTCATGACGACGATAGCGAGATCTAGATAGCGCGCATCGCGGTCTGGAAAGGGTTCAAGCAAGCGCGCTTCCTGCTAGCGACTTCGCATTCTTCATCCCCGGATTCGCGAGGGGAGGGAAGTGCCGTTCGGCGACAGACCACATCTTCTGTTCGCAATGACTAACGCCCGAGTCTGCACAGGAAGCCGGCATCGATTGCGACGCAACGGCACAGATTGCCCGTTCTACTCGTGTAGGGCGCGTGACCAAATAAAACAATTCCGAGGGCCTCGCGAAATTGAAATTATCGCCGCTAATATTTTTCTTTGGATCGTTCTAAAAAAGTGACACAAACCGCATATTCGAACTGGTTTTGTCGCGTATGGTCGCACTGAGGAATCACTGTCACACAGCTGACATCCTCGCCAAGCCAGGCGAACGCGATGGTTCCGACATGGGAGTCCGTCCATCGCGGTCGAATCATTAGCCAATTCAACGGAGGGGGCTCCATGCAGTATTCAACTTTTCACCGCAACGCCTTGGCGAGCGCGCTCGCATTGGCGCTGTTGCCGTCGTTCGCGGCGCTGGCCCAGGAGCAGGATGCGCAGCAGCCACCGGCAGAACAGGCGGCCGACTCCGCGCAAACCGAACCTACTCCCACCGAGTCCGACAAAAGCGCCAAGACCCTCGACGAGGTCACCGTCACCGGCTCGCGCATCAAGCGCGCGGAGGTCGAGGGCCCGGCGCCGGTGACGGTCATCACCGGCGATCAAATCAGGAAGGAGGGCTTCACCACCGTCTACGAAGCGCTCAGCTCGCTGACCGAAGTCACCGGCAACGTGCAGAACGATTACGACTGGGGACAGAGCTCGGTCAACGCCAGTCCGCTCAACCTGCGCAACCTCGGCCCCGGCCGCAGCCTGCTGCTGATCAACGGCCACCGCGTGGCCGATTACCCCATGCCGTATACCGGCAAGAGCAACTTCGCCAACTACAACAACATTCCCACCGGCATCGTCGATCGCATCGAAGTGCTTTCCAGCGGTGCTTCGGCGATTTACGGATCCGACGCGGTGGCCGGCGTGGTCAACGTCATCCTGAAGAAAGACATCGACGGCGACACCTTGCGTGCGCGCTACGGCACGACCACCGAGGGTGGTCGCACGGTGAGCGACGTCTCCTGGTCCGGCGGCCGGCATGGTGAAGATTGGAGCGTTGCCTACACCTTGCAGTACTTCAACCGCGAACCGTTGTGGGCGCACGACCGGCCGTGGATGGATTCGGAATTCGACGGGCCGCGCCGCACCTGGAACTACGGCGGCGTGCAGCAGGGCGTCGCGACCAATACCCCCAGCGTCGGCATCCGTCTGTTCGACGCGACCAACGGTCAACGGCTGATGCCGCCGGATGGCGCCTGCGAGCAGTTCGACGGCGACTTCTTCCTGCATAACCGCATTCTGTACAACGATTTCACCGGCGCGCAGACCGACACCGGCTGGCAATGCGCCCAGCGTGCCGTGTTCGAGCACTGGACCCTGCGCAACGGCAGCGAGGATCTCTCCGCCTATCTGTACGGCACCAAGCAGTTCGGCAACGTCGAAGCCTGGGCGACCGCCGGCTACTGGAAATCCACCGGCGAAAGCAACACCTTCATGCCGGCCTGGGCCAGTTCCAACTATATCGACCGCGACAGCGGCCAGGAGCGCAGCCTGCTGCGCTACTTCGTACCGAGCGAGATCGGCGGCGTCGACCGCGCGCTGACCCTGTCGGAGGAAACGAACTGGGATTTCAACGCCGGCCTGCGCGGCAGGGTCTTCAACGACCGCTTCGACTGGGATGTCATGGTCGGCCGTGCCGAGTACGAAGTGCGGGAGCGCTTCCCGACCATCCATGAAGCGCGGGCTGCGGAATTCTTCCTGGGCCCATCGCTGGGCATCGATGCGGCCAGCGGCCTGGAAATCCATGCGCCCGACTACAACCGGCTGTGGAACCCGGTGTCCCGCAGCGACTACGACAGTGTCCGCGCGGTGGGCGACAAGAAAGCGCGTACCTGGCTCACCCAGGGCAGCTTCGTGCTCAGCGGCGATTTGTTCGAAGGCTGGGCCGGCCCTATCGGTTTCGCCGGTGTTCTGGAAGCCGCCAAGCAAGGCTACAAGCTGTATCCCGACCCGAATACCATGGGCACCAACCCGGTGTATTTCACGCCGTTCGGCAACATCGAAACCGGCGGCGGCGAGCGCAACCGCTACGCGGCGGGCGTGGAATTCAAGATTCCACTGCTCAAGAGCCTGACGCTATCCACCGCCGGCCGTTACGACCGCTATGACGCGGTCGCCGACGATGCGGCCACTACTTACAACCTGGGCCTGGAGTGGCGTCCGTTTGCCAACTTGCTGCTGCGCAGCAGCTACGCCACCAGCTTCCGCGCGCCGGACATGCACTTCGTCTATGCCGATCCCAGCGAAAGCGTGGCCGACCAGGTCGACTATCTGACCTGCCTGCGGGATCCCAACCGGCAGACCAGTAATTGCCCCGGTGGCGATGGCGATCCGTACCACATCGACAATCCGCTGATCGCCCGGCAGGGCACCGAAGACCTGCTGTACGAAACCGGCGATTCGTTCACCTACGGCTTCGTCTGGGATGCGTTCGAGGGCTTCTCGCTCAGCGCCGACTACTGGCGGGTCAATATCGAGAATGCGATCGACGACGTCAGCGCCGACCAGGTGCTGTTGGACGAGGCCTACTGCCTGACCGGGCAGTCGCCCGCCGACAAGCCGCGCCGCACTCCGCCCAGCCAGGCGCTATGCGACCTGCAGCTCAGCCGCGTCACTCGAGATGCCAACGGCGTGGTCACCCGCGTCGAAATTGGCCCGATCAACCGTGCCAAGCAGAGCGTGAGCGGCATCGACGTGGCTTCGCGCTATCAGTGGCAGACCGCGAACTGGGGAACTTTCGATTTCGCACTGAACTACACCCAGCAGCTGACCTACAAGTTCGCCCAGTTCGAAGGCGACCTGTTCGAAAATGTCCGCGACCAGGAACGCCAGATCCGCTACCGCGGCCGCGCCAGTGCCACCTGGACGATGGATCCCTGGACTGCGGTGCTGTACGTGGATTGGACCGCGGGTACCCGCAGCGACCGGAACGGCGGCTGTGCCGCACTGCCCAACGGTTTCCGCCCGGACGTGGCCACCGATTGCACGGATCTGCGCGTGGATCAGACCACGGGCGAGCGCAGCATCACGTACGGGCAGCAGAGCGAATTCGTGGACTTCTACAACCAGGACAAGATCTATTGGAACGCCAGCGTCGGCTATCAGTTCAATGAGGCCCTGCGCCTGAACTTCTACGTCAACAACATCCTGGACGACCACTTCCAGGACAAGTGGTGCGGCGGCTTCGCCTACTGCGTGGCCAATCCGGTAGGGCGCGAAGTGGCGGCGGAGGTCGTGTACAGGTTCGACTGATACGGTTGTCGGAAGGAGTTTCAAAAAAAGAGCCCGGTGTGAGCCGGGCTCTTTTCTGTTTTTTTGGATGCGCATCCGTCGTAATCAAGCGACAGTGGTGCTGGTGTATTCTCCACGCAGGGGGCACATCATGATCCGTGAATTTTTCACACTCGCTCTGGTTTCCTGCGCGTTTGCTACGTCGGCTCAGATTTCGGTGTCCAAGCCCAAGACGTCACCGCCACCAGTGCGAGTCAAAGCCGCGCCTTACAATTCAGCGGCCAAGGACACCACGCCGCTCAATTGCGAGAAGTATCGAACGCGCCCGCACCCCGGCATGATCGGATTTTGCGAGGGTATGGAAACCACGCTGCTACAGAACGAAGCCCGCCGTCAGGGCCGGCCCACGCCGTCGCGGACTGTCGTCAAGTTGCCGGCAATGGGAACCCCGGCTGCGAAAGACCTCGGATACGCTTGCATCGGCGGCACTGCCATGCGCCGTCTTGCTAATGGATGGGAGCAAGTGGCTAACGGTGCGGGCTGGCAGCGGTGTGTTGAGGGGTAGGGTAGGGCTACACCCTTCATCGTCGGTTCTATCTGCGCCGTCGTCGTGGTTTGGGGCACCGTCACTGCGGGCTCCTTGATGGACCTTCTTTGCCTGGCATTTCGAGCGAGCGCTTCTCCGTCGTCCCGTTCGCGCGCCTGCTCACCGAAGCACCCGCATCACTGTCGACGTTCCACCAAGGCGAAGAGCAAGGTTATACCGACTACCCGACCCGTCGTGGGGCTGTGTTGAGTCTGTAGAAGTTCGGGTAGACGAAGTGGTCACGCGATGCGCAGGAATAGTCGGGTTATCATCCGGGCGGCTCGTTGGTCGACGGCGCCGCTGGCCTTAGCGCCTGCAAAGTCCGTCGTCCGATAGAGTCAGGGCGCGTCACCGGATGATTTCTCCCCCTTCGATGGCAAGGCATCTATCCCTATGAAGAAGCTGCTTAAAATCATGGTTGGCCTTGTGCTGACACTAGCCGTATCGGGCGCACTGTTCCTGTACTGGCCACTCTATGAGGGCTCAGCGCCCGAGGCCGACAACGATAAGCCTGTCGATGCGGTGTTGATAGGCGGCGGCATCATGAGCGTCACTCTGGCTACCTATCTGCAGGAACTTCAGCCGGGTTGGAATGTAGAGCTGTTTGAGCGCTTGGATGGCGTGGGCCTGGAGAGTTCCAACGGCTGGAACAACGCCGGCACCGGCCACTCTGCTTTCGCCGAGTTGAACTACACGCCCGAGCTGCCCGACGGCACGGTGGAGACCAAGCGCGCGGTCGGCATCGCCGAGCAGTTCGAGGTCTCGCGCCAGTTCTGGGCACACGAGGTCAAACAAGGGCGGCTGCGCCAACCCTCGGATTTCATCAATTCCACGCCACACCTTAGCTTCGTATGGGGCGACAAGAACATCGAGTTCCTGCGCAAGCGCCAGCAAGCGCTAGTCAAAAATCCTCTGTTCTACGGCATGGAGTACAGCACCGACCCGGAACAGATCCGCAAGTGGGCGCCGCTGGTCATGGAAGGCCGTGATCCGTCGCAGAAAGTGGCCGCCACCTACATGCCGCTGGGCACGGACGTGAATTTCGGCGTGATCACCAACCAGTTGACGGCCTCCCTGCAACGCAACCCGAACTTCCACCTCCGGCTGCAGCACGAAGTCACCACTTTGCACCGGAACGAAGACAAGACCTGGAATGTCACAGTCGAAGACCTCAAAAGCGGCAAGGAGCGAACAGTCAAAACACGCTTCGTATTCATTGGCGCCGGCGGCGCATCGCTGAAGCTACTGCAGATATCAGGTATCCCCGAATCGAAGAACTACGCCGGCTTCCCGGTAGGCGGCCAATTCCTGGCATTCCAGAAGCCGGCCATCGTCGAGCGCCACAAGGTCAAAGTCTATGGCATGGCCGAGACCGGCTCGCCGCCGATGTCGGTGCCGCATATCGACGCGCGCAAGCTGGAAGGCAAACCCGTCGTGCTGTTCGGGCCGTTCGCTCTGTACAGCACCAAGTTTCTGAAGGAAGGTTCCTGGTTCGACCTGTATTCGTCCGTCAACCACGACAACGTGGCCGGCATGATGAAGGTCGGTGAGGAGAACCTGGACCTGGTCAAATACCTGCTGCAGCAGGCTGAGCTGACCGATGCCGACCGCCAAGCCGAATTGGTCAAGTATTACCCGCAGGCCAAGCGTGAGGACTGGAAGCTGATCACCGCCGGCCAGCGTGTGCAGGTCATCAAGCGCGACCCAGAAACCGGCAAGACCAGCTTACAGTTCGGCACCGAGATCGTGGCCGACAAGGACGGCAGCATTGCGGCCTTGTTGGGCGCCTCGCCGGGTGCATCGACCTCGCCGTCGATCATGCTCAGCGTGTTAGCCAAGGCTTTCCCGAAAGAGATGGAAGCGGGCTGGAAGACGCGCCTGAAGGCGATCGTGCCTAGCTATGGCGAGGAACTGAACAAGAGCGCGGCGTTGACCAACCAGATCCGCCACATGACCAGCGAGGCATTGCACCTGCCGTATGTGGAAGTGCCCGAGCAACCCGGCGCTAACCTGCAACCTTCGCCGGCTGCCGAGCCGGCAGTCCAGCCGCAACCGGAAGTGATCCCGACCGACAAGCGCGACAACACCAACAGCGAGATGCAGGAGCTGTAGGTAAGCCCCCAAGGCACCGGCGCGTTGCCCATCTTGAGAGACGGAGTAGGTGAGCATTCCATCGATACAACTCCAGAATCGATACAACTCCAGAAAGGCAGAGCTACCACGTCTGCAGGCAAGCCCAAGCCCAGGAGACAGCACCACCGCTAAATTTCGCATAATGCATATTATGTAAAATGCGATGTGTTACTAACTGGGTCTTACAAGTCTTTGGCTGGGCCGGCGCACAAACCGCTCGGCCCATCCAAAGCCCACCCTTTCGATCTTTAGGGCGCTACCTGGCAGGTCAACGTGAAGGTCACGCTGCCATTTGCCGGCAAGGTCGGAATGGTGGCGCCGCTGGTCGACTGCAGCGCGCTGACCAGGTCGGTTGGACTCGGGCACGCCGCACCGTTCGTCTCCGAACCGCAGACCGCGTTGGTGCAGGTCAAGCCAGTCGTCGCCGGATCGCGAACGACTGCACCGTCGGCGACGCCGGGTCCGGCATTGGTGACCACGATGCTGTACTCCACGGTCGAACCAACCGCCACCGTGTCGTTGCTCCCATCCGTAGGACCACTCGCCGGCGTGTTGGTCTTGGTGATCTGCAGGTTCGCGTGGGCGCTGTTGGTGAACGTGCAAGTGATGTTGGCGTCGGCCGCCATAGCCGCGGCGTCGAGCACAACCGTGCGTGCGGTCAGGTTTGGCGTTGCGGTACCGCCTGAGCCCAAGCCCGTGCACACGATGCCGCTCAAAGTGAAGTCGGCAGCCGCGCCTTCGGTAAGGGTCGTGGGCGTGCCTGCGGCCGCCAGCGACTGCGTCGTACCGCTAACCGCGGTGTTCGGCGCCGTGGTGGTCAGATTCTGCGTGGCGAAGCCGTTGTCGCCACTGAAGGAAAACGTGCCCACGCCGCCCGTGGAGATTTTGGCGATGGTCAAGGTCGGCACCAACTGCGGCAGCGCCAACCGATAATCTTCGGCTTCGCCGTTGACCGCTACGCCAGCAGGATTGGCCACGCCCGCTTCATCCGGCGACAGGCGCAAACGCATGTAGCTGGTCGCCTGCAACGCATAGTCGGCCGGGATAGTCCAAGTGAGCGAAACAGTACCGCTGCCGCTCGCGCAACTTGCGGTCGCCGAGCGATCGTCGGCATCGAAGCTGCCATTGCCGTCGAAGTCGATCCAACCCGCCACGAACGCCGGCCCGGTACAGGCGATATTCGAGATCGTATAGCTGGTGCCAGGCGGACTGCTCGGTGGCGGCACGGCGGCATACCCGCCTCCCAACGGACCCGTTGTCTTGGGCAAGGCATCGACGTCGGAGCCGCCGATCGCGCCGGCGGCGTCGGGGTCCGGCTCTATCGTCGCGCCCAGGCGCGCACCGGGCACCACTACTGCCAGATTGGCCCGATCGTTGTAATCGCCGCCGGTGACCGCGACGCCCCCGCTCCAGTTGGTGTTGAGCACGTGCGCAGCAGCGCTACCGTACGAGGCAGGAATGGCTTCGGAGAACTCAAGATCGATCACCGCACCCACGGCTACCGCGGAAACGCCGCCGCCCCGGGCGATGACCCTGGCCGACAAGGCGCCGTCGATGAACCCGACCAGTGCCGGGCCCGCGCGCAGCGAAGGCGTGGCGTTGCCTTCGCAGCTGACTCCAGGCGAAGTAGGACCGGCGAAGCGGACTTCCTGCGGGCTTCCGGTCACGGTGACCGTGGAACGGATGTTGGTATTGCCACCGCGGCATTGGGCGATCTCGTCGATCACTCGCAGCGTGCCGCCACTGGTCAGGCGCGCTGCGACGTACTCACTGCCGCCGCTGGCTTCGGCGTCCGCGAACACCAGGCCGCTGAGTCCGAAAGGCACGCCGCCCAGCGTGGCGCTGCACGCGAAGTCGAACTCGATCGTCGTGCCGCCTGGCGTCGCCAGACCCACGCTCAACGTATTGGGGTTGGCGCCCTGCCCCGGCTGGTTGCCGCCGATGTTGTACAGGTCGTCGAGGCCGTCGCCCTGCCAGCTGCCTGGCGTGTAGACGGTCAAGCCGTTGGTCGTGCCACCCGTGCGCGTGGCGTTGCTCAGGGTGCAGGTGATATCGAGACGGTTGGCGCTCGATGCCGGTGTGCCGATATTGAAGCCACGGGTGATCGTTCTTCCCGCGAAGACGTTTTCCCCGTTGTTGCCCCAGTCCACCCAAAAGATGCGCCCGCGATGCACGCCGCTGCCGCCCGTGGCGAACTGCGCCTGTGCCGGCGCTATCGCGGCCAACAGCAGCAGCGCGCAAAAAACCGCGCGGCTCGCGCGCTTCGATATCCAGATTGTTGCCTCTGACCGCATTTCATCCATCCCCTTAAGCAAAATCCGGCGCTCCCGCCGGATGTCGATTCAAATCGGTATTTGCCGGCCAGCTTGAGGAACCAATCCATGTGGCCGGAATCGAAATCGGCCATATGGTCGCCGAAAACTTTTAAAATTGTAACCAGCGACACTGAAATTTTCGCCAGCGCATGGCTGTCACCGCCGAAACCGTAACGGAATGATCCCCCCTGCCCGCTCACCTGCAAGAGCAGCGTGAGCACGATCAATGCCGCAGATTTGGCTTCTGCAGTTGCCGGCATTCGCACTATGGCTGCTGAAATTTCATTACTCACTGAATTTCACCAAAACTCACATCCGCGACCGACAGTCTTGCGCAGGCGGCCACCGCTCCAGGTGTACCTTGTTATCGCCGATGTTCACCCCTGCCCTATCAGGGCTTCAGCCATTCAATCAAAAATCTCTTCCGGAGCGTTTCCCCCGGCAGAACCATCGCCGGTTCCAAATTGAACGCATCGGGCGGGCCGCTTTGCGGCTCTATGCAGGTGGCGTGGGCGGTCTGGTCGTAGACCACCCAATGCGTGCAGTCCGAACTCAACCGCAGGCGCTGGCCCGCGCGTTGCAGCACGACCGGCGCCTGGTTGATGAAGCAGTCGTCCCACGGACCCGGCAGCGGCTCCACCAATGGCAGTATCGCGATTCCCTGCTGGTCGCGGGGATACATGCTGCTGGGCGAGAACAGCAGTTGCTCCGGCTTGCGGAACCAAGGATGCCAGCCGATGACGGCCGGCATCGGAGCCGCACCGGCGCGCACCGACAACTCCATCTTCAACCGGCCCTCGCCCACCTCGATCCGCTGGTGCGCGGTTCCGCCGAACGGCCAGCGCTCGTCTTCGGGCAGTGCCAGCGAAAGCTCCGCGGCACGGGGCTCATGCGCTTCCACCTGCCAGGCCATCGTGAAACCAACGCCATGAATGGCGTGCGCGTCCAGGTTCAGCGGCAGCTGGTATTCCCGGCCCTGGAAGTCGAATCGACCCTGGCGAATGCGGCCTGCCCACGGCACCATCGGATAACTTCCCCAGGCGATCATCGCCTGATTGGCGTCATCGTAGCCAACGAGATGATCGATGCCGTCGCAATGGATCTGCGCGATGCGCCCACCGGCCTGCGGTGCGATAGTCACGCGTAGCCCTGCGTTGCCGATCGCGATCAGCGGCCCCGGCTGCATGGGCGCCATTGCGTCCAGCGCTGGCAGGCGGCGAGGATCAACCGCCATAGGGGTCGATGGTCCGGATCCTGCCCTGCCCGTCGTAATGGAGTTCTGTCACCTTGACCGAACGCAGGTGAGTCACGCCGCCGGAAAGCAAGGAGTCGTGATAGAACAAATACCAGCGATCCTGGAACTGGCAGATCGAATGATGGGTCGTCCAGCCCACCACCGGTTGCAGGATTACGCCCTGATAGACGAAAGGTCCATACGGGCTGTCGCTCAGCGCATAGCACAACAGGTGCGTATTGCCTGTCGAATACGAAAGATAGTACTTGCCCAGATGCTTGTGCATCCAGGGGCCCTCGAAGTATCGGCGCGCATGATCGTCGGCGCGTAACGGCTGCCCCGCTTCGTCCACTATCAGCACTTCGCGCGGCGCTTCGGCGAACCGCTTCATGCCCTCCTCCAGCCGCGCGACGCGAGGTCCCAAAGCCGGCCGATCCGCCATCGGCTCTTCGTGCGAGGTGTCGTAGGCGTTATCGCGGTACTTCTGCAACTGCCCGCCCCAGAGTCCGCCGAAGTACAGATAGCAGGTTCCATCGTCGTCGGTGAAGGCGGCAGGGTCTATCGAATAGCTGCCTTCGATCGCCTGCCGCTCGGCCACGAAAGGTCCCGCCGGATTATCGCTTACCGCCACGCCGATCTGGAAAATGCCGTCTGCGCGCTTCGCAGGAAAATAGAGATAGTAGTTGCCGTCACGGTACGCCACATCCGGCGCCCACATCTGCCGCTCGGCCCAGGGCACATCCTTGATGTGCAAAGCGACGCCGCAATCGATCGCCTCGCCGTCGGGCGACTCCATGCGCAGTACGTGATAGTCCTGCATGCCGAAATGGTCGCCATCGTCATTGAACGGGATGCCCGCATCGATGTCGTGGGACGGATAGATATAGAGACAGCCGTCGAACACGTGCGCCGACGGATCGGCCGTGTAGATATGGCTCACCAATGGCTGCGAAATGGCCTTGGCGGCTAGCGCTTGCAGATCGACGAAGGCCGATTCATCGGACATGGCAGGACAGGTTCCATAGGGATGCTGAAGTGTTCAGGAGACGGCCGCGCTCTGCAATCTGCGCGCACCCAGCTCGCTTTCGATACGCGACTCCATGCGCTTGTCGATCTTGTAAAGAAACAGCATGGCCACGGCCACCAGGAACGGAATGGAGCAGAACACGCTGATCGCCAGGCGAATGCCATTGACCGTTTGCGGCGGCTGCACGCCGGCATCGGCATCATAGCCATAGAACGCCAGAATGCCGGCCACCAGCGCGCCGCCGATGCTCAACCCTATCTTCAACCCGCAAAGCATGGCCGAAAAGATGATGGCGGTGGCGCGGCGGTTGTTCCTCCACTCCGAATAATCTGCCACGTCGGCGATCATGGCCCATAGCAAGGGAATGGTGATGCCGTAAGAGAAGCCGTGCAGGATATAGCTGACGAACACCAGCCAGATGGACTCGGGCGAATAAAAGTAGAACGCCAGCAGGAACAGCGTGGAAACCAGCAGCGCCGCGCCGAAAACGTCGCGCTTGCCGAAACGGTCGGCCAGCCGCCGCGAAAACCCGATGCCCACGATCATGAAGATGATGCCGCCGGCATTGAACAGACTGAAGGCGGAAGTCGGCGCGTCCTTGGGCCAGGCGAATGCGGCCAGTCCCGCACCGGTCAGCAGCGCGTTCAACCCTTCGATTAAGCCGTTGAAACCGATGTCCTGCAGGAACGCCGCCAGCGCCGGCTCGCTCAGGTAATACTGGAAATAGTAGATATAGGTCCCGCCTTTCAAGGCCAGGTTGATGAACACCAGGATGGTCAGCGCCAGCATCACCAGCCAGGGCCCGTTGCGGGTCAGATCGCGCAGATCCTGCATCACGCCGGATTTCTGTTCGGGCACCGGCACGATGCGCTCGCGCGTGGTGAAGAAGGTGACGAGGAAACATACCGTGCCGACGATGGCGAACACCGTCATGGTGTTCTTGAAGCCTTCCACCTTGTCGCCATTGCCCAGGATCAGCACCAGCGGCAGCAACAGCGCCTGGATGATGAACTGCGCCACCATGACCGCTACGAAACGGTACGACGAAAGACTGTTCCTCTGATCCATGTTGCCGGTCAGCACCCCACTGAGCGCGGAGTAAGGCAGGTTGTTGGCGGCATAGACCAGTATCAGCAAGGTGTAGGTGACCAGCGCATAGACGACCTTGCCGTGCTCGCCCAGATCGGGGGTACTGAAGGCCAGCAGGGACAGCACGCCGAACGGAATCGACGTCCACAGGATCCAGGGCCTGAATTTTCCCCACCGGGTCGTGGTGCGGTCGGCGATCAGGCCGATCAGCGGCGTGAACACGAAGGCGCCCAACAACCCCACTACGAAGATGACCTTGGCCGCCGTGGCCGCCGGTATCCGGTAGACATCCGTGTAGAAGAACGCCAGGTAGGTGATCAGCGTCTGGAAGATGAGATTGGCGGCCAGATCGCCCAGGCTGTATCCGATCTTCTCCTTGACCGAAAGAGTTTCCGCGGGCTTGTCCATGGTCACCGGTTGCTCTGCTGCTGCGTTGGTTAAGCCGACCGGCCTTTCGGCCGCATGTAGGAGACGATGATTCGGTTCGCTGCAGCAAGCGACTTCCGATTGTTTTGGTTCGGGCCGCATGATACCTGTAAGATACCGAATGGTAGCGCTACCATTTACCGCCCGCACGCTGCAAAGCAACATGGATTGCGGCAGCGCTATATCGCATTGCAACAAGGCCATTAACCTGCACTGTCTTTCTCGTATGCGTCCGAAGGCGATGATTTCCTGCTTCGCACTTGGGCGTACATAACAACATCAGGGAAACCAGCATGCCTTCATTCCGCTTCGCTCTTGCAACCATGCTCACTGTCCTGTTGGCGGCCTGTGCGGCGGCCGGCGCTTCCCGACAATCCTTCTCCACCCTCGGGCGCTTGACCGTATTCGACGAGTCGTTCCACGACGTGGTCGCGCCCGATGCCAGGATCGAGAAGATCGCCGAGGGTTTCACCTGGGCCGAGGGCCCGGCCTGGGTGCGCAAAGGCAACTATCTGCTTTTTACCGACGTGCCGGAAAACACGCTGTACCGCTGGAGCGAGCGCGACGGCATCTTCGTTTTCCTGAAGCCGTCCGGCCTTGCCGGACCGGACCCGGGCACGCTGCGTGAGGCAGGCGCCAACGGCTTGTATGCGGAACCGGCCGGAACGGTCGTACTGGCCGACTCCGGAACCCGTGTCGTGGCGAGGCTGGACCCGAAAACGAAACTGAAAACCACACTCGCAGCGACCTACCAAGGGAAGAAATTCAACAGCCCGAACGATGTCGTCAGGCGCAGCGACGGCGCGGTGTTCTTCACCGACCCTCCCTACGGGCTGAAAGGATTGGATGAGTCTCCGGTCAAGGAGCTGAAGTTCAATGGCGTGTATCGCGTCGATACCGACGGCAGCGTCCATCTGTTGGACGACGGGCTGAGTTTCCCGAATGGCATCGCGCTGTCGCCGGACGAAAGGACGCTATACGTCTCCAATTCGGATCCGAAACGGCCGGTCTGGATGGCTTACGCTTTGGATGCGCAAGGCAGCGTCACTAGTAAACGCGTATTCGCCGATGCTTCCGACCTGATGGGCGAAGGCGTTCCGGGCCTGCCCGACGGCATGGCCGTTGCCGAGGACGGACGCCTGTTCGCTACCGGGCCGGGTGGTGTGCTGGTGTTCGACCCCGATGGCAAGCGTCTCGGCCGTATCGAAACCGGCACGGCGATCTCCAACTGCGCTTTCGGCGACGACGGACATACGCTCTACATGAGTTCGCATACCCTGGTGGCGCGGATACGCTTGAAAGCCAACGGTCTGCAGTTCCATCGATAGGAAGGCCTGCACAACCGGAACCTGTCTTTTATCCTTCCCACAAAAAGTATAAATAGACCCGTCATCCCAGCGGAAGCTGGGATGACGGGCCATACGTATTTAATCCCTCAAGTCCACTCCTGGCTGTCAGCACGCCGTTGAGTGGTAAACACCGACTCTCAGCGAGTCTTCACCGTGAACGGTCGAGTCAGGCGGATATCGGCGCTCGATGCCCCGACCTGCACCTCGTAGTCGCCCGGGTCGACCGCATAGGCCTTAGCCTGGTCGTCGTAATACCTGAGATCGGCCTGCGGGGTGAAAGCGAACGTCAGGGTGCGCTCCTCGCCTGGTTGCAGCGTGACCCGTTGGAAGCCACGCAGTTCCTTGCGCGCTCGTTCGCGTTGCGGGTGCTTCGGGCGCAGGTACAGCTGGACCACCTCGTCGCCGGCGCGATCACCGCTGTTGCGCACCTTCACCGTCGCCCGCACCGTCTGCGTGGTCACGGTACTGCGATGGTCCAGTTCCAGGTCGGAATAGGCGAAGCGGGTATACGAAAGTCCGTGCCCGAACGCATACAACGGCTCGCCATCGAAGTAACGATAGGTTCGCCCCTTCATTGCGTAATCGTCGAACGCGGGCAATTTCTCGTCCGCCTTGTAGAACGTCACTGGCAGACGCCCGGCAGGATTGGCATCGCCGAACAGAACGTCGGCCACCGCATTGCCGCCACGCTGACCGGGATACCAAGCCACCAGGATCGCCGGCAGGTTCTGCTTGGCCCAATCGACGGCGAGCGCCGAACCGGTGGTCAGCACCAGCACCACCGGCTTGCCGGTGGCGTGCAGCGCCTCAAGCAGCTTTTGCTGCGTGGAGGGCAGGCGCATATCGGTGCGATCTCCGCCGGCGAACCCCGGGTAATTGACCGTCATCTCCTCGCCTTCCACATCGCCGGTGAGTCCGCCGACGAACACCACCGCATCGGAGCCGCGCGCCGCTTCCACCGCTTCCTCGAACGGAGGCTTGGCGCCCGGCATGTTCCAGGCCAGGCGGACTCCGGCGTCGCGCTCGCCGTCGTAATACTCCATCTTCACGTCGTAGGCGCGGCCTGCCTCCAGTTCCACACTGACGCTGTCGGCACGCAGGCGGTCGCTGGACTGCCAATGGTCGAGCAACAACCGCCCGTCCAGGTACAGGCGGTAACCATCGTTGGCCGCGGCCTCTATCCGGTAGCTGCCCGATACCGGCGGAAGCAACTGGCCGCTCCAGCGAATGCTGAAATTATCGGAAGGCACGCCCTGCCCGGGACCTGCCTCGCCGCGCGCCATCAGGTTGTCGGTGGGCGAACCGCGGTCCCAGCGGAATCCGATCTGCGCATCCACGCGCACCAGCGCCGGCTTGCCCGACAGATCGATGCTGCGGAAATACTCGCCGCGCAATCCACGCTCGCTGCTGCCGGCGGCCGGGCGCAGGTATTGCGCTTCGACCAGCGGCGTTGCGGCGGGATCTTCGCGCCCTTCGACCAGATCGACACCGCGCGCATGAATTATTTCCACCTGCGGCGCGGCATCGCGGATGCCTTGCAGAACGGTCACAGGCGCCGCCGGCGTGCCGTAGTAGTTCCCCAACAGGGCCATGGTGTCGTCGGCGGTGGGGCCGACCACGGCAATGCGGCGCAACTTGCGCGACAACGGCAGCATGCCGTCGTTCTTCAGCAGCACCATCGAAGCCTGCGCGGCCTTGCGCGATAACGCGTCGTGCTCCGGCGACTGGTTGACTGAAGCAGGGATGCGCGCCCAGCGCACCATTTCGGGCGGGTCGAACATGCCGAGCCGCATGCGCGCCGTGAACAGCCGAGTCAGCGCGGCGTCGATCTCCGCTTCGGCGATGAAGCCTTTGCGTACGGCTTCGGGCAAGGTGGAATATTCCTCGCCGCACTCCAGCTCGGTGCCGTTCTTGACTGCCAGCGCAGCCGCTTGCTCACGCGTGGCCACGATCTTGTGATTCTTCCAGATATCCACGATCGCCCAGCAATCCGACACCACATAACCCTTGAATCCCCAATCGCGGCGCAGCACATCGCGCAGCAGGAACTGGCTGGCGCTGGCCGATTCTCCGTAGACCCTGTTGTACGCGCCCATTACCGCATCCACTTGGCCTTCTTTCACCAGCGCCTCGAACGCCGGCAGGTAGGTCTCGTACAGATCCCGCGTACTGGGGCGCGCATCGAAGTGGTGCCGATCCGCCTCCGGCCCGCTATGCACGGCAAAATGTTTGGCGGTTGCGTCCAGCTTGCGGTACTTGGGATCGTCACCCTGCAAGCCGCGCACGAAGCTCACGCCCATGCGCGCGGTCAGGAACGGATCTTCGCCATAGGTTTCCTGCCCGCGCCCCCAGCGCGGATCGCGGAAGATATTGATGTTCGGCGACCAGAAGGTCAGGCCCTGGTAGCGGCCGTGTTCGCCGCGCCGGAAAGCCTCATGGTGCTTGGCGCGCGCTTCATCGCTGATCGTCCGCGACACCTGGTCCATCAGCGGCACGTCGAAGGTCGCTGCCATGCCGATGGCCTGCGGAAACACCGTCGCGCCGCCTGCGCGCGCCACGCCGTGCAGCGCCTCGTTCCACCAGTCGTACGCCGGCACTCCCAGGCGTTCGATCGCCGGTGCCGCGTTCTGCATCTGGGCGGCCTTTTCCTCAAGGGTCATTCGCGACACCAGATCAGCCGCGCGTTCTTCGAAACTGCGTCCCGTGTCCTGATAGGCCGCTGGCGCGCTCTGCGCCTCCGCGGCACGGAGATCCTGGGTGTGCCACGCGACTGTCGCCAGCCCGGCAAGCAGGCCGCCGCGTACCGACATGCGCAACCATGTATTTTTGCTGATCATTTGCCTACTCCGTTCTGTTCGTTCGGCGCTATTCGCGCGTGCGGTCCCACTACGGCGCCGACGAAGCCGCCGGCCACGTCGGTGCTGAGCAACGTGCCGTCCTCGTTCTGCTTCAGCCATTGCCAGCCCTTGCCTGCATCGAAGCCGAAGGAATAATCGGCGGCGTCGCCTGCGATCTTGAGTTTCAGCGAATCCGAAGCGGGCAGCGTTTTAACGGCGACGGTGCGCCTGCCTTCGCTGCCGCTTTTTTCCAGGAACAGTTCCATGCCCTGCCCTTTGCGGCGCACGCCAAGGAAGTACCAGTGCGTTTCGTTCTGGAATGCCGCAATGCCCGCCTCGGTACCGGCCTCGACCGGCACCTGCAATGCGGTGCTGGTTTCGAACGCCGTGTGTTGCTGGCGGCGCGCCAGAAACGCCGGGTTGCGCAGCGTGTCCAGTCCTTCCGCCAGGGGCCGCATGGCCAGTCGGCCAGCATGTCCGGTCAAGTCGGCCCAGGGCTGTTTGGGCACGCGCACATACATCCAGGCGCGATCCAGTGCCGGTTCATCGAATTCGTCGCGCCAGGTGAAATTGCCGGTCAACGGCGCCTGCGTCCCGGTTGGCGACATGTAACCCGGACCCGGGGCCACGTAGGGAATCTCGCGGCCCGGCTCCAGAATCACCGGCCAGCCGTCTTTCCATTCCACCGGCAGCAGGAAGGTTTCGCGGCCGGTGTTGTAGTGCACTCCGCCATAGTTGCGACTGGCCAGGAACGTGGCCCACCAGCGGCCATCCGCCCCTTCCCCCAGATCGGCATGGCCGGCATTGGTGATGGGATGGGCACGGTCGGCCGGGAGATCGCGCTGGGTCAGGATAGGGTTCTTTTCATAGGGTTCGTACGGCCCCCACACCTGGCGGCTGCGCAGGATGACCTGCGAATGCTGCGAGCCTGTGCCGCCCTCGGCGCAGTTGAGGTAGTACCAGCCGTCGCGCTTGAATATGTGCGGTCCTTCGATCCAGATCGGATTTTTCGAAGGATCCACGCCGCCATCGATCAGCACCTTGCGCGGACCGAACGGCTGCATTCTGGCGAGGGCGAATTCCTGCATCCAGATCGCGCGATGGCCGTCGTAGCGCGGTTTTCCCACCGGTGCATCGTTGTTGAGCAGATACGTGCGCCCATCGTCGTCGAAGAACAACGAAGGATCGATTCCGCCGATGGTCGGCAGCCAGTGGAGATCGGACCACGGACCGGCCGGGTTGGTGGCCGTAGCGATGAAGTTGCCGCCGCTGTCCACGGCCGTATTGACTACGTAGAACGTGCCGTCGTGGTATTCGATGGCCGGCGCGAACACGCCACGCGACATTCCCAACCCGTCGAAGTCCAATTGCGAAGGGCGGTCGATGACATTGCCGATCTGCCGCCAGCGCACCAGGTCCGTGCTCTCGAACACGGGAATCCCGGGGAAATAGGTGAAACTGGAATTCACCAGATAATAGCGATCGCCCGCCCGCACGATGCTGGGATCGGGATGGAAGCCGGCCAGCACCGGATTGCGGTAGCTGCTTTCCGGCAGCGGCGTCTCGAAGACAGCGTCCTTTCCGCGGTACTCGAACCAGTCGAACAGAATCGGCTGCTGCGCGCAGACCGGCACCGCAAGCATCGCGCATACCAGCCCCATTGCGGCTTTCATCCATTTCATCGCTATTGCTCCCATTGTCCGGCCATGCTCACCGATCCCACAGCGCGACATCGACCGCGGCGACGGTCGTACGAAGAGCTGCGAGCGTTGGCTTCGGTATCGGATTGCGGGTTCATCGGGGTGTCGTCCGTCAAATCGAGCATTAAGGGATATGGATTTCGAACGGCCCCGCGGGCAAGCCCGCGCCGTCGAACAAGGTGACTACGGGGTTGTCAGCCCAGCCATAGCGCACGCGGGTGGCGAGCCGTGCCGCCGGCGCGCGCAGGATCACATCGTGGCCACGGATCTCCGCATCGGCATAACGGCACGAAGCGGGCTTGGCGCCGCAGAGTTCGAAGCCGATCGGGGTATGGGATCCATAGGCGACCAGTGGTCCGCTTACGTCGCCGAAACCCACCACCACCGAATCGCCGTCGCGCCGGGCCGACAGCGGTACCGGACCGGAAGGCGGCAGCTTTTCCCCATACACCAAATGGCGCGCCACACGCGCCAGCCTGCGTCCGAGCTCCTGTTTGTTCGGCGGATGGATGTCGTAACGGTCGCCGATGTCGATGGCGACGGCCATTCCGGTATTGGGATCTTCCAGGTCCGCTTGCCGCTGCGCTTCCCGCAACTCGGCCCAACCGCTTTCGGCAGGTTTCGTATTCGGCATGCCGTAGCCGGCCAGTTGCCCGATTAGCAGAGGGATATCCGCACCGAAGCGCGCACGCCAGTCGTTCCGCAGGTCCTGCAGGCGCGCTTGGTAGCTCCCCGCCTGCGTAATGTTTGATTCGCCCTGGTACCACAACACGCCGCGCAGGCCGTAACGGCCGATGGGCGCGATCATGCCGTTGTACAGAGTCGATAGCCCGCCCGCTGTCTGCCATGGTGCGCTGGGCGGCGCGTCCAGGCCTGTCGCCATGCGGTATTTCCATCCGCCATCCAGCGGGACTCGCGTTCCATCCTGCAACTGCAGCGCATAAGCCGAGGCGGGGCCGTCCATGCCTCCATCGCGATAGGTATCCAGCGCATTGACCACAACCACGTTGTCGCCGGCATGCAGCAGGTTTTCCGGAAGCGGGTATTCGCGGCTCGAACCCGGCCCGTAGGTACTGCCTACGGCGCGTCCGTTAACCCAGGTCATGTCGATCTCGTCGATCGAACCCAGCAACAACACTGCCTTCTGCTCAGCCTGTTCTGCGGTAAGACGGACCTTGGTGCGATACCAGACCATGCCGTTGTAGTCCGCCAGTTCTGGCACGCCCCAGCGCTCCCAGGCGCCCAGATCACGCGGTGCGCTGCGCCATTCGTTGCTGGCGAAGTACGCAGGGCTCCAGGGTTCGTCGCCAGGCCTGGTGCCGGCGCGATTGAGCCACCATCGGCCCCACAGTTCGCCCCAGCGGCCGGTCGCCTCCAGCGGATCTGTCGCATATTTCGCAAGTACATCGAGATCGTCGTTGTACTCACCGCTGGTGCGCAGGCCCGCACTGCTGGTCCATGCTTCGATGCGCGACCCGCCCCAGGCCGAATTGATCAAGCCCATGGGTACCTCGACGGTTTTCTGCAATTCCCGTGCGAAGTAGAAGCAGGCCGCAGAGAAATCGCGCAACGTGCCGGAAGTGACCTTTTCCCATCGAGTCGGGGCGGTAAAAGTTTCCAGCGGAACCACACTGCCGGTCTGCGGAACCGTCAACAAGCGAATCGTTTCGCCGTGCGCGCCTTCGATCTCGGCGCGTGCATCCAGCGAACGCCAGACCTGCAATTCCATGTTCGACTGACCGGAACACAACCACACATCTCCGACCAGCACATCGCCGACCGTCTGCGAGGAGCCGCCCGCGGTCGCGGTCAAGGTGTAGGGGCCACCCGCCTTCAACGCCGGCAGCCGCGCTTCCCAGTAACCGTGCCCGTCCGCGTTCGCATGCGCCTTCTTTCCAGCCAACGCGACGTGCACCCGTTGCGCGGGTTTCGCACGGCCCCAGACCCGGATCGGCTTGTCCCGCTGCAGCACCGCGTGGTCCTGGAACATCGCATGAAGCAGTGGGCCCCCGGCAGGCTCTTCCGCCTTTGCGGCGCAGGCGGCGAAGCCGAACGCCACTGCCGCCAGCAGACCGCCAGCGCGGCGTGGAAGCAGCTGCACCGATGATGCAGCCGGTTTCATCGGCCATCTCCCGGGGCGTACGGAAAATCCAGCGACTTGTAGTAATCGAGCGAATGCGCCGACGGCGCGATCCCGGGCGGCAGCGGCCGCTCCGAGAACGTCTGGAAATACGCGATGCTGGCGTCCCGCCACCATTGCGCTTCCCGCTCCTGGATGCGCAGAAACGCAGCCACCTGCGCGTAGCGCTCGGCATCCACGTAAGGCTCAAGACCATCCCAGGTACTCTGCATCGTGCCCACGTAGTCCACCCCGCGCTCATACCGGTACGCCAGTTCGTCCCACAACGGACGGCCCGAGCGGGTCTTGTAGTCCCAGGGAACGTGGTGGAACCAGAGCAGCAAATCCTCGGGCACGCGATGCACATCGCCGAACTCGCGCGCGACCGGCGGGAAATACTGCGCGACCGCATTGCTGCCATGCGCCGAGCGATCGAAGCCGATGCCGTCCTTGCCGGCGCGGTGGTAATACACGGATGTCCAGTCGGCGCGCGGACCGCCTTCCACCCAGGGAGCGGGGCCATAATGATGGCCGCGCGCCATGAGGTGATGCAGGCCCAGCGGGGTCATGTAGTCCACTGCGGCCTGCCGCGAGCCCATCATCATCTCCACCACCGGCCCCACCAATCGCCGGTCGTTGGAGAACGTCATACGCACCCACTCTTCGGCGATCGCACGCGCCGGCAGATCCGGATTCCATGCCATGCGGCCATAGGCGTACCAGTTGGCCTGGTCGAAATGCGACCCGCTCCAGTTGCGGTCCGCGCCGATGTTGGCCACCCCGGCGATACCGGTCAGCGTATGGCCGTCCAGCGAGCCGTCGATCACCTTGGCCACGGTCGAGCCTTTGCCGCGTGCGTAGGTGTCCGACCGCAATGTTTCCTCGTATAACGGACCCAGATAGACCAGATGGGTGGCGAACCCCAGATATTCCTTGGTGATCTGGAACTCCATCATCAACGGGGTCTTCGGCATCGCGCCGAACAGCGGATGAAAAGGTTCGCGCGGCTGGAAGTCGACCGCGCCATTCTTGACCTGCACCAGCACGTTGCTGCGGAACTTCCCGTCCAGCGGCACGAACTCCGTGTAGGCCTGCTTGGCGCGATCATCCGGTTCTTCGTGTGAGTAGACGAAGGCGCGCCACATCACCGTACCGCCATGCGGAGCCAGCGCATCGGCCAGCATGTTGGCGCCCTCGGCATGCGAGCGGCCGTAGTCCTGCGGACCCGGCTGTCCTTCCGAATTGGCCTTGACCAGGAAACCGCCGAAATCCGGAATGATCCGGTAGATCTCATCGGCCTTCGAACGCCACCAGCGCCGCACTGCGGGATCCAGCGGGTCGGCCGTCGTGAGCCCGCCGATCTCGATGGGCGCGCTGAAGCGGGCGCTGAGGAAGACGCGGATGCCATAAGGGCGGAACACGCGCGCCAGCGCCGCGGTCTTGTCCAGATATGCCGGGGTCAGGCTATGCGCGTCGGCGTTGACGTTGTTGAGCACGGCGCCGTTGATGCCCAGCGACGCGTTGGCGCGCGCGTATTCGGTATAGCGCGGGTCCAGGTAATCGGGCAGCTTGTGCCAGTCCCAGATCGAAGCGCCCGCATAGCCGCGCTCCACATGGCCATCCAGATTGTCCCAGTGGTTGAGCACGCGCAGCTTCAGGCGCGGCGATTCGCGCACGTCGAGCCGCTCGAGCGACTGTCCGGTCTGCACCAGGCGCAAAAAATGGAAAGCGCCGTACAACACGCCGATATCCTCCTGCGCCGCAATCACCGTGGCGGCATGGCCATCGATTGCGAGTGTGCGTATCAGATACCCCTCGCCGCCCAGGCCCGCCAGGTCCAGGCCAAGGCGCGCCACCAGCGGTGAAGAGGCGACCGTGCCCACGACAATGGCGCCATCGAGGGTCACTGTTTGCGACACGGACGGCGGCGCTCCCAGCAGGCCGCTCAAGCCCCGCAGCAGCTCCGCACGCGCCGCGACCTGGGTCGGCGTGCCTTGCCCAGCGATCAGTTGCGAGGCATGTTCGCGGTAGGCATCGGCTTGGCCGGCCGCGAGTCGTCCATGACGCAACCACAGTTCATGGCCGTCTTCGGCCTGCGCGGCAGATGCGCATAGCACGGTGGCCACCGCGCACAGAAACGCGGCAATGCACGACCGGAAAGGCAGGAACAGCGCACGGCGGCGCACCGCGGCCCCCGGGTGCTCCGCACATCCCCCGGACCGATCGCGGTTCTCGCCGTGCCTATCGGTTAGCGTTACCATGCGGGCAGCTCCGTGCCTGTCTTGATTCGCAATTGAAGGTTTTTTTCAGGACCATCGAATGCCCGCACGCATGCAGAGACCTCCATAACCGCCAACATGGCAAAGGTGCGAGCGTTGGAAAAACCCAAGAAATCGGTTCGACGCAAAGGACGCGCCGTCACCATCGATGAAGTGGCGGCACTGGCCGGCGTATCGCCGATGACCGTGTCGCGCGTGATCAACGGCCAGGGCAAGGTACGCGAGTCCACCCGGGAAAAAGTCATGCGCGCGGTGCGCGAGCTGGGCTATACGCCCAACCTGGCGGCCAGCTCCCTGGCGGCGGCGCAACATACGCGCATCGCGTTGATCTACACCAACCCCAGCTCGGCCTATCTGCGCGAGCTTCTGGTGGGCGCATTGAGCGGCGCCGCGCGCACGGCCGCCCAGTTGGTCATCGATACCTGGGACAACCTCAACGCCGAAGAACAGCGTAGTGCGGCACGTACGCTGGCCAAGAGCGTGGCCGGCGTCATCCTGCCCCCGCCCTTGTGCGAATCCAAGGCGGTGATCAAAGAGTTCGTCGGCGCCGGCATTCCGGTGGTGGCGATCGCCTCGGGTCGTTTCAGCAACGAAATCTCCTGTGTTCGCATCGATGATTTCCGCGCCAGCAAGGAGATGACCGAACACCTGATTTCCCAGGGCCATACGCGCATCGGCTACATCAAGGGCCATCCCAACCAGACCGCCAGCGCCCACCGTTACGAAGGCTTCCGGGACGCGCTCAAGGAAGCGGGCATCGCCCACGATCAAACGCTGGTGCAACAAGGCTATTACACGTACCGGTCGGGTCTTGAGGCGAGCGAAAAGCTGCTTGCCCACCGTCCGCCGCCCACCGCGATCTTCGCCAGCAACGACGACATGGCCGCCGCCGTGGTTTCGGTCGCCCATCGCAAAGGCATGGACGTGCCGCGCGACCTCTCGGTCGTGGGATTCGACGACACCTCGGCCGCAACCACGGTCTGGCCGGAACTCACCACCGTCCACCAGCCGATCTCCTCGATGGCCGATTCGGCCATCGACGTCCTGCTGCGCAATATCCGGCGCAAGGACCGCGGCACGCGCGTGGTGGTCGATCATGTGGCCCCGCATCAACTGGTCACGCGCGATTCGGTCGCGCCCATCGCCAAGCGCAGAGGCCAGGCGAAAAGCTGAGCGAGCAACCTGCATGGCCGTCAACCCTGCATCTGTTCCAGCTCCCTGCCCTTGGTCTCATAGACGTACTTGAGTACGAAGAACACGGAGACGACCGCGGCCACGGTGTAGATACCGTAGGCCCCGGCCAGACCGATGCCGGTCAGCAGGATCGGGAAAGTGACGGTGATGAGGAAGTTGGACGTCCACTGCGCCGCACCCGCCACCGCCAACCCGGAACCGCGGATCTGATTGGGGAACATCTCGCCCAGCATCACCCACATCACCGGGCCCCAGGACATATTGAAGAACACCACGTAGACGTTGGCCGCCACCAGCGCCAGCATGCCCATCGAGTCGGACATCGCCAGTTTGCCCTGCGCATCCAGCCCCGCGCTGGCGAAGGCGAAGGTCACCAGCGCCAGCGACACCGCCATGCCGGCCGAACCGATCCACAGCAACGGCTTGCGGCCGATCCGGTCGATCAGGATCAGCGCCAGCACGCAGGCACCGATACTGAGCGCGCCGGACAGCACGTTGATCAGCAGCGCGTCGTTTTCCGAGAAGCCCACCGCCTGCCACAGCACCGCGCCGTAATAGAACACCACGTTGATGCCGACCAGCTGCTGGAAGGTGGCCAGGCCGATACCGATCCAGACGATCTTGCGGACTTTGCCCGTCGCCTTGTCGACCAGATCCGACAAACGCGGACGATGGTGGTCGGCCGACAGCGAGCCTTCGATCTCGACCTGCTTGGTTTTGGCTTCCGCCGCGCCGTACAGGCGGGTCAGCACTTTCAACGCGTCTTCCTTGCGGCCCTTGACCACCAGGTAGCGCGGGCTTTCCGGGATCAGCAACAGCAGCAACAGGAAGATCAAAGAGGGAATGGCCATCATCCAGAACATCCAGCGCCACGCCGCAAAGCCCAGCCACAGCGTTTCGGTGGAGGCCCCTGCGGTCTTGGCCAGCAGGTAGTTGCTGAGGAAGGCGCAGAACAGGCCGCCGATGATGGCGATCTGCTGCACCGTCGCCAGCCGTCCGCGGTAGCGGGCCGAGGCCACTTCGGCGATATAGGCCGGCGACATCACGCTGGCCGCGCCGACCGCGAAACCGCCCAATACGCGCGCGATGATGAACACCAGCGACGTGTTGGCCATGCCCGCGCCCAGCGCCGAGAGCAGGAACAGCACCGCCGAGATGATCAGCACCGCCCGCCGTCCCCAGCGGTCGGCCAGACGGCCGGCGAAGAAGGCGCCGACCGCGCAACCGAGCAGCATCGAGGCTACTTCGAAACCGGTTCCGGCCGAACTGGAGTGGAAGGTCTGCTTGAGTCCGTCGACAGTGCCGTTGATCACCCCGCTGTCGAAACCGAACAGGAAACCGCCGATGGTGGCCACGCAACTGATCAGGATGATCAGCCGGGTGTTCTCGCCGCTGTCGGCGCTGGTGCTGCTTAGGGTGGCACTGGACATGGGTTCACCTTGTAGAGGGCGGCGGCGGCTCGGATCAGGCGCGTAGCAAATACTGGTTAAGCAGGTTTTCGTAAGCTTCCTGCCGACCGCTGCGTTGCTGCGGCTCACCGGCCTTCGAAGCCTGCGCGACCAGATCGGCCAGCGTGCGCTGTCCGTCCTCGAACGCCTTGCCTTCGCCGCTGTCGAAGCTGGAATAGCGCTCGGCGCGCCACTGCTCCCACGGCGAATCGGTCAGCAGCGCATGCGCCACTTCCAGGCCGCGCGCAAAGCTGTCCATGCCGCCGATATGGGCGAGGAAAAGGTCTTCACGGTCGGTCGATTCGCGCCGCACCTTGGCGTCGAAATTCAGTCCGCCAGGTTGCAGGCCGCCCTGGCGCAACACCACCTGCATGGCGCCTACCGTGTCGTAGAGATCGCTGGGGAACTGATCGGTGTCCCAGCCGTTCTGCGCGTTGCCGCGGTTGGCGTCGATGCTGCCCAGCATGCCCGCGTCGGAAGCCACCTGCAGATCGTGTTCGAAGGTGTGTCCGGACAGCGTCGCGTGGTTGGCTTCGATATTGAGCTTGAAGTCTTTTTCCAGGCCATGCTGGCGCAGGAAACCGACCACCGTGGCGCTGTCGAAGTCGTACTGGTGCTTCATCGGCTCCATCGGCTTGGGCTCGATCAGGAAGTTGCCGGTGAAGCCGATGCTGCGGCCGTAATCGCGCGCCATGGTCAGGAAACGCCCCATGTGCGCCAGCTCGCGTTTCATATCGGTGTTGACCAGGCTGGCATAGCCCTCGCGGCCGCCCCAGAACACATAGTTCGCGCCGCCCAGCTCCACGGTGGCGTCCAGCGCGGTTTTCACCTGTGCCGCAGCGCGCGCGACCACATTGAAATCCGGATTGGTCGAAGCGCCGTTCATGTAGCGCGGATGGCTGAACAGGTTCGCCGTTCCCCACAACAGCTTCATGCCAGTGGCGTTCTGGCGCTCCTTGGCGATGGCCACCATGTGGCGGACGTTCTTCTCGTACTGGCCGACATCGTCGTTGTCAGGGGCCAGGTCGATGTCGTGGAAGCACCAATACGGCACGCCCAGTTTGGTGAAGAATTCGAATGCCGCATCGGCCTTGGCTTCGGCCTTCTGCAATGCGCTGCCGGTGCCTGCATCCCATGGATAGGCGCGGGTGCCGGGGCCGAAAGGATCGTGGCCGGCATTGCAGAAGCTGTGCCAATAGCACACCGCAAAACGCAGGTGCTCGGCCATGGTCTTGTCGCCGACACGCTTGTCGGCGTCGTACACCTTGAACGCCAGTGGGTTATCCGAATCGCGGCCTTCGAACGGGATGCGGCCGATGCCCGGGAAGAATTCTTTTTCGCCGACGAAATATTGACTGCTCATGAGGGGGTCCTACGGTTTTGTATCGGGTTGGAAAGGCTTGTCACGCGGCGTAGAGGCGCTGCGCGGCGGCGAGATGGTCCAGGAAGCGGCGGTACGGCTCACGGTAGGCGGCCACCTGTCCGGCATCGGGCGTGCAGGTCAACGCGTCGTCGCTGATCGCGTGCGCGCCGACCAGCTCGGGCAGAGGAATCCTGTCCCCCTGCGCTTGCGAGAGCGACCACAAGGCCTGCAGCGCAGCGCCGAATGCCGCGCCCTCGGCTTCGCGTGGGACTTCCACGGTCAAGCCGAACACATCGGCGACCATCTGCCGCCAGGCTGCGCTCGCGGCGCCTCCGCCGGTCAGAACGATGCGGTCGAACGACATTCCCGCCGCAAGGAAGGCGTCGTATCCGTATTTCAGCGTGAACATAGCTCCTTCCATCGCAGCGCGGTAGAAGTGGGCCGGACTTGCGTTGTGCGGACTGAGACCGGTCAGCACGCCCTTGCCCAGCGGCAGATCGGGCGTACGTTCGCCGTTCAAGAACGGCAGCAGAGTAAGACCGTCGGCACCAGCAGGCGTAGCCGCGATATGCGCATCGCCCGCACGCGTGCTGAAACCGAACAGCTTGGCGATGGTCTCGGTGGCCACCGTGCAGTTCATCGTACAGATCAGCGGCAGCCATCCTCCGGTGGAGGAACAGAACGCCGCCCAACCACCCGCCGGGTCGATCACCGGGGTGTCCGAATACGCGAACAGCGTGCCCGAGGTCCCCAGGCTCATCGCCAGCCTGCCGGGCACTACGCAACCGGTGCCGATGGCCGCCATCATGTTGTCGCCGCCGCCTACCGCGACCAGCGCGCCCGGCGACAGGCCCAGTTCTTCGGCACGGTCGGCGCGCAGGCGGAACACGCTGTCGGCGCCAACCAGCGGCGGCAGGCACTCGGTGAGATCGCGTTGCGGATCGATGGCTTTCAACATCGCGGGCGACCATTGCCGCGTGCGCACATCCAGCCAACCAGTGCCCGAAGCGTCGCCGTGTTCGCAAAAGGCTTCGCCGGTAAGCCAGAAATTCAGATAGTCGTGCGGCAGCAGGATCCTGGCCAAGCGACGATAGACCTCGGGCCGGTGTTTGCGCGTCCACGGCAATTTCGAGGCCGTGTAGCCGGCCAGGATCGGATTGCCGGCGATGGCGATGCTGCGTTCTGCCCCACCCACCGCGTCCATGATTTCGACGCATTCAGCGCTGCTGCTGGTGTCGCACCACAGCTTGGCGGGGGCCAGCACTTCACCGTCGGCGCCGACGGGCACGAAGCCATGTTGCTGTCCGGAAACCGCAAGCGCCTGGATGTTGCTGCGAAGGCCCGGATCGATGTTTGCGAAGCATGCGCGTACGGCTTTGACCCACTCGCCGGGATGTTGTTCGCGGCTGCCGTCGTCGCCGCTGATGAGCTCCAGCGGCGCGCTTGCGGCCGCTACTACGCGACGCGCCTGATCGTCGTAGACGACGACTTTCACGCTCTGCGTTCCCGCGTCGATTCCGGCGGTAAAAGTCACTGCAGCAACCCTCTATCGGAAAAAAAGTTAGCGCTACCATTCTGGTGGCAAAAAAAAGAGCAGCTGCTTGAAAGACTCGATTTCACTTCCCGTCCCGATCCGTGCCCCTGACGTTTCGCACTTTAACTATCGCTTCAAGAAAAAGCCTGCTGCAACGCAGAATACGTTTAAAATCAATGTGTTATTTATCAACAAACACATGATCTCTTTGCAACGCCAATCGACGGATTTTCGTTTCTGCGCCGTTTCAGCCTGGCTATGAAGACACCTGTTCCTGCTGAAACCATCAGGGAACCACATCGATGAAGGTATTGATCGATAGCCGCCCCGTCACCGGATCGGCGGGCGGAACCCGCGCATCGTCGATGCTGCCGGAGTGCAACGAATTTCTCCGATAGACCACCATCCGGTTGAACACGCCTTCCACCTTGGCGACCCGCTCGAACAGCGCCGTGTCTTCATCGATGTAACCGTCCGCGACATCGCTGCCACGGCTCTCCTGTTCCAGGCAACTGAAGTACTCCTTCCGCCGTTGCTCGTCGATGCGTTCGAAACCGGTGCGGCGATGACGATAGAAGGCCGTTCCGCCCCAATCTGCGTGGAACAGGTAATGCACGGTCGCCAGTCCGTCGCTGCGAAGCGAGTCGATATGCGGTATGCGCTGCAGGAACAACAGCTTTTCCGCAGGCAGGGTCACCAGCGAAAAGTGACACATCGGGAACACGAACCGGCCGGGCTCCAAGCCGAAGCACTCCTTCAACAACGGGTTCAGGGTCGTCTCGAGGAAACGCTGGTACGACAGCGGCGCCTGGGCGCGGATGCCGGGGAACATCGAGGTTTGCCCGACGAAGTGGCTGCGCGCGGCTTTTCGCACCAGCCGGTCGGGATCGGAAACGAGATTGTCGATGACCAGCAGCGGAGCGCCCTCCGTTCCGATCGAAAGCTTGCGGACCTGGATGCAGGGGTGGTGGTTCAGAAGCATGCGTATTCCTCGCCGGTCCCACGCATGGCTACGTAGTCGCGGGTGACGGCCTGGCTCCCCACACTTCGGGCGCGGCCTTGCAATAGCGCTCTATGAATTCCTGCTGCGACGGCATCTGCGCGACGGTCCGGTCGATCGGTTGTCTGATCGAATCCAATAACTTGCGCATGTCCTGGTCGGGCAGCGCGCGCGCCAGCGGGTGATGCTGTTCCGGCTCGATGCCCTGCCCCAACAGCACGTGCGTCCACGAATCCACCCGGAACAGTTCGTCGGCGCCCTGCCATGCGTGCGCACGCTCGCGCCACGCGCGCAGGCGCATCGCCAGCGATTCCGGCAATTCCATCTCGCGGCATTCTTTCCACATCGGCTCGTCGCGCTGATTGGCGTGGTAGTGCAGGATGATGAAGTCGCGCACGTGTTCCATTTCGGCGCGGCTGACGTCGTTGTAGATGTCGACCAGCGAGGGCGCGATTCCATCGAACGGGAACAGTTGGATCAGGCGCACCACGGCGCTGATGGCCAGGTGGATGCTGGTCGATTCCAGCGGCTCGATGAAGCCGCTGGCCAGGCCCAGCGACACCACGTTCTTGTTCCACGCCTTCAACCTGCGGCCGGTGCGGAACGGTACCAGCCACGGATCCTTGATGGGCTTGGCGCCGACGTCCTGCAACAGCTTTGCCCGTGCTTCGTCGTCGGACATGTGGCGGCTGGAGAAGACCAGCCCGCAGCCGACGCGGTGCTGCAGCGGGATATGCCAACGCCAACCGGCTTCGTGGGCGATGGCGCGGGTGTAGGGCACGGGCGGGCCGACCGATTCGGTCTGCACCGCCACGGCGCGGTCGCTGGGCAGCCACTGGTTCCAGTCCTCATAACCGGTGTGCAGGGCCTGCTCGATCAGCAGGCCGCGGAAGCCCGTGCAGTCGATGAACAAGTCGCCCTCGACGACCTGCCCGTCTTCCAGCACCAGCGCTTCGACGAAGCCACTATCCGCGTGCTGCCTGACTTCGTGGATCTTGCCCTCGATGCGCTTCAATCCGTAGCCCTCCGCAATGCGGCGCAGGAAGCGCGCATACAGGCTGGCGTCGAAATGGTAGGCGTAGTTGACCTGCGGCTGTTGCGGCAACGCGAACCGGTCGTCGCGCGAAGCGACGGTTTCCAGGCAGAAATCGCCCAGTTCCGATTGCATGCCACGGCGCAGGCTGTCGAGCCAGAAATGATGGAAGGGACAGACCAGCGTGCCCTGCCCTGTGGTTCCGAAAGGATGGATGTACCGCTCACCGGGCCGGCGCCAGTTCTCGAACGAGATCGAAAGCTTGAAAGTGCCGGCGACGGCGCGCAGGAATTCCTGTTCGTCGATCTGCAGGAAACGGTGGAAGGTGCGGATCGGCGGCACCGTCGATTCGCCGACGCCGACAGTGCCGATCTGTTCGGACTCAACCAGAGTGATGTCCAGCCTGTCACGGAACTGGTGCGACAGCGCGCAGGCGGCAAGCCAACCCGCGGTGCCGCCGCCGGCGATCACCACCTTGCGTATCTGCCCTTTATCCGATCTGTCCAATTCACTCTCCCTTTTTTTTCAACGGATGCGGCACGAGGACCGTTCGCACCTCAGCGATTCAGCTTTCCAATCAACATGGCGCGGATCCGCCGCGCGAGCGTTTCGTCCACGGGCCCCAGCACGTTGCGCGCCGCATCCGGCAAGTGCTCGCCTGCCCGCTCGGCCGGGCCGAAGACGTAGTACTCGAACACCTCCCGCCAGGCCTGCTTTTCCCTTTCCGGCCGGTCGCGGATCGTCCACAGCGCGTGGTAAAGCGCATGCATCGGCGTGGGGATGTAAGCGGGCGAGCTGCTCCACCAGTAATTGACCAGCACGTTGAACGCGTCCAGCGCCTGCACATGGTGCCACCACATGCTGGGGATGAAGATGGCGTCGCCCGGCTCCAGCAGCGCGCTCTGACCGCGTGCCAACGCATCACGGAAGCGCGGATAACGTTCGAAGTCGGGAGCGGTGAAATCCACCACGCTCACCGCCTGCCCACCGGGTGTCGGCTCCAGCGGACCAGGATAGAGATTGGCGATCTGCTCCGGCGGAAACAAGGTGAACCGCCGCCGCCCGACCGTGCAGCAGGCGATGTTATTGGGCGCGTCGTAATGGCACGAGGCGGTAACGCGATTGCCGATCCAGATGCTGGGCGGAGCCTGCACACCGTGCGCGGCGAAGTGGAGATCGTTCCCGGTCCGGAAGCCCGGCAGGCAGCCTTCGATCGGAAGCGACGCCATGTAGTAGGTGGGCGGATGCGCGTCGTCCGCGTGCGCTGCGATTTCATCCAGCACCCGATCGAGCCCGCTGCGCCGCACTTCGCAATTCAAGTCGGTGAAGTCGTCGTTGTAGAACGGACGCCCGGCGACTTCCGGACCACCGTAGGAGTACTGCACCGGCTTGCCGTTGTAGTAGCCGCGCAAATAAGCCATCGCCGCCTGCATGGATTCCAGTCCGGCCCGCACCAGTCCCCAGTCGCGCGCGATGCCTTTCAGCAACGCCGGCTGTCCCGCTGCCAACAACTCGTCCAGCGGCAGCGCGTCGGGCCGGCAGCCTTCGATCACGCGGATGTTGCCCGCCACCTCGACCATGCCGTTCACGCCGCGCGTTCGGGCGCCGCAGCGTCGCGCTCGCGCAAGCGGCGCTGTTTTTCGGCCATCAACCGGCGTACGTTGTGCAGCGAAGCCAATACCAGATAGGCACCTTCGAGGAAGCCGGCCTGGTTCAGGCGATGCAGCGATCCGGCGTCGAGCGCGCCCAGTCTCTCGCGATCGATGCCATACAAGCCGCTCACGCTGACGCGGTGCTTGTCCTCGAGTTGTACGTCCAGATTGACGGGCTGGATGAGGCCCATGGAATCGAACGCGGCGAACATGGTTGCACCGAACTCCACGCCGTCGCGAATGCCGCGCAGCACGCCGGCGATGTGTTGCAGGTAAGGACTATTGCCGCCTTGCGGCAGGAACACCGGTTCGCCTTCGCTGAAACTGACGCGCGGATGCCCCAGATCGACATGCATGACCGGCTCGTTACGCAATTCGCCGTCGATGCGCTGTTCCTGGAAGCCGATCAGGAACGGCCCCTTGGCGATGGCGCCCGGCAGGTAGGCGGCATTCCAGCGGCCGTCCTGCAGGAACAGATTCTCATGCTGTTCGAACCCCAGCAACGCCACCGATTGCCATTGTCCGCTGTCGCCGTCCTTGCGGAACAAGATCGGATACTCCCTTTGCAACTCGGCGTACTCGCTCGGGAACGCCAGCACCATGCCGACATCGTCGCCGAATTGGCGGCCGAAGCCGGTGACCACGCGCAGATCCTTGTGGGTGACGTTGTCGAGCAGTTCGTATCGGGCCATCAGGATTCCAGCGATTGAATGGATGCGACTCGGTCCACGGCGACGATTGCAGAAAAACCTTGCGCCGGCAAGCGAAAACGCTCGTGCCGCAGGCCTCAATAAAAGGGACCGCTGCTTTCGCAGCGGTCCCGCTTTTGACGATATTCCAAGCGCAGACTTCGCTGAACTCAGAACTTGTAGCGCACCCCGAGCATGTAGCGTGGGCTTTGATCGGCCAGTTTGACGATCTGCTTGTCGGTGCGGGCGTGCCAGCGCACGTCCTCGCCGGTCAGGTTGATCGCCTCCAGGCCGAACGACCAATGGTCGTCGAGCGCGTAGTTCACGCTCAGGTCCCACTGCTCGTAGGCTTCCACATAGTACGGATTGCGGCTGCCACCCTGGTTGGCCAGGATCAGGTACTCGTCGCGCCAGTTCCAGGCCAGACGCACCGACCAACCGTACTTTTCGTACATGAACATGGCGTTGGCCGTGTCGCTGAGGCCCGTCAGAGCGAACTGGTCGATGCCCGGATCGCCCGCATCGTCATAGCCCACATCGCCCTTGACGACAGTGTAGTTGGCCAGAATGCCGAAACCGCTGTCACCGAAGAAGTACTGGCCACCCAACTCCCAGCCGTGCAACTTGGACTGGTTCTGATTGACCGGCCGGTTGACGTTGAACATGTACAACGGATCGTCGGCTTCGCCGACCAGGTTGTACGCGGTTTCCGTCGCCAGTTGCTGTGCACCGGTACCGTTGAAGGCCGCCAACCCGGCGGGATCGTTGCGCAACAGCGCCAGCGCGGTAAACAACGAAGTGTCGTTGGCCGAACAGGCCGCGGCGTTGGCGGCGCCCACCTGGGTCACACATGCCGCACTGGTAAGGAAAGCCAGTGCAGCCTGCGCATCCGGACCGGAAGTGGGATCCCGCAGCCCGTAAAGCGACTCTTGACCGACGGTATTGCCGATGAAGTTATCGACCGACTTGTTCCAGTAGGTCAGCGACAGATAACTCGCATCAGCGAAATACCACTCCAGCGCCAAGTCCAGGTTGTCCGATTCCAAGGGCATCAGGCCTGGGTTCTGGGCGTTCCCGCTGGCGCGAGCGGCGGAGTCGAGCAGGACCGAGCCAGACGGTTGTTGTGCGCCGGGACCGGCATACAGGTTGCCATAGGGTGCACGCGCGATGGTTCTTCCGAACGAGGCGCGACCCTTCAGCTCGTCCGTGAAGTCGATGCTGAAATCCAGATTGGGCAGGATATAACTGTAGCTGTTCTTCTCGCTGTAAGGCTGCTGCTCATCGGACAGCACGATCCTGAAATCGTTGTTCGCCGACCATTCGATGGCTTCCGGTATGGCGATCACCGAAGTCGAGACCAGGTCCGTCTTCTCGTAACGAATGCCGATGCGGGTATTGGTGCGCATCCCGCCCAGCTCGCCCTCGAGCTGTACCTGCATGTAGGCGGAGTTGGTCTTTTCTTCGACGCGGTTGTCTGCCGCGTTCTGCGGACTCACGCCGATGCCGGCACCATAGTGAGTGGCGGCCCATTGCGCCAACTCGCCAGCATCACCCCGCCACGCGCCATTACTGCTGCCGACGTTGTAATCGTTGAACAGACCCGCGATGTCGTACGGCTTGATCAGATCCATCAGGCCGTTGGCGACGTCGCCATCCACGTTGGCGACGCCCCAGTCGCCCAGGGTCGAATAGTTTTCCGCAGCCTGCAGGCGGTGTGTCGAAGACTTGGAGCTGTCGACGCCGAACTGGAAACGGCCACTGTCGAAAGTCCATTCGCCGTCGATACGGCCCTGCTTGATCTCGCTGACCTGGGTCTGCGCGTTGATCCGCAGCACCTGCGAGCCGATTTCGCCCTCGACAAAGCCGGGATTCACGACACCGTTGGTACCGGCCGCCGCGTCCAAGTCGGTTGGATACCAGGTCTGCGAGCCCCGTGGCAGTCCGCTGTTGAAGAACAGCTCCTGTACCCATGTCCCACCGCAGTGCGGGCCGGTGGTGCAATTGTTGGTGCCCGCGATACTCGAGAAGATCGAGCCGCCGCCGGTCAGCGGGTCGTTCGGCCGGCTCTCGTTCTTGGAGTTGTGCGCGTCGAAACTCAGGCGGAAGTCGTCGCTGACATCCCACACCGCATTGAAGCCCAGCGAACTCAGCTTGTATTTCTGCATGGTGCGTTGCTGTTCCAGGCCGAAGTCCTTGGTCCCGGCGATTTCGCGGATGTAGACCGGGGTGGCCACCGCGCCGCTGGTATCGAACTCGACGTCGGTGTACTGGCTGTTCTGCAGCCACATCGCCTGCTCGCCACGATTCTCGGTAATTTCGTTGGTCGAATAGGTGTAGTCCAAGGTCAGGGTCAGGCTGTCGATCGGCGCGAACTGCACCACCGCCTGTCCGTTGACCCGCTCGCGCTCGAACTCCGAGAAGGCGTAACGCAAGTCGTTGGGACGGGCGTAGAGCTCGCCGATGGCGGGCGCGTTCACTATGGTCGGGCTCGGGCTGCCGGGCATGGTCCCGGTCCACCGCTGGATGTTCCAGTAGTTCTCGGTCGCTTGCACCGAGCCGCCCTTGCGCTTCTGCGAACTGGCGCTGACGCCGATGCCGAAGGTCTTGTCGGCATTGGTGAAGCTGAAGATACCGGACACTTCCGGGGTGATGTCGTTCTCGAACGGCTGCGACCGGTCGGAGACCGCTTTGACGCCGGCACTGGCGACAATGCCCTCATGGTTGAAGGGCTTGTCGGTCAGGATGTTGATGGTCGCGCCGATGCCGCCGCTCGGAACCTGCGCCTGGCCGGTCTTGTAGACCTCGATGCCGCTGATCGCCTCGGCCGCAAGCTGGGCGAAGTTGAACGCGCGGGTACCGCCGTCCACGCCGCCGATCGCCACCTGGCCGGCCGCACCAAAGGCGTCTGCGCCGGGCATCTGGCGGCCATTGAGGGTGACCATGTTGAACTGCGGACCGAAACCGCGCGCGGTGACCTGCGCGCCTTCGCCATCGCGGCGCTCGATCGAGATGCCGGTGATGCGCTGCAAAGATTCGGCCAGGTTGGTGTCCGGGAACTTGCCGATGTCCTCGGCGCTGATCGCATCGACCACGCCCGCGGAGTCGCGTTTGATTCCCATCGCCTGGTTGAGGCTGCTGCGGATGCCCGTCACCACGACGGTATCGAGCGTCGTAGCGCTGTCGGTCGCCTGCTGGGTACCCTGTGCGGATGCAGTCTGCGCAGAAGCAGAGGTGTCCTGCGCCTGGGCGTCCTGGGCGGGTGCGTCCTGCGCAAAAGCAGGATTGATGATCAGCATACCGCCAACGAAGGTGAACATGGCCTTCGACTTGAACCGCTTCGACTTGTGACTCATGGGTATGTCCTCAGCACTGGAGTGGAACGGCCAACGGCAATGTCATTCACTGCATGTGACGCGGCTCTGGCCTCGGCCAATGCCATCTTCGGTACGTGGCACCGGAATCTGCACCCTCTCATGTGGTCTCCCCTCTCTGTTTCGATCCATGGATGTATCGCCCTCCCCCTTCAGGGCCCCGCGAGCCGAAGCCCGTCCTCTCCCAGGCACTGTGTGCGCCCGTTACAGCAATACCGGTTGCCGGTTCTGGCAAATCGAAACATGTGCAACCGTGACGCTTCACAACGTTCCTGCACGATCGGCCCACGCTGTCGCTCCATCGCTTTGGTAGCGCTAACATAGGGTCGACTCAATCTAATGATGCTCGCCTGCGTTTGTCACCATGCAGTGCAGCAGAAACCGCTTCCATGTTGATTGCTAGCGCGGGTAACGCAATGAAATCGCTAGCGACGCCAGCAACTGGATCGATTCAAAACACTGAAAGCGACAGTCCGGACCACAAGTGGAGCGAGAAACAACAGCAGCCGACGAACGAAAGTGTCAGGCAGGCCCGATGTGCATCAATCTTTCCAGGTGCGCCTCAACGGATTGGCCGGGGTGCTGAACACCACGCCGCCGAAATCCAGCGTTTTGTCCGGGACGAACAACAAGCAGTAGCACTTGGAGGTTTCCGCGAACAGGAAGCTCTCCATCGAATCTTCCTTCCCCTTGCTGCGCACGCCCTTCAATGCGGCGAAACCGCGCGGTACGGGTATTGCGGACGAAATCCCGGAAGAATTCCTTGCCCATGCCGCGATAAAGCGCGTCGCTGGTGTAGTGGTATAGGCGCACCAGTCGATCTGGGGCGTAACGGACAATCCGGCGAGCGCACCTGCATCCTCGCGTAGTCGATGGCTTCCAGCTCAATGCCGTGCAAGCGTCACTTCCACGGACCGGACTCCTGCATACACCTGGCGCGGTCCAGATCGCCCAACGTCAGCATGAAGGCATCCAGCACGCCATAGATCGTTTGCGTGCGGGCGCCGGTGTTCATGTCGGCATGACCGTACCAGAGCTCGCCGTCGCGCACTTCGGCGGACAGGTAGCGATTGATGCGCCGGGCCTGTCGTAATAGACCGGGTTGCCGGTCAACTTGCCCAGCGTGCCGAATCCAGCGAGCCATCAGGCGACAGGCTCAATGCGTTTTCAGATGCCGCAGCATTCGGATGGCCAAAAACCAGTCCACAACACCAGCACCTGCGAAGCCCGTTCCAGGCGATGGCCTACCCTAGCTATGGTCGCCCGGCCGCACCACGTTCAACACTTCATAGCAGGCGCCCATGGTGTGGTAGTCGGTCTTGCCGGCGGGGCTCTTCTCATCGCTGTATTTGCGGTTGTCCGCATCCAGGATGCGGTACCACGCACCGTACCGGTGGTCGACAAAATGCTTCCAGGCGTAGTCCCACAACCGGTCGTACCAGCGCCAGTACGCTTCGTCGCCGGTGCGTGCGGCCAGCAATGCCGCCGCCGCCAGCGATTCTGCCTGCACCCAGAAATACTTGTCGTCGTCGCAGACGCTGCCATCCGGTGCGAAGCCGTAATAAAGGCCGCCGCGCGCCTCGTCCCAGGATCGCGAGACCGCGGTGTCGAACAGATGGCGCGCGGTGGGCACCAGCCAATCCGCATCCACGTGCCGGTCCAGAATCAACAGCAGTTTGGTCCACTCGGTCTGATGGCCCGGCTGGAAACCCCAGGGACGGAACAAATGCTTGGGATCGTCCAGGTTGTAGTTCCAGTCGATGTTCCATTGCGTGTCGTAGTGCTCCCACACCAGACCTTCGGCCTTGGAGGCCTGGCGCCGCGTCATATGGTCGGCCAGGGTCAATGCGCGATCCAGATAGCGGCGCTCGCCGCTGGCCTCGAAAGCCGCCAGCATCGCTTCGCACATATGCATGTTGGCGTTCTGTCCCCGGTAGTCGCTGAAGTTCCAGTTCGCATCGGCCTCGTCTTTGTACAGGCCGAACTCCGCATCCCAGAAATGGCGTTCCAGCAGCGCCCAGGTTTCGTCCATCCAGCCGCGCGCTTCTTCGATGCCGGCTTTCAACCCGCAGGAATAGGCCAGCAACACGAAGGCCACGCCGTAGCAGTGGTTCATGTCGTCTTCGACCTGGCCATCGCGCAAGGTCCAGGCATAGCCGCCCGTCGCCGGATTGCGATGGACATCGCGCAGATAGCGCAGGCCGTGCTTCACGGCATCCAGATACGCGGCATCGCCGAACTCGCGGTAAGCCATCGCATAGTTGAAGACGAAACGCGTGCTGCTGACCAGATGACGGTGCGTGGCGTCGTAGACCGAGCCGTCGTCGCGGAAGTAATGGAAGAACCCGCCCACCGGATCGATGGCCCGCGGGTGGTAGAACGCCATGGTCCTGGCGATATGGGTGCGCAGGAATTCCGGCGAACGGAAATCGGGCGACGTGGTGTCAGACGGAGTGCTCATATTGTTCCTGCAAGAGATGTTGGACTTCCGGCTGGGAAGGCATGGCGGCGAAAGCGCCTTTACGGGTCACCGCCAGCGCACCTACCGCGGCGGCGAAGCGGATGGCGTCTTCGATGGCCTCCTGGCGCCGGCAGAATTCCGCGAAACCGCGTCCGTCGCCTCCCAGTTCGCCAATACGGAACAGCAATCCGCCGACGAAGGCGTCGCCGGCAGCGGTGGTGTCGCGGGTTTCCACGCGGAAACTTTCCACCTGCCCCGAAGCATCGCGGGTGAACCAGCGGATCGCTGCGGCGCCGTCGGTCACGACGATCCACTGCGCTTGGCCTTCGAACAGGCGTTTCAGTACCGCCGATTCGCCCATGGCGCCGCCGCCGAACGGGTGCGCCAGGTATTCCAGTTCCTCGCGCGCCAGTTTGATCAGATCGGCGTTGGCAAGCGCTTCCCACAGACGCGGCGCCGGATCGACATCTGCGGGCCACAGCGCTGGCCGCAGATTCAGATCCAGGCTGACCACCGCGCCAGCCGCGTGCGCTCGCAACATTCCGTTGAACGTGGTTTCGGCGATGGTGGCTTCCGTCAGGCTGTTGGAACAGACATGGAAGGTCCCCGTGCCGGCAAAACAGTTGGCCTGAAAATGCTCGGTGCGGAACAGCAGATCCGCAGCGGGCGGGCGGTAGAAACTGAAACTGCGTTCGCCCGCCGCGTCCAGCGCGACAAAGGCCAGCGCGGTCTTGGCTTCTCCGGTGCGCACGATGCAATCGGTAGCGACGCCGGCCGAGGCGAGGCTTTCCAGCAGGAAATCGCCGAACATGTCTTCGCCCAGCATGCCGGCGAAATGCGTATCGGCCCCCAAGCGCGCCGCCGCCACAGCCACGTTGGCCGGCGCGCCGCCGGCGTATTGCAGGAAAGCGCGTGGCGTATCGGCCGTTGTCGGCGGCAACGCCAGCAGATCGATCAGAGCCTCGCCAAAACAAACGATCTTCGACATCGTTGGCCTCACGCTTCCTTCGCGGGGGCGACGGAAGTCGGGCGCGAACCCGACAGACCGTAGAAGATGATGTAGCCGTAGCACAGCAGCGGCAGGATGAAGGCATGGTGCAGGCCCATGCTGTCGGCCAGGATGCCCTGCAGATACGGTACGATCGCGCCGCCTACGATCGCCATGATCAACAGACTGGAGGCCTTGCCCGTCAGCGGCCCCAGACGCTCGATACCCAGGGCGAAGATGGTCGGGAACATGATCGAATTGAACAACCCGGTAGCCACTATGCTGTACACCGCGATACGGCCCTCGCCCAGCATGGTCATGGCCAGCAGGGCGACATTGACCGCGGCGAAGATGGCCAGCAGTTTTCGCGGCGAAAATTTGACCATGATCGCCGACCCGGCGAAACGGCCGATCATCGCCAGCGTCCAGTACGCCGATACGTATCTGGTGGCTTCCTGTTCGGTGAAACCGCCGATATTCGGCATCGACAGATAATTGACCAGAAAGCTGCCGATAGCCACTTCCGCGCCGACATAAAAGAAGATGCCCAGCACGCCGAACAACACATGGCGATGGCGCAAGGCTTCGCGCAGCGTGTGTTTGAGATGATCGGCTTTTTCGGTCGTTTCGGTCAAAGCCGGCAGGCGGAACAAATAGACGAACACAGCCAACAGGAACAGCACTACGGCCAGACCGACATAGGGACCCTGCACCGACTGGGCCTCCTGGGTACGGTAGGCGATCTGCTCGGCCAGCGGCATCGCCGCTATCTGGTCCGCGCTCTTCACGGTATTGCCGAGAATCAGCAGGCCGCCGAAGATCGGCGCAATAGCGGTGCCCAGCGAGTTCAACGCCTGCGCCAGCGTCAAGCGGCTGGAGCTGGTGCTCTCCGGCCCCAGCAAGGCTACGTAAGGGTTCGCCGCCACTTGCAATACGGTGATGCCGGTCGCCAGTACGAACAACGCCGCCAGGAACGCCTCATAAATGCGCAATTCGGCCGCCGGCCAGAAACCCAGCGCACCGACACCGGCGATCGCCAGCCCGGCGACGATGCCCTTTTTATAGCCGAGGTGCGCGACCAGCCGGCCCGCCGGCAGTGACATCAGGAAATACGCGCCGAAGAAGGTGAACTGCACCAGCATGGCGCGCGCGTAATTCAATTCGAATACCGCCTTCAAGTGCGGAATCAGAATGTCGTTGAGGCAAGTCAGGAACCCCCACATGAAGAAGATCGTGGTGACGACCGAAAGCGCCATGCGCGTATTGATCGGAGGGGCGGATGAACCAGCGTCGCCCTTAACAGGGCTATGGGAAAAATGCATGCGTTTATGCGTCTCGGAATGCGGCAGGAACGGTGGGGGAAGAGAACATCATTTGCGCGGCGGACCGCTGCTCTCGCGAATGCGGAGCTCCACCGGTGCGATGGTGCGCTGCGACTTGGCGTCGGGTTCGCCTAACCTGCGCAACAACAGCTCCGCGGCCTGACGGCCGCGTTCGCGCGGATAGACGGCCATTGTCGTCAACGGCGGGGTGGTGACGGCAGCCTCGGAAATATCGTCGAATCCGGTAACGGCGAAATCGTGGCCGGGACGGATGCCGCGGGCTATCAGGCCCAGCATCAGGCCCAGGGCGACCGTATCGTTGTAGCAGACGGCCGCCGTGGGTGCCGGTTCGCTTGCGAACAGTTCGCCCGTGCGCGCCGCTGCCTCCAAACGGTTCGGCGCCGATTCGATCATCCATTCCTCTTCGGCCTTCAGCCCGGCCTCCGCCATCGCTTGCGCATAGCCCGCGCGGCGTTGCTGGCAGGAACTGGAATCGGCATGGCCGCCGTAGAAAAAGATGCGGCGGTGGCCCAACCCGATCAGGTGGGCGGTGGCCATATGCGCGCCCCGCTGGTTGTCCAGCGCCAGGAAATCCCACTCGGCGCCGGACAGTTCGCGATTGAACAGCAATACATTGCTGTGCGCGCCCAGCACCTGGCGCATTTGCGCAGCGTCGCTGCCTTCGGCCGGCGACAGGATCAAACCGGCGGGGGTGTGCTCCATCATCGAAGCGAGCACGGCCTGCTGGCGCTCCGGCGATTCGCCCGTGCTGCCCAGCAGCGTCACATAGCCTTTCGCGCCCAAGGCTTCATCCACGCCGGCCGCGAATTCGGCGAAGAAGGGGTTGGACAGATCGTTGATCACCAGCGCGACGCTTGATGAAACCTGCCGGCGCAGATTGGCCGCACCCCGGTTGTAGACGTAGCGCTGCCGGCGCAGTTCCGCCTCCACCTTGGCGCGCGTATCCACGTGCACCAGGGGGCTGCCGCGCAGCACCAGCGACACGGTCGCGCGCGACACGCCGATGGCATTGGCGATGTCGGTCACCGTCACCGGCCGGTGGCCGGATTTACGCCCCCCCTCGGAACGTGAGCCCTTTCCTGTGGCAGTGTTCTTGTTTTTCATTTGGATCGAACTATTCCCTATGGAGACGCCAGCCTAAACCATCGCGCCACGAAAAAATGCCATGCCCGCGCCGGTCAGCGGGAGAGAGGACCGATCCGGCGACGGGCAGGCGCAACTGGATCACTCCGATTCCGCGGCCAGGGGCTGCGGCACCGCACAAAACGATACGGGCAGATCCCGAGGCCGGGTGCCCCACCCTGCCGTCGGCGGGTTGGACGTCAAGGAATAGGCGATGGTTCCACCCTGGCGCAGATCGCTCCAGTCCAACCAGACCTGCGGGTGCGCGGCACCGTCCACGCGGACGCCTTCGACGTACTGCAAGCGATCGCCAGTGGCGCCCGGCGCCTCTATCCGCAGCGTCTTGCCTTGCCCCAGATCCAGTTCGACCCGGCTGAAGCGCGGCGCGTGCAGCAGGAACTGCCCGCTGCCGGGCACGGCGGGATAGAGCCCCATCGCGCTGAACAGGTACCACGCCGACATCGTGCCCAGATCGTCGTTGCCGGTGACCCCATTCGGTGCATTGGTGAACAATTGTTGCGCGGCGCGCAGCACGGTGGAGGTCTTCCATGGCTGCCCGATCAACGTATACATCCATGGCGAATGCAGGCCCGGCTCGTTGTTGGGGTTGTAGCGGTACTGGTTGTAGTAACTGTAAGGCCCAACCACCCATTCCTTGCGTGCGGCATGCAAGGGATCCTTGACCAGGGCGTCATAAGCGAAGAAAGCGTCCAGACGCTGGCCGGCCTTTTCCTTGCCATGCATGGCTTCGACCAGGCCCGGTACGTCCTGCTGCGCCAACCACTGGTATTGCCAGGCGGTGCCCTCGTGGAAGCCATGTTGCGAGCGCGGGCTGTAGCGGCCTTCCGGCGGTGTGTACCAGTTGCCGTCCTCCAGGCGCGGGCGCGGGAAACCGATAAAGCCGGTTTCCCCGTCGCGCACGCCGGCATCCCAGACCTTGCGCCAGTTGCGTCCGCGCTCACGCAGGGTCGCCGCATCCTCGGCCATTCCCATATCCTGCGCCATCTGCGCCAGCGAGCAGTCGGCCAGCGCATACTCGAGCGTCGCCGAGCCTCCATGGTGCGGATCCACGTCCATGCCCTTGGAAGGAAAGGCGCGGTCGTACTGCACGAAGCCGCGCGCCAGGTAGCTGGGGTTGCCGGACCGGCCGGCGTGGCGCGAATTGATCGGCGGCACTTCGAAAGCGTTCTGGCGCAAGGCGGCGTAGGCTTGCTTTTCCAGGCCTTCCAGCGCACCGAAGCGCCACAGATCCACCAGGAATGGCGTCACCGGATCGCCAGTCATGACGTTGGTGTCGAAGTTCGCGTAACCCCAGCGCGGCAGCCAACCGCCTTGCTCCTGGATAGCCAGCAGCGAACGGCCGATGTCGCGGGCGCGTTGCGGACGCAGCAGCGCCAGTAGCTGGTTCTGCGAGCGGTAGGTATCCCACAGCGAGAAATATTCGTAATAGGTCCAGCCATCCGCTCGGTGGATCTGCTCGTCGTAGCCGCGGTAGCGGCCGTCGGCATCGCTGCCGGTCAGCGGCTGCAACAGGGCGTGGTAAAGCGCGGTGTAGAACACGGTGCGATCGTCGCCGCTGCCGCCTTGTACGCGCACGCTGTCCAGTTCTTTGCGCCAGACCTCCTGCGCCTGTTTGCGCATCAGGTCGAAAGCCATCGGCTTGTCGCCCCGCATGCCTTCGCTGCGCAGGTTGTTGCGCGCGCCTTCCGCATCCACGTGGGAGATCGCGCTGACTGCCGTCACCGCCCTGCCCTTGCTCAGATCGAAACTGAGCCAGGCGCCATTGGGCTTGATTTCGCCTTCCATGCTATGGCGCGAGCCGATGACGCCGCCACTCTCGCCCCAGGTGCCGAAAGCCTTGAACGGCCGATCGAACTCCAGCCGGAACCAGGTAGTGTACTGATGGCCGCCGCAGAAACTGTTGGTGACCAGCTTACCTTCCACGGCCCGGTCGCCGACGACTTCCACCGTGCTGCCGATGACCGAATGGCGTTCGTTGGCCTGGCCCACGTTGATCAGCACGTGGCCGGTCTTGGCATCGATCGGAAAGGTATAGCGCTCGGCCGCCGCACGGGTCAGCGCGGTGGCTTCGGCGTCGATGCCGCCGTAGTCGAGCAGGCGGACTTTGTAGTAACCGGCTTGACCGATCTCACCTTCATGGCTGTAGCGCGACCCGTATTGCTTGTGATCGAAACTCGTGGGCTTGGCGATGTCGAAATCGCCGCCGGGGCCGATCGCGCCGGTGACCGGCAGCACCGACACCTGCCCGCCCTGCTCCCAGCAACCGGCGCCGGACAGGAAGGAATGACCGAAACCGCGGATCTTGGGATCGTCGTAGCGCCAGCCGGAATAGTGCTCGCCGATGGGACTGACCTGGATCAGGCCGAACGGTGCAGATGCGCCCGGGAATGTGTTGCCGTCGTCCTTGCTGCCGATGAAGGTATTGACCTCCGCGGCCAATCGTTGCGGCGCCGCTTCGGCCGCCAAGGCAGTCAGTGCCAGCAGCAGGGGCACGGAGCGAAATATCGTTTTGATCGTGTGTTGTTTCATGCGTTTACAGGTTGCCGTAGTTCGTCGATGGGCGCATGCCGCCAGACAAGGTATGTGCAATTTGCCTGTAACTCCACTGCTCTCACCTTCGTCCCTGGTTCCATGATGCTTCGTCCACATGATGTCGTGTTAGAGAACCCCTCGTGCCCATCGGACACGAGGGGTGGTGCGCTTCAGAACTTGTAGGTCAGGCTCATGTAGGCGACGCGTCCTGCGTAGCCATTGGTGTAGAAACGGTCCTGGGTGTCGTTGCCCAGGTGCGAACGCGTCTCTTCCTTGGTCACGTTCAACACCGAAGCGCTGATGCTCAATGCCGGCGTGAAGTTGTAGGCCGCGTTCAGATCGATCTGGTAGTACGGCTCATCGTAGACGTTCAGACCATTGACCAACCCTTGCACCACTTCGCCGCGACGGTTGTACGAGGCACGCAGCAACAATTTCTCCGTTTCATAGAACATGGTGAAGTTGGTCTGGTTCTTCGCGCTGCCGACCAGCGGCGACTCGCCGAGCTCGGTGCCGTCCTCCAGGGTGATCGCCGCTTCGTTGGTGTCGTTGTAGGTGTAGTTGAACTGGAAGCCCAGACCGAAATCCAGCGTGTGCTGCGCGTAGAGTTCGACGCCCTGCGACACCGCGTCACGGCCGCCCGCCTCGGTCGCGTAGTTCTGCACGGTCACGGTCTCACCGTTGATGACCGTCTGCACGTCGGCGATCACGGGCACCGTGAAGTTGCTGACGTTCTTGCGGAACAGGCCAACGCCCACCACCGAACCGGGCTGGAAGTACCATTCCAGGCCCACGTCGTACTGCGTGGCCTCGTATGGCTCCAGTCCCTTGTTGCTGCCCGAACCGTACCAACCCTGCTGGCCAGCGCCGCCGGTCAGACGACGGTCGTTGACATATTCCTCGCTGAAATACTCCAGGCTGCCAGGGGCGGCGATGTCGTTATAGCTCGGGCGCGAAATCACCTTGGAAGCGGCCGCGCGCAGCACCAGGTCTTCGGTCAGGTCGTAAGCCAGGTTGAAGCTCGGCAGCACGTCGGTGTAGTTGCGGTCGAGCGAACTGACTTCGAACGACTCTGGCCGCGCCACACTGTCCGAAAGCCTCCAGTACCCTTCGCTACCGCAGTACGTGTCGGCGGGCGCACCGCCAGGCGCGGCGGCGCCTTGCTGGCAGGCCAGCGGGTTGCCATTGGCGTCATCGAAGAAGTAGTCGTTGTAGGAGGTGACCTTGTCGGTGGAATCGGCATGCTGCTTGGTTTTCGCGATGCGCACGCCGATGTTGCCGCGCAGGCGATCGGTGCGGAAGTTGGCCTGGAGGTAGGTGGAATAGATCTTCTCGTCGACGTTGTAGACGAAGTTGTCTTCCTCGCGGGTCTGCATCGGGCCGTACGTACTGTTGAGATGGGCGATGTAGGCCGGATAGTTGATTGCCGGATAAGCGCTGGCGTCGATGCCGCCAGCCAGGTTGCCCAATGCGTAGAGGAAGTCCGGCGAGAACTGGGTGGCGACATCGTTGCAGCGACCGTTCCAGTAGCGGTTGTCGTAGTCGCCCGGATCGGTGCCCGGGCACACCCAGTAGCTGTTGCCGGTGCTGCGGTGGATGCCGCCGTCACGCGCCTTGATGCCGAACTGGAGCGATTCCAGGAAGCCGCTGTCGTTGTGCCAGGTGGCATCGATCTGGGCGTACTTCTGCTCGGTGCTGTTCCGGGTCCAGGACGAACCGGTCGAGCCGAGATCGACTTGCAGGATACCGTTCTGCAGGTTCTGCAAAAGCTCGGGCGAGAACGTCATCGTCGGCGTACCGGTCAGATCCCACGAGCTGGCGAAGTTGCCGTTCGTCCAACTGCCGTCCGCGTTCTGGCGGCGCGGCTTGAGCGGCACCGCGAACTGCAGTTCCGGGCCGCCCTTGGCCCAGGTGCGCCCTCCCTTGAAGGAGACATCCAACGATTCGCCACGCCACTCGGCCGCGAAGTCGGCGGTCTGCGACAACGATTGCTCGATGTTGTAGCTGCCGGTGATCTGCGGAGTCGGCACGGTGCAGTCGTCCGATCCCCAGCCGCCCGGCGCCATGCCGGCAGCGGCAGCTTCTGCCTCGCTGCAGTAGTACGCTTTGCCGGGATGCAGGCTGTAGTCCGCGCCGGTGACGATGGTACCGCTGCGGTCCAAGGTAAGGCGGTCGAGCAGGCGGCCACCGCGCCAGTTGCCGTCGCCGTAGTAACGGGCGATGTTCCACTCCGGTACCTTCAGGGTGTTGGTCTGGGAGTCCTGCGACAGGTCGAAACGGAAGTAGTTCGCTGTCAGGGTCAGGTTGTCGGTCGGCTTGAATTGCAAGGTGACCTGGCCACCCTTGCGCTCGCGCTCTTCTTCCTTGACGTTCAGATTGACCGAGGTCGGCATCATGAAGCCGGTGTAGTACTGGCCGTTCTGGTCCCAGAAGCCCGTGCCGCCCCACCAGTTCGAATTGAAGTCGGAAGGGTTGCCATTGACGTCGACGGCCGTACCGCCTTCATCGCGGCCGTACCACTGCCAGCCCTCGGTGCTGGCACCGAGGGTACGCGTAGTGCGCTTCTGCTGGGTGTAGCCGACAAAGACGCCAAAGCGGTCGTCCTTGTCGTGCCAGGAATACGAGCCCGAGAACTGGCCGTCGGTCTTCTTGGTGGTGTCGGCCCAGGTACCGTCGACGGAGACGAAGCCGGTGTTGGATTCCAGTTCCAGCGGTCGGCGCGTGTGCAGGATCACGGTACCGCCGACGCCGCCTTCATCGATGCGCGCTTCCGGCGTCTTGAACAGCTCGGCGCTGGACAGCATGTTCGACGGCAGCAGCATGTAGTTGAACGAACGGGTCGGGTCGCCGTTGGACTCGGCCGTGGCGATGTAGTTGCCGTTGAGCTGGGTGAGGGTCAGTTCCGAGGACAGGCCGCGGACACTGACGTTCTTGCCCTCTCCGCCATCACGGGTAACGATCACGCCCGGCACCCGCTGCAGCGCGTCGGCTACGTTCTTGTCGGGGAACTTGCCGACGTCCTCGGCAGTGATCACCTCGACTACGGCGTTCGCGTTGCGCTTCTGGTCCAGGCTCTTCTCGATCGAGTAGCGGTAGCCGGTGACGACAACCTCGTCCAAGTCCGTTGCTGCGATAGAACTGCTCGGCACCGGATTCGCTTCTTGAGCGAAAGCGCTGCCAGGCAATACGGCAGCGGTGGACAGTGCGACGGCGATACTGACTGACAGCGAGTTGCGGATACGTACGTGTGGCGTGCTTTTCATTTCAATCACCCTCTCCCAAGATTGAATCGGCTTTTGATGCAAACTGAATTTAGATCGATCTAAATTCAGTTTGCTATGACTCTGCATTCGTGTACCAGGATCACCCGCGAACAGACCGGCGAGCCATCCCTCTGTTGCCTTACCCCTTCGACTTGCCCAACCAGTTAGATCGTTCTAATCCAACAGAAAGGATAATTATCATAGTGTTTCGCCATATGCATGACGCCGCGCAACATTGCCTTGAATTTCGCTTGCGATGCCATGGGTGAAGCGCGTAAAGGACAGTTCACTCTGCCCCTTGCCCTACCCAAACCATTCCGACTCTCGGCAGCGAATGCATAAGACTCGAATTTGGCGCTTTCTTCGCAATCACGTGCTTCACAATCACGTGCTTCAAAAATCATATGTCCATTGCAATACCCCAAGCGCACCTAGCGTTGCGTTGGTGGGTTCGATGGTCGCAGCAATTCCACCTCCGAAAGATCGATCGCCCTGTCGCCCAGGAACCGCAATCGATACTCCCGATAGTCGCCCGGTTTGCCAATACGGAAAGGCCGTAGTTGCTGCGCCCATTGGAACTGCTCAGCGCCACGCTGGTCCAGCGTGGTCCATGAGCCGCCTCCATTGCGTCCTTGGAGTGTCCACGCCAAGCCATCCAGTGGCTCGCCGCCACTGGTGATGGTGTAGTAACCGATGCTGGTCGGCGTCCGGAACCGGAAGCTGACCGCCGCCTGTGCAGCAAGCTGCAGTGACGTGGAGGAATCATTATCGACGAGGCGTGCGGCGGTTTTATGCCCCACCAGCGCGATGTCTTGCGCGTCCGAGGACATATCCACCAAACCCGCAGGCTGACTGCCTGACAAAGTCATGGACGGAGGAAGAGCATCAGCGCCGCTTCCCCACGTAGATGGCTTGTCGCCCATGACGAATTCGAGAATGCCGCCGTCGGCTATGTCGTCGTGGCGCAACCAGGCCCTATTCCACGGACGGCCATTGACCTTGAGGGACTGCACGTAGACGTTGCTATCGCTGTTGCCATGAGCGACAACGCTCAGAGTGCGTCCGTTCTTCAGCTTGACGTCGATGCGCTTGAATGCAGGCGAACCGATGACATATTCCGGCGCTCCCATGCGCAGCGGATAAAGCCCGAGCATCCCGAACAAATACCAGGCCGACATCTCGCCGTTGTCCTCGTCGCCTGGGTAGCCTTGGCCTATCTCGCTTCCTAGATATAGTCGGCGCAGCACGTCCCGGGTAATGCGCTGCGTCTTCCACGGCTGGCCGGCGGCTACGTACATCCATGGGATGTGGTGCGAGGGCTGGTTGCTGTGCGCATACATTCCCATCCGCACGTCGCGCGCTTCGGCCATCTCGTGGATGACGCCACCGTAAGTGCCCGCGAATCGGTCTTCAGCGGTTTCCGGGGTGGCGAAGAACTCGTCCAGCCTATGTGCCAACTCCTCTTTTCCGCCGAGTAGCGTCGCCAGTCCGGCACCGTCGTGCGGCACAGTGAAGGCAAAAGTCCACGCGTTGGCTTCGGTGTAGTCTCCGCCCCACACGCGCGGGTCGAAATTCCCGGCCGACTGCCCCCAGTGTCCCTTCGCATCACGGCCGCGGAAAAATCCGGTCGTTGGATCGAACAGGTGCACAAAGTCCGCGGCGCGGGCCTGGAAGTATTCGGCTTCCTCCCGATAGCGCGCCGCACGTACGGCGTCCTCTTCGCCAGCGGCCAGGGCCCGCCCGAACTGCGCCAGACCGAAGTCGTTGAGTGCGCCCTCCAGCGTCCACGAGAGTCCTTCCTGCACCGAGTTGTCGGCGTAGCCTCGGTACATCGAGCGCGCCAGGCCCTTGCGTCCGACGTTGGATACAGGTGGTGCCACCGTGGCGTTGCGCAGCGCTGCCTCGTAAGCCTCGTCGGCGTCGAAGCCGCGTACGCCCTTAAGCCAGGCATCAGCGAACGCGACATCGGAACTGGTACCGACCATCAGATCCGCATAGCCCGGCGACGACCAGCGTGCGATCCAGCCGCCGTCCCGATACTGCTGCAGGAAGCCTTCGATCATCTCGCCTGCGCGATCTGGCGCGAACAGCGTATAAGCCGGCCAACTCGTGCGGAAGGTGTCCCAAAAGCCGTTGTTGACGTAGATTTTTCCATTCCGGATCGGCGCAGACGTGCGCTGTGCATCCCCGCCAATGTTGTCCTTGGACCAGCTGTTCTGGTCGGCATGGCGCCAGTCGGGCCGTTCGGCGCTACCGACATTCTCGTACGCGATGTTCGGATACAGGAACAGTCGGTACAGGTTGGAATAGACGGTCGCCAGCTGGTCTTCGGTCGCACCCTCTACCTTCACGCGTCCCAGCAGCGCATCCCACGCCGTCTGCGCGCGCTCCCGAACCGCTTCGAAGCCATCGCTACCGATTTCTTGTTCAAGGTTGACCCGCGCCTGCTCTACTGAGATCAGCGAGGTGGCGATGCGCATGCTCACCACGCCACCGTCGCCTGGCGCGAACTTGACGTAGTGGGTGGGGCGGCCGGTCTTGATCGATCCGCTACTGGCCCAAGGCTGGTCGAACCGGGCATAGATGAACATTCGAGTCGCGCCGTTCGATAAGCCGCTGCGGGTGTCGGTATAGCCCGCGAGGGTCCGTGTGTCCGCATCCAGCGTCAGCCCTCCGCGTTCATCCACATTGTCGAACAGCAGATTCGCATCCCCGTCGCGTGGAAAGCGAAAGCGGAAGATCGCCGCGCGTTCGCTGGGCGCTATCTCGGCGCGGATGCCGTTGTCGAAATCCACGCGGTAAGCATGCGGACGGGCAAGTTCCTTGTCATGCGAGAAAGACAACGCACGGCGCTCGCGGTCGGCCTCGGGAATGCCGCGCGTCGCCGATGGCATCACCTGGAAAGTCTGGCGGTCGCCCATCCACGGGCTGGGCTGGTGGCTGATCGACAGCGCCTGCAGGCGCGGCCGGTTGTCGGCGCCGTTATGTTCGCTCCAACGGTACAGCCAAGCCAGCGTTCCAGCATCGGTGACGGGCACCCAGAAGTTGAATCCGTGCGGCATCGCGGTAGCAGGAATGTTGTTGCCGCGCGAGAACGTGCTGTTGGATTGGGTGCCACGGTTGGTCAGTACGTAGTCGCTCGGACGTTGCGCCACGGTGCGCACTGGTTCACCGATGGCGATGTCGTCGATCCAGCCGCTCGCGCCAGCAGCGGAAGCGGGCCGCAATTCCAGCTCGATGGCCTTGATGCGCCTTCCTTGCAAGGCAGGCACGTCGCCCAAGCGAATTTGTTTGTACGCCCATTGCTGGGGGTAGAGCGTCTTCGATTCCGCCTGGCCGGCAGCGCCGACCGGGGCGCCGTGCTGGTCGCGCGCTGCCGTCTGGGACAGGCGGCGCCCGTCGTCGAAGACGAGGTCCAGCGACACGCCCGTGGAGGAAGAGCTGTTGCCTTCGACGATCTCAGGCATCACCATCCACGACAAGGACGTGTCCTTTTCGATTTCGATATCCACCGTAAACAGATGCACGCGTCCGGCAGTATCCCCGCGATAGCGCATGGCTCGCGAGCCGCTGTAGCCCATGTCGGGCTTGGCCGCATACGGATGTTCGGGGCCGTTCCCCGTGGATACGCGTAGAGCGCCCTCTGCAAGTACGGCGGGCGCGGGTTCGCCCGCTTCGAACGACGTGGCGAAACGCGCATCGCTTGCGCCCGCGGCAATGGGCGTCGACAGCAAAAGCGCGGCCAACGCGAAGACGCACCCGCTGCGAAGACGCACGGCTTCAAACATTTTCGCGCAGGACTGACAGAACGTCATGGCGTGTTCCGTAGTGGTGCCGATGGCCTGATGCGTGATGGAGCGTCTCGACATATCAATTCCCTCGGAGGCGGTCTGCTGCATCAATCACTGCGCAAGTGCACAGGCCATCGCGTGCCCGTGCAACTAGTGAAGGTACGGCGTCTTTTTTAGTGCGGGTTGCGCGGCGCGACCCTCCAAGCGGAGGCCCCTATCAATATAAGCCTTACTTAGATCGATCCAATTTCATATCTAAGATTTACCACGACTAGCCTCAAAGTGCATGCTGCTACGCAGCAGTGCCGCCAAAGGATTGTTGCTGCGACTGATGCTAGTCGCTTGCCCAATACCTGCATCAAGGAAGCTGATCGTGCTGACCGCCCTCATAAAATGATCAGCCATTCCCAAGTGACCTCAACGCACCTGTGCTAGTTTTCCGGGATTCGACCGATCCAAAAGGTGTGGTATGACGAGGCTGGGCGCGGCAATGGTCATGTTGGCAGGTTTCACGGGTTGGGCCGCGATAGGTTCCGGAAGCGCACTGGCTGCAGCGCCGAATGCAAACGAGTCCGCTTACAAGGCGGTGGATCCCTTCATCGGTACCGGCGGCGAAGGCCATACGTATCCCGGCGCTACCGTTCCCTACGGCATGGTGCAACTGTCGCCCGATACCCGCATCCAACCACGCAAGGATGGCTACGGTTGGGCGGCTGGCTACCGCCATGACGACACCACCATCGTCGGGTTCTCGCACACGCATTTCTCCGGCACCGGTCATTCCGACCTCGGCGATTTGCTGTTGATGCCAACCACCGGCGACCTGAAGCTGGAACGTGGCGACCCGGACCGGCCGGGAAGCGGCTATACCTCCCGCTTCCGCCACGCCACCGAAACCGCGCAGCCCGGCTACTACGCCGTCACCCTGGACGATTACAAGGTGCACGCCGAACTCACCGCCAGTCCGCGCGTGGGGATGCATCGCTACACCTTCCCCAACGGCAAGCCCGCCCACGTGGTGCTCGATCTGCGCACCAGCATGTACGACTACCCCGGCAAGGTGCTGTGGTCGCGCGTACGCGTGCGCGCAGACGGCACGGTTACCGGCTTTCGCGAAACGCGTGGCTGGGCACCGGGCCGGCAGCTCTACTTCGCTCTGCGCTTCTCGCAGCCGCTCACCGGCCACGAACTGCACAACACCGAACAGGACATCGCCTATAAGGGTTTCCCGCCGCCGGGCGAAAAGGGGCCGCGTCAGCGCGCGCAGATCGAAGGCCGCCAGCTCGTCGCTGCGTTCGACGTGGCTCCAGCCGCCGGCGAACCCCTGCTGGTGAAAGTGGCCATCTCGCCGGTCAGCGAAGACAATGCGATCGCAAACCTGGATGCGGAAGCCCCCGGATGGGATTTCGACGGCATGCGCACCGCTGCCAAGCGGCAGTGGAGCGAGGCCCTGGGTGCGGTAGAAGTACACGGCAGCGCCGAGCAGCGCACCAGCTTCTACACCGCCCTTTACCACACGCTGCTGGGCCCCACGCTGTTCATGGACAGCGATGGCCGTTATCGCGGCCCGGACAATGCCGTGCACCAAGCGAAGGGCTGGACGAACTATTCCACCTTCTCGCTATGGGACACCTATCGTGCCCTGCACCCGCTGGCCACCTTGGTGCAGCCGCCGCAGCGCACCAGCGACTTCGTCAACTCCCTGCTGGCCGCGCGTCGCGAAAGCCCCTACGGCGTGCTGCCGGTATGGTCGTTCCACGGCCAGGAAACGTGGTGCATGGTCGGGTACCACGCCGTGCCGGTGATCGCCGATGCCTACATGAAAGGCATCCGCGGTTATGACGCCGATGAAGCTTTGCAGGCCATGGTGGCCAGCGCCAGCTATGGTCCCTACGACGGCATCGCCCAGTACCGCGAACTGGGCTACGTGCCGATCGACGAGGAAGGCGAAGCCGCCAGCAAGACGCTGGAATACGCCTACGATGATTGGACCATCGCGCAGATGGCACGGGCGATGGGCAAGGCCGGGGTGGCGGCCGAGTTCGACAAGCGCGCAGCGAACTGGAAGCACGCCTTCGACCCGGCCACCGGCTTCATGCGCGCGCGCAAGCGCGATGGCAGCTTCCGCGAGCCGTTCGAGCCCTCCGCAAGCGGCTACGGCAGCGACTACACCGAAGGCAATGCATGGCAATACTCCTGGTACGTGCCGCAGGACGTGGCCGGCCTGGCCGCGGCGCATGGCGACAGCGACAAGCTGCTGGACAGGCTGGACGCGGTGTTCGACGCCAAGGTGGACCCTTCGGTGTTCGAGCACATGGAAGACATCACTGGCCTGATCGGCTGGTATGCGCATGGCAACGAACCCAGCCACCATGCGGCCTATCTGTACGCCTACGCCGGACAGCCTTGGCGCACGCAGGCGCGGCTGAAGCGGATCATGGATACCCAATACGCTCCCCGCCCCGACGGTTTGGCCGGCAACGACGACCTGGGCCAGATGTCGGCCTGGTACGTGTTCACCGCATTGGGCTTCTACCCAGTCACGCCAGGCAGCAACCAATACATCCTGGGCCGCCCGTTCCTACCTCAAGCCACGCTGCACCTGCCCAACGGCAAGCGCTTTACCGTCATCGCCAACGGCCTGGACGATGCGCATGCGTACATCGGCAGCGCCACCCTCAACGGCAAACCGCTGGACCGCGCCTATCTGACCCACCAGGAGATCCTTGCAGGCGGCGAGCTGCGCTTCGCTATGCAGGCGGAGCCGAACAAGATATGGGCGACACATCCGGCACAGCGGCCGTACTCGATGTCTCGGTAGAGGAACGACGCACTGAAGAACACGCGGACCTCAGTGCTGGCCGCTCTCCGGCAGCCGGTCAGCACAGAGCCGATCCGGGTGCCCCCTGCCGTCGGTAGAGGGGCCGTCAAGGAATAGGCGGCGGCAGACCTCGAACAGGCAACTTTGCGGGTTACTTGACGACAATCTCATCGACGAAGAAATACGCCGGATGCCCCGCTCCGTTGTGGCCCGCGGGCAGGCTGCCGTACTGATCGACTTCCATACGGACATATCGCGCGGTCAATGGCTTGTCGGCATGAAACGCTACGTCTTCGACTAGCCTCTGTTCGCTACCGGCATCGACGTCGAAAGACCGCGCATACACCCGCTTCCATCGCTTGCCATCGGACGATACCGAATACCGCACGGCCTTCGGCAACAGTATCCATGAGCCGCTCTGCTGCAGGAACCTGGCGCTGATGGCATTCACCGGTGTCGATGCCTTCAGATCGATGGTGGCGCGCAGATTCTCGCCCTGCCAGCCGGTCCACATACCGTCGGCAAAACTTCCGCCGCCAAGCAATCCGTCGGCCAGCACTTGTTCGCCCGCCAGACGGTAGTTCGCGTTCGGTTGCGATGAATATTGGATCGATTTTCCCACGGCTTTATGACTCACCATGGTGAACTCACGCGGGCTTGCGTAGGCGCGCGCGCCGCGAAAGGGCGCGATCTTCAGCGGGACGACTTGGGATAGCGTCAGCGAATCGGTAAACCCAGGCGATGCGGACGAAGGCTCGCTTCCGTCGGTGGTGTAGCGCAGTTGCAGGTCGGAGAAGCCGCGCTCCGCCTGGACGCGCCAGTTCTGCGCCGACGGATTCCACGCGAAGCGGAAATCGACGACGTTCCTGTTTTCCGGGCCGTAGCCCACCTGCCACTGCGTAAGCCGACGGTAGTGCGCCTGCAGCCGTTGCAGGAAATCCGGGTAGTCGCGCTTGTCTGCATTCCAGGTTATTTCGGCGAGTGCGATCAGGCGCGGATACAGCAGGGTTTCGGCATTTGCCGTTGTGACCCGCTCGGTCCACAACGGCGCTTCGGCGCCGAGCACCTGTTCGCGATGGGAAGCGTAGGCGGCCGGAACAATCTCAGTGGCGTAGACCTTTTCCAGGGTGAGGGCGTTCAAGGGCGAATCCAGATAGAACGGGCCGGCACTGATGATCTTGTTTCCATTGGCCAGCGCCTTGGCGCCTTCGGCGTCTCCGCGCCAGACTTCGACGATCGCGCTGCTGTCGGCGCCGCCTTCCAGGATTTCGTCCCAGCCGATCAGGGTTTTACCCTTGCCGGCGAGATAGCGCTGGACACGCTTGACGAAGTAGCTTTGCAGCTCGTGTTCGTCCTTTAGATTCTCGTCGCGCATACGCTTTTGCGAAGAAGCGCTTTCCCGCCACCGGTCCTTCGGTACCTCATCCCCGCCAATATGGACGTAAGCCGCGGGGAACAACGCGATCACCTCATCGAGCACGTTTTCGATGAACTCGAAGGTAAATTCGTCACCGACGCAGTAAACGTCTTTGATCACGCCCCAAACATTCGGCACATCGATCGGCTGTTTGCGACATGAAAGTTCGGGATAGGACGCCAGCGCCGCCGAGGCATGCCCCGGCATCTCGATCTCCGGAATCACCATGATATTGCGCAGCCTGGCATATTCGACGACGTCGCGGATCTGATCCTGGGTATAGAACCCGCCATAACGGCTGCCGTCGGCCTCGGTGCGCCAGGCCCCGACTTCCGCCAATTTCGGGTACTTCTTGATTTCGATACGCCAGCCCTGGTCGTCGGTCAGATGCCAATGGAAAGTATTTAGTTTGTAGTAGGAAAGCAGGTCGATCTGCTTCTTGACGAACTCCACCGGCATGAAATGCCGCCCAACATCCAGCATGTGTCCGCGATAGGAAAACTGCGGTGCGTCCTCGATACGCATGGCCGGAATGGAAATGGGCCCGACGCTCCGCTCCACCGGCAACAACTGGCGTAGCGTCTGCGCCGCCCAGAACAGACCGCGATGATTCGATGCCGCCAAGGCGATCCGGTCTTTCGTCACGGTCAGGCGATAGGCCTCCTCGCCCATTATTTTCGGGTCCAGGCGCAGTTCGATGGCTCTTCCGTTCCGTCCCTCCGCAAGCGCGATTCCGCTATCGTCACGGATAGCTCCACGCAGGAAATCCGCAATCTCACGGCTGCGCAAATCGTTCGGCGCGACAATGCGGACGCTGCTATCCAGGCGGAAAGCGCCCTCGCGATGCTCTAGCCGTTGCGGTTGCGGAATCAAATTCTGCGCCAATGTGGTCGCGCTCATTCCAGCCGTAAGCAGACACGTCATCAAGATTGCAGCGGATCTGATACTCAAAATAATCCTCGGAGACGGTTTGTGGATTGGTGCCGGACTCGCCAGCAGTATCTGTTCAAAAACATTGCGGCAACAGTGCTTGCATTCGGCAAGTAGGCTTATTCATGCGCCATGTACCAAGCTATCGAAATGCATCCAGACCGCACGACCATGATCAATGCCGTGTCTGCGCTGTTTCGACGACGATGACGCTGGCAACCGAATCCGGCGCACTGGCCGGCACCGACAGGCGCACGCCCTGCCGGGTCTTTCGCATCTTTAGCGTGCGGTCAGGCTCGGCAAGCAAGTAGGCGCGGCGATACTCGATACCCGCAGGAAGCGCCAGCCGACCGTCCTTCGGCCAATCGAACACATGCAGGTACAACTTGCCCGGCTTGCTCGTCACCCTGCCCCATGCAACAGGCTCGGCGAACGGACTGGCCTGCGTGCCGTAGATGGATTCGCCGTTGACCTTCATCCACTTCCCTACTTCCGCCAAACGTTCGACCGAAGGCTGCGGAATCAGGCCCTCGGCAGTGGGGCCGACGTTGAGCAGATAGTTGCCGCCCTTGCTGGCGACATCGATCAGGTTACGGACGATGGTTTTCGGGGATTTCCAGTTGTGATCCCTCCGTATGAAGCCCCAGTGGTCGTTGAGCGTCATGCACGATTCCCAGTAGACGCCCGGGCCGTAGCCTAGCGGCGGGATTTCCTGCTCAGGCGTGCCGAAGTCGCCGACTCCCTCACCTTTGTCCATGCCCTGCATGCTGTCGCGGCCTTTGCCTATGCGGTTGTTGATGATCAGATTCGGATTGAGCGAATGCAGATAAGCGTAGAGTTCGCGGCCGTCTTCGTTCGTCCACCAGTTCAACCATTCGCCGTCAAACCACAGGATCTCGGTACCGGTCTCGGTCACTAGCTCCTTCAGCTCTGCTTTCATTTCGTCGATGTACTCGCGCTTGCGCTTTGGATCGATCGTGGTCGGGTTGTAATGCCCTTGTTTTTCTCCCGACTGGGAGGGGTGATGCCAGTCCATGATCGAATAGTAGGTACCGAAGTGCAGGCCCTGGCGCCGGGTCGCCTCGGCCAGCTCTTTCAACACCCCCTTTCCATACGGCGTGCGCTTGGCGATGTTGTAGTCGGTCGCCTTCGTGTCCCACATCGCAAACCCTTCATGGTGCTTGCTGGTGAACACGATGTATTTCATGCCAGCGCCCTTTGCGATGCGCGCCCATTCGTCCGGGTCGTACTTCACCGGATTGAACTGCTTGGCGATCTGTTCATATTCAGCGCGTGGGATATACGCGTCATCCATGATCCATTCGGCATAGCTATCCTTTTCTTTCCATTCACCGGCTGGCACCGTGAATAAACCCCAGTGGATGAACATACCGAAACGAGCGTCGGTCCACCATTGCAATCGCTCCGCTTTCTGTTCGGCGGTTTCGACCGGTGCATGCGCCCGCGTCTGCGCAAAGGCAGCGCTGGAGGTCAGCACTGCGACTGGCATTAGTGCAGCGAGTGCGAAGTGCAGCAACTGAGAAGGTTTCATGTGTGACTCCAAGTCAACGGGAAAAGACGTCGCTCGTGCACCCAGCAGGCGATTCGGCCCGCTCGCAGCATCGGCTAGCGTGGATCAACTGTCCGCGTCAGAGCGGGAAGAAGCCGGCAGCCGCCGGTCGTCGAACCCTGGCCCCGTTCCCGGGACCAGGGGAGCGGCAAAGCTCACTTAAAACGGAACACGTACTCCATCGCGAATTCCCGCCCGATCGATGACCATACCCGATCGCTGGTGAACACGTAGTCGCCCTTGAAAGGATCCTTGTAGCCAGCGTTATCGAACAGGTTGTTCACGTACAGGTTGACGCTCGCTTGATCCGTGATCCGATAGCCGGCCGACAGGTTGAAGATTACCGGTGCCTTCAAACGATCCCAGTACCGCTTGGAGGTCTGGTTGAAATTGGCGCTGGTCGGATCGGTACCCACGCAGGTGTCGTTATCGATCGGCGTACCCCGCTCTCCGTTGGCGAACGGCCAGCAACCACCGAAATTGCTGCCCTTGACGCTGGACAAGCGAGTCATCAACAACGTGGTACTGAAGTTACCCTTCTCCCAACCCACGCTGGCGCGCAGCTTGGTGTGGATGTCGTTGTGAGCGCCCTTCTTGCCGTCGGTCCATTCGGTGGCTTCGGAATCGCGCGTCGATAGCTTCAGCAGATTGGTGTAGTTCAAACCGAAGGTGAAGTCGCCGAACCGTTCCGTGGGCAAGCGGTACTTCGCGGCCACGTCGAAACCGGCGACCCGGCGGCCGGACTTGTTGATGGGGCCTTCCCGGACGCCGGTGATGGCTCCATTGGGGCCGTCGCGATCGATGCGCGACTGCATCAACTGGCAGAACTCGGCGGTGGGCGCTTGTCCGGTCAGCGGATTGACGTAGGGCGCACCGTCGACGGTCTTGCCCAGCGCACAACCGAGTTCGGCGGCCAGGATGTCGTTGAGGCCGATGTTCTCGATGGCGTTCTTCAGCTCGATATTCCAGTAGTCCGCGCTGACCGACAGGTTGTCGCGGATATCCCAGACGAAGCCGGCCGTCCACGACTGGCCTTCCTCGTACTTCAACAGCGGCGAACCTTCGCGGCTGGTCACCGAACGGTAGTAGCTGCTGGTGGCCGGGTCGCTGTCGCCATTGGACGGTACGCATTGGCCGTAGTTTCCCTGCTGGCCGCAACGGAGCGCATCTACCAGCCCCACATAGGATTGGCCACCCTGCGCGTAGACATAGTGCATGTCCGGCGCACGGAAGCTGGTGGCGTACGAACCGCGCACCAGCAAATTGTCGAGCGGGCGCCACTCCATTCCAGTCATCCAGGTGACTTTGGAACCGTCCAGGGTTTGACTGTAGTCGTCGTAGCGAGCAGCCACGGTGGCGGTAGCCGAACCCAATCCCTGCGTCTTGCTATCCCATAGCGGCACGCGAAACTCGCTGCCCAGCGCCCAGCGCGTGCGCGATCCGCCGCCCAGATCGTAGCCGTAGTACGGGCTGCCGTATTCGGTCACGAACAGGTTGGGACCAGGCGCGGTCTGGCCGAGCGCTGGCACCGTCTTCGGATCCGGATGAATGCCATAACTCTGCCGCGCCGCTTCGGCCACGGCGGCGAAGCTGACAGGACCGGCCCAACCCTGGAACAGGTCGCCGGAGATCACGAACTGGAACTGGTCTGATTTTGATTCCGCGCGGTCATGGCCATGGGTCGAAATCGATTGCCATTGTCCGCGGGTGAGCGGCGTGAAAAAGCGGTTGATGTCGGCGGTGTAGATGGGAGTCCCTACTGGCACACCGGCGTAGCTTGCGTCGGTCACACCCTGCTGCTGCCCAAGATAGAAATCGTTGACCAGCGCAGGCACCATCGCCGGATAGCTCTTCTTGAGCTTGTATTCGGCATGGTCGAAAGAGGCTTCCCAGTCGAAGCGATCGGCGATGCGGCCGTTGAGACCGAAAGCGACGTCGTACGAACGCTCATTGGTGTAGGTCAATGCGTCGCCGGTTTCGCTGCGGGTGAAGAAGCGCTTGCCCTCCACCATGGCGCCGATGCCCTGGTCGTACCACTTCACCTGCGGCACGTAACCCATCGCGAAATCGCCGATGCTGCTGGTGCCCTCGCTGTCGAATACCGATACGCTGCTCCATGCCTGCAGCTTGTCGTTGAAATCGTAGGTGCCGTACATGTACAGCGAGGCGCTTTCCTGGCCGTCGCTGATCGTCCAGTTGTGGAAGTTTTTGGCGTTGGCGCAATACTGGCCCATCGACGGCCCCAGCGTATGCGTGGCTTGGTTGTACTCGCGATAATCCTGCAGGCTCGCTACCCCACCAAATCCTCGGTTCTCGCAGGCACCGGCCGGCGGCGAAATGCGCATGCCATTGTCCACGCGGCTGATGCGGGCGGTGTCGTAGTAGTTGTTGAAGTGGTTGCCCTTGGCCAGATCGGCTTCGCTCCAGCTGGGACGGGCCGCGTCGTTTTCGGAATCCATGAAATCGCGCTGCCCGGCGAACAACGGCTCGCGGTTGAAGTACTGCAACGAATAGGTCAGGTTCCACTTCTCGCCGCTGCGTCCGCCTGTCCACGACAGGTCGGCCAGATCGCGGCCGCCGCGCGTCGAAACGCCGCCTTTGATGCGCAACTCATCGCCGGTGAAGTCCTTCTTCAACACCACGTTGATTACGCCGGCGACCGCGTCGGATCCATAGATGGCCGATGCGCCGGAAGCCAGCACTTCGATGCGTTCGATGGCCGCGGCCGGGATATTGCTGAAGTTCTGGAAATTGCTCTGGCCGCCATAGGGCAGCGGATAGTCGGCGGCGCGGTGGCCGTTGACCAGCAGCAAGCTGCGGCCGGGTCCCATGTTGCGCATGTTCAGCGGACTGGCGTTGCTGGTGTGCTGGCCCCATTGCGAGTCGCTTTCCACCGTTCCGATCGCTTCGGTCAGCGTGCTCAGTGCGTCGTAGGCGGTGGCGAAACCCTCTTTCCTGATCTGGTCGCCGGTGATGATATTCACCGGCGCAGGGCCTTCGACCTGAGCGCGCTTGATGCGCGAGCCGGTAACGGTGACGGTATCGAGCTGCGTGGCTGCGGACTCGTTGCCGGAGGCCTCCTGGGCGGCCACGGTGAGTGGCGAAACCATTGCCAACAACAACGCGCTGGTCAGAGCATTGCGACGAAAGCGAGTGGACCTATCCATTTTGTAACCCCCGATGATGATGATCGAACGACAGACGGAGTCTTGGCGCTCAAGAATTGTCCTGATCCATATTTCGGCCTTTAGATCGTTCTAAAACGAAGTGCAGACTTCTTCTCTGAATCGACCGAAAACTTAGCACGACAAAATTTTTCGTCGCATCCCGCAGTGCGGTAAAAATAAGTGTGATTATCTTCAGCGAAAATTAATCACTGAAATCAGGCACTTGATTATTGTGATATAGCTAACAGATCAGTTTCTTACTGTGAGTCACGGCGAAGATGCGCTAAAGAGCGCCCATGTCGCTAAAGAACGAGAGTCATCGATGGCCGATGTCGGCAGGACTAATCGGGACGACTAAGCGGACAGCGTTCCTCGCAGAAGTCCATTATCGAAGCGCATGCACGAAAGTCGCGACCCCTCTCGAGAAACATGCGGCTCGGGCATTGCGATGAGTCGGACGGTCGCGCGCCAAAGCGCGCGTTCCATAGAAAGACGCCGCCCTAGCCCTTTCCGGGTTCTCGCATGACTAGCCCGAACGCTTCAGGCTTGCGCCGCCTGGGCAGAAGACAGGGAATTGGGCGATCTTGAGTGCGCATCCGTGGCCAACCCCTGTGGCCGCGGACGGATTCATAGCTGCTTGGTGGCGTAGACGGAAGCCGACTCGCGCAGATCCTCATGTTCGTCCGCATCGCAGACCGCGTAGACGAAGCCTTTGTGCAATGCGAACGCGCCGACCTCACCGTGCTTGTTGAGCGCCAGAAAACAGACCTGCAAGGTCTTGCTGGCCTCGGGCCGCTTGCGCACGACCCGATCGATGGCTTCCCTGCAAGCGTCCGCGGGCGTCCGCCCTTGTCGCATCAACTCCACTACCAGGAAGCTGGCGGCATTGCGGATCATTTCTTCGCCCACGCCCGACGCCGTGGCCGCGCCAACTTCGTTGTCGACATACAGGCCTGCGCCGATGATGGGGCTGTCCCCCACCCGGCCGTGCATTTTCCAGGCCATGCCGCTGGTGGTGCAGGCGCCGGCAAGCTTGCCCTGCGCATCGATGGCGAGCATGCCCAGAGTGTCGTGATTGTCCTTGTTGCCCGGCTGGCTACGCCGCTCGGCATTGATTTCGGGTTTGTATTCGGCGGTTTTCAGCCAATCGCGCCAGGCTTGCTCGGCGGCGGGCGTCAGCAGGCGCTGCTTGGCGAAACCCTGCTGCACCGCGAACTGTTGGGCGCCCTCGCCCACCAGCATCACATGCGGCGTCTTCTCCATCACCCGACGCGCAACGGAGATAGGATGCGCGATGTCCTGCAAGGCGGCCACCGAGCCGCAGCGGCCATCGCCATCCATGATGCTGGCGTCCAGGGTCAACACGCCGTCCCGATCCGGCCTGCCGCAATGACCGACCGTAGGGTTGCACAATTCGCTTTCGGCCCAGCGCGCACCCGCTTCGACGGCATCCAGTGCGCTGCCGCCGGTCTCCAACACGCGCCATGCCGCCGTGTTGGCCTGTACGCCGAAATCCCAAGTGGACACCACGCGCGCGCGCGCTGAAGCGTTATTGGTTTGCGCACGCATACCGGGCACCGCCAATGCGCCGGCAGCCAACAACCCGGTCTGCAGGAATCGCCTGCGATCAGTCATTCCGTCATCCCTCCGATGAACGATGGCGCCAATCGCGCGCTCGCTGTGCTCTTATTCCGCGCCTTTATAGCGCAGTGCCGGAGACCGTGGTGTGATGTCCGGCATACCATGCCGCCGCTCCGATCACTCCCAGTCGGCCATGATCGACGCGCCAGACCGGCGTGTGCCGCATGACCTCCGATAGCACACCCTTGTTGAGGTAGCGCGCCTGAAATGCGCCGCGGCGCAGGAAGCCGTCGATATGCCCGGAAATGCCGCCCGCCAGATAAACGGATTTCGCGCCGAACGCGATCGCCAGGTCGCCCGCCAGGCTGCCTAGCCATCCGCAGAATACTTCGATGCATTCCACTGCCAGCGCGTCTTCTCCGGTCTGGGCAGCGGCGATCAATTGTTCGGTCGTGCTCCAGCGCAGAGCGACCCCGCGTATTTCGCACAGGCAGGGGTACAAGTTCATCAGGCCGCTACCGGACAACACGCGCTCGTTGTCCACATGCGGCCAGCGCGCCATCAGCAGGCGCAGGATCTCCATTTCCAACGCATTGCCCGCCGCCAGGGCGGAGTGCCCCACTTCGCTGGCCAGTACCGGTCGCGTGCCGCCATCGAAGCGCAATGCCGCGCCCAGTCCCGTTCCCGGTCCCAGCACCAGCGCGGGCCATTGAAAGGAATGCGCTACGTCGCCGCTCAAGGACGAGAGCGTGGCGGGATCGAGATAGGGCATGGCGTGGGCCACTGCTTCGAAATCGTTGATGAGCGTCAGCTCGTCCAGCCCGGCGCTCAAGCGTGTGTTTTCCAGCGACACCGGCCAGGGAAGGTTGGAATTCACCAGCGTATCGCCATCCAGCAAACCGGCGATGGCGACGACCGCGCGCCGCAACTGCCCGGAAGCCGCGTGGCGAGCGGCGAAATCGCGAAGAATCGCGGCCAGGCTCGGGTACTCGGCACAGGCATGGCGGTGGAAATCGAGGATTTCCGGCGCCCGCCCTGGCGCGACACGGACCAGAGCCATCCGCGCATAAGTGCCGCCGACGTCGGCAACGATCAAGGGGTCCAGCGAATGCGCATTCTGGGGCGGGAGCGTTTGGGGTGCTTCAAGATTGACCGGATACGACACCGCTGCGTTCACTCACTTGTCCCATCAATTGAATCGATTCAATTCGCCGATCATGTGGCATTGGAGGCCAATTGAAAAGTCGCACCGACCATACTGCAGCGTAGCCAGACCGTTCCAAACTGGGGTCGCATCAATGTCCATGTCCAGATTATCTACTTTTCAGGACATTAAATGACATTGGAATGACTTCGTCGGGAACTTAGGCCCTTCCTATGCGCAAAGACTTGTCTCTTTTCTGACCCGCTCCAGGACAGCTGCCGTCCCGGGTCCATTTTGTTCAGCTTTCTCACACAAACGCGGCCGCCGGCAGCAAGAGCACCCCGCTCCACCACAGTAATCAGCTATCGCCCTGCCGCTGCAACTCCCGCATCGCCTTCAGCAGTTCGATCAGACTGCCTGCGTCGCGCGGCCCGTCGTAGCGTTCTCCGTTGATGAAAAGACTGGGCGTGCCGTTGACGCCGCTGCGGACCCCGGTGAGAAAATCATGACGCACGCGGCCCTCGTATTCCTCGTCCAGCACGGCCTGGAACAAGGCCTCGTCCAGACCCAGCGCCCGTGCATGCCCGGCCAGGCTGCGGTCGTCCAATTCCGACTGATGTTCGTAAAGCCGGTCGTGCATTTCCCAGAACTTGCCCACCGTGTCCGCAGCCTCGGTCAGTTCGGCGGCATGCACGGCGTGGGGGTGCGCTTCGGCCAGTGGAAAATGACGGAACACGAAGCACAGGTCATCGCCCATGGCTTCCTGCACTGCCTTGATCTCGGGATACTGCTCGCCGCAATACGGACACTGGAAGTCGCCGTATTCCACCAGCATCAGCGGCGCATCCCGTGGGCCTTGCGCGTGATCGGCCGGACCTACGTCGGGCTTCAGAAGGCTCATGCTTTCGCTCCTGCGGAAACGGGCAGTTTCTCCAGCGCTTCCAGAATGCCGTCGGCGCCCGGGTTGATGCCGCTGGGCGATACATAGCTCCAGCGGACGATGCCTTCGGCATCGATCACGAACAGCGCCCGCTCGCTGATGCCTTCCGGCGACTGGTACACCCCGTACAACCGCGAGACCGCGCCCTTGGGTTCGAAATCCGACAACAAGGGAAAATGCAGTTTGCGATCCAGCGCAAAGGCCGCATGGCACCATGCGCCGTCGACCGAGATACCGATGACGGCCGCGTGGAAACGCCGGAATTCGGACAGCAGTTCGTTGTACAGCGACATCTGGTCGCCGCAGACCGGGCTCCAGTCGGCCGGATAGAACGCCAGCACTACCGGATGGCCGCGCAGCTGGGAAAGCGAGACCGTTTGGTCCGGCGTGGAATGCAAAGTGAAATCCGGCGCCTGCTCGCCGATGGCTGGCATGGGGGATGGAACTTCTGGCATGGGGAAGTGCTCCGGTCAGGACGTGATGGGCGACAGGATCGCCTTGGTTACTGGCGCCGCATATTAGACGCGGACACGTTAGGGACTGGTCATTCCGCTCTTCCAAGGCCTGAATGCCTGGGGCTGATTGTCGATTCCGCAGCTCCTGGTTCGTCATGGATAGGTAAGCCCCGGAAAGATGGGAAACAGCCCGGCAACCACCCTGGACAGGAGGAACGACAATGCGATTCATGGTGATGGTCAAAGCCAGCAAGGAATCCGAAGCCGGCGTGATGCCCAGCGAGCAACTGCTGGCCGACATGGGCAAGTTCAACGAGGAACTTGTCAAGGCTGGCGTACTGCTGGCGGGCGAAGGCTTGCAGCCGAGCTCGAAAGGCGCGCGCGTGCGTTTCTCCGGCAGCAAGCGCACGGTCGTCGACGGACCGTTCGCCCAGACCGGCGAGCTGATCGCCGGATTCTGGCTGTTGCAGGTGAAGTCCAGGGAAGAAGCGATCGAATGGGTGAAGCGCTGCCCCAACCCCATGCCGGGCGAATCGGAAATCGAGATCCGCCAGGTATCGGAGGCAGAGGATTTCGGCGCAGAGTTCACCCCCGAGCTGCAGCAGCAGGAGGAGCGGCTGCGGGCTGCGATCGCCACCAGGCAATAACGGACTCGCCGAAGGACATGGACAAGCTGCACCGCAACTTGCACGGACGCGGCGGCAATGGTCTGATCGGCAACGATGACGACTTCAGATACACACCGCGCGATCGATGCTGTCTGGCGAATCGAGTCGGCGCGGCTCATAGCCGGCCTGGCGCGCATGCTGCGCGACGTCGGCCTGGCCGAAGAACTCGCGCAGGACGCGCTGGTCATCGCCTTGGAGAAATGGCCCGAGTCAGGAGTGCCCGATAACCCGGGCGCATGGCTGATGGCTACCGCCAAACATCGTGCCATCGACCGTCTGCGCCGGATCAAGCTGCAGCAGCGCAAGCACGAGGAGATCGGCCATGAGCTCGAACGCGACTGGGAAGACGCCACTGCGGAATTCGAAGCCAACATCGACGACGACATAGGCGACGACCTGCTGAGGCTGGTGTTCACCGCCTGCCATCCGGTGCTTTCGATGGAAGCGCGGGTGGCCTTGACCCTGCGCATGCTGGGCGGATTGACCACCGATGAAATCGCGCGCGCCTACCTGGTATCCGAATCCACGGTGGCCCAGCGCATCGTGCGCGCCAAACGCACGCTGGCCGAGGCGCAGGTTCCTTTCGAAGTGCCGCGCGCCGACGAGTTGGGCGAGCGCCTGTCGTCGGTGCTCAGCGTGATCTACCTGATCTTCAACGAAGGCTATTCCGCGACTGCTGGCGACGATCTGATACGGCCCGCGTTGTGCGAGGAGGCCTTGCGGCTGGGCCGCATCGTCGCCGAACTGGCGCCGGAGGAACCGGAAGTGCACGGGCTGGTCGCACTGATGGAAATCCAGACCTCGCGAACGCGGGCACGCACAGGCCCGGACGGCGCGCCGGTACTGTTGCTGGACCAGGATCGTTCGCGCTGGGACCGGTTATTGATACAACGCGGCTTCGCTGCGCTGACGCGCGCCCGCAAACTTCGCGGTGCGCTGGGGCCTTACTCCCTGCAGGCCGCGATCGCGGCATGCCACGCACAAGCGACGACCGCCGAGGAGACCGACTGGAAAACCATCGTGGCTCTCTACGACGCTCTGTCGCAGCTCACCCCCTCCCCTGTCGTGGAGCTCAATCGCGCGGTGGCCGTATCGATGGCTTTCGGGCCCGCTGCGGGATTGGAGCTGGTCGATGCGCTGGTGCCGGAACCGGTGCTTGCCCAGTACCACCTTCTGCCGAGCGTGCGCGGCGATCTGCTGGCCAAGCTGGGACGCCATGAGGAAGCGCATGCCGAGTTCGTCCGTGCGGCCGGATTGACCCGCAACAGCCGCGAGCAAGAGTTCCTGACCGAGCGGGCGCGCGTTTCCGCGCTGGACATGGCGCCTCCGTCGGAAATGAAACAGTAGGTGCGGTCGCAACCGGCGGCAACAAAATAAGAATATGCGTCAGCAAACACATCGTAGGGCGGGCATTGCCCGCCGAAAGGATCTCGAACGCTCGCGGCGGGCAGTGCCCGCCCTACCTGTTGCCAACCACTTCGGGTAATCGCGAAAGCAGACCAGGCGTGGGGCCGATCAGGGCTTCGGAGCCTTCTCCGGCACCACCGCTTCCATCTGGATGCGCAGGTTCACGTCCATGCTGAAGCCGTAATCCTTGCCGGCGGTGAGTCCGAACTCATCGCGCTTGAACACGGCTGAGGCATCAGCGCCGCAGAGGTCGCGTTTGAACATCGGGTGCGGAATGCACTTGAAGCGGTTGATCTTCAGCTCGACCGGCCGGGTGATGCCGTGCAGGGTCAGCTCGCCCACTACGCGGGTGGGTGCTCCATCGACGAAGTCCGCCAGCTTGCCCTTGTAGGTGGCCTGCGGATACTTGGCGCTGTCGAAGAACTCCGGCGACACGGCATGCTCGTTCATCGCGTCCAGGCCGAAATCCACGCTGGCGATATCTATCTTGACGTCCACGCTGCCCGTCGACGCCTCCTTGTCCAGGACCAGCACACCGGAAGTCTTGTTGAACTTCCCGCGCCAGAAAGAAATGCCCATGTGATCGGCTTCGAAACTGGGATAGGTATGCATCGGATCGATGTCGTAACTGACCGGGGCGGCGTACGCGGCAGCGCATGCCGAAGCGAGAACGGTTGTGAGGAGGATTCGTTTCATATTTTTTGTACCTGTGGTTGAGGGAGTATCGATTGGCGCATTCCGGTGCCCGGTCTACGCGGGAAACATGGAAAAATAAGGCTGCGCTTCCGCAAGCGCCCGCGCATAAGACGGCCGCTCCATCAGGCGGCGCAGATAGGCGTATACCTGCGGGTAATCATCGGCCAATGGCATCACCTTGTCGGCATAGAACAAGGCCGGCGCTGCGGAACAGTCCGCCAGGCTGAAATCCCCGCCCGATGCCCAGGTCCGGTCCACCATATCCTTTTCGACGATACCGAGGGCCGTGCGCATGGTGTCGCGCGCATGTTCCACGCCATGCGGATCGTGACTACCTTCCGGCCGCAAGCGGTCGCCGACGATCTTCTGCATGGGCAGATGCACGTACAGGTCGAAGAAACGGTCCAGGAACCGGACCTCTCGCGCCAGCTCGGAATCTTCGGGAATCAGTTTCGTCCTGCCTGGATAATGTTGCTCCAGGTATTCGATGATGATGCTCGATTCCGGGATGGTCCTGCCGTAGGCCTCGTCTTGCAGCACCGGGAACTTTCCTATCGGCCAAAGGCGCAGGAACTCGGCACGGTGTCCGGGATCGGCCAGGTCGACCAGCTTGGGAACGAAGGGCGCTCCGTTTTCGTACAGAGCGATCAGCGCCTTGTGGCAGAAAGAAGAAAGCGGGTGATAGTGGAGTACCAATGGCATGCATATTTCCTTGGCGGCGGCCGCAGCGGACTGTCAGAGCTCGACCAGGCTCTTGAAGCCGCCGAAGATCATCCGTTTGCCGTCGAACGGCAAGTTCTTGGGATCCATCATGCTGTCGAGCCGCGGATCGGCCATGACCTTCTTGTTGATCCGGTCACGCTGCGAACGCGATTTGTACACGATCCAGGAGAACACCACGGTTTCGTCCTTCTTCAGCTTCACCGCCAGCGGGAACGAGGTGAGTTTGCCGGGCGGCACGTCATCGCCAACGCATTCGATGTAGGACAGCGCACCGTATTCCATCCAGATCTTGCCGGCCTTGCGCGACAAGCTGCGATAGGCGGCCAGTTTCTTGACCGGTACCGCCAGCACGAATCCGTCTACGTAGCTCATGAAACCCTCTCTTCGATTGACGCCCTTTCCGGGCGGGATACCAATGCATCGAATGAGCGGGGCCCGAATCGACAAAGGTGCCGACGGCGGTGGTTTTTCGTTCCGCCGCCTGCGGACTGGCGGCCGCCAGCCAGGCCGCTCGGCCCTGACCGGGACCTTGCCGATCCTGACTTTCCGGCCGCCCGGCCGCTCAGCCCCGCAGCGCGGCCTGGAGTTGCGCGCGCAGCTCAGGCTTGTGCGCGAAGGGATCGGTGGGGTTGCGCAACGCCACCACATCTTCGGCCTGCTGGCGAACGCCCTCCAGCGCGTCCGGGTGCGAGACGATGTAGAAGGAATCACTCCGTATCGCATCGAAGGTTCGCTGGGCGATATCGGCCGCGGTGAGTTTGCCCGAGGTGACCGCCTTGCTGACCATGGCCTGGGCGATCATCTGCGAACGGGTGGCGGGGGTCGGATTGGCAAGGTCCGCCGGCCGGTTGCGGTGCGACTGATGGATGCCGGTGGGCACGAAATAAGGGCATAGCACCGAACAATGCACCTGGTCGGTCACCAGCGACAGATCGTGGAAGAGCGTTTCGCTCAAGGACACCACCGCATGCTTGGACACGTTGTAGGCGCCCAGGTTTGGCTGATTCAACAAACCCGCCATCGACGCCGTGTTGACGATGTGGCCGCGATAGCCGGGATCGGCCTTGGCCGCAGCCAGCATCAGCGGGGTGAAGGCGCGCACGCCGTGGATCACGCCCCACAGATTCACGCCCAGTGCCCATTCCCAGTCGCGCACGGTGTTTTCCCAGATCAGTCCGGCAGCGCCGATACCGGCGTTGTTGAACACCAAGTGCACGCTGCCGAAGGCGGCCAAGGTGGCTTCGGCTAGCGCCTCGATCTGTGCGCCGTTGGAAACATCCACTACCTGTGCGATGACTTCCGCGCCGTGTGCTTCCACCTCGGCACGCGTTTGCTCCAGTGCGTCGGCCTGGATATCGGCCAGCACCAGCTTCATGCCCAGCGATGCGCCGATGCGCGCGAACTCGCGGCCGAATCCCGAACCCGCACCGGTGATCACTGCCACCCTGCCCTTGAATTCCTTCATGCTGCCCTCCCAGGCGATACTTGCTTCAAACCGCGCTGTAACCGCCATCGACCGCCAGTATCTGGCCGGTAATATGCTTGCCCGCATCGGAAGCGAACAACAAAGCCGCGCCCTTGAGGTCTTCATCGTCGCCCAGCCGTTGCAGCGGCGAATTGCCGATCAGCGTTTCCTCGCCCAGCGCCTTGATCAGCCCCTGCGACATCTTCGAGGGGAAGAACCCGGGAGCCAGCGCGTTGACGGTAATGCCGTACCTGCCCCACTCGCCCGCCAACGCACGGGTGAAGTTCACCAGCGCGCCCTTGCTGGTGTTGTAGGCAATGGTCTGCATGGCGCCGGGCGGATTGCCGCGCAAGCCGGCGATGGAAGCGATATTGAGGATGCGGCCGTACTTGTTCGGAATCATCGAGCGTTTGCCGATCTGCTGGGTAAGCAGGAACAGGCCGCGGATGTTGAGATTGAACACCTTGTCCCAGGCCTCGGCCGGATAGTCCTCGGCCGGCGCGCCCCAACTGGCGCCCGCATTGTTGACCAGGATATCGACACGGCCGAGCTTCTCCAGCGTCGCATCGGCCAATGCGGCGATGTCGGCATCCTTCGAGCCATCGGCGGCGACCAAGTCGGCGTCTATCCCCAGTTTTTGCAGATGCGCCTGCGCCTGCTGCAATTCATCGGCCTTGCGGGCCGACAGCACGACCCGGGCGCCGTAGCTCCCCAACGCTTCGGCCATCTGCAGGCCCAGCCCGCGCGAGCCGCCGGTGATGAGTGCGGTCCTGCCGGTGAGATCGAAAATATTCTTGTCAGCCATGTTCTATGCCTTGCGAAGAGAGAGAATCAGAAAAAAGCGTCCTGCATGTCCAGTGCGGTGCGGTCCAGACTGGCCAGCAGGTCGAACTGGGTATCGACCTTGGGCAGTTCCCAGCGGAAGAAGTAACGCATGGCGCTGCGCTTTCCTTCATAGAAATCGCCTTCCTTCGCTTCCGCCGCCAAAGCTTGCTCCAGCCATATCCAGGCGATGGCGATGTGGCCGAAGGCTTCCAGATAGACGGTCGCATTGGCCAGGGTCAGCTGCGCATCGCCGGCCGACCACAAGGTGCGCGTCACTTCGGAAAGTCGCTGGAAACGCCGTCCCAGGGCATCTGCGGATTCGGCCAGGTTCTCGTGTGCCCGCGCCTTGCCGACGGTTTCGGCCACCCGGCTTGCGAGCAGTTTGAAAGCCGCGCCGTTTTCCGCCACCACCTTGCGGCCCAGCAAATCCAAGCCCTGAATACCATGCGTGCCTTCGTGGATGGGATTGAGGCGGTTGTCCCGGTAGAACTGCTCCACCTTGTAGTCGCGCGTGTAGCCGTAGCCGCCATGCACCTGGATGGCCAGGTCGTTGGCAGCCAGGCACCACTGCGAAGGCCAGCTCTTGGCGATGGGCGTGAGGATGTCGAGCAAACGCGTCAGTTCTGCGCGCTCACTGTCATCGGCGGCCACGCGGGCTTGGTCGACCAGCCGCGCGCAATACAGATTGAAGGCCAATGCGCCTTCCACGTACGACTTCTGCGCCAGCAGCATGCGTTTCACATCGGCGTGATGGACAATGCGGGTCTGCGGACTGGAAGGATCCTTGCCCTCATTGCCGATAGGACGGCCTTGCGGCCGGTTGCGCGCGTACTCCAGCGCATGCAGATAACCGGTGTAGCCCAGCGCCACCGCGCCCAGGCCTACGCCGATGCGCGCCTCGTTCATCATGTGGAACATGTAGGCCAGACCATGGTGGGCCTCGCCGACCAGATAGCCGACCGCCCCGCCTTTTCCGCCGGGGCGATGGCGCGTGCCTTCGCCGAAATTCAACAGGCAATTGACCGTGCCGCGGTAGCCCATCTTGTGGTTGATGCCCGCCAGTTGCACGTCGTTGCGCTCGCCGAGCGTGCCGTCTTCGCCGACCAGGAACTTGGGCACCAGCAGCAGCGAAATCCCTTTCACTCCCGGGATCAGCCGGCCATCCGGTCCGGGAATCTTCGCCAGCACCAGATGCACGATGTTCTCGGACAATTCGTGGTCGCCGCCGGAGATCCACATCTTGTTGCCGGTCACGCGGTACTGGGGACCGAAAGCGGATTCGCCTTCGTAATCGGCGCGCGTGGCGATGTCAGACAATGAGGAGCCCGCTTGCGGTTCCGACAGACACATGGTGCCGAAGTAACGGCCTTCCAGCTCTGGCCTGACGAAAGCCTGGATCTGCGCCTGGCTGCCGTGCGCCAGCAACAGATTGGCGTTACCCATGGTCAGCAGCGGATAGGCGCTGGTGGCGACGTTGGCGGCATATAGATAGGTCAGCCCCGCTTTCTCCACTACCGCTGGCAACTGCATGCCACCGAGCGCGTAATCGTGTCCGGCGGCGATCAATCCTGCTTCGGCGAAGGCCCGCAGCGCCGGTCCGACTTCTTCGATCAACGCGACCGACTGGCCGTCGAAACGCGGTTCGTGCTCATCGGCCTTCTGATTGTGCGGAGCGAACAGTTCGGTGGCGATGCGCTCGCAAGTATCCAGCGCCGCGTCGAAGGTTTCGCGGCTGTGGTCGGCATAGCGCTCGGCTTGGGTCAGCGATTCGACGTCCAGCCATTCGTAAAGCAGGAACTGCAGGTCGCGACGCGAAAGCAGCAGCGAGTCCATGTCTCGCCTCAACCGTTGGCGGGAAGAATACGCATCAGGCGTGCCCGGCCTGTTGCGCGAAACGCCAGCCCAGTTCGGCCAGCGGTTTGGCCTGGCGTCCGTATTCGGCCGCCTGCGGGCTACTGGCGGTGCCTTCCTGTACGCGCTTGGCGATGCCCTGCAGGATCGCGGCGATGCGGAAGAGGTTGTAGGCCAAGTAGTAGTTCCAGTCGCCGGCCGCGCTGCGGCCGATGCGCCGTTCGTAGGCGGCGACGTATTCGGATTCGCGCGGAATGCCAAGCGCTTGCAAGTCCAGCCCAGCCAGGCCGCGCATCGCCCCGCCCGGCGCGATATGCCAGCTCATCAAGTGGTAGGCGAAATCGGCCAGCGGGTGGCCCAAGGTGGAAAGCTCCCAGTCGATCACTGCCAGGATGCGCGGTTCGGTGGGATGGAAGATGACGTTGTCCAGCCGGTAGTCGCCGTGCACCAGCGATATCTGGGGACTTTCTTCTTGCGGTATGTGCAGCGGCAGCCATTCGATCAGCTTGTCCATAGCCTCGATGCTGCCGGTTTCGCTGGCCCGGTACTGGCGCGTCCAGCGATCGACCTGGCGGGAGAAGTAATTGCCGGTCTTGCCGTAGTCGGCCAATCCCAGCGCGGCGAAGTCGACACCGTGAAGTGCGGCGATGACGCGGTTGAGTTCGTCGTAGAGGGCGGTCCGCTCGGCCGGTTCCACGCCCGGCAGCGATTGCTCCCAGAAGATGCGCCCTTCCACGAAATCCATGACGTAGAAAGCGCGCCCTATCACCGACTCGTCCTCGCACAGGCAATGCATGCCCGCCACCGGAACCGCGCTGCCGGCCAGCGCAGCCTGCAGCCGGAACTCGCGCTCCACCGCATGCGCCGAAGGCAGCAGCTGCGCGACCGGCGCCGGTTTGGAACGCATCACGTACTGGCGCTGGGGGGTGCTTAGCAAATAGGTTGGGTTGGACTGGCCGCCCTTGAAGCGGGAGACCTGGATCGGACCTTCGAAGCCGGCGATGTGCTGTTGCAGATACGCGTCCAAGGCACCTACGTCGAAAGGATCCTGCGTTGCGCCGCTGGATTTCGCTTCGACGGTCATGCGTTCGCCTGGCGCGATGAAGCCGTGGATACCTGTCGAATGCGGTGACGCGCGGCTGGCATGGTCATGGGTGAGCGATCTTCAGTTCTGTATGATGGAACTAAGTTCCTGAGTATCGATCCATCGTACTGAGTGGCCTTGGTCTAAACAAGTTCAGCGCTCGCTGCACGACTCGTTGGCGAGACCACGCGCCTTTCGCGGCTTACGTAATCATCAACACAGTTCTGTGATGCGGAACTAACTGGAGATACCGGCAATGGGCAACCCCAAACGCAAGCTCGACGCCTTCAGTCCTCTCGTCGACGAACGCCATCCGCAGTTCGTCACCGCCATCGCACGCGCGTTCTCGATTCTGCGCTGCTTCGAATTCGGCACCCAGCATTTGGGCAACCAGGAACTGGCGCGGCGGACTGGCTTGCCCAAAGCCACGGTCTCGCGGCTGACGTTCACTTTGTCCTCGCTCGGCTATCTGACTTATTCGGCCGCGTTGGAGAAATATTCTTTGGGCACGGCCGTGCTGTCGCTCGGTCATGCCTTCATGAAAGGCAACGATGTGGTGGCCATCGCCCGTCCACTGATGCGCGAGCTGGCCGAGTACACGCAATCGGCGGTGATGCTGGCTGCCGCCGACGGCATGCGTATGGTGTTGCTGGAGGTTTGCCAGGGCGACCCTACTTTCCAGATGAAGCTGGAACCCGGCGCGCGCGTGCCGCATGGGTCCACGGCGCTGGGCCGGGCCGACTTAGCCTCGCGCCCGCAGGAGGTGTTCGACCGCAATCTGGCCGAGTTCGAGGCCGAGTGCGAACCGGGCCTATGGCCGAAGATCCGCAGCGGTATCGTGCGGGCGCGGCAGGACTACGAGAACTACGGTTTCTGTTTCTCGCTGGGCGACTGGAATCCGGATGTGTTCGCCATCGGCGTTCCCATGGTCTCGGCCGACCGCAGCCGGGTGCTGGCGTTCAATTGCAGCGGGCGTGTGTCGGTGATGACGCGGGAGAAGTTGGTGCAGGACTTCGGGCCATGTCTAGCAGAAAACCGCGTGCAGAAAACGCCGCCAGAGTCACTTAAGTGGAAAGCGTATCTGGCACCTTTTTCTCGTGGGGCCATTTGCCATCCGTGACGCCTGAATTAAGCCGACCCGCGAAGCGGGTTCGGCTTGAACAAATTGCTAGGCCCCGGCCGTCCAACCTTGACCCGACCCTCTAGCGCAAGCCCGCGAAGCGTTGCTGTCTGGTGCGGGCGAGAGAACAGAATGCGGACATCCCGAAACTCTCCGCCGTCAGTTAGCCTGGCAGTGCCCATTGCTACCGCATTTTTTTGCCCAGGAGTCCGATAGATCAGCTCTCTGTGAATGTACTGCACTGGAAAGATAACGCCGCCTCCAGTTGGAACATGCTCAAGCAGGAGAAGCGAAAGTTCATGACCAACACCAAGTTCAATAACAGCATCCGACGTGAGCGAAGGAAGCTGGTAGAAGTACTCGCTGTCTGGAATTGCCATAGTTTTTTTCCCGGGCCTAACCACCTAATAGATGGATCTCAGCCCATGTGACTTCGATCCGAAACGCTAGCGTAAACAAATAGGGCCGCCTCGCGGCAGCCCTAAGTGCTTGAATCAATTGGCGTCCCCACGGGGATTCGAACCCCGGTGTCCACCGTGAAAGGGTGGTGTCCTAGGCCTCTAGACGATGGGGACGCTGTGAAACTTGTTCCCTACCCCGAACAGGCCTAATTGCCGGGATATTGGTGGAGCCAGGCGGGATCGAACCGCCGACCTCCTGCATGCCATGCAGGCGCTCTCCCAGCTGAGCTATGGCCCCACGGGCTGGAAGGAGCGGAATTCTAGCTATCGCCCACCCATCGCGCAAGCTCTGTGACGAAGAAAGATGACTAATGTTTTCAGATTCGGCGCCGTGCGCAGGCGCCTACCGGCGACTTTTCAGTCCGCCGTGGCCACTTCCGCCATGTTTTCATCGCAGCGGCGCAGCGTGGCCACGCCATGGCCGCGCTCGGCCAGATATTCCAGCCACTTGCCCAGAAAGGTATTCATGCGCATGCGGTGGCCGATCAGCTCGGCCGGCGGCGGGTACATGCCGATCGCGTCCTGCCAGCGGCGGCCCACGTAGCAGTGCGTGGCCTCGGCCTGGCGCGCATCGCGGTACACGCGCACGAAGGCCGAAGGGTCCGGCTCGCCGGTCTGCGGATCGCGCAGGCCGTAGGTGAGGCGAAGCTCGACCGTATAGCGATGGGTCTGGATCACATCCAGATACAGGTCCAGCCCGTCGCCGATGCTGGACAGGTAGCGCCCCTCCACCAGATCGCCCGGTGCGAACAACCGGGTCAGCCTATTGTGGTTCTCTGCGTACAGCGCCATCAGCCAACCGAAACGGTTGAGTTTGGGGATGTTCGCAGTGCGGGCGACGGCTTGGGCCATGGCCCGATCCTACACGTTGATTCGCAATTTCGGCAGCATTGACGAATCGCGCAGAACGGCCTAATTTAAGGTTCCTCCGCACGCCATTCGGCCTGCGCGATTCCGCCGGCCTTCCAAGCACGCCGGCCTGCCCTCCCCGCCTAGAACATCTCCCGCTGCAGCCCCAGCGTGGACATCACCTTGCTGGCGATTTCCTCGATGGACGTGTGCGTGGTGCTCAGCGTGGGAATGCGCTCCATCTGGAACATGCGCTCGGCCGCCAGCACCTCGCTTTTGCAGGTTTCCAGCTTGGCGTAGGCCGAATTGGGGCGGCGCTCCTGGCGGATCTGCTGCAAGCGTTCCGGATCGATGGTCAGGCCGAACAACTTGCGCCGGTGCGCGCGCAGGCGGACCGGCAGGCGGTCGGTTTCCAGGTCCTGGTCGGTCAGCGGGTAATTGGCCGCGCGGATGCCGTAATGCAGCGCCAGATAGACGCAGGTCGGGGTCTTGCCCGCGCGGGACACGGCGACCAGGATCAGATCGGCCTCGTCGTAGTTGATGGCGATGCCGTCGTCGTGGGTCAACGCGTAATTCATCGCATTGATGCGGCGGTGGTAGGTTTCGAAATTCACCAGACCATGCGCCTGCCCCACCCGCGACTGGCGCAAGGCGCCCAGCTCCTTCTCCATCGGGTCGATGAAGGGCGCGAACACGTCCAGCATCAGCGCCCCGCTTTCGGCCAGGACCTCGCTGATGGCGGGGTCTACGTTGGAGTGGATCACGATGGGGCGTGCCTCGTGGCGCTGCCCGGCGGCGCGGATGCGTTCGGCGGCCTCGTGCGCCTTGAGCGGGTCGTCGACGAAGGAAATGCGGTCGGTGACGAAACTGAACCCGCTGAACTGGGTCAGCAGGCTGTGGCCGATGGTCTCGGTGGTGATCCCCGTACCGTCCGAGACATAGAACACAGGTCGCACGTTGGACATCGATACCACTCCTTCATCAACATGTAAACACTGGAAAATCAAGCTTGTCTGGGCTTGTCTTGCACTGCATCATAGCGATTCTTCCCATGGACACGGCCCTCGCCGTTGATCTTCGGCGAGGCGCACGACCGCTTTGGAGCGTTGCGCTTGAACCAGACCAGCTTGAATCAAAGCATCCTGTGGTTGCACGACCTGCGCCTGGCCGATCTGGCCCGGGTAGGCGGCAAAAACTCCTCTTTGGGCGAAATGATCGGCCAGTTGGCCAATCTGGGGGTTTCGGTCCCCGGAGGCTATGCGACCACTGCGGAAGCCTTCAAGGACTTCATCGCCCACAACGATCTGTCCAAGCGCATTTTCGACAAGCTGGCCACGCTGGACGTGGAGGATGTGGACGCATTGACGGTCGCCGGCAAGGAAATCCGCGATTGGGTGATCGAAGCGCCGCTGCAGCCGCAGCTGGACGCCGATATCCGCACCGCCTACGCGCAGCTGGCCGCCGACAACGGCGGCGGCGATATCGCGGTGGCGGTACGTTCCTCGGCCACCGCCGAGGACCTGCCCGACGCCAGCTTCGCCGGCCAGCAGGAGACCTTCCTCAACGTTACCGGCGCCGATGATGTCGTGCGCAAGGTCAAGGAAGTCTTCGCCAGCCTCTACAACGACCGCGCCATCGCCTACCGCGTGCATCACGGCTTCAAGCACGAAGACGTGTTCCTGTCGGCCGGCGTGCAACTGATGGTGCGCTCGGACGTGGGCGCTTCGGGCGTGCTGTTCACCCTGGACACCGAATCGGGCTTCCGCGACGTGGTGTTCGTCACTTCCAGCCTGGGCCTGGGCGAAATGGTCGTGCAGGGCGCCGTCAACCCGGACGAGTTCTACGTCTACAAACCCACCCTGCAAGCCGGCAAACCGGCGATCCTGCGCCGTTCGCTGGGCAGCAAGCTGCTGCGCATGGTCTATTCCGACCAGCCCGGCGAGCGCGTCAAGATCGAAGACACCCCGGTGGAATTGCGCAACAAGTTCTCCATCAGCGATGAAGACGTGCAAGCGCTGTCCCGTCAGGCGCTGACCATCGAAAAACACTACGGCCGCCCGATGGATATCGAGTGGGCCAAAGACGGCGTCAGCGGCAAGCTCTTCATCGTGCAGGCGCGCCCCGAAACGGTGAAGTCGCGCGCCAAGGCCACACAGATCGAGCGCTACCATCTGCTGGAACGCGGCGACGTGATCGCCGAAGGCCGCGCCATCGGCCAGAAGATCGGCAGCGGCGTGGCGCGCGTGGTGCGCAGCCTGGCCGACATGAACCGCGTGCAGCCCGGCGACGTGCTGGTGGCCGACATGACCGACCCGGATTGGGAGCCGGTGATGAAGCGGGCTTCGGCCATCGTCACCAACCGCGGCGGCCGCACCTGCCACGCCGCCATCATCGCCCGCGAGCTGGGCGTACCCGCCGTGGTCGGCACCGGCAATGCGCTGGACCATATCGAGGACGGCAAGGAAGTCACCGTCAGCTGCGCCGAAGGCGACACCGGTTTCATCTACGGCAGCACGCTGAAGTTCGAGCGCATCACCACCGATCTGGCCGACATGCCCCCCGCCCCGCTAAAGATCATGATGAACGTGGCCAACCCGGAGCGCGCGTTCGATTTCGGTCAATTGCCTAATGCGGGCATCGGCTTGGCACGGCTGGAAATGATCATCGCCAGCCATATCGGCGTGCATCCCAATGCGCTGCTGGAATACGACCGCCAGGACGCGGAAACCAAGCGCAAGATCGATGCGAAGACCGCCGGCTACGCCGATCCGGTGAGCTTCTACGTGGACCGTTTGGCCGAAGGCATCGCCACCATTACCGCCTCGGTGGCGCCCAACCCGGTGATCGTGCGCCTGTCGGACTTCAAGTCCAACGAATACGCCAACCTGATCGGCGGCAGCAATTACGAACCGCATGAAGAAAATCCGATGATCGGCTTCCGCGGCGCCAGCCGCTATGTCGATCCGTCGTTCGAACCTGCCTTCGCGCTGGAATGCAAGGCCGTGCGCAAGGTGCGCAATGAGATGGGCCTGGACAATCTGTGGGTGATGATCCCGTTCGTGCGCACGCTGGACGAGGGCCGCAAGGTCATCGAAGTGCTGGCCAAGCACGGCCTCAAGCGCGGCGATCATGCTGAAGGACAGCAGGGCCTGAAGATCATCATGATGTGCGAAGTGCCTTCGAACGCGCTGCTGGCCGACGACTTCCTGGACATCTTCGATGGCTTCTCCATCGGATCCAACGACCTGACCCAGCTCACTTTGGGCCTGGACCGCGATTCCAGCATCGTCGCGCACCTGTTCGACGAACGCGACCCGGCGGTGAAGAAGCTGCTGTCGATGGCGATCAAGAGCGCCAAGGCCAAGGGCAAATACGTGGGCATCTGCGGACAGGGCCCGTCTGATCACCCGGATCTTGCGGACTGGCTGATGCAGGAAGGCATCGAGTCGGTGTCACTGAATCCCGACACCGTGGTCGATACCTGGCTGCGGCTGGCCAAACTCAAGGCGCAATGATGCAGGCGAAGGAACCCGTCGCGACGCCCAGCGAGATCGTCAAGGACATCCGCGGCATCGACTGGTTGCAGTTGCTGGAGACCTGGGGCCTGAAGCTGTTGGGCGCTGTGCTGATCCTGCTGATCGGCATGTGGCTGGCCAAGCGGCTCAGCGCAGGGCTGGAACGCGTGCTGGGACGTGCCCATGTCGACTCCACCCTGTCCGGTTTCCTGCGCAATGTGAGCTATGCGGCGATGATGGTGCTGGTGCTGGTGACCGCACTGACTTCCATCGGCGTGCCGCCCACTTCCATGCTCGCCGTGCTTGGCGCCGCCGGCCTCGCGGTGGGCCTGGCGCTCAAGGATTCGCTGTCCAATATCGCCTCCGGCGTGATGCTGATCATGCTGCGCCCGTTCCGCGATGGCGACAGCGTGCAGATCGCGGGCCTGGAAGGCACGGTGGAAGAAGTCCGCATCTTCCAGACCCGCATGCGTACGGCCGACAACCGCCTGATCATCCTGCCCAACAGCATGATCACCACCGCGCCGATCATCAACTTCACCGCAAAACCGCAGCGCCGTATCGACATCCCCTTGACGGTGCGGTACCGGGACGACCCGGCGCGGGCAAAGGAAATATTGCTGGCCATCGCCACAGCCGACCCCCTGGTCCTGAAGGACCCTGCCCCGGCGGTGGATATCGCGCGATTGAGCGAGGGCGGCGTGGACATGACCCTGTTCGCCTGGGCCAAGACCAAGGACGTGGGCGAAGCGAAGAACCGGATCGCCGAAGCCGTGCGCAGCCAATTGCTGAGCCATGGCATGTCTTTGCCTTTACCCCCGCGCGACCTGCACGTGTATCACCACAATGCCGACGGTACGCCGCTGACCGAGATCGTCACCCGTTCGGTCGCCGACGATGGGGATGCGGTTTCCGCAAAGCCTCCGGCGTAGGGGCGCGCAGGGGCGCGTAGGAGCGACGTAAGTCGCGAAGGCTTTCTCGGGTGAACGGCCATTCCGATCGGACCGGCCTTCCTTCGCGACTCACGTCGCTCCTACAAGGCCTCTAGCCGGCCAGTTCTGCCAGATGCTTGCGGTAGTGGCGCAATTCCTCGATGGAATCGCGCACGTCGCTGAGCGCGGTATGCGCCGACTGCTTACGCACGCCTTCCAGCACGGTCGGCGCCCAACGCCGCGCCAGCTCTTTCAGCGTGCTGACGTCCAGGTTGCGGTAGTGGAAGTACTTCTCCAGCCGCGGCATCAGCCGGTGCAGGAAACGGCGGTCCTGGCAGATCGAATTGCCGCACATCGGCGAGGCATTGGCCGGCAGCCATTCGGCCAGGAACGAAACCGTCTGGACCTCGGCCTGGCCGAGCGTGACCGTGCTCTCCACCACCCGCTTCCACAGCCCCGAGCGCGTGTGCTGGGCGCGGTTCCAGTCGTCCATGGCTTCCAGCACCGCCACCGGATGGGCGATGGCGAACTCGGGGCCTTCGGCCAGCACGTTCAACTGCGAATCGGTCACCACCGTGGCGATCTCGATGATGGAGTCCTGGCCGGTGTCCAGCCCGGTCATTTCCAGGTCGATCCAGATCAGACGGTCGCTATTGGGGTTGTTGGCTGACATGCGTCGGTCTTGGTCCTTGAGGCTGCGCATCGCCGTCGGCGAGCGTGTTTTGCGGAAAGATCGCATTGTGCCGCATCATAACGCAGCTCCCCACGGGCACAGGCCATGCTCCAGAACAGCGATCAGTACACGCACTACGCCACGCTCACCGCGATGCTGGCGCCGGCTTTCTTCCTCACGGCGACGGCCTCCCTGCTGCTGTCGGCCAACAACCGGCTGGCCAGGATCATCGACCGCGCGCGTTCGCTGCTCAAGGAACTGCACACCCTGGACGACCCGCTGCAGCGGGCGCTGTACGAACAGCGCATCGCGCTGCAACGACGGCGCAGCCTGATCATCCTGCGCGCAGGCCAGTTGCTGTACGGCGCCATCAGCCTGTTCGTGGGCACCAGTCTGGCGGTGGCCGCGGACAACCTGCTGGCGCACCGGCTGGGCATGCTTCCCACCGTGCTGGCGGCATTGGGCGTGCTGGCGATGTTCGCCGCCAGCCTGTTGCTGGCGCGCGAGTCGACGCTGGCGGTCAAGGCGGTCAACGAGGAAATGGACCACCGCCATATCGCCAAACGGGAGTAGAACGCCTGTAGGAGCGGGCCCTGCCCGCGATGCTCCCCACCGATATTGCGATCAAGGGCGTCGCGGGCATGGCCCGCTCCTACATTTTCAATCCAGTAGCGGCTTGCCGCGCTTGGCCCGGAAGTAGTTGGTCAGGCGGCGCGAGGCTTCGTCGGCCAGCAATCCGGACACCACTTCGACGCGATGGTTGTGGCGCGGATCGGTCAGCAGGTCGAACACGCTGCCGCAGGCACCGGTCTTGGGATCGGAGGCCGCATAGACCAGCCGCGACACCCGCGCATGCACCAACGCCATTGCGCACATCGCGCAGGGCTCCAAGGTCACGTACAACGTGCTGCCGATCAGGCGATGGTTGCCCAGCTTCGCACCGGCACGGCGCATGGCAACGATTTCGGCGTGCGCGCTGGGGTCGTGCTCGGCCAGATTGCGGTTCCAGCCTTCGCCAAGGATTTCGCCATTGGCGCCGACAAGCACGGCGCCCACCGGAATCTCGTCATCCTCGCGCTCCGCCTTGTCGGCGAGCGCAAGCGCATGACGCATCCAAGTTTCGTCGTCTTGCGGAGGCATCACTCCCACTCGATGGTCGCCGGCGGCTTGCCGCTGATGTCGTAGACCACGCGCGAGATGCCGCGCAGTTCGTTGATGATGCGGTTGGACACCGTGCCCAGGAAATCGTACGGCAGGTGCGCCCAGTGCGCGGTCATGAAATCGATGGTTTCCACCGCGCGCAGCGCGATCACCCACTCGTAGGCGCGCGCATCGCCCACCACGCCCACCGATTTGACCGGCAGGAACACTGCGAAGGCCTGGCTGGTCTTGTCGTACAGATCGGCCTTGCGCAATTCTTCGATGAAAATGGCGTCGGCCTGGGCCAGCAGCTCGGCATATTCGCGCTTCACTTCGCCGAGGATGCGTACGCCCAAGCCGGGTCCCGGGAACGGATGGCGGTAGACCATGGCGCGCGGCAGGCCCAGCTCGACACCCAGACGTCGCACTTCGTCCTTGAACAGTTCGCGCAGCGGTTCCACCAGGCCCATCTTCATATGCTCGGGCAGGCCGCCGACGTTGTGGTGGCTCTTGATCACATGCGCCTTGCCGGTCTTGCTGCCGGCCGACTCGATCACGTCCGGATAGATCGTGCCTTGCGCCAGCCAGTTGGCGTTGGCCAGCTTGCTGGATTCCTCGTCGAAGATCTCCACGAACAGGTTGCCGATGATCTTGCGCTTGGCTTCGGGGTCGGCCACGCCTTCCAGCGCCTTGAAATAGCGGTCGGCCGCATTGACCCGGATCACCTTGACGCCCATGTGTTCGGCGAACATCGCCATCACCTGGTCGCCTTCCTGCCAGCGCAACAGACCGGTATCCACGAACACGCAGGTCAGCTGCTCGCCGATGGCCTTGTGCAACAGCGCGGCGACCACGGACGAGTCGACACCGCCGGACAGGCCCAGGATCACTTCGTCCTTGCCCACCTGCGCACGCACGCGCTCGATCTGGTCATCGATGATATTGGCCGCCGTCCACAAGGTCGCGCAGCCGCAGATATCGACCACGAAACGGCGCAGCAGCGCCTGGCCCTGCAGGGTATGGGTGACTTCGGGGTGGAACTGCACACCGTACCAGCGCTTGTCTTCGTTCGACATCGCCGCGACCGGGATGCGGTCGGTGACGGCGGTGATGGTGAAACCGGGGGGTGCCTTGGAGACATGGTCGCCATGACTCATCCATACGTCCAGACGCGTCTTGCCCGCGTGGTCGGTCAGGCCTTTGAAGAGCGTATCGGGTGCGACGATTTCGACTTCGGCATGACCGAACTCGCGCGCATCGGCCGCTTCGGTGGCGCCACCCAGCTGGGCTGCCAGGGTCTGCATGCCGTAGCAGATGCCCAGGATCGGCAGCCCGGAGTCGAACACCTGCTGCGGCGCGGCTGGGGCGCCTGCTTCGGTGGTGGATTCCGGACCGCCCGACAGGATGATGCCCTTGGCGCCGTAGGCCGCGATTTCCGCAGGATCGTGGTCCCAGGCCCAGATCTCGCAGTACACGCCGATCTCGCGGATGCGGCGGGCGATCAGCTGGGTGTATTGCGCGCCGAAATCGAGGATCAGGATCTTGTCGGTATGGATGTTGGTCATGGTTCGCGAACGCCGCCCGATCCGGCAAGTGAAAAATTAAACCCGTCATTCCCGCGAAAGCGGAAGTGCTTCATAACGGCGTAAGCCGGTCAACCCAGTGACTTTGCTCTATTGCTTGCGTAGAAAAGCTTCAAGTCGCTGGGTCCCCGCCTTCGCGGGGATGGCGACTTGTTTATTTCGCGCGGATCAGCCCATCCTGTAATTCGGCGGCTCTTTGGTGATCTGCACGTCGTGCACATGGCTTTCGCGCTGGCCCGCGCCGGTAATGGTGACGAAGCTGGGCTTCTTCTGCATCTCGTCGATGGTGGCGCAACCGACATACCCCATGGTCGCGCGCAGGCCGCCGACCAGCTGGTGGATGATGTTGCCGACCGATCCGCGATACGGCACGCGGCCTTCGATGCCTTCGGGCACCAGCTTGTCCGCATCGGACGCGTCCTGGAAATAACGGTCCTTGCTGCCCTTTTCCATCGCGCCCAGGCTGCCCATGCCGCGATAACTCTTGTAGCTGCGGCCCTGGAACAGTTCGACTTCGCCCGGCGCTTCCTCGGTACCGGCAAACAAGCCGCCGATCATCACCGTGGAGGCGCCAGCCACGATCGCCTTGCCGATATCGCCGGAATAGCGAATGCCGCCGTCGGCGATCAGTGGGATGCGGTCCTGCAACGCTTCGGCCACCATCGAGACGGCCGTGATCTGCGGTACGCCGACGCCCGCGACCATGCGCGTGGTGCAAATGGAGCCCGGACCCACGCCTACTTTGACCGCATCGGCACCGGCATCCATCAAAGCCAGCGCGGCATCGCCGGTGACGATGTTGCCGCCGATCACCTGCAGCTGCGGGAAACGCTTCTTGATCCAGGCCACGCGATCCAGCACGCCTTGCGAATGGCCGTGCGCGGTATCCACGATGACCACGTCCACACCGGCGGCGACCAGCGCTTCCACGCGCTGGTCGGTGTCGCCGCCCACGCCCAGCGCCGCGCCGACCAGCAGGCGCGTGGCGCTGTCCTTGGCGGCATTGGGGTTGTCGGTCTTCTTCTGGATGTCCTTGACCGTGATCAGGCCGCGCAGCTCGAAGTTGTCGTTGACCACCAGCACCTTCTCGATGCGGTGCTTGTGCAGCAGCTGCACCACTTCGCCGTCGCTGGCGCCTTCGCGCACGGTGACCAGGCGATCCTTCTTGGTCATGATGTGGCGGACCGGGTCGTCCAGCTTGGTTTCGAAACGCATGTCGCGGCTGGTGACGATGCCCAGCAACTGGTTGCCATCGACCACCGGCACGCCGGAGATATTGCGGGCGCGAGTAAGCGCCAGCACGTCGCCGATGGTGGTCTCAGGACCTACGGTGAAAGGGTCCTTGATGACGCCGGCCTCGAATTTCTTGACCTTGGCCACTTCGGCCGCCTGCTGTTCGACGGTGAGGTTCTTGTGCAGGATGCCGATGCCGCCCAGCTGGGCCATGGCGATGGCCAGGCGCGCTTCGGTGACGGTGTCCATGGCGGCGGAGACGATCGGCAGCTTCAGCCGCAGGTCGCGGGTCAGGCGCGTGCCGAGGTCGACATCCTTGGGCAGGACAAGGGAATGCGCGGGGACGAGGGAAACGTCGTCGTAGGTGAGAGCTTCAGCCTGGATGCGTAGCATCGGCGGACCCGTTTGGTGGGGAAGCGCGTAATTGTACTATTTCGGGGGCTGAAATGTCCCTACGCAGACGATGCAACGAAGCGTTTCGCTTCCTTCTCCCCTCGGGAGAAGAGCCTGCCCCGTACTTGATACGGGCTGCCCGAAAGGCGGATGAGGGTACGGCGGAGTCCAGTTGGTTCTCACGCTACTGACTTCGCCGTACCCTCACCCCAACCCCTCTCCCGATGGGAGAGGGGCTTTAAGCAGCGGCCTCGGCTGCTTCCAGAGTGTTCTGCATCAGCGTGGCCACGGTCATGGGCCCTACCCCGCCCGGTACCGGGGTGATCCAGCTGGCGCGTGTGGCGGCGGCGTCGAAACCTACGTCTCCGACCAGACTGCCGTCCTCCAGGCGATTGATGCCCACGTCAATGACCACCGAGCCGGGCTTGACCCACTCCCCCGGAATCAGGCCCGGACGGCCGGCGGCCACCACCAGGATGTCCGCGTCGCGCACCCGCGCCTCCAGCACCGCTGCGGGCGTGAATTTGTGGCAACTGGTCACCGTGCAGCCTGCGATCAGCAGCTCCAGGGCCATCGGCCGGCCCACGTGGTTGCTGACTCCGACGATGGTCGCGTTCTGCCCCCGCACCGGCTTGTCGGTGTAGCCCAGCAAGGTGGTGATGCCGCGCGGGGTGCACGGGCGCAGGCCGAACTCGCGCAGGGCCAGGTGGCCGACGTTCTCGGGGTGGAAGCCGTCCACGTCCTTGCGCGGGTCGATGCGGTGGATCAGGCGGCTGGCGTCGGGAATGCCGGGCAACGGCAGCTGCACCAGAATGCCGTGGACCTTGGGGTCGGCATTGAGCCTGTCGATCAGGGCCAGCAGCTCGTGTTCGGACGTCCCGGCCGGCAAATCGTGGTCGAAAGCCTCGATGCCGACCTTCTCGGCCGCGCGGCGCTTGTTGCGCACATACACGGTCGAAGCCGGGTCGCCCCCGACCAGCACCACCGCCAGGCCCGGGCGCGGCAGGCCTGCGGCGACGCGGGCGTCGACCTTGGCCTTGAGTTCGTCGAGCAGGTTCTCGGCGATGCGGCGGCCGTCGAGGATGCGGGCGGTATGGGCGCTGGGGGAAGCTGGGGTCATCTAGGGCGCGGGTGTAAAGTCGTTGGACCCTATTGTCCCCGATTCAGCCATGTCCGACACCACCGAACTCGAAGCCGCCGCCTTCCGCCGCCTTTTGCAGCACCTCAACGTCGAACGCAGCGACGTGCAGAACATCGACCTGATGATCCTGGCCGGCTTCTGCCGCAATTGCCTGTCCGACTGGTACCGCGAGGCTGCCGAAGCCGCCGGACAGCCGATGAGCAAGGACGAAGCGCGCGAGCGCGTGTACGGAATGCCGTTCGCGGAATGGAAGGCGAAGTTCCAGCAGGAAGCTACGCCGGAGCAACTGGCCGCATTCGCCCAGGCGCAGCGGCGTCACGGCTGATGGGGATGCTGAAGAAGTCGCTATTGGGAGTCGCTGCGCTGCCTGTGCTCGCCTATAGCGGCATCTGCGCCCTGCTCTTCTTCAAGCAGCGCGAGCTGATCTATTACCCAGGCCAAACGCAGATCGCCGTGCAGGAGACGGACTTCAGTCTCGTACACGACGGCGTCACCCTGCGCGGCTGGCGATTGAATCCCGGCAAGACCAGGGCTGTCATCTACTTCGGTGGCAATGCCGAACGCCTGGAGATGTCGCGCGCGGAATTCTCCGAATTGTTTCCCGACCGCACCGTCTACCTGGTTTCCTATCGCGGCTACGGCGCAAGCGAAGGCAAACCGGACCAGGCCGCCCTGTTCGGCGATGCGCTGGCACTCTTCGACGAAGTGAACGAACAGCACCCGACCGCCATCGCCGTCGTCGGCCGCAGCCTGGGCAGTGGCGTAGCCAGCTATGTCGCCTCGCACAGGCCGGTGGAAAGACTGGCGCTGGTGACCCCGTTCGACAACCTCGCGGCGGTGGCGCAGTCTCACTATCCGCTGTTTCCGGTGCGCTGGTTAGTGCGCGACAGTTATGATTCCGCCCGCTACCTGACGCAGTACCGCGGCCCCTTGCTGGTGCTGCGCGCAGGCCGCGATGAAGTGATTCCGCCGGCCAATACGGACAAATTGCTGGCTTCGCTGGCAGGCGTGCCGCAGGTGATCGACTTTCCACAGGCCGACCACAACAATATTTCGGACGATCCGCGCTACGCCGCGGCCTTGCGCGATTTTCTGCGCTAACCCGTGCGCGAATCCGGATCGGGACTGTTGATGATGTCCGCGGTTTCCTTGTTCAAGGCCTGTCCTTCGCGCTTGGGCGTGGTGAACGGCGTCGGCGTGGGCTTGGGAGCGTTGCCCAACATCAACGGAATGCCGGCGCGAACGTCCCCGGCCGCCATTTCCAGTTCGAAACGTTCGGCATCCCGGCGTCGGATCTCGGTGGCGATGCGTTCGGCCTCTTCTTGCGCGACTCCCAGCTCGACCAGCGCCGCGGCGCCGAAATCCACCGCCGATTCGAATGTCTCCCGGATCTGGTAATCCACACCGGCGTTGATCAGTTCAAGCGAATGTTCGCGGTCGTAGGAGCGCACCAGCAGCCGCGCCTGCGGGAACTGCGCCTTGGCCAGCTCCACGATGCGCGTGGCCGCGGTCTTGTTGTCGATGCACACCGCGATCGCGCGCGCGCTGTCCGCGCCCGAAGCGTGCAGCACGTCCAGCCGCGTGCCGTCGCCGTAATAGATCTTGAAACCGAACTCCTCGGCGCTGCGGATCATCTCGATGTCGGTGTCGATGATGGTCACGTCCACGTCGCGCGCCAGCAGCGACTGGCTCATGACCTGGCCGAAGCGGCCGAAGCCGATGATCAGCACGCTGCCGCTCAGCCCGCGCGCCTCGTCGATGCCTTCTAGCGACTCCTGCGCCTTCGGCATGACGCGCTTGAGCAGGATCACGAACAACGGCGTCAGCACCATCGACAGCACCACGATGGCGGTGAGGTTGGCGTTGACCGTGGCGTCGATGACACGGGCGGCAGCGGCCGCGGAGAACAGCACGAAGGCGAATTCGCCGCCCTGCGCCATCAACACCGCCCGATCCAGCGCTTCGCGGTGCGGACTGCGGGTGAGGCGCGCCACCACGTAGATGCACAACGCCTTTACCGCCATCATCGCCAGTACGCCGGATGCGATCAGCGGCCAGTTGCGCGCCACAACGCCCAGATCCAGCGACATGCCGACGCTGAGGAAGAACAGGCCTAGCAGGATGCCGCGGAAAGGCTCGATGTCCGCTTCAATCTGATGGCGGAAAGTGGATTCGGACAACAGCACCCCCGCCAGGAACGCACCCATCGCCATCGACAACCCGCCGATCTGCATCAACAGCGCCGAACCCAGCACCACCAGCAGCGCCGCCGCGGTCATGACCTCGCGCGCCTTGGCCGACGCCAGTATCCGGAACAAGGGATTGAGTAGCCATATGCCCGCTGCGATGAGTCCGGCGAGACTGGCCACGCCAATGCCGATGCTGATCCACCTGGAGCCATCGGCATGATCGGGTACCACCGGCGAGATGAAGGCGACAATCGCCAGCAGCGGCACAATCAGCAGATCTTCGAACAGCAATACCGACACGATCTTCTGCCCGCGCGGCAGCGCGATGTCGCCGCGTTCGCCCAGCAATTGCATGACGATGGCCGTCGAGGTGAGCACGAAACCGGCCGCGCCGACGAACGCCACCGGCACGCTGAAGCCATAGCCCAGTCCGACCCCCGTCAACGCGACCGTGCATACCGCAATCTGCAGGCTGCCCAATCCGAAGATCTGCCGGCGCAGGCCCCACAGGTGCGAGGGCCGCATCTCCAGACCGATGACGAACAGGAACATCACCACGCCCAGTTCGGCCACGTGCAGGATGGATTGCGGGTCGGAAAACCAAGCCAGACCGAACGGACCGATCAACAGACCGGCCGCCAGATAGCCCAGCACCGAGCCCAGGCCCAGGCGCCGGAAGATGGGCACTGCCACCACGGCGGCGCCCAGCAGGGCGACAACCTTGATCAGATCGCTGGAGACGGCTTCTGTGGCCAAACTGGATTTCCTGCGGCGGGCATTACAGGTTAACCGCTGCCAGCCGCGATTCCGAGTCCGGACGAAGCTTTCAGTGTTTCGTACGCGGCACTCTGCGCAGGGCGAAGCTTTCCCAAGCCGCGACCAGGACCATCACGCCGGTGGTGAACGCGCCCAGAGCCAATGCCGACAACTGGTGCGCGAATGCGAAAGGCGCCACTGCCACCAACAACGAAAGCCCCGCCAGATGCGACAACGGGGGCAGTTTGCGGTCGTTCGATGCCCATTTGAACAAGGCATTGCCCAGCAGATACAGCGCCGGGCCGGCAAGAATGACGGCGACGCCCATGGTTTCGGCGTGCCCGGGATGCACCAGCACGATTTCATCGGCCACGGCGCAGACGATGATGCCCGCGACGATCAGCAGATGCAGGTAGGTGTAGGCCAGACGCGCGATACGGCCAGGATCGTCGGAATGCGCGATGCGGTGGCTGGCGCGTTCGGAGGCGGTGTCGAAATACATCCACCACATGGCCACGCTGCCCACGAACGATGCCAGGAAGGCCGTCGCGGTGGCGGGGTTGGCCGGCAATCCGGCGAACGTCGCACCCGTGACCAGGATCGATTCGCCCAGCGCGATGATCACGAACAGTCCGCAGCGTTCGGCCAAGTGGCCGCCGTCCACATCCCATTCGGCGGTGGTCGAACGCCCCAGCCCCGGCACCCAGAAGGCGACCGATGGCGATACGTATTCGATGGCGATGGCCGCCAGCCACAAACCTGTGCGCAGTGCGCCCTGCTCCAAACCACCCCCTACCCAGAACATCGCGGAAGCCAGAAACCAGATCAGGATGCGTTGGAAATTACGCGACTGCGCGGCCCCTTCCCCGCGCAGGGCCCAGAGCATGAACAAGTTGCGGCCCACTTGCATTGCCGCGAAGGCGCAAGCGAACAGCAGGCCTTTTTCGCCGAACGCTTCCGGTATGGAAGACGACATCAGCAGCCCGCCCAGCATCAGCGCGAACAGCATGACCCGCACCGGCACTTTTTCCGGATCCAGCCAATTGGTGACCCACGAGGTGAATATCCACAGCCACCACACCGCCATCAGCAGCATCAGCGTATGCAGCGCACCGACCGGCGTCAGATGGGCCAGCAGGCCATGCGACAACTGGGTGACGGCAAAGACGAAGACCAGATCGAAGAACAACTCGACCATGGAGACTTTGCCGCTGTCGTGCCGGCCGCGCTTGCGCAGCAGTGAACGGGAATGGGTGTTCATCCAGGCGATCCTTTCGCGAACCCGTGTCGCGGCATCAACGCCCGCGGCCCTTCCAGGCCAATAGCCATGCGCCCAGCACGGGGATTGCGAAGATGACCGACTGGATTGGCAACTCTTCCTGCAGCGAATACCCATGCGACATGCCGGTACGCAGGTTCCACAACGTCGCCAGCAACCAGACAGCAGTGAATATCCAGGCGGTAGTGGTGCGTTTGGCGGGTTTGGTCAGCCACATGGCCAACGCCATGAACACCAGACCGGTCACGATGAAAATAAGGGTACGCATAGCCAACTCCCCAGTTGAATGATCTCGTGGCGAACGATATCGGATTTCCTCTGCGACGGCTGAATCAGCCCCCGCAGAATTTCTGATAATCGATATAGCCCGGAAACGGCTTGCCCGGCGCGCAAACCACGCAATCGGGGTCCGGCCGCAAGCGCATTTCACGGAAGCGCATCGCCAGCGCATCGAATTGCAGCAACCGACCGCTCAGCGGTTCGCCGATGCCCAGCAATAGCTTGATCGCTTCGTTGGCCTGCAGCAGCCCGATCACGCCGGGCAATACGCCCAGCACGCCGGCTTCGGCGCAATTGGGCGCGAACTCGGCCGCGGGCGGTTCCGGAAACAGGCAGCGGTAGCACGGCGCCTGCCCGCGATGGCGGCCGGCGTCGAACACGCTCACCTGCCCTTCGAAACGCTGCACCGCGCCGTACACCAGCGGCTTGCCCAATTTCACGCAGGCATCGTTGAGCAGATAGCGCACCGGAAAATTGTCGGCGCCGTCTATCACCACATCCACATCCGCCAGCAGACGTTCGATGTTGCCGGCCACGACGCGTTCGGCGACCGCTTCGATCCGCGTGCGCGGATTCAAAGCCGAAAGCGCAATCTGGGCCGAGACCACCTTCGCTTCGCCTATCCGTGCTTCGGTATGCAGGATCTGGCGTTGCAGGTTGCTGCGGTCCACCACGTCGTCATCGGCGATGCGCAGATGGCCGATTCCCGCAGCGGCGAGATAGAACGCCGCTGGCGAACCCAGCCCGCCGGCGCCGATCATCAGCACCCGCGAAGCCTCGAGTTTGCGCTGGCCCTCCACACCCACTTCCTGCAGGCGCAAATGGCGCGAATAGCGGTCCATGAAATCGGCTTCATCGACATCCAACTGCGGTCTGACCACCGGCAGGCCTTCGGCCATCCAGCGCGTGGTACCGCCGGCGACGGAAGACAGATGCAGGTAACCGGCCTGACTGAGGAAGGTCGCCGCTTGCATCGAGCGAGCGCCGCTCTGGCAGATCAGCAGGATCTCCGTGGCGCGTTCGGGCACATGCAGGCCCGGATCAGCTTCGAGCTCGCCTTTGGCTATGCCCAGCGAACCTTCGGCCTGCCCGCCGGCGCGCTCGTGCGCTTCGCGGACATCGATCAGTACGGCGCCATGCCTCAGACGCTGCAGGGCTTGTGTGGGGGTGATTTCGGGAATGACCATGATGGGATTATCGCGCTGTTTGCGCTTTCCTTCTCCCTCCGGTGTTGTAGGTCGACCCCGTATCAAGTACGGGGCAGGCTCTACGTGGCCGACGCTTTCCGGAGAGGAAGGGAGCACGTGCGTCGGGGGCGTAGCCCCGACCTACGAATACGTCAGCACTTCGACGACGCTGCCTTCTTCGAATTCCTGCTTTCCTTCCCCCAACACGATCAACGCATCGCTTTCGGCCGCCGCACGCAGGCGGTGGGAGGCATCCGCACTGTTCGGCGCCACGCCAAGCACGCCGTCCTGTCCGTACTGCAGACGCCCGCGCAGGAACTCCAGGCGCTCGTGCGATTTATTCCACGGTGCAGAGAGCCGCGCGAAACGCTTCGCCCGCGGCTCCGCCCTGCCCTGCAAGCCGTCCAGCAACTGGCGCCCCAGGGTAAGAAAAGTGGCGAGCACCGAAACCGGATTGCCAGGCAAACCCAGAAACAGCGCCCGATCCAGATTTCCGAATAGCACCGGCATGCCCGGCTTCATTTTCACTTTCCAGAAATGGATCTCGCCCTGAGCGCCCAGCAGCGCGGGCAAGTGGTCTTTCTCGCCGGCCGAAACGCCGCCGCAGGTGATGACTAGGTCGAACGCCGAAGCCGCATCGCGCAGCGCGGTTTCGATGCGGACCGGATCGTCCGGCAAGGTCGGCCAGGCGACGGGTTCCAGCCCTTCCGCACGCAGCAGGCCCATCAGCAATTCGCGGTTGCTGTTGTAGATCTGCCCGGGAAGCAGCGGCAACCCCGGCTCCACCAGTTCATCGCCGGTAGTGAACACCGCGACCGTGGGCCGTTGCGAAACTTCTAGCTCGGCCGCGCCCAGCGCGGCCGCCAGACTGACGCACGCGGGAGACAGGACCGAGCCTGCCTGAAGCACCACGTCGCCGGCTCGCACGTCTTCGCCGGCGCTGCGGATGTCGGCACCAGCCGCCACGCCTGCCGGCACCGTCAGCAAGCCTTCGTGTTCGTGCGTCTCTTCCTTGATGACGACCGTATCGGCGCCTTCCGGAAGCGGCGCACCGGTGGTGATGCGAATGCATTGGCCGGACTGCAACGCCTGGTCCAGCAGCGGTCCTGCGAACTGCGCGCCGACGATGCGCAACTCCGTATCGTTTCCCGGATTCAAATCGGCATGGCGCAGCGCGAAGCCGTCCATCCGGCTGTTGTCGAAAGCAGGCAGGTCGATGGGCGCGCTGAGGTCCTGCGCCAGGATGCGTCCGTCCACTCGTTTGATCGCGAGGCGTTCATGGCCGAGCCTACGCTCGGCCGCGACCCGCTCCACGATGCGCGAGGCATCGTCGTAACTGATGCGTGTGGGAAAGTCGCCCATCGTCGCGCCGCCGGATACGGCGCTTACTTGCCGCGCTTGACGTGCCGGATCAGGCGGCGCTTCTTGGCCACCTGTTTGTCGGTCAGCACGTTCTTTTTGCCTTCGTAAGGATTCACCGAATCCTTGAAGATGAAGCGCACCGGCGTACCTACCATCTTGAAGCGCTTGCGGAAGAAGTTCTCCAGGTAGCGCTTGTAGGACTCCGGCAGCACCTTCAGACGGGTACCGTGGACCACGAAGGTCGGCGGATTGAGGCCGGCGGGATGCGCGAACCGCAATTTCGGCGCGTGACCGCGCACCGCGGGCGGCGGATTGGTTTCATAGGCCACCTCCAGCGCCTTGGTCACTTCGCTGGTGCCGTGTTCCTTGGTAGCCGAGGCGTGCGCGCGGTGGATGGCGCGGAACAGTTCGCGCAGGCCGGAACCGTGCTTGGCGGAAATGCGCACGTTCTCTGCCCATTCCACGAAATTGAGCTTGCGCGAAAGCAGCGCTTCGGTTTGCTCGCGCTGATAGGTTTCCAGGCCGTCCCACTTGTTCACCGCGATCACCAGCGCGCGGCCGGCATCGAGGATGGCCCCCAGCACCGTCGCATCCTGGTCGGTCACCCCTTCGGTGGCGTCCAGCATCAGCACCGCGACCTGGCATTGTTCGATCGACTGCAAGGTCTTGATGATGCTGAATATCTCGACGGCTTCCTCGACCTTCGATTTGCGCCGCAGGCCGGCGGTATCGACCAGGCGGTACTGGCGGCCGTCGCGTTCCATGTCCACGGCGATCGAATCGCGGGTGGTGCCCGGCACTTCCGAGGCGATCATGCGCTCCTCGCCCAGCAAGCGATTGAACAGCGTGGACTTGCCGACGTTGGGGCGGCCGACGAAAGCGATGCGCACGCGGGCCGGATCGTTGTCCAGCACTTCGGTCGTGCCTTCTTCCGGCAGCCTCGCGTGCACCTCTTCCAGCAACTCGTCGATGCCCTGGCGGTGCGCGGCCGATACGGTGATGACGTCGTTGAAGCCGTAGCGCGAAAATTCCGAGATCGCGGTGGATTCTTCCAGACCATCGATCTTGTTGATCACCAGCAGCGTGGGGCGCGAGGCCTTGCGCAGCCAGGCCAGGATGTCGTCGTCGAGTGTCGAGGCGCCTTCGCGGCCATCGACGATGAACAGGACCAGGTCCGCCTCTTCGGCCGCAGCCCGCGCCTGGCGCGCGGTGGCGCCGGCCAGGCCTTCCTCTTCGCCTGCGATGCCGCCGGTGTCCACCACCATGAACGGATTCTCTTCGTCCAGGCGGCAGATGCCGTAGTTGCGGTCGCGGGTCACCCCGGGCTGGTCGTGGACCAGCGCATCGCGGCTGCGCGTGAGTGCGTTGAAGAGCGTCGATTTACCCACGTTGGGGCGGCCGACCAGTGCGACGAGGGGAAGCATATGAAAGCCGGGAATGGAGAATTGAGAATCGGGAATGGAGACATCGGATTCCCAGACATGTCGATTATCCCCCATTTGGCTGGAGGAAATCGAAAATCAGCGATGACAGGGACGCCAGAAGCGCAGCGCTTTGCCGATTCCCTGTTCTCGATTCCCTATTCCCGCCTCACTGCAGGCGGAATGCGGTCAATTCGCCTTCGACGTTCTGCACCAGCAGGATCCCTTCCGCGACCACCGGCTTGGCGCGCACGGCCTTGCCGCCTGCCCGTTCGCGGGCCGCTTCTTCGCCGTTGTCCAGGCGCAGCCAGTGCACGTAGCCGTCGAAATCTCCGACCACCGCGTAATCGCCGTGCACGGTCGGCGCGGTCAGCGAGCGGCGGGCCAGGGTCACGTTGGACCACATCGGCGCACCCGAACTCTTGTCCAGCGCCCAGACCGAACCGGCCGGATCGGCGACAATCACGCTGCTCGAGGACAGGCCCAGGCCGCCCGGTCCGCCGTTGTCGCGGCTCCACAGCGGACGGCCGCTGGGGCCGTCGATGGCGACCGTTTCCTTCTTGAAGCTGGTGGCGTAGACCGTGGTGTTGTCGAGCACGGCGGCGCCATCGACATCGGCCATGCGTTCCAGTTCGGTGCGCCCTTCGGGCACGCCGATTATCTGATTCCACAGCGGACGCCCATCGTTCAAGCCCATGGCCGAAAGCGTGCCGTCGTCGTTGCCGACGAACACCACGCCCGGACCCAGAGTCACCGGCGCATTGCCACGAACGGTCAGGCTGGGAAGATCATGATTGGAGAACCAGCGGCGTTCGCCGGTGGCCGCATCGAAAGCCGAGACGCGGCCATCGTTGGACCGTACCAGCACCAGACCCTGTCCTATGGTGGGTGCCGCGATCACTTCGTTGGGCACCTTGGCCTGCCACTTCTCCGCACCGGTGGCCGCATCCAGTGCGATCACCTTGCCGTCCAGCGAACCGATCACCACCAGTCCGTCGCCAGCGCCAGGACCACCCGACAGCCTTTCTTCGGACTTGTATTCCCACACGCCCTTTCCAGACTGCAGATCGAAAGCGCGTACGCCGCCTTTGACGGCCGCAGCATAGACGCGGCCATCCGCGACCGCAGGACCCTGATTCACGCCCAGGCGCTCTTCGCCCTTGCCCGCGTTGGCGCTCCACAATTTGGAAACGGTGGCGGTAGCGGTGAAATCGACCAGCTCGGCCGGCTCGGTAGGCTTGCCGTCGTCTTTCTTGTCTTTGCTGAACCAGCCTTTGACCGTGCTGCAGCCCGACAGCACCATCGCCAGGACCATGATCGCCATAATGCGTTTGAACATGAAAACCGGCCTCATCAAGTTGGCTGCGCTGTCTTGGGCGGCGTACCGCCCAGGTCGCTGAGTTTCAGCTCGACCAGGCGACGTTGCGGCGCAGCCACATCCATCCCGGTGAGAGCCTTCAAATAAGTGTCGCGCGCTTCGTCGCGCTTGCCTGCGGCCAGCAACGCGTCGCCGCGTGCCTCCAGGCTGGCGCTGTCGGTGGCGTCGCCCAGGACTTTCAAGGCCTCTTCGCCCTTGCCTGCATCGGTCAGCAATTTGGCAAGGCGAAGGTCGACCAGCGATTGCAGGGTCGGGTCAGCCTTGATGCCGCGCAGAGTGGCTATCGCCGCTTCGGCCTGGCCGGCGTCGACCTGGGCCTTGGCCAGCCGCAACGCGGCCAGATTCGCATACGCATTGCCGCTTTTCAGCTTGCCGACTTCGGCCTGGGCTTTCTTGAGATCGGCCGCGCCTATGCTGTCCAGCGCAGACTGATAGCTAACGTTGGCCTGCTCGGCTTGCTGGATCTGGTGCTTCTGCCACCACTGCCAGCCAAAAATCACCGCGAGTCCCAAGGCTATGCCGCCGATCAATCCGGCGCCGTTGTTTTTCAGCCAATTGCGGACGCGCTCGCTTTGTTCGTGCTCATCGAGCAGATCGTCGATCGCCATGCGTACTCTCGCCCCGTCTAGGCGGGGTCTTCGGTTCGGGGTTGGACGGAATTGTCTGTTGGGAATTATCTGTTGGAGCCCGTGCGCAGGTCAGTTGGCGACCGGCGCAAGGGAACCGTCAGAGGATACCGCAAAGCGCGCAATGTTCGCTCGCTTGTACGGCGTCAGGTCCACCGTACTACCCGCTTGCTGAACCTCGACCGCCGCTGCGTTGCCCAGCACGACGCGCCCCACTTCCCCATTGCGGAAACTACGTTCCTCGCCGGCCTTGAGCAGGCCGTGTTCGAGGTTGACGCCGCCCGGGGCGTCGATCTGCACCCAACTGTCGCCAGTCATGCGCAGGGTCAGTCCGCTACCGCCGTTGCGCGGCAGTGGCGTCAGCGATGCGACATAAGGAGCGGCCTGTGCACCGACAACGGCTGGCGCCTTGCCGGCGGCGGCGGCGCTCTGGTCGATCGACGCCGCTGGCGCCGGCACGACATCCAGCGAAGCGGTGGCCTGGGACGAACCTTGACCCAGGTGCGATTGGGTGGCCACCCAGACCGGCACCGCGATCGCTGCCGTGATGACTACATAGACCGCGCGACGTGCGACGCTTTCCAGCACGCGCTGATAGCGGGGCGTATGGCTGTGGCTGACCAACTCGGCCGGGCGCACGCCCTGCAGGTCGGCACGCTCCAGATACGGCTCGATATCGATCTTGAGCAATTTGGCGTAACTGCGCAGCTGGCCGCGCAGGAACACCGGCGCGCCCAGAACCTGCCAGTTCTCCTCTTCCAGCGCCTGCACTACGCGGACAGGCATTTTCAACTGGCTGCCTACCTCCTGCAGGCTCAGTCCCGCACGCTCGCGCGCCTGGCGCAGGGCGGGCCCGCAGCCTTCGGCATAACGACCCGCAGACGTCGGGTCCAGTGGTGTCTGGTCAGTCATGGCCTTGTTTTTCCCCAGGGGTCCGCGGTAACCACATCGGGGAACTCCGCCCGTAACCGCTGAACATATCGGCTGGCGGCGGCCTTGTCGCCCAGCTTTTCTTCTATACCAGCCGCCAGTTGTAGCACGGCTGCGTCGGCGGGTGCAGCAGCCAATCTTCGTTCTGTGAAGGCCCTCGCTTCAAAATAGCGACCCTGGCGGTATTCGCTCTCGGCCAGGGAGACCAGCGCATAGGCATTTTGCGGGGCGATCGCAAGCGCTTTGCGCAGATCGCGGTCGGCGCGTTCGTACTGGCCGGTCTTGAGCGCGCAACCGCCTGCGTTGGCCAAGGCCGACTCCGGGGTACGGTAATCCGGCGCCGCGAGGGCCCGGTCGAACCAGACCAGGGACTCGGCCGGAAAGCCATTCCCGCACAGCCAGGCTCCGTAATTGTTGAGCGCTCCGCCCTTCTTGGGTGCCGCCTCGGCCGCTCGTTTGAAGTATTGGCCGGCCTGGGTGCTGGCCCCCTTCTTGTCGGCGATGACGGCCAGCAGTGTCAATGCGTCGGCCGAGGAAGGGTTGGCCTTCAGCGCCGCAGCGGCTTCGATTTCGGCCGTCTTGAGGTCGCCGGCGCTCAGCCGTTGTTCGGCCAGGCTCAGCCTGCGCTGCGCCGCCATCCGCTTGGTGGTCTTGGCATCATCGACGACATGGTAATCGGGGGCTACGTATTCGGCGCGCTGCTCCTTCATGGCAGGCTCCATGAAGGCCCGGCATGCGGTCAGCAGCGGCAATAGCATCAGTACAGCGAATGCAGCGCTACGCAGCCGCATCGTCGATCCCTTGCGACTGCAGATGCAGGCGGAACTCGGCCTGGCGCCGCGTGCGGTCGACCACCTGCCCCTTCAACTGACCGCAGGCCGCATCGATATCGTCGCCGCGCGTACGCCGGACCATGGTGAGCACTTGCGAATCCAGCAGGATCTTCTGGAAAGCCCGGATGTCCGCATCGGTACTGCGCTCGTAGCGCGTGCCGGGGAACGGGTTGAACGGAATCAGGTTGACCTTGCCCGCATCCTTCGATTGCACAGTGTTGTCGAACTGGCGCATCAGGCGCGCCAGTTCGCGCGCGTGCTGGGGCTGATCGTTGACGCCACGCATCATGGTGTATTCGAAAGTCACCGAATCGCGTTTCTTGTTGTGCTGCACGTAGCGCGCGCAGGCGGCCATCAATTCGGCGATCGGATATTTCTTGTTCAACGGAACCAGTTCGGTGCGCAGCTCGTCGTTGGCCGCATGCAGCGACACCGCCAGCGATACATCGGATTCGACCGAAAGACGGTCGATCATCGGCACCATGCCCGCGGTGGAAAGCGTCACGCGCTTGTTGGCCAGACCGTAGCCCAGATCGTCGCGCATCACGCTCATGGCGCGCACGACGTTGTCGAAATTCATCAACGGCTCGCCCATGCCCATCATCACCACGTTGGTGAGCTTGCGCTGCAGGTGCGGCACGTTGCCCAGGTGGCGCGCGGCCACCCAGACCTGGCCGATGATCTCGGCGGTGGAAAGATTGCGATTGAAACCCTGGGTGGCGGTGGAGCAGAACTGGCAGTTGAGCGCGCAACCCACCTGCGAAGACACGCAGAGCGTGCCGCGGCCCTTGTCCGGAATGAACACGGTTTCGATGGAATTCTTGCCGTCCATGCCCAGCAGCCACTTGTGGGTGCCGTCGCTGGAAGGCTTTTCGAACTGTATTTGCGGAACCACGACCTCGGCGTGCTGCTGGAGCTTGGCGCGCAGCGCCTTGCCGAGGTCGGTCATGGCATCGAAATCGGTGACATAACGGTGATGTATCCACTTCATCACCTGGTGGGCGCGATAACGCTGCTCGCCGAGCGTGTCGGCGAAGAAGCGCTCCAGGCCCTCGCGATCGAGGTTGAGCAAGTTCTGTTTCTTGACGACCTCGTTCACGTCATCGACTCAGCGCGAGACCACTTCGGTCGCGGCGAAGAAGTAAGCCACTTCCACTGCGGCGTTTTCGACCGAATCCGAACCGTGCGCCGCGTTGGCGTCGATGGAATCGGCGAAGTCGGCGCGGATCGTGCCCGGAGCAGCGTCTTTGGGATTGGTGGCGCCGAGCAATTCGCGATGCAACGCGACGGCGTTCTCGCCTTCCAGCGCCTGGATCATCACCGGACCGGAGATCATGAAGTCGACCAGCGCGTTGAAGAACGGACGTTCGCGATGCACGGCATAGAAACCTTCGGCTTCACGACGCGACAACTGCTTGTACTTGGCGGCGACGATTTTCAGGCCGGCCTTTTCGAAACGCGAATAGATTTCGCCGATGACGTTCTTGGCGACGGCATCGGGTTTGACGATTGACAGGGTGCGCTCCAGCGCCATGGATTTTCTCCGTTGGGTGGGCCACTGCGGACCCGAGATTAACATGAAAAACCCGCGTCGAAACGCGGGCTTAGGCTAAATTGCGTAGCGCAATTCTAACGTATCGGCAGCACATTTGCAGCGGCTCCATACTCTCCATGCGGCAGTGCAGCATGACTTTCAAAAGGGCTGAGCACAGAATCAAACAAGCGTTTGATTACCGAGAGCCTCATGGCCAACACCGCCCATTTTTCAACCAAGGACCGGATCCTTGGCGCCGCCGAGGAACTGTTCGCCCAGCACGGCTTCGCCGGCACCTCGTTGCGTCAGGTGACCAGTCGCGCCGACGTCAATATCGCCGCGGTCAACTACCACTTCGGGTCGAAGGAGAACCTGGTCAACGAGGTCTTCCGCCGGCGCATGGACGACATGACCCTGCTGCGCCTGAGTCAGCTGAAAACAGCCCTGGAACAGCATCCCGGTGAACTGCAACCCATATTGGCCGCGTTCGTGGAGCCCGCCCTGGCCATGTCACAAGACCGTCATGGCGGCGGCGCGTTCGTACGCGTGGTGGCACGCGCCTACGCCGAAAAGAACGATGGCCTGCGCAAGTTCCTCTCCGATCACTACGGCCACGTGCTGCGCGAATTCGGCAAGGCGATCGCCGGTTGCGTTCCCGGCCTGAGCAAGGAAGAGCTGTACTGGCGGCTCGACTTCCTGGCCGGGGCACTTACCTACGCCATGGCCGACTTCGGCCTTATCAAGCGTCCCGCCGATGTCACCGAAGCGGCGCACCGTGAGCGTGCAGCACGCGAGCTTATCCGTTTCGCCGAGGCCGGCATCCGTGCCGGCCACTGAACAATTTCAATTTATAAACAAGGGTTTATAGGATATGTCTAACAAATTACTTGTACGAAAAGCCGCCGTGCTCGGCGCTGGCGTGATGGGTGCGCAGATCGCCGCGCACCTGACCAATGCCGGGGTGGACACCGTGCTGTTCGACCTGCCCGCCAAGGAAGGGAATCCGGATGGCGTGGTGCTGAAAGCCATCGCCAACCTGGGCAAGCTCAGTCCCGCCCCGTTTGCCAGCAAGTCGCTGGCCGAGGCCATCACGTCCGCCAACTACGACAGTGGGCTCGAACAACTGCGCGGCTGCGACCTGATCATCGAGGCCATTGCCGAGCGCATGGACTGGAAGCAGGACCTGTACAAGAAGATCGCACCGTTCGTGGCCGACCATGCCGTGCTGGCCAGCAACACCTCCGGCCTGGGCATCAACGCCCTTTCCGATGTGCTGCCGGAACAGCTGCGCCACCGTTTCTGCGGCGTGCATTTCTTCAACCCGCCGCGCTACATGCACCTGGCCGAACTGATCCCGACCAAGGTCACCGACACGGCCGTGCTGGAAGGCCTGGAAGGCTTCCTGGTCACCACCCTGGGCAAGGGCGTGGTCTACGCCAAGGACACGCCCAACTTCATCGGCAACCGCATCGGCGTGTTCTCCATCCTGGCCAGCATCCATCACACCGCCGAATTCGGCCTGGGCTTCGATGAAGTGGACGCTGTCAGCGGCCCACTGATCGGCCGGCCCAAGTCGGCGACCTACCGGACTTCCGACGTGGTCGGCCTGGACACCATGGCCCACGTCATCAAGACCATGGGCGACACCCTGCCCGACGACCCGTGGCACAAATACTTCGCTGCGCCAAAGTGGCTGCAGGCACTGATCGCCAAGGGCGCGCTGGGACAGAAGACCGGCGCCGGCATCTTCCGCAAGGTCGGCAAGGACATCGTGGTGCTCGACCTGAAGGCCCAGGACTACCGCCCGTCCACCGGCGTCGCCGCGCCGGAAGTCGTCGAGATCCTGAAGCTCAAGAACCCTGCCGAGAAGTTCGCCAAGCTGCGCGAAAGCCCGCACCCGCAGGCGCAATTCCTGTGGGCCACTTTCCGCGACCTGTTCCATTACAGCGCCTATCACCTGGCCGACATCGCCGAAACCGCGCGCGACGTCGATCTGGCCATCCGTTGGGGTTACGGCTGGTCGCTGGGCCCGTTCGAAACCTGGCAGGCCGCCGGCTGGAAGCAGGTGGCGCAGTGGATCGCCGACGACATCGTGGCCGGCAAGGCCATGAGCTCGGCGCCGCTGCCCAATTGGGTGTTCGACGGCCGCGAAGGCGTGCATGCGGCCGAGGGCAGCTACAGCCCCGTCAAGAACGCCAAGCTGCCGCGTTCCGCTCTGCCCGTCTATCAGCGCCAGCGTTTCCCGGATCCGCTGCTGGGCGAGAAATTTCCCGCCGGCGAAACCGTGTTCGAAAACGACGGCCTACGCATGTGGACCGACGGCGACGGTATCGCAGTGGCCAGCTTCAAGACCAAGATGAACACCGTCAACGATCACGTGCTCAACGGCCTGCAGGAAGCGGTGGGCCGAGCCGAACGCGATTTCAAGGGACTGGTGCTGTGGCAGAACGGCGAACCGTTCTCGGCCGGCGCCGATCTTTCCGGCGCGATGGGCCTGCTGCAGGCCGGCAACGTGGCCGGATTCGAGGCCATGGTCGCCAACTTCCAGGCCACTAGTCAGCGCATCAAGTATTCGCTGGTGCCGGTGGTGGCCGCAGTGCGCGGACTTGCGCTGGGCGGCGGTTGCGAATTCCAGATGCATAGCGCCAAGACCGTGGCTGGATTGGAAAGCTATGTCGGCCTGGTCGAGGCCGGTGTCGGCCTGCTGCCTGCGGGCGGCGGCCTGAAGGAAATCGCCGTGCGCGCTTCGCAGGCCGCAGGTCCCGGCGGCGACGTGTTCGCCGAACTGAAGAAAACCTTCGAGACCGTGGCGATGGCCAAGGTTTCGGCTTCGGCGATGGAAGCGCAGGAACTGGGCCTGATGCGCAAGACCGACAAGATTGTGTTCAACGCCTTCGAACTGCTGTATGTGGCCAAACAGGAAGCGCTGGCCCTGGCCGAAGGCGGCTACCGCCCGCCCCTGCCCGCGCGCCGCGTCCAGGTCGCCGGCGATGTCGGCATCGCCACCTTCAAGATGATGCTGGTGAACATGCTGGAAGGTCGCTTCATCAGCGAATACGACTACGAGATCGCCATGCGCATCGCCACCGTGCTGTGCGGCGGCGCGGTGGATCGCGGATCGCTGGTCGACGAGGAATGGTTGCTGAAGCTGGAGCGCCAGCACTTCGTTGAACTGGCGCAACAGGAAAAGACCCAGGCGCGCATCGGCCACATGCTGAAGACCGGCAAGCCGCTTAGAAACTGAGATTCGGGAAACGGGATTCGGGATTCGTGAAAGCGAAGCCCGAATCCCTGCACTACCGAATCCCCAATCTCGAATCTCGAATTCCGGAGTTATTCCATGAGCAAGCAAATCCAAGACGCCTACATCGTCGCCGCCACCCGTACCCCGGTAGGCAAGGCGCCCAAAGGCGTATTCCGCAACACCCGCCCCGATGACATGCTGGCGCACGTGCTCAAGGCCGTGGTCGCCCAGGCGCCGGGCATCGACGTCGGCCGCATCGACGACGCCATCATCGGCTGCGCCATGCCCGAGGGCGAGCAAGGCATGAACGTGGCGCGCATCGGCCTGCTGCTGGCCGGCCTGCCCAACACCATCGCCGCGCAAACCATCAACCGCTTCTGCTCGTCGGGCCTGCAGGCCGTAGCGCTTGCGGCCGACCAGATCCGCCTGGGCAATGCCGACCTGATGCTGGCCGGCGGCACCGAATCGATGTCGATGGTGCCGATGATGGGCAACAAGATCGCCATGGCGCCCAGCGTGTTCGATAACGACCATGTGGCCATCGCCTACGGCATGGGCATCACCGCCGAGAAAGTAGCCGAGGAATGGAAGGTGTCGCGCGAAGACCAGGACGCCTTCGCCCTGGCCTCGCACCAGAAGGCCATCGCCGCGATGCAAGCGGGCGAGTTCCGCAGCGAAATCACGCCTTATGAAGTGATGTCGCACGTGCCCGATCTGGCCGGCAACACCATCCAGCTGCGCAAGCTGCTGGTAGAGAACGACGAAGGTCCGCGCCCGGACACCACGCTGGAAGGCCTGGCCAAGCTGCGCACCGTGTTCCGCAATCCCCAGTTCGGCGGCACCGTGACCGCTGGTACTTCATCGCAGATGAGCGATGGCGCCGCGGGCGTGCTGCTGGCTTCGGAACAGGCGATCAAGGACTACGGCCTGACCCCGTTGGCGCGTTTCGTATCCTTCTCAGTCGCCGGTGTGCGCCCGGAAGTGATGGGCATCGGCCCCATCGCCGCGATTCCGAAAGCGCTGAAGCAGGCGGGCATCACCCAGGATCAGTTGGACTGGATCGAATTGAACGAAGCCTTCGCGGCCCAGGCGCTGGCGGTGATCCGCGATGTCGGCCTGGATCCGTCCAAGGTCAATCCGCTGGGCGGCGCCATCGCGCTCGGCCATCCGCTGGGCGCTACCGGCGCGATCCGCACCGCCACGCTCGTCCACGGCATGCGCCGCCGCCAGCAGAAGTACGGCATGGTGACCATGTGCATCGGCACCGGCATGGGCGCGGCGGGCGTGTTCGAAGCGCTTTAAACCGGTATTCTCGCCAGACCGGAAAGGGCAGCCATTGGCTGCCCTTTTTCGTAGGTCGGGACTACGTCCACGATGCGTGAATCTCCGGCCGTCGGCCGCGTCGGGCCGACCTACGAAATTTCACAACACCCCAAGGAGCTTTCCAGGAACGCCGGAACGGGTCGCGATTTCCAACCCGTTATTCCAATTCGGTGACACCGAGCTCTTTGAGCGCGTTCTGCATCAACTGTTGCGCCGCATCGCTCAGTTTCTCGTGGTCCAGCGCATAACGGATGGTGGCCTCGATCAGGCCGATATGCGTGCCGCAGTCGAAACGCGTGCCGCGGAAACGGTAGGCGTGCACGGGGTGCTCGGCCAGCAATGCCGCGATCGCATCGGTCAGCTGGATCTCGCCGCCCGCACCGGGCGTGGTGCTTTCCAGCAGATCGAAAATTCGCGCGCTCAGCACATAACGTCCGACCACCGCCAGCGTGCTCGGCGCCGTCTCGGGGCTGGGCTTTTCGACGATGGCCGAAATACGACCCTCGCGGCCGGAAAATGTTTCGGTCGCCACGATGCCGTAACTGCCGGTCTGATCGCGCGGCACGTCCTGCACCGCGATCACGCTGGCGCCGGAAGACTCGGCGGCGTCGGCCATCTGTTTGAGCGCACCTGGACCGCGGTTCCAGATCAGATCGTCGGGGAGCAATACCGCGAAAGGTTCGTCGCCCACGATAGGCTTCGCGCAAAGCACCGCGTGCCCGAGCCCCAGCGCTTCGGCCTGGGTGACGAATACCGCGCGCACATGGCTGGGCAACACATTGCGCACCAGCTCCAGCTGCTCCAGTTTGCCCGCCCGCTCGAGCTTCTGCTCCAGCTCGTAGGCCTTGTCGAAATAGTCGGCCACCGCATGCTTGTAGCGGTTGGTGACGAAAATCAGCGTATCGCAGCCTGCTTCCACCGCCTCATCCACGGCGTACTGGATCAGCGGCTTGTCGATGATCGGCAGCATCTCCTTGGGGACGGTCTTGGTGGCGGGCAGGAATCGGGTTCCAAGACCTGCGACGGGGAATACGGCTTTCCGGATACGTTGGCTCATCGGGTATGTCTGGCCTCGCGTGCGGGGAACTGCACGATGGTGGCGCCTGCGTCGCTGTTCTTCCCGGGAGAAAACTCGGGTATCGCAGCGCGCAGAATGCGCGAAAGCTCGTCGTTGTCGTAATTCGCTACCGCGGTCTGCAGCAGGGAAACGGCACGTGCGATGATCTCCACCGAAGCGTCGCGCGCGCGCGCTTCGAGAATCTTGGAATGGGAAGTGGGCCGATAGAGCTCGTCCGCGTGAAACAGCGTTTCATGCAGCTTCTCACCGGGACGCAAGCCCGTATAGGTGATCGCGATGTCCTTGCCGGGCTGCTTGCCGGCCAGACGGATCATCTGCTCAGCCAGCACGCGAATCGGCACCGGCTCGCCCATGTCCAAGGTGTAGATGGAGGCATGGGCAGCGCTGGCGGCCGCCTGCACGATCAATTGGCAGGCTTCCGGGATGGTCATGAAATAGCGCGTGACCTCCGGATCGGTGACGGTAACCGGGCCACCCAGCCGAATCTGCTCGCGGAACAGAGGCACCACGCTCCCCGCCGAATCCAGCACATTGCCGAAACGGACGGTCACAAAACGCGTCGAAACGCGGTCGTCCAGGGTCTGGCAAACCATTTCGGCCAAGCGCTTGGTCGCGCCAAGCACGTTGACCGGATCGACCGCCTTGTCGGTGGAGATGAAGACGAAGGTCGATACGTTCGCCTCGCGGCAAGCCCGCGCCACGGCTTCGGTCGCCAACACGTTGTTGCGCACCGCTTCGCGCAGTTGCTGCTCCAGAAGCGGGACTTGCTTGTAGGCGGCAGCATGGAAGACCGCATCGGGCTCGGCGGTCTTCAACGCATGCTGGATGACTGCAGGATCGCCGCAGTTGCCCAGTACGGAAATGATCTCGAGATCCGGGAATGCGCGATGCAACTCCGTCTGTGCGGTGACCAGGGCGAGTTCATCGACCTCCAGCAGAGCGATCTTGCTTGCGCCATGGCGGGCGCACTGCCGACACAGCTCCGAACCGATGGAACCGCCGGCACCAGTCACCAGAACGGTGCGCCCACCCAGCCAGCCGCGAATGAGTTTCCAGTCCGGAGTGACCGGCTTGCGGCCCAGCAAGTCGTCGATGGCCACTTCCTTCAGTTCGCCGGGCAGCGAGCGGCCTTCCAGCACGTCCACCAACCTGGGCACGGTGCGGAATGGCAGGCCGGTGCTTTCGCAGATGGCCACTACCCGCTGCATGCTTGCCGCATCCAGGGACGGCATCGCTATGACGATGAGCTTGGCGGCGGTTTCCTTAGCGATGACGGGGGCATCGGACAATCCGCCGAGCACGGGAACGCCGTGCAGCTTGGTGCCCTGCAAACGGGCCGAATCGTCCAGCAGGCCGACCGGTTGATAGGCGCCGCTGCGCCGCAGGTCGCGGACCAGGGCTTCGCTGGATCTGCCCGCGCCGAGTATCAGCACCCGCAAGGCGATGCCGTTCTTGCTGTCCGTGTTCTGGTTGTCCTTCCAGGCCCGGAACATGAGGCGCGGCATGCCCAGCAACCCCACCAGGAGGAAGGGATACATTACCAGCACCGCGCGCGGCACCGACCCCAGACGGTTATAGAGCGCAAGCCCCAAGGCAAGGGCGAGCAAGCCGATCAGGCTGGCTTTGAGGATATTGCCCAGGTCCGGGACGCTGGCGAAGCGCCAAAGCCCGCGATAAAGGCCGACCCACCAGAACACCAGCCCCTGCGCGACCACGACTATCGCGATCTCCGGCGACCAAAGTGGATACGAAGGGGGGTTGGGCAACATCGCATAACGCAGATGGTGCAGCGCTTCCCAGCACAGCCAGACCATCAGCAGATCGTGCCCGACCACCAACGAACGAGGCACCAGGGCAGCCATCTTTCCGCGCCAGGAATTCACTTTTGCGCATCCTTACTCATTAGAGATATCCCTGCGCATACGCGCCCATAAAAAGCCTGCGCCCAGAAACCATACCAGGCAAATACCTGCCGACCCATATTCCGTCCAGTTCCTACCGATAAGGACCAATATCACGGCCACAAGACTGAATCCTGCGTAAGCCAAGGTGACTCTTACATGACTCGAGTTACGGCTCGCCCATTTTTGATAGGTGTGTTGGACATGCGGCGTCCACCAACGTTCCCTTCGCAGGATGCGCATAACCAATGTGAAGCCTGCGTCTACCAGGAAGGCCGAAACCGGCAGCAGCAGCAACGGCCAAGGGACCCGGCCCGACTCGAAAGCCCCCGCCAGCAATCCCGCCAACAGGAATCCAAGCGCTCCGCTGCCCACATCGCCCAGAAAAATCCGGGCCTTGGGGAAATTGAAGGGCAGGAATCCGGCCAGGGCCGCGACCAATCCGGCGGCTATCCACCCCCACACGCCACCGGCCAGGAGCAAGGCCATGGCCAAGGCAACGATGGCGGCCTGACTGGCTGCCAGCCCATCTATGCCGTCCATGAAGTTCCAGATATTCACCAGCGCCATGGCCAGAACGAATGCCACAACGGGGGCCAGCAGACCCGGCGTGGAGCGGTGCACACCCCAGGCCAGAAGGAATGCGGCCAATGCCTGTACCAGCAGCCTTGGCCAGGCCGGAAGGGATCGATGGTCATCCACCCAGCCGATACCCGCGACCAGAACCAATCCCGCAGCGAAACATTTCAACAACAAAGACTCCGGCCCGCCTCGCAGTGCCAACCAGACTATCGTCGCCAACATGGTTGCCGCTATCGCGATGCCGCCGCCTCTCGGCGTGGCCACGACATGGCTCCGTCGCTCGCCAGGCTGGTCGAGCAGTTGCTTCTTCAGCGCATAGCGTCGCGCCAACCATGTGCCGGATGCCGCGAGCACCAGGTGCAGCAGCATCCATACCGGTAGTGCCGTCACTCAGACCACCGCGTAGTTCAGCAGCGGCTTCACCGTTCCCCACTCCTTGCAACTGGGGCACTGCCAATGGTGGGTACGCGCGCCGAAACCGCAGCGCGTACAGCGATAGCTGGGATTGCGCACGAGCAATTGATCGGTGATGTGCTTGAGGTCGTTCAACGTGGCGGTCGGATCGGCGCCCTCGGCCAGGGTCAGGTCTATCAGCGCTGCTTCGCCACGTACCGAAGGCCGATCCTTCAACTGCCGGGCGAGATAGGCGCGCGCGGCCGCCACGCCGTCCTGCTTCTCGACCAGACGGGTCAGCGCCAGGACCGGAGCGATGCCCCGGTAGTGTTCGCACATTTCCGAAAGGAAAGCGCGGGCGCCGGAAAGGTCGCCGCCCTGCTCATAGTTGGCCAGCAGGCTGGGCAGCACTTCGGGCAGATAATCTGGGTCGTGCCGCGCAGCGCGTTCGAAGGCGCGGATAGCGGCTTCGGGGTTGGCCGCGTCCGATTCCATCCGGCCTTCCAGGATGCCCGCACGCACGCAGCTGGCATCTGCCTGATAAGCGCGCGCGATGGCGGCACGGGCGGACTCGACATCGTTGGCGGTGCGATGGCGCTCGGCCAGTTCGCACTCGAATTGGGCGATCAGCTTGCCCATCGGCTCGCCGGCCACTTCTTCGTAGCGGGTGGCGTTGTCGATGGCTTTTTCCCAGTCGCGCTCGGTCTGGTAGATGCCGATCAAGTGCTTGAGTGCCTGCGGAGCGCGCTGGTCGATGCGGGTGAGATCGCTGAAAACGGTCTCGGCACGGTCCAGCAACCCCGAGCGCATATAGTCTTCGCCCAAGGCCAGCAACGCCTGCACTTTCTGCTGGTCGCTCAAGTCGTGGCGCTGCACCAGCCCCTGATGCAGACGGATAGCGCGATCGACTTCGCCCCTGCGACGGAACAAGTGCCCCAGGGCGACCTGGGTCTCGAAGGTTTCCTTGTCCAGCTCGGCGATATGCAGAAACAGTTCGATGGCCTTGTCGGGCTGTTCGTTCAACAGATAGTTCAGGCCGCGGAAGTAGGTGCTGGAAAGCCGGCTGACCTGGGTGTCGCCATGGCGCTGTCCGCCTCTGCGCCCTATCACCCAGCCACTGAGCGCGGCCAGCGGCAGGAACAGGAAGAACCAGAACCATTCGTTGAGGAATTGCATCTACTGGAAGCCTATCTGATGGCTCAAACGCCGGTGCCGAGCGGAGGTGCCGATGACGCAACGGCCTGTTTGTTGGCTTTGCGCAGCTTCGTATACAGAGGCCAGACCAGAGTCGCCAAGACGATCAAACCGCCTATGGCCACACCGGCCAGCAGCGAGAGGATGATTGCGACCCCCGAAGAAGTCTGGATGTCTGCGAACAGCAATTTGAGCGTGATGGGCTGGGTATTCAGCACACCGACCAACAGACCTATGCCCAGGAAGATCAATGCGATGATCAGACGGAAAATGTTCATCGGACAGCTCCATGCTTGGGAGCCGCTAGCTTAGCCGAGAGCGGCAGGACAGGACACGCCGAATGCGCGCGGGACGCAGCAAGCAGCGCTTATTCGCCGCTTTCCTCGATGGGAGTCACGCCGCTGACGCGTTCGCGCAGCTCCTTGCCGGGTTTGAAATGCGGCACGTGCTTGGCCGGCAGGGCCACCGAATCGCCGGTCTTGGGGTTGCGGCCCAGACGGGGTGGACGGTAATGCAGGGAAAAACTGCCGAATCCGCGGATCTCGATGCGCTCGCCATGAGCCAGGGCACCGCCCATCATCTCCAGCAGCGACTTCACTGCGAGGTCGACGTCGTCGGCCTTCAGGTGAGGCTGGCGACGGCTGAGGATTTCGATGAGTTCGGATTTGGTCATCGTTGCTTAGGTAGGGCGATAAATACCACTCCGGCCCGGACGAACCGGGCCGGAGTGGATCGTTTGCCTGCTTACTCGGACTTGTTGCCGTCCAACTGGGCGCGCAGCAGCGCACCCAACTGGGTGGTGGCGCCGGTGGAGGAAGACTGCGACTGGTAGTCCTCCAGCACTTCGCGCATTTCGGCGTCGTCCTTGGCCTTGATCGACAGCTGCAGGGTGCGGCCCTTGCGGTCCATGCCCATAAAGCGCGCTTCGATCTTGTCGCCCACCTTCAGGTGCTGGCTGGCGTCGTCTACGCGTTCGTTGCTGATATCGCGCGCGGCCACGTAGCCTTCCACGCCTTCGGCGATGTCGATGATGGCGCCCTTGGCGTCCACTTCACGCACCACGCCTTCCAGCTTGGCGCCCTTCGGATTGGCGGCCATGAACTGGCCGAACGGGTCCTGCTCCAGCTGCTTGACGCCCAGGCTGATGCGCTCGCGTTCCGGGTCCACGGCCAGCACCACGGCTTCCAGCGTGTCGCCCTTCTTGTAGTTGCGGGCCACGTCTTCGCCGGTGGAGTTCCAGCTGATGTCCGACAGGTGGATAAGACCGTCGATACCGCCGTCCAGGCCGATGAAGATGCCGAAGTCGGTGATCGACTTGATCTGACCCGACACCTTGTCGTTCTTCTTATGGATGGCAGCGAAGGTTTCCCACGGATTGGCGGCGACCTGCTTCATGCCCAGCGAGATGCGGCGACGCTCCTCGTCCACGTCCAACACCATCACTTCGACGTCGTCGCCGACCTGCACGACCTTGGACGGGTTGACGTTCTTGTTGGTCCAATCCATTTCCGACACGTGCACCAGGCCTTCGACGCCCGGCTCGATCTCGACGAACGCGCCGTAATCGGTGACGTTGGAGACCTTGCCGAACACGCGGCTGTTGGCCGGGTAACGACGGGCGATGTTGTCCCACGGATCTTCGCCCAGCTGCTTCAGACCAAGCGAAACGCGGTTGCGCTCGCGATCGTACTTCAGCACGCGGACGTCGAGCTCCTGGCCCACTTCCACGACTTCGGACGGATGGCGCACGCGCTTCCAGGCCATGTCGGTGATGTGCAACAGGCCGTCGATGCCGCCCAGATCGACGAACGCGCCGTAGTCGGTGAGGTTCTTGACCACACCCTTCAGCACCACGCCTTCCTGCAGCTTGTCCATCAGCTGCTCGCGCTCTTCCGAATGCTCGCTCTCGACCACCGCACGGCGGGAGACCACGACATTGTTGCGCTTGCGATCCAGCTTGATGAGCTTGAACTCGAGCTCCTTGCCTTCCAGGTAGCCCGGGTCGCGCACGGGGCGCACATCGACCAGCGAACCCGGCAGGAACGCGCGGACGTCCTTGATATCGACGGTGAAGCCGCCTTTGACCTTGCCGCTGATGCGGCCGGTGATGGTGGCGTTGGCTTCCAGCGCTTCTTCCAGCTCGTCCCACACCATGGCGCGCTTTGCTTTCTCGCGCGACAGCACGGTTTCGCCGAAGCCGTTCTCGAGCGAGTCGAGGGCGACCTTTACTTCATCGCCGACGGCCACGGTGAGCGTGCCGTCGTCGTTACGGAACTGTTCGATCGGCACGATGCCTTCGGACTTCAGGCCGGCGTTGATCACCACCACGTCGTTGCGGACTTCCACCACGGTGCCCATGACGATGGAGCCGGGCTTCAGCTTGGTGAGGTGGATCTGGCTCTGTTCAAACAGTTCTGCAAATGATTCGATCATTGAATAAATCTCGGTTGATGACGCAGACCGGGCACTGGTTGAGATGTGCGGCGGTCCACCCGTTGTCGGCCTGGGCGGGATGCCTGTGACCGTGAGTGTTGTGGTTGAAAAACCGCTGGGAAAAATTCCCGACGGGGCTGTTTCCGCTGCGCTGGACCCGGACCGGACTTAGGATTTCACCAAGGCCAGCACGCGCTCAACGACCTGATCGATGTTCAGGCCGGTGGTATCGATGAGGACGGCGTCTTCGGCCGGCCTCAACGGCGCCACCGTGCGCTGTGCATCACGGGCGTCGCGGGCGAGAATCTCGCGTAGCAGACCGTCTATTGTGACCGAAACCCCTTTGTCTTTCAACTGGTTATAGCGCCTTTCCGCCCTTTCCTCGGCACTGGCGGTCAGGAAGACCTTGTAGGGGGCGTCCTTGAAGATGACCGTCCCCATGTCCCGCCCGTCGGCCACCAGCCCGGGAGGCTGCCGGAAAGCACGCTGGCGCTCCTTCAGCGCTGAACGGACCTCGGGAAAGGCGGCTATGGCCGAAGCCACCGCGCCTGTGGTCTCGAGCCTGAGCTCGTCGGTGGCATCGGAGTCGTTGACCCAGACCCGCAGGTCGCCCTGGGCGTTCTCCTTGAAGCTGACCTCGGTGTCGAAAGTGCAGCGCACCAGGGCCGCAGGGTCGGAAATGTCCAGGTTGGCCCAGCTCGCCGCCACGCCCACCGCACGGTACAAGGCGCCGGAATCGAGGTAATGCCAGCCCAGGCGGGCCGCGGCGATACGGCTTACCGTGCCTTTGCCGGCGCCGGAGGGTCCGTCGATGGTCAGAACCGGAATATTGTCGGACATGGGAACCCCGTGGATTTGCCGGGCATTATGCCCGGCCACCCGCCAGTAGCCGGAGGACGCCAGTCGCCGCAAGGCAAAGGCTTGAACCTCAAGGGAAAAACCCGCTAGAATGCGCGGCTTGATTTTTGTCCCGGCGGGACCCCAGGTCCGCTCCGGCCACATTCCCAGACAGTTACAGTCCAAATTTCCCGAGGTATGTCATGAAAGTCCTTTCCTCCCTGAAGTCGGCAAAGACCCGTCATCGCGACTGCAAGGTGGTCCGCCGCCGTGGCAAGGTCTTCGTGATCTGCAAGTCGAACCCGCGTTTCAAGGCGCGCCAGCGCTGAAATAGGGCGAGTCCCCGGGCGGCGCCGATGTTCGGCGCTCCGCTGCAGGCCGCAGAAAGACCGCCTCCGGGCGGTTTTTCTTTGCCCCGCCGCATGGGTTGCGCGGCAGCCGGGCGTGTGGCGACGCGCCCGCCGTCACGTTTGCCGCACTAGGTCCCGGTGCAGCGGTTTTTTGTCGGGGCCGTTTTGCTATAAAGACGCGTCCTCTGGGGAGCTACCGCTATGAACTGTCGTCTTCTTGCCATCCCGATGCTCGTCCTGCTCTGCAGCGCAGGCGCCGCCAGCGCCGATACCCTGCTGATAGAGCGCGCCCAGGAAAAACCCGCCGTCGCCTTGCCGGTGCGGGGCGATACCGCTGCAGCCGTGGAAGCCCGCTTCGGCGCGCCCCAGCAGAAACTGGAACCACGCGGTGGCCAGAAACGCCAATGGCCGGTGATCAACCGCTGGGTGTACCCGGCCTTCACCGTGTATTTCGAGAAGAACCGCGTCATCGATGTGGTGGCCAACCAGGCCGGCCCTGACGAAGTCGGGCCCAAGCCTCCGATCCGATAAAACAGTCCGAAATAACTTCAATGACCGATGCTTTTCGCTTCCCTGCGGAATGGGAACCCCAATCCGCGGTCCTGATCGCGTGGCCGCATGCCGAAACCGACTGGGCCGGGCGCCTGGGCGAAGTCGAGGAAACCTACGTCGCACTGGTCGCGGCCCTGACCCGTTTCGAGCCGGTGGTGATCTGCGTGGCGGACGAAGACCTGCAGACCTATGCCGAAGCGCGCCTGCGTTCGGCACGGGTGGACATGGCCAAAGTACGGTTCGTGCCTGCCGAGTACGACGACACCTGGCTACGTGATACCGGCCCGATCACCCTGCGCGCGGACGATCGGTTCAAGCAACTGGATTTCCGCTTCACCGGCTGGGGCGGCAAATACCAGGCGAGCCGCGACGACCTGCTGGTGGGCGAGCTTTCCGGTATGAACCTGTTTCATAACTATTTCGTGCAAAGCATTGATTTTGCATTGGAAGGCGGTGCCATCGAGACGGATGGCGAAGGCAGCCTGCTGACCACCTGGCAGTGCCTGCACGAGCGTCACCCCGAGGCCTCCCGTGAAGATCTCAGCGCGCGCTTAGCGGGCTGGCTGCAACAGGATCGTGTGCTGTGGCTGGATCGCGGTTACCTGGAAGGCGACGATACCGACGCCCACATCGATACCCTCGCCCGCTTCGCCGGCCCGGAGGCTATCGTCTTCCAGGCATGCGACGACCCGGCCGATTCGCATTACCCCGAACTCGGCGCGATGGCCGACGAGATAGCGGCACTGCGCACGCGCGACGGAAAACCGTACCGCTTGTTCCCGTTGCCTTGGGCGCAACCGATCGTGGACGAAGGGCGCCGGCTGGCGGCTTCGTACGCCAACTTCCTGATCGTCAACGGCGCCGTGCTGATGCCGGCATATGGGGACCCGGCCGATGCCAAGGCCGCCTCAGTACTGGCCGAGGCGTTCCCGGATCGCGAAGTCGTGCAGGTGCCCTGCCGTTCCCTGATCTGGCAGAACGGCAGCCTGCATTGCATCACCATGCAATTGCCCGCCGGCCTGCTGGCGACGGTCGAATGACCCGCCGGGACCGGTCAACCCCGCGAAGATTGGCGGTTCCGCGCAACCATGACTTTAGTGGGTGCGCGAATTGACGTTTCATTTACACCCGGCCGGTTGCGATGACCGATAACAGCAGTCCCCCAGCGCGGAGGCTGCCATGTACACGCGGCGCAGATTCCTCACCTCCACCGCAATCGCGGCGGCTGCCGGCATTGGTCTGGCAGCCTGCCGCGATCCGGCGCAGGCATCCCAGGCCGAGCCAACAGCGGCGGCACCCCAACTTGCCGGTCCACTGAACACCCGGCCGATTCCTTCCACCGGCGAGAAAATCCCGGTGATCGGCATGGGCACTTCGGGAAGTTTCGAAGTAGGCGACACCGCGGGCGAGCGCGATCCGCTGCGTGAAGTGCTCAAGCGTTTCTTCGCGGCCGGCGCCAGCCTGATCGACACCGCGCCCACCTATGGGACCGCAGAGGACGTACTGGGTGCTTTGCTCGCCGAACAGGGCTTGCGCCCGAAAGCATGGATCGCCACCAAGCTCTCGGGCGTCAACGGTCGCGAAGCGGGACTGGCGCAGTTCAACGACACCCTGCGGCGCCTGAAGACCGACAAGGTCGAACTGCTGCAGGTCCACAACCTGGGCGACCTGAAAACGCAACTGGCGCTGGCACGCGAACTGAAAGCCGAAGGCAAGGTGCGCTACGTCGGCGTCACCCACTACCTCGAACGTGCGCAGGACGAACTGGCCGCTGTAGTCCAGGCCGAGAAGCCCGACTTCCTGCAGATCAACTATTCGGTCGTGACGCGCGGTGCCGAAAAGCGGGTATTGCCGCAGGCGCAAGACCTGGGCGTGGCCGTGCTGATCAACCGCGCCTTCGAGGACGGCAAGCTGTTTGCGCAGGTCAAGGACAAACCCCTGCCGGCCTGGGCGGCCGAGGCCGGCATCGCTTCCTGGGCCCAGGCTTTCCTCAAGTTCTCGTTGAGCCATCCCGCCGTGACTGTGGTGATTCCCGCCACCGGCAAACCGGATCGTCAGAGCGACAACCTGGGCGCGGGTACCGGTCCCGATCTCACCGAAGCGCAGCGCCAGTCGCTGATCGCTGCGCTGGCCTGACGCCGCACATGGCATCGCAAGCGAATGCGGCGACTCGCCGGCTGGCTGCGTTGTTCAACGTGGAGGAACGGGAAGCCGGCGCGGTGGCTGCGGGACTGCTGATGTTCTTCCTGCTGTTCGCCGGCTATTTCATGCTGCGCCCGGTGCGCGAAACCATGGGCGTGGCCGGCGGCGTGGACAACCTGCAATGGCTGTTCACCGGCACCTTCGTGGCCACGATAGCGGCGTTGCCGCTGTTCGGCTGGTTGGCCTCGAAAGTAGCGCGGCGGCGCATTCTGCCCTGGACCTACGGTTTTTTCGCCGCGAACCTGCTGGCCTTCGCTGCCGCATTCGTACTGGCGCCCGACAATCTGTGGTCGGCACGCACCTTCTATATCTGGTTGTCTGTGTTCAACCTGTTGTCGATCTCGGTGGCGTGGAGCGTGGTCGTCGATGTATTCGCTTCGAATCAGGCCAAGCGCCTGTTCGCGCTGATGGCCGGAGGCGCGAGCCTGGGCGGCTTGGTCGGGCCGCTGCTGGGCACCTTGCTGGTGAAGCCCATCGGCCATTCCGGCTTATTACTGCTGTCGGCGGTGATGTTGGGCGGTAGCGCGCTGGCCGCGCGTCATCTGCAGCGGTGGCGCGATGCGAACCCCTTGCCGCAGCGGGAGGACAGCCAGACGCGACGCAGACCGCTTGGCGGCAACCCTTTCGCAGGCGCCACGGATGTTTTCAAATCGCCCTACCTGATGGCCATCGCGCTGTTCGTGCTGCTGTTGACCAGCGTCACCACGTTTCTGTATTTCGAACAGGCGCGGCTGGTGGCCGAGACCTTCAGCGACAAGACCCGGCAGACGCAGGTGTTCGGCACCATCGACGTCGTCGTGCAGAGCCTGGCCATCCTGACCCAGATCTTCCTCACCGGCCGCGTCGCGCAACGGCTGGGCGTCGGCGTGCTGCTGGTGGCCGTGCCGGTCGTGGTGGCGGTGGGATTCGTCTGGCTGGCGCTGGCGCCGACCTTCGCCGTGTTCGTGGTGGTGATGGTGGTGCGGCGCGCGGGCGAATACGCCTTCGTGCGGCCCGGGCGGGAGATGCTTTACACCGTCGTCACTCCCGGGGAAAAGTACAAAGCCAAGAACTTCATCGACACCGTGGTGTACCGGGGCGGCGATGCGGTGAGCGGCTGGGTCAAACGCGGACTGGATCTGGTTGCCGAACATCCTGCGCTGGCGATGCTGATCGGCGCCGGGATCGCGCTGGCCTGGGCCGCCACGGGCGGCATGCTGGGGCGCTGGCATCATCGCCGCGAAGCCGCCATAGGCACGCAATAGCGCGGCGTTCATCGCTCGGCGGCCTTCCTTGCTGCCTTACGCGATAACATGCCCCTCCCCGCCCCGCTCCCCATCGACATGACCCTGCGCACCACCCTGCCCGTCGCCCTGATCCAGGAAAAAAACCATGGCGATGCCGAGGCCAATCTTTCGGTGATCGAAGCACGCGTGGCCGAAGCGGCCAAGCGCGGCGCCAGGCTGGTGCTGCTGCAGGAACTGCACAACGGCGCGTACTTCTGCCAGCACGAATCGGTGGCGGAGTTCGACCTGGCCGAACCCATCCCCGGCCCCAGTACCGAGCGCCTGGGCAAGCTGGCCAAGCAGCATGGCGTGGTGCTGGTCAGTTCGTTGTTCGAGCGCCGCGCCGCCGGCCTGTACCACAACACCGCGGTGGTCTTCGAGAAAGACGGCAGCACCCTGGGCAAGTACCGCAAGATGCATATCCCGGACGATCCGGGCTTCTACGAAAAATTCTATTTCACCCCCGGCGATCTCGGCTTCAAGCCCATCGATACCTCGGTGGGCAGGCTCGGCGTGCTGGTGTGCTGGGACCAGTGGTATCCGGAAGCCGCACGGCTGATGGCGCTGGCAGGCGCGGAACTGCTGCTGTATCCCACCGCGATAGGTTGGGATCCGTCCGATGAACAAGCCGAGAAGAACCGCCAACGCGATGCCTGGATTCTCAGTCACCGTGGCCACGCGGTCGCCAATGGCTTGCCGGTGCTCTCATGCAACCGCGTCGGACACGAGCCGGCACCCAACCCGAGCGGCCTCGATCTTCGCGGCGCGGTGCGGTTGGTCAACGCAGATCCCGGCGCAGTCACCGAGATCGAGAATCCACCGATCTCCGGCATCCAGTTCTGGGGCAATAGCCATGTGCTGGGCCCGCAAGGCGAATTCATTGCCGAAGCCGGCGGCGAGCCGGAAATCCTCAGCACCGAAGTCGACCTGGCGCGCAGCGAACACGTGCGCCGCATCTGGCCGTTCCTGCGCGACCGGCGCATCGACGCTTATGGCGATCTGCTGAAGCGGTATATCGATTGAACCTGCAACTGCGCAAGGCGACCCTTGCCGACATTCCGCACATCCACGCGGTGTACGCACGGGAAGTACGCGACGGCGTGGCGACTTACGAGTACGAGGCGCCTGACGAAGCGGAAATGTCGCGACGCTTGCAAGAACTGCTGGCGGGCGGGTATCCCTTTCTGGTCGCCGAACTAGAGGGTGTTTTCGCGGGCTACGCCTACGCCAGTTCGTATCGCGGCCGCGCCGGTTACCGCTGGACTGTCGAGGACACCGTCTACGTCAGCGCAGAAGTGCAAGGCAGAGGCGTCGGCCGCGCCCTGCTCACCCGCCTGATCGCCGACTGCGAAGCGCTCGGTTTCCGCCAGATGGTGGCGGTGATCGGCGAACCCGGCAACGGCGCCTCTGTAGTCCTGCACGAAAAACTCGGCTTCCACATCATCGGCATATTCCCTGGCCTGGGCCGCAAACACGGGCGCTGGCTGGATACCGTGCAGATGCAGCGCGCGCTGGGCAGCGGCAACAACGAAGCACCTTCCGAAGAATGAATCCATGAACGATATCTCCTCCTCTTCCCTGCAAGACCCGCTGGCCGGGCAGCCGCACCAGATCGTCGAGCGCGACGGCGTGCGCTACACCTTGTTGGGGACCGCGCACGTCTCCAGAACCAGCGTGGAAACGGTACAGGCCGCGATCGCCAGCGGTCATTACGATACGGTCGCGATCGAGCTCGACGCCGGGCGCCTGCAAGCGCTGACCGATCCTGATGCCTTGGCCAAACTCGACTTGGTGAAAGTAATCCGCGAAGGCAAGACCCATTTGTTCGCCGCCAACCTCGCACTGGCCGCCTACCAGCGGCGCCTGGCCGAGCAGTTGGACGTGGAGCCGGGCGCCGAACTGAAAGCAGCCGCGCTTGACGCACGCGAACGCAATCTGCCGCTGCACCTGATCGACCGCGAAGTCGGCCTGACCTTCAAGCGTGCCTTGAGCCGGCTGGGCTGGTGGGGCCGCGCCAAGATCAGCGCTGGCATCATGATGGCGATGTTCGCCGATGAGGAAGTCGGCGACGACGAAATAGAAAAACTCAAACAGGGCGACCTGCTGGAATCTAGCTTCGGCGAATTCGCAGTGGAAAGCCCGGCGCTGTATGAAAGCATCATCGCCGAACGCGACCGCTATATGGCCGCGCGTCTGCGCGAGTCGGTCACCCACGCCAGCGGCGCGCGCGAGGTACTGACGGTGATCGGCGCCGGCCATCTGCAGGGCATGGCCGAGCATTTGCGGAGCGATGTTGAAGCGCCCGCCACGGTGCGCGCCGCGCTGGAGTCGGTTCCCGAGAAGAGCAAAGTGCCGTGGTTCACCATCGCGCTGGCCGCTTTCCTGGTCGGCGGATTCGCGTGGGGCTTCTACCGCGGCGGTGTCGACGTGGGCGCCGATCTCATCGTGCAATGGGTGCTGGCCACCGGCCTGCTGGGCGCGTTGGGTTGCGCCATCGCTGGCGGCCATCCGCTGAGCATCCTGGCCGCCTTCGTTTCTTCTCCGCTGACGCCCCTGCACCCGGCGTTGGCCTCGGGCACGGTCAGCGCGTTCGTCGAAGCGGCGCTGCGCAAACCCACCCACGCCGATTTCATGGCGTTGCGCGATGACGTGCAGACGGTGCGCGGCTGGTGGAAGAACCGGGTCGCGCGGATCCTGCTGAACTTCTTCCTGACCAGCCTGGGCACCGCTATCGGCGTGTGGACCGGCGGCTTGCGGATGCTGGGAAAACTCGTCGGCTGACCCAGAATTCTTGTAGAGCCGAGCTTGCTCGGCTGCTTCCGATTCCGCGCCAGGAGCAGCCGAGCAAGCTCGGCCCTACAAACGATACAACCATGGCGGGCCGAGGCCCGCCTTGTTTACTCGGCTTTCAGCGCCGCTATCGCAGCCGCAGGCAAGGCTTCTCCCTTGCGCGCACGCGCACGCTTGAACAGACGTGCGGTGCCGCTGCGCATATCGTCCAGAATCGCGTAGATGGTCGGCAGGAACAGCAGACTGACCACCGTGGAGAACGCCAGACCGCCGGCTATGGCGCGCGCCATCGGGTAGTACGGCGGGCCGTCGCCGCCCATCTGCGTGTTGCCCCAGGCGATGGGGATCATCGCCAGGATCGCCGTGCCCATGGTCATCAGGATGGGCCGCAGGCGTTCGCGACTGCCCTCCACCAACGCATCGGTCCGGGTCATGCCGCGCCGGCGCAGGTTGTTGATGTGCTCGATCATCACGATGCCGTTGTTCACCACCACGCCCATCAGCACCAGGATGCCGATGAAGGCCATGATGTTGAATTCGGTACCTGTCAGCCAGAACAGCCAGAACACGCCGAACACCGAGAACAGCACGCCGCTCATGATCGCCGCCGGGAACAGCAGCGATTCGAACACCGCCGCCATCACGATGTAGATCAGCAACAGCGCGATGACCAGGTTGGTCATCATCTGCGCACCCGCCTCGTCCTCTTCCTGGAAGGCGCCGCCATCGAAGGAATAGCTGTAGCCGGTCGGGAACGTAGCGGCCTTCAGGGTGTCCTCCATCGCCTTGCGCGCCTCGGGCACGGTGACCTTGTCGGCCAGGTTGGCCTGCACGGTCAGCGTGGTCTGGCGATTGGTCCGCGAGATCTGCGTGGCGGCGGGGCTAACGCCCACATCCACCATGCTCAGCAGCGGCACCGTGCGTCCGTCGGACGCTCGCACCATGAAGCTGTCCAGGTCTTCGATGCCGTACCGCTCGGCGCCGGCAAAACGCACCCATACCGGCACTTCGCTCTCACCACGACGGAACTCGCGCAGCGGCGCGCCACGCAGGGCTATACCCACGAAACTGGCCACATCGTTGGCGCTGAAACCGAACGCCGCAGCGCGCTCGCGATCCACCCGCACCGATAGTTCGCTGTTCTGGTCGCCGGCATCCACGCGCACGTCGCGCAGTTGAGGACTCTTGGACAACATCGGCACAATGTCCTTGGCGATCTCGGCCAGAGTCTCGGTGGAATCGCCCACCAATTGCACTTGTACGTTCTGGCCCGGCTGACCGCCTCCACCGCCCTGGCCGCCGTCATTGCCGATACCGACGGTGGCCCGCGCGGACTTGGGCAGTTCCTTGCGGATTTCGTCGATCAGGGCTTTGGTGTCGTCGTTATCAAGTTCGGTCATGTCGAACTTGATACGGGTGCCCGCATCGCCCTGCTCGCTGTACCAGGAGTAGATCTGCTCGACGTGGAAGCGCTTGCGGTTGGCGTCCATGAACTGCTCGACCTTCAGCACCTCGTCCGACATCTGTTTCAGGCTGTAGGAGCCCTTCCACTGGTAGAAGATGTTGGTCTCGCCGCCGTCGTCGCCGCCGAACATGTTCTTCTTGGTCAAGACCATCGGCACGATGCTGACCATGATGATCAACAGGATGCCCATCACGCTCCAGCCGCGATGCTCCAGGGTCCAGCGCAACAGTCCGGCATAGCGCTTCTGCATGCGCGGGATGATGCCGTTGGTGTTGCCGACCGCAGGCGGTGTCTTCAGGCGCGCGGACAGCATCGGGATCAGGCTCACCGCCACCAGCCACGAGGCCAGCAGCGACACCGAGATGGTGATGGCGATCTGCGACAGATAGATGCTGAGGAAGTTGCGCTCGCCGAACAGATTGGGCACGAACACGATGCAATGGCACAGCGTACCGGCCGACAGCGCGATGGCCACGTGGCGCGTGCCCACGATGGACGCCAGCCGCGGCTGGTTGGGCATGCGCTCGCGTTCCTGGTAGATGCTCTCCACCACCACCACGGCGTTGTCCACCAGCATGCCGATGGCCAGCAGCAGGCCCATCATCGACAGGATGTTGAGCGTGACCCCCGCGAAGTACATGAAGCCCAGGGTCATGATGAAGCAGATCGGAATGGCCAGCGTGACCATCATGGTCGAGGGCCAATGGCGCAGGAAGAAGAACAGCACCGCGATGGACAGCACCAGACCGATACCGCCGGCCTCGGCGAGCTCTATCAGCGAAGTGGTGACGTTGTCGCCCTGGTTGTCGATGACCTTGATCTGCAGGTCGTTCAACGAAGGTTCCTTGCGGATTTCCTCAACTTCAGCCAACGCGCGCTTGGAGACTTCGACAAGATTCGCGCTGCGCTCCTTGAAGATGTCCAAACCCACCGCCTTCTTGCCGTCCAGGCGCCGGCCCAAGGTCGTGCGCTCCTGTTTCAAACGCACCTCGGCGATGTCTGACAGACGCACGCCGTTGTTGCCGATCACCAGGTCGCGCAATTGCTGCAGGTCGGTCAGCTCGCCGACCGGCTGCACGCGCAGCCGGCTCCCGCCATCGGTGATGGTGCCGGCGGAGACCGAGAAATTGATCGCCTGCAGGCGCGTGGTCAGATCGTTGAGGCCCAGGTTGTGCGCGGTCAAGCGATCCTGGTCGATCGCGATCTCCACCTCGTTGGCCTGGGCGCCGGAGATATCCACGCGCGCGACACCGGGAATGCGCTCGATGCGCCGCTTGAACTCGCGGTCGATCATGTCGTAAGAGCTGGCCAGGTCCATGTCGCTGGCCAGACGCACGCGCAACACCGGCTGATCCGTGGTCGAGAACTTCAGCACCAAGTAGCGTTGCAAGTCGTCCGGCAGATCGTCGCGGATGGCGTCGATGCGCTCCCGCGCATCGGAGGCGGCGATGGCGACATCCCGCTCCCAATCGGTGAACTGGATGAAAAGCTGCGCGCCGTCGGCATTGGCGCTGGTGTCCATGCGCTTGATGCCGGGCATGGTGGACAGCGTCTCTTCCACCGGCCGCAGCACTGTGCGCTCCACTTCCTCGGGTGTCGAGCCCACATAGGGCAACTGCACGAAGATGAAGGGCGGCGACACTTCCGGGAAAGCCTCCAAGGGCAGACGGAACGCGGCGATAAGCCCGATCGCGGTCAACGACACGAACAGCATGATCGCGCTGACCGGCCGCTTGATGCTCAGTTCGGCGATGCTCATGCGGGTTCGAGCCCTTCACTGTCCGCTTCCAAGGAAGCGCGATGCAGGCGGCCGCGTTCGGCGTAATACTCGTCCGAACGGCGGTCCAGCAGGTCGTACACCACCGGGATGACCACCAGCGTCAGCAGCGTGGAAACCAGCAGGCCGCCGATCACGGTGATCGCCATCGGCGAACGCACTTCCGCGCCTTCGCCGAAGGCCAGCGCCAGCGGCAGGAAGCCGAACAGCGTGCACAAGGTGGTCATGATGATGGGTCGCAGACGCGAGCGGGCGCCTTCCACCAGTGCTTCGCGCTTGGCAACGCCGGCCTCGCGCAACTGGTTGACCTTGTCGATCAGGATGATCGCGTTCTTCACCACCAGGCCTACCAGCAGGATCAGGCCGATGAAAACCACCACCGACACCGGCGAACGCGTCAGCAGCAACGCGAGCACCGCGCCCACCAGCGCCAGCGGGATGGTGAACAGGATCACAAACGGATGCAGCAGTGATTCGAACTGCGAAGCCATCACCAGGTAGACCAGGAAGATCGCGAGGCCGAAGGCGAACAGCAGCGCCTTGACCGATTCGGCCAGTTCCTCGCCCTGCCCGCCGATGTGCATGCCGATGCCAGCGCCGAGATTGTTCTCGGCGACCATGTCGCGCACTTCGTTCACCGCACCGCCCAGATCTATATCGCGCAGATTGGCCGAGACGATGGCCACGCGCACCTGGTCGGCGCGATGGATTTCGCTGGGTCCGGTGGTGGAGACCACCTCCGCCACCGACTCCAACGTCACCGGACGCGAACTGCCCGGGTTGACGATCAGCTTGCGGATGCTTTCCACCGAAGCGCGATCCGATTCCTGCGCACGCACCAGCACGTCGATCTTGCGGTCGCGGAAGCTGTAGCGCGTGGCCACATCGCCGCGCACCTTCTTGACCACTATGTCGGCGATCTGGCGCGTGGTCAGGCCCAGCGCACCGGCGCGGTCCTGGTCGAAGCGGATCTGGATTTCGGGGAAGCCCTCCTCCACCGTCGACTTGACGTCGGCATAGTGCGGATTGGCGCGCAGCATGGCCGCCATCTTCTGGCCCGCGCGCTGGATCGTGTCCAGATCCTGACCGCGCAACTCGATTTCCAGCGGCGTGGAGAAACTGAAGAGTTCCGGACGGCGGAAATCCACTTGCGCGCCCGGATGATCCTTCATCGACGCACGCAGCTTTTCGGTTTCCTCTGCCTCGAGCTCTTTGCTGCCGCCATCGGCCATCACCACGGTGATCTTTCCGATGTTCTCGCCACTCTCGGTAGGACTGGCATCCAGTCTCGTACCGGTGCCGCTGACGCCGTACAGCGCGCGGATGCCTTCATCCTTGGCGTGCGTCTGCTGCAAGCTGCGCACCAGACTGTCGGTTTCGCGCAACGGCGTGCCGGGCGGCAGTTTCACCGTCATCTCGAAGCGGTCCTGCGCTAGCTGCGGAATCAGGTCCGCACCCAGCATCGGCACGGTCATCATGGTCAGGACAAATGCCGCCGCGGCGAAGCCCAGCACCAGCCAGGGACGGCGCAATGAACCGGGCAACAGCTTCATGTAACCACGTTCGGCGTGGTCGTAAGGCATCATCGCCAGATCGCTGGCCTTGCGCATCACCGGACCGACGATGGCCACCAGGCCGCGCCAGATCCGGATGAAGAACCATACGATGCCGAAGAAGACGCCGCGCACACCAATACCGATGCCGCGCTCGGTGGCCGCGAGAGGTTTTTGCCAGCGCGACTTAGGCTGCCAGTCCGGATGCGGAGCCTCTTCCGGGAAGGCCATCGGCGGCCTGCCCTTCAATGCGCTAAGCATCGGGATCAGCGTCATCGACACCACCAGCGACACCGCGATGGCGATGGCCACCGTCAACGCCTGGTCGCGGAACAACTGCCCGGCGATGCCCTGCACGAACACCAGCGGCAGGAACACCGCGATGGTGGTCAAAGTGGAAGCCACCACCGCCATGCTGACTTCGCGCGTGCCGGTGATCGCGGCCTGCAGCACACTTAAGCCCCGCTCCCGTGCCTTGGCGATGCTTTCCAGCACTACGATGGAGTCGTCCACCACTAGGCCGGTGGCCAGCGCAAGGCCGCCCAGCGACATCACGTTCAAGCTCAGGCCCAACTGGTCCATGAAGAAGAACGTGGTGACGATGGAAGCCGGCAACGACAGCGCCACCACGAAGGTGCTCCAGCCATCGCGCAGGAACAGGAAGATGATCAGGATCGCCAGCAAACCACCGATCACCGCGTCCACCTTCACGTCGCTGATGGCATGGCGGATGAACTGAGACTGGTCGTCGATGGGAGTGAGATCGACGTCCGGCGGAACCTGACTTTTGATTTGCTCCAGCTTCGCCTGGATGGCGTCGGCCGTGGCGACCGTGTTGGCGTCGCCTTCCTTGTAGATCGCCAGCTCGACCGCTTCGCTGCCGGCCAGACGGATGATGCCTTCACGCTCCTTGTAGCCCTGGCGCACATCGGCGATGTCCTTCAGGCGCACCGGCATGCCGCCAGCGATAGTGCTGGACGATGAGGAGTTCGCGCTCTGCACCGAAGCCGCCGCCGCCATGGCCGCCGCATCGCCGGTGGAGGCGGCGATGGCCGCCATTTGCGCCGCCGCGCTGGCAGCGGCATTGCTGCCGCCGCTCTGCGTGGTGACCAGCATGTTGCGGATTTCTTCGACGGTGGCGAACTGGTTGACGGTACGCACCAGATAGCGCTGCGAACCCTGCTCCAGACGGCCGCCGGAAATGTTGATGTTCTCCTGCTGCAGGCGCTGTATCACCGTGTCGATAGGCAGATTGAGCTGCGCGAGTTTCTGTTGATCGATATCGACCTGGATTTCGTCTTCCAGGCCGCCGCCGACCTTGACCGCGGCCACGCCTTCAACCGGCTCCAGCTTCTTCTTCAGGTCCTCGTCGGCATAGCGGCGCAGCTCGGTGAGCTGGCGGACGGAATCGGCCTCGGTCTTGCCGGCGACTTTCGACGACAGCGCAAGCCGCATGATCGGCTCGGTGGAGGGATTGAAACGCAGCAGCACCGGCGCCTTGGCTTCCAGCGGTAGCTGCAGCACTTCCATCTTGTCGCGCACCTCCAGGCTGGCCTGGTCCATGTCGGTGCCCCAGGCGAATTCCAGCACCACGTCGCTCTGGCCGGTGCGCGAAACGGATTTCAGTTTGCGCAGGTTCTTCACCACGCCGACGGCTTCTTCCACCGGCTCCGAAATCAAAGTCTCGATTTCCGAAGGCGCCGCACCGGTGTACTCGGTGCGCACGGTCAGGGTGGGATAGCTGAGGTCCGGCAGCAGGTTGACCTTCAACGCGGCCAGCGCGATGCAGCCGAACAGGAACATGGTGACCCAGAACATCGCCACGGTGACGCGGCGGCGTGTGGAGAATTCCACCAGTCCGCCGCCGGTCAGACCGGCAGGCGGCGCCAAGGGATCGTTCGCTTCGGGGCCCGCAGCTCCGTGATCCGGAGCCCCCCGGTCGGGGCCGTGGCCGCTCATTTCTTCTTACCGGCTGCTTCAACCTCCACCTTGGCGGTGGCGGTCTTCTTCTTGGCATCGCCAATGACCTCCACCGGCGTGCCGTCGCGCAGCGCGATCTTGCCGGCGGTTACCACGCCGTCGCCCGGCTTGAGGCCTTCGCGGATTTCCACCCACTCGCCATCCATATAGCCCAATTTGACTGAAACCCGTGCCGCCTTGCCGTTGCGCACCGCGAACACCGCCGGATCGCCATCGTCGTCCAGCAACGCTACGCGCGGCACCACCAGCGCGTCGGCGCGCTTGTCGTAATCGATCTTGATGCGTCCGAACATGCCCGGCTGCAGCAGGCCGTCGCCGGCGAAGGTGCAGACCACCCGGAAAGTGCCGCTGCCCGAATCGACCACCGGCGCGATGCGGTCCACGGTGCCGGTGAAGGTCTGGCCCGGCAGCGCGTCGGCGGCCAGTTCGACCGGCTGGCCCGCCTTAAGCGTGGAGATCTCGCGTTCGGGGACATTGAGCGTGGCTTCCAGCCGCGAGTTGTCGACAATGCGGAAAATCGGCGTGTTGATCTGCACGAAGTTGCCGGTCTTGATCGAGCGCGAGGCGATCACGCCGGAGATCGGCGCCACCACCGTGGTGTAAGAAAGCTCCAGCGTGGCCATGGTGTACTGGGCGCGCGCGTTCTCCAGATCGAACTTGATCTGGTCCACGTCGTTGGCGCTGATCATCTGCTGGGCGACCAGCTGCTTGGCGCGGCTGTAGTTGTTTTCCAGCTTGTGCATCTGCGCCGAAGCCTGGGCCACGGCCAGACGCGAGCGGTCAGGATCCAGCCGCACCAGCGGCTGACCGGCGCGGACTACCTGGCCTTCTTCCACCATCACCGCCAAGGCCACACCTGAGGTCTTGGCCACCACCTGCGATTCTCCGCGCGGCTCCAGCGCCGCGGTGCCGGTATAGCTTGCTGCGACCGGACGATGGGCCGCCTTGGCGACTTCCACCGGTACCGCATCCGGCCCTTTCGGCGGATCGCCCGGCTTGGCCTGGGCTTCTCCATCCCCTTTCTTGCAGGCGGCCAGGGCGAACACAAAAACACAGATAAGCGCGGACGCACGGAGCGCACGCATCGAGAGACGGCCTGCGATGAAGTCGGGTCGAGACATGGTGGTACCGGGTGGTTGTTAGGTGTTGTACATAGGTATATCACCCAAGTACGGGTACGGCATGCGCCGAAGGTCATGGTGACTTGCGTCGTGAAGTGTGTTGGCTGCCAAAAAAAAGAAGCCGCGACCGACAGCATGCGCCTGCTCGCACGAACCGGCTAGCAAGCTACGGATGGCAGGCTTCGGGAGTCGCACGCTATACTTGCCGCAGCCAAGCGCTGCGGTTGGACGTAGCGCGCGCAATGAGAGAGTCCCGGATTACGACATGATGCGACCGCTGCCGCTCGCCGCTTGCCTTGCCTTGGCCGCCGCCCTATCGGTGGCCGTTGTTACCGCCCAAACCCCTGCCCCCTCGGCCGCCAAGCCCGCCGAGGCAGCGCCCGCTCCTGCGGCCGCTGCGCCAGCCCCGGCAACGCCCGCCGTACTGGTCGGCAACGCCCAGGCCGGCCGCACTCTGGCCTATACCTGCCAGGGTTGCCACGGCGTTACCGGCTACAAGAACGCCTATCCCAGCTTCCATGTGCCCCGCATCGGCGGCCAGTCGGCCGAGTACCTGACCCAGGCGCTGACCGAATACAAGAAAGGCAACCGCAAGCACCCGACGATGCAAGCCCAGGCCCAGAGTTTCTCTGACCAGGACATCGCCGATATTTCCGCCTATCTCTCTTCTGTGAAGTAAGCCGCCCATGTCGAACGCCGTGCACGCCCCGCGTCTAGCCATCGCCCTGCTCGCCGCCCTCGCCCTGGCCGCCTGCTCCCAGAACAACGAAGTCGCCGCCGAAGATCCCGGCCATGCCAGCGGCGAACATGGTTCCAGCTCGTCCGCCGGCCTGCCCGACGGCCACATCGCCGCCGGCGAGAAACGCGCGCAGGTGAAGAGCGAAGCGACCAAGCAGAGCTGCATCGATTGCCACGGCGCCGAAGGCAATGCGCCCATCGATCCCACCTATCCCAAGCTCGGCGGCCAGTACGGCGACTACATCGCCCACGCGCTTCAGGCCTACCGGGCCGGCGACCGTCAGAATCCGCAGATGACGCCGCAAGCAGCAGCGTTGACCGACCAGGAGATTTCCGACCTGGCCGCCTACTTCGGCTCGCGCCCCTCGAAACTGCGTGACCTGCACGGCGTCGATTGAGCCCACCAGGCAAGCCATTCAAGTCTTCCGACCCCCAGCCTGCTGGGGGTTTTTTTTGGCCGTTTGACTCGATTGGCCGGCCCTGCCCAGAAGCGCCACAGCCCGCGCCAGCGACCCTGGAGCAAAAAATTCCGTCCTACCCTCTTTACATACTGTGTATCACATTGTAATGTGTGTCAAACATTATCAGGTGCCGTATGGTAGAACCCAACTCCAACCCGACCCCAAAGCTGGAACTTGAGCTCCGTCGTGGCGCGCTAGTGCTGGCGGTGCTGTCCCAGCTGCGCGAAGTCCAGTACGGCTATTCCCTGCGCCAGGCCCTGGCGCTGCGCGGAATGCCGATCGAGGAAGGCACGCTTTATCCCTTGCTTCGCCGCTTGGAAGGCCAGGGCCTGCTGGCTTCGGAGTGGCGGATCGAAGACGGCCCGCCGCGCCGCTATTACCGGCTTAACGACGCTGGCGAGGCGCTGCTCGTCGAACTGACCGCCACCTGGAACGCCCTGGTCGGGACCATGGCCGGACTACTTGAGAGGAGTGACAAATGAGCTCGAATGACGTGATCGAAGCCTATGTAGCCGAGGTGATGCGCCACTTGCCCCGCAAGGAGCGCAACGAAATCGGCTTCGAGCTTCGCGATCTGCTGACCCAGATGCTGGCCGAGAGGACGCAGGACGCGGCCACGGATGATGCGGTCTTGGACATGCTGCGTGACTTCGGCGCGCCCACCGAAGTGGCGGCGCGCTATCGCCCTCCCGGCGTGGTGGCGATCATTCCCGCCGAACAGACCAAGACCTTCGCGCTGCTGTCGCTGGGAGGCATAGCCCTGCAATGGGCACTGACGCTTCCGCGCGTGTTCGATGGACAACCCGTGGTCGCCTGGTGGTTCAGCTGGGGCCTGGGTGCGTTCTGGTGGCCGGGATTCATGGTGACGATGGCGTTGATCGGCATGTTCGCTCGCGAGTCGGGGATGTTCAAGCGGACCTGGAACCCCCGCACCGTCGACCCGGAACGGATCAACCGCAACGCCATGGCTTTCGGCCTGGCTTGGTATGCCATCGGAGTGGCATTCATGATCTGCCTGCCGTGGACAGCTGCGCTGCTGCCCGAACCCATGCCGCGAATCTTCGCCTTCGATCCGACGTTCCTGCGTGAGCGCGCGCCACCGGTGATCCTGCTGTGGCTAGGCGGCTTCGCCACCATGTTCGTAGCCATGCTGAAGGGCCGCTGGTCGAAACTGACGCGGCGTTTGTCCACTGCTTTCGCCCTGGGGTTCGTGGTGCTGCTCCTGTGGTGGATGACGGCGGGAAATATTTTCCTGTCTCCGGCGACCGACGAAGGCGCCAAGGCCGGTTTGGGATTGGTCGTAGTCATCATCGTGGCGTCCCTGGCCTACGAGCTTTACCGTCGGCGACCACGGATCCACGCGCCGAAGGTCAAAGCGTCCGGAACCTAGTCCAGGCTCAGGCAAGCTGCGCGGCCCGGCAATGCCGGCCGCAGTGGGCCGATCAACTATCGGTAGGGATCGGATTGCGCTTGACCGGAATATCCGGCGGCGGCCGTGCCACGGCCGGCTGCTCGTTGAGATTGGGATCGAACAAACCGCAGGCTCCACCGGCCTGCAGGATCGACACCACGCATCTCACCCGTTTGTTGGTGCCCGGGATCTTCATTTCCACTTCGCGGATATTGCGGCGCACCCATTCGCCCAGCAGCGATTCGTTGGTCGGACGCCAGTACTTGTCGAACATGCCGGGCTCGTAAGGGAACTCGGGGCGCTCTAGCCATTTGTTGGCGCGATCGGCGTCGGCGCGCTGCTGCTGTTTGGAACCGGGCGCACCGGGACGCGCCGTGTCGCCGGTGGCGTTGGAAGGCACGCGCACGCTGCCATCGGCATTGAACAGACCAGGACCATCGCCTGCACGGCCGCCGGTCGTCGAGCCGGGCGTATTGCGGGTGGAGTCGCCCCAGTCGTCCCCGCGGGTGGGCGTGGCGAGACCGCCGGGACGGTTGGCGGCGGCGGAAGAACCGGCGGCGGTCGAGTTCGGTTGCGTGCCCTGCTGTGCGCTGGGGGCGCGCGCGGAATCGCCGGTGGTGGAAGGGCTGGTCGTATTGGCCGTACTGCTGGAAGAGGCCGTACCGCGATTGGGTGCCGCTATCTCGACCTGACGCACACTCTGCGCTGGCGCGCGCAACTCGGGCGCAGCGATTGCACGCGAAGGAACCTGTGCGCTGCGAATCTGCGGCAACGGCGCCGCGATCTCACGCTGCCGGACTTCCTGGGTGGGCTGGGCGATCTGCGGGGTCGCGATCTCCCGTTGCGGCAGTTCGCGCTGCGCTGGGGGCGTTTCCACTACCGTGACCTCACGGGTCGGCACGCCCAGTTCGCGCGGCTTGAGCTGCGGCGGCGCGATTTCCACAGAACGCGGAGTAGCGGGCGGCAACACGAACGTCGTGGTGGGCGCAGGCGTTTCGGTAACCTGCACGTTCTGCTGCGCCACCGGCGGAGCGGGCGCGGGAACTTCCTGTTGCGGCACCGCCGAAGCCTGCGCGGTTTCTGCAGGCGCGCTCGAAGACGGAGCCGCCGCCGACTGCGCGGCGGCAGCGGCGGCGGATTCTGATTGCGCTGCAGGCGGTCCACCGCCTTCTTCTTCGGGAGTTCCCTGGCCCATGAACTCGACCTGCACGCGGCTCTCATCTTCGGCCGCCGGTGGAGGCGGCAATTTGATCATCGCCAGCAGCATCAGCAACAGCACGAACAGCAGATGCATGAAGAAACTGATGCCGCCGGCGAACCAGCGCAGTCTGCGGTCCTCGCGCAGCGGCGGGCCCCAGTCCTGGTAGAACATCGAGCGGAAAGCCTGCCAGCGGTTCAACGCCAACGGACGGCGCGGAGTTTCGGGCACGGGCCGTTCGGCGAATAGCCGGACGATGGCCTCGGCGCTGTCGTGACGGATCACGCCCAGCTTTTCCCTCAACGCGCGCAGCCACAGGCCCCAGCCGTAGGGCATGCCGGTGTGGCGTTCCAGGATGGGCGCTGGCTTGCCCGCCTGCAGCGCTGCGATGATTTCGGCGGCTCTCGTCACCGGAAAGCGGGAATCAGGCCGCGTTGTCGCGCGGGATGTACGGTGCGTCGCCGGTATCGTGATCGGTGACGTCGCGCACCGCGGTGATGCCGGGAACGCGCGCCATCAGGGTCTTCTCGATACCCTGCTTCAGGGTCACGTCCGCCATGCCGCAGCCGTTGCAGCCGCCGCCGAAACGTAGCAGCACCACGCCGTCCGCGCTTACCTGCTCCACCGCCACCCTGCCCTTGTGCTGGGCCAGTTGCGGGTTGATTTCGTTCTCCACCACCCACCGCACGCGTTCCACCAGCGAGGCGGATTCGGCTGGCGCCTGTCCCTTGATCTTCGGCGCCTTGATGGTGAGCTGGCTGCCGGCGCCTTGGGTCACGTAGTCGATCTCGGCGCCATCCAGCCAGGCGACGCTTTGCGCATCGATATAGACGGTGAAGCCTTCGCAATCGACCGCCCATTCGTCGCCCACCAGATCGCGCGGTTCGGCGAACTCCAGGCGCGCGTCGGCGCGCGCGGTGCCCGGATCGACCGCGCTCAGCCGTACGCCCAGGCCGGGCAGCGCTTCGCGTTCGATCAGTTTGCGGAAATGGGTCTGGGCGGTGTCGGAGATATGGATCATGCGGCTATTCTAGCCACCCTATTGTTAGACGCTCATTCGAGCACATAACGGCATGGATGTTACGTTCAGCCAGTCCACGCCGAGGAAGCCCCCATGTCCGACCTGATCCCCCTGGCCCAAGCGCATTGCCTGCCGCTCAAGGGCAGCGAACACAAACTCACCCAGGCCCGCGTGGCTGAACTGATCCTTGAGGTCCCGGGTTGGGATCTGGTCGAGGAAGGCCGCGCGTTGTGCAGGATTTTCCATTTCGACAACTACTACCAGACCATGGCCTTCGTGAACGCGCTGGCCTATGTCGCCCATACCGAGGACCACCACCCCGATCTTGGGGTTCACTACAACCGCGCCGTCGTGCGCTACTCCACGCACGACGTGGGCGGTCTCAGCGAGAACGATTTTATCTGCGCGGCCAAGGCCGACCTGCTTGCCAATTGAATCCGGGCCAGCGCGCCGACTCCACTCCCACTCCGGAAACTGCCGATATGGACACCAACCCGATTCACCGCGTTTTTCCACGCGCGGCCTGCACCTTCCTGGCGCTTTCCTTTTCCCTGATTGCCGGCTGCGGCGATGACGCTCCGGTCGTGGCGGCGATTCCCTCCACCCCGCTGACCGCGGTGCAGACACCCAAGCCCGACTACCCCATCGAACTGGCCTGCGCCAACATCGGCGGCACCGCGGTGTTCAATGTGGTGGTCGGCGTCGAAGGCAAGCCGGTGGAAGTGAAACTGCTCGCCAGCAGCGGCCAGCCCAAACTGGACGCCTCGGCCAAGTCAGCCGTGCACACCTGGATCTTCGAAGCGGCCACCCGCAACGGCAAACCGGTCGTGCAGGGCCTGCAGGTGCCAGTGCGGTTCACGCCTCCGGCCGAACGGCCGAGCCAGTGCTTCGCGCTCGACGCGAAATCCTGACGTAGGTCGGGGCCACGTCCCCGACGCACAGGAACCTACAGATCAGGCAAGACGATCCAGCGCCGCGGCCAGATCGTCCGCAAGCGGCGCATTCAGCACATAAGGCGCCCTCCCGCCATCGAGCGCGAACTCCAACGACGCCGCATGCAGGAACAGACGCTTCAGCCCCACCTGTTCGCGCAACCGCTTGTTGACCGCCTCATCGCCGTACTTGTCGTCGCCTGCCACCGGGTGGCCGATGTGCTGGGCATGCACGCGGATCTGGTGGGTGCGTCCGGTTTCGATCCTGACTTCGCAGTACGAGTGTCCGCTGCGCCGCTCCAGCACCTTGAAGTGACTTACCGACTCCTTGCCGATCGCATTAACTTGCACATGGCGCTCTCCGCCCTGGCGCAGGCCGACATGCAACGGCGCATCCACGCTCATGGTTCCATCGGGCATGCGCCCGATCAGCAGGGTCAGATAGCGCTTGTTGATGCCGGTGCCGCCCTCCTCGCGCATGAGCGCCTGCAACTCGGTCAAGGCGGAACGCTTCTTGGCCACGATCAGCAGGCCGGAGGTATCCCGGTCCAGCCGGTGCACCAGTTCCAGATTCATGTTGGGCCGCAGCGCCCGCAAGGTTTCGATGGCGCCATGACTGATGCCGCTGCCGCCATGGCTGGCCACGCCAGTGGGCTTGTTCAGCACCAGCAGACGCGCGTCCTCGAACACGATCGCCGCTTCCAGCCGTTGCAGGAACCCGCTCGGCGGCGGGGCTTTGTCTTCCGGATCGCTGAGACTGACGGGTGGAATACGAACCTCGTCGCCGGACAGCAGCTTGCGGTCCGCCTTGGCCCGCCCGCCGTTGATCCGGACCTGCCCGCTGCGCACCAGCTTGTAGACCAGGCTGCGCGGGGCGCCCTTCAGCTGGCCCAGCAGGAAGTTGTCCAGGCGCTGCCCGTCGCGGTCTTCAGGCACCTTGATGGTGCGAACGGCGGTCTTGGTGGCCCCTTCGGGCTTGCTTGCGGGGGGCTGATCGGTCATCCGTCTTTTATTCTGATACACTCGGGGGGCGAGATAAGGGTTTGATTTCGCTGGAAGTTAACCAGCATCTTCACGATGCTGCGGGCCAGAAGCCCAGCTTCCCGCGATTCCGGCAAAGTGCGTAGCCACCGCCCTCGGGGCTGTGAATGTTACCGCGGCTGGTCGGCGAATCCGGATATCGCCCGATGCGTCAGACGTCGGTAGCTGAACATGCCCCGTGAGGCGCAAGGGTTATTCCCGGGCAGCCTCCGGTCCGAAACATATTTGTTAAATGAACCAAAGCGCTCCCGCGGCCTGCCGTGGTGTTGCAGCGCTGGAAACCAACCCTGCCCCGTTCGCGCCTGCGCGAGGGGTGGCGAGCAGTATCCAGAATGCGAAACCCACGGTGTTCCGCGCGGTAGCAGCGCGCGAGGAACGCACAATGAAACGTATGCTGATCAATGCGACGCAGGAAGAAGAACTGCGCGTCGCCATCGTTGACGGACAGACCCTGTACGACATCGATATCGAACAACCGTCCAAAGAACAGAAGAAGTCCAACATCTATAAAGGCCGGATCACCCGGCTCGAGCCTTCCCTGGAAGCGGCCTTCGTCGAATACGGCGGCGAACGCCATGGCTTCCTGCCGCTGAAGGAAATCTCCCGCGACTATTTCCAGGCAGGCGTCGACCACAACAAGGCCGGCCTGAAGGAACTCCTGCGCGAAGGCCAGGAAGTCGTAGTGCAGGTCGACAAGGACGAGCGCGGCAACAAGGGCGCCGCCCTGACCACGTTCATCTCGCTGGCCGGCCGCTACATGGTGCTGATGCCCAACTCGCCCACCGCCGGCGGCGTCTCGCGCCGGATCGAGGGCGACGACCGCGCCGAGCTGAAGAAAGCGATGGACGCGCTGGTCATCCCCGAAGACATGGGCGTGATCATCCGCACCGCCGGCGTCGGCCGCGACGCCGAGGAACTGCAATGGGACCTGGACTACCTGCTGCAGGTCTGGCGCTCGGTCGCCGAAGCCGCGCTCAGCAAGCCGGCCCCGTTCCTGATCTACCAGGAGTCGCGCCTGATCGTGCGCGCCCTGCGCGACTACCTGCGTGCGGACGTCGGCGAGATCCTGGTCGACACCCCTGAGCTCTACGCCACGGCGAAGGAGTTCATAGAACAGGTGATGCCGCACAACCTGCGCAAGCTCAAGCACTACACCGACGACATTCCGCTGTTCAACCGCTTCCAGATCGAGTCGCAGATCGAAGGCGCCTACGAGCGCAACGTGCGCCTGCCCTCGGGCGGCTCCATCGTGGTCGATCAGACCGAAGCCCTGACCGCGATCGACGTCAACTCCTCGCGCTCCACCAAGGGCAGCGACATCGAAGACACCGCCTTCCAGACCAACATGGAAGCGGCCGACGAAGTGGCCCGCCAGTTGCGCCTGCGCGACCTGGGCGGCCTGGTGGTCATCGACTTCATCGACATGTCCAGCAGCAAGCACCAGCGCGACGTCGAAAACCGCCTGCAGAACGCACTCAAGTACGACCGCGCGCGCGTGCAGATCGGCCGCATCTCGCGTTTCGGCCTGATGGAAATGAGCCGCCAGCGCCTGCGCCCCTCGCTGGGCGAATCCAGCCAGATCGTGTGCCCGCAGTGCGAAGGCCACGGCCGCATGCGCAGCATCGAATCGCTGTCGCTGTCCATCATCCGCGTGGCCGAAGAGCATGCGATGAAGGAGAACACCGGACAGGTGCTGGTGCAGGCCCCGGTGGAGATTGCCAACTTCCTTCTCAACGAAAAGCGCAACGCGTTGCGTGAAATCGAAAAGCGCCACGACGCGCCCATCGTCATCGTCGCCGACGAAGCGCTGCATACGCCGCACTACGAAGTCACCCGCATCCGCGAGAACGAGCTCGGCGAGGAAACCTCCAAGCCCAGCTACCAGCGCAATACCCCACGCAAGCTGCCCGTGCACGCATTGACCAAGGCGCAGTTGAACATTCCCGCGCCCGCGGTCACCCACGTCAAGCACAGCCAGCCCGCGCCGATCCGCGAAGAGCGCGAGGAAGCGGCAGCGCCCGCTCCTGCATTCGTCAAGGCGCCCGCTGCGTCCGCACCCGCAGCCGCCGCCTCCGGCGGCGTAGTGGGATGGTTGAAGCGCGTGTTCGGCGGCGGCTCCAGCGAAACCTCCAACGCCACTTTGGCCGAGCAAACCCGCCAGCACGAAAACCGCCAGCGGAATGACCGTGGCAACGACCGCAACAACGGCCAGCGCCGCGACGGCCGCGGAAACCAGCAGAACCAGGGTCGCGGCAACGCGGGCGGCCAGCGCCGCGATGAGCAGCGCGGTCCCAAGCCGCAGAACGCCCAGCCCGCTGCTCAGGGCGGCCAACAGCAGAAGCAGCGCAACGAACAGCCGAAACAGCAGCAGCAACCCAAGCAACAGCAAAACCAGCCCAAGCAGCAGAAGCCGCAGAACGAGGCAGGCCAGAACAGCGGCCGTCCGCCGCGTCAGCCGCGCAACAACGATGCGCCCAGGCAGCCCCAGCAGGAAAATGCGGCGGAAACAGCCGATCTGACCGTGGCGCCGGCTATCGCAGCGACAGCAGCGGTTGCGGCGACATCGGCTGCATCGTTGCCTGCAACAGCCCCCGCCGCTGCCGTCAGCGCCGCGCCCGCCGCCTCCGCCACGGAAGAAAAAGAAGCTTCTTCCATGCAGGTCGCAGCAGCCGCCAACGATTCCAGCGAAGGCGAAACCGCGGATACCGGAGACGGCACCGGCCGCCGCCGCCGTGGTCGTCGCGGTGGACGCCGCAGGCGCCGTGGCGCGGGCGAAACCGGCACCAGCAATGAAAGCAGCGGCTCGGAGGATTTCGGCGACGACGAACAACCTCAGGTCATCATCGCCAACGGCTCGCAACCCGAGTTCGATTTCGATGACGAAACCCCTGCCGCCAGCCCCGCCGCACGTCCTGCTGCTCAGGCGCCCGCCGCACCGGTGGTGGCGACGCTCGCCGTTGCCGCACCTGTTGCCGAGCAGGTCCGCCCCGCTCCGGAAGCGGCCACGCCCGAGTCCGTTGCTGTCGCTCCGGCGGCGGTCGAAACGAAACCAGCGGCCGTAGTCGAAACGCCAGAGCCAGCAGCGACGGCACCTTCCGTCGAATGGAGGACCGAATCGGTCGCCGCACAGACCGAGTCCTTGGCGATCGCCACGCCGGCCGAAGCCAATGCGACGGCTCAGGAAATCCTGAACAACGATACCGTCGAGAGCTTCACCCTAGTCGAGAATCCGGCCCCCGCGGAAGCGGCCTCGATTGTCGCGCAAGCCGCCGAGCCTGAAACCACGCCTGAAGCCGTGCACGAAGTCGTCGTACCGACTCCAGCGCCCGTGGCCGCCGTCGAGCCGCCCAAGCCCGCGCCGGTGCGGCCGGCGGTCGGCAATACCGGTTCGCTGTTCTTCACCGCCGATGCCGACACGCCGTCTTCGGTCACGCGGCACTTGTTCGAGCCCATGCCCGCCCCGCAGCCGGCGGCGGTCGTGGAAAAGCACGAAGAGCACGATCTTCCCCTGCTTGCCGAAAACGACGAAGCGGCCAGCGAAGAAGAAAAAGACCAGGGCAGCGAACGTAGCGCCTGATTTAAGCGGTCGGGCATCCCGCGTGTTCGCTACAGCGAATGCGCGGGATCCAGCAATCCGTACTGCGCGGCCAGCCGCGCCAGTGCGATGTTGTCCTGGATGCCGACCTTCTGGAACAAGCGCGTCTTGTGCGTGTTCACCGTCTTGGCGCTCAGGCTGAGGCGCTTGGCGATGTCTTCCTGGCGCAGTCCCTGGATGAGCAGCATCGCCACCTCCAGCTCCCGCGGCGACAATCCATCGAAGGGCGAGGCGCTTCCGCTCACATTGGAAAGCGCCATGTTCTGCGCGACATTCGTACCCAGGTAGCGCTTGCCGCGCGCCACTTCGCGCACCGCGCGCAGCAGTTCGCCCGCATCGCCGGCTTTGCCGATGTATCCGCAAGCGCCGGCTTCCAACAGACGTTTGGGCAGCGGACCGTCTTCCAGCACCGATACGATGATCACCTTGGTGTCTAGGTCGCCGCGGGCGATGCGCTCGGTGATTTCGAGCCCGCTCATTCCGGGAAGATGCAGATCGCACAACACCACATCGGGTTTCAGGCTGCGTATCTGGCGCAACGCGTCTTCGCCATTGTCGGCGTCGCCCACGACCTCGATGTCCACTTCGCCGGCCAATATCATCTTCATGCCGGTCCGCACCAGCGCATGATCGTCGATCAGGTATACGCGTATCGTCATCCTTGTTTCCCCTCAGTGACACTCCCATCGCGAGAGTAGCTTCGGCAATCGATACGAAGCAACTCACACTTTCCTTTGGAAGCGGTGAAAAACAAGGCCAGACAACGTAACCAACATTTCTCAGAAGCGGCTGGTTGCGGGCATTCTACTTATTCGCTCCGGTTGCGCATCCTCCAGCGGTCACGCTTCCTTCAAACGACCCGCATCCCCGTAGATCGGGGCTATGTCCCCGACGCATGGGAAACCCACCTACTCCGCAAGTCGGGGACGTAGCCCCGACCTACGCAATGAGTTTCAGCGGTTGCCGACGCGCATAAGTCAGACTGCGCCACAACCATTCCATCGGACCGAAACGATAGCGCGATAACCACCAGCGACTGAAGAAGATCTGCGCTCCGAACAATACGATCCACGCCGACAATATGCCGACAAGACCATACCTGGGCCCGACACCCAGCCCTGCGCCATAGAACACCGACAGGCACACCGCCGTCTGCAACAGGTAATTGGTCAGCGCCATGCGCCCCACCGGAGCCAGCGCACGCAGATAGCGCCGGCATGAAGCATGCAGGAACAGCAATGCGAAGCCGGCGGCGTAAGCGACGCCCAGAGCCAAGGGGCCGGCGCGCAGGATGATGCGCAGCAGCGCTAATCCCGGTTGCCCCGCGAAGGCCGAAATATTAGTTTCCAGCGACTCCTCGAAATACCCGAACCCCGTCGCGGCCGCGCCGACGATCGTTGTGGCGATGAAAAGGCGATTCAGCGTCTCCCGATGGACTTCCGGCCGTTGCAGCAAGCCTGCACGGCCAGCCCAGTAGCCCAGCAGAAAACGCCCGAAGACGAAGGGCCACACATCCCACCAGACAACGTAGGCCCAATTGGAAAAAACCATGTTCTGCGCCAGCGCCGTCGTCCAGTGCGGAGATGAAAACGCCGCTAGGTTGGCCCTCTCCACCGTGTCCTGCGCGGGCATGCCTTCCAGCAGCGCCTCCATCCATGGTTCGATCAACGCCGGAAGCACCAGCGCCACCGACAAGCCCAGCAACAGCAATGCACGCGACGAAAGCTTGCGGCAGAGAACCAGCAGCAGACCCATCAGCGCATAGATCAGCAGGATGTCGCCCCACCAGAACAGGTAGGAATGGATAACGCCGAACAGCAGCAGCACGCCGATCCTGCGCAGATACAGCCGCGACCCGGCCGAACCCCGTGTTTGCGCCCGCTCCAGCTGCAGGGCGAAGCCCAGCCCGAACAGCATCGAGAACAGCGTGATCGCTTTTTCCTCGACCAGCAGCGATTCGATCGCATCGGCCACGCGGTCGAAACCGGCGGTCGGCAGCGCCGCCCGCGCGGCATCGTCCAGGAAGGCGTAGAGGGTGAAAGAACTTAGGTTAACCAGCAACACGCCGGCCAGTGCGAAACCGCGCAATGCGTCGATCAGTTCGAGACGCTCGCCTTCCGCGCTGGGACTGCCGTACTGCGTTGGGGAAAGCTGCTGCATTGCTGTTGCAAACGTCTTTCGCAACGGAAACAGGCCGGCCTCAGGCCCCGAACCATCCCTTGCCGCGGGCTTCTTCGAGCCGGCTTTGCAAGTAATCCCACAATGCGGGACAGCCCACCTCGATCGGCAGCCCCACCCGGGCCACTACTCGCTCGTAACTTATCCCGTTCTCGCGCCAGCTCTGCCCTGCGTTGGCCAAGTTGAGCAATACGGGCATGGCGCGGTCGGCGGCATTGGCGAAACGGGCGTCTGCGGTTTCGCCGCGTTCGAACTCCTTCCACAACACCATGAACTCCGCGCCCTGCGCCTCCGGCAGCAAACCGAATATCCGCGTCACCGCAGCCAGTTCCGCGGTCTTGCGTTCTTCCCAGTTGCCTTCGACGAACACCATGGTGTCGCCGGTATCGATCTCGCCGATATCGTGCACCAGCAGCATGCGGATCACCCGGTCGATATCGACGGAAGCTTCCGCGTAAGCCGCCAGCGACGATGCCAGCAGCGCGATCTGCCAGCTGTGTTCGGCGGAATTCTCGTAGCGGTCCGCGTCGCGGAGACGGATCTTGCGCGTCACGGCCTTCAGCTTGTCCAGCTCAAGAATGAAATCGATGATCTGTTGCATGCCGTGGCTCGTCTGAAGGGAATCCGATCCTGTCAGCGCACGACGCTCGACTGGTAGTGTGGCGATCCATGCATTGGCGGAGAGAGTGGGATTCGAACCCACGGTGGTATCGCTACCACGCCGGTTTTCAAGACCGGTGCCTTAAACCGCTCGGCCATCTCTCCGAAGCTGTTGCTGCAGGCGGCCCATTGCGGGTCGCGCGGCATTTTCCCATGAAGCGCGCGTGCTTGCCTACGAGGCCTTCTTGACCTTTATCTCGGGCAGTTCCTCGCCCTGCTTCGTCTCATCGCACTTGCCGCCGCAATCCAGCCGCGAGGACTCGATTTCCTTGGGCAGGTGCTCGGCCAGGAAATCGATGAACACGCGCACGGCAGGAAGCATGCCGCGGCGCGAGGCGAACACGGCGTGGCAGATGCCTTGCGGCAAGGTCCAGTCGCGCAACACCACTTCCAGCTCGCCCTTGCGCACCGCTTCGGCGCAGACCGTTTCCGGCAACAGAGTGATGCCGAAACCATCCTTGGCCATCGACTGCAGCAGCGGAAAATCGAAACCCGAAAGCCGCGGCTGGATATCCACCCGGACGATATCGCCGTCCGGACCATGCAGCTCCCAACGCTGACGGGCTTCGTCCTCGCTGGTGCTGAGGGTCACGTGATCGGTGAGCTCGTCCGGATTCTTGGGCCGGCCCGCACGGGCCAGGTATTTGGGGCTGGCGACCATCAACTGCCGGATCTGGCCGAAACTGCGCATGACCAGGCTGCCATCGTCGTCCAGCTTGGCGCGCACGCGCAGCGCCACGTCGTAGCCTTCGTTGATCAAGTCTACGCGGCGGTTGCTGACGTGCAGCTGCAGGCGGACCTTGGGGTACTTGTCCAGGAAGGCCGGCAGGATCTTCGGCAATTGCGTCTGCGCCACTTCCACCGGCACGCTGACGCGCACTACCCCGCGCGGCTCGGCGCTGAGGCGGTCCACTACTTCGCGGGCGGCCTGGGCCTCGGCCAGCATGGTCTGCGCATGGCGATGCACGCTCATGCCCACGTCGGTGACCGCGAATCGGCGAGTGGAGCGCTGCAGCAAGCGTACGCCCATGTCGGTTTCCAACTGACTGATGCGCCGGCTCAGGCGCGACTTGGGAATACCCAGCGCGCGCTCGGCGGCAGCGAAACCGCCGTGGTCCACGACCATGGCGAAGTAATAAAGGTCATTCAGATCCTGCATGGCGGTAATTCCATATTCAGAACAATTAGTGACATTAAACCATCTTTATTCTATTTATACAACAATCTACCTTGGTATCCAACGCGGCGCCGCCGCTTCCTAAGTGGATAGCCAACATGAAACTCCTGCACCTCGACTCCAGTGCACTGGGCACCGGCTCGGTCACCCGTGAACTCACCGCCGCCATCGTAGCCCGTTGGCAGGACAAACTCCCGCAGTTGCAGGTCGAATACCGCGACCTGGATAGCGATCCCCTGCCCCATCTGACCGGCCAGTCGCTGGCCCAGGCCAATCCGGAAGAAGCGGCCGACGCGGCACGCACCATGGAACAGTTCCTGGCCGCCGACGTGCTGGTGATCGGCGCGCCGATGTACAACTTCTCCATTCCTTCGACCTTGAAGGCCTGGATCGACCGCGTAGCGGTGGCGGGCAAGACTTTCCAATACACCGAGAAAGGGCCGGAAGGTCTGGCGGGCGGCAAGAAGATCATCATCGCCAGCGGCCGCGGTGGCATCCATACCGGCTCGCCGACGGATTTCCAGGAAGCCTACCTGCGCCAGGTGTTCGGTTTCCTGGGCGTGACCGATATCGAATTCGTACGCGCCGAAGGCGTAGCGTATTCGCCGCAGCACCGCAGCGATGCGATCGCCGGGGCGCTGGCTTCCGTTCCGGAGCCGGTGCGGCTGGCTGCGTAACGAACACGATGTTCGTGCCGATCGAAGCGGGTCTGCCTGTGCAGACCCGCTTTTTTATGGATACGTGGGTGAGCGTGTCGACTTCCGATCGTCATCCCAGCGAAAGCTGGGATCCATTTTGATCTTGATCTGGCTTGGTGCGAAGCTGCGAGGAGCCGGACCACAAAAGCCTAAAAGCACAAACAAAAACAAAGTCAAAATGGATCCCAGCTTTCGCTGGGATGACGCCGCTCTTCTCTTGTGTCGGCTGGAAGATTAAGCGATGGTTTCCACGCCACCCATATAAGACCGCAGCACTTCCGGCACAGTGATCGACCCATCCGCGTTCTGATAGTTCTCCATCACCGCGATCATCGCCCGGCCCACGGCCACGCCCGAGCCGTTGAGCGTATGCACCGGTTCCGGCTTGCCGGTGGCGGGGTTGCGCCAGCGTGCCTGCATGCGGCGGGCCTGGAAGTCCTCGCAGTTGGAGCACGAGGAAATCTCGCGGTAGGTGTCCTGCGACGGCAACCAGACTTCCAGATCAAAGGTCTTGGTGGCCGAGAAGCCCATGTCTCCCGTGCACAGCAGCATGCGCTTGTACGGCAGGCCCAGTTTCTCCAGCACCACTTCGGCGCAGCGGGTCATGCGCTCGTGCTCGTCGTAGCTTTCGGCCGGCCGCGCGATGGAGACCATCTCCACCTTTTCGAACTGGTGCTGGCGGATCATGCCGCGGGTATCGCGGCCATGGCTGCCGGCTTCGGCGCGGAAGCACATCGAGTGCGAGGTCATGCGCAACGGCAATGCGACGTCTTCCAGGATCTCGTCGCGGACGATATTGCTCAGCGGGACCTCCGAGGTGGGAATCAGATAGCGCTTGGATTCGCCGACGACGGTGGAAAACAGATCCTCTTCGAATTTCGGCAACTGGCCGGTGCCGCGCATCGAGTCTTCGTTGACTATCAACGGCACGTTGGTTTCTTCGTAGCCGTGCTCGTTGCTGTGCAGATCGAGCATGAACTGCGCCAAGGCGCGGTGCAGGCGAGCGAGCTGGCCGCGCAGCACGGTGAAGCGCGCACCCGACAGTTTCGCGCCCGCGTCGCCATCCAGCCAGCCGTGGCGCGCGCCCAGTTCCACATGGTCCTTGACCGCGAAATCGAAGGTGCGCGGCGTGCCCCAGCGGCTCACTTCCAGATTGCCGCTCTCGTCGCTGCCCGGCGGCACGCTGTCGTGCGGCAAGTTGGGAATGCCCAGCGCGATGGCCTCGATCTCGCCGCGGATGCGCTCCAACTCGACTTCCGAAGCCTTCAGCTCTTCGCCGAAGCCGGCCACTTCGGCCATCAACGCCGCCGTGTCCTCGCCTTTGGCCTTGGCCTGGCCGATGGCCTTGGAGCGGGTGTTGCGCAGGTTCTGCAGTTCCTGGGTGCGGGTCTGCAATTGCTTGCGCGAGGACTCCAGCGATTGCAGACGATCCACTTCCAGGTCGAAGCCGCGGGTGGTTTTGAGGCGTTGGGCCAGTTCGGCGGGCTGGGTGCGAAGCAGGGTCGGATCGAGCATGAAATGGATTCGCTGAAGTGGATTCGTGAATATCTGAAAACAAAAGAAGCTAGGCGTCGTCCCCGCGAAAGCGGGGATCCAGCGACTTCAAGCTTTCAAGCAAAGTCGCTGGATTCCCGCCTTCGCGGGAATGACGATCGAAACGGTGTCTTGCGATTCGCCTTAATTATCGCTTTTTATGCGATGCCCTGCCTCGCCCGGCTAGCCTGGGCTATGCCAGAATCGCGGGCAGCCCACCGGAACCCGCCATGCCCGCTTCGAACCCGCCCGAACACGATTACGTTTTCCGCCTACCGCGCAGCGCCCTGCGTATCGCCGGTATCGCCTTCGGCATCGGCCTGGTGCTGTTCCTGATCGTGTGGTGGATGGGGCGCGACCAGGCGTTCTACAAAGTGGAACCCACCGCACCCGGCAAGCCGTTGAGCGAACTGGAAGCCTTGCCGGAACCCCTGGCCGGCGGCGACGGCGCCAGCGACATGCCCTCAGCCGGCACCGGTGCCGGACCGACCGAGCGCCCGCAACTGGTGGAAACCGCACCTCCACCGCCTTTGCCAACGCCCATCGACGAAACGGCCCAGCCCACAGCCCCCGAAGCCGGCGTTCCGGCTGCCGCCGGGATAGTGCTCGCGCCGGGCGACCAGCCGGTCCCGCTCAGCGGGCAGACGCCGCCGCCGCGTTATCCCAGTGACGCATTGCGCAGGGGCGAAAGTGGCACGGTGCTGGTGCGGGTGGAAGTGGACGTCAACGGCGCACCGGCGGGCGTGGCGCTGGTGCAGCGCAGCGGTTCGCGCGACCTGGATCGCGCCGCCATGGAAGCGGTGCGCAAGTGGCGCTTCATGCCCGCGCAGCGCGATGGGCAAGCTATAGCATCGAGCCTGGTGATTCCCATAGATTTCAAGGCCGACGAGTAAATTCGGAACCTGAACGGCTACGGCTCCCGGCGGCCGCTTTCACGGTGCCGTGACGCTTTCGCAACAAACCCGCATGCAAGACTCGCACCTGTTCATCCACATGTTCAGGGAGGTCAAGCATGTCTACACCTAATCCGAACGATCCCGGTTACAACAGCGTCGATCCCGATGCGCCCGTAGTCGCACCACCGCGCACCAGCAGCGCGCTGCTCTGGCTACTCCTGCTGGTGGCGCTGGTTGCGCTGGGCCTGTGGTGGTACGGAAAACGCGAGGCCACCGAAGCCCGCGACCTGCCTGCCGCCACCCAGCAGCCGGCGGTGGTAGATGAAACAGCGGCGCCTTCGGCCGTAGTGGCGGACAAGAAACCGGTAGAGAAAAAGCCGGTGGCCAAGCCCAAGCCGGTGGCCAAAATCAACCGCGATCCTTCTCCCCTGGCCGGCAATCAGACCCCGAAATACCCGCCGCAAGCGCTGCGCTCCGGCGTGGAAGGCAGCGTGAGCGTGCGCGTGGAAGTAGACGCCAACGGCAATCCCACCGATGTACAAGTGGTGGAACGCAGCGGCGAACGCAGCCGCGACCTGGACCGGGCGGTGACCGATGCCGTGCGCAAATGGCGCTTCGAGCCGGCGATGAAGGACGGCAAGGCGGTACCGGGCGCGGTGGTGGTGCCGGTGGAGTTCAAGAACCAGTAAAGGTTCCGAAACCGACGCTTCGCGCCAACGCATCGTAGTTCGGGAACGACGTGGCCACATTGGCCACGTCGTCGATTGCGACTTCGCCCGACGCCACTTGGGCGGCCACGCTGAAAGCCATGGCGATGCGATGGTCGCCATGGCTGTCGACCGCGCCGCCTCCGATCCGGCCGCCAAAAATGGTGGCGCCATCGGCAGTTTCGTCCACCCGGATACCCAGCGCGCGCAACCCCACCGACATGGAAGCCAGGCGGTCGGATTCCTTGACCCGCAGTTCGGCGGCGCCGCGCACTACCGTGTTGCCGGCGGCGCAGGCCGCGGCGACGAACAGCGCGGGGAATTCGTCGATCATGTCCGGCACGATTTCCACCGGCACTTCGATGCCGCGCAACGGCGCGTGGCGCACGACCAAGTCGGCTACGGGTTCGCCGCCGTGCTCGTTGCGGTTTTCTTCTGCGATGTCCGCACCCATCGCCCGCAATGCGATCAGCAGGCCGGTGCGACGCGGGTTCAGTCCGACAGCACGCAGGCGCAGTTCCGAACCGGGAACGATGCTGGCCGCGACGATGAAGAAGGCGGCCGAGGAAAAATCGGCCGGCACCGAAATATCCGTGGCGCGCAGGCGCTGTCCGCCGCGCAGGCGCGCATGGCCCGGTGAGAATTCGATGTCCACGCCGAACGCCGAGAGCATGCGTTCGGTGTAGTCGCGGGTCGGGTGCGGTTCGCGCACCACGGTTTCGCCTTCCGCATACAGCCCGGCCAGCAGCACTGCGGACTTGACCTGCGCGCTGGCCACTTCCAAGGTGTAGTCCATACCGCGCATGGGCTGCCCGCCATGGATGCGCAAGGGCGGCACGCCGCCCGGCTCGGAGTCGATGCGCGCGCTCATCTTCGCCAGCGGATCGATGACCCGGCGCATGGGGCGCTTGGAAAGCGATTCGTCGCCCACCAGCACGCTGTCGAAGTCCTGCGCGGCCAGCAGGCCCGCCAGCAAGCGCATGCCGGTACCGGCATTGCCGCAGTCCAGGGGCGCTGCGGGCGCGCGCAAGCCGTCTACGCCTACGCCGTGCACGATGCGTTGCGAGGGCGAAGGCGTTTCGATGCGTACGCCCAGCTGCGAGAAGATCGCGGCGGTGGCGCGGGTGTCTTCTCCTTCCAGGAAGCCGTCGATGTGGGAGATGCCGTCGGCCAGGGCGGCGAACATCACCGCGCGGTGGGAGACCGACTTGTCTCCCGGGATCTCGATTTCGCCGCGCAGCGCTTGCCCGGGAGAAACGGTCCAGTTTTGCCTTTCAGTCATTCTATGAATCCTGCTAGCTCGTACCGTCATCCCAGCGAACGCTGGAAGCGTTTTTCAACAGCCGAATGGCTGGTCATCCATCTTGATCTTGCACTTGCTCCGCTTCTGCCTCCTCCCTTGCGCGCAGCGCAGGGGAGGATTGAGGAGGGGTGCTCTTGATTTTGCTTTTTGCTTTAGCGTCTCAGAAGCAGATCAAGAGCGTTTCGCGCTTTGCGCGAGTCACTTTTCTTTGAACGGCAAAGAAAAGTAACCAAAAGAAAGCCGCCCTAACGTCGCGCCCGGCGATGAAGCCACCGGGTCCGCAAGCGGGCCGGGAATTTCCGTAAGGCGCATCCTGCGCCTCCGGAAACGGCGCACATCCTTGTGCGCCGCCCCTGCGGGGTTTACCCGGCCCGCTTGCCGCGTCTCACGGGGCTATTGGAGCAAAGCCGAAGCCTAGAGCACTTAGGGCACCGCCACCGGATACGAACCCAGCACCTTGATCTGTGCCGAATGCGCTTCCAGTTCGGCCAGCGCTTTCTTCATCGACTCGTCCTCGACATGGCCGGCCAGGTCGATGAAGAATCCGTATTCCCATTTGGCGTGGTGCGAAGGCCGCGATTCGATGCGGTTCATGCTGATGCCGTGGCGCGCGAACGGGCTCAGCACATTGAACAGCGCGCCGGGCTGGTCGCGGATGAACACCAGCACCGAGGTGCGATCGTGGCCCGAGGAAGGGAATATCTGCCGGCCGATCACCAGGAAGCGGGTGGTGTTGTCGGCGTCGTCTTCGATCGAAGCCATGATGACTTTCTTCAGCCCGTACACATGGCCGGCGCTTTCGCCGGCGATGGCCGCCGCGTCGTCCGAATTGCGGGCGCGGCGCGCGCCTTCGGCGTTGCTGGAAACCGGGATCTTCTCGACCTTGGGCAGATTGGAACGCAGCCAGGAAGAAGTCTGTGCGAACGACTGCGGATGCGAGTAGATGCGCTCGATGTCCTCGATGCGGCCGGTGCGCGACAGCAGGTACTGGTGTACGCGCAGTTCGACTTCGCCGCAGATCTTGAGGTTGGAGGTGAGGAACATGTCCAGGGTGACCTGGATGGTGCCCTGCCCCGAATTCTCCACTGGCACCACACCGAAATCGGCGTTGCCGTTCTCCACTTCCTGGAACACTTCCTCGATGCTGGCCAGCGGCAGGCCGTGTGCGGAGCGGCCGAAGTGCTTCATCACCGCCTGCTGGCTGAAGGTGCCTTCCGGGCCCAGGAAGCCGACTTTCAAGGGCTCCTGCTGGGCCAGGCAGGCGGACATGATTTCGCGGAATACGTGCACCAGCACTTCATCGCTGAGCGGGCCCTGGTTGCGGTCCACCACCATGCGCAGCACCTGGGCCTCGCGTTCGGGGCGGTAATAGTCCACGGCGGCGGCGAGCTTGCCCTTGGCTTTTCCGACCTGCAGCGCATACGCGGCCCGGTCGGCGATCAGACCTTGTATCTGGCGGTCGATGCCGTCGATATGGGCACGCACGTCAGCCAGAACCGGCGCTGCTGCCGTGTCGGGCTTGGCGGCTTTCTTCGCGACGGGCTTGGCGGCTTTCGCCGCTTTCTTCTTGGGTTTGGGGGTCATGGCTAATCCGGTGCTTTCATCAATCTGGACTTGATCTGGACGTAGGAGCGACGTAAGTCGCGAATCGATTACTGGTCGAAGACACCATCGCGACTTACGTCGCTCCTACGCGGAATTGGGCTTTATCCATTGCGTTGCTGGAAATCGCGCATGAAGTCGACCAGCGCCTGTGCGGCTTCCACCGGCAATGCGTTATACAACGAGGCGCGCAGGCCGCCGACCGCCTTGTGGCCTTTCAGCGCCAGCAGGCCCGCGGCCTTCGATTCGGCCACGAAGCGCGCCGTCAGCGTCTCGTCGGGAAGGAAGTACGGAACGTTCATGCGCGAACGCACCGACGGCACCACTTCGTTGCGGTAGAAACCGCCCGAAGCGTCGATGGCGTCGTAGACCAGCTTCGACTTCACTGCGCTGCGGCGGGCGAATTCCGCCACCCCGCCCTGCGCCAGCATCCACTTGAACACCAGTCCGGCCAGATACCAGTTCCAGGTGGGCGGCGTGTTGAGCATGGAATCGCGCGCGGCGTGCGAGCGATAGTCGAAGATGTCGGCGCGCGGCTGGCCGCTGCGTTCCAGCAGGTCGCGGCGGATGATCACCACCGCCACGCCCACCGGCCCCAGGTTCTTCTGCGCGCCGGCGTAGATCACGCCGTACCTGGTGACGTCGATGGGTTCGGAGGCGATGCTGGAGCTGAAGTCGGCGAACAACGGCGCGGCGCCGACTTCGGGCGTATTGCGGAATTCGACGCCATGGATGGTTTCGTTGGCGGTGATGTGCACGTAGGCTGCATCGGGGGTGAGCTTCCAGCTGTCGCGTGCGGGAATGTCGCGGAAGCCCCCCGGTTCGCCATCGGCGGCTATGTTCACCTTGGCGTACGGTGCGACCTGCTTGATCGCCGTCTTGCCCCAGTGGCCGGTCACCACGTAATCGACGGTCTGGCCGGGCGCGGTAAAGTTGAGGGCCAGCAAAGCCTGCTGGGTGGTGGCGCCTCCGGACAGGAACAGCACCGCGTAATCATCCGGAATTCCCACCAGGGTCCGCAGGTCGGCTTCGGCCTCGGCGGCCACCGCGATGAAATCGGCGCTGCGGTGGCTGATCTCCACGATCGAGGCGCCTACGCCATTCCAGTCGAGCATTTCCGCCTGGGCCTGCAGCAGTACTGATTCCGGCAAGGTGGCGGGGCCGGCACTGAAATTGAAGACGCGGGTCATGAGGGGCCTGCAAAGTGGATCCATAGTATGCCGCAGCGCAGCAGCCAGAGCAGTCCTGGTTTCAAACGTAACTTGTGCTGTCTGGACCGTGCGGCCGCGAAACCTTTTGCCGCCTGCCCGCCTCTATAGTTGGGCTATCCCAAGGAACACCGCCATGTCACTCCGCGATGCACTGAAAATCCCCGCCAGCCAGATCACCGACGAGTCGGTCTACCGCCAGCGCCGCACCTTCCTGCAGGCCTTCACCATGGCCCCGGCGCTGACTCTGGCCGGTTGCGCCGAGGCCGAACCGCCTGCCCCGCCAAAGACCGTGGTCACCCCTGCACAGGCGCGCTCCGGTTTCAGCACCACCGAGGAATTGACCAAGTTCGCCGATATCACCAGCTACAACAATTTCTACGAATTCGGCACCGGCAAGACCGACCCGTCCAACGCCGCTAAGACCCTGAAGACCAGGCCGTGGTCGGTCGCGGTAAGCGGCGAATGCGCCAAGCCCGGCCGCATCTCCATGGAGGATCTGATCAAGGGACTGACGCCGCAAGAGCGCATTTACCGGCTGCGCTGCGTGGAAGGCTGGTCTATGGTGATCCCATGGCTGGGGGTACCGCTGGGCGAGGTGCTGAAAAAGTTCGCGCCCACTTCCAAGGCCAAGTACGTGGCCTTCACTACCTTGGCCGACCCCAAGCAGATGCCGGGCGTACGCTACAACTCGATCAACTGGCCATACCGTGAAGGCCTGCGTATCGATGAGGCCATGCATCCGTTGACCCTGCTGGCCACTGGCCTGTACGGCAAGCCGCTGCCGCAGCAGAACGGCGCGCCGCTGCGGCTGGTGGTGCCGTGGAAATACGGGTTCAAGAGCATCAAGTCGATCGTGGAGATCAAGTTCGTGGAAAAAATGCCGGAAACGGCCTGGCACGACCTGCAGCCTTCCGAGTACGGTTTCTTTTCCAACGTCAATCCGGCCGTCGACCACCCGCGCTGGAGCCAGAAGACCGAGCGCCGCATCGCCGGCAACGCCAGCAAGCTTTTTGCCGAACGCATCCCCACCCGGCTATTCAACGGCTATGCCGCGCAGGTGGGTTCGATGTATGCCGGGCTCGACCTGAAAAAATGGTATTGACCGAGATTCCGATAACCCGTTCGTGGTGAGCCTGTCGAACCACGCTCTTTGCGATTTGTTTAAATATACGGCCGTTTTATTTCCCTTCGAAAAGCGTGGTTCGACAGGCTCACCACGAACGGCGTTCTTTCTCTTCTTTGAACCCCACACACCTGGTAATGAATGGCCAAGACCTCCATCGGCATCATCGCCGCCAAGACCCTCGTACACCTTGCCGCGCTGACGCCGGTGGCGATCCTGGCCTGGCAGTTTTACGACGTCTGGCAGAACAACAGCGACGCTCTGGGCGCCGACCCGGTGGCCGAGATCGAGCACCGCCTCGGCCTGTGGGCATTGCGTCTGCTGATGGTCGCCCTGGCCATTACGCCGCTACGGCAGTTGACCGGACAGGCGGTATTGATCCGCTTTCGCCGCATGATCGGCCTGTATGCGTTCTTCTACGCCTGCCTGCACTTCGCCGCCTACCTGGGACTGGACTTGCGCGGTTATTGGACGCAGATATTCGCCGAGATCGTGAAGCGCCCGTACATCACCGTGGGTTTCAGCGCCTGGCTGCTGTTGTTGCCCTTGGCCGTCACTTCCACCAAGGGTTGGATCAGGCGTCTGGGGCGCAACTGGGGACGCCTGCACAAACTGGTCTACGCTGCCGGCGTGCTGGCGGTGCTGCATTTCTGGTGGCTGGTGAAATCCGACATACGCGAACCTTTGCTGTACGCCTCGATCCTGACGGTACTGCTGGGCTGGCGCGCGTGGAAAGCCTTCAGCCGGCGCCGAACAGCAACAGCGCACTGAGCATCGCGGCCAGGAAAAGAGCCGCCAGCAACAGCCATGGCCAACGCCGCATGGAAGGCTTGTTGACGGGAACTGCGTCCGACCCGGCTCCCTCCTCGCCACCGTCGTCGGCCAAGCCCGCAGCCTCCCCGGAGGCTTCCTGCCAGGGCACCTCCACCAGGAACCGGTGCTGGCTGCCGAAAGCCACCTGATCGCCGGCCGCCAGCAGCGCATCGCGCACCATGACGCCGTTGACCATGCTTCCCGCAGTCGAACTCAAGCCGCGCAACAGCACGCGGTCGCCGCGGCGTTCCAACTGGGCGTGGCGCTCCGCGAAATCCGTATCGTCGATACGGATCGCCGCGTCGGCCGCACGGCCGACCAGGCAGGGTTGCGACAAGGTGAAAGCGCGGCCATGGTGCTTGCCGCCCACACCGCGAAGAACGATGCGCGGATCGCTGTCGGCTGGATCGGCCGGCGGCACCGCGTCCAGGCCCTGGTGCGAGGCCTGCACCAGGATCTCGGCGCCGTCGAGATAGATCGAGTCGCCGGCGCGCACCAGCGCCATGCGCTGCACCGGCCTGCCGTTGACGTGGACGCCCCGGATGCCCGCGGCCACCTGCAGCCACAGGCCGCGACGGTCCATGCAGAACTGGGCCAGCAAGGCGCCTTGGGCGTTGTCGCCTACGCCCAGCAGGCCGCTGGCTTCGCGCACGATACGATGCACGCCGGTGACCAGCGCGCGATCAGGTTGTTGGCGGTTGCCGAAATGAAGTCTGAGGTTTTCCACGCCGCAGGAGACTAACATGCCGCGTTGCGGCTTGGACTCGGCGACGCGCTTGCGCACAATAGACAACGAACGACAGGAACCACGTACATGCCCAGCATCGACATCCACCACGAACACTCCAAGACGCCGAAACAGGCGCGCAAGGCATTGGAAGACGTTGCCGAAAAACTGGCCGAGCGCTTCGGCATGCAGCACGAGTGGGACGGCGACACGCTGACCTTCAACCGCTCCGGGGTCGACGGAAAGATCGAACTGTCGCCGAAGAAATTGCACGTCACCGCACAGCTCGGCTTCATGTTGTCGATGCTGAAGGACCCCATTGAGTCCGAAATCAGGCGCGTGCTCAACGAGAAATTCGGGTAGGTCGGGGCTACGCCCCCGACGCACGGACGGTCAAGGCCTCGGGGGCGTAGCTCCGACCTACCGGAAGGGATCCGGGTCGGCTTCGAACAAGCGCTTGGCCACTACGCGTTCGGATTTTTCGATATCGGCGACGAACGCCTTGCCGTCGCCCAGCGCGGCGAAAGCGGCGAAGCCGCGTTCCAGAAAGCCTTGCAGCTCCGCCAGTCCGCTGGCCTTGGCCGGTCCGCGCGACAAGCGCAGCAGCATGGCCACGCCGGGCGTCTTCACTGCGCGGGCCAAGCCCACGCCCACGCCCGAGATCAGGTCGATCTGATGCCGGCGCAAACGCCGGTGTCCCACTTCCCGGTAGGCCTTCCCATACAACTCGGCATCCAGCCGCTTGCGGTTAGGCGCGATGCGCTGCAATTCATCGGCCATGCGCAGGTCCAGGGCATGGGTAAGCGCGCCCAGTTCGATGCCATCGGCCACCGTTCCCAGCACTGCGGTCGGCAACAGCCGCTGCATCATCGGCAGGACTTTGGCGACATTGGCGTCGCGCTTGCTGAAGTCGCGGTCGCCGTAAACGTCGGTCAGAAAGAACAGCGCCGCCGCACGCCGCTGCGGATCGTGGAGAAAATGCTCGAAACTGGTTTCCAAGCGCTTGGTCTGCCAACTGCGCAGGACCGGCAGCCAACGCAGTCGGTTGCGGGGCTCGCGCTTGTGGTCGTGAAGGGCTTGATGGCACGCCAGGCGGCGTCCGAGCCGATCGATCAGGGGATTGCCACGTGCCATGCCGGCGATGATCCCGTGCGGGGCCCATGACCGCAAGCGCAATGCGCCCCCCGGTTCAATCCAAACAACGTTTACAAGCTCTAGACCTTGTCGGCTAAACTCGGATAGTTTTTCGCAAGCGGACCGTGCATGCTCTCACTTCATAGTGCCCAGAAACGCGGCTCAGGCGGGCGCATCGGCCTTGCCATCGCGGGCGGCGGCCCCATCGGCGGCATGTACGAACTGGGTGCGTTGCGGGCCATGGATGAGGCGATGGACGGCCTGGACCTGACCCGCATGGATTGCTATGTAGGCGTCAGTTCGGGCGCTTTCCTCGCCGCGGGCCTGGCCAACCGCATGAGCACCGCCGAAATGTGCCGCATCTTCATCACCGGCACCAGCGACGATGCCGAGTTCCGTCCGGAAATATTCCTCAAACCCAACGTGGGCGAGTACCTGCGCCGCGCCGCCACCCTGCCCGGTCTGTATGCGGACTGGGCGCGCCGGCTGATGCTCAACCCGCGCAAGGCCACGCGGCTGTCGGACCTGATTTTGCGTTTCGGCGGGCTGGTGCCGACCGGCCTGTTCGACAGCGAGGGCGTGGAAAGCTTCCTGCGCGACATCTTCACCCGCCGAGGCCGCAGCAACGATTTCCGCACGCTCGGCGCGGATTTGTTCGTGGTGGCGGTGGACCTGGACAGCGGCGAAGCGGTGCGCTTCGGCGAAAAAGGCTGGGACGGCGTGCCTATCTCGCAGGCCGTGCAGGCAAGCTCGGCCCTGCCGGGCCTGTATTCCCCCGTGCAGATCAATGGCCGCCATTTCCTCGATGGCGCCCTGCGCCGGACCATGCACGCCTCCACCGTACTGGAACGCGGCATCGACCTGATGATAGGCATCAATCCGCTGGTGCCCTTCGACGCCGGCAATGCCGCGCCGCAGGCCGGCGAGGAAGAACGGCGCGGCCTGGCCAGCGGCGGATTGCCCGCCGTGCTGTCGCAGACCCTGCGCACCCTGTTGCAGTCGCGCATGCAGATCGGCATGGAGAAATACCCGCACCAGTTCCCCAACATCGACCAATTGGTGTTCGAGCCGAATGCGGAGGACAGCGAGCTGTTCTTCACCAATCTTTTCAGTTTCTCCGCGCGCCACCGCGTCTGCCAGCTCGCCTACCGCAATACCCTGGCCGACCTGCGCAAACGCGCCGACGTGCTGCGGCCCATGCTGGCCGCGCACGGCATCGGCCTGCGCGAGGAAATCATCAACGACCGCCACCGCTCCTTGCTGGACGGACTGGACGTGACTCCGCGCATGACCGAAACCACCGCGCGCCTGCGGCGTGCGCTGGACGACGTGGACCAGGTGGTGGCCAAGCGCCGCGCCCGACGTGCCCCGCGCGCGCTGAAACCGACCGGTTGAAGCGCGGCAAGGCCATCCATCTTCGCGAGCTGGTGTGAAAGCTCTAGACAAGCGGTTGATTCTTCGGCTTCCTCAATCATTCGATTTGTCGACGGAACCCATGGCCAAGCTGAAGAAAACCGCGCGCAAGACCACCTCCGCGAACAACCCCAACCTGCAGGCGCAGGCCGAACGTCTTTCCAAGAACCTCGGCGAATCGGCGCAGCAGGTGTGGCTTGCCGGCGTCGGCGCGTTCGGCCGCGCCCAGGCCGAAGGCAGCAAGCTTTTCGAAACGCTGGTGAAGGAAGGCCTTTCGGTCGAACAGCTCACCCGCAAGGTCGCCGGCGGCAAGGTCGGTGCGGTGCGCGACGCGGTCGAAAGCACGGTCGGCCAGGCGCGCGAACGCGCCTCCGACACTTGGGACCGCCTGGAAAAAGTGTTCGAAGAACGCGTACAGCGCGCGCTGCGTCGCCTGGAAGTGCCCAGCCGCGAGGACCTCAGCGCCCTGATCGACCGCGTGGATTCGTTGAACGGGGAGCTGCGCAAACTCGGTGGCGCCGCCGCGCCGCGCAAGACCGCCGCAAAGAAGGCCGCGACCAGGAAACCCGCAGCGAAAAAGGCCGCACCGGCCAGCAAGCGCGCGCGCAAAGCGGCTAAATAAGCCGCGACTAAACCGCAGCACACACTGCTCCCAAAAAATTGTTGCAAGGCACAATATAAAGCGTAACAATCGTTACTAGCCCGCCAGTCCACTCGAAGTACGTATGCTCCCCTCCCCTTACGACTTCGGACTGGCGGGCTTTTTCGTGCCCGTAAGCAAATCGGCGCCATCGGGTGCTGGCGTAGAATGTGAGTTTCCTCGTATCGCTTGAAAGGTAATCATGCCCGCCTGGTTGTTCGGATCGGTCATTACGCTCCTGGTGGGTGCCGTTACCACTGCTTATCTCTGGCTTGTCCGCCGGCGCGACGATGAAACCGCGGCCGGCTTGCTGGCGCTTGCCGGAATGCGCTGGCGCGATTTTTCCCGCCTGATCCTGGAAGCCATGGAGCTGCGCGGGCTGGGGCGCATTCCCATCGCAAACGAAGACAGCCAGGAGCATGGCTCCAGTTTCCTGCTCTCCGGCCAGGGCAAGCAGCTGTTGCTGGCCTGCAAGCATGGTTCGGCCTACCGCATCGGTTCCGCCGCCGTCGACGAATTCGCTTCCGAGATCCGCCTGCGCGGCGTGCAGGGCGGGATCCTGGTGACCGAGGGCGTGCTGGACAAGGGCGGCGTGGAAAAAGCGGCCCGGTACAACATCGAAGTCATCGATGGCCCCCTGCTCTGGCCAACGGTCAAGCCGATGGTGGAAGGCAACCTGCAGCGCCGCATCGTCGGCAATGCCTCATCCCGCGCGCGCCGCCACATCGGCATCGCCTGGCTGGGAGCGTTCACCCTGGGGCTGGCGTCGGCGTTGGCTTTTCCAGGCGTACTGGCCCCCGAATCGGCGCCGGTGCCGACTCCAGCATCGGCTGCTCCCGCGACGCCCGCCGCGGAGACCGGCAAACCTGCCATTGCACCCGCCGCCCCTGCATCCGGCATTGCGACGGCACCCAAGCCTGCGCCTGCGCCTGCGACCACAGCACCCGCCGCCGGCGCTACCGCAGCTGCGACCGAAGCCGACACCGAAAAGCACCGTGCGGAAATCTCCAGGAAATTGTCCAAGACTCCGGGCATCAGCCGCGGCGTCTGGATATCGCGCTCGACCCTTGCCGTGGACCGCATCGTCCCCGAACAAGACGCCTGGCCGCTGGTCTGCAGCCAGCTGAAGGCCTACCCCGATCTGGAGTTCACCCGGGTGCAGATGAATCCACCCCAGGGCAGCACCGATCAAGTTCGCTGGCGGCAGTGCCCGCTTTAACGGAAGCGCCGCTTCAAGAGCCTGTCCAAGATCTCTGAAATATCTCGTAAAAGAGATCCGTCGTCCCCGCGAAGGCGGGGACCTAGTGTCTTTCGTACCGCGACCATAGGTTTGCAGAAAGCTTAAGTCGCTGGATCCCCGCGTTCGCGGGGACGACGAGCCACGGCAGGCAGTGCGGCTACCAGTGCACGCCGCGCATCAGCGAAGCGAATGCGATCTGCTCCTGGCTGGGCGCCGATTCCTTCAGCGCCTTGCGGTCGCCCTTGGCGGCGGCCGAATCGGGGAACAGTTCGAACGCCGTGCTCATGATCACCTCATAAGCCTTGGGCGCCACGGCGTTGATCAACGCCGAGAAAATGCCAAGGCGCGTGGCGATGCGGCTTGGTTTCTCGATGATGGCTTTCACCAGCAGGTCCGCAGCCTCTTCCGGAGTCAGCGTAGGCACGCTGTCGTACATCTTGGTCGGCGCGATCATCGGCGTCTTCACCAGCGGCATGTTGATGGTGGTGAAGCTGATGCCCTTGCCCGACAGCTCGCCCTGCGCGCAGCGGCTGAAGGCGTCCAGCGCCGCTTTCGACGCCACGTACGCCGAGAAACGCGGCGAACTGGCCAGCACGCCGATCGAGCTGATGTTGATGATGTGGCCCTTGCGGCGATGGGTCATGGTGGGCATGAAGCCCATGATCAGGCGGATGCTGCCGAAATAGTTCAGCTGCATGGTGCGTTCGAAATCGTGGAAGCGGTCGTAGCTGGCCTCGATGGAACGGCGGATCGAGCGTCCCGCGTTGTTGATCAGGATATCGACGTGGCCATGCTCTTCCAGCACCAGTTTCACCAGCCGGTCGCAGTCGGCCATGTCGGCCAGGTCCGCGGTGTAGGCGAAGACCTTGCCGCCGGCTTTCTTCATTTCGTCGCGGGCCTTGAACAGCTCTTCTTCGCCACGCGCGACGATTACGGTTATCGCGCCGGCCTCGGCCACGCGCTGCGCGGTGGACAGGCCGATGCCCGACGAACCGCCGGTGATCACCACCACCTTGTTGCGCACCTTGCCCTTCAGGGTGCGGTCGATGAACAGGTCTGGGTCCAGGTGCCGTTCCCAGTAGTCCCACAACCGCCATGCGTAACCTTCCAGCTTGGGCACCGCGATGCCGCTGCCCTTGAGCGCGCGCTCGGCTTCGCGGCTGTCGAAACGGGTGGGATAGGTGATGAACTTCAGCACTTCCTTCGGAATCTTGAAGTCGCGCAGCAACATGCCGATGAAACGCTTCACCGGCGGCAAGTTGCCGACCGCGCCGCGGATGCCGCTGGGCACGAAGGCGAACATGCGCGCATCCACGCGCATGGTCATCTCCGGCGCATGGCCGGCGCGGGCGAAGGCGTTCAGCACTTCGCCCACGCGCATGGGTTCCGGATCGGTAAGGTGGAAGGTGTGGCCGTCCAGCTTGGGCTTGTGCGCGATGTGGTCCATGGCGTCGGCCACGTAATCCACCGGCACGATATTGATGCGTCCGCCCTCGATACCCAGCACCGGCATCCACGGCGGCAGCGTCTCGCGCAGTTTCTTGATCAGGGTGAAGAAGTAATAGGGGCCGTCGATCTTGTCGATTTCGCCGGTTTGCGAATGGCCGACCACCATGCCGGGGCGGTAGATGCGCCATGGCAGGCGCTTCTCGTTGCGCACCAGCCCTTCCGAATCGTGCTTGGTGCGCAGATAAGGATCGTCCAGGCCCTCGGCCTCGTCGAACATGTCTTCGCGGAAGATGCCCGGGTACAGGCCGGCGGCCGCGATGGAGCTGGTGTGGTGGAAGGTTCCGGCCTTGATGGCCGCCGCCAGATCCAGCGCATGCTGGGTGCCGTCGATATTGGCGGCGCGCTGGGCTTCGGCGCTGGCGGCCAGGTCGTAGATGGCGGCCAGATGGAAGAAATGTTTCACCTTCCCCGACAGCGTACGCAGTTGGCCTGGCGTGAGCCCGCACTTGGGCTTGGTCATGTCGCCGTAGACCACGCTGACGCGTTTGAGGTCCCAGCCCGCCTTCTTGGCGATGGCGTCGAATTTCTTCTGCGAATCCTTGCGGACCAGGACATATACAGTCCCGCTGCGCTTGAGCAGGTTGGTGACCAGGTAGCGGCCGATGAATCCTGTGGCGCCGGTGACGAAATAACTCATGTGCGGTCTATCCCTGGTGTTTGGGCGCGGCCCCTCCGCTGCGCCCCTGCGGCCTAAGTTGCCAGAGATGGCGCTGTTCGACAATGCCGCCGCGTATGGAATGGCATTGACCCGTCCTGCCCCTCGTGGTGTGATGCGCGCGATCACTGGGAGGGATCTTTACATGGCAGATCTGAAAAGCAGCTTCGAACAGGCATCCAAGGCGATCCAGGGCCTGTCCGAACGTCCGGACAACGACACTCTGCTGCGCCTGTATGCGCTGTACAAGCAGGGTTCGGAAGGCGACATCAGCGGCGACAAGCCGGGGTTCTTCGATTTCGTCGGCACCGCCAAGTACGAAGCCTGGGCCAAGCTGAAGGGCACTTCGCAGGAAGAGGCGCAAAAGAAGTACGTGGATCTGGTGAAGAAGCTGACCGCCTGACCCGGCGCCGGATTAGATCCTGGTGGCACGCGATACGCGCCAACGCATCCTCGATGCCTCGCTTGCGATGTTCAACACGCAGGGCGAGCCACACGTCACCACCAACCACATCGCCGACGAGCTGGAGATCAGCCCGGGCAATCTGTACTACCACTTCCGCAACAAGGACGACATCATCGAGCAGCTGTTCGCGCGCTATGAAGAGCGCATGGACGCGGCCCTGGCGACGCCGTCCGGACGCCTGCCGGAACTGGAAGACATCTGGCTGCAGTTGCATCTGGTGTTCGAGTGCATCTGGGACTACCGGTTCCTGTACCGCGACCTGGTCGAGATCCTCAGCCGCAACCGGCGCATCCGCATGCGTTTCGCGCGCATCCTCAAGCGCGCCGACGACAGCGCGCACGCGGTGATGCGCGGCCTGTCGCAGGCCGGCATCATGCGCGCCTCGGCCGCGGAACTGGCCGGCACCGCCACCAACGTGCTGGTCATCGCCACTTTCTGGCTCAACTACGCCGCCGCCCGCGGCGACAAGGACGAACAGGTCGCAATCCGCCATGGCATCGTACAGGTGATGATGCTGCTGGCTCCGTTCCTGCGCGATGCGGAGCGGGTGCATTTGAATACGTTGACGCAGGCTTATCTGGATTAGAACGCGGTGCTGTCCACGAGGTTCATTCGCGAACTGACTCTGGCATCGCCACAGAACGCGGACAGTGCCCGGCACATCAGCGCGGCGAGCGGCATGGTCGTCGTCGGCAGGTTCCTCTATGTAATTGCTGACGATGAGCTTCATTTGGGCGTGTTCGACAATAGTGGAATCGGAGCCGGCACGCTGGTCCGGCTTTTCCCTGGCGAGCTCCCCGATGCCTCTGCCGAACGCAAAGCGCTCAAGCCCGACCTCGAAGCGCTTGTCCGGCTACCGAGCTTTCCCGGATATCCGCATGGCGCTCTGCTGGCGCTTGCTTCGGGGTCCAGGCCCAACCGGCGTACCGGCGCCGTAGTGAAGCTCGACGAATCCGGCCTCATTGCCGGAGAGCCATGTCCATGCGACCTGACGCCCTTCTACTCATCTCTGGAGAGCAAGTTCCCTGCCTTGAACATCGAAGGTGCCGTGGTGGTCGCAGATGAGCTGGTACTTCTCCAGCGCGGAAGCAAGGCGCAGCCGGAAAGCGCGTTGATTTCGTTTTCTTTGTGCGAAATCTTCCGCGCGACGAATCCCGAAACCGCAAATGTCTCCCAAGTTGCCGCAAGTCACGTACGGTTCTTTGACCTTGGCGCGATCGAAGGTGCCCCGCTCTCTTTCACTGATGGCACAGCCCTGCCTGACGGCCGGTTCGTATTCAGCGCAGTCGCGGAAAACACGGAAGACAGTTATCAGGATGGTCCCTGCGTAGGCGCCGCCATTGGAATCATCGGAACCGATGACCGTGTGGAAACCATGCTTCGGCTCGAACCTACCGAAAAGGTCGAAGGCATCCATGCGACAGTCGAAGGCGACCGCATAAGCCTGCTCCTGGTGACCGATGCGGACGATGCAAGCGTACCAGCGAAACTGCTGATAGCTGAGATTCCTGTTTAAAGGAGGGCCAGATGGCGATCACAGGCATAATCCCGCAACTGCGTACGACCGACATGGCCTCGTCCATCCGTTTCTATACGCAGAAGCTCGGGTTCTCCGTCGAGTTCAACTACCAGGATTTCTATACTGGGATTCGCACAGGCAGCCAGGTTTTCCATCTGAAGCTTGTCGATGATAAGGACCCCTCGATTCCGTATGTCGACCAGGGCGGGCATTTCCATCTCTATCTTCAGACCAATGACGTGATCGAGTTCGCTGCGAAACTAAAGGCGAAAGATGTCCTCCTGGTAGAAGACGTGCACGAAACACCCTGGAATACGAGAGAGGTCGTCATCCACGACGACCAGGGCCACACTTTGTATATCGGCGAGCCGTTGTAGCCGGCGATCATTCACCGATGCAAGGAGGTTTCCATGAGTCAACCCGCAAAGAAGACCGCTAAGAAGCCCGCCAAGAGCGCCGCAGCCACCAGCACCATCGACTCGTCGTCCCCGCGAAGGCGGGGATCCAGTGTCTTTCATGCCGCGACTTCACGCTTTGCAGAAAAGCCAAGAGCTAAAGTCCCTGGATCCCCGCCTTCGCGGGGATGACGGGACTATTTTTCCGGACTATTGAAAACTCTTGAACGGGTTCTTTCTGAATCCTGATCAGCCGCGCGTCCTGCGCACCACGCGCTTGGCGGCCGGCTTGCGGGCTGGGGTGGCGCGGGCGCGTTTGGCGGCCGCTTTCTTCACCGGCTTGCGGCCGCGGGTGGTTTTCTTGGGTGCCGGCTTCAGGCCCAGTTTGACCAGTACCGGGGCCAGACGCGCTTCGACTTCGGCGCTGAACTGGCTGGCCTTGGCCTCGCCCTGTTCGCGCACGCTGGCGATGCCGCCCAGCACATTGGCCTGGGCTTCATCGGCCAACTTGCCGGCCTGCTTCTTCAGCGACACGACCTTGGCAACGGCATCGTTGGCGGCATTCACGGTTTCGCGGCGGGCGACGGCAGCCACGCCCAGACCGGCGAGCCACAGGTGACGCAGGGTGGTTTCCTGCACCTTGGATTTGGTTTTCTTCTTGGCGGCCATGGGGGGCTCCGGGGTACCGGCCACGATGGCCGGTTTACGCAGGGATACTGCCCAGCGAGGCTGGAGCAAACACACTAGCGGCCCAGAATCGAAGACGTGGGAGCGGCGTCCCGCCGCGAGCTTTTGCTCTAGGGACTGAAACATTCGTCGCTTGTCTTGCCAAGGGCTCGCGGCGGGACGCCGCTCCCACGAGACTCGCCAGACTTGCCAGCTGCCGTGCCGCCCGCCATGCTCGTCATCAATTCCTTGGAGGGGATTTGAACATGGCGGGAAAATCATCGAAGTGGGCCGCGTTTCCGCACGACGCCAAGGCCTTCGCCTATGCCGGCGATGCCTTGAAGAAAGCATGGCCCGCGCTGCATGCGGGCGACAACGAACCCTACCCCGACGCCAAGCGCGCGCAAGCCTTGCTGGATGCCGCCGGCAAAGCCGCCAAGGGGCTGGACGCCACCTCCCTTTCGACGAAACTGCAGGATGCCTGGCGCGCCTTCCACCATGGGGATTTCCAAGCCGCGTTCGAAGCCGGCGAAGCGCTCGGTCCGCTCGGCGCCTCGGTCGCGGTGAAGGCGCTGGGCATCCACGCGACTTACCTGGTCGATGACGACGCCGAAAAACTCAAGCGTTTCGAACAGGCCGCCAAACTGGCCGAAGCGGCGGTGAAAGCGTTGCCAGGCGAAGCCAACAGCCACTACCGCCACGCCTTCGCGCTGGGCCGCTACAGCCAGGGCCTGAGCATCGCCAAGGCGCTGAAGCAGGGCATCGCAGGCAAGGTGCGCGAATCGCTCAACGCCACTCTGGAACTGGCGCCCAAGCACGCCGAAGCGCATACCGCGCTGGCGCTGTACCACGCCGAGATCATCGGCAAGATCGGCGCCATGATCGGCGGCCTGACCTACGGGGCCAAAGCCGCCGAGGCCGAGTCGCATATCAAGACCGCGCTGAAGCTCACCCCTGATTCCCCTATCGCCCATGTCGAACACGGCAACGTGCTGTTGCTGCTGTACGGCGAGAAGAAGGAAGACGCCGCCGCCGGCGCCTTCGAAAAAGCCGGCAAGCTGAAACCCAAGGACGCGATGGAAGCGCTGGACGCGGCATATGCGCAATCGCAGCTCGAATAAATCGCTGCTGGGCGCATCGCTGTACGCGTGCGCCTGCCTGTCGATCGCGCAGACGCCCGCCGGGAAATCCGCGACCGCCGCTGCTCCACCGATCGCCGTCCCGCCGGCGGGCGCAAGCGCGGGGGCCGACGCTTTGGCCGATGCGCTCACTTGCCGGATCAGCTACGAGCGCTACCCGGGCCTGATGCAGGAAATCCGCGACGAGCGCGAGGAGGATTTCCGCCAGACCTACCGCCAGCACAGCCAACCGATGCTGGATGTGTATCGGCTTGAAGAACCCATATCCGCCTGGGGCAACGAAAGCGACGTCATCGTGATCGCACCGAATCGGGTGATGATGGCGGTGCAGGGCTCGCTGGATGCGGTAACCGCTCAGTTGGAACAAGCGCTGGAACAATCCAGCGAATCGCCGCTGTCCGGCGCTCTGGACGACCAGCACGCGCTGGTGATCTTCAATGCCGATGCGCCGGGTCTGGAAGGCATGGTGCTGCTGGGTTGCGAATACCGCATCCCGGATATTTCGCTGCTGGAAGACCCGGCCGATGCGTGGCGCAAACATCCGGCCATTCCTGCCCTGCCCGCCAAACCCTGACCGCCTGTCGCAGGAACCGGACTTGTCATCCATCCGTCCCTGCCCGCTTCCGGACGTTTCGCTGCTTGGCCGTTATCGCCTGCAGGAAGGCGCGTATACCGACTGCTATTCGACCGACCTCGACAAGACGGTCAGCCAAGCCGCCTTCGTGGAGGCTTTCTACACCACCTGGGTGTTCAAGCTGGAGAGATCGATCCTGAAGTGGGCCGTCGCCAAACCTTCCACCGATGCGCAGGCGAAGAAGCTCGCACAGGGCGATCTCGACGCTTTTTCCGCATGGACGGTGGAGGATCGTTGCGACGACCAACTGCTGCTGTGCGATATGCACGGCCGCACCCGATCATGGCTGATGGCCGTTCCGCTCACGGGATCTTCGGGGTCCGGCACGCGACTGTATTTCGGCTCCGCCGTCGTCCCGCCCAAAGGCCCGGGAGCGGACGGTAACAATATCGGTGCCGGTTTCCGCTTGCTGCTCGGTTTCCACAAGCTCTATTCGGAGATTCTCCTGCGCGCCGCGAAAAACCAGCTGCAAGCGGGAGCTGTCTGATCCCGTCCAGCAACAGAACCTGCGCCTTGTAGAGCCGAGCTTGCTCGGCTGCTCTTCGACACGAGAAAAAGCAGCCGAGCAAGCTCGGCTCTACAAATCTGCGGATCACATCCGCGGCAGGTCGAACACCAGCACTTCCGCGCCCTGTCCTTCGGCCAGGCTTACCGAAGCTTCGTCCTGGTAAAGCAGCGCATCGCCCGCGACCAGCTTGCGGCCGTTCGCCACGACTTCGCCGCGCGCCACATGCACGTAACCCAGCCGGCCAGGAGCCAGCGTCAGATCCGCGCGTTCATCGCCATCGAACAGCCCCGCGAACATCCGCGCATCCTGGTGGATATCGACCGACCCGTCCGCACCATCGGGACTGATCACCAGCCGCAGCCGCCCACGTTTTTCCTCCGCGGAAAAATTCTTCTGTGCGTAAGACGGCTTCACCCCCTGCTTGGCCGGGATGATCCAGATCTGCAGGAAGTGGGTGGTGCCCGCATCGCTGTAGTTGAATTCCGAATGCTGCACGCCGGTGCCGGCGCTCATGCGCTGCACGTCGCCCGGCACGATGCTGGAACTGGTGCCCATGGAATCCTTGTGACCCAGCGCGCCGTCCAGCACGTAGCTGACGATCTCCATGTCGCGATGGCCGTGTTCGCCGAATCCGCGGCCGGCGGCCACGCGGTCTTCGTTGATGACGCGTAGCGGACCCCAGTGGACATGGTCGTCGTCCTGGTAGCCGGCGAAGGAAAAGCTGTGCCAGGAATCCAGCCAGCCGTGGTTGGCGTGGCCGCGCTCGCCGGCGGGTCGCAGGGTGATCATGTTTTGCGCTCCAGTGGATGGGTGCGCAAAAGGATGAGGGCCTTACCCCTGCGAAGTAAGGCCCCCGAAACCGACTAATTGTTCTGTATTTAGAATAATAGCGGCTATTTCACCGGAACAGTAACGCTTTTCGGTCCTATCGCGACGCCGTGCTTTCCTTCGGAACGTACTGCGGCCAACCGCCCGCCAATGCCTTGTACAGCGACACCACCGCGACCGTGTTGCGCACCCTGCCCTGGGCGAATTCGTCCTCGGCCTGCAGGCTGGCGCGCTCGGCTTCCAACACGTCCAGCACATCGATGGCGCCGTTGTCGTAGCGCAACCGCGCGGTGGCCGTAGCGCGTGCACCGGCAGCGGCGGCGCGTTCCAGGTGCGCGTTCTCCTCGGCGCTGCGGGAAACGCGGACCAACGCGTTCTCGGTTTCCTCCAACGCCAGCAGCACCGTCTGTTCGTACGCAGCCAGGTCCGCGGCCGTGGCAGCATTCGCTGCCGCGATGCGCGAGCGCACCCGCCCGACATTGAGGAAGGAACCATCGATGCCGAGCGAGATCAGGCGGGTTTCGCTATCGCGTTCGAACAGCGCACCGGCATCCAGCGCCTGCGTGCCGATCAGCCCGCCCAGCGTGAAGCGCGGGAACAGGTCCGCGGTCGCCACGCCGATACGCGCGGTGGCCGCGCCCAGCCTGCGCTCGGCCGCGGTCACGTCGGGACGGCGGCGCAGCAAGTCAGCGGGAGTGCCTGCGGCGATGGTTTCCGGCAACGAAGGCAGCGGCGTGGCCGAATCCAGTCCGTCGAGTACCGTTTCCGGCGTCTTGCCCACCAGCACCGCTATGCGGTGGGTGGCCACAGCGATCGCCGACTGCAGCGCGGGAACCCGCGAACGTGTGTTCTCCAGCTGCGTGCTGGCGCGATCGACCTCGAAAGTACTGCTCAGGCCCGCGCTGCTGCGCAGACCGATCAACCGCAGGGTCTGGGCCTGGTTGTCGGCGTTCTGTTGCGCGATGCGCAGTTGTTCCTGCAAACCGCGCAGGCGGAAATAGGTTTCCGCCACATCGCCCACCAGCACCACCTGCGCGGCGGCCAGATCGGCCGCGCTGGCCTCGGTCTCGGCTCGCTGGGCCTCGATGCCGCGACGGATGCGGCCGAAGAAATCCAGCTCCCACAACGCGCTGATGCCGGCGCTGTACTGGTCGTTGTCGCGCCCCGGCCTGTCCACGCCCGGCAGTTGGTCGCTGCTGCTGCGCGCGTCGCTGGCTTCGGCGCTGGCGCCCAATGTGGGCAGACGGTCGTACTTCGAATTGCGCAGCAATGCGTTGGCTTGTTCGTAATGCGCCAGCGCGATGCGCAGATCGTGATTGGAAAGCAGCGCTTCGTCGACCAGCTTCTCGAGCACCGGATCGCCGAAGCTGCGCCAGAACTCCATGTCCACCGCGGGCGTCGCTTGCGCGGCCTGTTGCGATGGATTGTTCGAGAACTGATCGACCGCCGGCAGGTTCGGACGTACGTAGTCCGGGCCTACGGTGCAGGCCGCCAGCAACACGCTGGCGACGGCGACAGTGAGGGTACGGATCACCATGGCAGCACCTCGCCGCGATGCTGGAACGTACCGGTCGGGCCGGCGGCGTCGAGCAGCGCCAAGCCAAGGCTGGTGCTGGCGCCATCGGCCAATTCGAGCTGCCCATTGCTGTTCATGTCGGTCTTCACCGAACCCGGATCGGCGGCGTTGACCTTGATCGCGGTATCGCGCAACTCATAGGCCAGCTGCACGGTCCACGCATTGACCGCCGTCTTGGACACGTTGTAGGCCGGAACTTTGAAATCGTAGAGTTCCGAACCCGGATCGCTATGAAACGCCAGCGAAGCTAGGCTGCTGGAAAGATTGACGATTCGTGCGGCCGGCGCGCGCCGCAACAGCGGCAATAAGGCCTGGGTGACGGCTACCATGCCGAACAGATTGGTGTCGAAGGTCTCGCGCCAAATCTCCAGGCTCTGCTCGGAAGGCGTCTTGGCGAAGTCGTCCTTGAAGATGCCGGCGTTGTTGACCAGGATGTCCAGCCGTCCGTGGCTGGCTTCGACCTGTTTGGCGGCAGCGGCGATGCTGGCCGCGTCGCTGACATCCAGTGCGATGGCTTCCACCGGCAGCCCCTCCGACTTCAGCGCCTGGGCGGCCTCGCGCGCCTTGGCCAGATCGCGCCCGGCCAGCAGCGTATGCACGCCGGCGCTGGCGAGCTGGCGAACCGTCTCCAGGCCGATGCCGCGGGTTGCGCCGGTTACCAGCGCGATTTTCTGATTGTTGCTCATGATCTACTCCGTTGACGCGCGCGTTGCGCGCAGGACGTTTTCACATTGTTCTGTTGCGCACAGACCGTTCGTACGGCCCGTCCGTTCTTCACCAGGGAAGGACGTTGTCGAGGTAGCGGTAGGAACCGTTGGGACCGGCGTCGTCGATCAACGCCAATGCGACACTGGTCTTGGCGCCGTCCGGAACATCGATCTCACCCTCGCCCGCATTCATGTCCGTCTTCACGTAGCCCGGATGGATGGTGTTGACCTTGACCTTGCTGTCGCGCAGCTCGTAAGCCAGTTGCACGGTCCAGGCGTTCACCGCGCTCTTGGAGACGTTGTAGGCGGGAATCTTGAAATCGTAGATGGGCGAAGAAGGATCGCTGTGCAGCGTCATCGAGCCCAGCAGGCTGGACACGTTGACGATGCGCCCGGCCGGCGACTTGTGCAGCAACGGCAGGAACGACTGGGTGACGGCGATCAGGCCGAACACATTGGTGTCGAAGGTCTCGCGCCAGGCCTGCAAGGTCTGTTCCGAAATCTTCTTGCCCTGCTCGTCGCGCAGGATGCCGGCGTTGTTGACCAGGATATCGAGGTGGCCGTATTTCTTCGCCACTTCGTCCGCGGCGGCGGCGATGCTGGCCGTATCGGTCACGTCGAGGACGATCGCTTCCACCGGCAGGCCTTCGGCCTGCAGTTTCAGCGCCGCCTCGACGGCCTTGGCGCGATCGCGCCCGGCCAGCAGGGTGTGGACGCCGGTCTGGGCCAACTGGCGGACGGTTTCGAAACCGATGCCGCGGGTGGCGCCGGTAACCAGTGCGGTCTTGGAGGTGTTGCTCATGGGGGATGCTCCGATTCTGTGGGGGAGTAGCTGATGCAGGGCGGCGGATTGGCGCCGCCCATGCGGTCGATATGACATGTGATCGATAGGATGGGTCGCGCCGCCAACCGGCGCTATCCGTTTCCTGCTTTCGCCATCAAGCCTGTACTGCGTGGGATGACGACATTGTGGATTCGCCGTGCTGGACCAGCGGCCGCCCGGACAGCTTGCGCAGCGCGACATAGAACACTGGGGTCAGGAACAGACCGAACAGGGTCACGCCCAACATGCCCGCGAACACGGTGATGCCCGTGACCGAGCGGACTTCGGCGCCCGCGCCGTGCGACAGCACCAGCGGCACGGTACCGGCGATGAACGCCACCGAGGTCATCACGATCGGACGCAGACGCAGGCGGCACGCTTCCAGTGCGGACTCGACGATGCCCTTGCCCTGCATTTCCAGTTCGCGGGCGAACTCGACGATCAGGATCGCGTTCTTGCACGCCAGACCCATCAGCACCACCAGGCCCACCTGCACGAACACGTTGTTGTCGCCGCCGGTCAGCCACACGCCGGCCAACGCGGAAAGCAGCGTCATCGGCACGATCAGGATCACCGCCAACGGCAGGGTCCAGCTTTCGTACAGCGCGGCCAGCACCAGGAAGGCGAGCAGCACCGCCAGCGGGAACACCACCAGCGCGGCTTTGCCCTGGGTGGCCTGCTGGTAGCTCAGGTCGCTCCAGTCGATGCCCATGCCCGGCGGCAGCACCTGCCCGGCCAGTTCGGTCACCTTGGCCATCGCCTCACCCGAGGACATCACCCGCGGGTCGGCCTCGCCCAGCAGGTCGGCCGCCGGATAACCGTTGAAGCGGATCACCGGGTCCGGGCCGTAGGTCCGCTTGATGTTCACCATCGAACCGATCGGCACCATCTCGCCGTTGGCGTTGCGCGTGCGCAGGTTGGCGATGTCTTCCACATTGTCGCGGAACTGGCCGTCAGCCTGCGCGATCACCTGCCAGGTGCGGCCGAACATGTTGAAGTCGTTGACGTAGGCCGAACCCAGGTAGGTCTGCAGCGTGTCGAACAACTCGGTCAGCGGTACGCCCTGGGCCTTGGCCTTCACCCGGTCCACTTCCGCGTCCAGCTGCGGCACGTTGGCCTGATAGCTGCTGATCGGGAAGCCCAGGCCGGGCGTCTGCGAGGCTGCGCCCTGGAACGACTGCACCGCGGTCTGCAGCGCGCCGTAACCCAGATTGGTACGGTCCTCGACGAACAGCGACCAGCCCGAACCGTTGCCAAGGCCCTGGATGGGCGGGGGCATCAGCGCGAACGCGAAGCCTTCCTGGATACCGGAGATCTTCTGGTTCAACTCGGCGGTGATCGCCGCTGCGCTGTTCTTGCGCTGGTCGAACGGCTTCAGGGTGAAGAACACCACGCCGTTGTTGGGCGTATTGGTGAACTGCAGCGGGTTCAGGCCGGGGAATGCAACTTCGCTTTCCACGCCCTCGATTCCCTTCGCGATCGTCGCGATCTTCTTCAGCACCGCGTCCGTGCGCTCGATCGACGCGCCTTCCGGCATCTTCACGCCCGCGATCAGGTACAGCTTGTCCTGCAACGGGATGAAGCCCGCCGGCACCGCCTTGAACATCACGCCCGCACCGATCAGCAGCACCACGTACACGGCGAACACCGCGCCGCGCTTGCCGAGCGCGCGCGACACCGCACCCTCGTAACGCTGCGAGTTCTTGTTGAAGAAGCGGTTGAACGGGCGGAACACCCAGCCGAACAGGCGATCGATCAAGCGCGAAGGCGCATCCTTGGCCGCGTCGTGAGGCCTCAGCAGCTTGGCCGCCAGCGCCGGCGACAGGGTCAGCGAGTTGATCGCCGAGATCACCGTGGAGATGGCGATGGTCACCGCGAACTGCTTGTAGAACTGGCCGGTGACGCCGGTCAAGAAGGCCATCGGCACGAATACCGCGCACAGCACGAGTGCGATCGCGATGATCGGCCCGGACACTTCCTTCATCGCCAGGTGCGCGGCCTCCAGCGGGCTCGCACCCAGCTCGATGTGCCGTTCCACGTTCTCCACCACCACGATGGCGTCGTCGACCACGATGCCGATGGCCAGCACCAGGCCGAACAAGGTCAGCGTGTTGATCGAGAAGCCGAGCAGATACAACGCGGCGAAGGTGCCGACGATGGATACCGGCACCGCGATCAACGGAATGATCGACGCGCGCCAGGTCTGCAGGAACAGGATCACCACCAGCACCACCAGCAATGTGGCTTCCAGCAGCGTGGTCACCACCGCCTTGATCGAATCGCGCACGAAGATGGTGGTGTCGTAGATCGACTTGTATTCCACGCCCGGCGGCAGGGTCTTGGCGATCTCGTCCATCTTGGCGATCACCGAGTCGCGGATTTCCAGCGCATTGGCGCCGGGGGCCTGGAAGATGCCGATGGCCGCGGCATTCATGCCGTCCAGGCGCGCACGCAGGGTGTAATCGCCTGCGGCCAGCTCGATGCGGGCCACGTCGGACAACTTCACGATCTCGCCAGCGGCACCGCTTTTGAGCACGATGTCGTTGAACTCCTCGACGGTGCTGAGGCGGCCCTTGGCGTTGATCGGCAACAGAAAATCGCTGCCGTTGGCCATCGGTTCGGCGCCGAGCTGGCCGGCCGAAACTTGCACGTTCTGCTCGCGCACCGCACGCAGCACGTCACTGGCGGTCAGGCCGCGCGAGGCGACCTTTTCCGGATCCAGCCACAGGCGCATGGCGTAGTCGCCGCCGCCGAAGGCTTGCGCGTCGCCGACGCCCGGGATCTTGGCCAGTTCGTCCTTCACGTGCAGACGCATGTAGTTGCGCAAGTACAGCGAGTCGTACTTGCCGTCGGTGGACACCAGATGCACCACCATCAGGAACACCGGCGACTGCTTCTGCGTGGTCACGCCCTGCCGGCGTACGTCCTCGGGCAGTCGCGCCAGCGCCTGGCTGACCCGGTTCTGCACGCGCACCGCCGCGTCATCGGCGTCGACGCCGGGCTTGAAGGTGACGGTCAGCTGCAGCACGCCATCGGAGCCGGCGATGGACTTGACGTACATCATGTCCTCGACGCCGTTGATGGCTTCTTCCAGTGGCGTGGCCACGGTTTCGGCGATCACCTTGGGGTTGGCGCCGGGATAGACAGTGCGCACCACCACGGAGGGCGGCACCACTTCCGGGTATTCGCCGATAGGCAGCATCGGGATCGCGATCAGGCCTGCGGCGAAGATCACGATCGACAACACCGCGGCGAAGATCGGCCGGTCGATGAAGAATCTTGAGAAGTCCATGGGTGGATTTCCTGGTAACTGAAAAAAGAGAACCCTTCTTCCTGGAAAGCAGAAAGTCGAACCCTTCTCCCGCTTGCCGGGGAAGGTGCCCGAAGGGCGGATGGGGGAAGCTCTTGCCTTCGGGGAGTAAGCGCAAAAAGCACCCCTCCCCAACCCTCCCCTGCGCCCCGAAGGACGTCCCCTTGGGGGACTACGCAAGGGAGGGGCTTTGTTACTTCATTGCTACGGTCTGCGGTGCGGGCTCGGGTGCGCCCATCACGACGGTCTTGGCTTTAACCGGCATGCCTGGGAAGAACACCTTCTGTACGCCGCTGACGATCACCTTGTCGCCGGCGGCCAGTCCGCTTTCAACGATGCGCAGTCCATCGGCGGTGCGTCCCAGTTGCACGTCCTTGCGCTGGGCCTGGCCCTTGCCGTCGACCACGTACACATACTTGCGGTCCTGGTCGGTCAGCACCGCCTTGTCGTCGATCAGCATCGCCTTGAACTCGCCGCTGCCCAGCACACGGACCCGTGCGAACAGGCCGGGCGTGAACACGCGGTCGGCATTGTCCAGCAAGGCGCGCGCACGGATGGTGCCGGTGGCCGGGTCGACCTGGTTGTCGAGGAAATCGACCACGCCGGTGTGCGGGAAACCGTCCTCGCCCACCAGCCCCACCTGCACCGGCACGCCTGCGCCGTTTTCGCTCGGGCGTTCGCCCTTGCGCGCCAACTCGGCGTAATGCAGGAAGGTGCGTTCGTCGGTATCGAAGTGCACGTGCATCTTGTCCAGCGACACCAGCGTCGTCAGCACGCTGGCCGCATCGCCGGCGCTGACCAGGTTGCCGGCGGTGACCAGCGCGCGGCCGGCGCGGCCGCTGATCGGCGCACGCACCTGGGTGAACTCAAGATTCAAGCGCGCAGCGTCCACTGCGGCCTGGGCGGCGGCGACATTGGCCTGCGCCTCGGCGGCGGCCGAGCGACGCTGCTCGTAGGACTCGGTGGAAATGGCCTGCAGTTCGGACAGCTTCTTGGCGCGCGCCGCTTCGCTGCGGCCCAGTTCGGCCTGACTGCGGGCGCGGGCCAGATCGGCCTGGGCGCGTGCGAGTTCGGCGCGATAACTGCGCGAATCGATGGTGAAGAGCACGTCGCCCTTGCGGACTTCCTGGCCTTCTTCGTAATTCACGCGTTCGATGTAGCCGGACACGCGCGGACGCAGGTCGACGTTCTCCACCGCCTCCACGCGGCCGCTGAAGTCGTCCCACTGGCTGACCTGCTTGACCAGCACCGGCGCAGCGCTCACTTCGGGCGGCGGCGGCATGCCGGTTTCGGCGGCCTGGCCGCTGCAGCCGGCGATGACGGCGACGGTAAGCGCCAGTACCACGCCTAGCGCCGTGGTGCGCAGGGCACGATTTTCGAGAAAGGAAATGGCTTTCATTGGTTGGTCTCGTGGGTGGACAAGGGGAGAGGGAAACTGCTGAAAAGAGGACGCGGCGGCGTCAGTGCGCGGCCGGCGTCGAAACGCACCACCGGCTGCGCGCGCTCGGTACGGGTCAGCAACGACACCGCATGGCGGCCTACGGCCATGGCGCTGGGCCATTCGGCGCAGGCATTGCGCGCGTTTTCCGGCGTGCATACCGGATGGTCGACGGACAGCATCTGCACGCGCACGCCCAACGGTTGCGACTCTTCGTGCAACACGTTGGTCAGCATGCGCAACGCGGCGGCGGTGATGGAAGCGTGGCCATAGCCCGCCCAGCCCCGTTCGGCATATGGGCCGCCTATCAGGATGTAATGCGAAGCGACCTCGTTCTCGGCCAGCAGCGGCACTAGGTGGCGCGCGGCGGTCAGATGCGGCAAAAGGTCCATTTCCAGCTTCTGGCGCAGGAAGTCGGTGGGCTTGTCGATCAGCCGGCCGCCTTCCAGCGGACTGGCGATACTGGCGAACACCGCACGTAGCGGACGCTTGCGCTTGCGCAGGTCCGCCGCCAATTTCGCCGCGCCCTCGTCGCTGGTAATGCATCCGGTGGTCATCAGCTCCAGTGCGGGCTCGTCGGCGTAGTGTTCGGCCAGCGCCTGCATGCGCGGACCATCGCGGCCCACCGCCAGTACCGGGCTGCCGGCTTCCAGCAACGCACCGACCACTCCGAAACCGACTGTGCCGTCCGCGCCCAATACCAGGACTTCCGGGTTCAATATCCCACTCATGGGACTTTTACTCCCGCGGCTGGGATAATCCCAATACTGGCGATAGTCCCGCGACCCTTTCGCCCGAGCCGCACCCCGCCGCCGGTCTGGCTGCGATGGGGGGAGGTGAATTCGCGAAAAGCCGTACCGGACAAGCGATTGGTCAACGCTCTCAGCTCGGAAAGCGTTGTCTCTTCGCTGATTTCGGGGTCCGGCTCGGGGCGGAAGAAGCGGGAGAACAGCATGGCGGCAGCTGGCTATTGGTGGGAGTGCCGACAAGATAAACCTGCAATCAGGACTTGATTAGTCTGAATTAAAGGGAATAATAATCCCGTCAGCGGTCCAATACTCCGTCCACCCCCTCGGGAGCTCCCCATGAGCCACGATCTCAACGACACCCTCATCTTCGTCAAGGTGGTCGAGCACGGCAGCTTCATCGCCGCGGCCAATTCGCTGCGCCTGCCCAAGACCACGGTCAGCCGCAAAGTGCAGGAACTGGAAACGCGCCTGGGTGCGCAGCTCCTGCATCGCACCACCCGCAAGCTGGGCCTGACCGAAGCCGGCAACGTCTACTACGAGCATTGCCAGCGCATCGCGCGCGAACTGACCGAAGCCGAAAGCGCGGTCAGCCAGTTGCATGCCGGCCCGCGCGGCTGGCTGCGCTTCACTGCGCCCTACTCCATCGGCATCGACAAGATCGCGCCGCTACTAGGCGAATTCCATGCACGGCACCCGGAAGTGCGCATTGAGATGGTGTTGAGCAACGAACCGTTGGACCTGATCGGCGGCGAGATCGATGTCGCCCTGCGCATCGGCAACCTGCCCGATTCCAATCTGGTCGCGCGCCGCCTGGGCAGCCTGCGCACGCAGGTGTACGCCAGCACCAGCTACATCGCCAAGCATGGCGAACCCCTGCACCCGGACGACTTGCAGCACCACCGCACCCTGGCCATGCCCAAGCACCGTCACGGCAACAGCTACGCATGGACCTTGAACGACGGCGTCAGCGACCGCGATTTCACCGTCAACCCGATCCTGGTCGCCAACGACCCGGCCGCGCTCAAGGGCGCGTTGCTCTGCGGCGAAGGCGTGGTGATCGCCGCCGACGTGATGGTCAGGCCGTTCGTGGAGATGGGCCATGTGCAGCGCGTGCTGGCCGGCTGGATAGGCGGCGAGTACGAACTCAACGCCGTGTTCCCCCGCGGCCACACCCAGTCGCCGAAGGTGCGCGCGTTCGTCGATTTCCTGCTGGAGCGACTGAACCTGGATATCGACTACATGAGTGCGCACTGCCCGCTGATGATGGCGCAGGCCGGGCTTGAGAAAGGCCAGGAAGACGCTGCGGAAGCCGAGGAAACGGCCGCGGTCGGGCAACGGATTCTGGAGGCAGTAGTTCCGTCGTAGGTCGGCCCCCGCATCCAGTGCGGGGCAAGCTCTACGCGGCCGACGCGCGCTGGCGGTTACGACCCGCGAGCCGGAAACCTGCCGTGGCGTCGGGGGCGTAGCCCCGACCTACGTGACTCCGAACTGAAACAAAACCGACGCAAACTTGTTGCCTGGGCGTAATGCCGGGCGCTGTCCGGCCGCTCCATTGGAGAAACCGGCATGTCCGCAAAGTTCGCTCTTGGTTTGACGCTTTTGCTGGCGTCCTTCGCCGTACTGGCCAAGCAGCCTTACGTGGACATCGAGCAGCGCCTGACTGCCGAACAATTGCGGGCCACCGGCCTGGATACGCTTTCAGCCGAGCAATTGAAACTGCTGAACGGACTGCTGCGCGAGGACGTGGTGAAGGCGGTCGAAGCCAGCAAGACCGAAGCGGAAACCGAACGCGCCTCCTCTTCTTCCTTGATAGGTCTTAACGACCAGCCCATCCGCAGCCGCCTCAAAGGTTCGGTCAGCGGCTGGGAACCGGGCACTGTGTTCGAACTGGAGAACGGCCAGACCTGGAAGGTGCTCAAGGGCAACATGAAGCTGCGCAAGCCCTTCGAATCGCCCGAGATCGCCGTCATCCCCGGCATCGCGGGGCGCTGGTTCCTGCAGGTGGACGAAGATCTTCCCAAGGCGCGCGTTTATCGGATCGACTGACGCCAGATCGCACCGATCAGGACGCGGCCTTCTCTCAAACCTGAACGGACGCGAGACGATGGCCGACTCATATTGTCCGCATTGCTCGCTTTGAGCATGTCCCAAGGCCTTCCGACCGTTGCATTCAGATGAGTGCTGTATAGCTGGTACGTCGCTTCAAGGGCGACGCTGGTGGCACATGCCACGGAGGCTTGCTTATGCATATGAACAACTGCGTCGTGCTACCGCTGCCGGTCGGGACGCTGGATATGGTGCGGGAACTGCTGCACTGGCGCCGCGGTTATCCGAACAGCCCATTCTTCAGGTCCGGGCTGGAGTTCGAACGCTACATCGCCACTTTCAAGTTCGGCTACGACACCTTCCTGCCCAACCGCGAAAAGAATTCCACCGAGCAGCTGCTGCCCAATCTGTGCCATCAGTACAAGGACGGCGTGGCGGCCTGCGACCGAATCGACTGGGCTGAAGCGGAGATGATCGTTTCCGCCACATGGGCACGGCTGGAGGACGCGGATTCCGCGCGAACTGCGGTCAGGCTTTAACTAACTAAAAGGTTCGATTTAACTAACTAAAAGGTTCGATCGCGCCGTCGCGATCCGACGCGGCGCGATCGGCGAAGGCCTGCTCCGCATCAGGGCGCGCCGGTGGCGGTCACCGTACAAGTCAGGGTGAGTTGCATCGAACTGCCCGCCGGGAAGGTGGGAATCACCACACCCGATCCTTGCAGATCCGACACTGTTGGCGATGCCGGACAGACCGCGCCGCCGGTAGCACTGCCGCAAACCAGCGTACCCGTGCTGCAGTCCACGCCCGAGACCGCCGGATCCCTGATCACGGCGCCATCGCCGGGACCTGGGCCATCGTTGTTGAGCGTGATCGTATAAGCCACTGTGTTGCCGCTTTGCACCGTAGCCGCGGCAGCGGTCTTGTCGATGCGCAGATCGACCGTCGGCGTATTGGTGAAAATGCACTCGAAGCTTTCAGCGCTGCTGTCGATCAGGCTGCCGGGAATGGTGTACGCACTGCCCGCGCGGCTGCCTACGGCGATGCCGGCTGAGGTGCAGGTAACATCGGACAGCAGCCAGCCAGCCGGCAACGACGATTCGGTGATGACCACGTCGCTGCCGAAAGTAGCGACGCTGAAAGGTTCGGTGGTGCCGGCAGTAGCGGTGTTGCCGTCGATCTGGTTGGGGACATCGGCGGTCGCAGTGGTGATCGTGCCTGCGGCCTGGCTGGTATTGGTCAGACCGAAGCCGAACGGACCGCCGGTGACGAATCGCGAGGTCTTGTTGAGAGCGACCGTGGCCGGTGCGCATACCGCCGCCGGCGGCAGCACCTGCGCCAGGAACGCTTGCGCGCCGGGCCCGGACTTGATGTGCACGACGATTTCGTTGAGCCCACTCAGCCAAGGCCCATTGAGGACGCCCGCGGCTTGGCTTCCTGTCACGAAACCGGTGTAGAAATAAGGATCGGCAGCGCCGTAGTTCGAATGCACGCCTTGCGCATTGCCGTTCACCCAGACCTCGAACACCGAATTGTCCGCGTAGAACTGCATGTCCAACGCCATTATCGTTGGATCCACGCCGGGTGCTATGTTGAATTGAAAGCGGTAGAAGATGTCGTAGTTGCCCGGACCGGGATGGAGCGCATTGGCCGCGTTAGAGATCCAGTTCGCGTTGCCATAAGGCGAGACGATGTAGGAAGCCGGCGGTGCGGTGACGACCTGCGCCGCCGCGTAGGTCAGGCCCACCGGCGGCGCGCCGGTGATCGGCGTGGTGGTCAGCGCGACCTGCCAGTAGTTGTCCGCGCCCGAGGTCAGGCGGCCACCAGTGCCATCGTAAGCGGTGTTGAACATCGCGCCGCCGCTGATGCAGCTGATGGTAGCGACATTGCCCGGGGGCAGCGGGAACTGCGTATCGGTATCGCTGGCCGTATTGTTGGCGGTATTGGTATCGGGCGAGCCGGCAGGCGCCGTAACCGTTGCGGTGTTGACCAAGTTGCCGGAGAACGTGGAGGGCGCGAACAGCGTCAGGCTGTAGGTGACCGAGCCGTTCGCCGGCAGATTGGCAGTGGTATTGATCGCGCCGGTGCCGCTGGCCGCGCCGCAGGTGGCGCCGCCGGTAGCGCTGCCGCAAGTCCAATTGGCGGTGGTGATGCCGGTGGGCAACGAATCGGTCACCTGCGCATTCTGTACGCCGAACGGGCCGTTGTTGCTGACCACGATGGTATAGGTGACGTTGTTGCCGGGCGTATAGATGCTGCTGCCGTCGGTCTTGGTGATCGCCAGATCGACCGCGAACTCCACCGGCGTAGTGACGCACTTGGCGCCATCGCCAGCGCCCGCCGGAGCGTCGGAGATCAAGGTGGCCTGGCCGGTCGTCGTGTCGAACTTGTAGAACCCGCCGCTGTTGCGACGGCCGAAAACGCCATTGCTCGCCCCCATCATCGAACCGAAGGCGTCAGTAGCCCCTACGAATCCCGAAGGCCCGATCGCGGTCACGGCTCCGGTCGTCGGATTGATGGCGTTCAGCAGGCCGGTTACGTTGTCCTGGGCGTATAGCCGGCCGTTGTACCAGGCCAGATCCGCCGACGCGATGGCTTGGTTGAGTGTGATCAGGGTGGAAGTCCGAGTGCTGAGATCGACCCGCCACAGCTGGTTGATGGTGGCGTTGTCCTTGATGTAATAGAAGCCGTCCGCACCCACCTCGCCCGAAGCTATTCCTGTTCCACTGGCATTGATCCCACCGCCTGCGATGGCGCCCGTGTCCTCGACCACGCCGTTGCTGGCGATGCGCAGCAAGCGATAGGTGCTGGTGGCGGTGTCCCATATCGTCGCGAAAATGTAGTTGCTTGCAGGGTCATAACCCATCGCGTTGTAGGAAGGAGAATACGGCGAACCTATCGCAGGATAGGTCAGCGGGTTGGTGCTGGTATCGATGCGATGGAGCTGGGTCGGACCGCCCACGCCGAGATACATGGTGGAAGTGCAGGTACCGAAGCTGGGCTGGGTCGTGTTGACGTAGGCGCACTCGAATGTCTGCCCTGCCGCCACCGCAGCGGCCGGGATCGTGATCTGCCTGCCGCTCAATGTTCCCACCGCCGCGCCGGCGGAGTTGGTGCAGCTGGCGGACCCGAACGACCAGAGAGCCGGCAGCGGAGATTCGTTTATTGTGATCGCCACGCCCAGGGCTGAAGCGGTGAAGTCGGTGACGGCCGCATTGGCATCGCCATCCACCACGGTGGGTACTCCCGCCGCAGCGGTCGTGACCGTAGCCGTGGTGCGCACCATGTTGGTAAGCGTGAAGCCGAACGCGCCGCCGGCGCCGTTCTGCGTGGTCTTGGTCAGCGTCACCGTCGGCATGGTCGCCAGCATCACGTCGTCGATGCCGAAGTCGTTGCCGGTGGCTGCCGTGCTCGCGTTATTGATGCGCAGATTGACCGAGGTGGTGGTGGCGCTGGTGGTGAATATCACCTGGCGCCGGATCCAGGTGTTGTTGGTTCCCGGATAGGCCGTATTGACGGTGCTGACCACGGTAATCGCGCCCGCGTTGGGAGTGACCGCCTGACTCAGCACCGGGTCGCTGACCTGGTTGGTGACCATGGTCATGTACGAGAACACGTAGTTCTTGTTCGGCTCCACGGTGATCGCGGAAACGGTGCGCCACACCGCCTGGCCTGCGGTATAGGCGCAGTTGGCGGTGTTGTGGTACAGGTAGTGGGTCGACGCGGCGCCGTCGGTAGTGGAGTCGCCGCCGGTGCTGACGATCTGCCCGTTCAAGCAGGCGGCGCTGAGCCAGTTGCCGTCGGCGGTGCTCTGCGCGGTCGGCAAGGTGCCATTGACCGCACCGAAAGTCTCGCGGAACGCGATCTGCGCCTGCGCGCTGCCGCTCCATAGCGCCATGGCCAGAACTACGGCGCATGAGGCTGCAGCTACCAGTTTCGTTTTCATATCGCTGATCATTTCCTTGTCCCAAACGCGCATCAGTACGAACCCACGATATTCAGGAACCACCCTTTGTGGTCGTAATCGAAGTCGGTGAGATCGTCGCTGAAATCGGTGAAGTTGTAGCCCACGCCTACGCGGAAGTTCTTGTTGATATCGCGGTCCAGGCCGATCAGGTAGCCGCTGCGCGTACCGCCGTCCTCGACGTCCAGCCAACGGTATTCGGCCAGCGCGTGCCATTGGGTGCGAAGTTCGTAGCGGATCTGGCCCGAGGCGAAGGTGGTGCCCGAGTCGAACCAATCGCCGGTGCCGCGGCCGAAACGCGCTTCGCCTTCGCGCCGCGCCAGCTTGGCGGCGAATTCCCAGTGCTGGTCCAGCTTGTATACGCCTTCCAACGACAGGATCTGCGACTTCTGATCGTAGCTGGCGCCGTTGACCTGCTCCAGCGTGGCCAGATCGTAAAGGTAGGTGTAACGGCCGAACACGCCCCAGCGCGTGCTGTTCCAGGGACGCCAGGCGAAACCGAAATTGCCTTCGATGAACTTGGCGCCGGCGGTCGGGTCGATCTCATCGTCGGTGTCGGCATAGTTGAATCGCGCCGCGATGCGCCAGCTCTCGTTGATCTTGTGCAGCAGGCGGTTGGTGCTGACCCATTGCTGGCGACGTTCGAAACCGCTATCGCGGCGCCACTCCAGCTTGCTGTTCCAGTCGGTATCGGGCGAGGTGCGGCCGCCGCTGAGGCTGATCGCGCGACGATCGACCTGCTCGCCGACGCTGTTGATCAATTCGCCATCGGACAATGTGAAGCCCAGGTTCCAGCCTTGCGACGGATAGAAATCCATGCCGAAGGTATGCGCCAGGCCGGACTCCTGCCGGGTCTTGAGGAACTGGCTTTCATTGAACAGATTGACCTGGCTGGACAGCCGCCAGCGCTGCCCCAGGGTCCAGCCGTTCTGGCGCGCGGGATTGAACAACGAATCGTACTGGGTGCTGTCGGTCGAATAGGTATAGCTGCCGTATACCGAATGCTCGGGATTGAGCCGGTATTCGGCATTCACCTGCGCCGCATCGCCGCGGTCGCCATGGGTGACCTCCGCGCCGACCGTGGACAAGTCGCCGAACAGATACTTGCCACCCAAGGTGTATGCATCGTTATCGGCATAGCTACCGCCGTCATCGTCCACGGTGAACTGGGCGGTGCCGTACAGGTCCAGCGACGTGCCGATCTTGTGCGCATAGCGCAACGCCGCCAGCGTGCCGGAGGTGTCGCCCGCCAGCCGTTTTTCTTCGATCCTGCGCAGTTCCGCCGTAAAGGTGGCAAAGTCGGTGGCGCGCCATTCGCCGGTGATCTGCGCCTGATCCAGCGACTCGCCGCCACGTTCGGCCTGGCTGTAGCGTGCGTACAGGCCCAGGCTGGCGTTGAATTGGCCTAGCACTTCCATGCCCTGCTCTTCCACGTCCATGCCGTTATCGAAACGGCTGACCGAATAGCCCGCACCGACCCTGCGCCACCAGGCGCCGGCGGACCAGTCCTGTTCGGTCCAGCCGAGCTCTCGGAAGTTGACGCGCGCCTCGATCGCTTTCGCTTCGCCTTCGCGCGGTCCGACCGGATTGAGCTGGGTGAAAGTGAAGCCGCCGTTGTCGGAGAAGAACACCGGAGCGCTGAACGATTCGGTCTGGCTGTACTCTGCTTTCAGATACGTGCCGCGGCCGGCCTGCAAGGTGATGTCGCCCGCGGCGAGTGTGTAGTCCTCGCCCGCGCGGTTCTCATCGATGTAGGTGGCCCCCACACCCAGGTGGTCGCCGAACCAGTGTTTGCCGCGGACACCGGCGCTGACCTGGTCGGCGTCGAAATCCGACGGCACCCATTCGTAGTCCGCGATCAGGCGCTGTTCGTAACCGTCCAGCGGCGTGTCGCGCGAGATGCTGCGCAGGTTCTCGCGAGTGAGCATCGCAAGCGGCCGCGTCAACAGCACGCGGCCCTGCAGTTCGTCGATTTCGTAATCGGCTCCGCGCTGCAGCGTCACTCTGTTCTCGATGCGGCCGGTGGCGGCGTCGCGGATTTCCAGCACCACCACATCGGAGCCGGGCAGCAAGTCCGTGTGCTTGAGGTAGTACAGGCTGCCGCCGGTACCGATGAATTCGCTGTGGCCGGGCGCGGTTTGCGCTTCGGAACCGAACGCGCGCAACTCGGTGCCCGGATCGCCCCAGGCGTTGCCTCGGCGCGAGCGCCAATTGAGCGCGGCGCCGTACAACGAGCGTACGTACTGGCCGTATTCGGTGCCGGTGATGCCGGTGCTGAAATTACCCCACAGCGCCTGGTTCTTGTCCCAATCGGCACGCAGGTAGAAGCGGCCCATGGTGTCGACGTCGCGATAGGTGGTGGAGTCGTCGCCGTAAACCGGATAATAAAGATCCGGATCCAGGCGGCGGAAGATGTCCTGCGGGTCGGCCTGGCCGAAACCGTCGAACAAATGCTCCAGATCGCGTTCGGTGGTGTCGGCCTGCGCCGTGATCAGGTATTTGCCCTTTACCTTGGCTTTACCGTAGAACGCCAGACGCCCGTCGCTGATCACATCGTCGGCATAGCGGCTGTCGGTCGCGAACGCGTCCACCGATCCGCTGATCTTGTTCTGCCATACCGTCACGTCGGCCAGGCCCACGCCGAAGAAATAGCGGCCGGTGACGTCGATGCTCAAGGTGTGGCGGATGCCCTGCGGATCGTCCGCTGGCTTGCCGCCCAGGCCGTCGCTGCCGCCGTTGAGGGCGACCTCGAAATCGTGATGGCCCACCGGCATCAGGTACTCGGCGACGAATTTGCGTTCCAGATCGACCGGATAGCTGTCGCCGTTGATCAGCAGCGAATAGCCCGCCGGCAGATTGCGGCCCTGGATGCGGATGCGCGAACCATAGATCGGGATGTTCTGCTGGCGCAAACCGTTAGCGGCAAAAGCATCGTCGATCAATTCCTGGGTTTGCGCCTGGTCGGTGGTCAGCGCAGTGCCGAGCGTCTTCTCGACGCTGTCGCGCACTTGCCGCCCGCCGCGTTCGGCTTCCTCCGGCGTCACCAGCTGCAGCTTGCGCGGCTGGGTCTCGTCGAAATTGCCGTCCTTGTCGTAGGCACGCAATACATAGACCAGTTCGTCGCCGGCACGGAAGCGGTATTTGGACAGCAACGCGCCGTCCCAGTCCGCGTTGGACACGGCCGCCACGTCCACCGGCACCGTGGCCAGCGGTTCCACCAGGTCGGTATCGACGGCGCGGTAGACCTTCAACTCGTATCGTTCGATGAAGGACGAGTAGTTGCTGCGCACATAGAACTGCACGGGCTTGACGATCGCCTGGCCGTCGAAGGCCACGAAACCCGGTGCGGAGATCGACAGTTCCGGCAGGCTCAGCGCTGGATCCTCGGTGGCCCAGATCACGCCGCCGTTGTCGAGCTGAAGGTTGAACTGGCCCGCCACGGTCGCCCTGCCCGGCGCGGCCAGATCGATGTCGACACGGCGGTCGGGCTGCAGCGCCGTCGGTGATGCGGCATCGGCGGGCACCACCGGATTGCGTTCGCCCAGAGTACGCAGTCGGAACAACAGGCCTTCTTCGGAACTGCATTCATCGCCGGCGCAGTCCGCCGGCTCCTGCGTTTCCTGCGCAAGCGCCAGCGGCGGCATGCTCGCAAGCAGGCCGATCAAGGTGTAGTCGAGTAGTTTCATTTTGATGGTCATGGCCCGCCCCCTCACTTGCCGCTGCCGGCAGGGGCCGGGCCGTTGCTGGATTCCATTTCCACTTGCTCCACGCGCACCCGACTGCGCAGGTCCGGGCTCAATCGCTGGGCGATCGCCTCGTACACCACTTTCGCCCGGCGCATCCCCAAAGCCAGGTTGTAGGTGTCGGCGCCGCGCACGTCCGCATGGCCGACGACCGACACCGTGCCGCCACGCGCCTGTTCCAGATAGGCGGCGACGCGGTCGAGCAACGGCGCGAACTCCGGCCGGATCGTTTCGCGATCGGTGTCGAACAACACCGTGCCCAGTCGCGGTCCGCCCTGGCCCACACCCGCGATCAGGCTCGTCGGGTCGTTGACGGTCGTGCGCACGCTTACGCTCAGTGCCTTCGCCGTCTCCGAGGGAAGCTTCGCCAACAATGCGGTCCTTACCGCGGTCGCCCGATCGAAAGCCAGCCCTTCGCTCTCGCCGTCGGCGCTGATCACCACTTCGCCGCCACGATATTCGGCGAGCTTGGCGGCGATCTGCTCGATCGTCGGCAGATACCGTTCGCGCACCTGTGCGCTGCCGGCAGCGAAGATCACTTCGCCCAGTTCCAGTTCGATCTTGCGTTCGCCGCCCTGGATCAGCGCTACCGGCAACTTGGCGCCGAAGTCGAACCGCACTGGCAGGCCCGGGGTGATGCGGCGGACCAGCGGATTGTCGGTGGTGATCTGCGTACCCGGCGGCAACGTCGACGGGTCGACCTTGAGGATGAAGTTGCGCCCGCGTTCCCAGGCGCCGCCCGGTATGCCGGCCAGGTGATAGCGACCGAACTGGTCGGTCTCCACCAACAGGCCGTCGACCGAGGCGATGCGCACGCCCGGTATGCCGCGTTCGTCGATGCCGGCGTTGCGGATGATGTAATCCACCACATAGCCACCCTCGCCCTGCGCGATACGGCGCTCGACTTCCGGTGCCGCGGCATTCAAGCCTTTCGCCGCTTCGCCTTCGGTGGTTAGCGTGGTCGCACCTGCGGCGTCCATGCGCAAGGTCACGCCCTGCCTCGTACTGAGCACGAAATCGTCGTTGAAATCGGGCTTGGTCAGGCGCTGACTCAATACGATCTGCCGGCGCTGCGCCGGATCGGCGGGCGATTGGCGCGCACCGATGTCGCCCAGCGCGACGCCGTGCAGCAGCGGTGCGCTGGCATCGGGTACCGGCTGCGGGCCAGCACCGCGATCGAGGGTGGTCGAGCCCGCCACGTAGGCCGAAGCATCGAAGCCGCCCTGGATGCGCACGCCGGAGAGCGCGGCGTTGTCCTGCCAGCCGTCGCCGTCGCGGTCGTCGAACACCGTGCCCAGGATCAGGCTGTCGTCGGTCAGCGGATCGGCCGCCAACGTCAGTTCGGCGGTGGCGACGTTCGAAATCGGCGTGCCGCCATTGGAATAGGCCTGCGCCTGGTTGATCAACACGCCCGGCCGCACACCGGCGCCGATCCGCATCAGGTAGACCAGGGTCGCCGATTCGCCTGCGTCGATGTCCAGGCCTTCGAAGCGAATCGGGTTGTAGCCGCTGGCCGTCGCGGCATTGTCGCCGTCCACCACCGTCAGCGAACCGTCGACGTAGGTGAACCCGGCTGGCGGCGTATCGACCAGATCGGCGTTGACGACATTGGTCGCACCGACGTTTTCGACCGTCACCGTGTAGCGCACCAGATCGCCGATCCGCGCCTCGCGCACGCTGCTGGTCTTGATCACGCGCAATTGCGAGGCGTCGACGACCTGATGCTCGATGCTGCAGGTGGAGCAGGACGGCGGATTCTGCTGGCTGCCGCCACCGTTGGCGAGCACGACGTTGCTCACCGTAGCGCCGGTGTTGGCATTGATCGTCGCAGGATAAGTGAAGGTATAAGTGCCTGGTGCGGAACCGCTCGCCAATACGCAACGCAGACCGGCGCCGCTAGGCGTACAACCTGCCGGCAATGCGCCCAATGTCAGGCCGGCGCTCGGCGTGTCGTCGAGAACCAGGTCCGAGGTGGTTGCGGCCTGCGACACGTCCACCGTCAGCGTGTATTGAATCGTGTCGCCCACCTGCAAGGTCGCACCGCCGCCGGGATCGGACGACTTGGTCACCGCGACGATGGGCTCGGCGACACGATGCTCGGTGCTGCAGCTCTGGCAATCGGGTTCTTCGCCACCGCCGCCGTTGGCGACGACCGTATTGCCGATGCTGCCGGTCGCGCCTGCATCCACCTGCACCTGGTAGGTGAAGGCATAGCTGCCGGGTGTCGTACCCGCTGCGAGGCTGCATTCCAGGCCGCCGGCGACGGCATTGCATGCGCCGCCCGCCGGAACCTGGAACGTGGCGGGAAGCAGCGTCTGTCCGGCGCTCACGGTGTCGATCAGCGACACCGCCGCGATAGTCGCGGAATTGGCCACCGTCACCGTCACTGTGTAGGTGACGATGTCGTTCACCTCCACCGTCTCGCCACTGATCGGATTGGCGGTCTTGTTCACCGCTACCCGTGGCGCCACCGGATTGGTGGTCGTGCAGGAGGCGCAGTTGCCGGTGCTCGTGGTCACGCTGTTGCTGACCGAAGTGGCGGCAGCGGCATCGACCGTGGCGGTGTAGATGAAAGTATGGATGCCGATGGCTGCGCCCGTGGCGAGCGTGCAGGTAATGACCTGTCCCGCCGCCGTGCAACCCGCAGGTAGGGTGCCGGCGGTGAGGCCGGCACCCAGCGTGTCGGTCAGCACTTCGGCGGCCGTCGTGGCGGCATTGGCAACATTGACCGTCAGCGTGTAGGTCAGCGTGTCGCCGACCGAGACCGCGGTGCCACTGGCCGGATTCACGGACTTGCTCACCGTGATCGTTGGCGTGAGTGGATTGATAGTGGTGCAGGTTCCACAAGTGCCTGTGCTGGGCACCACGCTGTTGCTGACCGACGTGGTCGCATCTGCATTCACTGTCGCGGTGTAGACGAAGGTGTACGTACCGATGGCGGCGCCCGCAGTCACAGTGCAGGTGATGTCCTGGCTGGAAGACGTGCAACCCGCGGGCAAGGGGCTGACCACGGTCAGGCCCGCGCCGAGCGTGTCGGTCAACACTTCATCGGTGGTAGTGGCCGCGTTGGCTACATCAACGGTGAGCGTGTAGGTCAGCGTGGCGCCGACCGAGACCGCGGTGCCGCTGCCGGGGTTCACGGATTTGCTGACTGTGACTGTCGGCGTGACCGGATTTGTCGTGGTGCAAGCGACGCAGTTGCCGGTATTGGTGGTCACGCTGTTGCTGACCGAAGTGGTCGCCGTGGCATCCACCGTCGCCGTATAGGTGAAGGTATGGGTACCGATAGCCGAGCCCGTGGTCAGGATGCAGGTGATCGTTTGGCCCGACGGCGTGCAGCCAGCGGGCAGAGGACTGACCACCGTCAGGCCGGCACCCAGTACGTCGGTCAACACCACATCTGCGGTCGTGGGAGCGTTGGCCACGTTCACCGTCAGCGTATAGGTCAGCGTGGCACCAACCGAGACCGCGGTACCGCTGCCGGGGTTCACGGACTTGCTGACCGTGACTGTCGGCGTCACCGGATTGGTGGTCGTACAGGCGACACAACTACCAGTGTTGGTGCTCACGCTGTTGCTGACCGA
>NZ_FNLD01000001.1:875934-1222095 GCF_900104085.1 Pseudoxanthomonas sp. CF125
CGTCGGCGGTCGTGGCGGCATTGGCCACGTTCACCGTCAACGTATAGGTCAACGTGGCACCAACCGAGACCGCCGTCCCGCTGCCCGGGTTCACGCTCTTGCCGACTGTGATCGACGGATCGACTGGATTGGTCGTGGTGCAAGAGATGCAGTTGCCGGTGTTGGTGGTCACGCTGTTGCTGACCGAGGTGATCGCGTTCGCACCGACCGTGGCGGCGTAAACGAACGTATAGGTGCCGATCGGACTGGGGTCCAGCGTACAGACGATCATTTGGCCCGAAGGCGTGCAACCAGTGGGCAAGCTACCGGCATTGATCGTCAGACCAGTGCCCAGTACGTCGGTCAGCTCCACATTGGCGGTCGTAGCGGCATTGGCCACGTTTACCGTCAACGTATAGGTCAGCGTGGCGCCGACCGAGACCGCGGTGCCGCTGCCCGGGTTCACGGACTTGCTGACCGTGACTGTCGGCGTCACTGGATTGGTGGTCGTACAGGCGACACAACTACCGGTGTTGGTGGTCACGCTGTTGCTGACCGAGGTCGTCGCGTTCGCACCGACTGTGGCGGCGTAAACGAAGGTATGCGTGCCAATGGCCGCGCCCGTGGTCAGGATGCAGGTGATCGTTTGGCCCGAAGGCGTGCAGCCGGCGGGCAAGGGGCTAACCACCGTCAGACCGGCGCCGAGTACGTCGGTCAGCTCCACATTGGCGGTCGTGGCGGCATTGGCCACGTTCACCGTCAGCGTATAGGTCAGCGTGGCGCCGACCGAGACCGCGGTGCCGCTGCCCGGGTTCACGCTCTTGCTCACTATGATCGACGGATCAACTGGGTTGATCGTGGTGCAGGAGGCGCAGCTGCCGGTATTGGTGGTCACGCTGTTGCTGACCGAGGTAGTCGCCGTGGTATCGACTGTCGCCGTATAGGTGAAGGTATGCGGACCGATAGCCGCGCCTGTGGTCAGGATGCAGGTGATCGTTTGGCCCGAAGGGATGCAGCCGGAGGGCAAACTGCCGGCGTTGATCGCCAGGCCCGCGCCGAGTACGTCAGTCAGTTCCACGTCGGCAGTCGTGGCGGCATTGGCCACGTTCACCGTCAACGTATAGGTCAGCGTGGTGCCGACCGAGACCGCGGTGCCGCTGCCCGGGTTCACGGACTTGCTGACCGTGACTGTCGGCGTCACCGGATTGGTCGTGGTGCAAGCGACGCAGTTGCCGGTGTTAGTGGTCACGCTGTTGCTGACCGAAGTGGTGGCAGTGGTTCCGACCGTCGCCGTATAGGTGAAGGTATGGGTACCGATAGCTGCCCCCGCACCCAAGGTACAGGTGATCGTTTGTCCAACCGCCGGGCAGTTCGCGGGCAGGCTGCCGGCGTTGATCGTCAGGCCGGTGCCCAGTACGTCAGTCAGCACCACGTCGGCGGTCGTGGCGGCATTGGCCACGTTCACCGTCAACGTATAGGTCAACGTGGCACCAACCGAGACCGCCGTCCCGCTGCCCGGGTTCACGGATTTGCTGACCGTGACTGTCGGCGTGACCGGATTGGTCGTGGTGCAAGCGACGCAGTTGCCGGTGTTAGTGGTCACGCTGTTGCTGACTGAAGTGGTCGCCGTGGTGTCGACCGTGGCCGTATAGGTGAAGGTATGCGGGCCGATGGCCGCCCCCGCGCCTAGAGTGCAGGTAATCGTTTGGCCCGAGGGGGTGCAGCCGGCCGGCAAACTGCCGACGTTGATCGTCAGGCCGGTGCCCAGTACGTCAGTCAGCACCACGTCGGCAGTCGTGGGAGCGTTGGCCACATCGACGGTGAGCGTGTAGGTCAGCGTGGCACCAACCGAGACCGCGGTGCCGCTGCCGGGGTTCACGGACTTGCTGACCGTGACTGTCGGCGTCACCGGATTGGTGGTGGTGCAAGCAACGCAGCTGCCGGTGTTGGTGGTCACGCTGTTGCTGACCGAAGTGGTCGCCGTGGTGTCAACTGTCGCCGTATAGGTGAAGGTGTGCGGGCCGATCGCCGCACCCGTGCCTAGGGTGCAGGTGATCGTTTGCCCCGAAGGCGTGCAACCCGCCGGCAGGCTCCCGGCATTGATCGTCAGACCGGTGCCCAGTACGTCAGTCAGCACCACGTCGGCAGTCGTGGGAGCGTTGGCCACATCGACGGTGAGCGTGTAGGTCAGCGTGGCGCCGACCGAGACCGCGGTGCCGCTGCCCGGGTTCACGGACTTGCTGACCGTGACTGTCGGCGTGACCGGATTGGTCGTGGTGCAAGCGACGCAGTTGCCGGTGTTGGTGGTCACGCTGTTGCTGACCGAAGTGGTCGCCGTGGTGTCAACTGTCGCCGTATAGGTGAAGGTGTGCGGGCCGATCGCCGCACCGCTAGTCAGGATGCAGGTAATCGTTTGGCCCGAAGGCGTGCAGCCGGCCGGCAAACTGCCGGCATTGATCGTCAGACCAGTGCCCAGTACGTCGGTCAGCACCACGTCGGCGGTCGTGGCGGCATTGGCCACATCGACGGTGAGCGTGTACGTCAGCGTGGCGCCGACCGAGACCGCGGTGCCGCTGCCGGGGTTTACGGACTTGCTGACCGTGACTGTCGGCGTCACCGGATTGGTGGTCGTACAGGCGACACAACTACCAGTGTTGGTGCTCACGCTGTTGCTGACCGAAGTGGTCGCCGTGGTGTCGACCGTGGCCGTATAGGTGAAGGTATGCGGGCCGATCGCCGCACCGCTAGTCAGGATGCAGGTAATCGTTTGGTCCGAAGGCGTGCAGCCGGCCGGCAAACTGCCGGCATTGATCGTCAGACCAGTGCCCAGTACGTCAGTCAGCACCACGTCGGTGGTCGTGGCGGCATTGGCCACATCGACGGTGAGCGTGTACGTCAGCGTATCGCCGACCGACACCGCGGTACCGCTGCCCGGATTGACGGCCTTGCCGACCGTCACTATCGGGCTCAGCAACGTCGTCTCTGCGCAATCGTTGCCGGCGTTGGCGCAATTCACTCCCGTTACCGCGACTGCGTTGTCGATGGCCGTGACATTCGCAGGCAACGGATCGTCGACCCGTACCACGAAGCCGAGCGTAATGCTGTTGCCGGCCGCGACATTGGCCGTCGCCGTGTTGGGGCAACTGCTGCCGGCGCAGGTGAAGTCGTTGCCGGCCGTTACCACCGTGGTATTGGCGGGCAGAGTCTCCACCACTTCGCCCGGGAACAGGGTCGCGACCGAACCGCCCGTGTTGGCGATCTGGATCGCGTAAGTCAAGGTATCGCCCGCGGCGACCGTGGCGCCGGCACCGGCCGGAGCGCCGTTGATCTGCGCGAGCGTCTTGACCACCGAAAGATCCGGCGGTGCGATGGTGGGGAATGCGCAAGACGCCAAATCGCGCGAGGCGGCCGCCGTGGTCGACACCCCCGGCGTCAGCGTACCGGTGGCCGGATCGTAGATGTAGTACCGGCTGCTGGCGGTATTGTCCGCAACGTAAAGCCTGCCGTCGTCTGTGAACGCGACACCTGCCCAATTGATCGCGGTCGGCGAACCATTGAGCAGCGGCCGGGTCTGGCGCACCGCCTGCAGCCCGGCGCTGAAGTCGATCCGATAGAGGTCCTGACCCGCGGACAACCAGCCCGCGCCTGCGCTATCGACGGCGATATCGCCGGAACCGAAGTCGGTGGGCGCGATGTCGTACGACAAAGTTCCGATGCTCTGAACCGTATAGCCGAAGCTGCCGGGCGTCGGATCCGCGTTCACTTCCCACACCTCGGGCGTCGCAACGCCGCCCGCGATCAGGTATCCCGTGCCGTCGGGGGCCATGCCCGCACGCGCGAAATCGGGCGATGCGAACGGCGCCGTAGCCTGGTACCAGCCACCGTTGACTGAGTCATAGGCCCAAAGGACCGAATTGGATCCCGAGCGCGAAACGAACAGCAGCCGGTTGCGGACCGGATCGACCATCAGACCGTTGAGATTGCCGGTCACCGTGAAGTCGAGATCGGTGACGAAAGCGTCGTTGCCTGCACCTGGATCGTAGCGCGAGATCCGCACGCCATTGACGATGCTGAAGACCGGCTTGTCGATGCCGACCGGACAGAAGTCGTAGTCCACCGCAGCTGGCGTTACCGCCACTACGGCGTTGTCGATGCGTTCGCAGGTCGGATTGGTGGCGGCGTCCGAACACGACAAACCCGCCGGATTGACGATGCGCGCCACGTTGTCGACCGAAGTCTGCGCAAAAGCGGACTGGCCGGCGGCTAGCAATAGAAAAAGCGAGATGAAAGCGAGCCGGCTGAAGATCTTGCCTGACGACACGTAGGTCTGCCCCAAGCATGGAACCGAGAGACCACGGCTAAATTGCTTCATTCCCCTGCTTCCCTGGCTCCTGGCCAACGCATTCGCGATCGAATCGGGTCACAGCAAAACGCCGCACACCGACAGGGAAGCCGGAACGAAATGTCCCCCTTCATCAAGAAATAATTACGACCTACTTTGCGAAGGTCTTCCCCGCGCGCATTTAGTCAGGTTTGGCGGTAGACATCACGCACGATAACCTGCTAAAACTCACAGTAATCTGCATTTCTGTTCGAACAAATTTCGTGCAGGCATGTGATTTTGTGATCTTCGTTGCAATTTCGGCGTGCGACAGGGGCCTGCCGGGGAAAACGATCAATTTTTCATTCCCGCGCATTTCGTGGGAATACCGGCGTGTGCAACAGGGGGTTGTATGACGGGCCGTTTGGACCACCACATTCTTGTGGTGGAAGATGATATTGGAGTGCGCGAAGACGTTCTCATCCCAGGCCTGAAGGATGCTGGATTCAACGTAGCAGGCGCCGGCAACGCTGCAGAGGCCTACCGCTGCATGCTCACGCAGGATTTCTCTGTATTCGTTCTGGACATCGACTTGCCGGGCGAAAGCGGCCTCGCTATCGCCAAGCACTTGCGCACCATGACCGAGGCCGGGATAGTCCTGACCGGGCATAAGCGCGGCTCCAACCATGTATACGGCTTGGAGGTAGGCGCCGATGTCTGCATCGCCAAGCCGATCGATATCGACATGCTGACGGCTACGGTCCGCAGTCTGCTCAGGCGCCTGGATCGGCTCGGTACTTTGCGCGCCGCGGAGAAACCCACCCCGAGCTGGCGTTTCGAGATGCAAGACTGGAACCTGGCTTCGCCGCGAGGAGCGAAAGTTCGTCTCACCCATGCCGAGCGCCTGCTGATCGGCGTGTTGGCGGCCTCCCCTGGCGAGACCGTGGCGCGCGATACGATCATTTCCAAACTGGCCCGTGACATCCATGATTTCGACCCGCACCGATTGGAGATGCTGGTGCACCGATTGCGCCGCAAAGTCCTTTCAGCCACCAGCGAGCAACTGCCTTTGAACGCCGTGCGTGGCATCGGCTATGTATTGCTCACAGGATCATAGCGGCACACCCTCTTCGACCGCTCCGCTCCGCTCCGGATAGCCCGACTGAGCGATTCTGTCTTGATCCTGTCATCGCAGCAGCATCCAATCCCCCGAAACTGTCCGGCACCGGAGAGAGGGGCGACATGGCTTTATTCCGCAACTCGATGGCACAGCGGACAGCGACCGCCAGATGCCTGCTTTGCCTGCTGCTTCCCGCCGCGCTGGCCGTGTCTGGTCCTTTGCAGGCCCAGCAGTGGCGGATCGCCAGCGAAAAGGACGGCATACGGATGGAAACGCGGCCGCTTCCGGGCGAACGTTTCGACGAACTGCGCGTCAGCACGTCGCTGAAAGCTTCCCCGCAAACCGTCGCCGACTATCTGTTCGGAAAGTATCTCGAAGAAAAGAACAAGAACATCAGCCGCACCTTCATCAAGCGCGAACCGCAGCTGACGGTCTGGTCGGATGTCCTGCGCACACCGTTGATCAGCGAACGCTGTTATTCCATGCGTTTCGAAAAACAGGTCCATGGCAACGGCGAGATCCGGGTGCGCTTCGTATCGCTGGACTATGTGGGCAAGAAACCCAAACCCGATTGCATCGCCCTGCGCTCGCGGGGCGAATGGGTGCTGACTCCGGTCGGCACCGGCACCCGGCTGACCTACGCCTCCTTGACCGATGTCGGCGGCCGGGTTCCCGTCGCCCTGGCGCGCCGCTCGCTGTCGGCCGCCGCGATCTCCAGCGTGCGCAAGGTGGCGGCGGGCGCCTCGGGACTGGCCTTGCCGCGCGGAATCGGCGACTGATCCTGGCGCCTAGGCGGCTACCGATTGCCGGGCGAGTTCCTTGCGTAACGACGCCAGCTTCTTCTCGACGTAGTGATTGAGCTGGTTGCGGTCCGTCCAACGGATCGGCGAATGGCCTGATTGGCAGAATTCCAGCAACAACGAGCAATCCTGTTGTTTTCCCAGCAGCGTGGCGATGTCCTTGTCGTCGTATTTGACCGAGGATTCGATTCCCGCCTCGGCCAGAATGCGTTGTTGCTGCGATTGCCGCCGTGCCTTGCGCCGCCAACGGTGCCAATCTTCGTCGTCGCCGGTTTTGCCGGCTTTTTTTGCGGCTTTCCCGGTTTTCTCTCTACTCAGGGAAAACGCCGCTTCCAACTCCTGCCTGGTCACCGCCTCCCACGGCAAACCCTCCAGTGCGGCTTTGGTCTGCATCAACAGGCCGCGGGCTTGAAGCAGATCCGGATCCGCCGCCAGCGCTTCGCGCAGCACCCCGTGCCGGGCCGTGACCGCATTGCGTCGCGCCCTGCCCAGTATCGCCAGCCATTTCTGGTCGTGGGTCTGGGCCGAGAGGTGATCGATCGCCTCCACCAGCGCCTGCGCATCGCGCGTGCGGGAAAGTCCCTGGTTGATTTCGGAAAGCAAATAAGTGAGCGCCTCCGCGCTAGGCCCCAGAGCAGTGCCCGCCAGCGCAAGAATCGAACGCACCCGCCGGATGGATTTGCGCGCCTGATGCACACCCTTGTGCCGGTGTCCGCCCTGCCAGCCCAGGTAATGGCTCGCGCGCGACAACTGATCGCCCGCGATGCCGTGCAAAGCGGCACCCGGATCCACCGGCGCATCTTTCGAGTGAGCGTTCATGACAGGCATGGCAGGCCGCGAGCGGGCCAGCATACTTCACCCGCGGCGCGATGCGCACAGAGAGTCCCGGATACCACAGGGCCGCCGAACGCCGGCCCGAGCGGCGTGCTAGCGGTGTTCTAACTAGCGGTGTTCTACGTACTCGGAAAACAGCGCCCGATGCCTGCGTTCCCAAAGCTCCAGGGTATCGGCCTGTCCGAACACCTGATCCAGGAAGGCCAGCGACAATCCTTCCGTCGCGGTCTTGACCTCGGTCGCCACTTCCAGCGAATCGAAATAGCGCCGCTCGGTGAACACGTTGTGGCTGCCCTGCTTGTAGACGGCCAGCGCCTTGAACGGGCCGCCGGTGGCGTCGAATATCTTCAGCCGGTCCTCCAGCCCGGAACCGAAGCCCGGGATGCGGATGACGTCGTCGGTGGTGGTGACGTGCAAGGTGGGGATGCCGATCCCGGAAAGGATCGGCGCGAAATCCTTTTCGCCGTAAAAAGGCGGCGCCGAAATCAGGATGGCGGCGCGCAGGCGCGGATCGCGGAACTGCAGCAGGTGGCCGTTACGCAGGACTTTCGCGCCCGCGGCCAGCAGCGTGGTGTTGGCGCCATAGGAGTGGCCGGCGGCGACGATACGGTCGCGGGCGATGTGCGTACCGCGCTCGCTTTGCAGCAAACGGTCCAGGGCGAAACTCAGGTCGTGCACGCGGGCGATCGCTTCCTGATCGCCGGCAGCCTGCTGGAAACGCGAAACCAGCGAGAACACGTTGCCATGCCACAGGGCACGGTCGCTTCCCACATGCTGCAGATGCAGGCTGGCGATGCCATGGCTGGCCCAGTACCGCCCCAGGTAGCCATAGCCATCACGCGAGCTGCCTATGCCGTGCGAAAAAACGATCAGCGGGACTTTTCCGCGACTGGCAGAGTCCGGCCAGAACAATCGCGCCGGCACGCGTCGCGCGCGGGCCGTATCGGTCCACTCCAGATCGGTGACGGTGAAATGCTCCTGCCCGGCAGTAGCCGAAACCGCCTGCGAGGAAACGGCGGCGGCAGAATCCACGCTCGCGCTCAGCCAAGCGGACATGGATGCCAGCACGGCTCCCACGAGCACCAGCGCGCCAATGTGCAAGCGTGTCGGACGACGGAACAAGGAGAGAAGTGAAAGGTGTTTGAGCTTCATGGGTCGGAGAGTCGTACGGGATGGAGCGGCGCAGCACGGCTGTCGCGCCGGATCGACCGGCAACGGTCTTGCGGCGTGTCCGCAGTCAGGGTTTGTTCTTGGGACGCCCGGCCTTGAGCGGGCGCAACGCTTCCAGCGCTGTACGCAACTTGGTCTGATCCAGGCTCGCCAGCACTTGCAGACCGGCCCGCAGCAGTTCGCTTTTCTTGGTCGGCCGCTTGAAATCCAGCGCCCTGTCCTTGAGCGTCGCGATCAGCTCGAAATCCTCACGCGGCAAAGTGAAGCTGTCGCGGATCAGCTTGTCTTTCTTCAGCGGCTGGGCCGCGACCGCCACCGGAGCGGATTTCCGCTTTTCCGGCGAGGCCGGCTTCGCCGCCTTGGCCACAACTGCTGGAGCTTTGCGGCTGCCGCTCCTGGACTGATTCGCCTTCATTGTGTGGAATTCCATAAATTATTTATACCTTTTATATCATATAACCTATTCCGCACAACAGCCCGCGGCGACAGGATTCAGCGCACAGCCGGCAGACCGCTGCCCCATTGCGCTGGCGGCGCAAGGGGCACGGTCACTGCAGGGCGAAGTTGGGGTCGGGTTAGCCGGCTATGCGGCCGGGGACCGCCGGGAAGGTTGGACGATGCGAGCCCGCATCTTCGCGAAGCTCTTGGAGCCGACCGATCCCGGCCGCGAGATCCTAATCGCGCATGAAGTGGCAGCTGTACCCGCCGGGGTGCTTGCGCAGGTAATCCTGGTGGTAGGCCTCGGCGCTGTACCAGGTGGAAGCCGGCTCGATGGAGGTGGTGACGGGCTGCTTCCATTTGCCGGAAGCGTTCACGCGCTCTATCACCCGCTCGGCCGTCGCCTTCTGCTCGGGCGTGTGCGGAAACAACGCCGACCGGTATTGCGTTCCCACGTCGTTACCCTGGCGGTTGAGCGTGGTGGGATCGTGCAGTTTGAAGAACCACTTCTCCAGCAGGTCTTCGTAGCTGAGCACCGACGGATCGAACGTCACCCGGATCGCCTCGGCATGGCCGGACTTGCTGTCGTGGGTATCGTCGTAGGTCGGGTTCTCCAGCCAGCCGCCGGTATAGCCCACGTCGGTATCGATTATTCCGGGCACCGCGCGCAGGATTTCCTCCACGCCCCAGAAGCAGCCGCCGGCCAGGGTGGCGATCTCCGTGCCCTGCCCTTTGGAACCTGATGTGCTGGTGGCGTTTTCTTGTTCGCTCATGTCGGCTTCCTCAGCGGTGATGTGGGGATCGTATTCTTAGTATGTCCCGAAGCGGCGTTTTCAATGCCGCCGCCGCACCGGGTGCGTCCGCTAGGGGTACGGAGCGTGGATATTAAAGCGATCGGTGCAGACGACCCGACCTACGGCCCTCATTCTTCGATTGCCTCGATGCCGCGCCGCTTGAGATCCTCAAGGTGATCACGCATTTCCTTGAGCTGATCGGGGGAGTGACCTTTCCAATCCGCAACCTCGCCCAGGACGCGGAATGGGTCGCGGGAACGGTATGACTGCGTAGGATTTCCGGGAAACCTTTTATCCGTCAGGTTCGGGTCGTCTTCAATGGATCCTGTCGGTTCCACGATGTAGATCCTGCCCTGCCCTGCGCCTACGGCCAGCTCGGCTCCCCAGATGGCCGCATCCAGGGTGGCGGTCAGGTAAACGAAAGCGGCCTGTTTTTTTTTCCATAGTTGGAGGCATAGCCCGGCCCGATCAGGTCGCCTGCCTTCAGGTCGGCCTTGGTGCCGTGGTAGTACGTTTTCGAATCGGTCATCGCGCCACTCCGGTTTCCTTTCGTTTCGACAGGCGGCGATGCTGCATCACGCAGGCGGTCTTGCCGCAAGCCCCCATGCGTTGTATAAATTCAGGGTGGGAGGCGCGCGGCGCCTCCCTTTTTTATTTTTTGCGCCACGGAGCGCAACGACAAAGAAAGAAATGCGGTCAGCCCAAACTCATCAGGCGATGCACTTGCCCGAGCGTCCGTCGCCAAGAGGAATGGGCAGACCCTGCTTCTCCACGTGGTAGTACAACGACAAGATCTTCCATTGCGAGCCCACCTTGTACAACTGGACGCTATTGACGCCAACGAAGTCCGGCGCCGTCGCAGTTTTGTCGGTTCTCGACTCCACAACGCTGTACGCCACCGCGAAGCGATCGTAGGTCTGTACGACCCGTGAGACCTCGCACTCATGGAACCCTTTCTCCCCGGGGCGCTCGTAGGATTTGAGGAAATCTTCGGCCATCGAGCGCCGTACGACAGGAACGCCTTCCTTGTACTGCCCGCCGAAGACCACGGCGTCCTCATGGAAGATCCGCTTGAGTGCGGCGAGATCCGCAGTGGCCCCAGGGTCGTTGGACAAAGCGCTCCACAGGGTGGATACGGCTTCCTCGGGAGTGCTTTCGGCGGCAAAGACGCCAAGCGGCGCCAACAGGAGCGACAGCAGGAGACTTCGCATGCAGAGGATCCTTGTTATTGCCGGACGCCTGTATCAAGCCGCCGCAAGGCGCCACCGGCATGGATGAGGTTGGCCGTGATTGTAGGCTGGCCTACCCCGCTCGTCCCAAGGCAATGGCCGAGCCGGTGAACGGCAGCACCAGGTCGTATCCCGATGGCGGCGGAACGACGGGGGTGACCGCAGCGGTGCCGAACTGGGTGACGCCCTGTCCAATGCCGTGAGCCAGATCGTGGCGGCCGCCGCCGAATTCGAACGGCGTGCTGGCGATCAGGCGCGCGGAGAACACGTTGTCGCCCATCAGCGGTTCCGCCGTGGTACCGATGGTGGCGGCGACCGTCGTACCCACGACTAGGCTGGCGCGGCGGAAAGTGGCGATGCGTTCGCCCTGCGCGAACGATGCCGGGTCATCGAAGTTGCCCGCCGGACGCCGCTGCAGATACAGCGAGAACTCGCCGACCGGATCGACCCCGAGCGACAGCGCGCCGTTGTCCACGCTCTGCGACTTGAACGGCGTGGCGGCGAAGGTGAAATGCGCGGTCGTCTCCCCGGGTTCGCCGTCGAACAGCGGCACGTCGAACATGGGCAGGTGCAGGAAATAGCCGTAGTCGGCCAGCGCGCCGTCATTGGTGCGGTAGAAGCGGCCGGTGGCGTACCAGGCGAGTTCGGCGGGCAGCAGAGCAGTCATGGGTTCGATCCTTCGATGGCAGGCGTTCGACGATGGATGTGCGGGTAGCGCACGTTACCGTAGCCGCAACCGGGGCCTGCGAGAATCAGGTTCCAGTTCCCGCCGATTGTCCGGCAACGCGAGGCCCCCATCCTGCTTCGTATGAAGACGGAAAGGCGCTACCGTGCCGGACGAATCAGAGAACCAGCCAACTCATCATTGCGACGCCCAGTATTGCCGCCACAAGGAACAAGGCGTACTCCGCCGCCACGCTTCGCCAAGTGCGCGGCCGTGGTTCGGATGGAACGCTTCCAGAGCCTGGCCATAATTTGTATCTGTCGTGGATGCGGAGGAATGCGGACACCAGGTAGCCGGCCACCAGCGCGATGACGGCACCGGTGCGGATCCTGTTCGCTGCCGCGTCCGAAGCGACCAGGAAAGACGCTGCGAATACGATTACGGCACAGCCTATGCATAGCGCCTCGATAAGGCGCATATCCTGCCGGCTGAGGCGCGGGCCGCCGAACCAGAGCCTGTCGTTCATGAGTCTTACCCACCTGGGAATCTCCACGAAATCGTCCGTCGGCTTGTTCATGGCGTACAGCTCCCGCTCCAGCAAGTCGACATCGGTTTCGAAGGCGGCGGCCAGGGCCCGCAGCGAGGCATAGCTGACTCTGTGCCCGGCCTCCAAACGCTGGACGGTCCTCAGGCTCAGACCGCTCATTTCGGCGACCCGTTCCTGCGAAAGCAGTTTCCGTTCTCTCCACGATCTAAAGGACATGCCGGTCTCCAGTCACTTGGCCCGGTAAATTAGACCGGATTGCGATCTGTCGGTGACGCCAGATGCCCGCCGATTTGCCGCCAGCGCCGCTCTATAGATCCCATACGCCAAAGAAAGTGAGGATGCCCAATGGAGCCACAAGAACAATAACCGAGCCGACCAGGCACAAGAGCCCAAGCCAAAGAACGCGCCAGTTCGAATGAAACTCATGGGTTGCGGAATCGACTATGGCCTGCTTGGTCATCTGGTATTTTGCGCTCACATACAAGGCCGACAAGATGTATGCGATTGTGAAAGGATAATTCGGGAAGTCCTCGGGCAGCAGAATCACGCTGATCAACAATGCCGGCATAAGGACCAAGCCGGATATCAGGGTCCTTCTCGCCAGCCGATAATTCCCAAGCGCCACAAAGTTCGCTCTGAGGAAGTAAATCAAACCAACAGGCCCGCCAATCGTGCCGCAAGCGACTTGTATCGGAGAATAGAGCCGAATTGTCTCTGCGGCGTTGCCGGCATCTACAACTGCTGCGCTTGGTGCTGCATATGGATTATCAGTCAAAGGCTTCCCCAAAGTGGCGTACAACGCTAAACCGACCTCGATTTTGACAGGTTACGACACTTGATTTTAGAGGAGACGCAGCATGGACCGATTCACCGGCGGTTGCCTGTGCGGCAATGTGCGCATCGTGGCGTCTGGGCTCCCTCACCGGGTCGGCGTCTGCCACTGCCTCGACTGCCGCAAGCATCATGGCGCTCTTTTTCACGCTTCCGCCATATTTCCTCAGGATGCGGTGACGATCGAGGGCGAGACACGCGACTACGCCGGGCGGTTTTTCTGTCCGCGCTGCGGCTCGTCGGTTTTCGGGCGCTGTGCGGACGAGGTCGAAGTGAACCTGGGGACGCTGGACGCCCCCGACCAGCTGAGGCCGACCTACGAACTCTGGACCATTCGTCGCGAGTCGTGGCTACCGCCGTTTCCGCTCACAAGGCGGTACGAACGCGACCGTGAGGCGACGGGTCGCCTTGAGAACCCGTAAGACAGAACCACCGCAGGCGATGCGGGTTGCGCCTTATGCGGGCTCTGTCGGGCTTACGGCCGGAGCCACTACCCGATGATGCTCATGCATCTCGATGGCCGCCTTCAACAGCCCCACGTATCCAAGCCCCAGCATCAGCGTGCCGAAGCTGACTTCCTTGAGGATGCCGCCCTTGGAAACGAAAAATCCGAACATTCCCAGAGCTAGAAAAAGCAGCGTCGTGCCTGAAATAACCATCAGCGCGAGCATCCCTTTGCGCGGGTCTTCCCATACCTTCCTGGAGAAATTGTTCTGCGTCTTGGTGGTGTCCTGCAGCGTCGAGAAACTGATCGCCAGCCCACTGAAGATCAGCGCGCTATTGATGGACGTCCAGAATGTGTCGAAACCCGCGAAGTACGGATAGACCACATAACCCAACGCAACCAGCAGCAGCGGGTACTGCAGATAGCTGATGACCTGGAACAATTGCTTCACCTTACCCATGCGCGGTCCTCCCGACCCTGGTATCGCTGACGATCTGCTGCCCAAGTTCTTAAATCCGCCGGCCGCGCTAGCCGATGCGCAGGCGACCCTGCAAGATTCATAAGCGACCGACGGCATCAGCTCGGCAAGAATAACCCACCGCGTTCTTCCTCGGCCAGGTCACTCAGAATCTTTGAATGTCCCCGTGCGCACCTCGCCGCTGCGCGCATAGCGGGCAAGCAGCACGCCGCCAGCCGTGCGGGTCGATTGCGTCAGGGTGAAGGACGACGGTTGTGCGTTGTCGCCGAACAAGCGCTTGCCGTGTCCGATTACGACGGGGTAAATCATCAGCCGGAACTCGTCCACCAGTCCGGCCGCAAGCAGTTGGCGCACCAGGTCGCTACTGCCCCACGTCAACAGGTGGACGCCGTTCTTCCGCTTGAGCGCGCGTACCGCGCCAGCAAGGTCGCCCTGCAGCGCATGGCTGTTGTGCCAGTCGAGTGTACCGGTTCGATGCGTGGCCACGTGTTTTGGCACGCTGTTGAACTGGTCGGCGATGGCGTTGCTGGCCTTTACATGCGGCCAGTACGCCGCCCATATGTCGTAGGTGCGGCGCCCCAGCAGCAGCTCGAACGGCTGCGAGAACATATCCTGCAAATCCCGGCCGATGGCTTCGTCGGAATACGGCACTGTCCAGCCACCAAGACTGAATCCGCCGATGGGATCTTCTTCGGGCCCGCCCGGACCTTGGATGACGCCATCCAGGCCGATGTGTTCGGCGACGATGAGTTTGCGCATGCTGTTCTTCGAGTCGGCGGACCCAGGCGGCCCTATGGATACGACGAACGATTCGCACGCGGATCGACAAGCCGCTGCGGAGAAACCCTGCCCTGCGGGGAGACGGCGCAGTTAGGACAGGTTGTAGGCGATCCAGCCCTTGAAGGTGAAGCCGGCGTAGAACAGTTCGACGTTGCCGAATCCCGCTTCCTGCAGCAGGGCTACTTCCTGTTCGGGCGAGAGCAAGGGCAGCCGGTCGTTGATCGCGGCGGCGGCGTTCTTCGCGTCCTGCGGGGAAACGCCGGAGGCGGCTGCGAAGGCCACGTAGCGATTCAGCCAGCGCATCTTCTGGTCTTCGGCTTGGGGAACGCTGTGATGGGCAACGATGAGCGGCGCGCCGGGCTTCAGTCGCCGCCTCAGTTCGGTGAGCGTATGCAGGCGTTCTTCGGCAGTAAGGAAATGCAGGGTCAGCAGGCAGGTGGCGCCGTCGAAGGGTCCTTCCGGCGCGGTGTCGATGTAGCCTTCATGCAGTTCGATACGCGATGCCAGCGGGCCCAGGGTGGCGCTTGCCAGCTTCAGCATTTCGGCCGACGGGTCCACACCCACCAGGTTCCACTCCGGCTGCGCTTCGGCAAAGACTTTCAACTCCAGGCCGCCTCCGGCGCCGAGGACGAGCACATGGCCGTCAGGGGGAACGGTCTCGGCGAGCAGCAGCGCCGTCATCCGTTGAAGGGCGTGGAAGCCTGGAACCTGCTTGGCGGGACGCTCGGCGTAGTTGGCGACGGATTGGGGATCGGAGAACGACGACAAGGAAGAGCTCCAGAACTGGCGTTTGGCAGTTCATGCTACTGCATGGAATCTGCTGTTGGCCGGGCAACCATCATCATGCGCTGCGATGACTTTAGAGAGAACGCCGGGCTAAAGCCACCCACGAGATCTCAACATGCCCTCCTCTCCCTTGATGGGAGAGGGTGGCCGAAGGCCGGGAGAGGGTGCGCCGGAGCCTTCAGTAATGAATAGCCAAAAAGATCACGAGTGAGAACAAAGCCAAAGCACGCATCTCTACTCTCGCGTCCCCTCTCCTGCCCCCGTATCAAGTACGGGGCAGGCTCTACGGGCATCCTCTCCCACAAGGGGAGAGGAGAAAAGAACCTATTGCACTCACAGCCTTGGCCCATCCCTGCCATGCATTCAATCGCAACGACTTCGGAAACAGCGGTCAGCTGAAGCCTACCCTACGGGATCTTCCCACTCATGTTGTGGGCGACCAGATCCAACTCGCGGGCTTTGTTCCCGAATCCTGATCCTTCGACCCTGTTGCTGCTCATCAGGATATGGACGTGATGGTTGCGACTGTCACCCTCGCGGCTCGGCAGGTGCGGTAACCGCGAAGATCGCGCCATGCGCGCACTTTTACAAATCAGGATCAACTCGAATCATTGATCTGGAAGAAATAAGCGGAAAAGCCTCAGTCTCGCCTCTTTGAGTTTGAACCCGATGTGGACGTCCGCGCGGCCCGTGCCGTGGGCGGAGATGGCCTGGCGCCAACAGGCGCGCACAAAGAAAGCGCCGCTGCGGGAGCGCAGCGGCGTCGCTCAGTACTTCTTCTCAACGTTCAGCAGTACGCCGTGATCACTGTCCCTGCCGTCGCCCAGCACTCCGCGATACTCGATGCGGGTGGACAGCCCGTTGTCGGTGGAGAACTGCGCACCCAGGCCCAGTTGGAAGCGGCTGTGGTCCAGGCCCTGCACGTCGGCACGGTAGAACGGACCGGACAACAGATCGGCGTAGCTCATCGAAGCACTGCCTCCGCCCTGGAAGTCGTACTGGTACTCCAGCCGGAACTGCGGCGTCAGTACGCCCCAACTCATCTGCTGGCGATAGTCGAAGCGCAGACCGAGGTTGCCGGTGGTGGTATCCACGTCCATGTCGACGTAGCGCAGCGCGTAGAACGGATCGCCACGCTCGGTGTAGCCATCCAGAATGGCGCGCGCCACATCCAACCGCGCGTACGGCGTCAACTGCCAAGGTCCGCGCTGCACGTCGGCACCGGCCGAGAGCGAGGCGAACCATTGGCCGCCATCGCGCGAACCGCCCACCAGTGCGCCATTGGCGGTGACGTACCGGCGCAGGTCGTAGGACAGATTCTGGTAGCCCGCCAACGCATCCAGGAAGAACCGGCCCGGATGGTAACTGGCATACGCCGCCAAGGTATATGCAGTGCCTTCGCTGCGGCTGCCCAGAGCGCCGATGTCGCTGTCGTCGCGGCCCCAACCCAGGCCGGCGCCGATGACGAAGTCAGGCGTGAGCCGGTAGTCGCCGCCTACGCTCAGGCCATCGCTCTCGAAATCGACCTTCGCGCGTGCCGTGCTGCCCTCCAGTTGGCCGGAGCGGATCACACCACCGGTCCACAGGCCGAACGCGCCGCCGGCCTCCTGCGGATTTGTGGCCGTGGCCACGGGTTCGTCTCTCTCGGCTTCCGAGGTTTCGCGGTCGCAATGCTGGTCAGGAATGCTGTCCGCGGCCTGACGGCAACGCGGATCGATCTGGAAGCTCACGCCGTTGTCGAAACGCCCGCCACCACCGCCATGCAGGCTTTCCAGGCGACGTTGGAAGTTGTCGATCTGGGCGGTCGCGAAACGGCGCGTGGCCTCGGCCTGGGCACGCAGCAATCCCAGCACTTCCGGGTCCTGGGACGGGTCCGGGCGCCCAACGACATGGAACTCGATGCTGGCTTCGGCCGAGGTGGCGAACGCATTGGCCAGCGTGAACCGCGCCGTCGCAATGCCGGAAAAGCCCGCGGCCGGAGTGAAGGTCAAGATGTAGCGCGCACTGCCGCCCTCTCCGCTACGCGCGATGGTCGCGCTGCCCGCCTGCGCCGGTGCCAGCGAGACCAGCGTTGCCGCGGTAAAGGGACCGCCGGTGGCCCCTTCGGTCAGATCCACATCGACCGCGGCCACGCCCTGGACATCCACCGTGCGCGACACCGCCACCGGCAACGGGTTGACCGTCACCGTCACCGTGGCCGGTGCCGAGGAACCGCCTGGCCCCGTTGCGATGTAGCTGAAGCTATCGGTGCCGGAGAAACCTTCGGCCGGCGTATACACCACTTCCAGCCCGCTCACGGCCGCGGTGCCGTGGGTCGGCGCGGAAGTGATGGCGACCGAGGCGATCACGCCGGTGTCGTTCTCGGTCACCGCGATGGTGGTGGTGCTTCCGGAAAGCATCGTCGCCACATCATCCACCGCCAGCGACGCAGCGGCATCCACGGTCCAGACGAAATTCATCGTGCCGGAGAAGCCGTTCGCATCGGTTGCGGCGACGGTGAAACTGAAATCGCCATCTGCCGCGGGCGTGCCGCTCAACACGCCATTGCTGCCCAGGCTCATCCCGGGCGGCAGAGTGCCGCCGGTCAGCGCGAACGTATAGGGCGCCATGCCGCCGCTGGCAGTCAGCGTTTGGGTGTAGGCACTACCGCGCACGCCGGCGGGCAGACTGCCTGGAGCAATGGTAATCGTCGGCGCTGCGATCACTACGGTATAGCTGACGGTAGCGCTGAAGCCGTCGGCGTCGGTGGACCGGACCTGGAAGGTATAGCTGCCGGCCGTGGTCGGCGTGCCACTGAGCACGCCCGCGGAACTGAAGGACAGACCAATCGGCAACGCCCCGCTCAGCAGCGAATAGCTGTACGGCGCAACGCCGCCGCTGGTGCTCAAGGCCTGGCTGTAGACGGCGCCGGGCAGGCCCGCCGGCAGCGTGGCCGGGACGATCGTGAGCGTCGGTGCCGCGATATCGAAGGTGAACGCCTGCGTGCCGGTCTGGCCGTTCGCGTCGGTGGCCCGCACGTTCAACGAGAAGGTGCCAGCGCTGCGCGGAATGCCCGCGAATTGACCAGCGGAACTGAAGCTCATTCCCACCGGCAGTGCGCCGCTCAGCAGCGAATAACTGTAAGGGCCGACGCCGCCCGTCGCGGCGAGTGCCTGCGAGTAGGGAGTGCCCACGGCACCGTCCGGCAACGTCGATGGGTTGATCGCGATGCCCGCGGCTCCCACCTGCAGCAGGTAGTTCGCCTGCACCGTGAAGGGCGCGCCGGTGCCGGTCGAACTGTCCGTCCCCTGGATCGTGATGGCGTAATCGCCCGGCATGGTCGGCGTGCCTGAAAGCACGCCGGCGGAGGTGAACGACATGCCCGGCGGCAGGCTGCCGGCCGCCAGGCTGTAGCTGTACGGCGCCACGCCGCCGCTGGCGGTGAAGGTCTGCGAGAACGCAGCGCCATACGTCAACGCAAGAGTGCCCGGGGCTGGCGAGATCGACATCGTCGGTGCGGACACGGTCAGGCTGAAGACCTGGCCATGAGCGAACGGTCCGGTACCCGTGCTGCTGTCGGTGGCCGAGACATTGAGCGAGAACGCGCCCGCTGCCGTCGGCGTGCCGGAGACGGTCACGCTGTCGGCGGTGGTCCCCGTGATCGACAGGCCGGCCGGCAACCCGGTCACCGAGTAGCCGCTGTACGGTGCCGCGCCGCCGGCGAAGGTGAAGGTCTGGGTGTAGGCGGTTCCGACCGGCACCGTCAACACGGCGGACGGTGTGATGGTCAAGGTCGGAGTCGAGACCGTGATGGTGACCGTCGCGGGTGCGGAGGTTCCCGCGGCGTTGGTCGCGGTGTAGGTGAACGTGTCGGGTCCGGCATAGCCAGCGGTCGGCTGATAGGTGATCGTCGTGCCGCCGGCAGTCGCCGTGCCATGCGCCGCGGCGGTACTAACGGCCACGGACGACGCTGCACCTCCCGTGATGTTGAGAGTGATAGGCGCGGCGGCAGCGCCATACGCCACGGTCGCCGAAACGGCGTTGGCGACAGGCGGCACGGTGTCCGATTGGAGCGAATAGGATTGAGTGGCGCTGTAGGGTCCCGTGCCGGTGCTGGAATCGGTGGCGGTCACGCTGAAATTGAAAGTCCCGTCAGCCGTGGGCGTGCCGGACAGTACGCCGGCACTGCTGAGCATGACGCCCGCCGGCAGTGCACCGGCGCTGAGGGCATAGCTGTAAGGCGCGGTGCCGCCGCTGGCCGCATTGAGCGTCGTTGAATACGCCGCCCCTATGGTGGCGTTCGGCAGCGTGGTCGGCGGCAGCACGATCGTCGGCGCGGCCGCGGTCAGGCTGTAAGCGCGGGAGCCGGTGAAGCTGTCGCTGTCGGTCGCCCTGACGGTGAAGTTGAACGTACCGCCGGCCGTCGGCGTGCCGGTCAGTGCGCCGCTGCCTGCGTCGAGGGTGAGACCCGCCGGCAGTCCGCCGGCACTGATTGCGAAGGAGTAAGGCCCGGTGCCGCCGCTGGCGGTGAAGGTCTGGCTGTATGTAGCGCCGACCGTTGCCGCCGGCACCGTGGCGGGACTGACCACGATGGTGGGCGGGAAGGTGACGGTGAGCGTGTAGCCCTCGAGTTCAGACCAGCTGCCCGATCCGGTGCTGGCGTCGGTGACGCGCAAAGTGACCGAGTAGGTGCCGGCTGCCGTCGCGGTGCCGCTGATCACGCCGGCAGCAGAAATGCTGATGCCCGCCGGGAAGCTGCCGGATTCGAGCAGGAAGCTGTGCGGCGCGACCCCGCCGGTGGCCGACAGTGTCTGGCTGAAAGCGACGCCTCGGATGGCGGTGCCGGTGGTCGGGGTGATCTCGAAAGACGGGTTCTCGACGACGCCGGTGTAACTCCTGCTGACGAAGTCGCCGAGGGAATCCTGCGAACGGACGCTGAAATTGTAGCTGCCGCGTCGCGTGGGGGTGCCGCTGATGATCCCCGCCGGGCTCAAGCTGAGTCCGACCGGAAGCGCGCCCGCGTCCACGCTATAGGTATAAGGCCCTGTGCCGCCGGTGGAAGCCAAGGTCTGGTTGAACGGGTTACCGGCGGTCAGCGTCGGCAGGGACGCCGGGGACACCACGATCTGTGCCCAGGCGAGCGCGGGCGACAACAAGCCCAGCGCGAACAGTAGAAAGGAAAAACTCAGCGCACCGGCAAAGCGGCGGCGCGGCGAAAGACGCGAACGATCCTGCATGTTGTTGATCCCCTGTAGCCGAATCGCGACAGGGCGTCGACCTACGCTCCCTGCGCGGTAGAAACGTAGATACGTTTACCAAACCATCGATCGGCCAAGTGCAGCCGTTCCCCAACAGATGCATTGAAACAGGATCGGAGAGCGGAGGGAAGTCCCCGTTCCGTGCCGTGCATTCCAAGTCGCGTCGGCGCTTGTGCAGCCGATCCTTGAGCTACGGGGGTGAGCTACGGTGGCAGGTCAAGCCAGGATGACCACATCCAGGCGGGCCACTGCAAGGTCAGAACTCGTAGTGCGGAACCATCGCAGGTGATGACCAGCTTCGCTGTTGAAAACCCGCCGAATGCAACTGACACCAAAGACCGCCTCAGCGTGGAGACATGCGGCGGAATCCGCTATGCGGGTTCCGCCCTACGCGGACTTGAATGGAGTGCTGGGCCTCATCTGGCCTTCCGAAAGGCATAAATAACCGCAGGGGTTTTTGGTGGCTCCGCAAAGCCAGGTTTCTGCGGCTCTGCAGTCCAGCGAACAAATCTCCTAACGATCACCTTGCTTTTGAGTTCTTCAGCCACCTGGGATATTGCTTGCTCCACCGTGTGCTCGGGATCTTTAACAAAGGGCTGCGATAACATATCCTCTACGGTACTGGGATTCATGGCTGCAACGTGCATCGCCAAGTCACTTGCGAGCAGCTTGAACAAATCCATCCTCGACGCAAATGAGTCGGATGCGTCCAGCTCTATAAGGACGCCAATGCCGCCATTGTGGACGTAGCTCTCGATGTAATGGTTGAAATAGTCCATGTGGTCCAACAGCTAAATTAAGCCGGCCCGCGAGGGTTCGAAGTGGGTGGATTGTCAGGCGGCAACAGTTACCATCTCACCAGAATATTACGAGCAAGACGAAACCTATAAGCAAGACAGCGGATGCGAAGAGAAGCGCCATGAAGTTTCTGCCGCCCGCACAATCTGCGCAGTACCGCCCTGAAGTTCCAGCGCTGCCCATCAAAAACAGCAGAACCACGGCATACCTAGGAAGACTGCCAGTTACTGCAGGACGCTCTTCACAATGCTCACATAACTTGGTCATGTGCCCTACTACCCAATTGACGAACCCGTCCGTATTACCGCAATCATATCGATCGATGAGGCCAGCGAGGAATAGCCAGTTGCAATGATTTCGGAAAGAACGGTCGGCTGAAGCCCACCCTACAGGCCTCAGTACCCCACTGCGACCAACCGAAAGGCCATGCCACCGACAGTAGCATCCGGTTTGAACGATACGTCTATTAATGCCCCGCGATTATCCGATCCGTAGCTAAACGAGAAAAATGCCTCATTGAGATTCAGGTCGCCGTCGAACTTGGTTTTCCGGGATAGGCACGACACTGCATCTTTAACGTCGGCCCCTGTGAACTCGGTTGATCCGTATTCCATTAAATACGCACAAACCTTCGCGGCAGGTCCATAGCCGTTATGTGTGCAGCGCTTAGCAGCTAGCGCCAATTCGGCAGTGTCCTTGAAGTTTGAACCCCACGATGTGCGGAATATGAACTCGCGAGTCTGGTCGGGTTGGACAGAATCGACGAATGCACGAAGGACTTTGCAGAAATCCGGTTCAGGAGAAGCATAGGCCGTCGGTGCACCTAAGAGGACCAGCACTAGGAACGATAAACCGCCAAGTATTTTCATCTACTGCCTGACGCCTGAATTAGGCCGACCCGCGAAGCGGGTTCGGCTTGAATGAACTGCTAGGCCACAACTCCACGCGGGCTAGGCGGCGACCATGGTTTCCAGGTATTTACCAACAAGTAGATGCCAATCAAAGTGCCTACGGGAAAACCAAGCAAGAGCAGCAAGGAAATCACGATAGATGCTATCCGTGCCCAAGGTTTGGATTGGCGAGCCCCTTTGGCTGTGATGTGGTGGGCCAAGAAAACGATGCCGAAAACAATGGCTGGAAAGGCGATGGATGCGGTTCTGGCCTCAGGCTCACTGACTACGAGAAAGACGACGATTGCCAGGATGAATGCATAGAGCCAAGAGAGTGCCCTATGCGCCCTTGCGACTTTGATGTTTCGCTCCATCCGTAATCCTCGAAGTCAATAGACAAACCCATGAGTCCGATTGTACGACTTATCCGCAGCACATAGGCTGGGCTTCGCTGCGCTCTACCCGGTCTACGTCACTCATCTTCGGACGCTTCATAAGGCTCACGGATCCATGGCTCGCCTGGGGATGCACGCACTGCACACCAACCTGGCGGCAAATCAGCAAGGTCTAGCAGCCCCGAATCTCGCTCTACCATGCACCCTAGGCAAACCAACTTAAGATCGTCGAAGTCAGTCGTCGTTCCGCACAGGAACTGCCAGTCCCCGTCGTGGTCATGGTAGATCTCGAGGATCGGATACCCGTCTTCTAGTACTTGCTTTGTCGTAAAAGTGCCGGTTTCAACTGGCTCTTGAAACGACCAGGAGTGGAAATCGTGAAAGTGGGTCATATGAGGCCTAACGTCTGAATCAAGCCGAGCCGCGAGGCGGCTTCGGCTTGAATGAATTCTTAGCCGTACTTACGCTCGAAAGCATCACGAGAGAAATCCATGTAGTAGAGCGCAGCCTCGATGGCGCTTGCACGGCCACTAACCGTCTTCTGGATGTGCCGTTTGCGGGAGAACCAGCCTAGAATCCCTCTGCCACCCGATATGCAGCCGGACCAAATCAGGTACTCCGATTTTCCAACAGGTCGGACCTCAACAAAATCTTTCTCGCTGCGGTAGAAGCCGACACCAAAGTGCTTGCCGGAGAGGGATGCTTCCGCAGCCTCAACAAGCACCGGCACCTGCTCTCTTGAGACGACCCCGAGCTCTTCAATGCCTGAATCGTCAAAAGCTTTGTACGCGCGCATGAACGCTCCTGTACAGCTACCTACCTAATAGACGTACCCCGTCCGCATAGCCACGATGATACCGGCCCGTGAGTACGTAGGCGGGATTGGTTTCACCAATCCAGCCGAGTGAATAATCTGGCGGAGGCGCCGGGGCAACCCAGCCTACGGGCCTTACCCCGGCCGGAAGGTGGTCGCGACGACGATCTGGTCGGCGGCTTCGGCCAGTTGGGTGAAGCAGTGGGCCAGGCCGGCGCGGGGCAGGATGAGGGCGTCGGGGTTGGTGTGTTCGGGTTGGCTGAGTTCGGCCAGCAGGTGCAGGTAGTGGCTGAGGGATTGCAGTTGCTGGTGGGCTTCTTCCGGCAGGAAATAGCCGGGCTCGCATGGCGTTCCTTGGCGCATGACGGTCTCCTTTCTTGTTCGCGATGGAATGCCTTGCGCGCAGGCGCGCGCAAGGTGTCGGGAGGTTTGAAACCGCACACAGTCGGCGGGCGTATTTCCCTTGCGGGTGTTGTATTAGCCGCCCTCCCGACGCGGAACGTTGCGCCGGTTGCGCCCAAGACACGGGCACAAAAAACCCACCAGATTGACGGAGGTGGGCACCGCTGTGTGTCGGAGTTTCAACGCTCCTTAGAAGCGAGTTTGCAAAGGCGGGGCCGTTGTGTCAACTCACATTTGTATCGAAATACAGCTTTACCCAAAGAAGACCGATGCGGCCTACTCCCTTAGTGGCTGTCGGCTCGTTTTCACCGTATCAGCCGTTATCGCTGGCCACGGAAGGCGGGTTAAAACCCGCCCTACGCACCCATTTTTGTAGGGCGGGTTTTAACCCGCCTTCCGTAAGTGATACAGATGCCAAAGCATCAAGCGGTCTTAACCCGCCTTACGCACGTTACTAGGCTTCACGTGCCTTGTAACTCTTCCAGGCGTGGCGCGTCCAAGCCACGCCTGAGATCAAAATTACGCCGGCAACCATGGCTGATAGATAGTTTCTTGGACTCGGCGATACCAAGCCTGCAATTAACGCCCCTAAGTAGGCGATTCCATACGCAGCTGCAAGTAAGCCGACTATGATCTGCGCGACTGGACTAGGCTTCCTTGGAACACCTCGAACAATTCTTACAAACATGAAGGCTGCCCAAAGCGCCAACATGGAAAGTGCGGACAGAACTGCAATCACTGCGATGGGAATATGCTCGGAGCGTTGAAGGATTAGGTAAGTTCCTAACGCAACAATTGTCCCGAGGAACAGAAATATAAGCAGACTAGCTACGGCACCTATCCAGCGCTCTAGTCTAGTTGGCAGACGGTCAAGGTTTTCTGTCTCTGTCATGGGACCTAACGCCTGAATTAAGCCGACCCGCCACGGATCGGAACTGAAGCCGATGATAACCAGAACTCAACGAATCCAGTGAGCACGTAGGCTGGGTTGGCTTTATCAACCCAGCAAAGCGCATGACCCTCCAAAGACGCTGGAATGATTAAAGCCAACCCAGCCTACGGCCCTCTTGAATATGAAAGCCTTAACGCGATTAGTCCCAACACAATCACGCATGCGGCGATCACGGCATAGAACATAAAGTTCACTGAGATGTAGGCGATATATAGCTTGGCCATTTCGTTCGTGTATGTGCCGCCGTTATGCTCAAAGATTGTTACCGCAGCCCTCTTCGTGGGACCTGCGACAACGAACAGCGAAAACAGGGCCGAGATGACAAGAACCCATATTGCGGCGCGATAGAGTCGCGGGCGAAAAATGACAACGATTCCACCAATACAGATGGCCAGAAAGCAAGCCAAACCAGTGATTGCAGTGACGGTGTCCATATGTCTTCTAACGCCTGCGTTAGGCCTACCCGCAAAGGGTAAAGCCCACCCTACGGGCTCTGCTTGAATTAATTGTTAAGCGACGACGGATTCATAAGCACGAATCACCTCATCTCTGAGAGCAGCTGGGAGTCGGTCATAGTCTTTAGCTCGATCACTGAGCTTATCGCCCAGGTCCACGGACGTATCGTAGCCGTTTGCTATAGCTTGCAGAAGCAGCATCGTGCAAAAGAAGAACTCGCGTTCGTGTCCATCATTCAACTGATGGGATCCGAGGGCGATGACCTCATGCGGATACCAGTATTGGTCCTCTTGCAAGTCTCCACCCTGCTCGAATATCAATGACCGTAACGCATCCAGGTGGCGCTCTGAGTTTTGGTCATAATCCAAGGATGCAATGTATCTCAGCTCACTTTCAGTTGCAGTCTTGATCAACGAATGAATCAACATGACACTCACCGCCTGAATTGAGCCAGCCCGGGAGGGTTCGGGATGGGTGAATTCTCAGACCTCATTGAGGACAAGCCTACGGAACTGCTGCACATAAGCAAGTAGCCCGGGTAAGGCCAAAGGCCGCACCCGGGGAACGTAGAGCTACAGTGAAGCGCCCCGGGTGCGCTTCGCTTACCCGGGCTACGCTGGCTGAAGTCCACCCTACGATCTGGGTTGATAAAACCAACCCAGACAACGACCCCGTATCCTAAAGGGCCGCGATTTTAAGCCCTGCCTCCAGCACCTCATCCCGGCCAGCGCGGACGCCCTCAATCGAACGTTCTGCGCGCACCGTTGGTAAAACCCCTATGCCTTGGAAACGCGATCCATCCAGCTTCCGGACTCGCATGCCGGTCCAGATGACCGCATATCCGCCAGGCAATTGGAAGCTATTTATGTTGCCGTTCGTTCCCGCGGTCGGCCCCCCGACAATTTCACCAAGCTTGTTTCCTTCGACCATACCCATGATCGTTTCCCCTTGACTGATAGTTCCTCCGCCGCACAGAAAAACCAACTTTCCCTTGAAGATTGGAGAGACCGGTTCTAACTTCCATGAGCCTGAACCGTCATAAACGACATCGCGGCGTTCCGGCGCCGTAAAAATCGGCACCTCGAACAGATCCGTGCGAATGGCGGTTGGCGACAGATGAGCCAAGACAGAAATAGCATCGGGTGCCGGATATTCCCTGACATCGATTATGACGGCTTTTGCGTTTGACCAATCAGCAATGTGTTCGTTGATAATTGCGGACGTAATCCTGCTCAAGTCCACGTACCAAACTCCAGATCCAACTTCTTCCGTCGGGGGATGTTGTGAACTTTGAGTCAGCGCCGTTGCTGTAGTCGCGGGCTCAACGGCTATATCGGAAACTCGGCCATCCGCGTGCCGAACCTGAAGAAGCACGGGCTTGGCATCTTTTCTTGTTGCCAATCTCCTAAGAGTTTCGGTATCCCGCCATTGCGTAGTGGACGACGAAACGAGCGGCTCGATCTCGCGAATAAGCTCACCCACAGGGCGCCCATCGATCTTCGCGACAATGTCGCCCGGGGCAATGCTTTTCCGCAAAGTTTCAGTGATTCCGGTAACCACCAGTTGACCGCTGATCCATTCCCAGCGGATTGACACATTGAAGGCCGGCTTGTACACGCTAGCGACATAACCATGACCATCGTTGAGTGCAGCTACCAGCAGCGACAAAGTAGTTTCGAACTCATCGTCATCGTGATCGGTAGCCGCACGCGCCAATGCCGTCCTGAGTTGGGAAGGCCAATCGACCTTTACAGCATCGAAGTAGGGGTAAAAGTGCTCGAATACGGTCCATGCCAGCACGATGTCTGCGATTCGCGTGGTCCTGTCCGCTCCAGAAGGTCGGAAACCAGGCGGCTTGTCCAACGTGTTCGGGCCTACTTTGTACTCAGGATCCAGGAGTCCCGACGCGCCCTCAATGGCACTCATCGGAACAAGCGCCGAAACACCGCCACCAAGATCAATGTTCAGCGGTTTCCGCTCATCGCCAGCGCTCAAGTAGACTCGTTCGCTCTTGTACAAGGGAATTCGGCCGCTCCTATCCAATTTGACGCCATAGTGACGCCAAGCAATGCGCTTGGCTCCCACCGGATCAGGTGCGGGGCGCTCGGCCGGCAAAGGTCGATCCGTTTGGTATACGCGGACGGCGGGAGCGACCGTAGCGAACACCTTCTGTAAGCGGTCAGCAAGCTCAGTGGCGCTTCGCGCATCTTCCACGGCACCTACGCCCGCAATGGCAAGATCATCCCAGGAAGAGCTTTCCACGTCATTCCCTGGATAGAAAAATCTGATATATCCGAATAGCTTGGCGAAGCTCTCGATGTTGCCCAGCCCGCGAGGGGTAAGCGGCCGCGGCGGATCGTAACCCGCCTCTTCCGGCTGCAGGACCGTCAGGGTGGCGGAATCGACCCACACCTTGCCTTTGCCGCTCGAGAGCACCCCAACTGTGAGTTTTTCTGCGGTCTCCGGGATCTTGAAGACAATGTCGTAGAAGCCCCAATCGGAGGATCTGATCGGGCGATCGCTCATGTTGTCAAAGACGAGAACGTTTTTCTGGAGGTCATTGGCTCGAAACCACAGACCGATTTTCGTAGAGACCGGGGCGTCGGTCTTCACAGCAGCCCGATAACGTAGCCATCTCCCTCGGTAGCTCGTCGAATCGAAACTACGTGAAGCCGCTCCAACCGGATTTTGAGAGCTTCCGTCAACGGTGAGCAAAGCACTTTTTCCGCCTTGCTCCGAGTGGTCCTCCACCGTCGTAAAACTGACGTCGGAATCGGGTGCCATTGCATCCTTTTTCCATTCGCTTGGCGGTGCTCCAGCCGGATCCGCATCGAAGTCCATGCTGATCGGCTGCAAAGAAGGTTCCGCCAAACCAATACCGGCGATCAACGGCAGCATCGCAAAGAGAATAGAAGCAGCAATTTTACAGACGCCACCCCATCGGCGGCGTCGCTCCGGATTCAGCTCAACATGCCTGGATCCTTCAATTGAGATCATGCTTGCTGAAATAACTCCAACTTCTGCATCAGCCAATTCAAGCACGATCGAACTCCATGATTGGTGTCGCCAATCATCCAGCATCTATACTCTTAACAAAGCTGCATAGGTGTTAATTGCGAACATTCTGTTCGCATTCCGCGAACAGAACGCAAGATGAACCTAATGCAGCAATACCGATCGCATCTTTGATGCGAAACGCTCGCGCGCCCTCTCCTGCCCCGCATCAGGTACGGAGCAGGCCCTACGGGATCCTCCCAGCCTTGCACACCCTTCAGGCGCCACCAAGGGAGATGAGAAATAACGGTGGGCTAGCCCACCCCGCGGGCCTGCATCAGTGTAGGGACATGTGGCGAGTGCCAACTATGTGGGGCGTCGGCGACGGGCGTCAATGATCCCTGGTTCGAGCCATTCGCCGCTCGGGCGACGACGCACGATGCCACGGCATCGCGGTCCAGCGCCCGCGGACGCATGCGAGCGCCTCGCGCATGGCTCGCCACGCACGGCGCTAAGCCGTTGATCGCCAAGCCCTTCAGAATTCTTCATTCGAACTTCCGACACTTCATTCGTGTCGGCGCTGAGCTGGCCGTCCCTTCCCACCGGACATCACGATGCGACGTTCCCTTGCCACCCTCGCCGGCCTGTTGGCCTTCCTCACCGCGACCAGCGCCCTCGCGGCTGCGCCCGCCGGCCGCCCCGAGGCGCTCGACGACGGCTGGACCGTCGCCGCGCCCGCCGAGGTTGGCGTCGACGCGGCCCGGCTCGCCGAACTGTCGGCGCGCATCGAGGACCAGACCTTCAAGAAAATCACCAGCATCCTGGTCGCCCGCGATGGCAAGCTCATCCACGAGGCCTACTTCAACGGCGGCGAACGCGAGCGTCTCAACGACATCCGCTCGGCGAGCAAAAGCCTGACCTCGCTGCTGACCGGCGCGGCCATCGATCGCGGCCTGATCCCGGGCGTCGACGCCAAGGTCTTCGGCTACTTCAAGGACCGCCGCTGGGCGCACCCCGATGCGCGCAAGCTCGCCTTCACCCTCGAGGACTTGCTGACCATGAGCGCGTCGTGGGAATGCAACGATGACAATCAGTTCTCCTCGGGCAACGAGGAGCGCATGTACGTCGCCGAGGACTGGCTGCAGTTCGCGCTCGATCTACCCATGCGCGGTTACGCGCCCTGGGATACCTTGCCCGCCGATGCGCCCTACGGCCGCAGCTTTTCCTATTGCACCGCGGGCACCCTGGTCCTTGGCGCCGTGGTCGAACGCGCCACCGGCAAGTCGCTGTCGGCCTTCGCCCACGAAGTGCTGGAAGCGCCCTTGGGCATTACGCAGGTGCGCTGGAACCTCGCCTCGGGCGGCGTGACCATGGGCGGCGGCGGCACGCGCTATCGCTCGCGCGATCTGCTCAAGCTGGCCGAGATGGTGCGTGCGCGCGGCCGCTGGCAGGGCAAGCAGATCATCTCCACGCGCTACCTCGACGCCGCGCTGACCCCGCGCGCCGTGCCGCGCGAGAACACGGAATACGGCTACCTGTTCTGGCGTATGGGTACGACCGAGGGCAAGCCCAGTCACTGGGCCTGGGCGATGGCCGGCAATGGCGGCAACTACGTGCTGATCGTGCCCGAGCAGAACCTCGTGGCCGTGATCACCAGCGAGGCCTACAACCAGGGCTACGCGCATCCGCAATCGCAGAAGATCTTGCGCGAATATCTGATCAAGGCGGTAAAGGCTTCACCGTGAGCAGATCCGCCGGCAGCCAGGGCGCGGCCAGCACCTGAGCGCGTTCCTCGCCGACGCGCGCGCCGATGCGGTCGAGCGCGGCGGCGAAGCCCGGTGCCTCGCGCACGCAGGCGAACAAGGGCGAGGTGAGCAGGAACGCGCGATCGAGCATGCCCGCCGCGACCGCGCGATCGAGCGCGGCGAGCGCGGCGGCGGTGTCGCCGCGCGCGCATTCCAGCCAGCTCAGCTCCAGAAACGTATCGGGCCATTGATTGTTCAGCGTCGTCGGCGCGTTGAACTCGGCGATGCGCGCCGCGATCTGCGCGGACGTGGCAGGCCGCTCGCCGTGCAGCAGGCGCAAGGTGCGCATGCGCCCCAGATGCGGGCGCGCCTGCTCGGCCTGCGCGAAAAAGTCCGCGGCACGCGCGCTATTCCCGCGCAGCAGGGCCAATTGCGCCAGCAGCACCTGCAACTCGGGGTGATGCGGGCGCGCGAGCGCCTGGTCGGCGGCGCGTTCGGCCTCGCTGAAGCGGCCTTGCCGGAACAGAAACGTCGGATAGGCGACGTTGGCGAAGACATTGTCGGGCTGCAGGCGAAAGCTGCGCGCGTACCATTGCTCGGCCTCGGCGTTGAAGCCGAGCAGTTCCATATCGCGCGCGATCTGATTGTCGAGATGGCGCAGGCGCTCACGGTGATCGAGCACCGACAGATTCAGGCGCAAGGCCTCGGCCAGTCGGCCCTTGACGCCGAGCAGATAGGCCAGCGAGGCGACGCTGTCTTCACGCGCGGAGGGATCGAGCGCGATCGCGCGCGCGTAGCTGGCGATGGCATCGTCGATGTGTCCCAGGCAATCGAAGGCATAGCCGCGCGCGGAATGCGCGGAACCGTCGTTGCCGTCTTCGGCGATCAGGGTCTCGGCGAGTTGTCGGGCGCGGTCGGCCTGTTCCCAGGGAAAATCGTACAGACACACGCGCGCGCTCAAGGCGTAACTCAGACCCAGACGCGCCTCGCGCGACAGCGGTCGCGCCTGCAAGGCCTGCTCGTACAAGGCCACGGCGCGTTCGTTGTTGTCGCGCTGGCCCATGGCGAAATAGTGCCGCGCGCGTTCCAGCGTCTCGTCGCGCGCCGACGCTGGCGGCGTCGGATCGCGGCCGCCCATCGCCACCACCACCACGGCGAGCGTGAGCGCGAGCACGACCGGCAAGGCCAACCAGGCCCGCGATCGATGTGGCGGTGACGGCGCCGCGACCGCGTCCGCGAGCGCCTCGGGCATCGCGCACAACTGATACCCGCGGCCACGCACCGAGCGCACGTAACGCGGCTGCCGGCCGTCATCGCCGAGCGCCTGACGCAACAGCTTCACACGCTGGGTCACGGTCTCCTCGTTGACCACGGCCGGCGCCCACACCTCGGCGATCAGGGTGTCGAAGGGCACCACGTCCACGCCCCGCCGCAGCAAACAGGCGAGCAATTGAAAACTCAAGCCAGCGACATCGAGCACGACGTCCGCGCGCGTCACGCGTTGCCGCGTGAGATCGATGATCAGATCGTCGAGACGAAAAAGGGTGGGCGTGGCGTTCGACATGCGACGACTCGGCGAAACATCGCCCGAGTGTGCGCAGCACGCGCGGCACGCGCAAGTCCGATCGGTACGGGCCGCTAGGTCTTGATCGAGGCGCGCGTGTTCGCGGCAGGAAACAGGACGAAACCGGGAACTTGTAGGGGACGGAGGCGGGTAACTCGAATGCCTTGAACCAAAAAAGCCGAAGGCCGCTCAAGAGCGGCCTTCGGCTTTGGTAACACTGGTGGGCGGTGCAGGGTTCGAACCTGCGACCCTTGCCGTGTGAAGGCAATGCTCTACCGCTGAGCTAACCGCCCGAATGGGTGCGAATCGGGCCGCAGATGTTAAAGGTCGCCGCCCTTTTGGTCAAACAAACCCCCTGCCCCTGCCCGGCAAGCCCCCGCCCTAGCGCGACTTCGAAGCCCACAGCCCACTGACCCGGGCCGGCGGCGCGAACGAATCGCTGCGGGCGTCGGCCCAGAAATCCCGGAAAACCGCGTGCTCCGGCACCTTGCTCAGCAGCTCCCCCGGCTCCAGGAAGTTGTACAACGCCGCAAGCGACCGGATCTCCACCGGCGAAATGCGCCGCAGGATGTGCTCCGGCCCCAACTGCTCCGGATGCTCCAGCCCCGCCGCCCCCAGCAGATCCCGCAACGCCTTCAGCGTATTGGCCTGGTACTGCTGCACCCGGATCGCCTTGTCCGCCACGTCCAGATGCCGCCAGCGGTTCGGATTCTGCGTCGCCACCCCCGTCGGGCACTTGTCGTTATGGCAACTCTGCGACTGGATGCAGCCCAGCGCGAACATGAAACCCCGTGCCGAATTGCACCAGTCCGCCCCCATCGCCATGGTCCGCGCCAGATCGAACGCACTGGTGATGCGCCCCGCCGCACCGATGCGGATCCGGTCGCGCAGGCCCAGGCCCACCAGCGTGTTGTGCACCAGCATCAGCGCCTCGTGCATGGGCACGCCCACATGGTCGATGAACTCCGCCGGCGCCGCGCCCGTGCCGCCCTCGGCCCCGTCCACCACTATGTAGTCCGGCAGCAATCCGGTTTCCTGCATGGCCTTTGCGATACCGAACCACTCCCAAGGGTGGCCGATAGCCAGCTTGAACCCGGCAGGCTTGCCGCCCGACAGCTCGCGCAGCCGCGCCACGAATTCCAGCAGACCCTGCGGCGTGGAGAACGCCGAATGCCTGGCCGGCGACACGCAGTCCACCCCCATCGGCACCCCGCGCGTGGCCGAAATCTCCGCGCTGACCTTGGCCGCCGGCAGCACCCCGCCGTGGCCGGGCTTGGCCCCCTGCGACAGCTTGACCTCGATCATCTTCACCTGCGGCGCGCGCGCGTTGGCGACGAAGCGCTCCTCGCTGAAAGTCCCGTCGTCGGCGCGGCAGCCGAAATAGCCCGAGCCGATTTCCCAGACCAGATCGCCGCCGGGTTCCCGGTGATAAGGCGAAATCGAACCTTCCCCGGTGTCGTGATAGAAATGCCCGCGCTTGGCGCCCTCGTTGAGCGCGCGGATGGCGTTGGCCGACAACGCGCCGAAACTCATCGCCGAGATATTGAACACACTGGCGCTGTACGGCTGCGCGGATTCGCCGCCGATGACGATGCGGAAATCGTGGGAAGGGATTTCCACCGGCGCCATCGAATGGTTGAGCCACTCGTAATCGACGCTGTACACGCCTTGCTGGCTGCCGAACGGCACCACGTCCATCACGCCCTTGGAACGCTGGTACACCAGCGCACGCTGCTGGCGCGAGAACGGCACCTCGGCGGTGTCGCCTTCGATGAAATACTGGCGCATCTCCGGGCCCACCGATTCCAGCCCATAGCGGAAATGCGCCAGCAGCGGATAGTTGCGCCGCAGCGTGCTGCGCTTCTGCAGAACGTCCCAGGTGCCCAGCAACGCCAGCGCGCCGAACCCGGCCGCGCCCCACCACCAAGTGGGCGAATGCAATGCAAACGACAAACACAGCAAAGCCAGCGCGATGCTCGATCCATAGGCCAGATACCGACTCATCGCGCTCCCCGCGTACTGTTGAAACGTTTGCTTGCGCTTGGTTGCCAGCGAAAGCGGCTCACGGCGACAACTCTATTCCAGCGGGCCCGCACTGGCGAGCGGCGAAGGCCGCCAGCGTGTCCAGGCGGTATTTTTAGCGCCGGCCCCGCATCCGATCGCGCAGTCCACTCGTTTGCCGAAAACATTCCTGGTTCCCGCCCCCATCCGTTGCATGCCGAATGCCGGCGCTACCGATTTTCGCCCTAAACCGTGATGGGAGTCCATGTTCATCGCTTCGAAAACGGATGAACGAGCGCGGTGTGAACGCCGTTCTGACACCGGTGCAGCGACGATTAGGGCATGCTACCGGTGATAGGAAACGAAGCGATCGTTTTTTTTACGATGCATTGCGACCTTTGTTCGGCTTGGGGGCGACCAATTGGAAGAGAGCAGGAACTCCGACAACGGACGAACGAGTCCCACCAATTCCACCCGCGTTTTTGCGATCTCAGGAATGATGCTGGCGTTGCTGCTGGCGCTTGGACTGGCTTATGTGGTGGCCAACGACCGCACAGTGAGGCTGGAGGGCGCGCAGAGACAAAGTTCCGCGCTCGCCGCCGGCGCGGCACGCCTGCTGACCTACGAATTCCGGAACCTGGAACGGGCGCTGCTGGGCGTAGCCGGCGACGCCGAACTGCTGTCGAACGGCAAGGCAGGCGCGGACCCGAGCCTGCTATTGGAAAACATCGCAGGCGTGGCCAGCAGGCAACGCGAGTTGGAAGGCATCGTCCTGGTCGACCCTCAAGGCAACGCGATGATCGGCGGTCAAGGGGATCCCACTCTGCCGCGCTGGATCGCAGACCGCACGCCTGGCCCGGGAAGCGCATTGCGGATCGGCCATCTATACAAGTCGCCCCGCGGCCGCTGGCTGCTGCCGATAGCGGTGCCGCTGAAAGGAAAGGGATATGTACTGGCGCGTTTCAGAATCTACGAACTGCGCCGCATCGTCGCCGGTCTGGACACGGGCAAGAACGGTACCGTCGCCATCATCGACCGGGAAGGTACTTTGCTGGCCCACAACCCCGAAGCGGTGCGGCTGGTCGGAAAGACTTTCCCCAAACCGCGTGCGTCTGCTCAGCCGAACGTTCCGCAGGTCAGCGAAATCGATGGCGTGCCCCGCCTCGTCGCGACTTCCGACCTGCCGGAGTATTCGATTCGCCTTACCGCTGGCATCGCGGCCGGCGATGTCCTGAAGCCGTGGCATCTGCTGCTGGGGACCGCCGTTGCGGTCTATCTGGCGTACCTGATGGTTTATGTCTACCTGCTGGTGGTCCTGAAGAAAACCGGCGCCGCACAAGAAAAACTGCTGGCCGAAATCCAGGAAGGCGCCTCCAACCTCAGCATGGCCCAGCAAGTGGGAGGCGTGGGCACTTGGATGATGTGGAAAGACTCCAAGCGCCTGCAGTGGTCGGACAACGTGAACCAGATGCTCGGCATCTCCGCCGGGCACTCTTCGGCTTCGCCCGAAGACTTCTATGCGCTGGTGCACCCCGACGACCGAGCAGCGCTGGCGGCCGTCATAGCGAACGCGCTGCTTGCGCACGAAAAGTTCGAAACCGAATACCGGATAGTCGCCAAGGACGGCACCGTCAAGTGGATTTCACTGCAAGGCGCATCCGTTCGCGACCATGATTCGCGATTGAAGATAACCGGAACGATAGCCGACGTGACTCCGCGCGTGGAGGCCCAGAAACGGATCACCGATGCGGAGCGGCAATTCAGGCTGATATTCAACGAGAACCCGTTGCCGTTCTGGGTGTTCGACGCTGCGACGCTGAAATTCCTTGAAGTCAATTCCGCAGCGGTGGCGCAGTACGGCTATTCGCGGGACGAGTTCCTGGGCATGTCGATACTCGACATACGGCCCGACGAAGACAAAGACAAACTTCTGGCCGACGTGTCGGCGGGCCGCGAGGGATTCCATCTTCCGCAGGTATGGACCCACCAACGCAAGGATGGATCGCTGTTCGAAGTCAATATCCATACCGCGAATCTGGAGTTCGGCGGAAAGCCGGCGCGGCTCATCCTGGCCGAGGACATCAGCGCCAGCATCGAATACGAACAGCAACTCGCCTTCCGCGCGTCCCGGGACCTGACCACCGGCTTGCTCAATATCGATGAGCTGACCAAGCGATTGGAGCCGGACGTGGGCGACGGACTTCCGTTCAGCCTGGCGTACCTCCAGATAAAAGGACTGGACCTTGTCGCCGATACGCAAGGCCGGGCGTCGAGCGACGCGCTGTTGCGGGCGATAAGCCACCGGCTCACGGCGCTCATCGGCGAGGAGGATCTGGCGGCCCACCTTCCCTCCGATACCTTCGTGCTGGCCGTACGGCATGGCGACTCGGCACAAGCGGTCAACGAAGCGCTGACCGACGCCATCCTGCAGCCGATCGAATCGCAGGGCCGTATCCACCACCTGGAGGCATGGGTGGGTTCCGCCGAATTTCCCGCGGACGGAGGCGACGCCGCGGAGATCGTGAGGAACGCCGCCCTGGCCGCCCATGTGGCCCAAGCCAGGAAAGTCCTCTCAGCGCCCTACATCCCGGCAATGAGCGTCGCTGCGATAGAGCAGCAGGAACTGGTCCTGCGCATAAGGCAGGCCATCAATGCCGGCGAGCTGGTACTGCATTTCCAGACCATCGCCGATACCGAAAGCCTCAAGGCCAGTGCCTTGGAAGCGCTGGTGCGCTGGCCGCAACCGGACGGGACCTTCATTCCTCCCTCCGAATTCATTCCGCTGGCCGAAAGCTACGGTTTGATCAATCAACTTGGCCAATACGTACTGGACCGGGCGGCCTCGAGCCACAGGCTGCTGGAACTTGCCGGATTCGGCCACATTCCCATAGCGGTGAACGTCTCGGCCCAACAGTTCCTCGACACCGATTTCTACCGCTCCGTTTCCTCTGCAATTTCGGAACACGGGATTCGCCGCGGCGCGCTGCACGTCGAGTTGACCGAAAGCATCATCATGAGCGAACCCGAACGGGCGATAGAGGCGATGCGCCGCCTGCAGGCCGCGGGCGTGCGCACTTCGATCGACGATTTCGGCACGGGTTTCTCCAGTCTGTCCTACCTCAAGCATCTTCCACTCGACTTTCTCAAGATCGACCAGTCCTTCGTGGCCGACGTCCATTCCAATCCCGGCAGCGCAGCGATATGCCGTGCGCTCTTGACCCTGGCCCATACCCTGGGGCTGTCGGTCATAGCAGAGGGAGTGGAAAACCAGGAACAGTACCTGTGGCTCAAGCAGAACGGTTGCGAGCATCTGCAGGGGTATTTCATCGCCAGGCCCGAGCCGCTGGACGTGGTGATCCGCTCGCTTCAGAAAGAAATGGGTTAACGACTAGAGAAAAATGGATTTCGCATTTTTTTGAAACCGTTCGTGGTGAGCCTGTCGAACCACGCTTTTCGCGTGGAAAGCGGCCATATCGAACACTGACGCGCAGCGCATAGAGCGTGGTTCGACAGGCTCACCACGAACGGATTTCTTTTACGCCTTTTTCTAAGCCGTGCGTTTCTAAGCGGCGCGCAACTGCTTCCGGCAGTTCTCAAGATGCTGATCGGTGGTGCCGCAGCGCAGTTCGAACGCCAGCAGGCGTTTGAAATAATGGCTCACGTCCAGTTCGTCGGTCATGCCCATGCCGCCGTGCAGTTGCACCGCTTGCTGTCCGATATAGCGGGCCGCCTGCCCCATCAACGCCTTGGCCGCCGACAGCGCGGCGCCGCGTGCGATCGGATCGGGGTCAGTGCAGCGCGAAGCCGCCAGGTACGACATCGAGCGCGCCTGCTCCAGGTGCATCAGCATTTCAGCCATGCGGTGCTGCAGCGCCTGGAAACTGCCGATGGGCGCGCCGAACTGCACGCGCGAACGGCTGTAGGAAAGGGTGGCGGCCAGAATGCGGTCCATCGCGCCGAAAGCTTCGGCGCACAAAGCGGCCAAGCCGTAATCCAGGGTCGCTTGCAGGGCTTGGCGCGCATCGCCGCCCAGACGCGCATCGGCGGCCAACACCACCTTTTCGAAAACCAGATCGGCAGCGCGCTGCTCGTCGACCGTGGCGTAGGGCGACAGGCCGACGCCTGCAGCATCGGCGGGAACCGCGAACACTCCCCACTCGTCGCCGACCCGTGCCGATACCAACAGCAGGTTGGCCGCCGGCGCATGGTAGACCGCGGATTTGCGGCCGCTCAGCTCCCAGCCGCCGCCGCGGGGTATCGCACGGGTTTCGACATTCATCGCATCGAAGCGCGTGGACGCTTCATCGTGCGCCAGCACCGCGATGGTTTCGCCGCCGGCCATGGCGGGCAGCCACTTCGATTTCTGTCCGGCCGAGCCAAGAGCGACGATGGCATGGGTCGCCACCACCGCGCTGGACCAGAACGGCTCCAGCAGCATGCTCTCGCCTATCGCGTTGCCGACCAGCAGAGTGCCGACCGGCCCGGCGCCGATGCCGCCCTCTTGCTCGGGAATGTTGATGGCCAGCAGGCCGAGCTCGGCCAGTTGCGCCCACACCTCGCGCGACCAGCCGTCGGCCGAGGCGCGCACCTGGTTACGGTGTTCGAAACCGTAACGCTCGGCGATGAAGCGGCGCGTGGTGTCCAGCAGCATCTGCTGTTCGTCGTTGAAGGAGAAATCCATATTGAGTTCCTACAATCCGAGAATCATGTGGGCGATGATGTTGCGCTGGATCTCGTTGGATCCGCCGAAGATGCTCAGCTTGCGCAGATTCAGATAAGCGGCGGTGGCGCGCGAGCCGTCGTGGTCGGGCCGGTAGGCCAACGCGGCCGGACCCAGCAACTCCACCTGCAGTTCGGAGATGCGCTGCATGATCTCGGTACCGCGTATCTTCAGCATCGACGCTTCCGGGCCCGGTGCGTGGTTGGCGGCTTCTGCGAAGATCACCCGCAGGTTGGTGACTTCCAGCGCCGTGAGTTCGATCTCGACCTGGGCGACCTTGTTGCCGAATGCGGGGTCCTCCAGCAGGCTGCGTCCGTCCTTGATCGTGCCCGCCGCATCCTGCTTCAGGCGCAACAGCTCGCGCTTGCAGAAGCCGATGCCGGCGATGTTGGTGCGCTCGTGGCCGAGCAGGAACTTGGCGTAGGTCCAGCCCTGGTTTTCTTCGCCGACCCGGTTGGATACCGGTACCCGCACGTCGTCGAAGCGGATTTCGTTGACTTCGAAGGTCCCGTCCAGCAGCCGTGTCGGACGCACACTGATGCCGGGCGTCTTCATGTCGATTAGCACGAAGGAAATGCCTTTCTGCGGCTTGGCGGACGGATCGGTGCGCACCAGGCAGAAGATCCAGTCGGCGAACTGTCCCAGCGTGTTCCAGACCTTCTGGCCGTTGAGCACGTATTCGTCGCCGTCGCGCTCGGCCTTCATCTTCAACGAGGCCAGGTCCGAACCGGAGCCGGTTTCCGAATAGCCCTGGCACCACCAGTCCTCGGCCGCCAGGATGCGCGGCAGGAAGCGCTGCTGCTGCTCCGCACTGCCGTAGCGCATGATCACCGGCGCGACCATCTTGATGCCGAAAGCCAGTTGCGCCGGCGCGTCGGCCAGGGCGCATTCGTTCTCGAAGATGTACTGCTGGGTCTTGCTCCAGCCGGTGCCGCCGAATTCCACCGGCCAGGCGGGCGCACCCCATCCCTTGGCATGCAGGATCTTCTGCCAGCGCACGATGTCGTCGCGGATCCGGCTGCCATCGTCGCGATACATGCGGTCGCGAATGTCGGCGGGCAGCTCGGCGGCGAGGAACCGCCGCACCTCGTCGCGGAACGCACGCTCTTCCAGGTTGAAATCGAGATCCATGCGGACTCCGTTGTCGAATCAGGTAGCGGAAAGGCGGTAATAGCGCACCAGCATCTGCGCGACGCAGGCGGGTTTGTCGCCATGTTCGAGTTCGACGGTCGCGGCCCAATGCGCCTGCATGCCGCCGGCGACCGATTCCAGGCGCTCCAGCGCCAGCCGGGCCCGCACGCGCTGGCCGGCCAGCAATGGCGCCGGAAAGCGCACGCGGTCCAGACCGTAGTTGATCGCCATGCCGACACCGTCGATGCGCAGGCAGCTTTCCAGCAGATGCGGCAACAGCGACAGGGTCAGGTAGCCGTGGGCGATCGTCGACTTGTAAGGCGATTCGCGCAGCGCGCGTTCCGGGTCGGTGTGGATCCATTGCTGGTCGCCGCTGGCATCGGCGAAACGCTGGATGCGCGATTGATCCACTGTCAGCCAGTCGCTGCAGGCGACCTCCCGCCCTATCCACGCCGGCAACGCATCCAGGTTTTCGAGTACGCGCATCGGCCGGGTCCGGTCAGGCGGTCATGGATTGAACGATTGCCCGGTTTCGGCAAGCCGCACCAGCAGCGGCGCCGGTTCCCACGCCGCTCCTTCATGCCCCTTGGCGTAGCGCCGCATGGCGGCCAGCACGTTGCCGAGGCCGACCGTGTCGGCGTAGAACATCGGGCCGCCGCGCCAGATCGGGAAACCGTAGCCGGCCAGGTACACGATGTCGATATCCGAGGCCTTGGCGGCGATGCCTTCTTCCAGGAGGTACGCGCCTTCGTTGACCAGCGCGTAGACCAGACGCTCGACGATTTCTTCGTCGCTGATGGCACGGCGCACGATTCCCAGGTCCTTCGAATGCTTCTCGATCAACTCGTCGACCACCTGCGAGGGATACGCGGTGCGGTCGCCCGGCTTGTAGTCGTACCAGCCCGCGCCGGTCTTCTGCCCGTAACGGCCCAGCTCGCACACCAGGTCCGCCGTTTTCGAGTAGGTCATATGCGGCTTTTCCACGTAGCGCCGCTTGCGGATCGCCCAGCCGATGTCGTTGCCGGCCAGATCGCCCATGCGGAACGGACCCATGGCGAAACCGAATTTCTCCATGGCCTTGTCCACCTGCTGCGGCAATGCGCCTTCGTCCAGCAGGAATCCGGCCTGGCGGCTGTACTGCTCGATCATGCGATTGCCGATGAAGCCGTCGCACACGCCCGACACCACCGCGGTCTTGCCGATCTTCCTGGCCAGGGCCATTACCGTGGCCAGCACATCCTTGGCGGTGGCCTTGCCGCGTACGACCTCCAGCAATTTCATCACGTTGGCAGGACTGAAAAAATGCATGCCCAGCACGTCTTGCGGACGGCCGGTGAAAGCGGCGATGCGGTCTACATCCAGAGTGGAAGTGTTGCTGGCGAGAATGGCCCCCGGCTTGGCCACCGCGTCGAGGTGGGTGAAGACCGATTGCTTGACGCCGTATTCCTCGAACACCGCTTCGACTATCAGATCGGCTTGCTTGAGGCCGGCATAGTCCAGGGTCGGCGTGATCAGGCCCATGCGCTGTTCCACTTGTTCGGCGGTCAGCTTGCCTTTCTTCGCGCTGTTCTCGTAGTTCTTGCGGATGGTGGCCAGGCCGCGATCCAGTGCATCCTGTCTGGTTTCCAGCAGCGTCACCGGAATGCCGGCATTGAGGAAGTTCATGGTGATGCCGCCGCCCATGGTTCCTGCGCCGATCACGCCGACCTGCTTCACCTCGCGTAATGCGACCTCCGGCCCGATATCGGCGATCTTGCCGGCGGCGCGCTCGCCGAAGAAGCCGTGGCGCAGCGCTTTGGATTCGGTGGTCCGGATCAGCGCGGCGAAGGCCTCGCGCTCGACTTCGATGCCCTTGTCGAAAGGTTGTTTCACCGCTGCCTCGATCGCATCCAGGCATTTGAGCGGCGCGGGATAGTGGGCCGACGCCGCAGCGACAGCGGCGCGCGAGGATCCGAGGAAGCCTTCCACGTCGGGATGCTCGATCTTCCAGTCGCGCACCTTCGGCAACGCGCCCGAGCCGGCGGCTTCGTTCGCCACATCGATGGCGGCCTGCAGGACGTCGCTTTCCACCACCCGGTCGAACAATCTGGTCGCCGCCAACTTTCCGGCGGGGACAGGCGTGCCGGAAACGATCATGTTGACCGCCGCTTCAAGCCCTACCGCGCGCGGGAACCGCTGCGTGCCGCCGGCGCCCGGCAACAGGCCCAGCTTCACTTCCGGCAGGCCGATCTGCGCGCGCTTGTCGGCCACGCGATGATGCATGCCCAGCGCCAGTTCCAGCCCGCCGCCCAGGGCAAGGCCTTCGATGGCCGCCACCACCGGCTTGGCGCTGCGCTCGAAGGCGGCGATCACCGTCGGCAAGGTGGGCTCCATGCCGGCCTGCGGCGTGTTGAACTCGCTGATGTCCGCGCCGCCGGAAAACGCACGTGTGTTGCCGGCGACCACGATGGCTTTCACCGAGGCGTCGTCCAGCGCCTGCGCCAGCGACTCGCTCAGACCGCGGCGCGTGGCCAGGCCCAGGCCGTTGACCGGCGGGTTATGCAGGGTGAGGATCGCAACGCCGCCGCGGGTTTCATACTTGACTGACATGTCTGCTTCCTGTGTCCGGCGAATGACTGCGACGATGCGATCGATGATCGTTGCGGTAGGTGACCACGGCGTGTTGGCCCGGAACGCTCATGCCGCCGCCAACCGCAGGCAGCCGTCGTTGAGCTCCGGCACCACGTCGTGCGTGTCGAACTGCGCTGCGCAATCCACTTCGTGCTGCAAGCCATGCGCCCGCATGATCCGCCCCACCCGCGAGGCGCGCAGCGTGGTCGGCGCATCGCAGCTGCGGCAAAGCAGTATCGCCGCAAGCGCCGCATCGGTCGGCGAGTAGCCGCCGATGCGCTCGAAGTGCGTAGCGATATGCCCGGCGCCGTAGAAGTCTTCAAGATTGAAACTGTCGACCGAACCCGAACACAGCAGCAGCACCTGGGCCTGCGGATGCCTGCGTGCTACGTAAGCGGCCAACGCCGCGCCGTTCAACAGCGCGCCGACATAGACGTGGGCGGCAGCGGCAGCGCTGTTCAAAGCCACGGTGCCGTTGGTGGTGGCGTAGACCAGGGTGGAACCATGGATGCCGCTGTCGGCAAGCGCCAAGGGCGTGGAAGGTCCGAAGCCCGGCAATCCTTCGGCCAGATACTCGCCGGCCAGCATCGGCGACTCCAGGTTCGCTGCGATGCGCAAAGCGTCGTCGGCATCGCGTGCCGGCCAGATGCGATCGATGCCCTGGGCGAAGGCGTGCACGATGGTCGACGTGGCGAACAGCACGTCCAGCACGACCACTACCTTGTCCTGAAGGCGGCTCTGGTCCAGATCCTCCTTCTTGAACAGCACGTGCAGCTTGGGCATGGGATTCTCTAAGTTCCGTACAACAGAACTAATGACAAGCAGATGATTCATCGTACTGAGCCCATGCTGCTTCGACAAGTCGCAGAAGCAGGCTTGCCAGTTATGCGTCGGTACTCTTACGATGCAGAACTCTGCATAGAACACAGTTCCATTATGTGGAACTTATGAGTTCAGATTATTGGAGGTCGCGTGGATTTCTCTTACAGCCCCAAGGTCGAAAATCTGCGCGCCGAGCTGATGCGCTTCTTCGACACCTCCATTTATCCCAACGAAGCGGTGTACCTGGAGCAAGTCGGGCGCCATCGCGCCGCCGGCAACGCCTGGCTGCCGGTACCGGTCATCGAGCAGCTGAAACCGCAGGCGCGCGAGCGCGGCCTGTGGAATCTCTTTCTTCCCAAGTCATCGCGCGCACCGCAGGGGTTGTCCAACCTGGAATACGCGCCGCTGTGCGAGATCATGGGGCGGGTCATGTGGGCGCCGGAAGTGTTCAACTGCTCGGCGCCCGACACCGGCAACATGGAAACCCTGGAGCGCTACGGCAGCGACGCGCAAAAGGATCGGTGGCTGGAGCCGTTGCTGGCCGGCGAGATCCGTTCCGCGTTCCTGATGACCGAACCGGCGGTGGCCTCTTCCGACGCCACCAACATCCAGTGCTCTATCCGCCGCGATGGCGACGAGTACGTGATCGATGGGCGCAAGTGGTTCGCCTCGGGCGCGGGAGATCCGCGCTGCGCGCTCTACATCGTCATGGGCAAGACCGACCCGGCCGCACCGGCCCATCAACAGCAATCGATGGTGCTGGTACCCGCGAACACGCCCGGCATCGAGGTGATCCGCCCACTACCGGTATTCGGTTACGACGACGCGCCGCACGGCCACATGGAAATAGAGCTGCGCGGCGTGCGCGTGCCCGCCGGCAATCTGCTGCTGGGCGAAGGCCGCGGCTTCGAAATCGCGCAGGGACGCCTGGGACCCGGACGCATCCACCATTGCATGCGCACCATAGGCGTGGCGGAACGGGCGCTGGAGCTGTTGTGCAAGCGCGTGCAGGCGCGCGTGGCCTTCGGCAAGCGCATCGGCGACCAATCGGTATGGCACGAACGCATCGCCGAAGCCCGCTGCATGATCGAACAGGCGCGCCTGCTTACGCTGAAAGCGGCGTACATGATGGATACCGTAGGCAACAAGGTGGCGCGCGCGGAGATTGCGATGATCAAGGTGGTGGCGCCCAACATGGCCTGCCAGATCATCGACTGGGCCATCCAGGCCCATGGTGGCGCCGGGGTGACCGAGGACTTCCCGCTGGCCGGCCTGTATGCGGGTATCCGCACGCTGCGCATCGCCGATGGTCCCGACGAAGTGCACCGCGGCACCATCGCGCGGCTGGAATTGGCCAAGCATGCAGTTCGCGCCGAGGATTGAGCGGGGCCCGCACAGATGGTGGATATCGCGTCTACTGCTAAACCGTCGTCCCCCTTGCTTCCTAAGATCGTCATTCCCGCGAAGGCGGGAACCCAGTGCCTTTGCTTCTCCCGAAAAAATAAAGTCACCGGGTCCCCGCCTTCGCGGGGGTGGCGTCATCAAGATTTAGCTGACCCTGATTTTGTAATGGTTTCAAGCAGCCATTCGTTCCGCAACCGACAATCCTCCGCACCGATAACAGGAACTATATGAAAGCCATCGTCTGCGAAAGCTGGGGACCTCCCTCCTCGCTGCAGTTGCGTGACCTGCCCTCGCCCATTCCTGGTCCCACGCAGGTGCTGGTACGCACACGAGTGGCGGCGGTGAATTTTCCCGACGCCTTGATGGTTGCGGGCAAGTACCAGTTCAAACCCGAACTTCCCTTCTCGCCGGGCGGCGAACTATCCGGCGAGATCATCGCCGTCGGTAGCGAGGTCAAGCGCCTTGCGGTTGGCAACAAAGTAGTCGGCATCACCATGTTCGGAGCCTATGCGCAGGAAGTAGCGGTCGACGCGACCAATATTCTTCCGCTGCCCGATGAGATCGGCGATGAGGATCTGGAGCTGGCCGGCAGCTTCGTGTTGACCTACGGCACCTCGCTGCACGCATTGAAGGACCGCGCACAGGCGCAGGCCGGCGAAACCCTGCTGGTGCTGGGCGCCGGCGGCGGCGTGGGTCTGGCTGCGGTGGAAATAGGAAAACTGCTGGGCATGCGCGTCATCGCGGCTGCGTCCTCGACGGAAAAACTGGCGGCCGCGCGTGAACACGGCGCCGACGAAACCATCGACTATGCCAGCGAGGATTTGCGGGAACGCATCAAGGCCCTGACCGGCGGACGCGGCGTGGATGTGGTCTACGATCCTGTCGGAGGCGATCTGGCCGAGCCGGCGTTGCGCAGCGTGGGCTGGCGCGGTCGTTATCTGGTGGTCGGTTTTGCCGCCGGAGACATCCCGAAGATTCCCGCGAACCTGTTGCTGCTGAAAGGCAGTTCGCTGGTGGGCGTGTTCTGGGGCGAGTTCGTGCGCCGCGAAGCTGCCTTGAATGCGGAGAACATGGGCTTGCTGTTCTCCTGGCTGCGCGAGAAAAAAATCCATCCGCTGATCTCCCGACGCTACCCGCTTTCGCAGGCATCGGATGCGCTCGACGCCCTGCTCGCCCGCAAGGCGATCGGCAAGCTGGTGGTGCTTCCACAGCAGGTCGAATAAGCCTCGCGATAAGCCGCCGTAGGGCGGGCAGTGCCCGCCCTACCAGGCAAACGCTCCAGCGGCGGAAATCGAACCCAAAGAGATCGAAGGTTCCCGAGTTGCCCGCTATTCGGTGATATTCACCAGCGCATACAGAATGCGCAGATCCTCGACGCCCAGTTCGGTGGCGTCGGCGTCGATTCCCCGGTAATGCAAACGGAACGCGCGGACCGCGGCGGCATAGTCGTCCATCGAATAGCCGAGGATCCTGAGCGCGGACCTTGGATCGAAATTCGCAGGTGGATCGGCCAGTGGCGCGCTCGGCCAACGCCCGAATCCGGCTTGGGCAAGCCGCGCCCAGGGAAACAGCGGACCCGGATCGGTCTTGCGGGTCGGCGCCATATCGGCGTGGGCGATGACCTGATGGCGTGGAATATCCAGGCGCTTGCACAGGTCTTCCAGCAGCACCAGCAGTTTGTCGATCTGTTCGGCAGGAAACGGCTCGCTGCCGTTGTTGTCCAGCTCGATGCCTATCGAGGCCGAATTGACGTCGCTGATCGTGCCCCAGCTGCCCGGGCCGGCATGCCATGCGCGCCGGTCTTCGGCGACCAGCTGGTAGAGCGCGCCGTCGCGGCCGATCAGGTAGTGGGAACTGACCGGGCCACCGCTGTTGCGGGTCCGCAAGGTATGCAAGCTCTGTTCCACCGAGTCCTGGGTGGTGGCATGGATGACGATCAGGGTGGCTTCGCGTGCGTTGTGGTTGGGCGAAGGCACCCAGCGCGCGAGCGGGTTATGCGGCGGCGCATGGGCGCAGCCCGCGAGCAGCGCTACCAGCAGCGCCGCTCCGGCTTGTGGCCACAGGCGTGGCTTCCTGATCGAACGACTTGCGCCGCAGCGTGCCATGCTCATCGCCCCGACCCGATCGCCAGTTCCGCGATCTTCCTGGCGGCCGCATAGGGCTCGGGATCGTCCCGGTTGGTAAGCACGATCACGGTCAGGCGCCGCTGCGGATAACGCACGATCACATTGCGGAAACCAATGCTTTCGCCAGAATGCCATAACGTCTCGCCGGTGATGCGCCAGCCGAAACCATAGCGGATATCGGGTACATCGGTAACCACGTGCGGCGCGAACATGAGCTTGCGCGATTCATCGCTCAGCAGACGGTCGTCGTACAGCGCGGCATCCCATCTGGCCAGGTCGTCGATGGAGGAATAGATGCCGCCATCGCCCAGCACCGCGCTGGTCGCGCTTTGATCGGTGCGGATCCAGCTCTCCGCCGATTCGCTATAGCCGTAGGCGCGGTCGGCGATGGCGGGACCTCCCTCCACGAAAGCCAGCGTGTGCGCCATGCCCAGCGGCTGGAAGATGCGCAGCCGCAGGAAGTCGGCGAAAGCCTGTCCCGATGCGCGTTCCACTATCAACGCCAGCAGCGCATAGCCGCTGTTGCTGTAGCGATAGCCGGTGCCGGGCGGGAAATTGGTTTTGTCCTGCGTTTTCAGCAGGCGCAGGACATCGGCATCGTGCAATTGGCCGGTGAAATCGGCCGGCATGACATCCTCGTAGTCGATCAGGCCGGAGCTGTGAGTCAGCAGGTGCCGTACGGTGATGGAATCGGCGGAAGCCGGCAACGACGGCAGCCATCGCCGCACGCCGTCGTCCAGCGACAGGCGCCCCTCTTCCACCAGCAACAGGATCGCCGCAGCGGTGAACTGCTTGGTCACCGAAGCCAGCCGATAGTTGGTGGTCGGTGTGGCGGCGGTGCGTGTTTCCCTGTCCGCGAGACCGTAGGACTTGCGCAGTAGCGGGACACCGTCGCGCAGCACCAGGACCGAAGCGCCGGGCGCGTCGCCTGTGTAGCTTTCCATCAGGGCATCCACTGCCTGGGTAGGGAATTCGTTCGCAGCGATGGCGGAAACAGGAGTCATAAGCAGGAGCAAAAGGACCAGACGCATGGATGGAATTCCGCGCAGACCTGCAAGGCAGGCTATTCGATGGGAACGTCGTAGAGCACTTTGGAATCATGGGAGGCCAGCGTGTAGTGCCACCATTCCTGCGGATAATTCTTGAAACCCTCTTGCGCCATGGCGCGTAGCAGACGTTGGCGATTCTCGTGCTGCGCCGTGGTGGCCTGCGGCGAATCGGTATTGGCGCGCGGATCGAAGAAGTCGAACTCCGTACCCATGTCCAACGGAACGCATTGGCCGTCTGGTGTGCGACAGTCCAGCAAGGTGAGGTCCAGGGTAGCGCCGCGGCTGTGGCCCGAGACCGGCGCAATGTAATCGCCCAGCAACTTGGTTTTATCCAGGTTCGGGTAATAGCGTGGCTTGGTGCGCTGGTCCTGCAGGTCGGCGGCCCAGCGAACGAAATGGCGAACCGCGCGTGCCGGCCGGTAGCAGTCGAACACCCGCAGGCGGAATCCTTGCTGCCGCAGGGACTGCTCGACGCGTTGCAAGGCCTGCGCCGCCGGCTCGCTCAGATAGCAGCGGGCCGTGCCATAGCCTTCCACCGGCGTTCCCACGAAATTCTCCGACCCCGCGTAACGGATCTGCTGGGAGATGTCGGGCACCAAGGTGCGGATATCGACCAGGCCAGCATCTTCGAACGTATGCGCACTGGAGACCGCAGACGCTGGCGTCGGACCGGACGCGCAGCCCGCGCACGCCAGCGCGAGGCATGTCAGAAGCGCAGCGAGGCCGTGTGCCGTTCGCTGCCCCCGCTCACTCACAGCCGCGTACCCGTTCGAAGGCCAGGTCTTCGTAGTCGTAGCTGAAATCCGCCTCCGGATCGACCTTGGCCAGGGTCAGCCGCGCCGGCCCGGAAGGATTGTCCCTGCGGAAATCCAGCCATGCCTCCGCATCCACGCTGTCGTGGTCCCAATCCACCACGTATCGGTCGCCGCTGCGCATGATGCGGCCCGAGAGCATCGGCGACTTATCCGAAACGAAACGGGCTTGCCCGCCTTCGGGACAGATGCGCGCCTCGCCGAACCAGGGATCGCGATAAACACCGAACCATTGGCCGAATTGCTTCAGCGTCGGTGTTTCGCGCCTGACGACAGGCTGCTGCGTCTCAGGGCGTTTGGATTCGGATTCGCGTTCGAGCTCATCGGCGTAATAAGCCACGCCGCGACCATCCGCCGGCTTGGTGAATCGTTTCAGCAGAACCTCGTTCAACACGGTACGCGCGCCCTCCGCTTCGCCGTTGATCAACACCACGAAGCCGGACTTACGGTCCGGCAACAGGGTCATGACCGAATACATTCCCGACAATGTGCCCGTATGCGAAACCGTATACGCCCCATCGACGTCGGCGATTCGCCAGCCGTATCCGTACGCGAACAGACGCGTGCCGTCCCAGGCCCGGCGGCGTGCGGAGATGGGCATGGGCGTCCGCGGAACCCACGCCGCCTGCCGCTGCTCGAACGACAGCCAAGCCTGCTGCGTGGCGTCCGGCGCCAGCCAGTTACTGGCCCACTTCAGCATGTCGTCGAGACTGCAGCGGATGCCGCCGGCCGCAGCCGAGACCAGCGGCTCCACGGTTGCCCCATCCGCCTTGACGACCATGTTGCGGCCATCGACACGGTTGTGGGGCTGGGCGACATCGCCAACCTGGTCCGGCCGCCATGCGCCCGCTCGGCAACGCGACAATCCCAGCGGCTGGAACAGTTCCCGTTGAACCAGTTCTTCATAGGAAGCGCCGCCCGCTGCCGCGGCGACTTCGCCCGCCACTACGTACAGCAAATTGTCGTAGGCATAACCGGAGCGAAAGCTGTAAGCGGGCTTGATATGCGCCAGGCCGGCGATGATGTCGGCGCGGCTGAAACGGTTCGGTTCCGGCCACAGCATCAGGTCGCCGCCGCCCTCCGGCAGACCGCTGTTGTGCACCAGCAGATCCTTGACCTGCATGTTCCGGGTGACCCACGGGTCGTACATGCGGAACGACGGCAGGTATTTGATCACCGGATCCTCCCAGCGCAGCTTGCCGGCATCTACCAGACGAGCGAGCACGCTGGCAGTCATCGCTTTGCTATTGGAGGCGATCTTGAAAAGGGTGTGGGAGGTGATGGGTTGGCCGGAGCCGCTTGCAAGCTCGCCGCGCGTGCCGGTATAGACGACCTTGCCGTCTTCGATCACTCCAACGGCGATTCCGGGAAGGCGGTAACGGGCGGCTGTTGCATCGACGATGGCATCGAGTTCGGCATTGCCGGGACGCTCGCTTGCAAGAGTTGTGGATTCCTCTCCCGCCAATGCGAACAACGGAAAAAACAAAGCGAGCGCAAGCCAGCAAGCGATCCGATACGAACCGAGCATTACAAAGCCCTCCACGACGTGGCCGCCTGCTCGCCCGCCACCATTTCCTCGAAGGATTGCCCGCGCCGGATCAGCGCATAACGGCCATCATCGACCAATACTTCGGCGATGAGCGGCCTGGAATTGTAGGTCGAGGACATCGACGCACCATAAGCGCCCGCGCCGCGTATGGCCAGCAGGTCGCCCGCTGCGCATGGCGGAAGCATGCGTGCGGTCGCCAACGTGTCGCCGGTTTCGCAAACCGGGCCGACGATATCGTAGGCGACGCTCACTTGCGCCCTGCCTTCGCCCGAAGCCACCTTCTCGATGTCATGCCAGGCGTCATACAGGCTGGGACGCAACAGGTCGTTCATTGCCGCGTCCACGACAAGGAACCGCCGTTTGTCGTTGCCCTTGACCCGGATGACCCGAGTCAGCAGCACGCCGGCTTCGGCTACGAGATAACGGCCAGGCTCCAGGATTACCCTACCCTCGAAGCCCGCCAATGCCTCTTTGATCGCCTGTACATAGCCTTGCAGTTCGACGGGGCGGTCGTGGCCCTTGCGGTACACCACTCCCAGTCCGCCACCGACATCGATGCTGTCGATGCGGTGTCCGTCCTCGCTTAGTTCGCGCCAGAAGGCGGCGAGTCTTCGCAATGCCTGTCGCATGGGCTCCAGTTCGAGAATCTGCGAGCCGATATGCATATGCAGGCCGTCCAGCCGCACGTTGCCGCGCCGGCCCGCATCGGCGAACCATTGCCTGGCTTCATCGATGCTCACGCCGAATTTGTTCTCGGCCTTGCCGGTGGAGATCTTGCCGTGGGTGCGTGCGTCCACATCGGGGTTGATGCGCACTGCCGCGCGGGCGATTACGTCGCGCTGGTGGGCGATGCGCTGCAGTGCTTCCAGCTCATCGGCCGACTCCACGTTGAATCGGCCCACACCGGCTTCGAGCGCCTCAGCGATCTCGGCGTCCGACTTGCCGACGCCGGAAAAGACGATCCTGGACGCCGGTATTCCTGCCCGCAGGCTGCGGCGCAATTCACCGCAGGACACGATGTCCGCACCCACGCCGGCTTCGGCCATCAGTTGCAGGATCGCCAGAGTCGGGTTGGCTTTCACCGCGAAGCAGACGGCCGCATCCATGCCGGCCAACGCGTGCTGCAGTCCGGCGATGCGCTGCCGGATTGCATTGGCCGAGTAGGCGTAGAACGGGGTGGCCTGGGTGTTGCCCAGCGAAAGCAGGTCGATGCCATCGAACCGGTCGTTCTCTGGAACGGCAGGCCGGCTTGTCTGTGCCGCCGCTATCTCTGCAGAGTCGGTAGAACACTCCAAGACGGTAAACCTCCTGTGCTCGGATCGATGCGCGCTTGTTCCTGCGCGGATATCCGGATATCCGTCGAGCCTATGCCTTCATCCAAGACACCTAGCTAATGATTTGGAAGGCGCAGCCGCCATTGCGACGGCTGCGCCCCAGCCTTGCAGGCGACTGGAATCAGAAATTCCAGGTCACCACCAGGTTCATGTAGCGCGGCGATTGCCAGACCGTGCCCTGGCCGAAGTAAGGCATCCGCACGCCTGGCTGGCGTTCGTAGCGGGAATGCACATTGACTACCGCCTGATTGTTGAACAGGTTGTACACGGAGAAGCGCGCCTTCAAGTCAATGCCTTCGACCGGGAGGGTCCAGGTCACGTTGACGCCCATGTCCCAGACCCACGGCATGCGGCCAAACGCACCGCGCTCCGTATAGACCAGCTCCCGCGTACGCCAGTCGGAACAGTTGGCCACGCACAACCAGCCCGAACCGCCGCCGCTGAATTCACCGGGGCCCATGCCGCGGTTGTCGTTGGGCCAGACCACGCCAAAGGCGGTGATGGGGCCGCCGGAGCGCGCGGAGAGCGTGCTGCCGAAGCTCCACGTGTCGTTGAGCTTGTAGCCGCCACGCAGCTTGATCTGGTGGCGGAAGTCGTTGAACAGGACGCCGTAGCGTTCGTTGACGGCCGGGTGGTCGTAATACTGCACCAGGTTGGTGTCTGCATAGCCCGTGTCCGAGCTCACCGGGCCCTCGATGTTGCCCTCGCTCTTGGACCAGAGGTAGCTGGCATTGAAGAACCACTTGTCGTCCCATGCGCGGTCAAGCTGGAACTCCACCGCCTTGTAGGTGCGCTTGGGTTTCTTGTAACCCATCAGCGCGCCGCTGCCGCTCGCTATGTATCCCTCCTCGGAGGAGTCGAATTCAACCCAGTCATTCGTACTCTCGCACCACAAGGTCGCCGTTTCACCAGGGTTGATGATTGGGAAGCTCGAATACCCGGGGCATCCCTGGAGACGGTTGATGCGCACGTCTTCTACGGCGCGGTTGACTTTGCGGTAGGTGGCGTTGACGCCATACGACCATTCCTGGTTGATCGCCTGCTGGAAGCCCAGGATGAACTCGTCCTGGAACACCATTTTCAGGTCGCGCGCAACTTCGGTACGGATATCGTCGGGTGCGGGGACGTTGCCGTCGGTATTGACCGGGCCGATCTGCGATCCGAGATTGGGGACAAGATAGGGCTCACCGGTTACCGGATGGCTCATCTCGTCCCAGCCATTGAACACATAGTAGGTGTGCTCGTCCGTGGTTCCACCACCGAAATAGTCGGCGAGCTTGTTGGTCAGAGGCAGGTAGTAGCGGCCCGCGTTGCCGAATATCTTGGTGGTACCGTCGCCCTTCATGTCCCAGCTGAACCCGAGGCGCGGGGACATCATGTCGCTGAAGTCGGCTTTGGCGAAGCTCGCGCCTGAGGCGAGCTTGTTGTGGAACTTGTCGAACCGCACGCCAAGGTTCAACAGCAGGTTGGGCGTGACGCTCCAGTTGTCTTCCACATAGAACGCCTGCGCTTCTGTCGTGACTGGGGAGCCCGTGATGTAACGGCGTGCATCGATGATCTGAGTGACGCCGGCCGGGACAACGGTGCCGTTAAGCGACGCGCCGGGGACGACGGTTTGCAACTCATAGCTCCGGCCATCGCCCGGGTATACAACTGAACTATCGGAATCCATCACCTCCTGGTCCAGGCCAAAACGCAGCAGGTGGTCACCTAGCGTCCACTCGAAATCGAGGCGTGCTGCTTCGCGCTTGTCATAGCGGCTGCTGGCACTGGTATTGGTCGGATGGCAACCTTCAGGCCCTCTGGGGCGTCCAGAGACTCTGATGATGCTGCACTCGCTGTCCAATGGGCTTCCGCTGAGGGAACTGCGCTTGTTCACGCCATACATCGCCTTGGCCACGAAATTATCGGTGAAATGACCCGTATAGGTGGCCGACCAGTTGTCGCCGCCGGACCCTGAACTGCTGTCGCCTTGCCAATCGCCCCGCTCAGAGGTGTCCCAGGTGTAGCCGTAGGTGCTGGTGACCGAGTCGGATTTGTCGGAGAAGGCCAGCAGTTCCAGCGAGTGATCATCGTTGATGCGCCAATCGAGCTTGGCGCCCCAGAAATCGTTGTTGCTCTTGGTGATGAAAGCGTCGCTCGTGTCGATGTCCTTCGAGTCGTTGTCGCGATTCTCATACATGGCGAAGAAGAACAGCCTGTCCTTCACGATGGGACCGGACGCCCATACGTTGGTCTTGAACAACGGGCTGGTGTCGCGGCTGGTGCGATCCCGCTCATCGAGACTGCCGTCGGAATGGAAGTGGTCCTCTTTCGACGCCGCCCAGGCCGATGGCTCCATCGTCACTTCCACGCCACCATGGAATTCGTTGCCGCCGGACCGCGTGATGGCGTTGATGACGCCGCCGGTACTGCGGCCGAATTCCGCCGAATAGCCACCGGTCTTGACCTGGAATTCTTCGTAGAAGGCGAATGGCACCGAAGAAAAACCCCGACGGAGATAAGGGTCGGTCACATTCAGACCGTTGATGTAAACGGCGTTCTCCGCCACTGAAGAACCGCCGAAGGTGAGACCGCCGAAAGTAGCGCCCGACGCGACCACGCCCGGCGCCAGCAACGCAACGGACGTCAGATTCTGGTCGACCGGCAACCGGGCCAGCTCCTGGCGGGTGATGTTGGTCGCCGTTTCCGTCGAGCGCACGTCGACGCGGTTCACGATGCGCGAACCGATAACCTGCACCACGTCCAGGTCTACTGCGCCTCCGCCGGTCAGGTTCACCGTGGTGGTGCCGCCCAGCGACACACTGATGGAGATCGGCGCACCGCTACCTGCGACTAGGGTGTAATCACCCGGCGGTAATTGCGCCACCCGGTAAGTGCCTTCCTTGCCGACCGTCACCGTACGACTCAGGCCGGTGTCGGGACTGGTGACCGTGATTTGCTCGCCGGCATTGGCACGTCCGGCCACTGCGCCGGTCACGCTTTGCGCCATCGCCAACGGTGCCATGGACGCCAGACACGACCCCAGTGCGATACACAGAGCGGCCCTACGCAAAACTTTGCTGTTCATCCCCGATCTCTCCTGCTGAGTTGGTTGGTGGGTTCCCGCCCCGCTATTCGGCGCTGCTCTTCAGCGGCAGCATTTTCCATTCGAATCCGTAATCCCATTGATCGAAATAGAGATTGCCGCCTCTCCATTCCGCTTCCCCGCGCTGCAAGTCCACCGTCTCTGACCGGAAGTGCTGTTTGGCCGGAACCAGCTCGCGCGAATAATCGTCGTTGAACGCGATGCGATACGCGTCCTGCCCACCCAGATAAAAGCCCGCGATCTGCGGATCCGCGTCGTCCAAGCGGCCGGTAGTGACATCCATCGGCACCCAGCCGTAAGGCGCAAGGTAAAGAGCGCCCCAATCGTGCAGGTTGTCGTAGTCGCCGTCGGAATAAACCATCCCGGACTGCCAACGCGCCGGGATGCCATTGAGGCGCAGCAGCGTGATCAGCAGCAGAGTCTGCTGTCCGCAATCGGCATGGCCGGCATGCAGCGCGTAGTCGCTGATGTTGGTGATGGTGGAATACTCGCGCGCGCCTGCCCAGGGAATCTTGTCCACGGCCGCATAAAGCTTCTGCGCGATGCGGTAAGGATTCTTTTCGTCGCCGACCACTTTGCGCGAGAACTCGCGGATCGCCGGGGTGAACACCACATGCGGGGAGCGCTCGGCCACGAAAGGCGCCAGTTCCGCGGTGAGCGGCGCGGGAACAACCCGATCAGGATCGATGGCGTGGTACTGGCCGCGAATGGTCAGTTCATAAGTAATGGAGAACGTTGTTGGCGAACCCGCAGCTGCCGGTTTCTCCAGGTACACCGTGCGTTGCAGCGCCGATTCCGGAGCGATGCTGTGCGCCGCGGGCGAGCTTTCGACGAAACGGAGGTCTTCCTGCTGCCCCGGGATCGCGCGCGGATACGGAATCCAGGCGCGCACCGCTTCGCCGGCGGGTACCGCACCGGCATCGACGGTCAGCGACTGGGTGACGCGGATCCGACGCGAACCGGCATTGGCATCGATCTTTCCCAGTGCCGCATCCCGCACTTGCCGATGATGCGCGTTGACCGATTCCATCGGCCCGTCGACGAAAGGCGTCTGCACCTTTCTGCGTGCCCTCGCCTCCGCACTGACGCGGAACAGATTGGAAGGCGCGCGGTTGAAGTACAAGGTGCGGCCATCGATCACCTGGTGTTCGATCAGTCCGGCGGCATCCCAGCGAGCGAATTCGTCATCGCGCAGATCCGGCACTTTTTCGCGTACGCGGGCTTTGGCGGCCTGTTCGTCGAGCGTGAAGTCCAGCAGGATCCTGCGCATGCGTTCGCGCTGGAATTCCAGGGCCGACCGATCCTGGGAAGAAAGATTGTCCGCAGCAAGGCTCTTGGCGATAGACGATTCGGCATCGGCGAATCGCCCCGCATCCACCAGCGTCACTACTTCCGCCAACTCGCCATCGGCGCCATGCGAAAGTGCCGGTCCGGCCAACAGCAATGCGAACGCGAACGCCGCAGCGACGCCTCTGAAGCAGGATCGTTCGATCGATGCACTGAGGGACAACCGGGCCATTCGGGTCGCGACGCCTCTGCGGTATATGACGGCAAGATGACTGTCTAACATGCGGATTCCCGCACGTCAATAATTTATTCTTAGAGAATGTGCTATAAGAATCAGGTATTCCGAATTGCGCCGGGCATCGACCGGTACTGGCTTGGAAGGGGAATCAATGATCCGCACGGCTCTGGCCCACCCTGGCGAACCTGTTGCCGGCTGTCGGCATTTCCGGCACTGGGACTTTCCATTTCCAGTTCTGTCTTCGGCATCGCTTCGGGCGCGCTGATGGCGATCGTTCTTTCCCACTTGGCTTCAGCCTGAAGGTGAAACCATGCGAATCCTTCCTACGACTCTGTTCGCCGCCGCGCTGCTGCTATGCGGCACCTCCCAGGCGCGCGAACTGCCTCCCCCGGCTCCGGGAACCGTCCCCCCGCATGGCGTAGTCGGCATGACCGAAGCGCAGCTTTCGCCGGACTTCTGGGTAGGCAAGCTCAAGCAGCCGGACCGCGTGATCATGGACGCCCAGGCCATCGCCGCGCAGAACGAAAAGCTGTTCCGTCTGGACGACTCGATGAACGATTTGTCCGCATTGCCCGCAACGCGGCCCGGACAGGAGATCATCGACTCGATCAACGAACTGTCCGCCCTGCCCGAGGGATCTTTGTACGATGTGCAGGGCAATCCCGTACCCGCCGACACTCTGCAGCAACTGGCGCAATCGCTGGATCTGGATGCGGTTCCGGCTACGGTGCCCACGCAGTACGGCCTGGCGCTGAGGCGAACGGCATTGCGCAAATTCCCGACCGAGCTGCGTGTCTTCAGCTCGCAGGGGGATACCGATATCGACCGTTTCCAGGAAAGCGCGCTTTTCCCCGGCGCGCCGGTGGCCATCGCCCACCGCAGCCGCGACGGTCGCTGGCTCTGGGTGGAAAGCCCCAACTACAAGGCGTGGGCGCTGGCCGAGGACATCGCGACGGGCACCAAGGCGGCGGTGTTCGCACACTTGGATAAAGCCCCCTACCGCATCGTTACCGGAGCCAAGGTGTCCACCGTGTTCACCCGCGAGCAGCCGCAGCTCTCGGAATTGCAGCTGGATATGGGGGTAAGAGTGCCTCTGGCCGACGTCGCTTCCGACGCGCTGGTCAATGGCCAGCATTCCTATACTTCATGGGTGGTCGAACTGCCGATCCGCGACGCGCAGGGAGCGCTTGCCTTCGCGCCCGCGCTGCTGCAGAAGAATCAGGACACGGCCGCCGCTTATTTACCGCTTACCCGCGCCAACCTGATCCGGCAGGCGTTCAAGTTTCTGGGGGAACGCTACGGCTGGGGCCATTCCTATAACGGCCGCGATTGCAGCGGGTTCGTCTCCGAGGTCTACCGCAGCATGGGCGTGGAGTTGCCGCGCAACACCAGCGACCAGAGCATCAGCCCGGCGCTGGACCGCACCACCTTCGGCAAAGACGACGGACCCGGCCCCCGCCGCGCGGCTGTCGACCAGTTGCAGGTCGGCGATCTGATCTACATCCCCGGCCACGTGATGATGATGATCGGCCGCATCGACGGCGCACCTTACGTGATCCACGACACCAACGGCGGTTCCTTCCTGGATGCGGACGGCAACATGCGTTCCATGCACCTCAACGCGGTCTCGGTCACGCCGTTGTTGCCGTTGCGGTTCAACGAAAAGACCACTTATGTAGACCGGATCACCAGCATTGTCCGCATCCGCCCCTGAGACAGCCCCTAAAATCGGCACAGAGCACAAGAACCGACCATGAAAATAACTGACATCAAATTCGGCATGTTGCGGGTTCCGTTGAAAACGCCGTTCAAGACCGCCTTGCGCACGGTGGACCGCGTGGAGGACATCGTGATCATGGTGCATACCGACAGCGGCCATATCGGTTACGGCGAGGCCCCGGCCACCGCGGTGATCACCGGGGATACCCACGGCTCCATCGTCGACGCGATCCGCCACTACATTTCCCCGCGCCTGATCGGCGAGGACATCGCCAACCTCAACCGCCTGACCCTGCTGATCCAGAACGCGATGGAGAAGAATTCCAGCGCCAAGGCGGCGGTGGAGATAGCGATCTACGACCTGTTCGGCCAGCTCTACGGCGCGCCGCTGTACAAACTGCTGGGCGGCGGCGACCCGGTCATCACCACCGACATCACCATCAGCGTCGACTACATCGACAAGATGGTGGCCGATTCCATCGCCGCGGTGGACCGTGGCTTCGAATCGCTGAAGATCAAGGTCGGCAAGGATATCGGCGTGGATATCGAGCGGGTCAAGGCGATCTACGCGGCGGTGGAAGACCGCGCCCTGCTGCGGCTGGACGCCAACCAGGGCTGGACCGCCAAACAGGCCGTCTATGCCCTGCAGACGCTGGAGGACGCCGGAGTGCGGCTGGAACTGGTCGAACAACCGGTGAAGGCGCACGACCTGGAAGGCATGCGCTACGTGACCGAACGCGTGCACACGCCGATCATGGCCGACGAAAGCGTATTCGGCCCCATGGAAGTGGTGGAGCTGATCCGCATGCGTGCGGCAGACATCATCAACATCAAGCTGATGAAGACCGGCGGCATCTCCAACGCCATCCGCATCGCCGACATCGCCGCCATGCACGGCATCGAATGCATGATCGGCTGCATGCTGGAAACCAGCATCAGCGTCGCCGCCGCGGTGCACGTGGCCGTGGCCAAGGCCGACATCATCACCAAGGTCGATCTGGACGGACCCTCGCTATGTCTGTTCAATCCGGTGGAGGGCGGCGTGATCTTCAACGAGTCCGAAATCACGATAACCGATGCGCCTGGCCTGGGCATCCGCGAGATCCGCGGCCTTGAACTCATCGAGTAAATCCGACATGTCTCCCTTGGTGAAAATCCGCTCCGAGCGCGACCAGATGTCGGCGATCGAACGCCGCATCGCCGACTTCATCCTGGAGAACGCGCAGTTGCTCCGCGACTATTCTTCGCAGCAACTGGCTACCGCGCTGCGCATCAGCCAGTCCAGCGTGGTCAAGTTCAGCCAGAAACTGGGCTTCAAGGGCTATCCGGATCTCAAGTATTCGATCGGCGAAGCGGTCGCACGCGCCGAAAGCGGCGACGACGCCGTTGTGGCGGCCGCGTCCACTCAGGACGCCAACGGTGCCAACGGCAGCCAGTTGTGGCGCCGCAAATCCGAGGCCGAGGAAGAAACACGCCTGATCAACCCGCCCGAAGCAGTGCGCGCGGTCGCCGACGCGCTGGGCAATGCGGGCAAGGTCTTCATCATCGGCCTGGGCGAGGACGACATCCATGCGCGGGCTTTCGCCTGGAGGCTTTCGCTGCTGGGCATCCTCACCGTGCACAACTTCGACACCGCCCATATGATCGCCAGCGTCTCGGCGGCCGGCGCCGGCGATGCGCTGCTGGTGTTCTGCGAGGACGGCAAGCAGACCGCGCTTTCGCAGATCTGCCAGCAATTCCGCAAGGCCAAGGGCAAAGTGATCACGGTGACGCGGCATACCTCCAACGCCCTGCGCGCGCATGCCGATCTGGCGCTGCTGGTCTCCGCGCACGACGAACGCCCGCACATCGAGCCGCTTCTGTACCACTCCGCATTGCAGCACCTGCTGGACGGCATCTACGTCATGATTTGCGAGGGCAGCAAGAAGCGTTATGGAATACTGCAGGCGAATCTGGAGCGGATCCAGCCGATGCTGAAACCATGAATGAAGGAATGGCCTGCTTGAACGCGAACCCTTGTCCTGTCATTCCGAACGTAGCGAGGGATCTGTTTTCCCTCGCACAACAGCAGATCCCTCGCTACGTTCGGAATGACATCCGGGTTGTTCGGCGGTTTCCTGGAGAGCGGCTGATATCGATCGTCGCCCTTTCCATGCTGGCGCTCGCCGGCTGCGCGCACCGAGCGCCGCCATCGGCCGACTCGGATTGGAAGCAGGCCCGACAGGCCGTGGTTGTGGTCACTCCGGACTGGAACGCCAACCATGGCACGCTGCGGACCTACGAGCGTACCGATGGAGCCTGGCGTGAAGTCGGCACGGCGCAACCGGTCACGGTGGGTCGCAGTGGCTCGGCCTGGGGCTTGGGCCTGCATCCGGGTGGCCTGCCCGGCCCGACCAAAGAGGAAGGCGACGGGCGCAGTCCCGCTGGCGTGTTCGGCATCGGCGAGGCCTTCGGTTATGCGGAAAAGGCCAGCACTTCCCTGCCTTACGCCGCGATGCAGGCATCGCACTACTGCATGGATGTGAGCGGATCTCCGCTATACAACCGCATCGTCGATGCGGATACGGTGGGCGCCGACGCGGTGGCCGGTTCGACCGAACCCATGCGCCTGGATCTTCGTAAACCCGGCGACCAGCGCTATCGGCTTGGATTCGTCATCGAACACAACCCGCAAGCCCGGCCCAATGCGGGCAGCTGCATCTTCGCGCATCTGTGGAAGCAACCCGGCGAGGCCACGGCCGGGTGCACGGCGATGGCGGACCCGACCATGGATCGCCTGCTCGCGTGGTTGCGGCCGGAACAGCACCCGGTCTTCGTGCTGATGCCAGACGCCCAATACCGCAGCCTTCGCGCCGAATGGAAGTTGCCCGCACTGGATGGCCAACCATGAAGCCCACTACCCGCGTCATGCTCGGCTTGGCTCTGGGCGCGATCATCGGCTTGACTCTTGCCTGGTCCGACACTGCGCTGGCGGCGAAAGTGGCCGCGATAGTGCAGCCTATCGGCAAGCTATGGTTGAACGCGCTGCAGATGACGGTGGTGCCCTTGGTACTGGCGCTGGTCATCATAGGAGTGACGACGGCCAGCGATACCGCCTCCTCGGGCCGCACCGCACGCCGCGCCCTGCTGGTGTTCGTGATCCTGCTGAGTTTCGGTTCCTTCTTCACTGCCCTTGCCGCGCCCGCCCTTCTGTCGCTGGTGCCGCGCGACCCGGCCCTGGCGCAGGCCCTGAGCGGTTCGACCGATGCAGCCTCCGCAGTGGCAACGACCACGGGCTGGAGCGATGCGCTGACCGCCATCATCCCCAGCAACGCGATCGCCGCCGCCGCCCAGAGCGCGATGCTGCCGCTGGTCGTATTCGCTTTGTTCTTCGGCTTCGCGCTGACCCGCATCGAAAAGACCCGTCGCGATCTGGTGGTTGATTTCTTCCAGGCCATCGCCGACGCGATGATCGTGATCGTGCGATGGGTGCTGTGGGCGGCGCCGGTGGGCGTGTTCGCGCTGGTGCTGGCGGTGTGCGCACAATCCGGCCTGAGCATGGTCAGCGCATTGGGGATCTACATCTTGCTGCAATGCGTGCTCTATCTTTCGGTCACGTTGATGATGCTGCCGGTGGCGGTCTTCTGGGGAGGGGAAAAGATCCGCAGCTTCGCCGCCGCGATCCTTCCGGCCCAGGTCGTGGCCGCCAGCACCCAATCTTCCCTGGCTTCGCTGCCGGCGATGCTGGAAATCGCGCAGCGGCGTCTGGGGTATTCCCCGCAGGTCACCGCCCTGGTCCTGCCGATGGCGGTTTCGCTGTTCCGGATCAACAGCCCGGTGCAGTACGTGAGCGCAGCCGCTTTCATCGCCTGGGCCTATGGTATCGACCTGTCCGCAGCTCAGTTGGCAACCGGCGCCGCGCTTGCAGTGATCATCAGTTGCGGCGCGGTGGGATTGCCGGGCCAGGTCAGCTACATGGCGACCAATCTACCGGTCACCCAGGCGATGGGACTGCCGGTCGCGCCCTTGGGCCTGTTGCTGGCCGTCGACACCATTCCCGACGTGTTCGCCACGGTGGGCAATGTCACCGCCGATCTGGCCGCCACCAGTGTGGTGTCCAAGCAAGCCGGAAAGGATCCACCCAGCGATTGAACCAAGCTTCGCTCGGGTTTCAGCTCGATCTTTTGCAGCCGATTTCGTAAGCGCTTCCGCCAGGCAGCCGGCCGGCTTAATCAGACGCGACTCACATTTGCAGCGCACTGTTTCGCTTGGCACACTGCACGGTCAATGAATGAAACCATCACGCCGCGTCGCTTCGCATCGAAACTTTCTTCGGATATTCCCAAGCACTGGTTGCCGGGCAATGAAGTCGTGTCTTCGATCCTCAATGCATACACCATTCTGGTACCGGCCAATGAGGGGTTTTACGTCCGCACGCTGAAGGCGTGCATGCCCAGAATCGCCAACGAGCAGCTGCACGCGCGCTGCAGGAACTTCATCCATCAGGAAGCACAGCATGGCGTGGCCCATACCCGCTATTGGGACAATCTGGATGCCCAGGGCTACCGATTCCGCACTTTCGAAAAGAATGTGGACAAGCTGGTTTTCCGGGTCATGGAGAAATTCGGCCCGATAAGCTTGCGCGTCTCCCTGGTTAGCTGCGTGGAACACATAAATTCCTACATCGGGCACGAGTTCCTGTCGCAGGGCATCCTGGCGCAGGCCGACCCCGAAGTAAAAGACCTGATGGAGTGGCACTTCGCCGAAGAAATCGAGCATCGGCGCGTCGCGTTCGATCTGCTGCAGGCAGTTGCACCCAACTATGCGCTGCGAGTGCTCGGATTCGCGCTCACCGCTGGTTTGTTTTATTCGTTGATGTGCGCCCAAGCGATAAGCCTGCTGGCGCAGGATGGAATCCTGTGGCGCAAGGAGACCTGGCGCCAGGTCAAGTCGCATATGGGTTCGAAGCACCAGATGGTGCGGCGTACGCTGAAGCACTTGTTCGATTATCTGCAACCGGGCTTTCACCCCTCGCAGACCGGCGACGATGCGTTGGCCGAAGAGGTGCTGGCCCGGCTGGCATCCACGACGCCTCCTGCGGTCGCTCCCACTCAGCCGTCGCAACCACGCGCATCGGAACAGGTGGCCTGAAAGGTCACCCGGCCGATCGCAATACCCACACCTTCCTTCGGCCCATCGTTATTGCCCGCCGACGATCACTTGTTTGGCGATCTTCGAGACGAATTCGTCCGTATCCGTGGTGTCGGTATTGCCCAGAAGGATCACGGTGACGTCAGGTTCCAACACATGGAAGAGCTGGGTCTGCGCGCCCATGATGCGTCCCGGTCGCTTGACCACGTGCACCTTGCGCCCCTGCATCTTGGTGTCGTACGACCATACGCCATAGCCGTAGTCGTCCAGCCCCGGCGCGATCATCGACGCACGGCTGGCGTCGCTGATCAGACCCGAAACGAACAAGGCATCCGAGAACTTCAGCAAGTCGTCGACCGTGGAATACATCGCCCCCGCCGCGTACCAGTTCTCCGGATAGACCGGCAGGTCGGCGGTGAGTTTTCCGCTGGAATCGCGCTGGAAGTAGGCTTCGGCCAGGCCGTCGATGATATCGCCCTGCCGCAACAGGCCGGTATGCTTCATGCCCAGGGGACGCAGGATGTTTTCCTGGAGCAATTGCCCGTATTGCATTCCGGAAACCCGCTCGACGATCTTGCCGAGCACGATGTAGTCGCAATTGTTGTAGTCGAACACGGCGCCAGGCACATGGACCGGTTTACCGCTGCAGAATTTAGAAAGCAGCTGGTCGCTGGTGTAGGGCGTCTGGTATGTCGGCAACCCTTTGGTCAAGGCCGCGGCCGCATCGTTTACGGTGTCGAAGTTGGGCAGCCCCGAAGTATGGTTGAGCAGTTGATGCACGGTGATGCGGTCGCCGCCCTCGCCTGCGTAATCGGGCAGATAGGTCCGTATGGGTCGCTGCAGGTCCAGCTTCCCCTGCTCTTGCAGTTGCAGCACCAGCACTGCCGTGAATGCCTTTGTGATCGACGCGATCTTGTAGGGGGTCTGCCGGGTAGTGGGTACCTTGAAAGCGAGACTGGCCAAGCCGAAGCTTCCCGCATACACGACCTTGCCTTTTTCCTGCACCAGGACCGAGCCGCTGAACCGGTGCTCCTTGGCATAGGACTCCACGAAAGCACTGGGATCCGCGGCTTGCGCCATTGCGGGCGCCATCAACAGCAGAGCGACGAACAGCCGGATTCTCATCGGTGGCCTCAATGTTGCGGGAAGGGAGAGAACAGGACCCGGACGACCCCGCGCCGGAAACCCGAGGCCGCAGGGTATCGGGCGTCCTCGCACTTCAGTGCGGCTGAGCGACGAAACCGCAATTGGGGCGACATAACCCCGCTAGCGTGGGCCGAACAGGCCATGGCCAAGGGGAAACAATCGTTTTGCAGCGCTCGCCATGGTTTCCGTGCCCGCCCTCTAGGGCCGGCGGAGCCGATTCTATGGGCCAGAGAGCCAGACATCTTCGCAGTGTTTTTCAAAGTATGCTTTGGGGCGTCCAGGCAGGAAGCCGCGCACCGAGAGGCCGATCCATGATGAGAAATCCGACCCTTCTCTTGGCTTTGCTTCTGTTCGCGGTCAATGTGCGCTCCGCCGAGCCGCGAACTCCGCTCCAGGAACGGCTGCAGATCAGCAACCATGCATTCTCCGAAGCCTTCGCCGCCCAAGACCTAGCAGCGGTCAAAAGTTACTACACCGACGACGCGGTGCTGATGCCTGAGCACAGCATGGCGCGTTACGGGAAAGACGCCATCGAGGACTACTACCGCCAATGGTTTAGCGGAGCCAAGATCGGCAGCCTCCAGAAGACTGCCTACGAGACGCTGGATTATGGGGAATACGCCATTGAGACGGGCGCCTTCGTCCAGGCGTACACCAAGGACGGCGCCCAACCCTACGAGTACTCCGGGAAATACATGGTGCTGTGGGCCACCGGCGGCGACAAACTCCGCATCGTGTCGGAACTGTGGGGCGCCAACGCCCCGTTCGACGATGCCGCGCTTCCCGTCATTGAGGACGGCGCGCCATCTACGGAACGCGCATTCCGGAACGATGCGAAAATCGCAGAGGAAATCCGCGGCCGCAACGCGATCATCGGCAAGCTGGTGACCGAAAGAAAAGGCAGCGAACACGCCGACCTTTTCCTGCCCGACGCCATCTACATGACCTACTACACGCCGATGCTGGTCGGCATCAACGACATTCGCCGTTATTTCATCGAACACGAGAGACCCGGCGAAGTCGCCATCGACTCGCTCTCGCTAAGCACCGGAAACATCTATCCAATAGACGGCGGAAATTTGCAGCTTGAGCAAGGTTTCTACGTCGTCGACTGGCGCGCCGGCAACGACAGCGGCACGGTCAGAGGCAAGAGCCTCAATCTTTGGAAAAGAAACCAGGACGGGACGCTGATGCTGTACCGGCAGGCCGTGAACCACGATTGAGAGGCGTTGTCTTGGTGCCCGGAGCCGGAATCGAACCGGCATGGGGTTGCCCCCGGCAGATTTTAAGTCTGATGCGTCTACCAATTTCGCCATCCGGGCGGGATAGCTGCCCGCCTAAAGCGAGCCCAGTGATGATACGGGCCGGCAACGAAAAACGCCCGCGTTGGCGGGCGTTTTCGTCTAACCCACCGGACTTGCCGGTGATGGAGGCCTGGGTCGGAATTGAACCGGCGTACGCGGCTTTGCAGGCCGCTGCATAACCACTCTGCCACCAGGCCGGTGACTGTCACGCCGAGACTGGCGCAAACGCAGGGCCTTTTCAAGCGCCCTACAAAACAAAACCCCGCGAACGGGGTTTCGTCGTGAAACTGGAGCGGGAAAAGGGACTCGAACCCTCGACCCCGACCTTGGCAAGGTCGTGCTCTACCAACTGAGCTATTCCCGCGTAGTGAGGGGCGGAATTTTACCGTCCTTACGCGAACTGTCAACAGCTGCCCGTTCATCCTCTCGCAAGGTGGGCCACGCGGCACGCAAATACTGCAATCCGGACCACAACGTCAGGATGGCCGCGATAGCCAGCAACCAGTCTCCGATGTGGAAAACCAGCGTTCCCATCCAGATGTCCGCCTGCGGCTGGCTGGCCGGCGTCACCGAATAAAGCAGGCAACCCAAAGCCACCATCTGCACGATGGTCTTGAACTTGCCCAGCGCGGCCACCTTCACCTTCGCGCGCTGGCCCAGTTCGGCCATCCATTCGCGCAAGGCCGACACCGCTATTTCGCGCCCCACGATCACCGCCGCCCAGAACGCCATCCACGGCGTGGGATGGCCCTGCACGATCAGGAACAGCGCCACGGCCACCATCAACTTGTCGGCGACCGGGTCCAGGAAAGCGCCGAAAGCGGAAAACTGGTTGTAGCGGCGCGCGATCCAGCCATCCAGCCAGTCAGTCAGCGCGGCCAGTACGAACACGAATACCGTGACGAAATTGGTCCAGCCATAGGGCAGGTAGAACACCGCTACCAGCACCGGGATCAGCACGATCCGCAGCAGGGTCAGCCAGGTGGGGAGGGTCAACTTCATTACGGGCCTTGTTCGCTTCCTGTAGCCGGAGGCGCCGCCGAGGGCGCCAGCCCATGCAGGTTAGCGTAGATTCGTTCGGCCAGTGCGGCGTTGATGCCTTCCACGCGGGCGATCTCGTCGATGCCCGCGGCCTTCAGGCCGACCAATCCGCCGAAATGCTTGAGCAGGCTGGCGCGGCGGCGCGGACCGATGCCGGCGATATCCTCCAGCTTGCTGGTCGTGCGCGCCTTCTGACGCTTGCCGCGATGGCCGGTGATGGCGAAACGGTGCGCTTCGTCGCGTACTTGCTGAACCAGCTGCAACGCGGGCGAGGCGGCGCCCGGATTCACTTCGCGACCGTCGGCCAGGATCAGGGTCTCGTGACCGGCCCGGCGCTCCACACCCTTGGCCACGCCCACCAGCACCACGCTGTCCACGCCCAGTTCCGCCAGCGCGGCCCGCGCCTGGGTCAGTTGCCCCGCGCCGCCATCGATGAGCAGCACTTCGGGCAGCACCCCGCCCTCTTCCACCGCGCGGCGGAAACGGCGCTCGATAGCCTGGCGCATGGCCGCGTAATCGTCGCCAGGCTCGATGCCGGTGATGTTGTAGCGGCGGTATTGCGAACGCACCGGCCCGTTGGCGTCGAACACCACGCAGGAAGCCACCGTGGCCTCGCCCATGGTATGGCTGATGTCGAAGCACTCTATGCGCTTGGCCGGCTCGGCCAGACCCAGCAGATCGCGCAGGGCTTCGCTGCGCACCTGCTGGGCGTTGCGGCTGGAAAGCTCGCTGGCCAGGGTGATCTCGGCGTTGCGGACCGCCAGCTGCAGGTAGCCGGCGCGCTCGCCGCGCACGTTCCACTTCAGCTGCACCTTGCGCTCGGCGGCGGCCGACAACGCGGTTTCGATCAGCGTGGCGTCGGGGATTTCGCGATCCAGCACGATTTCACGCGGCGGGGTCTGTTCGGCGTAGTACTGGGAAACGAATGCGGCCAGCACTTCGGCCGCGCTGTCCTCGCCGTTGGTCTTCGGGAAAAACGACCGGGTGCCCAGGTTGCGGCCATCGCGGAACGCCAGCAGCAATACGCACGCGCCGGTGCCCTGCATGGCGCAGGCCAGCACGTCCAGGTCGGCCGCGCGCCCGTCCACGTACTGGCGCGATTGCATGCTGCGCAGCGAGCCCACCAGATCGCGCAGTCGCGCGGCCTGTTCGAACTCCAGACGCGCACTGGCCGCTTCCATCGCATTGCTCAATTCGCTGGTGAGCTCATCGCTGCGCCCGTCCAGGAACAGCGACGCGCGGCGCACCGATTCCGAATAGTCCAGCGCATCCACCAGGCCCACGCAGGGCGCGCTGCAACGGCCGATCTGATGCTGCAGGCAGGGACGGGTGCGGTTGCGGAACACGCTGTCCTCGCAGTTGCGGATCTTGAACAGCTTCTGCATCAGGTTGAGGGTGTCGCGCACCGCGCCCACGCCCGGATACGGGCCGAAATAACGCCCCGGCACCGCCCGCGGTCCGCGGTGCATGGCGATGCGCGGCCACTGCTCGGTGGTGAGCAGCACGTAGGGATAGCTCTTGTCGTCGCGCAGGGACACGTTGTAACGCGGCGCAAGCGACTTGATCAGCTGGTTCTCCAGCAGCAGCGCCTCGCCCTCGGTACGGGTGACGGTGACGTCCATGCGCGCCACCTGCGCCAGCATGGCGTGCGTGCGCGGGCTCTTGGGCGTATTGCTGAAATAACTGGAGACGCGTTTGCGCAGCGCGCCGGCCTTGCCCACGTACAGCAGGCTGTCGTCGGCGGCGTACATGCGGTACACGCCGGGCGCCGTGCTCAGCGCGGCCGCGAATTCCTTGCCATTGAAGTTGCCCGCCACGCCAGGAACCTTCACTCGTCGATCGCAACCCGGCTCAGCTCGCCACTGGAAAGATCGTAGCGCAGCACGGCATGGGCATCGGTCTCGGCGATCCACAGCGCGCCAGCGGCGATCGAAAGCCCGGCCACGCCGTGCAGACGCCGCGACAACGGCACGGTCGCCACTTCGCCGCCGCCCAGGCGCAAGGTGCGCAAAGCCCCGTTGCCGCTGTCGGCGATCCACAACAACGGAGAATCGGGGCTCAGGGCGATCGCCTGCGGATTCTGCAGGCGCGCGCGTTCGCGCGGGCCATCGGCAGCGCCGAATTCCCAGGAGCCCTGGCCCACCAGGGTCTGTACGACATCGTTGCGCAGCTGCAAGGAACGCACCGCCGAACCCAGCGCATCGCAGACGTAAAGCATCTGCTGCACGGCCGCCAGCGCCACCGGTTGCGCGAAGGCCGCCATCGGCCCGCTGCCATCGCGCACGTCCAAGTGGCCCGAACCGGCGCGGCAGGTCAATTCGCCACGACCCAGACCGTAGCTCCAGATCCGGTTGTCGCCAGCCAGCGCCAGATGCACTTCGTTGTCGGTGGCGAATACCGCCTGGGGCTGATTGAGCGCGATATCGCGCGCATTGGTCACGATGCCTTCCACCGGCTCGCCCGCGCGCCCGTTGCCGCAAAGAGTATCCACGCGTCCGTTGCGAAGCATGATACGGCGCAGGGCATGGTTGCCGGCGTCGGCCACGTACAGCACATCGCGCACCAGCGACAATCCTTGCGGGCGCCGGAACGCGGCCTGCTCCAGTTCGCCATCGACGAAATCGGCGGTCCCCATGCCGAACTGGCGCAGCACGCGCCCGCCGTGATTGCATTCCAGAATGCGGTGGTGGCCGCTGTCGGCCACGTACAGGCGATCGGCGGTGGCCGCGATGCCGCTGGGAAAGCGCAAGGGCAGGCGCGGCTCGGCGGCGGTCTCGCGGGTCGCAAGGGCGTCCTCGTCGGTCGGCATCGGCAGCGCATCGCACAAGGCCGCCAGCGGCCGTTCCAGCTCGGCCATCGACTCCAGCCCCACCACCCGCTCGCGTATCTGGCCGTTGGCGTCGATCAACAGCACCGTGGGCCAGGCTTCCACTTCGAACCGCTGCCAGGCATGCCAGTCGGCGTCGTGCAGGATGGGGAAAGACACGCCCTGCCGGCGCAGTTGCTTCAGCACGTACTGCGGATCGCGTTCGCAATCGAAACGCGGCACGTGCACCGCCAGCGGCTGCAGGCGGCCCTGGTAGCGGGTCTGCAGCTGGGCGACATCGCGCAGGCGCTGCCAAGACCACGCGGACCCCGCGTTGACGAAGACCAGCGCCACCACCCGCCCCCGCTGCTCGTGCAGCGAGCTCGGCGGGGCATTGAGCCATTGCAGGCTTCTGGGAAGCTCTAGGGTGGGCGCGATACTCATCTGTTTCCGATTATGCCGGAGTCCCACTCCGCGCACAGGCGGGCCACGACCGCCCGTGCGGCCGAATCGACCAGTCGCCAAGCGTGCTCGAATTCGGCCGGTCCGCCGGTATAGGGGTCTGGAACGGCGCAGCCCTCGTGAACACGCGCCCATTCCGTCAGCAGGACCACTTTGTTCCGCTGGGCGGGCGGAGCCTGGCGCGACACATCGCGCACGTTCTGGCCATCGGCGCACAGCAGCCAGTCGAACTCGAGGTAGTCGCGCTGGCGCAATTGGCGGGCCCGCAACATGGAGATATCCACCCCATGCCCGCGCGCGCAGGCGACGGCACGCGGATCGGGCGGCTGGCCGACATGCCAGTCGCCGGTCCCGGCCGAATCGACCTGGACCTGCCCCGCTAGCGGCGAAGCGGCGATGCGCGCGCGCAAAGCGCCTTCAGCCAATGGCGACCGGCAGATGTTGCCCAGGCAGACCACCAGCAGCTTCAATGCCCACCATCGGCCAGATAGGCTTCCGCGCGGGCCAGATCTTCGGGCGTATCCACGCCTGGCGGGAATCGTTCGGGCGTCAATGCGACCGCTATGCGGAAGCCCGCTTCCAACACGCGCAGTTGTTCCAGCGATTCGATCAGTTCCAGCCGCCCCGCCGGCATTTTCGCGAACTTGCGCAGGAACGCCGCCGAGTAAGCGTAGATGCCGATATGCCGCAGCCATTGCCCCGGCGGCAGCGTGTCGGTGCTCTGTGCGAAAGCATCGCGATGCCAGGGGATCGGCGCGCGACTGAAATACAGCGCATCGCCCCACCCCGCCTCGCCGGTAGCGCGCACCAGCTTCACGGTATTGGGATCGAACAGGACGGCGGCTTCGGTCACCGGCGTCGCCAAGGTAGCCATCTGTGCACCGCTGGCGGCCAGGGTTTCGGCTACGGCGCGAATTCCTTGCGCGGGGGCGAACGGCTCATCGCCCTGCAGGTTCACCACCAAGGTATCGTCGCTCCAGCCGGCGATGTCGGCGCATTCGGCCAGCCGATCGCTGCCCGATGCGTGCGCAGCGGACGTCATGGCCACGCGCACGCCGCTGTCGCGCAGGGCATCGGCAATACGCTCATCGTCGGCCGCAACCCACACCTCGCGCGCACCGGCCGCCAGCGCACGGCGTGCGACGTGCACGACCATGGGCTCGCCGCCCAGCAGGCGCAATGGCTTTCCCGGCAGGCGCGAGGCTGCGTAGCGGGCGGGGATGGCGACAACGAAATCCAGGGATGTGTTCATGTCGGGTGTCGGCGTCTGGAAAGAACGAAATTGCTTTTGCTCGTCATCCCAGCGAACGCTGGGATCCATTTTGACTTTGCCTTTGCTTGTTTCTAGGTAAGGCAAAGGGCCAAATCAAGATCAAGATGGATCCCAGCGTTCGCTGGGATGACGGGCGATATAAGCGAAATGGCAGCCGTGAGAAATGGATTCTACTTCTGGACAAGCCTGACTTCGCTCGGCTGCCCGGTCCGCTTGTCCGGCAACTTGTCCAGCAGCGCCACCCAGAAAGCTTCCGGCAGCTCCGCGCTCACCGGAACGCTGTAATACCACTCGTTGGCGAAGCCCGCGCACTTGACCGCATCCTTTTCCGTCATCAACACAGGCAACTCGCTGCCGAAATCGAAGTCGCCGGGAACATAACGATGGTGGTCGGCGAACGCATGCGGCACTACGCCTATGCCGAGCGCGCGCAGCATCTCGAAAAACCGCTTCGGATTGCCGATTCCGGCCACCGCATGCACGCGATGGCCGCCGAACGAGGCAAGTGACCGGCTGCGGCCGCCCTGCAACGGCACTGCGTTGTCGGCGCGCAGTTGCATGGACCATTCTCCGAAACTGGCGTCGCCTCCGTTCACCACACGGAAATCGCAGTCGGCGCCGCGCTGCGCCGGTTCGCGCAGGGGGCCGGCGGGGAGCAGCCGGCCGTTTCCATAACGGCGCCCGCCGTCTATCACTTCTATCTCCACCTCCCGATGCAGGCGGTAATGCTGTAGGCCGTCGTCGCAGACGATCACATCGCAGCCGGCAGCGATGAGCGCGCGCGCAGCGGAGACGCGGTCGCGGTCCACTCGCACCTTGGCGCCGGTGCGCCGTGCGATCAGCACCGGTTCGTCGCCGCCCTCCGAGGGCGCGGTGCCGGCTTCCACCCAGGCGGCGGCAGCTTCGTTGCGCCTTCCATAACCGCGGCTGGCCACGCCTGGAGTCCAGCCTTCCTGCTGCAACCGCTGCACCAGGGCGATGGTCAGCGGCGTTTTGCCGGTACCGCCTACCAAGAGGTTACCCACCACCATCACCGGCACCGGAACCCGGTGGCTGCGCAGAATGCCGGCACGGAACAGCTTGCCGCGTAAAGCGACCACCCAACCATACAGTCCGGCCAGCAGGCGTGCGGACAAAGGAGGCGTCTGTTCGCCGTACCAGTAGGCGGGGACTTTGTCTTGCGGCTTGCTCACTCGGCCTCGCGGAATTGCATGCCGTGCAGGTGCGCATACAGCCCGCCCCTGGCCAACAGCTCGGCGTGCGTGCCCTGCTCCACCAGCTTGCCGTGATCGAGCACCAGCACCTGGTCGGCATGCTCGATGGTGGACAAGCGATGGGCGATGACCAGGGTGGTGCGGTCCGGCATCAGTTTCTGCAAAGCGTTCTGCACCAGGCGCTCGGATTCGTTGTCCAGGGCGGCGGTGGCTTCGTCCAGGATCAGGACCGGGGCATCGCGCAGAATGGCGCGTGCGATGGCCAGGCGCTGGCGCTGGCCTCCGGAAAGCAAGGCGCCGTTCTCGCCGATGGGCGTGTCCATCTGCTGCGGCAGGCGTTCGATGAATTCCCAGGCATTGGCCGCTTCGGCCGCAGCGCGCAGCTCATCGGGACTCGCCTGCGCCCCATAGGCGATGTTGGTGCCGATGCTGTCGTCGAACAGCATCACTTTCTGCCCCACCAATGCGATCTGGCGACGCAGGTCGGCAAGCCTGTACTGGTCCAGAGGCACACCGTCGAGCATGACGACACCCGCGGTCGGCTCGTAGAAGCGCGGCACCAACCGCACCAGACTGGTCTTGCCGCTGCCGGAACGGCCGACGATGGCGGTGACCGTGCCGGGGTGCGCGGTGAAACTGATGCCGTCGAGCACCAATCCGTCGTGACCCCGGTAGCTCAGGCTTACCCGATCGAACACCAGCTCGCCGCGCGCACGCGCAATGGCGATCTGTCCGCGATCCTGTTCTTCCGGCGCATCCAGCACGCTGAAAAGGCGTTCGGCGGCGGCCACGCCGCGCGATATCTGGGTTTGGATGCTGGTGATGCGGCGCAGGGAGGGAATGATCGCCATCATCGAAGTCATCAAGGTCACGAACTGACCTGCATTCAATCTGCCGCCCAAGGCTTCGCGCGTTGCGACCCAAACGATGGCCGCCAACGCAAAGGCCGCCAGGAATTGGACTGTGCCCGACGCGAGCGCACGGGTCGTTTCGACCTTCATGTTCAGGCCGAGGATCCGATTGGCGAGCTTGGCGTAGCGCGAAGTCTCGATCGCCTGGGCGCCATGCACTTTCACATCCTGCTGCGCCGACAGCGACTGCTCGGCGCTATGCGCCATCTTGCCCATGCCGTCCTGGATACCGCCGCTGATCTTCCGGTAGCGCTTGCCCACGAAGGACACGATCACGCCTATCAGTGGAGCGATAATGACTAAAGCCAGGGTGACCTTGACGCTCATTTGCAGCATCAGGACGAACATGGCGACGATGGTCAAACTGTCGGCCACGATGGTTTTCAAGGCGTCGGCGCTGGCCTGGGTGACCTGTTCGGTATCGAAATTGAGCCTGCTCACCATTATCGGCGTGGCTTCGATATCGAAATGCGAGGAAGGCAACCGAAGGTATTTCGACAGCACCTGCTCCCGCAGATCCCGCACCACGCTGCGCCCGGTACGGGCCATGCCGTAGTCCGATACGAAAGTGGCCAGGCTGCGCATCACGAACAATCCGATGATCGCCAGCGGCAGGAACGTCGCCATGTAAGGCTCGGGTTTCACGAAGCCGCGATTCACCAGCGGATCCATCAAGCGCACGAAACCATAGCCGGCGGATGCTTCCACGGTCATGCCGATCAGCGCCGCACCGAGGAACCACTTATAGCGCCCGGTATACCCGAGCAGGCGCTTATAGATCGGCCAGACCGGCGGCAACGTCTTGCTCATTGCTTCTGCTCGGGCGCGGTGGCGATGGAGATCGTGCGGAAACCGAGCTGCCCCAGCGCATCGAGCGCGGTCACCACCGCCTGGTGCGGCGTGCGCGCATCGGCGCGCAGCAGCACCGGGCGGGCGCGGTCGCTGCCGCCGGCCGTGGCCAAGGCCTGCTTCAGCGCGTCGATGTCGGTGCGCAGCACTTCCTGGTCGCCCACGAAGTAGCGGCCCTCGGCATTGATCAGCACGCTCAACGACCTGGTCTGATCGGCCGTGGGTTCGCCCTTCGCATTGGGCAGTTGTAGCTGCAAGGTGGAGCGCGCGTCGAAGGTGGTTGTGATCACGAAGAAGATGATCAGCACCAGGATCACGTCGATCAACGGGATCAGGTTGATTTCGGGTTCGTCGTGAGCGCGGTCGTCGCGGATGCGCATCTGCTGGCTCAGCCCAGTGCCGTCGCGGCGGCGGAGTCGGCCGAAGCCGCCCGGGTACGCGCGGCGACCACCGCCCTGGCGTCCAGTGCGTCCAGCAAGGCGGTGGCCTGCTGTTCCATGTCGATCACATAACCAGCCACGCGGCCACGGAAATAGCGGTGGAACATCAATGCCGGAATCGCCACGATCATGCCCGTGGCCGTGCACACCAGCGCCTTGCCGATGCCGCCGGCCAGCTGGTTCACATCGCCCACGCCATGGTCCAGGATGCCAAGGAACATCTGGATCATGCCGACCACGGTGCCCAGCAGGCCCAGCAATGGACCCGCGGCGGCGATGGTGCCCAGCGTATTCAGGAACTTCTCCATCCGGTGCACCAGATGCCGGCCGGTATCTTCGATGCGTTCGCGGATCTGGTCGCGCGGGCGGTTGCGCATGTCCAGCGCCGCGGCCAGCAGGGCGCCCAGCGGCGAGTTGTGGCGCAGGGATTCGATGTGGGCCGGATCCAGCTGGCCGCGCGCGGCCCAGCTGCGTACTTCCTCGCCCAGGTTAGGGGGCAGCACTTCCTTGCGCCGCAGGGTCCAGAACCGCTCGATCACTATCGCCAGCGCCAACACCGCCAGCAACAGCAAGGGAATCATGGGCCAGCCGCCGGCCTTGACCAATTCCAGCACTTTCAGTCCTCCGGCACTCGGGGCCGTTCGTTCGCAGGCCGATAGGATAGCGTAGCCGCCCGCCGCAGCCTCACCGCATCCCAAAGCCGGGCCTGGTCGCTGCGCCTTTCACGCAGCTGAAGCCCCTGCCCGCCCAGCCAAAGGCGGATCGCGCCGCTGTCGGCGGTGTTCAGCACTTCGGCGCCATGAACCTGCCAGCGGTCCACGACTTCCCGTCTGGGGTGGCCGAAACGGTTGGCGAAGCCCGCGGACACCAACGTCAGGCGCGCGCCCGTGGCCGCAACGAAAGCCGGATCGGAAGATCCGCCGCTGCCGTGATGGGCCGCCAGCACCACCTCGGCGCGAAGGCTGGCGGGATCGCGCCGCAGCAATTCGCGCTCGATCACGTCGCCTATGTCGCCGGTCAGCAATACCGCCCCGTGTCGGGTTTCTATCCGCAACACGCAACTGGCTTCGTTGCCGAGATAAGGAAAGTGCCGGGTTGGATGCAACAAGCGGAAGCCCACCCCTTCCCATCGCCATGACTGCCCCGCCACGCACGCCGAGTCGGCGGGCACCGGCGAGCCTTCCGGGGTCAGCGAGTCGCCTATTGGAAGCAAGGCGCTCACCGAGGCGAAACCGCCCGCGTGATCGTTGTCGCCATGACTGAGGACAACCCGGTCCAGCCGCGCTACGCCCAGCGCGCGCAATGCCGGCACGACTGCGCGCTCGCCGGCATCGAAACCATCGGGCACCGCCGGGCCTGTGTCGTACAGCAGCGCGTGGTCCGCGGTGCGGATCAGCACCGAGAGGCCCTGGCCCACGTCGATCACCAGCAATTCCACTTCGCCTTGCGCCGGCGATTCCAGGTCAGGCCACAGCAACGGCAACCACAGCAATACGCCCAGCCACTTGCCCGGCACGCCGCGCGGCAACAGCAGCCAGAACGCGCCCAACAAGGCCAACGGCAAGGCATACCAGGCCGCTTCGGGCAACCACCACAGAGCAAAGCGGCTTTCCGCAAGCGCCGTGAACAGCGGCCAGGTCAGATCGAAGCACCAGGCCGCCGCACGCCAAGCCCAGTCGCCCGCGCCTGTATGCACGGCTTCCAGCGCGGTGCCGGTCAGCGACAGGGGAACGACGACCAGACTCCACCAGGGAATCGCAACCAGATTGACCAAAGGCCCCACGGCCGAGGCCTGGCCGAATAACGCCACCGTCAGCGGTAGCAGCCCGAGTGTGGCTGCTCCCTGTGCGGATAGGAAGCCTTTTGCCCAGTGCTGCGATTGCGGCAAGCACCACGCCAACCAGGCCACGCCCGCGAAACTGAGCCAGAAGCCCGCAGCCAGCATCGACAAGGGATCGAAGAGCAGGACCGCGATCACCGCCAGCGCCAGCGAATCGACCACCCGCACCGGACGCCTCGAAAGCCTGGCAAGCACCACTACCGCGATCATCAGGACAGTGCGCGTAGTGGGCAGCGCGAAGCCGGCGAGCGCGGCGTAGCCCACTGCCCCTAGCAACCCCGCCAGCCCGGCGACCTGCGGCCGCGGTATACGTCGCGCCCAGCCGGGAACCCATCGCCACAATCCGGCGCCGAGCAAAGCAAAGAACCCTGCTACCAGGCCAACATGGAAACCGGAAATGGCGATGAGGTGGGTCACGCCGGCCGCGCGCAGGATCTCCCAATCGTGGTCTTCCAGACCACGCGTATCGCCCAACGCCAGCGCGCGGACATAGCGCGAGGAAGCGGAAGGTACGGCGGTCCCGATGCGTGCGGACATGCCCTCGCGCCAGGCGTCGATACCTTTCGGTTTCGACCGTTGGCGCGCCAAGCCGGCTTCGCGTACGTATCCCGTGGCAGCGATGCGTTGGGAAAGCGCATGGCGTTCGCTGTCGAATCCGCCCGGGTTGCTCAGCCCTCGCGGCGCACGCACTTGCACCACCATTTTCCAGCGCGCGCCGGCGCGTAGCCGCATTCGCGGCCCGGGCTCCTTCGCATCGAAATCGTCGTACCAGGAAAGCTGCAGCAATTTTCCGCGCAGGGGTTCCGGCTGGGCATTGCCATCGTCCACCCGGAACCGGAAGCGCGTGCGCCGCAACTCGGCTTGAGGAAGGTCGTCGATGCGTCCTTCGACGACCAGATCGCGCTTTTCCCAGGAGGGCGGAAGTTGTGCGGAGAGCGTCAGCATGGCCTGCAATCCGGCCCAACCGAACCCGATCAGGCACGAACCCAGCCAGCGCCAACGCAGTCCACGCCACCACCACACCGTTCCCGTGGCGATGAAGATGGCCAGGATCGGCCAAGGAAGCAGAACCGGCGACAGCAGGCAGGCACCGGCGCCCACAAGCAATGCAATGGCGCTGGCGGCGCTCAAGACAGAGGCAATTCCGTTGCCTGTGGACATGAAGGGATCCGTTGCAGATCGGTCTGGATGATCGAAGATGACCGCATCGGCCAGCCAACGTCATCAGCGCATGCCCTCGGCTCAGGTAGGAAAGAGCCGACCCTCGATCTTTGTAGAGCCGAGCTTGCTCGGCTGCTCTGGGCATGGAATCAAAAGCAGCCGAGCAAGCTCGGCGCTACAAAGCCATTGGCCTCAGACGTCGGAGGCCGGCAGTTCGCGCAGACGCCCTTCATGCAGTTCCAGCACACGGTCCAGCTTGCGTGCCAGACGACGGTCGTGGGTCACCAGCACCAGGCTGGTTTTCTGCGCGCGGTTGAGTTCCAACATCAGCTCGAACACGGTCGCGGCGGTCTTCTCGTCCAGATTGCCGGTGGGCTCGTCGCCGAGCACGCAGGCGGGCTGGTTGACCAGGGCACGGGCGACAGCGGCGCGTTGGCGCTCGCCACCGGAAAGCTCGCCCGGCTTGTGTTCGACGCGGTGGCCCAGCCCTACTTGCTGCAGCAATTCCTTGGCGCGCTGGGCGGCGGCCCCGGCATCGGCGCCGCCCAGCATCACCGGCATCATCACATTCTCCAGCGCCGTGAATTCGGGTAACAGATGGTGGAACTGGTAGACGAAACCGAGTGCGCCGTTGCGCAGTTGCCCGCGCGCGGCATTGGAAAGCGCCGACATCTTCTGCCCCGCCACGTAAACCTCGCCCGCGGTCGGCGTATCCAGGCCGCCCAGCAAATGCAACAGCGTGCTCTTGCCCGCGCCCGAGGCGCCGACGATGGCCACGGTTTCGCCCGCCTGCACCGACAGGTCCAGGCCGTCGAATACCGGCGTCCTCATCTTTCCTTCGGCGTAGGTCTTGGCCAGCTTCTCGGCGCGCATGACCTCGCCGGCGGCGCTTTTGCTTGCGCTTTCCGATGCCCAGGACTTACTCATAACGCAGCGCCTCCGCCGGGTCGGTACGCGCTGCGCGCCAGGCCGGATACAGGGTGGCCAGGAAACTCATGGCCAGGGCGATCATCGCGATCACGGCTACATCGCCGCCTTGCAGGTCGTAGGGCAAACCGGTGATGTAGTAGACATCGGCCGGTAGCAGAGTGACGTTGAAAGTGGACTCGATCAGGCCCAGGATCGATTCCAGATTGATGGTCAGCAGCACGCCGCCCACCACGCCCAGCACGGTACCGATGATGCCGATCAGCGAGCCTTGCACCATGAACACCTGCATCACCCCGCGCGGGGTCAGGCCCAGCGTACGCAGGATGGCGATATCGGCCTGCTTGTCGGTGACCAGCATCACCTGCGAGGACACCAGGTTGAACGCGCCCATGGCGATGATCAGCGACAGCAGGATGCCCATCACCGTCTTTTCCATCTTCAGCGAGCTGTATAGATTGGCGTTTTCGCTGGTCCAGTCGCTGATCCGGTATGGGCCGCGCAGGTTCTCGGCCAGATCGCGCGCCACATTCCAGGACTGATCCATGTCGTAAAGCTTCAGGCGCACGCCGGTGACGCCGTCGCCCATTTTCAGCACACGCTGCAGGTCGGACATGTTGACCACAGCCAGGCCCTTGTCGATTTCGTTGTAACCGGCCTCGAATACGCCGCTGACCTTGAAACGCTTCATTTTCGCCACCGCACCCATCGGCGTGGACTGCGCGTCGGCCAGCATCACCACCACGCTGTCGCCGGGACCAACGCCCAGCCATACCGCGAGTTCTTGGCCCAACACGATGTTGAACGAGCCGGGCGTGAGCGAATCCACGCTGCCGCGCTTCATTTTCTCGGCCAGCACAGACACTTTCTTTTCTTCGGCCGGGATTACGCCGCGGATCATCGCCGGCTGGTTGCGCACGCCCTCGATAAGCGCCTGGATATCCACATACGGCGCGGCCCCTTCCACCCGCGGATCCTGCTTGGCCACCGCCACCGCATGCGGCCAGTCCTGCATCGCATCGCCGGCCGCGCTGACCGTGGCGTGGGCGGTCATCTGCAGCATGCGGTCGCGGATCTCGCGTTGGAAGCCGCTCATCACCGACAGCGTGGTGATCAGCACGGTCACGCCCAGGGCGATGCCGAGGATCGAGGCCAGCGAGATGAAGGAGATAAAGCCATTGCGGCGTTTGGCGCGCAGGTAACGCAGGCCGATGGCGACAGGGATGGGTTTGAACATAGACCGCTATGGTGCCACTTGGCGATGGTGTCGCGAAGCATCCAGGCTGCCGGCGGCCAGACGCAGTTCACGTCGGCGTGCCGGGGGAAGCGTATCCGGCCACCAGGACAGGCGCTGCAGCCTGCCCTGCCGGTCCCGCCACAGCAGGAACGCCAGGGGGCCGCGCCACTGCACCCGCGCCTGCTCGATGGGCAGGCCGTCCAACGTCGCCGGCAACTCATTGCCCGGCAGAAACAGCGCATGGCTCGGCAATCTTGATTCGCGCCGCGCCCGCCAGCATGCGTAAGCCAGCGCAGATACCGCCAACGGCCAGGCCGCCGCGCGCGGCATGCCCGAGGCCAACACCGCCAATGCGGCGAGCAGGCCCAACGCGAACAGCGCGCCGATCAACCAGCGCGAGGGGCGCCATTCAAGGCGGCAGCTGACGGATGCGCTGGATAAGCGATGCGAGTGCGTCATCGGGACATTGCTCGTAACCCATGAACCAGCGCCAGAGCTTATCGTCTTCGCAATCGAGCAACCGTAGGAAAACCCCGCGCTCGGCATCGGAAGCGCGCACCCATTCGCGGTCGAGGTAGCGCCCGAACAACTGGTCCAGTTCGCGCATGCCGCGCCGGCAGCGCCAGCGCAGGCGCTTCAGCTCAATCTCGTCTGCCTCGCTCATCCGCGCAACAGGCCCACCGCAAGCACCGCCCACAGCACCCACACCACGCAGGTGGAAAGCACATACACAGTGAAGCGATGCATGACCTTGTTGTAGCTGCACTGGATCAGACTGTGCAGCACACGGCCGGCCACGAAACCCCAGGCGAGCCCAAGCACGAGCGGTGTCGCTTGCTGGGTCAGGTAGGCCACGATCAGCGCCAGATAGAACAATACCGGCACTTCGAACAGGTTGCTGAAGTTGTCGGCGGCACGGGTATCGACCAGGCGCGCAGACTTCTGCGCCGAAGTGGCCACCGCCTGTGGATGGATGCGCAGGCGCCGCATCTCGGGGATGCGCACGTAGTACAAGCGCACCCAGACAATGAAAGTCAGGGCGACCATGGCCCCCATGGGGTGGAAGATTTCCTTTCCGATCATTCGCAACCCCCGAAATCGTCATTCCCGCGAAGGCGGGAACCCAGTGTCTTTGCTCTTACCTTCTGCGACTCGGCCGAAACTACAAGATTCCCAGTTGTTGCCGAAGTGATCGTCAACAGCAAAGTCGCTGGGTTCCCGCCTTCGCGGGAATGACGAGCAGGAGGATTACGCCCGGCGCGCCAGCATCAGTTTCTTGATTTCGGCGATGGCAAGCGCCGGATTCAGACCCTTCGGGCAGGTCCGCGCGCAGTTCATGATGGTGTGGCAGCGGTACAAGCGGAAAGGATCTTCCAGGTCGTCCAGGCGCGCGCCGGTGTCTTCGTCGCGCGAGTCGACGATCCAGCGGTAGGCCTGCAGCAGGATCGCCGGACCCAGGTAGCGCTCGCCGTTCCACCAGTAGCTGGGGCACGAGGTTGAGCAGCAGGCGCACAGGATGCATTCGTACAGACCGTCGAGTTGCTTGCGATCTTCCGGCGACTGCAGGCGTTCGCGATCCGGCGGTGCCGCGGTCTGGGTGCGGATCCACGGCTTGATCGAAGCGTACTGCGCATAGAAATGGGTCAGGTCCGGAACCAGGTCCTTGACCACTTCCATGTGCGGCAGCGGATAGATCGGCACTTCGGCTTTGTCGCAATCCTCGATGGCCTTGGTGCACGCCAGCGTATTGGTGCCGTCGATGTTCATCGCGCAGGAACCGCAGATGCCCTCGCGACACGACCGGCGGAAGGTCAGCGTGGGGTCGATCTCGTTCTTGATCTTGATCAGCGCGTCCAGAACCATCGGGCCGCATGCGGCCAGATCAACCTCATAGGTGTCGGTGCGCGGGTTCGCATCGTCGTCCGGGTTCCAGCGGTACACCTTGAAGGTGCGCGGCTGCTTGGCGCCCTTGGCCGGGAAGTGCTTGCCCTTCTGGACCTTGGAGTTCTTCGGGAGTGTGAATTCGGCCATTGCTTAGATCCGGGAATGGGGATTGGGGAATCGGGAATGGGAGAAGCGGAAGGCGAAAAGCGGCAGAACTGCGCTTTTACGATTCCCGATTCCCGACTCCCTATTCACGGCTTCATCAGTAAACGCGCGGCTTCGGCGGCACCACATCCACGTCCTTGCTCAACGTGTACATGTGCACCGGGCGGAAATCGAAACTGCACTTGCCCTTCTCGTCCACGTTGACCAGCGTGTGCTTCTGCCAGTTGACGTCGTCGCGGTCGGGAAAGTCCTCGTGCGCATGCGCGCCGCGGCTTTCGTGGCGTTGTTCGGCCGAATTGATGGTGGCCACAGCATTGAGCAGCAGATTGTGCAGCTCGTAGGTTTCCAGCAGATCCGAGTTCCAGACCAGCGAACGGTCCGACACCTTCACATCTTCGAACGAATTGAAGATATCGGCCATCTTGTCGCAGCCTTCCTTCAGCGTCTTGGAGGTGCGGAACACCGCCGCGTCGTTCTGCATGGTGCGCTGCATGTTGTCGCGGATCACCGAGGTGGGCGTGCCGCCATTGGCGTTGCGCAGCTTGTCCAGGTGCGAAAGCGCCTTGTCGCAAGCGTCGTCGGCCAGTTTGCTGTGTGGGCCGCCAGTCTTGATGGTCTCGGCGCAGCGGTTGGCGACCGCGCGGCCGAACACCACCAGATCCAGCAGGGAGTTGGAACCCAGGCGGTTGGCGCCATGCACCGACACGCAGGCCGCTTCGCCGATGGCGTACAGGCCCGGCACCACGGAATCGGGGTTATCGCCGACTTTCCGCACCACTTCGCCGTGGTAGTTGGTCGGGATGCCGCCCATGTTGTAGTGCACGGTCGGCAGCACCGGAATCGGCTGGGTAGCGACATCGACACCGGCGAAGATGCGCGCGCTTTCGGCGATGCCCGGCAGTTTCTCGTGGATCACTTCCGGTCCCAGATGGGTCAGGTCGAGCAGGATATGGTCCTTGTGCTCGCCCACGCCGCGGCCTTCGCGGATCTCGATGGTCATCGAACGCGACACCACGTCGCGCGAAGCCAGGTCCTTGTAGTGCGGTGCGTAGCGCTCCATGAAGCGCTCGCCGTTGCTGTTGCGCAGGATGCCGCCTTCGCCGCGCACGCCTTCGGTGATCAGGCAGCCGGCGCCGTAGATGCCGGTGGGATGGAACTGCACGAATTCCATGTCCTGCATCGGCAGGCCGGCGCGCAGGGCCAGCCCGCCACCGTCGCCGGTGCAGGTGTGGGCGGAGGTGGCGCTGAAGTAAGCGCGGCCGTAGCCGCCGGTGGCCAGCACCACGCCCTGGGCGCGGAACAGGTGCAGCGTGCCTTCGGCCATGTCCAGCGCCAGCACGCCCTTGCAGGCGCCTTCTTCGTCGAAGATCAGATCCAGCGCGAAGTATTCGATCATGAAGCGCGCGTCGTGCTTCAGCGACTGCTGGTACAGCGTGTGCAGCATGGCGTGGCCGGTTCGGTCGGCCGCGGCGCAAGTGCGCTGGGCCGGCGGGCCTTCGCCGTATTTGGTGGTCATGCCGCCGAACGGACGCTGGTAGATCTTGCCTTCCTCGGTGCGGCTGAAAGGCACGCCGTAGTGTTCCAACTCGACGATCGCGGGAATGGCCTCGCGGCACATGTATTCGATCGCATCCTGGTCGCCCAGCCAGTCCGAACCCTTGATGGTGTCGTAGAAGTGGTAGCGCCAGTCGTCTTCGCCCATGTTGCCGAGCGCCGCCGAGATGCCGCCCTGCGCAGCGACCGTATGCGAACGGGTCGGGAACACTTTGGTCAGGCATACGGTCTGCAGGCCCTTGGCCGCCAGGCCGAAAGTAGCGCGCAAGCCCGCGCCACCGGCGCCGACCACCACCATGTCGTATTTGTGTTCGGTGATTTTGTAAGCCGAAGTCATGTATTAGCTTCCCAACGCAATGCGGACCACGGCGAAAACGCTGGCCAGCGCGCCAAGGATGCAAATGAAGTACACCGCGATCTGCGCGGTCAGTGCCAGGCCATGGCTGTGCACGTAATCTTCGATGACGACCTGGATGCCCAGTTGCGCGTGCCAGAACATCGCCACCAGGAAGGCCACCAGCAGCGTCGCATTCCACGGTTTGGCCACCGCGTCGGTGGCGGTCAGATAGTCGGCATGCAGCAGCCCGACCACGAAGTACAGGAACCAGCAGGCCAGGAAGATCAGCGCGATGGCGGTCAGGCGTTGCACGATGAAATGGTGCGTACCCTCCTTCGCCGAACCCAGACCGCGCACATCCTTCAACGGGGTGCGGTAACGATGGTTCATAGCCAGCCTGCCTTCGACGCGACCGCGCCCCAGAGGATGGCGGTCAGCACAAAGCTGCCGATCACCGACAGCCAGCCATTACGGATAAAGGCCGGGATGCTGAAGCCAAAGCCAGCATCCTGCACTAGGTGGCGGATGCCGTTGAGCAGGTGGTAGGCGAAGGCCCAGGTCCAGCCGAACAGAACGGCCAGCCCAAACCAGGAGCCGGCCAGCCTGCGTACGCAGTCCCAGGCTTCGGGGCCGCTGGCCAGGGCCAGCAGGGCGCCGGCGATGAGCAGCGCGCCGACGGCGAGGATGATTCCGGTAGCCCGATGGACGATGGAAGTCGCCATCTGGATCTGCCAGCGGTACACCTGCAGGTGCGGTGAAAGCGGACGTTGTCGGGTCGCCATTCGCTGGGCTCGTTGTCTCGGCTGGGCGGTCTCCGTAGGACCGCGTTGGCTGGGCAGGCGTTATTCGATGACCGGTGGATCAGAAATCGATGCAACGTCCGTTTTTCTCCCAATCCCCGTAACGCGTCGGCTCGGGACCGTCGCGACCACCGATTTCCTTCGGTGTTACCGCTTCCTGCTCCACAGACTCCCTTTCAGGCTGCTGTGTTCCGGGTACGGGATCGGGAATGGAAGGGGTTTCGCCTATCATGTTGTTCTCGCAACGCACAAAATTTTAATCCTCCCCCTCTTGCCTGACAACCTGCCCGTCTCCGCTGCGCCTTTCTTTGCCCTGCCCGACCATACGGTGGTCGCGCTGGACGGGCCGGACGCGACTGCCTTCGCGCAGGCCCAATTCGCCAACGACGTGATCGCGCTGCCGCCGGGAAACTGGCAGTGGAACGCCTGGCTGACCCCCAAGGGCCGCGTCATTGCGGTGTTTGCGCTGCTCAAGCCGGCCCAGGACCGGGTCCTGCTGTTGCTGTCCGACACCGATGCCGGCGAGTTCGCCGCGCAGTTGCAACGCTTCGTATTCAGACGAAAGTTGAAGATCGCCGTGGCGGACGGCTTGCAGGTCAACGGTGCCTTCCAAAAGCCGGATTCGGCCGAAAGTGCGCGGATCGGTATCCTCGGCGAGGAGCTCGAGCTCGATTACGGCGGCGACCAACAACCTCGCACCGTGCGCCTGTCGCCGACTGCCGCCCCGGCCCGCGAATCCGACCTGCAGGCGCGCTGGTTCGCGCAGGATCTGCGTGCCGGGTTACCGCGTTTGCCTGCAACGCAACGCGAGCAATGGACGCCGCAACAACTGTCGCTGGAACGCCTGCATGCCTTCAGCGTGAAAAAAGGCTGCTATCCGGGCCAGGAAATCGTGGCGCGCACGCATTTCCTGGGCAAAGCCAAACGCGGTCTGGCACTGTTCGAAACCGATGCGACGCCGGCGACCGGCGACACCGTCAGCGACGGCGGCAAGCCTTTAGGCCAGATCGTATCCGTGCTGCCCGCTTCTCCCTCATTGGCGCTGGCCGTGTTGCCTCTGGAGCGCGGGCCAGGATCGCTGAGCGCGGACGGCGCGCAATTGCGGGAAATCGCCTTACTGGACGGATTGGCGCGGTAGCAGTCCGCGCGCCCAAGTCGATAGCGTGCCCTATCGCAGCCACGCCTCGAAGCGATCCAGGAACAACAGCAGACGTTTGCGCACGCGCTCGTCGACGATGTCCCCAGCCCCATCCAGTAGCCCCTCTTTGAACTGGATGGCGATCTCGGGCTGTGGCAATACGGCCACATCCACCGCCGCCAGCACATTGCGCAGATGCTGCTGCGAAGACACCGTGCCGTGCGCGCCCGGCGAAGTGCCGATGATCGCCGCGCGTTTTCCAGTGAAGGTCTTGCTGCCGGCGGGCCGGCTGGCCACGTCGATCGCATTCTTCAACACGCCGGGCATGGAGCGGTTGTATTCGGGCGTGACGAACAGCAGCGCATCGGCTTGCTCTATCTCCGCCTTGAAGCGCAGACCCGCCGCTGGAAAATCGGTATCGTCATCCTGGTTGTAGAGCGGCAGATCGCCGATCTGCAGGATGCGGAATGCGAACCGCTCCGCCGCCAGTTTTTCGACGGCGCTGGCCAGTTGGCGATTGAACGACGCGGAACGCAAGCTGCCGATGATGATGGCGACGTTGGGGGCTGTCATGGGTATGCCTGCTCAGGCGAGTCGGTCTGCGGCAGCCACGATATCCTCATCGCCCGGCAACACCAACAAGGCGGCGCCAGCCAATGGCGTGTAGGTGTCCACACCCACCACGCGCTGGAACGGGCGACCGGCAAAACCGGCCTCGGCGATGGCGGTGATCACCCCCTCGCCCACGCCGGCCGAGTGACGGCCTTCGTCGATGATCAGGATGCGCTTGGCGGTACGGGCCTGCTCGGCTATGAAACCCTCGTTGAGCGGCACCAGCCAGCGCAGATCGACCACGCGCACCTTCCAGCCATGCTTCCCGCCAATCGCCCACGCTGCGCGCAAACTCATCGGCACGCCATTGCCGTAGGTGAAGATCACCAGATCGTCAGCATCCTGTTCGTAAACGCGACCCTCACCCAAAGTCATCGCCTGGTCCGGTGCAGGATAAGTGGTCAACCATGCGCCATCACCCGGCTCGTACAGGTCCTTGGTCATGTACAGGGCGATGGGTTCAAGGAAGATGCTCACCCGCCCATCCACCTTCGCCAGCGCGGCCAACGTGCGCAGCATGGTCGCGGCATCGTCGCCGCGCGACGGACAGCCGACTACCAGGCCGGGAATATCGCGCAAGGCGGTGATGGAATTGTCGTTGTGGAAATGCCCGCCGAAGCCGCGCTGATAGCCCAGCCCGGCCATGCGCACCACCATCGGGTTGCGGTACTGGTTGTTGGAGAAGAACTGCAGCGACGCCGCCTCGCCACGGATCTGGTCGCAGGCGTTGTGGAAATAAGCCAGGTACTGGATCTCCGGCACCGGCAGCATGCCCAGGTTGGCGTAACCCTGGGCCAGGCCCAGGATCATGGTTTCGTCCAGCAAGGTGTTGAACACGCGGCTGTTCTTGAACGACTTATGCAAGCCCTTGGTAACGGTGTAGACGCCGCCCTTCTGCGCTACGTCTTCGCCGAACAGCAGCGCTTCGGGATACTTGCAGAACAGATCGTGCAGCGCGTTGTTGATCAGAAGCGCCAGATGCCGTGGCGGCTGCGCTTCGGGTAGTTTCTCCGCGCTTCCGAAAATCTGCAGGCGCTTTTCCGCATAGTCCGCGCGTTTTGCCTCGGCCATGACTTTGTCCGGCGTGTACGGCGCCAGTGGCGCAACCACGTCTTCCAGGCGGGTGAGCTTGGGCGTCTTGTCGGCCGCATCGGCGGCAGCGAAGCAGCGCTTGCGGATGTCTTCGTACAGAGCCAGCAGTTGCTGCTTGGTATACAGGCCGGATTCCAGAGCAATGGCCGCCGAACGCAACAGCGGATCGCCCGCCTCCACCGCGACCAGCTCTTCGATGGGACGCCATTCGATCTCGAAGTCGGTGCCGGCGTGGCCCATGATGCGGGTGGTGCGCAAATGCAGGAAGGTGGGGCGGCGGGTGCGGCGGCAATGTTCCACCGCCGCCTGCACCTGGCCGTAGCCGGTGGCCAGGTCCAGGCCATCGGCGTAGAAATAATCCAGGTCGTCGCGCTTGGAGAAATTACGTTCGATCCAGCCGCCCGGCGTCTTCACCGATATGCCGATGCCGTTGTCCTCGCACACGAACAGCACCGGCGCGGGCAGCTTCTGGTAAGACGTCCACGCCGCGGCGTTGAACGCGGTCTGCGCAGTGGCATGATTGCTGGAGGCGTCGCCGAAGGAACAGATAGCGATGCTGTCGTCGGGAATCGGCGAAGCATGACCGATGCGCTTGGCCTGTTCGATGGCCACCGCCGTACCCAGCGCCTTAGGCAGGTGCGAGGCGATGGTGGAAGTCTGCGGCAACACCCACAGTGGCTTTGAGCCCCATACTTTGTGACGGCCGCCCGAGGCCGGATCTTCGGAACTGGCCGCGAAGGACAGCGCCGAATCCATGATCGGATCCATGCCGGGCAGCTTGCGGAAACGCTCGGCCATGAACGCGCCGGAACGGTAATGCAGGAACGCCGGATCGGTATGCCGGGTCAGGCGCGCGACCATCGCATTGCCTTCGTGACCGGAACTGCCGATGGTGTAGAAAACCTTGTTCTGCACACGCAGCACGCGCGCCATCAAGTCCAGATGGCGCGAGACCAGCTGCGACTCCAGCAGTTCGGCGAAGGCGCCGGCATCCAACGCGCTGCCGTCGAGGATCGCTTCGTGCAACGCGGGCCGGGCTTGCGCCTGTCCGGTCCAATCGTTCACGAACTCGGTGAAGTTCTGATCGCAGATTTCGGCGCGATTGAGGCCCTTCATGCGGGCGGGAATGGGTGTGGCGGTCATTGGTGTTTCCGTAGGTCGGGCCTACGCGCCCGACTGCAATTTGCAGCGTCCCCGGAATACCGGGCGTCGGGGGCGTAGCCCCGACCTACGCTCAATCGATATAGGCCAACAATGCGGCGTTCTCTGCCTGCGGTTCCGGCATCGCCACGAATCCGGGCTGGCTACGCACGCGTGCAAGCCAGTCGCGCAGCGCCGGGAAAGGAGCCAGATCGAAGCCGCCCTGATGAGCGACATCGGTATAGGCGAACAGCGCGATGTCGGCGATGCCGTAGTCGGCGCCGGTGAACCAAGGCGCGGAATCAAGGTGTTTCTCCATCACTTCCAATGCCTGCACGCCACGCTCCCGCAAGCGCGGCAGGTCGGCGCGACGCGGCGAATCGAGTGGCGTCCAGCCGCGAATGAAGCGCGCAACGGCGATGTAGGGCTCATGGCTGTATTGTTCGAAGAACATCCAGCTCAACGCCTGCGCACGCAACCAGGCGTCGGAAGGCAGGTACGGAGTGCCTTCTGCCAGATAGCAGAGGATGGCATTCGATTCGACTAGGATGCGGCCGTCTTCGAGCTCCAGCATCGGCACCTTGCCGTTGGCATTCTTGGCAAGATATTCCGGCGTACGCGTCCCGCCCTGGGAGCTGTCGATCTCCACCCACCGGTACTCGTGCCCGATCTGTTCCAACAACAGGCGCAACTTGTGGCAATTGCCGGAAACCGAATAGCCGTAAACGGTGATCATGCCCTGCTCTCCTTCTTGCGATTGGCCATCCATTCTTCGCGCGACTGCCCCCAGATCTCGACCGGCTTGGCGTCGTGCGGCGCGGGCAACCAGCCCATGCGCAGAAATTTCGAACCCAGTTTCGCCGCCACCGACTTGGAATTGGCGTTGTCCTCGGCGATGGTGTGGATCACCTCGTCCCAGCCCAGCTTGTCGAATGCCCAATCGGTGGCGGCGCGCGCGCCTTCTGGCGCGTAACCCTTGCCCCAGTGTTCGCGCGCGATGCTCCAGCCCACTTCGGTACCCGGCCAGCCTTCCGGCTGCCAGGGGCCCAGGCGACCGACCCATTGGCCGGTCGCTTTCTCGATCACCGAGAAGAACCCGAAACCCTGCAGATGCCACCCGCCGACCACCGCCGCGAATGCGCGCCATGCGATCGGCCGTGGTTGTACGCCGCCGATGTGCCGCGCGGATTCCTCGTCGGCGATGAAGGCAGCCCATGGCTCGAAATCCTGCACCTGCGGTGGGCGAAGAATTAGCCGTTCGGTTTCGAGCTGAAGATCAAAGATGCTCATGAACTCTCGCTGTTCCCTTCTCCCATCCGCGCCCGCAGGGTGTGCAAGGCTGAGAAGGTGGCGCGAAGCGACGGATGAGGGAGTGGGAATGACTCGCCAGTGATGGATCTGCAGAGCTGACAGTCCATTCCCTCATCCGCCCTACGGGCACCTTCTCCCAGTGGGAGAAGGAAAATCAAAAAGCGTTGATGCCAGTCAATTCTCGACCGATCACCAACTGGTGCACCGTCTCGGTGCCTTCGTAAGTGATAACCGATTCCAAGTTCAACGCATGACGAATCGCAGCGTGCTCGGTAGTGATGCCGGCGCCGCCCAGCAGGTCGCGGCATTCGCGGGCGATGTCGATGGCCATGCGGCAGTTGTTCCACTTCGCCAGCGAAACCTGCGCAGGCTGCATGTTACCGGCGTCCTTCAACCGGCCCAGCTGCAGCGACAGCAACTGCGCCAGGGTGATGCGGCGGGCCATCTCGGCCATCTTGATCTGCGCGCTCTGGGTGGCCGCTACCGGGCGCTCGAACAGGATGCGTTCCTTGGTATAGCCCAGCACTTCGTCCAAGCAGGCGATGGCCGCGCCGATCGGGCCCCAGGTGATGCCGTAGCGGGCCTGGGTCAGGCAGCCCAGCGGACCCTTGAGGCCTTTCACGTTGGGCAGGCGGTTGGCTTCGGGCACGCGCACGTTGTCGAAGAACAGCGCCGAGGTGACCGAGGCGCGCAGGCTCATCTTCTTGTGGATTTCCTGGGCCTTGAAGCCGGCGAAATCCTTCTCCACCACGAAACCCTGGATACCGTCTTCGGTCTGCGCCCAGACGATGGCGATATCGGCCAGATTGCCGTTGGTGATCCACATCTTGGAACCGTTGAGGATCCAGTCGCTGCCGTCACGCTTGGCATTGGTCTTCATGGCGCCGGGATCCGAGCCGCCCTGCGGTTCGGTCAGGCCGAAGCAGCCGATGACCTTGCCCGCGGCCATGTCCGGCAGCCAGCGCATGCGCTGTTCTTCGCTGCCGTAGGCGTAGATGGGGTACATGCACAGTGAGGACTGCACGCTGACGAAGCTGCGTATGCCCGAATCGCCTCGCTCCAGCTCCTGGCAGATCAGACCGTAGCTGACCGCATTCAGACCGCCGCCGCCGTATTGTTCCGGCAGGGACGAGCCCAACAGGCCCAGGTCGGCTATCTCGGACACCAATTCCTTGGGAAACCGGCCCTGGTCGAAGGCATCGCCGATGATCGGGCGCACGCGCTCGTCGGTGAACCGGGCCACGGTGTCCTGCACCGCGCGCTCCTCTTCGCTGAGCAGGGAACGGATGTCAAACAGGTCGTAGGGGTTCAGAGCCATTCGCGGAAGCCGGTTCGGGACAGTCCGCCATTGTATTCGGCCCCCGTGTAGCGCCGTAACCCCATAGTTTGCCGACCAGAAACGGAAAAGCCGGCGAAATCGCCGGCCTTCCTGGTTGATACGCCGAAGCGGCTCAGCCCTTGCCGTCGCCTTCCACCGAAGCGGTCTGGGTGACGACCTGTCCATCGATGACCGGCAGGCGGTCGCCCGGCTTCTCGTCCATGCGGATGGTCTTTTCCTGGCCATCGAAGCGGTAGGTCACGTCGTAGCCCACCACCTTGTCGGTATTGCCCATGGCGATACGGGTGCCGGGCTTGCTGCCCATGCGCATGGTGCCGGTGGTGCCGTCGGCATTGCGGTAGGTCACGTTGTAGCCGGTCACGCGCGAGGACTCGGAGCTGGTGTTCTCGGTATGGCACTGGCGCTCGGTTCGGCTGACCACCCGGCCACCCACGTGGTTCTTGTCTACCTTGTTGCCGATTACGCCGCCAACGACTGCGCCCGCCGCAGTCGCGGCCTTCTTGCCGTTGCCACCGCCCACCTGGTTGCCCAGCAGGCCGCCGATCACCGCGCCCGCGACCGTGCCGCCGGCGTTGCCGTCGCGTTCGGGCAGGCGTTCCTGCACCACCACGTCCTGGCACACCTCATGCGGGGTGTTGGTGGTGGTGGTTTCGCGCACCGGTTCGCTGCCGATCACAGTGGCGTAGATCTTGTCCTTGTTGGTGATGGGATCGACCTTGACCACTTCCGCATATTGCAGCGCGTTGGGCTCGATCTGGTTGTCGAGCGGCGCCTGGTCCAGCGCGGTATCGGTTTCGGCGGACACCGGCTCGCCGGTAGTCGCGTTGACGAACTCGGCCGGCTTGTCCCGATTATTCATATAGGCCGCAGTGGCGATGCCTCCGAAAAGCAGAGCGCCCGTGGCGATCAGGATCGTGGTGGTATTGCTTTTCATGCCAACCTCCGTGCGGGCGGCTCCCGCGTTATCGTTGGGTCAATTGCAGCACGACATAGCTGAACAACAACCGGTTTCGCCCTGCCCAAACCGCCCGTAGCATGAACCGGACCGGAGGCCATAGCTCGTGGTAGCGTGTCGTCCGTCACATCACTTCCGAACCAGGCAAATGGCTACTCCTCTCTTGTTGCCCCTGTTGAACTGGGCCAGAAAACTGCGGTACCCGACCCTGTTCAAGATTACCGCCGCGCTGTTCGCGATCACGCTGTTCATCCCCGATCCGATACCGCTGGTCGACGAGATCCTGCTGGGCCTGGGTACCTTGCTTTTGGCCAATTGGAAAAACCGGAAAAATCCCACGGTCATAGATTCGGATGGCGCGCAAAGATAGGTGGAAGCATGCTGGTAGACAGCCATTGCCACCTGGATGCGCCGGAGTTCGACGCCGACCGTGAAGCGGTAATCCATCGCGCCCGCGCCGCCGGCGTGACGCAGCAGGTGATTCCGGCGGTCGATGCGGAGCATTGGCCGCAGCTGCGCGATATCTGCCGGACGCATCCCGGATTGTTTCCTGCCTATGGCCTCCATCCGATGTTCCTGGACTCGCACAGGCCCGAACACCTGCAGCAGCTGGGAGACTGGATCGCACGCGAGCGGCCGGTCGCGGTCGGCGAATGCGGGCTGGATTTTTTCGTCGAAGGTCTGGACACGGACACGCAGCAACTTTATTTCGATGGGCAGCTGACATTGGCGCGCGATTTCGATCTGCCCGTGATCGTGCACGCGCGGCGCGCGGTGGATGCGGTCATCGCATCGTTCAAACGCATCGGCAAGTTGCGAGGCGTGGTGCACAGCTTCTCCGGCAGCCCGGAGCAGGCGAGGCAGCTATGGCAATTGGGTTTCATGGTCGGCATCGGCGGCCCGGCGACCTATTCGCGCGCCAATCGCCTGCGCGGACTGGTGGCGGAAATGCCGCTGGAATACCTGCTGCTGGAGACCGATGCGCCGGACCAGCCCGATGCGGAAATACGCGGGCAGCGTAACGAACCAGCGCGGCTTTCTTTCGTCTGCGAAACCATTGCGGAATTGCGCGGCGTCGATGCGGCGGCTATCGCTGCGGCCACCACCACCAATGCCCAACGCCTCTTCAACTTGCCCAGTGCACCGTAGGAGCGACGTAAGTCGCGATGGAGTCTTGCCAGAATATGGTCCGTCGCGACTTACGTCGCTCCTACGCTTTAGTTTTTTTCAGCAGCTCCAGCGCCTTGGCGACCATGGCGAAAGCGAACGCGCCGGTGATGTGCGTGGCGGCACCCAGGCCCGCGCCGCAATCGAGCTTCAGCGCCGCATCGGGACCGAGTTGCGGACGCACGCCGCAGACGCTGCCGTCGGCCTGCGGGTACTTCACGTTTTCCAGCGAATAAACGGCCTGCACGCCGAAGTAGCGATCGGGGTTCTTCGGAAAATTGAATTCGCTGCGCAGCTTCTTGCGGATCAGCGCCAGCAATGCGTCGTGTTCGGTACGGGACAGATCGCGCAGGCGTATCTGGGTGGGATCGGTACGCCCGCCGGCGGACCCTGAAACGACGATGGGCAACTTGCGGCGGCGGCACCAGGCGATCATCTCCACCTTGGTGCGGAAGCTGTCGCAGGCATCCAGCACCAGGTCGAAATTGCGGTCCAGGAGTTCTTCCAGATTGGAGGCGGTCAGGAACGATGGCACCGCTTCCACTTCGATCAGCGGATTGATCGCCCGGCAGCGCTCGGCCATGGCTTCGGATTTGTTGCGTCCGTACTGGCCCTCCAACGCGGGCAACTGGCGATTGGTGTTGGACACGCAGATATCGTCAGCATCGATCAGTGTGAGATGACCCACGCCGCTGCGGGCCAGCGCCTCCACCACCCAGGAACCCACACCTCCCATGCCGACCACGGCCACGCGGCAGCCGGCGTATTTTTCCACCGTGCCCTGGCCATACAGCCGATCGATGCCGGCGAAGCGTTCGCGCAATTCGTTCTTCATCTCACTATTGTAAACGTGGCGGAATGCGTGACGCGCGTCGTACTATTCCGGGCATCATCACTCAAGGAGCCCGCCGCATGGCCAGCCAACCCGCAAAAGCCTCCAACGCATCGCGTTACTTCTTCCTGTTCCTGATCGGCCTGGTGATGGGAGCGGTGCTGACGGTGATGGCTTTGCGCGCGATCCAGGCCCGGCAGGATCCGTTTCCGGACAGCGTCATGCACGTAATGGAAAAGCAGGCCGGCCTGCTGAAGCAGAACGGCGAGCAGAGCCGCTGCGCAGTGACCGACACCCTCCCGCGTCTGCAATCGCTGCGCGCGATCAGCAACGACCTGGAACTGGCCTTCCCGGACGAGGCCCAGGACCAGCGCTTCGTCGGCCATGCCAGCAGGCTGCGCGCCACGTTGAACGCGGCCATCGCTGCGCCGCCCGCCGATTGCGCGGCGCAAGGCATCGTCACCCAGAAGATCGGCGAGGACTGCAAGGCCTGTCATCAGGATTTCCGCGGCTGAACGAAGGCTGGCGGAAATTCGTGGCCCGCCGGCCTACGGGGCTGGATTGACGCGCGGTTCATGCGTCGCGCAACACGATGGCTTCCACAGGCGTCGGGACCGACGCCGTGTCCCGAAACCTTTGGATGCCTAAGGAGAACCGCATGAAGATTCGATTGCTCGCCATGGGTGCGCTGGCCGCCGCGACGCTGGCCGGCTGCGCCACTACTTCCCCCAATTATGGGTACGGCAGCCCCGCTCCGGCTTCCTCGCAGGCGCGCTGCTACGATTGCGGCATCGTCACCCGTATCGACGCTGTGGCTTCGGGCCGCACCGCACCGTCCAAGACCGGCGCCGTGCTCGGCGGCATTGTCGGCGCGATCGCCGGCCATGAAATCTCCGACAAGACCGGCGGCAGCAAGGGCAACCAGAACATCGCCACCGTGGCGGGTGCAGTCGGCGGCGCCGTCGCCGGCAACGCCATCCAGAACCGCGCCACTGGCGACACCTACGATGTGCACGTACGCATGGACGATGGCCGCACGGTCGTCATCAACCAGCGCGACCTTGCTGGCGTCCGCGAGAACACCTATGTCCGCGTAGTGAATGGCCGGGTAGTGATCCGCTAATCCAGGGTTCCAAACCTGTACCGTTGTCGAAGAAGGCCCGCCATGTGCGGGCCTTCTTGGTCATGGCAGCGGCAGCTCGCCGCGATGCGCGCATCCGGTAAGCCGCACACCGCCCAGCTCGATCCCGGCCTGCCACGCCGACGCGGCATCGGCCATGCCATCCGCGCAGTAGCCCGGCGTCAGTTCCACCTTCGCCTTGGGAGAAGCCGATGCCCATGCGTAGCCGCTGCCGATCTTTTCCACCGCGGCCATCGCCTGCAACGGCGGGCTGTCCGGACGCTCTAGCAACCAGCCGGTCGGCGAAACGCGCAGCGACCAGAAAGGTTCGGTGCCGCTAGCCACGAACTGCGCCTGCTCGGGCGCCGCATCGCAGCGCGGTCCTTCGGTATGGGCGCGCTCGATCGCAACCACCTCCATCTTCCCGCCCTGCTCCCTCGCCCAAGCGTCCAGGAAGAATTCCGGTTTGCCTACCGGGGCCTGGAAACGGTCGATGAAGCCTTTGGCCTGGACGGAAAGCGCGAGAATCCGCTGCCGGTCGCTGCCGCATGGCGTCAGTCCGTAACCGTCGTTGCCTGCCACTACCTCACCCCGGATGCGCTGCAGAGTCGTATTGGAAGGCGCCGACGGAGAATCGCCGCCGCCTGCGGCAGGACCGCTGCCTTGGCCTGCGCAAGCGCCCAACCCGACCGCCATGGCGGCCAGGACGATTGTTCTTTTCGGATGCATTCGCCAATTCATATGCACGCTCTCCACCACGGGCAAGGCGTCCAGGTGATCATATGCCCGACCCCGTCCCGCGTGACGCCGCTACTCTGCCACGCACTGTATTGGGTAAAAAAAAGCCCGGCACTATGCCGGGCTTCAATGTTTCGCGTAATGCTTTGGAAGGCGCGGGCGTGGCGCTCAGAGTGCCTCGACTGCGTCGGCTTGCAGGCCCTTCTGCCCCTGGACGACGGTGAAGCTGACCTTCTGTCCTTCCTTGAGGCTCTTGAAGCCCTGGCTCTGGATGGCGCGGAAATGCACGAACACATCCTCGCCATTTTCGCGGCTGATGAAGCCGAAGCCCTTGGCGTCGTTGAACCATTTCACGGTACCGTTTTCGCGATCTGCCATTTCTGCTAACTCCCTGGAACGGTTGGTGGATACGCCGTTGCTCCGGCGGCTGGTTGCAAGGAGGAAGCGTGTAACGTTGTAGCGGAACATGGTTCGACCGCATCAGGCCACAATGCACGGTGACCTTGGCAAGCGCAGCGGCTGAACAGTAACCCGCTATTTCTGAAAATGCAATAATTCTGACTGTTATCACAATCAATATAAGTCGTTGATTTAATTAGGGGAAATCTTTGGAATTACAGTCGCTGTACTACGCATTGGCGGTGATCCTGGTTTTGGTGGGCATCGCCGGGGTCATCCTGCCGGCCCTGCCCGGCCTGCCGCTGGTGTTCGCGGGCATGCTGCTGGCGGCCTGGGCGGGCGATTTCCGGCAGATCGGCTGGGTCACGCTGGTAGTGCTCGGGCTGCTGACCCTGCTTTCGATCGCGGCGGATCTGTTCGCCACCATGGTCGGGGCTCAACGCGTCGGCGCCAGCAAGAAGGCGTTGTTTGGGACGGTAATCGGCACCTTTGCAGGATTGTTCTTCATGCCGGTCGGTTTACTGGCCGGCCCCTTCGTCGGCGCGCTGCTGGGAGAGCTCTGGCACAGCAGGGAAATCGGGCAAGCGGCCAAGGTGGGCCTGGGCACTTGGCTGGGCATTCTGCTCGGCACCGTACTGAAGCTGGGTCTGGCGTTCGCGATGCTGGGCCTGTTCGCGTTCGCCTGGTTCGTCTAAGCGGCAGCACCCTGCATGCGACCTGTGCTCGATCTTGCGACGAGCGCGCGACATGCATCAAAGGTGGCGGCAGCGGCTGGTACGAGAGAAACTGATGGGAAGTTCGCTTTCCCCCCAGTCGAAAATGTGAGTTCAGGATGACGCACAAATTTTTTCGCCAGACGCTTCTGGCATCGGCCATGGCCGCTTCGTCCACCGCAATCGCGCAAGACGTGCCCGAGTCCACCGCCGCAACACCGGAAGCCTGTGTGGCGATAGAAACGGATGCGACCCGGCTGGCCTGCTACGACCGGGTGCTCGGTCGCCAGGCCAGGGACACGCAGGCCGCCGATGCGGCAGCCGAACAGGCCGCCGAATTGGCCAGACAGGAACGCAAGGCCAGCGCGCCGGAGTCCGATGCGTCGCTGCGCGAACGCGCGCGCCACCGCCTGGGTTCGGTCTTCGGCCACGACGACCAATACGCCGAGGCGCTGGCCAACGCCGGCAAGGGCTCGCTGCTGGACAGCCGTTGGGAACTGGCCAAGGACTCCAAGCTGGGCGTGTTCCAAATGCGCGCCTACAAGCCGGTTTATCTGTTTCCCGCGTTCTGGACCAGCGACACCAACAAGACGCCCACCTCGCCGAATCCCGACAACACCGTCACTGAGCCGCAGAACCTGACCAGCGTGGAGGCCAAGTTCCAGCTCAGCTTCAAGACCAAATTCGCCGAGAACCTGTTCGGCGACAACGGCGACCTGTGGGGCGCCTATACCCAGAGCTCGCGCTGGCAGGTCTACAACGGCGAGGAATCGCGACCGTTTCGCGAGACCAATTACGAACCGGAAGTGATGCTGGTGTTCCGCAACAACTACAGCCTGGGCGGCTGGAAAGGCCGCATGACTGGCATCGGCGTCAACCATCAGTCCAACGGCCGCAGCGATCCGCTGTCGCGCAGCTGGAACCGGGTGATATTGAACGTGGGACTGGACCGGGAAAACTGGGCTTTCGTGGTGCGACCGTGGTGGCGCATCCCGGACGGCAACGACGACGACAACCCCGATATCCAGAACTACATCGGCCGCGGCGATGCGATGCTGACGTACAGCAAGAACGGCCATGAGTTTTCGCTGCTGGGCAGGCATTCGCTGCGCGGCGGCGACGATTCGCACGGGTCGGTGCAGATGGACTGGGGCTTCCCCATCGACCGCACCCTGCGTGGACATCTGCAACTGTTCCATGGCTATGGCGAAAGTCTGATCGACTACAACCACAAGGCTACTTATGTGGGCCTGGGCATTTCGCTGCTTGAGTGGTTCTGAATCGCTACGCCGGTACGCCTATGCAATACGGATAGGCGCCGGCGCCTGGATCATTGCGAACTGCGCCAGCGCCGGTGCTCCACCATCAGGCACTGGTCCTGCACCACGTCGATGCCGCTGCGCAGCAGCGACTCGGCGAATGCGTCGTCGCGGATGCCGGTCTGCAGCCAGACCGTACGCGGGCGCGCTTTCAGGATATCCGGCAGATGCGACGGCAAGTCGCCGGGTTTGCGGAATACGTTCAGCACGTCCACGCGCCCTTTGACGTCGGCGACGGCACGCAGTACCGGCTTGCCCAGTATGTGGGTGACCTCCGGGTAGTAGACCGGCACGGGAATCACCTCGTAGCCCACGCGATGCAGGTAGGCGGGGATCATGTGCGCCGGCTGTGCGGCATGGGTCTCCGGCTTGATGCCCAGCACCGCGATACGGCGGATGCCGGACAGGAGCCGGTCGATCTGACGATGATCCTGGATAAGTTCGCCGCGCATGTGGACCCTTGGAGTACGTTGGTAGCAGTCAGATGCGGACGCCTGGGTCGGAATCCAATGGCGCTTGAATGCGACGCGCAGGCAGTGGACTATTCGCGGACTCCGCCGACAGGCTCCCGCCACGATCCGCATGTCCAGCTTACCGCGCCCCAAACGCTCCTACACCGCCTATACCTCTGCCCTGCTGGGATTGCTCAGTCTTTTCGGCGTGCTGTGCTTCCACTTCCCCGAACTGCTGACCAGCAAGGAATTCCGCGCGGTCTACAGCGAAACCTTCGCCCGCAACCTTCTGCTGGTCGGCCTGGTCGCGGCCTTCCTGCTGGGTACTCTGGCCATCCTGCGCGGCCGCAACCGGCGCGTCGCATTACTCGGGGTGGGCAGTGCCACCTTGGCGGTGCTGGTGGGCGGGACCAATGTGCAGTTCGATTCGATAGGCAAGACCTCCTATTCGCTGGGGCTGGACTGGTTCGTGATCTCGCTGTTCTTCTCGGCACTGGTGTTCGTGCCGATGGAACGCTTCCTGGGCAAGCGCGACATCTCTCCGCTGCGGTCCGGCTGGCGCACCGATCTGGCTTACTTCTTCATGAGCCATGTGCTGGTGCAGTTCATCCTGATCCTGGTCACCGCCTCGACCTCGACCATCGCCGGGCTGGCGATGTTCCCCGCGCTCAAGGCCGCGATTCAGTCATTGCCGGTGTGGGCACAATTTCTCATCGCCGTGTTCGTGGCCGACCTGGCCCAGGCGTTGCTTCACCGCGCTTACCACAACATCCCCTGGCTCTGGCGTTTCCACGCCGTGCACCACTCCAGCCGCGAGATGGACTGGCTGGCGGGTTCGCGCATCCACTTCGTGGAGATCGTGATGACCCGCAGTGCGGTGCTGCTGCCGCTGCTGATCCTGGGCTTCTCGGCCTCTGCGGTGAACGCATACGTAGTACTGGTGGGTCTGCAGGCCGTGCTTGCGCACGCCAACCTGGGCATCCGCTTCGGGCCGCTGGAATATCTGCTGGTGCTGCCGCGCTACCACCACTGGCACCACGCGCGCCAGAAGGAATACATCGACGTCAACTACGCCATCCACCTGCCGCTAGTCGACATGCTGATGGGCACCTTCAAGCTGCCGCGCGATCAGTCGCAATGGCCTGTCGAGTATGGGGTGATGAAGCTGGAGACAGTGCCGCGCGGCATCGTCGAACAGCACCTGATGCCGTTCCGCGGCAAGAAGCAGTACGACGATTTCGTGAGCTGATCGTACCCGCTCACGCCGGTAGAGCCGAGCTTGTTCGGCTCTACCGGGCTAGGTCCAGTCGGTCAGCCCTTCGCGTGCGTAGACTTCTTTGAACGCCGGACGCGCTTTCATGTTCTGCGCGTAGGCCAGCAATACCGGCCAAGTATCCGAGGGCTTGGGCATGTTCCGCGACCACCGCATCAGCATGGTCAGCAGGAAATCGGCGGCGGACAGTTTTTCACCGAGCAGATGCGGACCATTGGCCTCGAGGTGATCGGCGACCCGCTGCCAGGCGCTTTCGATCTTCTGCCGTGCGTGCTGTTTGACCGCTTCTACATTTTCCGCGCCGGCGATCTCGGGCGGATAGAACCACGCCCGGTAAGCTGGCTGCAGCGTATTGGCCATGAACAGCATCCAGCGGTAGTACTGGGCGCGTTCGGGCGAACCGGCCGGCGGCGCCAGACTGGCATGGGGATGGCTATCGGCCAGGTGCATAACTATGGCCGGCGCCTCGGTGATGGTCTGCCCGTCCTGCACCAGCGTGGGCACCACGCCGGCCGGATTGAGTTTCAGGTATTCGGCCGATTTCTGTTCCTGCTTGTCGAAATCGAGCAGGTGCAGCGTGTGCGGAACATCGAGTTCGATCAGCAGCCAGTGCACGACTAGGCTGGCGGTGCTGCGCGAACCATAAAGTGTCGTCGACATTCAAGCTCCTGAAAGTTTTGAGCCCCTCTCCTACGGGAGAGGGGTTGGGGTGAGGGTACGGCGAAGTCCAGGCAGTGGCGCCACATGGACTTCGCCGTACCCTCATCCGCCTTCGGCACCCCGTATCAAGTACGGGGCAGGCTCTTCTCCCGGAGGGAGAAGGAGAGAAAAATCATTCCACCACCACCGGAATCTTGCCGATGCGCGCCTGCCATTCCTTCGGCCCGGTGTTGTGCACTGACGTACCCTGCGAATCGACGGCGACGGTCACCGGCATGTCCTGAACTTCGAATTCGTAGATCGCTTCCATGCCCAGATCGGCAAAACCAACGACCTTGGCCGCCTTGATCGCCTTGGAGACAAGATAAGCCGCGCCACCGACCGCCATCAGGTAGGCGGACCGATGCTTCTTGATCGCCTCTATCGCGGCCGGACCACGCTCGGCCTTGCCGACCATGCCCATCAGCCCGGTCTGCGCCAGCACCTGTTCGGTGAACTTGTCCATGCGCGTGGCGGTAGTGGGGCCGGCCGGGCCGACCACCTCATCGCGCACCGGATCCACCGGGCCCACGTAATAGATGAAGCGGCCCTTCAGATCCACCGGCAGCGGCTCGCCCTTGTTGAGCATGTCGATCATGCGCTTGTGCGCGGCATCGCGGCCGGTCAGCAGTTTGCCGTTGAGCAGCAGTACCTCGCCCGGCTTCCAGCTGGCGACGTCTTCCTTGGTCAATGTATCGAGATCAACGCGACGACCCTTGCTGGCGTCGTAGGTCAGCTTCGGCCAATCCTCCAGTGAGGGTGGATCCAGCATCACCGGCCCGCTGCCGTCCAGTGTGAAATGCGCATGGCGCGTGGCGGCGCAGTTCGGAATCATCGCTACCGGCAGGTTCGCCGCGTGGGTCGGGTAGTCCTTCACCTTGATATCCAGCACCGTGGTCAGCCCGCCCAGGCCCTGCGCACCGATACCGAGCGCGTTGACCTTTTCGTACAGCTCGAGCCGCAATTCCTCGGCGCGATTGGAGGCGCCGCGCGCCTGCAGATCGGTGATGTCGATGGGCTCCATCAACGCTTCCTTGGCCAGCAGCATTGCCTTTTCGGCGGTGCCACCGATGCCGATGCCCAGCATGCCCGGCGGGCACCAGCCTGCGCCCATGGTTGGCACGGTCTTCAATACCCAGTCGACGATGGAATCGGAAGGATTGAGCATGGCGAATTTGGACTTGGCTTCCGAACCGCCGCCCTTGGCCGCGACGATCACCTCGACCGTATTGCCCGGCACGACTTTCATGTTGACCACGGCCGGTGTGTTGTCCTTCGTATTGGCGCGCTTGCCGGCAGGGTCGGCCAGCACGCTGGCGCGCAGTTTGTTGTCCGGATGGTTGTAGGCGCGGCGCACGCCTTCGTTGGCCATGTCCTCCACGCCCATGGTGGCGTCGGCCCAACGCACGTTCATGCCGATTTCCAGGAACACGGTGACGATGCCGGTGTCCTGGCAGATCGGCCGATGGCCTTCGGCGCACATACGCGAATTGATCAGGATCTGGGCGATGGCGTCCTTGGCCGCTTCCGACTCCTCGCGCTCGTAGGCAGCGGCGAGATTGCGGATGTAATCGACCGGATGGTAATAACTGATGTACTGCAGGGCGTCGGCGACGCTCTGGATGAAGTCTTCCTGTTTGATCGAAATGTCGATCGCGGCTGGGGAATCTGGACTCACGACTGGCTCTGTGGCTGGCTGGGTTGCGTAGCGGATTTTACCCGAGTGGCGGGCCGTCATTGCGCCGGAAGCCGTATTGCCGCAACGTCCCCTTGAAACCCGCTGGAATCGCGTATGCCCTCCAACCCCCGCTTCCTGATGTGCCCACCCACCCATTTCGCGGTGGATTATGTGATCAACCCCTGGATGGAAGGAAATCTGCACTCCGCAGATGCCGCCCGTGCGCAATCGCAATGGGCGGCGCTGCACGGAGTGTTATCGGACCTGGCGGGAATCGACCTGATCGCAGCGGGTGAGGGCCTGCCGGACATGCCTTTCACCGCCAATGCGGGGCTGGTGCTGGGCGATGTGTTCGTGCCCAGCCGCTTCCATCACGCGCAGCGGCGGGGCGAGGAGGCTTTGTTCACCGATTGGTTCGCGCAGCAGGGGTTCACCATTCGCCAGCTACCGGCGGGAATGGATTTCGAAGGGGCCGGTGATGCGCTGCTGGACCGCGACGCGCCCAGGCTCTGGCTGGGCCACGGCCATCGCAGCGATGCGGGCGTCGCGCAGGAAGTCGCGGCCATGTTCGATCTGGAAGCGATCCCGTTGCGCCTGTCCGATCCCCGCTTCTACCACCTGGATACCTGCTTCTGCCCACTGACCGGCGGCTGGCTTCTGTACTACCCGCCCGCCTTCGACGCCGAGGCTATCGGCGCCATTGCTTCGCGCATACCCGAGTCCCGTCGCATCGCCGTTTCCGAACAGGATGCTTTGGCCTTCGCCTGCAATGCCGTCAATATCGGCACGAGCGTAGTGGTCAACCGCGCCAGCAGCGCATTGAAAACCGCTCTGGAGAATGCGGGGTTCGAAGTGATCGAGACGCCGCTCGACGAATTCCTGAAGGCGGGCGGCTCGGCCAAATGCCTCACTCTGCGGCTGGACGAGCCCTAAGCCGCCCTTCGATTTCGTAATTCACCGCGCCCACGGCACAATGCCGGCATGGCCGAACCGACCCCTGCCTCAGCCGCGCCGGCCGCCGCCTCTTCCAGGCAGGGCAAATCCGGTCCCAGCCTGCGCGAGCGCTTCAATGCGATGCGCAATCTGCCGCCGTTCCTCAGACAGATCTGGGCCACCAGCCCCTGGCTGACCATCAGCAGCCTGGGCTTGCGCCTGGTGCGCTCGCTGCTACCCATCGTCACCCTGTACATCGGCAAGCTGATCATCGACGAGGCAGTACGGCTGGTCGGATTGGGGCTGGGTTTCCAGGACCTCGGCGAGGCCTACCGCAGCGGGCAACTCAACCCACTGTTATGGCTGCTGGTGCTGGAGTTCGCGCTGGCCATCCTTTCGGATCTGCTAGGGCGCATGGTCAGCTACGCCGACTCGTTGCTGTCGGAGCTGTTCACCAACGCCACCAGCATCCGCCTGATGGAGCACGCCGCCACCCTGGACCTCGAGGATTTCGAAGACCCCGATCTGCAGGACAAGCTGGACCGCGCGCGCCGCCAGACCATGGGCCGCATGAACCTGATGAGCACCTTGTTCGGACAGGTGCAGGACGCGATCACCGTCATCAGTTTCGCCGCCGGCCTGCTGGTCTATGCGCCGTGGTTGATCGCGCTGCTGGCGGTGGCGCTGATCCCGGCCTTCGTCGGCGAGGCGCATTTCAATGCAATGGGTTATTCGTTGAATTACGCCTGGACGCCCGAGCGCCGGCAGCTGGAATACGTCAAGCAGACCGGCGCCAGCGTGGAAAGCGCCAAGGAAGTGAAGATCTTCAATCTGCACCACTTCCTGATCGGCCGTTACCGCACCCTGGCCGACAAGTTCTACAAGGCCAACCGCTCCCTGGCCAAGAAGCGCGCCTTCTGGGGGGCGGTGTTCGCCGCATTGGGGACGCTGGGTTACTACATCGCCTATGCCTACATCGCCTGGCGCACCGTGCGCGGCGATTTCACCATCGGCGACCTGACTTTCCTTGCCGGCAGCTTCCGTCGCTTGCGACAGTTGCTGGAAGGGTTGCTGGTCGGGTTCTCGCAGGTCGCCAGCCAGGCGCTTTACCTGGACGACCTGTTCTCTTTCTTCGAGATCGAACCTGAAATCACTTCGCCGGAAAACCCGGTCGCCATTCCCAAACCGATCGCGCGCGGCTTCACTTTCGAGGACGTGGGCTTCCGCTATCCCGATGCCGAACGCTGGGCAGTACGCCATCTCACTTTCGAACTGCGCGCCGGCGAAGTGCTGGCGCTGGTCGGCGAGAACGGCGCGGGCAAGACCACGCTGGTGAAACTGCTGGCGCGCCTATACGACCCGGACGAAGGCCGCATCCTGCTGGATGGAGTGGACCTGCGCGAATACGACATCGAGGACCTGCGCGCGAACATCGGCGTTATTTTCCAGGACTTCGTCCGTTACAACCTCACTGCCGGTGAAAACATCGGCGTGGGCCAGGTCGATGCGATGGACGACGGCGAGCGCATCCGCGATGCCGCGCGGCGGGCGATGGCCGACGAAGTCATCACCACTCTGCCCAATGGCTACGACCAGTTGGTCGGACGCCGCTTCAAGACCGGCGTGGATCTGTCCGGCGGCCAATGGCAAAAGATCGCCATCGCCCGCGCCTACATGCGCGATGCGCAGGTGATGATCCTGGACGAACCCACTGCAGCACTGGATGCGCGTTCGGAATTCGAAGTGTTCCAGCGTTTCAAGGAACTGTCGGACGACCGCACCGCCGTGCTGATCTCGCACCGCTTCTCCAGTGTGCGCATGGCCGACCGTATCCTGGTCCTGGAACAGGGCCAACTGGAAGCCAGCGGCACCCACGAACAACTGCTGGCGCAGGGCGGGCGTTATGCGGAACTGTTCGAGCTGCAGGCTTCGGGCTATCGTTGAAAGGACCGGAAGGAAAAACAAATGAAACTCATCGTATTAGTTGCACTGGCGATGCTCAGCGGCCAGCTCTCCGCTGCGCCCGTACTGGAATACGCCGAAGCCAAAGCACTGGCGGATAAAGACGAGGGATCGCTTGCGCCGGAAGCCTCGACGAGCTTGCTGAAATCGCAGGGCGAGCTACTCGACGCCGGCACCGCCGCCTGCGCCACGCCCACTCCCGATCTGTCGCCGTTCGTGGTGGTGATGGAACTCGACGCGCAGGGCAAGGTGGTGCGCACCTGGCTGCAGGGCTCTTCGCCAATCGGCATATGCATGCGCAAATACGTTTCCGGCAAGACCTTGATCGTGCCGCCGCGCGCGCCCTTCTATACCTCCCTCGAACTCTCTTTCAGCAAATAGTAGGTCGGGGCTACGCCCCCGACGCTAGGCGTGCCGAAAGTACACGCAGTGTCGGGGGCGTAGCCCCGACCTACCTTCAGAACAGCGATGCCTGCGGGTCGGCGTACGTCTACTAGTATTTCGACACGCGCCGCGGCCAGCATCGCCACGAACTCCTCCCACTGTCGGACCGAATGGCCGATGGTCCACAGGGTCGCAGGAAGAGACCGGTTCATCGCCGGACCGACAGGCAGCCGATCAGGAAAGCGAGAAAGCGTCGCCATCCAGCATCGCGGGAAATCGTTCGCGGTGCGCGGCGAGCTCTGCGCCGGAGATAACGCTGCTGACGACACCCTCTTCGCCGGTGGTTTCGATCAGCGGCTGGCCCAGGAAATCGATCACCGCACTGTCGCCCGAATATTCCAGCCCGTTGCCGTCCACGCCGACACGGTTCACCGCGGCCACGTAGCAGAGATTCTCGATGGCACGGGCGCGCAGCAACGTTTTCCACGCATACGCCCGTGCCGCCGGCCAGTTGGCGACGAAAATCTGCAGATCGAAATCCAGTTGGCCCTCGCGCTCGACGTTGTAGCGGTTGCGCGAATACACCGGAAAACGCAGGTCGTAGCAGACCAGCGGATTGATGCGCCAGCCCTTCCATTCCACCGTCAGGCGTTTTTCGCCGGCTGCGTAGCGCTTGTGCTCGCCGGCGTAGCGGAACAGATGCCGCTTGTCGTAGTACTGCAGTTCGCCATCGGGCGTAGCCCATAGCAGGCGGTTGAACACGCCCTGTTCGGTACGCAACTGCACGCTGCCGGTCACCGCGGCATCCAGTGCGATGGCCTGCTCGCTTATCCAGCGCACCGTCGGCCCGTCCATGCCTTCGGCCTTGTCGATGGCTTCGTTGCTGAAACCGCTGGTGAAGGTCTCCGGCAGGATCACCAGATCGGTCGCGTTGGCCAGCGGATTGATCAGCTCGCCGTAGTACTCGCGATTGGCGTCCGGATCGTGCCAGCGGGTGGCGCCTTGTACGAGTGAAATTCTAAGATCTTGCAAGACTCATTCTCCTTCCGACGTCGTCCCCGCGAAGGCGGGGATCCAGTGGCTTTGCGTTTCTCAGTATCGACAGAGCAAAGTCGCTGGGTTCCCGCCTTCGCGGGAATGACGAACAAAAATTAAAGTTTCAGCAACCGTTCGATCGCCGCATCCATCGTCGCATCGTTCTTGGCGAAACACAGCCGCGCCAGGCGTTGGCCCGATGGCGGCGATTCGTAGAACGGCGACAGCGGAATCGCGGTGACGCCGTGCTCCACCGTCAGCCACTTGACGAATTCCGCGTCCGGCAGATCGCTCACCGCCGAATAGTCCACCAACTGGAAATACCCGCCCGGCACCGGCAGCGGCTTCAGCTTGGTCGCCAGCAACTGCTCACGGAAACGATCGCGCTTGGCCTGGTAGAACGCGCCCAGTTGCTCGTAGTGCTCGGGCTCGTCGCGGATCATCGCCGCGAATGCGTACTGCGCGGGCGAAAAACTCGTGAAAGTATTGTACTGATGCACCTTGCGGAACTCGGCGCTCAAGGCAGGCGGCGCGATCGCATAACCGATCTTCCAGCCAGTGCAGTGGTAAGTCTTGCCGAAGCTGGAGACGACGAAGGCGCGCGCGGCCAGTTCCGGGTAGCGCAGCACCGATTCGTGGCGGCGGCCGTCGAAGACGATGTGCTCATAGACCTCGTCCGAGACCAGGAAGATGTCGGTACCGCTCAAAATTCCGGCCAACTGGCGCAGGTCGTCTTCCCCGAGCATCGCACCGGACGGATTGTGCGGACTGTTGATCATCAGCAGGCGCGTACGTGGAGTGATGGCGTCCTGGACCTTTTGCCAGTCCACCGCGAAAGTCTGCGGATCCAGGGCCACATGCACCGCCTTGGCTCCGGCCAGGTCGATGGCCGGTTCATAGCAGTCGTAGGCCGGATCCAGCACGATCACTTCCTCGCCCGGCCGCACCACCGCGTGGATGGCGTTGAAGATCGCCTCGGTGGCGCCACTGGTCACGGTGATCTCGATATCGGCGTTCACTTGCGCGCCGTAGCAGCGCAATGCCTTGGCGGCGATGGCCTGGCGCAGCGCCGGCACGCCGGTCATGGGCGCGTACTGGTTGTGGCCGGCACGCATGGCGCCGGCCAGCTCGTCCACCAGCCGTTGCGGCACGGCGAAATCGGGGAAGCCCTGTCCCAGGTTGACCGCGCCGTGTTCGGCAGCCAGCTGGGACATGACGGTGAATATGGTGGTGCCCACTTTGGGCAGCTTGGTTTCGAAGGGCATCGGCCGTTCCATGGATCGTGGGGGTGGGTCGGGGGAGTGAGTCTTGCGGAACGGGAGTGTACGCAATGACGGAGAACAGGGATGATGACGCCATGGACGGAACCACGCTTCATGACGAACAGACGGCGCAGCTGGCGACGGCCTATGCCGTAGCCCATTATTTCGTGACCATCGGGCACAGGGAATGGCTGTTCGGCGTGGGCCAGCTGGCCGACGACATCGAACGCGAGCTCGGTGCCGAACACTATCTGTTCATCACCGCCTGGAATCCCGCCCCCAGCGCCGCGACCGTGGCCCAGAACATGGCGGCCGACGAGCATCTGCAGGCGCGCATCCGGGATGGCGGATTCCGGCACTGTTCCTCGCTGGGAAGCAACGCGCAGGGCGGCGCGGTGGAATACGGCTGGGTGGTCCTGGATGTGCCGGTGGAAACCGGCGACGCCTGGGCGCGGGAATTCGGCCAGGCCGCCACGCTTTACTGGAAACGCGGCGAACCGGTGCGTCTGCGCATGCTGTGGCCGCGTCCGCCGGGCGTGGCCGACGAGCCCTACACCGACTGGGCTGGATGAGCAGGTCTGCCGGGCTGGCCCGCTGAACTGGCCAGCCGAGCAAGGCAGTTGAAGCGGGCGCGCCGTTACAATGGGCGCAGATGACCCCGTCCCCGCACTCCACCCTACCGCTGCTCGCCGCACGCGGACTCGCTTTCGCACGCAACGACGAACCGGTGTTCGGGCCGCTGGACTTCGCGGTCGGCGCGGGCGAGGCCTTGCTGGTGCAGGGCGACAACGGCGCTGGCAAGACCACTTTGCTGCGCGTCCTGGCCGGACTGCTGCGCGCGGATTCGGGCGAAATCGACATCGACGGCCACACCGCCCAGGCCAGCCTGCGCTCGCACGCCATCGCCTATCTGGGCCACCTGCCGGCGCTGAAGGCCGACCTGAACGCAATGGAGAACCTGGATTTCCTGTGCGGCCTGCATGGGCGCCGGGCGCGCCAGTTGCCGGCCGATGCGCTGGGCATGGTCGGATTGGCCGGTTATGAAGACACGCTTGCGCGCCAGCTTTCCGCCGGCCAGAAAAAGCGCCTGTCGCTGGCCCGCCTGTGGCTGTCGCCGGCGCCGCTGTGGCTGCTGGACGAGCCCTACGCCAACCTGGATCTGGACGGCATCAATCTGGTCAACCGCATGATTTCCGCGCATTTGCGCGATGGCGGCGCCGCGCTGGTGACCACCCATGGCGCCTATGCCGCGCCGCCGGTGCAGACGCGGATGCTGGTGCTGGGGGCTGCAAATGCTTGAAGTCCTACGCCGCACTCAACTCGCTTTTGCCCCCTTTGAATTTTCCCCCTTTGAAACAGGGGGCTGGCGCCGGCTCCACCGGCGACTGGGGGATTTGCTTTTGACTTTCCTCGGCGGCTCCCATCAAGAGCAAGAGCAAATCCCCCCTGCCCCCCTTTTCCAAAGGGGGGGAATGCAATTTCCCGCCGCGGTTGGAGACCGGCCGTGAACGGGCCTTCCCTGCTGCAGGCAGGCAATGCGCTACTGGTCCGCGACCTGCGGCTGTTATGGCGCCGCCGCGGCGACGCCTTCCAGCCGGCCCTGTTCGCCCTGCTGGTGGTGGTGCTGTTCGCGCTGGCGCTGGGCGGCGAACCGCAGGCATTGGCGAAAGTGGCCTCGGCGGTGATGTGGGTGGCGGTGTTGCTGGCCGGCTTGCTGTCGCTGGATACGCTGTTCCGCGGCGATGCCGAGGACGGTTCGCTGGAGCAATGGATCCTGGCTCCCGTGCCGCTTGCCTGGCTGGTGGCCGTGCGCGTACTCAGCCATTGGCTGACGACCGCGCTGCCGCTGATCCTGGCCACACCCCTGCTGGGGGAGCTGCTGCATCTTCCCCGCGATCAGCTTCCTGTACTGCTGGCTTCGCTGGCCTTGGGCACGCCTTTGCTGAGCCTGCTGGGCGCGGTGGTAGCCGCGCTGACGGTCGGCATGAGGCGCTCTGGTATTCTTGTCGCTCTGCTGGCGTTGCCGCTGTACGTCCCCGTGCTGATCTTCGGTGCCGGCAGCGTCGCCCGCAGCGCGCAGGGCCTGGACGCCATCGGCGCACTGCTTTTCCTAGGCGCGGGACTGGTGCTGGCACTGGTACTGGCGCCCCTGGCCGCTGCGGCGGCGATCCGTATCGCACTGCATTGAAGTTTCCGTACGCATGAATCCCGTCCTGCTCTGGTTCCACCAACTCGGCTCGCCGCCGATCTTCGACCGCTTCGCGGCCCGCTGGGCGCCGTGGTGTTATGCCGTCGCTTTCGTCCTGATGGGCATCGGCCTGTGGCAGGCCTTCCAGGTGCCTGCGGACTACCAACAGGGCGACAGTTTCCGCATCTTCTACATCCATGTGCCCAGCGCGATGATGAGCATGCTGGTATTCGGAGTGATGGCGGTCTATGCGGCCATCGCGCTGATCTGGCGGATCAAACTTTGCGAAATCCTGGCCATGGCCTGCGCGCCGGTCGGTGCCGCCTTCACTCTCATCACCCTGGTCACCGGTTCGATCTGGGGCAAGCCGATGTGGGGCACGTGGTGGGACTGGGACCCGCGCCTGACTACGGAGCTGATCCTGCTGTTTCTGTATCTGGGCGTGACCGGCCTGTACCACGCCATCGACGACCGCCGTGCGGCAGCGCGCGCCGCCGGGCTGCTGGCTATCGTGGGCGTGGCGCTGTTGCCGGTGATCAAGTATTCGGTGGTGTGGTGGAACTCGCTGCACCAGGGCCAGACCATCAGCCTGTTCGGCGACTCCAAGATCGACCCCAGCATGCAGCTGCCGTTCTGGCTGATGTTCGTGGCCGTGCAGTTCTGGTTCGTCGGCTCGTTGCTGTCGCGCGCGCGCGCCGACAATCTGCGGCGCGAGGCCGGCAAGGACTGGGTCGCGAAACTGGCGGCGCAATCATGACCTATCTGAACTACGTGATCGGCGCCTATGCGGTATTCGCCGTGGTGATGCTCTGGGATCTGCTGGTCCCGCACCTGCAGATCCGCCGCGAATTGCGCGCCGCGCGCATGCGCAAAGCCCGCGATGCCAAACGCGCCGAGCCCGTGGAGCTGAGCCGATGAATCCGGTCCGCCGCCGTCGCCTGCTATGGGTGCTGTTGCTAGTCGTTGCGGCGGGCGTCGCCACTACCCTGGTGGTGTTCGCCTTGCAACGCAATGTCGCCTATCTCTACACGCCTGCCGAAGTGCTGCGCGGTGAAACCGGCGAGCGTGCGCGCTTCCGTCTGGGCGGCATGGTCGAGAAAGGTTCGTTCCAACGTACACCCGGCTCGCTGGAAGTGCACTTCAAGGTCACCGATGGCGATGCGCTGTTGCCGGTGGTCTACAACCGCATCCTTCCCGACCTGTTCCGCGAAGGCCAAGCGGTAGTGGCCACGGGAACCATGAAGGATGGCGTATTCGTGGCCGAGGACGTGCTGGCCAAGCACGATGAGAATTACATGCCCAAGGAAGTCGCCGACAAGATGGGCATGGCGCACAAGAAGCACGACGTGCAGGCGCCCGCCGCCGCAACGGAACAACGCTAGATGCTGCCCGAACTCGGCCAGGTAGCGCTGATCCTGGCGCTGCTCATCGCGGGCCTGCAGGCGGTATTGCCGCTGGCCGGCGTGCAGCGCGGCAAGTCCGGCTGGATGGCCGTCGCCCGCCCCGCCGCCTACGCGCAATTGTTCCTGGTGCTCGGCGCGTTCGTGGTCCTGACCGTGGCCTTCGTCACCCAGGATTTCTCGGTCAAGTACGTGGCCGACAACTCCAATTCGCTGCTGCCCATGGTGTACCGCTACACCGCGGTCTGGGGCGCGCATGAAGGCTCGCTGCTGCTGTGGACGCTGGTGCTGGCGGTGTGGAATGCCGCGGTGGCCGAATTCTCGCGCGGACTTCCCGAACGCGTGATCGCGCGCGTGCTGGGTGTGATCGGGCTCATCAGCCTGGGCTTCCTGGCCTTCCTGATCTTCACCTCCAATCCCTTCGTCCGCCTGCTGCCCGCGCCGCTGGAAGGCCGCGACCTCAACCCGTTGCTGCAGGACGTGGGGATGATCATCCACCCGCCGATGCTGTACATCGGCTACGTGGGTTTTGTGGTGCCGTTCGCTTTCTCCATCGCTGCGTTGATCGACGGCAGCGTGGATGCGCGCTGGCTGCGCTGGACGCGGCCGTGGACCAATATCGCCTGGGGCTTTCTGACCATAGGCATCGCCCTGGGCAGTTGGTGGGCGTATTACGAACTGGGCTGGGGCGGCTGGTGGTTCTGGGATCCGGTGGAGAATGCCAGCTTCATGCCCTGGTTGGCCGGTGCGGCGCTGCTGCATTCGCAAGCGGTGACCGAAAAGCGCGGCAGTTTCCGCGGCTGGACTTTGTTGCTGGCTATCGCAGCGTTTTCGCTGTCGCTGCTGGGTGCTTTCCTGGTGCGCTCCGGGGTGCTGACCAGCGTGCATGCCTTCGCCGCCGATCCCTCGCGCGGACTTTTCATTCTGATTTTCCTGGGTCTGGTGATAGGCGGTTCGCTGGTCCTGTACGCGCTGCGCGTATCGCGGCTCGAACAGGGCGCGCCCTTCACCGCCAGCTCCCGCGAAACCCTGCTGCTGGCCAACAACGTGCTGCTGACCTGCGCTTGCGCGATGGTGCTGCTGGGCACGCTGTATCCGCTGCTCGCCGATGCGCTGGGGCTGGGCAAGATATCGGTCGGGCCGCCCTACTTCGGCCTGCTGTTCCTGTTGTTGATGGCGCCGCTGGTGCTGCTGCTGCCGTTCGGGCCGCTGACCCGCTGGCAACGCGAGGAAATGTCTCGGCCGCTGCGCATGCTGGCGCCCTGGGCGGTGCTGGCGCTGGTGCTGGGAGCGATCGCCTACTTCACCGCGCCGCAAGGGAAGTGGAAAACCGCCGCTGGCATCGCCACTGCCGCTTGGGTCGCTTTCGGCACCTTGCGTTTCCTGTGGTCGCGCTTCAAATCCAAGGGCAACCGTTTCACCGCCGAGATGCTGGGCATGACCCTGGCGCATGGCGGCATCGCCGTGTTCCTGATCGGCGCGTTGCTGGTGGAAGGCCTTAACGTGCAGCGCGAGCTGGCGATGACGCCGGGCCAGTCGGAACGGATCGGACGCTACTCGTTCCGCTACGAAGGCGTGGACGAACTGCAAGGTCCCAACTACCTGGCCACGCGTGGGCACGTGCAGGTGTTTCGCGGCGACCAGCCGCTGGTGCTGCTCAATCCCGAGAAACGCGCCTACGCCAGCGGTGGACAGGTGATGAGCGAAGTCGGCATCTACCCTGGCGTGTTCGGCGACGTCTACGTAGCTTTGGGCGAATCGCTGGGCGGCCAGGCGCGCGCGGTGCGCATCCATATCAAGCCGTTCGTGCGCTGGATCTGGCTGGGCGCCGGCCTGATGGCGCTGGGCGGTTTCGTCACCGCCACCGACCGACGTTTCCGCAAAACCGAGAATAAGTAATGAACCAGCCCGCGATGAACCAACCCGCCCCCGCGCCGAAGTCGCCGCACACCGGTGCGTTCGTCTTTGCCGGCGTGATCATCGCCCTGTTCTTCATCGGCTTGATGGGACTGCTGTACTACGGCGTGAAGCAATCGGACCGCGCCGGCCGCGACGCCCTGCCCTCGCCGCTGATCGGCAAACCGGCGCCGGCCTTCGACCTGCCGCTGCTGCACGAGCCGGGCAAGCGTTTCACTCTGGCCGAATTGCGCGGCCAGCCGTTCGTGATGAATGTGTGGGGCAGCTGGTGCCCGGAATGCCGCGTGGAGCATCCGGTGATCAGCAAGTTCGCGCTGACCAAGCGCGTGCGCTTCATCGGCTACAACCTGAAGGATCCGCGCGAAGACGCTTTGCGCTGGCTGGAGCAGTTCGGCAATCCCTACCTGATGGTGGTGGCCGACGAGGAAGGCCGCACCGCGATCGACTGGGGTATCTATGGCGCTCCGGAAACCTTCCTGGTGGACGGCAAAGGCATCGTCCGCTGGAAACACGTGGGCGCGATCACCGATGAGATCATCGCCGAGGAACTGATTCCCGCGCTTGAAAAGGCGGAAGCGGAAAAGTGATGAAGACCTTGCTCCTGCTCGCAATGCTGTTGCTGTCTCCGCTGGCGCGCGCGCAGGTCAGCGATCCCACGCCGCTGCAGTTCCGCGACGCGGCCCAGGAAGAACGTTTCCACCAGCTCACCGCCGAATTGCGCTGCGTGATGTGCCAGAACCAATCGCTGGCCGACTCCAACGCGCAGATCGCGCACGACCTGCGTCGCGAGGTGCTGGACCTGATGAACCAGGGCAAGTCCGACGCAGAGATCAAGCGCTTCCTGGTCGAACGCTACGGCGAATTCGTCCTGTACAAACCCGATGTCGCGAGCAATACCTGGCTGCTGTGGTTCGGCCCGGCGCTGCTGCTGCTGGCAGGCGCCGCCATCGTGTTCCGCATCGTGCGCAAGCGCAGCGCCGCCGGCACGGTGGCCGACGACGACAATCAGGAGTGGTGATGGCAACCTTCATCGCACTAGCCGTGTTGCTGAGCGTGGCGGTGCTGGGCGGCGTGCTGTGGCCGCTGTGGCGCGATTCGCGCACGTTGGTGTTGGGCGGCATTGCGGCGCTGGGCTTGGCGACGTTTGCCCTGTACCGCGTGACCGGAACGCCCGCTTCCATCGAGCAAGCCGCCAGCGAAGCACCGATGTCCCTGGATGCAGCCATCGCCGAGTTGCGCACCGAACTCAAACGCAATCCCAACCAGCCCGAAGGCTGGCAGCTGTTGGGGAAAACGCTTGCCTCGCAAGGCAAGATGGCCGAATCGAGCGAAGCTTTCGCGCAGGCCGTGAAGCTGCTGCCGGACGATCCGAATCTGCTGGTCGAAGCCGCGCAGGCACGCCTGTACGCGTCGTCCGAGCGCAAGCTCGATAGCCAAGCCATCGCCTGGGTGAAGCACGCCCTGACGCAGCAGCCCGGCCACCAGCGCGCGATCTGGCTGCTGGGTATTTCCCAGCGCCAGAATGGACAGCCGGCCGAAGCCGCCAAGACCTGGGAACCACTGCTTTCCCAGGTGGATCCGGCCACGGCCGCCACTTTGCGCAAGCAGATCGACGCCGCCCGCGCCGAAGCCGGCCTGTCGCCGTTGCCGGCCGCTGCCGAACCCGCTACCCGGACCGCCGGCGCCAACGCGCTGACGGTTAAGGTCGCGCTCGATCCGGACTTCGCCTCGCGCGTACGCCTGCGCGGCGACACCACCGTGTTCGTGATCGCGCGCATCCCCGGCGGTCCGCCGATGCCGGTCGCGGTGGAAAAACACAGCCTGCAGGATCTTCCCCTCAGCCTGACGCTGGACGACGGCGACAGCCCCATGCCCACGCAGAAACTTTCCGCGCTGAAGGAAGTGGAACTGATCGCGCGCCTGTCGGCCAGCGGCGACCCGATGCGCCAGGAAGGCGATCTGGAGTCCAAGCCGGTGCGCGTGAGCCTGCCGGCCGCTGCGCCTGTCGAACTGGTTCTGGGCGGCGCGAACCCGTAGCTCCGCCGGAGCGGCGCGGAATTGCTTTTCCTTTTCCATCACCTCGAATGCCATTCGTCGGCGCGACGCAATAAGTAGCTTGCAATTATATAGCGCGCTATTTATATTGGCGGCATGGCGACCAAAACCCCCACCCGTTCCCCCAAGGCCAGCGCCGACGCGCTGCTGAAGCTGGACAACCAGTTGTGCTTCACCCTGTATTCGGCCTCGCTGGCCATGAACAAGGTGTACCGCAAGCTGCTGGCCCCGCTGGGCCTGACCTATCCGCAGTACCTGGTCATGCTGGTGCTGTGGGAACGCGACGAGTTGACGGTGTCGGAGATCGGCGAGCGCCTGTTCCTGGACTCGGCCACGTTGACCCCTTTGCTCAAGCGTTTGGAAGTTTCCGGCTTGCTGACCCGTACCCGCTCCGCCGACGACGAACGCCAGGTGGTGATCGCACTCAGCCGCAGCGGCAAGGCACTCAAGGCCCGGGCGGTAGAGGTTCCGGAGGGCGTGTTCTGCGCCGCCGCGCTGGGCGTCGATCAGCTTGGACAGATCAAGTCGCGCCTGGAATCGCTGCGCGGCAATCTGATCGCGAGCACGCAGGCCGACTGATACGGACAACCCAATGAAGTCTCTTCGATAAATATATAGCGCGCTATATAATAGCGCATTATACAAACCGGCAGCGGCCACCGGTCCTTTCCAGGCCGCCCCTCACCACTCAGGAGTTACCCATGTCCATCGAAAAAGTCCTCTACCGCGCCACCGCTACCGCCACCGGCGGCCGTGACGGCCGTGCCGTCTCCTCCGACAACGTGCTGGACGTCAAACTGACCACCCCGCGCGAACTGGGCGGCGCCGGCGGCGACGGCACCAACCCCGAGCAACTGTTCGCCGCAGGTTATTCGGCCTGCTTCATCGGCGCGCTTAAATTCGTCGCCGGCCGCGAGAAGATCGCACTGCCCGCCGATGTGTCCATCGAAGGCAATGTCGGCATCGGCCAGATTCCCAATGGCTTCGGCATTGAAGTCGAACTGAAGATCTCGTTGCCCGGTCTGCCGCGCGAGCAAGCCGAATCACTGGTCCAGATGGCCCATGTGGTGTGCCCGTACTCGAACGCCACCCGCGGCAATATCGATGTGACGCTGACGCTGGTGTGACAACGTGGCGATGGCCTTGCTGGCTGTCGCTGCCAGCGGACGCCACGCGGTTCGACCGCGTGGCGCGCTGCTAAACTGGCCCGATGACCGAATTCATTCCTCCAGGCACCCGCTTCCATTCCCTGCCCTCGCCGTTTTCCATGAAGCGCGGCGGCGAGTTGCACGGCGCGCGGGTGGCCTACGAAACCTGGGGCGAACTGAACGCAGCACGCGACAACGCCGTGCTGATCGTCACCGGCCTGTCGCCCGATGCCCATGCCGCCCGCAATGCCGGCAATCCCGAAGCCGGCTGGTGGGAACCGATGATCGGGCCGGGCAAGCCCATCGATACCGACCGCTGGTTCGTGGTGTGCGTGAATTCGCTGGGCAGCTGCAAGGGCTCCACCGGTCCGGCTTCGACCGATCCGGCGACCGGCCGCCTGTACCGTCTGGATTTCCCGGAACTGTCGGTAGAAGACGGCGCCGATGCCGCACGCGAAGTGGTGCGGGGTCTGGGCATCGAAAGGTTGGCCTGCCTGATCGGCAATTCCATGGGCGGCATGACCGCGCTGGCGTTCCTGCTGCGCCACCCCGGCTTGGCGCGCACCCATATCAATATTTCCGGCAGCGCGCAGGCGCTCCCGTTTTCCATCGCCATCCGTTCGCTGCAGCGCGAGGCGATCCGGCTGGACCCGAAGTGGAACAACGGCGACTACGACGACGCCTCGTATCCGGAATCCGGCATGCGCATGGCACGCAAACTGGGCGTCATCACTTACCGTTCGGCGCTGGAATGGGACGGCCGCTTCGGCCGGGTGCGGTTGGAATCGGACCATCCCGACGAAGAGCCCTTCGGCCTGGAGTTCCAGGTGGAGAGTTACCTGGAAGGCCACGCACGCCGCTTCGTCCGCCGTTTCGACCCCAACTGCTACCTCTACCTCAGCCGCTCGATGGACTGGTTCGACCTGGCCGAAGTCGCTGGGGGCGACGTGCTGCAGGGACTGGCGCGGATCAAGGTGGAAAAAGCGCTGGCCATCGGCGCGGCCACCGACATCCTGTTTCCCCTGCAGCAACAGCAGCAGATCGCGGAAGGCCTGCGCCTGGGCGGGGCCGATGCGCAGTTCCAGCCGCTTGAATCGCCGCAGGGGCATGACGCGTTCCTGGTGGATATCGAGCGCTTCGGGCCGGCCGTACAAGGCTTTCTGGACTCCCTGTAGCCCAAACACGTGGGAGCGGCCTCCGGCCGCGAGCTCTTTCCCGGGATATCCAGGCAAAAAGAGCTCGCGGCCGGAGGCCGCTCCCACGTCGTTCTGCTTCCGGCGGACCGTAGCGGCTAAAATGGCCGCACACTTCCGCCGGATCCACGCCATGACCCTCGACTTCCCCGGCCACGACAAACTGATCGCCTCGCTGGACGCAGCTGTCGCGCTGGGCGACGACCGCGCCATTACCGATGCCCTGCGCAAGACCTTGTGCGAAATGATCTGCGACCAGGACGTGGCCCTGCCCGAATGCGTGCTGGAGCCCATCGCCGACCACTACGCGCGCCGCGAGCTCTACACCAGTCCCGAACACGGCTACAGCGTGGTGGCGATGACCTGGGGCCCCGGCCAGGGCACCAAGATCCACGACCATTCCGGCATGTGGTGCGTGGAAGGCGTTTGGAAAGGCCGTCTGGAAATCACCCAGTACGAACTGGCCGAGCGCGACGACGACCGCTACCGCTTCGTCGCCGCCGGCACCATCGAGGCCGGCACCGGTTCGGCGGGCAGCCTGATTCCGCCGCACGAGTACCACACCATCCGCAACCCCAGCGACAAGGCCATCGCGGTGTCACTGCATGTCTACCAGCGCACCATGGTCCGCTGCGGCGTGTTCTCGCCGACCGGCGAAGATGCGGAATGGCAGAGCCGCGGCGAGCGCCTGCTGGGCACCGACCAGATCGTGCCGAACTGATCGCAGGGCCGCTTAGACTCGGCCCTGGCTAAAAACGGGTCGTCGAAATAGTCCGTCAAAATTAGGTGTCGTCATCCCAGCGAAAGCTGGGATCCATTTTGACGTTAGCTTTGGATGGCCGACGGTTACTCAGGGCAAGATCAAAATGGATCCCAGCTTTCGCTGGGATGACGATCCTTGGGTCTCAGTACCGCGATGACGACCTGTAACCTCAGTGCCCCCCATCCGCACTTATCTTGTCCAGATCGATACCCTGCGAGCGCAGGATGCCCACCGTGAGCAGCGCATAGATAGCCAGGTAGGCGAAGCAGGCCACACCGACGATGTAGCTCATCTGCATGCCGATGCTGTCCGCGGCCATGCCCTGGATCCAGCTGACGATGCCGCCGCCCATGATCATCATGATCAGCAGGCTGCTGCCTTGATTGGTATGTTTGCCCAGGCCGGTGATCGACAGGGCGAAAATGCAGGGCCACATGGTGCTGCAGAACAGGCCGACGCTGATGAAGGCGACCGCGCTGGCCTTGCCGGTGGTGAACATGCCGATCAGCAACGCGGCGATACCGCAGATCGCGAAATACAGCAGCATGCGCGCCGGGCTTCCGCGGCTGGCCAGCGTGGCCAGGATCATCAAGGCGATGACGAATACATAGCCCAGGAACTGCGACACTTCGTGCTTGGCTATCGCATTGACCGCCAGGAACACGCCGAAGGCCAGGAACGGCAGGATCAGGGTCAGCAGGCGCTTGGCGCTGGCGCCGACATTGAAGGCACCGGCGGCGCCGGTCCAGCGGCCTATCATCAGGCTGGCCCAGTACAGCGACACATAAGGCGCTACCGAGGAAGTGGAAATACCCATGCTTTCCTGCAGATACGCCGGCAGGTTGGCCACGGTGGAAACCTCCACCCCCACGTACACGAAGATCGCCAGCATGCCCAGCACCAGCTGCGGGTAGCCGAATGCCGAGGATTTATGCAGCAGCTTGCTGTTGTCCTGGGCTTCGGATTCGGTGACCTGATCCAGGTCGATGCGGTCCGGCACCGAGGAGAACTTCAGGAACACCGCCACCAGGATGAAGGCCAGGCCCAGCACTAGGTAAGGCGTCTTCACGCTTTCGATGCTGGCTTCGGTGCCGCCGGCGGCGACGCTGCCGAAGATCGCCACGCTGACCAGCAGCGGCCCGATGGTGGTGCCGAAGTTGTTGACGCCGCCGGCCATGGTCAGGCGCTGCGAACCGGTGTGCGGGTCGCCCATGACGATCGCCAGGGGATTGGCGGCGATCTGCTGCAGCGAGAAGCCCAGGCCGACGATGAACAAGCCTGCGAGCATCAGGTTGAACGAGCCCAGGTTGGCGGCCGGGTAGAACAGCAGGGTGCCGACGGCCGAAATCACCAGACCCAGGGCGATGCCATTCTTGTAGCCGATCCGGTTCAGGACGTCGCCGCCAACGAACATCGACACCAGGAAATAGATAATCGATCCGACCGTATAGGCCACATAGAACGCCACCGAAACCAGCTGGCTCTGCGCGTGGGTCAGGCCGAAGGCGGTCTTGAACACCGGGATCAGGATGTCGTTGCTGGCCGCGACGAATCCCCAGAAGAAAAATACCGTGATGAGTACGCCGAACTGCGACCAGCGGGTCTGTTGTGTGGCCATGTTGTTGTTTTCTTCCCGGGAGGTTTGGGGTGTCGGTCGGAGACGGCGTGAGAACCAGTGCACCGCGGCGCACCCGGCCCTGACCCGACGCGCAATACTAGGCGATGCTGGAGTTCCGTTGCCGGCCGCCATGCACGGCACTAGCTGACAGCGCTGTCAAGATACCCAATCCTCCCTGGAATGCATCCCGCGGTGCAGCATCCTGGCCAGCGCCGGACCCGCCCTTCCCCACCCAACAAGGCCGCCACCATTGGGCAATCGCCACGCACTCCGCTATACTTCGCGGCCGCGCCGAAGTGGCGGAATGGTAGACGCAGCGGACTCAAAATCCGCCGCCCTTAAAAGCGTGTGGGTTCGAGTCCCACCTTCGGCACCAAGAAAAGGCTTAGCCGCGAGGCTAGGCCTTTTTGTTTGGAGCGGTTCTGGTTGCAGTCTTGCAAAGACTTAAGGAGTGCGTTTCCCTCTTAACCACAAACGGCCCTGTCCTGGAAACAAGTTTCATTCTTTACAGAATGCACTCTCTTCGCTATCGAATGGAGCGACCTGCCCGCGATGAGGCGATGGCATTGCGGATTGCGTTTGAGATGAAGGGGCGTTACTTGCGATAGCACTGTCGATTTTGCTGGAACACCAGTGCCTGCGGTCTAACGTGACTCTTCTCACTAAATACTGAAAACTTTAAATCGTCTTGCGCCGGTCGGTCCTTTGAGCCATCGTGAGGCCTCAAAATCAGGGGACAAGTCATGCAGGGAAGCATTGCGGCGCCAGAAGAAGTTCTTACGATCACAGAAGGATTCGACTCAACACGATCAAGGAGAATGCGTTTCGCATTTGCCTTGACGGCACGCCGTTATGTGACGACGGTTTTCTTGGCATTTCTTTTGATAATTTCAGGCGCTGCCGACGCGCAAACATGTGTCGTTGCAGGTCCGGGAAGCTGGCCTCCTGGCAGATTTGGCGATAGTCCTGGCACGGCCATCTCGGCATGTGAGGCAGCAGGCGCTGCCGTTCCTTTCTACAACCCGAGCAATGCATTTTCTCGAACGAAACAGTTCATAGGGTGTGTGTGGAACACCGATCATTTCACCTTGTTGTATAAGGACGTCGGTGTAGACCCCGGAACCGGCATTTGTGGAGCGGGCAACGGCCAAGAGCTCACATGGGGGCCGCTTTTCTATACAACGTCTGATTGCGTTGATTGTACTGCCCCGGAGAAAAATCTAGGGTCGCCAAGCTGTGATTCAAATGCAGGCTGCGGCAATCCCATAAACGTCAGTGTCGGCAATAAATATCAACGCACCGATGATGTTTTTCTGTCGTCTCTTCTCAGTTTCTCCCGGCACTACAACAGCGGTAGCGGAGCGTCTGGCTCCTCCCTTGGCCCGCATTGGACCCATACTTACTCGCGAGATCTGCATTCAATCAAGGATCTAAGTGGGAACATCAGGTATGTCGTCTCGTCCCGACCTTCCGGTGAAAAGGTCACGTTCAAAGAGACTGCAGGCGTATGGAGCACGGACACCGATACGCCGATTACCCTGATCAAGAACGTCGGATCTTCGGGGGAGTTGCTGGGTTGGACCTACACCTTCCGCGACAAACAACAGGTAGAGGAATACGACAGCCTGGGTCGTCTGATAAAGATAACCGGACGCAACGAAGATCAGGTGACGCTCACCTATAACAACGGAGTAGTACAAGGCAATTCCAACGACTACCTCTTGACCAAAGCACAAGACCACCTGGGTCGATATCTGGATTCTTCATACAGTTCCACCGGGCTGCTGGAATCCATTACCGAGTCCAACGGGAATACTTTCCTGTACACGTACGATGCAAGCGGCCGACTGGCCACTGCCGGTTACCCCGGCGGCACCGTGCAGCAATATCACTACAACGAGTCTGCGAATACGGGAGGCACCGACCTTCCCTTCGCCCTGACCGGAATAACGGACGAAAGCGCCGGTCGCTACGCGACCTTCAAGTATCAGGCCGATGGTCGAGCGGTATCGACCGAACATGCCGGTGCCACCAACAAATTCTCTGTGCAGTACAACTCAGACGGGTCGGCGGATGTGATCGGGCCGGGTGGCGCGACTCAGGTGCGGTCTTTCGCAGTTTTGAAAGGCGTCAAGAAGGCCACGTCGATAGTGGAGCAATGCACGGGTTGTATGACGCGTACATCGCTATTTTCTTTCGATAGCAATGGGCGATGGAACGTGGCGACGGATGCCGCGGGCGCTACGACCGACTATGACTACAACACACGCGGCTTGCTTACGCAGAAAGTGGACGCGGCAAATTCTTCCACGACCAAGCGGAAGACGCAGACCGACTGGCATGTTGATTTTCCTTCACCCGTCGAGCGCCGCACCTATAACTCCGCCAACACATTGGTCGCCAAATCCACTTACACCTACAACACCCGCGGCCAGGCCCTGACCGCTTCACAGATCGATCCGGTGTCTGGCGTTGTACGCACCACCACGACGACCTATTGCGAGTCCTCGGACATCACCACCGGCACCTGCCCACTGGTCGGCTTGGTCACCTCGGTCAACGGCCCGCGCACCGACGTAGGCGACACCACCACCTACACCTATCGCATGGCCGACGAGGCCAGTTGCGCCACTGCGCCGACCAACTGCCCCTACCGCAAGGGCGACCTGTGGAAAGTCACCAACGCGCTGGGCCAGATCACCGAGACGTTGGCCTTTGATGGCGCCGGCCGTGTGCTGTCGGTCAAGGACGCCAACGGCGTCATCACCGACATGACCTATCACCCGCGCGGCTGGCTCACGGCCCGCAAGGTGCGCGGGGCCAATGCGGCGGTCGAGACCGACGACGCCATCACCGCCATCGAGTACTGGCCGACCGGTCTGGTCAAGAAGGTGATCCAGCCCGATGGCGCCTTTACTTCGTATGCCTACGATGCCGCCCACCGGCTGACCGATATCGCCGACAACGCCGGCAATACGATCCACTACACCCTGGACAACGCCGGCAACCGCACCCAGGAAGACACCAAGGACCCGGGCAACGTGCTCAAGCGCACCCTGTCGCGGGTGTACAACCAGCTGGGCCAGTTGCAGACCCAGGCCGATGCGCAGGCCAACCCCACCGACTTCACCTATGACGCCAACGGCAACACCGACACGGTGACCGATGCCCTGGACCGGGTCACCAATAACGACTACGACCCGCTGAACCGTCTCAGCCGCACCTTGCAGGATGTGGGCGGCATCAATGCCCAGACCCAGTTCCAGTACGACGCCCAGGACAACCTGACCCAGGTCACCGATCCCAAGGGCCTGAATACCACCTACGCCTACAACGGCCTGGGCGATCTGACCCAGTTGGTTAGTCCGGACACCGGCACTACCGCCTATACCTATGACAGTGCCGGCAATCGCGCCACCCAGACCGATGCGCGGGGCCAGACTTCGACCTACAGCTACGATGTGTTGAACCGGCTGACCGGCATCGCCTACGCCACCACCGCTCTCAACGTGGGCTATACCTACGACACTCCCGAAGCGGTTTGCCAGAGTGGGGAAACCTTCTCCACCGGCCGCCTGACCCAGCTCACCGATGCCAGCGGCACTACCCAGTACTGCTATGACCGCTTCGGGAATCTGGTGCGCAAGGTGCAGACCACCAACGGCGTGGCCCTCACCGTGCGCTATGCCTATACCCTGGCCGGGCAACTGAGCAGCGTGACCTACCCCGATGGCGCCGTGGCGACCTACACCCGCGATGCCCAGGGCCGCACCACCCAGGTCAATGTGCAGCGGGCGGGCGCCGCCAGTGAAGTGCTGTTGAATCAGGCCAGCTATCACCCCTTCGGCCCGGTCGCCGGCTGGACCTACGGCAACGGTCGGCAGCTGCTGCGTCCGCTCAACCAGAACTACCAGCCAACCGCTATCCATGACGCAAGCACGGGCGGCCTGTCGGTCGGCTTCCAATACGACCCGGTCGGCAACCTCACGCAACTGACCCCGGCGGCCAGCGCCACCCCGCTGGTGAAGTTCGACTACGACGCCTTGAGCCGGCTCACCAAGTTCAAGGATGGCCCCACCGACGTGGCTATCGAGAGCTACGCCTACGATGCCACCGGCAACCGCCAGAGCTTCACCAACAGCGCTGGCACCCAGGCCTATAGCTATCCCTCGACCAACCACCGCCTCAGCCAGGTCGGCACCACGGCCCGCAGTTACGACAACGCCGGCAACACCACCGCTATCGGCGGCATCGCCAAGGAGTTCGTGTACGACGACACCGGAAGAATGGCCCAGGTCAAACAGAACGCGATCGTGCAGCGCAACTACGCCTACAACGGCAAGGGCGAGCAGGTACGCGAGTACGCCGGCACGGCTAACACCTACACGCTCTACGATGAAGCCGGCCACTGGCTGGGCGACTACGACAACACCGGGGCGGCGCTACAACAAGCGATCTGGCTGGATGATCTGCCGGTGGGCCTGATCGCCAACGGCAACCAGCTGCACTATATCGAACCCGATCATCTGGGCACCCCGCGGGTGGTCATCGAGGTGGCCCGCAATGTGCCGGTGTGGACATGGGATCTGAAGAGCGAGGCCTTCGGCAACAGCGTGCCGGCTCAGGATCCGGATGGGGATGCCACTCCACTCGTGTTCGATATGCGGTTTCCGGGACAGCGGTTCGATGCCGCGACCGGCTTGAATCAGAACGGCGCGAGAGACTACGACATGGGTGGCGGGCGCTACGTGCAATCCGATCCAATTGGGCTTAATGGTGGAATCAGCACATACGCCTATGCATTAAATAGCCCGCTTACGTGGATTGACCCGGAAGGAACACAAATGAGAGGTGCCGTAAATCCGACGACCACATTACCGCCAGGAACAACTGGCGCCTACAATCCAGTCGACCCCAACAATGTGAGCGGCGAGGTCCTCCCGCCAAGCTCGATAGACTGGCCCGAAGCATCGGCGCCGGAAGTCAGTGCTGACGGACTGCTCGAAACGCTGTTCAAGATGTCGCCCCTCAATGCCATCAGTCAGATAGAGCAAGCAATTAGTAACAAGCTTAATAACGTGTGTGAGAGTTCAGAAGAACGAGAGAAAAATTGCCAAGCGTTAAAAGACAGTATCTTGAGTACTTGCGCGTCTCTGACAGGAAGAAAAAAATTCAAATGCTTCGAGGCGGCCAACAAATCTTACAGACAATGCATGGGGTATGAATGATGAGCACCGATGGCAGCAGGATAATCGCGGAGAGGAAATTAACCTTCTCGCAGAACGGTGAAAATGTCAGGCACGAGCTGACAGTCCAGGTTTACCTTCCCGTAGAAGTAAATTCTAGCGATGTAAATTTCGACGTCAGTCCGGGAACAGCTAGTTGCCGAGTTGAATTCAATGGCCTGAACGAGCCTCCATATATAGCTCATGGTGCGGACAGACTCCAGGCACTGGAGTTTGCCGTGAATATCGACCCCATTCTTCGCAGCATGAAGAACAAGTACCGCTTTTACTTTGCTACTGGCGAAGACTATTTTGATGAAAGCTGAGAAGGACTCGCAGGATGGGTTGAGCGCAGCGGACTTATCATTGCTTGGCTGCCGCGCGGCACCTATGCTCCTTTATCTGTGGCGTCATTCGCGGCCATGAAAGCGCCAATCCTGCTAAGCAAGATAGAAGCGGCATTCAAGGCACGGCGTCGGCCAGAATCCGTCGTTCGACCAACAAAGGGGCCAGAGTAAATATCCGTTTGAAACGTATATTTACTCTGGCCCCTTTTTTAAAGCCGGCCACTGGCTGGGCGACTACGACAACACCGGCGCGGCGCTACAGCAGGCGATCTGGCTGGACGATCTGCCGGTCGGCCTGATCGCCAACGGCAACCAGCTGCATTACCTCGAACCCGATCACCTGGGCACCCCGCGCGTAGTCATCGAAGTGGCGCGCAATGTGCCGGTGTGGACGTGGGACCTGAAGAGCGAGGCGTTCGGCAATAGTGTGCCGAATCAGGATCCGGATGGGGATGCCACTCCGCTGGTGTTCGATATGCGGTTGCCGGGGCAGCGATTCGACGACGCCACTGGCATGAACCAGAACTACTTTAGGGACTATGACTCTGGTACCGGACGTTATGTGCAGAGTGATCCGATCGGCTTCAGTGGCGGCCATTCTACTTACGCGTATGTAGGCGGAAATCCCATCTCCTACCTTGATTCATTGGGGTTACTGCGATTCCGTCCCTGGGTTCAGAAGAAGTATCCAAGCACAGTAGCCTATTTGAATCTTATGAAGGACAGGATGACGCAAAGGAAATATGACGGGTTCGCGCGCTTCGGAAACATTGGTAGAAAGCATTTGGATGAATTATTAGACCCATGTAGAGGCCCATTAGTCACTCCCGCTAACATGAGGCATGATGACGGGAACTACACTGCGGGTGCTGGCGAAATAATGGTGCATGAAGTCTTTTTCCAAAGATATGAATCAGGCGACCGGAGTCCGGAGCTATTGATGCGCTTGAATTACACGGCTGAGCATGAACTAGTACATTTCACCGAGTATTTTTGGAATCACGAAAGATCACGGGTCGAAGAAGGCTGGTATTATGAGAAATATGTGTATGGCACAAAGATTCCACTACTCAACTAAACGTTTTACACTACTGTTATTCGCATTAGTCTCGCTGTCCCAAGGCGGTTGCGCACGCAACCCGCAGGCAGCAGAAAAAGTCGCGACATGCAGCCTAGCTCATATCGATATATTGCAGGCTATTCACGATGATATCGAAATAAGAAGCTATGCAGCTGCGCACTTTGAATCGTCTCATACCCCTTTTCTGTGGGATCGAATGTCTTCCAAAATGGAAGCGTGCGGAATTACAAAAGGTAGCGTAAAAATTGTGCGCTCTTCGTCGGATTTTGATCGAAGCCGTGAATTCATCATTGTTGAGAAGATGTACTTCGACGACGATGCAGCTTTCGTGGAGGTCGGCCTCCCACCTACGGGGAAAAACGGAGATGTATTCCTTAGAAAGCGAGATGGAAAGTGGGTGATCGTAGACAAGTTGTTGTGGGAAAGCTGATGCAGCAGCCCTGCAGGATGGGTTGAACACAGCGATACTGGCAACAAAGGGGCCAGAGTAAATATCCGTTTGAAACGGATATTTACTCTGGCCCCTTTTGTTCGGCCCCTTTTGTTCGGCCCCTTTTGTTCGGCCCCTTTTGTTCGGCCCCTTTTGTTCGGCCCCTTTTGTTCGCCTTTTGTTCTCAGGCCCCTTTTGTTCTCAATGCGAGCCGACAAGCAATTGTGTTGTTCAGCCCGAAGTGGACAAAAATGCGTGAATAAAGAGCTGACGATCGGCAGATATTTAGGGAGATTCAACCCCTTAAATGAGTGATAGGTATCGCCTTCGGTTAAACAGGGTTAGGCGTCACGGCCCAACCCTTTCGTTCTTTACGCAGGACCTGGTGTCCGCGTTCAACTTCCTGGTGACTGCGAGCGAAGGAGTGCGGGGTCTAACGCAAGCAGTAATTGCTCCTTCGTCAACCGAACATGATCGGAAGGCGAAATTGGATCGTAGATTTTCCGGTCGGCCTTTCCTTTCTTTCTTAGGACGGCAAACATGTTTGATCCGGGAAACGACCCGGCAGCGCTACGTTCTTCGTCAAAAATTGCAACCCTGTCTATGAACTCGGTATCTTCCGAATCCGCAGAAAAGTTGAATCCGAACCTCCGCTCAACGAATGGCATGACTACTGCGCCGAACGTTAGGAATAAATCGAAATCGAATCTTTTCAGCAAAGACTCGACAACGTCCTGCGCACGCACGCCCTCATTCGAATAAGCGGAATGATCCACGGATTCGTACTGGGATTTTATACGACCATCTGATCTATCGATCTTCTTGTCTTCTGCCAATTCCCGCCAAAAGACTTGAACATCTTCAGCGACCGACGGCCACAGAACATGGCCGTTGCGACCAATCACGTCGCTCGATAAAAGCAATCCATCCTCCAACAACGACTTTTCGAGCACTTCGCAAAACTGTTCGAGCGCATCGACATGGTGAAAAAACTGATTGACGATGATTGCGTCGTATCCGGACTCGGAAACATAACTCGTGCAATCGGCCACAATGAAGTTCAGCTTCCCTTCAACACCACTATTCGCTGCGTTCGACTTCCCGATCTCCAACAAACCGGAATTGATATCAATGCAATCGATGCGGGAGTCGATCCCGGCATCGAGCAAGCGGCGGGCCAGTCTTGCCTCGAGTTCACAGGCGCCACAACCAAAACTTGCGAGCTTCAGACCATTGCTGCGTGCGGGCGCCGCAAACGATCGGACAATCTCCGTGAAGTAAAGGTCTTCCGGTGAACTGGCACCCAGCTTCTCAAATTTTGGCTTTATGAATTTGGTAGCCCAGTAGATGAAGATCGGAGGCAGAGTATCGGTCTGATGGGCCGGCGTGAAACTGAATGCTGCTTTTTCCGCCCATAGAATCAGATGCTTGGCCATCCGGGCAGGCAGTAGGGAACGGACAACAACAATCGCGCGCTTGAACACGGACCTATTCTTGTAAACATAAGCCCGGACGCGCCCCGGGACCAACTGCAGTAAGAACACACCAGGATCCTTTCCAACCCGCATGCAACCATTGTACCGGGTATGCGCCTGCTTCCGTCATCTTGACCGAACCGGATGCGCGGCACCTGACTCGCCATGCAGCGACATCGAGCTCGAACCCGGCGAGGCCGAAAGCCCGCCGCACCCGCACCGCACGGCAATGCGAACTTCGCGCCGTAAGCAACGATGCCCCGGAGGAATCTCGCCGGCCCACCCGGGAGGCGGTACGGAGTCCAAGCCTTCGGAAAACCGGACCATTCAGGCCGCATGTTTTTCGAACCTTGATCACAACCAAGCGGAAACGCTTACCGTAGCCTTGCCAACGTCTGAACACGCCAAGTGCTCGGGCTAAGCCGCTTCGTCAGTAAGCGCGCAGTTATGGAAGCAACTTTGGAATCCAGCTAGTTAAAGGAGAATAACAGTGAATTTGTTAAGGATGTTACTGATAGCGACCAGCTCTCTTGTGATCTATTGCGGTTCGGCCTCACATGCTTCTGCGCAGACTGTAACCATTGGGAACCAGTGCTCTAGACCCGGAGTGTTCGACGACAACCTGTGCACCGTGCTGTACCACGTCAAGGACAATCCGGCGAACAACAAGGTGTGCCTATGGCGAGTAGACGATAACTCCCTGATCTCTTGTGAAGGGAGAACCCGCTTTGGGGGCGGATTCGACTACGTCCCCACTACCGGCGCGACGCTGGAGTTTCGCAGGCATAGCGCATGGCCCGGCAGCGACCCTCTGATAAATACCAATCCAGGAGCCGTGCGGGCCGCCGGTACGTTGCTCAAAAACCAGTTTGTGACCAGTCGGTTCAGAGCCTCCCCTACCGGTGCGTGCGACACGGTTGTATTGCCTGGCCAGAGCATTCAGGGCGCACTCAACACGCTCCTGGGTACCGTATGCCTTTCCGCCGGGAACCATGTGGTGACTAGCCAAGTTACCGTTTATTCGAATCAAACCCTGAGAAGCGAGAGCGCCGGGAGCTTGGCCGTCATCAAGCCTGAAACCGGAGGCGGCCACGTGCTGGTTGTCCCGTCCCAAGCTAACGTGACCATCAAAGACCTGGTTATCGATGGACAAGACCCGGTTCGGCCAGGCTTCGGCATTTTATCGACGGGCTCATCCAACGTCCTCATCGAGAATGTGCAGATCAACCGTGCAACCATCGGCGTAGGCGTTTCTCAGGGATCATCAAACATCGAGCTCAGGTCTTCGCAGATCAATTACGCAGGAGATGGACTGGCGTGCGATGGTTGTGCGAGCCCGTCCGTCTGGATTACGGATAGTTCGGATGTGCGTGTTGCAAAGACTCTCTTGAAGAATCTCGGTGTTGGCCCACAGGGAGATGGTGAACTGGCTTGCTACAACACACCGGGGCTGGTCGTTACAAACACTACAGTGGAGGGCTCGGGCGCCGCGGGCATGTACATTGTGAACTGCGACTACGCGGTGGTAACAGGAAACGATATCCTCGGTGCACGCGAGTGGGGTTTGGATATCGTCAACACCGGCTATACCACTGGTAGCGACTACGGCTTGTACTCTTGGAACTTGATTCAGAATAGCCGAAACGGAGGCGGGGTCATCAAAGACTCGAAACAGGCCACTTTCCAAAGCAACACTTACACCAACAACAGACAAGGTGGTTCAGGATCGTGTAATGGCATCAACCGGAGGGGCAACACGGATGGCTATTACTACATCAATGACGTTTCTACTCCGTGGCCTGTCGTATGCAATGATTGACAGATAGCTTGCGGGTGCAAGGTTTCCTGATTCCAAAGACAACGCCTCTACCCGGGGCGTTGTCTGTTTCTTGACTTTATTTCATCACCAAATTGGCTTTGGAGATCAGGCTCATATTTTCTCGGCGCCTGTGCTTCCAGGCGTCATGGCGCCCGCACGCATGCGTTCCGGTAAGCCGAGCCACTATGGCTTACGTTGGCACTGGTTGAAGACGCGTCACGCTTGGGCGACGCAACAGACAGGTGCCGTTGTGGTACCGGGACAGAGTCGACACTTGAAGTGCCAGTTCGGCATCCAGGCGATATGGCGTGCCGTCGCGTTAGCCTCTCGGTAGAACCTTCCAGCAGTGCAGCGCCGAGGAATCCGTGCTACGGCGCGTCGGTTCGGACCATTGCATTACCGCGCGATGAAAACGAGCTGGCGCCGACGCCACCAAGATGCAGGACACCGCATTTTTCGCAGGCTGCGCGGCAAGCACGAGTCAAGGCTGATCAAGTTTCTGCTCGGGCGGAACTAACCTTCACTCACTGCGCCGTCCGGCTCATCCGTCGGACCGCTGGTGACGGCACCACAATCCGGATTGGAGCAACGATCTGTGGCTCGCTTCGCCAACGTGACGATGACGGCTTGCCTGAATCGATCTTCGGCAGCCATGGATACGAGTTTCCCGGCTACGCAGAACGAAAGCCAAGCACTCGAGCAACAGAAAACGTTTTCAGCAGCAGAAAGCGGTAGCGCTATCCAGAAAAGCGGAAATTCCGTTCATTCTGTAAGTGATGGCACGAATGCGCCGCCGCCCTTTATCTTTGCTAGATTGAGCTCGCGGCAACCAGCCACGACAAAAACGCATAGCCATTGAACGCATCCTCCGACAGCTCCAACCAAGGCAAAGCCGACAACGTCGGCTCGTTCCGTACCCGCTTACCCGTGGATCTCTGCAAACGCGGCGAATTGCGCGTGGAGCGATTCCTGGACGCAGCCACCGAGGTGTTCACTGAAAACGGTTACCAGCATGCGCGACTAAGCGAAATCGTCGCCCGCGCCGGCGGCTCCCTTGCCACCCTGTACCGCGTATTCGGCGACAAGGAAGGCCTGGCGCACGCCATCATCCAGCGCAGACTGGAGGATCTGAGCGCACGCCTGGAGGACCTGAACCTGTCCGGCCTGCCCCCGGAACAGGCCCTGCGCCAGGCGGCCGAACGCATCGCCGAGGGCATGGCCACCGCCGAATCGGTAGTGATACACCGTATCGTTATCGGCGAAGGCCAGTCCTTCCCGGACATGCGCGACTGGTTCTTCGATCACGCCGTGGCCGCGGTACGCGGCAGCCTGAGGGAATACTTCGAACAGGAAGTCGCTGCCGGACGCCTGAAATTGGCGTCGCCCACCATGGCCTCCAGCCAGTTCTTCATGATGCTGTTCGGCGACCTGGTGATTCGCGTTTCCAGCGGCAACCTGAAGCAGCCGGATCCTCAGGAACTGCGGGCCTATGCGCAGGCGGCGGTCGACCTGTTCCTGCACGGCGCCCTGCCCCGCTGACCGATCCTTTGCGCCACGGCGCCGCTCACGCGACGCGAATCTTCCGCGATGCATGCTTCGGCCTACCGTAGCGGCGCGCGTGATGCATGGATCTCAAGAGCGGCTATCCGTACTGGGCGATCAAGAATGGATTGATGCACGCATTCCCTCCGTTGCGGGCGGATCTGCGATGCGAAGTGGCCGTCATCGGCGGCGGCATTACCGGCGCGTTGATCGCCGACGAACTGGCCGGACACGGCCATGAGATTGCACTGATCGAGCAACGCGACGCGGGCTGGGGAAGTTCCTCCGCCAGCACCGCCCTGCTGCAGTACGAGATAGACATCCACATGATCGATCTGGCCAAGCGGTACGGCGAAGCCGATGCGCTACTGGCCTACGGCAAGTGTGCAGAAGCCATCGGGATGCTGCAGGACAAGGCGCGCGACATCCGCGATGTGGATTTCGCCTGCGCGGACAGCCTGTACTACGCCAGCAAACGCCGCCATGCCGGCGTATTGCGCGATGAATTCGCGATGCGCCTGCGCCACGGCTTCCAAGTGGAGTTGCTGCAGCACGACGACCTGCGCGAACGCTACGGTATCGGCGCACCGGTAGCGATACTGAGCCACCAGGCCGCGCGCATCGATCCTTACCGCATGGCTTATCGCTTGTTGGCGCGCTTGCAGGAACGCGGCAGCGCCATTTTCGATCGCACCGGAATCGAAAGCATCCAGGCCACTTCGCGCAGCGTCGCTTTGCGGACGACGGAGGGCCATACGATCCGGGCCGGCCATGCAGTGCTGGCGGCAGGTTATGCCAGCCAACACTGGCTGAAGAAAAAAGTGGCGCAGAACCGCAGCAGCTACGCCTTCATCACCGACCCGATCGACGACCAGGCGCTCGGGCCGCTCAAAACGACCATGCTGTGGGAATCGGCTCGCCCTTATCTGTACATGCGCAGCACGGGCGACGGGCGCTTGCTGGTAGGCGGAGAGGACGACAGCGTGGATATCCCGGCCAAGCGCGATGCGCGGGTCGAAAAGAAGGCGCGCACGCTGGGTAAGAAAGTGGCCGGCCTGTTTCCGCATCTGCCGCTTGCGCCCGCATTCGCATGGGCGGGAACTTTCGCCGAAACCGAAGACGGACTGCCTTTCTTCGGCGTGCATCCGCAACTGGGGCCGCGCGTGCACTTCGCCATGGCCTACGGCGGCAATGGAATTTCCTACAGCATGCTGGGCGCCGGGTTGTTGCGGGCGTCGATTGAGAAGCGCAGGCATCCGTTGAGCGAGTTGTTCGGATTCGGCCGGCTTGAACGCTGAAGAAGTTTGGGGCCATTACGCGCATACGACGAAGGCCCAGTCTTTCCGGGTTTTATCCCGGATCGGCTGAGCCTTCTAGTCGGAGTCGGGCTTGGTCTTGTCGATTTCCGCCTTTCTCCAACGGCTGCGACTGTATTCCGACCGACGTTATCGGTACGTCAAAAACAATCGCCGTTTGTCGGCACATCTTCTTGCATATTCAAGGCCACCAGCCGCGCCCGGTCATGGCATAGCGATCGGCGGCGCGTTCGAAGGGATTACGCACGCTGACGCCGCCGCACAGCAGATAAAGAGGCAGAAATAAAGGACCCAGGACCATGTACTGGTAGACATGCGCACGTTCGTGGTCGCCAATCTTGATGCGCGGGTGGTCGCAGCGGCCGGCGCGATGCTCGTAGGTCAGGCATTCCGAATCCAGCGTGTCGCCGGTATGCAGGATGGTGTTGCCGAAGGTGATCGCCCCGCCCGGCCCCCACGGCCAACGATGGAAGACCAGCGCGAAATCCCGGCGGCTGAACTGAACGCTGGCGCCGAAAAGCAGGCCCACGCTTCCGCCGATCAGCCCGATCAGGGTGTTGGGCAGCGTCCACAGGATTCCAAGTACGCGCAACGTGGCCGAAGCGACCTTCCCCATCGGGGTTCAGTCTGCTTCCTGCGGCATCAGCAGCCACAGGATCAGGTACACCAAAATGCCGGGAAACGCGGCCGAAGCGATCGACACGATCACGAATACCGCACGCAGCAAAGTGGAGCTCCAGCCGAAACGATGCGCAATGCCGCCCATCACCCCGGCCAGCATGCGGTCGTTGAGCGAACGGGCGAAAGGTTTTGCCTGGTCAGCCATTGCGATCTCCGGGAGTCGGCATTGCGAAAGTCTAGCGCGTCAGCGCGCAGGTGCGGCCTTGTGGCGCAGTTTCTGCAACTGTCCACCGAACCAGGCCGAAGCATCCTGCTCCTTGCCCTGGCATTTCACCCGATACGAGCGCCCGCTCACGCTGCTTTCGCTGGCGGCACGCTGGATGAACTGTTCGGCGGTATCGACCCTGTCCTTCTTCAGCAGGTAGTCGTATTTGCGCTGCAGGTGGGCACGCGCCTCGGCCGCGCCGTACCAGCTGCCGTTGCGCTGGAACTGGCAGCCGGAATGCGACAGCGCATCCATCAGCTGTCCGATTTCCTTTTTTGCGGCCGGCGATGGTGCGGCCAAGGTCAAAGTGGAGGCCAGCAAGAGCGCGCAGATCAATAGTGCTTTCTGAAACATCATTTTCGTCCGTGTGAGAACCGTAGGAGCGACGTAAGTCGCGACTTACGTCGCTCCTACAAGTGTCCCCTCAGCGTGCACGCTTGGCCAGCCATTCGTGGATGGCGGTGGGCACTTCGCGCTGGGCACGGCTGGAAACATAGATGCCTATATGGCCGCCTTTGAAACTCAACTCGGTGTAGTCGTTCGTGCCCGCAAGCTTCTGCAGCGCGCGCGACGCATCCGGCGGCACCAGATGATCCTGTTCGGCGAAAACATTGAGGATGGGCATGTCCACATAGCCCAGGTCCACCGGCTCGCCGTCGATTTCGATGCCGCCGTTGACGAAGCCGTTGCCCTGGTAGAACTGCTTGATGAACTGGCGGAAGGCCTCGCCCGCCAGATCGGGCGAATCGAAGATCCATTTTTCCATGCGCAGGAAATCCTCGACCGCGTGCTTGTCGTCCAGGATGTCGATGAGGCCCACGTATTTCTGCAGGTGCAGGCGGAACGGCTTCAACATCAGATAGCTGGAATTCATCAGATCCGCAGGCACGTTGCCCAGCGTATCGACGAACAGGTCCACGTCCATGTTCTGCGTCCAGTTGGACAGCATGTTGTCCGGCGTATGGAAATCCACCGGCGTCACCATGGTGATCAGGTTCTTGACTTTCTCCGGGTGCAACGAGGCGTAGCACAGCGAAAACGCCCCGCCCTGGCAGATGCCGAGCAGGTTGACCGCATCCAGCCCGAAGCTGCGGCGCAGATGGTCGACCGCGCCGTCGATGAAACGGTTGATGTAGTCGTCCAGCATCAGGAAGCGGTCGGAGCGGTCCGGGTAGCCCCAGTCGATGATGTAGACGTCCTCGCCGCGCGCCAGCAATCCCTTCACCAACGAGCGGTCGGACTGCAGATCGACCATGTAAGGGCGGTTGACCAGCGCGTAGGCGATCAGCAACGGCACCCTGGCGGTCGGCGCCTGTTCGCCGACGAAGCGGTACAGCACCACCTTGCCGTCGCGCCAGACTTCCTGTTTTTGGGTTGCGCCGTACTGGACGTCATCGACTTCCGGCAAGGTGCGCAATCCCGCGGCAAGCTTCTGCTGCAGGGCCATGGCCTCCTGCGCCAGCGCAGCGGGCGTGAAATTCAACGGTCCGTTCATTTGCGCGCCTTCTGTTTGCCGGCGCCCTTCTGCTTGCCGGCAGCGGGCCCCTCAGGAGTATTGACGGCCGCATAGCGCGCGACCCAATCCTTCATCGATACCACCCGGCCATTTCCGGACGAAACCGGAACGGCTTTGGCGGCCGCTTTGGTAGCAGCTGGCTGCTTGGCGGGCGCGCGCTTGGCGGCGGCAACCTTGCGGCTGGACGCGGCTGCCTTCTTCGCGGCGACTTTTTTGGGAACCTTCTTTTCAGGCGCCTTCTTCTCGGGTGCCTTCTGCTCGACAGTGGCGGGCTTGGCCGCCAGCTTGCGCGCGGCCTTTTTGCGCGGCGCGGTCCGTTTGCTCGCCGGCTTGCGCACCGGTTGCGGCTTGCGCGCGACCGTCTTGGATGCCGTGCGGCGCGACTTGGCTTTGGCAGGAGCGGCGGCGACGGGCTCGGGCGCAGATACAGGCGCCCGAGGCGCGGGAGCCGCCCTGCGCTCGGCGGCGGGGCGCGCGCTGGCCGAAGCGGCGCGGCGCAAGGCGCGTTCCAGATCGGCGATCTTGCGGTGCGCCGAATCGATCTCGGTCCGGGTCGGCATGCCGAACAAACCGGTCAAGTGCTCCACTTCAAGCTGGATGGCCGCGCGCAGGCGCATCTGCGCATTGGTCAGCGCGCCATAGACTTCGCGGAATTCGGCCGACAAGGCGATTTCAGCATAGGCCTGCTCGGCCGAATCGATCCACAGGTCGAACAGTGCGCGCGCGCTGGTGAGCTGACGGCCCGGCTCTTCGTGGGCGGTGAGCTTGTCTTCGAACACATCGAAGGCGCGCTGCGCGCACTTCATCATCAGCGCATTGAATGCGTCGGTCTGGTGCTGATAGTCCTGCTGCGCCAGCTGCAGCGCCTGCCAGCGCTCCTGGTGTTCGCGGTACTGGCCGAAGGCCGGCAATTGCTGCCAGCGCTGGCTCTGCTGCTGGAACCCTTCGAGATAGGGTTTGACCTGGTCCAGCCACTCGTCCAACCCATGGGCGCCCTGCCCGCGCATGGCCTTGAACATGTCTGGGAAAGGGTTGTCCGCGTTGGCGCCCATCGCGCGGCGCCAGGCCTGGCCGATCTCGGAGGCGCTGTTGTCCTGGCCGGCGAATTGTGCCGCCACCTGCTGCATCTGCCCGAACCACTGGCTGGCCTGCTGGTTGAAGCGCGCGACCGCGTCGTTGGCCTGACCGGGCCCGCCGGGCATCAATTGCGCCCACCAGTCCACTGCCTGCTGCCATTGGTTGGCCGGCTGTGCGGGAACCGCGGCGCCCAGGCCGCCCTGCCGCATCGCCTGACCCCAGGCGCTCCAGTACTGCCGCGCCATCGCCTCGAAATCGCCCGCGTTGCCGGACCCGCCATTGAAACCATTGCCGAACATTTCCAACCCTCCCAGGCTACTTTCCGATCATAGCAATCGGCGGTTTCCTACCGGTTATTTCTGAACGTCGCCGCCCTCAAAACGAACTGATTTGGCATGAATCCATGCACTGACCCAGGCTGGCTCCGGCCTTCCCTCACCCGCCTTCGGCACCCTCTCAGCCTTGCACACCCTGCAGGTGCCATGAACGGGAGAAGGGCGCTTCGTTTATTTTCAGGGTTTCGGAATGCGCAGCGTCTTGCTGATCATCAGCGACCCGGACACCGCGAACACCAGCACCAGCGGATGCAGCAGCCATGGCCCCAGCCGGAACGAGCCGAACCACACCGATTCCCCCAGGTTGCCGCTGGCCGCGGCAACGGCAAGCAGGACCACCAGCAGCAGGCTGGTGGGAATGGGCGTGCCCTCGAAGTACTTCACTTTGTCGTCTTCCCCGGACAGCTGTTCGGCGGTGACGTTGTAGCGCGCCAGGCGACTGACCCCGCAGCACACGAAGTAACTCAACACCACCCAGTCCCAACCGCCCTGCAGCCCGCAGGCATAGGCCAGCGCTGCCGGGGCGACGCCGAAGGAAATCACATCGGCCAGCGAATCCAGTTCGCGGCCCAGGGTGGACGAGGACTTGCGCCAGCGCGCTATGCGTCCATCCAACGCATCGAAAATGAAGGCCAGCGGGATCAGCGCCATGCCGATCAGCAGGTCGCGCACCTGGCCTTCGTGCAGATAGCGCATGGATGCGAACACCGCGCCGGTGCCGCAGAAGGCATTGGCCAGGGTGAACCAGTCGGCCAGGTGGAAGTCGCGCAGCATGGAAAAATGGCGGGGCATCTCGTTCCTTCATCCATCGATGACGACAAGACTGCCAAAACCGGTGTTAAGACCGCAAGGCGGCAGCAAAGGCAGGGAGCGGCGTCGTTGGGAGCGGCGTCCCGCCGCGAGCTCTTAAGCCGCCAGGAAACCTCCGAACAGTTCGGATGACAGACTGGAATGGCGCTTCACTGGCGCAAGTTCACAAGCTCGCGGCGGGACGCCGCTCCCACGTTCTGTGGCGGTCAGGGCTGCGCTGGAATCGCGAATTGCCCCGCCTCTACCGCTCCAGCCCCGCGCGGCTTCGCTTCAATGACCGCATCCGAGAGGCGCCCGCCCTTGCCATCCAGCTGCGCGGACACCTGGTCCAGCGCGGCGTACACGTACGGAAGCACCGGCACGTAGCGCGCTCCGTAGACAGGCAAGGCGAGGAAGCCATCGAAATGCTGCGCATGCCTGACCTGCCAGTAGCTGACCTCGCGACCGGCTGTCTTGGCTGCGGCCACATAAGGCGCGCTGCTGAAGGCGGGCGGCACCAGTCCGTCGTCCAGGCCATGCACCACCACTACCGGCAGACCTTTGCGCGGCATCGCTGCCTGCGTTTGCGCCACTCCGCTGGCCAATGCCGTGTCGGCGCCGGCATCCAGCAGCCCGCGCAGGCACTGCAATCCGGGCAAGGTGAAATCAGGCGCCGCCAGTTTGCTGTCGATGATCCCCACCCCCGCTCCAGGAGGAATGCCGGTGCCGTCGGCGAACCAGGCGTTGCGTTCGGCTTCGGTGGAGGCGCGTGGCGAGAAATCGGCATTCTGCGCGGCGAACGAATAGCCGCAGGGGTGCGCGCCGACGCTGGCGCGCGCATAGGCCGAGGCATAAGTCACGGCCACCGCGCGCCACAGATCGAAGCCGACGCTCAGCGCGCCAGCGGTCAACGCCTCATCGGTCCAGCCATGGGCGCGCAACTTTTCGTAAGCGTTCTTGGCCTGCGCCTGCGTATCGGCGCCGTCGATCAGTCCGGCGCTTTTCAATGCGGCGCAACGTGCGGTCCACAGCGGTTCGGCCTGCGCGCGCAACGGCGGTTGCGGCAGCGAATCGGCAGGCAGCCGCAACAGCGCGCAGGGCATCAACAGAGCCGCTTCGGTGGTGTAGTCGTACAACGTGCGGCTGCCGGACCCGGGCACGTACACATTCGGTTCGCCGGCGACCACCGCATCCAGCCAGTTCTCATCGGCGCCGTCGCCTGCCGGTTCGGCCGCACGCAGCACTGCGCCGCCGCCATTGGAAATGCCGACCGCGATGATGCGCGTGTTGCCGAAGGTGAAAGGGCCTGCCTGCGGGAAGGCGCGATCCAGCGACGCGAGTGCGAATTCGGCGGCCTGCTTCACATGCCGGCCCCAATCGGCTTCCGGGTTGTCGCCGGAATGCGCATGCTTGAAGGCCACCCCGGAGGCCCCGGCCGCAACCTCCGGCCGGAACGCCAAGGTATCGCCATCGCCGCCGCGCGTTCCATCCAGCCGCACGCCGGTGCGCGTTTCCAGGTCGTAGTAGTCGGTGCCGGCGCCCTTGTCGGTGTAGGCCACCGCGCAACCCTTCGGCAATGCCCACGCACCTGCCACGGCAATGGCCCCGTATATGCCGCGCGAGCCGGACGAAGCGGTCACCACCACGCAGCGCTTGTTCAGGTCGAAGGCATCGGGCACCTGCGTCAGCACGCGGTGCGGCTGGCGTGCGCCAGGCACGGTGGCGAAAGCGGAGAATTCGCGTCCCGGCACGCTGACCACGCTGCCGTAGACCTCGCCATAGCCGCCGGTCGGCGAAAGGTCGGCGATGCCGCGCCAGTTGTTCCAGATGGCGCGGCGACGCAGTTCCTCGGCGGCCGGGTGGGCAGCGTCCGCGAACGCCGGCGGCGTCATCGCGCGCAACCCGGCTATTCCCAGCCCTGCGGTCAGCAGATCGTCGTTGCCGCGATGCGCGGTTTCCCGCTGAGGTTGGATCATCGCCGACGCCTCCTTGGCGCCACGGGAATGGGTGGTGCTGCAAGACGCGCCGATCAGGCAGGCCAGCAGCGCGGCAGCTGCGCGCAAAGACGGATTCCGGTTCATACGCCCAAGCTACCCCGCCCTGCCACCGGAGTCATCGTACTTTGGTACCACGCTTCGGGTACCTCTATGCTGGTAGGGTCTGACCACCCCACCCGCGCCGTGCGCGTCGCCCCGGAACATCCCGCCCACATGCCCAAGCTGCTGATCGCCGACGACCACCCGCTGTTCCGCGCGGCGCTGCGCGGCGCCGCCGCCGATGCGGTGGCGCAGCTTTCGGTACTGGAGGCCGAGACGCTGGACGGAGTGCTGGTTGCGCTGGAGGCCAATCCCGACATCGACCTGGTGCTGCTCGACCTGCACATGCCCGGCAACCACGGGCTGGCCGGGCTGGCGGCGATCCGCGCGCAATACCCGGAAGTGGCGGTAGTGGTGGTCTCCGCCAACGACGATCCGCGCGTGGTGCGGCGTGCGCTGGACCATGGCGCCGCCGGCTATCTTCCCAAAAGCGCCGGACTGGACGAACTGCGCGATGCGATCCGCAGCGTGCTGGCCTGCGAGCAATGGCTGCCGTCCTCGCTGCGCGCGACCGTCGCGCGTTCGCAATCCTCGCAACACGACACCGAGCTGGCCGCGCGCCTGGCCAGTCTTTCGCCGCAGCAGTTCCGCGTACTGACCCTGGTGGCCGAAGGCCTGTTGAACAAGCAGATCGCCGACCGCCTGGACGTGCAGGAGCGCACGGTGAAGGCGCACCTGACCGCGATCTTCGACCGCATGGGCGTACGCAACCGCACCCAGGCCGGCGTAGTCTTGCGGGAGCTGGAGCTCAGCGATCCGGCGCGGCAGATGGAAGGCTGAAATGACCGCCATCAACCCCCGTCCCTCCCTGCGCCCCGCCGGTATGGCCGATGCGGCGGAGATCACGCGTCTTTGCGCCGAACTGGGCTACCCGACTTCGCTCGAAGACATGACCGCGCGGCTGGGCGTGGTGCTTTCGGCCGGCGACCGCCAGGTGTTTGTCGTCGAAGACGGCCACAAGCTGCTGGGCTGGATAGGGGTGGAACTGCGCACCAGCCTGGAAACCGGGCGCAAGGCGGAAATAGTCGGCCTGGTGGTGGATGCCGATGCGCGGCGCTCGGGTACCGGCAGGAGACTGGTGTCGGCGGCGGAAAACTGGGTAAGGCAACACGGTCTGGATGCGGTGACGGTGCGTTCCAATACCGTGCGGACCGAATCGCATCCGTTCTACGAAGGGATCGGCTTTGTGCGCCGCAAGAGTCAGCACGTTTACTTCAAGACTTTGGAGTGAGTCGCGGTGTCGGGGGCGTAGCCCCGACCTACGTCACAGCCGCGAAAAAGCCCACGACACCATCTTTCCATCGCGGTACGGCATCACGCCGTGGAAACCGCGCGGATCGTCGTCGAACACCAGCGGCAGGAAATGCCGGTCGCCGTCCCAGAGCGGCAATTGCATGATGTCGGCCACCGGCACCCATTCCAGCGTGCCTTCCGCATTGTCGGCATGGGGCGTGCCGGAATACTCGGTGATCACGAACAGAAAACCCAGCCAGTCTTCCCCGTTCTTGCCGAAACCGGGCCAACTGATGGTGCCGCGCAACGACAGCGCATCGCAGTCGATGCCGGCCTCCTCGTGAATCTCGCGGCGCATGCCGGCCACGACATCCTCATCGCGCTCGATCTTGCCGCCCAGGCCGTTGTATTTGCCCAGATGCTGGTCGTCGGGCCGCGCATTGCGGTGGATCAGCAGCACCTTGGAGCGATCGGGCGACAGCACATAGCCCAGAGTGGCGACGATGGGGGTATAGGGCATGGAGACGGCGCATTGCGAAAGAGGCGCATTGTAAAACGATGTCATGTAGGGCGGGCATTGCCCTCCGGCTCACCGCCGCACGTAGGAGCGACGTGAGTCGCGAAACAGCATTTCCTCTACCGCGATGCAAGAGCCGGCAGGCAGTGCCCGCCCTACGCGACAGCGCTGCTGGCGATCATGCGGTCCAGGACGGATTTCAGCGCCAAAGGACGCACCGGTTTGGCCAGCAGCAGCAGACCGGCTTCGTGCACGGCGGCACGCACGGTTTCGGTCAGGTCCGCACTCAGAATCAAGCACGGCCGCGCTCCGAAACGCTGCGCCAGACGCTGGGTCACCGCCACGCCGGTATCGCCCTGGTCAAGGTGGAAGTCGAACAGCCACAGATCCACTTCCGCTTCGGCCGAACGCTGCATCGCTTCGTCGCCGTCCCTCGCCAGCAGCACGTGGCAACCCCAGCCCGCCAGCACCCGTCGCAATGCCTCCAGGGACGCGGCGTCGTTGTCCAGCGCCAGCACGTGGCGGCCCGTCAGTCCTTGTTTTGCGAAAGTCGTGGAAGCATCCGCGCGCGAAGGCTGCACTCGAGCCAGCGTCACGGCGAACACCGACCCGTGCCCGAAGCGGCTGCGTAATGAAAGCGGAGCCTTCAACAGGTGCGCGATGCGGTCGGCGATGGAAAGCCCCAGCCCGAGTCCCTGCCCGCTCGCGTCGTCGCCGCGCCGGAACTCCTCGAAGATCACCTGCTGGTCGGCCAGTTCGATACCCGGACCGCTGTCGTGCACTTCGATGCGCACATCGCCTGCAACCCGGCGCACGCCGAACAGGATTCCGCCTGTCTGCGTATAGCGGATCGCATTGGCCAGGAAATTCTGCAGAATGCGGCGCAACAGTTGCGGATCGGTGTGAACCCACATGCGCGTGGGCACGTACGAGAAAGACAATCCGCGCTCGCCAGCCAGCGCACGGAACTCCGAAACCAGCGGCTCCAGCACTTCGGCCAAGGGAAAATCGCGCGGTTCCGGCACCAGCCCGCCGGCTTCCAGCCGCGACATGTCCAACAATCCGGTCAGCAGATCGGTGGTGGAATCCAACGCTCCGCGGATCTGCTGCACCGATTCGCGCTGGCTGCTCTCGGGCAGCTGTTGCGAAAGCGCGTCGGTGAACAGGTGCGCGGCATGCAAGGGCTGCAACAGGTCGTGGCCGATGGCGGTAAGGAAGCGGCTTTTGGCATCGTTGGCGTGCTCGGCCTCGCGCTTGGCGGTTTCCAGCAAGGCGGTGCGGTCGATGACGCGCTGTTCCAGGGTTTCGTTGGCCTGCTTCAGGTTGCGCTCGGCCTGGCGCGAGGCGGTGACATCGGTATAGGTGGCGACGAAACCGCCGCCGGGCATCGGATTGCCGCGGATCTCCACGATACTTCCATCCGGGAACACGCGTTCGGTCAGATGCGCGGTGCCGGCGCGCATGAAAGCGATGCGCCGTTGCAATGCGCCCTCGTCCGAGCCGCGATGCGGCATGCGCTGCAAGGCCCAGCGGGTCAGGTCGGCGATGGGCCGGCCCACCTGCAGCAGTTCTTCCGGGAAACCGAACAACTCGACGTAGCGACGATTCCACGCCACCAGCCGCTGCTCCCGGTCGACCACGCTGATGCCCTGGCTCATGTTCTGCAACGCCGCCTCCAGCACCTGCTGGTTGAAGCGCAGATCCTGGGAGACTTCGCCGACGATGGCGGCCACCGCATCCAGTTCCCCGCTTTCGCGCCGCGCCGCATTCAGCAGCAGGCGCGCGGACGCCGAGCCGAGCACTGCGGAGAGTTCGCGCTCCATCCGCGATTCGGTCGATGCGGGCACCGGGCCCTGCGCAGGCGCGTCTTGCAGCAGTTGCTCGACCCGTTCGCGCGCCAGGAATCGCAACCCCGCATCGCGCAGCGCCTGCCGGTCCAGATTGCGGCCGGAGTGATGCGGCGTCTCCCGCCGCCAGGCGGTCGCAAGCAGCGTGGCGGCGATGCCAGCGAACAAGCTGACGCCGACCGCGCGGCCCAGCGGACTCCATCCGGTCAGCCCGAACAATCCTTGCGGCGAAAGCCAGGCCTGCCCGAACGGCCCGGACCGCATCCACGCCGGTTCATCGCCCAACGATGCCGCCACCATCGGCATCAACATCACCCACGCCCATACCGAGAAACCGGCGACGATGCCGATGATGGCCGCGCGCGGCGGCGTTTGCGGGCGCCACACCGCGAATCCCAGCGCCGGCGCCAGCGTGCCCAGTGCAGAGAACGAAACCGCACCGATGTCGGCCAGCGCATCGTTGCCGCTGTTGAAACGGCTGTAGGCCCAGGCCAGCAACATGATCACCAGAATGCCGCCGCGGCGCAGCAGCAACAGATCGCCGCGACGGTCGCCGCCTTTGTCGCGCGACCACGCGCCGCGCAACAGTCCGGGCGCGAACCAGTGGTTGCCGATCATCAGACTCAGCGTCAGCGTGCTGACCACGACCATGCCGGTGGCCGCGCTCAATCCGCCCAGGAACGCGAACAGCGCCACTCCTTCGTGCCCCTGCGAAAACGGCAGCGCCAGCGCATACATGTCCGAAGGCACGCTGTCGCCCAGCAAGGCGGTGCCGGCGCGCGCCAGCGGCAAGGCCGGCAACGCGATCAGGATCAGATACAGGGGGAACTGCCAGCGCGCGGTGCGCACATCGCGGTCATCGCGGCACTCCACCACCCCCACATGGAACTGATGCGGAAGGATGAACATCGCCAGCGCGCCCAGCAACACCAGCGGCGCGAAACCGCCGACAGGTTCCGATGGGACGATCTGCGACGCAGCGGCGGGCATCGCCTTCAACCCGAACCACACGAAGGCGCCCAGCGCCAGCATCGCCACCAGCTTGAACAGCGACTCGAACGCCATCGCCAGCACCAGGCCGCGGTTATGTTCGGCGGCGCTGGCGCGGCGCGTACCGAACAGCATCGCGAACAGGGCCATGGCCAACGCGACGTACAGCGCGCTGTCGCGCCATATCGGCGCCACCGCTGCGGCGTCGCCCGCATCCACGGTCAAGGTGGCGAAACTCATGGCGATGGCCTTGAGCTGCAACGCTATGTAGGGAATTAGGCCCAGCGCCGCGACCAGGGTCACCGTGGCCGCCAACCATGCGTCCTTGCCCAGGCGCGTGGCGATGAGGTCGGCCAGCGAAGTGGCGTTGGACTCGCGCGCCAGCTTCACCAGACGGATCATGAAGGCCACGGCCAGCGCGTAGAACAGGATCGCGCCCAGGAATGTCGGCGGCAGCGGCCAGCCGTAGCGCGCCGCTTGCGTCACCGTGCCGTAGAACGTCCATGAAGTGCAATGCACCGCCAGCGACAGCGAGTACACGTGCCGCCAGTGGCGCGCGAACAACGCGGGATGCCGTTCGCCATACAGCGCTGTACCAAACATCAGGCCCAGCCAGGCCAGGCTGGCCAGCGCCACCACCCAGAAGCTCAGCATGCGTGGGTCCGCTCGAAACGCAATTCCATTCCCCGATTCGGCCTGACTACGCGAACCAGCATAACGCAGCAACGGCGGGCTTTCGCCCGCCGTTGCGTTCCCTTCCCCAACCCGTAGCGCCGATCAGAAATCGTAGCGGGCGGTCAGCGAATACTGGCGCGGCGGGCCGTAGAAACCGGTCAACACGCCCAGTGCCGTATTCAGGTTATAGCCGGTGGTGCGGTATTCCTCGTCGGCCAGATTGCTTCCCTGCAATGAGAAGGACCACGTATCGTTGACCTTCCAGATCACGCCAGCGCTCACCAGACCATAACCGTCCTGCTTGATCGCCGGACTCAGGTCGGTGGTCGGCCATACTTCGGACTGGTAGGAATAACCCACGCGCGCGGATAGATTGCCGCCATTGGCCAGATCGGTACGGTATTCGACATTGATCGCTCCCGAAAACTCGGGCGCATTGGTGAAACGCTGGCTATCGGCTACGTTGACGCCGCCAGTGATGAACTCGTCGTACTTGGCGTCCAGCCAGGCCAGATTGCCGCTGATCAGCCAGTGCTGGCTGGGCAACCACTGGTACTCGATTTCCGCGCCGTTGACCGTACCCTTGCCGGCATTGGTGAAATCGCCGAAGAACTGCGGGTTGCCGTTCTGGTCGATGAACTGGGTGAACACCGACAGCTGGATGTCTTCGTAGATATTGTGGAAGGCAGCCACGTTCAGGAACAGGCGCTGGTCGAAGAAACTCATCTTGCTGCCCACTTCGAAGCTGTCGACGCTCTCGTCGTCGAACGGCTCGCCCGAACGCGGCACCGCGGTGGTGTTGGCGCGGATGTTGTAGCCGCCGGATTTGAAGCCGCGCGAGGCCAGGCCGTAGAGCATGATGTCCGGCGTGATCTGGTAGTCCAGCGAGATCTTCGGAGAGACGTTCTTGAAGTTGACGGTCTTGTCGAAATTGGCCGCCACTACGCCGTTGGGGACGGTGAAAGTAGCGTTGGTGTAGCCGCGGTTAAGGGCGACGGCGTGCTTGTCTTCGTCGGTGTAGCGCGCGCCCACATCCAGTTTCAGCTTGGCGGTGAGGTCGAAGGTCCAATCGGTGTATACCGCGAAACTCTTGGTGTTCACCACGCCCTGGGTGTCGCCGAAACTCAGGTTGAAGAAGTTGTTCAGCACCTGCCCGCCGGCATCGCCGTCGAAAGCGTAGATGCCCGTTACCCCGCGCGCGCGGCCACCGGCGTCGTAGTTGACCTGCAGTTCGTTGCTGACCTGGCTATCGCTGTAGAACGCCTTGACGTCGGCGATCGGCGCGGGCGTGGTATCGAAATCGATATTCGTCTCGGTGTCGGACTCACGCTTGGCGATCACGTACTTGAAAGCCCAGTTCTCGTTCGGCCGCCAATTGACGGTGGCCGATGCGCCTTTCATCACAGTGTCGTTGATGTTCTTCATACCGCTGCGGATGTCGTAGCGGTCGTCCATGGGCGGGAAAGTCCCGTAAGCGGGAAACAGGAGGGCATTGAAGCGGTTGGGCGCCAGCATCTTCGCGCCGCGTACGCCGGACTGGTCGTCCATCCAGTCGAACGCGAACTGGATGTCCAGATCGTCGTCCACGTAGGCACCCAATTGGAAACGTGCCGCGTTGATTTCCTTGTCGCTGACCTCCTGTCCGGTGTAAAGGTTCTCGCCGAAGCCGTCGCGGTTCATGCTGGCCACCGACACACGGCCGCGCAGGCCGCTGTCCGGGCCGCCGATGGAGCCGCCGAGGGCGGCTTTGGCGTCGAGCTGGTTGTAGTTGCCCACGGTGATCTGGGCGAAGCCCGTAGTCTCCTGCGGCAGTCCGCGCGAAATGTATTTGATCGCACCGCCGATGGTGTTCTTGCCGTACAGCGTGCCCTGCGGTCCGCGCAGGACTTCGATGCGGCCCACGTCGAACACGTCCAGCAGTGCGCCCTGCGGACGCGCTATATACACATCGTCCAGGTAGATGCCCACACCCGGATCCACGCCCCACAGCGGATCGGCCTGGCCGACGCCGCGGATATACGCGGTCGCCGTGCTGCTGGACCCACGCGCGGCATAAATCGTCAGGTTGGGCACCTGCGCGTCCAGATCGCCGATGTCCTGGATATTCAACTTGTCCAGCGTTTCTGGAGTAAAGGCGGTGACCGCTACCGGCACATCCTGCAGGGTCTCTTCGCGCTTGCGCGCCGTTACCGTGATCTTGTCCAGCGTGGTGGCCTCGCTGGCGGCTTCGGCAGCCGGCGCCGCTTCCTGCGCCCATGCCGCTGGCGCCAGCAAGATGCAGCCGATGGCCAGACTCAGATGTTTACGCTTCATGTGATTCCCCTCTCCCGGGTACGACGTGGCGGGCCGATACGGCCGATTCGCAGGCAAGGCTAGAGACTTGGGCGGCGGCGCAACACTTGTACCTTCGTACAGTGGGGAGGAAAGGCATAGCTGCGGATACTCGCGTCCACTTGCCGACCCGGCATGCGCCGGGGTGCCGGCATGCTTTCGAGGAGTGGGGATGTCGTTCCTGATCGTGCTGGCCGCGTTGTGTTTCCTGATGTTCGTGGCCTACCGCGGCTACAGCGTGATCCTGTTCGCGCCCGTGGCCGCGCTGGGCGCGGTGCTGCTGACCGATCCTGCGCTGGTCGCGCCGATGTTCACCGGCTTGTTCATGGACAAGATGGTGGGCTTCCTGAAGCTGTATTTTCCCGTGTTCCTGCTGGGAGCGGTGTTCGGAAAATTGATCGAAATCTCCGGCTTCTCCAAATCGATAGTCGCGGCGACCATCAAGGTCGTCGGCGCGCAGCGCGCCATGCTGTCCATCGTGCTGGTGTGCGCGCTGCTGACCTACGGCGGAGTGTCGTTGTTCGTGGTGGTATTCGCGGTGTATCCCTTCGCGGCCGAACTCTTCCGCCAGAGCGACATCCCCAAGCGGCTGGTACCGGGCACGATCGCGCTCGGCGCGTTCACCTTCACCATGGATGCGCTGCCGGGCACGCCGCAGATCCAGAACATCATCCCCACTTCGTTTTTCGGCACGACCGGCTGGGCCGCGCCCGTGCTGGGCACGCTGGGCGGGGTATTCATCCTGATTCTGGGCATGAGCTATCTGGAATGGCGTCGCCGCGTGGCGCTGCGGGCGGGCGAAGGCTACGGCGGCGAGCTGCGCAACGAACCGGAAGCCTTCCGCGGCGACAAACTCGCCCATCCGCTGATCGCGATCCTGCCGCTGGTACTGGTGGGCGTGGCCAATTTCGCCTTCACCAAGCTGATCCCGGGCTTCTACGGCCAGAGCCAGTCTTTCGTTCCCGCGGTGATCGGCAACCCGGCGCCGGTGGTGCAGGAAGTGGCCAAGGTCGCGGCGATCTGGGCGGTACAGGGCGCGCTGCTGGTGGGGATAGTGGCGGTCATCGCATTCGCCTGGAAACCGGTGATGGCCAGTTTCGCAGAAGGCACCAAATCGGCCATCGGCGGCGCGTTGCTGGCTTCCATGAATACGGCTTCCGAGTATGGCTTCGGCGCTGTCATCGCCGCGCTGCCCGGGTTCCTGGTCGTGGCCGATATGCTGAAGGCCATTCCCAATCCGCTGGTGAACGAAGCGGTTTCGGTCACCGCGCTGGCCGGCATCACCGGTTCGGCCTCGGGTGGCATGAGCATTGCGCTGGCCGCCATGGCCGACAGTTTCATCGCCAACGCCAACGCCGCCGGCATACCGATGGACGTACTGCACCGGGTGGCGTCCATGGCCTCGGGCGGCATGGACACCCTGCCCCACAACGGTGCGGTGATCACCCTGCTCGCCGTCACCGGACTGACACATCGGCAGTCCTACAAGGACATCTTCGCCATCACCCTGATCAAGACCCTGGCGGTGTTCTTCGTCATCGGCCTGTACTACGCCACGGGCCTGGTCTGAGGCTGTTTTCCCGGCATTCCCGCTGTGTTCCGGGCCTGTGCGCTGCGTCCCAGTCGTAAGCGCCGGCTGCCTTGATACTCTGACGGTGACTTGAAAGTACCGGGGAATGGGGATGGCCAAACGAGTTTCTGTTTTGCGCGGCGGCGCGCGCGCAAGCGCGAATCCGTACATTCGCACTGCGATCGGCGAACCCGCCGAACCCGTATCGCGTCTGGCGCGCAACGCCAGCCCGACTGCGCGGCAGCTCGCGCAGGTCAAGGCCAGGCATGCCAGCCTGTACGGCTATCGCGGTCAACGCGTGCCGGTGGCGGACAAATCGCTGCCCGCGGAAACCCCGGCTTCCACGGCATCCGAAACCGGACAGCCCGGCGGCCGCACGATGGCCGGCTGGTCGGCGCCCATGCTGATGACACTGGCCAAGGCGCCGTTCGCGGTGCGCGCGCTCAACAACATGAGCTATGGCGCCACGCCCACCACCATCGCCGAATTCAACGCGCTGGGCAGCACCGATGCGCAGCGCCTGGCCAACTGGGTGGACTGGCAGCTGGATTGGGGCAACATCAGCGATGCGGCGGTGGACCAGCGGCTGACAGCCGCCGGCTACACCACGCTGGGCAAGAGCCTGGAACAGTTGTGGAACGACCACGTCAAGGCCGACCCGGTCTACGACGTGCGCATGCGTCCGGCCTGGGAGGTGCAGCGCGCCTCTTATGTGCGCGCTACCTATTCGCGTCGGCAGCTGCGCGAGATGGTGGTCAATTTCTGGCATGCGCACTTCAACGTGATGGGTACCGATTTCAGCGTCGGGCCGGTGTTCGCGCACTACGACCGCGATGTGATCCGCGCCAACGCCACCGGCAATTTCCGCACCATGCTGGAAGCGGTGGCCAAGAGCACGTCGATGCTGTACTTCCTGGACAACCTCAACAACTCGCGTTCTGGCCCCAACGAGAACTACGCGCGCGAGCTGCTGGAACTGCACACGCTGGGCGCGGAGAACTATCTGGGCTTCATGGATCCGTTCCAGGTGCCGCCGTGTCCGGAAGATCCGGCCTACCCCATCGGCTACACCGACATCGACGTGTACGAGACCTCGGCAGCATTCACCGGCTGGTCGGCCAAGAACGGGCACTGGCAGTTCCCCACCGAGAACGACGGCACCTTCGTGTACCGCCAGTCCTGGCACGATGCGGGTCCCAAATTCCTGCTCGGCATGATGGTCTACCCCGAGCAACCCGCGCTCAAGGACGGACAGGACGTGTTGAATCGCCTGGCCAGCCACCCGCGCGTGGCCAAGTTCATCTGCAAGAAGCTGATCCGGCGTTTCATCAACGACACGCCCTCGCAAAAACTGATCGACAGCGCTGCGGCGATCTTCCGCGCCAATTGGCAGAACCCCAAGCAGATCGAAATCACCCTGCGGCACATCCTGACCTCGGACGACATGATCAACAGCTGGGGGCAGAAGAACCGGCGTCCGTTCGAGGCCACGGTCGCGGCGATGCGCGCGCTCGGACAGGACTGGACGCTGCGGCTGGACCACGGCAAGAGCGACGAATTCATGTGGCGCGCCGGCTTCACCGGCAATGTCGCCTACAACTGGCCAGCACCCAACGGCTACCCGGATACCGCGGTGGCGTGGTCGGGTTCCAATTCCTATGCGATGACCTGGAAGTTGATCAACTGGCTGACCGAAGCCAGCGATGCCAGCGTACCGCTCAGCCCCATTCTGGCCACGACCCGCTCCAACGTCGCTACCTGGACGGCCAACAACCTTGTCGATTTCTGGTCGGTCCGGATCCTGGGCTACGCGCTTCCCGCAGCGCGGCGGCAGGTGCTGGTCAACTTCATGGCCCAGAACGGCAATCCGGCCAGCGACGTGATCGCCGACACCGATACCTGGGCGGCCAGCGATCTGAAGAAACACTACAACCAGCAACGCCTGCGCAGCATGGTGTCGCTGATCCTGCTTACCCCCGAATTCCTGAGCCGCTGAGGACACTCCCATGAGCGACTACACCCTCACCCGCCGGGAATTCTTCAAGGGCTGTTGCAGCGCCGCCGTGATCAGCGGCGTAGGCGGTTCGCTGATGTACGCCGACGAAGCATTCGCCGCGGCCAACGAATACGACACGGTGGTGCACCTGTTCCTGCGCGGCGGCATGGATGGTTTGAACCTGGTGGTTCCGGTCGATGGCGTGGACCGCACCTTCTACGAAGAAGCGCGGCCCAGCCTGAAGATAGACGCCACCGGCACGTATGGCGCGTTGCCGCTGACCTTGAGCACCGGCGCGGGCACCGGATTCGGTTTGCACCCTTCGGCCACCGGCCTGCGCGATCTGTGGAACGACGGCAGGATGGCCATCGTGCACGCCTGCGGCATGGCCACCACGGTCACCCGCAGCCACTTCGACGCGCAGCTGTACATCGACCTGGGTACGCCGGGCAAGTACGGTTCTCCCAGCGGCTGGATGACGCGCGCCTGGCAGACCCGCGCCGCCAACACGCCGGCGGCCATCATGCCCGCGCTGGGCGTTTCCGGCACGCAACCGGCGGGGCTGATGGGCGCCACCGATTCGCTGACCATGAGCAATCCGTCGGATTTCCAGCTCAATGCCGGTGCCTACGCCTGGCAGAAGATACGCTCCGATTCGCCGGCGGGATTCCGCGGCATGAACGAGACCCTGGCCGATCTGTGGACCGGCCAGACCGGCATGGAGATCAACGGCCGCCGCGCGGATCTGGCGCTGAAGACCATCGGCCAGCAGTCCTTCGCTTCGCTGCCCGCCGGCTGGCCTACCGGCGGGTTCGCCGAGCAGTTGTGGACCATCGCCCAGAGCATCCGCTTCAACCTGGGCCTGCGCTACGCCACTCTGGATCTGGGCGGTTGGGACACGCACGAGGGCCAGGGCACGGCGGGTAGCGGCTACAACTACTATCAGAACAAGATCAACGAACTGTCCGCCGCGCTCGCCGCGTTCTACAGCGAGCTCAACGCCACCGGGCAGATGTCGCGGGTCACGGTGATCGTGCAATCGGAGTTCGGTCGCCGCGTGCGCGCCAACGCCAACGGCGGCACAGATCACGGCTACGGCAATCCGATGCTGGTGCTGGGCGGCGCGGTGAACGGTCGCAGGTTCTACGGCACCTGGCCCGGCCTCAACCCGGAAATCCTCTCCCCCACCTTCGGCGACGTACCGGTGACCACCGACTACCGCCGCGTGGTTTCCGAAATCATGATCCGGCGCATGGCCAATCCCAACCTCAGCACGATATTCCCGGGCTACACCGGCTATTCGCCTTTGGGCATCGTGCAAGGTACAGACCTGACCCCCAAGATCGATGAGGCGGCGACGCTGGCTTCCGTTCCTCCCGCGGCCGCCAGCGTCGCCACGCAGACGGCCGCGAATCCGCAGTCGTCGCGAGCGCCCACACCGGAGTGGCAGCAGCGCGGACCGGTGGACCGCACACTGACCCGTCGCGAGCGATAGCGACCGTAGGTCGGGGCTACGCCCCCGACGTACGCACACTCCGAAAGCCCGCATTACGGAGCCGCCCTGCCAACAATGCAGGGCAGTACCCGCTCTTCTCCGCTATCACCAGGTGATACGCAACCCCACATTGCCTTCGACGGTCTTGCGTTCCCTGTCTGCATCGTCCGCATCGGTGGTGTAGTCCAACACTACGTATGCGCTGATATTGGCGTTGAATTGCACCACCAGGCCGGCGCCCAGTTCCACCGCATCGAACTGCTGGTCCGTCTCGACGATATCGGTGTTGAAATGCAGGCGATCCTCGCCGCTGAAACCGCGCAGGTAGTTGAGTTTCAGGTAAGGCTGCAGCAGACCGGCCGAAGTGCTGTAGTCGGCCGACAAGCGCAGGCCGATGCGTCCGGTCAGCGCGTCGTCGGAATCGAAATCCACGCTGGCGAAGTCGTCCTGCTGCCGGTCCAACGACACGTGCTGCCAGACCAGTTGCGCCTGCGGCTCCAGCGACCAGCGCGAATCTTCGCCCCAGCGGGTCGGATAGCCCACCTCCAGCGAAACCGTCACCCCATCGCCCTCCAGATCGATGCCGATGCCGCGCGACGAAGTCGCCTCGCCGTCGTAACGGCTGGCCACGATCACCGCATCCAGATACGCGCCGCTGGTGCCGATGCGCGTCCAGGACAGGCCCAGGTGGGTATCGTCGAGACGGGTCTGGCCCACTGTCAGATTGTTCCAACCCAAGGCGAAACCGCGCACGTCGCCATCGGCACGCGTACGGCCTACGAACAGGCCGAAGTGATCGCGCCGCCCGTCGTCGCCTTCGCGGGCGAACAGCTCCACGCCGGCCTGCACGCCCCACAAGCTTCCATCGAACGTCGGCGCCACCGTGCCCGTCCAACTCTGCTCGGTGTTCTGGCCGATCACGCGACCCCAGGCCGAACGCAGCGCTCCTTCGCTATCCAACAGCGCCTGCTCGCCTTGGCGTTCGTGGAAAGTGCCCAGCGTGGCCAGCCCCAGTTGATGGACGATGGGCGGCACCACGGCGTAGGTCGGCGTTTCCACCCGGTATAGCGGAATGACCGTTCCGGTCGCGGGAGTGGCGCCGGGTGTGGGTGGAGTCGGTAGCACCGGTGGCGGCTCGGGACTTGGCGTGGGCAGCGGTGCGGGATCCTCCGGTACTGGCGGAAGCGGCGGTGGCGGCGCCGGTGGTTCGGCCGGCGGTGGCGCCGTGGGTGGAGCCGGCGGCGGCGCGGGCGGCACCTCGGGATCCGGATTGTCCGGCACCTCCGGTGGAGGCGGAGGCGGCAATGTCGGCGGCGGCGGTGCGGGCGGTTCCGGCGGCGTGGGCGGCACCGGGGGAGGTGTCGGTTCAAGGGGATCGGGAGCCGGTGCGGGCGTCGGTGGCGGCGATGCCGGCGGTGCCACCAGGGTCGAACGCAGGTACCAGTTTTCGGAGGTGCCGCCGGAGACGCCTCCCTTGAAAAGGAAATACTCGAAAGCGCCCGCCGCCACCGGCCCCATCAGCGCGAAAGCGCTGTTGCTGGAACTGGCGCCGTTGATGGCTTGGATCACCATGATGCCGTCGAGCAGCGTCGAGCCGCCGCTGCCGTTGAGGTTGATGATCTCCAACCCGGTAGTGCCGCTGGCGACGCCGCCGGAAATCACCAGTCTGTCGGAGGGAGAACTGTCGTCGCCCAGTTGCGTCTGCAGAAACAACGCCGCGTTGTTGCCGACGTAATTGCCCACGATGGTGAAAGTATCCGTTGCGCTGGCCGCGCCATTGGTCAGGTCAATGCGGCCGGCGTTGTTGACGGTGGCCAGTTGTCCGGCGCCGAAAGCCATGAGGGAAGCACTGGCCCCATTACCGGCGAACAGCGTGCTGCTGGCATCGACGTTCAGCACGCCGGTGCCGCTGGCCGCATCGCCCAGCACCAGATTACCGTCGAAGGTCAGTTCGGTATCGTTGCCTGCGTTGATGGTTTCCCAGTTGCCGAATCGCGCCACGCCGCCGCTGGTGACGTTGGCGAAGGACAGGCTGTCCACGCCGTTGCCGCCACTGAGCGAGGGCGTCGCGCCCAGATGGGATTGGTTCAAGTTGCGCAGCGTGGCCGTATCGGTGCCTTCGCCCAGGTCGATCGCACCATAGATGACGCCGCCGCCCGCCCATTCGAACGTATCGTCGCCTGCGCTGACACGCACTTCGCCGCGCACCGTGCCGCCGGTGACGGTGATGCTGTCGTTGCCGCCGCTGACGCTGATGTTGCCGCCGATATAACCGTTGGACAGCCGGATGGTGTCGTTGCCGAAACCGGTGACCAGATTGCCGTCGATGGTGCCGCCGGACATATCGAAGACATTGTCGTCCAGCTTCATGTCCACCCGGCCGATGCGGCCGCCGGTCATGGTCGCGCGGTCGCCGTCTTCGAATGCGCCGACGATGCGGCCGCCGCTCATGGTGAAGGTGTCCAGGTTGTCGCCTTGCAGCAGAGCTCCGAGCTGACCGCCGCTCATCAGGAATGTATCGATGCCGCTGCCCTGCTGCACTGTGCCGGTGACCGATCCGGTCCCGCTGATCTCGAACCGGTCCGCGCCATCGCCCTGGTTCACCGCGCTCAACTGGCCAGCGCTGATGATCAGCGTATCGTCGCCAGCGCCTTGCGCCACCGCCCCGCTGATGGAACCGCCGAGCATTTCAAGGCGATCGTTGCCCGTGCCCGAGGTAACCCCGCCAGTAGCGCCGCTGATGGTGCCGCGATTGATCAGGGTGCTGCCCGCGCTTCCATTGAACAGCACGCCGATCCCTGCCTGGCTGGCGATCGAACCATCGTTGACGACCGTGTTCGTGCCGCCGGCGGCACCATCGATGCGGATGCCTGACGAGCCAGCGCCGCTGACGGTGATCGTGCCGTTGTTGGCCAGCGCGTTGCCACTGCCGTTGAGCGACAGCATGCCGTTTGCATTCGCACCCGTGGTGACGATGCTGCCGCCAACACCATTGGTGAGTGTGTTATTGCTGCCGTTGCTCTGGATGCCGTCCGACGCGCCGCCGGCGGTGGCGATGGCACCGGTATTGACGACGGTATTGCCGCTGCCTTCGGCGAAGATGGCATCGAAGGTATCGGCGGCGCTTAGGTTAATGCTGCCGTCGTTGTTCACCTGGCTCTGGTCGCGCACCTGCACGCCGGGACCTGCTGCGATCTGCAAAGTCGCGCCATCGACGATGTTGACCGTGACGCCGGTGCTGCCCGCCACCGCCTGCACGCCGGTGGTTTGTGGATTGGGAACGTTGGCGTCGCAGGTGACCGTCTGCCCCGACACCGGCGCCGTCGAATCGCAGCCCGCGTATGCGGAAAACGCGGCCGCGCATCCCAGGCCGCCGATGATGCCGGCGCGCGCGCAATGCAACGCCAGAGCGATGCAGGAAGACAAACGGTGTGGCTTCGAAGTGGCCATGGTGGCGTCCCCAAGTTCGATGAACGAACCCACCAGGCGCGGCGGGCATCCAGCTACGCGTCTCGCACTGCAACGACGACAACTTGGATACCTCGGCCAACTTTGCCGAGCCGCATCCCTTACTTAACCTAAGTAAACCAGAAATTATTCAAGCACAAGTGGCAATGTCGGCGACAAGTCCGATTTCGCAGCGTATCTGCGCTAATTTCACTCGGCGTTGATTTTCTTGAATACGCCATGCGGTGTTCGGATCACCATTCGCATGGAATGCGGGTCGCACTGATCGGCGGTTCCGCGACTTCGAATCGATCAAGCGATTCTCGATCCACCGCGCCCATTCTCCCTGCGACGAGCGCTGCGCTGGTCTTTTGCCTCTGCCTTTCCGGCTTATCCACGACATTGCCGCCGCATGCGTTGGCCGATACGTCTGCGGCACCGCGTTGATTGAAGTTAAGCCTGTGATGGACGCTGGTTGGGAGGGGGAGATCCGCAGTGCAGGCATGCGGGGCGCGCGGCGTGCGGGATGCGCATGGCACGCGCCCTTCCCCTCAACATGCGCGGAGGATCTTCGCATGACTCATGCACTCGGGCGCGTCGTCGCCGACGGACGTACTTTCACCCACAGCAGCGGACTCGACCTGACTCCCGGCCCCGGCCCGCTGGGCACGCCGCGATTCGTATTCCTGCACTTCGATTCGGTGGTACTCAATGGCGGCGCGCGTCTGGAGGTGGCGCTGGGCTACGACACCGATGTGTTCACTTCCGCTTCCGGCAACGAATTCTGGTCGCGTCCGGTCAATGCGATCAACACGCCGATCACCATGCGTATCGTCGGCGGCACCGGCAGCGCGCGTCTGCTCGAATTCGGCAGCGGCGAACCCACCGAAACCGCCAACCCGCCTGGCACTTCGACCGGCAGCCGATCCAATCCAGATCCGTTCTTGAACAGCAATCCGTACCAGGAGCCGATCTACGAAACGCGATTGAAATGCCACCCCACCTTCGAGTGGCGCAATGCGCGCTGTTCGTTGCCGACCGTGCCCGATGCGGTGCGCGACAAGGTGCGGGCCGCGACCGGCATCATCGTGGAAGCGCACGATTTCGATGCCGCCGGCCACGGCGGACACGTCAGCAGCTGCAGCGGCACCCTGATTGCGGGCGATCTGTTCTTGACCGCGCGCCACTGCCTGGTCGATGCGGCCGGCCGCGACGTACGCAGCGCTTCGGTCACTTTCGACTACGAGACCAATTGCGACGGCAGCCGACCTGCAGGCCACAATCCGCGCTTCTTCAAAGTCGTCGAAGAAGTCGCTGCAGGTTCAGCCGCCAATGGTTCCAACCCGCCAAGCAGCAGCGACTGGGTTGTGGTGCGTCTGGACGCCGCGCCTGGCGAATTGCCGGCGCCGCTGGAAATGCGCGACGCCGGGCTGATGTCGGGCGAAACCGTGTTCACCATGCACCACCCGACCGGCGCGGTGAAGAAAACCCAGGAAGGCGTGCATGGCGGCGGCACGAACATCGTCGGATTCGATTATTGCGGCGGCAGTTCTGGCTCGTCGTTGTTCGACAGCAGTGGGCGTCTGGTCGGCGGCCCGCTCAGTGTCGGTCCGGTCGGCAACGCCTGCACGGTGACGTATGCGCCACTGGCCAACGTCAAGTCCGGTTTGAACAACCCGCCGGTTCCAGCAGTGCCATTGGACGTCATGATCGTGTTCGACCGTTCCGGCAGCATGGCCGGCAGCGCTCCGCCTATCGGCCGCAGCAAGCTGGAGGAAGCGCAGGACGCAGCTTCGTTGTTCGTGCAGCTGGTGCGCGAAGGCGCGGGCGATCGCCTGGGCATGGTGACCTTCAGTTCCGCCGCGGGCCTGGACCGGCCGATGGGATTGGCGGCGACGGTGAAGCCGCTGCTGGTCGGTCCGGCGCCTTTCACCAGCGGCCAGATAGGCGCTATCGCTCCGGGTGGTGCGACCAGTATTGGCGCCGGCATCGGCATTGGGCAGCTGGGTTTCGGTTCGGGATCCGGCAACACGAAAGCCATGCTGCTGCTAACGGATGGTTTGCAGAACACTGCGCCGATGGTCGAGGAGGTGGAAGGATTCCTGGGCTCTACCAAGTTGAACGTGATCGGTTTCGGTTCCGATGCGGACATCGACGGCCCCTTGCTCAATCGCGTCGCGCACCAGCATGGCGGCCACTTCACCCGCGCACTGGATGGCCTGGGTTTGCGCAAGTTCTTCGGCCTGAGCTTCGGCAACATCTTCGAGAATGGCGCGCTAACCGATCCCGAGCATGTGCTGGGCAAGAACCAGTCGGAGTCGCAGCCGCACGTATTCCAGGTCTGCGGCGAAGAACACATCACCGTGGTGCTGGGCTGGGACGATCTGCAGGCGCCGTTGCGCGCGCGCGTCTACACGCCTTCCGGAAAACTGGTAGCAGCCGGCAAGCGTGCGCGCGAAGTGCGCGGGCGCAGTTGGGTATTCTGGAAGATCCCGCTGCCGTACGAAGGCGAGCGCGACGGAGCATGGAAGCTGATCGTCGATCGCGTTCCGCCGATTGTGATCGGCCTGTCCAAGCGCGCCGCCGCTGCGGCAGCCGCAACGCAGCAGTTCCCTTCGGATGTTCGCTACTTCTACCTGGTTACGGCCATTGGCGGTCCCAAGTTGAGTTACCTGGGTTCGCCACGCCATATCTACACCGGCGACGTCATCCATCCGCGCGTGGGCCTGCACTATCCCAACGGCACGGTGCCCGCGGATGCCGAAGTGGAGTTGATCGTCGATGCTCCGACCATCGCGCTGGGGCGGCTGACCAGCGAAGCCGGCCTGCGTCCGCCCATCACTTCGGGCGATGTGGTGGATGGTTTCCATGCCACGCTCAAGAGCATCGCCAGCAGCAACGGTGGCGCACTGCCCGTCGGCACTACCACCGTGCACCTGCCGATGTTCGATGATGGCGCCCACGACGACGGCGCGATGGAAGCCGACGGAGTATTCAACCATCCGTTGAAGGACTTCACCCGGGCCGAGGGCACCTACAGCTTCCGTGCGCTGGCCCGCTACGGGCAGGGTTGCCGTGCCACGCGCGAAATCCATTGGGCCGTCCATGTACAACCGGGCATAGACCCGGACAACACGGATGTCACTCTGGTGGATGTCACCGACATCGACGGCGGCCAGCGCGGCACGCTGGTGCTGGTGCCGCACGATCGCTACGACAATCCGCTGGGGCCAGGACGTGGCGACTGTTTCACTGTCACGCCGCTTCCCGGTGTAGAAGTGGTCGGTCCGGTAAAGGATGCCGGCGATGGCAGCTACACCGTCGTGGTGGTGTGGGACCCGGACAACGCCACGCCCGGCGTGGTCGTGCAGCAACCCGATCGGCCGCCGGTGCCGGTGGTGCCGGGCGGATATCCGCCAAGCGACTGTCGCCCCGACTGCAACGACGCGGCCGGCGATTTGCTGGATTGCCTGGGATTGCATGACCCCAACGTCAAGCGCGTGCAGGTCAAGAGCGTGTGCATCGAGGTGGATCTGGAGGATTCGGATTGCGAGCGGCCGTGCAAGAAGCCGAAAGGCAAACGCCGCAAGGAGCGCAAGCCGCCGGACGGCCACAAGGACGATAAGGGCTGCGGTTGCTAGGTTGTCACAACGACGCCAGAGCGGAGCTGGGGCATGAAAAATAAGATTGACGAAAAAGCCTGCGGAACGGAAGTTCCGCAGGCATGGTGTCTCTGTTAATCAGTAGGAAACAAGCAGGCTGACATTGGAATAAGCCGCACTCCCCCACACCGCGACATAGAAATCTCCCGCAGGCGGCGAGCCGATCTGCAGAGACTCGTTGCTGGTGCTGAGTCCAGGGCTGACATCGAAGATGCTAGCTGTGGGCAATGCACCATAGCGCAGGAGAAGGTCCGCATTACCCGCGCCCGCCATGGTCAGATTGAAGCTGGCGGTGCCGGCGGGAATGGTGAACTTGAAATACTGGAACGAACCCGCGGCACCGGAGAAATTTCCCTGTGGAACCTGGTTCGCCAATACCGTTATCGGCGGCAGGGTATCCATACGGTAACGCCGGGCGTAGACGTTCATTTTCGCGGTAGCAGGGTCGTACTGACGCCAGGATGCGGTGAAGTTGCCCGCCAGATCCATGCCGACAACAGAGAAGAACGAGGAGGCGACGCCATCGCTTATCAGGAACTCGGGCGCTACCGGGTTTCCGGAACTGTCGTACTGGCGGCCATAGATGGTCGGTATCGCCGCGGGCACGTGGTAACGATTATCGTTGTCCCACGCCACAGCGAAACTGCCGTCGTCCATCATGCCGACGTCTTGGTACTGCCCGTTGCCCATCGTACTGCTGACGACGAAATTCCCGCCCAATGCTGCACCTGCCGCCGTATAACGCTGGGCCATGATCACGCGGCTGTCGGTTGCGGCCGAGTATTTCGACCAGGTCGTCACCAGGGCCCCTTCCGTGTTGGTACTCACATGCGGATACAAAGCCTGATCGGTGCCCACGTTCATCTGGGTCGCCGACGACAGTGCACTGCCTACGCTGTTATAGCGGCGCAACCACACACTCATTCCGATCGGCGTGGAGAAATCCCGCTGCTGCCAGACGATAGCGATATTTCCGGTTCCATCGACCGATATTCCAGTAGGGGCGATGAAGGTATTGGTGGCGGACGCCACGTTCAGCATTGCGCTACGCGCCGTGCCGTTGAGGTTGAATAGTCTGGCCTGCGCGTATTGGGTAGAAGTGGACGAGTAATAGCTCGTCCATATCACCGCGAAAACGCCGTCGCCGTTCATCGCGACCACCGGGCTGCTCTGTTGACCACCGACATTGGTGTCAAGACGGAACTGGTTTACGAGCGCAGTACCGGCCCTGTTGAATATTCTGGCGTATATGCCCGGCTGTCCCGGCACGGTTTCCACCACCACGTGGTTTCCCACCCGGTCCACCGCAACCGCTTCGCCATACGGGCCCAGCGCCGTCTCGACACTGGTCAACGCCACGCCATTACTGTCGTAGCGCCGTACGTAGCGCCCTCCCAACGTTGCGTCTTGGAAAAGGATGGCTTGATCGCCCCCGCTCCCCGCGGTGACGTCGAGCGGCACTTTAGTGTCGACCGGCGTACTGCCATTGACGATGAACGGAGCACCCAATGCACCCGCTTGAACGACGCCTGCGCATGCCAGCAACGCAAAGCCAAAGATCCCGCACAGCGCTATTTTCTTCCTAAAGTCCATAACCCCTCCATTAGATTCGAACACCACGGTCTATCCCCCGCTGCGAGATCGCAACGCCAGTGAATGGTACGAAGGAGCCGTATCGCGGACTGAGACTCACGACGCACAAGGCCCGCAATGCGGGCCTTGTGCTTCATGGGTCAGTTAATCGTTCTCTGGGTGGGTCCCGATTTTTCAAACACGTGCAGGTCAAGAGCGTGTGCATCGAGGTGGATCTGGAGGATCCGGATTGCGAGCGGCCGTGCAAGAAGCCGAAAGGAAAACGCGGCAAGGAGCGCAAGCCGCCGGGCGGCCACAAGGACGATAAGGACTGCGGTTGCTAGGTTATTGGAAAGAGAAAAGCGGGCTTAGGCCCGCTTTTCCTCATCATCGGCAAAGCCGCAGATAGCCCCTCCTCAAAGATCGCATACTGTGGGCCAGGGCCTACCCTATAGCCACTCCGCATCCCATAGGGCGGGCTCAAGCCCGTCGCATGAAGCCCGGCTTACGGGGTCTGCCCCAATCAACCATCGATGAAATCCGGCTCTATCTGCAACAACAACGCGCACCTGGCCGGGATGCCTTCCGGACCATGGTCGAAGCCAAGACCCAGTATTTCGCCGGGGTTAGGCCGGCTCATCGGCCCTACAAGCTCCCTGTGGAGACCTGGAAGTGGGCCCGGCCCCGTTTTCCGGAAAGGGCAAAATACGGTAGGTCGCTGCGCTCACACCATCCTACGCGTAGATCGCGTGCGGACATTCTACCGCACTGCAATCTTTAGAGATTGACCGTTCGGCATGCGAAAGGAACCATAACGCTGAGCGCCAGCGGCGAGACCTTATCCAGGCATTTCGTGAAACATCTCGATTACCCGTACAAGCCCAAGATCTGGGCGATGGCAATGGTAGTTCTTGTCTTTGGCGTTATGGGGTGGTTTATAGCGCAGGAGGCCATCAACAACGATCGCGGCATGGTCCTTAACGGAGTTATTCATTTCTCCGAAGGTGGCGCGACCGCAGTCTATTGGTGCGTCGCAGTGGCCAGCGGCCTGTTCTTTATCGTTGGAATCTCTGCGCTGTTCGTGAGCATTTTTGGTTCGCACCGCCTTGTCATCACCTCGGCCAGCATTTCCGCACCCCGGTCTGGATTTTCACGCAAGCCCACAGTCGTTCCGCTTTCCTCGATCACCAGCCTAGAAACCCAGGTGATTCAGCACCATCGCCTGCTCTTCGTAGAGCATCGGGAAGGCAAGCTCGTCATCAGGCAGGCCTGGCTTCCGGACAAGACAGCGTTCGATGAGGTTTGCGACGTGCTGGTCCGCTTCCTCAACAACCGGCAAGGGTAGCAATCGACATAAAAACGGGGTCAGGTTCACTTGCCCGACAACAATTGACAGAAAACCTTATATCACTTGCCTCACGACCCCGATGGCTTCTACCACGGGTGTCGGAAATGCTGGAAGCATTGCCAGGCTTCCCCGACTTGATCTCCCAGACATCCCTCAGCACGTCGTCCATCGGGGCAACAACTGGCTCCCGTGCTTCCCCGATGATGAGGATCGACAACGCTATCTGCAACTCTTGCTGCAAGCCGCATCGGCAAGCCAATGCCAGTTGTTAGCACCCGTCGCGGGTCGAGTTTCCCTAAATCCCCCACTCGCAACATGCAAATGCTGCGAGGTACATATTCGCTGTGTAGCCCCGGCCGGTGTCAAATTCAAGTCGTTCGGAATTTAAGAGAAATCCATCACGCTCCTTCCTGATTACATGGGGGTCCGCACCTGCTTCAGGCCACATCTGCGCACAAAAAAAGCGGGCCGAAGCCCGCTTTTCTGATTTCAGCAATGACGAAGCGACTTACTCAGCCGCAACACCCTCGCCTTCTTCCACAGCCTTCATCGACAAACGGATACGGCCCTGCTTGTCGACTTCCAGCACCTTGACCTTGACCAGATCGCCTTCCTTCAACACATCGCTGACCTTCTCGACGCGGTCGCTGGAGATCTGCGACACGTGCACCAGACCGTCCTTGCCCGGAGCAATCGTGACGAACGCGCCGAAGTCCATCAGCTTGGCGACTTTGCCTTCGTAGATGCGGCCCGGCTCGACGTCGGAAGTGATCTGCTCGATGCGCGCCTTGGCGGCCTGGCCGGCAGCGCCGTTGACCGAAGCGATGGTGATGGTGCCGTCGTCCTGGATGTCGATCTGCGTGCCGGTTTCCTTGGTGATGGCCTGGATCACCGAACCGCCCTTGCCGATCACTTCGCGGATCTTGTCGGGGTGGATCTTGATGGTGATCAGGCGCGGCGCGAATTCGCTCAGCTCCTGGCGCGGGGCGGTCATGGCGTTGGCCATTTCGCCCAGGATGTGCAGACGGCCGGCCTTGGCCTGCGACAACGCCTGCTTCATGATTTCTTCGGTGATGCCTTCGATCTTGATGTCCATCTGCAGCGCGGACACGCCGTTCTGCGTACCGGCCACCTTGAAGTCCATGTCGCCCAGGTGATCTTCGTCACCCAGGATGTCGGAGAGCACGACGAAGTCGTTGCCTTCCTTGACCAGACCCATGGCGATACCGGCGACGGGCGCGGAAATCGGCACGCCGGCATCCATCAGCGCCAGCGAGCTGCCGCAGACCGAGGCCATGGACGAGGAACCGTTGGATTCGGTGATTTCCGAGACCACGCGGATGGTGTACGGGAAGGCTTCCATGGTCGGCATCACGGCGAGCACGCCGCGCTTGGCCAGACGGCCGTGGCCGATTTCGCGACGCTTCGGGCCCATCATGCGGCCGGCTTCGCCCACCGAGTACGGGGGGAAGTTGTAGTGGAACAGGAAGTGGTCCTTGTACTCGCCGGAGACCGCGTCGATGACCTGGCCATCGCGCGCGGTGCCCAGGGTGACCGCCACGATCGCCTGCGTTTCACCGCGGGTGAACAGCGAGGAACCATGCACGCGCGGCAGCACGCTGACCTTGGAGCTGATCGGGCGCACGGTGTCCAGCGCGCGGCCGTCGATGCGGACCTTGGAAGCCAGCACCGAACCGCGCATGGTCTGGTATTCCAGCTCGCCGAATTCCTTCGACAGTTCGCCGGCGCTCCAGCCGTCGGCTTCGGCGCGGCCGGCCAGCGACTGCATAACGTCCTTCTTGATCGCGGCGATGGCGTCGCGGCGCTGCAGCTTGTCGCGCACCTGGAAAGCGGATTCCAGCTGGGTGCCGACGGCTTCCTTCAGCGCGGAGATCAGCGCGTCCTTCTTGGCCGGGGCCGACCATTCCCAGTTCTTGGTGCCGGCTTCGGTGACCAGCTCGTTGATGATGTTGATGACCTTCTGCATCTCGCGATGGCCGAACATCACCGCGCCCAGCATCACGTCTTCGGACAGTTCGGCGGCTTCGGATTCGACCATCAGCACGGCGTTGGAAGTACCGGCGACGACCAGCTCAAGCTTGGAATCCTTCAGCTCGCTGACGGTCGGGTTCAACACGTACTCGCCGTTGATGTAGCCGACCTTGGCCGCACCGATCGGACCGTTGAACGGCGCGCCGGTCAGGGCCACTGCGGCGGAGGCGCCGATCAGGGCCGGGATGTCGCCGTCGATTTCCGGGTTCAGCGACATCACCGTGGCGATGACCTGCACTTCATTGCGGAATTCTTCCGGGAACAACGGGCGCAGCGGACGGTCGATCAGGCGCGAGATCAGGGTTTCCTTCTCCGTGGCGCGGCCTTCGCGCTTGAAGAAGCCGCCCGGGATGCGGCCACCGGCGTAGAAACGCTCCTGGTAGTCGACGGTCAGCGGGAAGAAGTCCTGGCCTTCGCGCGCGTTCTTGGCGGCGACTGCGGAAACCAGCAGCACGGTGTCGTCGAACTTGACGATGACGGCGCCGCCGGCCTGGCGGGCGATCTCGCCGGTTTCCAGGGTGACCTGGTGCTTGCCGTACTGGAAGGTCTTGGTGATTTTTGCCACGTTTGGTTCCTTGGTGATGCTTTATCGGTTGAACCGGATACGGCCCTTGCCGCAGACGGGTGGCCGGGTTCGTCCGGCCGGGGATTGCGATGTCTGGAAACTTTTCTTGCGGTTTTCTTGTGTGCAAACAAAACCGCGGCGCATCACTGCGCCGCGGTCGGTATTCGGTTTAGCGACGCAGGCCGAGTTTCTCGATCAGGGTCTTGTAGCGCTCGCCGTCCTTTTTCTTCAGATAGTCGAGCAAGCTGCGGCGGCGGTTCACCAGCTGGAGCAGGCCGCGGCGGCTGTGGTGGTCTTTCTTGTGGGTCTTGAAGTGGCCGCTGAGCTGTTCGATGCGGGCGGTGATCAGGGCGACCTGGACTTCCGGCGAACCGGTGTCGGCGGGACCGCGCTTGTTGTCTTCAATGACTTTCTGGGTATCGATGGGCATGTGCTTTTCTCTTGAGATGCGTGGCCTGCAGGAACGCGCTGATTCCCGGGACAGGGAAGCGGTGCGCACCGCGAGGCTCGCCGATTGTGAAATAAGTGCTGCTAAGGATGCTGCGATGGATTGCCGCGAAGGTGATCGATGGACGATCAAGGATGCCGAAAAGGCCGCGGCATTGTAGTCGCCGAAGCCTTGCAAAACAAGGTTTTACTGAGCGGGCGCCGGACTTTGGCCCGGTTCGGGCCAGTTGAACAGGCGCTGCGGGGCCAGCACCCTGCCCTCGTCCAGCTGGGCCAGGCCCAGCACCCGCCCGGCTCCGTCGTAGACCGCGCAAGGCCCTACCGGGCCCGGAATGCCCGGCAGACGCTGGCCCTGGCTGAAGCGGCGGGCCGCCTCGTCGGTCAGGTCGATACGGCGGAAGCCGATCAGGCCGGCATCCAGCGGCAGCAGGCAGGCATCCAGACTGCGTTCGTCGCGCTGGGCCAGGGCCTGCACGGCCTCCAGCGTCCACATGCGCGGTTCGCGGAACGGCTCCACCCACAGGCGGCGCAGTTCCAGCACGTGCGCGCCGCAGCCCAGCAGTTCGCCCAGGTCGCGGACCAGACTGCGCACGTAGGTGCCGGAACCGCATTCCACCTGCAGGCGCAACAGCGGTTCGCCGCCATCCAGCAGGTCGGCGGCCGATTGCAGTTCGAAGCGGTGGACTTCGATCTGGCGGGGTTCCACTTCCACGATCTCGCCGCGCCGGGCCTTGGCGTACAACGGCTCGCCGCCGCGCTTGAGCGCCGAATAGATGGGAGGGCGTTGCTGAATGCGGCCGGTCAGCTGGCGCAACGCGGCATCGATCTGGGGCAGCGTGTATTTCCCGACCGGGCGCTCGCGCAGCGGCTGGCCTTCGGCATCATCGGTGTCGGTGGTGATACCCAGGCGCGCGACCGTGTCGTAGGCCTTGCGCGCGCCCAGCAGATTGCCGGCGATCTTGGTGGCTTCGCCGAAGCACAGCGGCAGCAGGCCGGTGGCCAGCGGATCCAGGCTGCCGGTGTGCCCGCCCTTCTGTGCGCGGAACAGGAACCGCGCCCGCTGCAAAGCCTGGTTGGAGCTGAGCCCTTGCGGCTTGTCCAGCAGCAGGATGCCGTCTAGGCGTCGGAATTTGACCTTGGGCAGCGACATGTGGAGCGGCGGATCCCTCTTGTAGGAGCTGCGTAAGCTGCGACCCGTGGAAAACAAGACCATTGAAATGTCCGCAGAACCGTAGCGTATACGGTCGCAGCTTACGCAGCTCCTACAGCAAGCGCCGCCTCACTTGTTCTCTTCGTCTTCGTCTTCGCCCGCGGGCGGCGGTGGCAGGTCGCGCAGAAGATTCTCAATGCGCTCGCCGCGGTCCACCGAATCGTCGTAGTGGAAATGCAGTTCGGGTACGTGGCGCAGTTTCATCGCCTTGCCCAGCTGGTAGCGGATCTGGGGAGACAACTCCTTCAGGTCCTTCACCGCTTCGGCGGATTTTTCCTGCATCAGCGCGGTGACGAACACCTTGGCGTGGGCCAGGTCGCGGGTGACCTCGACGTCGGAAACGCTGACCGACGGCAGGCCGTGCTCGCGCACGAACTCGTGCACCAGCTTGCCCAGTTCGCGGCGGAGCTGGGCGGAAACGCGGTCGCTGCGGTGGAAAGATTTGGTGGGCAAGAGATTCGGGATTCGAGATACGGGATTGGAGATTCGTTAGAAGCCGAGGAGCGAGGAGACGTCGGCGGAACCCGCTCTCGCGAATCCCGAATCCCGTCTCCCTAATCCCGGCCTCACAGCGTGCGCTGCACTTCGATGCGTTCGAAGCACTCGATCTGGTCGCCCGGCTGCACGTCGTTGTACGCCTTCACGCCGATGCCGCATTCGGTGCCGTTGCGCACTTCGTCCACGTTTTCCTTGAAGCGGCGCAGCGATTCCAGCTCGCCCTCGAACACCACCGTGCTGTCGCGGAGCACGCGGATCGGCTTGCTGCGCTTGACCGTTCCTTCCACGACCATGCAGCCGGCGACCGCGCCGAACTTGGAGCTGCGGAACACATCGCGTACTTCGGCGATACCGATGATCTCTTCGCGGATCTCCACGCCCAGCAGGCCGGAAGCCACCTGCTTCACCTGGTCGATGACGTCGTAGATGATCGAGAAGTAACGCAGGTCGATGCCGTTGGATTCGATGATCCGCCGCGCGGCCGCATCGGCGCGCACGTTGAAGCCGATCATGGTGGCCTTGGAGGTCAATGCGGAATTCGCATCGGACTCGGTGATGCCGCCCACGCCGGAGTGGATGATGTTGATCCGGATCAGGTCGTTGGACAGCGCCACCAGCGATTGCTTCAGCGCTTCCACCGAACCCTGCACGTCGGCCTTGATCACCAGGTTCAGTACCTGCTGGCCGTCGCCCTTGCCCAGCTGCGACATGATGTCTTCCATGCGGCTGCCGGCGGACTGCACCAGGCGCGACTCGCGGCGCTTGGCGTCGCGCTGCTGGGCCACGTCCTTGGCCAGACGTTCGTCGGCGACGACGACGAAATCGTCGCCCGCATCCGGCACGCCGGAAAGGCCAAGCACCTGCACCGGGATCGACGGGCCCGCTTCAGCCGGCTGGCCGCCGGTTTCGTCGAACAGCGCGCGCACGCGGCCGTACTGCGTACCGCAAACCAGGTAATCGCCCTTCTTCAACTGGCCTTGCTGCACCAGCACGGTGGCGACCGGGCCGCGGCCCTTGTCCAGCGAGGACTCGATGACCACGCCGCTGGCGCGACCGGTCGGCGCGGCCTTCAGCTCAAGCACTTCGGCCTGCAGCAGGATGGAATCGAGCAGGTTGTCCACGCCCGCGCCGGTCTTGGCCGAAACCTCGACGAACTGGGTGTCGCCGCCGAACTCTTCGGCGACCACGTCGTGAGTGAGGAATTCGTTCTTGACCCGGCCCGGGTCGGCGTCGCTCTTGTCCATCTTGTTGATGGCCACGATCAACGGCACGTTGGAACCCTTGGCCAGCTTCACCGCTTCGATGGTCTGCGGCATGACGCCGTCGTCGGCGGCCACCACCAGCACCACGATGTCGGTGAGCTTGGCGCCGCGCGCGCGCATCTGGGTGAAGGCGGCATGGCCGGGGGTATCGAGGAAGCTGATCACGCCCTTGTCGGTTTCGACGTGGTAGGCGCCGATGTGCTGGGTAATGCCGCCGGCTTCGCCATGGGCGACCTTGGTGCGGCGGATGTAGTCCAGCAACGAAGTCTTGCCGTGGTCGACGTGGCCCATGATGGTGACCACCGGCGGACGCGGCGACTGGTCGCCCTGTTCGTTCTCGGTGTGCGCGATCAGATGGTCCTCGACGTCGCCGCTGTCGGCGCGCACCACGTTGTGGCCCAGCTCTTCGGTGACCAGCGCGGCGGTATCGTGGTCGATGCTCTGGGTGATGGTGGCCATGACGCCCATCTTGAACAGCGCCTTGACCACTTCGCCGCCCTTGAGCGCGAGCTTCTGCGCCAGGTCGGCGACGGTAATGGTTTCGCCGATGGCCACGTCGCGCACGACCGGCGCGGTGGGACGTTCGAAGCCATGGGTGCCGGTGCCGCCGCGCGACTGTTCCTGGCGGCGCGGCTTGGGCTTGCCGCGGGTGGTGGTGCGGCGCGCGCGATCGGCCGCGGAAAGATGCAGCTGCCCGGCGAAACGCTGGGTGCTGTCGTCGTCTTCCACGCCGGCGACCATCGCGTGCGAGCCGCGAGTCTTGTGCTTGCTTGCGGTAGTGGCGTTGCGGTCGTCTGCGCGCGGCGGATCCTTGCGCACCGGCGGCTTGGGCACGTGATGGCCGCTGCTGGGCTTGGCGGCGCGCGGCGCGGCTTCGTCCTCGTCGGCGGGAGTCGCTCCGGTAGCAGCGGCGACGGCCTCGGCTTCGGCCTGCAGGCGTTCGGCCTCGGCTTTCAGGCGTACGGCTTCTTCTTCCTGGCGCACGCGCTCGCGCTCGTCGGCGCGCTTCTTGTCGGTTTCCGCCAGACGCTGCTGTTCTTCCAGGTTGCGCTGCTTGGATTCCTCCAGCTTGCGCAGCGCATCGGCGCGCTCGTCGCTGGGCGGCGCTTCGACCTCATCGCTCTTGATGTAGGTGCGCTTCTGGCGGACCTCCACGTTGACCGTGGTCTTGGTGCGGCCGGCAGCGACCGTCACTTCCTGCACCTTGCGGCGATTGAGCGTGATCTTCTTCGGCGCGGCGTCGTCCTCGGCGGGCTTGTCGGCCTTGCCATGGGTGCGGCGCAGGAAACCGAGCAGTTTCATCTTCTCGGTGCTGGTCACGGGCTGGTCGGGGCCGCTGAAGCTCATGCCGGCCTCGGCCAGCTGCTCAAGCAGTTTCTCGACCGGCGTGTTGACCAGTTCGGCGAGCTTGCGGATGGTGGTTTGCTGCGTCATTCGGATCCTGTGACCTTCGTAGGCGTCCCTGCGCCTATTGCGAAGGGAACGCGGATTCTAGCCCTGTATTCTGCAGGGCGGAGTTCATTGCCGGCTCATAGGCCGGGTTCCAGATGTGCCAGTGCGATGTTCATTCGCCACGCTCCAGACGGGCGATCTCCTCGGCGCGGGCGGCCAGGATCAGCGCCTTGGCGCGGTCCTCGTCCAGCCCTTCGATGCCGAATTCGACGATCTCGTCGGTGCCCAGGTCGGAAAGATCCTCGCTGGTGCGCACGCCGTGCCCGGCCAGCGCATAGGCGGTTTCGTCGTCCATGCCTTCCAGGGCCAGCAGGTCTTCGGCCGGCTGGTTCTCGTCGACTTCCTCTTCCTCGGCCAGGGCTTCGTTGAGCAGCGCGTCGCGGGCGCGGGCGCGCAGTTCTTCCACGATATCCTCGTCGAAGCCCTCCACCGCCAGCAGCTCGCCGACCGGCACGTAGGCGATTTCCTCGACCGTGTTGAAGCCTTCGGCCACCAGGATGGCCGCGATTTCCTCGTCCACCTCAAGTTTGTCCACGAACAGCTGGCGGGCGACCGCCTGCTCGGCTTCGGACTTGGCCGAGACCTGGTCCTGGGTCATCACGTTCAGCTGCCACCCGGTCAGGCGGCTGGCCAGGCGCACGTTCTGGCCGCCCTTGCCGATTGCCTGGGCCAGGCGGTCTTCGGCCACGGCCAGGTCCATGGAGTGCTTCTCTTCATCGACGATGATCGACTGCACTTCGGCCGGCGCCATGGCGTTGATGACGAAATTAGCGGCGCTGTCGTTCCACAGCACGATGTCCACGCGCTCGCCGTTGAGCTCGTTGGAGACGGCCTGCACGCGCGAGCCGCGCATGCCGATGCAGGCGCCGATGGGATCGGTGCGGGTGTCGTGCGCCAGCACCGCGATCTTGGCGCGGTCGCCCGGGTCGCGTGCGCAAGCCTTGATCTCGACCAGGCCCTGGCCCACTTCCGGCACTTCCAACTTGAACAGCTCGATCATGAATTCCGGGGCGGCGCGACTGATGAACAGCTGCGGGCCGCGCGGCTCGGTGCGCACGTCGAACAGGTAGCCGCGGACGCGGTCGCCGGCGCGCAGGGTGTCGCGCGGGATGCCCTTGTCCTTGGGAATGAAGGCCTCGGCATTGCCGCCCAGGTCCACGTAAATATTGCCGCGCTCGGCGCGCTTGACGATGCCGGTGACCAGCTCGCCCACGCGGTCCTTCCAGGCATCCACGACCTGCGCGCGCTCGGCCTCGCGCACGCGCTGCACGATGACCTGCTTGGCGGCTTGCGCGGCGATGCGACCGAAGTCGGGGTTCTCGATCTGTTCTTCCACGTAGTCGCCCACTTCGGCGCCATCGCTTTCGTCCAGCGCGTCCATCAGGCGGATCTGGAAGTCGGGCGACTCCATGACCACGTCGTCGGCCACCACTTCCCAGCGGCGGAAGGTTTCGTACTCGCCGGTCTTGTGGTCGATGGTCACGCGGGTCAGCACTTCCTGGTCCGGATAGCGCTTCTTCGCAGCCGACGCCAGCGCGGCCTCGATGGCATCGAAGATCACTTCGCGCGGCACGCCCTTCTCGTTGGCTACCGCATCCACTACCAGCAATAATTCCTTACTCATCGTTTACTCCGCGCGCGGCCGCTTGGCCGCCGGTTGGTTGGTTTTTGCCTGGCCCGGTTGCTTGGGGGCCGGTTTCTTGGAAGCCGATTTCCCGGCCAGTTTTTTCTTGATCGCTTTCTTCGCCGCCTTCTTCACTGGCGCTGTTTTCTTGGGTGCCGCCTTGGCCGCAGCCGGTTTGGCCGGGCCCGCCTTCTTGGGCTGCGGCGCGAAACCCAGCGCCACCCAGTCGGGCATGATCCTGGCCTTGTCCACGTTCTCGAACGCCACCGTCATTTCGGCGTTGTCCACCTGGAACACGATGCTATTACCTTCGATGCGCACGATCTGGCCCTGCAGGCGGCGGCGCCCTTCCTGCGGCAGCCGCAGCACCACCTTGGCCGACTCGCCCTGGTGGCGGGCGAACTGGGCCAGGGTGAACAGCGGGCGCTCGATACCGGGCGAAGACACTTCCAGCGTGTAGTTGCCGGTGATCGGATCCTCGACATCGAGCTGGGCGGAAACCTCGCGGCTGACCGCCTCGCAATCCTCGATGTTGACGATGCGCGTATCGCGTTCGGCCTCGGTCACGTCGATGTACAGACGCAAGGTGGCGCTGCCCGGCGCGGGCAGGTATTCGGCGCCCAGCAGCTCCAGGCCCAGGGCCTGCACCGTGGGGGACAGCAGGTTCGCGATTTGTTTTGCCTTGTCGCTCACGTGGTGATGATTCGCCGGCAGTTAAAGAAAAATGGGTATCGAAATCGTGAATATCGGAAATGACAGCCCGGAAACAACAAAGGGCCCTGATGGGCCCCTTGTCCGATACTGCTGGATTCCGGTGTTCGGGCGGGAACATTCGCCTTCACGAGCCCAGGCCTTGGTCGCTAAAAAAGCCTCTGCAAGAGGCTTTCCATGAAACCGAAAAGCTTGGTAGCGGGGGCAGGATTTGAACCTGCGACCTTCGGGTTATGAGCCCGACGAGCTGCCAGACTGCTCCACCCCGCATCAGAAGCGGAATTATGGTGACTCGGGTCTTTTATTGCAAGCCCGCATTCTCCCCTTCCCCTTCAAGGGGAAGGCCGGGATGGGGATGGTTTTCCCTGCAGTCAGGCAAAAAGCGACTTCAGGCGAAGGCCTGCTGGCACCACGCCATGATCGGATTCCAGAAGATTCCCAGCACCAGCAACGCCAGCGCATTGACGCCGAACACCACCGGCACCACGCGATCGGCGCGCGGCGGCGGCAGCTGGCCCACAGGCTCGTCGAAGTACATCACCTTGATCACGCGCAGGTAATAGAAACCGCCGATCACCGCGCAGACCACGCCCAGCACGGCCAACCACACCAGTCCGGCATCCAGCGCCGCGCCCAGCACCACCAGCTTGGCCCAGAAACCCAGGAAAGGCGGCACGCCGGCCAGCGAGGCCATCACGCACAACACCAGCCCGGCCTGCCACGGATTGCGCGCGTTCAGGCCCTTGAAATCGTCGATCTTGTCGGCTTCGAAACCCTGCCGCGACAACACCACGATGGCGCCGAACGCCGCAGCCGACATCACCGCATAACTGATGCCGTAGAACAGCGAGGCGGCGTAGCCGCGCGCTTCGCCGCCAGCCAGGCCCAGCAGCAGGAAGCCGACATGCGAGACCGTCGAATAGGCCAGCATGCGCTTGAGGTTGGTCTGCGCGATGGCGATCACGTTGCCGATCACCAGCGAGGCGGCGGCCAGTCCAGCGAGCATCAGGTGCCATTGCTCGGACATCGGACCCACGCCGTTTTCCAGCAGGCGGTAGGCCATGCCGAAGGCGGCCAGCTTGGGGCCGGCGCTGATGAACAAGGTGATCGGTGTCGGCGCACCCTGATACACGTCGGGCAGCCACATGTGGAAAGGGGCGGCACCCAGCTTGAACGCCAGGCCCGCGACCAGGAACACTACGCCGGTCAACAGCAGGGCTTTGTCGCCGACCTGGGTGGATGCGGCATGGATGCCGGCCAGATCCAGGGTTCCGGTGGCGCCGTAGACCAGCGACATGCCGTACAGCAGCAGTCCGGAAGCCAGCGAGCCGAGCACGATGTACTTCATGCCCGCTTCGGTGGAAAGGCCGTTGTCGCGGTCCAGCGCGACCAGCGCGTAGGAGCACAGCGCCAGCAATTCCAGGCCCAAATAGACCAGCACCATGTTGCCCGCCGACACCAGCATCATCATGCCGGCCGTGGCGAACAGGATCAGCACCGGTACTTCACCCGGGTACAGCTTGCGTTCGCGCAGGTAGGGCCACGCGTACAGCAGCGACAGTCCGCTCACCAGCAGGATCACTACCTTGCTGACATCGGCCATCACATCGCGCACGAACATGCCGCCGAACACCGTGCCCTGCCCGCCCACTCCGCAAGCGATCATGGCCAGCACGCCAGCCAGCAAAGCCAGCGCCAGCGCATGGGTGACCACGCGGCGCTGGTTGTCCAGGAACAGGTCCAGCATCAGCAGCGCGAAGGCGCCCCCGATCAGCACCAGTTCGGGCAGCAACGGCATCAGGTCGGCGGTGGCGGATAACGTCGGCGTGGTCATCATTCTTCCTTACAGCTTGCTGTTGGCGAGCTGCATCGCCAGTTGCGCGATCGAGGGCTCCATCAGGTCGGTCAGCGGCTTCGGCCAGATGCCGATCGCCAGCACGCCCAACGCGAACACACCGAGCACCAGTATTTCCCGGCCGTTGAGGTCCTTCATTTCCGCCACGTGCGCGTTGGCCACTTCGCCATACATCACCCGCTTCACCAGCCACAGGGTGTAGGCCGCACCGATGATCAGGGTGGAAGCCGCGGTCAGCGCCAGATACGGATGCTTCTGGAAGCTGGCCACGATGACCATGAATTCGCCGACGAAACCGCTGGTGCCCGGCAGGCCCGCATTGGCCATGCCGAAGAACACGAACGCCACTGCGAACCATGGCATGACATTGGCCACGCCGCCGTAGTCGCGGATCATGCGCGTGTGCATGCGGTCGTACAGCACGCCGACGCACGAGAACATGGCGCCGGAAACGAAGCCGTGCGAAATCATCTGCACCATCGCGCCCTGCAGGCCCAGGCGTGCGCCGTCCAGGTTGCCGTAGTCGCGGATAAGGCCGAACGCGATGAAGATGCCCAGGGTGACGAAGCCCATGTGCGAGACCGACGAATAGGCGATCAGCTTCTTCATGTCGTCCTGCACCAGCGCCACCAGGCCCACGTAGACCACGCCGATCAGCGACAGCGCGATCACCAGCCAGGCCCATTCGTGGCCCGCATCGGGCAGGATCGGCAAGGTGAAACGCAGGAAACCGTATCCGCCGATCTTCAGCATGATCGCGGCCAGGATCACCGAACCGGCGGTCGGCGCTTCCACGTGCGCATCCGGCAGCCAGGTGTGCACCGGGAACATCGGCACCTTGACCGCGAAGGCGATCAGGAAGGCGAAGAACAGCCAGGTCTGCTCCTTGGCGTTGAGCGACAGCTGGTACAGGTCGGCGAACTGGAAGCTGCCGCCCTTCAGGTACAGATAGATCAGGCCCACCAGCATCAGCACCGAGCCGAGGAAGGTGTACAGGAAGAACTTGACCGACGCGTAGATGCGGCGCGGCCCGCCCCAGACGCCGATGATCAGGAACATCGGGATCAGCATCGCCTCGAAGAACACGTAGAACAGCATGGCGTCGGTGGCGCAGAACACGCCGATCATCATGCCTTCCAGGAACAGGAAGGCCGCCACGTACTGGCTCACGCGCTTCTCGATCACCGTCCACGCGCCGATCAGCGCAAGCGCGGTGGTCAGCGTGGTCAGCACGATCAGGGCGATGGAGATGCCGTCGGCGCCCAGGTTGTAGCCGATGTCGTAGGCCGGGATCCACGCGTGCGTTTCGACGAACTGCATGCCCGGATCGGCCGGGTTGATGCCGGTCAGCAGACCGATGCTGGCCACGAAGGTCAACAGCGCCACCACCAGCGCGGTCCAGCGCGCGGCGCTCGCCCGGGCGTTGCCCAGCGCGAGTATCAGCGCGCCGCCCAACATGGGCAGCCAGATCAATACACTCAATAAAGGCCAGTTCGACACGTGTTATTAATCCGTCAGTTCAACGCCGCGGCGTTCATTGCCAAAACTTGATGAGCACGGCCAGCAGTGCAATCAGGCCGAGGATCATCGCGAAGGCGTAGTGGTAGAGGAAACCCGATTGGGTGCGTCGCAACAGGTTGGCGGCCATGTCCACCAGCTTGGCGCTGCCGTTGACCGCGACGCCGTCGATCACCTTGCTGTCGATGGCGTTGGAAAGATCGCCCAGGGCCACGCCGCCACCGGCGAAACCGCCGATCCACAACGTGTCCATCCAGTATTTCTTGTCCAGGATATTGGCCAGGAAAGCGCCGAGCTTGCTGTGGCGCATGCGGGCCGGCAGCTCCGGCGAAGCGAAGATGTACAGGCCCGTGGCTGCCACGAAGCCGGCCAGCGCCAGCCAGAACGGAGGCGCCTGCATGCCGTGCCACACGAATGCCCAGGGGCTATGGAACTCTTCCTTCAGCGCCATCACCGTGTCGCGCGCCGGGTCCGCGAAATCGATCGCGCCACTGAAGAACGTAAGCGCCTGACCGGGGATCGACGCTGCCGCGTGATGACCCATCCAGTCGGTACCGAACAGCATGGGACCGATGGTGAAGAAGCCGATCGCAATGGAGGGAATCGCCAACAGGATCAACGGAACGGTCACGACCCACGGAGATTCATGGGGCTCATGGGCGCCATGGCCGTGATCGTCATGGGCATGATCGTCGTGCGCATGCGCCTCATGGCCGTGGCCATGGTCGTCATGGGCATCGCGGAAGCGCTCCTTGCCATGGAAGGTCAGGTACAGCAGGCGGAAGCTGTAGAAGCTGGTCACGAACACACCGCCCAGCACCGCCCAGTAGCCGTAAGTCGCGACCCAGCTGTGGGCCATGTGTGCGTGGTGCTCGGCTGCCTCGATGATCGTGTCTTTGGAGTAGAAGCCGGAGAAAAACGGCGTACCTACCAATGCCAGCGTGCCGATCCACATGGTGATGAAGGTGATCGGCATGTACTTGCGCAGGCCGCCCATCTTGCGCATGTCCTGCTCGTGGTGCAGAGCGATGATCACCGAGCCGGCGCCCAGGAACAGCAGCGCCTTGAAGAACGCGTGGGTCATCAGGTGGAAGATGGCGGCCGAATACGCCGACACGCCCAGCGCCACGGTCATGTAGCCCAGCTGCGACAGCGTGGAATAGGCGACCACGCGCTTGATGTCGTTCTGCACGATGCCGATGAGGCCGGTGAAGAACGCGGTAGTGGCGCCGATGAACAGCACGAAGTTCAGCGCCGTTTCCGACATCTCGAATAGCGGCGACATGCGCGCCACCATGAAGATGCCGGCGGTCACCATGGTCGCGGCGTGGATCAGCGCCGAGATCGGGGTCGGGCCTTCCATCGAGTCCGGCAGCCAGACATGCAACGGTACCTGCGCGGACTTGCCCATCGCGCCGATGAACAGGCAGATGCAGATGATGGTCGCCACTTCCCACGGATGGCCGGTGACGATGGTGGCGGTAACGCCTTTCAACATGGGCGCATTGGCGAACACGGTGGCGTAGTCCAGCGTGCCGAACCAGAACAGCACCGCCGCGATGCCCAGCAGGAAGCCGAAATCGCCGACGCGGTTGACCAGGAAGGCCTTGAGGTTGGCGAAAATCGCGCTGGGGCGCTTGAACCAGAATCCGATCAGCAGGTACGACACCAGGCCCACCGCTTCCCAGCCGAAGAACAGCTGCAGGAAGTTGTTGCTCATCACCAGCATCAGCATGGAGAAGGTGAACAACGAGATATAGCTGAAGAACCGCTGGTAGCCCGGATCGTCGGCCATGTAGCCGATGGTGTAGATGTGCACCAGCAGCGAAACGAAGGTGACCACCACCATCATCATCGCGGTCAGCTTGTCGATCATGAAGCCGACATGCCCGGAATAGTTGCCGATCTGGAAGAAGGTGTAGACGTTCTCGTTGAACGGCGCGGCGCCCCCGACCAATTGGTAAAGCACCCAGCCCGACAACGCGCAGCTGACCGCCACGCCCAGGATGGTGACCCAGTGCGCGCCCGCACGGCCTACCTGCCGCCCGAACAGACCGGCCACGATGCTTCCCAGCAACGGCGCCAGCACGATCGCCAGCAGCATGTTCTTGGAGATGATGATTTCCATGCCCGTCATCGGTGCATCAGCCTTTCAAGGAATCGACTTCGGTCACGTTGATCGTGCGCCGGGTGCGGAACAGGGTGACCAGGATGGCCAGGCCGATCGCGGCTTCCGCAGCGGCCACGGTCAGGATGAAGAACACGAAGATCTGCCCGTCCGGATCGCCGAACTGGCGCGAAAAGGCGATGAAATTGATGTTCACCGCCAGCAGCATCAGCTCGATCGACATCAGCAGCACGATGATGTTCTTGCGGTTGAGGAAGATGCCGGCGACGCTGATGCAGAACAGCACCGCGCCCAGCGCGAGCAAGTGGCCCAGGGCGATCATGGCTTGGTCTCCGGTTCGGCCGGCGGCGGCACGATCAAGGTCTCGCGGGTCGGCGTTTCCACCGCCACGTCGATCATGCGCAGGCGGTCGCCGGCCTTCACCCGCGACTGCTCGGCGGGGTTCTGGGTCTTGCTGCCTTCGCGCTTGCGCAAGGTCAGCATCACCGCCGCGATCACCGCCACGGTCAGGATGACGGCCGCGAATTCGAACGGCAGCAGGAATTTGGTGAACAGCGTGCGCGCCAGCCATGCGGTGTTGGAAACGTCCGCAGCCTCGGAGGCCGCATTGGCTGCGTACGGCACGGCCAGCTTGGCCTTGAAGCCGATCAGGGCCAGGATTTCCGCCAGCATGACCACCGCCACTACCAGGCCGACCGGCAGGTAGCGCACCCAACCCTCGCGGAGCTTGACGATGTCGATGTCGAGCATCATCACCACGAACAGGAACAGCACCATCACCGCGCCCACGTACACCAGGATCAGCGCCACGCCCAGGAACTCGGCCCCCACCAGCAGCCAGATGCAGGCGATGGAGAAGAACGTCAGGATCAGGCACAGCACCGCATGCACCGGGTTGCGCACGCTGATCACGCCGCCGGCGGCGACTACCGCGATGGCGGCGAATGCGTAGAAGGAAGCGAGCAACAGATCCATCGTGACCTCAGCGGAAAGCGGCGTCGGCAGCGCGGCGCTCGGCGATCTCGGTTTCCAACCGGTCCCCGATCGCCAGCAGCTGCGGCTTGGTGACGATATTCTCGCCACGGTTTTCGAAGTGGTATTCCAGGATGTGGGTTTCCACGATGGAATCCACCGGGCAGCTTTCCTCGCAGAAACCGCAGTAGATGCACTTGAACAGGTCGATGTCGTAGCGGGTGGTGCGGCGGGTGCCGTCCTCGCGCTTCTCCGAATCGATGGTGATGGCCAGCGCCGGGCACACCGCTTCGCACAGCTTGCAGGCGATGCAGCGCTCTTCGCCGTTGGGATAGCGGCGCAGCGCGTGCAACCCGCGGAAGCGCGGCGACTGCGGGAACTTCTCCATCGGGTACATCACCGTGTACTTCGGCTTGAAGGTGTACTTGAAGGTCAGCCACAGGCCCTGGAGCAGCTCCAGCAGCATCAGGCTCTTGAAGTAGTGGGCAACTTTATTCATTACTCAGACGCCCTTCTCGAACACGCCGAAAAACACCATCAATGCGGTAACCGCGATCCAGGCGATGGTCAGCGGAATGAACACCTTCCAGCCCAGACGCATGATCTGGTCGTAGCGGTAGCGCGGGAAGCTGGCGCGGAACCAGATGAACGCGCTGGCGAAGAAACCCACCTTCAACAGCAGCCACGGCCAGCCGCCCTGCCATATCCAGTTCACCCACGGCGACACGTCGGCGACGATCCAGCCCTGCAACGGGCTCAGCCAGCCGCCCATGAAGAACAGCGACACCAGGAAGCTGACCAGGATCATGTTGGCGTATTCGGCCAGGAAGAACAGCGAGAACACCGCACCGGAATACTCGACCATGTGGCCGGCGACGATTTCCGATTCGCCTTCGGTCACATCGAACGGCGCGCGGTTGGTCTCGGCCACGCCGGACACCCAGTACACGATGAACAACGGGAACAACGGCAGCCAGAACCATTCGAACGGACCGTTGTTGCCCGCCTGCGCCATGACGATGTCGCTGAGGTTCATGCTGCCGGCGGCGATGAGCACGCCGACCAGGGCGAAGCCCATCGCGATTTCGTAGCTGACCACCTGCGCGGCCGAACGCATCGCGCCCAGGAAAGCGTACTTCGAGTTCGAGGCCCAGCCGGCGATGATGATGCCGTACACGCCCAGCGAGGTCATGGCCAGCAGATACAACAAACCGGCGTTGGCGTTGGACAGCACGACCTTCGCGTCGAAAGGCACCACGGCCCATGCGGCGAAGGCCGGCGCGAGCGTGATCAGCGGTCCAAGGATGTACATGGTCTTCTGTGCCTTGGCAGGCATCAGGACTTCCTTGAACAGCAGCTTGAACACGTCGGCGAAGGCCTGGAAGATGCCCATGCCCACGTACATCGGCCCGTGGCGCACGTGCATCCAGCCGATCAGCTTGCGTTCCCAGACCACGTAGAACGCGACGGCCACGATCACCGGCACCGCGATCAGCAGGATCTTCAGCACGATCCACAGCACCACGCCGATATTGCCCAGCGCGAAGAACCATTCGCGCAGGGGGTCGATGGCGTTCAATAGCAACTCGTTCATGCGCCCACCACCGTCACGCGTCCGGCGCCCAGCGGCGCGGTTGCGCCATGGCCGCTTTCGATCCAGGCCGCGCCCTTTGCCACTCGTTTGTCGATGAAGACCGGCAAGGTCGCCGTGCCATCCGGCGCGCCGACCTTGGCGACCTGGCCCTGGCTCAGACCGGCGGCTTGCGCGTCTTCCGGGTTCAAGGTGATGCGCGGCGATACATTGAGCGGATGTTCCTGCAACGCTTGCGCGCGGCGGACCACGCCGTCGGTGCGATAGATGGCCGCCGTGGCGGCCAACTCGAGACCTTCGCCCGTTGTCGATGGAGCCGTGGACCTGGCGATGCTGGCCGGCCCGCTGGACTTGCCGACCGCGCGCGCGCCAGCCAGATCGATGAATTCGAACGCCGGCAATTGCAACTCGCCACCCAGCGCACGCAACACCTTCCAGCCTTCGCGCGCCTCGCCCGGCAACTTGCCGCCGGCCTGGGTGCGCTGCTCGATGCCGTCAAGGTTGGTCAGCACCGCTTCGATTTCCGGCAGCGCGCCGATCGGCAGGATCACATCGGCCACGTTGCGCGTGGACTTGCAGGCGAAGTGGCTGAAAGCCACGACCTTGGCCGCCTTCAATGCCTTCTGCGCCGCGGCGCCGTCGGCGAAGTCCAGGCCCGGTTCGATGCCGTAGACGACATAGGCCGAACGCGGCTCGGCGAACATTCCGGCGACATCGCGCTTGGACGGCAGCACGCCGTTGCGCGCCAGGCCGACTGCGTTCGCGCCTTGCGGGATGCGGCACAGCGCGGCGCCCGTAGCGGCGGCGAAAGCCTTCGCCGCAGCGCGGATCGATGCTGCCTGCGGATGGTTCTCGGCCAGCGCGCCGACGATCAGCACCGGACGGCTGGCGCCCTTCACCGCTTCCAGCAGAGCCGCATCGTTGAGCGCATCGGCGAAAGCCGAAGGCGCGACGATCTGTTTGCCGGCCAGCGTGAATGCGAAATCGAAATCCACCGGATTGACTGCGTAGACCTTGGCCTTGCGCTGCGTGTTGGCCTTGCGGATGCGCTGGTGCAGCAACGGCAGTTCGTGGCGGATGTTGGTGCCCAACAGGACGATGGCGTCGGCCTGTTCGATCTCGGCCAGCGGCATGGCGAAGGGTTCGGCCACCGCTCCATCGGAGAAATCGCGGTTGAAGATGCGATGGTCGATGTTGCCGCTGCCCAGCGCTTCGGCCAGACGCGCCAGCAGGCTGCCTTCGTCGTTAGGCGTGGCAGGATGCGCCAGCACGCCCAGCGCATCGCCCTGGTTGGCGCGCAGGATTTCGGCGGCCGCGGCCAGACCTTCGGCCCAGGACACTTCTTTCCAGTCGTTATCGGTACCGCTGTCGCCGACTTTCAGCAGCGGCTTGACCGCGCGGTCTTCGGCGTACAGGCCCTGGTGCGAATAGCGGTCGCGGTCGGACAGCCAGCATTCGTTGACCGCTTCGTTGTCGCGCGGCACGGTGCGCAGGATTTCGCCACGGCGCACATGCGTGAACAGGTTGGAGCCCATCGCATCGTGGTAACCGATGGATTCGCGCGCGATCAGTTCCCACGGACGGGCGCGGAACTGGAACACCTTGTTGGTCAGCGCACCGACCGGGCACACGTCTACGACGTTGCCGGAGAGCTCGGTGGTCAGCGGCTTGCCGTCGTAGGTGCCGATCTGCAGATTCTCGCCGCGGTACATGCCGCCCAGCTCGTAGGTTCCGGCGATGTCCGCGGTGAAGCGCACGCAGCGCGTGCACTGGATGCAACGGGTCATTTCGGTGGCGACCAGCGGGCCGATGTCCTCGTCGGGCACCACGCGTTTGCGTTCCTGGAAACGGCTCACCGAACGGCCGTAACCCAGCGACAGGTCCTGCAGTTCGCATTCGCCGCCCTGATCGCAGATCGGGCAGTCCAGCGGATGGTTGATCAGCAGGAATTCCATCACGTTGCGCTGCGACTTCAGCGCCTTCTCGCTGCGCGTGGCGATCTTCATGCCGTCCATCACCGGCGTGGCGCAAGCCGGCGCGGGCTTGGGCATCTTCTCCACTTCCACCAGGCACATGCGGCAGTTGGCAGCGATGGCCAGCTTGTCGTGGTAGCAGAAGCGCGGGATCGGAATGCCGGCCTTGTCGGCGGCCTGGATGATCATCGAGCCCTTGGGCGCGGCCAGTTCCACGCCATCGATGAAGACGGTGACGTGGTCGGGCGCGAGGTTCGGGTTGACGGGTTGGGCGCTCATGCGGCGCGCTCCTCGGCCACGCGATCGTACTTCTCATCGACGATGGAACGGCCATTGAGGATGAAATACTCGAACTCGTTCCAGTAGTGGCGCAGCATGCCCTGCACCGGCCACGCCGCGGCTTCGCCGAATGCGCAGATGGTGTGGCCTTCGATCTGCCCGGCCGAAGCCTTCAGCGTATTCAAGTCTTCCAGCGTGGCCTTCCCTTCCACCACACGCGTGATCATGCGGTACATCCAACCAGTGCCTTCGCGGCACGGCGTGCACTGGCCGCAGGACTCGGCGTAATAGAAACGTGCGATGCGCTGGCAGGCGCGGACCATGCAGGTGGTTTCGTCCATGACGATGACCGCGCCCGAGCCCAGGCCGGAGCCGGCTTTCTGGATGCTGTCGTAATCCATGGTCAAACCCATCATGGTCTCGCCCGGCAGCACCGGCATGGAAGAACCACCCGGAATCACCGCTTTCAGTTTGTGCCCATTGCGGATGCCGCCAGCCATTTCCAGCAACTCGGAGAACGGCGTGCCCAAACGGATTTCGTAATTGCCCGGGCGCACGACATGCCCGGACACCGAGAATATCTTCGGGCCGCCGTTGTTCGGCTTGCCCAGGTTGAGGAACCACTCGGCGCCGTTGCGGATGATCGCCGGCACCGAGGCGTAGGTCTCGGTGTTGTTGATGGTGGTCGGCTTGCCGTACAGGCCGAAGTTGGCCGGGAACGGCGGCTTGAAGCGCGGCTGGCCCTTCTTGCCTTCCAGCGATTCCATCAACGCGGTTTCTTCGCCGCAGATGTAGGCGCCCGCGCCCAGCGCGTTGTAGATGTCGATGTCGATACCCGAACCCAGCACGTTCTTGCCCAGCCAGCCGTGCTGGTAGGCCTCGGCGGTGGCTTCTTCCAGGTGTTCGAAGGGCTCGTGATGGAATTCGCCGCGCAGATAGTTGTAGGCCTTGCTGGAACCGGTGGCGTAGCAGGCGATGGCCATGCCTTCGATCACCGCATGCGGGTTGTAGCGCAGGATGTCGCGGTCCTTGGCCGTGCCCGGTTCGGACTCGTCGGAATTGCAGAGGATGTACTTCTGCATGTCGCCCTTGGGCATGAAGCTCCACTTCAGGCCGGTGGGGAAGCCCGCGCCGCCGCGGCCGCGCAGACCGGACTGCTTGACCATCTCGACCACGTCGGCCGGCGCGATCTTCTCTTCGATGATCTTGCGCAGCGCGCTGTAGCCGCCGGTCTTCAGATAGTTCTCGTACGACCACGGCTTGTCGAAATGCAGCGTGGTGTAGACGACCTGGTGATCTTTGGGAGCCGGGCCGACCGGACCTGGAGCGTGAGCGTGACTCATTTGGAGGAACCCTTGCCGCCCGAAGGCAGGCCGCCGGAAGACCGCACCTGTTTGCAGACCGCCTGCGCGGCCGAAACGATGCCTGTGTTGCCGTACTTCTCATGGTCCAGGAAGATCAGCACGCCTTCGGCTTCTTCCTTGGCCGAGTCCAGGATTTCGCCGTTCTTGCCGCGCAATTCCGCGCTGCCGCAAACACTGCTGGCTATCGGCTGCTTGCCGTCGCAATGGAAACACAACTGCTCGGTCTCGACGCTGCCGGCGGGATAGTTCGATTCGATCCTGTAAGTGCGCACGGTGGCCCGGTAGAAAGGTCCGCTCAACGGCTGGTTGTCGAGCCCGTAGGCCGACCATGGCTTGGTGAACGGACGCACGGAAGCCAGGTCCACCCACACCGTCGGCGTCTTGGCGCTGCCTTCGAATTTGGCCCAGTTCTCATTGGCCCCCGCCGTGCCGTGCAGCGCCAGCAAGCAGACGATCGCCAGCGAAAATCCGGCGCGGACTACGCGATTGCCGCCGCTCATTCCAGTTCCTCCAGCAGACGGTCCACGCTCTCGGGCGTGAGCTTCTCGTGGTAATGGCCGTTGACGACGACCACCGGCGCGCCGCAGCAGGCGGCCACGCACTCTTCTTCGCGCTTCAGGTAGACGCGGCCGTCGGCGGTGGATTCGCCCAGCTTGCAGCCGAGTTTCTTCTCCGCGTGCGCAACCAGGTCCTCGGCGCCGTTCAACCAGCAGCTGATGTTGGTGCAGAAGGCGACGTTGTTGCGGCCCACCTTCTTGGTCTCGAACATCGAATAGAAGCTGGCGACCTCGTAGGCCCAGATAGGCGGCAGGTCCAGGTACTTGGCGACCGCGACGATCAATTCATCGCTGAGCCAGCCGGCGTTCTGTTCCTGCGCAGCGTACAGGCCCTGCAGGACGGCCGAGCGGTTGCGGTCCGGCGGAAACTTGGTCAGCCAGTGATCGATGTGCGCGCGCGTCTTGTCGTTCAACGCGACCAGCGGATCGACATCGCGAGCCGCTTCGAAATTACCCGTGGCCCTCATGGCTTGAAATCCGGGAATGGGGAATGGGAAATGGGGAAGAGCAAAGAAGCACCAGCATGCATCGACAGGTTTGACAGTTGGACAGCGATAGCGAAGCGGCCGCGCACGACCGGGCCACCGATTCCCGATTCTCGATTCCCGATTCCCAGCTTCACCGGTCCACCTCACCAAAAACGAGATCGTAGGTGCCGATCATGGCCACGACGTCCGGCAGCATGTGGCCGCTGACGACATGGTCCATCGACGAAAGATGGGCGAAGCCCGGCGCGCGCAGATGCACGCGGAACGGTTTGTTGGCGCCGTCGGAAACCAGATAGCAGCCGAACTCGCCCTTGGGCGCCTCGACCGCGGCATAGGTTTCGCCCGCGGGCACGCAATAGCCTTCGCTGAACAATTTGAAGTGGTGGATCAGCGCTTCCATGTCGTCCTTCATCTCCTCGCGGGACGGCGGGGCGACCTTGAAGTTTTGCACCATCACCGGACCCGGGTTGGCCTTCAGCCACTTCACGCACTGGGCGATGATGCGGTTGGACTGGCGCATTTCGGCCACGCGCACCAGGTAGCGGTCGTAGCAGTCGCCGTTGGTGCCGACCGGGATCTCGAAATCGACCGTGTCGTATTTGGCGTACGGCTGCTTCTTGCGCAGGTCCCAGGCGATGCCCGAACCGCGCAGCATCGCGCCGGTCATGCCCCAGGCGCGCGCTTCCTCGGGCGAAATCACACCGATGCCGACGGTGCGCTGCTTCCAGATGCGGTTGTCGGTGAGCAGGGTTTCGTATTCGTCGACACGCTTGGGGAATTCGTTGGTGAAGTCCTCAAGGAAATCGAGCAGCGAGCCTTCGCGCGCGGCATTGAAGCGCTTCAGCGCCTTGCCCTTGCGCCAAGGCGATTCCTTGTACTTGGGCATGTGGTCCGGCAGGTCGCGGTAGACGCCGCCCGGACGGTAGTAAGTGGCGTGCATGCGCGCACCGCTGACCGCTTCGTAGCAATCCATCAGTTCTTCGCGCTCGCGGAAGGCGTACAGCATCACCGCCATCGCGCCCAGATCCAGGCCGTTGGAGCCGACCCACATCAGGTGGTTCAGGATGCGGGTGATTTCGTCGAACATGGTGCGGATGTATTGGGCGCGCTCCGGCGCCTGGATGCCCATCAGCCGCTCGATGGCAAGCACGTAGGCGTGCTCGTTGCACATCATCGACACGTAATCCAGCCGATCCATGTAACCGATCGACTGGTTGAAGGGCTTGCTCTCGGCCAGTTTCTCGGTGCCACGGTGCAGCAGGCCGATATGCGGATCGGCGCGGACCACGGTCTCGCCGTCCATTTCCAGGATCAGGCGCAACACACCGTGCGCGGCCGGGTGCTGGGGGCCGAAGTTCAACGTGTAGTTGCGGATTTCCTGACGGCTTTCGGCAGGATTGCTGGCGAAGGCGACGCCGGATTGCTGCGCGGTCACTTGGCGGGCTCCCTCAGCGCGGCTTCGCCAGCGGCGGTCGCGTAGCGCGCGTCGTCGCGGATCACCCGCGGCACGCCGACGCGGGGTTCGACCGAAGTCACCGGTTCGTAGATCACGCGCTTCTTCTCTTCGTCGTAGCGGACTTCCACATTGCCGATCAGCGGGAAATCCTTGCGGAACGGATGGCCGACGAAACCGTAGTCGGTCAGGATGCGGCGCAGGTCCGGATGGCCCTGGTAGAGGATGCCGAACAGATCGAACGCCTCGCGCTCGAACCAGTTGGCGCCCGGCCAGATGTCGGTGACCGAGGCCACCATCGGCAGTTCGTCGTTGGCCGCGTAGCAACGCACGCGCAACAGGCGGTTGTGCCGGTAGGAACGCAGATGGGCGACGGTGGCGAAGCGGTGCTCCGGACCTTCGCCATGCGGGCGGTTTTCCCAGGTGAAGCGGCCTGGGCCGAAGCCCAGTTCGACGCCACGGCTGAAGCCTTCGGAAGAGACGTTGGCGGTTTCCCACTCGTCGCTGCCGTAGCCCAGGTAATCCACGCCGCACAGGTCCACCAGCTGCTCGAAACCGAAGTCGTCGCGCAGCGAAAGGCAGGCGGCGTGCCAGCTGTCGGCAGGCACTTCCAGCGTCACTTCACCGCGCGCTTCGGCGATGCCGAGGATCGCGTCGGGAAAACGCGCCTGCAGTTGTTCGATGTAGGTTGCAGCTTGCTCGGCCATGGGGGCGTGGCGTGCTCTTGAGTTAAGGGATCAGCGGGTGGGGCTCTTCAACGGGCAATCGTCTGCGTGCGCCAGATTTTTTTCTGCAGCTGCAGGATGCCGTAGACCAGCGCTTCCGCGGTCGGCGGGCAACCCGGCACATAGACATCGACGGGCACGATGCGGTCGCAGCCGCGCACCACCGAATACGAATAGTGGTAGTAGCCGCCGCCGTTGGCGCAGCTGCCCATCGAGATGACCCACTTCGGTTCCGGCATCTGGTCGTAGACCTTGCGCAGCGCCGGGGCCATCTTGTTGACCAGGGTGCCGGCCACGATCATCACGTCGGACTGGCGCGGGGACGGGCGGAACACCACGCCGTAGCGGTCCAGGTCCAGGCGCGAGGCGCCGGCGTGCATCATTTCCACCGCGCAGCAGGCCAGGCCGAAGGTCATCGGCCACATCGAGCCGGTGCGTGCCCAGTTCATCAGCGCATCGACGCTGGTGGTCACGTAGCCTTTTTCCAGCAGCGGATTTTCGCCTTCTGGCCGCAGGATGTCGTCCACCCGCCCTTCCGGGATCGGGTTGGTCATCAGGCGATCGATGGTTTGGATCACTCCCATTCCAGGGCTCCCTTCTTCCAAACGTAGATGAAACCGAGGAACAGCATGCCCACGAACAGGCCCATGGTGACCAGCGCACGCGCGCCCAGCTCCTGCCAAACCAAAGTCCAGGGCACGATGAAGATGATTTCCAGATCGAAGACGATGAACTGGATGGCGATCAGGTAGTAGCGCACGTCGAACTTCATGCGCGCGTCTTCGAAGGCCTCGAAGCCGCATTCGTACGGGGAGAGCTTCTGCGCGTCCGGACGACGGGGGCCGAGGAACCGTCCTATCACCATCAGCGAAACGCCGATGCCGGTAGCGACGATCAGGAACAACAGGGTCGGCAGGTATTCGGCCAGCACGCGTGGTCCTCGGTTGGTTGGCCTGCGGAATGCGCGCCGGTTGCGCGCGGGTTCCGCCGGATTCGCGTTTTCCCTCACAAGTCCGCGCATGGGATGCGCGAGGCTTTGAGAAGAATTCGCATCTTGGTGCCCAAGAGGGGACTCGAACCCCTACGACTTTCGCCGCTACCACCTCAAGGTAGTGCGTCTACCAATTCCGCCACCTGGGCAAACGTATGCGCTTGGGCAAGCCCGAGCGCGGAAACTATTGTAACCGTCTTCAGCCGCCTTGCGGCGGTGTCGCGGGCGCCTGCGCGGGCGTTGATGGCGCGGTTTCCTTTGCTGCCGGAGCTTGCACCGGAACCGATTCGACCGGAACCGAAGAAGCGGGCGCCGACGGCACGGAAGAAGGCGTTGCGCCAGGCGCGACGATCGGCGCGCTCGGCACCGTCGACGGCAATTGCTGCGCCGGCTTCGACAATTCGCCCGCGGCGGGAGCCGCAGGCTGCTCGGCCATGATGCCGAGATTCTGCTGCGCCGCCGGACGCGCGCTGTGCGAGGCCTGCCAGGCCATGAACAGGCTGATGCCGAAGAACACGATGGCCAGCCACTTGGTGCTCTTGGACAGGAAGTTGGACGCGCCGCGCGCGCCGAACACGGTGCCCGAAGCGCCCGCGCCGAAACCGGAGCCGGCGGCCGCACCGCTGCCGCGCTGCATCAGCACCATCGCGATGATCGCGATGGCCACCAGCACGTAGACTACATTGAGGATCAACATCAACATTTGCGAATCTCGATCGAATTTGAAAACGGGGCCGGGACGCCAGGCCCGAGCCAACGGATCAGCCGGCGGCAGCCCTTGCGATGGCCAGGAAATCGGCGGCCACCAGGGAAGCGCCACCGACCAGTCCACCATCGACATCGGGTTGCGCGAACAGTTCCGCGGCATTGTCGGGCTTGACGCTTCCGCCATACAGCAGCGGCAGCGAATCGCCAATTCTAGCATCGCGGGCCTTGACCACGCCACGAATGAAGGCGTGCACGTCCTGCGCCTGCTGCGGGGTCGCGGTGCGGCCGGTGCCGATGGCCCAGACCGGTTCGTAGGCCACCACGGCCTCGGCGAACGCCCCGATACCGGCCAGATCCAGTACCGGGGCCAGCTGCGCGGCGATCACGGCCTCGGTCTGGCCGGCCTCGCGCTGTTCCAGGGTTTCGCCCACGCAGAGGATGGGAACCAGCCCGGCGTGCTTGGCCGCGACGAACTTGGCGGCCACCAGTTCGCTGCTCTCCGCATGGTATTGGCGGCGCTCGGAATGGCCGACCAGTCCGTAGCGGGCGCCCACGTCGACCAGCATCGCCGCCGAAACTTCGCCGGTATAGGCCCCCTTTTCGTTGCTGCTGACGTCCTGGGCGCCGAAGAAGATGTCATGGCGCTCGAAGTCCTCGATCAGGTCGCCCAGGTAGGGCATGGGCGGCAGCACCACCACTTCCACGCCCGCCAGCGGCAGGCCGTTGGCCAGTTCGGCGACCAGTCCGGTGGCGAAGGCACGGGTGCCATGGAGTTTCCAGTTTCCGGCTACGATCTTGCGGCGCATCGTGTGGTTCCTTGTCCAGGCTGACTCCAGGGCCGGAAAGAATAGCCGATGCCCTGCCCCACGCCTTTCATCCCCCCTCCATTCAGGATGCGACCGATGGTTTCCAATGCTCCCGCCGGCTACGCGCTGGTCACCGGCGCCTCCAGCGGCATCGGCGCAGCCATCGCTCGCGAATACGCGCGCCGGGGCGTGCCGTTGATCCTGACCGCGCGCCGCGTGGACAAGCTGGAGCGACTGGCTGTCGAATTGCGCCGCGAAGTGGCGGTGGAAGTGATTCCCGCCGACCTCAGCGATCCCCAGGCACCCGAAGCCCTGACTGCCGAAATCCAGCGCCGCGGCCTGCCGGTCAGGATTCTGGTCAACAACGCTGGCTACGGCGTACCCGGCCGCTACCTGACCAAGGACTGGTGGACCCATGCGCAATTCCTGCAGGTGATGATCGGCGCGACCAGCGAACTGACCTGGCGGTTGTTGCCGGCGATCCGTGCGTCCGGCAACGGCCGCATCCTCAACGTGGCCTCCTTCGCGGCACTGGTGCCGGGCGCAGACGGACAGACCCTGTATGCCGCGGTCAAGGCCTACCTGGTGAGATTCAGCGAATCGCTTTCGCTGGAAAACCTGGACCGCGGCGTGCATGTCACGGCGCTATGCCCGGGTTTTACCTGGTCCGAATTCCATGACGTCACCGGTACCCGGGAGATGATGTCGAAGCTTCCCAAATGGGCATGGCTGGAAACCGATGCGGTGGCCAGGGCGGGTATCGACGGCGTCGAACGCGGACGCGTGGTCGTGGTGCCGGGGCGCGTCTACAGGCTGCTTCGTTTCGTCGCCAAACATCTGCCCGACCAACTGGTATTGGGATTGATGGGCAGGAATTCGGGGAAGATCCGCAAGACCGACTAGCTCTTGCGTAGGTCGGGGCTACGTCCCCGACTACCGACGAACCCGGAGATATCGCGCGTCGGCCACGTAGGGCCGACCTACCTCAGCTACAACCTACTTCAGCTTGATCTCGCGCAACCGCTCTTCCAGATAGCCCTGGGCAGTGATCGGCTCCGGATAGCGCTTGGGATTTTCTGCAGAGACGGTCGATGGCAACACGTCGATCAGGAAATCCGGATTGGGATGCAGGAAGAACGGCACCGAGTAGCGTGGCTTGCGCGCCTGCTCGCCCGGCGGGTTGACCACCCGGTGCGTGGTGGACGGATACACATGATTGGTCAGGCGCTGCAGCATGTCGCCGATGTTGACCACGATGGTGTCGGCATCCGAGGTGAAAGGCACCCACTCGCCCTGTTGGGATTTGACTTCCAGGCCGGCGGCGCTGGCACCGACCAGCAGCGTGATCAGGTTGATGTCTTCGTGCGCGCCGGCGCGCACGTTGGGAATGTCGTCGGCGGTGATGGGCGGGTAATGGATGGGGCGCAGGATGGAGTTGCCGGAGTCGGTCTTGTTCGCGAAATAATTCTCCGCCAGCCCCAGATGCAGGGCCAGGGCGGACAGGACCCGGGAGCCGAGCTTGTCCAGCGCCTCATAGAGTCCGTAGCCGTGCTCGCGGAAACCGGGCACTTCATCGGGCCACAGATTGGGCGGCATTACTTCCGCATATTTCGACTCGCGCGGAATCTCGCGGCCGATATGCCAGAACTCCTTCAGATCGAAGTGCTTGGAATCCTTGGCCGTCTCCACGCCGAACGGCGTGTAACCGCGCGCGCCGCCGCTGCCGGGCACGTGGTACTTCAGCTTGGTTTCTTCGGGCAGAGCGAAGAAATTGCGGAACACCTCGTAGGCCGCATCGATCGCCGGCTGCGGAATGCCATGATTGCGGATGCCGGCGAAACCCCATTGGCGATAGGCGGCGCCGAGCTCGGCGACGAAAGCCTCGCGGTCGGTGTCGAAACGGGTGATGTCCAGGGTAGGAATTCTTGCTGTCATTATTTTGCTCTGGCTTTTGTTTCCTTCTCCCGCCGGGAGAAGGTGGCGCACAGCGCCGGATGAGGGAGGGAGAATTCCAACCCACGGGAACGGCATCGCAAGCGGAGAGTCCGCTCCCTCATCCGCCCTGCTGGCCACCCTGTATCAAGTACGGGGCAGGCTCTTCTCCCGGGGAGAGAAGAAAAGCTAAGCCGCCGCGCGCACCGCATCGGCCAGCTTCTCCAACGTGTTCTGCATCAAGACATCGTCATCGGCTTCGACGGTCACCCGCACCACCGGCTCGGTGCCCGACGGACGCAGGAAAGCGCGCCCGCGCCCGGAAACCGCGGCCTGCGCTTCGACCAGGGCGGCCTTGACGCTCTCGGCTTCGGTCGGCTTGGCGCCGTTGGCCAGACGCACGTTGATGGTCTTCTGCGGCACCATCGTCAGACCTTCCAGCGCCTGCCGCAACGACCTGCCTGTGCGGCCCAGCACTTCCAGCACCTGCAGCGCGCTGACGATGCCGTCGCCGGTGCTGGTGCGGTCCAGGCACAGCAGATGCCCGGAGGCTTCGCCGCCCAGGATGCCTTTGCCTTCGACCAGCGCCTGATGCACATAGCGGTCGCCGACTTTGGCGCGAACGAACTCGATGCCGGACTCCCCGAAGGCTTTTTCCAAACCGTAATTGGTCATCAGCGTGCCGACCACGGGGCCGCGCAGGCGGCCGCTCTTCTTCCAGTCGTTGGCCAGCACATAGATCAGGCCGTCGCCATCGACGATTTCGCCCTGCCCATCGACAAACAGCACGCGGTCGCCGTCGCCGTCGAAGGCGATGCCCAGATCCGCGCCGGTTTCGCGCACGCGCGCGGCCAGCAGTTCGGGATGGGTGGAACCCACGCCGTCGTTGATGTTGAGTCCGTTGGGTTCCACGCCGATCGCTTCGACGCGAGCGCCGAGTTCGCGCAACACGATCGGCCCGACCTGGTAGGTCGCACCATTGGCGCAATCCACCACTATGCGCATGCCCTGCAGGTCGAACTGCCGCGACACGGAATTCTTGCAGGCCTCCACATAACGGCCGATGGCATCGCGCGTGCGTACCGCTTTGCCCAGCTGTTCGGAAGGCACGGTGCGGAACGGATGCTCCAGCGCCGCCTCGATGGCCAGCTCGGTCGCATCATCCAGCTTCTCGCCTTCGGCGGAGAAGAACTTGATGCCGTTGTCGTGGTGCGGATTGTGCGAAGCGGAAATCACGATGCCGCCGTCGGCGCGCAGCGAGCGGGTCATGTGCGATACCGCTGGCGTGGGCATCGGCCCCATCAGCTCCACGTCCACGCCTGCCGCGACCAGGCCGGCCTCCAGCGCGGCCTCGAACATGTAGTTGGAGATGCGCGTGTCCTTGCCGATGATCACCACCGGCTTGCGCCAGTCGCCAGCGCTCTTGACCGAAGCGCGCAGCGCGTGGCCGTAGGCATTGCCCAGCCGCAGCATGAAATCGGCCGAAATGGGGCCTTCGCCCACCCGGCCGCGGATACCGTCGGTGCCGAAATACTTGCGGCTCATGCGGTGGCTCCATGAGCCGGGAATGGAGATTCGGGATTCGAGATTCGAGATTCGGAAGAGCAAGGGCGGTCGGACCTCGGATTTTCCCGAATCCCGAATCCCGAATCCCGAATCCCGGCTTTCATGCTCATGCGGCGTCCACCAGCGGACCATCCTGCGGTTTAGGTTGTTTCATCATCAACGCCAGCAGGTCGGCCAGGCGGTCACGCATCTCGCGGCGGTCGCAGATCTGGTCGATGGCGCCGTGTTCGACCAGGAACTCGGAACGCTGGAAGCCTTCGGGCAAGGTTTCGCGCACGGTCTGTTCGATCACGCGCGGTCCGGCGAAACCGATCAGCGCCTCGGGTTCGGCCAGGTTGATGTCGCCCAGCATCGCGAACGAGGCCGACACGCCGCCGGTGGTGGGATGGGTCATCACCGAGATGTAAGGCAAGCCGGCCTCACGCAAACGGCCAAGCGCGGCCGAGGTCTTGGCCATCTGCATCAGCGAAAACAAGCCTTCCTGCATGCGCGCGCCGCCGCTGGCCGAAAAGCACACGAACGGCGAACCTATTTCCAGCGCACGCTCGGCGCCCAGAGCGAAACGCTCGCCCACCACCGAACCCATCGAGCCGCCCATGAAGGCGAAATCGAACGCAGCGGCGACCAGCGGACGTCCCTTCAGCGGGCCCTGCAGCACGACCAGCGCGTCGCGCTCGCCGGTGGCTTTCTGCGATGCCTTGATGCGGTCCGCGTATTTCTTCTGGTCCTTGAACTTCAGCGCATCGACCGGACCCAGCACCGAACCGACCTCCTGCGTGGCGGCCCCGGCGTCGAACAGCGCGTTCAGGCGCGCGCGCGCGCGGATGGCCATATGGAAGCTGCACTTGGGGCAGACCTCCAGGTTCTCTTCCAGCTCGGGGCGGTAAAGCACCGAACCGCAACGCTCGCACTTTTCCCAAAGGCCCTCGGGCACGCTGCGCTTGTTCTTGTTGGCGCCCGCCTGGGTGCGGATGCCCGAGGGCATCAGTTTGCTCAGCCAGCTCATGCGTTTGAGATATCCCGTTCAGTTTCAGCGCTTGGATCAGCGCGCGAGTTTATCCCAGCTGCCGCTTTTTGAGTTCAGCCGTCCAAAGCCCGGCGCAGCGGAGTCAGGAATGCTGCAGCGCGGGAAACCGCTTCTTCGGGGCTTGCGGCGTCCGCCAGGCACGCCACCAATGCGCTGCCGACCACCACGCCATCGGCCTCCACCGCCATGGCCGCCGCGCTGGCCGCGTCCTTGATGCCGAAACCGGCCACCACCGGAACCGGTGATTGTGCGCGCAACGCATGCAGCCGTCCGCCAGCGGCCTGGGTGTCCAGATGGCCCGCGCCGGTGACGCCGGCGAAGCTCACGTAGTACAGGTAGCCCTGCGCGGATTCGCACAACATGGCCATCCGTTCGGGCGTGGTGGTCGGCGCAGCGAGTGCGATCAGGTCCAGGCCATGCCGGCTGAAAATTTGGCGGGTCTCGCCGGCTTCTTCCGGCGGCAGGTCGACCAGCAGCACGCCATCGACGCCGGCCTGCGCCGCTTCTTCGGCGAAGCGCTGGTCGCCATGGATCTCGATGGGGTTCAGATAGCCCATCAGCACCACCGGCGTGTCGGCATCGCGCTGGCGGAATTCGGCGACCGCCTGCAACACGTAGCGCAGGCCCGCACCGCGTCGCAACGCCTGTTCGGAACTGCGCTGGATGACCGGACCGTCGGCCATGGGATCGGAGAACGGAACGCCCAGCTCGATCACATCGGCGCCAGCGGCGACCAGCGCGTGCATGATCGGCACGGTGGCTTCCAGCGAGGGATCGCCGGCGGTGACGAAGGGGATCAGCGCTTTGCGTTGCGCGGATTTGAGTTGTGAAAAACGGCTGGCGATTCGACTCACGGTCAGAAGGCTCGGTTGAGCCCCTCTCCCATCGGGAGAGGGGTTGGGGTGAGGGTACGGCGAAGCCCGGATGTTGAAACGGCTTCAGCAGTTCGGCATTCGCTGCTCCGCCGTACCCTCATCCGCCTTTCGGGCACCCTGTATCAAGTACAGGGCAGGCTCTTCTCCCAAGGGGAGAAGGGAAACGTCTAAAGCTCAAAACCCTCGCGGGCGGCGATGGTGTGCACATCCTTGTCGCCGCGCCCGGAAAGATTGCAAAGCACCAGCGCGTCTTTCGGCATTTCGCGCGCCAGCTTGATCGCCTGGGCGACAGCGTGGCTGGATTCCAGCGCGGCCAGGATGCCTTCCGTACGTGCCAGCGTGTGGAAAGCTTCCAATGCCTCGTCATCGGTCACACCTACGTACTGCGCGCGCCCTGCATCGCTGAGGAAGGAATGCTCCGGACCCACGCCCGGGTAATCCAGGCCGGCGGAGACCGAATGGGTCTCGATGATCTGCCCGTCGTCATCACAGATCACGTAGGTGCGGTTGCCATGCAGCACGCCGGGGCGGCCAGCCGCTATCGAAGCGGCATGGCGACCGGTAGCGATGCCATCGCCCGCCGCCTCTGCACCAACGATCTTCACTTCGGCATCGTTGAGGAACGCGTGAAACAGACCGATGGCATTGCTGCCGCCGCCCACGCAGGCGGTGATCGCATCCGGCAGGCGGCCGTAGTCGGTCAGCATCTGCGCGCGCGCCTCGCGCCCGACCACGGCGTTGAAATCGCGCACCATGCGCGGATACGGGTCCGGGCCGGCGACGGTGCCGATGATGTAGAAGGTGTCCTGCACGTTGGTCACCCAGTCGCGCATGGCCTCGTTCAACGCATCCTTCAGCGTCTGCGAACCGGAAGTGACCGGCACCACGGTCGCGCCCAGCAGCTTCATGCGGTAGACGTTGATCTTCTGGCGCTCGATGTCGGTGGCGCCCATGTACACCACGCATTCCAGGCCCAGGCGCGCGGCGACCGTAGCGCTGGCCACGCCGTGCTGGCCGGCGCCGGTCTCGGCGATGATGCGGGTCTTGCCCATGCGGCTGGCCAGCAGGGCCTGGCCGATGGTGTTGTTGATCTTATGCGCGCCGGTGTGGTTCAGGTCTTCGCGCTTGAGCAGGATGCGCGCGCCGCCGACTTCGCGCGACAGACGCTCGGCTTCGTAGATGGGGCTGGGCCGGCCGACGTAATGCTTGAGGTCTTTTTCGAACTCGGCGATGAAAGCCGGATCCACCCGCGCCGCATCGTAGGCGGCGGCCAGTTCCTGCAGCGGGCCGATCAGGGTTTCGGCGACGAAGCGGCCGCCGTAGCGCCCGAAGTGACCGTTGGCGTCGGGATAGGCGTGGTAGTCGGTGATCGGGGCCTGGCTCATGGTTGATCGAACAGCATCAATACGGGACCTGCACTTTAACGCACACAAAATCCTGCATAAAGCTATAAGATCTCACTTAATTGTCAGTAAAACTCACCTATTCATGCCCCGGAAACTGCCCTCGCTCAATGCCCTGCACGCTTTCGAGGCCGCTGCCCGCCTTGAAAGCGTGACCCGCGCGGCGGGGGAGCTGCACGTCACCCATGGCGCCGTCAGCAGGCAGATAAAAGCGCTGGAAGGCGAGCTGGGCAAAGCGCTGTTCGCGCGGGAGGGACGCGGCCTGGCGCTGACACCGGCCGGCGTGCGCTTGCGCGACGCCACCGGCACCGCCTTCCAGCAGTTGGAGGAGTCCTGGTCGGACCTGCGTCGCACCAGCGCCCCTTCGGCGCTGGTGCTGGGATGCCCGGGCAGCGTGCTGGCCCGCTGGGTCATCCCTCGCCTGCCGCGCCTCAGCCGGGAACTGCCGGACCTGAAACTGCATCTGGTGGTGCACGAAGGCGATTTCGATGCGCGTTTGGGCGGCCTGGATGCCGCATTGCTGCTGGCGGAACCGCCGTTTCATGAAAGTTGGCAGGTGCATGAGCTGGCCGCCGAAAGGATCGGCCCGGTGGTGAGTCCGCGCTATGCCGGCTTCGACTCGCTGCGCGAGCGGCCGCCTGCGGCGTTGCTGGACGAGGCATTGCTGCACACCAGCTCGCGGCCGCAGGCATGGCCCGCATGGGCGGCAAGCAACGGCCTGCAAGCGGATAGTCTGAATTTCGGCGCGGGTTTCGAACATCTCTATTACCTGCTGGAAGCAGCGGTAGCCGGATTAGGCGTGGCGATCGCGCCGCAACCGCTGGTCAGCGAGGAAATAGAGTCCGGACGTTTGGCGGCGCCATGGGGCTTCGTGGAAGCGCCGGGGCGATGGGTGCTCTGTGCCCGCCGTAACGGGACCGATGCGCGCATCGCCCAACTGGCCGAATGGCTACGGCGCGAGCTGGCCGGTGCTACGCCGTGATGCGAACGCTCAATCGGGCTGGGCGTCGGCGCGCCGGGCCTCATCCAGGAAAAAACGCATGCGATCGGGGTTCTTTATTCCCGGCGCCGATTCGATGCCGCTGGACACATCCACACCCCAGGGCCGTGCGGTGCGGATAGCGATCGCGACGTTCTCGCTGGTCAGTCCACCGGCCAGAAAGACTGGTTTTTCGAGGCGCGGCACGCGCTTCCAATCGAAACGCTGGCCACTGCCGCCCTGCTCGCCCTTGGCGTGGCCATCGAGCAGATAGCCATAAGCGGAGGGAAATTCGGCGGCCCACACAGACGCATCTTCGTCTTCGCTGGCCATGGCGATGGCTTTGAGGAAAGGCAGGCCGAACCCGGCGCAGAAAGCATCGGGTTCGCCGCCATGGAACTGCAGCAGGTCCGGCCGCACGTTTTCGATCAGCGCTTCGATCTCCGCCGGCGTGTTATCCATCACTAGAGCGACGACTGCGATTTCTTCCGGCACCAGTTCGCGCAGCATCCGCGCTTGCCCCAACAGCAGCCTGCGCGGGCTGCGCGGCGCGAATACCAGACCGATGTAGTCCACGCCCAGCTCCACGGCCAGGCGCACGTCTTCGGCGCGGGTCAGTCCGCAGAATTTGATGCGGGTGTGGGTCATGGGTGGGGAATCGGGAATCGGGAATCGGGAATCGGGAATCGGGAATCGGAAACAGCGTAACTGCTTTGGCTTTGGCTTTGGCTTTGGTTTTGGCTTTGCCCCCTTTGGAAAAGGGGTCTACGGGGGATTTGCTCTTGATCTTGATCTTGATCTTGATCTTGATCTTGATCTTGATCAGAAGCGAAAGCAAAGCAAGAGCAAATCCCCCTTGATCCCCCTTTTCAAAGGGGGAGAAAAAGCAGGAGCTCAGTCCGGAAGGCTCACTTCCTCCGGAAGTCCCCACCTTCGCGGATACAGCGGACCCAGAAAGACCAGGCCATCGGCCGGTGCGGTGGGTCCAGCCAGTGTCCGGTCGCGCCCTGCCAGCAATTCGGCAATCCAGTCTTCGGGCTTCTCGCCCCGCCCGACCATGAGCAGCGATCCAACGATGTTGCGAACCATGTGATGCAGGAATGCGTTGGCCTGTATGTCCACCCTCACCTGCTCGCCCTCACGCACGATCGAGAGCTTCTGCAGGTCGCGCACCGCATGCGGCGCCTGGCAGTGCACGGTACGGAAGGCGTTGAAGTCGTTTTCACCCAGCAACGTCTGCGCGGCGCGATGCATGGCTTCGGCATCCAGAGGCAAACGCTCCCAGCTCAGTTGCTGCCTGCCCAGGGCCGGCCGTACCGCGCGATTGAGGATGCGGTAGCGGTAACGCCGCGCCCGCGCCGAAAAGCGCGCGTTGAAATCGTCCGTCACCGGTACGCACCAGCGCACGCAGACCGAAGGCGGCAGGCGGGTGGTGGTGCCCAGGCTCCAGCTGCGCGGCGTGCGCGGGGCATCGCTGTCGAAATGCACGACCTGGCACTCCGCATGCACACCGGCATCGGTGCGACCGGCGCAGATCACTTCGACAGGCGCGGCGGCCACCGAGGACAGCGCGTCCTCCAGCGTGGCCTGCACGGTCGGCTCGCCGGGCTGGCCGTGCGGGCTCAGCCGCTGCCAGCCACGGAAATCGCCGCCGTCGTATTCGACTCCCAATGCGTAACGCATCAGCGACCCATCGTTGGGCGGTCAGCCGATCTCGCGCAGCAGCTGCGTCGCTTCATTGCGGGCGGCGGCATCGCCGCCAGCGACTACTTCGTTCAGCAGGTCGCGCGCGGTTTCCAGGTCGCCCAGGTCCAGATAAGCGATCGCCAGCTCGAGACGCTCGCGCCCGGCCGGCGCCGCATTCAGGGGCGCTACGTTCAGTCCCTCGCCGGTGTGCCAGGTGGGTTTGATCGCAGCCGTAGTCCACGTTTGCGGAGCTGCGGCGGGCGGTGCGGGTGCGCGGACGGGTTCGTCCTGGGTTTCGGGCAGTGCAGCCGGCACTCCGTCTTCGTAGAGCGGCGCATCGAAACGGTCCGCCTTGGATTGCGAGGCCGCCTGGGTTGCGGGCTCCGCAGCAGGCATGGCCGCGGCCATCGCCGCACTGTCGTAACCCGCACGGGCGGCAGCTATGACCGGTTTTTTACGGCGGTTGATCAGCCAAGCCACCACCAAGCCGGCGACCAGCAAGCCCAACCCCGCCCATAGCCACAAGGGTTGCGAGGCATCGCCTTGCGACTTCGCCAGGCGTTGCTGCGCGGCCGCCAGTTCGCTGTCCTTCATCGCTATCAGCTTGGCCTGCTGCTGTTTGAGGCTTTCCAGCTCGGCCACTTGCGCGCGCAATTCCTGCACTTCGGATTCGCGTGCCGCCAGCTCTTCCTTGGTCAGCGTGAGTTGTTGGTTCGCCAGCATGTCGCCCTCGCCTTCGGCATCTATGCCGGATTGTGTTCCCGCCCGCGTCGCTGCACCCGCATCGGGCGGCGCGATCTCCAGACGCGCCTCCGCTGTGCGTGGAGCCGCAGGCGCAGCGCGGGACGGCGCCGAGGCAAGCGGGGACGCGGTTTCGACCGGTTGTGGAATGGGCCGGCGCGCCTGCCGCCATTCGGCCATCTGGTCGCGCACCAGCGCCGCCGCTTCGGCTTCGCCCAGTTGCGCCAGTTCGGCCGATTGCGGGACGCGCAACACGGCGCCTTGTTTCAGGCGATTGATGTTGCCGTTGATGAAGGCCTCGGGATTGGCGCGCAGCAGCGCCAGCATGGTCTGGTCCAGGCTGTAGCCCTGCCCCAGATCGCGTGCGATCTGTGAGAGGGTCTGGCCGCGCTGGACTTCCAGTTCGCTGCCGCTCGACAACGTCGGCGAAGGCGCGGCCACCGGCGCGCGGGGTGCGGGAGCGGCTTCGGCTGGAGCAGGCGTCGGAACGATGGGCTCGGCGGCCGGGGCCGGTTCGGTCGCGGCGATGGGCTCTGGTTCGCGGATGATGGTGTCGGCGGGCGGCGGCAACGGCGCGTCGATGGTCGGCTGGCTGGCGGCAGCAAGGGCGTCGGGCGTGTCGACCAGCGCGGAGTATTCGCGCACCAGCCGGCCCTGGCCCCAGTCGACCTCGATCAAGAAATTGACTGCGGCGACCTGCACGGGCTCGGTGCTGGTGACGCGGATGACCGGCTTACCCTCGTCGCTGACCGCGACCGCGAAATTGAGCCCGCTGACCAGGCCTTCCGGCCGCGCCAGCCCCACTCGTTCAAAGGTTATCGGGGATGCCAACCGGGCCTGCAGCTGCTCCAGCTCGCCGGGTTCGGTGGAAATAACCGGAATTTCGGCCACCAGGGGCTGCCCGGGCTGGGACTTGACCCGGATTTCGCCCAAGCCCAAAGCCATGGCACCGCTGCTGACCAGGATCAGCGCGACCCCGAGCAGCAAACGCGGCGCCAGTTTCAGAAAACCATGTTTCAAGCACGTTCCCCGTTCATTCCCACCGGGGAATATAGCTTTTTCGGCCCCTGCAATGTGTCTTCACCCGGTAGGTCGGGGCTACGCCCCCGACGCGCGTGGATTCCGGATTCCCTGATGTCGGGGGCGTAGCCCCGACCTACCTGCTATTCAGCGGCTACCAGCTCGGCCACTTGCACCGCGTTCAGCGCCGCGCCCTTGCGGATGTTGTCCGAGACCACCCACAGATTGATGGCGCGCGGATGCGAAAAATCCTCGCGGATGCGGCCTACGTAAACGGGATCGGTGCCGGAGGCGTGGGTGACCGGGGTCGGATAGCCGCCGGCGACGGTGTCGTCCACCACTTCCACGCCGGGCGCCGATTCCAGCAGTTTGCGCACGTCGGCGGCGCTGATCTTGGTCTTGGTTTCCACGTTGACCGCTTCGGAGTGGCCGTAGAACACCGGCACGCGCACCGCGGTGGGGTTCACCTGGATGCTGTCGTCGGCCAGGATCTTGCGGGTTTCCCACACCAGCTTCATTTCTTCCTTGGTGTAGCCGTTGTCCTGGAAGTCGTCGATGTGCGGGATCAGGTTGAAGGCGATCTGCACCGGGAAGCGCTGCGGATCGATTTCCTGGAAATTGAGCAGCTGGCCGGTCTGCTTGCCCAGTTCCTCCAGCGCCGATCGGCCGCCGCCGGAGACCGACTGGTAGGTGGCTACATTGATGCGCTCGATGCCCACGGCGCGATGGATCGGCGCCAGCGCCACCAGCATCTGCATGGTCGAGCAGTTGGGATTGGCGATGATGCCGCGCGGGCGGTTTTTGGCCGCGTCGGGGTTCACTTCGCTGATCACCAACGGCACGTCGTCGTCGTAGCGGAAGGCCGAGGAGTTGTCGATCACCACTGCGCCGGCGGCGGCGAATTTGGGCGCGTATTCCTTGGAAATGCCGCCGCCCGCCGAAAACAGGGCGATATCGACGCCGGTCGGGTCGAAGGTGGCCAGGTCCTGCACGGCGATTTTGCGGCCGCCGAAGTCGACATCGGCGCCGGCCGAGCGCTCGCTGGCCAGGGCGACCAGCTCGCTGATCGGGAATTTGCGCTCTGCCAGGATCGACAGCATGACTTCGCCGACGGCACCGGTGGCGCCAACGACCGCGACTTTGAAGCTCTTCTTCTCGCTCATTTCTACTCAGGTGGGTGGGGGTGGAAAAGGGTCTGTAGGAGCGGGCCCTGCCCGCGACGCTTTCGCGTACGCCAGCCAAGAGCGTCGCGGGCAGGGCCCGCTCCTACAACGGGTTTGGAGGATAGCGGAAACCGGGCTTTACGCGCGGATCGGATTGGGCGGAGAACCCGCGCTCGGCCCGTACCCCAGCGCGGCGATCAGGTTGTCCACCGCCAGCGAGACCATGGCGCGCCGCGTGGCCAGGCTGCCGCTGGCGATGTGCGGGGTCAGCACCACGTTGCGCAGATCGAGCAGGCGCGGGTTGATGGCCGGTTCGCCCTCGAACACATCCAGGCCGGCAGCCGCCAGCCTTCCCCCGGCCAGCGCAGCGGCCAGTGCGTCTTCGTCGACGATGCCGCCGCGCGCGATATTCACCAGCGTGGCGGTAGGTTTCATTTTCGCCAGCGCGGCCGCGCCCAGGATGTGGTGGCTTTGCTTCGAATAAGGCAGCACCAGCATCAGGTGATCGGCCTGCGCCAGCAATTCGTCGAATTCCGCGTAGGACGCGCGAGTCTCGCGTTCTGTCGCTTCCGGCAACCGGCTGCGGTTGTGGTACAGCACCTTCATGTCGAATCCGGAAGCGCGCCGGGCGATGCCTTGCCCGACCCGGCCCATGCCCAGGATGCCCAGGGTGCTGCCGTGCAGATCGGCGCCGAGCATGGTCTGGAACGACCATTGCCGCCAATGGCCTTCGCGCAGCCAGCGTTCGGACTCGGTGATGCGGCGCGCGGTGGCCATGAGCAGGGCGAAACCGAAATCGGCCGTGGTTTCGGTCAGCACGTCGGGCGTGTTGGTGGCCGTAATGCCTGCCGCGGACAGCGCGGGAATATCCAGATTGTTATAGCCGACGCCCACATTGGCGACCGCCCGAAGCTTCGGCGCCGCCGCAACCTGTTCGGCGCCGATGCGCTCGTTGAGCGTCACCAGCGCGCCGTCGGCTTCGCTCAAGGCCGATGAGATCTGCTCCGGCGTGTACTCGGCGACATCGGATGCGGAAACGACCTGGAAATACTCTTCCAACCGTGCGATCACATCGTCGAACAGCGGCTGCGACACCCACACCCGTGGGCGCGGTTCAGTCATGGATCCGACCGGGGATCAGCGGCGCGACCGGACCGACATCGCCGCACTGGGCGCGGTGGCGCAGCGCCTGGTCCATCAGCACCAGCGCCATCATCGCCTCGGCGATCGGTGTGGCGCGGATGCCCACACAGGGGTCGTGCCGGCCGGTGGTGACCACTTCGGTCGCATTGCCTTGGATATCCACGGTATTGCCCGGCAGGCGCAGGCTGGAGGTGGGCTTGAGCACGATGGACGCCACCACCTGCTGGCCGGTGGAGATGCCGCCGAGGATGCCGCCGGCATGGTTGGACAGGAAGCCCTCGGGCGAGATCTCATCGCGGTGTTCGGTGCCCTTCTGCACGACCGCCGCGAAGCCGTCGCCGATTTCCACGCCCTTGACCGCATTGATGCTCATCAGCGCCGCGGCCAGTTCGCCATCGAGTTTTCCGTAGATGGGCTCGCCCCAACCCGGCGGCACGCCGTCGGCGACCACGTTGACGCGCGCACCGACCGAATCGCCGGATTTGCGCAGCGCGTCCATGTAGCTTTCCAGCACCGGTACCTGTTCGGCCGAAGGCCAGAAGAAAGGATTGTCTTCCACCGCGTTCCAGTCGAATGCCTGCGGGGTGATCTCGCCCAACTGCGACAGATAGCCGCGCACGCGCACGCCGTGGTGCAGCGCCAACCATTTCTTGGCGATCACCGCCGCCGCCACGCGCATGGTGGTCTCGCGCGCCGAGGAGCGCCCGCCGCCGCGTGGGTCGCGGATGCCGTATTTCTGCCAATAGGTGTAGTCGGCATGGCCGGGGCGGAACTGCTCGGAAATCTTGCTGTAGTCCTTGCTGCGCGCATCGGTGTTGCGGATCAGCAGGGCGATGGGCGTGCCGGTGGTCTTGCCTTCGAAGACACCGCTGAGGATTTCCACTTCGTCGGCTTCATTCCGCGCCGAAGTGTGGCGCGATTTGCCGGTGGCGCGGCGGTCCAGGTCGGTGCGGAATTCTTCGACCTCGATTTCCAGGCCTGGCGGGCAGCCGTCGATCACGCAACCGATGGCCGGGCCGTGGGACTCGCCGAAGGTGGTGACGGTGAACAATTTTCCGAAACTGTTGCTGGACACGCTGCCTCTACTCCGCAATGTCTATCGAATCGTCATTCCCGCGAAGGCGGGAACCCAGTGACTTTAATGCTTTTAATCGACTTACCCGGAAAAGCAAAGTCGCTGGGTTCCCGCCTTCGCGGGAATGACGGATTTTCTTTAACGTGTCACGGACGCGCATTCGCCAATTCGCGGATGCGCGGGTGATGCACGATCAACTCCGCGCACTCCACAGCGAAGATGCCCATCTGCCCCACCTTGAACTCGATCCAGGCGAACTCGACATCCGGCAGCAGCTGCACCAGCGCACGTTCGGATTCGCCCACTTCGCAGATCAGCAGGCCGTCCTGGCTCAGATGCAAAGGCGCATCGCGCAGTATCTTCAGTACCAGGTCCAAACCGTCGTCGCCGGCGCGCAGGCCCAGTTCGGGCTCGTAGGAATACTCCTTCGGCAACGCATCGGTTTCCGCATTGGTGACGTAGGGCGGATTGCTGACGATGAGCTGGTAGTGCTGGCCCGACAGGCCGGAAAACAGGTCGGATTTGATGAACCGCGCGTTGTCGGCATGCAGCCGCGCCTTGTTTTCGGCCGCCAGGGCCAGCGCGTCGTCGCTGATGTCCGTGCCATCGACGTGCCATTCGGGGTTGTAGTGGGCCATGGCGATGGCGATGCAGCCCGAACCGGTGCACAGGTCCAGCGCGCGCAGCACTTCACGGCCGCCCAGCCACGGCTCGAAACCGCTTTCTATCAGTTCGGCGATCGGCGAACGCGGCACCAGCGCGCGGTTGTCGCTCTTGAAGTTCAGACCGGCGAACCAGGCCTCGCCGGTCAGGTAGGCGATCGGCACGCGCTCTTCGATGCGGCGCTGGAACAGGGCCAGGATCTCGGCTTTTTCCGGCGCCGTCACCCGGGCCACGCCGTAGGCCGGGCCCAGATCGTTGGGCAGATGCAGGGTGTGCAGGACCAGCTGCGTGGCTTCGTCCAGCGCATTGTCGTAGCTGTGCCCGAAGGTCAGGTCCGAGGCGTTGAAACGGCTGGCGCCGTAGCGGATCAGATCGATGATCGTATGCAGTTCGGCGGCCGGGTCGGCAGTCATGGCAAGGCTTTTCTCGGGTCGGATGGAGATTATAGGGGTATACAAACCGAACCGCCGGTATCATGGCTCTCGTGGCTGGTAGGCATTCCGGAACAATCAAACTACTAATATCCCGTTCGTGGTGAGCCTGTCGAACCACGCTTTTCGAGCAAAAAGAAAACCACCGCTGCGAACTGGAGCGTCACGCCAAGAGCGTGGTTCGACAGGCTCACCACGAACGGTTTTTAGATTTATTCAAGCCATTACCTGTGAGCCCTAGTTCATGTTCAATCGCAAAATCGGCGTCATCCTGATCGTCGCCCTGGCCGCCGGCCTCGGACTGCTGGCCGCGCAGAAGTACTTCGGCGCCAAGTCCGCCGGTCCGCAATGGCCGGAGACCCGGAGCATCACCATGTTCCCGCAGGCGCGCACCCTGCCCGCTTTTTCGCTGCGCCAGTCCGACGGCACCCAGCTGGCCTCGGGCGAACTGAACGGGCATTGGACGCTGGTCTTCCTGGGCTTCACTTACTGCCCCGACGTCTGCCCCACCACCCTGGCCGAACTGGCCCAGGCGCAGAACCAATGGAAATCGCTGCCCGACAGCACCCGCCCGCGCGTGCTGTTCGTATCGGTGGACCCCGAACGCGACACCCCCACGCGCATCGGCGAATACGCGCACGCCTTCCATGCGGACACCCTGGCGGCCACCGCCGACGTACCGGCGCTGGAGTCGTTCGCCAAGTCGCTGATGTTCGTGTTCCAGAAAGTGCCGGGCAAGGATTTCGACAAGAACCCGCAGGACTACAGCATGGACCACTCGGCCAACATCGCCGTGCTGGACCCGCAGGGGCGCATGGTCGGCTTCATCAAGCCTCCGTTCCAACCCAAGGCCATCGCCGAGGACATGGCCGCCCTGACCCTGGCGGCGCCCAAGTGAGTCTGGTCACCCGCCTCACCTATCTGTTGCCGCACCGGCTGATGTCCTCGCTGGCGCGGCGGCTGGCGTATTCGTCTTCGCCGCGCACCAAGCAATGGCTGATCGACACGGTGACGCGGAAATTCGGCGTGGATCTGAGCGAAGCCGCGCAACCCGACCCCAAAGCCTACCCGACCTTCAACGCGTTTTTTACCCGCGCGCTCAAAGCAGGCGCACGCGTGCCCGATCCCGATCCGCGTGCCTTGTTGATGCCCGCCGACGGCCGCATCAGCCAGTGCGGCCCGATCCGCGACGGCCGCATCTTCCAGGCCAAGGGCCAGTCGTTCACCGCCACCGAATTGCTGGGCGATGCCGAAGCCGCCAAGCCTTTCGAGAACGGCCTGTTCGCCACTGTCTATCTGTCGCCCAAGGACTACCACCGCGTGCACATGCCGTGGACCGGCACCCTGCGCGAAACCGTGCATGTGCCCGGCCGCCTTTTCAGCGTAGGCACGGCTGCAGTGGCTACGGTGCCGCGCCTGTTCGCGCGCAACGAACGCCTGGTCTGCCACTTCGATACCGACTTCGGGCCGATGGCCTCGGTGATGGTGGGCGCGCTGCTGGTATCGGGCGTGGAAACGGTGTGGAGCGGCGTGGAAATCCCGCGCTACGGGGATGCGGTCACGCGCAAGGATTGGCGTGGGAAGGGGATTACCTTGGAACGATTTGCGGAGATGGCACGCTTCAATTACGGCTCGACCGTGATCGTGCTGCTGCCACCGGGCGTGGCGGAGCTTGCGCCCGAACTGGCCGCCGAATCGCCGGTCAGGCTTGGACAAGCCTTGGCTCGGCTGGTTTCGAACGCACCCTGACGGAAAGATCCCGGCGCGTTGCGACGCGCTCTTTGCCGCTGGCGTCTCATTCCTGCGCGGCGCGGCCCGATTCAACTACGGCTCCACCGTGATCGTGCTGCTGCCACCGGGCGTGGCGGAGCTTGCGCCCGAACTGGCCGCCGAATCGCCGGTCAAGCTTGGACAAGCGCTCGCCCGGCTCGTTTCAAGCACACCTTGACGGAACGATCCCGGCGCGTTGCGACGCGCTCATTGTCACTGACGCCATGTTCTTCGCGCGGCGCGGCGCGCTTATTGCTACCGCGACGCGCTCATCTCCACAAGCCTCGGACGTTCAACGCACCATGGCGTTGAGTTCATTCTGCAACTCCATCAGCTTGTGGCGCTTGTCGTTCAATGCACCCAGATGCGCATTGAGCTCTTCCAGCAACGCAGGGCTGTTCACTTCCACTTGCGAACCGTTGAACGTCACCGACGCTTCGTTCGCTTTCAGGAAAGCGGCGAAATTCTGCGCCTCGGCCAGGATGCCGTCGGTCTGATCCAGCACCTTGAGCATCAATTCGCTGGGCTTGACCACCGTCTTCTCGTAGGCGGCCTGGAATACCGTTTTCAGGTCGTCGGGCTGCTCCAGCTTGGCGCGATCGGCCTGCGTCTTGCTCAGCTGTTCGCCAAGCTGGCCCTTGACCTTGGCCAGCGCCGCACGCGCTTGGCCGATCCGCGCCTGCCCCTGCATCAGCGCCTGCGGCGTCGACAGCGAAGCCATGGTCTGCATGGCAGGGCTGGCTTCGTTGAACGCCTTGCCCATGCTGTCGTTGAAATCGCCGATCACCGCGTACTGCGCGGCGTACCGGCCCAGCGATTTCTGCTCTTCGTCGGTAAGCTTGGGCACGCGCAGGCCTGGCTGATCCACGATGCGCGTCTGCAGGAATTCGATGAACGCCTTGCGTTCGCCCGCTTCGTTGCTGCAGGCGGACAGACCCAACAGGGCAAGGCCGGCGAAGAGGAAGAGAAAGACTTTACGTGCCAGCGGATTCATGTGCTCTGTCCTTGGATGCAGGGTGAAAAAAGCGCTTACTTGGCGGAAACGATGCGACCCGGCGGTACCGCATACTCCGTATCGAACAGGCGCACCTTGGCGATGGCCTTGCCGCCGCAAGCAAAAGCCATTTCGACCTTCAACTTGGCCTTGGCCGGCACGGTGAACTCGTCGTCCACCGACTGCGTGGTGCAGGCATAACCTTCGCCGTCCAGCGCGGTGACATGATTATTCTGCGCCAGCTCCGTCACTCGCACCGGCACCTCACCGAGGTTGCTGAAGCCCAAGGTGACTACCACGGCTTCGCCCGCCTTGGCTTCCAGTACTTCGCCGCTGAGCGAGGATCCAAGCTCCTTGCCGCCGCTGACGATCAGCGCGCCATCGACGCTGGTGCTGGCCTTGCGGCCTTCCTCAACGCCCTTGCTGGCGCCCGTGGCCGCGCCCTTGACCAGCTCCACCGCTTTGGAGACGGTACCGGAGGCCGCCTTTTCGGCATTGTCGCCCGAGCAGGCCGCCAACGCGACGGCGGTCAGTAAAACCACTGACATAGAAGCTTTCATTCGGTTCCCCAGGTTATGTTGCAACGGAGTCTAGCCATTTCCGCGCCGGACAGAAGCCCGGTACGGAAGGCACCCACCTTATTCAACGCGCCAGAGGAATCGTATCCGGGCGTTCGCAACCCATCGGGCCGCTATTTTTTACAGCTTTCCAGCTTCAGCGATTGCCCCGGCTTCACGTGATATCCCGGCGCGCGCAAGCCATTGGCACGCGCCAGCTCCTTCACCTCGCATCTGAATTTCTGCGCGATCTTGCCCAGCGTGTCGCCGCGCGCCACCCGGTAGCCGCGTACCTGTTCGGCCTTGGGTTTGGCCGGCTTGGGCTCGCCGGTGGCCACGGTGGTGGGAACGCCGGGAACGGGAGTGACGTCGCCCACCGCCACGCTGCCGGCCAGCGGGTTGCGGATGATCGCCGACTCTACGTTCGCGGTGATCAGCGTGCGGGCCAGGTCCGCGCGTGGACCGCTGATGCAGTTGCGGTTGTACAGGGACGCGATCTTGGCGGTGGCCTTGATCTGCGTGCCGGCAGGGATCCACTGATCCGGCTCGTAGCGCGGATTGAGGTTGCGCAGCGCGCGCATGTAGCCATCGCGCGTACCGCCGTTGCCCAGGCAAATGGTCAGTTCGTAGAGGGACGCGGCTTTGGCCAGCGGGAAAGCGGCAGGCTGCGCATCGATCTTGGGGAACTCCAGCCCGTACTGCTTGGGATGCAGGAACAGCCACGCGGCCGCGATCACCATCGGCACGTAATCCTGGGTTTCGCCCGGGAACTGGTTGTAGACCACTTCATCCCAGAAATTGCGCCCGGCGAACTGGTTATAGACCCGCTGCGCGCGGCCTTCGCCGCCGTTGTAGGCGGCCAGCGAAAGCTCGATGCTCTTGTTGAGCGCGCCCATGCGCTCGTCCAGGTATTCGGCGCTGGCCATGCCCACCGCGGTGGGGTCGTAGCGCGTATCGAAACCGGTGCCGTCCGGGCCAAGGCCGAAGCGGCGGCCGGTCGCCGGCATGAACTGCATCAGCCCGGCGGCGCCGGCGCGCGAATTGGCGTGCACGCGACCGTTGGATTCCTTGGCCATGATGCCGAACAGCAGGGCCTCGGGCAGTGCGTGCTTCTCCCATGAGGGCCACATCAGCGGGCGCACGTACTGGTAGTTCTCGTAGCTGGTGATCAGCGAAACCCGCATGTCGGTCAGCCAGCGGCGGATGCCTGCCTGCACGGCCGGGTTGTACTGCACCATCTTGTCGAAGGCGTGGCGCTGGTCGTTGAGCAGGCGCGCGGCGCGCGCGGCTTCGGGTATCGCGATGGTCGCCGCATGGTCGGTGCCGTCATCCAGCAGATCCACATCCCCCTCTTCGTCCGAAGCCGAGGATTCGGCATCCACGTTCTGCTTCAGCAGGCGCTTGTAGGCGGTGAGCATGGTGTGCACCTGGCAGCCCTTCTGCTTGAGGCAGGCGTCCATCACGTCTTCCATGTCTTCCAGCGCGGCATCGCCCTCGGCGGTGCCCTTGGGATCGCTGTTGGCGCTGAGCACCAGCGCGTCCCGGTAGCGCTTCTCGGCAGCGGCCATGCGCTGGTCGAGCACTTCCAGAGCTTCCTTGTCGCGAGCGGAGACGCGTTGGGCCAAGGCCGACGGAGCAACAGAAACGAGCGGCAACATGACCAGCAGGGGCCAGGCGCGAAACAGGAATTTTGGGCAGGGCATCAGCACGGACGGCTACGGGAAAAAAGGCAGGTTAGCCCCCGGGCGCGGCGCGGGGCAAGGTTGACAAACGCCGCCGTTGCCCTGCGCGACAGGTTGAGCCGCTAGAATTCACGCTTCGACTCATCGCTAGGAATGACATGGACCCCATCCTGCTAGGCAAAGGCACCACCGACGATATCGCCGTCACGCTTTTGCCCAAATTCGGCAACCGCCACGGACTGGTCGCCGGCGCCACCGGCACCGGCAAGACCGTCACCCTGATGACCCTGGCAGAAGGTTTTTCGCGCATGGGCGTGCCGGTGTTCATGGCCGACGTAAAGGGCGACGTAGCGGGATTGGCGGTAGCGGGCGATGGCAACGAAAAGATCCTGCAGCGCGCCAAAGACCTCGGTGTGGGCGATTACGCACCTGGCGCCAGCCCGGTGATCTTCTGGGACCTGTACGGCAAGAAGGGCCATCCGGTGCGCACCACGGTCAGCGAGATCGGCTCGATCCTGCTGGCGCGCATCCTGGAGTTGAACGACACCCAGAGCGGCGTGCTGGACATCGTGTTCAAACTGGCCGACGACCGTGGCCTGCTGTTGCTGGACCTGGACGACCTGCGCGCGTTGCTGGCGCTGGTGGCCAACGAGCGCAAGGACATCGCCACCGAATACGGCCTGGTCAGCACCCAGTCGGTCGGCGCGATCCAGCGCGCGCTGTTGCGCCTGGCGCAGAACGGCGGCGAAGGTTTCTTCGGCGAACCGGCGTTGGAACTGGCCGATCTGATGCGCACCGGCACTGACGGTCGCGGCGTGATCGGCATCCTGGCCGCCGACCAGCTGATCCTCAATCCTCGTCTGTATTCCAGCTTCCTGTTGTGGCTGCTGTCGGAACTGTTCGAGCAGTTGCCCGAAGTCGGCGACCTGGATAAACCCAAGCTGGTGTTCGTGTTCGACGAAGCCCATCTGCTGTTCGACGACTCCCCGCCGGCGCTGGTGCAGCGCGTGGAGCAGGTGGTGCGCCTGATCCGCTCCAAGGGCGTGGGCGTGTACTTCTGCTCGCAGTTCCCCGACGACGTGCCCGACAACATCCTGGGCCAGCTGGGCAACCGCGTGCAGCATGCGCTGCGCGCGTTCACCCCGCGCGACCAGAAAGCCGTGCGCGTGGCCGCGGAGACCTTCGTGCCCAATCCGAAGCTCGACGTGGCCGAGGCCATCTCCAAGCTGGGCACCGGCGAAGCGCTGGTATCGACACTGCAGGACAAAGGCATCCCCATGCCGGTTCAGCAGACCCTGATCGCGCCGCCGCGTTGCCGCATGGGCTCGATCAGCGATGCCGAACGCAACCAGGTGCGTGCCGGCAGCCCGGTCGGAATGAAGTACGACACTCCGGTCAATCGCGAATCCGCATCGGAGATGCTGGCCGCGCGCGCCGAGACCGCCGCCAAAGCCGCCGACGCGCCGCCGGCCAAGGACGACCCGGAAGCGGGCGGTTTCGGCCAGTCGATCAAGGACGCCGTGTTCGGCACCAAGCGCCGCCAGGGTATGGTGGAAACCATGGCCAAGCAGACCGCGCGCACGGTGGGCAGCCAGGTGGGCCGGCAGATACTGCGCGGTTTGCTGGGCGGCATCTTCGGCGGCAAGCGGTGAACACTCTCCAATCTGGAAAAGGAAACTATCGGATGAACATTTCTTTCCGCACTTTCTGTCTGCTCGCACTCACCGTGGCATCGGCGGTGGCCTGCAAACGCGAGGACCCCGTGGCCGCGCCCCAACCGGCAGCGGTGGCGACACCGGCCGGCGCACCCGAAGCCAATCCCGTGGACGCCACTTCCGTGGTCGACAACACGCCGGCCGCAACCGAAGCCGCTACCGTGGACAGCAAGGCGATCGCGGGCAGTTTCAGCGACGGCGAATCGGTTCTGGAACTGCGTGCCGATGGCAGCTACGTGCAGACGTTGAACGCCGCTGGCGTAGCCGTTTCCAGCGATGGCGCTTGGAGCGGCCACGGTGGCAATGGCCTATTGCTGGATCCCAGCAGCAAATCGGCGGAAGACGTCAGCTTCGAAATCGTCTCCAACGACGAGTTGCGCACCGACAAGGGCACGCGCGTTTTCAAACGCGTCGCTGGCCGGTAGTGAGCCGCTGGCGTCCGCCCGGAGAAAAAAGCACCGCCCTGATCACACGCGAGGGCCATGAACGCCTGAAGGCGGAATTGGACGATCTGTGGCGGGTACGGCGCCCGGAGGTTGTGAAAGCGCTCACCGCGGCGGCAGCCGAAGGCGACCGCTCGGAAAACGCCGAGTACCACTACCGGAAGAAACAACTGGGCGAGATCGACAGGCGCGTGCGCTATCTGAGCAAGCGCCTGGAAGAATTGCGCGTGGTCGATACCCCACCCGCGGATCCGGAAGCGGTTTTCTTCGGCGCCAACGTGGAGCTGGAGAACATCGCCAACGGCGCCCTATCGCGTTACCGCATCGTGGGGCCGGACGAAACCGACGCTTCGCGCGGCTACATCAGCATCGATTCGCCACTGGCCCGGGCCATGCTGAAAAAGCGCATCGACGACGAATTCGAAGCCTCGCTGCCCACCGGCATCGCCAGCTTCGCCATTATCGGCGTCGAGTACGAAAGCTGACGACGCGGGCGGCTGGCTCGCTATTGATCAAAGCCCAGCGTGGTTTCCGGCCCGGGCGCGTCTTCGATGTACAGCGGCGTGGTGGGCACCTTGCCGCGCGTCTCCGGTTTCTCAACGTAGTCCCCCGCATCGTTCAGATCGGCCGAACGGCGGATCTGCAGGCCGGTCAGGCGATTGGTGCTGATTTCCTGCCAGCCGTGCGCGTTGGTGCGGCTGTACAGCTTCACGTCGTCGCCGATCAGGCGCATGCGCTTGCTCTTGGCGTCATAGCGATAGCGGTAGGTCGATGAGATGGCGGTGGTGCCGCCGGTCAGGTCTTCCACCACCAGTACGCCCTTGGGCGCGCTGAGCGATACCGGACCCAGCGCGTCGACCGCCAGCGCGGTCTTGCCGGCAGGCGAGTGGCCCATGTCCATTTCCTCCATGAAGCCGAACAGCACGCCGAGCACGCGCGACTCGTCATTGCGTGCGACAAAGGCGATATCGGTCAGGCCGTCGGCATTCAAGTCCGCGTCCAGCCGCTTTTCCAGTTCCATGTCGGGCGGCAGCTCCATGGCATTGAAGTAGTAGTCGACCAGCAGCTTGTCGTCGGGCATGAACAGTTCGGCAGCTGTCGCGCAAATCGAAGCAGCCATAGCCCAACAAACGCAGGCGGACAGGAAAGCGGTACGAAAGAATATGCGGAGATATTTGCTGGTCATGGTTCCCCCTATCCAAGCGGCACCCCTGCCGCGTTGGTTAAAGTTAACGCAGATGGGCGACGGCGAGGGACATGCTGCCGGCGCGTTGGTCGCAGCAAGACGAACCGACCGCGATACACACACGGAAGCGGACTACCGCCCTAAACTGTGGCCCTCTGCTTTTGCCTTGGAGGCCGCATGGGCGCCTGGATAGAAATCGACACGCCTCACGGACCGATCTCCGCCTGGAAAGCGTTTCCGGCCGCTGCGCCGCGCGGCGCGCTGGTGGTCATCCAGGAAATATTTGGCGTCAACGCGCATATCCGCAGCGTGGCTGACGGATTCGCCGACGAAGGCTACGCGGTGCTGGCACCTGCATTCTTCGACGTGCTGGAGCGCGGCGTGGAACTGGGCTACGAAGCCGAGGGCATGGCCAAGGGCAGCGACCTGATCGCACGGCTGGGACTGGAGAAGGCGCTGGACATGACCGCATCGGCCGCCGACGCGTTGGCCGCGCAAGGCAAGGTGGGCACGGTGGGTTATTGCTGGGGCGGCACCGTTGCCCTGCTGGCCGCGCTGCGCCTGGGGCTGCCGTCGGCCAGTTACTACGGTAAGCGCAATGTGCCCTTCCTGAGTGAAACCCCGAAGGCGCCGGTGATCTTCCACTTCGGACAACGCGATGCCTCGATACCTCCGGAGATGGTGGAAAAGCACCGCCAATTGCTGCCGCAGATGCCGCTCTATGTCTATCCCGCAGGCCACGGCTTCAACTGCGATGCGCGCGCCGACTTCGACCCGCAAAGCGCCGCACTGGCACGCTCGCGCACGCTGGCCTTCTTCGACGAGCATTTATGATTTCCACCGATTTCATCCTCGACCCGCGCCTGGCCGCCGACAGCGTTTTCATCGCCGACGGTCCGCTGTCGCAAGTGCGGCTGATGGATGATGCCCGCTTCCCCTGGCTGGTGCTGGTTCCGCGCGTCGCCGATGTGTCGGAGTGGCTGGAACTGGACGGTGCGCAGCAGCGCCTGCTGCTGGCCGAGATCAACCAGACCGGCAACCTGATACGCACGGAACCGGGAACGGAAAAACTCAACATCGGCGCCCTCGGCAATATCGTGCGCCAATTGCATGTGCACCTGGTCGGCCGCCATGCGGGCGATGCGGCCTGGCCCGGACCTGTCTGGGGTAGCGGTGCGGCGCAGCGGTATCCGCAAGCAATGCTGGATGCCCGGATCGCTTACTGGAAACATCGACTGAGATGAGCATGCCCACGTTCGAGCCGCTGGCCGACGACGCATTGTTGGTGCGTTTCGGCGAGATCATCGACGCCGCGCACAATGCGCGGGCGCTGGATGCCGCAGGACTGCTGCGCGAACGCAATCCATCCTGGCTGCGCGATGCCGTGCCGGCCTATGCGAGCCTGGCGGTGTTCTTCGATGGCGGCAGGATCGACGCCGCCGATCCGCATGCTTTCGTCGCAACCCAGATACGTGCAACGCTGCGAAACCAGGAAACCGCAACCGCGCCTGGCGCAAGGATCATCGACATCCCGGTTTGCTACGAGCCGGAAATGGCGCCCGACCTTGCCGAGGCGGCGAACGAACTGGGCATCGCCGCCGATGAACTCATCCGACGCCACAGTTCCGCCAGTTATACCGTCGCGATGATCGGTTTCGCGCCGGGGTTTCCCTATCTGCTTGGACTACCGGATTCCCTGGCACTGCCGCGCCTGGCCACTCCGCGCACCCGCGTGCCTGCGGGCTCGGTGGCGATCGGCGGCAACCAGACGGGCATTTATCCGCGCGAAAGCCCGGGAGGCTGGCGGCTGCTGGGGCGCACGCCGCTGGTGTTGTTCGATGCAACCCGCGCAGCGCCCGCGCTGCTGACGCCGGGCGATCAAGTGCGGTTCCAGCGCATCGACGCCGCCGCTTTCGGACGCTGGTTGAAAAAATCATGAAGCCTTGGCAAGTGATCACGCCGGGTGCGCTGACCACCGTGCAGGATCGCGGCCGCGAGGGATGGCGGCATGTGGGCGTGTCGCGCGCCGGTGCGTTGGATCCCGACGCTGCGGCACTGGCCAACCGCCTGCTCGGCAACGACCCCGATGCGGCAGTGCTGGAGCTGACCCTGCAAGGCCCCACATTGAAATTGGCGCAACCTGCGAGGATCGCCATCGTCGGGGCCGCGGTCGCTGCGACATCTAACGGCCGCCCCTTGCCCGGCCAGCGTCCGCTCACAGTGCCTGCAGGCGAACTGAAACTGGGCGGCATCCGCGAAGGCGTCCGCGCCTGGCTGTCGGTCGCCGGCGGCTTCGACTTGCCGATGATCCTGGGCAGCCGCAGCACCGATCTGCGGGGCGGCTTCGGAGGAAAAGAGGGACGCGCATTGCGTGCGGGCGATCTGCTGCCCTTGGGCAAATCTCCGCCGACGAATACGGCCGCCCTGCAAAACGCAGCGTGGTGGGTCGGCGCGGACGACTACGATTGCGGCATCGCCCACCCGCTCCGTTACGTATCCAGCGGACATCCGGCCGCTGCTGCATTGGCGGAGCGGGCGTGGTCCGTGAGTGCCGACTCCAATCGCCAGGGCATCCGGCTGCGGGGACAACCGCTGCCGAACATCCCACACCACAACGTTTCCGAACCCGTTGCGGTGGGTTGCATCCAATTGCCGGCCGACGGCCAGCCCATCATCCTGTTGGCCGATGCGCAAACCGTAGGGGGATATGCCCGTCTGGGGTATGTGATCTCTGCGGACCTGCCGCGCCTGGCGCAGGCCGGACCCGGCGCCGTGCTCGCCTTCGCCGCGGTCGGTATCGATGAAGCCCGGCGGATCAACCTGCACCATCGGCACCGGCAAGCCCGCACCGCCTTGGCCATCGACCGACAGCTCGCCCGTCATCCTTGAGTCGCGACAAGCCGCATAATCCCATCACTTCCCAGCAGCCGACCCCACCCATGAAAGCCAATCTCATTCCCGCTCTGGTTCTGATCGTGATCGGCGCGCTTTTCCTGCTCAACAATCTGGGAATCACCAATCTCAGCCTGGGTGCGGTGGTCAGAACCTGGTGGCCCGCAATCCTGATCGTGGTCGGCATCAGCCTGTTGTTCAAGAATCGCGACGGAAAGTAGACCTTCCGGCCCCGTATCGAGATGAAGCCCGGCATCGATTTCAATTGCGACCTGGGAGAAGGCGTCGGCGACGACGCCGCTATCCTACCCTTCATCAGCTCGGCCAGCATCGCCTGCGGCTTCCATGCCGGAAGCCCGGACCTGATGCGGGAGACGGTGAGTCTGTGCCGCGAACACGGCGTCGCCATCGGCGCGCATCCGTCTTTCGCCGACCGCGAAAACTTCGGCCGCAGCGCGCAATCGATCTCGCCCGGCGATGCCTACGCGCTCACGCTGTATCAGATCGGCGCTTTGGACGCTTTCGTACGCACAGCCGGCCTGCGCCTGAATCACGTCAAGCCGCACGGCGCCTTCTACAACCAGGCGGCGCGCGATCGCGAGCTGGCCGATGCCATCGCCACGGCGGTACGCGACTACGACCCGGGTCTGATCCTGTACGGCCTGGCAGGAAGCGCATTGACCCAGGCCGGCACAATGCGGGGATTACGGGTGGTCCAGGAAGCCTTCGCCGAACGCCGCTACGAAGCCGATGCCACACTGACGCCGCGCAGCCGCGCCGATGCCAGCATCGAGCATTCCGCCGAGGCGGCAATGCAGGTCATCGCCTTGTTGCGCGATGGGACAGTCACGGCGCGCACCGGCGAACTCGTACCTTTACGTGCGGACAGCATCTGCCTGCATGGCGACCGGCCTGATGCTGCACGCTTCGCCCGCGAACTGCGCATGGCCATCGAAAAGGCAGGATTCGACGTGCGGGCACCGGAGCGCCTCGGATGAATTACTGGCCCTTGTTGGGAATCGCCGTGGTGGTGGTCGGCTTCGTGCTTCGCTTCAACCCGGTGCTGGTGGTGGTGATCGCAGGATTGAGCAGCGGCCTGCTGGCCGGCATCGCCCTGCCCGACCTGCTTGCCTTGCTAGGAACCAGCTTCGTGGAGAATCGGGCCCTGCTGATGTTCCTGCTCACGCTGCCGGTCATCGGTTTGCTTGAGCACTATGGCCTGCGCGAACGCGCACGCGAGTGGATCGCGAGCTTCAAGGGATTGACCTTGTCGCGCTTCCAGATCGTCTATCTCCTGCTCCGCCAGGTCGGCAGCATGTTCGGCCTCACCCACGTCGCCGGCCCCGCCCAGACGGTACGTCCCTTGGTGGCGCCCATGAGCGAGGAAGCAGCCGAACGCACGCTCGGGAAATTGACCGATTCGCAACGCGAGCAAGTGCGTGCCAGCGCAGCGGCTACCGACAACATCGGCCTTTTCTTCGGCGAAGACGTATTCATCGCCATCGGCGCGGTGTTGTTGATTCAGGGTTTCTATGCACGCAACGGCATCCACATCGAAGCCTTGACCATCGCTTTGTGGGCGGCGCCTACCGCCGTGGCCGCATTCGTGATCCACTCGATTCGGCTGGTACTGCTGCAACGCAGATTGGAACGCGAGAAAGAAATCATCGACAAGTCTTTGGGTGGAGATGGCTCGCGTGCTGAAGGCTGATTACCTGTATTGGCTTATCGGCGCCTTCCTGCTGGTCACGGCCTTCTTCAATCTGCGCGAAAAGCGCTATACCACCGCGGTCTTCTGGACGATTCTGATCGGACCTTTCGTCTTCGGAACGCCGATCCTCGAAGCGGCGAAAGCTGGCGTGAAGTGGCCCGCCCAGTTGATGGGAGCGGGTGTAATCGCGCTGGGGATTCTGGCTGCACGCAGCCGGCTGACGAGTGCGCCCGACAGCGCCGATGCCCTGGCGCGGCGTCAAACGTCGGCAAGCCTGCTGCGCAATCGTCTGTTCATGCCCGCGCTGCTGATTCCTGCGCTGACCGTAGCTCTGTTCGTGGCCAGCAAATGGGCGCCGGGCATGGACCGGCTGATGGATCCCAAGGCGCTGACGCTCAGTTCGCTGGCGATCGCCAGTTTGTTCGCGTTGGCCGCGGGCCTGTGGGTGACGCATGCGCGCGCGGCCGAGCCCATGGCGCAGGGACGCCGCTTGCTCGATTCCCTGGGGTGGGCGGTGCTGCTGCCCATGGTCCTGGCCACGCTTGGCGGCGTGTTCGCCGCGACCGGCGTAGGCGAAGTGATCGCTTCGCTGGTCGGCCGCGTGATTCCCATCGAAAGCCGCACCGCCTGCCTGCTGGCGTTCGCATTGGGCATGGTGTTGTTCACCATCATCATGGGCAACGCGTTCGCCGCGTTCCCGGTGATGATGGCTGGCATCGGCCTGCCGCTGTTGATCCGCAAGCACGGCGCCGACCCGGCCAGCCTGGGCGCCATCGGCATGCTCACCGGCTATTGCGGCACGCTGCTCACGCCGATGGCGGCCAACTTCAATATCGTGCCTGCGGTATTGCTGGAATTGAAGGACCCCTACGCGGTGATCCGTTCGCAGGCCATGACGGCGTTCGCGCTCATGGCGGTCAATGTCGCGCTGATGCTGCTGCTGTGCTTCCGATGAAAAGTTTTCCCACAATTCTGCTGACCGGCTTCGAGCCTTTCGACGGGCAATCGACCAATCCCAGTTGGGATGCGGTACGGGCCCTGCATGGAAAACGCATCGCCGGCCATCGCGTGGTCGCACGCCGGCTGCCGGTCACCTTCGGCGCATCGCTGAAGGTTCTTCGTGCGGCGCTCCGCGAAACCTCTCCTGCCTTGGTCCTTTGCGTGGGACTGGCAGGCGGCAGGGAGCGGATCTCGCTGGAACGGGTGGCCATCAACGTGGACGATGCGCGTATTCCCGACAGCCAGGGCCGGCAACCGGTGGACGAAGCCATCGTCCCGGGCGGTCCGGCGGCCTACTTTTCCACATTGCCGATAAAGTCGATGCTGGCGGGCATGCGCGATGCCGGATTCCCCGCGGAGATTTCCCAGACAGCCGGCACCTACGTCTGCAATCACGTGTTCTACGCTCTGATGCATGCGCTTCGCAGGCGCCGGAACACCCGCGCCGGCTTCATCCACATCCCTTATTCGCCCGAACAGGTCGCTGGTATTCCAGGGGCGTTCGGCCTTCCTGTGGAAACTGTCGCCGAGGCGTTGCGTGTATGCCTTCGTATCGCCGTCACCACCACCGAAGATCAGCGTCTGGCAGCTGGCGCAGAGCATTGAATACCCTGTAGGAGCGGGCCCTGCCCGCGACGCTTTTAATTGTGTGCGCCAACAAGAGCGTCGCGGGCGGGGCCCGCTCCTACAGAATTGGGTCAGGTGCGCGGCAGGGTGACGCCGGTCTGGCCCTGGTACTTGCCACCGCGGTCCTTGTAACTGGTTTCGCAGACTTCGTCCGATTCGAAGAACAGCATCTGCGCCACGCCCTCGTTGGCGTAGATGCGCGCGGGCAGCGGCGTGGTGTTGCTGAACTCAAGGGTCACGTGCCCTTCCCACTCCGGCTCCAACGGCGTCACGTTGACGATGATGCCGCAGCGCGCGTAGGTGCTCTTGCCCAGGCAGACGACCAGGGTGCTGCGCGGAATGCGGAAGTATTCCACGGTACGCGCCAGCGCGAAGCTGTTGGGTGGTATCACGCAGGAATCGGCGTTGACATCGACGAAGCTGCCGCTGTCGAAATGCTTCGGATCGACGATGGTCGAATTGATGTTGGTGAAGATCTTGAATTCGCGCGAGCAGCGCACGTCGTAGCCGTAGCTGGAAGTGCCGTAGCTGACGATGCGTTCGCCGTTGACCTGCTTCACCTGTCCGGGCTCGTACGGCTCGATCATGCCGTGCTGCTCGGACATGCGGCGGATCCAGCGGTCGCTCTTGATGCTCATTCGTTGTTTCCTGTGGCCGGTCGGCCGGGCGTTATGGATTCGAAGCCGTCAATTCTAGCCGAGGCGCCGCGGCCGGTCTCAGACCAGCGACGAGGCGATGGGGATCGATGCGCGCGGACGCAAGGCCAGTTGCGCAGCCATGGCGCGGGCGGTCTGCCGGTACGCCTGAGCCACCGCCGATTCCGGCGCGGCGATCACCACAGGCTGGCCGGCATCGCCCTGCTCGCGGATGGCGATATCCAGCGGCAGCGAACCCAGCAGGGGCACGCCGTACTGCGCAGCCATGCGCTGGCCGCCGCCTTCGCCGAACAGGTGCTCTTCGTGCCCGCAGTTCGAGCAGACATGCAAGGCCATGTTCTCGACGATCCCCAGCACCGGCACCTCCACTTTCTGGAACATCTTCAGCGCTTTCTTCGCATCCAGCGTGGCGATGTCCTGCGGCGTGGTGACGATGATCGCCCCAGCCACCGGGATCTTCTGCGCCAGGGTCAGCTGGATGTCGCCCGTGCCGGGCGGCAGATCGATCAACAGGTAGTCCAGATCCCCCCACAGGGTGTCGGTGAACAACTGCGTCAGCGCCGAGGTCGCCATGGGGCCGCGCCAGATCATCGGCGTGTCGGCATCGACCAGAAACCCGATCGACATGGTTTCGATGCCAAACGCCCGCATCGGCTCGATGGACTTGTTGTCCGGGCTGTCGGGCTTGCCGCTCAGGCCAAGCATGGTGGGGATGCTGGGGCCGTAGACGTCGGCGTCCAGGATTCCGACTTTTGCACCATCTAGGTGCATGGCCACGGCCAGATTTACGGCGGTGGTGGACTTCCCTACCCCTCCTTTACCCGAGCCCACCGCAATGACATTACGCACGCGAGCGATGGGAGCCAGCCCTGGCTGGACTGCATGAGACTGTATTCGCGGCTTATTTTCGTCCAATTTGCTGTTATCTCCGGCCAAAAATCAATTGGCGCTCATTTTCTCAGTTTTACTGACATTTTGCTCAAGCCTAGCCGCGGATTGAGTGTATTAACCAAATGGCAAGGCGTTCCAGGATGCGGGCCATACGCAATGGGGCCAGGGCATCCAGAACGACATTCTAGACGCGACGCATTGGGCCATTAAGCAAGGCTATGCCGACAAGGATCGTATCTGTATCTACGGCGGCAGTTTCGGCGGTTATTCGTCGCTGATGGCGCCGGCCCGCGAGCCAGACCTGTTCAAGTGCGCATTCGGCTACGTAGGTGTGTATGACATGGAGATGATGTTCGAAAAAGGCGACATCCCGCAGCGCGAATCCGGTTTACGTTACCTGCGTCGCACGCTGGGAACCGACAAAGCCCAGCAGCGCGCCAACTCGCCCACCAGCTTAGCGAAGAACATCAAGATTCCCGTCTACCTGGCTGCCGGCGCCCGCGATGTGCGCGCAGTACCCGAACAAACCGAGGCGATGAACAAGGCACTGATCGCAGCCGGGAATCCGCCCGAGGGCTTGATCATTCAGTCCAGTGAAATGCACGGTTTCTACAAAGAAGGAAACAATCTCAAGCTATATACCGAGATGTTGAACTTCTTCGCCCGGCATATCGGCGGAGCTGGCGCGACCGGAACCGCCGCAGCCAAATAAATGCACTAACCTGCTTGGACGCGAGCCTAGGTGCTTCTGAGCCCGGCCATTGGCCGGGCTTTTTTATGGAAGCTGAGCCGGGGGATTGAACCCTTCCAGATAAGAAAAGACTTTTCGCGAGGGATTCCGAAGGGCTCCGGAATGGTTGTAGATCTTTCCGGAAGGTTTCGCGCTCGAAATCCCGACCTTTGCACCCTCTGCGTGCAAAGATTTGAACCAAGTTGAGCTAAATGGTGGTGGATTTAACGACTCTGGCGCGAACGCTCGGGGGTCGGATCGAAATCATGCCGACAGACATTATCCCGATAAGTTAATGTTTTTAATGGTTTTTATTTTTCATGAAGCATCCAACATCACATTAATTGGTCAAACCCATTGCAAAGTTTGTTCTTGCGTTAACTGCATGTTAAGTTTAGGCCAAAGGGGAAATTGAAGTTACGGCTCAGGCAGGAAGGATTCTGCCGGTGAAGGCCGTTTTTTTGAATCAGCTGAGGATTTCACACCATGTCAGTGCGCAAACCTGCAGTCTTGAAAAAAAGCCGCCTCACTGCCGCGATGCTTGCGGCGATCCTGATGCCTGCGGCCGCTAGTGTGCTCGCTCAAGAGACCGATGAAGGCACCTCGCAAAGCAGTTCAACCGAAGCCACAAATCTCGGAAAGGTCGTGGTGACCGGTTCGTTGATCCCGCAGACCGAACTTGAAACGTTCGTGCCGGTCACGATCATCACCGCCGAAGACATACGCTCGCGCGGATTCAACACCATCTCCGAGGTGCTGCAGAAATCCACCTTCGCCACGGGCGCGGTGCAGGGTGCGCAAACGTCAGCCTCCTTCACCCAGGGCGCCGAAACCGTCAGCCTGTTCGGTCTGCCGCCGGGTTACGTCAAGTACCTGATCGACGGCCGTCCGATGTCCAACTATCCGGCGCTGTACAACGGCAGCGATACCTTCAACAACATCAGCGGCATCCCCATCGGCCTGGTCGACCGCATCGAAATCCTGCCCGGCGGCCAGTCTTCGCTGTACGGCTCCGATGCCATCGCCGGCGTCATCAACGTCGTTCTGAAGAAGCAGATGGAAGGCGTGGAGTTCAGCCTGCGCGGCGGCGCGTATTCCGAAGGCGGCGGCACCAGCACGCGCTTCACCGTCGCCAGCGGCTTCAGCTCGGACGATGGGCGCTTCAACGCATTGGGCGGCCTGCAATACGAAGAACGCGATCCGATCTGGGCCTATCAGCGCGACCTGACCCGCCAGTTCAACCAGAACGGCACAAATGCCAATGGCACCCCCAGCCGGCCGCTCGCCAGCCGCGACATCCTAGTGGTCAGCCCGTTCACCAGTTACAACTTCCTGGATCCCAACAACTGCGCCAATGTTTCGAACCTGTTCGGCGGCACTATGGAATTGCAGGAACGCCCAGGCTTTGGCGACGGCTTGTACTGCGGTTCTATGTACACCCCGGGTTATCGGACGCTGTTGAACGAAAAGAAAGCCTTCCAGGCCTATGGCCACGCTACCTTCGATATCAACGACGACGTGCAGTTGTATGGCGATGTGCTGTACAGCAAGGAGAAAGTCAAATACCACGTCGGCTCGAACTTCACCTGGTGGGGTACCAGCGGGACGTGGGGCTATTACTACGATCCGAACCTCGACGATCTGTTGAACCTGCAGCGCGCCTTCGCGCCTGAGGAAATGGGTCCGGGCGGTTTCAACAACACCATGAGCACCGACGATAGCGAAGCGATCCGGGTCAATTTCGGGGTAACCGGCAGCATCGGCGCGAACTGGGATTACGACGTCGGCGTGGTCCATGCCGAATACAAGCTGGATTCCACCAGTTGGGTTCGTTACAGGGATCTGATCGATCAGTACTTCATCGATACCGTACTCGGTCCGCAGCAAGGGCTGGATCCTTATTACGGCGCCTACCCGGTGTTCACCCCGGACTACGCGGCGTTCTACCAGCCCATCAGCCCGGAGGACTTCCAGAGCTTTAGCGGCTTTGCCACGACCCACTCCAAGACCAAGGACAGCATGATTCGCGCGCAGATCACCAGCGCCAGTCTGTTCACCCTGCCGGGCGGCGATGCCGGTTTGGCGGTAGTCGGAGAGTTCGGCAAGCAGGAATGGCGCTACAACCCCGATCCTGGCTTCCTGGACGGCTCCATCTGGGGCCAGACCGACGTCAGCGGCGGCGGCGACCGCGACCGTTATGCGGTGACCTCGGAACTGCGCCTGCCGGTCTGGGACCCGTTGACGGTGACCGTGGCGGGACGCTTCGACAGCTTCAAGGCGAGCGGCCGCACCATCGAGAAGCCGACCTATAGCGTTGGCCTTGAGTTCCGGCCGCTGGAAACGCTGTTGCTACGCGGCAAGTACGGTACTGCCTTCCGCGCGCCCACGCTTTCCGACCTTTACCAGGGCTACAGCGGTTTCTTCACTTCGGCCACCGACTACTACCAATGCGCCCAGGCGGGTTTCCTGCCTGAGGATATCGACAACTGCCCCTCCACCATCAGCCCGCAGCAGATCTTCGGCAGCCAGGCTGGCGATCTGGGCCTGAAGCCGATCAACGCGGACGTGTGGAGCGCTGGTTTCGTGTGGGCGCCGATCGATCGGATGTCGCTGACCGTGGATTACCACAATTGGGACATCACCGACGAAGTCGCCACGCTGAGCATCGATGGCTTGACCTTGCAGGAATACCGCTGCCGCACCGGCATCGACGACATCACTTCTCCGACCTGCGTGCAGGCGCTGGAATTTGTGATGCGCAACGAGTTGGGCGACATCGAAGAGGTCTACACGCCCAAGGTCAACATCGCGCGCCAGGAGCTGGAAGCGGTGACCGCGTCGTTCAACTACGGCTTCGATATCGGCCGTTTCGGCGACCTGGATTTCCGTAGCAGCTACACCCGGAAGCTCCGCCACAAGCAACAGCTGAACCCCGATGACCCGGTCAACGATCTATTGGACGACCCGTTCTACAGCCGCGATCCGAAGCAGAAAGCGGACGCCGCCTTGACCTGGCGCATCGGCAACTTCGCCACCACGGCTTATGCCAACTGGCGTGGGCCGACGGCCAACAACAAGGCCTGGATTTCTGCAGCCGGTTACGACGCGCCGTTCGCCCGCAAGCTAGGTTCGACCACGCTCTACAACTTTAGCGTGTCCTACACGCCTTTGCCGGGGCTGGACCTGTCGGTATTGGTGAACAACGCGTTCAACACGATGCCTCCGTTGGACAATACCTACACGGGTAGTTCCGGCGCTCCGTACAGCTCGACCAACTTCGATGTGTATGGCCGCTCGTTCTACCTGGAAATGCGCTACGCGTTCGGCAGGTCGGAGTAGTCCATCGCTTGCCGCGATCCACGGACCCCGCCGCAAGGCGGGGTTTTTTATGGTTGGCTTCGCGCCAGTTGCGTCATCGGCTGAATGACCAGCGGCCACTGTTCCATACGCCTGCGAATGCAGGTATAAGGGGGCAAGTCGCGGCCGCCGGCCGCGTCCAACCACATACTCCCTGGAGGGGAACATGCGCAACAAACTGATCGCCACTCTGCTGGTCCTGCCCCTGCTGGCGCTGTCTGTGTCGGCAATTGCCGCCGACGCTACCGGCCGCTGGAAGACCATCGACGACAAGACCGGCAAGGTGAAGTCGATCGTCGAGATCTCCAAGGCTGCCAACGGCACCTACAGCGGCAAGGTGGTCGAAGTCCTGTATTCCGAACGCGGCCCCAACCCGGTCTGCGACAAATGCTCGGGCAGCAACAAGAACAAGCCGGTCAAGGGCATGACCATCCTCTGGAACTTGAAGGCCGACGGCGCCAACGAATGGTCTGGTGGCACCATCCTGGATCCGGCCAACGGCAAGACCTACAAATCCAAGGCCGAACTGCAGGCCGGCGGCAACAAACTGGATGTCTCCGGTTGTATCGCCTTCATCTGCCGCGCGCAGACCTGGGTCCGCGAGTAACACGGTAGCCTCACCGCATCGGCAATCCCTTCCGGCCCGGCTTACGTCGGGCCGGAGCTTTCTGCGGCAGGGCTTTTCGCGGCGCATGCGATAATCGCCGCATCGCCCCACGAACCCCGCCATGACCCGTACCGCTCTTGTCACCACCGCCCTGCCCTATGCCAACGGCCCCCTGCACCTGGGCCACCTGGTCGGCTATATCCAGGCCGATATCTGGGTGCGCGCCCGGCGCCTGCGCGGCGACACCGCCTGGTTCGTGTGCGCGGACGACACCCATGGCACGCCCATCATGCTGGCCGCCGAAAAAGCAGGAGTAACCTCGGAAACCTTCATCGCCGGCATGCAGGCCTCGCACGAGCGCGACTTCGCGGCATTCGGCGTGGCCTTCGACCATTACGATTCGACCCACTCGACCACCAACCGAGAGCTCACCGAGACGTTCTACGCGCGGCTGGAAGCCGGCGGCCACATCGCGCGCCGCAGCGTGGCCCAGTTCTTCGATCCGGAAAAAGGCATGTTCCTGCCGGACCGCTACATCAAGGGCATCTGCCCCAATTGCGGCACGCCCGACCAGTACGGCGACAACTGCGAGAACTGCGGCGCCACCTACGCGCCGACCGATCTGAAGGAACCCAAGTCGGTCCTGTCCGGCGCAACGCCCGAGCTGCGCGATTCGGACCATTACTTCTTCGAAGTGGGACGCTTCCAATCGTTCCTGCGCGAATGGATGGCCGGCGATGTGGCACTGCCCGGCGTCAAGGCGAAGCTGATGGAATGGCTGGACGCCGAGGGCGGCCTGCGCGCATGGGATATCTCCCGCGACGCGCCGTATTTCGGGTTCGAAATCCCCGGCGCGCCCGGGAAGTATTTCTACGTCTGGCTGGATGCGCCCATCGGTTACCTGAGCAGTTTCCGCAATCTGTGCGCGCGCAACGGCATCGATTTCGAATCGCACCTGATCGCCGGCACCGAAACCGAACTGCACCATTTCATCGGCAAGGACATCGTCAACTTCCACGGCCTGTTCTGGCCGGCGGTGCTGAAGGGCGTGGGTTATCGCGCGCCGACCCGCTTGCATGTCAATGGCTACCTGACGGTGGATGGCGCGAAGATGTCGAAGTCGCGCGGCACTTTCGTCATGGCCCGGACTTATCTCGACGCAGGCCTGGAGCCGGAAGCGTTGCGCTACTACTACGCCGCCAAATCCTCCGGTGGCGTGGACGACCTTGACCTGAACCTGGGCGATTTCATCGCGCGCGTGAATTCCGACCTGGTGGGCAAGTTCGTCAACCTGGCCAGCCGTTGCGCCGGTTTCATCGAAAAGCGCTTCGACGGGCGACTGGCAGCGACGTTGCCCGACGCGGCGATGTATGCGCGCTTCGTCGCGGCGCTGACGCCGATCCGTGAGGCATACGAACGCAACGATCCCGCAGGCGCGATCCGCCAGACCATGGCGCTGGCCGATGAAGCCAACCGCTATATCGACGACAACAAGCCCTGGGTCATCGCCAAGCAGGATGGCGCCGACGCGGAGCTGCAAGCGGTATGCACGCAGGGCCTGAACCTGTTCCGCGTGCTGTCTGCCGCCCTGAAGCCGATCCTGCCGCATACCTCGACGCAGGCCGAAGCCTTCCTCGCCGCACCCGTCTATGCCTGGCAGGATCTGGACACGCCGCTATTGGCGCACGCGGTCAAGCCCTACCTGCCGCTGTTCACCCGTATCGACCCGAAGCAGATCGACGCCATGACCGAAGCCTCGAAAGACACCATGGGCGCACCGCCCGCCGCGGTGCCGGAAACCAAACCGACCGTATCCAAGGAAGCCGCCAAGAAAGCGACGGCCGCCACTCCCGATGGGGCCAAGACAGACGCTTTCGTCTCGATGGAGGATTTCGCCAAACTCGACCTGCGCATCGGCAAGGTGGTGGTCTGCGAATTCGTGGAAGGCTCCGACAAACTGCTGCGCTTCGAGCTGGATGCCGGCGAGCTGGGCAAGCGCCAGATCTTTTCCGGCATCCGCGCGAGCTACGGCGAGCCCGAAAAACTGGTGGGCCGCAGCGTAGTGTTCATCGCCAACCTGGCGCCGCGCAAGATGCGCTTTGGCACCAGCGAAGGCATGATCCTGTCCGCAGGCTTCGACGGCGGCGCATTGGCGCTGCTGGACGCGGACGATACCGCCGAACCCGGGATGCCGGTTCGCTGATCCGGATGCGGCGCGGACCTCATGGACCTTGCCCTTGCCGACCGTCTGGACCGCATCCTGCCGCAGACCCAATGCGGGCAATGCGGCTTCGACGGTTGCCGCCCCTATGCCGAAGCCATGGCCCTGCATGAAGTGGGCGTAGACCGCTGCCCGCCCGGCGGCGATGCTGGCGCACGAGCGCTCGCGCATGTCTTGTCGACGGCGGCCCTGCCCTATGACCGGACGCGCGGATTGCACAAACCTCCTGCCGTCGCGCTGATCGTCGAAGCCGATTGCATCGGCTGCACCAAATGCATCCAGGCGTGCCCGGTGGACGCCATCATCGGTGGCGCCAAACATATGCACGTGGTGATAGAACCGCTGTGCACCGGCTGCGAGCTCTGTTTGCCCGCATGTCCCGTGGATTGCATCCAGATGGTTTGACCGCAACCGCTCAGCCTGGCGTTACGGCTTCCCCCAATAGTTCGATCAACCCGCCCAATTGCCCCTCATATCGCCTCCATCGCTCCATGGCGGTGCGATAGATCGGCTCACGCACCTGTACAGCGCTAGCAGTGGCGACCGGCGACTGATTACGTTCGAACTGCAAGCAGGCATCCTCCCATGGCAGGCCGCAAAACTCGATCAGGCGACGACTCGCTTCTTCTTGCGACTCTACGATGTCCTCGTAGTGGATATCCAGAATGCGGCCAGGAAGCACCTTCTGCCAGTGCTTCATCAGGCGGTCGTACATCAAGTAATACCGGCCCGTGTCGAGCAAGTCGAAGGAGTAATCGTAGAATGGCGACGTCAACGCGAACAGTTGCCTGAAATTGCTCAGGCACGTATCGATCGGATTGCGGCGCAGGTTTATGATCCTGGCGTTCGGCAACGCACGGGCAATGTAGCCGGCGAAGAGGAAGTTATGCGGCAATTTGTCGATGAAATGCGGCGTGTGGCCGGTACCCGGCCGGGTGCTGGCGATGTAACTAGCGCCAAGTTTGTCCCAGTCCAGTTGCCTGCAGCGACCTATCGTGTCCGGGTCGAACATGCTGGCTGTGCGGCTGCCCGAAGCGCGTTTCAGACAGACGCCGAAGTTCTGCAGTTCCCCGCCCGAATGCACCGATGTGTGGCTGGAAATGATGCGTTCAACAAGAGTTGTTCCACTGCGCGGCATACCGATCACGAAAATAGGCTCGTAGCTCGGACAACCCGATGTCATCGCTTCCGGAATGGGGAAAGCAGCTTCCAGGGCATTGAACAATTCCTCGTCGCGCGCGCTGGAGTAGCCGCGCGATGCCCGTTTGGACGCTTTCCCCGAAGAAAGATGCTCGAATGAACGGGTGTACTGCTGCAGATCCTCGTACTCCTTGGCCAATGCCAGGTTGAGGTACATCGATCCATCCATATCGTTGTCAACCTGCAGCAGCAACGATTCCAGTCTCTCTATGTGATTTCCGGACTCGCTCTGTTTCGATAACTGCGAGAGCGCCAGATGCGCCTTCCAATAGCGTGGATCTATGCCGATACATGCCTCGTACTCGCGCTCGGCTGCTTTCAGGTCGCCCGAGAACGTGAGCGACGTGGCCAGGTTGAAACGGTAGCTAGCGCGCTCCGGCATCAGTTCCGCCGCACGCCGGAATGCTTCGACCGCCTTTGCGTGCGCGTTGGCCTGGGTATAAACCACACCCAACGTATCCAGAGTCATCGCATCGTTGGGCGATGTACCCATCGCGCGGTCCGCCGCTTCCATGGCTTCGCGCAGAGAACGACCCGTTGCCAACGCACGCGCCAATTGCGTGTTGTAATCGGCGCGGCCAGGGTTGATCGCAACAGCCCGCCTCAGATGATCTATGGCTGGTTGCAGCTGTTGCAATTGCAGCGAAGCCACGCCCGCCACGAAATGCACCCCGGCATGCTGCGGCACTCTCGTCAGCAGCATTGCCGCCAGATTTCTCGCCTGTATCCAGTCGCCGCGATTCAATGCTTCTATGGATTGAGCGTACAGCCGGACTGGCTCTGTCATTTCGGTTCGCCTGGTCAGCAGTTGTTGTATGGATCGTTACTTCCCAGCCGGCCTGCAAGCAGAGCAGATACGCTCCACGCGGTAGCCCTTGGCGCGCAGCTTTTCCACCACGCCATCCGGCCCCAGCAAATGCAACGCGCCTACCACCACCAGAGTGTCGTCCTTGCCGGATTCGGTGAGGCGTTTTTCGATTTTCGGCACCCAGGCGTCGTTGCGCGCCACGTTGATGCGTTTGTACAGATTCGGATACTCCTTCTTCATCTGCATGCCCATGTCCTGCCACAGCACGCCGGCCTTGCCCGCGCGCCATGCGGCATGCAGCTTGGCGGTTTCTTCCTTCGCGTCCTTGGATTCGGACAAGGCCTCGGCAAGGAACTGCAGTTGCTCTTCTTTGCTCATCCCGTCGAGGAACGCGATCTGCTGCGCACCGGTTTCCAGACCTGCCGTCGGCTTGCCAGCTTCTGTCGCCAATGTGGCCAGGTGCGAATCCAGCCCCAATTTCGGATCCAGGCCCTGCTTGGTCATTTCGGTGATGGTGATGGTGAGGCCGACGAACCACGGTTCGAACAGCTGCACCACCTGCGGCGTCAGCCCCATTTTCTGCAGCTCCGGACCATTGGCGCTCAGCCATGCGCCCAACAATGCGACGGTGGTGGCGGGAAGTTCGCTATCGAGCTGCGTGCCGTCCGTGCGCAGCGCCGCCTGCCCCATCTGCATCCCCAGTGCGGGAGATGACATCTCCTCCGGCGTCATCTCGAACACCAGCGATTCGGCATCGGCGAAAGCGGCGTCCACGTCTTTGGAGAGCGGGTAGTCGTTGGGTTTGAGCAAATGGAACGAGCCCAGCAGGTATACCGAGTTGTCGGCGTCGGACACCTTCCACAACAGCGGGACCGGCGGCGAACCGGCGGCGGCGGCGGCCGGCGCTTTGGCCGCATCCGCATTGACGCCGAAAGCTAGGGTGGCCAGCGCAGCCAGCAGCATCGGCTTGAAGCGGCGAGAGAGGAGTAGACGCATGGCGGTCCTGGTCACAGGGTTGCGGGATGGGAGGCGTAGGTCTTTTCGCCGGCGGTGATGGCCAGATCCAGACGGTTCTCGGGCGGCGGCAAAGGACAGGTCGCGAAGGTCGTAAAGGCGCAGGGCGGGCTGTAGGCCCGGTTGAAATCAAGCACCACCTTGCCCTGGGCATCGGGGCCCGGGGTGTCGATGAAGCGACCCGCCGGATAGCTGCCGTGGCCGCTGGTGCGATCGGCGAAGACCAGGAAAAGTTGGTTGCCCGGTTCGCCCATCGCTTCGATGCGGTAGGTCTTGCCCTCGCGCACGAACTCCACTGCGCCCGGGTTCGGCGCATCGGTGGAGGTGCCGATGATGTCGACAATGGGCATGGTCTTGCCTGGCGGATGCGGAACGAACTTACCGACGATTCTCCAACCCGGATCGGCAGGCCAGTAGTCGAGCCCGGTGAACTGCAGGCGGGTGGGCGCATCGGCGTACTTGATGCGCAGACCGAAGCGTTGGCCGCGCTTGATCACACTCAACAATCCCTTACCGTCGTCGAAACCGATCTGACTGGGCGCCGGGTCGTGATCGGTTTTCAGCTCGACCCTGCCCTTGCCGGTCATGGGCTCGCCATCCAGGGTCAGCGCAACCCCGCTCTCCGGCGTGAGATAGATGTGTCCATCGCGCTGTTCCACCATGCCCAGCTTGGGCGGACCTACCGCCAGGCGGATTCCGCTACCGGCGCTGCTACCGACGTAATGGGCCTTGAGTTCCAGCCAATGCAGTCCCACCAGGCTGGTCCAGCCATCGGGCTTCAGCAGATCCTGTTTGCGCTCATTGCGCCAGATGGCGTTGTCGGCAAGGAAACTCGGATCGGGGGCGGGGCCGGCTTTGCCTGCCGCGGAATCCCCCTTGCCGCCGCTGCAGGCGGCGAGCGCCAGCAACATCGACCCGACCAGCGCGTATCGCGCGAACTTCCCCATGTCAGCGTCCCCTCATGAACCAGCGATCTATTTCGGCCAGCGAAAAACGCGCCCAGGTAGGCCTGCCGTGATTGCACTGGCCCGAGCGTTCGGTGATTTCCATTTCGCGCAGCAGCGCGTTCATTTCCGGAATGGTCAGGCGGCGATTGGCGCGCACCGCGCCGTGGCAAGCCATGGTGGAAAGAAGTTCATCGCGCGCGGCAGCTATGCGCCTGGTTTCGCCATGCTCGCGCAGGTCTGTCAGCACGTCGCGCAACAGGCCTTCCGGTTCGGCTTGCGCCAAAAGCGCGGGCACGCTGCGCACGCTGAGCGATTGCGGACCGCTGCGGGTCACATCGAAACCCAGCGCGGCCAGCGTTTCCGCTTCGCGTTCGGCGACCTCCGCTTCGCGTTCGGCCACCGCCAGGTTGAACGGCACCAACAGCGGTTGCGAATGCAGGCCGATGCCGTCGTGGGCGCTCTTCAATTTCTCGTAGCCGATACGCTCGTGCGCGGCATGCATGTCCACGACGATCAGCCCGTCCGCGTTCTCGGCCAGGATATAGATACCGTGCAATTGCGCGATGGCGTAGCCCAACGGAGGAATGGAGGCATCGCTGCTAGTGGGCAAACGCTGCTCTGGAGACTGCGAGGCGAACACCTGCGGAGAAACCACATCCGGAGAGAACGCCTGCGAGGCGCCCGATTGAGAGTAGAGCGCCGCATAGGCTGCAGGAGCTTCGCCGACGCTCAGGCCCAGCGGCGACTGTTGCGTTGGCGACCACGGCCGCGGCGAACCGAACCCAGCCGCAGCGCCCGGATACTGCGCCCTGTCCGCAGCCCCTTGAGTGGCTGCCGCGATCGCACCGGCACGCGTTTCGGCCAGCGCATCCTGCAAGGTGCGATAGACGAAGTCGTGCACCAGCCGCGTGTCGCGGAAACGGACTTCGTGTTTGGCCGGATGCACGTTGACATCGACGCGCAGCGGGTCGATTTCCAGAAACAGCACATAGGCCGGTTGGCGGCCGTGGAACAGCACATCCTGGTAAGCCATCTTCACCGCATGGGCGATGTTGCGGTCGCGCACCGCGCGGCCGTTGACGTAGAGGTATTGCTGGTCGGCGCTGGCGCGCGAGTAACTCGGCAACGCTATCCAGCCATGCAGACGCAGCCCGGCCGCAGCATGCTCGACGCACAAGGCCTGACGCGCGAAATCTTCGCCCAGCGTCTCGTTCAAACGCAGCGAGGCGTCGAGCAGGTCGGGCTTGTAGCGGCGCGAAGGACGGCCGTTGTGGCTGACGCGCAATTCCACATCCGGGCGCGCAAGCGCCAGCGAACGCAACCATTCCTCGATGTGGCTGAGTTCGGTACGCTCGGCACGCAGGAACTTGCGCCGCGCCGGCACGTTGTAGAACAGTTCGCGCACTTCCACCGTGGTGCCGGGCGCCTGCGCTTTGGGGGTTATCTCGCCCAGCTTGCCGCCTTCGACCCGCAGCGTCGAGCCATGCTCGTCGCCGGCACGGCGCGAAGACAACGAGAAACGGCTGACCGAGGCGATCGAGGGCAAGGCCTCGCCACGGAAGCCGAGCGTGGCCACCGCTTCCAGATCGTCCAATGAGGCGATCTTGCTGGTGGCATGGCGGGCGACCGCCAGCGGCAATTCCTCCGGGGCTATGCCGCCGCCGTCGTCGCGAATGCGGATAAGGCGAATGCCGCCTTCCTCAAGGTCTATGTCGATGCGCAGCGCGCCCGCATCCAGCGCGTTCTCGACCAGTTCCTTGACCACGGACGCAGGACGTTCGACCACCTCGCCTGCGGCGATCTGGTTGATGAGGGTGTCGGGGAGTTGGCGGATCTGCACGGTCGGATGGCGGCGCGCGGGCGCCGTCGGGAGAACAGACGTGATGATAGCCGAAGGGCTGGAGCTTACGGCGCGCCCGCGCTGCCGACGCTCGCGGTGGTGCGGGCTGCCGCGTCGGCGGCGGCGGCGCGCGCAGCGAACAGCGTGCCCGGCGGCGGCTGGCGGGTGAAATAGGTCTGCACGCCGTCCAGCACCGCACCCGCCACCTTGCGCTGGTAGGCCGGATCGGTCAGGCGCCGCTCTTCGTCCGCGTTGGAGATGAAGGCGGTCTCCACCAGCATGGCCGGCATGTCGGAAGTGCGCAGCACGGCGAAGTTGGCGCGTTCGATGTTCGGCTTGTGGTTGTTGCCCACGCGCTTGAGGCCGTCCAGCACGTGACCGGCGGCGTCCTCGGACGCTTTCATGTGCCCGCTCTGGGCCAGGTCCAGCAGGACCGAGGACAGGGTGTTGTCCACCTGCTGCAGACGCACGCCGCCGACCAGGTCGGAGGAGTTTTCCTTGTCCGCCAACCAGCGCGCCCGCTGCGAGGAAGCGCCCTTGAGCGAAAGCACGTACACCGACGAACCGCGCGCGCTGCGGTTTTCGGCGGCGTCGGCGTGAATGGAGACGAACATGTCCGCCTTGTTGGCGCGCGCCTTCTGCGCACGCTGGGGCAGTGGAATGAAATAGTCGCCGTCGCGGACCAGATAGGCCTTCATGCCCGGGGTGGCGTTGATCTGCCGCGCCAGTTCGCGCGCCATCGCCAGGGTGACGTCTTTTTCACGCTTGCCGGTGGGGCCTTGCGCGCCCGGGTCCTGACCGCCGTGCCCGGCGTCGATGGCGATCACCAGCGGACGCATGCCGGCGCGCATCGGTACCTGCGGCACGGGCTTGTAGGCGGGCCCGGTGTTGGCAGAAGCGGTTTCGGTCGGCGTGGAGGCCGCAGCAGTGGTGGGTGCGGGCACGCCGGTCGCGATGGTGTATTGGACAGGCGCCGCTTGCGTTGACGTCGGCGCCGGCCCGGTACGAGGCTCGCTCGTGCCAGCGGGAACCACCGCCTGCGTACTCTGCCCATTGAGAATGGCTTGCGGGGAGAGCTGCGGCGAAACCGTCGGCGGTTTGGCCACGGCCTGTTGCACGGCGGCGGAAGTCAAAGCCGCGGTCGCTTGTGCCGCTGCTTGGGTGCTGGTTTGTTGCGCGGGGGTTTGCGGCGTGCCGGCTTGTTGCGCAGCAGGCGAAGAATCGGCCGCCGTCGCTTTCGCCACCGTCGCTACGGACGCAGGACCGTCGCCGGGCCATTCCAGCACCAGCCGCGCGCCGCTGCTGGTGGGCTCCAGACGCGGCTTCATGGCCACGACCGAAGACGAAAGATCGAACACGATGCGCAAGGTATCCGGCGTCGGCTGGCCCGTGCGAACCGACTTGACGATGCCGGCACCGGCCGGAAGCCTCAGGCCGCGCATAGCGGTGGAGGCAGGCAAGTCGACGACCAGTCGATCCGGACCGGCCAGGGACAGGGTTTTGTACTCGCCCTTGCCTTCCAGCTGGATCTCGGCGCGGGTGCCGGTGGCGCCCGTATCGACGCTGACACTGCGGACTTCGCCGGCCAAAACGGGGCACGCGATGCCCAAGGCGAGCGCAATGCCCACCGTGGTGTTGCCGAAACGGGTGATCCCCTTATGCATGCGGCGGATTCAAGCACCATCCGCCAAGGAATGCAACTACTTTTCCCTTAATAATCCGTAACCTGCCGGAACTTCCTGTTGTGGCCGGGAAGATAGCGCTGCAACTTCGGCCGAAGCGGCCAGAAGCGCCAGCCAGCGTTCGCCTGCTGCCGTGCCGGCCAGTAGCCGGGCCTCCCGACCAAGTCCCTGAGTGGCCAGCTCCACACGCAGATCGGCTTTGGGTAGCGCAGCGCCTGCGCGCTCCGGCCATTCCACCAACCAGAGAGTAGCGACCGCGTCGTCCAGGCCCAGGAAGTCCAGCTCTCCCGCATCGCCGATGCGGTAAAGATCCAGGTGCCAGGCTTCGCCTTCGGGAATGGGATACCGCTCCACCAAGGTATAGGTGGGGCTACGGATCGCGCCTTCGACGCCCAGCGCCCGCAGCAGTGCGCGCGCAAGCGTCGACTTGCCAGCGCCCAGATCGCCTTGCAGATGCACGACCGCATGCGCCGGGCGCGTGGACGCCAGCGCGCGGCCCAATGCCTCGGTCGCTTCGCTTGCGGGAAGGAGCAGATGCATCAGTCGATTGCCTCCGGATTGGCGAGACGTCGCAAATGAGGGAAAAGATCCGAAGGCAAAAGCCCGCGCTCGCCCTCTTCCGCAGCGGCGTCGCCCGCAAGCGAATGCAGTAGCGCGCCCGCGCTGGCCGCATCGAAAGCAGACAGGCCGCTCGCCCGCAAAGCCACGATCACTCCGGTCAGCACATCGCCCATGCCGCCGACCGCCATGCCTGGGTTGCCGGCACCCAGCACGCGCGGCGTCTGCCCGGGCGCAGTAATGATCGTGCCCGCGCCCTTGAGCACGGCGACCGTTTGGTAACGCTCAGCAATGGCTTGCGCGGCGGCGAATCGATCGCGCTGCACCTCGGCCGTTTCGATGCCGAGCAGGCGCGCCGCTTCGCCCGGATGCGGAGTCAGGATGGCATCGGCAAGCGCGTGAGGTTCGGCGGCGATCAGGTTCAGCGCATCGGCATCCAGCACCAGCGGCTTGCCGGCCGCCAGCGCCAGCTTGAGCATCGCGCGACCCCAATCATCCTTGCCAAGGCCGGGGCCGATAGCTATCGCACCGACGCCTGAAAACAGCGGTTTCAGCTCGTCTCCCGACTCCACGCCGCGGACCATCGCTTCCGGACGCCGCGCCAGCATCGCCGGCACGTGCGACTCGCGAGTCGCCACGCTCAACAGACCCGCGCCGCTGCGCAGGGCCGCCTCGGCGCACAACAGGATCGCGCCGCCATGCCCATGGTCGCCGCCGATGCACAGCGCCCTGCCCGACTCGCCCTTGTGCGTGTTGCGGCGACGCGGCAGCAACCAGTACGACAGCGCTTCGGGGGTCAGCAGCGACGCGCTGGATTCGACGGTGGAAAAAGTCTCGCCCGGAACCTCCAATCCCTCCAATGCGAGCTCGCCCGTGTGTTCAAGCGCTTCGCCCGTCCACAAACCCGCGTGCCGCGCGATGAACTGCAAGGTGCGCGAAGCAACGACGGCCTTGCCGGGCGCCGACCCCTTGTCGGCGTCCAATCCGCTGGGCACATCCAGCGCCAGCACCGGTGCTGGTTGCCCGTTGATGGCGTCGATCAGTGCGGTGGCGAACGCATCGGGCGGACGCGACAGGCCGATGCCGAACAACGCATCCACCACCACATCGCCTTGCGGTACGGCATCGGGAAAAATCGCGATCTCTCCGCCGGCCGCCACATAGTCGGTGCAGGCGCGCTGGGACAACGCCGTACCGGGGACGTGTTCGGCCAGATGCAGCACTTTCACGGCGCGGCCAGAACGGTGTGCCAGACGTGCCAGCACATAGCCATCGCCGCCATTGTTGCCGGGCCCGCAGACTACGGTGACGCGCTGCGCAGCGGGCCAGTGCTGCAGCAGATGCTGCCAGGCGGCCTGTCCCGCCCGCTGCATCAGCACATAACCGTCGCCTCCCAGCAACGCCGTCGCGCGGGCATCGAGCAAGCGGGCGGCGTGGGTGTCGAACAGGGGCAGCAATCCGTACATGGCGTGGATTCTATACTTGACCCATGCCTTTGCCCTTCGCCGCCGTACCGGATCCAGCCGCACTCGCCCGACGAGTGCGTGTGTTGTCGCGCGAACTCGGCTTCCAGCGTTGCGGGATCGCCGGCATCGAGCTTGGCGAGGACGAAACCCATCTGCGCGACTGGCTGGCCAAGGGCCTGTACGGCTCGATGGACTGGATGGCGCGCCATGGCGACAAGCGCGCACGGCCGGACGAACTGATTCCGGGCACCTTGCGGGTGATCTCGGTCGGCCTGGACTACGGCCGCAACGACGGCGAGGAAGCCTGGACCACGCTGGAAAACGGCGAGCGCGCCTACGTAGCCCGATACGCGTTGGGCCGCGATTACCACAAGCTGATGCGGCAGCGTCTGCAGAAGCTGGCGGAACGGATACAGCAGGAAGTCGGGCCGTTCGGCCATCGCGTGTTCGTGGATTCGGCGCCGGTGCTGGAGCGTGCTTTGGCAAGAAATGCAGGCCTGGGCTGGATCGGCAAGCACACCTGCCTGATCGACAAGGACGGCGGCTCGTGGTTTTTCCTGGGCGAGATCTACGTCGACCTGCCGCTACCGGTCGATGCACCCGCCAGCGCGCATTGCGGCACCTGCACGCGCTGCATCGACATCTGCCCCACCCAGGCCATCGTGGCGCCTTACCGGCTGGATGCGCGTCGCTGCATTTCCTACCTGACCATCGAGCACGAAGGCTCGATTCCCGAGGAGCTTCGCCCCGCGATCGGCAACCGCATTTTCGGCTGCGACGACTGCCAGCTGGTATGCCCATGGAACAAATTCGCCAAGCGCACGGACGAGCCGGATTTCCGCGCGCGGAACGATCTCGATACGGCGACCCTGCCGCAGCTTTTCGCGTGGTCGGAAGCCGAGTTCCTCAGCCGCACCGAAGGCTCGGCGATCCGTCGCAGCGGCTACGAACGCTGGCTGCGCAATATCGCGGTGGGATTGGGGAATGCGCCGGCTACGCCGGCGGTGACGGCGGCGCTTGCTTCACGCCGGGACCATGATTCCGAGGTGGTACGGGAGCATGTGGGGTGGGCTTTGGCGCGGCATGGGTGACGGACTTACAGAAACCAGGAAAAACCACGAAGCCGTCATCCCAGCGAAAGCTGGAAGCGCTTTTCAACAGCCGAATGGCTGGTCATCCATCTTGATTTTCGCGGGGTGTATCAGACGCAAACAGAAGCAGAATCAAGATCAAAATGGATCCCAGCTTTCGCTGGGGTGACGACTGGTTTTTTTTGGGCTGATGACGGCTGGTTTTTTTAGGCCCGCGCCTTCAGCTCCGCCAACAGCACCTTGGTCACCGGATCGCTAGCCTCCGCCTCGCCGCGCAACGCCGGCAACAACCCATTGGCCAACTGCTTGCCCAGCTCCACGCCGAACTGATCGAAGGCGTTGATGCCCCACAACACCGACTGCGCGTAAACGCTGTGTTCGTACATGGCGATCAGTCCGCCCAGCGATTGCGGCGTCAGCGCGTCCAGCAGCATCAGCGTGCTGGGACGGCCGCCGGCGTAGGCGCGATGCGGATCGTCGCTGGACTGGCCGTTGGCCAGCGCTTCGGCCTGGGCGAAAAGATTGGACATCAACGCCAGATGATTCTCCGCATACGGATCGTCGTTGCGGAGGGTGCCGACGAAATCCAGCGGCACGATTTGCGTGCCCTGATGCAACGCCTGGAAGAAACTGTGCTGCACATCGGTGCCCGCACCGCCCCACCATACCGGCACCGTGTCGACTTCCACCGCGCCGCCGTCCAGCTTCACCGACTTGCCCAAGCTTTCCATCACCAGTTGCTGCAGGTAGGCGGGCAGCAAGGCCAGGCGCTGGTCGTAGGTCATCACGCCATGCGCCGCATGGCCCAGAACATTCCGGTTCCAAACGGCCGTCAACGCATGGCGAACCGAGATGTTGGCTTCCAGCGGCGAATTCAGCACATGCGCGTCGAACTCCGACGCTCCCTCCAGCAGTTCTTCGAAACGGTCGAAACCGATCGCCAGCGCGATCGGCAGGCCGACCGCCGACCACAGCGAATAACGCCCGCCCACCCAATCCCACATCGGCAGCACGCGTTCGGCCGCGATATCGAATGCGGCCGCAGCACGCTCGGGGTTTGCGCTGACCGCATACAGGGGTTCGCTGCCGCCCAGCCAGTCGCGCAGGATGCCGCCGTTGAGCAGCGTTTCCTGCGTACCGAAGGTCTTGGAGATCAGGATGGCGGCGGTGCGCGCCGGATCCAGCGGCGCCAGCGTGCGTTGCGCAGCAGCGCCGTCCACATTGGAAAGGAAATGCACGCGGAAACGGCCGCCCGCCGGCGCGCGCAGCGCATCGGCCACCAATCGCGGCCCCAGGTCGGAACCGCCGATGCCGACGCTGACGATATCGGTGATGCCGCTGGCTTCCAGCTCCGCGACCACCGCGCCCATGCGCTGGCGGGTCGCACTGGCGGTCGCGAAGGCTTCGCGCGCTATCGCCGCGCCCGAATGGTTGCCGCGCAGAGCCGTATGCAGCGCAGCGCGGCCTTCGGTGACGTTGACTTTCTCCCCGTCGAACAAGCGCCGGAACGCACCGGCCATGTCGCGCGATTGCGCCAGACCCAGCAGCGCGGCCAATGCATCGCGGTCGTAGGACTGCCGCGCGAAATTGAAGTACAGCGATCCCTGGCGCAGGGCGAAATCGCGCGCGCGCGCCGGATCCTTCGCCAACAACGACGGTGGCTTCTCGCCCCGCAGGCGGGAAGCGTGGGATTGCAGCGTGTCGAAGCCCGGCTTCATGCTCATGCCGCCTGCTTGGGAATGGAATGGTTGGTGTGGGTCACGCGGTTGTCGGCATCGACATAGACCAGGTTCGGTTTGAACACAGACGCTTCCTGTTCGCTCATGGAGGCGAAAGCGGCGATGATCACCAGATCGCCGACCTGCACATGCCGCGCGGCGCCGCCGTTCAAGGAGATGATGCCGCTGCCCTCGTCGGCGCGCAGCGCATAGGTGCTGAAGCGGCTGCCGTTGGTCACGTCCCAGACATGCACCTGCTCGAACTCGCGAATGCCGCTGGCTTCCAGCAACAATGCGTCGATGGCGACGGAGCCTTCGTAGTTGAGCTCGGAATGGGTGACGGTGGCGCGGTGGATCTTGGCTTTCAGGAGGCTGAGCTGCATGGCTGCGCAAACTTTTCGAGGGGGAATGGAGTTTAGCAATTGGCTGCTTAAAAGCCCCTCTCCCATCGGGAGAGGGGTTGGGGTGAGGGTATGGCGGAGAAACGGAGCACAGATCACGGCAATCTGGCCACATCCGCAAAGCCGCTTATTGCCATGCCCCTACAAAGCGGCGGGTCGTCGCTTCGCCATACCCTCACACCCCAAGAGTGCTTGCTGCGCGGCGTTCGCCCTCCGGGCACCCCGCATCAAGTACGGGGCAGGCTCTTCTCCCGAGGGGAGAAGGAACTAGAACTCCAGGTTGTCGATCAGCCGGGTCCTGCCCAGCTTGGCGGCGATCAGCGCGACCCTGGCGGATTTTTCCCCGTCTTCCGGCTCGCTCAGGTCCGGACGCCTGACCGCGGCGTAATCCACGGCGAAACCCGCCGCGGCCAGCCTGCGCGAAGCTTCCGCTTCCACCTCCAGACGGGGCTGTCCGGACGCTACGGCAGTGCGCATCGCCAGCAGCGTCTTGCGGATCTCGGCTGCGGCCGGACGCTCGTCCGCCGACAGATATTGATTGCGCGAACTCATCGCCAGACCGTCGCTTTCGCGCACGATGCTGCCGCCCAGGATTTCGATGGGGAAAGCCAGATCGGTCACCATCTGCCGGATCACGGCCAGCTGCTGGAAATCCTTCTTGCCGAACGAGGCCACGTCGGGTTGCACCTGGTTGAACAGGCGCGTGACCACCGTACAGACGCCGTCGAAGTGCCCGGGGCGGTGCGCGCCTTCCAGCACGCTGCTGACGCCGGGCACATTGATCCTGGCGGCCAGTTCGACGCCGAAGGGATACATGGACTCCACTGTCGGCAACCACAGCACGTCGCAGCCCGCGCCTTCCAGCCCGGTGGTGTCGGCTTCGGGCGTGCGCGGATAACGGGTGAAGTCTTCGTTGGGGCCGAACTGGGTCGGATTGACGAACACGCTGGACACCACGCGGTCGGCGTACTGCCGCGCCAGCATCACCAGCGAGTAATGGCCGGCGTGCAGATTGCCCATGGTCGGCACGAAACCGACCCGCAGCCCCTCGCGCTTCCAGCCATTGACCCGCGCGCGCAGCGCATCGAGTTCGGTGATGGTTTCGATCATTGCGCTTCCTTATGCGGGCGCCGGCTTTTTTTAGGAGCGTTCAGTAGGAATGTTCCGCATCGGGGAACGAGCCATCGCGCACCGCAGTGGCATAGGCAGCTATGGCGCCCGCGATGGAACCGCCTTCGGCCAGGAAATCCTTGACGAATTTCGGTTTGCGATGGCCCGTGTCGATGCCCAGGAAATCATGCAGCACCAGCACCTGGCCATCGCAGTCCGGACCGGCGCCGATGCCGATGGTGGGAATGGCGCTGGCAGCGGTGATGGCCGCGGCTAGCGGCGACGGTACGCATTCGAGCACCAGCATCGAAGCGCCGGCATCGGCCACCGCCTGCGCGTCGGAACGGAGTTTGGCGGCGGCCTGCTCATCGCGGCCCTGTACTTTGTAGCCGCCGAACTTCAGCACCGACTGCGGGGTCAGGCCAAGATGCGCACAGACCGGAATATGGCGTTCGACCAGAAAGCGGATGACTTCCAATTTGTGGCCCGCGCCCTCCAGCTTCACCATTTCCGCGCCAGCCTGCAGCAGCGCGATAGAGGCCTGCAGCGCGCGCTCGGGAGTAGCGTCGGACTGGAAAGGAAGATCGGAGATCAGCATCGCACGGCTCAGCCCGCGTGCGACCGCGGCGGTGTGGTAGGCGATGTGTTCCACCGTGACCGGCAAAGTCGAATCGCGGCCCTGCACCACCATGCCCAGCGAATCGCCGACCAGCACCAGGTCCACGCCATTGGTGTCTGCCACCCGCGCGAAGCTGTAGTCGTAGGCGGTCAGCATCACCAGTTTGCGTTGTTCGCGCTTGGCGGCGGCCAGTCCCGGCAGGGTCCACTTCTTGATATCGGCGTGTGTGCTCATCGGTTGATTATCACCCTAACGACTCTATGGCCGAGATATCCAGGTTGGACAGAGCATCCCGCGCGCGGCCTTGCCCGGGGATGAGGATATCCGGAGCGATCTCGAGCAAAGGCACCAGGGCGAAGGCACGCTCGTGCAGATGCGGATGCGGCACCTGCAGGCCGGGCTCGGCGATCACCGCATCGCCATACAGCAGCAGGTCCAGGTCCAGGGTGCGCGGACCCCAGCGCGATGCGGCCTCGCGTTGACGACCGAAATCGCGCTCGACCGCTAGCAAAGCCTCCAGCAATGGGCGCGCTGGCAGTTGCGTTTCCAGCATGGCCACGCCATTGATGAAATCGGCCTGTCGTTCCAGCCCCCATGCCGGCGTGCGGTACAGACTGGAGGCCCGCAGCAGGCGGGTTTCTGGCAAGCCGGCCAAAGCCTGGACGGCCGAGCGCAGAGTCGCGACGGCATCGCCCAGGTTGCCGCCCAGGCCGACGAAGACGATGATCGGACGGGTCATTCCGCGGCGGGCGCGGCGCTGCCGGAGCGGCGGCGACGGCGGCGGCGCTTGGGCGGCGCGGCGTCGTCTTCGGCATAGACATCGCGTGGAGCGGCCACGCCCAGAGCGGCGGACAGTTCTTCACCCGACTGGGTCTGGGCTTCACGCCAGAACGCCACGTCTTCGGCATGCTCGCTGGAAGCGGTCAACCGCAGCAGCAGAAAATCGTAGGCGGCGCGGAAACGCGGATGCGCCAGCAGACGCATCACCCGCTTGCGCTGCCTGGAGCTGAAGCGCGATTGCAGCAGCCAGATTTCCTGCATGGGCAGCGAGAAACGGCGCGGCAAGGCGACCGTGCCGAGCTGATGCAAGGTCACCCGGTCGGCGGCGCGGCGCTGGGCCTCTTCCGCATTCACGCCCTGCGCCTGCAGGCCGATCAGCGCGCGGCAATATGCCGGCCACAGCAGCAGCGCGAACAGGAACGCCGGCGAAACCGGTTCGTCGTTGGCCACGCGGGCATCGGTGCCGCGCAAGCCTTCCAGCAACATGCCGCGCAAGGCGCCGCTGCGGTTGGAAGCCAGTGCCGCTGCGGTTTCGGGCAGGATCGCCGGCAGCAGACCGAAGCGCTCGAGGCCTTCGAAACTGGCCACGGCATTGCCGGACAGGAACAGCTTCAACAGCTCTTCGAACAATCTCGCCGGAGCGGCCTCGGAAAGCAGCGGCGCCAGCCGCGCGATCGGTTCGGCCGAGGCGGGATCTATCTCGAAACCCAGTTTGCCGGCCAGCCGTACCGCACGCAGCATCCGCACAGGATCCTCGCGGTAGCGCTGCTCGGGGTCGCCGATCAGCTTCATCTTGCGCGCCTGCACGTCCTCGAAACCGCCGACGTAGTCGCGCACCGAGAAATCCTCGATGGCGTAATACAGCGCGTTGGCGGTGAAATCGCGGCGCACCGCGTCGTCCTCGATGGTTCCGTAGACGTTGTCGCGCAACAGACGGCCGCCTTCGTGCTGTTCGCGGTCGCCGCTGCCGTCGTCGACATTAGCGCGGAAGGTGGCGACCTCGATGATCTCGCGGCCGAACACCACATGCGCCAGGCGGAACCGCCGGCCGATCAGGCGGCTGTTGCGGAACAGCGCTTTGACCTGCTCCGGAGTGGCGTCGGTGGCGATGTCGAAATCCTTCGGATGCCCCCCGACCAGCAGGTCGCGGACCGCGCCGCCGACCAGATAGCCGGCGAAGCCCGAATCCCGCAACCGGTACAGCACGCGCAACGCATTCGGGCTGATGTCCCTGCGCGAGATGTTGTGCTGATCGCGCGGGATGACGCGCAGGGAGATGGCGGCGGTTGGATGGGCTTGCGACGTAATGGTGGCGGGTCCGTCTGTAGGAATGTTTCGGGTCGGTTCTGGGCTGGTTCCGGCCTGTCGGGCATTTGCCGCAGGCATGGGCAGGCGAATATACTAGTCCGTCACAGCGCCGCTTACCAAAAGCTCCCTTCGTCTAACGGTTAGGACGTGGCCCTCTCAAGGCTAAAATAGGGATTCGAATTCCCTAGGGAGCACCATTTCCCTGTTCCGCGCCCTGAGCAACCGCTCCGGTCCGGGCAATCGCTGACAAAGCCCGGCCTTCTGGCCGGGCTTTGTTTATGCGGACCGCGCGATATCGGCGATGCCGCGCAACAGTGCCCTTGAGGTGCTCTAAACTTGCCGCACCTCCCACCGGACCGGACCCATGCCCTTCGTCGTCACCGAGAACTGCATCAAGTGCAAGTACACCGACTGCGTGGAGGTGTGCCCGGTGGACTGTTTCCATGAAGGACCCAACTTCCTGGTGATCGACCCGGACGAGTGCATCGACTGCACCCTGTGCGAGCCCGAATGCCCCATCAACGCCATCTATCCCGAAGACGACGTACCGGCCGGACAGGAAGGCTACGTGGCCCTGAACAAGGAACTGGCGATGGCCTGGCCGGTCATCACCGTGCGCAAGGAAGCCCTGCCCGACGCGAAGGAATGGGAAGGGAAAACAGACAAGCTGCCGTTGCTGGAGCGCTGAGCACGGGCTCAGCGGCAGGCTGCAACGAAAAAGGGCGCCCAGGGCGCCCTTTTCGCAATTCTAGAACCGGTCCGATCAGCCGCCCAGCTTCGCCTTCAGCGCCGCGATCAGCTTCGGCGCCGAACCGGCCGCCGGCAGGCCGCGCGGATCGACGGCCGACACATACGCGCCGGCTTCCACCGCCACCACCCGCACCAGGAAGTTGCTGCCTTCGTAGTTGACGTCGTAGCTGCCCAGCAACTGGGCGCGGCTGGCGATGGTCAGGCCGTCCACGCCCGCCAGCGCATCGCCGACCTTGGCGAACACTTCATCGCGCGCGCCGGCCACGTTGAAGCCGGTCGCCGACGTCGCTGCGCTCTGGGTGGCGGCAACCTGGCCGCCCACCGGCGGCAGCTTCATGGCGCCGGCGGTGTTGGGCAGGTTCAAGTCCGGCGGCACTTCCAGCGGCCTGGTTTCGGCGCTCATCGCATAGTCCGGGTTGCCCTTGCGGAACCACTTGCAGCCGGTGACGCCAAGCACGGCGATGGCCAGTGCCGCAAAGGCGAGCGGGCGCAGGAACGGGGAGTAGGAACGCATTGTGTAATCTCCTGGGAGTTCTGGTATTAAGCCGCGACTACGTCGCGACCGGCTTTGGATCAGGCCGCGATGGCTTCGCGGCTGGATTGTTCTTCTAAGGCGGTGGCGGCCGCATGCAGGCGGTCCGCCTCGGCCACATGGGCTTCGGAAAGCGGCAACAGCGGCAGGCGCAGGCCCGCACCGTAACCCAAACGCTGCAACAGCGCCTTCACCGGGATGGGGTTGGATTCGACCCCGAAGAAGGAATAGAACGCCTGCATTTGCGCGTCCTGATGCTCAGCCCGCGCGCGCTCGCCACGGCGGGCGAGATCGCAGAGTGTGCGGAAAGAACGCGGCAACGCATTGGAGCCCACCGATATCAGGCCATCGGCGCCGGCCAGCAGCGCGCGGCACGCGGTGGGATCGTCGCCGCTGAGCACGGCGAAGCCGTCGCTGCGCAACGCCAGCAGGGCGGCCATGCGCTCGGGCTCGGAGCGCGCTTCCTTGATGCCGACGATGTTCGGATGCGAAACCAGCTCGGCCACCGTCTCGGGCAGCAGATCGCAGCCGGTACGGCCGGGCACGTTGTACAGCACCACCGGCAGGCCGCCCTGATCGGCCACGGCGCGGTAATGGGCGATCAGCCCGGCCTGGGTCGGGCGCACGTAGGGAGGGGTCACCACCAGCGCCAGATTGGCGCCGCCGGCAGCGGCGCGGCGGGTCTGGGCGATGGTCTTGGCGGTGTTCATCTGGCCGGTGCCCGCCAGGATGGGGATCCGTCCGGCCACGGCTTCGACCGCGGTTTTCAGCAGCAGGTCGTATTCGTCATCGGCCAGCGCCGCGGCTTCTCCGGTCGAACCGGCCACCACCAGGCCCTGGGTGCCGCCATCGAGCTGCTGCTGCAGCAAACGGCGCCAGGCATCGAGATCCAGATCGCCGGCAACCGTGAACGGTGTCGCAAGTGCGGTGATACTGCCGGAAAGGGACAAGCGGTTGCCTTCGAAATGGGGTCGCGCGGATCGCCGCGCACCCTGCGATGTTACTTGCGGCTGGAAAGCGCGGGCAAGTATGCTGGGCCATGCACTGGGCACCTGCCCGGTCGCCATTCAGACTAGAAGTGATGCCGGAAGCTCCATTGACCGATTCGACCGCCCGGCCTTCGCCGAACGAAAACCATCTCCTGATCAACGCCTATACGACGCATCCGGAGTCGCCGCTCTTGTCGGTGACCCGCCGGATCGCCGATAGCGGCTGCAATCTGGTCGACGCGCGCCTTTCCACCGTGGGCCGGGATGTATCGGTGACCGCGCTGGCGACCGGCTCGTGGGACGCGGTAGCCAAGCTGGAAGCCATGCTGACCCGGCTGGAACGCGAGGAAAGCATGAAGCTGGTCTGGTACCGCACCGGCGCCAAGGTGGTGCAGTCCAACCTGCTGCCGTACATCGTGGAAGTGGTGGCGGCCGACAAGCCCGGCATCCTGTTCCAGCTGGCCGATTTCTTCGATCGCCAGGGCATCACCATAGAAAACCTGCAAAGCACGCGTTACCGCGCCATGCAGACCGGCGCGGAGATGTTTTCGGCGCAGGTGACCATCGGCGTACCCGCCAACATGCACATCGCCGCCCTGCGCGACGATTTCCTCGAATTCTGCGACCACCTGAACCTGGACGCGATCATGGACCCGATGAAGTTCTGACCTGATGACCGCAACCGGCACGGCCCTGAGCAAAACCACGCTGAAGCTTCCGCTGGCGCTGTCCGGCGGGCAAACCGCGAAACTCTCCGACTACGCCGGCCAGTGGCTGGTGCTGTATTTCTATCCGAAGGACAGCACGCCGGGCTGCACCACCGAAGGCATCGACTTCAACGCCTTGCTGCCGAAATTCAAGAAGCTCAACGCGACGGTGCTGGGCGTGTCCCGCGACTCGGTCAAATCCCACGACAATTTCTGCGCCAAGCAGGGCTTCAGGTTCCCACTGGTCAGCGATGCCGACGAAGCGTTGTGCAAAGCCTTCGATGTGATCCACGAGAAGAACATGTACGGCCGCAAGGTGCTGGGCGTGGTCCGCAGCACTTTCCTGATCTCGCCCGAAGGGCGCATCGCGCAGGAATGGCGCGGAGTGAAGGTCGCCGGCCATGCCGAGGCCGTGCTGGAAGCCCTGAAGGTCGCAAGCAAGCAGTGACCTTTCCCCTGTCCTCATCGCGCCACTGCCCCGCCTTGCGGGCCGCGGTGGTCGGCCGTCGTTTCCGTTTCCACGTTCCATCCGCAGCAACCCATCCACACCCCACCCTCCATGAGGCTGTCTAGATGACCCGAAGCAAGCGCATCTACGTGTTGGATACCAATGTGCTGATGCACGATCCGACCGCGCTGTTCAAGTTCGAGGAACACGATGTCTTCCTGCCCATGCAGGTCATCGAGGAATTGGACAACGCCAAGAAAGGCATGACCGAAGTCAGCCGCAACGCGCGCCAGGTAAGCCGCTTCCTCAATGAGCTGATCGAAGGCGCCGGCGCCGAACAGATCGACGCGGGCATCGTGCTCAGCCATCCGCAGGGTCTGCAGCTCAAATCGCAGAGCGCGATCGGCAAGCTTTATTTCCAGACCAAGCCGGTGGCGCTGGACCGCACCTTCGGCACCGTCGCTCCCGACAACAAGATCCTCGCCGCGGTATTGGAGCTGCGCGAACAGCATCCCGAGGTGCCGGTCATCCTGGTGTCCAAGGATATCAATCTGCGCATCAAGGCCGCGATCAGCGGACTGGTGGCCGAGGACTACGAAAACGACCGGGCGCTGGACGATTTCAGCCTGCTGTTCACCGGCGCCACCGAGCTTCCCACCGATTTCTGGGACCGCCACGAGAAAGATCTGCGCTCATGGAGCGACAAGGCCGGCCGCACCAGCTACGAAGTCAGCATCACCGACGACGAGGACTGGTACCCCAACCAGTTTCTGTATCTGCCGGGCGAGGACGAAGTTGAATTCCGCGTCGCCAAGATCGGAACGGACAAGAAAGCGACCCTGGCGCTGGCCGACGATTTCCGCAGCACCCAACACGCGGTCTGGGGCATCACCGCGCGCAACCGCGAGCAGAATTTCGCCCTCAACGCGTTGATGGATCCGGAAATCGACTTCGTCAGCCTGCTCGGCACCGCCGGCACCGGCAAGACCCTGCTCGCGCTGGCCGCGGGCCTGGCCCAGACCATGGACCAGCAGCGCTACCGCGAGATCATCATGACCCGCGCCACCGTCAGCGTGGGCGAGGACATCGGCTTCCTGCCCGGTACCGAGGAAGAGAAGATGACGCCCTGGATGGGCGCGCTGACCGACAACCTGGAAGTGCTGACCCACAACCAGGACGGCGGCGCCTGGGGCCGTGCTGCGACCAACGACCTGCTCGCCTCGCGCATCAAGATCCGTTCGATGAACTTCATGCGCGGCCGCACCTTCCTCAGCCGCTACCTGATCCTGGACGAGGCGCAGAACCTCACGCCCAAGCAGATGAAGACGCTGATCACCCGCGCCGGCCCCGGCACCAAGATCGTCTGCCTGGGCAATGTGGAGCAGATCGACACCCCGTACCTCACCGAAACCACCTCGGGCCTGACCTACGCCGTCGACCGCTTCAAGAATTGGGCGCACAGCGCGCATATCACCCTGCGCCGGGGAGAGCGTTCGAGGTTGGCCGACTACGCGTCCGAAGTGTTGTAAGCAGCATGGGCGTGCGGCTACCCCGCTGGGTTTGGATCGGGGCAGGCGCGCTGGCGTCGGTTGCCGGAATGGTGAACGTGGTGGGTTTCCTCGGTTTCGAGCATCAGGCCGTGACTCACCTTACCGGCACCACATCGTTGCTGGGGGCTGCGATAACCCATGGCGACGCGCGTGCGGTCTGGCACCTGCTGGGCATCACGGCGGCCTTCATGATCGGCGCGGCGCTGAGCGGGGTGATCGTGCAGGACAGCGCGTTGCGGCTGGGCCGCCGTTATGGCGTGACGCTGGCGCTGGAATCCCTGTTGCTATTCGCCGCCATCCCTCTGTTCAAGCAGCAGCAGATTTTCGGAGCTCTCCTGGCCGCGATGGCCTGCGGACTGCAGAACGCCATGGCGACGACCTACAGCGGGGCGGTGGTGCGCACGACGCACTTGAGCGGCATGTTCACTGATCTGGGCATCGGCCTGGGGCATGCGTTGCGCGGGATGCCGCTACCCAAGCGACGCCTGATGCTAAGCGCGCTGATCATCGCCGGCTTCCTGGCCGGCGGCGTGGCGGGCGCCTGGCTATTCCGACGCCTGGGCTATGATGCGTTGCTGGTGCCGGCGACACTGACGGGCCTGGTTGGTTTCGGTTATGCCGGTTATCGCCAATGGCGATCGATGCGGCAGGATATCGGCGCCTAGGCCAATCCGCTCACGGCATGTATCGCCGACACGGATTGCCGGGGCGATATCCGAATGCCCGCAGGTCTTCCGCGCGCGACCATTCGCGCGCGCTGGCCGAACCGCTCGGTAGGCGCCGGCACACGGGGAGATGCGAACATGCAACCGATCACGCCGAAACAGTACGCGCAGCTGTTCGTTCCCAAGCTCTACACGGTGCTGCGCGGCGGTTACGGGTGGACCGAACTGCGCGCCGACGCCATTGCCGGGCTCACGGTCGCCATCGTCGCGCTGCCACTGGCCATGGCGCTGGCCATCGCCAGCGGCACCACTCCCGAGAAAGGCCTGTATACCGCGATCATCGCCGGCTTCCTGATCTCCGCGCTGGGCGGATCGCGGGTGCAGATCGGCGGGCCGACGGCGGCGTTCATTCCGGTCGTGTTCGTGGTGATCCAGAAGTTCGGCTTCGGCGGCCTGATCCTGTGCACGTTGCTGGCCGGACTGATGCTGATCGGCGCCGGCCTGCTGCGCTTGGGCACGCTGATGAAATACATGCCGCAACCGGTGATCACCGGCTTCACCGCCGGTATCGCAGTCAGCATCTTCTCCAGCCAGGTCAAGGATGTGCTGGGGTTGCAGATGGAAAGTGTGCCGGTGGAGTTCTTCGCGCGCTGGTCCGCATACACCAGGCACATCACAACCACGCAACCGGCAGCGGTCGCGCTGGCGGTGTTGGGCCTTGCCATCATCATCGTGCTGCGGCGCTGGAAGCCGAATTGGCCCGGTTTCCTGATCGCCCTGCTGGTCTGCACCGGCGTCTGCATCGTGTTCGCGATGCCGGCAGAAACCATCGGTAGCCGCTTCGGCAGTTTGCCGTCATCGTTGCCGGTCTTCGATTTTCCGCGCATCCCGTTCGAACGCACTTTCGAACTGTTGCCCAGCGCCTTCACCATCGCCTTTCTGGCCGGCGTTGAATCCTTGTTGTCGGCAGTGGTCGCCGACGGCATGACCGGCGGCCGTCATCGTTCCAACGGCGAACTGGTGGCGCAGGGAGTGGCCAACGTCGGCGCGGCGCTGTTCGGCGGCTTGCCTGCGACCGGCGCGATCGCCCGTACCGCCACCAACATACGCGCTGGCGGGCGTTCGCCGGTGGCGGGCATGCTGCATGCGGTTTTCCTGCTGGTTTTCATGCTGCTGCTGACGCCGTGGATGCGCTATGTGCCGCTGGCCGCGCTGGCGGCGGTGCTGCTGGTGGTGGCCTGGAACATGAGCGAATACCAGCATTTCCGGCACACGATGTCGGCGCCCAAGGGCGACCGGCTGGTGCTGCTGCTGACCTTTTTCCTGACGGTGTTCTTCGATCTGACCATCGCCATCGAGGCGGGCATCGTGGTGGCTGCTTTCGTCTTCATGTTCCGCATGGCCGATGCGTTCGAAGTCAGTTCCGGGATCAGGCTGATCGACGAAAACGGCGACGACCGCGCCGGCGGCGCCGATCCCACGCAACGTGCGCGCCTGCCCGAGGGCGTGGAAGCGTTTCAGATCAGCGGGCCGCTCTTCTTCGGTGCGGCCAGTCGGCTGGACGAATTGCTCGACCAGTTTTTCGAGACGCCGAAGGTCTTCATACTGCGCATGCGTCTGGTGCCGATCATCGACGCCAGCGGCGTGCACGCGCTGAAAACGCTGTTCGACCGCTGCCGCCGCCGGGGCATCGTGCTGATCATCTCGGGTTTGCAGGCCCAGCCGCGCCAGGTTGCCAGTAAGATGCACTTGAATTCGCGCGAAGGCGAACTGCATTTCGTCGCGGATTTCGAATCGGCGCTGCAGCTGGCCGAAACCCTGGTCGATGCCGACGGAAAGACAAAGGCCACCGACGCTTGAACACGCAAACTCTCTCCGCATTGACCATCGCCGGCTCCGATTCCGGCGGCGGCGCCGGCATCCAGGCCGACCTGAAGACCTTCGCTGCGCACAGCGTGCACGGGCTATCGGCAATTGCCGCGCTGACCGCGCAGCACACACGCGGAGTCGTTGCGGTGAACGTCCCTCCCGTGGACTTCCTGCACGCGCAGATTGAGGCCTGTTTCGAGGACTTCGACATCGGCGCGGTCAAACTGGGCATGCTGGCCAATGCCGACGTGATCGATGCGGTCGCCGATGCATTGCAGGCGCATAAGCCCGCCTTCATCGTTCTGGACCCGGTGATGGTGGCGACCAGCGGCGCGAAACTGCTGGAAGACGAGGCCCTGGATGCCTTGCGTCAGCGCCTGATTCCATTGGCCTCGGTGATTACGCCCAACCTGCCGGAAGCCGAACTGCTGCTGGGCCATGCCATTGCCGACGGCGCGGCAATGCGCGCGGCCGCCGTAGAACTGCTGTCGCTGGGCGCCACCTCCGTATTCCTGAAAGGCGGCCATCTGCCGGACGACGGAGATGTGATCGATCTGTTCGCAGACTCCACAGGCATCGTCGAGATCGCGCACCCGCGCTTGCGCATCGAAGCCCATGGCACCGGCTGCACGCTGGCCTCGGCGGTCGCGGCTAACCTGTGCCAGGGCCTTGCGCTGACCGAAGCCTGCTCCGCTGCGTCGGACTACGTGCATGCCGCTCTGCGCAAAGGCTACCGTCCGGGACGCGGCGAGATAGTGGTGCTCGATCATTTCGGAGCGGCGCCGGCACGATGAGCATCCAGGAACTCGAACTCCCGCTGTCCACGGACGACGGTCACCGTTACAACCTCATCGCACGCGTCCCCGCGCATCCGCAGGCTTCATTGCTCTGGCTGCCGGCGCTGGGCGTGGCGGCGCGGCACTACCTTCCGTTCGCCGATGCGCTGGCGGCCAGGGGCGTCGCGGTGTTCCTGCAGGAAATGCGCGGCAACGGCAGCAGCAACCTGCGCCCGAGCCGGCAGGTGGACTGGGGCTATCGCCACATACTGACCCTGGACATCGCGCGCAGCCATGCTGCGGTGGCCGAGCACTGCCAAGCGAAGCAACGCATCATCGGCGGCCACAGCATCGGTGCGCAGTTCGCCGCGTGCTACCTGGGACTGCATCCCGATGCGTTCGACCGCTTGTGGCCGGTGGCCAGCGGTTCGCCGTATTGGCGCAACTTTCCTGCGCCCAAACGCTATGCCTTCCCCTTCGCCTTCCAGTTCGTACCCTGGATCGCCGACCGGCGCGGCGCTTTCCATGGCAGGCGCTTCGGCTTTGCGGGCGACGAGGCGCGCAGCCTGATGCGCGACTGGGCGAACGTGGGCCTCAGCAACCGCTACGCGGCCGCCGGCATGGAAACGGATCTCGAGCAGACGCTGTCCCGCGTCGGGGTCCCGATCGACGCAGTGCTGCTGAAGGACGACTGGTTCGCGCCGCGCCGCTCGATGCAGGCCCTTTTGGACAAGATGCCGCAAGCGGCAGCGACCATTCGCATCCTGGACCGCACCGCGCTGGGCGCGAACGCGGACCACTTCGCCTGGATGAAACAACCTCAGGCGGTAGCCAGCCTTCTGTCCGGTTCCGTCGCCAGCAACGAGGCGTAGCCCTGCGGATTGAGCGACTGCCAGCGCCAGGCGTCGCGGCACATGGCATCGACATCCAACTCCGCCCGCCAACCCAGCAAGCGCTGGGCAAGCGAAGGATCGGCATACACTTCGGCCACATCGCCCTCGCGCCGGTCGATGATCTGGTAAGGAATGCTGCGGCCCGAAGCCTTCTCGAACCCACGCACCAGCTCCAGCACGCTCACGCCGCGCCCGGTTCCCAGGTTGACGGTGAGATTGCGATCCTCGCTGGCCAGATAGTCCAGTGCGTCGGCATGGGCGCGTGCCAAATCCATGACGTGGATGTAGTCGCGTACGCCGGTGCCGTCGATGGTGGGCCAGTCGCCACCGAACACGCTCAGCTTCTCGCGCAGCCCCACCGCCACCTGGCAGATGTAGGGCATCAGATTGTTGGGAACGCCGCCGGGGTCCTCGCCCACCATGCCGGACTCGTGCGCCCCGACCGGATTGAAGTAACGCAGGTTGGCGGCCCGGAACGACGGATCGGCCCGGCACACGTCGCCGATCAATTCCTCCATCACCAGCTTGGTGCGTCCATAAGGATTGGTGACTTGCAAGCGTGCGTTTTCGTCGATGGGCAGGCGCTCGGGATCGCCGTAGACGGTCGCCGAGGAACTGAACACCAGGTTGCGCACATCCGCCTCGCGCATGGCCTGCAGCAGGTTGATAGTGCCGCCGATGTTGTTGTCGAAATAGTCCAGCGGCCGTTCGCAGGATTCGCCGACCGCCTTGAGCGCGGCGAAATGGACCACGGCGTCGAACCGCCGCGAAGAGAACAAGCGCGAAAGCGCGGTGCGGTCGCGCATATCGACGCGGTGGAAATTGACGGACGACCCGGCCAGCGTTTCAAGCCGATGCAGCACTTGCGGAGAACTGTTGCTGAAATTATCCGCCAAGGTCACTTCATGCCCGCGCGCGGTCAGCACCAGATAGGTATGGCAACCGATATAGCCGGTTCCGCCGCAAAGCAGTATGCGCATGGTCTGTTTCCCCTGGTTTACCGGGCGGTCTTGCGTCCGGCACTACAGGTTTACGCAATACGGCGATGGCGGCGGACATGGGCCGCCGTTGTCCTCAACGGGACGTTTTGCGCGTTCAGTGGTCCAACAAGGGGGATTCCGCATCCACCGTGTGCAGCGCGGCTGCAGACGGCATCGGCTAGACTCCGTCCGCCCAGCATGTTGTCCACCCAGCATGTCCACTCAATAGACGAGAGCCACCTTCCGTATGGATGCCGCACTGCCTTCGCGCGACCAGATCAGCATCGCCGTCATCGGCCTGGGTTATGTGGGTCTGCCGCTGGCAGCCACCTTCGGACGCCGCTTCAAGACCTTGGGATTCGACATCAACGCCAAGCGCGTGGCCGAGTTGCGCCAGCACCACGACCATACGCTGGAGGTTTCGGAAGAAGAGCTGCGCGAAGCGAAGGATCTGAGCTTCGCCAGCAACGCTGAAGAGCTGAAGGGCTGCAACGTCTTCATCATCACCGTGCCCACCCCGATCGACGAGTACAAGCGGCCCGATCTGCGCCCGCTGGAGTCGGCCAGCCGCACAGTGGGCCGGGCGATCGGCAAAGGCGGCGTGGCGATCTACGAATCCACGGTCTACCCCGGCGCGACCGAGGAAGTCTGCGTGCCCATCATCGAGGCCGAATCGGGCCTGACCTTCAACCAGGACTTCTATGCGGGCTACAGCCCCGAGCGCATCAACCCGGGCGACAAGCAGCACCGCCTGGAGACGATCATGAAGGTGACCTCCGGCTCCACTGCCGAGGCCGCGGACTTCATCGACGACCTGTACCGGCAGATCATCACCGCCGGCACGCACAAGGCCTCCAGCATCCGCGTGGCCGAGGCTGCGAAGGTGATCGAAAACACCCAGCGCGACGTCAACATCGCCCTGATCAACGAACTGGCGCTGATCTTCCACCGCCTGGGCATCGACACCCATGAAGTGTTGGAAGCCGCAGGCACCAAGTGGAACTTCCTGCCCTTCCGCCCCGGCCTGGTCGGCGGCCACTGCATCGGCGTGGACCCCTATTACCTGACCCACAAGGCGCAGCAGATCGGCTACCACCCCGACGTGATCCTGGCCGGGCGCCGCATCAACGACGGCATGGGCAGCCATGTCGCGCGCCGCACCGCCAAGCTGATGGCGCAGCGCAATCTGCAGACCACCCAGTCCAACATCCTGGTGCTGGGCCTGGCCTTCAAGGAAAACTGCCCCGACGTGCGCAACACGCGAGTGGTGGATATCGTGGCCGAACTGCGCAGCTACAACGCCAACGTGCATATCCACGATCCGTGGGTCAATGCCGACGAAGCGCGCCACGAATACGGCCTGGAGCTGATCGCCCAACCGGAAGCCGGCAAGTACGACGCGATCATCCTGGCGGTCTCGCACCGGGAATTCATCGCGCTGGGTGCCGAAGGCATCCGGGCCTTCGGCAAGCCCGATGCGGTGTTGTTCGACGTCAAGCGCGCCCTTCCCCGGCAGAGCGTCGATGATTGCCTGTGAGGCCGTCGAAAACTGCCCGGCGAGAGTGTCGATCACTGTAATAGACTGACGTCTGCGATCCACGGAGATGCCTGAAATGCGCGTACTGGTCACCGGCGCCGCCGGTTTCATCGGCTCACATCTGAGCCAGCGTCTGCTGGCCCGTGGCGATGAGGTGCTGGGCTACGACAATCTCAACGCCTATTACGACCCGCGCCTGAAACAGGCCCGCCTGGACAGGCTGCTGCCGCTGGACGGCTTCGGGTTCGTGCAAGCGTCGCTGGAAGACCGCGCCGCGCTGGAAGCGGCCTTCGACCAATTCAAGCCGCAACGCGTGGTCAATCTGGCTGCGCAGGCCGGCGTGCGTTATTCGCTGGAGAACCCGCAGGCCTACGTGGAAAGCAATATCGTCGGCTTCCTCAACATACTGGAAGCCTGCCGCCATCGCGGCATCGAGCATCTGGTGTACGCGTCCTCAAGCTCGGTCTACGGCGCGAACAAGAAACTGCCCTTCGCCGTGGAAGACAGCGTGGACCATCCGGTCAGCATGTACGCGGCCACCAAGAAGGCCAACGAACTGATGGCCCACACCTACAGCCATCTGTTCGGCCTGCCCACCACGGGCCTGCGCTTCTTCACCGTCTACGGACCGTGGGGACGCCCGGATATGGCGCTGTTCCTGTTCACCCGCAAGATATTGGCGGGCGAGCCCATCGACGTGTTCAACCACGGCCACCACACCCGCGATTTCACCTATGTCGACGACATCGTCGAAGGCGTGATCCGCACGCTGGACCGCGTACCCGGGCCGGACCCGGCTTACGACCCGCTCGCCCCCACCCCCGCTAGTTCCACTGCACCCTATCGCGTCTACAACATCGGCAATCACCAGCCGGTGCAACTGCTGCGCTATATCGAGGTGCTGGAGGAATGCCTGGGCCGCAAGGCCGAACGCAACCTGCTTCCCTTGCAACCCGGCGACGTGCCCGACACCTACGCCGATGTCAGCGCTCTACAGCGCGATACCGGCTACTCGCCTTCCACCTCCATCGAAACCGGCGTGCGCCGCTTCGTGGACTGGTACCGGGATTTCTACCAAACCTGAATCTGGGCCTGTTGACGCCCTGATTCAGGTTTCCCCTGTCCGGAACAGCATGCCTTCGGCGTTCTAGTTGACGTGACCAACACAGGGGAAATGGAATGTTGCGCTCAATTGCTGGCCTGACGGCCGTCTGCCTGTCGCTCCTGCTGACCGCCTGCGCAAGCAGCGGCGGTAGCGCGAAAGCGCCTCCGGCCGTCCAGGCGACCGCCACCGCTGTCGATTCCTACAAGATCGGCGTCGACGACATCGTGCAGGTGTCGGTCTGGCGCAATCCGGAACTGGGCATCACCGTGCCGGTCCGTCCCGACGGCATGATCTCGGTGCCGTTGGTGGGCGACGTCGCCGCAGGCGGCCACACTCCGGCCGAAGTGGCCAAGGACATCCAGACCAAGCTCGCCAGTTTCGTGCGCGACCCGCAGGTCGCCGTGATCCTGACCGACCTGCGCAGCCACGAATACCTGTCGCGCGTGCGCGTCACCGGTGCGGTGCGGCAACCGATCTCGATTCCCTACCGCCCCGGCATGACCGTGCTCGACGCGGTGCTGGCCGCCGGCGGCGTGACCGAGTTCGCCGCCGGCGATCGTTCCGAGCTGTACCGCAAGTCCGGCGAAGGTACCGAAACCTATGCGGTGCGCCTGGACAAGATCCTCAACCGCGGCGATCTGTCGACCAACTTCCCGGTTTCGCCGGGCGACGTCATCACCATTCCAGAGCGCACGTTCTGATGAGCGCAGAAGCACTTCCCGGACGCCGTTCCACTGCCGTCAACCGGCCTTCCACCGCCCTTGCTCCGAACGAGATCGTACCGATCCTGCTGAACGAAGGGCGCCGCCACACGTTGATGCTGGTCGCGATCTTCGCGGGCATCGCCTTTCTCACCCTTTTCGCCGGCCTGTTCCTGCTGCCGAAGAACTACACGGCCTCCACCACCATCCTGGCCCAGGAAAGCGACATCATCCAGCCGCTGCTGGAAGGCCGCGCCGTGGCCACCGGCGTCACCGACCGCGCCGGCATCGCGCGCCAGGTGATCTACAGCCGCAAGGTGCTGGAAGACGCTCTGAAGACCGGCGGCTGGCTGGAAGACAATCCCACGCCGCTGCAGCGCGACCGACTGCTGGAAGAGTTGAAGGAGCGCATCACCATCCGCGCCTCCCGTCCCGACCTGGTCGAGATCACCTACCGCGACTCCGATGCGCAGCGCACCTACAAGGTCACCGAACGCCTGGGCGCGATGTTCATTAAGGAAAGCCTGGCCACCAAAGGCCGCGAAAGCCGCGAGGCCTACCAGTTCATCGATGCGCGGGTGAACGATTACCACAAGAAGCTCACCGACGCCGAAGACAACCTGCAGCAGTACCGCTCCGCCAATGCAGACGCGCAACCCGGCAGCGCGACCGACGCCAGTACCCGCATCAGCGCGCTGCGTACGCAGGTCGAGCAGACCCGCATGGCGTTGCTGGAACAGCGCTCGCGCGAAAGCGCCATCACCTCGCAGCTTTCCGGCGAATCCGCCGTCACTGCCGTGCAGACCCGCGAAAGCCTGTATCGCGGACAGTTGCTGGAACTGCAGAGCCAGTTGGACCGCCTGTTGCTGACCTACACCGAGCAGTACCCGGACGTGGTGCGCATCCGCCACCAGATGGCCGATATCCAGCAAGCGATGCGCGATGAAGAGCAGCGGCGCGCGACGGCGCCGAAAACCGCCAGCCCGTTCGACGACGCGCAGATGAATCCGCTATACCAGGAACTGCGCAGCCAGCAGGGACAGGCCCGCCGCGAAATGGCCGCCACCCAGTCGCGCATGGGAATCGCCGAATCGCTGTTGGACGAAGAACTCGGCCGCAGCCGCCGCATCGCCGCTTCGGAAAGCGCGCTAGCCGAACTGACCCGCGACTACGAAGTCAACCGCGACATCTACCAGGATCTGTTGCGCCGGCGCGAGAACGCGCGCGTGTCGATGGAACTGGATCGCGAGGAGCGCGGCCTCACCCTGCGCGTGCAGGACCCGGCGATCATGCCCTTGCGCCCGACCGGCCTGCGCTTCCTGCATTTCGCCATCGCCGGCCTGTTGATGGCGGTGGTGGTGCCGCTGGCGCTGCTGTTCCTGAGGGTGCGCTTCGATCCCCGCATCCGTTCGGCCAATCAGCTGCAGAAGCTCTCCGACCGCCAGTTGCTGACGGTGGTGCCGCTGTACCGCACGCCGCGCGACCAGCGCCGTCTGCGCCTGCGCCAGGCGATGAGCCTGGGAATACTGTTCGTGGTCGTGCTGGCCTACGGACTGGCGTTCGGCTACAAGCAGATGATGGCCTGACATGAACGCCATGAACCGACAAGACAACCTGGAACCGATCGTGGACCCGACAGTGAATCAGGATACTGAACGTTCGCAGGGCGTCCTCCGCCGCGTGGATGCGGCCCGCTCGCTCGCCCTGCTCGACGAGCCCAAGGCGCTGACCACGCGCGAACTGGAGGACCGCCGCGTTATCCACCGCAATGACTCGGTGCGCGAGCAGGCCGACGCGTTCCGCGAACTGCGCACGCGCCTGCTGGCCGCCGGCGGCGAGCGCAACTTCGTCACCCTGGTCGCCCCGGTCAGCCACGGCTGCGGTGGCAGCTTCGTGGCGCGCAATCTGGCTGCCGCGTTCGCCTTCGACGACACCAAGACCGCCCTGCTGATCGACTGCGATGTCCTGCACCCCTCCCAGCACACCGCCTTGCGTGTGGATACGGCCAGCGGCGGATTGATGGATTACCTGGAGGACAGCTCGCTTGACGTGAGCAGGATCCTCTACCGCACCGGAGTGCCGCGGTTGCGCCTGATCCCCAGCGGCCGCCAGCGCGAAACCACCGGCGAATCCTTCAGCTCGTTCCGCATGCGCGCCATGATCGATTCGGTGCGCAGCCGCTACCCGGACCGTTACCTCATCCTTGATAGCCCTTCCGTGCTCGGTTCGCCCGACGCGCGCATCCTTTCCGAGCTGGCCGACATGGTGGTGCTGGTCGCCGGCTACGGCTTGGTGACGCCGGAGAAGATCGAAGCGGCGCTGGCCAGTTTTCCTTCTGAAAAAGTAGCCGGCGTCGTTTTCAACAACCTGCCCTGAAGCATCCGCAAGGAGAAGGCGCATGCACCCCAAATACCTACGCGCGTCGGTCATCGCCACCAGCCTGGTGTGCGTGCCCGGCACGGCCTGGGCGGCACGTGTGGACTACAGCCTGGACCTGGGCATGGAGTGGAACGACAACGTCACCCTGGCGCCGTCGGACCCCATCGACCAGCGCTACCTGCGCAGCGGGCTGGGCTTCCTGGTGACCGAGAACAACTCCTCGGTGCAGGCGCATGCCGATGGCCGCGTCGAATACCGCGATTACGAAGACGACGTGTTCACCGACACCGTCGACGGCACGCTGTCCGGCAGCCTGAACTGGATCGCCATCCCGCAGCGGCTGTATTTCCTGGTCGAGGACAATCTGTCCATACAGCCGGTCGATGCGCTGGTACCCGATGCGCCGGGCAACCGCCAGCAGGTCAACGTGTTTTCGGCCGGACCCACCATGATGTTCAACTGGTCGCCCACCCTGCAGGGGCAAGCCGAACTGCGCTACGTGGACAGCGACGCGGAAGTGACCGACGAATTCAATTCGCAGCGCTTGGCCTTGGCGTTGCGCACCATCAAGGAGCTCACTCCCACCAGCCGGGTCTCGCTCAACGTGCAGGCCCAGCGCGTGGACTTCGAAGACGACATCGTAGCCCGCGACTACAACCGCTACGATCTCTTCGGTCGCTACTCCCGCACCCTGGCCCAGTTCGAATTGGGCACCGATCTGGGTTACTCGCGTATCGAATACCGGCAGGGCAGCCAGACGCGCTCGGAACCCTTGTTCCGCGTCGATGCCACCTGGAGCCCGAGCGAGCGCCACAGCCTGACCGTGATGGCCTCCAGCCAGTTCTCCGACACCGCCATCGACGCGCTGAGCAGCATCCAGGCCGATGCCACCCTGCCGCAAAACGTGCTGACCGGCGATGCGGTGGTCAACGCTTCGCCGTATGAGATACGCAACCTGGATTTGGAGTACACCTTCACCAACACGCGCCTGAACTTCATGGTGGCGCCGTACGTGCAGAAGCGAAACTACGTGGATTCGGACGAATTCGACCAGAACAACCATGGTTTGCGCAGCGATCTGCATTGGCTGCTGCGCCGCTCGCTGACCCTGGGCATGTACGGCACCTACGAGAAGATCGAGTACACGCAGTTGGGCCGCGAGGACGAAACCACGCGAGTGGGCGCCACCTTGCGTTACCAATGGACGCGCCACTGGAGCGCGGGATTGGAATGGGAGCGCTACAAGCGCGACAGCAACGCGGTCGGGCAAAGCGTCTCGCAGAATCTGGTGTATCTGAGTATTTCGTATTCCAATCGTTGAGGAGCGCGTCATGAGCCAGCAGTCGGCCCCCGCGAGCGCATCGCGCAAGCAAGGACGCGGCTGGTCCAGCGCCTTTCTCCTTTGCCTGGCCATGCTTGCCGCGGCCATGGCCCAATGCAGCGAGGCCGGCGACAACCAGGTGGTACCGCCCGCGCCCGCGCCTCCGCCCGCACCCGGCCCGCAAGCCACGACCGAGAACCAGAGTCCGACCGCCGATGCTCTCGTCGGCACCGGCGGCCTGAAGGTGGATCTTTCGTTCGTGGACAAGAAGTCCGCCGCTTATTCGCGCTTCAAGTCGTATGTCGATTCGGCGGTGGCCGGCAGTCCCGGCTACGCGTTCGCAGCGAGCGATGCGGCGCTGATGTTCCGGCTCTCGGGCGCGGATAAATACTGCAAGCTGGCGGTGGCCATGGTGGAGAAGCAGGTGGCCGACGCCGAGGCCACGATCGCATCGGGCGGACGTCCGGAGATTTCCGGCGATTCCTATCTCGAAGTCGGCCCGTACATCGCCGACCTGGCCCTCACCTTGGACAGCTGCGCGGCCGATATTCCGGCCGACCAACGCAAGCGCTGGTCGGCCTACGCCGAGCAGGCCGTATGGAACGTATGGCACCACGGTTCGGCCCAATGGGGCGGAAAACCGCATCCCTGGACGGGCTGGTCCACCGACAATCCCGGCAACAATTATTACTACAGCTTCCTGGAAGCGACCATGTTCTGGGCGCTGGTCAGCGGCAGCGACAGCTGGATGAAGGATCTGCGCGAGCGCAGACTGCCGCCGCTCAAAGCCTACTTCGCCAAATTGCCGGGCGGCGGCAGCAGCGAAGGCACCGGTTACGGCGCGGCGCACATGCGTCTGTATTCGCTTTACCGGCTGTGGCGCGACAGCACCGGCGAGGACCTCGCCAACGCCAGCCCGCATGCGCACGACAGCATCGCCTATTGGGTGAATGCCACCGTCCCGACTCTGGACCGGTTCGCGCCCATCGGCGACCAGTCGCGCAACTCGGTGCCGGAGCTGTACGACTACCATCGGCGGCTGGTGCTGGAAGCGCGGCAACTGACCAACGAGCCCGAAGCCCTGGCCATTTCCTCGTGGTGGTTGGACTCCATTTCCGTGCCCAGCATGAGCGGCGGTTTCAACAGCCGCTACGACCTGCTTCCCGCCGGCAAGGGCGGCCATCCACCGAGCGGACTGCTCTATCTTGCCGAAGGCACCGGACACCTGTTCGCCCGCACCAGCTGGGACAAAGATGCGATGTGGGTGTCCTTCGTCGCCGGCCCCTACAACGAGAGCCACGCGCACCAGGACCAGGGCTCCTTCACCCTGTTCGCGCGCGACTGGCTGGCGGTGACCGAAAACATCTGGAGCCACAGCGGCATCCAGCAAGGGACCGAAGTCCACAATGTCGTCCGCTTCGAGCGCAGCAACGGCAGTGCCAGCCAATGCGCCGCGCCGCGCGGGGACCTCATCGTGCACCAGTGCGAAAGCACCGAATCGCGTTCCAAGTTGACGGTGACGCCGGGCCAGCAAGGCGCATTTTCCGCCACCGCCGACCTGACCCCCGTCTACCGCGGCAATCCCGCGCTGGGAAGCTGGCAGCGCAAGCTGGATTTCGCCGGACGCAAGTTGACCGTCAGCGATCAATTCAAACTGGGGGCGGGCACGCGCGCGATATTCCAGGTCAACGTGCCGGCCGAACCGAAGATCAACGGCAACGAAGTGCTGGCCGGTGGATTGCGGATGCGCGTGCTGGAGCCGGCCAACGCCTCCATCAGCATCCACGAGTGGCGCAAAGTGGACGCGCAGGAGTTCCGCAGCGGCTGGCGCATCGAGGTAGCCGGCGGGCAAAGCGGGTATCTGGTCGAACTCTCAGAAAAATGATTTGCGTCACGTTTTTGCCGTGACGGACCCTGCAGGACCGTCACGAAGGCCCTGTTTCGGGCGAAATCCGAACCCTGACGCCAGCTGAACGAAGCCATTTCAGCCCCATACACGTGTCCGGTAGTTCCGACCGACCACGTTATGATGCGCCCGCCGATGCGTTTGTATGGGCTAGGGGGAGCCAGAGCGAAACGACAATAATCCTATTGTCGTTGTTGTGCGCGCGGCTTTAGGAGAATCCCCCGTGCAGCACCCCAATTCAGCAGCATCCCGGGCCTTGCGCCCGCTCGTTCGCCGTAAGCGCCTGATCGCCGCTTCCCTTGTCGGCGGCGCCTTCCTTGTCACCGTCACCGTTTCCAGTGCCGCCGGCTTGTTCGGCGATCGCTGGGAGAAACGGTCGGAGGACGCCTGGCAGCAATACCTGACCGCAACTACGCGCGCGCAGTCGTTGGCCCGGGCCTATTCGGAAACCTTGCTACCGGTCAGGCTCATGAGCCTGCTCCGCAGCCGCGTCCGCGCCGCCTCTGCCCCGGCCAAGCCCACGCCTGCGCCCATCGCCAGCGCCATGCCACCGGCAACAACGCCTGCATCGGCAGGTCCGGTCATGAGCGGCGGAAGCAGCGGCCCGCAGATGGCCAACTCGTCCCTGCCGCGCCTGATCCAGCTGCCTTCGGTACGGCGCTACGTCAACACCGGCTCGGCCGCGTATACGCGCTTCAAGAATTGGGTAGACGCTGCGGTGAACGGCAGTCCGGGCTACGCCTTCGCCGCCAGCGAGGCGGCGATGATGTACCAGCTGTCGCCCGAGACCAAGTACTGCACCCTGGCGGTGAACATGGTCGAGCGGCAGGTCGCCGACGCCGAAGCCGCCATCGCGGCGGGCAGCAATCCCGAAATCGCCGGCGACTCCTACCTGGAAGTGGGCCCGATGATCTCGGACCTGTCGATGACGCTGGTCACCTGTTCGGCTTTCATCACCGGCACGCAGCGGACGCGCTGGTCCGCGTATGCGGAGCAGTCGGTATGGAACATCTGGAACTACGGCAGCGCACGCTGGGGTAGCCGTTCGGCGCCGTGGACGGGCTGGTCGGTGGACAACCCGGGCAACAACTATCACTACAGCTTCCTCGAAGCGACCATGTACTGGGCGCTGGCCACCAACAACGCCACCTGGATGTCCGAACTGCGTAACCGCCGCCTGCCCGCGCTGCAGGCGTATTTCGCCAGACTGCCCGGCGGCGGCAGCAGCGAAGGCACCGGTTACGGCACCGCGCAGATGCGTCTGTTCTCGTTGTACCACCTGTGGCGCGACGCCACCGGCTCGGACCTGGCCAACACCAACACTCATGCGACGGACAGCATCTATTACTGGATCAACGCCACCGTGCCGACGATGGACCGGTTCGCCCCGATCGGCGACCAGTCGCGCAACTCGATCCCCGAGCTGTACGACTATCACCGCCGGCTGGTGCTGGAAGCCAGGCAGACCGCCAACGGCGAGGCCGCGCAGCGCGCCGCTACCTGGTGGCTCAGCAACATCATGATGAAGAACAGCAGCGGCGTGCTGTTGCCTGGCACGCAGATGAATTCCGGCTTCAACTTCCGCTACGACCTGCTGCCGGCCGGCACTACCGCCACCCCGCCCTCCAACCTGGTCTATCACGCCAAGGGCGTCGGGCACCTGTTCGCTCGCACAGGCTGGGACGTCAACGCGATGTGGGTGGCGATCGTGGCCGGTCCGTACAACGAGAGCCATGCGCACCAGGACCAGGGTTCCTTCACCCTGTTCTCGCGCGACTGGCTGGCCGTCACCGCCAACATCTGGAGCCATAGCGGCATCAACCAGGGTACCGATGTGCACAATCTGGTGCGCTTCGCGCGCAATGGCACCGTGGCGCGCCAGTGCGAATCGACCACCAAGATCTCCACCATGACGGTGACTCCGGGCGCCAGCGGCGGCGACTTCACCGCCAACGCCAACCTGACGCCCGCCTTCTGCGACAACACCGCGGTGACCTCCTGGGGGCGTCAATTCACCTTCGCCGGCCGCAAGCTGACCGTGCGCGACACCTTCGCAATGACCGCCGGCACCACCGCTACGTTCCAGGTCAATACGCCGGTGCTGCCGACCCTGGTCAACAGCCGCGAGGCCACTGCGGGACGCCTGCGGGTGCGCGTGCTGGAACCGGCCAACGCCACCATCAATAGCAACTTCAGCACCGGCAAGTACGTCGAAGATGGCGCGCGCTACCGCATCGACGTGACCGGCGGCACCACCGGCTACCTGGTGGAGCTTTCCGAGATCTGAGCCTGCCGGGAATCGAGCGAAAACAAAAAGCCGCCTGTTCGATACAGGCGGCTTTTTTCGTATCGCGGCCGGTCAGACGGCGGCAAGACCGCGCTTGGAAAGCGCATGCCGGACGTAGTGGAACATGTACCAGCATGCTTGCCAGAGGGTGAGGTGCTCCGATTCGCGGTATACGCGCCACTGCCAGCGCGCCGCCCTCAACTTGTTGGAAGAAACCGAGCCGTTGCGCACCAGGTAATAGGCCAGCGGGCCTTCATGCCGGACGCGCACGGCATGGCCCGCACGGCGCACGCGGTCCAGCCAGAACACATAGTCTTCATGGCCCATGCGCACGAACGGCACATCGCCCAGACGGCGGTCGTAGACGCCGGTGAGATTGCCTATGTGGTTGCTCTTGAGCATGTCGCCATAAGCGATCTCCGCGGGCGGCTCGACGCAGGACAGCAGATGGCCGTCTTCGGCGACCCGCTGATAACCCGCGTAGGAAACCAGCGCGCCGCTCTCCTGCATTTGCGCAAGCTGCAATTCCAGCTTGCGCGGATCCCACCAGTCGTCGCTGTCCAGGAAGGCGACATGGCTGCCCGACGCCGCGCGCAGTCCCGCATTGCGGGCCTCGGCCACGCCCGCATTGGCCGGTTGGCTGACGATTTTCACGCGGGAGTCCGCGCTGGCGTATTCGCGCATGATCCGGGCCGATCCGTCGCGCGAACAGTCGTCCACCAGCACGAGCTCGAGGTTGGCCAGCGTCTGCCGCAACACCGAATCCACCGATTTCCGCAGCGTCTGCTCCGCATTGAATACCGGCATGATCACGCTGACCAGCAGTTCCGCGGAGCGGCCGCTGCCGTTGGCCGATTGCAGGGAAGTGGCGGTGGTCATGCCGCGCTCCGCACGGAGGCTTGGGCAGAGCCGGCCCACGAAGACTTCGGCGGCGGCAGGATGAAGTCGCGATACTCGTTGGGGTTGCCTTGCTTGCCCGCCTCGGCCGCCTTGATGATGTTGTAGACCTCGCGCGCGCTGACATAGTGCAGCACGTAGCGCTCGCCATCGTTGTAGGCGCGCTCCAGATGCGCGTGCATGGCATCGGTCGGCGGGCCCAGCAGCGTGTCCATGTCGTATTCCTGGGTGCCGTGGGTATGCACTTTCACGAACACCCATTCCGGCTTGCCTTCCACGTGCACGCCGGTGCGTACCCAGTCGTCGATGCGTTGCGGGGTCGGCGGACAACCGCGGCGCACGTCGGCGTTCTCGATGCGCGGAATCACGCCGGCCTTGCGCTCGCGCCAGTTCAGCCCCAGCGGCCCCTGCACGATCATCAGGTCTCCGGTCGCGTTGCCGCCCACATGCACCGCCACGCCGTCGTCGTGCGACTTGGGGTGCTGCGGGTCGTCGGTGGCGTAGTAGATGGAATTGATGGTGCGGGTCTGGGTGTCGCTGGGCGCGGACGGCAGGGTGAAGTCGGCGTAGCAGCCCAATTCGCGCAACAGAATGAGTTCGTTGTTGAGGCCGCACCAGCGCCCGTCGCTGCGCGAGTTGTCCAGGCACCAGTTGCCGTGGATGAAACCGAAACTCAGCTCGCCGGTGACTGGATCGCGCGACAACGCGCCATGGCGCTCATGCAGGATGTTGCAGAAGCGGCGGATGCTTTCGCGGAAATTGGCTTCGGTATCGTTGTCGTGGTGCAGGTGTATTTCCAGCTCGCCGTAGCCATCGGCGCAAAGCGCGGCGACCTTGTCCAGGTGCTCCTCGGCGTATTCCTCTTCCGGATAGAAGAAGCTGTGCTGCGGGGGGCGGCCATCGGCATCGCGGTGCGCCGAAGCCAGCTTGCGGTAATCGCGGCACCAGCGGTCCACCCGTGCGCGCTGGGTTTCCAGATCCGCGCCATGCCACATCGGTTCGAAGTGGTCGACGAAACAGAACATCACATGCACCGGCTGGCCGGTCACGCGCGGGATCGGGCGGCGCAGGTAGCTGCCGATCCAGATTTCCATGTTGCGCGCGCGCAGCAGGCGCCAGACCACGAAGGCCATGGCGGCCGCGGCCAGGACGACCGCTATCGCGCTCCATTGCAGCGCGCTCCATTGCAGCATGCTCCACTGCAGCATGCCCCATTGCAGAATGCTCAAGATTTCCCCCTTGCCTTTATCGCGTTCCGGCCGCTGCCGTTACATGGCAATCAACGGCATAAGCGGCCCGCGCAGGCCAGTCCGGCTGCAAGCGGCGGACGGCCGCTCAGGCTTCGGCGGGCAAGGCTTGCAGGTTGAAGCCCTGGGCCTTCCACTCGGGAATCAGCACGGTCAGCATCTCCAGCGACAACGTGCTGTCGTCGTGCATCAGCAGGATGTCGCCCGCCTGCACCGGGTGCCGGCGGATGATCCCGATCAGCTCGGCCGCCGGGCGGCGGCTGTAATCCAGGCTGTCGTAGGACCAATAGGTGGTGCGGCGGCGCTGGCGGAAGAAGTTGGCCAGCATTCGCGGCGGCATCACCCCGCGCGGCGGCCGGAAGCTGTGGCGCGGCCGCCCGTCGATCGCGCTGAGCAACGCATCGGTACGATCGACTTCGTCCAGCTGCGCCGATAGCGACAGCTTCTCGAAATGCGGATGGGTGAAGGAATGGTTGCCCAGCGTATGCCCTTCCCCGGCGATGCGGCGCGCCAGCTCCGGATGGGCCTCGATCTGGCCGCCGATGAGGAAAAAACTGGCCTTGGCCTGATGCTGGGCCAGCAGTTCGAGCAACGGGACGGTGTGCTCGGCGTGCGGGCCGTCGTCGAAGGTCAGGTACAGATTGCGGCCCGCACGCGAACCGGTCGTGGTCACCAGCGAGCTGGGCAACCAACGCAGGATCTTGAGTTTTCTGGGCCGTGGGGTCATGGGGAGGGCAATGGATGCGAAGCTGGCGGGAGGTTTCTCGGTTGGCGCGCGGATCGGGGCGAGCAGGAATAGCGATAGTTCCCTTTGCGGATGGATTGGCGGCTCGATCTCATGGCTGTCTGTCCAGGCGCACTGCGGCGTTGCGGTAGAGCGCTTCGTAGCGACTGGCCATGGTCCGGAATGAGCCTTCATGGGTCACCCACTGGCGACCCGCCTGCCCCATCGTCGCCGCGTAAGCGGGAGACGATAGCAATTCGGTCAGCGCCGCGGCCAGGGCATCGGCGTCGCGCGCCGGCACCAGCAAGCCGTTTCTGCGGTCGCGCACGATTTCGCTGTTGCCGCCCACGTCGGTGGCCACGATGGGAAGCTGCGCGGCGCAGGCTTCCAGCAGGGCGATGGAATAACCCTCGCTCAGCGACGACAGTGCGAAAACATCCAGCCCCTGCAGCAATTGCGGCACGTCGGAGCGGTCGCCCAGGAAACGCGTCGCATCGGCGACTCCTTCGTCCTCGGCCACCGCTTCCAGTTCGCGCCGCAATGCGCCGTCGCCGACCAGCACCAGCACCGCCTCGGGCACGTTCAGGCGCACTTGCCGGAACGCGCGGATCAGATTGGCCTGGTCTTTGACCGGCTCCAGCCGGCCCACCGTGCCTATGAGCCGGCTGCCGGACGCAAGCGCCAGTTCATCGCGCAAACGCGCGCGCGCCGCATCGCCCGCGGCGCGGAAACCTTCGGTGCGTATGCCATTGGGAATGGACAGCAGTGCCGAGCGCGGCGAAACCCCGTTGTCCTGCAGATGCCGGCGTGCGGTTTCGCAGACCGCCACGGCGTAATCCGTCCTGAGCATGGAACGGCGGTAGAGCCATTCGCGCCGGCTGCGCGGATTGCTTTCGCCCATGCCGTGCCGGGTATTGACCACCCGTTGCAACGGCAAGCCAGCCGAGGCCAGCACCGCGTGATAGTGCGCGGCGGCGTTGTGGGTGTGCAGCACGCCGCCGCCGCGCAGCAGATCGCGCGCACGGCGCAAGGCGCGGAAATCCGCGCCGGTGCGTTTGTCGCAAATCTCCACGCTCACGCCGCTGGCGGACAACTCATCGGCCAGAATGCCGCGGTCGAACAGGCAGACCAGGCGGCATTCGTGGCCGGCTTCGCGCTGGGCCGCGATCAGATCGATCACCGCCCGCTCCAGCCCGCCGCGCTCCATGTTCTCGACGAAGTGGGTGATGCGCAGGCTGGACGTCGCGTTCATGCCAGCTCCGAAATCGTGACCCGCAGCTTGCCGGTCTGGGTCAATGGAATTTCATCGACGAACTGGAAATCGAGGGCGACGCTGTCGCCCACCACCTTGAGCAGTTCGCGACGAACCAGATCGACGGTGGAAGGCTCGAAATCCTTGTCACGCACGATCCGAATTTCGAACGCATCCAGTCGCTTCTGCACTACCTGGTAGCGTTTGATGCCTGTCGCGTACAGAAAAGCGTAGACGATGTATTCGCCCGGAACGAAGCGGCCGTCCGGAGTGCGCAGCGCATCCAGCTTGCGGCCATCCACGCTGGCCAGCAGCGGAAGACCGCGCCCGCAAGCGCAGGTCCGCGCGCCGGCAGTAGCCAGATCGCCATTGGCATAACGCAACAGAGGCATGCCGTAGTTGTGCAGATCGCTGACGATCACATCGCGCGGCCCCACGTCGGCGGAGTCGCCTAACTCCACCTTCAGATGGTCGGCGTTGACATGCAGACCGCCGCGATGCTCGCATTCGGCGGCGATCAGCATGAACTCGCGGCAGCCGTAGGTGTTGTAGGCAGGGCAGCCGAACGCCTGCTCGATGATCTTGCGCTGGCTTTCGTGCAGCGTCTCGGCGGCCCCAAGGATCCGCTGCGGCCGGTGGATGCGCCTGCCGTTGGCGATCAGCCATTCGGCCAGCTTCACTATCGGCGCGACGTAGGAAACGATGGTTTCCGGGCGGAAGCGATCCACCGCGTCGGCGTATTCGGCCATGCGCTCTTCGGTCATCTCGAAGGCGTTGAGCATGTAACGGTTGAAAGCGGCGTGGTACATCCGGTCCTTGCGCTTCTGCGCGCCTACGGGTGTGCCCCACAGGTACAGCGTGCGCTGTCCGAGGCGCGCACCGGCCCAGCTGTAGCCCCTCCACATGATGGACAGGCGCCGTTCGTAGCTTTCGCGCGTGTAGCCGAAGCGCAGCGGTTCACCGGTGGAGCCGCCGGTGGTCTTGTAGAGCAGGCCGTCGCGGTAGGCCGGAGCGATGAACTTGTCGAAGTTCGCGCGGATCTCCGGCTTGGTGAGCACCGGCAGGCGCGCGTAGTCGGCAGGGCTGGCGATGTCGTCCGGGCTGCTTATGCCCAGGGTCGGCCAGAGCTCGCGGTAGTAAGGTACCTGCTCCCAGCAATGGCGGACCAGGCCTTTGAGCTTTTGCCACTGCAGCGCCTCGATTTCTTCGGGCGTGCGCCACTGGCTCTGCTCGTACTCGCGCAGATAAGCCAATGTCTTGCGACGGCGCAATCCCGATTCGTATGCGGGGAACAGGACGTGCCGGAACAGCGGCTCGTACAGGCCGGTCATGGCGCGCCCTCCACCGGTGCACGGTCATGGGCCCACTCCAGCAGGCGCGTACCCATACGTGGCTTTCCCGGGACGAAACGTTGATACAGCTGTTGCAGGTGCTCTATGTCGCCACGGCTCCAGCAACCGAGCAGCATCGTCAAGGCCACGTAGGCCACACCCAGCAGCAAACCGCCGAATACGATCTGGGCCCACGGCAGCAGCTGCCCGCGAAGCGGCAGCGCGACAAGGGCCGCGACCGCAGCCGCCAACGCAATCCGCGACATCCGCAACCAATCCGGCATCGCGCGGCTGACCCGTATCGACAAAGCCATCATCGCCGAGGCGTTGATCAACGCCACCAGACCGTAGGCGACTATCGCGCCGTTCAATCCGAAATGCATGATCAGCACCGCATCCAGCAGCACCTTGAGCAGGGCCGAACCGATCACCAGCATCAGGATGCTGCGCTGCCGGTCTGCGCTGACCAGCAGACTGGAGCCGCCCTGGGTCATGGTGGTGATCGCCGCACCGGCCAGGCATACCGCGAACACCGGACCAGCCGCCAGGTAGGCGTCGCCGTAGAGCAGATGGATCACCGCATCGGAGAACACCGCGCCGAAAGCCATCAGCGGCATCGCAAGCAATGCAAGATAGCCGGTGCTGGCGACGAAACGCCGTCCCGCCACTTCGCGCCCGCGGCTCAGCGCATTGGCCATCATCGGCAGCAGCAGCGCACCGAACACGCCGGGCACCAGCGTCGCCGCGCCGATCGCCAACTGATAGGCGACCTTGAACTGGCCCGCATCGTGGCTGTCGGCGTACAGGGTGAGGAACAGCACCTCCACTTCGCTGGCCGCCAGAAAGCCGACCGACACCGTAAGCGTGGTCCATCCCATGTGCCGACGCACCCTGCTCATCAGCGCCTCGGGAATCACTACGCCAGCCACGCGGGCCGGTACCAGCGGTTTGATCTGGCGCAGCGAAACCGCGTAGAACACCAGGCCGGAAATCACGAACACTGCCAGCAGCCACTCCACACTGGCGTCGAAGAACCAGGCGGCGATGACCAAACCCAGATTGATCGGCGTCGACACCAGCGACACGATGGCGGTGGCGCGGAAATTCTCGAAACCCTTGGCCACGCCGATGTTGAACATGTACGAGGCGCGCAATGCCACCGACACCACCAGGAACCCCATCAACATCAAGTGGTCCATGCCCGGCGCGACATGATCGCCAGCAAAGAGGAACACCGCCGCCCCGGCCAGCAGAACGAACAGCAGGAAGAACCGTTGCGCGCGGCGCAGGTAGTCCAGCAGGGTCGGAATCATTTCCAGATTGCCGGAGCCACGCAGTTCGGCCACGAACTTGATCGCCGCGCTCGCGGTACCCGAGTTGGTCGTGGCCACGCCCACCGCCACCAGCCAGATCACCAGACTGTAGGCGCCGTACTCGTCCGGCCCCAGATGGCGGGCGATGATGATCGAGGTGAGCATGCCGAGCACGTACTCGGTGTACAGACCCACCGAGGAGAAGAACGTGTTGCGAAGGGTGTGGGCGCGCGTATTCATACCGTAGCCAGCAGCAGCTTGACCATGATGTAGAGCCCGATCACCCACAGCACCGCATACACGGGCCAGCGCACCAGATCCTTGTCCAGGCTGTACGCCGGAAGGCTCGAGTAGGTTTCGCGCATGCGTACGTAGTTGGCCACGATCAACGCCACCAGCAGGTACAGGATGATCACGTAGCTGCGGCTCAGGAAGAAAGCCGAGACGAAGTAGCCGACCAGCGACAGCAGCAGGGTCAGGGTCAACGCCCGGTCGTCGCGCCAGCCGGCCACCACCTCGTCGTCGGGCACATCGGCCGGCACATCGTCCATGACCTCGTCGCCGCGCTTGAGCACCTGCAGGGTCATGCGGAAGCTGTAGCCGGCGATGGCCAGCCAGATGGTGAAGCCGATGATCCCCATCTCGGCCAGCACCAGCACGAAGGAGTTGTGCGCCGTCAGCGGGTTGACGTCGGTGTAGCCGCCGGCGCCCACGCCGAACAAAGGATCGCTGATGAACATCTGGATGCCTTCGTACCAGGAATCGATGCGCCCGGCGGCGGACGCTTCGGAAGAGTCGAGTTCCTGCATGCGCGAGGGCATGGCCATCAATCCGGCCAGTGCGCCGACGGCCAGCACACCCGCGGCCACCAGCCCGCGTTTTTGCCAGATGTAGACGCCCAGGATCGCCACCAGCGCCAGCAGCGTTCCGCGCGAATTGGTGAGGTAGATGCCATAGACCAGCAGCCCGGCCGCAGTCCACCAGAACAGCCGGCGCAATCCGAGCAGGCCGCCACGGCTACCCAGGTAGAACGCCATCGGCAGGCACATCACGAACAGCATGCCCAGATCGTTGGGGTCGTTGAAGATGCCCACGTACTGGATGCGGGTTTCCTGCGACATCTCCACGCCGGTCCAGCCGATGCCGGTCGTCGATTGTTGGATGCCATGCACGGCCAGCACCGCACCGCAGACGGCGAACACGGCCATGGTGGTGCGCAGGCGGCCGCGCGTATCGGCCGCATTGGACAGCAGCACGAACGCCAGGATCACCGGCGCGAACAGCGCGAACACGAAGATCGCGCCGCCGGTCCAACCGTTGACGATCTTGGAAATCATCGCCACCAGCAGGAACACCGGCAACAGCAGGTACTGCGGCGCCGCGAAGGACTTGCGCGCGGAGAACAGCCAGAACCCGGCCGCCAGGATCAGCGCGATCGGCTGCCAGGGCGGACCCGGCGAATCCACCACCGCCGGATAGTCCTGGGGACGGATGATCACCAGGATCAGGTACACCATCATGAAGAAGAACATCTGCCCCTGTGACTCCGCTCAACCTGTACGCAAACGCGACGAATAACTGAACACCTCAGGCACCGAAACCATGGCGCTGAACCACGCAGCATCCATTTCGCTTTCCACCGGCAACCTGCGCATGCAGTAGCGCGAATCCGGCTTCAGTGCGCTGGTGCCGGCCATGTAGCTGCAGGCCATGCGGAAACCCGCGGAACGCACTACGTCGATGGTCGCCGCATCGAAGGCGTCGGGCCCGCCCACCGGATAGGAAAGCACCTGCGCTGGCGCGGCCAGCTCGCGCTCCAGCGACTGTTTGGAACCATTCACCTCTTCGCTCATCTGATCGCGCGACAGCTTGGCCAGCATGCGATGGCCCACGCCGTGCGAGCCGACCTCCATGCCGCCCCGGTGCATCTCGCGCAACTGCTCCCAGCTCATCGGCCGGCAATCCGGATGGCCGGCGCTGCGCGGAATGTCCCATTCGCGCTCGAGCCGGGCGATCAGCGCTTCCTGGCCGGCGTCGTTCAAGCCCTTGAGCTGGTCCAGCAACCGGGCCGCCAGCGCGCGCCGTTCGGGCAATGCCTCGGGAATCTCCCAATCTATGCCCAGCTCCGGCGCCAGCAATTTCGGCGCCGGGGTGGTGCAGACCATATGCACCAGCCAATCGTAGGCGTACGGCATGCCCGAATCGATGTGGCCGGTGGAAACGAAGAACATGGCCGACATACCGAGCTCGCGGAGAATGGGGTAAGCGATCCTGTAATTGTCGTCGTAACCGTCATCGAAGGTCACCAGGATCGCACCCTTGGGTAAACGCCGATCGGCGTCGATACAGGACAACACTTCGTCGAACCGCATGGGGTGGAAATCGCGCTTGATGGCGCGCATCTGTTCGCGGAACTGCGCGCCGGTGGCGCTGATCAGCTCGGTATCGAAACTGAAGCCGTCCGGATCCGCCGAATCCAGCACGCGGTGGTAGGCCAGGATGCGCAGATCCTGGCGCAACGCCGCCCGCAGCTGCCGCAATGCAGGCAGCAAGCCTGCCGCATGGCTTCGACGGGCCAGTATCTGACGCCTTCCGGCACGCGACGATAGACTCATTGAACTCCCCCTGTTCTGCAACGCGGGGACCGATCCCCGCTTCACCGCGAATACGGCCGGCTCAGCCCCTCAGCCGCCCCGGCCCGTCCTGCGCACCCCTGCGCAATCCCCATTCGCTCGCCCCAGATTGCGCCGGCGTCCGCAAAGCGGTCCACTGTAGGATAACCGCGGGGAACAAAGGCAAGGGTTTGCGTATATGGCGGAAGATACCGACTTCGTTGCGCTCTACGATGAGTTGGGCCTGGATGCCGAGTGCAGCATGGCCGACTTCAAGCAGGCCTATCGCCGGCGCGTTGCCCAGTTGCATCCCGATCATCCTGACAATTCCTCCGATATCTCTCGCTTACAACGCTTAAACCGCCGATATGCGGCCGCCATCGAATTCCATCGCGCATACGGACGTCTGCCCGGCGCGATCCGCAATACTCCCGCTGAAATTGCCGGCGACGCGCCTTCCGAGGCTTATGAAGATCCGGCGCACGAGCCTGCCGCGGTGTCCGGATCGGCCCCGTATCGGCGTTATGTCCTATTGGTAGCGTTGCTCGGACTGGTGCTCTATGGCCTTTCCATCCAGCAGCCCGCCACCACCGTGCCCGAGGCCGCGCAATCCACCGCCGCGCCAAGGCAGGACCTGCATCGGCCAGCGACGGAAAAGTTGCTGACCATCGGCATGGAAGGCAACCAGGTAAGGAAGATCCAGGGCGAACCATTCAACTCCCATGAACAACGTTGGGAATACGGACCTTCCTGGATCCTGTTCGATTGCGGAAAAGTGGTGGATTGGTACAGCTCTCCCTTGCACCCGTTGCAAGTGCCGAGTCCCAGCCCCACCGGCAATGCGCCAGCCCCGGCCGGGATGCTGCGCAAATGTTGAAATACAGGGGAAATACCGATGTTCGCTGGCACCGCCAGACTGCTGAAAAAAGCGCAGAGACGCCTGTGGATGAAGTACGCCCTGCGTGGTGTCGGCGGCAGCGACAACCATTCCCGGCTTGACCTCGCCTATAACGTCGAGGATCCATGGAACATGGATTCGGCCCTGGAGCAGGCCCGTTTCCAAGCCACCAACCGCATCATCGAGAAGAATTTCGGCCATGTCGGCTCGCTGCTGGAGATCGGCTGCGGCGAAGGCCACCAGACCGCATACCTGGCGCGATTGAGCGACCAGCAATACGGCATCGACGTCAGCGCGCACGCGATCGCACGCGCGCGCCTGCGGCTGCCCACGGCGCATTTCGCCGCGACCGATCTGTTCAATCTGCCCTGGCAGGACCGCAGCGAGCGCTTCGATCTGATCACCGCCTGCGAAGTGCTCTACTACCTCAGCGATCCGGCCGCGACATTGCAACGCATGCGCCAGCTGGGACGCTGCGGACTGGTCACGTTCTTCGCGCCGGCCAGCGGCCGGATAGGCCCGCACCTGGATTCCATACCAGGCCTGCACAAGGACTGGATCTACCACGGCGGCACGTCCTGGCTGGTGGGCTGGTGGCGCGATGAGTGAGGCGCGCGCGCCGCTGCAGGGACTGGGCATCGTCTACTTCGGCAACGACTGGAACGCCGAGAACCGCACCAGCAGCCATCATGTGGCCGAGCGGCTGGCGCGGGTCCTTCCGGTGCTGTACGTCGATTCGCCCGGCATGCGCGCGCCCAACGCCAGCGGACGCGACTTCAAACGCGCATTGCGCAAGCTGCGCGCGGCGCTGCAGGCCCCGGAGCGGATACGCGAAGGCTTCTGGCGCTGCACGGTGCCGCAGCTGCCGTTCCGGCGCATTCCCGGAGTGGAGGCCTTCAACCGGCGCTTCAGCCGCTGGGCGGTACGGCGGGCATTGCGCCACGCGGGCATCGAGCGACGCATTTCCTGGTTCGTGGTGCCCCATCCCGGTTTCCTGGCCGGGCAGCTCGATGAAGAGCTATGCGTTTTCTATTGCATCGACGATTACGCTGCGCACCCGGGCGTGGACATGGCCCTCATCGCGCAACGCGACGAAGCATTGAGCCGGCGCGCGGACCTGTTGTTCGTGGCGCCGCCCGCGTTGCTGGAAAGCAAGCGTGCGCTCAATGCCTCCACGCTGTTCGCGCCGCACGGCGTGGATGCGGAACTGTTCGGCCGCGCGCAGGACCCGCAGACCATCGTGCCCGCCGCCGCACGCGATCTGCCCCACCCCGTGATCGGCTACATAGGCTCCATACACGAATGGATAGATCTTGAGCTGATCGCCTGGTTGGCGCGGCAACGCCCGCAATGGTCGTTCCTGCTGGTGGGACACGCGGCAGTCGATGTGAGCGAGCTGCGCGCGCTGCCCAATGTGCGCTTCACCGGTGCGCAGCCCTATCAAGACTTGCCGGGTTGGGCCAAGGCCTTCGACGCGGCCATCATTCCCTACCGCCTCAACCGGCAGGTCGCCAACGCCAATCCGCTGAAACTGCGCGAGTACCTGGCCACCGGCAAGCCGGTGGTCAGCGTGCGCAATGCGGAGATCGAAAAATTCGCCCAGTGGGTCGGCATCGCCGACGACCGCGAAGGCTTCCTGGCCGCGCTCGACTCCGCACTGGCCAACGACACCCCGCAAGCAGCCGCACAGCGCATCGCCTCGGTGGCCGACCAAACCTGGGACCACAGGGTCGAGACGGTACTCGATGCCGTGGCGCAGAAGCTGGCCGCCAAAAAAGTTTCCCTTTCGAGTTTCAACCCGGTACTCCATGAGCATTGATCCTTCCCCTAAACTGCGCGTCGCCCTGGTCGGCGCCGGTTACGTCGCTGGCCACCATCTCTCCGCACTCAAAGCCCTGGACTTCGTCGAAGTAGTGGGCATCTGCGACACCAACCTGGAAGCCGCGCGCACGCTTGCGGTACGCCACGGGATACCGCGGGTGGTCGCCTCGCTGGCCGAACTGGCATCCGCCAGTCCGCAGGCGGTGCACGTGCTGACGCCCCCTTCCTCGCATACGGCCATCACCCTGGCGGCGTTGGAGATGGGCTGCCACGTACTGGTCGAAAAGCCGATGGCCGATTCGGTCGCCGATTGCGAACGGATGATCGAAAAAGCGCGCGAGAAGCATCTGCTGTTGGGCGTGAACCATTCCGACCTGTACGACCCGGTGCTGTTGCAGGCGCTGGACGCAGCGCGCAAGGGCGCGATAGGCGAACTGGTGTCGGTGGATATCGTGCGCAACTCCGAGTATCCGGCCTATGCCGGCGGCCCGTTGCCCGGTTCCGTCACCCAGGGTTCGTACCCGTTCCGCGACCTGGGCGTGCATGGGCTGTACACCATCGAAGCGTTCCTGGGACCGGTGACCGACGTAAAGGTGGACTACCAGTCGCGCGGCACCGATCCCAATCTGCACTTCGACGAATGGCAGGCGCAGGCGCGCACGCAACAGGGAGTGGGCCGGCTGCTGCTTTCCTGGAATGCGCGCCCCATGGAGAACCGCGTTTTCGTGCGCGGCACCCGCGGCACCATAGAAGTGGACCGCTTCCTGCAGACCTGCCGCATCCATTGGGTGCTGCCGGGTCCGAAGTTCATCGGCATCATGGTCAACGCCTGGATCAGCGCGATAAAGGATACCTTCCGCATTCCCTGGAACGTGATCCGCTTCGCCACCGGCATGCTCAAGCCTTCGCCGGGCATCCAGCGCGGCGCGCAGGAATTCGCCAAGGCCGCACGCGATCATGCGCCGCCGCCGTTCAGTGGCGAGGATGCGTTGCGCATCGCCGCCCTGCTGGAACCGGTATGCGCCGAACCCGATCGTCTGCGTCTGCAAGGATTGGAAGACAGATACGCGGACTTGGCGCCGGCAGACGCGCTGGTGACCGGCGCAGCGGGCTTTCTTGGACGCAAGCTGGTGGCGCGGTTACGCGAGCAGGGACAACGCGTGCGCGTACTGGTCCGCCGTCCGGTCGCGGCATACGCCAACGACGACGGCGTGCAGATGGTGGTCGGCGACCTGGGCGATCCGCGCATGGTCAAGCATGCCGTGGCCGGCGCGCCCGTCGTGTACCACGTGGGCGCGGCCATGCGCGGCAGCGTGCGCGATTTCGAAGCCGGCACCACCTGGGGCACACGCAATATCGTGGAAACCTGCCTGGCCAGCGGTACCCAGAGGCTGGTCTACGTGAGCTCGATGAGCGTGTTCGATCATGCCGGGCGCGACCCGAAAGGCACGATGACCGAATCCTCGGCGCTGGAACCTCACCCCGGACTGCGTGGCGCCTATACCCAGACCAAACTCTCGGCGGAACTGCTGGTGCAGAACGCGATCCGGGAGCGCGGACTGCAGGCGGTGATCCTGCGTCCGGGCCAGATTTTCGGGCCGGGCGCGGAACGCGTCACTCCGAACGGCGTCATCGCACTGGCTGGGCGTTGGGTCGCCATAGGCAGCGGCACGCAGACCATTCCCGTGGTCTATCTGGACGATGTGGTGGACGCGCTGCAACAAGCGGCCATAGCGCCTAAAGCGGTGGGTGGCGTGTTCAATGTGGTCGATACGCAACCGGTCGCGCAGCAGGAATACCTGGACCGCGTCGGCAAAAAACTCGGCCGCGAGCTCAAGCTGGTGCGCGTGCCCACCTGGGTCTTCATGGGACTGGGTTTTGGCGTGGAATTGCTGGGCAAGCTGTTGCGACGCGAGGTTCCGCTGACGCGTTACCGCGTGCGTTCGCTACGGCCACTGGCCAATTTCGACACGCGCGCGGCGCGCGAGACGCTGGAGTGGTCGCCCCGGATCGGGGCAAGGCGAGGAATGGATGCCACCTTCGGCTGACGCGCGCGCGTCCTGAACATGGGCGCGCATTTGCACGCGCATTCGGCGGATTCCTCTTACCAGGTCCGCCTGGAGTCCTTGCCTTCGCTGGACGAACTTGGCGTGCGCTGGCAGGAACTGGAACGCCGGTCCCGCTGCAGTTTCTTCGTCAGCTGGCGCTGGATCGGGCCGTGGCTGGCGCTGATCGCGCCCTTGCGCTACGCACGGCTGTTGAGCGTGTCCCGGGACGAACGGCTGGTCGCACTAGGCGTCATCACCCAGCGCAGGCGCTTCCTCGGCCTGGGACCCTTGCACATGCGCCTGCACGAAGTGGGCGACAAAGTCCTGGACAACCTGACCATCGAGTACAACGGACTGGTCTGCGAAGACGGACACGAACGCGAAGCGCTGGCCGCGGTGCTCGACCACCTGGCCCACAACGACAAACGCTGGTTGACGCTGTACCTGCCGGGCATGGAAGCCGACAACGTTCCTTTCGAAAGAATCCGCTCTCTCGACATGGGCATGCGCTCGCGCAAACATGCCGCGCATTACATCGACCTGACCGAACTGCGCGAAACCGGCAGCGATTATCTGCCGACCGTGCTCAGCAGCAAGGCGCGCGCTGCGGTACGGAGGACGGCACGCAAACTGCAAACGGGTTTCGGCGAATTGTCGGTCGCTGTCGCCGCCTCGGCCGAAGAGAAACTCGCTTTCTTCCGGACGATGGTGCAGCTGCACGAATCCCACTGGAGCGAAGAGGAACAGGAACACGGCGCGTTCGGCAATCCGCGCATCCTGCGCTTCCATGAGCGCCTGATCGCCCAATCCGGCGACGGCGACGGCGCGCAGCTGATCCGCGTCAATGCCGGGGACCACACGGTGGGCTACGTATACAACCTGATATGGCGCGACACTTCGTACTTCTATCAGGCCGGTATCGATTACAGGCGTTTCGGCGACTGCGGAAGCCCGGGTCTGCTGCTGTTGACCCGCGCGGTAGAGCATGCGCTGGCCAATGGCATCGCGCGCTTCGAACTGATGGCGGGCGACTCGGCGTACAAGCGCACCCTGGGCATGGCCGAGAACAAGATGGTCTGGCTTTCCCTGGACCGCAACGGCTGGGCCTCGGCGTTGAGGCGCGCATGGTGGCGGCTGCAGGGCCGGGCGCAGGAATCATGAGCGTCGCCGTGCGCTGGCTGTCCCTGCAGGAAGTCGATGCGGCGACTCTTTCGGCGTGGACCGAACTGGGCCAACAGACGCCGCGTCCCAACCCGTTCGCCATGCCGCAGTTCGCGCTGCCGGCAGCGCGCTGGTTGACGCCCCGCACGCCGCCTCTGGTGGCTCTGATCGAACGGCGGCAAGCGGGCATTCGCGAGCTGATCGGCGCGGGCTGCTTCACTGCCGAGCGCCCCAATCTGTTCGTGCCCGTTCCGCATCTGAGCAGCTATCGCACCCTGCATACCTTCCGTTCGGGCCTGCTGTACGCGCCCGGCGAGTCCGCAACGGTGGCCCAGTCCCTGTTGGCCGATTTGCACGGCAAGCGTAAACGGCCCCATGCCATCGCTTTCCACAATCTGCTGGCGGAATGTCCGGTTCACGCCTCCCTGCGCGAACTTCTGGAAGGCGGAAATGGAGGCTGGTTCGAACAGCACCGGTTCCAGCGGCCGGTGCTGCGGTTGCACCCGCCGGCGCAAGAGCATGCGCTGGGCGTCATCGTGATGGACCGCGACCTGCGGCGGCGCAAACGGCGCCTGGAGGAACGCGGCACTACCGCTTTCCGAATCACCCAACCCAAAGAGAACGTGGTCGACGCGATGGAAACCCATCTGCAACTCGAGCACGCCGGATGGAAGGGAACCGCAGGCACCTCGCTGCTGGCTTCTCCCGCCCAGGCCGGATTCTTCCGTGAAATGATCCACCGCTTCGATCAGATACACGGCGCGGTATTCGCCGAAACCCTGTGCGACGGCAAGGTCATCGCCTCGACCAGCAACCTGCTCCTAGGCGATACGTTGAACGGCTTCAAGACCGGCTGGCATCCGGATTTCGCCGCGTGCAGTCCCGGCCGCTTGAACGAGGTCTTCCTGTCCGCAGCGGTTCCAAGCGCATGGCCGGAAGTCGGCGTGTTCGACAGCCAGGCGCAGGAAGACTCCTATCTCTCGGAGTTGCTGCCGCACCGGGACACCATGATCACCGGCACTTTGGCCATCACCCGTCTGGGCCGACGCGCGATGCGTGCTGCGCGTCTGGTGCGGCCTGTGGCGTACCGCCTCGATAAGAATCACTGATCAGTCCAATACGCACCCTCGCTTTTTTAAAAGCAAAGTCACTGGGTTCCCGCCTTCGCGGGAATGACGACTTTGAGGTTTTGGCTTTGGTTTTTGCTTCATCCAACCCGTGAGACGCGGCAAGCAGGCCGGGATCAACTCCGCAGGGGCGGCGCACAGGGATGTGCGCCGTTTCCGGAGGCGCAGGATGCGCCTTACGGAAATTCCCGGCCTGCTTGCGGACCCAACGGCTTCATCGTTGGGCGCGTCGTAGGGCGGCTTTCTTTTGGTTACTTTTCTTTGCCGTTCAAAGAAAAGTGACTCGCGCAAAGCGCGAAACGCTTTTGCTTCAGAGTACAAGTAAAAGCCAGAGCAAGATCAAGAGCACCCATCCTCAATCCTCCCCTGCGCTGCGCGCAAGGGAGGAGGCAGAAGCAAATGCAGGAGCGGGAGCAAAAGCAAGATCAAGATGGATGACCAGCCATTCGGCTGTTGAAAAGCGCCTCCAGCTTGCGCTGGGATGACGGCGGTTTTTTGCCGAGGGTCTGCTAGGCGATATGCGCGCGATGCCACTCCTGCTCCTGCGGAGTAAGCCACAACATCCGGCGCTCTGGCCGAATCGCATCAGGCTGCGGAATGCAAGCAGGCGGAAGACTACGGATCAGCAACCGCTTGCCCACCGCCAGCGAACTCACCGTGGCCAGCCGCTTGAAACCCAACGACTTGTGCGCCCGCAAGGAAATGAAGTTCGACGCACTGACATCGGACAGATAGCGCACCGGCCGATCGTCCAGAGTCGCGGCCAGATCCATCATCGCCGTCAGCACCTTCCTGCCCCGCCGCTCCGGTGCGACAAAGGCATCCCGGCCCCACGCATGGGTGGCGCCCAGATCCAGCAGCCAACACAGCTCGTCGAAATAGCGCGGACAGTTGTGCGCCACCCAGAACCACGCGACCAGACCTTGATCTTCCTCGACGGCGAAGAAACGCAGACCGTGGGCGAAGCGGTCGCGGATGCGCGACAGATCGCCACGGCGTCCGTAGCGCCGGTCTTCCCGGGAGATGCGCTCGGCATCCTCCACATGCAACTCGATGAAGCGCTGATCCTCGCCCAGCGCCGCTTTGCGTACGAAACCCGGGTCGCGCCCGAGCAGGACGATGGAGTTGAATTCAATCATGGCTGGCCTTGGCCGATTGGAATGCAGTCGATACCTGTTGCAACTCCGCTTTTCCGGATGCGCTCAACAGACGGAATACGTCCTGCAGCAGACCGCGGCCGAACAAGCGCAGGCAGACCGCGTACAGCAGCGCCCCCACCGCGATTTCGCATGTCAGCAGGATGATCTTCATTTCATGCAGAGACGGACCGAGCCTCCAGCGCAGCAGCAGCACGCCAGCGACCATGACCAGACAGGCCGCCAAGACACGGAACAACGGTGCGCCCAGGGTATTCAGCGACAAGCCATGGCGGCGACAGGCCGATGCGGAAAGCACGAACTGCACTATCAAAGCGACTCCCACCGAAAAGGAGGCCACCACCACACCCCAGCGCGACAGGAACACGAGCGCCGCAATCAGCACGGCGATGGAGACAGCTTCGATCCGGACCAGAGTGAAGTTCTGCCCCAGCGCAGCCATGAACGAAGCGAGCATGAAACTGCCGGCGCCCAGCACCGAAGTCACCGCCATCACGCTCAGCAAAGGCGCCACCTGCACCCACGCCGGAGGCAGTAGCGCCGCGACCAGGGTCTGCGCGCAAACGGCCAGGCCGAACGCCATCGGACACAGCACCACGGCGGTCAGCGCAAGCGCACGCACGATCATCGGCGCCCGCTGCGCCGGCTGCGCGCGCACGATCGCCGGCAACAACACATTACCGACATGTCCGCCGACGAACAGTGCCGGCAGATGCGCCAGGCTGAAAGCCAGGTTGTAGGTACCGGCGGCCTCGGCGCCCAGCACGCGCAGCATCAGCGGCTTGTCCCAGTAGCGAGCGCCTTCGCTCAGGGTGATCTCGGCGGTCACCGGCGCACCGAAACGGAAAATGTGGCCCAGCCGTTGCAACGTTACCGGCACCGGGCTCAACCAGCTTCGCAGCCCGGTGCCGGCGATCAATATCGCGGTGATCACGCAGGCTTGCGCGATGAACGCCAGGATCATCGATTGCCCGCCCAGCGCGGTGGTACCGACCAGGACTATGGCGACCACGGCGTAGGCGATGTCGCCCATCCCGGTGGCGATGGCGATGCGTTTGAAACGCAACTCGCGGGCCAGCAATTTATCCGGAATAGCGCCCAGCCGGCGGATCGCCATTCCCAGTACTGCGCCCGGCAGGTACTCGCTCAATCGAGGCGCGGCAAGCCATTGGGAAATGACGGGCGTGGCCATCCACACTACGGCCAGCGCCAGCACGCCGAAGACCAGATACACCAGCGAGGCGGCGAAGATCGCTGCGCGGCCCTGGCCCCCATGCACGATCACGTACTGCCCGCAGCCCCAGGCCGATATCCAGCTCGCGGTCAGGACGATGATGGTGGCCACCGCCACCTCGCCGACGATTTCAGGACTCAGATAGCGCGCCACCACCAGCGTGGACACCAGTCCCAGCGCACGGCCCAGCAGGCCGGCGCCGATGCTCCATGCGGCCGCCGAAACGATCTGTTGGTTGCCGCTCAAACGTCGCTCCCCTCGAACCGTGCGCAGCGTTCCGATCGCGCGCCCCCAAGAGCCTGGATCATGCCGATTTCAATTGCAGGCTGTTCGCGCGCCACCAGGAGCGGATCTTGCGCATCGCCGGGCGCTCTACCGTGAAGGTGAGCAAAGCGGCCAATGCCACCACGATGACCAGGGTCGCCACACAGGCCACCAGACTGGGCATGCCGCGCTGCTCCATCGCGTGGATCAAGGCGAAGCCGATGGCCTGGTGCAACAGGTAGAGCGAGTAGGAAATGCTGCCCAGGAACACGAAGAACGCACCCCGCATCCAGCCCAGCATGCCGTTGACGAACAACAGGAAGATTCCGCAGCAGCCCAGCGCGACCCACAGGTAGACGATGGGATAAGCGATGCCGATGGCGACCAGTGACAGGGCGATCATGGCGTAGTTCAGCAGGTTCTCGTCGGGCCGGGTATGCAGTCGGTAGAACAGGATGCCCAAGGCGAAGAAGGGAATGTGGCGGAGGATCAGCAGCTCGCGGCCCAGATAGGAAAAATGCATGTGGTGTATCACCACTTCCCCGTAGCCGATCGCCAGCCCCAGCCACAGCAGGATGATCAGATGGATGCGCTTGAGCAGGCCCAGCGCGAACCACAGCAGCATCTGCGCGTAGAAGAACAACTCCACCTGCAGTGTCCAGTACGAGCCGTCCAGATGTTCGGCGCCGAGGATCTGCTGGACCATGCTGAAGTTGAGCAGCAAGTCGCGCAGCGGCAGGTGCTGGTCGGGCATGCCGATGGTGTAGACCACCGCCATGGTCAGCAGCATGGCCACCCAGTACGCCGGGAACAGCCGCGAGAAGCGCGAGACCACGAAATCCATCGCCGTGCGCGTGCGTTCCAGGGTCATGAAGATGACGAAACCACTGATCAGGAAGAACAGGTTCACGCCATAGTTGCCCGGGGTGAAACCGAACCCGAGCGGATCCGTGTGACCGTACTGCTGGCCATAATGCGTTGTGTAGTGGAAGGCCACGACGGCCAACGCTGCGATTCCCCGCAAGGCATCCAGCTCAACAACGCGTGAGGACGGTGACGCTTTTTTATGCATCTTGCCCCCCCTTGTCAGGCTCACTGCACAGCAGTGACAACGCAGTCCGCCGGATTTTTCGGCCAGCGCGGCAGGTCATTGCCGGTCGCAGCAAGCGGCCGGTCGCACCGGTCCAGCGCAAGCGCGGGTCGTTTTTCCGTGTCGGGACAGAGTCGCCTATGCGCCTGCTGATCGTCACTTCGCAGTTCCCCATCGCCGGCGAACCCAACCGTGGCCGCCCGGTCTACCAGACCATCCGCGAACTCTCCCGCCTGGCCACGGTGCGCGTGGTCAGCCCGGTCGCCACCTACCCGCGCTGGGCGCAGCCGCGCAGTTACCTGTTCCGCGCCTCCGACGACGCGCAAGCGGTGGAAGGCTGCGACGTCCAGTACGTGCGCTACCCGGCCCTGCCGGCGGTGACGCGCCCCTTGAACGGCTGGTCGTGCGCGCGCGCCCTGCATGCGCCGCTCAAGGCTTTCGCTCCCGATCTGGTGCTTTCCTACTGGCTCTACCCCGATGCCTACGGGGCGATGCTGGCCGCGCGCAAGGCGGGGCTGCCCCTGGTGGCCGGTGCGCGCGGTTCCGATCTGCGCGTGCGCGATGCGATCAGCCGTGGACTGACGCGTCCCGTAGTGCGTACGGCGCAGCGACTGCTGGTGGTCAGCGAGGATCTCGGCCGCGTGGCCGCCGAGAACTATGGTGCCGACCCTGCGCGCATCCGCACCATCCCCAACGGCTGCGACGCCTCCCTCTTCCACCCCGCCGACCGCGCGGCTTCGCGCACCTTGTTGGGTATCGCAGCCGATGCCGAAGTGGTGACCTATGTCGGCCGGCTGGTTCCGGAGAAAGGCCTGCGCGAACTGCTGGACGCCTGCCGCACGCTTGCCGCAACACGTCCGCGCTTGCGCCTGGCGCTGGTGGGCGAAGGACCGATGCGCGAGGAAATCGCGGCGCGCCTTGCCGCCGATCCCTCGCTGCAGGTGACGCTGGCCGGAGCGCAGCCACCCGCCGAGGTCGCGCGCTGGATGGCCGCCTCCGACCTGGTGACTTTGCCCAGCTATTCCGAGGGCCACCCCAATGTGCTGGTGGAAGCCCTGGCCTGCGGCCGGCCCGTGGTCGCCACGCCGGTGGGCGGCATTCCCGAAGTGGTCGATGCAGAATCCGGCATCCTGGTGCCGGCACGCGACGCCGCCGTGCTGGCCGCCGGGCTGGCACAGGCGCTGGACAGGCATTGGGACGAATCCGCACTGGCGCGCAAGTTCTCGCGCGACTGGCGGCAGGTCGCCGAGGACACCCTGGAGGCCTGCGAGCAGGCTTTGCACGAATCGCGAACCCCTTTCGCCATCAGCGCCGCCCACGGCAGCTGAGCCGCCCCACACTGTCATCGACCAGGAGCAGTAGAACCGATGTGCGGAATAGCAGGTTTCAGCGGACAGGACGTCACTGCCGAGGCCGCACGCCCGGCGCTGGAACGCATGATCCATACCCTGGCCCATCGCGGCCCGGACGGCTATGGCTTCCATGCCGAAACGGGGATCGGCTTGGCGCATGCGCGCTTGTCCATCATCGATCTGGCGACGGGCGACCAGCCCATCCACAATCCGCGCCGCGACGTGTGGACGGTGTTCAACGGCGAGATCTTCAACTACATCGAACTGCGGCAGTCGCTGCAGGCGGCCGGACACCAGTTCTACACGCAATCGGACACCGAAGTGATCGTGCACCTGTACGACCGCTACGGCGACGATTTCGTGCAGCACCTCAACGGCCAGTTCGCCATCGCCCTGTGGGACGCCAGGCGCCAGCGCCTGGTGCTTGCGCGCGACCGCGCCGGCATCCGGCCGCTGTTCCACACGCGCAGCCAGGGTCGGGTGTGGTTCGCCTCGGAAGTGAAGGCTTTGCTGGCCGTATTGCCCGAATGCGCCACCCTCGATCCGTTGGGCTTGGCGCAGACGCTCACTTACTGGTCCGCAGTGGACCCCGGCACGCTTTACCAGGGTGTGCAGAGCCTGCCTCCGGGCTGTCTGCTCAGCATCGAACGCGATGGACGCGAGACGATGACGCAGTACTGGGACTGGACCTTCCCCAGCGCTGCCGAAACCTCGCCTTCGCGCTATCCGAAAACCATCGAGGCCGCCACCGCGGAGCTGCGCGAACTGCTGGTGGATGCGATACGCCTGCAACTGCGTGCCGATGTGCCGGTGGGCGCCTACCTGAGCGGTGGACTGGATTCTTCCGGCATCGTGGCCATGATCCGCGGCTTCACGCAGACGCCGGTGCGTACGTTCTCGGTAGCCTTCGAGGACGGCGAGTTCGATGAAAGCGAGCACCAGCAGGCGATGGTGCGGCACCTGGGCACCGACCACACCACCCTGCACTGCACGCGCCGCGACATAGGCGAGGCGTTCCCGCGCTTGATCCGCCATACCGAAACCCCGGTGCTGCGCACCGCGCCCGTGCCGCTGATGCTGCTGGCAGGCGATGTGCGCCGGCAGGGCTACAAGGTAGTGCTGACCGGCGAAGGCGCCGACGAAGTGTTCGGCGGCTACGATCTGTTCAAGGAAGCCAAGATCCGCCGCTTCTGGGCGCAGCAACCGGGCTCGCGCATGCGTCCGTTGCTGCTGCAACGCCTGTACGGATACCTGGAGAACTCGCCGGTGCGCAACCCGGCGTTCGCGCAGTCGTTCTTCGGCCAGGGCATGGAGCATCTGCAACGCCCGATCTTCGCACACACGCCGCGCTGGGCCACTTCGCAGCGCGCACTGTCGTTCCTGTCGCCCGATCTGCGCGCCAGCCTGGGCGAGTGGAATCCGCTGGACGCCTACGAACTCACCTTGCCCCGCGAAATATCTTCGTGGAGCGGCTTGGCCCGCGATCAGTACGTGGAAGCGAAATCCCTGTTGGCCGGCTACCTGCTGTCTTCGCAAGGAGACCGCGTGGCGATGGCCAGTTCCATCGAAGGACGCGTCCCTTATCTGGACCACCGCGTCATCGAATTCGCCAACCGTCTGCCGCCCAGCTTCAAGATCCGCGGCATGACCGAGAAGTACATATTGCGCCGCGCGTTGTCCGATCTTCTGCCCGCGGAAATCCTGCAGCGGACCAAGCAACCGTATCGTTCTCCCGACAGCCAGAGCTTCTTCTTCGATGGCAAGCCGCTGGACTACGTGGCCGAACTGACGAGCGCGGACAGCATTCGCAAGGCGGGTTACTTCGACCCGGTGGCGGTGGGCAGGTTGACAGAGAAGTGCAGACAGGGGCGCGCCACCGGCTTTGCGGACAACCAGGCGTTCGTGGGGATTCTCTCCACGATGCTGGTCCACCATGGACTCCACGACAACACGGCCCGCAGCGCATGAGCAGCGCGGCGGCGAATTTGGATTTTGCGGCGCCTCGGCGGCGCACCCTTTCCCCCGAGGGCAGACGAGTGAAGCAGAAGAAAATATTCGATATAGGCATGTACGACGGTTCCGACTCGCGCTATTTCCTGGACGAGGGCTACCACGTGGTAGCGGTGGAAGCCAATCCGGAACTCGCCGCCAAGGCCATGCAGGAATTCCAGGACCATATCGCCGATGGCCGCTTGACCGTTCTCAACCGCGCGCTGGCCGACGAACCCGGCGAAATAGAGCTGGTGCTGTGCGGCGACGACTTGGGCGCCAGCAGCATCTTCGAAGACAAGATCGCGCATCGCAATCCTTCCGGGACCTGCACGGTACAGGCGGTCACCTTCCCGGAGCTGGTCGGCGAGTTCGGCGTTCCCGATTACGTGAAGGTCGATATCGAAGGCGCGGATCGGCATTGCATCCTGGCGCTGAATCCAGACAACCGCCCGCAGTATCTTTCCTTCGAGGCGGACCACGACCTGGAGGAGCTGGTGATGCACATGGCGTCCATCGGCTACCAGCGGTTCAAGTTGATCGGGCAATGCAGCTTTCTGGAGCTCGGCAACGAGCGCGGCCTGGCCAATCGCTTCAAGCACAGGATGATGCGAATGATGGGTTTCGACCAGCCGCTGCGGGTGCGCAGGGCCGGCCGCTGGTTCCAGCTGATGCACAGCAGCGGGCCGGCGCCGTGGGCCAGCGATGGGGAGTGGTACAGCGTCGAGACGCTGCTGTCGAAATGGAATCATGCCCGGCAGAACGACCAGTTGATGGGTTGGTACGACGTTCATGCGTGTTGATCGACAGGGGGGAGTCACATGCACTGGAGAATAAAAGGTCTGGTCCAGAAGGCGCTGGGCGTGCTTCCCGGCGGCGAGACGCTGCACTATCACTTGCAGCGCCGTTTTGGTGGGCTGCAGGATTTCCACAGGGAGCTCTCGGTAAAAGTCGAGGACTGGCAGATCATGGTCCGGCACCTGCGCGATGCGCGGGTGGTCATCGCTGACAGTCACTTTTTCGAGATCGGCACGGGGTGGTACCCGACGTTTCCGTTCGCCCTGTATCTGGCCGGTGCGCGCCGCATTACCACTTACGATCTGAACCGCCACTTGCAGGACGATCTGGTGCGGGCGGCGGTGAAGGAACTGGGCGGCTTTCTGGAAATCATCGCCGAAGACAGCGGCTGTGAACTGACCGAAGTGCAGGCGCGGCACCAAAAGCTGGCGGCGGCGATAGACGCCGGCGCGGACTTGAGCGAAGCCACCGGCGGGCGGATCCAGTATTCGGCGCCTGCCGATGCCACGGCCACGGCCCTGGCCGACGGCGAAGTGGACGTGGTGTTCTCCAACAGCGTGCTGGAGCACGTGCCGCCGGATGCGATCACGGCGATGTACCGCGAGTCGATGCGCATTCTGTCGCCGGGCGGGATCATGTTCCATTCGGTCAACTGCGGTGATCACTATTCCTATGTGGACAGCAACATCCACCAGCTCAACTATCTGCAGTATTCGGACCAGGCGTGGAAGCTCTGGAACAATGCTTTCCTGTATCAGAACCGGATGCGGGCGCATGAGTTCGTGGAGGGGGCGGCTGCGCTGGGATTTACGATAGAGCTGGATACTTCGACCACCCGTGCCAACCGTCTGGAGCAGCTTGCTGCAATGAAGGTGGATTCCCGCTTCGCCCAGGTGGTTCCGGAAAAGCTCTGCATCACCAGCGTGGATTTCATCGCCCGCAAGCCGTAGGGTGGGCCTTGGCCCGCCATTGCCATCCATCAAGTCGCGATGGCACAGGAACGGATAGCGGCAGGCCAAACATCGTAGCCCGGGTAGAGCGCAGCGGCTTTCAACAGCGAAGCTGGTCAACCCGGGTCGCCGACGCGGAAATAATTATCGCTGCGGAGATGCTTGCCGAAATGGGCTGGCCGGACAGGGCAGTTGTGCGTCAGATCAAAGGCCCCGGGTTGACCAGCTTCGCTGTTGAAAGCCGCTGCGTTCTACCCGGGCTACGTCACTCCCTGAAGAAACAGGCTTGGCGATCATTCCCTCGATGGATCACGTGTTGTACGACCCCAGGAAGATCCAGTCGTTTCGTCCACAGGTCAGCACGTATTGCTCGGAGTCAACCAGGCAGGACTTGTAACGACCTTCCCACAAGGTTCCTGTGCGGCCATGCCGACCATTGAACACGCCGGCATAATTGCGACCGAAGGTCTGCATCAACCGCGAGATCGCACCCGCCTCCACAGGCGTCAGCAACAAGTGGACGTGATTGTCCATGAGAACATAAGCATGCAGTGAGCAACCGTAGCAAAGTAGCCCTTCGCGCAACCCTTGCAGATAACGCTGTCGATCCTCGTCATCGAGAAAGCAGGGAAGACGATTGTTGCCGCGTTGTACGACATGCTGGGGAATGCCCGCAAGATCGGGGCGAGGAAGTCTGGCCATGGAGGCCACTATTCCGTCAGTACCGAGCTCGCAATATCATCCAACCAGCCGAGAAGATGTCGGAAAAGCGCTAAACGAATGTCAGAAGTGTCTCTGACACCGTTCTTGATAAAGATGGCCGCGCGATTGACGCCGCGCTGGGTCACATGAAGCGGGACATTGGGCAGGATCAAGCGTGCGCGGCGCGGCATGGTGGGAGACCGTTGGATAGCGGATCCCAATGTCTCGGCCGTCAACGTTGAACGAAATCGGAAAAGCGAGGCTTGGCGCGTAGGAAAAGACCGCTTAATTGCCTCCGTCCCCTTTAAGTCTTCGCGCGAAATTGCCGCGCATGCGGCGGGCTGGAGCCCGCCCTATGAGTTCTACCAGATTTGATCTTTAATTGGCCGCGCTTCCATTCCCACATACCTGCCCAATAACTGTCGAAGCCAATACACAATAGTTAGCACTACGCCTAGTATCCAAAGCAATGCGATGCCGTAAAGAACAATCAAAGTAACAACTTCACTCCCTGTGAAAACCGCAAGCAATACGCTAGGAATACCTATCAATAGCGAAACGCCTGAAACCAACATAATCAACCAGAAAATCTTTGGCTTGATGGTGACAAAATTCATTTTCATCTTACTACCTATCTATCGTCTTTCTTGAGTGGTGGAGTAACGAGGGTGCCTGTCATAACTTGGCCACCCCCAGCGCCTATATAGCTACCAACGCCAGGCTTAAATCCAACGGACACATTCCCACCACCATTGCTCCATTGAACCGCACCTCCAACATCAACAGGCGTTCCGGTTGCGGTAACTGCCGTAACCTGAGCAAACGCGGTGTTTGTGGTTGATATCCCACTCTGCAATGGCCCTTCATTTAAGCCAGCAGAGAAATTACCAGCCACCACGCCCCCGCCGCCTACTGAAGGAACTGCGCCAACATTGCCCTGTATACCTACTTGTCCAGAAGATAGATTCGCAACAACACTAGCATCACCAACGATTGTAAGCCCTGGTGTGATCCCATTGCCTTTAATTGGGGTTCCTATCATTCCCGCTGCACCCGCACTCACGACCAGATCTCGTTGGCTGACGAAATTTTTGGCGTTTTGAACACCTTGCTGAAGTGCTGCTTTGCCTTCGTCAATCATTGCATTTCCGAAAGCTACCGTTTTCGATGCTACATACTTCACAACAGCGCTCTTGATTTCAACACATAATTTACAAGGCGCACGCCCATCCGGATCGGTGAATTTATACGGGTTGTTATTGGCGTAGTTGTAGCGATTGAAGCTCGCACCGGTATTCGGATTCGCAGCGACCGGATCCATCGACAGGAAGCACCCGCAGATGGGATCGTAATAGCGCTGCTGCATATAAGTCAGCCCCGTGGCGCCATCCATCACGTGGCCGGTGTAGCCGATGCCATCGTACGCCGGCTTGTTGATCGCCGCGCCATAGGGCTCGTAACTGGTGCGCTCGATCACCGCGCCCGCCATATTCGTCACCGCCACCGGGCTGCCCAACGCATCCGTGTGCTGATACTTCGCTGTCACGGTACTCGTGCCCCAAATGGTTTCCCTATTGGCCAGCAAGCTTCCGCCCAAATAGATGTGCTCGGTCTTGAGCAAGGTCTTGGTGTTCTCGTTGTAGAGCACTTGACCTGACTGACTGTATTGCGAAAGAGTCGTCGTATTGTCGGCAGGTCGCCAGTTGAGTACGCGACGGCCGAGCCCGTCGTAGCGATATGACTCCTTGCCCGGTACATCTCGTAACCGATTGCCGTAGTCGAACCCGTAGGCCTGTCCGTTCTTATTGGACAGATTGCCTTGCACATCGTAATCCAGCCCCACCACCGTGGCGCCGGCGGTGTTCTTGATGTTGGTCAGGCGATTATTGGTATAGACGTACTCGGCGTAGTCCTTAACTCCAGGCAGCTTCCAAGACTTCAGGTTGTCCAGTGCGTCATAGGTGAAGCGATGCCAGCAATCGCCTCCGAAGCTGCACGAACCGGCATCGGTCAGACGGTCCAGACCGTCGTAGGTCATCCAGCGACCATAAAAGCCATTGCCCGTGTCCTGGGCATAGTCCCAGATGTGGTTGACATTGGCATTGGCATCGAAGCTATAGGCCAGATCCAGAACCCCGCCGCTGTCGATACTGCGGCTGGGGAGCTGGCGGGCGTTCTGCTGCATCGTGTGAACGATGCCATTGCCATAGGTGAACTGCTTGATCGCCCCATTCGGGTAATACTGCACACCCGTGGCGTAGGCATAGGTGCTTTGGTCACTGACCTGGGTGGGTTGGCCCAAAGCATTGGGCGCATAGTCCAGCACCAGACCGGACGGGTAGGATTGCCACCGCATATTGCCATTGGGGTCATAGGAGTAGCCCAGCCCCCAGCTGTACCCTGGCTGCGCGACGCTCTCCCCGATCAGCATCCTTCGCTTGTTATAGGTATAGGTATTGATAACGGGCGAACCATTACTGGGATCGTTGTAGGTAGTGATGCTGGTCGGTAGGCCATCGGGGGTATAGGCCCAGCTCTGGTTGCCGCGACCATCAGGGAAAGCCAGGGTCGTAAGCCGATTACGGGCGTCGTAACTGCGGTCCACCCGGCGACCCCACCAATAGCCTTCGGCATTGTTGCAGTCGGTGGGGCTGAGCAGATCGATATGGCCGGAAGCGGACCATTTCAGGTTGCCGGCGCCGTCATAATCCATCACGGTGGCCCCGGTTTCAGGCTCGATGGTCTTGCATAGTTGCTGATAGCCGTCGTAGACGTATCGCCGCTCGACACGTTGCGTATTGGCATGATTACGACGAACAAGCAGCGTTGGCTTGCCGAATACATCCCGATGGATTTCGGTGGCCGTATCGGCTGAGGTAGTGATACCAACCGGCAAGTCGGTCGTCGGCTGGTCGTACGCCATGTAATCGGTCGTCACTTGCAACCCCCGCGGATTGGTGACCTGAGTCTGGAAGCCGGCTAGATACGCAGTACTGCTGGCCAATACGCCCAGCTCGGAATCCTGTTCCACCCGCGTCACGCGATCCAGTGCATCGTAATAGGTTCGCGTCCCAGTGGTCCCGGCCGTTCCAGCCGCCGTCGGATACGAGGCAAACGACTGTCGACCTGATGAATCGTAAGCAAAGCCCGTCGTGCGCAGCGTCGATGTCTGATTAGATTCGTCGTACTCGTTGTTCAGTACAGGTCGCCACATGGCGTCCATGTACGCAATATTGCGGTAGTTCCCTTGCCAGGTTCGCCTCACCCATTGGCCGGTAGCAATGCCTGCAGGTCGCCAGTCACTTGCGCCGAGCGGATGAAAATCAAAATAACGGGCTGCCCAAGTGGAGGTGTCACATATTCCCGGAGTGGATTCCGAAGGGTAAGTGATGCTGCCGATTCGCCCCATGGCGTCGTAGCCATAGCAGGTCTTGTAGCCGTTCTCATCGGTGGCCGCGGTGATCCAGCCCTTGTCGTTGACCACCGCGGTCTGGGTGGCGCCGGATGGCGCTTCGGCTGTGGCCGGAAACTGGATGGTGCGCGGAACGCCCCGGTACCAGTTGCTCAGGGTGGTGACGTTATTGTTGCCGTCCTTGAACGTCGCCAAGTTGCCGTCAGTGTAGTAGCTCAGAGTCTGCTTCAGCTTGCCGAAGGAATAGCTTTGCAGCGGCAAGACGCTGGCGGTGTCAAAGACCGTGCGGGAAACCTCGATGCCGTTGACCAGAGAGCGCTCGACCTGCCCCATGACCCACTTGGACGGGTCATTGTGGTATTCGATCGTCTCGGTCTTGCTGGCGCGGTACGGTACCGATGGTTGCAGGGGTGCTGGATTGCCATGGACATCCACTGTAGCCAGAAGCTGACTGCCATTCTTCAGATGGAAGCGCATGCCAGGGGTCGCGATAGGAACCGACTTTGTGCCAACCGGACCCGCCGAGAACGACTCCTCCTCGTTTCCATTCAAGTCCGTCATCCAAACGGAAACCTTCGCGGTCGCGTTATAGGTATTCCAACTGATCGTAGCCGGACAAGTCGCGCTGCCCGGTGCAATGCTGCAGGTACCGGGCGAGGCAGTGATAGTGCCGGAAGGCGGTGGAAGCGCCCCCGCCTGGATATCCACGGTAGCCAGAGTCAGCGAGCCAAACTTCAAATGCATGCGCTTAGCCGTCGACGCGGGCATCACGGTGACCTGCGAACCATTCGGAGTGCTTGCGAACGGAACCATCCCGTTATCGCTCAAGTCGCTCACCCACACGTCCGCAGTGGGGGCGTTCACGGAACTCCAGTTGACCGTGATGTTGCACGAAGTATCGCCCGGTGCGATCGTGCAGGGGTTCGGCGAGCCCGAAATCGTCCCCGAGGGCGGTGGCGGCGGATTTCCGAGAACATCCACCGTGCTCAAGGTCTGGCTGCCGACCTTCAGATGGAACCTCGATCCGGCCGCCGTGATCCAGGTCGCCGCTTGCGCGCCACTCTGGCCACTGGCGAAAAGTTGCAACCCGTTGTTGCTGAGATCGGACACCCAGACACTGGCGCTGGAGCTAGTCGAGTTCCAACTGATCGTGGTGGCACAGGTCGTACTGCCCATGGCGATATTGCAAGGGTTGGGCGTGGCCGTTACCGTTCCGGTGGGCGCTGGCGGCGCGGTGACCGTGATATTTATCGTGTTGGATTGAACGGTGTACTCATGAAGGGTAACCGTATGGTAGGCCGTGGCAGTCGCCTTATAGCTGTAAGTGCCTACGGGTAGATTGGTCTCCGTGTAACTCGTTGATCCAAAATGTACGCTTTGGTCATTGCGAAGGAAAACAATGGTGCTCGTGTCGATACGGTATTTGTTGGTTCCCGTACCGTTGGTTACGGCGATGTTCAACCCGAAGGTCGCCGGTGCCTGATAGGTCGAAGCGGGCGACGACAAAGCAATGCTCTGCGCGCCAGCCGAAAGCGGCCAACCCAGAGCGCAAAGCAGCAGCCCAACCGCGCAAATCCATGACCGCATATCCGATTCCCTTAATTACTAGAACGTTACGAAGCGCTATCGACATTCAGCGACGGAAATTACTTTCTCCTGCTACGGCGACTGTCTGCTTCCGCGAAAAATCCTGGTTGGATTGGCGAGCGCATCGAATTGCTCGTTGACGGTCGTGAATACAACGCCGTCCTGGACCGTCTCGGTACTGATAAGCGGACGATGAAGCTCGCTCTGGAAGCCGTCGCCGTTGCCCCGCAGGCTGTTGCCGAACCGGGCTGGATAAGCCGCACGTCTCATCGAAAAATCATAGATGTAGTTCTGGACGCGGAGGATGTTGGACTCGCTGGTGCCCTGCTCCACTTTCAGCAACTTGCCTTCGTTGTACTGAAAGCTGTTTCCGTACGTATAACGGATCCATTCATTGCCGGGGCCAGTGACCGTGGTCTTGCTGGAACCGGCGCAGCCATCCGATGTACAGGGCGCCTCGGCACAGTCGTAGACCGACCAGTTGCACACCGGATACTGCATGCTGGCGCCGCCCCGGTAGCGCACACCGATTTGCGGGTCGTAACTGTAGTTCCATTCCGCCGTCGCCAATCCAGGCCCTGTGACCATTTTCTTGGTCAAAGTGAAGCTGTAGGCGGAGATGGCGAATGTGTTGACATCGTCCTGGGTGTTGTTGTTGTTGCCGGTGCCCGGTGCCGCGCCCACCGGAGACGTAGTGACGTTGCCGCAAGTCACCGGTACTTGGCTGCGCCCGTGCTCCAGGATGGTGGCGGTGAAGGTAGCTGTAGCGCCCGCAGGGTGGGTAATGGAAGCCACCGGCGGCGTCAGATACATGTTGATGGGTATTTCGTTGACGGTACAATCCCTCAACGGTTCTCCCTGCGGCGATTCGTTGACCTTGATCTCCGCTGCCGCGAATGCCGCAAAACCAATGTTCCAGGCGCTGCCGTCCGGCAAGGTGACCGAGGTGAGTGTCGTGCGACTTCCCGCGGCATCACCGTAGGTATAGGACCACGTGCGGGTGCCATCGCTGATGCTTGAAATATAGTTTCCGCTATAGGCAGCGGTGAGGACCCGACCATCGCTGGCTTCGATCCTGGTCAGCTTGCCGCGCTGGTCGTACGCATTGGTGTAGGTATAGGCAACCCAGTTGCCGAAACGGTCTTCCACGCGCGTGGCATACAGCACGTTCCGGTATCGGGGGGCGATTATATAAATGTTGGCGCCCCCAACGTCCCAATTGGTGCGGCTCCGCATGCTCGGTTCGCTGTAGCGGCCCATCCAATTGAACCAATAGCGCGTGCCATCGGCTGTTATGGCCAGGTAGCCCTCACCGGTGCCGTTGAGTGTCGACGTTAAACAGGCGACATGAGTCTTGCCGTTGTCGACGGTCCACGGATAAGGACCACCGCCGGTAGGCACAGTGGCGGCCGAGGACACCAGCATGTCGCCTCCGCCTCCTCCAGGCAGGCTCATGGTCAAGCCCTGCCAGAAATCCCTCAGCAGAAATCCGCCTGCCGGCAGGGGTGGAGTCCCAGGGCTGGAGCAGCGATTGCCGGGCGTTACGCCCTGCACCACCCAATCGCCGGGGAACACGCCGCTTATCTGCGGCACTTCCACCGCCCAGTCCGCCAACATTTCCTGGCTGCCGTATTCCTTACGGTTCTTGACGTCGAAACTGCGCGAGAACGCCACGGGCAGACTACCGTTGCCCGGCAAGCTCACATCGGTGGCGACGAAGGACAGCGCGCCATTGGACAGACTCACCTGGTCGCCGGCGAAATCCGGCCCCAAAGGCGTCACGGTCTGGCTGGCCTTGATCCGCTTGTCGAAGTCTTCCCACGGAAACTTGCCTGTCTGCGCTTGCGCGGTCCAGACCAGACCCAACAAGACGATAGCGCTGGCGATGCGTTTCATGTTCGCACTGTTCCCTGTGTCAATTAATGGAAGAAGCCCAATGTAAAAGTATCTGCACCGACAGCGGCAAGCCTTTGTCCGGCCAATCCGCACAAGGCCAGACAATTCAAATGCCGATATTCCCCGCCCCGTTTGACGCTGTCGGAACTACCCACTCCCCACACCTCGTCCCCTGTGGAGTGTTAGCGCTCTGTATAGCCCTGACCTTGGTCAAATTCAAGTCGATCTGAAAAAGGAGAGTCAACTCACATTTTGCCCAATCGATGGGCATCGTAATTACCCACCTCATACACCTGCAGCTCAACATTCAAAGAAAACGGGCCGAAGCCCGCTTTTTTATTTAAGCGATACAGCCATGGCTTACTCAGCCGCAACACTCCCCCCTTCTTCCACCGCCTTTATCGATAGGCGGATGCGGCCCCGCTTGTCGACTTCCAGCACCTTGACCTTGACAAATAACGGGGTCAGATTCACCTCCCCGACGACAATCCCTCAGCATGTCGTCCAGCGGATGCGTCGAACACCGTGCCCTTATTCATACCACCCGCGTACCGGTGTGAATTATTTACGTTGTGACGGAATGGAGCGAACAGAGACAATATAAGGTTGAACGGCTCCAGGGACGGAGCCACCTTTTTTTATCACAGGCGAACGAGGGACGACGGTCGTCGATTGAAACTTACGCTTTGGAGAAGCGCATTGCATAGAAGAATCAACCGGTGGCTGGTTGTGGCGGCCGCTGTGTTCTGGGTGGCCGTGGCATTCGAGTTGTTCGCAAGGCAAGGACTGTGAAGCAGCGCAACGCATCCTTCCGATGGCGATCGTATTCCAGGAAAGGTGGTTTGCAGGGACGACACGTGACCTCTGAGCCGCCGGAACAAAGAGCGGCAGGCTAGGGTCAGCCCGACGGACTCATGGAGACGCCGGAGCGATCTTCAGCAACTTGCCGTCCACCGCATCCGTCAACACATAAAGCGCCCCGTCTGGTCCCTGACGCACATCGCGTATGCGCTGCTTCAATGCACCAAGCAAGCGCTCTTCATGCGTCACCTTGTCGCCATCCAGCTCCAGACGAATCAATTCGCTGGTTGCTAACGCCCCAAGGAACAAATTGCCGCGCCATTGCGGAAACAGATCGCCGGTATAGAACGCCATGCCGCTGAGTCCCGGCGATACCGCCCAGACATGGTGAGGCTGTTCCATGCCCGGCGCCGATTTGCCGACCGATCCGGGCACGGCTTCGCCGCTGTAATCCTTGCCGTGAGTGATGACCGGCCAACCGTAGTTGCGTCCGGCTTGCGGAATATTGAGTTCGTCGCCGCCCATCGGGCCGTGCTCGCTGGTCCATATCTGTCGGGTCACCGGATGCAGCGCGGCGCCCTGCATGTTGCGGTGGCCGTACGACCAGATTTCCCCTCTTGCGCCGGCGCGCTTGACGAAGGGATTGTCGTCGGGAATGCGACCGTCCGGCCATATCCGCACCAGTTTCCCGGGCAGCTTGCCCAGTTCCTGCGCGGCGGCGGCGGCCACGCGGTTGTCGCCCTGGGTAACGAACAGATACCCGGCATCGTCGAAGACCAGGCGCGAACCCACATGGGTGCCGTGCGAAAGTTTTGGTTCCTGGCGATAGACGACTTTGGTGTCCTGCAGCGCCCCACCCTGCAGGCGGCCCCGCACCACCGCGGTGCCGGCCTTGTTGCCGCGCAGGGTCGGCTCGGCAAAGGATAGATAGACCAGATTGTCGCTGGCGAAGGTCGGCGATACCGCCACGTCCAGCAGACCGGCCTGGCCATCGACGAATATCTTCGGCAGGCCCGTGATGGGCGCCGACACCTCACCCGCCGCGGTAATACGACGCAGGCGGCCCGGCCTTTCGGTGACCAGCATGTCGCCGCCAGGCAGGAAGGCCAGTCCCCACGGATGCTCCAGACCCGTGACCAGCTCGGTCACGGCGTATGAGCCCTTCTCGGATTCGTGCACGGTGGGTGCTGCGTTCGCAGCACGTGGCTGGACCGACGGCGACGCAGGCTCCTTGCCGCCGCAAGCCGACAGGCTGAGCAACAGGAGGACAGCCAGAATACGCATGGCAACGACTCCAGGTAAACGCGGGGACGCCCGGATGTTAGCACCCGCCCAGTGTGGGCGGAGGCAGCTGCCTACGGCCTCCCCGCCCTCGCGTACTGGCCGGTACGCGCTCCAACCTGCGTTCATGTTGATAGCACCAAGGGAGATTGGGGGATCCGCATGCAGCACAAGCAACAGATCAAGAAATTCATTCTGGAGAATTTCCTGTTCTCGGACGATGAGTCCGCGATAGGGGACCAGGACTCGTTGATACGTGGTGGCATCATCGATTCGACGGGCATCCACGAACTGATCTTCTTCCTGGAAGACGAGTTCAAACTGACCATCGTGCCGGATGAAATGATCCCGGCGAATTTCGATTCGATCCAGACCGTCGACGAATTCGTCCGCCGCAAACTCGCCGTCTGAGCGGCAGGCCGCACGTGAACGGATTACCTGGCCGCGTCGCCCGCATCGCCCGGGAAACACCGCAGCGCACCGCTTTGGTGGATGGTGCGCGCACGATCGATTACGGCCAGTTCTGGCGGCAGGCGCAGGCTTTCGCTACTCGGCTGCACGAACAGGGCTTGGCGAAGGGCGACCGCCTGGCTTTGTTGCTACCCAATCGCGTCGAAGCCGCCGTCGCCTGCTATGGCGGCTGGCTGGCCGGGGCTGTGGTGGTGCCCTTGAACGTGCAGGCGCGCGAGCGCGACTTCGCACCCTGGTTGCGGCATAGCGGCGCCCGCCATGTAGTCTACGAACAAGGCCACCGCGATGCGGAGCTGGCGCTGGAGCAGATCGGATACGGCGGTAGCCGCACCGTGCTGGCGGATGGAGAGCCCTTGCTTCCGTCGTCGGAAGAAACAGCCGCACCGGAAATCCAGACAGTTGAAGACAGCGACACCGCGCTGATTCTCTATACCTCCGGCACCACCGGCGCGCCGAAAGGCGTGATGCTCAGCCACGCCAACCTTGCCGCCAATGCCGAAGCGGTGGTGGCCTACTTAGGATTGGGGCCGGAAGACCGCGTACTCAGCGTGCTTCCTTTCTATTACGCGTATGGCGCATCGGTCCTGCATACCCACCTCATCAGCGGCGCCTGCGTGGTGCTGGCGCCCAATCTGCTGTTTCCGCACTTGGTGCTGCAGTCGCTTTCGCAGGAACGCGCCACCGGATTTTCTGGCGTGCCTTCCACTTATGCGCTCCTGCTTCAGCACACCGCCTTGGGCGAATACGATTTCTCTTCGCTGCGCTACCTGACCCAGGCCGGCGGAGCGATGTCGCCGCAGCTGACCCAGCGCCTGCGCGCCGCCCTGCCCCAACCGCGATTGTTCGTGATGTACGGGCAGACCGAGGCGACCTCGCGCATCAGCTGGCTGCCGCCGGAAAAACTGGACGAGAAACTGGGTTCGGTGGGCATTCCCGTGCAAGGCCTGCAATGGAAGATCCTGCGCGAAGACAGCAGCCCTGCCGGCGTCGGCGAAAGCGGCGAAGTCTGGGTGCAAGGCCCCAACGTGATGCAGGGCTACTGGGATAACGCGGCCGCCACCGCCAGCGTGCTCGCCGAAGGTTGGCTGCGTACCGGCGATGTGGGTTATCTGGACGACGACGGTTACCTGTTCCTGCAAGGACGCCGCAGCGACATGATCAAGACCGGCGCGCACCGCGTACACCCGACCGACGTTGAAGAGGTGATCGCCGAAATACCGGGCGTGACCGAAGTGGCCGTGGTCGGCGTGGAAGACGAAGTGCTGGGCCAGGTGATCAAGGCTTTCGTCGTCGCCAGCGACCTGCCGCCGCGCGCCGAAGAACGCATCAAGGCGCATTGCCGCGCCCGCTTGGCCCCCTACAAGATTCCCAAACACGTCGCCTTCGTCGACGCCCTGCCGCGCACCGCTTCCGGCAAGGTCCGGCGCGTCCAACTGATGGAACTACAGAGCACGCCATGACCACACTTGATGCCACCACCCTCGATATCGACTACGAAGCCGAAGCGGACCGCATCGCTGCGAAACTGCGCGAAGTCACCGCGCGGCAGCTGCATCGCCGCGGCCTGGTGGTGGCCATTTCCGGCGGTATCGACAGCTCGGTCAGCGCCGCGCTGGCGGTACGGGCGCTGGGCCCCGACCGCGTGTTCACCCTGATCCTGCCCGAACAGGACTCCTCCGACGACAGTGCCGCGCGCGCGCATATCCTGGCCAAGCATCTTGGCGTGCGCACCGAGACGGTAGACATCGCCCCCGCACTGGCCGCGATAGGCTGCTACACGGCGCGCGACGCGGCGGTGCGGCACGCACTGCCGGAATACGGCGAAGGTTGGAAATTCAAGATCGTGATCGACGGCGGCACCGAAGGCCGCATCAACCGCTTCCGTCTGATCGCACAGTCCCCCGACGGCGCGATGGTCGAACGCGAGCTGCCGCTGCAGGATTACCTGACCATTGTGGCGGCCACCAATTTCAAACAGCGCATCCGCAAGACCCTGGAATACTTCCATGCCGACCGCCTGAACTACGGCGTGGTAGGCACACCCAACCGGGTGGAGTACGACCAGGGTTTCTTCGTCAAGAACGGCGATGGTTCGGCAGACGTCAAACCCATCGCGCACCTGTACAAATCGCAGGTGTACGGCATGGCGCGCCACCTGGGTTTGCCGGAGCGCGTCTGCGCCGCCATTCCCACCACCGACACCTACAGCCTCAGCCAGGGCCAGGACGAGTTCTACTTCGCCCTGCCCTACCAGCAGATGGACATCGCCCTGTGGGCGCTCAACCACGACGTACCCGCCAGTGGCCTGGCCACGGCGTTGAAGATCAGCGAAACGCAGGCGCAGGCCGTGTATGACGATATCCGCAACAAGCGGCGCACCACCCGCTACCTGCACCAAGCGCCGGTGCTGATGAGCCCGGTCGTGGAACTCGACTAAGCGATGAATTCGCCCTCGCCGCCGCCGCAATACGTGACCCGCGACGGCGATGCCTTGCGCGACCGCGACACCGTGCTCTCGATCTGGCATGGCAATCTGGGGCAGGAAGACCGCATCGCGGCCAAGTACGAATGGTTCTACCTGGGCTGCCCTTACGGGCCGCCCGTTCTGCAGCTGCTGCACTACACGCCCGATGCGGCCGATATCGGCACCGCCTGCGCGGGCCGCCGCCGCATGCTGTGGCGCGGCAAGCAGATACGTGCCGGCGTGCTGGTGGATCTTGCGGTGCTGCCGGCGCATCGTTCGCTGGGGCCGGCGCTGATCCTGCAGCAGGCGTTGATCCAGTCGGGCCTGCGGCAACTGGACCTGCTGTACGGCTTCCCCAATCCCAAGGCTGCGGCGGTATTCAAGCGCATCGGCTACGAACGCTTCGCCGACATCGTCCGTCATGCGCATGTACTGCGCTACGGCGGATATTTGCGCAGCAAACTTCCAGGCTGGCTGGCCTATCCTCTCGGCGCACTGGCGGATGTGGTGTTCGCGGCCAGGGACGGGCTCAGGCGCGTCTTCGGACCACGGCTGCAATACGCCTGGTCGGATCGCGCAGACGCAGCCATGGACCGCTTGTGGCAGACCTCGGAAAAAGGCGACGGGTTGCTGGCCGTCCGCGACAGCGCGCATTGCAAATGGCGGTTCGACGATTCGCCGCTGGTACGCACGCGCTACCTATCGATCACTGCGCCCGGCAATGCCGGCCTGCAGGCCTGGTTCGCCACGCAGGTGGAAGGCGCCACCCTGCACGTACGCGACTTCTGGTCCGCCGCCGGCCGCGGCCGCGTGGATGAAGCGCATCTGCTGGCGTTACTGAGCGCCGCGCGCGAAGCCGGGCACGCGTCGGTGTCGATGGAAATCACCGGCGACGCAGCGCGCCTGCAAAGCTGGAAACGCTGCGGCTTCGTCGAACGCAGCCGCCGACCCGTTTTCGGCCGCTGGAGCCTCGGCGAAAAACCGGACCTGCAGACGATGGACATGTTCCTGACTTCGGCGGATGAAGACGAATAAGCGGACGAAGTGCGTTGCTACCGCGCGCGCGTCAGGCCAGGCGCCTGGCTTGCTTCCGGAACAGGTAGAGCGCCAGCCAATCGGGCCGGAACCTGCCCTTCCCGTCCACCACCGTGTCGGTTTCGAATCCGGTCCGGCCCAGCAACCAGCCGGGTTGCGGTGCGACCGGGTTGAGCACCGGCACACTGGTGAACACCAGTTCGTAGCCGGCTTGCCGCGCGCGCTCGGCGATTTCAGGAGTATGGGCGCCATGCGGAAACGACATGGACTCGGCATTGGGGACAGGCTGCCCGAGATGACGGGCGAGCTCGGCGCGGGCGCCTCCGAGTTCGGCATCCACATCCGTCGCCAGCGTCATCGGCGTATGGGTCTTGCCATGCAGGCCAAGCGCGACGCCTCCTGCCTGCAAGCGATTCAACTCGCCCACATCGACCATGTGCCGAAGGCCGTCATCGAGCGCTTGCAGATAAGGCCCCAGAATCTCGCCCCGCTGCCGCGCGTCAATTTTTTCCAGGTGCGCGATGGCCTTGCGCAGCGAGGCCATCGATTCGTCCTCCGGCTTCCACGCTTCGGCCAGCGCGGGTGCCATCGCCCGGGCAAGATCGTCCACCCGCAGCAGACCGCGACGCCACGCGGAAATCAGGCGCTCCTGGAAGAACGGCTGCTGCGTTCCCACCGCGTCGGCCACCACGAACATCAGCCCCGGCAATCCTGCGCGCTGCAGTTCCGGCAACGCATAGTCCGCATTGTCGGACCAGCCATCGTCGAAGGTGATCAGCAACGCACGCGCGGGCAATGCGGCGCCGGTACGGCGCGCTTCCAGCACCTGCTGAAGCGAGACGACGTTGTAGTGGCGTTTGAAGAACGCCAGCGATTGGGAAAGATAGGTGGTGGACAACGTGTAGTCGGGATCGCAGGTGCGCCAGCGCGGATCCTCTGGACTCAGCGTGCGGTGGAACATCACCACGGTTAGACTGCCGGCGTTGCGCAGGCGGTGGTAGAGGCCCAGCAGACCGCTGGCGTAAAGCAGTTTTTTGGAGAAGTCCTTCATGGCGCCAGCGATCGAAGTTTCCGCGATTATACCCACATACAACCGGCGCGAACTGGTGGTTCGCGCGATAGATTCGGTGCTTTCCCAGACCCGGCCCGTGGACGAAATCGTGGTGGTGGACGACGGCTCCACCGACGGCACCGAAGCGCATCTGCGCAAACGCTACGGCGAGCGCATCCGCTACGTATGGCAGGCCAATGCGGGGGTTTCCGCAGCGCGCAACCACGGCATGTCCATCGCGCAGGGAAAGTACTTCGCATTGCTGGACAGCGACGACGAATGGCTGCCGGAAAAGACCGCGCGGCAAGTGGAGTGGATGGAAGCCCACCCGGATTTCGGCATGGTGCTTTGCGACGTGGAGCGCGTGGATAGCGATCACCGTCCCATCGACGTGTTCCGTCGCCGCGATACCATCCCCGAAGACGGCTGGGTGCTGCGCTGGATCATCCATAACCCGGCCCTGGCTCCCGCCTCTGCCCTGTTGCGCCGCGAAGTCGTCGCCGACGTGGGCGGGTTCGACACCGGTCTGCGTACCGCCGAAGACATCGACTTCCACCTGCGCGTGGCGCAGCGCTGGCGGATCGGCGTGGTGGAAGCTTCGTTGGTCCGCGCCATGCGCGGGCATGACGGCCTGTCGGCCGAGTCCAGCACCTATGACGATTACGTGCGCGTGGTGGAACGCGCAGTCGACAATGCCAAAGGCGTGGTCGACGAAACGGAGTTGCGGCGCGCGCTGGCCACCACCTACGCACGCAACGCTCGCGGAATGCTGATCCGCAAACGCTGGCGGGACGGCTGGAGTCTGGCGTCGCGGGCGTGGCGGCTGACGCCCGATCGCGCTCTGCGCGGCGAACTATTGAAACTTGTCCCTTTCGGCTTGCGGCGCGCCGTGCGCAGCCTGCTTCCCGGCTGAAGCGGCGCTGCGGATTATCGCGGGGCAGTTAGGTTAATCGCTTGTCGCCGATCAGCGCGCGCCCCGCCCGAACATCACCACTTCCACCGTCTGCAGCAGGATCATCAGGTCGAACACCAGACCGTGGTTCTTCACGTAGAACAGATCGAACTTGAGCTTTTCCTCCGCGTCCTGCACGGACGCGCCGTAGGGATAGCGCAACTGCGCCCAACCGGTGAGGCCGGGCTTCACGCAGTGACGCACGCCGTAGTAGCGGATCTCATCGGACAGCAGATTGACGAAATGCGGACGCTCCGGCCGCGGCCCGACGAAACTCATGTCGCCGCGCAGTACAGCGAACAACTGTGGCAGTTCGTCCAAGCGGGTCAGGCGGATGAACTTCCCTACCCGCGTGCTGCGGTCGTCGTCCTTGCTGGCCCAACGCGCGACCCCATCTTTTTCCGCGTCCACGCGCATGCTGCGGAACTTGGTCAGGGTGAAGTTCTGGCCGCGCTGACCCACTCGTGTCTGGCTGTAGAGGATCGGCCCCTCCGATTCCAGTCGTACCGCCAGGGCGACGATCAACATCACCGGCCATGCCATCAGCAGCAATACGCTGGCGGCGATCAGGTCGAAGAAGCGTTTGCTCAGCCGGCGCGGCGTGGAATAGTCGAAGCCGCCGGAGAACACCAGCCAGGACGGATCCACTACATTGAGCTGCACCATGCCCGCTTCGCGTTCGAAGAAGGTGGAGATGTCGATGACCGATATGCCGCGCTGCACGCAGGTAAGCATGTCCTCCATGGGAAGACCGCCGCGGCGTTCGTCGGGTGCTATCACCAGCTCATCGATCTGCAGGCGTTCGGCCAGCTCGTGCAGGCCGTTTTCCGGCATTTCCAGAAGACCCTTGCTGACCAGAACCGACTGTCCCGGCACCGGTACGAAGCCCACCACCACGAACGAACGGCGGTCGGACTGGCGGCGCATGCGGCTGTTGATCAGCTCGGCGTTCTTGCCTGCGCCGAATACCAGGATCCGCTGGCGCAATGCATCGGTACGGATTACGCGCACGGAAATCACCCGCACCAGGACCACGCCCACCAGCCCCATCGCCAGCGACATGGCCAGCACGCCGCGGCCGATATAGGTCGGGGGAACCAGGTAGTACAGAACCACCAGCGCGATGCCGCCGAAAGCGAACGACAGCGTCGCCCGTAGCAGGAAATCCATGCGGTTATGGCGCATGTGCACCTGGTACATACCGAAGGCGGCCATCGCCCCGGTGATACAAAGCGCCACCAGCACCGCGCGCAACGGCGCATGCTGGGAAAAAATGATGTGGCTTTCCGGATCGTTATGGAAACGGATCCAGGCCGCGAACATGACCGCCAGCACCAAGGCCAGCATTTCGGCCAGCCACAGGAAACGAACTGCGCGGGTCTTGCGGCTTGCGTTGGCCGCGTTCATCGGCCGCTTTCCGTGGCCCAGGCGCACCGCCCGTAGCCAGAAGCATGGCCGCTTCCACGCGATATCGTCGAACAATGCATCGTCTTCCCCCGTGGCATGCCGTCCAGCGCTGTTCGCTCCTACACCGGCGCCCCACCCGGGGCCGCCGACCCAGCGCTCGCCCACCTGTGGTGTGGACTACCCACTACAACGCCGCAGGGGCGACAATCCGGACATGCCAACTGGCATTGATATGGCGTCGGAGGAGCGCCGCCGACCGCAGGCCGTCCAAAAACGATTCCAGCCGCTTGCGAGGCGGCTGGAAAGGTGTTCCTGGAAATCGGGGAGGGCGGCGCGCGTCGGCGCCGCAGGTCACCGCACTAAGGAACGTCGATAGCGTTTTTCCGGGCTCTGGCGCCAGACCATGGGCTTTGCCGACTGCGTACGAACGACCGGTACCGGCGCTTGCGGCGACGATTGCGTCGGCGAGGCGGCCGGCGCCTGGCCACGAGGCGGAATCATCGGCTGCGAGCCGTTGACGCGGATGGGGGTGGAGCCGCCGGTGGACTCGAATTCCTCCAGGGCGCCTATATCGATCGTCCCGCCCAGGGGCGTACGCGCTTTCTGCGCTCCGATCGCCATTTTGGTGCGCAGCGGCGGGTCGAACGCGGCCAGCGCCAATGGCGACGGGAACGGGAACGCCGCGGGTGTCACCGGCGAATTGTTGCCGGCATTGATCAGCGGGCTTCCGGCCAGTGGCCGCAGCGAGCGCTGGGCGATATTGGTAAAGCGCGGATCCGTGCCGCGCACGGTGCCCGTCCATTCCGCCGGCACCAGGCTGGCCGAGGTCTGCACCCAGTTGTTGCTGCCGGCGACCTTGCGGCCCCCGGACCAGGGCTCCCGGCTCTGCGGCCCGCAGGTAGGCACGCTGACATCGCTGGCGGGATTTTCCCGCACGATCGCCGGCGAACCCGAGGGCTGGTAAATGGCATTGTTTTGCATTTCCAACGAACCTTGGCCCAACTGCACCAGCACCGCATTGACCGCGCCAGCGCGGTCGAAAATGATGGTGTTGTTGGCCAACCGCGTCCTTCCCTGGTTGCGGCCCTCCAGATCTCCGCCGATGCGCAATGCGTTGCCGGAGCGGCTACCGGAATCGTGGATGATCACGTTGCCCACCACATCGGCGTCTTCCCGCCGCAAATCGGCCGTCCATTCCGGTTTCTGGGTTTCGCAGTCGGGCCCTATCAACTCGATCTCGTGCAGATCCGAGCCTTCGATCCAGTTGTAATAGATCTCGGCTCTCTGGTGGCGCACCCGCACCAGCACTCCGCCGGTCGCGTCATGCACATAGTTGTAGCGCATGCGGAATACGGTATCGGGAAACGCAACCTCGTCGGACTGCATATAGATCGCGTGACGGGTATTGCCCTGACCGGAATTGGCTATTTCGCTGTATTCCAGCGTGAACGCACCCGAGTTCTGATCGGCCGCCAATATTCCGTGCGACGGACAGTCGTGGATGTAGGCATCGCGAACGGTCACGTTGTGCGCTTCGCTGAAGACGCATGTGGTCGTGCCGCCTCTAACCTCAAAGCCTTCGAACACGATGTGGTTCGATTGTTCGAACTTGATCGTATGGCCGCCGCCCTGCAATACCGGGCGCGTGGCGCCGGCGACGCGGCGCCAACGGATGATGACCGGATTGGCCTCGGTGCCGCCGTCGTCCTCGCCCACCACGATCCCACCGGTATAGGTGGCATTGCCGTCCACTTCGACGATATCGCCTGCGGCCAGATTGTTGCTGCTGAAGACCGCGGACAGCTGCGTGTACTGACGACCCGACGGTCCTACCGTATAGGTGGTGGCCGAAGCGGCGACAGGAATCATCGCCAGCAGTCCTGCCAGACACAAAAACCTTCTCAAACATTGCATTTTCTTTTTAACCCCCAGCGCCATGGCGCCGTTGATCCCCTGCCCGGCCATTGTCCACATCGCAGCGTGAACACATCGCTAAAAAACAGCAGTAAAAACGCCTCCCAGACGGACCTGCCGCACATTCCGGGCACTCGGCCCTTGGACGATGGCCGATCGGGAAGGCGGCGCGGCCGCCGTCGCGGGCCTTACCAGCCAAGCAGAATGATTGACGGCTCAATTCAGTTCGTGCAAAATTCCGCTTCTAATGCGCCCGTAGCTCAGTTGGATAGAGTACCTGGCTACGAACCAGGCGGTCGGGAGTTCGAATCTCTCCGGGCGCACCATTAAAGAACGAAAAAGCCAGCGGGCGATCCGCTGGCTTTTTTGTATGTCCGCGAACGTGCGTCCTGCGGACCGCGACGCCGTCCGTTCCGCGTCCCGAAATACTTCGTCCGACCGCATCGGACCGATATCCTCAGGCACAAAAAAACCCTGAAAATCAGGGTTTTTTTGCTAGTGGCGGAGAGTGAGTCCTTTCGCGGACTCTATGGGTGTCCACTTCTATAGACAGGCACGCGCCGCTGCTGGGTTTCTCCTCCACACCTGACCACCCGAATCCACTACCATCGCACCTCGAAACATGGGGCGAATGGTGGGATGGCGAGACCGATCAACAAGCTCAGCGCCAAGGCCGTCGCCGCTGCCAAGCAAGGCTACCACGGAGACGGCGGCGGGCTTTACCTGCTGGTCGGGCCCACGGGAACGAAATCCTGGGTCCTGCGCTACCAGAAGGCGGGGAAACGACGGGAGATGGGGTTGGGGTCAGCAGCGGTCGTGAGCCTGCTGGAAGCGCGCCAGGCGGCCTTGCAGCAGCGCAAGGTGCTGGCGGCGGGCGTAGACCCGATAGCGTCGCGCAGGGCCGCTCAGGCGGTCGGGATGACGTTCGGAGAGGCGGCAGACGCCTACATCGAGTCGCATAAGGCGAGCTGGAAGAACGAGTCGCAGGCGGATCAGTGGACCCAATCCCTGAAAGATCATGGGCCGGATCGATCAATCCCGGTGGCCCAAGTGGATACCGCGGTGGTGCTCCGGTGCCTGAAGGCCATCTGGTCGGACAAGACGGAAACGGCCACTCGCGTACGGGGGAGGATTGAACGGGTGCTGGACTGGGCCAAGGTGACAGGGCTGCGCGAGGGTGAGAACCCGGCGCGCTGGCGGGGCCACCTGGACAAGCTGTTGCCCAAGCCGTCGAAGCTGAAGAAGGTCAAGCACCATGCGGCCATGCCCTACTCCCAGGTGCCGGCGCTGATGGCTCAGGCCCGCGAACGCAGCGGCATTGCTCGGGTCGCGCTGCAGTTCACCGTCCTGACGGCGGTCCGTACCAACGAGGTCACCGGGGCGGTCTGGTCGGAGTTCGACCTGCAGGCCAAGGTCTGGACGATTCCGGCTGAGCGGATGAAGGGCGGGAAGGAACACCGCGTGCCGCTGACCGACGCGGCCATTGCGCTGCTGAAGAGGCTACCGCGCAACAAGCCGCCCTTCGCCCTGTCGGAAAACGGGATGCTCAATGTCCTGCGCCAGCACCTGAAGCACCCCTACACCGTCCACGGGTTTCGGTCTTCGTTCCGGGACTGGTCCAGCGAGAAGACGGCCTTTGCCGGCGAGGTCGTGGAAATGGCCCTTGCGCACGCGATCACCAACAAGGTCGAAGCTGCCTACCGCCGCGGCGACCTCCTAGAGAAGCGTAGGGAGCTCATGCAGGCATGGGCCGACTACCTGGCTTAGCGCCTCCGCCTCGCCCTCCGCTCCTCAATCTCCCGCCGGATCTGCTCCTCGTGGCGCTTGGCCCACATCTCGGCGCCGGCCTTGCCCGCCTCGTAGCTGGTGCAGTCGTGGTTATGCCGGCGCTCGTAGGCTAGGTGTTGGTCCAGCGTGACGAACCACGCCCCGGTCGTCACGTTCTGGTGCAGCCTGGCCACCTCCATCCCGTCCAGCAGCAGCATGTCCACCGGGCCGGTCGATCCTTGGATGCTGTTGCGCCAGGTGAGGTCGTGCATGGCTGGAGGATAGCGCTATAGGGGCATTACCCAAACGAGAAGTACCCCGGGAACCCGCCCGTAGATGGTGGAACCGTAGACTCATCGGGGATTGCCTGGCTCACGTCAGGCCATGCCGGAATTGACACGCCAACGCTGCCAATCGGATCGACCGTCTGGACCTTGATCGACACATCACCAAGAGCGGCCACTATGGCGCCACCCAGGTGTCTGTTTCTTCAATGATGCAGCACGGGCCAGTGGTGGTGGCTCCGTTGCAGGACAACATCCTAAACGATGCTGCAGGGTTGTACGCCGTGTCGGTGAAGGTATCCACATCACTTACGGCGCCGCGCCCAAGGTGTAGGGGCTGCCACAGGTTGGGAAGCCACGCACGAGATATTAGGGCTAACGTAGAGGCGGTCCCGGTAATTGACGCATAGTCGTTGACGCCGACATGGGTCCTGTAAATCTTGTTTTGATAGCCAGCCCTGGCAGCGTTACCCGCAGTAAGTTGGCCCATCGCAACCGAGGTGCTGCTGAAGCCTCCAATAGAGGACTGGGAAGATTTGATCGCGCCGGTTACGTCCCTAGCAAAAAATATTTGCCCGGTGGGGCCTACAGTGAATCCGCAGGAGGTAGGTTGACCAATTCCATTGGTGCTTACTGCTGTGTTGCTTGCATTTGCCCGGACGGCACAAACCGTATTCCACGAGTCTCCCGAGTATTCGGCGGGCGCGTCCCCAAAGAAACCCATTGACCACTCATTAGCAACACTTCCCACCTGTGAAAAGTAATAAAAAAATGTCTCGTTCAAGCAAATTATGAAAGGCCTATCCACTGTGCTGGCAGTGGTGGATACAAGCCAGTTGCTATTGGCATCTACAACCTGAGACGCCAGCGGAAATGGGTCCGTTATGGCCGTGGCGCTACTTGCGCTCTCGCACCCTCGCACAAAGCAACGTTGTGCCGCACCTGAAATGGCGCTGTCATGTCGGACGTTGACCCGCAACCTATTTCCTGATGCTGCACGATACACGCGCGCATTAGCGGCCGTATACTCAATCGCCCAGCCTGCTTGTGGCAGCGCCCAATCTAGCAACGTACAAAGATCACCATTGGTTCCGCTGTTTCGCGTAGCCCCAGAGGAGGCGTTAGTTAGTACAATCCAGGTCATTAGACAGCCTCCAGCAAAAGCACGAACCAAGTCACGTCCGTGACGGAATTGACAACAACAGAAAGCGCGTCGTTGCGCGCAATGGAGGTCGTCCAGCCGGTAAAGGCGCCGCTGGCGCTTAGGCCTGCAGCAACAGCTGGCTCGTTGCCGCCGCAGATCGAATCTCCCGGCCCTGGCGGAAGTGAGCCGAACGCCGCACGCCGAACATCCAACTCTATCGATCCAGTTGGTGAACACCACAGATACCAATTGCCAGTTAGCGTGTAGTCGGAGGCGGAAAGGCCGCCGATGATTGTTGCCAACGGAATGACTGCGCCACTCATAGAGCCGCCAGTGACGGTAATGCCGCGGGAACTTACGGGGTTCCACCCCTTTTGTCCGGCTGCATCGGTGCCGTAGTAGAAGGACGGTCCGGGAGCATCAGTGTCCCCCTGTAGCTGGATGACTACTTGCCCGCCAAGAGAGCCGGTTACAGAGACTGAACCTAGTCCGAGGATACCCCCGAGTTCTTGACTGGCCTCTTCCAGCGTCGTGACACGCTCAGAGAGGGCAAGGATGGCAGCAGATTGGTCACCGGTCAGGCTCGGCTGGCGAGACAGCTTCTCCAGGAACTTGCGCCACGAATCTACCGGCAGCCCCGCGGCATCCAGAAACTTGACTCGCGCGTTAGGAAGGCTCGGATCGTTGGCCATTAGGGCGCCACGCAGGGGCCAATAGCTACGTAGGAGAACGGCGTGGTGTTGCCCAATTTCCAGTTGCTATTACTGTCGTCATCGGGAATGTTGGCCGTGATCGTGCACCCGGTGGTGGACAGCGAGGTATAGGCCAGCGTCGGAATGGCGCCAGAAGGCGCGGAACCGCCCGCACTGCTGTTCACAGGCAACACGATATAAGGAGTGGCGCTAAAAGCCTCGGAGAAGGTCACGGCCTTGTTTGCGGTCTTGGCCGAGGCCGCCGCAGGCACAGTGTCAGTCCCCCACTGAATCATGACGGTGCCGATTTTCACGTGGCCTGAGGTGTTCTCCAGCGGCACCGTGGGAGCCTCTGGGGCCTCCGGTAGCGGCGTCATTACGTAGGTTTCGCCGTCCGAGACTGGGACGTAGCCCACTAGTCCGGTCGGGTCTGGCATGCCGCGGTAGGTCTTCGGAATGAAGTCAGTCCCGTCACCGCCCAAGTACTCGTCGTCTCCCGGGACCGGGACTACTGCGGCGTTGTCCGTGGGGCTGCGGAGGTCGAAGGTGTCGATTACTACGTCGTCTTCGTCATAGACGACCACGCTGTAGTCACCGTCTAGCCAAACGGGCACATTTAGGCGGCCCGAGCTATCCATCGGCACCGGATTTGCGTTGACCGAACCACCAGAAAATGCGTTATAAGTATCCTTTGGGTCGGTGGTTCCAATCAGGTAAAACTGGATCTTGCCGTTCGGAGTGTTTGCCACCCCAGCGAGGTCGAACCAGACCGGATTGGGGGAGTAGACTTGATAACGGGCCACGGACATTCCTTGTCGGTGAGGACTTATGGATAACTGGGTGATTGCTGTGTTTATGAAGGCGGCGGCGATTGTGCTGCTGGCCTTCGTGTACTGGGTCGTGGTCTACAAGGGTTCCCACTTCCTCGGGAGATTCATCCCGAACGGAAAGTTCAAAGACTTCCTATTCCGTGAGCGCGGGGACAGCGGACCCAGTCCTGCCGCCAAGCTGGATAAGCGCCTTAGTGACGACCGAACGGTCTGATTTGCTCAACGTAGCAAGCACCTTTCGCGCGTACTCCGGCTCTGCGAGCATCCGCGCCAACTGTGTATTGACCTTCTGGTTGCCGATGGTGTTTAGGACTTCCACGAATCCTCCTAGCACCGGAACCTTGCTCAGCAGGCCAGAGCCTATCTTGTCCTGCAGCATCAGGCGCTCGGCGGTTTGCGAGTTACCGCCACTACCTGCCGTTGCGCGAAAACTCTGGCGGGATAGATCGTCCTGCACCGCGCGAATTGTGGCGATATCTTCGGGAAGCAAGCTATCGGCCGCACGCGCTTTCTTGAAGCCAGTTGCCCTGGCGGCAACAGCGTCCAAGTCTCGCGCCTTCTTGGCGAACGCTGCCGGAGTCAGTACCTGCAGCCCGGTCTGCGGATCGAGCACCGCACCACCCGATTCTATCAAATCCTGCCCGATCTGCATGCGGTTGATCGGCTTGGAGCCATCCTTGAACGCCGCCAGATACTTGCCGAACGCGGGCGACTTTTTGGCTATCTCCTCGTCAAGCACGCTCTGAATGTCTTTCAGCTCCGCGCTAGCTGCTTTCGCATAGGTTTTGTCACCACCCGCTTTGCCGCTCAGAAGATCGCCGATGTACTTGCGAACTCCGTACAGGCTCACCACATCGTCACCCGCACTGTTCAGCGCCTTGGATACGTCGAGGATGGCTGATTGCACGGACGGTCTGGTTGCGTTGTCCGCCGCGGACTTCTCCACGAACGCGCGAATCGCGTTGGTATCCACACCCTTGTCCAGATACGCCTCGCCCAGCAACGGCTTGGAAGCGGCTGTACGGGCCGACTGGGCAGCACGCAAGGTGCTTTCGTCGCCAGCGAACTTTCCCAGTGCAGCCACACGGGCAGCGTTGTTGGCGGTGTCCACGGGTTGGAAGTCATTCGACTTGCCACGAACCAGCCGCTCAAGGCGAGCAATGCCCGGATCTAACGACTCCTCAGCAAGCGAACGCTGAACGCCGGGAATTGCGGAAGGTTCGGGCTGCATCAGCTTGTCCAGGCTTGTGGCTTCGCCGCGCACCAGCTCAGCAGCACGGCTCTGCGCACCTGTCTGAGTAGCCCGCCCACCCGAGCCCTTCAGCAGCTTCAGCAACGCGCCGCCAGCCTTTGGGACCGCGGCGCCCGCGCTGCCAGCCAGGCCGCCCAGGGCGGTGTTTTGGGCGCGCTCACCCTCGGCGGCTACGGGCTGAATTGCACCCATCGCCAAGCCTTGCAATGCGTTGCCGCGAATAGTCGCAGGAAGCAGGGCACTACCGACCGTTGTGCCGCGCAAAGCCGCCCCTGGAGCGAACAGTTGACTTACCGTGCCCACGACATTGCCGAACATGCCGCCACCGGTATTCATTAATGGCTCGTTCAAACGGCGACGCTCTGCCTCTGCGCCACGCAGCTCTTGGCCCTTGCGGTCAGCCCAGCGCGTGACTGCGTTACTGCCTGGCTTTTCACCACTAGTGAGCGATTCCAACTTGCTCGTGCCTGTCAGTCCGGTACGATCCCCGGACAATTCTCCTATGGCCTCCACGCCGAACTGCTTCAGTCCCTCGTAAGTGTCCACCAACGACTTGCCGAGACCGGCGCGGTACTTCTCGTACCAGCCCATGCCCTCAGTTGGATCGGGACGAACCTCTACCGGGGCCATGTCCTGTACGGGCGCGGCCTCCGGAGCGGTCCGCATCTTGCGAATCTCGGCCGCGAACAGCTTGGCGTGCTCAGCGTTGCCCGCCTCATGGGCTTTACGCAGGCCGTTCTCCAGTTCCTGCAAGGTCGCCATTACTTATAGAGGTCCAGTAGTGAATCGATATCAGATCCAGCCTCGCTATCGTCCGCGACTGGTGCGTCGGCCAACTTGTAAGCCTCCTGCAGATCAGCGATAAACGCCTTCAGATTCTTCACGGTGCGGGCGTTTACCTCCGGGTCCTTGTCGAGCGACGGGTACTGCATATTCGCAATACGCGCTTCCAGGTCGGACTGCGAGCCGATGCCGGGTACACGAGTCAGCGACAGCAGAGAGTTCTGTATACCCCCGACTGCTGCCTCCAGTTCCTGTCCAGCCTTTGTGTATCGCGTGGCGTATTGGTCAATGGGGCCGGTGTTGACTAAGCCGCCACGGAGCGCCTTAACGGCGTTCTCGATACGAGTCAGGCCGCGTGCTGCATTTGCAACCTGCGGTTGTTTTGCCTTACGCGCCAATGCGTCCTTCTGTTCTGCTGCGGACGGACCCTTGGTAGAAGCGTTGCCCATCACGAGGGCGCGCAGCTCTGCGGGCGATGCATTCATGCCCTGAGCTAGTTGCATACGGCGCTCGAGTTCGGTTGGAGCCTGCGGTTTCGGCGCGCTGCGCAATTGTTGTCCACCACCAATCTGGCTAACCGTCATGCCGCGAGCCGGCGGCTCCGCATGCAAATGGTCACCCTCGTCAATGACTTGGTAGCCCTTGCCCTCCCAGAACTGACGTGCTTGCTGCTTCTGCTGCGGGTTCTGCGGCGCCATATCCACCGCCTCGCCAGTGAGGTGAAAACTGTTCCGCACGCCGTCAACGGAATCATTCTTTGCCTGGCTGCGGCGAGTGCTGGTAACTGGGATGCCAAGTGATGCGAATTGCTGCAGGTCCGCGTTGATATCCAGCGAGCCGGGCCCACGGTTCTGTTGCGAGGCTTGCGGATCGCCTTGCGATGCCGGAGCCTGCTGTCCGCCCACCTGTACGGGCGCAGCCTGCAGATTGCCTTTATTGACGCCAAAGAACCCGTTTCCGGTATCGATAATCTGGTTGTTTGGCGCGTTGTTGCCGAGAACCTGCGTGCTGCCGTCGCGCAGGATGGCAATACGCTGGCCCTTGTCATCAATGTAGGTGGATTGGACGCCAGTGCCGGCTTGGTTGCTGTACGCCTGTGTAATCGCCTGTGCGGTTTGCGCAACCGTCTCGTCGTACTGCTCAGGAAGCTGCAGCCCAAGCCGCGCGAGGTCGGGCTTCATCTGCTGATACAGATGGGCGCGCTGTTGCTCAGGCGCGGTCGTCAGGAGTTTGGCGGCGTTCACCAATGACTTAGTGCGCGCATCGTCGGACCCCTGCAAGCCTTTCTCCAGATCCAGGGTCTTACCTGCATCGATTCCAGCAAGTTGCCCGAGCGCACTCTGACGTTCCTGTCCTTGCGATCCGTAGGCCAGGGACGCGAGCTTGTTGAACGACGACTCCTTTTGTTCGTCTTGGCGCAGCAACCGCTGCTCAGTGCCAAATCGATTGCCCTGCTGAAAGGCGCCGAGGATGCTCGGGAACTGTAGCTCTGCCATTACGTACCCCACCCTTGCCCGAAGTTCCAGGAGTTTCCGTTGCTCGGACCTAGCGAACCGTAGCTGTTCTGCGCGGGCTGATTCGGGGCGAACGCCCCCCACTGACTCTGCGGCTGATAGCTGGACTGACGGTTGCCAGCGTACTGACCTACCGCGCCCGCGATTCCGGCAATACCGTTAGACCACGCATTGGCCGATCCGATAGCGCCGTTGGCCGCGGCGCTGCCCTGCTGGCCATACAGGTCCGCCATGTTCCGCGACGACTGCTGGCCAAGGTTGCCAGCACCGACCGCAGAGTTCTGACCCAAACCAGCAAGATTCATCAGACTACTGCGATAGCCGCCAAGATTCTGACTGGCAATGCCGTTGAGTGCGTTCCCAAGGTCAACGTTGGTCCCGCCGCTGTAGAGACCGCCCCTCGACGCCGCCCCTCGCTCCACGCCCTGCTGTGTCTGCTGGCGGGCATAGAGATAGTCAGGACTATTCTCAAAACCGGAGTAGTCTCCGGAGTTGAGGGCGTTGAGCTGTCCCAGCGCCTGGTTTCCGGCCTGCAAATACGGCGCTATGTTCTGGTCGAATATTCCGTCTCGCTCGCGCTGGTATCCCATTGCGCTGCCGGCCGCATCTCTCTGCGCATTAGCGGCGTCCTTCGCTGCGCCCGCTTGCCGATTGGCCGCATACGCGGAACCCGCAGCCACTACGACTGCGCTAGTAATTGCTGCCATTACACAATCCTTGTGTAGGAAGATTCGGTATGCGCATAGCCCATGCGCTCGTAGATCATTGCGGCCTGGGGCGGACTGGATGCCAGATGCACCATTTGGATGGCGCTCACGCCCCTCTCTTTGCAGGCAGGCTCAATCGCGGCAAGTAGCGCTTTCCCTGCGCCGTTGCCTTGGGCATCCGGGTCAACCCACCACACGACCTCGTAAGCCCCAATCTTGTCTTTGTTGAACATGAAGGGAGCCACGAACAGGCCCACCATCCCCACAACTTTTCCCTCATGCTCAGCCAGCAGCATGAGGTGGTTCTCTGTCAGGTCTGAGGCCAAGATATCGACGGTTGCGGGGTTGAAATTTGCCCACTTCGCATAGCTGGTCGTTTCGTAGAACTTGGCAGACATGGCAACAATCGCCGGCACATCGGCCAGCGTGGATTTCCGTATCGTGGTCATTACTTCCTTGGGGTGAAGAACGCGACTGCTATCAACCGGCCATCCTCTGGCCCGGTTCCGAATGCGGCGAAGGGATAGCGCGAATGGAAGTTCGCCCCCTCGTAAATCACTGCCCGATTGAACTGCATCTCGCACAGGCCAATCTGGTCCCATGCGTCCTCGTTATCCCAGTCGCCCTTGACTGCTTGCCACAAGTCGAAGTCGCCTGGATCTATGCGCGTTGCGCCGGTAGCCTTGTGGCGCCAAAACGCGGTTCCGCCTACGCCGTCGCACAGGTACAACACGAGCGCATGCGTGCCCCACCCAAGATCGGAGTGGATTGCGGCGTTAGGAAGCTCGCCAGCGAAGTTAAGGCGATAACCCATGCCGAGCATGTCTACCGGCCCAATCTCAGCCTCTATGCACTCCTGCAGGCCAGGAACGGCTGTCAGGCACACCCGCTTGTAGACCTGCCCATCGTGGCCTTCCCAGTCGATATACGGAGCCGCTAACCCTTCCTCGCGAACCGTCAACGGATCTGCCAGGAAGTGGTCGAAGATCCTCAATTAGCCAGCTCCTCGTAGTCGCCATAGGCAGTCAGCAATGACGCCTTTATCGGGCTGGACACCTCAATCGTCGCCGAGAACTGCCGAGCTACGCCAAGCCTGCGGAAGGTGGGCTGCGCATGGTCTTGATGCTCTCCCAACTCTCCGAGCGAGCGCTCCTTCCAGTTCTGGTCGTTGTAGCTGCCGTCCTTAGAGATGCAGACACGTACTTTTCTATCGCTCATTCCGTTAGCGCCGCTGCTGAAAATAGGCTCATCGGGGTATTCAACGGGGCAAGCGTCCAAGTGGAGCCGTTGACGGAGTATTTAATTTCTCCGTCAGCGGACCCAGAGGAATCAGCAACCATCACGATCACCGCTCCATTAGTCATCGCGTCAACGCAGCCAACGCTCATCGTGTCCGAAGAAAGCACCCACGGATCTTCATTGACCTTGTAGGCGATCTCTCCGCTGTCTGTGCCCAGGACCCATACAAGGTCACCGCCTACTGTCTCTATGAAGCAGAGCGCTGAGCCGTAAGTAGCCGTTGCGAAAGTCGGCAGGGTTTCAGTCGTCAGCGTTCCATCATCATTCAAGCATTTGACGGCAGGCAACCCGCCGATAGCGCCAGTGAACTTAATCACTCCTGCGCCGCCGAACGCCGCACGCCAGGAGGAGAACCCGTGGGCTACCGTTTGCAGCCACGTCGGCGTGGTTGCGTCGGCGTCATCGCAATAGTGGATCGTGTTGTAGTAGGAGGAGAACACCGCAACGCGATCTTCGTTCGCTGCAAATATCTGCGACCTCGGGTAGGTAGGCTCGGCCCTGAGCGTGAAGGTCACCGCCTCGTCCACGGACTGGTAATAGCCGTCCACGGTTCCAGGGACGATGAACAATCCCTTGTGATAAACACCCTTGCCTCCAGTCGCCGAGCCCATGCTCCCAGAGCTGGCAACCCAGTTCGCGCCCACATCGACCGTGTAGGACGGAACAGCGCCCGCAAAGCAGAAGAATCTATCAGTGCCGCCAATTAGTTGGCTGTTTCCGTCTGGCGCCACGCCCGGGGCAGACGGCACCGCGGACCAATCTGTTCCGTTAGTGCTGGGAATGAAGCTCGCGTTGCCACCCGGCGCTGGCGGGGCTTTTTGACCCATCGCCATCATCAGGGTGGCGACCGGAATTTCATCTTCCAGGTCTGCCCATAGGCCGTTTGTGTCGGTCACGCGCAGAGTGAAGGCGTAGGCGCCTAACGTTGTCGGGGTTCCTGCGCTGATAACGCCTGCGGAACTGATCGTCAGCCCTGGAGGAAGCGTGCCGCTGCGCAGAGTTACAGTGAGGGGCGCGTCTCCAGTCAGCGTGTAGGTGTAACCTGCGTATGGGATGCTCAGTATCCCATCTGGGGCTGCACCGCTGATCGTCGGCGGGACCGGTTGCGCAGGAAAGGGGATCGCTATAGTTTCAGGACCGCCGGTATCAAACTGCAGCTTCAGGCGGTGCAGATTCAGGCGATTCCCGTTGCGCTGGAGCGGCATCGTGTGAACGCGGCGCACATGGGGCTGGTCAACCTGCAGCATGTACTCCCAGTCAAGCTCATAGAGCCGGCCAGACTGATAGTCGCCGCCAATCCATTTTCTATTCCAGTTGACGATGCAGCTAAGACGATCCGATGCCTTGCCGTAAGCCTGCCTGCGATGCCACAGCCCAGTGGTTACGTCATAACCGATTGTCAGCAGCCCGGGAAACGTCCAGTAGACGATCTTTCGGCCCTTGTCTTGGTACGTCATCGCGCGGCAGCGGGTCCAATCGAATCTGGAGATAGCCGACTCCAGAACGCGAGTGGATACGGGCTGAGGCGAGTAGCCGTTCAGGCGCTGGAAAACGCCGTAGTTGTCCAGCCAGAATAGGGTGTTATCGAGCTTGACGACCGAGGCTGCAGACGCGCAGCCCACATCCATGCTGACGCCCTTGGACTGGAAGGTTCCTGTAGAGGCGCCAGTGTTTACGAAAAAGTCGGTCGTTGTCTGATTGAATACAACCACTTCCTCATTGCTTGTCTTCAGATCAACAATTCGGTCTGGCGCCGTCTCCGACTCGTACCGATCCAAGGCGTTGTAGTCCTCAGCATCCGCGAGATTGGAGTGGAACCAGAAACGCCCTAGGGGCTCTACACCGAGCAGGTAGCTATCGAGATAGGCGACCGCCTTGGTTCCTGGGAACGCGGGGTCTGTAATGCGCTCCAGCGTAAGCAGGGATGTATCGTAGACGTAGCCGGCAGATCCGTTGCCGATAAGAACCTGGTTAGCGATGCCCTGCTGGTTGTAGTCGATTGAGACCAGGCCCGTGCCGGGGATCGTGCCGCGGGGAATAGCGACGCCCGTATTGCTGATCTGGTACAGGGTCGTGCCGGCAACCACCAGCAATTTGCCCTCGACATTCCTCATGCCGCGGATACCGCCATTGCTGGCAATTTCCACAAAGGGCTTCAGGCCAGGCGCGTCTACCGCCTTGACTGCAGAGAGTGTGCCTGGCATCTCCGCGGCGAACGGAATGTAGTTGCAAATGTCCTGTTGGGCCCACGGCTTCGCCACATCGGAGTACCAGCCTCCGATGATGTTGAGGGGGGTTGCCATCAGGAGGTGCGGGTCCGGAGACGGCCGCCGCCGTACACGCGCATACGCTCGGAGTGGTTCGCGCCGTCCATCAGGGAGCGCCAACGGGCCTCCCAGATCGACATCTTGGAATCCATTCCCAAGAACAGCGCAGCCTCGTACAGGGCCGCATATAGGTAGACCTGTGGGTAGCGTAGGAACGTGGCGTGCAGGCCCGCCTCCAGGGGCGCAGGACGGGCGTAGTAAGCACCGCCAACCGTGCCAGTAGTCTCAGGCCAGAAGGTCACGGAATCGCCGTCCTGAGCCGCCATGCGCGAAGCCGCGGCTGAGGGATTGAAGTCGTTGGCAATCTGCCGCTTCAGGTGATCGAGAGGCACAATATCGAGCGGCGGCTCGCCGCTGAACTGCAGGTCGCGCAGCTCCAGAAGATCGTCCGGAAGGTCTGCCGCGTTGGCAGTCAACGCCTCAGACAGCGCAGTCACCATCGGAGAGGCGCGCAGGCCCGGGGTGATGTTGTCCCCGTCGTGCACTCGCGCCTCTCCCAGGACAATGAAGATATCCAGCGTATTCACGCTGAAGGTGCTGCCGGCTGTCTCGTCGCCCTCAATGAGGGTCTGGACACCGACGCGAAAATCGTTGTAGTTGGTAAAGGCCATCAGACGCGGCCCTTCCACACACGCATATAGGAGTTTTCGGGGTCATTGAGAATGCGCCGGAAGTGGTCCGGGTTCTGCATCGCCTGATCCCAGGTAACGCCTGTTTTGTCGCAGTACTTTTGCAGCATGAACGGGGTTACTTCACCGAGATAACGCATGTCGCTGGATCCGATATGGCCTGCATTGGCCCTCTCGCGCACCGCGTCCACAATCGCCTTCTCCGAGGCAGCCGAAGTCTCATGCACGATGACCGCACGGCCCCAATCGTCGTATTCGATACGTCCCGCCATCACTGCCTCCGTGCAATAAAAAGGGGGCCACCCGAAGGCAGCCCCCACTTCCTTCCTTGGAAACCGACTATTACGAGCCGGTGATCGTCAGGTCAGCAATCGCGCCCAGCGCCTTCTCTTCGTTCACCTGGAGGGTGACTTCGGTCAGGATCTGGTGGTTGACCGCATCGCCGACTTTCGCCAGTTCATCCGACCGGAACGGACGCAGCACGCCCAATTTGCACTGTTCGGCGTCGTACAGGTACGCGGTAGAGCGGAGGCCCGCAGTCGCACCGACCATCACGCGGTTCGGCACGACTTTGGTGTTGCCGTAGTCGTGTCCGTACACGCTGAACGAGGTCTGCAGGACGCCGGACTTGTTGGTCACTTCATTGGTGCGCTGCACATTGCCGGTGAAGGTGCTGGCCTTCTGCTTGTGGCTCGGCGAGACCATCAGGATTTCGCCCTTGCCGCCGCTGTTGTAGACCTTCAGCACCAGCGACTTCAGCAAGTCCTCAGTGAAGGCACGCAGGGTGCCAGCCACAGGGGCCGTGTTGGTCGCGATGACCGGCGCAGCACCGGCGCCAGCACCGGTTTCCCGGTTGGTGGCAACCCAGCCGTACAGGCCGCGCATTTCGCGGGCAGTGGCCGCAGCACCGGCAACAAACGCACCGTTGGCGATGGCCGCGTATTCCACGTCCTTCTTCAGTTCCACGGCCTTCTTGGCGAGCAGACGGTTGGTTTCCTTGGCACGCCCGTACTTGGACACGCGGTCGGTGGTGCCGGTCACGCTCAGGGTGTCCTGGATGATCTGCGTGCGGTTGCTCAGGCGCTCGGGCTGGGTCTGTGCGGCGTAGGTAGCATCCGCACCTTCGATAGCAGCGTTGGCGCCAGGAGCGCGCAGCGAATCACGCAGCCATTCCGGGTTGGTGGCATCGACCGACTTGCGGCCAATGGACGAAATGAACGGGGTTTCCTCGGGGGTGACGCGGTAGATCTTGTCGTCCACGTCCTCTTTGATACCGATGACCGTATAGGTCTGGAGCATATTGGTAGGCATTGCGATAGTCCTTTATCAAAAGATTGCAGCCAGCGCATCTACGCTGGGGTTTTTGTCGAAAGCCGCTTCACGCTTCACGCGGTCGCTAGCCCTTGCCGATTGGTTTTGTGCGGAGGGCTTGGCCACCTTGGTCAGCTTCTCCTTAGGCTTCATTTCAGCCTTGCGGGCCTGGATGGCGTCATAGGCTTTCGCCTTGTCAGCCAGCGTCCAGAATCCCTTTTCGAGGCGCGCGTCTACCAATGCCTCACCGCTTAGGCCAAGTGCTTTCACGTACTTGTCCAGCTCGGCGAACTTGGCGTCCGGATCCTCTTTCCAGCCCGGCAGGGTGTCGCTCAGTGCTTGCCACGTTTCATTCGCCCGGAACTCTCGCGTCGCATGCCGTAAACGGTCGCGCTCCTGTTCGTTTGCCTGAATCGCTTGCAAGGCCTGACTCAACTGGCCCTTCGATGCTTCGTGTGCCTCTTTCAGCGCGAGGTACTGCGCGGCGTTCTCGTGTGCCAGCGAAATGCTGGGCGGCTGCCCTACGAGCCTTTGCGCGACTTCCGCAAGGGCCTGTAACCGCTGGTGGGTATCGCTGAGCGCCTGTTCTTGCTGAGTGACCCTTTCGGTCCACTGAGCTTTGACGGTTTCGACCTGTTTGCGTTCTTCCGCAACCGCCATCGTCTTGGCGGAATAGTCAAATCCCTTCTGCCCAAGTTCGGTCAATTCGGACAGCTTCAGAGTGACTTCCTTGCCATCGTGCTTGATGGTGAAAGTCTGTTCCTCGCCCTCCTCCTCTTCTTCCCCAGACTCCTCTTCTTCCGATTCCTGTTCCTCCTCCTCTTCGGACTCCTCCGATTCGGATTCTTCTTCCTGCTCCGATCCACTCGCCGGAGTCAGGGTGTCAACCAGGTCCGAGAGCGCATCACCGCTTTCGACCGGCTCTCTTTCGAGGTCACCTGTCATATAACTTCCTTGTATTGGACTGCGGGATGCCGTCCGTCCTCATCCGCTTAGAGCGGGTGTTTCTGCCCGTCGCTAGTGACAGCGAACGATGGGCCTTGTACGACTGGGGCGCCGCCGAAACGGCCCACCCACACTTCTGGAGCGACACCGGGGAAGCTCACCAGGCAAACGGGGTTGCCGCGAGCCTCTAAGCCGCCCAGCGATTCGTGTACACGTCCCCAATCTGCTCGGCTTTCGACCGCTTGCGGGCTATTTCCGCCGCTGCCACTTCGCCGGTCCGCATGACCGTCTCCAGTGCGTTCTGCACCTTGCCCAGCATCATCAGGAACTGGTGCAACTGCTCGCGGTCCTCGGGGTTTCGACTGTCTCGCCATTTGTTGATCAGCTCCGCTTCCACGGAGGCGTAGCTATCGGCATACACCTCGTTATCCAATACTTCCTGAGCGCGCTTGCCGCGCAGTGCGTCGGCCTCGTCACTCATTACGCGCCCTCAGAGAACACGCCGATATTCGCCACAGTTACCGGGCGGATGGCGCGATACGTGCCAGGACCGGGCAACGGACGCGAGGGGGTGTTGGCCGTCAGCGTGAACATGAAGAGGTCCGCGCTGGGCGTATCCAGATACACCCGCACATAGTCGGTCTGTGGGATGCCGTCCGCCGTATCGGTGAAAATTCCGATGGTGGCAGTCGCGCCGGAAGCCACCACTAGATCGGTGGATGTGGCAGCGGTCTTGGCCGCCACGAGCATGGTTACTTGTGCCATTACAGAGCCTCAGTAGGTGCAGCCGGGGCATCCGTGCCCGCATCCGTGCCCGCGCCTTCCATAGGCGTTGGCGGCTGCTGTAGAAGGGAGGTGACCAGCATGGTTAGCTGGCCTACCTGTTGACTTAGCGCGACCACCTCAGCCTCTAGCTGGGCGGCGCTGTCTTGTTTCTCGGTCTGCTGGGCCTGCTCGTCTTGCTTCTGCATGCCGGCAACCCATTTCTCGTCGTCGCGCTGCAGCTTGACCTGGGAAAGCTCGGTGTCTTTCAGGTCTAGCTTTGCCTCGTTGGTCACCTTGTCGGCTTGCAACTGGCGGTTCTCTTGGGTGAGCTGGCCGATCTGCTCCTGCGCCTTGCCCATATCCTGCTGAACCTGCTGCTGCATCTGCTTGAATTGCTCAGGATTCGGCACTCCTTGGGGCGCTTCGTCGCAGAACTGGTCGGGATTCTTGAACTCGTTGACCTCGGCGAACAGGCGGATGGTGTTAGCGATGTGCTCGGGCCGGACTACGCCCAGTTGCACGCCCATCTGCTGCAGCGGGACCATCGCCATGACGCGCTGAGCCTGCTGCTCCTTCGTGCCGTGGCCCAAACCCACGTTGATCTTGATATTGAACTTGTCGCGCCACTCAAATGGGTTGACGGGCGTCCATTCGCCGTTGACCTTGAACCAGTCTTCGCCGTTCTGGTGCTGGGTGGCCAACTTCAGCAGCTTGGAGAACATCTTGCGGATGCCCTGCGCTGCGAAACGGGTCATCAGACGCAAACGCATGTCCGACTTGCTGGTGATGATGGAAACGCCGGTAGCCGTCTTGTTGAGACTGTCCGAGTCCATGCCCTGCGAGTAGCGGGTGAAGCCTGTGCGGTTCTCCAACTTGACGCTCAGCCACTCCTGGAGCTGCCAAGAGGTCTGGTTGATCGGGATAGTCGGGATCGGTCCGAACGCATCCCCTGGCGGACCCTCGCCGCGGACAATCCCGCCTGGGCGGTTGTCCAGAATGTCATCGATATTCACCTTGGCGCGGGTATTGATGTACGTGCGCTGATTGGTGCTGAAATACACGTTGTCGAACAGGGAGCGGGCGAGGTTCGTCTGCTCCTTCTGGATCAGGTAGGCGCGATCAGCCGGGCAATCGCCAAAGAAGGCGTGCGAGCGCGGCATGAGGCAGATTTCGGAGTACGGGTGGTCGTCCACCTTCTCGTTGCTGAGGAGGTTTCCGTTGACCAGGCATAGTTGCACCCACTCCGCAACGCCATCGCCGTCAACGTCCAGGCGCAGGTACAGTTCGGCGTACTCGTAAAGCCTGTGCGACTCATGCAGATCGCCCTCCAGGTCGCCCTGACCATCCGGCCCCAGCAACGCATCGGCCTCACCCTGCTCTGACAGAGCCGCCCCGCCTGACCCAATGTCGGTTAGGTCGAACCCCATCTCCTCAAGCTTGAACTTCGGGAGCTGATCGACCTCGCCAATGGCGTTCGGGTCCGCACCCCACTTCGCATTCGAGTCCACACGCATCTTGTTCGGGGCGACGCAAGCAACCCGGAACTGAGTGCGTGTGGACTTGTTGGTCGTGGTGAAGGTCAGCAGGCCAGCCTCATCCACCATCGGCTCGGCGGCCAGTTCGGCGCCGTCCTCAAGGATTGCGGCGAGCTGATCTTCGGTCTGCCCTTCGTACTCGGATTGGTCGTCCTCTTTTTCCTTTTCCGCCCACACCTTGACGAAACCGACCTTCTGCAGCTCGGCGTCCTGGATCCAGTCGTGCAGAACGTTCAGGCCGTCGTTGCGGGTGTAGAACAGGTGATTCAGGTATCCGGTGGCTTGCTTGGCCGCAGCCTCAGACTCGGGGCCTGGCTTCTTGGCCTCGCATTCCAGTGCGTTGTCGCTGGACACGAATACGTCCAGCAACTGCGGCGTCATGCCGTCTACGGTATCGGCCACGTCCGAGGAGACGAACGAACTGCGGTCGTCAATCTCAGGTGCGGCAAAGTCGCCCGTGGGTTCGGCGTTGTAGGCGCGCACGTTGCGCTCACGAGCCGCCGATATCTCCGAGTCAGGGCCGCCCAGCGAGGAGGCGATGAACTCCCGCGCCATGCGTTCAAGGTCGGATTCAGTGATCGGTTCACGCTTGATGGCTTCCGTGCCATATGCCATTAGCGGACTAGCCTCTTGTATTTAAGGGGGGCGCTGCTGAGCGTCGCCGGTTGTTGTGCGTGATCTATTGCCATCAGACCGAAGGCGTCTGATCCGTGGCTCGCCCAGTCATGGTTTGGACCCAGACCAATGCCGCGCGCCTCGTCTTTCTTTTCGTGATACCAGCCCAGCGCCTCACGGCCGCCCTCGGTGGTGTCTTCGTTGAACCAGATGGCAGGGAATATCCTGCGCACCGCCTCAATACGGGCATTGGCAGCGCCGGCACCCATATTCGGGACTACTTGCGTGTCGAACCCCGCCTCTCGCAGAGCAGACTCGTAGCTGACCTGATACACCTTGTCGTGCGTCGCCCCGTCATGCGGGAGGACGCACAAGGCCTTGCCATAGCCGCGATCACGCAGCCATGTGGCGTGTACTGCCAGTGGCTGGCCCTGCGCCTCGTAGTAGTCCAGGATGCGGACTTCCTTACCAACAAACTGGACGATCCAGATTGCGCATGCGTCAGCCTTGGCACCCGTGCCGCCAATGTCCCAGTAGGCCCGTAGCGTCATCAGCGGGTCGGCAGCGACCTTGCCGATGCGGCCCTGCGTCCTACAGTCAGCCAAACCACGAGCGAAGTACGCGCCGGCAGCGAGGGTTATGTAGCCACCCTCCCAAATGTGGTCGTACTGGTCCGGCTGCATACGCAGACAGTCCAATCGTTCCTGTTCCAATTGCTCACTGCGGAACGGGTTGTCGCGCCAGTTGGCACGCACTACCACGGCGCCAGTTGGTATCTCCGGGCCGCGGAACATCACGTCCACCGGATCGGTCTTGCGTCGGGCGTTCCAGCTAAACCAACACTGGGCGCCGTTGATGCGCATGATCGTGGGACGCAGGAGGTTAAGCGAATGCTGGGTGGCCGTCTGGGCCTCCTCCCACCACGCACGCTTAAACCCCTCCAGGGACTTCACCGACTCGCTGGTGTAGTCGTTCATACCCTTGAAGATCATCAGCCCGTCACCGGGCGTCTGGATCACATCGCGGAAGACCTTGAATCCATCCTTCTCGCCCAGGCCAAACCGAGATAGCTTGGCCTCGATCAGCGCCTTGGAGGACTGCGCCAGATCCTTCTGGACCTCACGAATGCATACGGACCGAAGGCCTGCGCCAAAGTCGCCCGGCTCAGACAAACAGTCCTCAATCAGCGCCTCACCGAAGAAATGAGATTTACCCGAGCCGCGGCCGCCCCAGGCGCCCTTGTACGGTGCTGGGGCCAACAACGGGGCGAAGACCTCGGCAGTCTCAATCCTTAGAACGGACAATCGAACGCTCGATGGCGGTAACGAGTGGGTGGTCGGGATCGCCGGCCAGCGTCAGGGGCAGCACTTTACCCACCAACGTCATGAAGGCGTTCGGATTGGTTTGCGCCTGCTTTAACAGGTAGGTCACCCCGCCCGCCTTATCCAGCGCCTCCAAGACCATCGCCTTCACGTCAGCCGTGAGCTTGTTGGTCGTCCCCTTCGCACGTCCGCCCGTCTTGGGCTGTCCCTTGCCCGCCATGTCTGTCTGCCTCTGTTTTGGAGCTGGCCGAAGCCTTGGCTCCAGCCTTACTTAGTCAGCCGCAGTCGCGGTGACCTTGACCCAATCGGCCGTAGCGCCGGCATCGGCAACCTTCTGATAGATCTTGCCCGCCGAGCTGGCGTAGATCGCGCCAATGGCCGCATTCGTGGCCTCAGCACGAACCGTATCCCGCGTAGTGCAGGCGCCCGTGAACAGCAGTTGCAGGCCCGCATCGTTCACCAGGGCTGCCACGCCATTGGCTTTCTTGTCCGTCCCGCCTACGCCGATCACCAGCACGCTTGATTCATTTGCCATCTTCGATTTCCTTATCTTGGTTTGAGGGTGTTGCTTATTTAGATGTTGCTTTCTGAGTCACGTTAGCGGCGCAGTACAGGCCGACTACCCATGTGGTGAAGCTCACCCACTGATCCGCCGAAATGAGGCCAGCCACGAGGAGAGACGCGCCAGCCAGGAACGCGGCGCAGGCGAGGATGAACTTTCGGCTTTGATATCGGTTGTCGTCCACTGGCTTTCCTTGTACTCGCCGAATGCCGCGGACCAGTTAGCCGAGAACACGTCATCCTCGACCGACTTGGGTCGTGGGGCTGATCCCTTGCCGCTCATTGCTCGCTCCGGCAGTACGCGCAGATACGCGCTGCATGGTGGTCAACGAAGTGTCTGGAGCCGCAAGAGAGACACTTTGGTTCAGCGCTGCGTCTCTTCGCCAGAATCGGGTCTTGGTAGGCGCTGCCCTGGTCAACACTCTGATTGGCTGCCTTGCTCGCATAGGCCGATGAGGCAGCCGCACAAGCTATCGCAATAATCTCGATGCCCACTTAGCGTCGATCCGCCCTAATCACTTCCTGGAGTCCGCGGATCTGGGCGTCGGCTTCGTCTGCGGCGCGAACAATTCGGCCCGCACTTTCTTCCCTGTCTCGGGCGGCTGCATCAGGCTCGCTGGCGGACTTGACAGCACTGGACAGCTCACTGGTAGCGAGCGCAGCTTGCCAGCGCTGGTGCAGGCGGACATTGCCAGCCCTAAGGCTAGCGACAAGATCAGCTTGTTTGCGGTCATTGGTCTTCTTGTCCTGTTCGTATTGCTCGGCTACCGCGGCGATTGCAACGCCATGGGCCTGCTCTGCCTTGCGCACCAGTTCCGACGCCCTCGTAGCCAGCTCCGCAGCCTTAGCCGTGGAGGCCATGACCTTTGTCCGGTAGTCGGCGAAGTCTGCCCTCTCACTTGCGCCGCCCAGGTAGTACGCCAGCCCTAGCAGCGCCAGGAGGATGCAGGCCTTGACGGTTAGGAGGATTTGGCTGGGGGTCACTTGATCGCACCCAATTGTTCGGCAGTAAACGCCAGCGGCCACGCCCAGCCCAGCTTGAATTGATCCTTGGCCACAAACCCTGAAATGACCCCGACGACCTGGCCCTGGTCGTTCAATAGACCCGCACCGCTCGACCCGAACCATATTTGGCTCCCGTCGATCAGATACCGGTCGTCCTTGTGCCCGACGACGATCCCCTCGCCGTAGACCTGTTCCAGCCCCATCGGCTGGCCGTACCAGTGCACGCGGGCGCCTTGTTTTGGCGTAGCGGCGACCTTGGCAACGTGGTCGAAGGTGATGGTGACCGAGACTAAGGCGTGGTCCTTGCCGTCTAGGGTGATATCCAAGACGCCAGCGGCAGTTCCGTCGATCACCAGCACTTTGGGCTTGGTGGTCACACAGTGCGCCGCGGTCAGAAGCGTCCTGCTGCCTACCGCTGTAGCCGAGCACACGCCGCCTGTTACCAGCTCGATTCTGTGGGTGTAGTCCTTCGACTCGACCGCCTTACCCTGCACACAACCGGTTAGCAGGAGGGTGGCGAGGAGTAGTTTCATTAGTCTTCGACGCCAATGGTCGTTTCAGTTGCCATCAGTGCACCCCGTAGGTCAGATATAGCGCGGCGCCGTATAGACTCGCTGCTCCCAGAAGGAAGCCGACCGCTAGGCCGGCGAGGAATCGCTTCATCAACCCACCCCTATACAGGTCTTGAACTCGGCTTTGCGCCGGTTAGTCAGCCCGCGAATCGCCACGAGCTTTCCGTTCTTTCGCCCCTTGTCCCACTTCAGCAGATCGCGACACCACGTCACCGCGGGAACGCCTGCGTTGATCTTGCGGACCAATCCAGAGTTGCACGCGGCGTAAACGCCAACGTTGAATGCCCAAGATCCGACCGCTACCCACTCGTTCTGCTTCAGCGGCACGTTGATGCAAGCTGCTATGCCTGTCAGATGGCGGGCTACTGCAGTCTCCAGCAGTGCATCGCACTCGGTGGGTGTAGCCTTGCGACCTCTCACCACGTCCGGCCCCGTAATGCCCTCGCAGATCGTCCAGACGCCAACTACGTCGCGGTAGGCGTCCAGCTCTCGGCCTTCCCACGGCTGGACGAATGCGGCAGTGCCTGCAGCAGCCGCTAAGGCGCCGGCCAGTACCGCGGCGATGACACGAGGCGCGCTCACTCCTTACGCTCCGGCGGCAGGCCCATGCTGGCCAGGAACTTCTTGCTCTCGCGGCGCTCCTTAGCCCACTTCCACAACAAATAGGACGCCTGCAGGACGATGTACCCGACCGTCGCCAAACCAACCACGAACGTCATGTCGATTGCGCCTAGTGCCGCCAGTCCTACGATGCCCGCTGGGGGCGCGCTCTTGCCTACCGCTGCACCGATGGCGTGCGTCAGGTCGGAGTTCAATTTGGTGTTCGCCATACAGGCGTCCGGTTCGTGTTCATTGAGGAATCCCCTGTACGGTTCTAGCCCTTAACCCGCTTACGGGATAAGTTATTGGTCCTTACCCAAATCGGGCATGTTCGTGCCCACATTGGGCATCAAACACACGTCAGCAGCGCCTTGTAGAGCTTGACGGGCGTCTTGCTGAAGTCCTTGTCAATCGTTGAGTTGCAGAGCTTCAGCACGTCCTCGCGCTCGCCCAGCACCACGCCCTTGCGAATCCACTTGCGCTCGTTGAGCAGTACGTTGTGGAAATGCAGGTAGGCGTTAGAAGCCCTGGCGTACCGATCCAGGTCTATAGGAGCGTCTAGCTCGCGAGCCAATCTAATGGCGCGACGCTCGCAGTCAGCCTCTACCGTCCTCACCGACTCCAGAGAGGCGGCGGCGTCCTTGATGGACTTGCCCTCCAGCCACTCCCACAGGTCGTTTTTGTACGCCGCCCAACTCGGCTGGCCCTCGATAAACTGGGTCAGGTGGCAGTATTCGTGAAGAAGGACGCCAAGCCATGTGTCCGTCTTGCGCCCCGTAGCCACGGCAAGGACCATCTTGTCCTCATCGAAGTAGCCGCCAGCAGGCAGCCCATCACAGTCAACGTTCACCTCGGGATAAAGCAGCACCGCGACACCGAAGCGCCACGCTCGGCGCGATATCTCGGCGACAACCTCGTCCGCGGTCATTCTGCAGGTGCCAATTTATCGGGCACAGGCTTCCACGTCATCCGGCGTGCCTTGATCGTCCGCTTGCCGAGCGCAATCGCTTTCAGTATCCGGTGCCGGCCATCGGCAATATCGCCATTCCAGTCCAGTAGGACGGGAAACGACAGGTCCGCCTCCATGCACTTTTTCACATGCAGCGCCAAACACAGCATGTTGTCCCCCGTCCACGGATGGGACGAAAGACTAAGCGCGGCTAACGGAACCTCGAATACTGAAAGCGATCTGGCATCGTCGCAGAGGCGCGCAACGGAATACTGGTCGCCATCCTTGTCTTGGTAGTAGTCCTGTAGTGGCTCGGGGTCATGGAGCCGGACCCTGGGTGGTTTAGCAGCCATCAGTCGCCGAACCCAATCTCTGCCAGCTTCAGCCGCCTAGCCACCTCTTCGGTGATGCAGGCCATCTCCAGGGCGTCGCCGAGGAAGTAAACGTGCATGTCGTCGTTACCAGACACCAGACACCAGAAGTCGCCGTCCGCCTCAGCAGCCGCCATGATCGCGGTGCATGCGTCCTTGGCGCGCTCGATCCGCTCAGCCCTAGTCTCGTCTTCCGGGAGTGGTTCACCGGGTTTGACGAGCTTCAGGGCCATACAACCTCTGGGTTGATAAGGGGCGGTTCAACGTGTGGGTTGAAAAGTTGCCCCACACGCCGAGGCGGTGACTGCATGGTTCCGTGTTGCTCGTCAGCGACGGCGGTGTTTAGGAGTGCAGGTGGGGCGCGGCAGTTGCCGTCAATTCATTATCCATGCGTGTCAACTGGGGTTATCTTTTTAGCCGTGCCACACGTTGCCAGAGTAAAGCTCGTAGCGATGAATGAACTCTGAGCTGTATTTGCCAGACATGCACATAGCCAGCCAGTGGGCAGCTTCGTTTATCAGGTCGTTAGCCCGGCCTCCCACCTCGTCACGCACCGACTGATACGACTCCTTTGTGCAATCGAACTGTTTGGCACGCACTCCAACGCCTGGAACCTCGCACCAGCCTGTTTGGTTGACCACGTACAGACCGTTGTAGATCAGGTCTGCGTGCTTGCCGCCCCAGAGCGCAAGCGCAAGACCGTCCCGGGACGCCTGGTGTCCCCAATCGGTGCGGTAGGCCCCAACGCGGCTCTGCCGGCGCTGTTCACTCTGACGTGCGCCTACGAACTTGGCTGCGGTCAGGTAGCCCCACTCCTTGAACCGGTCAACGCGACCCATCGTGCAGCTTGCCTTAGCGATGAATAGATCGGTCGGCAGGGAGGTGTTGCCGCACACGGTCCGAACCATGCCGAGCCACCACGCCTTCTCGGGGGTCAGGGATTCGGCGCTGAAGTCAGCGAACACCTGATAGATATCGGGCGGCTCGCCTACCTCGTGGGTTCCGGCCAATGAAGCGACTGTCTTGGCAGCCTTCGTCAGTTCCATATTCATTTCCGGCTTCCTTTCTTGCGGCGACCACGCCGATTGCCCGCATACGGCTCCGGGGTCAGCGTGCGAACCTGGAGAACCTGCTTTCCTACCTTCCAAAGCTCATCCAGCGCCGTCAGCTTCATTAGCGGGGCGCATTTGAACCACTCACCGCCAACCGCTTCGATGCCTTCGGTAGCCGCAAGCGCCGTTAGCACGCCGCGCTCACCGTTCAATGCCTCGCCACGACTGCCCAATTCTGTGGCGTACATGAAGGTCAGCCCGCCCGGGATCATGCCGGCGTAAGCCTTCATTCGGGCCGCTACGTCGTTGGTCATGCCAGCCTTCAGGAACAAAAGGTCCGGGGATGGCTGAAACCCGCCGATATAGACAGAGCAAGGCCTCATGCCAGATGACTCCAGTCCTTGTCCGGATATCGCTTGTCCATATACGCCTGCAGCTCTTCCCCAGCGTACTCCCGGCACAGGTACTGCAGATCCAGCGACATGGGTATTGCCATGTTCCCGTCACGCACATCGTTCAGCACGACCACACCGCGCCACTCGTTCGACGCCTGCGGACCGCGATATCCCTCAGTAACCAGGTAGCAGCTACCCGCGACCAGTCCGTGTAAGGTCTTGCCGTTGGGCAATGGACGGTTGGTGTAGCGCAGCCCCTGCTCGTGTCCAGCGACGAAGGAGAAGCCAAGCTTGTTGAGCCGGTTATCCACCGTGCCGCCGATGGGGCGTGGGCTATGGGACGACTGCCAGTAGTGCGAGTACCAAACGCCATCGACCTCGACCGGCACGAGGAACTCGTAACGCTCAAACCCGAACCGCTCCACCTCGCACAAGTGGGTGCCAAGCACTCCCTGGAATCGGGCGTCTTCCTTAGCGGGCCTGTCGATCCTTTCCTCGTGGTTGCCGAAGGTGTAGATCAGCCGCGGCTCCCAGCGCTTGCGGTGACCGGTACGCAGCCGTTCCCGCTCAGCGTGGATAGGCGCCATCAACCGCTCTAAGCCTGCGTGCCCCGCATCCAGATCGGCCTTGATCCTCGCCCCCTCTTTCTCCACGCCGCCTGGTGTCGAATAGCTGGACAGGCTCGGGAAGTCGAAGAAGTCGCCGATACACACGATCACATCAGGCTTGCGGCGGATAATGTCAGCAGCGATCCAATCCAGGTGGTCGGTAGGGTCGCCGGGTCGAATCTGGCAGTCCGGCAAAATGTAGTGCCTGCGGCCCATCAGCCGCCATCCCCTTGGATAATGACCTTGTCATCCACGATGCGGATGTACTCGATGGGCGAGTATCGTTGCCCGACCTGGACCATACAGCCCTGCATCGGCCCCCAGCTATGGCGGAGCCCCATCAGGCCGGCGCGCTTACTGCAGGAATAGGCTTCTCCGTACATGGTCAGGCCCACAGTCACGGCAACGAATAGCCCGAATGCCAGGAAAATCAGGAACACTTCCGCGTCACCGCGTTGACTACGTTTCATCAGCTTCCATCCTCGTTAGACGGCGGATTCGGCACATACGGCGCCTTAGTCACATCGATCACCTCACCGCCAGCGCCGAACTGGATGGCGTGCGGGTTCTGGAAGTCGTCGTCTTGCTCGGCGCGGTCTCGGAGGTAGGCGGCGGCAACGGCGTGCGGAACGATCTGCGGTGTCTGCCGGGCCTTCAAATATTCGTGTAGGTAGCCCATGATGTTGAACAGAACCGCACAGCACGCATCCTCGACCCCCTCGCGAGCCGGGACGCCGCGGTGGTTGGCCCACAGGTCGTAGAAGTGGCGCCAGCCCGACTTAACGTAGGCGTCCAGCGGAATTCCCGCCTGCCAGTTGTCAGAGGCTCGTAGCGTGCCGTCCGGCAGCTTGCGGTGACGGTGCATGTAGCGGCCATATGCAGCGACTACTAGCGGCGAGAGGAACCCCTCAAAGTCCCACTTGTCCGCGTCCTGATCCCGCGTCGCCCCTGTGGCGAACTCTCGGATGCCGCCCATGTCACAGCTCCACGCGGTTCCGGGTGGAGGCGAAGTAGTTTGTCGCGGCCTCTACCTGACGGGCGATGGTGTTTAGTTGTTCCGCCAGGGCGCATCCGCTCTGCTGGTCTTTCGATTCGGCGGTGGCAGTTGGAGCGGCGGGCGCCAGAACGGAGCTGACGCGCTGATTGGTGAATTCCGCCTCTTGCGACAGAAGCTCGGCGGCCTGGTACAGGCGACTTACGGCCGCCCCAACTTCGGACTGGCGAGCGGCATCACCGATAGACTTAGGAGCACATTGCGAATTGGACATGGCACACACCCTCTTGTTTGGTGGTGCCAGTTAATTACCTTTGTGTCTACGCCGCTTCATCAGGTGTAGAACGGTTTCGGCGATGCCTATGGCACATCTTGTAGACGGTTGAGGGAGCTACGCCGAGCCGGATTGCTGCTACATTCCGTCCCAACGGCAACAACTCAGCGGCCTGCTGGTCCCGCATCGCCGCGTCATGCGCCCTGCGATACCGCCCCACCAGCTCACCCAGCGCAAGTTCAAACTCCACCCCTGCGCCAAACTTCTCCCGCATCGCGTCGGACAGCTTGGACATTGCTTCGTCAGTCATGCACATGATGTTCCCCTTATTCCCACAATCCAGGATTGCGCGCCGCAGCTATCGCGGCCTCGATTGTCTCCACCACAAACACCGGCAAGCCTGCAGCCAGCCATTCACGATGGAACTTGACTTGATCGTCCGTCAGCGTCCTTGCGCTTGGAGGCTTTGCGCCATCCTTGATTTCTAGCAGCGTGAGCCGTCCTAACGCTCCAGCCAGCAGATCCGGACAGCCATCACCCACGGCGCCTAGGTCCAGCACCATGACGCCATTGGCACGCAGCGCCTTCACTATTTCGGCGTGATTAGAGTCTCGCTTGGCGGCTCGCCTCACTTCAACGCCTCCTTTCCAGCTTCGGTTAGCTCAAACGGTATCGGCTCGTTACCTGCATCGCCCAACTCGCGATCCACCCACGCGCGATCCTCTGCGCGGGGGGCGTAATCGGGAATCTCAAACACAGATATACGCGAGCCAGATCCCTCTCTCATCTCAATAAGCCTTATCCGTCCGGCCATCACAACACTCCTCGTAACTGCCCAGGAACCGCCCCATACGCCCGCTTCGTATGCAGATGTAGGAGTTGGACGGAAAGCTCGGGCGGTGCCGGCAACGGGCAGTCCGTCATGTCCTCCTGCATCTCCTGCCGAGTCGGGATGCCCTTCGCCTTTCGCATGCGGGCGTTGTCCTGGCGCTGGCAGGTTTTGCAGTAGGCCCGCGGCGCGCCGCAACTCATCGAGAAACTGGAAATGGGCTGAACCATGCCTCCGTGTGTGCAGGACTTGCGGTTGCAGTGCTTGTGTGTGATTACATCCATCTGGGCAATCATTCGTAGATTCTCCTTAGCGTTTCGTTCAGCGCATCGATTTCTTCCATCTTGTGAATCCGCCACATGGTCTTGTCGCCGTGGATGCCCATCGGCCCGGTGTGGCATTGCTTGCACAGGCCGACCGTCGTGAAGTGCGCGCCCTGTTTGATGTGGTGGGCGTCTACGTAAGGGCCTGCACCGCAGACTGCGCAACCGGACTCCTTGACCTTGCCCATGTGGGCCGACTCGCCGGAGGTGATGCGCTTGGCGTTCTTGGTTCTCATGCGACCAGCCCCTGCATCAGCAGCCCAAACCAAACGTGCGGCGGCTTGTCTGCCTTCTTGCAATTGCAGTCGCGACAAGCAACCTTCATGTTGTCCCGGGTTCCAGGGCCGCCCATGCACTTCGGCACGACGTGATCAAGAGTGGCCTGGCGGATCGTTAGCGGCTTGTTGCAGTAGGCACACTTGCCGTTCTGCGCAGCGAAGAGGAAGCGCTTGCGATTGCGCCTATTGCGGTTCTTCTTCGCAGTCACGCGCTCACCCCCTCCCTACACCGATCCATAAGCTCGGTGAAGGAAAATTCTGAGGCGCGGTGGCCGTCGTCTACTAATGGCTCTAGTTGGTACGCCCTCCACGCTCGACGCTCACCCTGAAAGCATTCGATTGGAGATATGTCTAACCCATAAAACATTCCGAACGGCCCCCAATCCTCAAGCTGAGTCACAACAGCGGCCCGTCCAACGCATTCAGTTCTAAATTCTGCAGCCACGACCCTAACTAGCTGTCCGATCTTGAATTCACACATCACGCAGCCTCCGAATAAGTCTCAGGAATAAACGCACCGCACTTGGCGGCGATTGGAAATACAACCGAGTCCAGCAACTGACCAAACCGCGCCGGGTCGATCACGTCGCGCTTGCCGTTCTCGTCGGTCGTCGTGCGGCGGAACGGGACGGACTCCAGGCCGTGTGGGTTGTTGGGCGTCTTGGGAACCTTGCGATCTACCCAGCCGAAGAACTGGCCGCATACCCATTCGTGCACGTCATCCACCGTGTAACCCATGACCTCCGCTATCGGCGGGTAGCACACGCCGAACAGGTAGCGATTCTGCGGATCGGTCCGCGACTTCACCCACCGCTTGCTGCTCACCTCTAGCGGCAGCTTTTGCGTGCGGAGGAAGGCGAACCAGTTTTGGAGTTGTTCGGGGGTGGCGATTTTCATCTCAGCGGCTTCCCGTTATTGGCAATCCACGCGGCATCTGCGAAGTTCCCGCCGTCGCAGTTGACGCAGCGGATTCCGTTGATGACGACTTCAGACGGAGCTGTCCGTTGATATGGCGGGCAGAGCGCGGCGTAGCTTCGTTCATCATCCCCAACGCGACCGCTAACCCCACCCCTGCCGCCGCCGCTATTTCCTGTGCGTTGAACCCTTCTTTGAGAAGTAGCCATGTGTGCGCCTTCTTCATGATTCGCCTCTATGTTTGGCGGTTGCAGCCGCGATCAGTCGATCCCTTTCGGTTTCGTCTATCTGGCCGTTGTGGCATTGCTGTCTCGCCCAGTTGCATGCGCGCTCTAGCGGTGACTCGGACGGAGCCATTGCCTGCTTCGGGGTATTGGTTTGCGGGCGCGAGGTGCCAACGGTTCCTGGTGGCGCGGCGCGCTCGCCCCGTATCCAGTTCCGCCACGTCTTCTGCCAATCGGTTTTCCTAGCCCTGGCCCCAGGCAAGGATTGCCAGTGATCGGCAAACTTCTCGCCCTGCTTTGGGATATCCAGGTCGGGGCGCTCCAGCTTCGCCCATGCTGCCCAGTCGTCAGGAAGCTTCCAGTCGTCAGGGAGGCGGCTGCCGTTCTTGCCCTTCGTCTCGGTGACTGAAGGGGGAGGCGCCGCAGGCGGATCAACCTGCTCTTGATTCTCAACGACAACGGATACGTCAACGTCAACGTCAACGACTAGGTGAGCATTTGTTTGCACTTGCGCGCAAATGTTTGCATTTGTTGGTGGGGGGTACTTTGACGGGGACCGCTTCTGCCATTCCGTGTTGCTGCATTCCAAGAAAGGCTTGCCGGCATGGGAGTAAAGAGCGATCAGTCCGGCCTTCTGGCACGCAGCCATCCAACGGGTACAGTCGGCCTCACGCACGCGGTCAACCCGCAAGGGGAAGAGCATTGAACGGAGAATGGAAGGGCGGGCGTCGTACCTGCCGTAGTCGTCCACCTTGGAAAGCAGGCGGCGGTAGAACACTTCAGCGGACGAATCCAGCTCGTCCACCTTGTCGCTGGTCAGGATCGTCTCGCGAATGATCCTGTTGGGCATCAGTAAAGCCCCCCTTCTTTCGACACCCGGTCAAGAACCGGATCGAGGGCTAACTTGATCTGCTCTAAGCAGTTCAGAGGGTCGCGGAAGATATCGCTGCCGCTGAACCTCAGCGCTGGAAACCCTGCGGTGATGAAGGCCCGGTCGCGGGCTTTGTCTCGAGACGCCTGTTCTTTCGTTTTCTCGTGGAAAGCATGACCATCGCACTCAATGGCCAACCCGCCTACCTTGTTTTTTAACTTGAACCAAACAAGGAAGTCCGCCTTATACCCGCCGATTTCTGCTTGGGGCGTGATCCAGAACTCCAGATGTTCCGTATCCCCAAACTGCTTCTTATGGTCAGCCGGGCCATTGATGAAATCAATCTTAGGAAATTCTGCCCAATCCATGTACAGCCACAACAACGCGCCCAGCATTTGGTCTTCGATAGGGCTACCGGTGTCAGCTGCGTTGTAGGCCTCGCTGAGCGCGGAAAGGCGCTGAGCGATTGTTATGGTGAATTGCTCAGGATTGCAGTGACCATCACCGGTCTCCGGCTCCAACCAAAAGCCATGGGCGTCGCCCGCGATCCATGCGCCCATGGCCTGGTTGAACACTCTGCGGGCATCCTCAGGCACTTCAATTAGCTCAGACGGCGGCTCGCAGGTCCGCCGCAAATGATCCCAGACACTCATTAGCACTCTCCTTTGTCTATGCCGGCCTCAATCCACTTGGCGATCACCCAGCGGATGGCTCGGGCCGTAGCATTGCAGTACGGGCAAGGCGTTGACTTAACTGTCACGTCGCTTGAGGTAGCGTATCGATGGGCCCTTAAAAGCCCCCGACTCAGACGACCAATAAGAAAGAGGTTCACGGCCACTTGACCCCTGCCCGCTCCAAGAGCGCCGGGAGGGCCTTAGCAAGCTCGGCAAGCTGCGCAATCGCCTCGCTGTGGGCTGCCTGAGGACAGGTCAGGTACTTCTCGATCAGGTAATGGATCGGCGAAACGTCGCCGTTCTCGATGTACCGCTCTAGCTCGTCTATGGTCAGGGCGCGAGGCTTTCCGCCGCTGTCCGAACCGGCCAGCTTCTCGGTGAGCTTGGACGGCGAGAGATCCATCTTGCCGGCGACCTCGACCAACCCTTGTTGATACACCTGCCCCACCATGTGTTCCCGCAGGCTGCGGGCGCGCTGTGTGAGACCGTCTTGGTAGGTAATACTTAGGTGGCGCATGCATCCCCCTTGCTGGGGAACCGCGGGGAACTTGTGTTCCCCAGAATTCCCCTTGATGGTCATGAAAATGGCCGGGTCCCTTTCGGAGCCCAGCCACATGGAATTACTTGTGTTTGTCGCCTTTCCAGAGTTCAGGACGCAGAGCGCGCACCTGCCACTGTCGCCCACGAGGAAGCGCTTGATCTTCCTTCCATGCACTAACGGCCTGACGAGTCACGCCGAGGAATGCAGCGAGTTCTACGTCCTTGTCGAACCCGAGGGCGGACTTGAGGAAGCGCTTCGTAATGTTCATTTCTGAAGTAAATCACTGTTTACCCTTCTCGTCAACCACTATTTACCTGGAAAAGTCAAGAATGGTTGACATGACTATTGGCGAACGTCTCAACCAACTGCGGCTAGATGCGGGACTGACCCTGGAACAGGCCGGCGCTATCGCCGGTACTACCAAACAGTCCATGTCCCAGATCGAAAAGGGCAAGACGCAGGTTCCTGGCGGCGTCGCTCTGGAGGCGTGGAGCCGATACTACGGCGTCAGCATTCAATGGCTTACGACCGGGAAGGGCTCCAAGAAGCCCGCCGACAAAGCGTCTCAGTCTGTGAGCGAGGACGAAAATATAATGACCCAAGCCGCCGAATACGTGCTGGGTCAGTTTGAGCAATGGGGTATATCGCTCCGACCCAAGGAGGACGCAGATCTGATCACTGGGGTGTTCAGGATTCTCAAGCGTCCTAACGACAACAACGTTGTCGTCGTAACCCGCTGGCTGGCAGAACAAGTCACAGCAAGAGGGTTAGGCAATGTCGGAGAACGGAAAACTGGAAGCAATGGCGGCTCTGATAGCCGAGCGGATACAGCAACGCCGCGCAGAACGGCCAAAGCTAAGGCTCGTTAGTAGAGAGGATTTTCACGCCCCAGCCGCCGATATGGTGACAAGGGAATGCAGGCTTCAGCGGATTAAGTGGCTATCCCGCACCTACTCCTTGAAGTGGCTGGTAAACCAGCATACGTTTGGCCTGGCAAGTGTTGACTGCCTAGAGGACGTTGATCTGGCAGAGTGCCATCGGGAACTAGAACAGGCCCGAGAATGTATCGCGGAGGGGATTCCGCTAGAGGATGTTGGGCTTATCCGTACTCACGCGTTTTAAGGGGGTGTTTATGAAAAACTTTCTTGTGCTCGCGGCCTTGATGCTGAGTCCCACCGCCCTTGCTGAAGAGGCGTTTCAAGACTGGACAGTTGATAGAGCAGGTAATGTAATCGCTGCCCAAACTGTGAACGCGAGTGGTGGGACGCTTCTATACGCCTGTTATATAACCGAGCAAAAGTGCGTTTATGCGATTTCGACGGGACTATCCTGCGAGGACGGATCAACCTACATGTCTCTCGTCAATTCGTCCGGGAAAGGCTCAGCACTGATGCTGCAGTGCGCCGCGGATCCGGAGGGTGATCTGATGGTGTTTTCAGACCATGATGAAGCCGCTCGGGCCATTGACCATGCAAGCGGAATCATTGGTATTGCTATCCCAACAGATCAAGCAACCGGGTCTTTCCATGCCTTCAAGTTCAGCATGCGTGGTTTCACTGCGGCATCACAGCGTGCGGCAAGCCTGACCCAGTCTGCTGAGAAGCCGCGAAACAGCACCCTCTAAAGCATCTTATTCCAAATAGTCATAAGTAAACTGCCGTTTACGCGTAAATAGCTGTTGACCTCGTAAGGTAAACGATGGTTTACTTACTCCCATCAAGCCACCACGGCCTGACGGGAGAACGAGATGGGTCACGCAGCACGCAACCTTGCTTATCACTTTGTAGCTGACACCCTCCGTGACGGGACGCCCATCCCTGCGAACGGCGAATGGCTTGAACACACCGGCCCACTGCAACTGTGCAGCTCTGGCCTGCATGCCAGTACTCATCCCTTCGACGCCCTGCAGTACGCACCTGGCAATACCTTGTGCTTGGTCGAACTAGGCGGAGAAATCAAGACCGGCGATGACAAGGTGGTCGCAACCCGCCGCAAGATCATCAAGCGAATTGACGCCGAGCCGCTTATGCGCGAGTTCGCGCGGTGGTCTGCCCTCCAAGTGATTGAGTTGTGGGATGCACCGGATGTAGTTCGTCAATACCTCACCACTGGTGATGAGTCTTTAAGGGACGCTGCCTGGGACGCTGCCAGGGCCGCTGCCAGGGACGCTGCCGGGGCCGCTGCCTGGGACGCTGCCAGGGCCGCTGCCAGGGCCGCTGCCTGGGACGCTGCCAGGGACGCTGCCAGGGCCGCTGCCTGGGACGCTGCCTGGGCCGCTGCCTGGGCCGCTGCCTGGGACGCTGCCAGGGCCGCTGCCAGGGACGCTGCCGGGGCCGCTGCCTGGGACGCTGCCAGGGACGCTCAGCGCGAGCGCTTCGCGAAGATGGTGGACGCAGCGTTCAAGGCTGTGAAGTCATGAGCGCCGTCCTCCACACCCCCGACTCCCTAGAGTCCCAGCTCATGTCCCTCCCCGCGTTCGTGGAGGAGGCGATGGGCGAAATGGCCCTGGGCAAGTTCATCGCCGCGTATCTGGCGCCTGATCCGATCCAGGCCGCCCGTGAGCTGGACGCGCTGGTCGCCGCATATCTCGTGGACTGGGTAGCCGACTACCGCCGTCGCGAGTCCAACAAGACGGGCTACATCAGCGAGGAACAAGCCCTCCGCGACGGCATCGCCATGTTCACCGAGACGGCGCGCAAGTGGCCGATTGGGTTGGCGCGGTCGTGAGCGGACATACACCCGGGCCGTGGACCGCGCATCAGTACGGAGTGCGTGACGCTGGTGGTTATATCTGCGCACTCAAATGGCCAAGTCTGTACACCGGCCAAGACGAGCGCTACTGGCGAGAAACTGCTGAGCGTCAGGCTGACGCCCGCCTGATCGCTGCGGCGCCCGAACTCCTGGCTGCCGCTCAACTCGCTCTGCGAAACCTTCATCGCAACTTGGCAAGCGAGGAAGCCTGCGGTTCGCCCTTTATGGGCGATGACGACCACGAGGCGATTGCCGCGCTGACCGCCGCCATCGCAAAGACGGCACAGCCATGAAGCCCCGCACAGCCCCCTTCCCGCTAATCGACCCGCAAGACGTGGCGCGAATCCTCGTCGCGGACTACGGCCTGGACGTGATCGCGATGAATAACGAGTCGATTGAGGAATTCAACCAAGAACGCCTAGACCACGAGGCGGCTAATCCGCAGACCCGTACCAACTACAAGGGAAATTTCTGATGGCAACCACCAGCAAGGTAATCAAGAAACTCAAGCCCGGCGAAGTCTTCGTGTTCGGAAGCAACGCCGACGGCCAGCACATCGGCGGCGCTGCGAAAACTGCAGTCGAGAAGTTCGGCGCCATCATGGGCCAGGGCGAGGGATTGCAGGGTGATTGCTACGCAATTCCGACGATGGAGGGGATAGACTCGCTGAAGTTGGCGGTAACGCGTTTCCTGTCGTTTGCAGTCGATACGCCATCCAAGACATTCCTGGTTACCGCGATTGGTACGGGCATCGCGGGCCACACAGCATCTGACATAGCACCACTGTTCTCTGGCGCACCGGACAATGTTGTCCTGCCTGCTGAGTTCATGCTGGAAAAGGTAATCACCAGCTATAAGGGGTTCGACAAGAGCCTGCAGTGCCGCGGGTTTCAGTACGAAATTGGCAAGACCTACACGCACAAAGGGGCGGTCACTGCGTGTGGCGGCGGCTTCCATGCATGCCACCAGCATCCGCTTGCCGTGTTGACCTACTACGGCCTGCGTGATGGCAACCGCTACGCGCTCGTGGAGCAATCTGGGGCGCTCGACCAGGAAAGCGACAAGACAGCCAGTCAGAAGATCAAGATCACCGCCGAAATCGGCGTGCCGGGTCTGATTAAAGCTGCCATCGAGTGGACCAAGAAGTCGGCTTCACCCACCAGCGGCAACTACGCCCACAGCGCCACCAGCGGCGACTACGCCCACAGCGCCACCAGCGGC
>NZ_FNLD01000001.1:1222330-2117934 GCF_900104085.1 Pseudoxanthomonas sp. CF125
ACAGCGCCACCAGCGGCGACTACGCCAACAGCGCCACCAGCGGCTACTACGCCCAGTGTGAAGCCAAGGGAGTTAACGCCGTCGCGGCTAACGCGGGAGACGGAGCGGCCAAGGCTGGCAAAGCTGGCGCGATCTTCCTTGTGGAGCGCGGCAAGAACCGAGAAATTCTCTCTGTATTCGCCAGCAAGGTCGGTGAAAACGGAATTGAGGCAGATACGTGGTACGTGCTGCGCGGCGGCAAGGCGGTGGTTTATGTGCCGTAACCCCACCCTAATCCTGGAAGGCGCAACTCCTCACCCGCCGCACCGGCACGACGACTACCGCAGCACGATCTACAAGGCGCTTAGCCGCACCACAGGGAACGCCGCGTGGTACTTGCGCCGGCATGGGTTCGATATCGCGTGCGGCGTGATCTTCGTCACTGCGTTCGGGCTGGCAATAGCCACCGCTCAGCCGCGTGATGCAGGGTTTGCGCCGCATGTCAAGGCGTTGGTTACCAGCGCCGTGAGGGGCTAGTCGATGAGCGCCTGGCCCCAACTCAGCAAGCCGATCTATGCCGGCGACAACTTCCGCATGGCGATAGAGGCGTCACAAGCAACTGTCGGGCGCCCTCCTGCCCGGCCTACTGGAGGCTTGTTCTCCGTCACGCGCAAGGATGCGCATTCTAATTCTGGAAAAGTGAAATGAATCAGGTAGTCCAGTTTCAACCCGCAGTAGAGAACTACGGCCAGCGCTCACTCACGGCTGCGGACGTTCGCGCCCAAGTGAACCTCATGCAGGACGTGATGAAGGAAGTCATGCAGGACGGCACCCACTACGGGACCATTCCGGGCACGAAGTCCAAGAGCCTCTACAAGGCCGGCGCTGAAAAGCTGATGGCAACCTTCCGACTGGCCGGCGATCCGGAGGTCGAGGATCTGAGCCGCGACGGTGAGGTTCACTACCGGGTTAAGGTCCGCCTGACTTCCATGTCCGGCGCGTTCATCGGCGCGGGCATCGGCGAGTGCAGCAGCCAGGAAGACAAGTACGCATGGCGGTTGGCGGTCTGTCCGGAGGAATTTGACGCAACGCCGGAGAATCGCCGCCGCGTGAAGTTCAGTAAGTATCAGGGCAAGGTCGAGCAGAAGAAACAGGTTCGCACCAATCCGGCTGACGTGGCTAACACCATCCTGAAGATGGCTAAGAAGCGCGGTCAGGTGGATGCGGTCATTACCTGCACCGCTGCCTCCGATCTGTTCACGCAGGATATTGAGGATCTTCCGGAGGAAGTGATCGCGGAGATTGTTGGGCAACAGCGCGCCAAGCCGGCAGCGGTTGCCGTGCAGCAGGCAACGCCGCAGGACAGTCCGGAGCGTGACGCAGCTATCGCCGAGTGCAAGGCAGCAGCAGCCAAGGGCACCGAACACTTCCGGTCCTTCTGGACTGACTTCCCAGCCAACGACCGCGCCCTAGTGCGTGACCGTATGCAGGACTTCAAGGACACAGCAGCCTCCGCAGACCAAATGCTGGAGGATGCCAAGTGATCCAGGGAAGCGCCGAATGGCTGGCCTTGCGCGCCGGCAAACTCACCGGCTCCAGGTTCGCCGATTTGATGGCGACAACGAAGTCCGGGCCGTCCACTAGCCGCGCCAATCTGATCGTCACCGTGGCACTGGAACGTCTGACCGGAGAACCGGAAACGACGTTCCAGAACGACGCCATGAGGCGTGGTAGCGAACTGGAGCCGCTAGCCCGAGGCGCTTACGAGGCGCACACCGGAGAGTTGGTCGATCAGGTCGCTTTCATCGTGCATCCACGGCTGTCCTTCGTGGGCATATCTCCGGATGGCCTGATCGGCGACAAGGGCTTACTGGAAATCAAATGCCCGTCGGCGCAGGCAAAACACCTGTACGCCCTGCGCAATGGAGCACACGCCCAAGAGTACCGCTGGCAGGTGCAGGGGCAGCTATGGGTCGCTGAGCGCGAATGGTGCGACGTAGTGAGCTACGACCCGCGATTCCCGACCGGACTTCAGCTAGCCATTGAGCGCGTCAACCGCGACGAAATCGCAATCAAAACCTTGGAAGAAGCCTGCATCAAGGCAGACGCCGAAATCACCGCAATCTGTTCCGAACTTATCAACATGAGGAAAGCAACATGAGCGCACCAGTCGAACGCTACAACGTCACCGCAGGCCGTCCGTACACCACTCGCGATGGCGAGGAAAAGAGGCAGTGGATCAACGTGGGTCGGGCCACTAAGTGGGATGACGGAAATATCAGCTTGGAGTTCCATGCAATCCCGGTGGGCGCTTGGTGGGATGGCAAGTTGAGTCTGTTCGCCGAAGACAAGGATAAGGCCGCAAGCAAGTCGGAGCGTCCGCAGCGGTCAGCGTCCGTATCTGATCAGTCCGACGACGTGCCTTTCTGATTTGCAGCGACAGCACCCAGGAGCAGCCCATGACAACCCCCACCCCCAATCTGCCGGAGTCTGTTGTTACGGATGCCGAGCGCTGAGTGAGCGTGCGACGCCTGGCCCGTGGCATCACGCAACCGATCTCGGGCAAGTTGGTTCAGTTGAGACTGCCGGAGGTGACGTTGTGGTTGTGACGCAGCAACAGATCGGTGACAAGGATCGAGAACAGCGGGATGAGAATGCCGCATTCATAGCCTCTCTCGTCAACTGGTTCCGCTCGCAGGACTGGAGAGCGGCGAATGCGCGGGCGGATGAGTGGTTGCCGATTGAGAGTGCGCCGAGAGATGGGAGTTATTTCCTTGGCATAAAGGCTGGATTTATAGCTGGTGTGGCGCACTGGGACGATGAATTGAATCAGTTCTTAACCACGGAGCCGGATGACTATGCCGAGTATGCGCATTACGAAGCGTACTTAGACGTATCTGGACCGTGGGAGCCCACCCATTGGCAACCGCTGCCAACCCCGCCCGCCGCCCAAGCCGTCCGCTATGACTCAACCAAGGAATCAACATGAGCAAGAAATATAAGCTGGTAAAAGAGGATTCCATCGAGTGGATGGGCCGCAAGTTGTTCCGCATACAGTGTGTGGTTGCGTTCGGACTGATTGCCGCTGGTGAACTTGGCGGATACATAGAATCCGAAAAGAACTTGTCGCAGGTCTACGGCGATGCGTGGGTCTCCGGCAATGCGCGGGTCTCCGGCAATGCGCGGGTCTCCGGCGATGCGCGGGTCTACGGCGATGCGCGGGTCTACGGCAATGCGCGGGTCTCCGGCGATGCGTGGGTCTACGGCAATGCGTGGGTCTACGGCGATGCGTGGGTCTCCGGCGATGCGCGGGTCTCCGGCAATGCGTGGGTCTACGGCGATGCGTGGGTCTCCGGCGATGCGCGGGTCTCCGGCGATGCGCGGGTCTCCGGCGATGCGTGGGTCTCCGGCGATGCGCGGGTCTACGGCAATGCGCGGGTCTCCGGCGATGCGCGGGTCTACGGCAATGCGTCAATCACATGGACAAGCAACGTCGGCAGCGGGCAAGGGACGCTGACCGTCTATCACGCAAAGGAAGGGCTGCTTGTCACGCGCGGCTGCTTCATCGGAAGCGACTATGAATTTCTTGCTGCGGTCGCAAAGACGCACGGCATGGATTCACAGATAGGCCGGGAGTACGCGCTACTGATTGAGTTTGCGCGGCTTAGGCTTGGCAAGGGCGGTGTCCGCTCTGAGGCCAGTGAGGGGGAGGGCCGTGAGTAATTCACGCATCAAGTCCCTTCGCCAGTTTGCTAATGCGGCTGGCGTTGAGGTTCGGCCAAACGGCCCAGGATGGGGCGGACGCTTTGGGTTTCGCACGAAAGACATCCCGGAGTGCATGACTTGTGGCTACAAGTCGGTTACAGCGGCACGCGAAGGTTGGGCAAGGGAGACCTTCGGAGATACTACGGCATCAGCGCTATTCAAACTTCTAAATCACAAGGAACAGCCATGAGCGAGTCAGCCGGTCGGGTAGTGGCGGAGATTGGCCCTGTCTACACGTTGCTGTGGGCTGGCACTGAGTCTATCGCATCCATAGTCAACCGAATGGGACTGAAGGTTGGAGACAAGCTTGTTCCGGAATCCCTATGGGAGAACGCGGAAAGCAAATACTCCGAATGCTGGAGGGATTACGGCGAACTTCTAACCGAGCGCGACGAATTGCTGTCCAAGCTGGAGGCGGTGCGGGCGTTGGCTGATGACGATATCTCTGCGATGGAATCAATGGAAACCGCCCGCGCCATCCAGGCCGGGAAGGGGGAAACCGCAGGTGGCTTCGATAGTGTCGAAAACATGCTGCGTGAGCGTACGTATACGCAGCGGGACACGGATGACTATTTGCCGCCAGACGCGATATTGGAGCCTGCCAAGTATCACTGCAACGGCCAGCGCTACTACCACAGCAGGCTGGATCGAGAGGCAGCGGACGCCATTCATGCGCTTGGCGTTGCATTGGCCAGCCAAATTGAAATCACCAACACCGAAAGAGCTATAGCAGAACGAGTCACTAAATTGGCACGACCGACCTATGACATCGCGTTGATAGCTGATTACCTGGATGACTATGCGGAGGGCCTATTTGAAGATCACGAAACCACTATCAAGTCCGCCCGGAAGCAGGCGCGCTTACTTCGTGCCGCCCTTGCCGGATCGCAGGGGGAAGGGGTGGGGGATACTGAAATGCTGAACTGGCTGGACAAGCAGGCACGACCAATTGACTACATGCCTTCAACGTCACTCGGCAACAGTGGCGGAACGGGGCCTTCTCCGCTGATGTTGTCTGGACACCACTGGCATCTGATCGGAGACGCCTGCCTAACAATCAGGCAGGCCATCAAAAAGGCTATGGGCATCACGACGCCAGCCACCACTCCGGACCCTGCCGTTGTTTCTACTGGCGTGGAAGCTACGGGCGTTGTCTCTACAGATGGCACCGATGCTGGAGACTACATGTGCCCCAACTGCAATACGCCGTGGAAATGCAATGGCCCTCATGTTCCGGCCCCTGCCGCCCCTGATGGGGATGACGAACTGTTCAAGCTGTTCTATGACACGCACGTTGCTGAGTTCGACCGGTTAGAGCCGATCACACGGCCAGACTATCCGGGCCGGATGCAGGACAACACGAACGCGGCGACCAAAGCTGGATTGCGTGCAGTGCGCGCCGCCCTTTCCAATCCGCGCGTGGGTGAGGCGGTCGTGTGGGTCGATCCCTACGAGCTGATGATGGTCCGCGAGCACGGCGGGATGATCGTCGCCACGCATGAGGCTGAGCCGGAATCGAAACGGACCCAAGCGCTATACCTCCACCCACCCACCGAAATCCCCGACGGCATGGTGGTGGATGCATGGCGTAGCGCGGTGCTGGATCATTTAGCTATAGCCGCAATGGATGCCCCAATCGATGAGCCGCCTTACAAAACAATCGGCAGGGTCATCGACTGGCACGTCGCGGTAGCAGTGGACCCAGCAGTAAACGGCGGCCAAGTGCTGGTCCCAAATCGCGCAACGAAGGAATGGGCGGAAGCTTATTGCGCACGGGTAAATCGTCACCCTGACGGCGGGCAAATGTCGGTGTGTGAGGGTCGCTGGCGCGAAATCAGTTTCCGAGACATGGCGCTAAACGAAATAAACGCGATGCTGGATTGCGCAGCCGCGCCCGGTTCGGCGGAGGGTGAGTGATGCATCCCAGAGACTTCAATAGGGAACTACGCGAATCCAACTGGTTCAATGCGCTGAATGAAGAATCTGTGGGAAGTTACGGTAATAGCCCGCTTTCTGCGAATCCAGGGAAGGCAAGTCCTTGGAACTGCATCAAGTGCGGGCACGACAACAAGGCCGTGCATTGGTCGTGCGTAAAGTGTGGACACGAACCAACCACTGGACGACGTGACGTGCATCCAGAAGGACGCCGCTACGATCCGAGCGAAGGAGAGCAACCATGACCACCCAGCTAATGTCCCTAACCGTGCAGACGAAGGACGGTCCTTATGGGTTCCGGGTGATGGCCGATCCGAAGCACTTGGATCACTGGAGGGCGGTGGGGGTTGATATCGAGCCTATAAACAATCTGATATCAGACCGGCTACCCGCCCGAATACTTGGCGTCCGCACCACAAAGCCGTATCAATTCCTTCAGGACGTTTTCGGATTCAAGAACCCATGGAGCAAGACATGACCACGCCGCTGGTGCAGCAGATAGAAACTTGGCTCGGAACATTCGGCGATGACATTCCGCCTATGGCGTACCGGAAGATGGTGGCAATACAGACTGCTGCCGCCGAAGCCCTGGCGGGGAGGGCTGAGCCGGTTGTACCTCATCCGTTAGAGACAAACCACGTTGTCTCTCAAATATCGGCAAATCTGATAGACAACGGTCCTCGCCGCCAACTTCAGGAGTTAATTGACCGCTACTGGGATCTGGCATATGCCGAGGGCAAGGAAGGTCGCGACTACGACACGGAAGAAGGCGACGCTGCGTTGTGCCGCTACGAAATAGAAAAGGCGCTGCGCGAGCTGGCCACCCCTTCCCGCGCTGGGGGCGGTGAGGTGGGGGCGATTGAGACTGCACCGTTCTATTATGAGCGTGGAGGCGGCGCTAAGCAGGATGCCGCGACTGGGTATTGCAACGGATGGAACGATTGTGTCGCAGCCAACAGGAGAAAAATATAATGGGCTGGTCAGTCGGCTACGACTCAAACTGGAAGCGTGACATAGGCTATGGCGTGCCAGCCTATTGCGACCACCCCGGATGCACAGCGGAGATAGATCGTGGACTCGGCTACGTCTGCGGTGGAGAGCCATACGGCGGCGAGCATGGGTGTGGGCTGTACGTCTGCACGGAACACAGCGAGTACGCAGGCGACAAGCGAGACAACGTGCGATTGTGCAAGGCGTGCCGCTACGGGAAGCACACCTACCTTGCGACGGCGGACCATCCGGACTGGATCGCGCATAAGCTGGCCGACGAAAGCTGGCAGCAATGGCGCGATGAGAACCCTGACGAAGCAGCCGCCCTCCACGGGGCCGGGGCGAGGGGTGGGGCGTGAGTAACTGGCCTGCCATCTTAGGGCGTCAGTTGAAGTTCATGGCCGAACTGGAGTCCCGGTTTAAATCTGGAAACTCCGTTCCGGTCGAGCGCACCTATCTGACGCGGACAGAGTTCGACGGCCTGTCCGAATACATGCTGGAAGAGGAAGACATTTCCACCATGTCAGGCATGGCGAACCTGCGCCTACAGGAGCGCGTTGAGGAACTAGAAGTCGCATGTGCTCAGGCGGTCGAGTTTGCCGAGTACGTGGAAGGTGCTGCCAAGGGCAAAATGGCTGATCGAGCAAAGCACTACCTATCGCTGCCCTACTCACAAGAATTGGCAGCGCGACTCCTCCCAGGCCGGGAGGCGGGGTGATGGCTGACTGGGCAGTTGAAACCAGCGGCTCGCTCACGCTCGTGGTGCTAAGGCATCGCAAGCACGGTCCGCAGCAGGATCTTGCCCGCGATGAAAATGGCCGGATCATTTGGTTTGAGGATCGTGAAGTGGCGCAACGCCACGCCGACAAGTTGAACGGGAAAGGAGACGACGATGGGAGCCGCTGAGTCCTTCCTGACGATGCAGGGCGTACGGGGACGCGTGGGCCTCTGCCCCAGCATGATCTACCGCCTTGTCAACCAAGGTCAGTTCCCGAAGCCGGCGAAGTTCGGCACGCGATCACTCTGGATTGAGTCCGAGGTGGATGCCTGGATCGCCGAACGCATCAAGCTCCACAACATGGGGCGAAACATGGGGCAGGATATTGCGGCATGAAAAAAGCCGCTAGAATCAGCGGCTTATTCAATCGATTGGCGGAGAGTGAGGGATTCGAACCCTCGATAAGGCTTTTGACCCTATACTCCCTTAGCAGGGGAGCCCCTTCAGCCGCTCGGGCAACTCTCCGGGATTTCGAAGCGGACAGCAATGCACCGCCTCAGCCGTTTAGGATACCGGCTGACTGAGGTGACGGCAAACGAAATCGTCAGCTGGATGAGCTGGTTTCTGCGGGTTGCGCAGGCGTGTTGGCATCTTCACCGCGTTGGATGCGCTGATAAATTTCTTCGCGATGCACAGCCACGTCCTTGGGCGCAGTGATGCCAATGCGCACCTGATTGCCCTTGACGCCCAGCACGGTCACGGTGACCGAGTCGCCGATCATCAAAGTTTCGCCAACTCGGCGAGTCAAAATCAACATTTAATTTGTCTCCTTAATCCGGCAAGAGTAGTGCCGGGAGGGCGTTTTAGCCTTAACGGAGGCATAAACGCTTCCTGATTCATTCATCAACGTGAAACATGGTAACGGCCGGCCACTACGGCCCGCAAGCTCATGTTTCGTGTATTCAGGGCCGTATCCGTTGGGCTACCCATGCCGGAACGTCTGCTAGTGCCGAGGCAAGGGCGGGCCCGTCCTCGCCACCACCCTGGGCGAGATCCGGGCGGCCGCCGCCCTTGCCCCCGGTGAGACTGGCGATATGCGCCAGCAGTTCCCCCGCCTTGACCCGGCCCATTGCAGAGCCATTCACCCCGGCCACCAGCGAAGCCTTGCCATCGGCTGCACCTGCCAGGACGATGACAGCGTCACCCAATTGCTGTTTGAGCCGGTCCATGGCATCGCGCAGCGCCTTGGCATCGAACCCTTCCAGCCGGGCAGCCAGCACGCGCACGCCTTCGATTTCCACCGCCGAGCCCGCCAAATCCGCGGTGGCGCCGGAGGCCGCCTTGGCTTTAAGGCCCTCAAGCTCGCGCTCCAGCTTTTTCTGGCGCTCGGTCAGCTGCCGCACCTTCTCGACCACCTCGCCGGCGCTGCCGCCCAGCAGGGCCGCCGCCTCCTGCAGGCGCTGTTCTTCCGCGGAAACCAGATCGAGCGCGCCCTGCCCGGTCACCGCTTCGATGCGGCGCACGCCCGACGACACGCCGCCCTCGCTTACGATCTTGAACAGGCCGATATCGCCCGTGCGGCCCACGTGGGTACCGCCGCAGAGTTCGGTGGAATAGCCGCCCATCTTCAGCACGCGCACGTGCTCGCCGTATTTCTCGCCGAACAGGGCCATGGCGCCGAAATCCAGGGCTTCCTGCATCCCCATGTTGTGCACTTCGGCGGCATGGTTGGCGCGGATTTGCGCATTAACGCGGCGCTCGATCTCGGCCAATTCGGCCGCGGCCACCGGTTGGAAGTGCGCGAAGTCGAAGCGCAGCCGGTCCGGCGCCACCAGCGAGCCCTTCTGCTGCACATGCGTGCCCAGCAGCTCCCGCAAAGCCGCGTGCAGCAAGTGCGTGGCGGAATGATTGAGGATGATGGCGGCGCGGCGCGGCGCATCGACCGAACCCAGCACGTGGTCTCCGACCTTCAGGCTGCCGGCCGCAACCCTGCCGACATGGCCATGGAACTGACCGGCGTATTTCAGCGTATCGCTTACTTCGAACTTGACGCCCTGCTCGGCCAACACGCCGGTATCGCCGACCTGGCCGCCGGATTCGGCGTAGAAAGGCGTGCGGTCCAGAATCACCACAGCCTCGTCGCCGGCGCCCACTGAGTCGGCCGGGCGCCCGTCCTTCAACAGCGCGGCCACCACCAGTCCGCCGGCGTCCAGCGCGTCGTAGCCCAGGAATTCGGTCGGCTTCAACTTCGCCACCAGCTCCGCGGGCAAGCCCGAGCCGGAAGAGAACTTGCCTGCAGCGCGAGCGGTTTCGCGCTGCTGTTCCATCGCTGCATCGAAGCCGGCCATGTCTACCGACAGCCCACGCTCGCGCGCGATGTCGGCGGTCAGGTCCACGGGGAAGCCGTAGGTGTCGTACAGGCGGAAGGCATCCACGCCCGGAATCACTCCCTTGGCGCGCGAGGCCACGTCATCGAAGATGCGCATGCCCGAATCCAGGGTCTCGGCGAAGCGCTCTTCCTCGGCCTTCAAGGCGCGCTCCACCAGGTCCTGCGCCGCCGGCAGCTCCGGATAGGCTTCGCCCATCAGCGCGACCAGGGTCGGCACCATCTTGTGGAAGAACGGCTGGCGTACGCCCAGCATCCAGCCATGGCGCAGGGCGCGGCGGATGATCCGGCGCAGCACGTAGCCGCGGCCCTCGTTGGACGGCAGCACGCCATCGACGATCAGGAACGAGCAGGCGCGGATGTGGTCGGCGATCACGCGCAGCGACTTGTTCTCCAGGTCCGCGGTGCCGGTCAGCTCGGAGGCCTTGGCGATCAGGGTCTGGAAGATGTCGATTTCGTAGTTGGTGTGCACGTGCTGCAGGATCGCGGCAAGGCGCTCCATGCCCATACCCGTGTCCACGCAGGGCGCGGGCAGCGGCACCAGTGTGCCGTCGGGCTGGCGGTCGAACTGCATGAACACCAGGTTCCAGATTTCGATGAAGCGGTCGCCGTCCTCGTCCGGCGAACCGGGCGGGCCACCGGCGATGTGGTCGCCGTGGTCGTAGAAGATTTCGGTGCATGGACCGCACGGGCCGGTGTCGGCCATCTGCCAGAAGTTGTCGGAGGCGTAAGGCGCGCCCTTGTTGTCGCCGATGCGGACGATGCGTTCGGCGGGGATGCCGACCATCTTGTTCCACAGCTCATAAGCCTCGTCATCGGTGTGGTAGACCGTGACCAGCAGGCGCTCCTTGGGTAGCTTCCAGACTTCGGTCAGCAGTTCCCAGGCCCAGGCGATGGCGTCTTTCTTGAAATAGTCGCCGAAGGACCAGTTGCCCAGCATTTCGAAGAAGGTGTGGTGGCGTGCGGTATAGCCGACCGAATCCAGGTCGTTGTGCTTGCCGCCCGCGCGCAGGCAGCGCTGGACGTCGGCCGCGCGCACGTAGCTGCGCTTCTCCGCGCCCAGGAACACGTCCTTGAACTGGACCATGCCTGAGTTGGTGAACAGCAGGGTCGGGTCGTTGCCGGGCACCAGCGGGGCCGAAGGCACGATGGTATGGCCCTTGCCACGGAAGAATTCGAGGAAATCGCTGCGGATCTGGCTGCTGCTTAGCTTGGAAGTGGTCATCTGGCTGGCTGTGGCGGGCGGGCACGTCTGGTGCGCGCGATACCCACAAGATGCGGACGCGTGCTGGAGCAGACAACCCAATCCGCAAAGGTTAGCAGGCCGGGCCCGATCAGTCCTCCCGGTCGCCCCGCAGGGCCGCCCTCACTGTATCGCCATCGAAACCGCGCCGGTACAGGAAATCGGCGGCCTTGCGCCGCAAGGCCCCATCGGCCCTTGCCAAATCCAGGCCGAAGCGGCGGCGCGCCAGATCGTGTGCCGCCTGGCGCCAGTCGCCATCGAAGGCTCCCATGGCCGCATCGATGGTGCTGCTGTCGAGTCCATGGGTTCCCAGCTCAGCGCGGATACGCAAAGGACCTTGCCCATGCGCCACCCGGGTGCGAACCAGCATTTCGGCAAAACGCGCATCGCTCTGCCAACCATCGCCGGTCAGCTTCTCCACTGCCGCCGCTGCCGCTTCCTGCTCGACCCCACGTTCGGCCAGCTTGCGCGCCAGTTCCTTGCGCGAATGTTCACGGCGGACCAGCAACGCCAGTGCGCGCTGGACTGGGGTCAGCTCACGCGGTTTGCGCCTGCGTGAGCCCGATGCGGGAATGTCGGTTTCTGACAAGTGATTGAATCCCGATCGAAAAAGCGGCGCGTCCTTGCGCCAATCCCGATCAAATCTCTGCGTCCTCTTCGACCTCGTCCGGCTTGACTTCGGTCGGCTGGAACTTGTCGCGCAGCTCGCCTTCCAGGCGCGTGGCGACCTGCGGGTTGTCCTTAAGGTACTGGCGCGAATTGTCCTTGCCCTGGCCGATGCGTTCGTCGCCATAGCTGTACCAGGCGCCCGCCTTGTCCACCAGCTTGGCCTCGACACCCATGTCGATCAGTTCGCCCTCGCGGCTGATGCCTTCGCCGTACAGGATCTCGGTGATGACCTGCTTGAACGGAGGCGCCAGCTTGTTCTTGACCACTTTGATCTTGGTCTGGTTGCCGATGATCTCGTCGCCTTTCTTGATCGCGCCGATGCGGCGGATATCCAGGCGCACCGAGGCATAGAACTTCAGCGCGTTGCCGCCGGTGGTCACTTCCGGACTCTGGCCAGGCATCATCGCGCCGATCTTCATGCGCAGCTGGTTGATGAACAGCACCATGCAGTTGGAACGCTTGATGTTGCCGGTCAGCTTGCGCAGCGCCTGGCTCATCAACCGGGCCTGCAGGCCGGGCAGCTGGTCGCCCATTTCTCCCTCGATTTCGGCTTTGGGCGTCAAAGCGGCGACCGAGTCGATGACCACCATGTCCACGGCGTTGGAGCGGACCAGCATGTCGCAGATTTCCAGCGCCTGTTCGCCCGTATCCGGCTGCGACAGCAGCAAGTCGTCGACATTGACGCCCAACTTCGCAGCGTAGATCGGGTCCAACGCATGCTCGGCATCGATGAAAGCAGCGGTGCCGCCGCGCTTCTGGCACTGGGCGATGGTCTGCAGGGCCAGAGTGGTCTTGCCGGAGGATTCGGGACCGTAGATTTCCACCACGCGGCCCTTGGGCAGACCGCCGATGCCGAGTGCGATATCCAGCATCAGCGAGCCGGTGGGAATGGCCTCAACCGCTTCGATGATCTGGTCGCCCATGCGCATCACCGAGCCCTTGCCGAACTGGCGTTCGATCTGGGTCAGGGCCGCGGAAAGTGCGCGCTTCTTGTTCTCGTCCATCGTAGTGTCCTTGGTGGTTTGTCGGGTTGAGGGCAATTTAGCGGCCATGGGTCGCACAGGTTGCGACGCGATGTGCCGTGATCGAAATTAACTTTGCAACGCGGACTGGGGCTAGCGGACAACGGCTTGAAGACGTGTCGGAAATTTCCTGTTTGATAAATAAAACCTTTTTCTTATTTATTAGTGGGACGAACGATGGGACCGCTGCGATATCAGCGATTGGGACGCACCAGACCGCAATAGAGGCCTTCGATGGCGAAATCCTGATCGGGCATGACCTCGATCGGCGAATAGTCGGGATTGCGCGGCAGCAGACGGATGCGGTCCTTGCCTATTTTCAGGAGCTTGACGGTGATCTCATCGTCGATACGCGCCACTACGATCTGTCCGGAACGCGCATCCGGGGTGCGATGTACGCCGATCAGGTCGCCGTCGAAGATGCCTTCGTCGCGCATGGAATCGCCCTGCACTTTCAGCAGGTAATCCGGCGCCGGAGCGAAGAAGGCGCGATCCAGCAGCACGAAATCATCGGAACGGATGTCTGCGCCGATCGGCAGGCCCGCTGCCACGCGCCCCAGTACCGGCAAACGCAGCGCGTTATCAGGAAGGATGGCTTCGGGTACAGGAATGTCGGTGTCGTCGTGGACCAGACGAATGCCACGCGCCTGCCCGGGGATCCGGCGGATTGCGCCGGCGGCCTCAAGCGCCTCGATATGGTACTGGGCGGCACGAACCCCGCTGAAGCCGAAGGCCTTGGCGATCTCTGCCTGGGAAGGCGGCACGCCATCGGCGCCGATGCGCTCGGCGATCATGGCCAGGATGGCTTGCTGGGTGTCGGTCAGATTCATGGTTAGTAGTAATACTACTAACGAAATGGGAAAGCAACTATTTCGTGACTATCCCCCTTCCCGACCCCGTGCTGCCTAATCAGCCGCCCTTGGACCAGGGTGAAATACAGCCCTAACGGAACGGCCAGAACAAACAGCAAGATGCCGTTGGCGCGGTAAGCCTCCACCAGCAATCGCAAGCCGGTCGGAAGTTGCGCGCCTGTCGCGTGCGCCCATTGCTCGTATTGAGGAATGACGAAGATCGCCTGGATTGCACACACCAATATAGGAAACGCCAATGCAATGAAGACAACCGCAATGGCCGCGCTTTGCCAGACGTACTCGCCGATGAAACCGTTGCGCCAAATGCTCAACAGATCGCTTCGGACGGCTCGCCAATGTCCCCGGTTGAGCCAAATCGCAATGGCTATGACCAGAAAACAGGCCGATAGCAACTCATCCAGGACCGACAGCAACACCATCGTCCAGGCTGCGGGGCCGATAGCGATCACTTCCCCGACCGCGAAACTTGCCAGCGCGTATGCCGCCCATAGCGCCAAACACATTGCCAGCGCCCGCATCCCCGGCCAACCAGGCCGCCACCAGCGCGCAGGAGCCGCATCGTCGAGCGTGCGAGGATTCAGGCAGGAAAACGGCGCCGCGACGAAGACGAGCGTCGAAGCGGCCATTGCGACCAGTTCCAGCCCGTCGCTGTCATGAAGAACGAACGACACCGCAGCCCAGCCCACGCACCACAGCACGCCCGGCAGCCAGAAAGCCGGCGCGCGCCATGGCCATGCCAGCGCTGCGCGAGCGCGCCCATCGCGGTCCCACCAATTGCGCAATGCGCCTAGCAGCAGTGGCGGCAACATGAAGAAGAGAAATACCGCTAACAGCACCTGCGGATAGGGACGCACGGTAGCGAATTCCAGCAGCTCCAAAGCACCCCGATCGGACTCCATCGTGAGGATGCCGGGCATGCCCCAGGTCAGCGCCAGCAAGAACCAAAGCCAGCCAGTGCACCAGCCTCCAGTCAACAATGCGAATGCGACCCAGCACCAACTTCCCCGACTCCAGAGTTTCAATTCCGCTCAGCCCGCCAACGCATCCAATCCCTGCAGCGCAGCGGCCACGGTCTGCCTGCGCACCGCTTCGCGATCGCCATCGAAGTGGAAAACCTCGGCCCGCGCATAGCCACCACGCCGTTTCCAGCCTATCCACACCGTTCCCACCGGCTTGCCCTCGCTGCCGCCGCCGGGCCCGGCGATGCCGGTGACCGCCACGGCGATGCTGGCGCCCGAGTTGACCAGGGCGCCGGACACCATTTCGATCACGGTCTCCCTGCTGACCGCGCCGTGGACTTCCAGCGTCTCCGCACGCACGCCCAGCAGCGCCTGCTTGGCCTCGTAGCTGTAGGCGGCCATGCCGCAATCGAACCAATCCGACGAGCCGGCGATATCGGTCACCGCCTTGGCGATCCAGCCGCCCGTACAGCTTTCCGCCGTCACCAAACGATGGTGCGTATCGCGCAGGCGCACGCCGAGGTTCTGGGCGAGCGCGAGCAGATCGTGGTCGTTGGGGATGGACATTGGCGGCTTTTACGGAATGGCGACGGCGCTGCCGTTGTAGCGGAAAAGCGGGCGTCTGTCTGCCGCATGCGCTCATGCCGGACGAAAACGGCCCGCCACTTCCGTGGCGGGCCGCTGGTTTTCCGACCTTGTGCGATCAGTACTGGATGCGGAAGGTCACGCCATAGGTGCGCGGCGCACCCAGGAAGGCGTTGTAGGTATTGCGCGGATCGTTCGGAGTGGCGCTGGCGGTCTGCAGTGGACCGTCGAAACCCACCTGCACATACTCTTCGTCGAAGATGTTCAGGCCCCAGAATTCCAGCATCCAGCGCTTGCTCTTGGCGCCGATGCCGAAGCGGGCGTTGACCACCGTATAGGCGTCCTGCATCTTCTCCACATCCAGATCGGAACCGGTATTGAATTCCGAGGTGTACTTGGCGCCGATGTTGAAACGGCCCACCAGGCTCGCGCCGAAATCCCATTCGTAGGTCGCCGACGCAGTGCCCGACCACTCCGGTGCGAAGCTGGTCTTGTTGCCGGGCAGCTTGTACAAGGCTCCATCGGGGGCCACGAAATCGGGCGTGGGCCTTTCGTCGCCGTAGAAGGTGTCGGCGTACATCAGGCCGCCCTGCAGCATCAGGCCCTTGCTGGGCTGCCACAGGATTTCGGTATCCACGCCGCGCGAAGTGACCTTGGGAATCGAACGGACCACGAAGCTGGTGCCCAGGAAGCTGTTGAGCTGGAAATCTTCGTAGGTCTGGTGGAACAAGGTCGCGTTGAGCAGCAGATTGCCGTCCAGCCAAGTGGTCTTGGCGCCCAGCTCGTAGCTGTCCACGAACTCGCCGTCGAACGAAGTGTCGTTGACCGGGATGATGCCCTGCCCGCCGCTGGACAGGCCGTTGGAGGTCTGCACGCGGTCGAGATTGAAGCCGCCGCCCTTGTAGCCGCGCGCCGCCGAAACGTAGGTCATCACGTTCTCGTTCCAGCGATAGGCCGCCTTGAGCGTGCCGGACCATTCCTTCTCTTCGCGCTCCTGCTGGGTCGAACGGCCGTTGTGCAGCGCGTTGGCCCAGGGCAGGCAGCTGAAGCCGATGATGTTGCCGATCAGCGCCTGCTGCTGCGCGGCCGGCAAGGAGGCGAACGGAATGCCACGGGTGGTCAGGGCGGTGGCGATGCGGCCGATCGCAGCCGCGCTGGGCGCCCCGGTGGGACCGAAATACGACGCGCAGGCCGGCGCGCCGTTCGGATTGGAGTAGACCGAGTCCAGGGTCTTCTTTTCCCGGGTGTAGCGCAGGCCCAGGGTCAGGTCGAGCGCATCGGTCGCATGCCAGGTGTTGTTAGTGAACAGCGCCAGGCTCTTGGCGTTCTGGTCATAGCGATCCAGCGCGCCCAGACCCGGTGCGAAGGTGGTGCCGAAGGCGCGGCCGGTGGTCTGCGACAGGAACAGCGGCGCGGTCGGCGATGCCGCCAGCGCCGGGTTGATCCGCGCCAGCAGGGCTGTGGACAGGAAGGGCTCGTAACCGACACCGATGCTGTAGGAGTCGTGGCGGGTCAGATCTTCGTCGGCGTAGAACGCACCCACCATCCAGTCGATGCTGTCGGTGGCGCCGGTCAGGCGGAATTCCTGGCTGAAGGTCTCGAAGCGGGTCAGCGATTCGTCTTCGTTCGCGTTCCGGTACAGCAGGTCGGCGCCGGTGTAGTCGAAGTCCAGCGCATTGATCGACTGCCAGTCGCGCAGCGCGGTGATCGAAGTCAGGGTCGCACCGCCGAACCACGGCGATTCCCAATTGACTTCGGCCGAGATGCCCTTGTCCTTCATGTCCTGCTCGGTGCTGCGGTTGCTGTGGGCGATGCGCGCGAACGGATCGGCGACCGTCGGGATGGAGCCCGCCCCGCCCACGCCGTTGATGATGGCGGCGGTTGAGCCGACCACCGTCTGCACGGCCGAGCAGCAGTTCTCTTCGCGGCTGGTGAAGTCGCCGATGAAGTTGATGTCCAGGTTATCGGTCGGTTCCAGCAGCAACTGGGCACGGATGGAGTGGAAGTTCTGGTCGCCGTCCTCATCCAGCGTGCGCGGCCCACGCGAGGTTTCGACATCCAGGAAGCCGTCGCGCTTGCGCTTGGTGGCATATATGCGAAATGCGGCGTTATCGGACAACGCATCGTTGTAGGAACCGGACACGCCGATGGCGCCGTAGTTGCCGACGGTGATCTCGCCCTCGGCGCTCTGCGAATAGCTGGGGCGGCGGGTGATGATATTGATCACGCCGGCCGAGGTGTTCTTGCCGAACACGGTGCCCTGCGGGCCCTTCAGCACTTCCACCCGTTCGAGCTCGCCCAGGTCGCCGAAGCCCACGCCGTTACGGGCGCGGTAGACGCCATCGATGACCACACCGACCGAAGACTCCAGGCCGGCGTTGTCGCCCACCGTGCCGATGCCGCGGATACGCGCGGTGGTCAGGGCTTCGCTCTGGGTGCTGGTCACGGTCAGGCCGGGAACCAGCACCTGCAGATCCTTGATATCGCGCACGCCGGTGTCTTTCAGCAGCTGCTCGGGCAGGGCGGTGACCGAAATCGGCACGTCCTGCATCGCTTCTTCGCGCTTCTGCGCGGTCACCGTCATGGTGGCCAGCGTGGTGGGCTCGTCATCGGCTTTCGCCGGCGACGCGGCCTGTTGGGCTTGCGCCTGCGATACGGCAAAAAGCGCCGTGAATACAGCGACTGCCAGCATCTTGTGCTGCGGTTTTGCAACGACCATTGTTATCCCCTCCCAGGGTCATCGAATCGCAAGTTTTGATAAAGCGGTGTTTTGTTCTTTAGTCCCCAAAAATATGTGATAGCGGACGCTTCCCCACGTCACCTCCCGAACTTAACACTATCTTTACGGTTCGGCATTTTGCAGTGCACCCATACCAAGTTTCCCCAATCGGGATGGCTTGAGTGTGTCAATCGATTCGCGGGCCCACCCGCAGACCGCTAAACTTCTTCTTTCCACCCGCAGCTCCGGCCTTGACCTTGATTGTTGATACCCGACCGTGAGCGATCCGGCGACCCTCACCCACACGCCGCTCATGAAGCAATTCTTCGCCGCCAAGGCGGAGTATCCGGACCTGCTGTTGCTGTTCCGCATGGGCGACTTCTACGAGCTGTTCTACGACGACGCCCGCAAGGCCGCGCGGCTGCTGGACATCACCCTGACCCAGCGCGGCAGTTCGGCCGGCGCGCCGATCCCGATGGCCGGGGTGCCGGTGCACGCCTACGAAGGCTATCTGGCGCGGCTGGTGGCCCTGGGCGAATCGGTGGCGATCTGCGAACAGATCGGCGACCCCGCGCTGGCCAAGGGCCTGGTGGAGCGCAAGGTGGTGCGCATCGTCACTCCCGGCACGGTGACCGACGAGGCGCTGTTGAACGAGCGCCGCGACACCTTGCTGATGGCCGTGTCGCGTGGAAAGTCAGGCTATGGGCTGGCATGGGCCGACCTGGCCGGCGGCCGTTTCCTGGTCAACGAAGTCGACGGCGCCGATGCGCTGGAGGCCGAACTCTCGCGCCTGGAACCGGCCGAGCTGCTGATCGCAGATGAGGAAGGCTGGCCCGCGTTCCTGACCGCGCGCACCGGTCTGCGCCGGCGCGCGCCCTGGCTGTTCGACGCCGACAGCGGGCGCCGCCAGCTGCTGCAGTTCTTCCGCCTGCACGACCTGAGCGGTTTCGGCATCGATGACCGCCCTCTCGCCACGGCCGCCGCCGGCGCCCTGCTCGGCTATGTGGAAGAAACCCAGAAGCAGCGTCTGCCTCATCTGACCGCGATCGCGGTGGAATCGGCGGGCGATGCGATCGCCATGAATGCGGCCACGCGCCGGCACCTGGAGCTGGACACGCGCGTCGATGGCGACACCAAGCACACCCTGCTCGGCGTGCTGGACTCCACCGTCAGTCCGATGGGCGGGCGCCTGCTGCGGCGCTGGCTGCACCGTCCATTGCGCGACCGCCAGGTACTGGACCAACGGCACCAGGCCGTGGCGGCGCTGATCGAAAGCCGCGCCGACGACGCGCTGCGCGAACGCTTCCGCGCGTTGGGCGATATCGAGCGCATCCTCACCCGCGTGGCGCTGCGTTCGGCGCGCCCGCGCGATCTGTCGACCTTGCGCGACGGTCTGGCCATGTTGCCCGGCATCCGCGCAACGCTCGCCCCGCTCGATTCCCCCCGGCTGCGGGCGCTTTCGGCCGAACTGGGCGAACACACCGACACCGCGCACCTGCTGGCCGCCGCCATCGCCGAGCAGCCGCCGATGAAACTCAGCGACGGCGGCGTGATCGCCGCCGACTACGATGCCGAGCTGGACGAACTGCGCCGCCTGAGCACCCATGCCGACCAGTTCCTGATCGACCTGGAGACGCGCGAGCGCGAAAGCAGCGGCATCAACTCGCTCAAGGTCGGCTACAACCGCGTGCATGGCTATTACATCGAGATCAGCAAGGCGCTGTCCGAACGCGCGCCCGTGCACTACACCCGTCGGCAGACGCTGAGCAACGCCGAGCGCTACATCACCGAAGAACTCAAATCCTTCGAAGACAAAGTGCTGTCGGCGCGCGAGCGTTCGCTGTCGCGCGAAAAACTCCTGTACGAGCAACTTCTCGACACGCTGGGCGTAGCGCTTGAGCCGCTGAAGCGCTGCGCCTCGGCGTTGAGCGAGCTCGACGTGCTGGCCGGCTTCAGCGAACGCGCACAGGCTTTGGACTGGTCGCAACCCGAACTGAGCGATAAACCGGGCCTGCGCATCGAACGCGGCCGCCACCCGGTAGTGGAAGCGGTGCGCGAGGAACCCTTCGAACCCAACGATCTGGTGCTGGGCGGCGACGATCACGGCGGCGAACCACGCATGCTGATCATCACCGGCCCCAACATGGGCGGCAAGAGCACCTACATGCGCCAGAACGCGCTGATCGTGCTGCTGGCCCACATCGGCAGCTTCGTGCCTGCCTCGCGCGCGGTTATCGGACCGACCGACCGCATCCTCACCCGCATCGGCGCCGGCGACGACCTGGCGCGCGGACAATCCACTTTCATGGTGGAAATGGCCGAGACCAGCTACATCCTGCATCACGCCACCGAGCAATCGCTGGTGCTGATGGACGAAATCGGCCGCGGCACTTCGACCTACGACGGACTGGCGCTGGCCGATGCGGTGGCGCGGCACCTGGCCGCGATCAACCGCTGCTACACATTGTTCGCCACCCATTATTTCGAACTCACCGCGCTGGCCGAACCCGGCAGCGGCATCGCCAACGTGCATCTGGATGCGGTGGAGCATCACGATAAGAACGGCGGCGACTCGCTGGTGTTCATGCATGCGGTAAAGGACGGCCCGGCCGATCGCAGCTTCGGCCTGCAGGTCGCCGCGTTGGCGGGCCTGCCGAAGGCCACGGTGCAGCAGGCGCGTCGTCGGCTGGCGGAACTCGAACAACGCGGCGGCGAAAGCCATGCCGCGCAGATGGCGCCGCAGGCATTGGACGCACCGCAACAATTCGGCCTATTCGCCCCAGCAACCTCTGCGGCCCAGGAGGCACTGGCCGCAATCGACCCCGATGAGTTGACGCCCAAGCAAGCTCTGGAAGCGCTCTACCGCCTCAAATCCCTGCTGTAGGTCGGGGCTACGCCCCCCGACGCTCGTGTCGTTTGAGTATCCCGTGCGTCGGGGGCGTAGCCCCGACCTACGATTGCGCATCGCACCATTGAACGACACTATCGAATTGGTTGCGAAAAACGATTTTCATTAATCGATCGCATTGGCTAACCTGCTGGCTGATCGCCAACGTCAAAGGACGCCAGCCATGTGCACCTCCGCAGGAAAGTTGGCCACCCATTGCTCCTGCCGTGCCCGAAGGCGTCGCGGAACGCGATCCGCCGCCAGCCCGTCATGAGGCTCGTGTATCCACATGGAAACTGCGCACATGCGCCGGAACGTGACCGCATAACAGCGATCGCATCGGATGTTCGCACGCCAAAACAATCCCAAACCGAAAACCCCAACTGCCAGAGGTAAAGAACCATGTCTACCGAAGCGAAGTGCCCGTTCCACCAATCCGCCGGCGGCGGCACGACCAACCGCGACTGGTGGCCCAAGCAACTGCGGCTGGATCTGTTGAACCAGCATTCCGCCAAGTCCAATCCGTTGGGTGGGGATTTCGACTACGCAGAGGAGTTCAAGAAGCTCGACTACCACTCGCTGAAGAAGGATCTGCGCGAGCTGATGACGGATTCGCAGGACTGGTGGCCGGCCGACTTCGGCCACTACGGTGGCCTCTTCATCCGCATGGCCTGGCACAGCGCCGGCACCTACCGTATCCAGGACGGCCGCGGCGGCGGCGGCCGCGGGCAGCAACGTTTCGCACCGCTCAATAGCTGGCCGGACAACGTAAGCCTGGACAAGGCGCGCCGCCTGCTGTGGCCGATCAAGCAGAAGTACGGCCAGAAAATTTCCTGGGCCGATCTGATGATCCTCGCCGGCAATGTCGCATTGGAAACGATGGGCTTCCGCACCTTCGGTTTCGGCGGCGGCCGCCCCGACGTGTGGGAACCCGACCAGGACGTGTACTGGGGCCGCGAGACCACGTGGCTGGGCGGCGACGTGCGCTACGCGCACGGCGACCCGGGCGTGGCGAAAGGTGGCGACCAGGCCGTGCTGGTGTCCGACGACAAGGCCGATGGCGACGTGCACAGCCGAAATCTCGAGAACCCGCTGGCCGCCGTGCAGATGGGCCTGATCTACGTCAACCCGGAAGGCCCCGACGGCAACCCCGATCCGCTGCTGGCGGCGAAGGACATCCGCGATACCTTCGCCCGCATGGCGATGGACGACGAGGAAACCGTCGCCCTGATCGCCGGTGGCCACACGTTTGGCAAGACGCATGGCGCCGGCCCAGCCGATAACGTCGGCCCCGAGCCCGAAGCGGACGAGCTGGAGGCCCAGGGTTTCGGTTGGCACAACAAGTTCGGCAGCGGCAAGGGTGGCGACACCATCACCTCCGGCATCGAGGTCACCTGGACCCAGACCCCGACGCTGTGGAGCAACAAGTTCTTCGAGAACCTATTCGGCTTCGAGTGGGAGTTGGAGAAATCGCCGGCCGGCGCACACCAATGGGTGGCCAAGGGTGCGCCCGAGGACGTGCCGCACGCGCATGACGCCTCCAGGAAGCAGCGCCCGAAGATGCTCACCACCGATCTGTCGCTGCGCTTCGATCCGATCTATGGGCCGATCTCAAAGCGCTTCCTTGAGAATCCACAGTCTTTCGCCGATGCCTTCGCTCGCGCCTGGTTCAAACTGACCCATCGCGACATGGGGCCGCGCGCGCGCTACCTGGGCCCGGAAGTGCCGAAGGAAGAATTGGTGTGGCAAGACCCGATTCCCACCGTCGACCACGCTCTGGTGGACGCAGCCGACATCTCCGCGCTCAAGACGAAGATCGCCGCGTCCGGTCTGTCGATATCCGAACTGGTCTCCACCGCGTGGGCCTCGGCATCGACCTTCCGCGGTAGCGACAAACGCGGCGGTGCCAATGGCGCACGCATCCGCCTTGCCCCGCAGAAGGACTGGGAAGTGAACCAACCCGGGCAACTGGCGAAGGTGCTGAAAGCGCTGGAACGCATCCAGTCGGAGTTCAACCTGGAAGCGAGCGGCGGCAAGAAAATCTCGCTGGCCGACCTGATCGTACTGGCCGGCGGCGTCGGCGTGGAGCAGGCGGCGAAAGCAGCGGGCAACGACATCAGCGTGCCATTCACGCCAGGGCGTGCGGATGCGCGTCAGGACCAGACCGACGTCGAATCGTTCGCGGTGCTGGAGCCGATCGCCGACGGCTTCCGCAATTACACCAAGGGACGTTACGGCGTGCCTGCCGAAGCGCTGCTGGTCGATCGAGCGCAACTGCTCACTCTTACCGCGCCGGAGCTGACGGTGCTGGTTGGCGGCCTGCGCGTGCTGGGCGCGGATGCCGGTGGCGGCAAGCACGGTGCGTTCACTGATCGACCGGGCACGCTGAGCAACGACTTCTTCGTCAACCTGCTGGACATGGGCACGGAATGGAAACCGGCCTCTGAGGCACGCGAAGCCTTCGAGGGCCGCGACCGCAAGACCGGCGCCAACAAGTGGACCGCGAGCCGCATCGACCTGGTGTTTGGTTCCAACTCCGTGCTGCGCGCGCTTTCCGAGGTATATGCAAGTTCCGATGCGCAGCACAAGTTCGTCGAGGATTTCGTGGCTGCCTGGACCAAGGTGATGAACCTGGATCGCTTTGATCTTGCCTGATCCGGGAGGAACAGGTTCCTCTTCGGGCATCGGCGCAGCCGACTGACGGCAGGAGGCCAAGCAACATGGAAAGGGCGCGATTTTCGCGCCCTTTTTTGAGCGCCAGCACACCCTTCGCTCCGGCCTGAGGGCAAAGTGTGAGTACAGGCCTGCTCCGAATAGGGATAGCATGGCCGTCCGCTTCATACCCACGTCCTGGAGGACGCCCGACATGAGCACCAACAGCCTCGCCGAAGAACTGTTCCAGCAATTGCAGGGCGCACCGTTGCAGCAGGTTTCCCAACAACTGGGCACCGGCCAGATGCAGACCGCCAGCGCCATCAGCGCGGCGTTGCCGCTGCTGCTGGGTGCGCTGGGCAAGAACGCCGCCGAACCCCAGGGCGCCGAAGCCCTGTTCGGCGCGCTGCAGCGCGATCACACCGGCCTGGACCTGGGCAGCGTGCTGGGCGCGGTTCTGGGCGGCAGCGCGGCCCCGGCGGCGCAGAACAACGGTGCGGCGATTCTCGGCCACATCTTCGGCGGCGCCCAACCGCGCGCCGAGGCCAGCCTGGGCCAGGCCACCGGCCTGGGCGGCGACAAAGCCGGTCAGCTGATGAAGATCCTGGCCCCGATCGTGCTGTCGTTCCTGGCGCAGCGTTTCATGAGCCAGGGCAATGCGAATCCTAGCGGCCTCAGCCAGGTGCTCGGCCAGGAACGCGAAGTCGCGCAGCAGCAGGGCGGCCTGGGCGGCGGCTTGCTGGGTGCGGTGCTGGACCAGGATGGCGATGGCCAGTTGGGTCTGGGCGATCTGTTGAAGATCGGCGGTGGATTGCTGGGCGGCAAGCGCTGAGTTTTCTCTCCGCTCAATCACAAGAAAGCGCCGGTAGCGATACCGGCGTTTTTTTATTGTGCGGCCGATAGAAAATCCCGTTCGTGGTGAGCCTGTCGAACCACGCTTTTCGAGGGAAAGGTCAACTGCCTGCCAAATGAACAACCCGGCAGCAAGCTGTGGGGTATTTCCAGTAGGGCGGGCACTGCCCACCAGGGTCTTGACTCGCCAAAGGCGCGGCGGGCAATGCCCGCCCTACCTGGATGTTTACAGCGCAGGCAGTTGGGATCTAGCCCGCAGAGATTGAAACAAATCGCAAAGAGCGTGGTTCGACAGGCTCACCACGAACGGATGTGAAGATTTGAGCTCAGCTCAATTCGATTCTCCGAACTACAACGCGTCCAGATCCCCCAACGCCTGTATCAACCGCCGCGCCCGCTTGTCCGGCTTATGCTCCGGCGCGCGATAGCCGTTACGCTCGGCAGCGCGCTGCTCGCGTACCTGTTCGCGTTGCGCGCGCGATTCTTCGGTTTCGGCATAGAGCGTCTGCGCAACGCTGGCTGGTCCGCGCTGCTCGCTGAGCGCCAGCACCTGGATTTCGAAGCGCTCCTCGCCGCGCGATATCTTCAAGCCATCGCCAACCCGCACCATCCGCGACGGTTTCGCGCGCTGCCCGCCCGCCTCCACTTTCCCGGTTTCCACGGCCTGCTTGGCCAGGCTGCGGGTCTTGAAGAAGCGCGCGGCCCAGAGCCAGATGTCCAGGCGGATGGAGGGGGATTCGGTCATTGGAGAAAGACGTCGTGGAAGCGGGATATTATCCGTCATCACGGTGTGGGTGCCGTATAAACAATAGTTAGGCCAAAGAAGCAAATGCACGTTCGCGTCTTCCCGGTTATGCCTACTCGTCCATGCAAGCTCTGTTTCGCGCTGCAAGACGGCAGCGTATTCGCGGACTTCGATACGGACGAGAGCGGGCAGCTATATCTGGTCAGGATCTCATTTGATGGCTACGGATGCTGCTACCCGGAGTGGAGCAACACGCCGGTGAAAATGTCTTTCTCCGATTCTCATAATCTCGTTCGGCTCACAGAAGCGGATGATCTGGATCATCCGGATGTCGCCAATATTCTCAGTTCATACTTCGTCGAGTGTGGTGAGGCAGTGTGGGTAGACGCTCTACAGGAGCACAGTTTGATATGAAGATACCAAGAGCCTGGCAGCCCCGGCCTGACAAAAGTTTCCACGAGACTTCGTGGATTGGCTTAACCCGACGTTAGGCTTCGTTGAGGGACATCATGGCAATTCATTGGACGCAAACAATAGACAAGGTCGATTGGGATGAGATGTCCGAGCTCTATCGCATCGCCCCTCTTGGCATCAAGAGCGGTGATTGGTTGAAGACCGCCTATTCGAACAGCATGTTCAAAAGCCTCGCGTTCGATGACGAAAGAATTATTGCGGCCGGACGCGCCGTTGCCGACGGAGTGGACTGTTCTTATCTCTGCGACATTGTGGTCCACCCTTCCTATCAGGGCTCCGGCCTGGGAAAAGAGCTCATACAAAGATTGGTTGACCTTTCCAGAGGCCATCGCAAGATCATCCTGTATGCCGTTCCTGGTCGTGAGCCGTTCTATGCCAAATTCGGCTTCCGTCGCATGAACACAGCCATGGCCATTTTTGCCGACCCGCAAAAAGCAGCAGCGGATGGATATACGCAATGAAGCCTGGCAACCCATGCAAGCCGCTTCGCGAATTCGCCCAATTCAAGTGTAAGGACAAGCAATGAGCGACAGCGTTTCACTAGGCGGTTGCCAATGCGGCTCGATCCGCTACGAAGTTTCCGGCGGTCCCCTGGAACTTTACATATGCCATTGCAGAGAGTGCCGGAAACAATCGGCCTCCGCTTTCGGCATCTCTTTCATCGTCCCGTACGACTCGTTGCGCTTGACCCAGGGAACCCCGAAGTTCTGGTCGCGGCCGACCGACACCGGCAACACGCTCGACTGCGCATTCTGTCCGGACTGCGGGTCCCGGCTATGGCATCAACGGCGCGGTTCCACCGACACTGTCAGCGTGAAAGGCGGCTCCTTGGATGAACCCGTCGATCTTCGGCAGGCCGTGCACATCTGGACTTCGCGCATGCTGCCCGGAATAACCATCCCTCAAGGCGCTGCCCAGTTCCCCGGCGAACCAGAGTGACGCCCTGCTGCACACGACGAGGCCCGACGACGCTCTCAAACCGAAGTCGCTCCGAATGGCGCAAAGCAAAACGGCCACCCTGAGGTGGCCGTTTCGTTGATGCCGGGAAGTACCCGCTTATTCGGCGGCAGCAGCGGCAGCCAGCTTGGCGGCCTTGGCCTGCTGGCCGGCGGCCAGGTCTTCCTTGATGCGGGCGGCCTTACCTTCCAGATCGCGCAGGTAGTACAGCTTGCCGGCGCGGACCTTGCCGCGGCGCTTCACTTCCACCGAGTCGATGGTGGAGCTGTGGGTCTGGAACACGCGCTCGACGCCGAAGCCGTGCGAGATCTTGCGCACGGTGAAAGCGGAGTTGAGGCCGGCGTTCTTCTTGCCGATCACCACGCCTTCGTAGGCCTGCACGCGCTCGCGGTTGCCTTCCTTGACCTTCACGTTCACCACGACGGTGTCGCCGGGGCCGAAAGCGGGCAGTTCGCGCTTGATCTGGGCGGCTTCGAAATCAGCCAGGATGTTCATGTTGAGCTTGGTCATGGTGGCACCGTATGAGTGTCGTGGGCGTGTCGTTCGACAACTGGAAACTGATGCAGTCACCGGATTGTGCTGCACGATATTATTGTGGGGTTCCGCCTACCCGGGTTCCGGCAGGCGAGCCGCGTATTCTAACCCAAAATTCGCCGCTGGAGCAAAGGGTTAGCCGACTTTAGCCCCTCTCCCATCGGGAGAGGGGTTGGGGTGAGGGTACGGCGGAGTCCGGATACACAGGCTGTGGCTTCCTCACCAAGTCCGCAAAGCCGCTTGCGTCCATTCCCCAACCTGCCAGCACCCCACTCCGCCGTACCCCCATCCGGCGCTACGCGCCACCTTCCCCCGATGGGGGAAGGGAATTTCGGAACGCCTCCAGCAGCGCCCGGTCAGCTTTGGACAGGGAGGCCTCGTCCAGCAGTTCCGGCCGGCGCAGCCAGGTCCGCCCCAGGGCCTGCTGGCGGCGCCAGCGCGCGATGGCCGCATGGTCGCCGGAGCGCAGGACTGCCGGCACTTCGCCCAAGGCATGGCTGGCCGGGTGGGTGAAATGGGGGCAGTCCAACAAGCCGTCGGCCTCGAAACTGTCCTGTGCCGCCGATTCGGCATCGTTCAGCGCGCCCTCCTGAAGTCTTGCCACCGCGTCGATCACCACAGCCGCGGCCAGCTCCCCCCCGGACAACACGTAGTCGCCGATGGAAATCTCTTCGTCCACTTCGGCGGCCACCAGGCGCTCATCTACACCCTCATAGCGCCCGCAAAGCAGGACCAGACGCGGCAGCACGGCAAGTTCGCGGACCTTGCGCTGGGTCAAAGGCGCGCCCTGCGGCGTCAGATAGATCACCCTGGCCGGCAACTCGCTGTCCGCGCGCGCGGCCGACAGGCAGGCCTGCAACGGCTCGATCATCATCACCATGCCCGGCCCGCCGCCGAAGGGGCGGTCGTCTACCCGGCGGTAATTGCCCTCGGCATAGTCGCGCGGGTTCCAGCCCTGCAGCGACAGCAGCTGACGCTCCTGGGCGCGGCCGACCACCCCGAAACCCGCGCATTGCGCGATGAATTCGGGGAACAGACTGACCACGTCGATGCGCATCAGAAATCCGGATCCCAATCCACGGTGATAAGCCCGGCTTCGAAATCCACCGATTTGACGAAATCCGGTTCGACGAACGGAACCATGCGGTCGCGGTCGCCACGGATCGACAGCACGTCGTTGGCGCCGGTGGAAAACAGGTGCGAAACGGTGCCGAAGTCCACGCCTTCCACATTGACCACCCGGAATCCTTCCAGGTCGACCCAATAGAATTCGCCCGCCTTGGGCGGAGGCAATGCCGAACGCGGCACATAGATGTCGGTGCCGCGCATGGCTTCGACCACGTCGCGGTCGGTCACGTCCGGAAACGTGGCCACCAGATGCTTGCCCGATTCCTTGCCGCGCGCGCCTTCGAACTGGCGCTCGCGGCCGGCGGCGTCGATCAGGATCCACGGCTGGTAGCGGAAGATCGCATCGCGCGGCTCCGTCCAGGACTCGATCTTGATCTGACCGCGTATGCCGAAGGCGCCGACGATCCTGCCCAGCAGGATCCGACGTTCGTTATCGCTCATGGGGAAGAGGACGGCGCTCGACGCGCCGTCCTAGCGGATCAGGCCGAAGCCTGTGCCGCGACCTTGCCCGCTTCCTTGTACAGGTTGCGGACCTTGTCGGTCATCTGCGCGCCCTGGCCGACCCAATGGTCGACGCGTGCGGTGTCCAGCTCGATGCGCTTTTCGTTGCCCGAGGCAACCGGGTTGTAGTAACCCAGGCGTTCGATGTTGCGGCCGTCGCGCGCGCTGCGCGAGTCGGTGACGATGATGTGGTAGAACGGACGCTTCTTGGCGCCGCCACGGGTAAGGCGAATCTTGACCATTGTGATGCTTTCCTGTGTTGCCCAGTCGCCATTGCGGCGCGGTGAACCGACAATTCTAAGCCATTGAATTGCGGAAGGAAAGCCTGCCAACCCTCCGTTTCGTAGAGCCGAGCTTGCTCGGCTGGCGGCCCATGGAAAGAGCAAGCCGCGCAAGCTCGGCTCTACAAAGCTTGCCAGGCTTGGGTTTCCAACGCTTTCTGCAGAATCGATGAAAGCTTGGGGTCGGCCTCGAATTCCGTCTCATCAATACTTGCGATTGACTGGATTCCGCTGGCATTGCTGGTGAATGCGGCCCGAAACCCGCCCAGATCAGGCAGACGGATCCTGCGAACGACTTGCGCGACCCCGGACTCCCGCAGGCCCGCCTGCAGCAGCTGCTCGGACGTCCCGCGCAGCGCAGGAGCCTCGGGCCACACTATCTGCGCGCCATCCCAGAGACCCAGATTCCAGACCGATCCTTCCGAGACCCTGCCTTGGCCATCGACGAACAGCGCATCGTCGTAGCCCTGCCCCAGTGCCAGCCGGCGGTAATGGAACAAGGGGAACGTGCCCACATGCTTGATATGCGGGAACGGCCGCTGGAACTCGAACGATTTCACCCGCAGCGCGCGGGCCGATGACGACGCGGGAGGCGAGAGCGAGATCAATACTTCAGGAGCGAAGCTTCCCGTCGGCTTGCGATAGTCGAAGCTTCGCGAGAACACCGTGGCGCGCAAGGTGCAGTCCGGGCTATCGGCGATGGCTTGGCGCATTTGTTCGCGCACGGACGGAAAATCCAATTCGGCGCCGAACAGTTCGCGCGTCGCCGCTTCCAGCCGCTTCCGGTGCAATTCCAGTCCTTGCACCGCACGGTCGCGCACCTGCATGGAAGTGAAGTGGCCATAGTTGACCAGCGCGAGAGCACGCAGCTCGTCCACGTTTGCCGGTCGTCCGTTGAATAAAGCTGCGTGCATGCCGATTCCGGTTTTTTTCAAGAAAACTGAAAACCGTCGTTCCCGCGAAGGCGGGAATCCAGCGACTTGGCTCCTGCGAGTTTGAAGTCGCTGGGTCCCCGCCTTCGCGGGGATGACGGCAACGATTTTTACGTCGCGGAACTGTCGGCCCATTGCCGCACCGACGCTGGCAGGAACCTCAACGGAACGGCATACCGCCGCCGCGTGCGCCCATCATGCCCTTCATGCCGCGCATCAGGCCCTTCATGCCGCCGCCGGCCAGCTTGCCCATCATCTTTTCCATCTGCTGGTACTGCTTGAGCAGGCGATTGACGTCGGCCGGCGTGGTGCCGGAACCGCGGGCGATGCGGGCGCGGCGCGAGCCGTTGAGCAATGCGGGATTGCGGCGTTCCTTCTTGGTCATCGAGCCGATGATGGCGACCATGCGCGGCACTTCCTTGCCGGTGACCTGCTGCTTCACGTTCTCGGGCACCTGGCCCATGCCGGGCAGCTTGTCCATCAGGCCGCTGATGCCGCCCATGTTCTGCATTTGCTCGAGTTGATCGCGCATGTCGTTGAGGTCGAACTTCTTGCCCTTGGCGACCTTGGCCGCGAGCTTGGCGGCTTTTTCCTGGTCGACGTTCTGTTCCACCTGTTCGACCAGCGACAGCACGTCGCCCATATCCAGGATGCGGCTGGCGACGCGGTCGGGGTGGAAGATATCCAGGCCGTCCGGCTTTTCGCCCACGCCGATGAACTTGATCGGCTTGCCGGTGACGTAACGTACCGACAGCGCAGCACCGCCGCGCGCATCGCCGTCGGTCTTGGTCAGCACCACACCGGTCAGCGGCAGCGCTTCGGAGAATGCCTTGGCGGTGGTGGCCGCGTCCTGGCCGGTCATCGAGTCCACAACGAACAGAGTTTCGACCGGATTGATGGCCGCATGCAGCGCCTTGATTTCCGACATCATCGCTTCGTCGATGGCCAGGCGGCCGGCGGTGTCGACGATCAGCACGTCGGCGAACGACTTGCGCGCATCGGCGATCGCGGCTTTGACGATATCAACCGGCTTCTGCGACGCATCGGACGGGAAGAACAGCACGTCCACCTGCTGGGCCAGCGTTTTCAGCTGCTCGATGGCGGCGGGACGGTAGACGTCGGCGCTGACCACCATCACCTTCTTTTTGCGCTTTTCCTTCAGGTGCTTGGCCAGCTTGGCCACGGTGGTGGTCTTGCCCGCGCCCTGCAGGCCGGCCATCAGGATCACCGCCGGCGCCGGTACGTTGAGATTGAGGTCGGTAGCGGCCGAACCCATCACCGCGGTCAGTTCGTCGCGGACGATCTTGATCAGCGCCTGGCCCGGGGTGAGGCTCTTCAGCACTTCCTGGCCGACCGCGCGCACCTTGATGCGTTCGATCAGGGCCTGCACCACCGGCAGGGCCACGTCCGCTTCGAGCAGGGCGATGCGCACTTCGCGGGTGGCCTCGCGGATGTTTTCCTCGCTCAGGCGGCCACGGCCGCGCAGGCGCTCGATGGTGCCGGAAAGACGCTGGGTAAGGGACTCGAACATGCGCGAAAGCCGTGATCAAAAGAAGGGCGAAGTATAACGGCACCCACCCGGCCCGACTTCCCAATCGAGAACGGTTCTCGGAAACGGCGCGCTATGCCAAACTGCTGGCATGTGGATCTCGCTCGCGGCCGTCGTTTTCTATCTGCTCGCCACCGGCATGCTGGTGCGCGCGGTAGCGCAGGACCAGGTGTCCGCCAGCCGCGCTTGGCTATGGCCAGCGCTTGCCGGCGTCGCCTTGCATGGGCTCTATCACCTGCTGGTGGCCTGGCGCACACCCGGAGGCCCGGACATGCATTTCTTCTCCGCGCTGTCGCTGGTCGGGCTGGGCATGGCGGCCATGACCACGGCCGTCGGCGCGCAGGGGCGCATGGCAGGGCTGGGCGTGCTGTCTTTCCCGCTGGCCGCGGCACTGCTGATGGTCTATCACCTGTATGGCCATGAGCCCTCACCCGGCCTGGATTGGCGTCTGCAGCTGCATGCCTGGATGGCTTTGCTGGCCTACGCGACGCTGGCGATCGCCGCACTGCTGGCGGTCATGCTGTGGGCACAGGAACGCGCGCTGCGCCGCCGCGAGTTCCATGCCTGGTTACGCGCCCTGCCGCCGCTGACCGAACTGGAAGAACTTCTGTTCCGCACCATCAGTGTCGGCTTCCTGTTGCTGACCGCGACCCTGCTGACCGGCATGCTGTTCGTGGAAAACCTGTTTGCCCAGCATCTGATCCACAAGACCGTGCTCAGCGTGCTGTCCTGGCTGGCCTTCGGTGCCTTGCTGGTAGGCCGCTGGCGCTACGGCTGGCGCGGCAACAAGGCGGTGCGCTGGACCCTGGCCGCCATGGCTCTGCTGCTGCTGGCCTTCTTCGGCAGCAAGTTCGTGCTGGAGCTGGTCCTGGAGCGGGCCACTTAGGCAATCGGACTCGTAGGAGCTGCGTAAGCTGCGACCGAACATTACCGGTGGCACGGATCCCGCATGTGCCTCCTCAACGTCGCAGCTTAAACGTCGCAGCTTACGCAGCTCCTACAAGGGCTGGACCGCATTCTCGGTAGCCAAACCTCCGGCGCACCTCGCTTACTGCGACGCAGCATTTCGTTGCTGAAACAATATTTGCCTTGACAATTATTGCACGGGCGAGGATATTTGCCCGCCATGAGCCCCTCCTCCCAAACCCCTGAAGCCAACATGGGCCTGCTTTTCCGGCAGGTCCGCGACGCCATGTGGGCCGACATGGCCCGCGAAATGGCCGCCGCCGGCCATGAACTCACCTACAGCCAATTCGTGACCATCAAGCGTCTGGCTACGGATTCGTCCGACGGGGTTACCGACCTGGCCCGCTGGGCGCAGGTCAACCCGGGCGCCATGACGCGACTGCTGGACAAGCTGGAGACCCGTGGCCTGTTACGGCGCATCGCCGACCCCGGCGACCGTCGCGCACTCCACATCGTGCTGACCGAGGCGGGCCAGGCCATCTGGTCCGACATCCAGCACTGCGGCGAGCGAGTTCGCGCCCGTGCCATGCAGGGCCTGGATGACGGCGAACGCGAACAACTGTTCCGCCTGCTGAATCAGGTTTTGCAGAACCTTACGCCCCCTACCGCCAACGACGATTGATCCCATGCGCACTCCCCTCTCTGCGCGCGGCCTGAAGCCGGCGCTTTCCGCATTGGCCCTCGGCCTGTTGCTGGCCGGTTGCGCCAGCACCCATGGTCTGGAACCCAAGACTGCGCTGCGCGACGCGGACAGTTTGTCTTCCAGCCACAGCCTTTCCAGCGGCGCGCTCAGCGCGGCCGATTTTCCGCGTCAGAACTGGTGGAGCGCGCTCGGCGATCCGCAGCTGGATGCGCTGATCGACGAAGCCTTGCAAGGCACGCCGTCGCTTGAAGCCGCTGATGCGCGCCTGCGCAAGGCACAAGCCCAAGCCGGGTTGGCCGATGCGGAGCGCAAGCCGACGCTGAGTGCAAGCGGGCAGTATTCGGGCGTGCAGTTGCCCGAAACGCTGGCGCCGGAACCGTTGGGCGGTTCGTACATCGGCAGCACGGTGCTGATGCTGAACTTCAAGTACGGATTGGATCTGTGGGGCGGCAAGCGCGCGCAGTTCGAAGCCGCGGTCGGCCAGGCCAAGGCGGCCGAAGTCGATGCACAGGCGGCGCGCCTGACGCTGTCTTCCAACATCGCCCGCACCTATGTCGGGCTGGCCCAAGCCTACGCGGCGCTGGACGTAGCCACGCGCGAGCACGAACGCGCCACGCATCTGCGCAGCCTGGGCGAACAACGGGTCAAGGCGGGCCTGGACAACCAATTGCAGCTGCGCCAGGCCGAAAGCACCATCGCCAGCGCCGAACAGCAGGCGCAAGCGGCGCAGCAGCAGATTGATATGGCACGCACCGCGCTGGCTGCGTTGCTTGGCCAGGGCCCGGACCGCGGACTGGCGATTGCCCGCCCGACAGTGTTGCAAGCGCGCACTCTCACGGTACCGCAAGTGCTGCCCAGCGAGTTGCTGGGACATCGTCCGGACGTGGTGGCCGCGCGCTGGCGTGTGGAAGCCGCAAGCCGCGGCATCGATGCCAGCAAAGCATCGTTCAAACCCAGCATCAATCTCAGCGCGATCGTAGGCCTAGCTTCGGGCGGACTCTCGGATCTTTTCAGCAGCGACGCCTTGCTGGGTCTCGGCGGTCCCGCCATCAGCCTGCCGATTTTCGACGGTGGACGACTGCGCGGCCAACTGGACGCCAGCGATGCCGACTACGACCTGGCCGTCGCCAACTACAACCAGTCGTTGGTCGGCGCGCTGCACGAAGTCACCGATGCGCTGCAGACTTCGCGTTCGCTCGATCAACAGATCGAAACCTCGCAGCGGGCGCTGGCTGCGGCGAAGTCGGCCTGGGATCTTGCGCAGACCCGCTACCGCGCCGGCCTTGGCACGCAGCTCGACGTACTAGCCGCGCAGCGGCCACTGCTGCAACTGGATCAGCAGATCGCGGCGCTGCAGGCGCAGCGCCTCAACGCAGGCATCGACCTGGACCGCGCCCTGGGCGGCGGTCTGATCTTTGAACAACCCCATACCTCCATCGCCAATACCACGGCCACGCCATGACTTCCCAGATCAATCCCGAAGCTTCCACTCCCGCCGCCGCACCCGCCGCGCCGAAGAACAGCAAGCGCAAGCGCGCGCTGGGCATCGTCGCGCTGCTGGTGATCGTGGGCGCCATCGCCTGGCTGGCCTACTACCTGATGTACGCGCGCTGGCACCAGGACACCGACGATGCCTACGTGCAGGGCAACGTGGTCAGCATCGTGCCGCAGACCAGCGGCACGGTGATCAGCATCGATGCGGACGACGGCATGAAGGTCGAAGCCGGACAGGCGCTGGTGCACCTGGACGCCAACGATGCGCAGGTCGCCTACGACCAGTCGGTGGCCAATCTCGCCGGCACCGTGCGCCAGGTCCGCGGCTTTTATAGCAGCGTCGATGCCGGGCAGTCGGATCTGCGCGCACGCGAAGTCGCGGTGGCACAGGCACGCGCCGACGTCGCGCGTCGCAGCGGCCTGGTGGCCAGCGGCGCGGTTTCCAGCGAAGAACTGGCACACGCACGCGATGTGCTCGCGTCGGCCGAAGCGGCGCTTGGCAGCTCGCGCGGCAACCTGTCGCGCAGCCGCGCGCTGGTCGACGCCACCACCCTGTCCAAACAGCCGCAGGTGCAGGTGGCGGCCTCTCAGCTTCGCCAGGCGTATTTGAATCTGCAGCGCTCGGCCATCGTCGCGCCCGTTTCCGGTTACGTGGCCAAGCGCCAAGTGCAACTGGGTCAGCGCGTACAACCCGGTACCACCCTGATGACCATCGTGCCACTGGAACAAGTGTGGGTGGAAGCCAACTTCAAGGAAACCCAACTGGGCCACATGCGCATCGGCCAGCCGGTCGAAGTGCATTCGGATCTTTACGGCAGCGATGTGGAATACAACGGCAAGATCGCCGCGCTCGGCATGGGCACCGGCAGTTCGTTCTCGCTGCTGCCGGCGCAGAACGCCAGCGGCAACTGGATCAAGATCGTGCAACGCGTTCCCGTGCGCATCGAACTGGATCCCAAGCAGCTTGCCGAGCACCCGCTGCGCCTTGGCTTGAGCATGAGCGTGGACGTAGCCGTGCGCGATCAGGCCGGCCCGTCGCTGGCTCTTGCGCGCAAGGACGTGAAGCCGATCCTGGCCACGCTGGCCTACCAGCGGCAGCTGGCCGCCGCCGATGCGCTGATCACCCAGATCATCGAAAACAACCTGCCCGCTTCCGCACGCAACTGATCCGCACATGGCCACCATCGCAGCAGAGGAAGAAGGCTTCGGCTTGCCGGTGACGCCGGAACCAGTAGCCAAGCCGTTCGCGCCTCCGAATCTGGCGCTGACTACCATTGGTCTGGCGCTGGCGTCGTTCATGCAGGTGCTGGACACCACCATCGCCAACGTGTCGTTGCCGACCATCTCCGGCAACCTGGGCGCCAGCTCCAACCAGGCCACGTGGGTCATCACCTCGTTCGCAGTGAGCAACGCTATCGCGCTGCCGCTGACCGGCTTCATGGTCCGCCGTTTCGGCGAGCGCAAGGTGTTCATGTGGGCCACGCTGGCTTTCGTCATCGCCTCGCTGCTGTGCGGACTGGCCAACAGCATGGGCCTGCTGGTGGCGGCGCGCGCGTTGCAGGGTTTCGTCTGTGGTCCGATGTATCCGGTGACGCAGGCACTGCTGATCTCCATCTATCCACCGCAGAAGCGCGGACAGGCCATCGCCTTGCTGGCCATGGTCACTGTGGTCGCGCCCATCGCCGGACCCATCCTCGGCGGCTGGATCACCGACAACTACAGCTGGGAGTGGATTTTCTTCATCAACATACCCATCGGCATCTTCTCCAGCATCGTGGTCGGCCGGCAATTGAAGGGCCGTCCGGAAAAACTGGAACGGCCGAAGATGGACTACATGGGCTTGTCGATGCTGGTGCTGGGCGTGGGCGCGCTGCAGATCCTGCTGGACCTGGGCAACGACGAGGACTGGTTCAATTCCACCAAGATCGTCGCCCTTGCGCTTATCGCGGCGGTTGCATTGACGGTATTCGTGATCTGGGAGCTCACCGACAAGGATCCCATCGTCAACCTGCGCCTGTTCCGCCACCGCAACTTCGCTGCGGGCACTGCGGCCATGGTGATGGCCTACGCGGCATTCTTCGCGGTCGGCTTGCTAGTGCCGCTGTGGCTGCAGCGCAATCTAGGCTACACCGCCATCTGGGCCGGCTTCGCCAGCGCGCCGATCGGCATCCTGCCGGTGTTGCTGACGCCGTTCGTGGGCAAGTACGCAACCAAAATGGACTTGCGCTGGTTGGCCACGTTCGCCTTCATCGTCATGGCCGCGACCAGCTTCTTCCGCTCCGGTTTCAACCTGGAGGTGGACTTCGAACGCGTGGCCATGGTGCAACTGGTGCAGGGCCTGGGCGTGGCCCTGTTCTTCATGCCGGTGCTGACCATCCTGTTGTCGGACCTTGAGCCGCATGAAATCGCCGCAGGCTCCGGCTTGGCGACGTTCGTGCGCACGCTGGGCGGCAGCTTCGCCGCATCCTTGACCACCTGGGCGTGGAGCCAGCGCACGACCATCCATCATGCGCAGTTGACCGAGCACATATCAGCCTACGACCCGGCGACGATGCAGACCGTGCAGACGCTGGGCAACGGCGACGTGCAACGCGGCGCGGTGGTGTTGAACCAGATGATTTCGCAACAAGCCACGCAGATCGGCTTCAACGAGATCTTCCACATGCTGGGCATTCTGTTTCTAGTGGTGATCCTATTCGTGTGGTTCGCCAAACCGCCTTTCGCGGCGAAGATGGGCGGCGGTGCGGCCTCTGGCGGCCACTGACTTTAAGGACAAGCCGACGTGACCGCCGGCTTGTCCGGAAACTTCAGGGTGCGGCGATACGGATTGCCGGCAATGTCAGCTTCGACAACAAGTCGATATCGCGCGCGCGAACCGTGCGAAGCTCATTTTTAAGGAATGGAGCAACATCGTCTCCGTAGACGCGACGGCTGATGCCGACCATCCTTACTCCAGATCCTTGCACCGAGTAGCGATAGGCATTCCATTCCAAGATCATCTGCCCGTCTGCGCCAGCAGCGGACAATACGAAATCCAGAATGATCTGATCACCGGCTTCGCTGACGATCATGTCGTAGTTGACCAAGGGATCGTTTTCCTTTCGCGCTTCCAGGCTATGAACCATCGCCTGCGCCGATTCCGCGACAGTCGTCCCGGAAGCGATGAAGTCGATCATCAACATGCTGTCGTAGCGTTCCGGCGATTGCCCGGCCGTCAGGTACTCCTGCTTGTAAAAAACCGGGGAAGGATGGCTGGTCCAGGCCAAGCGGTATGATTCGTCGCCGAACTTAATCGGCCCGGCGATACCCATCCTCTCCTCGGGCGCCGGCGCGAGTGCGACGGCAGGCATCGATGCGGTCGATAACAGCGCCGCACAAAAAATAATTGCCAGTCCGCGCGAAAAAATATCCTTTATTCCATTCATGACCTGCTCCTTGATTGATGGACAACTGTTGGCTGTTCCATCGGATTTTAGGCTATATAGCCTCCAGTTTTGTTCGCCTCCGAGAGTTGGAGACCATAAGTGACAGGACTCACTTTTGCGACGAGTCCACTCACGGCACTTCTTACGCCGACACCGCTTCAAGCGCGTCGGACAGCCGCTCCACAGCGATCACTTCCATCGCCTTGAATGCGCCCGACTTCGGCGCATTACCTTTGGCCACGATCGCCCGCTTGAATCCATGCGTGGCCGCTTCGCGCAAACGCTCCTCGCCATTGGGGATTGGGCGGATCTCGCCGGACAACCCAACTTCGCCGAAGGCGATGGTCTTCTCCGGCAACGGTTTGTCGCGCAACGACGACAACACGGCCAGCAATACCGGCAGGTCGGCGGCGGTTTCCTGTACACGGATGCCGCCGACTACGTTGACGAACACATCCTGGTCGCTGGTGACGATGCCGCCATGGCGATGCAGTACCGCCAGCAGCATAGCCAAGCGGTTCTGCTCCAATCCGACTGCCACGCGGCGCGGATTGGACAGCGGGGATGAATCGACCAGAGCCTGCACTTCCACCAGCAGCGGACGCGTGCCTTCTCGCGTAACCATCACGCAGCTTCCAGGTTGCTGGGTGCTACCGCCGGAGAGGAAGATCGCTGAAGGATTAGGAACTTCCTTCAGGCCCTTCTCGCCCATCGCGAAGACGCCCAGTTCGTTGACCGCGCCGAAACGGTTCTTGAAAGCGCGCAGTACGCGGAAGCGGCTGCCGCTCTCGCCCTCGAAATACAGCACCGCATCGACCATGTGTTCGAGCACGCGCGGGCCGGCGATGCCGCCCTCTTTGGTGACATGACCGATCAGGAACACGGCTGTGCCGGTTTCTTTGGCGTAACGCACCAGACGCGCCGCGCTTTCGCGCACCTGGCTTACCGAACCCGGCGCCGCGGTCAGCGAATCGGTCCACAGCGTCTGCACCGAATCGGCGACGATCACCTTGGGTTGCGCGGCGACGGCATGATCCAGGATCTTCTCGATTCCGGTTTCGGCCAGCGCCTGCAACCCCTCCATGGGCAGTCCCAGACGCAAGGCGCGGCCGGCCACCTGCGCCAGCGATTCTTCGCCGGTCACGTAAAGCGACGGCAGCGATTGCGACATCTGCGCCATCGCCTGCAGCAACAAGGTCGATTTGCCGATGCCCGGGTCGCCACCGACCAGCACCACCGCGCCCTCGACCAGTCCGCCGCCCAGCACGCGGTCGAATTCGCCTATACCGGTGGAAACGCGAGCTTCCTCGCTGCTGCGCACGTCCTTGAGCGCGGTGATCTGCGGCGCTTCCAGCTTGCCCGCCCAGCCGCTGCGCCGCGATGCCGCTGGTGCGCCGGCGGCCGGCTCCAGCACGATTTCGGACAAGGTGTTCCAGGCGCCGCATTCGGCGCACTGGCCCTGCCACTTGTTGTGTTCGGCGCCGCATTCGCTGCAGACGTAGGCGGTCTTGCTCTTGGCCATGATGTTTTCGTTCGGCGAACCAGCGCACAGGATAGACGCGCGCCATCGCGCAGGGCGAGACTGGCGCCGGGCGAAGTCGGCTTCGTTAGCCTGTCAGGCCATCCGCAGGGCGGCCCGGGTGACGACTTCGGTTTCCTGCTGCTGGGTCAGCGCGGAATTCCGCGTTTGTTCCTGCCGGATGCTCGCGTCCGCCATTTGCTGTGTGCTTTGGGCCAGCGGGGTATTCAAACCTTGCATGGTGTCCACGCTGGCACGCCGGTGGGCAGGGTCGTCCGGCCGTCCTTGCACCGCGAAAGTAAGCTTGGCATCGCTGCTCATCACCACGTGGTCGATTCCGCGTAAGCCCTGCTCCTTGGCCGCCACGGCCAGATGGCCGCTCAGCTGGTCGCTGCGCAGATCGGGCGTGCGGTTGTGTTTGACGTCGATGGCGTGAACGCCGCGTGCCGCATCGCGGAACAGGGAATGATCCGGGTGCCCCGGATCATTGAGCAGGACGCCGTTGCTCAGGGAGGCGTGCGGCCGCGTATCGCTCTTTTGCTGCGAAGGCGCCGATTGCGAATCCATTGCCGGTGCCTGCCCGTTGGATTCCCGGACCGGCGCCGATTGCATCAGCTGCTTGACCGCTGTGTGCTCAAGCGACTGGGTGCGCGCGTCCAGGCTTGGGATCACCGTTTCCGTCATCAGATGCCGTTGGGTGGCTTCATTACCTGCACCCGCCGCGTGCTTGATGACCGACCGTGTCTGCCAGGCGTTCATCAGGCCGCCAGGGCCGAGATAGGTCGCTTCCGCGGCAAGGACGCCGCCCACTCCTGCTCCGGTTACCGCCAGGGCCGTGGGCGCATGCCCGGTCAGATTGCGCACTCCGCGCCCGGCTTGATCGAATGCCTGATCGATGTTGGCTCCGGCGTGCTCGGCGGATTTCCGCAAATTCGCGCCAGTCTGGTTGGCGGTCTGTTCCAGCAGCTGCGCGCCGTGGCCGGCGGCCTGCCGGACGCTGTGCGCGTCGCGTCCGGCATGGTCCAGCGCTCCTCTGGCCTGTGCGGCCTTGAGGTCGCAATACGTGTCGGTGGCCTGATCGCGCCGATCCGCTTCCTGGCGCAGGCCCGGTGCGATCTTGTCGGCGAAAGGCAGATGGCTCGCGGCCCGCAGCAACGCGTTGCTGGTTTCATTGCCCCAGCGCTGGGTCACGCATTGCGCCATCGGTACCGCAGCTTCCAGGTATCCCGTCGCCACGCGAACTTGCGCGACCGCTTCGCCGCCAACGCGCACTTGCAAACCGGATACCTTTCCGAAGGTCTGCGCGCCGAGTTCGGCGGCCTGGCCGGTGACCTTGCCGCCCACCCGATAGCCGTCACCCAAGGTGTCCAAGGCAACATCGGTAACCTTGCCGGCGGCAGCGACTCCCTCGCCCGCCCGCTTTCCCACGTACGCTCCCGCCACCGCTCCGCTCAACACGTTCAGCAGCGGCCCTGCGTCCTTGGCCACTTCGCTGATCGCCGGTTCCTTGGGGCGATCGATCAGGTTGCCCTGGGCGTCCCGCATCTTGGCTTCAAGCATGGGCTGTATCTGCCCGGCTGCCGTGGGTACCTGCTTCAGAGTCTTGCTGCCGGAATGCTCGGCAAGGTAGTCGATCAGACCCAGCGCGTCCTGCTGGGCTTGTTTGCTATGCGGCAGGAGTTGTCCCAATTGCGTGGTCAGCAGCTGCCGCGCTTCCGGCAGGCGCGAAACATCGGCCGCCATGGTGGCCACCGCGCCCATCTGCATCCGTTGCAATGCGTCCATGCGGCCGATCATGGTTTGGCCGTCGGTGAGAACTTCGCCGCTGACTTGGTAGGCGGTCACCGTTTGACTGGTATCTATAACCGAGAGTCCGTTCTTCTCGGCGTAACGCTGCGGCGTTGCTGGGTTCAACCCAGAGGAATTGAAGGTAATCGCAGGAATGCCTGTCACTGCTGAAGCAGCCGAACCCTGCCCCCCTCCTAGAGAATGGCCAGCGATCTCGAATCCCGAACCAAAATCTCTCTGAAAACGTACAGCGAGCTCCATTGCTCTGTTGTAGTAATCGCTTTCCAATCCGGCACCCTGAAGACCGTTATTCAGCCAATCCTCTGCCGCCGATTCTCGACTAATCTCCTTTCCGTCGCCGTCATGCGCAACTACGGCCCCGTTGGAACCCTTGTAACAAACTATTGGCTTGGTCTCAGGACCGTAGACACGAGGATCGGGCAAATAAATCTCGGCGCGGAAATTGGAATCGTCGGGCTGTAGATACTGCTTGACCTGCTGGTCGGTCCAATTCACGCCCGCCTGACGTAGAAGTTCCGGATGCTCGCTCGCGCGTATCCAACCCAGCGCTAGAGAGGGGCGGTGAGCCGCCGATTCGTAGACATCGTCGGCCACCCCCGCAACATCCCGGACGTGATACTGCCGCTCTAGCGCATCGGCCTGACGGGAAAGCTGCAAATCACCGGATTGTGCCGACTGCGCACGCATAGAGGACAGCAATTCGTTCCGCTGCTGCACCTGCAGTATCTTCTCCTCCAGCGTCCGTGGATCCTGGGACGGGAGTACTGGCCCGACAGTCACGGTGGGCGTAGTCATGTTCGGCTCCTTGCCTTGGGTTGACACGACAATCAACGCTGTTCAACCTGCCACTGCCCGCTGCCCGTGTCAATCGAACGTATCTCCAAGGTGGGTTGGTTATCGATGCAACAAGAAAGGAAATCGAACAATGTCACGGAATAGATATTTGTCCGCTTTTGGTAACCTCACGTTAGCATTGCTGCTATCAGTCACTCTGGCTGCATGCCGAGCACAACCCTCACCTGAAGCCGCTGTTAAGCGCTTTCCTGCCAGCAACTATTTTCAAGGCAAGGCACTTGAACTGGCCGAAGCAGTCGATCGCAACGATGCGGCCGACGTTCAGCGGCTGATCAAGCAAGAAGGCGTCAACCCGGATGCGATCTTCGACGAGAGCGCCATGCCCATGGTGGCTTGGCCTGTATTCAACAAAAACCTGCCGGGTTTGAAGCTATTGCTGGATAACGGCGCCGACCCTAATGCGCGCCGGGTGGATTCACAACGCACGAGCGGTCAGCAACGCAACAACGCCCTGGTCTTCGCGGCAGGCGACGCGGACTCACGATATCTCGCCATGCTGCTCGACTATGGCGGCGACCCCAACACTCGTAATTCAAATGGTGAAACTCTGACCCATGTCGCTTATCTGCGCGACCAATGGAAGAACGTACAACTCCTAATCGAGAAAGGCGCGGATATAAATGAAGGGCTTTATGTGCCGGAAGACTACGATACCGTGGTGAGCTGGTATTCGGGCATGGGTGATTTCGACAAAGTGTATTGGTTGCTACAACATGGTGCCGACCCCTCCAGGAAAATGATTGCCCAGGCCCGATCAGCCAATGAAGGGAGAATGCCTATTCTGGAAAGCATTTTCTGGCTGCCGGTCAAGCCACAAATGATCGACTGGCAAAGAAAATGCCAGCGACTGTTGACCGAGCGTGGGATTCGTCGACCTCCGATGCCTGCATATCTCAAACAAAAAAGACAACAACTCAATTTACCAAGCGAAGAAAAAGACATTCCGCTTTTGTAAAGTCCAGGCGTCTCGCTGCAAGGAAAGAAAGCACGGACGCATCGAAAAGACTAACTAATACTGGCTCGGCTTCGACGGCCGCATATCCGGCCGAGTCAAAGCGGGGTTGCCTGCAACCGATTTGAAACAAACCCTTGCAATAATTCCATTATTCCGGAATTATGGAAATATGGACACGTCCGAAACAGTCGAAGCCCTTCGCGCCCTGGCCCACGACCATCGACTTGCCGCCTATCGGGCCCTGGTACAGGCAGGCCCGGACGGCATGGCGGTCGGCGAGCTTCGCGACGCGCTGGACTTGCCAGCCGCCACGCTCACGGCCCATTTGAACCAATTGCGCGCGGCGGGGCTCGTCAACGACGAAAGAGAAGGACGCGTCATCCGGATACGTGCCGACTACGGCCGCATGAACGGCCTGATCGGCTTCCTGACGGAGAACTGCTGCGGCGGCAAATCCTGCGCGCCCTCACTCAAGAAAGTTCTGCGTTGATCGACGACCCTTGGAATCGAAATGAAAGACAAAACCTACAACGTTCTGTTTCTCTGCACCGGCAACTCAGCCCGGAGCATCATGGCCGAAGCGATCCTCAACGTCCTGGGCAAGGGACGATTCAAGGCATTCAGTGCGGGCAGCAACCCGAGCGGAAGGGTTCAGCCTATGGCACAGGAGCTTGCCGAAGCTATCGGCTACGACACCAGCGATATCCGCAGCAAGAACTGGGATGAATTCGCTGCCGAGGGCGCACCCGAGATGGACATGGTCATCACCGTCTGCGACAACGCGGCCGGCGAATCCTGCCCGGTTTGGTTGGGACACCCTGCAATAGCGCACTGGGGCGTCCCCGATCCCGTTTCCGTTACCGGCGATGAAGAGACCCGTCGCCACGCCTACACCGCCGCTTTCGCCACGCTACGCCGACGCATCGAGCTACTGCTTTCTCTGCCGCTGCAAAGCCTGGACCACTTGGCGGCGCAGGCCAAACTCAGGGAAATCGGCAAGGTCGGCGCGGAATGACTTCGAAGCGGCTGCTGTCCGAATTCCTGGCTACCGGGCTTCTGCTGGCAACGGTAGTAGGTTCCGGGATCATGGCCGAGCGCCTGGCGGGCGGAAACGATGCCATCGCCTTGATTGCGAACACCCTGGCGACCATCGGCGGGCTCTACGTCCTGATCGAGGTATTCGGCCCCATCAGCGGCGCGCACATGAACCCGGCGGTTAGCGCGGTCATGGCCGCACGCGGCGGTTTGCCCTGGACGATGCTGCCTGGCTACGTAGTCGCTCAACTGGCCGGTGCCGCATGCGGCGCCTGGCTGGCCAATGCGATGTTCGAACTGCCTGTCCTGGAATTCTCGACGAAAGCCCGCGCGGGAATCGGTCAATGGTTGGGCGAGATAGTCGCAACCGCCGGCCTGCTGCTCGTCGTTCTGCGCGCGCCGTCCGCACGCGTTGCGGCGATGGTTGCCGCCTACATCGGCGCCGCCTACTGGTTCACTTCGTCAACCTCTTTCGCCAATCCCGCAGCCGCCTTCGGGCGGATGTTCAGCGATAGTTTCGCCGGCATCTCTCCCCACGACGTTCCCGGGTTCGTGATTGCCGAAGGCATCGGCGCGACGATGGCAATGGCTATCAACAAACTCTTGGGGTCCACCGATCATGCGTGACTCCGTGTTATTGCCGAACATCGACACCGAGCTGTTCGCGCCCCCCAATTTGGAGCAGCTTTCGCCGCCTGCCAGAGCGACTCACCCACCCCGCTTCCTGTTGCTGTACGGTTCGCTTCGCAAGCGGTCTTTCAGCAAGCTCCTGGCTCTTGAGGCTGCACGCCTGCTCGAAGCGATGGGCGCGGAAACACGCGTATTCGACCCCACGGGCCTACCGTTGCCCGATGCCGAACCGGATACGCACCCGAAGGTGCAGGAACTTCGCCAGCTCGCCCAATGGGCCGAAGGCATGGTCTGGAGCTCGCCCGAGCGTCATGGCGCGATGTCGGGAATCATGAAAGCGCAAATCGACTGGATACCTTTGTCGCAGGGCTCGGTGCGCCCGACGCAAGGAAAGACGCTTGCGGTGATGCAGGTGTCCGGCGGCTCGCAATCGTTCAATGCCGTCAATCAACTCCGAATACTCGGGCGATGGATGCGGATGCTCACGATCCCCAACCAATCATCGGTCGCCAAGGCCTTCAATGAATTCGACGACGCTGGCCGGATGAAGCCGTCGGCTTTCTACGATCGCGTTGTGGACGTGATGGAGGAGCTGATGAAGTTCACCCTGCTCACGCGCGACGTTTCTCCCTATCTCGTGGATCGCTACAGCGAAAGGAAAGAAAGCGCCGAAGCGCTGTCCAAGCGCGTCGGTTTCCGGGCCATTTAGCAAAAAAAGGCCGCCCTTTCGAGGCGGCCTTTTTGCGGAATCTGGTGCCGGAAATAGGAATCGAACCTACGACCTCATCATTACGAATGACGCGCTCTACCAACTGAGCTATTCCGGCGAGGCCGTGAATTCTAGGGGTCGCAGGGGGTGGGGTCAATTCACCAGCTGCAGGCGGAGTTCCTTGGGCAGGGCGAAAACCATGCTCTCCGGCTCTCCGTCCAGCTCGGCTACCCCGCTGGCGCCCAGTTCGCGCAGGCGCTCGATCACGCCCTGCACCAGCACGTCGGGGGCTGAAGCGCCGGCGGTGACGCCGATGCGGCTCTTGCCCGCCACCCACGACGGCTCGATTTCCGCGGCCCCATCTATCAGGTAAGCCTCCACGCCCTCGCGCTCGGCCAGCTCGCGCAAACGGTTGGAATTGGAACTGTTGGGCGAACCCACCACCAGCATCAGGTCGCAACGCGCGGCCAGCTCGCGCACGGCGTCCTGGCGGTTCTGGGTGGCATAGCAGATGTCGTCGTGGCGCGGGCCCTGCATCTCGGGGAAACGGGCCTGCAGCGCTTCGATGATGCCGCGGGTGTCGTCCACCGACAGCGTGGTCTGGGTGGTATAGGCCAGGTTCTGCGGCTGTTCCACTTGCAGCGTGGCCACGCCCTCCAGGTCTTCCACCAGGTAGATCTTCCCTGCCCCATCTTCGCTGTTCCACTGACCCATGGTGCCTTCCACTTCCGGGTGCCCGGCATGGCCGATCAGCACCACATCGCGGCCGGCGCGGCAATGGCGCGCGACTTCGAAATGGACCTTGGTGACCAACGGACAGGTCGCATCGAAGATCTTCAGGCCGCGCGAAGCGGCTTCGGCGCGCACCGCCTGCGATACGCCGTGCGCGCTGAAGATCACCGTGGCGTTGTCGGGCACTTCGTCGAGCTCTTCCACGAACACCGCGCCGCGATTGCGCAGGTCTTCCACCACGAAGCGGTTGTGGACCACTTCGTGGCGGACGTAGATCGGCGCGCCCAGGGTTTCGATGGCGCGTTTGACGATCTCGATGGCGCGGTCGACACCGGCGCAGAAACCCCTGGGATTGGCGAGAAGGATGTCCATGGCGCGATTATGGACCTTTGGCCTTGCGCTTGCCGTCAAACAGACCGAACAGAGCGATGCCGATGGCGCCCCCGACAATGGCCGAATCGGCCAGGTTGAAGGCCGGCCAATAGTGCTCGCGCCAGTGCCACTGGATGAAATCGACCACGTGCCCATGCATCAGGCGATCGATGACGTTGCCCAGTGCCCCGCCGATCACCAGCGCATAGGGCGCCGCCTGGCGCCAGTCCCCGCGCGCCGTGCGCGACAGCCAGAATCCCAGCAAGCCGCTGATGGCGACAGCGAGGATCGTGAAGAACCAGATCTGCCAGCCGCCCGCATCGCTCAGAAAGCTGAACGCAGCCCCGGTGTTGTAGGTGCGGTACCAGTTCCAGAAGCCCTCGATCACCGGGATAGCGGTGTATTCCGGCAGCTTCGCCAGCACCCAAGCTTTGCTCAGCTGGTCCAGAGCGATGACGACGATGGACAGGATCAGCCAGGTGAGGGCGCTGGGTTTGGGGTGATTGGACATGTGGGACGACGCCTTCGTTTGTTCCCTTCTCCCACCGGGAGAAGGTGCCCCGCAGGGGCGGATGAGGGAATGGATTTTCAGATCACGGAAAAACTCTGGCGCGGACAGCTCCCTCCCTCATCCGTCGCTTCGCGCCACCTTCTCCCGGAGGGAGAAGGAAACGCAAGATCAGAACCACTTCCTGTCTTCGCCCGGACCTTCGATATTGGAGACGCAGCGGCCGCACAGCTCCGGGTGCCGCGCATCCACACCGACGTCGGCGCGATGGTGCCAGCAGCGCACGCATTTGGCCTTGGTGCTCGGCTGCGCCAGCACGAACACCTCGTCGGCATTGACCGCCGAAACGCTGACATCGCCGCTGATGAACAGGAAGCGGAGCTCCTCGGCAAGCGGTTGCCACTTGGCGGCCGTTTCGGCGTTCGCCGACACCGCGATTTCCGCGTCCAGCGCCGCGCCGATCACGCCGTTGGCGCGCATCGGTTCCAGCACCTTGGCCATCTGCTCGCGCAGCGCCAGAAGCTTGTCGAAGTCTTCGGCCGACAACGGCGCGTCCGCAGGCAGCGGCACCAGGCCGTCGTACCAGGTGGTGAACAGCACGTTGGCCGCGCGTTCGCCCGGCAGGAAACCCCAGATTTCGTCGGCGGTGAAGCTGAGGATCGGCGCGACCCAGCGCGTGAACGCCTCCAGGATATGGAACATCGCGCTCTGCGCCGAACGGCGGCCGCGCGAATCTTCCCGCATGGTGTACAGGCGGTCCTTGGTCACGTCCAGGTACAGCGAACCCAGATCGACGCTGCAGAAATTGAGCAGGGTCTGCACGATTTCGGCGAAGTCGTAGCGCTCGTAGGCCGCGACGATCTTCTGCTGCACTTCGAAGGCGCGGTGCACGACCCAGCGATCCAGCGCCACCATGTCTGCGGGCGCCACCAGATCGCGCACGGGATCGAAACCGTCCAGATTGCTCAGCAAAAAACGCGCCGTATTGCGCAGACGGCGGTAGGCGTCGGCATTGCGCTTCAGGATTTCCTGCGACAGCGACATCTCGTTGCTGTAGTCGGCCGAGGCTATCCACAGACGCAGGATGTCCGCGCCCAGCGTCTTCATGATGTCCTGCGGCTCGATGCCGTTGCCCAGCGACTTGGACATCTTGCGGCCGTTCTCGTCCACGGTGAAACCGTGGGTGAGGCACTGCCGGTAAGGCGCGTGCTTGTCGATGGCCACGCCGGTGAGCAGCGAAGACTGGAACCAGCCGCGATGCTGGTCCGAACCTTCCAGATACAGATCGGCCGGCTTGCCGAAGCCGCGATCCAGCAGCACGCCTTCATGGGTGACGCCGGAGTCGAACCACACATCCAGGATGTCGGTGGTCTTCTCGTATTCCTTGGCTTCCTCGCCCAGCAGTTTGGCTGCGTCCAGCGCATACCAGACGTCCACACCGCCCTGCTCCACTTTGTCGGCCACCACGCGCATGAGCTCCACCGTGCGAGGATGCGGCTCGCCGGTTTCGCGGTGTACGAACAAAGTGATCGGCACGCCCCAGGTGCGCTGGCGGCTGATGCACCAATCGGGTCGGCCTTCGATCATGCCGGCGATACGCGCTTCGCCCCAGGCGGGATACCACTTCACGTGCTTGATCGCGGCCAGAGCGTCACGACGCAGATGCGCCTGTTCCATCGAGATGAACCATTGCGGCGTGGCCCGGAACACCACCGGCGTGCGGTGGCGCCAGCAATGCGGGTAGCTGTGCTCCAGCTTGTGGAAGGCGAGCAGCGCGCCGCTTTCGCGCAGCACTTCGACGATGGCGTCGTTGGCTTTCCAGATATGCAATCCAGCAAGTACGAGCTTGCCGGCAGGCGGCGTGGACGGCAGGTACACGCCGCGCCCGTCCACCGGATTCATCTGCGCCGCGGTGTAGCGTTCGATCAGGCCGTATTTCTGGCCGACCACGAAGTCTTCCTGGCCATGCCCCGGCGCGGTGTGCACGGCGCCGGTGCCGTCTTCGGCGGAGACGTGATCGCCCAGGATCACCGGGATCTCGCGTTCGGCATAGAAGGGATGCTTCAACACCACGCCTTCCAGCGCGCTACCCTTGGCGTGCGCATGCGTCACCGGCTCGGCGACGCCATAACGCTGCAGCGCGCGCGCGGCGAGCGCTTCGGCGACCACCAGCCAGCGCCGCTGGCCGTTGTGCGCCGGTCCTTCGACCAGCGCGTAATCCAGGTCCGGACCCAGCGACACGGCCAGCGAGGCGGGAAGCGTCCAGGGGGTGGTGGTCCAGATCGGCACCGCCACTTCCACCCCTTGCGGCACGGTCACGTCGAACGCCGCCGCCAATGCCTTGGCATCGCGCACGATGTAGGCGACGTCCACCGCCGGCGAAACCTTGTCCTGGTATTCGATCTCGGCCTCGGCCAGCGCCGAGCCGCAGTCGAAACACCAATGCACAGGCTTGGCGCCGCGCAACAGGTGGCCGTTGGCCACGATCTTGGACAATGCGCGGATTTCGTCGGCCTCGAACTTGAAATTGAGCGTGAGGTACGGGTTTTCCCAATCGCCGATCACGCCCAGGCGCTTGAAGTCGCGGCGCTGGATGTCGATCTGTTCGTTGGCGAACTCGCGGCATTTTTCGCGGAATTGCGCAGCGTCGAGCTTCACGCCGACCTTGCCGTGTTTCTTTTCCACCGCGATCTCGATCGGCAGGCCATGGCAATCCCATCCCGGCACGTACGGCGCGTCGAAACCCGCTACGTACTTCGATTTGACGATGATGTCCTTGAGTATCTTGTTGACCGCATGGCCCAGGTGGATGGCGCCGTTGGCGTAGGGCGGGCCGTCGTGCAGCACGAACAACGGCCGGCCCTTGGCGTTGGCGCGCAGCTGCGCGTACAGGCCATCGGCCTCCCAGCGCGCCAGGGTCTGCGGTTCGCGCTTGGGCAGGTCGCCGCGCATCGGGAATTCCGTGGCGGGCAGGTGCAGCGTTGCTTTGTAATCCTGGGTCACGCGGTCGCTCGTAGTCGTTGTTCGGAAAGGAGGCGGCGCGCGGTTTCGGCGTCGCGTTGCATCTGCTCGGTCAGCGAAGGCAGATCGGGGAATTTGAGTTCGTCGCGCAGCTTGGCGACGAATTCGACTTCGATATGGCGACCGTACAGATCGCCGTCGAAATCGAACAGGTGCGCTTCCAGCAAAGGTTCGACGCCGTCGACGGTGGGACGCGTGCCGAAACTCGACACCGAAGCATGGGGGCGCTCGCCCACTCCATGCACCCAGGTCGCGTAGATGCCGGAAAGCGCCGGCACTTTCGGAAACCGCAGGTTGGCGGTGGGGAAACCCAGCGTGCGGCCGAGCTGTTTGCCGCGGACCACGCGTCCGCCGATCGAATAAGCGCGGCCCAGCAGGCGCGAGGCATCGGTGAAGTCGCCGCTTCGCAGGGCTTCGCGGATACGGGTGCTGGAGACGCGTTCGCCCTGCAGCAGCACGGGTTCGATTTCATCGGCCGAAAAGCCGAGTTCCCTGCCCATCTGCTTCAACAAGGGCAGATCGCCGCCGCGCCGATGGCCGAAGCGGAAATCCGGGCCGATCCAGACCTCGCGCGCGCCGAGCCGTCCGATCAGCAGTTTGCGCACGAATTCCTCCGCGCTCATGGCCGACAGGCGCGCGTCGAACCGCAGCAGGCCGACGCTGTCCGCGCCCAGGTCGCGCAGGCCCTGGTACTTGCCTCGCGCCAGGGTCAGGCGCGGCGGCGGCAGGTCGCGGGAAAAGAACTCGCGCGGCAGCGGCTCGAAGCTCAGCGCCACCGCCGGCAAGGACAAATCGCGGGCACGGGCGACGGCGTGGCGCACCAGCGCCCGATGGCCCAGGTGCAGACCGTCGAAGGCGCCGATGCAGACCACGCTACCGTGCGGGAACAACGCCCCACCATCGACGTCACGAAACAGCCTGCTCATCGTCATGAAGTATAGCCGGGCAGCCGCAACTCAATGTCCGCGCAGGTCGCGGGGACGAATGCCCTGCAGCCACAGCAATGCCCCGTAAATGGCACCGCCAGACCCGACCAACACGGCCAAACGCCAGCCCCGCTGCCACCAGGACCATGGCGTCCAGTCCTGCCAGAGCCACAGAAGCGCTGCCAGCACCAGGATCATGGCCAGGCTGGCGACAACGATCTGGCGGATGAATTTCCTCCATCCGGGCTGCACTTCGTACACCGCCGCTCGCCGCAGGTACCACCACAGCTGCAGTGCGTTCAGCCACCCGGCCAGAGCGATGGCCAGCGCGAGCAAGGCATGCATGCCGGGCAAGTGTTCCAGAGCTGCGAACCACCTGCCGCCGCTTTTGGCCAGCGCAGCCTGGCCAGCGTCGGTGAAGGCCAGCACAGACGCGAACAACAATGCGGTGAACAAGGCGTTGGCCGCCACCGAGACCACGGCTGCCTTGACCGGGGTACGTGTGTCCTGTCGCGAATAAAAGGCAGGAGCCAGCACTTTGACCAGCAGGAACGCCGGCACCGCCATCGATTGGGTCATCAGGCTGAGGCTGCTCATGCGGGTATCCACCGCATCGAACTCGCGATATTGGAACAAGGTCGACATCAGCGGCTGCGCGCACATCACCAGGCCGACGCATGCCGGAATGCCGATCAGCAGGCAGAGCCTGAATCCCCAGTCCAGGCCCTTCGAGAAGCCCGCCGGATCGGTGGAAGCGTGACGGCTGGACAAGTGCGGCAGGATCACCGTGCCGATGGCGACGCCGAACATGCCCAGGGGGAATTCCAGCAAGCGGTCGCTGTAGTAGAGCCAGGTAACGCTGCCACCCACCAGGAACGAAGCCATCAGGGTGTTCAGCAACAGGTTCACCTGTGCGACGGAGGAGCCGAACAAGGTCGGCACCATCAGCTTCATGATTTTGCGGACGCCCGCGTCCGCGGCTCCCCATCGCGGCCTCGGCAACAGGCCCAGCTTCGCCAGCGACGGCAGTTGGAACGCCAGTTGCAGGACACCCGCGGCGAATACGCCCCAGGCCAGGGCGAGAATGGGGTCCAGCCCCCAGCGCGGCATCAACGGCGTCAGCCATAGCGCCGCCGCGATCATCGAAACGTTCATCAATACGGGCGAGACGGCCGGTATCGCGAATCTCCCGTAGGTGTTGAGAATCCCGCCGGCCAGCGAGGCCAGAGAGATGAACAGCGCGTACGGGAACGTAATCCGCAGCATTTCCGTCGCTAGGCGGGCCTGCTCGCTGCCCACCTCGAAGCCAGGAGCGAAAAGCCGCATCACCCAGGGCGCCGCCAGCACCGCGACCGCGGTCAGCACCAGCAGGGCCGCGGTGAGGGTGCCGGCGACCCGGTCCACCAGTTCTTTCACCGCCCGCTGGTCGCCCCTGGCCTTGTACTCGGCCAGCACCGGCACGAAAGCCATGGAAAACGACCCTTCCGCCGACAGCCGCCGCATGAAATTGGGGATGCGGAAGGCCACCACGAAGGCGTCCATGGCCGGTCCGGCCCCGAAAACCGCCGCGTAGATCTGGTCCCGGACCAGCCCGGACAGCCGGGACAGGAAGGTCATGGAGCTGAAAACGGCCGTGGAACGCAGCAGACCCTTGCCGCTCATGGGCGCCTTCCCGCCGGGTTGACCCAAGTCCTTGAATACCCCATAATTTCGCGTTCGTTTTTCCGCATTCCGCCCATTACCGCTCCACCCAACGATTTCCTAGGATACCCACCGTGGCAAATATCAAGTCCGCCAAGAAGCGCGCCAAGCAGGCCGTCGTGCGCAATATGCGCAACACCGGCCAGCGTTCGATGCTGCGCACCGCCGTCAAGAAAGTGCTCAAGGCGCTGGACGCCAACGACGCCGCCGGCGCCCAGGCTGCCTTCGCTGTGGCTCAGCCGATCCTGGACCGCTTCAGCTCGCGCGGTCTGATCCACAAGAACAAGGCCGCCCGTCACAAGAGCCGCCTGACCGCCCGCATCAAGGCCCTGCAAGCCGCCTGATACGCAGCGATCCGCAATACCGAGAAACCCGGCTTCGGCCGGGTTTTTTGCTTTTCGTAGAGCTGAGCTTGCTCGGCTGCTTTTACCCTTACGCGAAAAGCAGCCGAGCAAGCTCGGCTCTACAAAGAAGCAAGACACGGCTTCGGCCTCAGCCGGCATCGCGCGCTTCCTGCTCGTCCTCTTTGAGACGGTCGAAGAAGGCCATCACGTCTTTCATGATCGGCCAGGTGCCTTCGCGCGAGACGGCGGAGGTCACGTACCAGGGCTGGGTCCAGCCCAATTCGGCGATCACTTCGGCGGCGCGGGTGGCGGCCTCGTCTTCGAACATCAGGTCGGCCTTGTTCAGCACCAGCCAGCGCGGCTTCTGCAGCAGTTCCGGATCGTGCTTTTCCAACTCGTGCTCGATCGCGCGGACCTGTTCGGCCGGGGAGATCTCCACCCCGCCCTCCATCGGCGCCATGTCCACCAGGTGCAGCAGCAGGCGGGTGCGCTGCAGGTGGCGCAGGAACATCGCGCCCAGGCCGGCGCCGTCGGCAGCGCCCTGGATCAGCCCGGGGATATCGGCGATCACGAAGCTGCGGTGGGCTTCCACGCTGACCACGCCCAGATTGGGGTACAGGGTGGTGAACGGGTAGTCCGCGACCTTGGGCGTCGCTGCGGACACGGCCCGGATGAAGGTGCTCTTGCCGGCATTGGGGAAGCCCAGCAAGCCCACGTCGGCCAGCAGCTTCAACTCCATCTTCAGGGTGCGCGCCTCGCCCTCGTCGCCCGGTGTGGCCCGGCGCGGCGAGCGCGTCACCGAGCTCTTGAAATGCATGTTGCCCAGGCCGCCCTTGCCGCCCTTGGCCACCAGCAGGCGGTCGCCGTGCTGGGTCAGGTCGCCGATCAGTTCGTCGGTGCTGACGTTGGTGATGGCCGTGCCGACCGGCACGGTGATGACCAGGTCGTCGCCGCCCTTGCCGTAGCGCTGCTGGCCCATGCCGTTCTCGCCGCGCTGAGCCTTGAAGATGCGCTGGTGACGGAAGTCGACCAAGGTGCTGATGTTCTCGTCGGCCTCGATCCACACGCTGCCGCCGTTGCCGCCGTCGCCGCCGTCCGGCCCGCCCAGCGGGATGAACTTCTCGCGACGGAAGCCGATGCAGCCGTCGCCGCCATTGCCGGCTATGACATCAATTTCTGCTTCGTCTACGAGTTTCATAAGGATTGGTTCGGAAGTTGGTTTAGGAACAGCTAGATATCTTGGAAGTCGTCATCCCAGCGAAAGCTGGGATCCATCTTGATTTTGATTTTGACTTTGCACCCTGCGAATCCAGAGCAAAGTCAAAATGGATCCCGGCTTCCGCTGGGATGACGATCGATTTATTGCGTTGGTGCTTGATTGTTCGGAATTGCCGGGCAAGAAACGAAAAGCCCCGCACGCGGCGGGGCCATTCGCTCGTTGCCGCGAAAGCTTACGCCTCGGCGACGACGCTCACGGTGCGGCGCTTTTTGGCGCCCTTCACCGAGAACTCGACCTTGCCGTCGACCAGCGCGAACAGCGTGTGGTCGCGGCCCAGGCCCACGCCCGGACCCGGATGGAACTCGGTGCCGCGCTGGCGCACGATGATGTTGCCTGCGTCGATGGCCTGGCCGCCGTAGATCTTGACGCCCAGCATCTTCGGATTGGAGTCGCGGCCGTTGCGCGAGGAGCCTACGCCCTTTTTATGTGCCATGACTTATCTCCTTACTTACTGTCACCACCGGCGATGCCGGTGATTTCGATTTCGGTGTAGTGCTGCCGGTGGCCCATTTGCTTCTTGTGGTGCTTGCGGCGGCGGAACTTGATGATGCGCACCTTGTCGGCGCGACCATGGGACTTGACGGTGGCGGTGACCGAAGCGCCTTTCAGCGCGTCGCCGAGCTTGACGCCCTCGCCGTCGCCCAGCATCAGGATCTGGTCGAACTTGATCTCCTTGCCAGCTTCGGTTTCGAGCTTCTCGACGCGAATCGTTTCGCCCGTCATCACGCGGTATTGCTTACCGCCGGTGACTAGAACTGCGTACATGGGTGTTTCCTTCTGTAGTTATTTTATTGACCCTGCCGCCATCGAGGGCGGACAGAAGCGGAATTGTAAGCCTTTCAGCAGGTTAGGGTCAACATTCCAGCCTCCCGAGCCTGCTTGGGGGTGGGAGCGGCGTCCGGCCGCGGGCTTCCACCGGCCTCCGGCCGGCTCCGAGGGAGTCGACGCCCCATTGAGAGCTCGCGGCGGGACGCCGCTCCCACGGCCCGTCCACCTTCCTGTCCGCCACCGCCCAGCGCGGCCAGACCGCCTTTTAATATGGGCATTTGCCCCCAGATCGAGGGATCGCTACGCTTCCCTGTTCGCTGACCGGATCCCCCACCCGATGGCCATGGACTTCATCCGCATTCGCGGCGCGCGGACGCATAACCTCAAGAATATCGATCTCGACCTGCCGCGAGACAAGCTGATCGTGATCACCGGCCTGTCCGGGTCGGGCAAGTCGTCGCTCGCATTCGACACCATCTATGCCGAAGGGCAGCGCCGCTACGTCGAGTCGCTGTCGGCCTACGCGCGCCAGTTCCTGAGCGTGATGGAGAAGCCCGATGTAGACCACATCGAGGGTCTGTCGCCGGCGATATCGATCGAGCAGAAGTCGACCTCGCACAACCCCCGCTCCACGGTCGGCACCATCACCGAGATCTACGACTACCTGCGCCTGCTCTACGCGCGCGTGGGCCTGCCGCGCTGCCCGGACCACGGCTATCCGCTGGAGGCGCAGACGGTCAGCCAGATGGTGGACCAGGTGCTCGCGCTCGATGGCGAGCAGCGCTACATGATGCTGGCGCCGGTGATCCGCGAACGCAAAGGCGAACACGCTCAGGTCTTCGACCAGCTGCGCGCGCAGGGTTACGTGCGCGTGCGCGTGGATGGCGAGCTTTACGAGATCGATGCGGTACCGGCGCTCGCCCTGCGCCAGAAGCACACCATCGAGGCGGTGATCGATCGCTTCAAGCCACGCGAGGACATCAAGCAGCGTCTGGCCGAAAGTTTCGAGACTGCACTGAAACTGGGCGATGGTATGGCTTCGGTGCAATCGCTGGACAACGCCGACACCGCGCCGCTGCTGTTCTCTTCCAAATACAGCTGCCCGGTCTGCGATTACTCGCTGCCGGAGCTGGAACCGCGCCTGTTCTCGTTCAACTCACCGGTTGGCGCCTGCCCGACCTGCGACGGCCTGGGCGTGGCCCAGTTCTTCGATCCGGCGCGCGTGGTGGTGCACCCGGAACTCTCGCTTTCCGCTGGTGCAGTGCGCGGCTGGGACCGGCGCAACGCCTACTACTTCCAGCTGATCGCATCGCTGGCCAAGCACTACCAGTTCGACGTGGACGCGCCGTGGCAGTCGCTGTCCGAAAGCGTGCGCCAGGCTGTGCTGTACGGCAGCGGCAGCGAGCTGATCACCTTCACTTATCTCACCGATTCGGGCGGGCGCAACCAGCGCAAGCACAAGTTCGAAGGCATCGTGCCGAATCTGGATCGCCGTTATCGCGAAACCGAATCGGCGGCGGTGCGCGAGGAACTGGCCAAGTACATCAGCGACCAGCCCTGCCCCGATTGCGGCGGCGCGCGGCTCAATAAATCGGCGCGCAATGTCTTCGTGGCCGATCGTGCGCTACCGGAACTGGTGGTGCTGCCGGTCGACGAAGCGCTGGCGTTCTTCCGCAAGCTTTCGCTGCCGGGCTGGCGTGGCGAGATCGCGACCAAGATCGTCAAGGAGATCGGCGAACGCCTCGGTTTCCTGGTCGATGTCGGTCTCGACTATCTGACCCTGGAACGCAAGGCCGACACACTCTCCGGCGGCGAAGCGCAGCGCATCCGCCTGGCCTCGCAGATCGGCGCCGGACTGGTGGGCGTGATGTACGTGCTGGACGAACCCAGCATAGGTTTGCACCAGCGCGACAACGAACGCCTGCTGGGCACGCTGACCCGCCTGCGCGACTTGGGCAACACAGTGATCGTGGTGGAACACGACGAGGACGCTATCCGCGCCGCCGATTACATCCTCGATATCGGTCCGTACGCCGGTGTGCATGGCGGCGAGATCGTGGCCGAAGGGCAGCTGGCCGACATCCTGAAAGCACCGCGCTCGCTGACCGGGCAGTTCCTGTCGGGCAAGCGCCGCATCGAGATTCCCAACCTGCGCCATAAGCCGAACCCGAAGATGACCCTGCATCTGCGCGGCGCCAGCGGCAACAACCTCAAAGAGGTCGACCTGGATATCGCCGCGGGCCTGTTCACCTGCATCACCGGCGTATCCGGTTCCGGCAAGTCCACGCTGATCAACGACACGCTGTACACGCTGGCGGCCAACGAGATCAACGGCGCTTCGCACAAGCCGGCGCCGTATCGCGAGGTGGAAGGCCTGGACCTGTTCGACAAGGTCGTGGACATCGACCAGTCGCCGATCGGACGCACGCCGCGCTCCAACCCGGCGACCTACACCGGCTTGTTCACGCCCTTGCGCGAGCTGTTCGCGCAGGTTCCCGAATCGCGCGCGCGCGGTTATTCGCCGGGCCGTTTCAGTTTCAACGTGCGCGGCGGCCGTTGCGAAGCCTGCCAGGGCGACGGCCTGATCAAGGTCGAGATGCACTTCCTGCCCGACGTGTATGTGCCTTGCGATGTCTGCCATGGCAAGCGCTACAACCGCGAGACGCTGGAGATCACCTACAAGGGCCACAACATCAGCGACATCCTGGAGATGACGGTCGAGGACGCGCTGAAACTGTTCGAGCCCGTGCCTGCGCTGGCCCGCAAGCTGGAGACGCTGATCGACGTGGGCCTGAGCTACATCAAGCTGGGCCAGAGCGCGACCACGCTGTCCGGCGGCGAAGCGCAGCGCGTGAAGCTGTCGAAGGAACTGTCGCGTCGCGACACCGGACGCACGCTCTACATCCTGGACGAGCCGACCACCGGCCTGCACTTCCACGATATCGAGCATCTGCTGGCGGTGCTGCACAAGCTGCGCGACGACGGCAACACCATCGTGGTGATCGAACACAACCTGGACGTGATCAAGACCGCCGACTGGGTGGTGGACCTGGGCCCGGAAGGCGGCCACCGCGGCGGACAGATCCTGGCCACCGGCACGCCCGAACAGATCGCCGCGCACCCGGCGTCGTACACCGGGCAGTTCCTGGCCAAACTGTTGCCCAAGTCGAAGGCCGCCAAGGGTGAGAAGCCGGCTGCGCTGGCCAAGCCAGCAGTGCTGCCGCAACGCAAATCGGTGCTCAAGCAGGAAGCCAAGGATGCCAAGGCTGCAGCGAGCGCAGCGAAGAAGACCGCGAAGAAGAAGGCGGCCAAGTGACCGGCCAGGCAGGCTTGCAGGGTGGGCCGATCGCGCGTGTCGTCATCAGCGTGCGCTGGGGGGACATGGATGCGTTCAACCATGTCAACAACGCGCAGTATCTGCGCTATCTGGAAGAAGCGCGGGTGCAATGGCTTGCGGGAATTCCGGGAGTCTCACTGGCCGACCGCATCGCGCCCGTGCTGGTGGCGAGCAACGTCAACTACCGGCGACCGATCGAATGGCCGAACGAGATCGCCGTGGAGTTGTTCATCGAGAAAATCGGCAACAGCAGCCTGACCATGGGTCATCGCATGTCGTCTTCGACCGATGGAGCCGTGCTGTATTCCGACGGCAATGTGGTGATGGTGTGGATAGATACGCAGACCGGAAAGAGCGTGCCGTTGCCGGAAGCTATAAAAGCTGCTTGCGCTGTCTAACGCTAGAAACTGATGTTAGAAAAAAACCCGTTCGTGGTGAGCTTGTCGAACCACGCCTTTCGCCTAAATCTCGAATAGAAGGCTTTGACTACCCGCTAAGAGCGTGGTTCGACAGGCTCACCACGAACGGGTTACGGAGCATGGGGCTTCCCCGCCAAATTGCCCGGCGATTCATAACCGCTCGCTCATGCAGCCGATAGCGCTACGAGCGCTACGGCGCAGGCTTCCTCACCACCAGCTCCGACAAAATCTCCCGCCCGTCCTGCAGCTTGAAGTTCACCACCACCTTGCTGCCTTCCTTCAACGGCGCGCGCGGCTGCATCAGCATCAGATGCAGGCCGCCGGGCTTGAGCGTGGCCGCATCGTCGGGCGCGATACGCAGCTGTTCTATCTCGCGCATGCGGTTGACGCCGTCCACGTTGCGGGTTTCGTGGATCGACACGTCGCCGAAGGCCGGGCTGCTGGCCGACACGATGACTACCGGCATCGGACAGGGATTGGCGATACGGCCGAACCCGGCCATCATCGGCATGGCCGCGGGCGGCAACCGCACCCAGCCCTCCTTCATCGCCGGTGCGCACTCTTTCGCGCTCGCCTGCAGCGCAGCGGCAGTCAATAGAAGCGCAACCGCGTATTTCGCGAGCTTCCGCCCGGCCCGCATCCACTTGCCATGATGTCTTTTGTCCATGCGCTTATGATATCCGCCGGACCCACCGGAGAAAGTGAATGACCGCACTCGTCGAAATCATCGCCCATGGCGCGATCCGCGAGCTCCGCCTGGCGCGTGCGCCGGTCAATGCGCTCAACACCGATCTGTGCCGGGCGCTGATCGTGGCACTGAATGCGGCGGTGGCCGACGGCGTGCACGGCATCGTGCTGTCCGGCAACGAAAAAGTTTTTTCCGCCGGCCTGGACGTGCCTCACCTGATGTCGCACGGCGAGGACCGCCACGCCTTGCTGGACAGTTGGCATGCCTTTTTCGGCGCGGCCCGCACCCTGGCCGAATCGCGGGTGCCGGTGGTGGCCGCACTGACCGGGCACTCTCCCGCCGGCGGCTGCGTGCTGGCCCTGTGCTGCGACTATCGGATCATGGCGCGCAGTCCGGACCCCGCGCGGCCCTTCGCCATCGGCCTCAATGAAACCCAGGTCGGGCTGGTGGCGCCGGAAGGCATCCAGCAATTGCTCCGCAGGGTGGTCGGCATCTATCGCGCCGAACGTCTGCTGGTGGCCGGCGAACTGGTGCCCGCCGATCGCGCGCTCGAGATCGGACTGATCGACGAGCTGGTCGCCGGCAATGAAGTGGTGCCGCGCGCGGTGGCCTGGCTGCAACGGTTGTTGCAGCTGCCCACCCATCCGATGCTGCAGACCCGCACCATCGCGCGCGCTGACCTGGTGGCCGCGTTGCATCCCGATAACATCCAGATGGACCGCTTCATCGAAGCCTGGTATGCGCCGGACACGCAGACGGCGTTGCAGGCCTTGATCGCAAAATTGCGCAAGTAGGTCGGGGCTACGCCCCCGACTCCAGGGCGAACAGTTTTCCCCGCGCGTCGGGGGCGTAGCCCCGACCTACGGGCCGGTAGCTACGGGCCGCGACCGATCGCTGATCCAGCCGCTCCATGAGCCCGCATAGACGCGCGCGCCGTGCAGGCCGGCGTGCTCCATGGCCAGGAGCAAATGGCAGGCTGTGACGCCGGAGCCGCACATCACCACGACTTCTTCGGGCTTGCGTTCGGACAGCATCGGCGCAAGCTGATCACGCAGTTCCGCGGGCGATTTGAAGCGGCCATCGCGCAGGTTCTGCGAGAACGGATGATTCAACGCACCGGGAACATGCCCGGCAACCGGGTCCAAAGGCTCCACCTCGCCGCGGAAACGCTCCGCGGCACGGACATCGAACAGCCAGCCCGTGGGCTCGCCGAGACGCGACAGCACTTCATCGGCATGGGCGATCGCTGCGGGATCGAACCGCGCCGGGTAGGGTGCGGCTTCATCGATGCGGGTCGTTTCGCCGGTTTCCGGCAACTGGCCGGCGCGCCAGGCGCCCAGTCCGCCGTTCAATACCGCGACGCGTTCGTGGCCCAGCAATTTCAGCAGCCACCACAGCCGCGCGGCCGCCATGCTGCCATCGCCCGCGTCGTACACCACGACCTGATGGTGGGGCGCGATGCCCCATTGGCCGAGCTTGCGGGTGAAGTCTTCGTCTTCCGGCAGCGGATGCCTGCCCTGCCCGGTCTTCCGCAGGTCCGAAAGATCCTCGTTGAGATCGGCATACATCGCGCGCGGAATATGCGATTGCTCGTAACCGGGACGACCCTGCGCCGGATCGACGAGCGAGAATCGCGCGTCCACGATGCGCAGGTCGCTGTTGCCGAGCTCGGCGGCCAGGTCCTGCGGGTCGATCAAAGTGGTCCACTTCATGCGATACCCGTCAGTCTTTCGCGCAAGTTGAACAACATGGCCGCAGTCGCGCCCCAGATGCGCTGGCCCGGCCAGTCGTACTCCAGCACCGCACGGCGACGTCCACGGTAGTCCACTTCCACCCGGCGCAGGTTTTCCGGCGCCATCAGGAAATCCAGCGGCACTTCGAACACGTCCGCCACTTCGTCCGGATTAGGCACCGCGACGTAGGCTGGATCGATCACCGCTACGACCGGCATCACCCGGAAACCGCTGATGGTAGTGAAAGGATCGAGAAACCCGAGCGGGGATATCTGCCTGGCGGTGAGCGCGATCTCTTCGTTGCTTTCGCGGATGGCTGCGGCGACCGGATTGAGATCGCTGGTTTCTATGCGGCCGCCCGGGAAACTGACCTGACCGCCATGGTGGCGCAGGCCGTCGGTGCGGCGGGTCAGCAATACCTGCGTGCCGTGCTTGCGCGGCACCAGCCCCGCCAGCACCGCCGATTCGACCGGAGGTCCAGGAGGCAGCAGATCGACCAGTTCCTCATGGTTCCAGCCGTCCCGCGTCGGCATCGCGGTCAACGGATGCAAGGCCCCGAGCAAAGCCTCGCGTTCGCGCAGCAGCGACTCGAAACCCGCGCGCGACTGCTCGCGTCCGGGTAGGACCTCCATCAAACGCAGGCGTTCGTCATCGTTCATTTGCGACCAGCGGGCAATCTCTGCGGTCGTCCGCAGACAACCTTGGCATAGCCCGTCGTCAGCCAGGGTACAAACGCCGATGCACGGGCTGAGCACGGCGCGGTAAGCGGAATTCATCGAATCGGACACCAACCGGAGCATAGCGCCTGTACAGCGCGCATTGCCCGGAACAAAACAGCACTTCAGAAAAAGGCTACGCCGGCACTGGGCCGGCGTAGCGGGACTACAGGACTTGGCTACCCAAGTCGCTGGATCCCCGCTTTCGCGGGGATGACGTTTCGGCAAAGCCGCCTGCGCTATGCGCAGGCGGGCCGAAACGTCACTTGACGCTGACCAGCTTGACCTCGAAAACCACGGCCTGGTTCGGGCCGACGGGCGATTGCGGGGTGTTGCCGTAGGCCTTGTCGGCCGGCAGCACCACTTCCCAGCGGGCGCCGGTGGGCATCTGCACGATGGCTTCGCGCAGACCCGCCAGCGGAATTTCGCTGACCTTGATCGCCATCGGCGCGGGCGCCGTGGTCTGGCCCTGCTGCGGGCTGAAGGTATCGACGAAGGTGCGGCCGTCGCTCAGCGAACCCTTGTACTGCATGGTCACGTTGCTGGCCTGGGTCGGCTTGGCGCCGCTTCCGGCTTCGATCACGCGGTACTGGATGCCGCCCGGCAGGCTCTGTACGCCGGCCTTGCTCTTGTTCTGGGCCAGGAAGGCGTCGCTCTTGGTCTTGTTCTCGGCCGAAGCCTTGTCGAACGCGGCCTTGGCCTTTTCCATCTGGCGCTTCTGCATGGTTTCCACGGCGGTACGCAGCTGGGCCACGGGAACGGTGGGCTCCTTCTTGCCGTAGCCTTCCTGCAGGGCCTTGACGACCGTATTGATGTCGACGGCTTCGCCGCTTTCGACAAGGTTGCGGCCAAGGTCGTAACCAAGCGCGTAGCTCAGTGCATTTTTATCGGGCGCCGGCGTGGTTTGCGCGAAGGCGGAGCCGGCTACCAGGGTCATGGCCGCAAGGGTGGCGGCAAGCAAACGCAACTTCATTATCAACAAACCTCCGGTTATGGAATGGGGCGGTCGAACCGCCCCAGTAGGACGCGCTAGGATAGCCGCCGGGGGGCTTAACCGCCAGTGACGACGGGGCTTGTGACCCGCTTGCGGGCCTTAAGTTCCGCCTGATTTCCTCACATTATCGACAGCGACCATGACCGACTCCCCCGTTACCACCCGCCACCAGGACGGCATCCTGCGGATCACCGTCAACCGTCCCGACAAGCTCAATGCTCTCAATGGAGCGACCCTGGATGCGCTGTTTGCGGCCTTCAACGACGCGGCAGAGGACCCAGGCACAAGGGTGCTGGTGTTGACCGGCGCCGGTCCGAAGGCTTTTGTGGCCGGGGCCGATATCGCCGAAATGTCGGGTCTGCGACCCACCGAAGGCCGCGACTTCTCGCTGCGCGGCCAGCGCGTGATGCGCCGGATCGAGACCATGCCCAAGCCGGTCATCGCAATGGTGAACGGATTCGCACTGGGCGGCGGGCTGGAACTGGCCATGGCCTGCCACCTGCGGATTGCGGCCGATACGGCCAAGCTGGGACAGCCTGAAATCAATCTGGGCCTGATTCCCGGATTCGGCGGCACCCAGCGCCTGCTGCGCCTGACCGGCCGCGCGGCCACGCTGGAACTCTGCCTGCTGGGCGCCTCGATCGATGCCGCACGCGCGCTGCAGCTGGGCATCGTCAATCGCGTGGTTGCGGCCGCCGATCTCGAGGCCGAGACGCTCAAAGTGGCCGAACAACTCGCGCAAGCGGCGCCGTTGGCATTGCGCGGCACGCTCGATGCGGTGAACGTGGGTGGTGAATGCGCCATCGAGGAAGGTCTGCAGTACGAAACCGCGCAATTCGGGCTGATGTTTTCTACGGACGATATGCGCGAAGGCACGCGCGCGTTCCTGGAGCGTCGCAAGCCCGTCTTCACTGGGACTTGAATCCGTGGAAACGGAAGCAACCGGCGATCCGCATGACTGCAGCAGCGGCGAACTCCTGTCGCGATTGCTGGCGGCCGACGACATCGATGGTGCGATCGATGCAGAGCTGATGAGCTTTGCTCCCTGCCCTGCCTGCGATCCCATCGTCGTTGCGCGAGTGGCCGCAGAGCAGAAGCGTCTGGCCACCGCCTGGGCGGCGCGCGATCGATATCTTGCCCGCAAGGCGAGACTGGCGCGGCGCGCTGAAGAACGCGAAGCGCGGCGCGCCTCGTCTCTGCCCGAAAGAAAAAGCGCGCTGCCCGCCGCTGCTGCCGCCATCCTGGCGCGCGCCAAGGCCAAGGCCGCGGAGCGCACGAAGCGATGACCATCGCCGCCAAGCGCAGCAGGTCGCTGAAATCCGATGAAGTTCGTGAGTTGTTTTCGCGCCTGGCCGAACTCAACCCGCATCCCACCACCGAGTTGGCGTACAGCACCCCTTTCGAACTGCTGGTGGCGGTGATCCTGTCCGCGCAGGCCACCGATGTGGGCGTCAACAAGGCCACGCGGAAACTCTTTCCGGTCGCCAATACTCCTGCAGCCCTCCTTACGCTGGGCGAGGAAGGCCTGAAGCCTTATATCGCCACCATCGGCCTGTTCAACGCCAAAACCAAGAACGTCATCGCCACCTGCCGCATCCTGGTGGAGCAGCACGGCGGCGAAGTGCCACGCGACCGTGCCGCGCTGGAAGCCTTGCCCGGCGTGGGCCGCAAGACCGCCAATGTGGTCATGAACACCGCCTTCGGCGAGCCGACCATCGCCGTGGACACGCACATCTTCCGCGTCGCCAACCGCACGGGATTGGCCCTGGGCAAGGACGTGCGCGCGGTCGAAAACAAGTTGATGAAAGTAGTACCGGACGACTACAAGCAGGACGCCCATCACTGGCTCATCCTGCATGGGCGCTATGTGTGCAAAGCGAGAAAGCCCGATTGCCCGCAGTGCGTGATCCGCGACCTGTGCCGCTTCAAAGACAAGACGCCGGACGAATCGAATCGCTGATCGGCCTCTGATAGGAGGCGGCACCTGGAATACACGTGGGAGCGGCGTCCCGCCGCGAGCTCTTGGCCGAAATTCCTCTTGGCCAAAATCCATGCGTCGGGGGCGTAGCCCCGACCTACAAAGCTCGCAGCGGGACGCCGCTCCCACGTCTGCCGGTCGCTGGCATTAGTCAGCTAACGCGACGGCCCTGCGCATCGACGACCTGTTCGCCGTCTTCTTTCGCGAAGGCGCTCTGCTGCGGTTGCGGCAGCAGATCGAGCACCCGCTCGGAAGGCCGGCACAACGCCACGCCCAGCGGCGAGACCACGATGGGCCGATTGATGAGCAGAGGGTGGGAAACCATCGCTTCGAGTAAAGCCTCTTCGCCCAGCGACTCATCGCCCAGGCCGAGTTCGTGGTACGGCGTGCCCTTCTCGCGCAACAACGCCCGCGCGCCTATTCCCATGCGCCTCAGCAGCGAAACCAGCATGCCGCGGCTGGGAGGGGTCTTGAGGTACTCGATGACGTGGGGTTCGATGCCCGCGTTGCGGATCATCGCCAGTGTATTGCGCGAAGTACCGCAATCGGGGTTGTGATAGATGACGATGTCGATGGCGGAGGGACTCACGGTACCTTCCTGATGAGAAACAGACGCGCATCATGCCCCCGTGGAGCCGATTCGGGGTCCGATCGCCACCGCCGATGCATAAAAAGTGTCATCGCGACGAAATAAGACAGCTTTGTCACAATAACGCAAAGTTCACGGATTAGCCTGCGCGGCATCTTCCCACGCCCGAAGGGCCTTTCCCATGAAACTGTCGCGTTCCACTTTGTCTCTCGCCCTGCTTGCGGCGCTGGTCGCCCCCGCTGCGCACGCCGAAATCGCCATCGACGTGATCGGCGGCTCGGAAGTCTCCTTTGAAGGCCTGGTGCAGGCCGACTACAACAGCTTCGACAACGATTTCACCAATTACAACGGCGACCTGCCGGACGGCGACGATTCGGACAACGAACTGCGCCGCGCCGAGCTGGTGCTCAAGGGCAAGGGTCCGGGCAATATCGAATGGGTGCTGGGCTACGACGCCAAGGACGACAAATTCCTGGACGCCAACGTCAAGTACAAGTTCGGCAACAACGCCAACCACTTCATCCAGGTCGGCCAGTTCAAACAGCCGGGCGCAACGATGGAGGAGCTGTCCAGCACCAAGAACAACGACTTCATCGCCAAGTCCTCCATCACCAACAGCCTGGGCACCCCGCGCCGCGTCGGCGTCCAATACAACTACGGCGACGCCAACTGGGCCCTGACGGCCAGCTATTTCGGCCGCGAACTGACCCGCAACCGCGAGCATGGCGGCGGCTACGCCCTGCGCGGCTACTGGGCGCCGATCAACGAAACCGGCAGCATCCTGCACTTCGGTCTGTCCTACCTGGACCGCGACACCGACGCCGATTTCCTGCGTCTGCGCGCCCGTCCGCTGGCTGACCTGACCCCCGTCCGCTATGTGGATACGGGCAGCACCGGTCTGCGCAACAGCGACCGCGTCAGCAACATCGGGGCCGAAGCGCTTTGGGTCACCGGTCCGGTCAAGGTGCAGGCCGAATACATGAAGACCGACGTGCAGCGTTACGGCGGCTTCGACGATTTCAGCGGCGACGGCTTCTATGTCTCCGGCTTGTGGAACATCTCCGGCGAAACCTGGGGCTACAAGGCGGGCGTGCCGGTCACCAACCTTCCTGACGATCCGACCAAGGGTCTGTGGCAGGTCGGTCTGCGTTACGACACCCTGGATCTGAACGACGGCAGCGTGACCCCTGGCGCCACCCCGACCGCAGCGCCGATCGTCACCGGCGTGCTGGGCGGCAAGATGGATTCCTGGACCGTCGGCGTGAACTGGTACTGGCGCTCCAACTTCAAGTTCATGCTGAACTACGTGATGGTCGATCAGCAGAAGTACAACAACGCAGTGGGCTTCCGCCGCAACGTCGACGACAACCCCAACATCACCGAAGCGCGCATTCAGTTCTACTGGTAATCAGCGACTACCCAAGCAACAACGGAAGCGCGGCGAAAGCCGCGCTTCTTTTTTTGATGGCCATCATCTTCGGTTGTCATATTTCTGTCGCATTCAAGACACGTCGTTGTCACGCAAACGTCGTGGAATGCGCACCAGCGGCACGAGCCGCGTATTTCCTAACCAGGAGCCACCCGTGTTCAACTCCCTCAAATCCCGCGTCGCGGTGCTGGCCCTTGCGGCCGCATTCTCGACCAGTGCAATGGCCGCCGATGTCACCGGCGCCGGCGCCTCGTTCGTGTATCCGGCCATGTCCAAGTGGTCGGCCGACTACAAAAAGGCCTCCAGCAAGCAGGTCAACTACCAGTCCATCGGCTCCGGCGGCGGTATCGCCCAGATCAAGGCCGGTACGGTCGATTTCGGTTCCTCCGATGCGCCGTTGAAACCCGATGAACTGGCCAAGTTCGGCCTGGCGCAGTTCCCGTCGGTGATCGGCGGCATTGTGCCGGTGCTCAACGTCCCCGGCGTGGCCGCTGGCGCGCTGAAGCTGGACGGCGAGACCCTGGGCAACATCTTCCTGGGCAAGATCACCAAGTGGAACGATCCGGCCATCGTCGCCCTCAACGGCGGCGTGCAGCTGCCCGACACCAAGATCACGGTCGTGCACCGCTCCGACGGTTCGGGCACCACCTTCAACTTCGTCAACTACCTGTCCAAGGTCAACGCCGAGTGGAAGAGCAAGGTCGGCGAAGGCACCTCGGTCAAGTGGCCGGTGGGCATCGGCGGCAAGGGCAACGAAGGCGTGGCCGCTTACGTGAAGCAGATCAAGGGCGGCATCGGCTACGTCGAACTGTCCTACGCACTGCAGAACAAGATGACCTATTCGCGCATGAAGAACGCCGCCGGCAACTTCATCGTGCCCAGCGACGACAGCTTCGCCGCTGCCGCCGAGAGCGCCGAATGGGGTTCGTCCAAGGATTTCTATCTGGTGATGACCAACGCGCCGGGCGCCCAGTCCTGGCCGATCACCGCCACCAACTTCATCCTGATGTACAAGCAACCCAAGAACGTCGCCGGTGCCAAGGGCGCCAAGGAATTCTTCCGCTGGGTCTACAAGAGCGGCGACGGCCAGGCCAAGGCGCTGGGCTATGTGCCGCTGCCGGCCGGCCTGGTGCAGCAGATCGAAACCTATTGGTCGCAGAACATGGCTTACTGAGCAATGGCGTATTGAACGACGGGCTCTCTCTCCCCCCAAGGTCGTTCGAAGGGCGTGGATCGCAAGATCCGCGCCCTTTTTCTGTTTCGGCGTCGAAAAAGCGTCATGCGGTTATCCGCCCCGCCCAGGGGTACCGAAGTCCAATCGGCGCAGAAAACGGCGGATGCGCCTGCCGTGCGAGCCCGCAACCACCGCCAGAGGCCCTGCCTGCGCGGGTGACGGACTTCACAAATACGGCGTCATACGCGTGTAACAAAAACATCATTTCATGGCGTACCTGCCGACGTTATCGTCGGCGCCCTGGTTATACGGAGCCATCACCATGAACCTGAAGCCGGCGCGCGCCGCCCTGCTCACCCTTTCCGTCACGCTGATTCTTGTGGCCTGCAAACCCGCCGAAAATGCCGCGCCGGCCGCTGGCGCACCGGAAGCAGGCGCCGCTTCCACCGCCGCGGCGAACAACCCCAACGCCGCCGAGATCTCCGGCGCAGGCGCTTCCTTCATCTATCCGCTGGTGTCCAAGTGGTCTGCCGACTACAACTCCGCCACCGGCGCCAAGATCAATTACCAGTCCATCGGCTCTGGCGGCGGCATCGCCCAGATCAAGGCCGGCACCGTGGATTTCGGTTCCACCGACAAACCGCTTTCCCCTGAAGAACTGGCTCAGTCCGGCCTGGGTCAATTCCCGTCCGCGATCGGCGGCGTCGTTCCGGTGATCAATGTGGAAGGCCTGCAGCCCGGCCAACTGAAACTGACCGGCGCGCTGTTGGCCGACATCTTCCTGGGCAAGATCGCCACTTGGAACGACCCGGCCATTGCCGGCGCCAACCCGGGAGTGGCTCTGCCGGCCGACAAGATCAGCATCGTGCATCGCTCGGACGGTTCGGGCACCACCTTCAATTTCTCCAACTACCTGTCCAAGGTCAGCCCGGAATGGAAGACCAAGGTCGGCGAAGGCACGTCGGTGCAATGGCCGGGCGGCGTGGGCGGCAAGGGCAACGAGGGCGTTGCTTCGTACGTGAAGCAGATCAAGGGTTCCATCGGTTACGTCGAGCTGGCTTACGCGCTGCAGAACCAGATGCCGTACGCCTCGCTGCAGAACGCGGCCGGCAATTACGTGCAGCCCAATGCGGAGACTTTCGCCGCCGCGGCCGCCAGCGCCGACTGGGCCAACGCCAAGGATTTCAATCTGGTCATCACCAATGCCCCGGGCGCCAATGCGTGGCCGATCACCGCCACCAACTTCATGCTGATGTACAAGCAGCCGAAGGACGCCAAGCGCAGCGCCGACACTCTGGCCTTCTTCAAGTGGGCCTTCGAGAACGGCCAGGCGCAGGCCAGCGAACTGCACTACGTGCCGTTGCCGCCGGAACTGGTGAAGCAGATCGAAGCGTACTGGGCCAGCGAATTCAAGTGACGGATTGGCCCGCGTGAAACGCGGCTTTGCCAATCCGTCATCCCCGCGCAGGCGGGGATCCAGCGACTTGGCCTTTGTCTCCACCGGAAAAAATAAGTCACTGGGTTCCCGCCTTCGCGGGAATGACGATCCTAGGAATCCATGAACGCCATCGCCACCTCCATCGTTCCCCATAGCAAGCGCGATCTCGCCGACGCGCGCAACGACCGCCTGTTCCGCTGGGTATTGACCGGTACCGTGGCCTTCGTGCTGGTGGCGCTGGCCACCGCCGCCCTGTCCATGCTGTGGGGCGGCCGCGAAGTGCTGCAGATGCAGGGGCTCAGCTTCTTCTATTCCTCGGAATGGAATCCGGTCGAGAACAAGTACGGTGCGCTGGCGCCCATCTACGGCACCATCGTCACCGCCGTGATCGCTATGCTGATCGCGGTACCGGTGAGTTTCGGCATCGCCTTCTTCCTCACCGAGGTCGCCCCGCGCTGGCTGCGCGGTCCGGTGGGCACGGCGATCGAGTTGCTAGCCGGCATTCCCTCCATCATCTACGGCATGTGGGGCCTGTTCGTGCTGGTGCCGGTGATGACCGAATACGGCACTCCCTGGCTCAACGACCACATCGGCACCATCCCCTACATCGGCGTGTTCTTCCGTGGGCCGCCCTTGGGCATCGGCGTGCTGACCGCGGGTTTCGTGCTGGCGATCATGGTCGTTCCATTCATCAGTTCGGTGATGCGCGAAGTGTTCCTGACCGTGCCGCAGCGGTTGAAGGAATCGGCCTATGCGCTGGGTTCGACGAAATGGGAAGTCAGCTGGGACATCGTGCTGCCCTATACGCGTTCGGCGGTGATCGGCGGCATCTTCCTGGGCCTGGGCCGCGCGCTCGGCGAAACCATGGCGGTGGCCTTCGTCATCGGCAACACCGTCAGCCTATCCGCTTCGCTGCTCGAGCCGGGCACCACCATCGCCGCATTGATCGCCAACGACTTCGGCGAGGCCACCGAAACCTATCGGTCCGCGCTGCTGCTGCTGGGCTTCGTGCTGTTCATCGTCACTTTCATCGTACTGGCGATCGCTCGCTACATGCTGATGCAACTCTCGCGCAAGGAGGGCAACTGATGAGCGCCAACAAAGCCGCCGCCGGCCTCTATCGCCGCCGCAGCATCGTCAATGTGATCGCCTTGGTGCTGTCCTGCGCCACCGCGCTGTTCGGCCTGTTCTTCCTGGCCTGGATCCTGTGGACCCTGGTCGCCAAAGGCATCGCCGGCATCAACTGGCAGCTGTTCACCCAGATGACTCCGCCACCGATGCAGGAAGGCGGCCTGGCCAACGCGTTCTTCGGCAGCGCGGTGATGTGCGGCCTGGCGATAGCGATCGGCACGCCACTGGGCGTGCTGGCCGGCACCTGGCTGGCCGAATACGGCAATGCGCGCAAGGCCGGCACCGTGGTGCGTTTCGTCAACGACATCCTGTTGTCGGCGCCGTCGATCGTACTGGGCCTGTTCGTGTACACCCTCTTCATCATGCAATTCGGCGGCGGTTTCTCCGCGTTGGCCGGCGCGCTGGCCTTGGCCTTCATCGTATTGCCGGTGGTAGTGCGCACCACCGACGAAATGCTGCGCCTGGTGCCCTCGCAGATGCGCGAGGCGGCCCTGTCGCTGGGCGTGCCGCAATGGAAGGTGATCGTGCAGGTGCTGTACCGCAGCGCATCGGCCGGCATCGTCACCGGCATCCTGCTGGCGCTGGCGCGCATCAGCGGCGAAACCGCCCCGCTGCTGTTCACCGCCTTCGGCAGCCAGTACTGGAACGCAAACATCACCCAGCCGATGGCGAGCGTACCGGTGGTGATGAACCAGTTCGCCGGCAGTCCGTACGAATCCTGGCAGACATTGGCCTGGGCCGGCGCATTGGTCCTGACCGTATTCGTACTCCTCATCAGCCTGAGTGCGCGCGGCATCCTGCTGCGCAACAAGATCTCCAATGACTAATCTCTTTTCGGACCCGGCCATGAACGACGTTCAACGCAACGATTCCACCCAGCGGATCACCACGGTGACCACCGAGCGCGGCGCGATCCCGCCGTCTCCGGTGAAGCTGGAAGCCAAGGGGCTGGATTTCTACTACGACAAGTTCCATGCGCTGAAAAGCATCAACCTGGAGATCCCCGAGAAGCGCGTGACTGCGCTGATCGGCCCCTCCGGTTGCGGCAAGTCGACGCTGCTGCGCATCTTCAACCGCATCTACGCCCTGTACCCGAAGATGGAGGCCAAGGGCGAAGTGATCCTGGACGGCGAAAACATCCTGTCGCCGAAGTATCCGATGAACCGGCTGCGCAGCAAGGTCGGCATGGTGTTCCAGAAGCCGGTGCCGTTTCCGATGACCATTTACGAGAACATCGCCTACGCCATCCGCCACCACGAGAACATCTCCAAGGCCGACATGAACGACCGCGTGGAACACGCGCTCAACCAGGGCGCGCTGTGGGGCGAGGTGAAGGACAAGCTGGGCCAGAGCGCGCTGGGCCTTTCCGGCGGCCAGCAACAACGCCTGTGCATCGCGCGTGCGGTGGCGCTGAAACCGGACGTGCTGCTGCTGGACGAACCGACCTCGGCGCTGGACCCCATCTCCACCAGCCGCATCGAACAACTGGTCGAGGAGCTGAAGAAGGACTACACCATCGCCATCGTCACCCACAACATGCAACAGGCCGCGCGCGTTTCCGACTACACCGCCTTCATGTACCTGGGCGACCTGATCGAGCACGATGTGACCTCGAACATCTTCTCCAGTCCCAAGAAGCAGCAGACGGAAGACTACATAACCGGGCGTTTCGGCTGATCGCCGTCACGACATACAGGAATCAGGAGCGAACGCCATGAGCACCCAACCGCACGAACACATCGTCAAAAGCTACGACGAAGAGCAGCGCCGCCTGGTCGGCGAGATCCTGCACATGGGCGGGATGGCCGTCGCCCAGCTGGAAGCCGCGCTGGACGTGGTGGAACGCCGCGACGACCGCGCCGCGCAGCGCATCATCGCCAACGATGTCGAGATCGACAAACTCGAATCCAAGATCAGCCACGACGTGATGCAGCTGGCGCTGCGCGGGCCGATGGCGCGCGACCTGCGCGAGATCCTGGCCGGCCTGCGCATTCCTTCCGATATCGAACGCATCGGCGACTACGCGGCCAACGTGGCCAAACGCTCCATCGCGCTGAACGTGTCGCCACCGGTTCCCCACACCACCAACCTGCGCGCGCTGGGACGGCTGGCCGCGCGCCAGGTCAGCGATGTGCTGGAGGCCTACCGCGAAGGCGACGCCGACCGCGCCCTGATGGTGCGTGCGCGCGATGCCGAACTGGACGCGCAGTACACCGCCCTGTTCCGCGAGCTGCTGACGTACATGATGGAGGACGCGCGCAACATCACCCCTTGCACGCACCTGCTGTTCATGGCCAAGAACCTGGAACGCATCGGCGACCACGCCACCAACATCGCCGAGAACATCTGGTTCCTGATCCACGGCGACCAGCCGCTGCCCCCGCGCGACAAGCGCGACGACACCAGCACCACCGGCGCAGTCTGACCGCGCCGGCAGCATGAATCGCCGATAACCAGCACGGGCGGCCGCGAATCCTTCCCCGCCCTACCCCTCTCTTTTGTCACTGTCAGGCATGACGCAACGGCGGCATGCTGTGGTCACGGAGAGGGAATGAACAGCGTAATCGCGAGCACCCACTATTCGGCCGACGATCTGGCCGCCGCCCGTGCCGGCGATCTTGCCGCACTGCAGCGAGTGCTTGCCCAGTCGCGGCAGAACCTGCGCCGTTACGCCGAATACCACTGCAATATCAACGACACCGAGGATGCGGTGCAGGAAAGCATGATCCTGGTTTCGCGCCGGATCGGCGACCTGCGCGTGCTGGAATCCTTCGCTTCCTGGCTGTTCCGCATCGTCAAACGCGAGTGCAATCGCCTGAAACGCGGGTTACGCATGCTGACGGGCGATGCAATCACCGAGGATATCCAGCCAACCTGCAGTTTCGAACCGGTGGAACTGCGCCACGACGTGGCCGCGGCGCTGGAATCGCTGCCCCCTCACTACCGCGAGATCATCCTGCTGCGCGACCTGGAAGGCTATTCCATCGAGGAACTGGCACAGCGCCTGGGGCTGAACCGCGAAGCGGCCAAATCGCGCCTGCACCGGGCGCGCGTACTGACCCGGGAGTACCTGACCCCCGCAGGCCCGGCATGAATGCCGAATCCGTCCTTGTAGCGGCCCCGCACGACCGATTGCGCAAAGCCCGCGTTGCCGCAGTGCACACAGACCGCTAATCCATCACCGCTACACTTCCACCACAACCCGCGGCCAACCCGCATCCCCAGGAGCAATGCCATGAGCAAGTCCAACCAGAAACCCGTTTCCCTCGCCCTCTCCGCCGCCCTCGTCGGTGGACTGGCCCTGTCCGCTTCTGCGTTCGCCATGCAGCCGCTGGCCCAGGGTTACCTGCTGTCGGCCACCGCAGACGCCGGTGAAAAAGCCGCCGAGGGCAAGTGCGGCGAAGGCAAGTGCGGCATGGAGAAAGTCGACACCGACAAGGACGGCAAGGTTTCGCGCGCCGAGTTCACCGCGGCCCACGCCGACAAGGCCGACAAGTTCGACGGCATCGACACCAACAAGGACGGCTTCATCGACGCAGCCGAACACAAGGCCCATGCCGAAGGCAAATGCGGCGAAGGCAAGTGCGGCGCGGACAAGAAGAAGACCGATGCCAAAGCCGACCATGCCGAAGGCAAGTGCGGCGAAGGCAAGTGCGGCGGCAGCATCTGATTCCGTCGTACTGATTGGATGAAACCGACTCTGCCAGATGCCAGTGCCGGAATAGGCCTGCGGCGCGCCCTGCTGGGCGCGTTGCAGGAAGCGCCCGCGGGCGCGTTCGATTTCCTCGAATGCGCCCCGGACAACTGGATCGGGATCGGCGGCAAGTACGGTGCGGCGCTGGAGCAACTGTCCGCACGCCACCCCATTACCTGCCATGGGCTTTCCCTCTCGCTCGGCGGCGTAACGCCGCTGGATGAGACCTTCCTGGCGCGCGTGCGCCGCTTCCTGGACCGCCACCAGGTCGCCCTTTACAGCGAACACCTGAGCTACTGCACCGACGACGGCCATCTCTACGATCTGATGCCGATCCCCTTCACCGAAGAAGCCGTGCGACACGTCGCCGCCCGCATCCGCCGTGTGCAGGAGATCCTGGGCCGGCGCATCGCAGTGGAGAACGTCTCCTACTACGCCGCCCCCTACCAGGCCATGGACGAAGTGGATTTCGTCAATGCAGTGCTGGCTGAAGCCGATTGCGACCTGTTGCTGGACGTCAACAACATCTACGTCAACGCCATCAACCATGGCTACGACGCCCACGATTTCCTGGCGCGCATGCCGACGGCACGCATCGCCTCGTACCATATCGCTGGCCATTACGACGAAGCGGACGATCTGAAGGTCGACACCCATGGCGCCGCAGTGAAAGAAGAGGTCTGGTCGCTGCTGCAAAGCGCCTACCGGCTGCATGGCGTGCATCCGACCTTGCTGGAGCGCGACTTCAACTTCCCCGCCATGCCGGTATTGCTGGCCGAAGTGGAGCGCATCCGCGAACTGCAGCGCGCCGCTGGCAGGGCAGAAATTCCGGTTGCCGCCCGTGGCTGAAACGCTGCACCGGCAACAGTTCGAACTGGCCGCGCATCTGCGCGACCCCGACGCCCATGCGCCGCCTCCCGGGCTGGAGAATCGCCGCCTGGCGATCTACCGCGATCTTTTCTTCAACAACATCGAAGGGCTGCTGTCCGGCAATTTTCCCGTCATCCGCAAGACCCTGGGCGAGCAGCGTTGGCGCACGCTCGCGCGCCGGTTCTATGCGCAGCACCGCAGCCACACGCCGCTGTTCGCCGAGATAGGCCGGGAGTTCATCCGTTTCCTGCAGGAACGCGCGGAAAGCGGAACCGACGATCCGGCGTGGTTGGCCGAAATGGCGCACTACGAATGGGTGGAGCTTGGCTTGCAGATAGCCGACGACGAAATCCCCGCCCACGATGCGGCCGGCGATCTGCTGGCCGGCGTACCTGTGCTCTCGCCCACTGCGTGGGCCCTGGCCTACGCCTGGCCGGTGCAGCGCATCGGTCCGGACTACCAACCCGAGACGCCGCCGGAAACGCCCACGCTGCTGCTGGTAAGGCGCGATGCGCAGTACGAGATCCGTTTCGCGGAAATCTCGCCTTTGGTTTACCGTCTGATCGAGATTCTGCGCGTAGGCGAAAGCAGCGGCCGCCAGGCGCTGGAGCAACTGGCCGCAGAAGCCGGCGTCGCCGACTTGCCCGCCTTCATCGAGCAAGGCCGCGCCATGCTCGTGCGCATGCGCGAGGAAGGCACGATCCCGGGCAGCAAACCGTAGGAGCTGCGTAAGCTGCGACCGGGAGAACGGCTCGTCCAAGGCTTCCGCATACGGCTAATTGCTGGTCGCAGCTTACGCAGCTCCTACGGACAACCGGGAGACCGCTTGCGGGCTCTGTTAGGCTTGTTGCGATGACCAGCCCAGACGAACCCTTGCCGACCACCCCCATGTCCCGCCGTTTCCGCGGCTTCCTGCCCGTGGTCGTGGACGTGGAAACCGGCGGCTTCGACTGGAATCGCCATGCGCTGCTGGAAATCGCAGTGGTGCCTATCGACCTGGACGAAAGCGGCGCGTTCGTCATGGGCGAAACCGCCAGCGCGCATCTGATTCCCGCGCCCGGTACCGACATCGATCCGAAATCGCTGGAGATCACCGGCATCGTGCTGGACCATCCTTTCCGCCTGGCAAAGCCCGAGAAGGAAGCGCTGGAGCATGTGTTCGCGCCGGTACGCGCAGCGATGAAAAAACACGGTTGCCAGCGCGCGATCCTGGTCGGGCACAACGCGCACTTCGACCTGAATTTCCTCAACGCCGCCGTCGCCCGCTCGGGACACAAGCGCAATCCGTTCCACCCTTTCAGCGTTTTCGACACGGTGACCATGGCCGGCCTGGCCTACGGCCAGACCGTGCTGGCGCGCGCAGTGCAGGCCGCCGGCATGGAATGGAACGCCGACGACGCCCATTCGGCCGTCTACGACACCGAGCAGACGGCGCGTTTGTTCTGCAAGATCGCCAACGCGTGGCCGAAGCCCGCCTGAGACGTCAGTCGGGTACCGGCGCCGCCGACGGCGCGCGTGCGCCCAGCGTGGCGCCTGCCGAGGCGATCACTACCGCGATGATCGCCAGCCATTGCAGCAAGCCCAGTTGCTCATGCAGAAAGGCGAATCCACACAAGGCGCCGATGGCCGGCTCCAGGCTCATCAGCATGCCGAAGGTGCGCACCGGCAAACGGGTCAGGGCCACCATCTCCAGGCTGTAGGGCAAGGCCATCGACAGCACGGCCACACCGATGCCGAGCGGCAGCAAAGCAGGCGCCAGCAACGCCATGCCCGACTCCATCACGCCCCACGGCACCGCCACCAACGCGGCGATCGCCGCGCCCAGCGCGACGGTCTGCGCACCATGCTCCGCACCCGCTTTTTGTCCGAACACGATGTACAGCGCCCAGCACAGACCGGCGCCAAGCGCATAAGCCACCCCCAACGGATCCAGCGCCTCATGCTGCGAAGACCACGGAATCAGCAACAGCAATCCGGCGACCGCCAGCACCACCCAGCCGACATCGCGCAGCCGTCGCGAACCCAGCAGCGCCAGCCCTAGCGGACCGGTGAATTCGAGCGCGATAGCGATGCCCAGGGGCACCGTTTGCAAAGCCAGGTAGAACAGCGAGTTCATCACCCCCAGCGAGATGCCGTAGCCCAACAGCATGCGCCAGGGCAAGCTCCGCCAGGGCATGCGCCAGGGGCGCAGCACCAGCCACAACAGCAGCGTTCCGAAACCCAGGCGCAAGGAAGTCGCGCCCATCGCGCCCACCACCGGGAACAGGCCCTTGGCCAGGCTGGCTCCGATCTGGATCGAGAACATCGCGATCAGCAGCAACAGCACGGGCAACATCACCGATGCGGCAGGGCGTGAAGCAGGCATACAGAAGACCTTGGTGGACGGTGGAGGGTGAGCAAGCGTGGCCGGCCGCGCCAACGCGGTCACGACAGCTCGATTTTCAGCGTGGACCTATGCCGTGCTTCGCCAGGATCTCACGCACGCGATCGAGCGGGATCGCCTCGACGGTCTGGCCGTTGCCGGTGACGGTGGTGGCCATGAACAGCGAGTTGTAGACCGCCTCCTCCACCGCATCGACGCTGGCCTGGAAAACGGCGCTCATCTCCTCGTTCGCAAGCTCGGTCGTGGTGAGTTGGGGCGCGCCGAACGTACGGCGGACCGAAGCGGCGGTCGAAAAAGCAAGCGCGTAGTCGCCACTTCCGTTGGATGCGGAGCTACCGGTGCGGCCGAGCCCCATCATCGCGCGCGAAGCCACCCGCGCCAGATTGCGGTCGCCTATCGGCGCGTTGGTGGCGATGACGATGATCACCGAACCATCGCCGCGATCGTCGGCGGGTCCGGAACCGCGCGGGGACGCAACCGGTGTCGACGAAGCGACGGCATTCTGGAAGGAATAGCGGCCCAGTTCGCGACCCACCGGCGCGCCAGCGACTTGCAGCACGCCGCCGAAGTTGGTCTGCACAAGCACGCCTACGGTCCAGCCGCCCAGCGAAGCCGGCAACACCCGAGAGGAGGTGCCTATGCCGCCTTTCCAGCCGAAGGCGACCGTGCCGGTACCGGCTCCGACGCTGCCTTCCTCTACTGCTCCGCCGCGCGCGCTTTCCAGCGCATCGCGCACTGCCTTTGCGGTGACGGGGCGGGCGCGGATATCGTTCAGTCCGCCATCGTTGGTTTCGCCCACGACCGGATTGATGGACCGTACCTGCTGCATTTCCGGCTGCTCCAGCATCCACGCCGCCATGGCATCGGCGGCCTTCCACACGCACAGTGTGCAGGTCAGCAGAATGGGAGTTTCCAGCTCGCCCAGTTCGTTGAGCTGGGTGCTGCCGGCGAATTTTCCGAAACCGTTGCCGACATGCAGCGCCGCTGGCACGCGCGAACGATAGAGATTTTCTCCATGCGGAAGAATCGCGGTGACGCCGGTGCGTACCGTATCTCCTTCCCGCAGGCTCACCTGCCCTACCCGCACGCCTTCCACATCGGTGATGGCGTTGAGTTTGCCGGGCGAAAAGATACCGGGAGCGACGCCGAGTTCGCGGGCACGCATGCGTTCCTGCGCTTGCGCCGCTAATGGCTGGATCGATAGGATCGCCAACAAGGCGAGCGTCATACTGCGGAACAAGACCAATGCCGCGTTATCCATGCGATCCCCTGGGACGCTCTGATTGTGGGAAGAGCTGTGGCGTGCGCGCCTATCGGCGCTGACGCACCGCTTCGAACAAGGTCACACCTGCGGCAACCGAGACATTGAGGCTTTCGATATCGCCCGGCATCGGGATCTTCACCAGCCCGTCGCAATGTTCGCGGGTGAGCCTGCGCATGCCGTCGCCCTCGCCGCCCAGCACCAGCGCCACGTTGCCACGCAAGTCGATGTCGTAGAGCGAGGCTTCGGCTTCGCCGGCCAATCCGTAAATCCACACTCCCAGTTGCTGCAGATCGCGCAGGCAGCGTGCCAGGTTGGTCACCGGGAAAACAGGCAATCGATCCGCTGCGCCGGCCGAAGTCTTGCGCACCGTCGCATTCACCGGCGCTGATTTGTCTTTGGGGATCACTACTGCGGTAGCACCGGCGGCGGCCGCGCTGCGCAGGCATGCGCCCAGATTGTGTGGATCCTGCACGCCATCCAGCACCAGCACCAGCGCTTTGCCTTCCGCCGCTTCGATCAGTCCCGCCAGCTCGCCCTCGTCCCAGGTCTTGGCGGCCGCATAGCGTGCGACCGCACCCTGGTGGCGCACCGAGCCGCCCACGCCGTCCAGCGCCTGCTGGGTGACGCGGCGCACTTCGATGCCCTTGCGGCGCGCGTTCTCTTCGATCTCGGTGATGCGCGGGTTCTTGCTGCCGGCTTCCAGCAGTATTTCCCGCACGTTGTCGGCATCGTTCTCGATGGCCGAAGCCACCGCGTTGATGCCGGCGATCCATTGGTTCTGTTTGCTCATCTAAGACTCGTCAATGCTGGCTTTTAAGCCCCTTTCCCACCGGGAGAGGGGTTGGGGTGAGGGTACGGCGAAGTCCATGTAGTACAAACATGCGGACTTCGCCGTACCCTCAACCCCATATCAAGTATGGGGCAGGCTCTTCTCCCGGCGGGAGAAAGAAGCAACGTCAGTACTTCTGTTTCTTCTGCTTCGCCGGCTGCCCGCGCGGCGGCAAACCCTGTACCTGCTTCTCCTCGGCCAGCTTGAAGTCGATCTTGCGCTCTTCCAGGCTGGCCTTCATCACCACGATGCGGACCTGGTCGCCCAGGCGGAACACCATGCCGCGGCGTTCGCCGCTGAGGGTTTTGCGGATCGGATCGAAGTGGTAATAGTCGTGCGGCAGCTGGGTCACGTGGACCAGACCGTTGACCTTGGATTCATTCAACTCCACGAACAGGCCGAAGCTGGTCACCCCGCTGATCACGCCGTCGAACTGCCCACCCACGTGCTGCTCCATCCACGCGGCGCGGTAGCGTTCATCGACCTCGCGTTCGGCCTCGTCGGCGCGGCGCGCGCGTTCGGAGCATTGCAGCGACAGCGCCGCCATCTGGTGCTGCGAATACAGGAACTTCTCCGGCTTGCCGCCGCTCAGCGCGTACTTGATCGCGCGATGCACCAGCAGATCGGGATAGCGACGGATCGGCGAAGTGAAGTGAGCATACGCCGCCAGCGCCAGGCCGAAATGGCCCGCGTTGTCGGGCGTGTACACCGCCAGGCTCTGGCTGCGTAGCACCACCGATTCCAGCAGCGCCACGTCCGGGCGTTCGCGGATCTTTTTCAGCAGCTGGGTGAAATCGCGCGGCTGCACCTTGGCCCACGGCGGCAGGCTCAGCTTGAATTCCTTCAGGAATTCCAGCAGGTCGGCGTACTTGGATTCCGGCGGCCGGTCGTGCACGCGGTACGGCGCGGGAATATGGGCGGCCAACAGATACTTCGCCGCTTCGACGTTGGCGGCGATCATGCACTCCTCGATCAGCTTGTGCGCGTCGTTACGCTGCAGCATGCCGGCCTGGGTGACTTCGCCGCGGTTGTCCAGCACGAAACGCACTTCGGAGGTTTCGAACTCGATGGCGCCGCGCTTCTCGCGCGCCTTGGCCAGCAGCTGGTAAAGCTCGTACAGGCGTTCGACCTGGGGAAGCTGCGCGCCAATGGACTCGCGCGCCTCTGCGTCGTTCTCGCCGACGGCATTCCACACCTGGTCGTAGGTCAGGCGCGCGTGCGAGCGCATCACCGCCTCGTAGAACCGGGACTGGGTGACCTCGCCCTCGTTGTTCACCTGCATATCGCAGACGAAGCACATGCGGTCGACCTTGGGATTCAGCGAGCAGATGCCGTTGGAAAGCGTCTCCGGCAGCATCGGCACCACGAAGCCGGGGAAGTACACCGAGGTCGCCCGCTTCTGCGCCTCGTCATCCAGCGGCGTGCCGGGCTGCACGTAGTAGGAGACGTCGGCGATGGCGACCACCAGGCGGTAGCCCTGGCGGTTCTTGATGCGCAACCCCTGGCGATTGCTCTCGCAATACACCGCGTCGTCGAAATCCTTGGCATCGGCGCCGTCGATGGTCACCAGCGGCATGTCGCGCAGGTCCACGCGCCCGGCCACCATCTTCTCTTCCACCACCAGCGGCACGGCTGCGGCCTGATCCAGCACTTCCTGCGGAAACTCGTGCGGGATTTCGTGGCCATGAATGGCCGCTTCCACCACCAGCGACGGTGTCAGCTTGTCGCCCAGCACCGCGACGATGCGGCCCATCGGCGGACGTCGCGCATCCGGCGTCTGAGTCAGTTCGGCGACGACCAACTGGCCGTCCACCGCGTCGCCGCGCTGGTCCGGCGGGATCAGCACATTGCGCTGCACGCGCTTGTCGTCGGGAACCAGGTAACTCATGCCCGCTTCCAGAGTGAAACGGCCGATCAGGCGCGACAGCCGCCGTTCCAGCACTTCCACGATGCTGCCTTCACGGCGGCCGCTGCGGTCGATGCCGGTGACGCAGGCCATGGCCCGGTCGCCGTGCATGACTTTGCGCATCTCGTTGGGTGGCAGGAACAGGTCGTCGCCGGTGCCTTCGTCCGGCCTGAGGAAGCCGAAACCGTTGGGATTGGCGATCACCACGCCCGGAATCAAATCCATCTGCTTGGCCGGAGCGAAGCCGCCACGGCGGTTCTGCAACAACTGACCGTCGCGGACCATGGCACCCAGGCGCTTGCCCAGCGCGTCGAAGCGGTCCGGCGCGGTGAGTTCGAGCTTGGCGGCCAAGTCCTCGGCCGTTTGCGGGCCCTCGGCAGCGCTGAGCACGCCCAGGATGGCCTCACGGCTGGCGATGGGGTCCGCATAGCGTTCGGCTTCGCGTGCGGCATGCGGATCGCTGAATTTGCCGCGCTGCGGGGGCGGCGGCTGCCGCGAGATCGGCGGACGGGCGGGACCGCGCGGACCCTTGCCGCCGCTGCCGCCCGGGCTGGCGGGCAGGTCCGGCATCCACGGCGGCAGCTTGGATCTGGTCGCTTGCTTGCCGCTGCTGCCGGTCTTTTTCGCGCGCGTATCGGGCTTGCCAGGCTTGCCTGACGCGGGCTTGGACCCGCCTTTCGTTGGCTTCTTCGTCATGGGCCCATGGTACACCCCGCCTGAATCAGGGCCGTGCCCATCGGATCATGCGTTGACAGCGCCCCGCGCAATCCGGAGAATGCGCGCCCTGCACCTGCCCAGGTGGCGGAATTGGTAGACGCACTAGCTTCAGGTGCTAGCGGGGGCAACTTCGTGGAGGTTCGAGTCCTCTTCTGGGCACCAAGGTAAAAGCAAAACCCTCGCGCAAGCGGGGGTTTTCGCTTTATCAGGCGTGGGATCGCGGTGCGACGGTTAGAATCGAGACCCACGATTCACCGAACGCACACGGAACAATGACAGAGACCATCCGCCCCACCTTCCACGGCTTCGAACAGATCCCGCTGCGCGAGTACGCCGAACGCGCCTACCTGGACTATTCGATGTACGTGGTCCTGGACCGCGCCCTGCCCTTCATCGGCGACGGCCTGAAGCCGGTGCAGCGCCGCATCATCTACGCGATGAGCGAGCTGGGCCTCAACGCCACCGCCAAGCCCAAGAAATCGGCGCGCACCGTGGGCGATGTGATCGGCAAGTTCCACCCCCATGGCGACAGCGCCTGCTACGAGGCGCTGGTTTTGATGGCGCAGCCGTTCTCGTATCGCTATCCGCTGATCGAGGGCCAGGGCAACTTCGGCTCGCCCGACGATCCCAAATCGTTCGCGGCCATGCGCTATACCGAATCCAAACTGACCCCCATCGCCGAAGTGCTGCTGGGCGAGCTGGGCCAGGGTACGGTGGACTGGACGCCCAACTTCGACGGCACCCTGCAGGAACCGACCTGGATGCCGGCACGGCTGCCGCACCTGCTGTTGAACGGCACCACCGGCATTGCGGTCGGCATGGCCACCGACGTGCCGCCGCACAACCTCAACGAGATCGTCAGCGCCTGCATCCGCCTGCTCGACGATCCGCAAGCCACGGTCGCCGATCTGTGCGAACACGTGCGCGGCCCCGACTATCCGACCAGCGCCGAGATCATCACCCCGCTCGCCGACCTGCGCGCGATCTACGAAACCGGCAACGGCAGCGTGCGCGCCCGCGCCACTTTCCAGAAGGAAGGCGGGCAGAACATCGTCATCAACGCGCTGCCCTACCAGGTCTCGCCGTCCAAGGTGATCGAACAGATCGCCGCGCAGATGCGCGTCAAGAAACTGCCGTGGCTGGAAGACATCCGCGACGAATCCGACCACCTCAACCCGGTCCGCGTGGTGCTGATCACCCGTTCCAATCGTGTCGACGCCGAACAGCTGATGGGCCACCTGTTCGCCACTACCGATCTTGAGAAGAGCTACCGGGTCAATCTCAACATCATCGGGCTGGACGGCCGGCCGCAGGTCAAGAACTTGCGCACGCTGCTCGGCGAATGGCTGGAGTTCCGCACCAGCACGGTGACCCGCCGCCTCAACCACCGCCTGGAAAAAGTCGAGCGCCGCCTGCACCTGTTGGAAGGCTTGCTAGTCGCCTTCCTCAACCTGGATGAGGTGATCCGCATCATCCGCACCGAGGACGAACCCCGCGACGCCCTGATCGCGCGCTTCGAGTTGAGCGAGGAACAGGCCGATTACATTCTCGACACGCGCCTGAAGCAACTGGCGCGCCTGGAGGAAATGAAGATCCGCGGCGAACAGGACGAACTGGACGCCGAACGCGACCGGCTGATTTCCACGCTCGCGTCCAAGGCCAAGCTGAAGAAACTGATCAAGGACGAACTGCTGGCCGATGCGAAGAAGTTCGGCGATGCGCGCCGCTCTCCGCTGATCGCACGCGAAGCGGCCCAGGCGCTGGACGAGACCGAACTGGTCGCCAGCGAACCGATGACCGTGGTGTTGTCCGAGAAAGGCTGGATCCGCGCGGCCAAGGGACACGACGTGGATGCCGCCGGCATGTCCTACCGCGATGGCGACAACCTGCTGGCCGCGGTGCGCGGACGCAGCACGCAGCAAGTAGCGTTCCTGGACTCGGAAGGCCGCAGCTATTCCACCGCCACCCACACGCTGCCTTCTGCGCGCGGCAACGGCGAGCCGTTGACCGGCCGTTTCTCGCCCGCTTCCGGCGCGTCTTTCGTGGCCTTGGCCACCGGCGACAACGATGCGCGCTTCGTACTGGCTTCTTCGCACGGGTACGGCTTCGTCACCCGTTTCGAGAACCTCACCGGCCGCCAGAAGGCCGGCAAGGTGATGTTGAATCTGTCCGCCGGCGCCAAGGTGCTGCAGCCAGCGCACACGGCCGACCCGAAAACCGACCGCATCGTCGCCGTTACCAGCGCCGGGCACCTGCTCGCCTTCGCGCTGGCCGACCTGCCGGAGCTGGACAAAGGCAAGGGCAACAAGATCATCGAGATACCCAAGGCCAAGCTGGGCACCGAACGCGTGGTGGCGGTTGCGGCGGTATCGCCCGGCAGCACGTTGCTGGTGAAGAGCGGACAGCGCACGATGTCGCTGTCGTTCAAGGATTTAGATGAATACGTGGGTGCGCGCGCTTCTCGTGGCGGGTTGTTGCCTAGAGGATGGCAGAAAGTGGATGGACTCGACGTCCAATAGTCCCGCGCTGCGGCGCGTTCGTCATCCCGGCAGCTACACGTTATGGTGGCGCGGCCGTCGAATAACGTAGGTCGGGGCTACGCCCCCGACGCGCGCGATATCGGAATCAGCCTACATTGCGTGCGCACCAACAGAGCGATGTCGGGGGCGTAGCCCCGACCTACTCGGGCTTGCCTTCGCCGAGCTTGGTCAACAGATAATTCTCGATACCCAAGCGCTTGATCAGGCCCAATTGCTGCTCCAGCCAGTGCGCATGGTCTTCCTCGGTGTCCTTGAGCTGCGTCAGCAGCACCGCGCGGCTGACGTAGTCGCCGTGGGTTTCGCACAGGGCGATGCCCTTGGCCAGGCGGGCGCGCACTTCATATTCCAGGTCCAGGTCCTTGCGCAGCATCTCCTCGACGGTCGCGCCGGGCACGAACGGCGTCGGCGACATGTCCGGATCGCCTTCCAGGAACAGGATGCGGCGCAGCAGCGCGTCGGCGTGGTCGGTCTCTTCCTGCATCTCGTGGTGGATGCGCTCGTAGAGCACGTGCAGGCCCTGGTCTTCATAGCGGCGCGAATGGATGAAGTACTGGTCGCGGGCGGAGAGTTCGCCGCGCAGCAGTTGCTTCAGGTATTCGACGACTTCGGGATGGCCTTTCACGGGCGCGCTCCGGGTGGGGACGGCGCAGAGTTTGCCGCAACCGGAAAAGCGATGGTTCAATCGGAATCAGTCGCATCCGCAGTCGCCTCCGGCATGGAATAATCGCCCGGCAATCTCCGTTGCCCTCTTACCGGAACCCACCATGCTCAAGTGGATCAGGCGCCTGGCGCTGCTGTTGTTGTTGCTGGTGGTCGCAGGTGTCGGAACGGGGTGGTGGCTGCTGCGCGGCAGCCTGCCCAGACTGGACGGCGAGCTGGCCCTGCCGGGCTTGTCCGCACCGGTCACGGTGAGCCGCGATGCCCTGGGCGTGGTGACCATCGACGCCGCCAACGAAGCCGACATGGCGCGCGCGCTCGGTTACGTGCACGCGCAGGAACGCTATTTCGAGATGGACCTGATGCGCCGCACTTCCGCGGGCGAGCTGTCGGAACTGTTCGGCCCGATCGCACTGGACCTGGACAAGGAACGCCGCGTACATCGCATGCGTGCGCGGGTGCTGGCAGACCTGGACGGCTTCGCCGGCAACAAGCGCGCTCAGTTGCAAGCCTATACCGACGGCGTCAACGCCGGCCTGGACGGTTTGCGCACGCGGCCATGGCCCTACCTGCTGCTGCGCCAGCAGCCCAGGCGCTGGGAACTGGCCGATTCGGCCCTGACCGCCTATGCGATGTACTTCGACCTGCAGGATTCGCAGAACACGCGCGAGCTGGCGCTATGGCGAATCAAGAACACCGTACCCCCCGCGCTTTACACGCTGCTGGCCCACGATGGCACCGAATGGGATGCGCCGTTGTTCGGCGCTCCGCGCGGCAATGCGGTACTGCCCGGGGCCGATGCGGTCGATCTGGCCAAGCTGCCCGTGCCGGCGACCAAGGATCTGGCTCCGTTGGCCGAAAAAGGCACCCCAGGCAGCAACAACTGGGCCGTGACCGGCACGCTGACCGTCGATGGCCGCGCCATCGTCGCCGACGACATGCACCTTGGCCTGCGCGCGCCCAACATCTGGTTCCGTGCGCGCTTGCGGTATCCCGATACGCGTGCCCCCGGCGGCAAGGTTGATATTTCCGGATTCACGCTACCTGGATTTCCGGCGGTCGTGGTCGGCAGCAACGGCCATATCGCCTGGGGTTTCACCAACAGCTACGGCGACTGGGCCGACTGGGCGGAACTGCCCGCGTGCCCGGACCGCGCTTCGGGTTGCCTGAAGCGCACCGATTTCCACGAAAGCATCAGGGTCGCCGGTGAGGCGCCAGTGGACTTCGTGGTGCGCGAGACCGCATGGGGTCCGATCCTGCACGAGTCCAGGAACGGCACCGCACTGGCACTACGCTGGACGCCGCAGCTGCCTGGATCGCTGCGAGTTTCGTTCACCGATCTCGCCGTCGCCCGCGATGTCGCCGGCGCCTTTGCCGTGGCCGATGTTGCGGGCATCCCGGCGCAGAATTTCACCGTGGCCGATTCCGGCGGCAATATCGGGTGGCGGGTGATCGGCGGATTCCCGAAACGCGATCCCGGCTGTCTGGCGACGACTCCCGAACAACACCTTGCCATTCCCGGCACGCCTGCTGCTGCCGGTGCCGACGCGCCAGCCACTTGCTCGCCGTGGACGACGGACGCCACCGCCTCTCCGCGCCTGATTGATCCGCCTTCCAACCGCCTGTGGACCGCCAACAACCGCACCATGGACGACGCGGGCCTCAAGCTCGCCGGCGACGGCGGTTATGCGTTGGGTGCGCGAGCCAAGCAAATTCGCGACGATCTTTTCGCGCGCGAACGCTTCACCGAAAAAGATCTGCTGGCGATCCAGCTGGACGACCGCGCGGTATTCCTGCAGCGCTGGTGGGCCTTGCTGCAGAAAGAGAGCCAGCACGACAAAACGTCGGCGCTGAGCGCACTGGCCAAGGCCGCGGACCACTGGGAAGGACGTGCCAGCACCGATTCGGTCAGTTACCGCATCGTCCGTGCCTGGAGGCTGGCCGTGCATGCCCGCATCGCCGATGGCCTGACCGCGCCTGCCCAGGTTGCGCTCGGCGAAGATTTCATCATGCCCGACCTGCCGCAGTTGGAAGGCGTGGTCTGGCCATTGCTCACCGAACGCCCCGCCAACCTGCTGTCGCGCCGCTTCGCCAGCTGGGAAGCGTTACTGGAAGACGCCGCACGCCAGGTCCGCGACGATCTGTCCGCACAGGGCGCGCTGGAACAACGCACCTGGGGAGAACGCAACACGGCGAAGATCTGCCATCCGCTGGCCAATGCCCTGCCCGCACCGCTCAAGCCCGCGTTGTGCATGCCCGCCGATCAACTGCACGGCGACGGCGCCATGCCGCGCGTGCAAGGCCCTTCGTTCGGTGCCAGCGAGCGTATGGTGGTCTCGCCCGGCCACGAAGCCGACGGCATCATCCACATGCCCGGCGGCCAAAGCGGCAATCCCTTGTCGCCGTTCTGGGGAGCGGGCCATGAAGACTGGGTGCACGGACGGCCGACGCCGTTTTTGCCGGGGAAAGCGGAGTACACGTTGACGCTGAAGCCATAAAAGCCCCTCTCACATCGGGAGAGGGGTTGGGGTGTGGGTATGGCGAAGTCATGAGAGGCGAACTCTCTGGATTTCGCCGTACCCTCATCCGCCCCTTCGGGCACCTTCTCCCGAGGGGAGAAGGACAGTAGATCACAACGCCGCGTTATGCACCCCCGCAATCGCCCGGCCAGACGGATCCGCCGCGCTAGCGAAACTCGCATCCCACGCGATCGCCGCCGGCGACGAACACGCGATCGACTTGCCGCCCGGCACCGTTTCCGCGGCTGCCGGACTGGGATAGAACTCCTCGAACAGACTGCGGTAGTAATAAGCCTCCTTGGTCAGCGGCGAATTGATCGGGAACCGTTTCGCCGCCGCCGCCAGTTCGCGATCGCTGACTTGCGCTTCGGCATGCGCTTTCAATCCATCGATCCAGCCATAGCCCACGCCGTCGCTGAACTGCTCTTTTTGCCGCCAGAGGATGGAATCGGGCAGATAGCCTTCGAACGCCGCCCGCAGGATTCCCTTCTCCATGCGCTCGTGGCCCTTCGAGCTCTTGTCGATCATTTTGTACTTGGCGTCCATCTTCATCGCCACTTCCATGAATTCGACATCCAGGAACGGTACCCGCGGCTCCACGCCCCAGGCCATCATCGACTTGTTGGCGCGCAGGCAGTCGTAGTTGTAGAGCGCATCGAGTTTGCGCACCAGTTCTTCATGGAACTCGCGCCCGTTCGGCGCCTTGTGGAAATAGAGATAGCCGCCAAAAATCTCGTCCGACCCTTCGCCCGACAAAACCATCTTCACCCCCATCGCCTTGATCCGTCGCGCCAGCAGATACATGGGTGTCGAAGCACGGATGGTGGTCACGTCGTAGGTTTCGATATGCCGGATCACTTCAGGCAACGCGTCCAGGCCTTCTTCGAAGGTGTATTCGAAACCATGGTGCACGGTATCCAGCGCCTTGGCGGCGACCTCGGCCGCCGCCAGATCGGGAGAACCCTTCAAGCCGATGGCGAAAGAATGCAACCGTGGCCACCAGGCTTCCGATTTGTCGTCCTCCTCGATGCGATGGCGCGCATAGCGCGCAGCCACTGCAGTGACCAGCGACGAATCGAGGCCACCGGACAACAGCACGCCGTAGGGCACGTCGGTCATCAACTGGCGATGCACGGCGCGCTCGAACGCTTCGCGCAGTTCCTGCTTGTCCACCTGCACGCCGGCGACCGCGTCGTAGTCCCGCCAGGGGCGCTGGTAGTACTTGACCAGTTCGCCGCTCACATTGTCGTAGTAGTGCCCCGGCGGAAACTGGGCCACATCGGCGCAGAGGCCGCTGATGGCCTTCATTTCCGAAGCCACGCATAGCCGCCCTTCGCGGTCGTGGCCCCAGTACAGCGGACAGACGCCCATCGGATCGCGCGCGATCAGTGCACGCTTTCGCACCTTGTCCCACAACGCGAAGGCGAAGATGCCGTTGAGTCGATTGAGAAAAGACGATGGTTCGTCCTCTCGGTACAGCGCATTGATCACTTCGCAATCCGAACCGGTCAGGAATTCGTACGGCTGCTTCAATTCCTTCTTCAGTTCGCGATGGTTGTAGATTTCGCCGTTAACCGCCAGCGCCAGTTCGCCATCGGCCGAACGCAACGGTTGCGAGCCGCCGGCCGGATCGACGATGGCCAGGCGCTCGTGCACCAGGATCGCGCCTTCGTCGGTGTACACGCCGCTCCAGTCGGGGCCGCGGTGGCGCTGGCGCTGGGAAAGCTCCAGCGACTGGCGTCGCAGGCCCTGCAGGTCGTCGCCCGATTGCAGGCCGAAAATACCGAAGATGGAACACATGGGGAAGCTCCTGGGATGAAAATTGGAAGGGCGTAAAACGAAAAAAACCCGCATCTCGCGATGCGGGTTTCCTGTTGATTCGGCTTGTTCCTGTTCGCCTAGTCGCAGACCCGCATTGGCCGCGCACGATTATTCGTCCGCGCATTATTGCGGCGGTTGGAATTGGTGCGGGCGGAGGCGGAAGCGCTGGGCATGGATTGAAACTAACCGGTTTGAGGGCGCGCTGGCAAGCTTTTTAGCCCCTCTCCCATCTGCGCCCGCAGGGTGTGCAAGGCTGAGAGAAGTTGGGATGAGGGTACGGCGGAGTGAAATTGCCCCAGCCGAACGCGGAACTGGAACAGTTCTTCACCATTCTCACTTCGCCCTACCCTCACACCCCAAGGGTGCTTGCTGCGCAGCGTCCGCCCTTCGGGCACCCCGTATCAAGTACGGGGCAGGCTCTCCTCCCGAGGGGAGAAGGGTTAGTTACGGCAGCAACAATCTCTCAATCAACCGCCGGTAAAGCCCCGGCAGCGCATCCAGATCGACGACCGATACGTTCTCGTCCACCTTATGAATGCTGGCGTTGACCGGGCCGACCTCGATGCACTGCGCGCCCAGCGGCGCTATGAACCGCGCATCCGAAGTGCCTCCCGCAGTGCTTTCTTCAGGAGCGGCACCGGCGAACTCGCCCAACACCTCCCTGGCGACAGCGCGCAAGCGGCCTTCGGGCGTATAGAAAGGTTCGCCGCCGCGATGCCAGTGCGCTTCGTATTCGAGCCCATGCCGGCCGAGTACGGCGCCGATCTCGGTTTCCAGTTGCGCAGCATTCCAGTGCGGGTTGTAGCGCAGGTTGAACAAGACCTTCGCTTCGCCCGGGATCACGTTGTTGGCGCCGGTGCCGGCATTGAAGTTGGAAATCTGCAGGCTGGTGGGCGGGAAGGTTTCGTATCCCTCGTCCCAACGCCGCGCCGCGAGTTCGGCTAGTGCCGGCAGGGCCTGGTGGATCGGATTGCGCGCCTTGTCCGGGTAGGCGACGTGACCCTGGATGCCCTTCACGGTGAGCGTGGCCGACAGCGTGCCGCGCCGGCCGACGCGCAGAAGGTCGCCCAGCTTGCGGGTCGAGGACGGTTCGCCGGTAATGCACCAGTCGATGGCCTGGCCACGCGCGCGGAAGGTGTCGGCGACGCGGCGAACGCCGTCGATGGCATCGCCCTCCTCATCGGAAGTGACCAGCAGCGCGACCGTGCCCGCGTGTTCCGGATGCGCTGCGACGAACTGCTCAAGCGCGATCACGAACGCGGCCACGCTGCCTTTCATGTCGGCGGCGCCGCGCCCGTACAGCACGCCATCGCGGACCGTCGGCTGGAACGGATCGCTGGCCCAATCTTCGACCGGCCCGGACGGCACCACGTCGGTGTGGCCAAGCAGCACCAGCACCGGCGAGCCGCTGCCGTGGGTGGCCCACAGGTTGTCCACTTCGCCGAAGCGCAGTTGTTCGCAATCGAAACCTGCGCGTTGCAATCGTTGGGCGATCAACTCCTGGCAACCTTCATCACGCGGCGTCACCGAGCGGCGACCGATCAACTCGCTGGTCAGCGCAAGGACATCGCTCATTTTCCGATCCCGAAGCGCTGCTTGAAACCGTTGTCGCTGAAGCCCTGCGTCATCGCTCCATCGTCCGTCACCACCACGGGGCGGCGGATCAACTGCGGGTATTCCCTCAGCAGCAGCTTCCATTCGGCGTCGGACCCTGGCGTCTTGCGGTTTTCAGGCAATTGCCGCCAGGTGGTCGAGGATTTGTTGATCAACGCATCCCAGCCGCCGGCTTGCTTCGACCACTCCAGCAAAGTTTCCGGCGTACGTTTTTCGTCGCGATAGTCGATGAACGAATACGCCACGCCGAAGCGGTCCAACCATTTGGTGGCTTTCTTGCAGGTGTCGCAGTTTTTCAATCCGTAAAGCGTAGTCATACCCGGTCTTCTTATTGTTCTATCCGTCGTCATCCCCGCGAAGGCGGGGACCCAGCGACTCAAGCTGTATGCGTGACTGGAGCAGAAGTCACTGGGTTCCCGCCTTCGCGGGAATGACGAGCAAAAAATCAGTCCGCCAACCCGCGCAACAACTCGTTGATCGAAGTCTTCGACCGCGTCTTCGCGTCCACCTGCTTCACGATCACCGCGCAATACAGCGAATGCGACCCGTCCGCCGCTGGCAGCGAACCGGACACCACCACGCTTCCCGGCGGCACATACCCGTAGGAAACTTCACGAGTAGCGCGGTTGTAGATCCGCGTGGACTGGCCCAGGAACACGCCCATGCCGATCACGCTGTGATGGCCGACGACCACGCCCTCCACCACCTCCGAACGCGCGCCGACGAAGCAATGGTCTTCGATGATGGTGGGCGATGCCTGCAAAGGTTCCAGTACGCCGCCGATGCCGACGCCGCCGGACAGATGGCAATGCTTGCCGATCTGCGCGCAGGAGCCCACGGTGGCCCAGGTATCGACCATGGTGCCCTCGCCGACGCTGGCGCCGATGTTGACGAAACTGGGCATCAGCACCACGTCCTTACCGAAATACGTGCCGCGGCGCGCGACGGCGCCCGGGACCACACGCACCCCGGCTTCACGGAAGCGCGCTTGGTCGTAACCCGAAAAACGCGACTCGACCTTGTCCCAAAACGGCGCCGGTTGCGAATCGATCACCGCCATGTCGTTGACGCGGAAATACAGCAGCACCGCTTTCTTGAGCCATTCGTTGACTTTCCACTTGCCTCCGTCGCCCGGCTCGGCAACACGGAAACCGCCCGATTCCAAACCGGCGATCACCCGCTCCACCGCAGGCTTCACGGAAGCTTCGATCTCGCCCGCGGCCAGGTCGGCGCGCCGTTCGAAAGCGTCTTCGATGAGGATTTTCAGTGCTGCGTCGTCGTGGATCTGGCTGGTCATCTGTTTCCTATCTTTCCAATCAAGGGATGTTTTCGAAGCTGGCCCGCAGCGCGTCGCGCAGGGCCTGCTGGGTTCGTTCGTCGAGCGGGTGACCGTTGGCGTCGGTGATCTGGAACAAGTCTTCGGCGCGTTCGCCGAAAGTGGCGATGCGCGCGTCATGCACGTTGAGCCCTTGCGCGCGCAATACCTGCGCCACATCGGACAGCAGGCCGGGACGGTCGGGCGCCACCAGACTCAACAGGGTACGGCGCCCATCGGGCGTGTCGCCGAACTCTATTTTGGGAGAGAAGCGGAAATGTTTGAGCTGCCTGGGCACCGCGCGGCGGGAGGTGCGCACTTTCTCCAGCGGGCCGTCCAGCGCGTCGCCCAGACCCGCTTCGACTTCGGCGGGATCGGAACTGGCATAGCTGTCGGCGGGCAGGACTTCGAAGGTATCGAAGATGGTGCCGTGCGGGCCATCGAGCACGCGCGCCTGGTGGATGCCGAAACCCATGCGGTCCAGCGTCGCCAGGATGGCGGCGAACAGGCCGCTGCGATCCGGCGAATGCACGAAGACTTCCAAGGCATTGCCATCATCGGCGATGCGGCGCACGCGCACCCGGGTTTCGCCAGGGGCCACGTTGCGCAACGCGCTGGCCTGCCAGGCGATCTGTTCGGGACGGAAACGCAGGAAGCCCTCCTCCGGCATGATCGCGAACAAAGCATCGGCGGTAGCCGCATCGAAACCCTGCACCGCCATCAGCACGCGCGCCGATTCGCGCGCCTCTTCCATCCGCGCATCGGCCGCGATCGGCCGCTCGAGGCCTTCGCGCAATACCCGGCGTGCAGCGAAGTACAGATCGGCGAGCAAGCGGTCCTTCCACGCGTTCCACAACTTCGGGCTGGTGCCGGCGATGTCCGCGCAGGTCAGCAGATACAGATAATCCAGACGTTCGCGGTCCCCCACCAGCGTGGCGAAACGATGGATCACTTCCGCATCGGAGATGTCCTGTTTCTGCGCAGTGATGGACATGCGCAGGTGCTGTTCGACCAGCCAGGCGATCAGCGAAGTATCCGCATCGCTGAGAGCATGCGCCGCGCAGAATTCGCGCGCATCCACCGCGCCCAGCTCGGAATGATCGCCGCCGCGGCCCTTGGCGATATCGTGGAAAAGGCCTGCGATCAGCAGCAACTCCGGCTTGCGTAAGCGCGGCCAGACTTCGTGGGCGATGGAAAAACGCTCGTCGGCACGGCCCGACGAAAACGCGGCGATGTTACGCAGCACCATCAGCGTGTGCTGATCCACGGTGTAGACATGGAACAGATCGAACTGCATCCGCCCCGACACCCGCGAGAATGCCGGAATCCACTGCCCCAGCACGCCGAGCCGGGCCATGCGGGTGAGCGTTTCCACGGCGCGCGGCGCGCGCAGCAAAGCCATGAAACCGGCGCGCTGGGCAACACTGGCGACTTCGAACGAAGGCAGCCGCGTCAGCGATTCGGCCAGCGCGCGCGCAGTGCGCGAATGCAGTCCCCTCACTTCCGGATGCGCCGCCCACATTGCGAAAAGCGCGAAGACCTGGGAAATGTCGGTCTGCGGCCAAGCCGGATCGCGCGCAGCCAGGTAACCGCGGCGCAAGGCGAAGGAATCGTCCAAAGGTTCGGGCAGCGCCTCGCCATCGAACTGCTCTTCGAACCGCTGCAGCAGACGGTCGCTGACCCGGCGCACGATCGCCGCGCTGCGGTAGAAACCCTGCATCATCTTCTCGACGCCCAGGGTTTCCTCGTCGTCGGCAAAACCCAGGCGCTCGGCCAGGGTCTTCTGGTAATCGAAACGCAAGCGTTCTTCCGGACGTCCGGCGACCAGGTGCAGCCCATAACGTAGGCGCCCCAGCGCACGGCGCTCGCGCGCGAGTGCGGCCGCTTCATCGGGACCGACATGGCTCAAGCCGATCAGCGGTTCCAGTTCGCGCACGCCGAAGGTGCGCAGCGCCATCCAGCCCAGCGTATGCAGATCGCGCAGACCGCCGGGCCCATCCTTGAGGTTGGGCTCCAGGTTCTCCGAGGTGTCACCGAAACGCGCATGGCGCAAGCGCAGCTCCTCGCGCTTGGCCACGAAGAAATCGCGCGGCGGCCAGACCTGCTGCGGAGAGATCGCCGCCATCAGCGTCGCCTGCGCCGCTTCGTCGGCGCATAGCGCACGCCATTCGATCAAGGCGGTGAGCACGGTCTGGTCGGACGCGGCCTCGGTGCACTGGCCGGGCGAACGCACCGCATGGCTGACCGGCAAACCGGCATCCCACAGCATCGCGAAAAAACGCGAAAGCGAGGCGTGCTGCGCTTGCTGGGCATCGCTATCGGCCAACACCAGCAGATCGATATCGGACTGTGGGAAAAGTTCTCCGCGCCCGTAGCCGCCGACCGCGAACAAGGCCAGCGGCGCCTCGGCGGGTATGCAGCGCGACCATGCGTCCTTCAGCAGATGATCGGCCGCGCGTGCGCGCAGCGCGACCAGCCGGTCCACTTCTTCGCCATGATCGAAACGTTTCGCCAGCTTGGCGTCCGAGCCGTTCAGCGTGGCGCGCGCCTGCGCCGACCAGGCCACATCGCTTTCGCTACCCGGCGGCCGCGCTCCAGTTTCTTTTGCGGCTGCCGTGGTGCTCACAGATCGTTGTCGTCGCCCGGCACCCGGGTCAGGATCTCCACGCCGTCCTCGGTCACCGCCACGGTGTGTTCCCACTGCGCGGAAAGCTTGCGGTCCTTGGTGACCACGGTCCAACCGTCGGGCAGCAGGCGCGTGTAGCGCGTGCCTTCGTTGATCATCGGCTCGATGGTGAAGGTCATGCCGGGCTTGAGCACTACACCGTCGCCAGGCCGGCCGTAGTGCAGCACCTGCGGTTCGTCGTGATAGACCTTGCCGATGCCATGGCCGCAGTATTCGCGCACCACGCTGAAACGCTGCGACTCGGCGTATTCCTGGATGGCATGGCCGACATCGCCCAGCGTGGCGCCCGGCTTGACCGCCCGTATGCCGCGGAACATGGCTTCACGGGTGGTTTCCACCAGACGCTTGGCCATCACCGAAGGCGTGCCCACGTAGTACATGCGGCTGGTGTCGCCGTGCCAGCCGTCCTTGATCACGGTGACATCGATATTGACGGTGTCGCCGTCCTTCAGCACTTTGCCCTCGCTGGGCATGCCATGGCAGATCACGTTGTTGACCGAAGTGCAGACCGTGAACGGGAACGGGATGCGCCCATGGCCGCCGCCGTAGCCGACATTGGCCGGAATGGCGTGCTGCACGTTGACGATATGGTCGTGGCAGACCCGGTCCAGCTCGGCGGTGGTCACGCCGGGCTTCACGTAAGGGGCGACCACCTGGAGCACTTCGGCGGCCAGACGGCCGGCGACGCGCATGTGTTCTAGGTCTTCAGGGGTTTTGAGGGTGATGGCCATAAGTGGATTATCGCCGATTTCGCTTTGCTCCTGAACAAAGCCCCCGCCAGGCAAGGCTCACGGGCCTTCGGGCCCATTGATCGACGGTCGGCGCCGATCTTTCCCGCTACACGCGCTGTAGCGACGGCGTGCACTCACAAAACCGGGGCACAAAACGCATTTAAATGACGTACTACGTCACATTTTGAACAAATGTGAGACATGGTTCTCATATCTATACGTAAATACTTCACACTAGTTTCCTGCCGGGACGCTGGTCATGGGGGGCTGCTGGGGGGGAATTGGGGAGTTGGCATGAGTTCTGCTTATACCCTTTCCCGAAGCCGGCATCAGCCTGATTCTAAAGGGATTTAACCCGACGATTGCCTTTTCGGGCATCGCCAAGCACTTGTTGAACCTGGCAACCGATTTCAGTTCTTCCCAACTCCCTTAAGGATCAATCGAACATGCGTATTTCCACCAAAACCCTCTTGGCTGCGGCCGTTCTGGCTGTCGTGCCGATGATGGCCAACGCCGAGTCCACCTACACCACCGGCACCGGCACTCCGATCACCGCCTCCGCCCGTCTGGACTTCCAGATCACCGTTCCCAAAATCCTGTTCCTGCGCGTCGGTACCGGTGCCGATTTCACCACCAACGCCGCGGTCAACCTGATCTCTTTCAACGTTCCGGCCGCCAATGTCGGCGATGGCTCCCCTGTGGCCGCTACCGCCGGCTCGGGCGACGTGGGCAACGGTACCGTGACCGCCAAGGTAGTGGGCAACAACGGCAACGTCACCTTCACCTCCACCACTCTGGGTGCGCTGGGCAATGGCGCGGGCGACACGATCTCCTATGGGCAGATCGGCACCGCGGTAGCGGCGCTGACCTCGCCGACGGCGCTGCCGCACCCGGCCCTGGTCGATGGTGCCACCAGCACCCTGACCCTGACCCCGGTCACCGGCAAAGTGGTGAATCGCGATGCGCGCTGGACCTACACCTACGCCAACAGCGCCGTCGCGGCGCCGGGCACCTACGGTGGCGTGGGCGTCAACAACGGTCGCGTCACCTACACCGCTTCGATGCCGTAACTGCTGCTTCTGCCAGATCTGGAGGGAGCCGGCTAATGGTAACCGGCTCCCTTTTTTTGCTTCCCGAGTCCCGCATGAAACGACGAACTTCAATCTCTGCGGCACTCTGCTCTCTGGTTCTTGCCGGGGCCGCATCGACAGCGCATGGCTTCACCGTCAACATCTCCAACGGGCTGACCCCGTCGATCTACCTGCGGGTCGGCAACGGCGTCTACACCGGCACTTTCACCAGCAACGGCACGCCCGGCAGCGGCGGCGGCATCAACCTGGTGTCGGTCACCGTGCCTGCGGCCCAGCTGGGCAACGGCACCGCATTGGCGATGACCGGCAACGGCACCCAGCCGAACAGCAACTACGACGGTTTCGCGTTCTGCAATGTTCCGGCGCAAATCTACGTGGGCGGCTTCAACCGCGGCGGCCTGCTTGCGGGCGGCACCGGCACTTTGAGCGTGACCGCGCCCGCCAGCCTAACCAACGCCGCTGGCGATAGCATTCCCTTCTCGCAGATCACCTGGACCAGCAGCGGCAACGGCGACACCGGCGCGCAACCGTTCCCGGCAGGGGCTTTTACCGGCGGCACCCAGACCCTGGCGAGCTTCCCGGTCAATACCTGGCGCGAAAGCTGCCACTCCTTTTCCTATCGCAACAACAACGTGGTGGCCTCGGGCGTCTACAACGGGCGCGTGACCTACACGCTGACCGTGCCATGAGCTTGCGCACGACCTTCTTCGCAGCGGCGGCGGCATTGGCATTCGTCGCAACCGGCATGGCTCCGGCCGTGGCGCAGACCTACCGGGTGGACGACAGTGCCAGCCAGGTGCTGGGCGGCACCTTGCGCCTCAAACCGCAGCCGCCGGCCGGGCGCGGCCAATTGGATTCGAACGTCGCCGGCGAGATCGCCGTGGCCGTGCGCTTGGATGTGTCGCCCTGGAAAGGCCATCAGGCGCGTATCTATCTGACCGTTCCGACGCAGCCGGGCGCCGCGATCGCCACCCGCTGGAGCACCCGAGGGCGTCTGTTGCCCGGCGAGCTCCGCAGCGGGGAACGCACCCTGGTCTACGCAGGCCCGATTCAGACCGACACCCTGGAAGACACCCTGCGCCTGGCGATCCAGGCCGATGGACGCAAACTCCGCCGCGACGAGCAACTGGCCTTCGCGTTCGAAATCGATTTGGGAACACCATGATGCTCACGCAAAGCCACCTCCGACGGATCCTCGTCGCCTTTTGCTGCCTGGCGCCCGGCCTGGCCTGGGGACAAGGATTCTCCGCCCTGGTTTCCCCACCGCGGATCGAAGACAGCGCCAAGCCCGGCGAGACCTACCGCAACGTCATCGAAATCACCAATGTTTCCGACAACGCCGCGCACTACACGGTGAAGACCGCCGACTGGACACTGCAGGCGGACGACACCGTGCAGTTCTCCGAGGCGCTGGCGCCGAGCAGTTGCCGCCCGTGGGTGGGATTGGAAGCGGGCGAACTGAACATGGCCGCCAACGGCAAGAAGCGCTACCGCTTCGAAGTGGCGGTGCCGGCCGATGCCCCCAGCGGCGAATGCCGTTTCGCGATCATGATCGAAGGCGATCCGGAAAGCGTGGACGGCGGCGTCGCCATTCCGGTGTCCGGACGTATCGGCGTCATCGTCTACCTCACCCTTGGCGATGCCGCCGCACAACTGGCGATCGCCGGCCAGAAGCTGCGGACGGTCGATGGACGGCTGCTGCCGATGCTGTCGGTGCGCAATAACGGCAACGCGCACGCGCGCTTGCAAGGTTTTGTCGATGGCAAGGACGGCAGCGGCAAGACCTTCGCGTTCGCACCCTCCACGCTGCCCATCCTGCCCGGCGAAACCCGCGAGATTCCGCTCACGCCGCAGGGCGACAGCGAGGACGCGCCCGCTCCGACGCTGACTTATCCCCTGCAGCTGAAAGGCCGCCTGGACTGGGGCAAGCAGCATCTGGATATCGAGACGACCCTGTCGCGATGAATCCGCGCACCGGACATCCGCGCCTGGCGCTTGCTTTGGGCATCGCCGGCATTCTGGCGATGCGCACCGCATACGCGCAGCAGGCCGATGCCGCTCCAGCGTACCGCGACCGAATCATCGCAACGCATGATCTGCAAGCGTTGCCGCCCGACGAAGAAGCCGAACAGGACGGCAACGGATTGCCGCGATCATTCCGCATCGAACTGCTGGCCAGCCGCAACGAGCGCGGCGGCGACCGCTACGACGAGTACGGAATTTCCGCAGGCGGCCATTGGGAAACCGCGGACTGGGGCGCGTTCTCGTTGGACGCCACCTTGTTCGACAGCGACCGCAAGCGTTTCGATGGACTGCAAGGCAGCCAAGGCGGACTGGGAGGCGCGGCCACGCTGTGGCAACGCGATCTGTATTTGAATGGCGGCTGGCGCGTGAACAATGGCCTCGGCGTGCTGAACACCCCATCGACTCCGCTGCAACGCAGCCAATACCGTTTCTACCTGCCTACCGTGGCCTTCGCAGGCGTCAGCAGCGAATGGCAGGACGATCGGCGCGGACTGTTGGTGCAAGGTTCCTTCGGCCGAGCCGGTCTGTACAACGGCACACGAGTGGTGGGCTTCGAACTGGCCGACGGCGAAGCGGCTTCGCTGGGCGCGCAATGGCAATGGTCGCCGCAGTGGAGCAGCGCCGCATCGTTCCTGGGCACCCATGGCCGCATCGTGCCGGACGATAGCGGCGAAGCGGTGTTCGAACCGGGCGACACCCAGGCTTTGTACGCCGCTACCGCCTGGCAGGGCGAACGCGACAGCGTGCAGCTGAATCTGCTGGCCAGCGACAGCGACATCGGCGACGCTGCGGGCGCGTGGATCGACGCCAGCGCGCGGCGCGGACGCTACACGCACAACTACGGCGGGTACCGCTTGCAGCCCGACCTCTCCTGGGGCGCCTTGCCGATCAACAACGATATCCAGGGCGGTTATTACCGCATCGCCTATCAGTACGCGCGCTGGATCTGGAACGCCAGCGTGGACCGCATCGAATCCATCTCCGGCGCCGGCTTCGACGGCACTTACGCTACCGGATACGCACGTTACCAAGCCGACAGCACGCTCGGTTACGGCGCCAGCCTCAATCTGCGCCATTCCAGCGACACCGCCCATAGCGCACAGTTGTTCCTGGACAAGAGCACCGCCTGGGGCCAGACCCGCGTGCAAATCGATCAGGCCGGCACCGGCGGCGATCAGGAAAGTTGGCAGGTCAGCGTGGACCAAGCGCTGCCCTTGCAGCAGGGCACTCGCCTTTCGGCTTCCCTGGCTTATGGCGAGCTGCGCTACGAAGATCAGGACGAAGCGACCCGCGCCGCCACGCTTTCGCTGTATGGCGGGCGCGACATAAGCGAGCGCCTGTCGATCGACGGCAGCGCGCGCTGGACCCACGGCGACGGCGATAGCGCGGTGCGCGGCACCGATTTCAATCTGGGCTTGAACTGGCGCATGACTCCGCGCTGGTCGGTGAACGCGGCGCTCTACCAGAGCACCGGTTCGCAGCGGTCTCCCTTCGTCCTCGATCCGCTGGTCACCGAAACCCCTTTCATCTCGTTGCCGCGCGACCGCTCGGTCTTCCTGACATTGCGTTACGAACGCAGCGCCGGACGGCCGCAGGCGGTGTTGGGCGGCGCAGCCGGCGGCCCCACCGGCTCGATAGCCGGCAGTCTGTTCCTGGATGAGAACGGCGATGGCGTGCGCGCCGCCTCCGAACAACCGGCCGCCAACATCACCGTGCTGCTGGACGGCCGCTACGCGATGCGCACCGACAGTCTGGGCAATTTCGAATTCCCGCGGGTCGCCGCCGGGTCGCACCGCGTGACCGTGGTGCCGGACAATCTGCCATTGCCCTGGTACATCGACGATACGGCGGCCCAGCGGGTGGTGCAGGTGGCGGTCCGGCAGGCGGCGCGGGTGGAGATAGGCGCGCGCAGGCAGCGCTGAGTCCCTCGCTCTTGGCTCAGCATCCGGCCCGGTTTGCGCCTGGCGGCTACGGACGGCTATAATTCCGCGGCTTTGTCGGGCCAAACCCGCAAGACCGCCCATGCCGGGCGACACCGGCAAATACACACCTGCTGCCACAGCCCGTGCCGGGGTGCCTCAAGATTCCTTTGGAATCAAGGGGTTCGGACACGGAAGCCGCAGGGAGGCCCAACCCCGGAACCATCGCCTGCCCGCACTCAGCGGTCGGGCAACCGCCTTTACCCAAAGCTGGCGGCCGGTTCCCCATCAGGAGTTACCGCAATGCCCCAAGTCACCATGCGCCAGATGCTGGAAGCCGGCGTCCATTTCGGCCACCAGACCCGCTATTGGAATCCCAAGATGGCGCCGTACATCTTCGGCGCCCGCGGCAAGATCCACATCATCAATCTCGAGAAGACCGTCCCGCTCTTCACCGACGCGATGAACTTCATCTCCGGCATCGCCCAGAGGCGCGGCATCGTCCTGTTCCTCGGCACCAAGCGCAGCGCGCGCGAGCCGATGAAGGAAGAAGCCATCCGCAGCGGCCAGCCGTATATGACCCAGCGCTGGCTGGGCGGCACCCTGACCAACTTCGCCACGGTGAAGAAGTCGGTGGCGCGCCTGAAGGAGCTGGAAGCCGGCGAAACCGACGGCACCTTCGACAAGCTGGTCAAGCACGAAGTGCTGGGCCTGCGCCGCGAGCGCGAAAAGCTGTTCGCTTCGCTGGGCGGCATCAAGGACATGAACCGCCTGCCCGACGCGCTGTTCGTGATCGACATCGGCCATGAAGACATCGCCATCAAGGAAGCCAAGAAGCTCGGCATTCCGGTGATCGCCGTGGTCGACAGCAACTACGACCCGGCCCTGGTCGACTACCCGATCCCGGGCAACGACGACGCCATCCGCGCCGTGCAGCTGTACGCACGCGCCGCCGCCGACGCCGTGCTGGAAGGCAAGGCCGCCGCTCCCAATTCCGCCTCCGTGCGCGAAGAAGAGTTCGTGGAGCTGGGCGCCGATGGCAAGAAGGCCCCGCGCGGCCGCGCTCCGGCCAAGAAGACCGCTTCGGCAGCTGCCAACGCCGAAGTAGCCGAGAACGAAGCGGCCGACAAGGAAGCCGCCGAGTAATCACGGCGCAATGCGGCCGCGCGACGATGCGCGGCCGCCTATCCATAGGGTGGGCCCGGCCCACCATTGTTTCAGCGATGGCCGGTTTCGAATTGACCGGCTATTTCATAACGGCGGGCCTGGGCCCGCCCTACGCATATCGAGGTAATTCCGTGGAAATCACAGCTTCCCTGGTCAAGGAACTGCGCGAGCGCACCGGCGCCGGCATGATGGAGTGCAAGAAGGCGCTCACCGAAAACGGCGGCGACATCGACGTCTCCGCCGAGTGGCTGCGCAAGCAGGGCCTGGCCAAAGCCGACAAGAAGGCCGACCGCGTCGCCGCCGAAGGCCGCATCGCCGTGGCCCAGGCCGACGGCAAGGCCGTGCTGGTCGAAATCAATTCCGAAACCGACTTCGTCGCCAAGGACACCAACTTCCTGTCGTTCGCCGACTCGGTGGCCCAGGCCGCCCTGTCCTCCGGTGCTGCCGATGCCGACGCACTGAAGACGGCCAAAGTCGCTTCCGGCGAGACCGTCGAGGAATCCCGCGCCGCCGCCATCGCCAAGCTGGGCGAGAACATCCTGATCCGCCGTCTGGCCCGTGTGGACAGCGCCAATAACGTCGCGGCCTATGTGCACGGCGGCAGGATCGGCGTGCTGGTCGAAGTAAAGGGCGGCGACGCCGAACTGGCGCGCGGCCTGGCCATGCACGTCGCGGCGATGAATCCGCCCTACGTGAAAGCCAGCGATGTGCCGGCCGACTTCGTGGCCAAGGAAAAGGAAATCGAACTGGCCAAGATGACCGACAAGGACAAGGCCAAGCCGGCCGACATCCTGGAGAAGATCATCGGCGGCAAGATCGCCAAGATCGTCAACGAAGTCACCTTGTACGGCCAGCCCTACGTGCTGGACACCAACCAGAACGTGGAAGCCGTGCTGAAGGCCGCCGGCGCCGAAGTGGTGGGTTTCCAGCGTCTGGCTGTAGGCGAAGGCATCGAGAAGGTGGTTGAAGACTACGCCGCCGAAGTGATGAAGCAGGCGGGCCTGGCGTAAGCGCCGGCTCCCCGCAGCAAGCAAAAAAGCCGCGGATTCCGCGGCTTTTTTGTTGGTGTAGGTCGGGGCTACGCCCCCGACGCGATGTTTGCCATAAGTCCATGCCGGCCCTGATTTTCGGTTGCGCGCATGACTCTTGTCGGGGACGTAGCCCCGACCTACTTCATTCCTTGGCCTGGAACACCACTTCTTCGTAGGGCTGCACCACTACCCAGCCTTCGCCGGCGAACCTCAACTGCACGCTTTCGCCCGAGCCGCGGCCCAGCAGCGTGCCCAGGGAAATATCGGTGACGATTTCCGGCGCAAGCCCGCCCGACCAGGCGACGGTGGCGTTGGGGTCGGTGAACACCGGGCCGGTCTGCGCGTTGACCGGCAGCGTCAGCGGCTCGTAGTGCGAAGTGATGGCGACGATGCCGCTGCCGCTCAGGCGCACGTTGAACAGGCCGCCGGAAAGCATGCCGGCCACCTTGCGCATCATGGTGATCTTGCTTTCGATGCCCGACTCGACCGCCAGCACGTCGTTGCCGTTGACGAAAATGGCTTCGCCGGCCAAACGCAGCAAAGTGATCTTCTTGCCGGCATCGGCCAGGTACACGCGGCCCTCGCCTTCCACCTTCATCAGCTGCATGCCTTCGCCGCTGACCATTTTCTTCAGCAGGTTGCCCAGGCCCTGCTCCATGATGCCCTGGCGGGTGAACTTCACGCTGCCCTTGCGCGCCACCATGGACCCGGCCTTGGCCCAGACCATGCCGTTCAGGCGCACCTCGAGCATATGCGCGCTTTCCAGTTCGAAGGCATCGCTGCCTACGTCTTTTTCCTTCGACGATGCCAGGAATTCCTGCAGGGTACGCACACTCATATCTACTCCTTGATGATGGACGGGCGACGATTCGCCACGATCGCCATAATAAGTCCTTCCCATCCTGGAGCTTGACCATGCCCGGCATCGTCCGCATTCCGCACCACACCACCGGCAGTACGCCGGAAGCCGTGGCCAGCGAACGGCTGGTCGCGGGCACGCCCAGACAGACCGTCGCCAACGCCTACTCGGATGCGGGCAATGCCTTCCATTGCGGCCTTTGGGAGGGCGAAGTGGGCGCGTGGCGCGTCAGTTATGCCGAGCACGAGTTCTGCCATCTGCTGGCCGGGCGCGTGCGTCTGATCGGCGACGACGCCTGCGAGATCACGCTGCAGGCAGGCGACAGTTTCGTCATACCCGCCGGTTTCGAAGGCGTATGGGAAGTATTGGAACCCGCACGCAAACTCTACGCGGTTTACGAACCCGAGCCTGACGATAGGCATGCGCTCGGCTAGAATGAGCACGCTGACACCCAACGCCTAGAGGCATCCATGACCGCTCCCCTCGCCTATCGCCGCATCCTGCTCAAACTTTCCGGCGAGGCTTTGATGGGGGCCGAGGATTATGGAATCGATCCGGCCGTGATCGGACGCATCGCCCGCGAGATCATCGAGGCGCGCGAAGCGGGTGCAGAAATCGGCCTGGTGATCGGCGGCGGCAACATCTTCCGCGGCGCCGGCTTGGCCGCCAGCGGCATGGACCGTGTGACCGGCGACCAGATGGGCATGCTGGCCACGGTGATCAATGCGCTGGCCATGCAGGACGCCCTGGAAAAGCTGGGTGCGCGCGTGCGCGTCATGAGCGCGCTGAAGATCAACGACGTGTGCGAGGACTACATCCGCCGCCGTGCCGTGCGCCATCTGGAGAAGGGCCGCATCGCCATTTTCGCCGCCGGTACCGGCAATCCGTTCTTCACCACCGACTCGGGCGCGGCCTTGCGCGCGATCGAGATCGGTGCGGACCTTCTGCTGAAAGCGACCAAGGTAGACGGCGTATACGACCGCGACCCCGGCAAGTTCCCCGATGCCGTGCGTTTCGACCAACTGACCTACGACGAAGTCCTGAGCCGCGACCTGCAGGTCATGGATACCGCCGCCTTCGCCCTGTGCCGCGACAGCGACGTGCCGCTGCGCATCTACGACCTGTCGGTGCCGGGCAACCTGATGCGCATCCTGCGTGGCGAGAATATCGGCACGCTGGTGAAGGGCCGCGGGTAAAACTGGAAACGGGAACTGGGGAAGGTTCTTGCTTTGCCCCCTTTGGAAAAGGGGGCTACGGGGGGATTTGCTCTTGATCTTGCTTTAAGACGAGCAACAGCGAAGCAAAAGCAAAAGCAAATCCCCCTCAATCCCCCTTTTTCAAAGGGGGAGGCACCGGCCGATTCCCGATGTAATTGTGTCCACCAAGCTGCATTAGCCAGGCTATCGCACATGGCGCATATCCACTCCCACGACTCCGCTACGCAAGCCTTCGGCTGGGCCATTGTGGTCAATTTGGCCTATACGGCCCTGGAAGCCGGCTACGGTTTCCACACCAATTCGCTGGCCCTGCTCTCCGACGCCCTGCACAACCTGGGCGATGTGCTGGGGCTGGGGCTGGCCTGGGCAGCCGCCAAGCTGGCGCAACGTCCGCCCACTCAAAGCCACACCTACGGATGGCGCCGCGCCACGCTGTTGTCGCCACTGGCCAATTCCATCCTGTTGATGGCGTTTTCCGGGGCATTGGGTTGGGAAGCCATCCGGCGCTTCAGTGCGCCGCCCTCCATCCCGGCCATACCGGTGATGGTGGTTGCGGGGATAGGGATCTTCGTAAATCTGGGCGCGGCGTGGCTGCTGCGCGACGGGCATGGGCACGATCTGAACAAGCGCGGCGCGTTCCTGCACCTGATCGCAGATGCGGCGGTCTCGCTGGCGGCGGTGTTGGCGGGCGCGGGCATGCTGGCGTTCGGATGGGCCTGGCTGGACCCCGCCATTGCCCTGCTGGTAAGCGTGGTGATCGCGGTCGGCACCTTCGGCCTGCTGCGCGACAGCTTCAACGCGGCCATGGACGCGGTGCCGGCCAATATCGACCAGTCGGAAGTGCAGGCCTTCCTTTCGTCCCAACCCGGGGTGAAGGCGGTCCATCATTTGCACATCTGGCCGCTGGGCGCCAACGAGATCGCCCTTACCGCGCATCTGGTGCGTCCGGAAGACCAGGATCACGATGCCTTCATCGACGCCACCACGCATGCGCTGGACCATCGTTTCGGCATCAACCACGCCACCTTGCAGATCGAACGCGGCATGGCCTGCGGGCACGACCTGCACGATGCGGCGCCGCATCATTCGCATTGATCGCGGCAGGCCGGCCGCCCTGGAACCCCAACCGGTCCAGCAGGCAAACCCCGTATAATCAGGGGTTCGTAGAAACTGCTATGGGATCCGGCGATGCTCAACGAAATCAAGAAAGACGCCCAGGCGCGCATGGCCAAGAGCATCGAGGCGCTGCGTCACGACCTGACCAAACTGCGCACCGGCCGCGCCACCACCGCGCTGGTCGATCATCTGAAAGTCAACTACTACGGCTCCGACATGCCGCTGACCCAGGTCGCCAGCGTGACGGTGACCGATGCGCGTTCGCTCACGATCAGCCCGTGGGAAAAGCAGATGGTCTCGGCGGTGGAAAAAGCGATCCTGGCCTCGGACCTGGGCCTGACCCCCAATACCGCCGGCACGGTGATCCGCATCAATATCCCCGCGCTGACCGAAGAACGCCGCCGCGAGCTGTCCAAGCATGTGCATGGCGAAGGCGAAAACTCCAAGATCGCCATCCGCAATATCCGTCGCGACGCCAACCAGCAGGTCAAGGACCTGTTGAAGGAAAAGGAAATCACCGAGGACGAGGAACGTCAGACCCAGGACGAGATCCAGAAGCTCACCGACAAGGCGATCAAGGATGTCGATGAGGTGGTGAAGGCCAAAGAACAGGAACTGATGTCCGTCTGACGCAGTCGCATACCCGATGACTGCCATGCCGCCCGCATCCACCCCCCTCCCTGCTGCCGTGCCGCGACACCTCGCCGTCATCATGGACGGCAACGGGCGTTGGGCCGAGCGCCGCCGGCGTCCGCGCATCATCGGCCATCGCGCCGGCGCGCGCGCGGTCAACGTCTGCATCGACTTCTGCCTCGAACGAGGGGTACGCGCGCTGACCCTGTTCGCTTTCTCCAGCGAAAACTGGGGGCGGCCGCAGGAAGAAGTGGGCGCGCTGATGAAGCTTTTCATGAATGCGCTGGACCGCGAGGTGGAGGAACTGGACCGCCGCGGCGTGCGCGTGCGCTTCATCGGCGAACGCGAGCGCTTTTCCCTGGGCATCCGCGAACGCATGGACGCCGCCGAAAACCAGACCCGCGGAAACCAGCGTCTCGACCTGGTCATCGCTGCCAGCTACGGCGGACGCCAGGACATCGCCGCCGCTGCGCGCGCGCTGGCCGCCGACGTCTCCGCAGGCCTGTTGCGCGTGGAGGACATCGACGAAGCGGCGGTCGCATCAAGAATGGCGCTGTCCGATCTGCCACCGCCCGATCTTTTCATCCGTACCGGCGGCGACCACCGCATCAGCAACTTCCTGCTGTGGCAGCTGGCCTATACGGAACTGTGGTTCACCGAACTTCTCTGGCCGGAACTGGATGCCGCCACCCTGCAATCGGCCATCGACGATTACGCGCGCCGCGAGCGTCGTTTCGGACTGACCAGCGCACAGGTGGCCGATGCCGCCACGGAGCAACCATCCGCATGACCAGAACCCGAATCATCGCCGCGCTGGTCATGGCGCCCGTCGCCATCGCCGCCATCCTGTTCCTGCCCACGCAATGGCTGTCGGCGGCCGTGGCGCTGGTGTTCCTGATCGGACTGTGGGAATGGTTCAAGCTGGCGGAAATCGACGACACGTTGTCGCGCACCGTGCTGCTCATAGCCAACCTGATGCTGATGGTGCTGTTGCTGTGGGCTTCGCGCACCGGGTCCGGGCTTTCGCCAGCGCTGTTCCAGATCGTGGTTCTGGCCGGCGTGGGCTGGTGGTTCCTGTCTCTGTTATGGCTGCGGTTCTTCAACTTCGCCTCCGACCACGAGACCTACGCGCGGGTCTTCAAACTGGCTGCCGGCACGCTTGCCGTAGTTCCCGCCTGGTGCGCACTTTGCCTGATCCACTCCGACAACTTCCAGACGCCCGCCGCCGACAGCGTGGACGACCTGCGGGGCCATCTCTGGCTTCTTGCCGCATTGGTCATCGTGTGGGCCGCCGATAGCGGCGCCTACTTCGCCGGCCGTTATTTCGGCGGCAGGTTGTTCGGAAACCGCAAACTCGCGCCGCGCATCAGCCCCAACAAGACCATCGAAGGCCTGTTGGGAGGATTGCTGGCCGGCGTCGCGGCGGGGCTTCTGTTCGCGGCATTCGCCGGGCTGACCCCTCCCCAGGTTCCGGCCTTCATCGTAGTGGCCGTCGTCACGGTATTGTTCTCGGTAGTGGGCGATCTGTTCGAGAGCCTGCTCAAGCGCCACGTCGGCGCGAAGGATTCGGGCACTCTGATTCCCGGCCACGGCGGCTTCCTGGATCGCCTAGACGGCGTGCTGGCAGCTTTGCCGATCTTCGCGCTGGGTAAAGAACTGTTCGGTTTCTGACATGACCTCTGCGCGCGCCATCGCGGTACTTGGAGCCACCGGCTCGATCGGCGCCTCGGCGCTGGACGTGATCGCGCGCCATCCCGACCGGTTGCGGGCTTCGGTGCTCAGCGCCGGTACGCAGGTAGATGCACTGATTGCGCTTTGCGTCTCCCATCGCCCTGCCCACGCGGTCATCGCCGACCCATTGCGTTTCGCTGCGCTGCGCGACGGTCTGCGCGAGGCCGGGCTGGACACTCAGGCGCATGCCGGGGACGCCGCGCTGGAGGCCCTGGTTTCGGGCGACGCGTGCGACACGGTCATTGCCGCGATCGTGGGCGCCGCCGGTCTGCATTCCACCCTGGCCGCGGCACGCGCCGGCAAGCGCCTGCTGCTGGCCAACAAGGAATCGCTGGTACTGGCCGGGGAGCTGCTGATGGCCGCTGCTAACGGCGCAAATGCCGAAATCATCCCGATCGACAGCGAGCACAACGCCGTCTTCCAGTGCCTGCGTTCACGCCAGACTCAGGGCGATGTGCGGCGCATCGTGCTCACCGCTTCGGGCGGTCCTTTCCGGGGCCGCAGCCGGGATTCGCTGGCCTCGGTCACGCGCGAGCAGGCCATCGCCCACCCCAAATGGTCGATGGGCCCCAAGATCTCGGTCGATTCGGCCACGCTGATGAACAAGGGCCTTGAACTGATCGAGGCCCACCATCTGTTCGACATGCCCGGCGAAAAGCTGGGCGTACTGGTGCATCCGCAAAGCCTGGTGCATTCGCTGGTGGAATTCGTCGATGGCTCGACACTGGCTCAAATGGGACTGCCCGACATGCGCACCTCGCTGGCGGTAGGCCTGGGCTGGCCACAGCGGATCGAATCGGGCGTGGCCGGATTGGATCTGCTGGCCCAGGGCCGGCTCGATTTCGAAGCGCCCGACACCGACGCCTTCCCCTGCCTGCGCCTGGCCTGGCAGGCGCTGGAAGCCGGCGGCAGCGCGCCCGCGGTGCTGAACGCCGCCAACGAGGTCGCTGTTTCAGCCTTTCTTCAGGGCCGAATCGGTTTCCTAGCCATTCCCGCGCTGGTCGAGGAGACTCTCGCCCGATTGCCCGCAGCCCCGGCCGAATCGCTGGAAGCGCTGCTGGCGGCCGACGCGCAGGCGCGACGCCTCACCGAACACGCCCTCACACAGCATGCCGTCTCACAACTAGCGCAATCACAAGGCCACAAGCTCCCCGCATGAGTGACATCGTTGGCTCAATCTGGTGGATGGTCGTGGCCTTGGGCGTCCTGGTGACGTTCCACGAATTCGGCCATTACTGGGTAGCCAAGCGCTGCGGCGTAAAAGTGCTGCGTTTCTCGGTCGGTTTCGGCAAGCCGCTGTGGTCGCGCCGCGACCGCCATGGGACCGAATTCGCCATCGCCGCCATCCCGTTGGGCGGCTACGTGAAGATGCTGGACGAGGCTGAAGGCGACGTCCCCGCCGCCGAACTGCCGCAGGCTTTCAACCGCAAGCCGGTGCTGCAACGCATCGCCATCGTAGCGGCCGGGCCCATCGCCAACCTGGTGCTGTGCGTGGCGCTGCTGTGGGCGATGTTCGTGATCGGGCGGCAGGACTACAGCGCCACGGTCGGTCAGGCGCAAGGCCTGGCCGCCAAAGCAGGATTTGTGGCCGGCGACAGGATCCAGACGGTCGATGGCCAGGTCATCAACACCTGGGGCGACGCCCTGCAGGCCATGACCACAGCGGCGCTGGACCGCCATGACCCGCAGATCGTGGTTTCCGATCGGATGGGGGTCGAGCACACCCGCAACCTTTCGCTTTCGGATCTACCGCCCGGCTTCGACCAGGAAAACGTGGCCGGGCTTGCCGGTTTCGCCTGGCAGCACCAGTTGGCCCCGGCACTGGTCGAGAAAACCCAGCCCGGTTCGCCGGCCTCCAAGGTGCTGATTCCGGGCGACCGGATCACCGCTGTCGATGGCGATCCCGTCCGCAGCTTCAGCGATATCTCCCCGCTCGTGCAGAAACTGGGCACCAAGGGCGGCGGCGCCATGATCGAAGTCGAACGCAACGGCGAACGCCTGGCGCTCGACATCCAGCCGGCCTGGTGGCGCGACCCGGACTCGGGCAAGGAATACTGGACCCTGGGCATCGCCCCCCCTGCCCAGTTGCAGCCTGCGGCCTACGACGCCAAGCAGCAATTCGGCCCGCTGGCCGCGATCCCCGCAGCGTTCAGGGAAACCGGCAAGTTGGCTTCCGGTTCGCTGGGCATGATTCGCCGCATGCTGACCGGGCAGGCCTCCATCAAGAATATTTCCGGCCCCATCACCATCGCCCAAGTCGCCAATGCTACGGCCAAACGCGGGGTCGACTGGTTCCTGTATTTCCTGGCTTTGCTCTCGCTGAGCCTGGCCATCATCAACCTCATGCCGATCCCGGTCTTGGACGGCGGGCACCTGCTGTATTACCTTATAGAGTTGGTCAAAGGCAGTCCGCTTAGCGAGCGCGCCATGGCCACCGGGCAATATGTGGGTCTGGCCATGCTGGCCAGCCTAATGGGTCTGGCGTTCTACAACGACATTTTCCGTCTGGTGACCTGATGGCCCTGCTTTCCCGGATATTCCCGGCTCGCTTTCCCCTGATTTCCCCGCCGGCCCCTTTTCGGCAAACCCCTGCGCCCTTGCAGGCAACAGCAGCACCCACCTTATCGGATGTGATGATGACGCGACTCCCCACCCGCCGCCTGCTCGCCCTAGCCCTGGCCTCGGCCATCGCATTGCCGGCCTGGGCGCAGACGACGGAATTCGGCCTGCCGGCGACCGCCAGTGCGGACGCCTTCACCGCCAGCGACATCCGCATCGACGGCCTGCAGCGCATTTCGGCCGGTACCGTACTCACCTACCTGCCGATCGAGCGCGGCGACACGGTCGACTCCACCAAGATCGGCGAAGCGATCCGCGCGCTGTACAGGACCGGCTTCTTCGAGGACGTCAAACTCGATCGCCAGGGCGACATCCTGGTGATCACCGTGGCCGAGCGCCCGGCGATCAACAAGCTGACTCTGAGCGGCAACAAGGACATCAAGACCGAAGACCTGACCAAGGGACTGCAGGACATCGGCTTGGCCGAAGGCGAAACCTTCGACCGTCTGGCCCTGGACCGCGTCACCCAGGAGCTGACCAAGCAGTACAACAACCGCGGCAAGTACAACGTCGAAATCAACCCGACCGTGACCAAGCTGGACCGCAACCGGGTCGACATCACCATCAATGTCAAGGAAGGCAAGGCCGCCAAGATCCGCCACATCAACCTGATCGGCGCCGAGAAGTTCGAGAACAAGGACATCCTGGACAACTGGGAATCGAAGGAAAGCAACTGGCTGTCCTGGTACCGCCGCGACGACCAGTACTCGCGCGAAAAGCTCTCGGGCGACATCGAGAAGCTGAACTCCTACTACCTCGACCGCGGCTACGTGGATTTCTCGCTGGACTCCACCCAGGTGGCGATCAGTCCCGACAAGCGGGACATGTACCTCACCGCCGGCATCACCGAAGGCGAGCAGTACAAGGTGTCCGATGTGAAAGTCACCGGCGACACCATTCTTCCGGTCGAGGACATCGAAAGACTCGTGCTTGTAAAGAAAGACCAGATATTCTCGCGGGCGGTGCTCGAATACACCTCCGACGCCATCACCTCGACCCTGGGCAACATCGGCTACGCCTTCTCGCAGGTCAATCCGATCCCCACCGTGGACCGCGAAAACCGCACGGTCGCCATCAACCTGCAGGTCGTCCCCGGCCCGCGCGTGAACGTGCGCCGGATCGTGTTCAAGGGCAATACCCGTTCGGCCGACGAAGTGCTGCGCCGCGAGATGCGCCAGTTCGAAGGCAGCTGGTATTCGCAGGCCGCCATCGACCGTTCCAAGATCCGCCTGCAGCGCCTGGGCTATTTCGAGACCGTCGACGTGGAAACGCCGCCGGTGCCCGGCAGCAACGACGAAGTGGACGTGGTCTTCAACGTCAAGGAAACCACTTCGGGCAGCTTCGTGTTCGGCCTTGGCTATTCGCAGCTGTCCGGCCTTACCACCTCCATCCAGCTGTCGCAGAACAACTTCCTGGGCGGCGGCAACCGGGTCTCGGTGGAAGCCCAGCGCAGCGACTACCTGCAGCGTTATTCGTTCTCCTTCGTCAATCCGTTCTTCACCGACGAAGGCATGTCGCTGGGCTACAACCTGTGGTGGCGCGAGTTCGACTATTCCAGCTTCAACACCGCGCAGTACTCGACCACCAGCGCCGCCGCACAGGGCGTACTGGGCCTGCCGATCACCGAAAACGACACTGTCTCGCTGCTGTTCGGCATCGACACCAACGAAATCCTGACCTTCCGCGGCTCCACGCCCGCCTCGATCATCGACTACATCGATGCCGTCGGAACGCGCACCTTCCACGCCTGGCGCACCGAGCTGGGCTGGGCGCGCGACACCCGCAACGACTACTTCATGCCGACTCGCGGCACCTACCAGCGCGTCTCCACCGAAATCACCCTGCCCGGCTCCACGGTCGAGTATTTCAAACTCAACTACGAGTTCTCCAAGTACTGGCCGCTCAGTCAGTCGCTGGTGCTCAATACGCGCGCCGAAGTGGGATACGGCGACAGTTACGGCAGCGATTTTTCGCGGCGCCTGTGCCGGGTCAATCCCAGCGATCCGCAAACCAAGGCGGCGGCGCAGTGCGCGCCAGGCACCGTCGAAGCCGGCGTGCTTACTGCCACAGGCCTGCCCTTCTTCGAGAATTTCTATGCCGGCGGCGTGCGCTCGGTGCGTGGTTTCCGCGACAACACGCTGGGCCCCCGCTCGGAGGAGATCGGCGGCATTCGCGGGCAGCCGCTGGGCGGGTCGCTAAAGACCACCGGTTCGCTGGAAATGTATTTTCCCAAGCTGTTCGACTCCAAGGCCGCCCGTGTTTCGGCGTTCGTGGATTTCGGCAACGTCTACGCCGATACCGACAGCTTCGACGCGGGCGAATTGCGCGCCTCCACCGGCATCTCGCTGCTGTGGCGCGCGCCGGTCGGACCCATCTCGATCAGCTATGCGTTCCCGCTGCGCAAGGAAGACGAAGACGAGGTCGAGCGCCTGCAGTTCACCTTCGGCGGCGCGTTCTGAGGATCGCCGCGCAGGCGCCATGCCCCCTCAATGATGTCCCTTCAAGGCCCGGGCAACCCCGGGCCTTTCTTCTACGCGGCCATCCCAAGACGTTAAACTGCGCCCAGTGGACACTTTCAGCATCACCGCCGACGAGATTGCCGAACGCTACGCCCTGGTGTTGCGTGGCGACGGCAGCCTGCGCATACGTGGCGTGGGCACCCTTTCCGGTGCGGGCGAAGGCCAGCTGACTTTTCTGGCCAATCCACGTTACCGCAACCAGTTGTCGGCCAGCAGCGCCTCCATTGTGGTGCTCCGCGAGCAAGACGCCGCGGAAGCCCCCGGCACCGTGCTGATCGCCCGCGATCCGTACACCACCTTCGCCAAAATCGCCGCGCTGTTCGACCGGCAGCCGGTTCGCGATGCCGGCATCCACCCCTCGGCGGTGATCGATCCCGCCGCGCGCATCGCCGACGGCGTGCATATCGGGCCTTTCGTGGTGATCGGAGCCAATAGCGCCGTCGGCGAGGGCTGCGTGATCGGACCGGGTTGCGTGATCGGCGAAGATTGCGAAATCGGTGCAGGCAGCGAGCTGATCGCGCGGGTGACCCTGGTGACCCGGGTACGCCTGGGGCGGCGGGTGCGCATCCATCCCGGCGCGGTGCTGGGCGCGGATGGTTTCGGCCTGGCCATGGATGCCGGCCACTGGATCAAAGTGCCGCAGCTGGGCGGCGTGACGGTCGGGGACGACTGCGAGATCGGCGCCAATACCTGCATCGACCGCGGCGCGCTGGGCGACACCGTGCTGGAAGAGGACGTGCGCCTGGACAACCAGATCCAGATCGGACACAACGTGCACATCGGCGCGCATACGGCGATGGCCGGCTGCAGCGCGGCGGCCGGCAGCGCCAAGATCGGCCGCTACTGCCTGATCGGCGGCGCCGCAGGCGTGCTGGGCCATCTGGAAATATGCGACAAGGTGACCATCACCGCGATGTCGCTGGTAACCCATTCGATCCGCGAACCCGGGGAGTACTCCTCGGGCACGCCGCTGACCGACAACCGCAGCTGGCGCAAAAACGCGGCCCGCTTCAAACAGCTGGATTCATTGGCGCGACGCATCCCAGGCGTGCGCAAGGAGGAAGAGTGAACGAACCCGTGAAACTGCCCATCGACGTGACCCGCATCCAGCAATTGCTGCCGCACCGCTACCCGTTCCTGCTGGTGGACCGCGTAGTCGAGTTCGAGGCCCACAAGAGCATCGTCGCGTTGAAGAACGTCAGCATCAACGAGCCGTTCTTCCAGGGCCATTTCAGCGGGCACCCGGTGATGCCGGGAGTGCTGGTGATCGAAGCGCTGGCGCAGGCCGGCGGCGTATTGACCCAGCTCTCGCGCGGCACGGTCGCCGACAACAAGCTGTTCTACCTGGTCAAGATAGACAATGCGCGTTTTTCGCGCATGGTGGTGCCCGGCGATGTGCTGGAACTGCACGTGCAGATCAAGCGCATCATCCGCACCATGACCTTTTATACCTGCGTGGCGCGCGTCGGCGGCGAGGAAGTGGCCTGCGCCGACGTGCTGTGCGCTGAAACGGAGAAGGAGTAACGCATGAGCCCGGCGCCTGCGATCCATCCCAGCGCTTCGATCGATCCGGCCGCCAGGCTAGGGGCGGATGTGCGCGTCGGCGCGTTCACCAGCATCGGCGCCGATGTGGAAATAGGCGACGGCAGCGTCATCGGGCCGCATTGCAGCATCACCGGCCCCACCCGTATCGGGCGCGACAACCACATCGTCGGCCACGCAGCGATAGGCGGCGATCCGCAAGACAAGAAATTCAAGGGCGAGCGCACGGAGCTGGTCATCGGCGACCGCAACACCATCCGGGAATTCGTCACCATCAACCGCGGCACCGGCGACGGCGGCGGGATCACCCGCATCGGCGACGACAACTGGCTGCTGGCCTACACGCACGTCGCGCACGACTGCAACGTCGGCAACTTCTGCGTGTTCTCCAACAACTCCACCTTGGCCGGCCACGTGCAGATCGGCGACTGGGTGATCATGAGCGGCTTCGCCGGCGTGCATCAGTTCTGCCGCGTCGGCGCGCATGCGTTCCTCGGCATGGGCGTGCTGGTCAGCGGCGACGTGCCGCCCTACACCATGGTGGCGACCGAGGCCCAGGGCCGCCCGCGCGGCATCAATAGCGAAGGTCTCAAACGCCGGGGTTTCGACGCCGACCGCATCAGCGCCATCAAACGCGCTTACCGCACCTTGTACGTCGCCGGCCTGCCGTTGGCCGAAGCCAAGCAGCAACTGGCCGAACAGGCGCGCGACAGCGCCGATGTGCGCGCGCTGCTGGATTTCATCGAAAGCGGCGAACGGCCCCTGCTGCGATGAGCGGCTGGCGGCGCGGCACGGCAACCGGCAGCGACGATGCGGCGCCGACGTTGTTGGATTTGGCCGCACGCCCGGGAATGCTGCACGAGCGTGCAAAACGCATTGCCCTGGTCGCTGGCGAGGCTTCGGGCGATGCATTGGGCGCCGGCCTGATCGCAGAGCTGCGCAAGCGTTTCCCCGAAGCGGAATTCGCCGGCATCGGCGGCAAGGCGATGCGCCAGAGCGGCTGCGAAACCTGGTACGACTCGGGCGAGCTGGCGGTGATGGGCCTGTCCGAAGTCCTCAGCCATCTGCCACGCCTGCTGAAACTGCGCCGCGAGTTCCGCGAGCGCGTGCTCGCATGGAAGCCGGATGTCTTCATCGGCATCGATGCCCCCGACTTCAACCTGGGCGTGGAGCGCTGGCTCAAGCGTCGCGACGTCCGCACCGTGCATTACGTGAGCCCTTCGGTATGGGCTTGGCGCGAGAAACGCGCGCAGAAGATCGGAACCAGCGCGGACATGGTCCTTTGTCTGTTCCCGATGGAACCGCCGATCTACGCCCGGCACGGCATCGACGCGCGCTTCGTGGGTCATCCGATGGCCGACGAGATGCCGGTGGAACCGGACAAGGCCGCCGCACGCGCCGCACTCGGCCTGCACGCCTATACGCCGGTCCTGGCAGTGCTGCCGGGCAGCAGGCTGGGAGAAATCGGACGGCTCGGCAAGATTTTTCTGGAAGCGGCGCGGATCGTTTCCGAATCCGTTCCCTACTTGCAGATCGTGGTGCCCGCGGCGAATTCCGCCTGCGCGGATGCTCTGCGGCCGTTGATAGCCGAAACCGGATTCGCCGCACCGCCGATGCTGACCGATGGCCGCGCACGCGAGGCGATGGTGGCTGCAGACGTGGTGCTGCTGGCGTCTGGCACCGCCACGCTCGAGGCGATGCTGGCCAAGCGCGCGATGGTGGTCGGCTACAAGGTGGCCCCGCTGACCTACCGCATCGTCAAGGCGTTCGGCATGCTGAAAGTGGAGCGCTACGCGCTTCCCAACGTGCTGGCCGGAAGCGATGTGGCGCCGGAACTGATGCAGGACGAATGCACGCCTGAGAATCTGGCCGCGGCCGTGCTGAACCAGTTCCAGCATCCGGAAATCACCGGCGCGCTGCAACCGCGTTACCGCGAGTTGCATGAGACGTTGCGCCAGGATGCCTCGGCACGCGCTGCCGATGCCATCGCGGGGCTGCTGCCGAAGGATGCCAGACCATGAACCAGCGTGCGCTCGATTTTCCTTCGGCGTCCAACGTGGCCGTCCCCTTGCTTGTCGCGGGCGTGGACGAAGCGGGCCGGGGGCCGCTTGCCGGGCCGGTGGCGGTCGCGGCGGTGGTCTTCGACCCTGCCCGTCCGCGCATCAATGGGCTGGACGATTCCAAGCAACTCAATGCCGCGCGGCGCGAAGCGCTGTATTCGCGGATCATCGAACGCGCGCTGGCCTGGCGCGTGGTGCTGGTGGAAGCGGATGAGATCGACCGTCTGAACATCTACCAGGCCACGATGCTGGGGATGCGGCTCGCGGTGGAGGGCGTAGCCCATGTCGCAGAACTGGCGCGCATCGACGGCAACGCGTTGCCGAAAGGATTGCCGTGCCGCGCCGAAGCCCTGGTGGGCGGGGACCGCCTGGATCGCTCGATCATGGCCGCTTCGATCCTGGCCAAGGTCACCCGGGACCGCTTGATGGTCGCTATGCACGATGAATTCCCCGCCTACGGCTTCGCGGTGCACAAAGGCTATGCCACGCCTTCGCATCTGGCTGCCTTGGCCGAGCATGGTCCCTGCCCGCTACACCGGCGAAGTTTCGCGCCGGTGCGTGATGCGATGGGCGCCTCTGGTCAAAGTCCGAGGCGCATGCCCGGTCCGCTCACGGTGGCTTGCCCGGATTGACCGACAGATGCGCAATGGCACCCAGCGATTTGCTCATCAGCGGAGTGACCGTGATCTTGAACGCCAGGCTGCGTAATTCGTCGATCGGATAGACGAAATCGAATTCGCGCTCCTTCAACATATCCTTGATGATCGTGGCCTCGCCGATTTCGCGGCCGACCAGATTCTTGATTCGCGATCTGATCGCGCTGGCTTCTTTGGGCGTTGGCTTGCGGTTTTTTCGATCGCGTGGCATGTGACCTCCTCGGGTGGCCCCGGTCAGGATTTTCCGGGGGTGGATGGAACCGTGTTTTGAACCGCGTCCGCGCGCGTGCGATCGGGCACCAGTCCGGCGCGGCGCAATACGGTGTTGGAGACGACCCGCGTTTCCGGCAGGCCCGCGGCCCGGGCTGCCTGTAGCCGTGCTCGCGCGGCTTCGGTGTCTCCCAGCAGGGCGAAGGTTTGCGCGTTGTACAGAGCGATCTCGGCTTGCTCGCCCTTGAGCTGTTCGGAACGCATCAGCATTTCCCGCGCCTCGCCGGCGCGTCCGAGGTTGGCCAGGAACCAGCCCTGCGCGGCCAGCGCCGTTCCATCTGCCGGGCGTGTTGCGATGTAGCCCTGCGCAAGCTTCGCCGCCTGCTGGAATGCGGCGCCTGCCTTGTCCGCGGTCGCCGGATCGGCCAGCAATGCGTTGCCCAGGTTGCCCCAGGGCAGGTAGTCGGCCGGCGCCAGCGTGGTGGCACGCGTGTGCAGATCCACTGCGGCTGCGTAATCGCCTGCCTGGTATTTGAGCTCGCCAAGATTGGTCAGCGCTTCGGAACCGGGCTCGATGGCGATGGAACGCTCCAGCGCGCGCATCCCCGCCGCGTTGTCGCCGGCGCCTACGTACAACGCCGCCAACGTGTTCCAGTAGATCGCATCGTCCGGTTTCAGTTCGACGGCCTTGCGATAGGCCGCGATCGCCTCTTGCGAGCGCCCGGCCAGGTAGCTGTAGTAGCCGCTGTAGGCGAAGATCCTGGCGTCGGCAGGGCGCAGCGCGAGCGCAGCGCGGCTCAACGCCAGCGCGCGTTCGTGGTCGCCCTGCTCGGCATGCACCATGGCCAGGCCCATGTAGGCCGAAGGGCGCGACACCGGATCGGATTCGGCGCGCGTATAGGCCTCGACCGCTTTCCCCGATTCTCCGTGCGCCTGGTAAAGGTCGCCCAACGCAACGCTGACCTCGCCCAATCCTTCGTCCATCTTCCCGGCGCGCGTGCAGGCGTCGCGAGCACGCTCGAATGCGGACGCATCATGTCGATGCCGGAAGGCAGCCACTTCCGAACGGCAGATCCCAGCCTGCGCCCGCGCGAATCCGCTATCGGCTTTCAGCGCGCTGTCGAAGAAACCGACCGCCTTGGCCTCGCTTCCTTCGCCTCCGGCAAGCAGTTGCTGCAATCCCCGCAAGTAGGCGTCGAATGCGGCGGCGTTGCGGGTCGGGGTAAGCCGTCTGGCCATCGCTTCGCTCTGTTTCGGCAGCACTGCGATCAGCGATCGCACGGCTTCGTCGGCGATCTCGACTTGCGTGTCGAACACCTCGGAGAGTTGGCGGTCGTAGCTGCGCGTCCACAAGATGTAGCCCGTCGCGCAGTCGGATAGCCGCGCATTGATGCGCACCCGCTGGCCTTCGCGCCGCACGCTGGCATCGAGAACCGTAGCGACTCCCAGCAGCACGCCCAGCGCCTTGACGTCGCCGCCCTGTTTCAGCACCGTCGCCGGCGACACTTGCGCGGCGACCTTCAAGCCTTGCACTCCCGCCAATGCATCGTGCATCTCCGCCGCCAGCCCTTCTGCGAAGTAGTCGTTGTCACGGTTCTCGCTGAGATTGGTGAATGGCAGCACGGCGATGGACGGTTCCGATACGCGCACTTGCGTCGGGCGGTGCTGCCAGGCCCAGATAACCAACGCCAGCATCAGCACGGCAAATGCGGTCCACTGCCAGCGCCAGAATCGATGCGCTCCGCGCCGTTCGCTGCCCGCATAAGCTGGTTCCGGCGAACGCGCTTCTTCGGAAACCGGAACCGGATCGGACGTGTTTTCGCCCGCGGCCGGCACATGCACCGACGAGACCGACGCTTCCTGGACCAGCTCTTCGGCATTGGGCGGCGCCGTGGCCGGAACCGCTTCATCCGGTTGCAGAACTCCGATGAACCGGTAGCCCACCGCATGCTGGGTCTGGATGTAGTGCGGCTCGGCGCGGTCGCCCAGCGCGGTACGCAATTGGGCGATGGCCCGGGTCAGTACGCCGGGAGTGACATGGCGGTGGCCCCAGACCGCATCCAGCAAATCGTCGCGGGGAATCAGTTGGCCCGCGCGGCGCAGCAACGCCAGCAATACGGAAAAGGCCTTCGGTTCCACCGCCACCGGTTGGCCGTTGCGGCTGATCGTGTACGCGACCGCATCCACGACGATGTCGCCGAAGCGATATCGCTCTGCCCCCTGAGTACCTGCGTTAGTGCCCGAATCGGACTCCACTGCAATTCCTCATGGAAACCTCGCAATCCAGCTGAAAAGCTGGCGGAAGCTTCGCGTCCGCATCATGACCCATCCACCGGCCCGACGGAAGCTGGTCACGCACCCGACCGGGTGCCTTTCCCAGCATCCATTACCGGAGACCCATCATGTCCACCAACGCCAATCACATCGAATCCCTGCCACAGGTGCTTTTGCCCGCAACCAATCCCAACCGCCCCAGCCGCCGCCGCCGGATCGGCAGCTTCCGTCTCAGCAGCCTGGACATGGAACGCTTCAACCAACTGCTTTCCGCCCTGGCCGGCGACAGAACCCCGCTGGATTGCGACCAGGTAGTGACCGCTGCGCGCCTGCTCGCCGATTCCTGCGGCTCGCAGTCCACCCCGACCTGCATCCGCCAGCGGCTGGAACAGGCCGGCTCGCTGTCGAGCATGCTCGCCGACCACGGCTGGCAACCCGCCAACGAAGTGGTTACACCGGCCGGCGCCGTGCTGGACTACCTCAACGGGCACAACGACCTCATCCCCGACTGGATCCCGCAGGTAGGCCGGCTGGACGACGCCATCGTCGTCGAAGCGGCCTGGCCACGGCTGGCGGGCGAAGTGCTGAGCTATCAGGACTTCTGCCGTCTGCGGCTGATAGAAGCGCGCCTGCACCAGCAGGAGATAAAGACGTTCCGCTTCGACCGGAAGGACTGGGAAGTCGCACGCCGCGCCGAGGCAGGGCTGCGCGAACACCAGCGCCGCGTGCGCGGCAGCAGCTATGTGCCGGAGGCCGCCGGGCTGTTCCGCGTCCACTGAGCAAGCAATACGGCGCTCGGAATTACCGTTCCTGGCCGCCCGCAAGGGCGGGCGGCCAGCGGAATCAAACAGAGAGGGTTCGTCATGTCCATCGCATACCTGCCGGCCGATACACGCAGACCCGCGCATCGGCTCGCGCCAGTCCAGGACCAGAACGATGATCGCCTGCAACTGCTGAGGTCGATGCTCGCCGATCGCCACTGGTCGTGCACGCCGGTAGCAAGGGGCCAACTGCTGCAGATACTGGCCAGCGCCGCTGGCAAGGGTCGCGCCAGCGAATGCGCCTGGATGACGCTGGCCGAAGAAATCGCGCGTTACCTGCTCTACCGCCGGACCGGTCTGCGGGAAGTCGCGCAACTGGAGTGGCAACGCTCCGGCCGCGAACAAAGGCCCGCGACCACCAGGCGCCTTGGAGCCTGATATACCAAGGCCCAGGCGTCGCCGCCGGCCTGTCAAGCCTTGTTCGACCCCACCCCTCCCGCTACCCTGCTAGCGGTATGTCCTCCCGCTTCATTCACCTCCATCTGCACACCGAATTCTCGCTCGCGGATTCGACCATCCGCGTGCCCGAAAAGCCGGACGAGGCGCGCCCGGACAAGGCCAAACGGCCCAATCTGCTGAGCCGCGCGGTGGAAATGAGGCTGCCGGCGCTGGCGGTGACCGACCGCAACAACCTGTTCGCGCTGGTCAAGTTCTATAAAGCCGCCGAGTCGGTGGGCATCAAACCCATCGCCGGCGCCGACCTGAGCATCGTCGACGGCAAGGAAAGCCCCTGGCAGCTGACCCTGCTGTGCCGCGACCACACCGGCTACCTGTCGCTGTCGCGCCTGCTGACGCGTGCCTGGATGGAAGGCCACCACACCGACGGCGTGGCCATCGCACCGGAATGGCTGCGCGAGGATTGCGAAGGTCTGTTCGCCATCGCCGGCCGCCACAGCTACGCGGGGCGGCTGGCCGCAGGCGGGCGCCACGAACACGCCGAACAGCACCTGGCCGACCTGCAGCGCAGCTTCGGCGAAAACCTGCATCTTGAAATCACCCGCACCCAGCGCGAAGGCGAAGACGCGTTCAACGCCTTCGCCCTGCATGCCGCCGCCGCGCGCGGACTTCCGGTCATCGCCAGCAACGATGTGCGGTTTCTGGACCGCGAAGGCTACGACGCGCACGAAGCGCGCGTATGCATTTCCACCGGCCGCGTGCTGGACGACCCCAAGCGCCCGCGCGAATACAGCCCCGAGCAGTACCTGAAATCGCCGGACGAAATGGCCGCGCTGTTCGCGGACGTGCCCGATGCGATCGACAACACCTACGCGCTGGCGCAGCGCTGCAATCTGGAACTGACCCTGGGCCAATACGCCCTGCCGGCGTATCCGGTGCCCAGCAACGAGACCCTGGACAGCTGGATCCGCAGCCAGTCGCACGAGGGCCTGGAGCAGCGCCTTCTCAGGAACCCGTTAGCCGAAGGTCACAGCGCCGACGACTACCGTGCGCGCCTGGACCTGGAAGTCGACGTCATCGTGCGCATGGGGTTTCCCGGTTACTTCCTGATCGTGGCCGACTTCATCAACTGGGCCAAGCAGCACGGCATTCCGGTGGGTCCCGGCCGCGGCTCCGGTGCCGGCTCGCTGGTGGCGTGGGCGCTGGGCATCACCGACCTGGATCCGCTGCCCTACGGCCTGCTGTTCGAGCGCTTCCTCAACCCCGAACGCGTGTCGATGCCCGACTTCGACATCGACTTCTGCATGGACCGCCGCGATGAGGTCATCGACTACGTCGCGCGCAAATACGGCCGCGACCGGGTCAGCCAGATCATCACCTACGGCACCATGGCGGCCAAGGCGGTGGTGCGCGACACCGGCCGCGTGCTGGGTTTCCCGTACGGCCTGGTGGACGGTATCGCCAAGCTCATTCCCAATATCCTGGGCGTGACCCTGAAGGATGCGATGGGCGAAGGCGACAGCAGCATGGTGTCGCAGGAACTGATCGACCGTTACCGCGACGAAGACGACGTGCGCGACCTGATGGATCTGGCGCGGCAACTGGAAGACCTGACCCGCAACGCCGGCAAGCACGCCGGCGGCGTGGTGATCGCGCCTTCGCCGCTGTCGGATTTCTGCCCGCTGTTCGCCGAACACGACGCCGAGGGACGCGGCAAATCGCCGGTGACCCAGTTCGACAAGGACGACGTGGAAGCGGTGGGCTTGGTGAAGTTCGACTTCCTGGGCCTGCGCACGCTGACCATCATCGATTGGGCGGTGAAGGCGATCAACCGCCGGGATTGGGGATTGGGGATTGGGGATTCGCAAGAGCAAAAGCAAAAGCGGGAATCCGCTCTTGCTTCTACGAATCCCGAATCCCCAATCCCCAATCCCGGCCCCATCGACATCTCCGCGATCCCGCTGGACGACGCGGCCACCTACGAACGCGTGTTCTCCACCGGCGACACCGGCGCGGTGTTCCAGTTCGAATCGCGCGGCATGCGCGAGTTGCTCAAGCGCGCCAAGCCAGACCGTTTCGAAGATCTGATCGCCCTGGTCTCGCTGTACCGTCCGGGCCCGATGGACCTGATTCCGTCCTTCATCGAACGCAAGCACGGGCGCGAACCGGTGGAGTATCCGGATGCGCGCGTGGAGCCCGTACTGCGCGACACCTACGGCATCATGGTGTACCAGGAGCAGGTCATGCAGATGGCGCAGATCGTCGGCGGCTATTCGCTGGGCGGCGCCGACCTGCTGCGCCGCGCGATGGGCAAGAAGAACCCGGCGGAAATGGCCAAGCACCGCGAGATCTTCCGCGAAGGCGCCGGCAACAACGACATCGACGCGCGCAAGGCCGATTCCATCTTCGACCTGATGGAGAAGTTCGCCGGCTACGGCTTCAACAAGTCGCACGCCGCCGCCTACGCGCTGGTGTCCTACCAGACCGCCTGGCTGAAGACGCACTACCCGGCCGAGTTCATGGCCGCGGTGCTGTCTTCGGACATGGACAACACCGACAAGGTGGTGGGCTTCCTGGACGAATGCCGCACGCTGAAGCTCGAAGTGCTGCCGCCGGAAGCAAACGCCTCTGAATACATGTTCGTGGCCACCGACGCGCGCACCGTGCGCTACGGACTGGGCGCGATCAAGGGCGTGGGGCGCGGCGCTTGCGAGGCCATTTCCGCCGAACGCGCCAGCGGCGGCGCTTTCCGCGACTTGCTGGATTTCTGCAAGCGCGTGGACTCGTCCAAACTCAATCGCCGCGCGCTGGAAGCCTTGGTCAATGCGGGCGCGCTGGACGCGCTGGGCAAGAATCGCGCTTCGCTGATGCTGCAGCTTCCGGAAGTGGTGAAAGCCACCGACCAGTTGGCCAGAGAACGCGAGGCCGGCCAGGTTTCCTTGTTCGGCGGCGGCGATGCGGCGCCTGCGCTTGAAGTGCTGCTGACCGAAGTGGACGAATGGCCTCTGTCGCAGAAACTGACGGGCGAACGCGAGACCCTGGGCCACTACCTGAGCGGCCATCCGCTGGATCCTTACCGCGACGATCTGCGTTCGCTGGTCGGCACTGATCTGGGCGAGCTGGACAAGCTGTGGAGCGGCGCGCCGCAGGCCGAGAAAAAAGGCTGGCGTCCCGAAGTGGGCGTGGTCATCGCCGGGCAGGTGGTCGCCTTGCGCCGCAAGGGCGACAGCCAGGTGTTCGTGCAGTTGGAGGATGGGCGCGGACGCATCGAGTGCAGCGTGTTCGCCGAGGCCTACACCCAGATGGCGCCGCTGCTGACCCGCGACCGCATCCTGATCGTGCAGGGCGGCCTGCGCGAGGATGAGTTCAGCGGTGGCTTCAGCTTGCGCGTGCGCCAGTGCTGGGACTACGCGCAACTCTGCTCCAGCCATGCCCAGCGCCTGTCGCTGCGGCTGGACATGCGCGTGCCTGGGCTTTGGGACCGCATCGACGCCCTGCTGGCCAAACACCGCCCGGGGGCCACCCCCCTGCGCCTGGACCTGCTGCTGAAATCCGGTGAGCGCGGCGTGGCCGGCGTGCTGGATTTGAACGGCCCCAAGTCGGTACGCGTGGACACGGAGCTGCTGGACGCACTGAGGGCGCATCCGGGGGTGAGGACGGTCAAGGTCGCTATTTCAAGGCCTTGGGCGAATTGAGCTTTTCCTTCTCCCAGGGGGAGAAGGAAAAGCCGTCGCCCTACCCACCCGTACGGGTTCCTCGTCCCGCTTCGGCTAAACTCCCCTCCTTTCCGGTCCGCAGTCCGTAAATGAACCCGAATTACCTGGATTTCGAACAGCCCATCGCCGACCTGGAATCCAAGATCCAGGACTTGCGCAGCGCCAGCACCGGCCCGGCGGTCAATATCGACGCCGAAGTACACGCGCTGCAGGACAAGCTGCGCGTGCGCACCGCGCAGATCTTCCGCGACCTCACCCCCTGGCAGGTCTCGCAGCTGGCGCGGCATCCGGCGCGGCCGTACACGCTGGACTACATCCGTGTGTTCTGCGACGAGTTCCAGGAACTGGCCGGCGACCGCGCTTACGCCGACGACGCCGCCATCGTCGGCGGCCTGGGCCGCATCGACGGCCGCAGCGTGGTCATCATCGGCCACCAGAAAGGCCGCGACACCAAGAGCAAGATCGCGCGCAACTTCGGCATGCCGCGGCCCGAGGGTTACCGCAAGGCATTGCGCCTGATGAAGCTGGCCGAGCGCTTCAAGCTGCCGCTGCTGACTTTCATCGACACTCCTGGCGCCTACCCCGGCGTGGGCGCGGAAGAGCGCGGCCAGTCCGAGGCCATCGCCCGCAACCTCATGGAAATGGCCGAACTGCGCGTGCCCATCGTCTGCACGGTAATCGGCGAAGGCGGCTCGGGCGGCGCATTGGCCATCGGCGTCGGCGACCGCACGCTGATGCTGGAATACGGCACCTATTCGGTGATCTCGCCGGAAGGCTGCGCGTCGATCCTGTGGAAGTCCGCCGACAAGGCCAAGGACGCCGCCGAACAACTGGGCATCACCGCCAAACGCCTGCTCTCGCTGGGCCTGGTGGACAAGGTGGTGCGCGAACCCATCGGCGGCGCGCACCGCAATCCGCGGCAGATGGCCACGCGCCTGAAGGCCGTGCTGCTCAACGAGCTGGATGCGTTGGAGCAATTGCCGATGGATGAGTTGCTGAAGCAGCGGTACCAGCGGTTGCGTGGTTACGGCGCGTACGAAGCGGCCTGAATCCAGCTTCATCACAAGCGTAACAATCACATCGGTGGGAGCGGCGTCCCGCCGCGAGCTTCATGCCGATGCGCAATTGTCTGCTTTGCGTTTTCCAAGAAGGAGCAAAAACTCGCGGCGGGACGCCGCTCCCACATCGGCAGCTGCCTTGCGACCTCACCGCTCCGCCGTAGGAGCGACATAAGTCACGAAGAAATCCTGTCGCCAGCGCAAAACCCTTCAGTCGCGACTTACGTCGCTCCTACGGTTGGATTGCCATTCGTGGAGGGATTTCGGGTACGGCGCGTGCTCGCACCGTAAAATACAATCGGCGCATACCTCATCACATCTGACCGACCCATGAGCCCCATCCTCCTCCTCTCCATCGTCCTCCAAATCGCCTGCTGCGTGCACGTGATCCGCACCGGCCGGCCGATGTACTGGATCTTCATCCTGCTGGTGTTCTCGTACATCGCGGTGGCGATCTATTTCTTCGCCGAGATCCTGCCTGGAATGCGCAACGATCCGGGCGCCCGGCGCGTGGTGCGCAAGGTCGCCGCGAAGATCGACCCCGAACGCGAGAAACGCCACGCCAGCCGCCAGTTCGGACTTTCCGACACGCAGGCCAACCGGCGTCGCCTAGCCGAGGAAAGCCTGGCGAGCGGCGACTTCCAGCAGGCGGCCGAGCTGTACCAGGGGGCGCTCAAGGGCCTGTACGAAACCGATCCGGAGACGATGCTGGGGTTGGCCAAGGCGCAGTTCGGGCTGGGCCAGCCGCAACAGGCGCGGCAGACGCTGGATGCCTTGATCGCGGCCAATCCCAATTACCGATCGAAGGACGGGCATCTGCTTTACGCGCGCACCGTGGAAGCCAGCGGCGACATGCCTGCCGCACTGCACGAATACGAAAATGTCGTGCAGGGATATCCGGGAGAAGAAGCCCGGGCACGCTATGGATCGCTGCTGGCGCGTAGTGGCGACACCGGCAAGGCGAAGGAAATCTTCAACGAGATACTGACCCGCTCCGCCGCTTCGCCCAAGTACTATCAGCGCGAGCAGCGCGAGTGGATCGATGCGGCCAAACGCGAGCTGGCGGCGCTGAACTGATCGTTCGCGCGTCTCCATGGCTCTGTAGGAGCGACGCGAGTCGCGAAGCCGATGACGATTCCGGCGTTCAGAGCTTCGCGACTCGCGTCGCTCCTACAGATTTCCGCGTCCGCCGGCTGCGAGCTGACGGATCCTGCGCATGTCGTGGACGCAGCGGCTAGGATGCGTACATGACCGCTGCCGACCCTGCCACCGTCCTGTATCGCGCCCTGCATCGAGACGGGCATTCGCGCTTGCTGGTGGGGCTGAGCGGCGGCCTGGATTCCACCGTACTGCTGCATGCGTTGTCGGAAGACCCGCAGGTCCGCGCACAGGGCCTGCGTGCCGTGCACGTGCACCACGGCCTGCAACCGCTGGCCGAGGACTGGGCCAACCATTGCGCCGAATTTTGCGGTTCGATCAACGTGCCGTTGACCGTGCTCAAAGTCGTCGTGGACCGCGACAGCGGCGAAGGATTGGAGGCCGCGGCGCGCAAGGCGCGGTACGCGGCATTCGAAAGCGTACTGAGGGAAGGCGAAACGCTGGTCACCGCCCATCATCGCGACGACCAGGCCGAAACTTTCGTGTTGCGCGCGCTGCGCGGATCCGGGCCGGATGGACTGGCGGCGATGCGGCCATGGCGGAAATTCGCTGCGGCAAAGCACTGGCGCCCCCTGCTGGACACGCCACGAAGCGAACTGCTCGCTTACGCGAACCAGCACGGCCTGGCCTGGCTGGAAGACCCCAGCAATGAAGACCTCCACCACGACCGCAATTTCCTGCGCCAGCGCATCCTGCCATTGCTGCGCGAACGCTGGCCGCAGGCCGATGCCGCTTTCACGCGCAGCGCGGTGTTGAGTGCCGATGCTGTCGAGCTCTTACAGCGCGAAGATGCCCTGGCGCTGGCGATGGCTCGCACCGCCGATCCATGTGCGCTCTCGGTAACGGCGCTGCTGGAACTGCCGGCGACGCGGCGCGCGCGCGTGTTGCGTCGATGGATCGAAGAGCTCGGCCTTCCGCCACTGCCCGGCGAAGGCGTCGTGCAGATCGAAACCGATTTACTGCCGGCGCGGGCCGATGCTCGCGCCCGTTTCGAATGGCGCGACGGAGTGATCGAACGCTGGCGCGATCTGCTGCATGCGCAATGGCGGCGCGAGCCGTTGCCGACCGAGTGGAACACGGAATGGAACGGGCGCGAGCCGCTGCCGCTGCCGGGCGGAGATCTGCTACGGCTGCAGGGCGCGGAATCGTTCCCCTCTCCCGTGCGTGTTTTCGCGCGCCAGGGTGGTGAGCGCATCGCCCTGCCCGGCCGCGCGCATTCGCATACGCTCAAGAACGTGCTGCAGGAACTCGGCGTACCCCCTTGGGAGCGCGAGGTCCTGCCCTTGCTCTCCAACGGCACGGGCGAGCTGGTGGCGATCGCGGACCTGGCTTATTCCGCCGGTTTCGACGCATGGCTGCGCGAGGCGGGCGCGCGCCTGCATTGGGCGCGCCAGCCATGAACGGCCTGCATTGACCTATTCCCCCTGCATCCCCAAACTTGCCCCATGCCACGCAAACCTGCCCCCGATGCTTCCCCCGTCGCCCATTTCGAGCAATCGCTGGACGAACTGGAGCTGCTGGTCGAGAAAATGGAACAGGGCGAGATGAGCCTGGAAGAGTCGCTGGCCGCCTACGAACGTGGCGTGGGCCTGTACCGGCGTTGCCAGGCCGCATTGGAACAGGCCGAGCTGCGCGTGCGCCTGCTCAGCGATCCGGAACAGCCCGACGCGGCCGAACCTTTTGCGCCGCTGCCCGATGGAAACTGAAGCCCCGTTCCTGCGCTGGGCCCAACGCGTCGAAACCGCACTCGGCAACGCCCTGCCCTCGGCCTCGATTCCTCCGCAGCGGCTGCATGCGGCCATGCGCCACGCGGTGCTCGGCGGCGGCAAGCGCATACGCCCCCTGCTGGTCTACGCCACGGGCGCGGTATTCGGCACCGACGAGCGCTGGCTGGACGCGCCCGCGGCGGCGGTGGAACTGATCCACGCCTATTCGCTGGTGCACGACGACCTGCCGGCGATGGACGACGATGCCTTGCGGCGCGGCCGGCCTACCGTGCATGTCGCCTTCGACGAAGCCACCGCGATCCTGGCCGGCGATGCGCTGCAGTCGCTGGCTTTCGAAATACTGGCAGAAGCGCCAGTCGCCTCCGAATTGCGCGTGTCCTGGTTGCGTGCATTGAGCTTGGCCGCCGGCGCTGGCGGCATGTGCGGCGGCCAGGCGCTGGATATCGACGCCACCGGCCAGGTGCAGACGCTCGCGGATCTGGAGCGCATGCACCGCCTCAAGACCGGCGCGCTGATCCGGGCCTCGGTGCGCATGGGGGCGATGGGCGGCAGCATCGATGAGGGCACGCTCAAGCTTCTGGATACTTTCGCCGACGCGCTGGGTCTTGCCTTCCAGGTGCGAGACGACATCCTGGATGTGGAATCGAATTCCCAGCAGCTAGGCAAGACCGTGGGCAAGGATGCGGCGCAGGCCAAGTCCACCTATCCGGCCCTGCTGGGCATGGACGGCGCGAAAGCGAAACTGGTCGAGCTGGACAGAGCCATGCACGATGCGCTGGCGCCTTTCCGCGAACACGCCACTGCGCTGTGGGCGCTGGGCAAACTGGCCATCCACCGTACGCACTAAAGCACCGTCTTTGTAGGAGCGGGCCCTGACCGCGACCGGGCGTTACCGGTAATGCTTCGTCGCGGGCAGGGCCCGCTCCTACAAGAGCAGCCCTTCGATCGCACGCACGTCGCGACTATCGGGAAACACTTTCGTCTCCAGCGCCGATTCCGGTACGCGCAGATGCGACGCCAGCACTCCTTTGAGCAGCGCGCGAGTGTCGCTGGTCGCGCGCAGATCGCGGCCTTCGTTCAAGGCGCCTTGCGCCAATCCCGGCCAATCGCCGGCGATGCGCCCGCCTTTCACCGCACCACCGGCGAGCAACGCAATGCCGCCGGTGCCGTGATCGGTGCCGCCGGTGCCGTTCGCGGCCGCGGTGCGGCCGAATTCGCTGAGCACGACCACGACGGTCCTGCTCCAGAAAGGCGTCATACCGTCATGGAAGGCACGCAGTCCCGCATCCAGTTCCTTTAGCTTGCGCGTCAGCACCGCAGCCTGGTTGCTGTGCGTGTCCCAGCCAGAATCCTCGACGAAGGCGATGCGCGGTCCGTCCGTCTTGGCCATGAAAGCGGCCGCCGAAGCCAGTGCCTGAGGCAGCCGTCCACCCTTGCCGCCGCTCATTTCCATGTCCTGGCTTTCGACCGCGCGCGCGAAAGAGCCGGCGAGTTTCGGATCGGCCGCGTACAAGGTCTGCAGCCGCTGCAGCAGCACCGGATTGACTTCCTCTGGCAAGGGCGGCGACCAGGTGGTCGCATCGCCCGGCCCGCGCATGATCAACGGCATCACCGTGGTGAGCGACAAGGCTTCGCTACCGGCCATGGCCGAGACGCAGCGATTGAGCCAACCGGTGGAGATGCCGCCCGGCCGCGCGGTGCCGTTTTCCAGACAGTCCTGGGCTTCGAAGTGGGAGCGCTGGCGATACGGAGGAGCGATCGCGACCACCGGCAGCAATTGCTTGCGGCCGTAGAGTTCGTGGGCGAAGGAAAGCGATGGGTGCAGCGAGAAGTCCGCATCCACTGCGCGCGCATCGGCAGGCACCAGGCTGCCGCGCAGACGGGCATAGGCAGGGTCGTTGCGCGGCACCACCACGTGCAGCCCGTCCACGCCGCCGCGCAACAGCACTACCAGCATGCGGGTGTCGTTCGCAGCGGCTATGCCCAGATTCGGCCACAGGGTCAGGCTGGTCAGTGCGCCCGCAGCGCCGATGAACCCACGTCGGGTCAGGCTCATGTCAAGTCCTCCATTGGAAAGCGGGGCTGGCGATCAGCAACGCCAGTCCATCGCGCGGCGATTCCGCGCGCCGCAATGCCGTCATGGTCTCGCCATCCAGGCTGCCGGCGAATACTTCCCGCGCCATTTCCAGCGGATCGGCGCGTTCGGCGGGCGCCGCGTCGGCGATGCTGCTGGCCGCTTGCACACGCTTCCACAACGCGTCCGGTCCGCTCCATTGCGCGGTGTCGTCGGCGAAACCCGCCGGCGATCGCGGCGTGAACGGGGGTTGCCCCATGCGTGTCAGCAATCCCATCGACATGCGTGGATTGTCCGTCGGCGGCATGTCCAGGGCGCGCAGCGCCGATACCAGGAAATCGTCGGGGGTCTTGAATTTGCGCGCTGCAGGCGACCACGCTTCCGGGCTTTCTATCAGGGTGCGATAAACCGTGGGCAGATCGCCCTCGCTGCGCCGCCATGCGTCAGCCAGACGCTCCACCAGGGCAGTGGGAGGATCGTCGTTGACGAAATGCCGCGCCAGTTTGTACGCCAGATGGTGCGCAGTCGCCGGATGCAGAGACAAGTCGGACAGAATCGCGCGGCCTTGCGCTTCTCCGCTTCCCAGGTAGCGCTTCCCCAGCAGCTCGCGCGTACCTTCTTCGTGCGCAGCAGCACGGAAGACGAAGGAAGAACGCGGCGTGCCGCGCTTCCAGTCCTGCGGCAGGGGCACGCCCCATCCGGTGATTGCGCGTGCAAGCTCGGTGACGTCGCCCTGGGTGTAGCCGCCGTCCACGCCCAGGGTATGCAATTCCAGAATTTCCCGCGCCAGGTTTTCGTTCAGACCCGGCTCGCGTTTCGGTTTGCCGTTTGCTTGCTTCGCTGCGCGTTTGCGCATGCGCTCGGCATACCTGGAATCGGTACCGACCGAACGCACGTTGTCCAGGTAGCGCAGCATCCCCGGATGCGTTTCCACCGCAAGCAGCAGATCGGAAAAGCTCCCCAGCACGTTCGGGCGGATCGCCTCGCGCTCCATCGGCGCGGCATACAGCGCGGCCTGGCGCTTGTCCACGGAAATGGCGAAATGGTTGGACCAGAACCGCACCAGGCGTTCGACGAAACCGTTCTCGCTGGCGACGGCGACCTGGTAGCGCCGCCCCAGCTCCTTCATCAGGGACTGGCGGTACAGCTGGCCGATCTTCATCTGCTTGGCCTGGGCGTCTTCGCCCGACCGCTTGCTTTGGCGGCGCTGCTCCATGTATTCGGTTTCGCGACGCAGGTAATCCAGACTGGAAGGCAGGTTCGAGAACATGGCTTGCGATGCGTCGCTGCGCAGCTGCGCATCCAGCCAGGCGCGGGCGTCGCCGATGCCTGCGAGCTCTCCTGGTCTGGCGCCCAGGCCGAAACGGTTGACGGCGCTGACGGCTTCCGTTGAAGACATGTGCTGGCTCCGCGGCGGGATGAACAACAGGACTAACGCCCCACCGCTCTTTGCGTTGACGAAGAAAGTCTTTCCGGCATTGCTCCCATAAACGACGAAGGCCCGGACAAGCCGGGCCTTCGTGCGGAACTCGTGTTTCCGGTTTACTTGATCAGACGCAGCGCGAACGGATAGCGGTAGGCTTCGCCCTTGTTGGCGGCCAGGCCGCCGATGATGCTGAAGACGATACAGGCGATCCAGGCGATCAGGTTGATCAGCGCGCCGATCAGGATCACCGAAAGGATGATGCCGATCACGTACACGATCAGCAACGTGATCTGGAAATTGAGCGCTTCCTTGGACTGGTCGGTCAGCCAGGATTTTTCCGGCTTGTCCTTGTTGATCAGCCAGATGATCAGCGGAACGATGAAACCGGCGATGATGCCGGACAGGTGCGTCAGCAGTCCGATGGTCCTGTCTTCCTGCGGTGCGCTGCCCGAGGGCGCCGGCGGTGTTGCGGTCACGTTATCGAATTCACTCATTTCTTGTTCCCTTTAGAATGGTGGATAGTGGTGCTGCAGGCTAACCGGGGCGACACTACAGCCGCACGACACCCCATGTCCAGAAAAACGTTAATCCCCGCCGGCGACGGTCATCCTGCCCACCAGGATCGAACCGCAGCCGATGTGGGACCGCGGGTCCACATCGCGGCCCACCGCTTCGATACCGGCGAATACGTCCTTCAAGTTGCCGGCGACGGTGATGCCATCCACCGGATAGGCGATGGCGCCGTTCTCCACCCAGAATCCGGCCGCGCCACGCGAGTAGTCGCCTGTGACCGGGTTCACACCCTGCCCCATCAGTTCGGTGACCAGCAGTCCGTTGGACAGGCCACCCACCATTTCCTCGAAACCGCCCGCATTGGCGGCGACCTTGAGGTTATGCACGCCACCCGCATTGGCCGTGGTCTGCAAACCCAGCTTGCGGGCCGAATAGCTGCCCAGCACATAGCGCTGCAGTACTCCCCGGCTCACCAGCGGCGCTTCGCGGGTCGCCACGCCTTCGGCATCGAAGGCCGCCGAGCGCAGGCCGCCGCGCAATAGCGGCAACTCGTCGATGGCGAACCAATCCGGAAATATCCGCTTGCCGGCATGGTCCAGCAGGAAACTGGCGCGCCGGTACAAGGCTCCGCCGGAAACCGCACCCAACAGATGTCCGATCAGCGAGCGCGCCACTTCAGACGCGAACAGCACCGGATACTGCCCGGTGGCTACCGATCGCGGCGACAGTCGCGCCAGCGTGCGCTCGGCCGCATGCCGGCCTATCGCCACAGGCGGTTCCAAGCCTTCATGCGACAACGCGCTGCTGTACCACCCATCGCGCTGCATGTCTTCGCCTTGTCCGGCGATCAATGCGCAGCCGATGGAGTGCTGGGTACTGCGGTCGCGGCCGAAGAATCCGTGCGAATTGGCGTAGACGGAAATGCTTTCGCCGCTACCTACGGAGGTACCGTCCGAATTGGCGATGCGGGAATCGAACTCGCGTCCGGCCGATTCGCAGGCCAGGGCCAGGTCGATGGCGCGGTCAGCCTCCAGCGCCCAGGGATGCCAGGCGTCCAGATCCGGGAAGTCGGTAGCCATCAGCGCCGCATCGGCCAGGCCGGCGGCTTCATCGTGCTCGGTGTAGCGCGCGATGGCGCAGGCCTGCGCCACGGTGGCGTCCAGGCTTTCCTCGCGCAGATCGGCGGTGCTGGCGCTGCCCTTGCGCTGGCCGAAATACACGGTGACGCCGATGCTGCGGTCGCGGGTGGATTCCACGGTTTCCACCGCGCCCATGCGCACGTTGACGCTGAGGCCACGGTCCTCGCTGCAGCTGACCTCGGCCTGGCTGGCGCCGGAGGCGCGGGCGCGGTCCAGCAGACGCCGGGAAAGGCTCTCCAGTGCGTCCAGGCGCTGCAGGCTGTCGTCGGCTGACAAATCGGCGATTGCGTTCAATGGCTTATCCTGTAACAAAGTTCTGGAGAGCGGAAATGCGTGGAATCGACCCGGAAACCGGGGAATACCTGGGGCCCAGCCGCAGCGAGCAGCGGCGCGAGGCGCTGGACATCCGCAGCCTGGGAGAAAAACTGGTTGCGCTGGCTCCGGCCCATTTGGCGAAGTTGCCGATACCCGAAGGCTTGCTGGAACATATCTACGAGACCCAGCGCATCACTTCGCACATCGCGCACAAGCGGCAGTTGCAGTTCCTTGCCAAGCAGATGCGGCGGGAAAGCGACGAGACCCTGGATGCGATCCGCGATGCGATGGAAGTGGGCGGCGACGCCAAGCGACGCGAAACGGCGATCCTGCACACGGTGGAAACCTGGCGTTCGCGCCTGCTGGAAGACGGCGACGCGGCCCTGGCCGAGCTGTTGTCCGAGTTTCCGTCGGCAGACCGCCAGCACTTGCGCCAACTGGTCCGCAACGCGGGCGAAGAACGCAAAAAGAACAAGCCGCCGCATGCGTACCGCGAACTGTTCCGCGAGTTGCGTGAGTTGTTGGCGGAGAGCGAAGCCGGCACCGACGAAGACCAGGACGAGGCTTGAAGAAGCCGTCATCCCAGCGAAAGCCGGGATCCATTTTGACGTTGCTCTTGCTTCGGCAGTGAAAGGCAAAATCAAGATGGATCCCAGCTTTCGCTGGGATGACGTCCGTGAAGGCCGAGACGTCCACGCCGTCTTAAAGAACCCAAGGCTTCTCAAGCCCGCGTCCCGCCCACGGTAATGCCTTCGATCAGCAACGAAGGCTGCCCCACGCCCACCGGCACGCTCTGCCCATCCTTGCCGCACACGCCTACGCCGGCATCCAGCGCCAGATCGTGGCCTATCATCTTCACTTTCTGCATGGTTTCCGGACCGTTGCCGATCAAGGTGGCGCCCTTCACCGGCGCGGTGATCTTTCCGTCTTCGATCAGATAAGCCTCGGTAGCCGAAAACACGTACTTGCCGCTGGTGATATCGACCTGGCCGCCACCGAAATTCACCGCATACAAGCCCTTCTTCACCGAACGGATCATCTCCTGCGGGTCGTGCTGGCCCGCAAGCATGTAGGTGTTGGTCATGCGCGGCATCGGCAGATGGGCGAAGGATTCGCGGCGGCCGTTGCCGGTGGGCGCAACGCCCATCAGGCGCGCATTGAGCGTGTCCTGCATGTAGCCGACCAGCACGCCGTCCTCGATCAACGTCGTGCAATTGGTCTGGGTGCCTTCGTCATCGATATTCAACGAACCGCGGCGGCCCGGCAGGGTGCCGTCATCGACGATGGTGACGCCCGGCGAGGCGACGCGCTGGCCCATGCGGCCGGCATACGTCGAGGTGCCCTTGCGGTTGAAGTCGCCTTCCAAGCCATGGCCCACGGCTTCGTGCAGCAACACGCCCGGCCAGCCGGAACCCAGCACCACCGGCATCATCCCGGCCGGCGCGTCCACGGCTTCCAGATTCACCAGCGCCTGGCGCAAGGCTTCGCGCGCGAACTGCTCCGGTTTGCCGTCGCCGAACAATTCCGCATACGAGTAGCGCCCGCCGAAACCGGCATAACCGGACTCGCGGCGGCCGTTCTGCTCCACGATCACCTGGATGTTCATGCGCACCAGCGGACGCACATCGGCGGCCAGCACGCCGTCGCTGCGCGCCACCAGCACCGTGTCCACGCCGCCCGCCAGGCTGACGGTGACCTGTTGCACGCGCGGATCGGCCGCGCGCAGCAGTTTGTCGACTACGCGCAGGGTTTCCACCTTGGCGTCGTTGTCCAGCGCGTCGATGGGATCGTCGCTGGAGTACAGCGAGCGGCCGCCACCGCGCACCAGCGCATGCGGCGCATGCGAACTGCCATCGCGGGCGATGGCGCGCGCCGAACCGGCCGCGCTCAACAGCGCCTGCGGATTGATATCGTCGGAATAGGCGAAGCCGGTCTTCTCGCCGGAGATCGCGCGCACGCCCACGCCCTGGTCGATGGAATGCGCGCCGTCCTTAACGATGCCGTCCTCCACCGTCCAGCTCTCGCGCCGGGAATGCTGGAAATACAGATCGCCGAAATCGATGCCGGGGCCAAGCAAAGTGCCGAAGGCGCGATGCAGGCCTTGCTGGTCGAGTCCGGCGGGGAGGAGGAGGCGGGTTTCGGCTAGAGCCAGCGAGGAATTGGTCATAGAGGCTTAGTTTGGGGTCGAATGAAGTAAAGGCAAGCTAGGCTTTTCCTTCTCCCTCCGGGAGAAGGTGGCGCGAAGCGACGGATGAGGGAAGGAGAACAACTCGCCGGTTTGTTTCGTTACAAGCTGATTTTTCATTCCCTCATCCGCCCTACGGGCACCCCCTATCAAGTACGGGGCAGGCTCTTCTCCCGGTGGGAGAAGGAAATATCTCAAAGCGTCCCGGCTGCATTAGCCGTCCCGGCCGCCTCGGCCCGCGACTGCTCGCGTCCGATGACTTCCACCTTGGGGTCTTTCCACGGCCCGGTCACGCGGTAGGTCTTGGCGCCGATCTCACCCAGCGGTTTCTTCAATACGGCATTGGCGGCCGCGCCGATCGCAGCACCCAGCGGGCCGCCCGCCACTGCACCCACTACGGTCAGCAGATTGCCGGACTTGGGCAGCACCTCGATGGTCTGGTCGAAGCGTTGCGCGCGCAAATCGGTGCTGCCGCGGATATTGATCTGCGCGGCGGGGCCATCCATCACCATGTCCTCGCTGCGCGCGACGCCGGCGCCGAAACGCACGTTGCCGTCGATGCGGTTGAACGCGAAACCCTTGGAGAAGAAGTCGCGGAAATCCAGCATCATCCGCCTTGGCAACTGGGTCAGGCTTAGCAAGCCGAGCACCCGACCGGCGCCGGGCTCTACTTCGAGCAGCTGGCCGTTGCGCGCGGCGATGTGCAGATTGCCCTGCATCGTCGACAACGAAAACGCGTTAGGACTGCCCGACCAGCTCGCATCGAATTTCACCTTGCCCGAACCGCCGCCCAGCCGGCCCTTGATTCCCAGGTCGTCCAGCAAACCGCCCAGGTCCTGACTGTCGATGTCGGCGCTCAGCTGCGTGCGCGCGGCCGCGCCGCGCCCAAGCCAATCGCCCTGGATGTCGATCTTCTGCTTGGGCGACCGCAACGCCAGCTGCTGCACGCGCATGCCGGCGGCGGTTTGCTGCGTGCGCAATTGCGCGCTGCCCAGGCGGGCGTCGCCGAAGCGCAGATCGTCGATATCCAGACTCTGCGGGGGAATGGAGGCGGGATCGAAGGGATCGCTGACGGCGGCCGCATTGGCAGCACCGGGTTTGCCCGGCGTCGCAGAACGCCAATACAGACGCGAGAACTTGCCTGTGATCGTCGCACCCTTTGCGTCGGGCACCTGCACCGACCCTGCCAATGCCGGACCAGCCAGCGTTACCGCCAGCCCATTGCCGGAGGGTACGACTTGCAGACGCGTGCTGGGAAACGCAGAGCCCAGCAGCAACAGGCGATCAGCGGTGACGTCTATGCGGCGCAGAGGCATGCCGTTGCCGTCGCCGCTACCGCTCCTGGCCAGCGCGATCCATTCGATCGCATCCAGAGAGGCGGTTCGGCCGCTGGCAATAAGGCCTGAAGCAGGCGCTGCCTCGGTCACCGCGCTGCTGCCCAGAACCACGCGCACGCCGCTCGGCCGGCCTTCGCCGCCGCGCGCGCGCAAGGCCAGCAGCTTCCCGAAGGAAACATCGACATTGCCAGCACCCGTCGGCATCGAGGTCTGCACGGTGGTCGGCAGCGCCAGGAAAGCCGGCTTGTCCAGCGGCGCGGGCAGCTTGAGCGTGGTGCCCACCAGATCCGAACGCAGGCTCAACCTGCTGGGCGTGCTGGAGGCCTCGCCCCGCGGTATGGTCACCCCGACCGTCCATTGCGAACGCCCCTCCACATAGGGTTTGAGCCAGGCGATTTCGGGCGCGCGATCCAGCAACTCCGATGCCGATAGATTGGCCGCCAAATCGGCTTCGAAAGCATGCTGCTTGTCGCGCACGCCACTGCCGGCGCGCAGGGAAAGCTGACCGGGCTGGGCCGTGCCCGATTGCGTTTTCTGGCTGACCGCGAGCTTCTCGGCAGTGAAGCCGTCGTCGTCGAAATCGGCAGTGCCGCGCACATTCTCGAAGGCCAGGTTCCAGCGCTTTTCGGCCAGACGCGCGCCGGACAATTCGACCGTACCTCGGGTCTTTCTTGCCGCCTTGCTCTGCGCATGCAGGGGCAGCAACATCTCGTAGGTGGCGCGCGCGGGACCGCTGGCGGTCAGGTTGGTCAGCGTTTCGCCGTACTTTTTCTGCAACGGCGACTGCCGCAACATCGCCAGCATCTGCGCCGCATCGGAACCGCCGCGCGCGCTGACCGACAGCTCCGCCTTGGAGAATTCGGGAATGCCCGCCTTGAATTCGTCTATGCGCACGCCGGCCAACGCACCCTGCCCCTCGATGGAGAAGCCATTGCCGATGAATGCGATATCCGCGCTCACCTGATCCATCGCCGGCCAGTCGGGCTGGAATTTGAACTGCCCGCCTTCGATCCGCGCTACCGCCTCGAAGCGTCCGTTGTTGCGGGTGAAAGGCCAGTCGTCGAGATCGCCGGAGACGATCGCGCGCCCATTGCGCACCTTGCCGCCGACCAGCGCGCGATTGAGCCAGTCCACCGCGGCCTTGGACATCTTGTCGTGTATCCAGAATCCTTTCGCGGCGAACACCGGCGTTTCGTCGATGTCGGCGGCGATGTCGATCCACGGCCGCGTGCCGTCGCCCTGGAACCACAATCCGCCGCGCGCCTGCGCGCCGAAATCCTTGCCCCGGATCCGCAACGCCGAAGTGCCCACCCGCCAACCCGCGCCTTCGCGCCAACCTGCCAGGGAACCTTCCAGCTTCGCTTCATGCACCACGCCGAAACCGGTAGGCCAGTCGAAGCGGAACGCGGTCCTGGGATCCAGCTTCAATACGAACCCCTGTTCATCGCCGACGAACTCGCCCACCAGTCCGTTGAGGCCCGGCGAATGGCCCACCGCCAGGAAACTGATGCCTTCCAGCCGCCCTTGCGCGCGCATGCCTGCTGCGCGGCTTCCGATCAGGGTCACCCGGGCCAGGCGTGCACCGGGTTTGGCCTGCGACAGCCATCGGCGCAGACCGGGATCGACACGGTCGCTCAAGCCCATCACCGAGAACAATGGTGCGGCATCGATCTGGTTGGCCAGCAAGGCGTATTGGCGTCCGCCAGCGAGCACCAGTCCATCCAGCTTTTGCGGCGTCTGCCGATCGCCCACCAACAGTTGCGGCGCATCGAAGCGCCAACCGTTGCTGCTCAGGCGCCAGCGCACCCGTCCTTCCACCCGATCGAAGCGCACGCGCGGCACGCCGCCATTGCCCGTCAGAGCGGCGCCACGCAGACCCACGTCCCGCAACTTCAATTCCGAAGTGGCCAGGACCACGCGTCGCTTGCGCAACTCGACCCATCCCTGCACACGCCCCGCGCCGGATTCGGCGGTCACGCCGGCATAACGCAACAAGGACGCCCACCCCGCCATGTCCATCGCCTGCGCATCCAGGTAGGCACGGCCATCGCCGCTGCTGCGGTCGAAGTCGAACGCGACCTGCACCGGCGCGCCCTCCTTGCGTATCCATGCACGGGTACCGACACGTACGCGGTCGCCATCCACGCGCAAGCGCAGATCGATCTTCGGCACCTGCAGATTCCAGCCCAGCGCCGGCGCCAGCACCGACAGCTTGCCGTCGATGACCTGCAGCTCGCCCAGGCCTTCGAGATTCTTCAACGGATCGCCAGCGGTTTTCTGCCCCGGCAATCCGAGCACCGACCAGGTGCCGTCGTCGGCGCGCTGCAAGGTCAGCGACAATCCGCGCAAGCGCAGCTCGGTGAAGGAACGTCCCGGCAGCAGACCCGCGTACATCGACACCAGCACTTCCGCTTCGCCGATGCGCACCACTTCATCGCCTTCGCCCAGCCGCAAGCCATCCAGCCGCAACAAGGGACCGCGGCGCGTCCACTCGGTGGTCACATGGTCGAACGCCACCGGCCGGCCCGCACGCGCGCTCAACCAGTCGGCGATCTTCTGCGGATGGCTTTCCGCAAGCGGCAGCACCTGGCTGGCGATGCCCAGCACCAGCGCCATGCACACCAGCGTGCCGGCCACGACGTACCAGACGCCACGACGGGCCATGCGTAAACGACGGCGCAGCGGAGTAGGCATTACAAGCCGGAAACCAGGGATGGGAAATGGGAAATGGGGCGTGGAAGACCCTTAGCACCTTGAAGCATTCGATTGCTGTCGCTGTTGCGACTATGGGGCCCCTTAGGTGCGGCAAGCAGGCTCGCAGCGCGCAGCGCGGAGGGCGCGCCGCCGGGGTGTGCTTTCTTTTGGTTACTTTTCTTTGCACAAGCAAAGAAAAGTGACTCGCGCGCGAGCGCGAAAGGTTCGTCCCGCCTTTGCGGGAATGACGATACTTGGCGGCGGCTCATCTCAGAGCAGCACCACATCGAACTGCTCCTGCAGGTATTGCTCATCGGCCTGGAAGCGGATCGACTTGCCCAGGAATTCCTCCAACTCCGCCACCGCCGGCGATTCTTCTTCGGTGATGCGGGCGACTACTTTCGGCGAAGCGATCACCAGCAGCCGCGCCGCTTCGAACTGGCGTACGGCGCGGGTGATCTCGCGGAAGATTTCGTAGGTGACGGTCTCGGCCGTCTTCACCGTGCCGCGTCCGCCGCATTCGTGGCAGGACTCGGACAACTGGCGCTCCAGGCTTTCGATGGTGCGCTTGCGCGTCATCTCCACCAGGCCCAGCGGCGAGAACTCGTACACCGTGGTCTTGGCGTGGTCGCGCGACAGCGCCTTCTCCAGCGTACGCAGCACCTGACGGCGATGCTCCGGATCGTCCATGTCGATGAAGTCGATGATGATGATGCCGCCCAGGTTGCGCAGGCGCAGCTGGCGCGCCACCGATTGCGCGGCTTCCAGATTGGTGCGGTAGACGGTTTCCTCCAGATTGCGCTGGCCCAGGAAGGAACCGGTGTTGACGTCGATGGTGGTCATCGCCTCGGTCTGGTCGATCACCAGGTAGCCGCCGGATTTCAGCGGCACCTGCTTCTCCAGCGCGCGGCCGATCTCGTCTTCCACCCCGTACAGGTCGAAGATGGGGCGCTCGCCGGCGTAGTGCTCGATGCGTTCGGCCAATACCGGCATGTACTTGGCGGCGAAGGCCTGCAGGCGATCGCAGGTTTCGCGCGAATCCACCTTCACTTTCTCCACATCGCGGCGCATCAGATCGCGCACCGCGCGCAGCGGCAGGGTCAGGTCCTCATAGATGCAGGCGCCCATCGCCGCCTCTCGGCTGCGTTGCTCCACCAGCGCCCAGACCCGCGACAGGTAGGCGATGTCCTCGGCCAGCGCTTCTTGCGTCTGGCCCTCGGCATTGGTGCGCACGATGTAACCGTGCCCGCCATGGGCGGCCGCCAGTTCGCCGACCAGCGTCTTCAGGCGCAAGCGCTCTGCTTCGTCTTCGATGCGCGCCGACACGCCTATCACTTTCGACTGCGGCAGCAGCACCATGTAGCGCGAGGGAATGCTGATCTGCGTGGTCAGGCGCGCGCCCTTGCTGCCGATGGGATCCTTGACCACCTGCACCACGATGTCCTGCCCGTCGCGCAGAAGCTCCACGATAGGCGTAGCGGTGGCCGGCGCCGGCGACACTTCGACTTCGTCGCCGCTGGTGGCCGGCACCGCGCGGACGACGTCGTTGGCGTGCAGAAAAGCGGCCCGGTCCAGGCCCACTTCGACGAACGCGGCCTGCATGCCGGGCATCACCCGCTGCACCTTGCCCTTGTAGATGTTGCCGACCACGCCGCGGCGCCAACCGCGCTCTATGTGCAGTTCCTGCAGCATGCCGTTCTCTACCACGGCCACGCGGGTCTCGCGCGGAGTAACGTTGACCAGTATTTCCTCGGACATCACTGCACCCCGAACGACTTCAACAACCGCGATGTCTCGAACAAGGGCAAACCCATCACCCCCGAGTAGCTGCCGGACAGGTGGCGCACGAACCGCTCGGCCGCGCCCTGGATGCCGTAAGCGCCGGCCTTGCCCTCGGCTTGGCCGGTAGCGACATAGGCGGCGATTTCGTCCTCTCCCAGTTCGGCGAAGGATACTTCCGATACCGACACCGCCTGCGCCTCGCGGCTGGCGCTGACCAGCGAAACCGCCGTCACCGCCAGATGGGTGCGGCCGGAAAGACGCCGCAGCATGGCGGCTGCATCGGCCGCATCGCGGGGCTTGCCGAACACCTCGTCGTCCAGGATCACCTCGGTGTCGGCCCCCAGTACCAGGGCATTGGGCACCGACATGACCGTCAGCAAGCCGGCGCCGGCTTTCTCCCGGGCGACACGGCGCACGTATTCCTCGGCCGGTTCGTTGGGCTGGCGGTGTTCGGGGATATCCAGATCCAGAACGCCGAAATCCACCCCCAGGCGGGCCAGCAGCTCTGCCCGGCGGGGCGATTTCGATGCGAGATACAACATAGGGGCAGGATACCCTGCGCATGCTGACTGAATGGCCGCTCAAGCAGGTGGGCCATGCGGAACCCCGACGCGGCTCACAACGCGTTCATGCTTACCCGAACACCCTAGCCCGCGCTTTTGCATGGCTTAGGCAACAACCGCATACCTCAAGGAGAATTCAATGCGCATCCGTTCGTTACGTCCCCTGCTGCTCGCCCTGTCCCTCGCCCTCGGAGCCACCGCCATGACCGCCCATGCCCAGAACGCCGCCGGCTACGCGGTCCCCACCGACGGCACCCTGCTCTCGGTCTCGGCCAATGCCGAAGCCTCGCGCGTGCCGGACGTGGCCACCATTTCCGCCGGGGTGGTGACCCAGGCGGTGGATGGCAACGCCGCCATGCGCCAGAACGCCGAGCAGATGGCCAAGGTCATGGCCGCCATCAAGGCGGCGGGCATCGCCGAAAAAGACATCCAGACTAGCGGCATCAACCTCAGCCCGCAGTACCGCTATGTGGAGAACGAGGCGCCGAAGATCACCGGCTTCCAGGCCAGCAATACGGTCAACCTCAAAGTCCGCGACATCGCCAAGCTGGGCAAGGTGCTGGACGCGCTGGCCGCACAGGGCAGCAACCAGATCAATGGCCCCAGCTTCGAGATCGACCAGCCCGAGCCGGTCTACGACGAAGCCCGCCTGGCCGCGTTGAAGAAGGCCCAGGCCCGCGCCGAAACCTATGCCAAGTCGCTTGGTCTGAAGGTGCGCCGCATCGTCAGCATCAGCGAAGGCGGTGGCGGCGGCTTCCAGCCCGTGCCGATGATGGCGGCCATGGGCCGCGCCAAGGCCGAGATGGATACCCAGGTTTCGCCGGGCGAAACGACTTTATCGGTCAACCTGGATGTGGTGTTCGAACTGGGCAAGTAAACCTGCAACGATCGGACCCGGAAACGGCGCCTCACGGCGCCGTTTTTCGTAGGTCGGGGCTACGTCCCCGACGCGCGAGCTACCAGCATTCCGGAATTTTAAAGAAGGGGTTTCCAATCCCCGAGTGTCGGGGGCGTAGCCCCGACCTACGTCTATGGTCTAAGCCCTCTTGCCAGCCGCGCGAAGCCGGCGCATTGTCGGGCTGAGGCACGGCAGACCGGTTTAACCCCACGGCCCGTGCCCAGGCGTTGTTCCTCTCGCATACCCGATATGGAGGTGGATCATGGTTCGTACACTGCCGTTGAATTCCGAAACCCGTCCCGAACTGCCGCGCATCCTGGCCATTGCGGCCGCGATCGCGGTGCACGCGTTCGCGTTCCTGCTGCTTTTGATTCCAATGGCCGCCCCTCCACTGCAAGCCTTGGTGGACAGCAAGCCCGACGTAATCTTCCTGCCGCCCAAGGACAAGATTGTTGAAGTGCCGATGGAAAAGGCCAAGCCCGATCCGGTCAGGCCGAAGCCGACTATCACGCGACCCACAGAGCACGCTCAACCCAAGATCAACGATACCCCGGTGATAGTCGACCAGGGGACGCTCGCCGCCGAAGAATCCGCGGTCACCGATCCCGGACCGGTGATAGACGCCACGGCGGTCACGGGTCCGATTTCAGTGGGCAATCTGGGCTATATCAAAGCCACCCCACCACCTTACCCGCGCGTCGAAGCGCGTGCCGGTATCGGCGGAACGGTATTACTGAAAGTGCTCGTCGATGTCGATGGCCGCCCGCTCGAAGTCGTGGTGTTGGAAAGCAGCGGCAACAAATCCCTGGACCGCAGTGCGCGCGAACATGTACTGAAGAGCTGGCTGTTCCAGCCGGCGATGCGCGACGGCAAGGCCGTGCAGGCCTACGGCAAGGTACCGGTGGTGTTTTCCATGCAGTAAACGCTACGCGTTATTCGTGGTGAGCCTGTCGAAAGGTCCCGTTCGTGGTGAGCCTGTCGAACCACGCCTTTCGCAGCGAACCTCGGGAAAAGTCTGCTGATGGACCTCGCCAAGAGCGTGGTTCGACAGGCTCGCCACGAACGGATATCAAGCTCCTCTTCCGCGCACGCGGAAGAGGGCGTCTCAGGCCCGATGGTAAGGATGATTGGCCAGCATAGCCGCAGCTCGATACAGCTGCTCAGCGACCAACAAGCGCGCAAGCATATGCGGCAGGGTCAGCGGGCCCAGCGACCAGGTTTCATTGGCGGCCGACAGCACATCCACTGCATGCCCTTCGGGCCCACCAATCAAGAACACAAGGTCGCGGCCCTGTCCGCGCCAATGCTCCATGCGCTGGGCAAGTTGTTCCGAAGAGTGCGCCTTGCCAGTGACTTCAAGCGCGATGACGTGGGAATTCTTCGGGATCGCAGCCAATACCCGCCGCCCTTCGTCGTCGATCGCGCGTTGCGCATCGCGGCCCTTGCCGCGTAAGCCGGGCTCGATTTCAACCAGATCGAGCGGCAGCCAGTGCGAAAGCCGCTTCTGGTATTCGGCAAACCCCTGCGCCACCCAAGCGGGCGCGCGTTCGCCGGTGGCGATCAGGCGCGCCTTCATCGCATGGTCCGCGTCGCGCGCTTAGCGCCGCTCGTAGTCCGCGGTTTCATGGTCGTCCGGCGGATTGTCGCCGACCGTCCACAGGCGCTCCAGCGCGTAGAACTCGCGCACGCGCGGCAGCATGACGTGAACGATCACATCGCCCAGATCCACCAGCACCCATTCGGCTTCGCGCTCGCCTTCCACGCCCAGCGGCATCACGTCCAGCTTCTTGGCGAACTTGACCACTTCGTCGGCGCTGGATTTGACGTGACGGGTGGAGGTGCCCGAGGCGATCACCAGGTAGTCGGCGACGCTGGACTTGCCGCGCACGTCGATCTCGACGATATCCTTGGCCTTGAGTTCCTCGAGCGCCGCATGGACGTTGGCTAGCAAGACGGGCACCGAGGGTGGCGGGTTGGGCAGACGGGTCTTGATGACTTGTGCTTGGCTGGACAAAGGCTTGGAGCTCTTGGGGTTGGCGCGGATTATAGCGGACTGGGTCCAGGGGCCGGCTGTGAATACAGGCCATTGCGGGCGATGAAACCCGCCACTGCAGGCGATACCAGGCCTTGCCAGGGCTCGTTGTGGGCGATCCGGCGACGTATATCGCTGGCCGATTCGGGGTGCAGCGGCTGGTCCAGCAGGAACAACCGGCCGGCCGGCGTGGTTTTGAGGATTTGGGGCGAATCCGCCCAGCGCCCCGCCACCGCAGCCGTCAGCTCGGGGGATAAATCGCCGTCCAATGGGCTGCCCGGGCGCGGCGCCACCACGAAATGGGCGAAATCGAACAATGCCCCCCATTCGCGCCAGGTCGGCAGGCCGACGAAACTGTCGGCGCCGACCAGCAGGGCGATGGGCATGTCCGGGCCGAATTCCATCCGCAATTCGCGCAGGGTATCGATGCTGTAGGAGCGGCCCTGGCGTAGCAGCTCGCGCCGGTCGACCCGCAACCCCGGCTGATCGGCCACCGCTAGGTCCAGCATCTCCGCGCGCTGTCCCGCATCGGCGCCGGGCGGCGCGCGATGCGGCGGATCGGCGGCAGGCATCAGCCGCACCCGGCAGCCGAGTTCGTCGCGTGCGGCGCACGCGATGGCGATATGGCCGTTGTGCACGGGGTCGAAGGTGCCGCCGTAGAAGAGTTTCAGCATTGGGCGTGAGTTTTCGGAGTATGCGTTGCCAAGGGACCTTTAAATCCTTCCGATCGTCATCCCAGCGAAAGCTGGGATCCACCTTGATCTTGCCTCTTATCGTGAGACTTCAGAGCAGAAGCAAAGTCAAAATGGATCCCAGCTTTCGCTGGGATGACGATCGTAGTGCTACGGAGTATGTAAAGCTGCCGAGGACGCGGAGACTATTGCGTGCGTCGTTCGCGGCAACCACTCACGCCACCAGCAGCCGCACCGCCTTGGCTTCGGCAATGGCCAGCAGCAACCGCTCCAGCGCCACCCAGGCGTCGCCATCGGCGCGGCCCTTGGCGATACGGTCGATGCGCGAGGCTTCGGCGGCGAAGCGATCCCAGCGCGCCGGATTGGGATGGCGCTGCAAGGCGCGCTTGAACGGCGCCTGCTTGGTCTCCCAGATCCCTTGCGCTTTCATTTCCGAAGCCAGACTGGTGCCGCGCGCCTGCGCACGCGCCAGCGCAGCGGTGCGCAGCAGTTCCTTGACCACCATGGGCATCAGCCCGGCGACCACGTCGCCTTCGGCGCGCAGGCCCGCGAGCATGCGCGACACCTGCGACCCCTGCCCGCCCAACACGGCGTCGGTCAGGCGGAACACGTCGTAACGCGCGGCATCGGCGACCAGCGATTCCATCTTTTCCGCGTCCAGGGTATCGCCGTCTGCCAGCAGGACCAGCTTGTCTATTTCCTGCGCGGCGGCCAGCAGATTGCCTTCCACACGCTCGACCAGGACCTGCACCGCATCGCGGTCGGCGCGCAATCCTTTGGCGCGCAATCGGCTTTCGACCCAGCCGGCCAGCTCGTGCGGCTTTATCGCCCAGGCGATGGCGAGCGCTCCGATCTTGGAGATCGCATCGGTCCATTTGCCATGATGGGCCTTGCTCCACTCGCCGGCCGTGATCAGCAGCACTACATCGGGCGGCGGATTCGCGCAGAACGCGGCGATGGCTTCGGCGCCGTCCTTGCCGGGTTTGCCGGTGGGCAGGCGCACTTCCACCAGACGGCGCGCGCTGAACAGGCTGGGTGCGTTGAACGTGGCTTCCAGCGTGGCCCAGTCGAAGTCGCGGCCATCGGCATCGAACACTTCGCGCTCGCCTATGCCCTGGGCGCGCGCCTGCCGGCGCACCGCATCGGCCGCTTCCAGCACGCGCAGCATTTCCGGACCGGCGATCAGGTAGACCGGGTACAGCGCAGCGTCATCGGGCAGCGCGACCAGGCGTTCCGGGGTCAGTTCCATCAGGGCTTAAGGTGCGGGTTTCCGGCCCTGCGCCCCGCCCTGGATCACGCCATCGACGCGGCGCAGGATCGAAGCGGCCATCTCGCGGCGCAGCTCGTCGGCCAGGATTTCGCGTTCGGTCGTGGTGCCGGTGACGTTTTCCGGAGGCGCGACATAGTCGCGGGACAGTTCGACCACCTGCTGGGGCACCAGCTCGGAGCCATCTGCGCGGCGGAACACGAATACCGCGGCGTAGCGCAGGCTGAATTCCTGCGCCCGGCCGCGGTCGTCCATGGCGATGGGCAGATCGCCCCAACGCTCGGAAAGGATTTCCAGGCTCGCTACGTTGGTGGCGTCGGCTTCGGCGGCCACCGCTCCGGCGTGCCTCAGCCCGGTGGCTACGGCTTCGGCCAGCGGGCTGTACTGCGTGGTCGAGGTGACCCGCACCGGGCCCAGATCGGCCGGCAACGCGATCTTGTTGCGCAGATGGAAGCCGCAGGCGGAAAGGGCGAGGGCCAGCACGCAGGCCGCCAGCAGGCGCAGAACGGGTAACGCGGAGCTTCTGATCATGGGCGAAGTCTGGACGAGCCGGCCATGGGCGGCAATAGCCAACCCGGATGGCAGGTGAATATCCCCGTCCGCGCTCACGCCGCCACGATATTGACGATCTTGCCCGGCACGATGATCACCTTGCGCACTTCCATGCCCTGCATGAATTTGGCGGTGTTGGGTTCGGCCTTGGCCAGCACTTCGATCTGGTCGCGCGGCAGGTCCACTGCCACTTCGATGGTGCCGCGCAGCTTGCCGTTGACCTGTACCGCCAGCGTCAGCTGGTCGCGCACCAGCGCCGAGCTGTCGACCTGCGGGAACGGCAGGTTCTCCAGCAGCGTCTCCGCATGTCCCAGGACCTGCCACAGCGCATGGCTGGTATGGGGAGTGATGGGGTTGAGCAGCAGTACCGCCGCCTCCAGCGCTTCCTGGCGAACGGCGCGATCATTTGCGCTGGGTCCTGATCCTGTCGAAGGATCGAACTTGTTCAACGCATTGGACAGCTCCATCACCGCCGCGATGGCGGTGTTGAAACTGTGGCGCCGGCCGTAGTCGCCGGCGACTTTGTCGATGGTTTCATGGGTCTTGCGGCGCAACGCCTTCTGTTCGGCCGACAGGACCGACGGATCCACCGCCGGCGCCGCGCCCGATGCCGCGTGTTTCTGCACCTGCGCCCACAAACGGCGCAGAAAACGCGACATGCCTTCCACGCCGGCTTCGTTCCACTCCAGCGATTGCTCAGGCGGCGCGGCGAACATGGAGAACAAACGCACCGTGTCGGCGCCGTACTTGTCCACCATCGCCTGCGGATCGACGCCGTTGTTCTTGGACTTGGACATCTTCTCGCTGCCGCCGATCGACACCGGCTTTCCATCGGCGATCAGCGTGGCGCCGACGATGCGGCCGCGCTCATCGCGCTGCACTTCCACGTCGGCGGGATTGATCCATTCCTTGTTGCCGTTCGCGGTTTCGCGGTAATAGGTATCCGCGATCACCATGCCCTGGCACAGCAGGTTGGCGGCCGGTTCGTCGCTGTCCACCAGCCGCGCGTCGCGCAACAGCTTGTGATAGAAACGGAAATACATCAGGTGCAGGATCGCGTGCTCGATGCCGCCGATGTACTGATCGACGGGCAGCCAGTAGTTGCCGCGCTTATCGACCATGTCCTTGGCACCGGGCGAGGTGTAGCGCGCGTAGTACCAGCTGGACTCCATGAAGGTGTCGAAAGTGTCGGTTTCGCGCTCGGCGGCGCCACCGCATTCCGGACAAGTGGTCTTGCGCCACTCCGGATCGGCCTTGATCGGGGATTTCACTCCATCCAGGATGACGTTTTCCGGCAACACCACCGGCAACTGCGATTCCGGCACCGGCACCGCGCCGCAAGCCGCGCAGTAAATGACGGGAATCGGGCAGCCCCAGTAGCGCTGGCGCGAGACGCCCCAATCGCGCAGGCGGTAGTTGATGCGGCGCTGGCCCCGGCCCTGGCGTTCGAAGCGTTCGGCTAGCGCTTCGAAGGCCCCGCGAAAGCCCAGGCCGTCGAATTCGCCGGAGTTCACCAGCTCCAGGTCGGCGCGGGTCTTGTCGGCATACCAGTCGTGCCAGGTATCGGGGTCGTAGTTCTGTTCGTCTTCGCTCTTGGGCGACTTCAGCGCGATCACCTGCTGGATCGGCAAGCCATATTTGTGGGCGAACTCGAAATCGCGTTGGTCGTGCCCCGGCACCGCCATCACCGCGCCCGTGCCGTAGCCCATCAACACGAAGTTGGCGACCCACACCGGCACCTTGTCGCCGGTGACCGGATGGACCGCGCGCAGGCCGGTGTCCATGCCGCGCTTTTCCTGGGTTTCCAGTTCGGCTTCCGATACGCCGCCGTGCTTCAACTCGTCCAGGAACGCGGCCAACTGCGGATTGGAAGCGGCCGCCTTCAACGCCAACGGATGTTCGCCGGCGATGGACACGAAAGTCACGCCCATCAGCGTGTCGGGGCGCGTGGTGAACACTGTCAGCGACTCGTGCCCTTCTACCGCGAACTTGATTTCCAGCCCTTCCGACCGGCCGATCCAGTTGCGCTGCATGGTCTTGACCGAGTCCGGCCAGCCCGGCAGCTCGTCCAGCCCGTCCAGCAGCTCCTGCGCATAGTCGGTGATGCGCAGGAACCATTGCGGAATCTCGCGCTTTTCCACCACCGCGCCCGAGCGCCAGCCGCGGCCGTCGATGACCTGCTCGTTGGCCAGCACTGTTTGATCCACCGGGTCCCAGTTGACCACCGAATTCTTGCGGTAGGCGATGCCCTTGCGCAGCAGACGCACGAACATGCGCTGCTCGTGCACGTAGTAGTCGGGGCGGCAGGTGGCGAACTCGCGCGACCAGTCGATCGCATAGCCCAGCGCTTTCAGCTGGCTGCGCATGTGTTCGATGTTGGCGTAGGTCCACTTGGCCGGCGCGGTGTGGTTCTTGATCGCGGCGTTTTCCGCCGGCAGACCGAAAGCGTCCCAGCCCATCGGCTGCAGCACGTTCTTGCCGGTCATGCGCTGGTAGCGGCTGATCACATCGCCGATGGTGTAGTTGCGCACGTGGCCCATGTGCAGCGCGCCGGACGGGTACGGCAGCATCGACAGGCAGTAGAACTTGGGCTTGTCGGAGGTTTCGTCGACCTCGAAGGCACGGTTCCGGTCCCAAAAGGACTGGGCGGCGGTTTCGACGGACTTGGGATCGTGGACGGCGGGTTCGGCGGAAACTGACATGCGTGGGCGGACTTCGGTGCTGAAATCAAGCTGCGAAGCGTACCGCAGTGCACCAAGCACCGCCATGGCAATGGCTATGATGGCGGATCTGTCCCGGAGCCGCCCATGCGCTTGAAGCCCGTCGTTCTCATCCTGCTGGCCAGCCAGGCCGCCGTCGCCGCCGAATCCTCCCCTACCCCCGAAACCACGCCCAGCCCCGCCCAAGCCTTGCATTGCGAGCGCCTGTTCGACGCCCGCAGCGGAAAAATGCTGGGCGAACACACCATCGTGGTCCGCGAGGGCAAGATCGCCTCGGTGCTGCCGGGCCGCGCCAAGCTGGCCGACGGCACCCAATCCATCGTGCTGACGGGCCGCACCTGCATGCCCGGCTGGACCGACCTGCATGTCCACCTGGGACAGCAGTCCAATCCACAGAGCTATTCCGAAGGTTTCCGGCTGGATCCCACCGATTACGCGTTCCGGTCGGTCGGTTACGCCGAGAAGACCCTGATGGCCGGTTTCACCAGCGTGCGCGATCTGGGCGGCGGCGTCAGCCCGCATCTGCGCGACGCCGTGAACCAGGGGCTGGTGAAGGGGCCGCGCATTTTCGCCGCCGGCAAGTCCATCGCCACTACCGGCGGCCATGCCGACCCCACCAACGGCTTCAACAGTGAGCTGGAGCACCTGCTGGGACCGCCCGGCCCCACCGAAGGCGTGATCAATTCCATCGATGACGCACGCCAAGCCGTGCGCCAGCGCTACAAGGACGGCAGCGACGTGATCAAGATCACCGCTACCGGCGGCGTGCTGAGCTACGCGAAATCGGCCGACGCGCCGCAGTTCACGGTGGAGGAGGTTCGCGCCATCGTCGAGACCGCCGACGACTACGGCTACAAGGTGGCCGCGCACGCGCACGGCGCCGAGGGCATGAAGCGTGCGGTGCTGGGTGGCGTAACCAGCATCGAACACGGCACCGAGATGACCGATGAGGTCATGTCGCTGATGAAACAGAAAGGTACCTGGTACGTGCCGACCATCTATGCCGGACGCTTCGTAGCCGACAAGGCCAGGATCGATGGTTATTTTCCGGCGATAGTGCGGCCCAAGGCGATCCGCATCGGTTCGCAGATCCAGCAGACCGCGGGCCGCGCCTACAAGAACGGAGTGAAACTGGCCTTCGGCACCGACATGGGCGTGGGTCCTCATGGCGACAACGCGCGCGAGTTCCTGTACATGGTCGAAGCAGGAATTCCCGCCTCCTACGCGTTGCAGGCAGCCACCGTGCACGCCGCCACCGTGCTGGGCGTGGACGACCAGGGCGTGATCGAAACCGGCAAGCGCGCCGACATAATCGCCATGCCAGGCGACCCGGTGGCCGAGATCGACAACGTGATGAAGGTGGACTTCGTGATGAAGGATGGCGTGGTCCATCGCCAACCCGCCATCGAATGATGGTAGGTCGGCCCTACGTGGCCGACGCTCTTGCAAGTCAGTTCGCGCGCGAGTCGGGGACGTAGCCCCGACCTACGGCCTGAAGATCCCCTGTCGCGTGCATAAAAAAAAAGCGGCCACTAGAGCCGCTTTTCGTTACTCAGGATGCTTCCTTCTACTCCCCTAGATTGAACCGCTCTTCGATCGTCAAAGAGGACTTCACGTTATCGAAGATTGGCTGGTCCTGGACTGTCTCTATCTCCACCTGGTAATGCCCATAGGAGCTCAAGTTAAACCTGGCAATACATATATCGCCTTGAGTACCCGTTGAACCATAAAGAAACGCATAGACCACGTCTTCCCTTGGATTTTCTGGCGTAGTTCCCGGATATTTTTCAATATCAATATTTCCAAGAAACTGAGAATTATCCATGATGGTGACGGCTTCCATGGAATTGCCATCAATTCGCGTTACTTTCGCTTTTATGGGCAGCAAAGTCCGAGGTGGCCGCCCCTCCAACAAGCTCAAAGGGTCGCGATTCTGGGCTCGGTCAAATGTCAGTTTGACCATGTATGTTTTTTTGAGATCCACAGCCCCAGGCTGAGCCTGAAAGTCAATCTTGGCTACATTTCCGGCCTTATTTATAGAGAAGGGAATGGCCGCTGAAATTGCCGAATTACGGAGCGGCTGATGGTCTTTAGGCTTGCATGCTACGAGCAGTAGCAGCGCAATACATGAAATCGCAATTGTTCTACATTTCATCGGATGCCTTGTTCGCATGTGTTTCACCATGCAGCCGCTCGCAAATCGCCTCCTCTGCGACGTATCAAACTGCCGCCCCTTAGATTTCAACGCACTGATGACGACCCTATCAGGGGTGGCGATACAGATGCTTGAAAAATACGCCGTGAATCAGCGGCATTACCAGACGCATTTCCAACCCACCACCTGGCCCTGAGCGTTATAGATGTACTCCTTGGTTTGGCCTGGCTGGCAGACGGGACGGAGGCCGGCGGAGTAGTTCGTTTCCTGCGGCAACGACAACTCCGCCACGTTGTTCGCCCGTACCGCGCCAGACATGCCCAATACCGCGATCGTTCCCAGAATCAGCATCTTCATAATATCCATTGCTCCATTTTTCCTTGTGACCCCATTCGACTCCATGAATCATGTCGTGCGGGGAAGAGTGACCGCAGCAGGAATCTGTCCTGCTGCAACTCGATGCTAACAACGGAATGTTTGCGCTCACAAGAGAAATGACGTCCGCAACGATAAATGTTCTATCGATCACAGACGAGTCGTCCTCGTGGATCGTTGCGGTGCATATTTTTGGCGTTCGTGCGGTTGCGAAAAATACGTAGGTCGGCCCTCGTATTAAGTCCGCGTGTCGGGGACGTAGCCCCGACCTACCTACGCTTAGGGGCTACGCCCCCGACGCACGAATACCGAAGCGGCCTGCCACCACCACCCACAGCAGCCACAAACCGAATGCGATGCGCTGCGCCAATCCTGCAGGCATGAAGTCGGTGAATACGAATCCGGCCAGCATCACGCCAGCGGCAATCAGCAGGCACAGCCAGGCGAATCGGCGTGCGTTCGGATAAGCCAACAGTCCGACGCCCATCAGCACCGCAGCGGGGACGAACGCCACCGTCCACAGCATCCAGGCTGTGCCGTGCAGCCGGCTGCTTTCGTTCTCCAAATCCCTGGGGTCCAGCGGCAACAGACCCATGGCGATGAAAGCCAATGCCGACAGGAACACCAGCTGCGCGCCGATGCGAAGAGACCAGCCGGCGCCTGCCGGCAACCGGCGACGCAGCACCATCGCCACGACTCCTGCCAGCATTCCCGGCACCACGAACGCCAGCAGATTGAAGGCCAACGCATTCGGGAAACCTTTCGCGCCAAGCAGCGCGACCGGCATCCGCAGCTGCGAATAACCGTCCAATGCCGTACCGAAACCGCCCACCGATACCAGAAACAGAACGGCGGCGATCCAGCCGGCATTACCCGGCAATGACTTCATTCGGTCTTCCATCGAAACACCTCCTCCACGCCCACGCCGAACGCGCGCGCGATGCGGAACGCCAGTTCCAGCGACGGAGAATACTTGCCCGCCTCCAGCGCGATGATGGTCTGCCTGGTCACTCCGCAGGCCTGCGCTAGCGCTTCCTGGGTCATTTCGCCGCGCTCGAAACGCCAGCGGCGGATGTCATTGGCGATGGGAGTGCCGGTCATCGGCGATCGCGCCAGTAATAGGTGGCCGCCGCGCCGTATTCCAGCAGGCTGCCCAACATCAGCGCGAAGATCAGCAGATTGGCGATCGCCACCGGCGTCGCCCAGATCAACCTCTCCGAAGGCGAGAAATTCAGTGTCACCACCATGGCTATGACGCAGAACACCAGCCCGCCATGCCCCCAACGACTGGCGCGCGCCGTGATCTCGCGGTCGCGTTCGTCCTCTTGCACTTCGTGCTTCCAGCGCGCGCGTGCGACGCGGGACAGCAGTATCCAGGCGCCAAGCAGCATCACCAGGTTGCGGCCGACAGCACGTGTATCCGGGCCGAACACGACGGCAAAGCTTTGCCCCAAAGTCTCCAGACTGATCAGGGAAAAGAGAACAGCGCCAAGGATGAACACGAATCCGTTGCGCGCTTTCCATTCCCCGGGTGAAGCGGCGCTTTCGAACCCATTGCGCAACGCCCGATCGGTGGCATACAGCGCCATGCAAGCCACGCCGACCAGCAGCACCATGCCTAACTGCCCCATATCCAAACCCATCACGCGGCCAGGCGGCTCCGCGAACAGTAGCCACAACGCCATTACCGCCGCCAACGGCAAACCGTACCAACCCAAACGTCGCAGCATAATGTCACCCTCATCAAACATAATGTAACTCATACATTACATTTAGCAAAAATGATGTCAAGTTCTTTTTACACCAGCTTGTATCCTGATCGAGATGGCACCACTTCTCCCCCTGATTTTCCGAACGAGCTCCGCCATGTCCGACCAACTCCACGTCTTCGACGCCACCACCGAAACCTTCGAAGCCGAAGTCCTGCAAAAATCCCTGCAGACCCCTGTGCTGGTCGACTTCTGGGCGACCTGGTGCGGGCCCTGCAAGACCCTGGGACCGATCCTGGAAAAGCTGGCCGGCGAGTACAACGGCGCGTTCCGCCTGGCCAAGGTCGATGTGGACCAGCAGCAGGAGATCGCCGCGGCCTTCCAGATCCGTTCGGTCCCGACCGTATTCCTGGTCAAGGGCGGACAGATCGTCGATGGTTTTCCCGGCGCGGTGCCGGAAGGCCAGTTGCGCGAGTTCCTGAAGCAGCACGGGATAGAACCGGGCTCCACCGCCAATGAAGAACCCGTTGCGGAACAAGCCGCCCCGCTGGATCCGCATGCGGAAGTCCTGACCCTGCGCAAGGCGATCGAAACCGAGCCGGACAAGGCCGAACTCAAGCTCGACCTTGCCCTGGCCTTGCTCAAGATCGGCGCAGCCGCCGAAGCCGAAACGCTGCTCGACGCCTTGCCCGCCAATCTGGCCGCCGACGACCGCGCGATCCGCGCCCGGTCGCGGCTGAGCTTCGTCGCGCTGCTGAAGGACGCGCCGCCAGTGGAAGTGCTGGAGGCCGCTATCGCCTCCAATCCGGACGACCTGCGGGCGCGTCGCCTGCTAGGCGTGCAGCAGTTGCTGGGCGGAAAGGAAGAAGTTGCACTGGAGCAGTTCCTGGAAATGCTGCGACGCGACCGCGGTTATGAAGACGGAACGCCCAAGAAGTTGTTGATCGATGCCTTTCGTGTGGCCGAAGACCAGAATCTGGTGGGGCAGTACCGGCGGAAGATGTCTTCGTTGTTGTTCTAGCGACACCGCGCAAGTAACGCCCAGCCCAGCAAAAAAACGACCGTCATCCCGGCGAAAGCCGGGACCCAACTGTGCGAGGGGTGATGGTTGGGTCCCGGCTTTCGCCGGGATGACGTTCTTCAAGGAATGATGCTCTTCGGCGGATGACTCCCTGGTCTCTAAGGGTGGGAGGACGGCTTCTAGATAACCGCCCTAAAACACTTGACCTGAGGGCCCCAGAGCTTCCATACCCAATCGTATGGTAGTGTTCCGGCCAGTCCCCCAATGAGCCGTCCCGTGAAACCCTCCACCCTGCGCCTGATCTTCAATCTCTGGCCGCCGTTCGTGGCCAGCGGCATCCACGTCACCCGCTTCTCGCCAGACTGGCGGCATGTCCGCGTGGAAATGCGCATGCGCCCGTGGAACCGCAACTACGTCGGCACCCACTTCGGCGGCAACCTGTTCGCCATGACCGACCCGTTCTGGATGATTCCGATCAAGGAATGCCTGGGCAACGACTACCTGGTCTGGGACAAGGCAGCCGAGATCGAGTTCGTCAAACCCGGCAAGGGCACGGTGCACGCCGAGTTCAATGTGGAAGACAGTGCGCTGGAAGAAATCCGTGCTGCGACCGCGGGCGGAGAAAAATACCTGAAATGGTTCCCGGTCGAGGTGATCGATGCGCAGGGCGATGTGGTGGCGCGGGTACGCAAGCAGATCTATGTGCGGTTGAAGCCGAGGCACCGTTAGGGGGTGCAGGGAGCGCTGACATACTTGGCTATCGCGGAGGAAATCAATCGTCATTCCCGCGACGGCGGGAACCCAGCGACTTTGCTCTTGCATGGCATCCACTTGAAAGCCCAAAGCCAAGTCGCTGGGTTCCCGCCTTCGCGGGAATGACGATCAAGGGATTGTGCTGAAGGGTCGAAATCTCGCCTTCGCGCGCTCCCTTGCGCCGCTACAATGCGTCATGCACAACGACTCCCCCGCCCACCGCCCTTCCCTGCAGAAACTCTTCCTGACCGGCCTGCTGACCCTGCTGCCGATCTGGCTGACCTGGGTCGTGGTCAAGTTCGTGTTCGTGCTGCTGTCGGATATCAGCCGTCCGCTGGTCGAACCGCTCTCGCACCAGATCGCCGCTTCTTTCCCCGATTCCATGGGCTGGTTCAACGCGCAATGGGTGCAGGCCGGCATCGCGCTGATCGCCACGCTGTTCGTGATCCTGGCCGTCGGCGTGCTGACCCGGCGCGTGATCGGGCAACGCCTGTTGAGCTGGTTCGAACTGTTGATACTGCGCATTCCCCTGGCCAGCACCATCTACACCAGCGCGCGGCAGTTGCTGGACATCCTGCAGACCAAGCCGGGCAACACCCAGCGCGTGGTACTGGTGGATTTCCCGCACAAGGAAATGAAATCGGTCGGCCTGGTGACGCGCATTCTCAAAGAGGAAGGCACCGGCCGCGAACTGGCCGCCGTCTACGTGCCGACCACGCCCAACCCGACTTCCGGCTATCTTGAAATCGTCCCCATCGAGCTGCTGACGCCGACCGACTGGACCGTGGACCAGGCGATGAGCTTCATCATCTCCGGCGGCGCGGTGTCGCCGGAAAGCGTACCTTTCACCCGCGATGCGGACAGGGCGAAGGTCTCGGCGACCGAAGCGGGAATCGTCACGCCGCCCACCACTTGATTTGCAGCACTTCGTTGCCGCTGAGAGGTTAGTAAATGCGCCAGGCACAAGCACCTACCTTTCCCTGCGATATCTGCGGCATCCGGTGCAAGGCAGGTGCGGGCGTGCACGGCTACCAGCGGATACCCGGCTACGATCTGACCGTTTGCAAGAGCTGTTTCCAGGGAAGCCATGGCGGATGGGCGCCAGCGGATGAAGAAGCCTTCGAAAACCATATGCAACTGAAAGCGATCCCGCTGCCGGCGCGCAATGCGCAAGGCTGGTACCCGAGGGAGCCCGAATGAATAAGCCGCGCACGCTCGACGATCGTGCGGTAAGGCTGTTCCTCGCGCTGGCCGCGTTCTTTTGCGTCAATGCGGTGCTGGCCGAGTTCATCGGGGTCAAGATCTTCGCGCTGGAAGACACCTTGGGCATCGCGCCGTTCGAATGGAACCTGTTCGGGCAGAAGGGTTCGTTGAGTTTCACCGCGGGCACGCTGCTGTGGCCGATGGTGTTCATCCTCACCGATACCATCAACGAATTCTTCGGCCGCCGGGGCGTGAAGTTCATCTCGTGGGTGGCGGTGGCGCTGATCGTCTACGGCTTCCTGTTCGCCTTCGCCGCCATCGCGCTGGCCCCGGCCGGCTGGTGGGTGACGGCCGCGCAGACGCAGGGCGTGCCCGACTACCAGAAGGCTTTCGCGGCGATCTTCGGCCAGGGCATGTGGACGATCGCCGGCTCCATCGTCGCCTTCCTGTTGGGGCAATTGATCGATGTCGCCGTATTCCACCGCATCCGCAACGCCACCGGCGAAAAGCATGTGTGGCTGCGCGCCACCGGTTCCACCGCGGTCTCGCAGCTGGTCGACAGTTTCGTGGTGCTGTACATCGCTTTCGTGCTGGGGCCGCAGAAGTGGCCGACCTCGTTGTTCCTGGCGGTCAGTACGGTCAACTACGCCTACAAGATGCTGGCGGCGATCGCGCTGATCCCGCTGCTGTACCTGATGCGGCGCGGCATACGCGCCTACCTGGGCAGCGTGCGAGAGCAGGAGTTGCGCGAGGAAGCCGCAACCGATTGACTGTAGGAGCGGGCCCTGCCCGCGACGCTTTCATCCCCATGTTTAGGAAAAGCGTCGCGGGCAGGGCCCGCTCCTACAACGAACGCATCCGTGACTTTTGTCGCTGGCCTCGAACGCTTGCATGCGGCACTCTCGCTGGCTACCGCCCTCCGGAGCCTCGCGATGACCCGTCTGCTGCCCAGCCTGCTTGCCCTAGCCACCGCCGCCGTCCTGATGACCGCGGTTCCGCAAGCCGAAGCCGCGAAGAAGAAAACTGCCGAAACCGCCCAGGTCGCAGAGGACAAGGGCGCGCGGCTGACCAAGCTCTATGCCGAATACTGGGAAGAGGTGCTCAAACTCAATCCTGTCCAGGCCACTTTCCAGGGCGACAACCGCTACAACGACCTGCTGCCCGACTTCGGTTCGGCCGAGTACCGCAAACAGCAGCACGACTTCACCGTGCGCTGGCTGAAGACCATCAGGGATGTCGGCAGCACGGGACTGCAGGGCCAGGATCTGCTGAGCTATGAGATCTTCGTGCGCGATGCGGAGAACTCGCTGGAAGGCGAAAAATTCCCCGACTGGATGATGCCTGTCAACCAGATGGCCAGCATCGCCAGCTATGCGGTGATGCTGGGCGCGGGCACCAGTGCGCAGCCGTTCAAGACGGTAAAGGACTACGACAACTGGCTGGCGCGCGGCAACAGGCTGCCGGTCCTGTTCGACACCGACATCGCCAACATGCGCGAAGGCATCAAGGCCGGCGTGGTGCAGCCGCGCGCCCTGATGGTCAAGGTCATCCCGCAACTGGATGCGCTGATCAAGGACAAGCCGGAAGACACCCTGTTCTGGGGCCCGATCAAGAACCTGCCCGCCGATTTCAGCGCCGCCGACAAGCAGCGCCTCACTGCCGATTACCGCAAGATGATCGGCGAACAGCTGCTGCCGGCCTATCGCAAGCTGCGCGCCTTCATCAACGATCAATACCTGCCTGCCACGCGCGACAGCGTTGGCTTGGACAAACTGCCCGACGGGCTGGCCTGGTACGCCTACAACGCGCGCAATTCCACCACTACCGACATGAGCCCCGACGCCATCCATCAACTCGGCCTTAGCGAAGTAGCGCGCATCCACGGCGAGATCCGCGAGCTGATGGCCGAGACCGGCTTCAAGGGCTCGCTGCAGGATTTCTTCAAGTTCATGCAGAACGATCCGCGTTTCAGCTTCAAGGACGAGCCCGCGTTGCTGGCGTACTACCGCGCGCTGGAAGCACGGATCAACAAGCGCATCCCCGAGCAATTCTCGCTGACGCCCAAAGCCCCGTTCGAGATCCGCCCGGTGGAGGAATTCCGCGCCAAGTCCGCGGCCGGCGGCGAATACCAGAGTCCCAGCGAAGACGGCAGCCGTCCCGGCATCTTCTACGTCAACACCTACGACCTGCCCACCCGCAAGACCTGGGATGCGGAAGACCTGTATCTGCACGAAGCGATCCCGGGCCATCACTTCCAGTTGGCCCTGCAGCAGGAACTCAGCGGAGTGCCGGCGTTCCGTCGCTTCGGCGGCGAAACCGCCTTCATCGAAGGCTGGGGCCTGTACTCCGAATCGCTGGGCAAGTCGCTGGGCGTCTACGAGACTCCGTACGATTACTTCGGCTACCTGCAGAACGAACTCTGGCGCGCGATCCGCCTGGTCACCGACACCGGCCTGCACAGCAAAGGCTGGACCCGCGAACAGGTGATCAAGTACATGCTGGACAATTCCGCCGAGAGCGAAACGCAATCCACCGCCGAAGCCGAACGCTACATCGCCTGGCCGGCGCAGGCGCTGGCCTACAAGATCGGCGAGCTCAAGATCCAGCAGCTGCGGACCAAGTCTGAGAAAGAACTGGGAAGCAAGTTCGACGTGCGCGAATTCCACGCCGAAGTGCTGAAGGACGGCTCGGTGCCGCTGGACGTGCTGGAAGCGAAGATAGACCGCTGGATCGCGGGCAAGAAGGGCTGATGAATCCGCGGCGATGGACGCATCCATCGCCGCATGGCCCGCACATTCCCGTAGGAGCGACGTAAGTCGCGAAACTAGCGAGTATCGGACAATCCGCCAACCTCGCGACTCACGTCGCTCCTACGGCGCATCGCGTATCAACGCAGATCCGCGATAACCACCTTGGCTGCGTTATGTCCAGGCGCTCCGGTGACTCCACCACCCGGATGCGTACCGGCTCCGCATAGATACAAGCCGGAGACGGCACCGCGATAATCCGCCTGCCCCACCATGGGCCGCGCGCTGAAAAGCTGATTGAGCGACAGCGCGCCATGGAAAATATCGCCGCCGATCAGACCGAAAGTGCGTTCGAGATCCATCGGCGTCAGCACTTGCCTTCCCAACACCGAGGCAGCGAAGCCCGGCGCGTATCTGTCGACCGTGGAGATCATCAGGTCAGCGACTTCGTCGCGATGATCGTCCCAGCTGCGGCCGTTGGACAGTTCGGGCTGCACCTGCTGGCAGAACAGGCTGGCAACGTGATGTCCGGAAGGCGCCAGCGTGCCGTCCAGCGTGGACGGAATCAGCATCTCGACGATCGGTTCCTTCGACCAGCCATTGGCGCGGGCATCCAGATAAGCGCGATCCATGTAATCCAGATCCGGCGCCATGATGATGCCGGCGGTGAGGTGATCGCCTTCGCCAGGCAACGCGGTGAAATCGGGCAGCCGCGACAGGGCCACGTTCATGCGCAACGTGCCGGAACCGCAACGCCAGTTGGCCATGCGCTCGCGGGTGGGCGCGGGCACTGCGGCCGGCGACATCAAACGCTCGTACAGCAGTTTCGGATTGACGTTGGCGACCACCGCACGCGCATGCAGGGTTTCACCGGACTCGGTGAGCACGCCTACGGCACGTCCGTGCTCGACCAGCACTTCGCGCACGCCCGCATCGGTGCGGATTTCCACGCCGGCGGCGACGGCCGCCTTCGCCATCGCCTGGGTGATCGCGCCCATGCCGCCGATCGCGTGACCCCACGCGCCCTTGACTCCGTTCACTTCGCCGAACACGTGATGCAGCAGCACGTAAGCCGAACCCGGCGTATACGGGCTGGCGTAGTTGCCGACGATACCGTCGAAGCCCAGCACGGCCTTGATCGGCGTGCTCTCGAACCAGCGGTCCAGGTACTCGCCTGCCGAGACGGTGAACAGGTCCAGCAATTCCTGGCGCAGAGTTTCGTCCAGCGCATGTAACCGTTTTCCCAGACGCCCGGCGCGCATCAGTTCGGGAAGCGCTTTCCACCAGCCGCCATCGGTCACGTTCGGCGGCGGCTGCAGGGCCAGCGCCCGCAGCACATCGGCGATGGCGTCCAGGCGGCGTTCGTATTCGGGCAGGCGCTCGGCGTCGCGACGTGAGAACTTGGCTACCTGCTCGAGCGTCTCGCCGCCTCCGGTCAGCAGGTAACGGCCGTCGGGCAACGGCAGGAAATTGCTGCGTTTGCGCTGCACGATCTCCAGCCCGTGCCCATGGAGGTCCAGGTCGGCGATGACCTTGGGCTGCAGCAGCGACACCGTGTAGGAGGCTACCGAATTGCGGAAACCGGGGTGGAATTCCTCGGTCACAGCCGCGCCGCCGACCACTTGCCTGCGTTCCAGCACGGTGACCTTCAACCCGGCCTTGGCGAGATACGCCGCGCAGACCAGGCCATTGTGGCCACCACCGACCAGCAAAACGTCGCATTTACCCGGCATCTTGGACATCCCCACCCTCCCCGGCTTGGAATAGCCGGCCGACAGGAATCATCCCCTGAAAACGGCCCGCATAACGCAGGTTCCTACGCGATCAGGCCACTTAATGCCAACTGGTTCACTTATAATTGTGGAAGTGGGGCATCGGCGACATGATGGGCATGCGGGTCAGTTTCGATATCGGCTATTCCATGCGGCGCCGTGCTGGCCTGCTGGGCGGACGCTGCGTGCTGTTGCTGTTGCTTGCGTGCAGTCCCCTGGCTTCGGCCGAAGACTGGAGCTACCGCATCCGCCCTGGCGACACGATCTGGGACTTGGCGGGCGAGTACCTCAAGCCCGGCATCCCCTGGCAGCGGCTGCAGGCGCACAACGGCATCTCCAACCCCTATCAGCTTCCCCCCGGCTCCACCGTGCGCTTTCCGCTTGCCTGGTTGCACCTGCAACCGGCGCGGGCGCGGGTGATCGCCGTACGCGGGCAGACCCTGGTCGACGGTATCGGAAACGGCAAGGCCGTTGCGGCGACCGAAGGCATGCAGTTGGGCGTCGGCGCCCTCTTGCGCACGGCGCGGGACGCGACGTTGACTCTTGAATTCGCCGACCACACGCGCCTGCTGCTGCAAGGCGGAAGCGAACTTCGCCTGGACCGCCTCAGCCAGTACGGCAAGAGCGGCATGGTCGATACCCGCTTGCGCTTGCAACGCGGCCGCATCACCAACAGCGTGACTCCCAGCAATGGCGCTTCCCCTGCCTTCATCGTGGACACGCCCAACGCCACCTCGGCGGTGCGCGGTACGCGCTTCCGGGTGAACGCGGAAGAATCGCGCACCCAAACCGAAGTGACCGAAGGCAGCGTCGCGGTCGGCGCGGGATCCCGCAATTCGCTGGTAAGGCATGGTTATGGCGCGGTAGTGGCCGTCGGACAGGCGACGCCGATCCGGGCCGTGCCGTTGTTGCCCGCGCCAGACCTTTCAAGCGTTCCCGCTACGTTGAACGGCGCGCGCGCCGAAGTGAAATGGCGTGCGCTGGAGCAAGCGCGGCGTTATCGCGTGCAAGCCAGCAATACGGCCACGTTCGATACGCTGCTGGCGGACCTGGAAACCACCGGCCCACTGGCCAACCTGCCCTTGCTGCAGGATGGGGTGTATTTCCTGCGCGTGCGTGCCATCGACGCGCAGGGACTGGAAGGCTACGACGCCACTACCCGTTTCGTCGCCGAAACGCTGCCCGAACCTCCTTTCGCGATCGCGCCCATCGCCGACAGTCTGGTTCGCGAAGTCCAGCCCGAGTTCCACTGGGCGGACGTCGCCGACGCGGCGGGCTACCGTTTCGAGCTGGCCGACAATGCCGGCTTCGAACGCCCGCTTTCCTTCCAGGAAAAGAGCACCCGCACGCGCGCACCGCAGGCCTTGGCGCCCGGCCGCTACTACTGGCGCATCGCCAGCGATGCCAGCAACGGCCGTCAAGGCCCGTATAGCGACTCCATCGCGTTCACCGTGCAGCCTTTGCCGGAAGCGGGCGAAATCGAGGACGAAACCGGCGACTCGCGCAGCGTGACCTTCCGCTGGCGCGCCGGGGAACCGGGTCAGCGCTATCGCTTCCAACTGTCGCGCTCGCCCGACTTCAAGCACGCGCGCATCGACCAGGTAGTGGACCAATCGCAGATCACGCTGCCCAGACTTCGTGCAGGCACCTGGTACCTGCGCGCGCAGGCCATCGGCAGCGACGGTTATGAGGCGCCCTTCCCGCCGGCGCAACGCGTGAACGTGCCGTGCGGCATCTGCAAGGGCGTCGCAGCGGGCGGCATGCTGTGGATCCTGCTGGCGCTATGAACGGGCCACGCGCCATCCGAAGCAGATCGCGCCTGCTCACCGCGCTGGCTGCGGCCTCGCTCGTGACCCTGCTGCATTTGTTCGCGGTGACCTGGCGTGCGGATGCGTGGATATACGACACGTTGACCCAAGCCTCTTCCCACGCCGCCGACGACCGCATCGTGATCGTGGCGATCGACGAAAAAAGCCTGACCGAGCTCGGGCGCTGGCCATGGTCGCGGCGCACGCACGCCGAACTGCTGGAACGCCTTGGCGATGCCGGCGTACGCGGCGTGGCCCTGAATATCCTGCTTTCGGAACCTGCCCTGTTCGACCCCGAAGGCGACGCGCTGCTGGCGCAGGCGCTGAACCGGAGCGGCAAGGTGGTGCTGCCGGTATACGCCGAAGCCGAACACCTCAACGGCCCTTCGGTGGAACTCATGCCCATTCCGGAGTTCGCCGCCGCTGCCGCTTCGCTGGGCCATGTCGACATGGTGCTGGACGGCGATGGCATGGCGCGCAGCATGTTCCTGCGCGCCGGTCTGGGCTCGCCGCACTGGCCTTCGCTGGCCTTGGCCCTGAGCCAGATCGGAAACCAGCCCAACCCCACAGCCGAACTGCCGGGACTGCGCGTAGCCGATCTGCAGGACGCGTCGCCGCACCGCTGGGTGCGCGATTACCAGGTGTTGATTCCGTACACGGATCCACCCGACGGCTTCCAAAGCGTCTCGTACGTGGACGTACTGAAAGGAAACGTGCCGACCTCGCTGCTGCGCGGGCGCTGGATACTGGTGGGCGTGACGGCCGCAGGCATGGGCGATGAACTGGCTGCGCCGGGTTGGCACGCCACGCAACCGCGCATGTCGGGGGTCGACTACCAGGCCAACGCGCTGAACATGCTGGTACGCGACGATGCGGTGGTGCCACTGTCGATAACCTGGCAGATCGGCCTGTCGATCCTGATGGTGATCCTGCCGCTGCTGCTGCTCGGGCTTCCCGGCCTGCAACGGACCTGGCGGCCGGTGCTGGTCGCGTTGCTCGCCGTACCGTTGCTGTCCTGGCTGCTGCTGCGATTCGGGCATGCGTGGTACCCACCCGTTCCCGCGCTGGCGGTATTGGGCTTGGGCGCCGTGTTGCTGGTTTTGCGCACACTGCGGCGGACGCGGTTGCAGGCCCAGTCCGATCCGCTTACCGGTCTGGCCAACCGCATCAAGTTCAATGAAGAACTCGAGCAGGAACTGCGCTCATCGCGACGCACCGGCCAGCCGCTTTCGCTGCTGTTGTTGGACGTGGACCACTTCAAGCGCTTGAACGACGGCTTGGGCCACCCCGCTGGCGACGAAGTCTTGCGCGCGCTGTCCACTATCCTGCGCGGCCGCGCGCGCCGTCCACGCGATCTGGTGGCACGGTTGGGCGGCGACGAGTTCGCCGTACTGCTGCCCGAAACCACGCCGCAGGCCGCCGCCGCCATCGCGACCACCATCCACGTGGATCTGGCCAACCTGTCCTCGCGCACCGGCAACCATATGCCTTTGCCGCCGTTCACGGCCAGCATCGGCATCCACACCACCCAGAGCGAAGAAGAAACCGCGGCGTACGTGTTCGAGCTTGCCGACAACGCGCTCTACCAGGCCAAGCAAGCCGGCCGCAACCGCAGCTTCAGCCATACCGGCGAACGGGGTTGCGCGCCGAGCTGAGGCATCAGCGAACGTTAGACCGGCAACACCATGCCCGGCCGCGCCAACCGCACCTGGATACCATCGCGTTCGCCGATCTCGCCCGCCAAAGCCTCGCGCGCCTTGTCTTCCCCATGCACCAGCACCAAGGGCGGATGCGCGGTAAAGCCGCCGTACCAGGCCATCAGGCCGCGCTGGTCGGTATGCGCGGACAGTCCGCCGATGGTGTGCCGCTTGGCATGCACCCGATAGTCGCGGCCATGGATACGCGCCCATTGGGCGCCGTCGACCAGACGCCTTCCCAGCGTGCCTTCGGCCTGGTAGCCGACGAATACCAGATGCGTACTGTCGCGGCCCAGATTGTGCTTGAGATGGTGGAGGATGCGTCCGCCATTGGCCATGCCGGAACCGGCGATGACGATCGCACCACCTTGCACCTCGTTGATGGCCATCGAATCCTGCGCGCTTTCGGCGATGTGCAGGTTGGGCAGTTGGAACGGGTTGAGCTTCTGTTTCCACACCGCTTGCGCATCGGCGTCGAACAGATCGGAATGACGGTCGTAGACCGAAACGACTTTCGCCGCCATCGGACTGTCCAGGAAGATCTTCCAGCGCGATAGCTGCCATTCCTCCCAATGCCGGGCGAACCAGTACAGCAGCTCCTGGCTGCGGCCCACCGCGAACGCGGGGATCAGCACGTTGCCGCCCTCTTGCCAGGCCTGGGCGAATATTTCGCCCAATTCATGGATGGTATCCAGTCGGTCGCGATGGTTGCGGTCGCCGTAAGTGGATTCCATCAGCACCATGTCGGCCTGCCCGATGATCTCGGGATCGCGCAGGATCGGCGTGCCGTTCGGGCCAAGATCGCCGGAGAACACAAGTTTCCTGCCGTCCGCCCACAGTTCGGTGATGGAAGAACCCAGGATATGCCCCGCATCCCGGAACGTTATCTCAACGCCCGGCAGGATCTCGCGGCGGGCGCCGTAGGGCATCGCCTGCACCTGGCGCATGGCCTGCTCCACGTCGGCGCGCGCATACAACGGCACCACTTCGGCCTCGCCGGGACGCAGCTTGCGGTTGGCGCGTTCGGCATCGGATTCGGCCAGCGACGCCGAATCCAGGAGCATCACCGGCATCAGCTCGCCGCCGGCTTGCTGGATGAAGATCGGCCCTGCGAAACCGCGCTTGACCAGCAGCGGCACGCGGCCGATATGGTCGATATGCGCGTGGCTGATCACCAGCGCGTCCAGCCGCGCCGGCTCGAACGGAAAAGGATCCGCGTTGCGCGCCTCGGCCTCGCGGCTGCCCTGCATCATTCCGCAGTCCAGCAGGATGCGCTTGCCGGCGGCCACCACCAGATGCATGGAGCCGGTGACCTCGCCTGCGGCGCCATGGAATTCGACCTGCATTGCCCGCTCCGGGTCAGGCACGCTTTTCGTGCCGCCCGAACCCTAGCACGCACTGGGTAAACCCTTGATGTGAAGGAATAATTATGACGGCTGCATGACCTTCGACACCCTCAGTGCGACGGCGGCAGGCGTAGAGTCCGCGCACGCCCCCACGCAGGGGGTTTTTCCTTATCTATGCCCCTCGGGGCCGGAGTAGTCTGTGATTCGTAAACCCCAGATCCTGTTGTTGTCCCTGGCCGTGAGCGTGGCCTTGGCCGCCTGCGGCAAGAAAGAAGAAGCCGCCACCCCGGCCGCCGGCACCACCCCGGCCACGACCACCGAACCGGTGGCGCTGAAGCTGGACGAATCCAAGCTGCCACCGGTCAACCGTTTCCTGGTCAGCGACCTGGATACCACCAAGAATGCCTGTGCCGACTTTGGCGGCTACGTGAACGGCAAATGGCTCGCCGCCAACGCCATTCCGGGCGACCGCACCAGTTGGGGCGCGTTCGAGATGCTGGATGAGCGCTCCACCGGCGTGCAGCACCAGTTGGCTGAGCAAGCCGCCGCCGACAAGAACGCCACCGGTGTGGAGAAGATCGTCGGCGACCTGTGGTCGACCGGCATGGACGAAGCCAAAGCCAACGCCCAGGGCATCGATCCGATCAAGGGCGAGTTGGCCGCCATCGACGCCCTCAACGACAAGGACGCGATCGTCGCCTACATCCAGAGCAACGCAGCCAAGGGCCAGAACGGCCTGTTCGGCTTCGGCGCCGAAGCCGATTTCAAGAACTCCGCGGTCAACATGGCCTACGCCTCGCAAGGCGGCCTGGGCTTGCCGGACAAGGAGTACTACATCGCGGCCAGCAACAAGGACAAACTGCAGGCTTACGAGCGCCACATCGCCAAGGTGCTGGAGTTGTCCGGCATACCCGCGGCCGATGCGGCGGCCCAGGCCAAGACCGTGATCGCATTCGAAACGCGTCTGGCCAAAGCCTCCAAGTCCAGCGAAGAGCTGTCGCGCGACGTCTCGCTGTACTACAACCCGGTCACCCTGGCCGATGCCGACAAGTTGACCCCGAATTTCTCCTGGAGCAAATTCTTCGAATCGCAGGGCGTGGCGCCGCAGGAGAAATTCTCGCTGGCCATTCCGGCTTTCCATCAGGAAGTCAGCAAGATGCTAGGCGATACCGCGCCGGCGACGTGGCGCAATTACCTGCGCTTCCACACCATCGACAGCGCCTCGCCGTACCTGAGCGACGCCTTCGCCAACGAGAACTTCGATTTCTACGCCAAGACATTGCGCGGCCAGAAGGAAATCAAGCAACGCTGGAAGCGCGTGCTCGACACCATCGAAAGCCAGGCCGGCGAAGCGCTGGGCCAGATGTATGTCAAGGTCGCCTTCCCCGCCGAATCCAAGGCCAAGATGGAGACGCTGGTGGCCAATCTGCGCACCGCATTGAAGGCGCGCATCGAAAACCTGACCTGGATGAGCGACGAAACCAAGAAGAAGGCCATCGCCAAGTGGGAAACCTTCACACCCAAGATCGGCTACCCCGACAAATGGCGCGAATGGACCGGCCTGTCGACCAATCGCGACAGCTATATCGGCAACGTAATCGCCGCCACCGAGTTCAACTACAAATGGAACTTGAGCAAGATCGGCAAGCCGGTGGATAAAACCGAATGGGGCATGAGCCCGCAAACGGTCAACGCCTACTACAACCCGCTGCAGAACGAGATCGTGTTCCCCGCCGCCATCCTGCAGCCGCCGTTCTTCGACGCCAACGCGACCGATGAAATGAACTACGGTGGCATCGGCGCGGTGATCGGCCACGAAATGACCCACGGTTACGACGATCAGGGCGCGCGTTTCGGGCCGACCGGCAATTTCGAGAACTGGTGGTCCGACGCCGACGCCAAGGGCTTTTCGGGCCTGACCGACAAACTCGTCAACCAGTTCAATGGTTACGACGCTGGCGGCACCAAGGTCAACGGCAAGCTGACTCTGGGCGAGAACATCGCCGACCTGGGCGGCATCGCCACGGCCTACGACGCGATGAAGAAGGCCACCGACGGCACGCCGGATCCTAAAACCGACGGGCTGACCCGCGATCAGCGCTTCTTCCTGAACTGGGCCACCGTGTGGCGCCGCAACTTCACCCCGGAAGAACTGACCGTGCGCCTGAAGACCGACCCGCATGCGCCGGCCAACTTCCGCGCCATCGGCGCCCCGTCCAACATGCCCGCGTTCGCCGCTGCGTTCTCGTGCAAGGCCGGCGACCCGATGGTACGTGCGGACGATCAGAAGGTCGTTATCTGGTAAGTACCACCGCTCCACGCAAGACCCGAAGGCCCGGCATAGTCCGGGCCTTCGTTTTTGCGGGGGTTGTTCATGGGCACGGCGCCGGCGCTTGCTAGAATCCCCGGCATTCACCGACACGGAAATCCCTGATGCAGCCACTGCGCGACGCCCTCAGCAAGCCCACCCTGCTCGCCCTTGCCCTGATCCTGGCGCTCGGCGCCAACGAAGCCCAGGCGGCCAAGAAGAAGAAAGCGCCCAGGGCGCCGGCCGTGAGCGCCGAATGCACCGACTTCTACGCCAGCGCGAATGCGGCCTGGCTCAAGGCCAATCCGCTGCCTGCAGGGACCGCCTCGCTGACCGCGTTGGGACAGTTGATCGAACGCAGCCAGCTGCAGCAGCGCCAGCTGCTGGATGCCTCGATGCAGTCGCCGCAGGGCAATGTGCAGAAGCTGCTGGGCGATTTCTGGGCCAGCGGCCTGGATGAGGCGGCCGTGGAAGCCGACGGCGCTAAACCCATCGCCCCGCTGCTGGACCGCATCAACGGCATCAAGAAGTCCAAGGACGTGCCCGCGGCCATTGCAGCACTGCACCAGATCGGCATCCCGGTGGCCTTCAACTTCAGTCCGGATGTGGACCTGAAGGCATTGGACCGCCACATCGGCTATTTCTCGCAAGGCGGCCTGGGCCTGCCCGACCCGGCCTACTACACCCGCAGCGATGCGGAAACCCGCGAACTGCTGGGCCGCTACAAGAACTACGTGAAGCAGATCCTAGCCCTGACCGGGACCAAGGCCGACAAGCTGGATGCCGAAGCCAATGCCGTGATCGACCTGGAAACGCGTATCGCGCGCGTGTCCAAACCGCTGCAGGAACTGCGCAACCCGCTGTCCAACTACCTGCCCACGCCCACCAAGGATCTGGGCAAGCGCTATCGCAACCTGCAGCTGGATGCCTTCCTCAAGGCGCAGGGGGTCAGCGACGACACCGTATCGATGGTCAACCCGGCATTGTTCGCCGAACTCAACACCCTGGTCGGCACGCTCAAACCCGACCAATGGAAGACCTACCTGCGCTTCCAGGTCGGCAACGCCATGGCGCCCTACCTGGCCAAGTCTTACCGGGACGCCAGCTTTGAATTCCGCGGCCGCGTGTTGAAGGGAGAGGCGGCGCCCGCGCCGCGCTGGCAGCAGGTGTTGGATGCCATCAACACCGCCGCCGGTCCGATGCTGGGCCGCGAATACGCCGGCCGCTATCTACCCGCCGCCAGCAAGAGCAAGGCCGAAGCGATCGCCCAGAACGTGCGCGACGCGTTGGCCCGCGGCATCGAACGCAACGCATGGATGAGCGCATCGGCAAAAGCCGAGGCCAAATCCAAGATCGATAAATTGAAGATCGAGATCGGCACCCCGCGCCGCGATCTGGACTACAGCGTGCAGCCGATGGGCCGCGGCAGTTTCGGCGGCAATATCCTCATCGCTTCCACCTGGCGCCACCGCGAAGAAATGAAGCGCATCGGCAAGGGCAACGCCGACCGCCGCTGGGACGTGCTGCCGCAGCAGCCGGCGCTGGCCTACGACCTGGCCCAGAATCGCCTGATCGTGACGGCGGCGGTGCTGCAACCTCCTGTTTTCGATGTGAACCGCGGCGATTCGGCGCTGTTCGGATCCTACGGCGCGCTGGTCGGGCACGAACTCAGCCGCGGCTTCGATATCCGCGGCCGCATGGTCGACGCCGGCGGCGAACTGCGCGACTGGTGGACGCCCGCCGACGTGACCGCGTGGAATGCGATCGGCGCACGCGTGGCGGCGCAATACAACGGCTATGCGTATCCGGACGTGGCCAACGGCAAGGTCAACGGCACCCTGACCCTGGACGAGAATCTGGCCGACCTGGCCGGCGTGGAACTGGCCTGGGACGCGTTCACCGACGCCCAGCTTGCGCCGAATCTGGGCGCCAAGCAGACCCTGTTCCGCAGCTGGTCGGAACTGTGGGCGCAGCGCATTTCGCCTACCGAAGCAGCGCAGCGCATTGCCACCGACGTGCATGCGCCCGGCCAATGGCGCAGCAACGGACCGCTGGTCAACCAACTGGCGTTCGGCGAAACCTTCAGCTGCAAAGCCGGTCAGCCGATGCGCCGTAGCGAAGCGGAGCAGATCAAGATCTGGCGTTGAAGGATTGTCAATCGCACAAGGAAAAAGGCGCAGATATCCGCGCCTTTTTTGTGTGGCGGCGAACAGCGGTCATCCGTCCGCAAATGCGAGACGCAATGCCGGCAGCGATTCGAGGAAGTCCCGCGCATCGAAGGCCTCACCGGGCGCAACGACTCCGTTGGCTTTGCCGCGTCCATCGCCGATGCGCTGTATCGCCTCCACCACCAGCGGCGCGGTGATCGCATAAATATCGCGCCCGAGCGCCAGCGCGCGACGCGTCTGGCCGCCTCTGCGCACTCTCGTTTCGATCGCGAAGGTCTGCGCCGAGCGTCCATGCGCATCGGCAGGCGCTGGCGGCGGCGTGTGCGGATCGCGCAGATCTTTCAGCGGAGCGAGATTCAGGTACGAATGCACTTCGGCGCTGCGCACGTGGCGCGAGAGAGTGACGATCTCGGAGAACGGCAACGCGATCATGTCCTGCGTACCGAATGGCGCCGGGAACGTCCATTGCCTCGATGGCGGCGGATCGGCCAGCGGCTCCAGCTTTCCGCCGGCGACCACCAGGCGCCGATAATGGTTGCGCGCGCCGGTCAGACGGGTGCCGGCGGTAGGATGCCAACTGTCCAATGCGACCGCGGTCTCTATGGCCTCCGCATCCGGCCAGTCGCCCAGCGCAGCGGTCGCCAGCAGATCGGCCAGACCGCCGTAGAACGCCATTGCGGGAATGACGGTCACTGCCGCTGTCTTCGCCGCACCGGAAAAGCGCTCGAAGACCTCCAGAACGGCCTGTTGCTCTGCACTCACATCCAGATAGTGGATGCGCGCACGCAACGCGGCTTCGATCATCGGCGTCCCTGAGTCCAGGAAGGGTCCGGCGCAATTGATGACTCCCATCGCGCCAGCGAGCGCTCGATCCAGCGAAGCCGGATCTTCGACCGATGCCAGTCGTCTTTCCAGACCGGGAAACGCGTCGCCCAGAGCGGCCAGCTTGCCTGCATCGCGGCCGGACAGGACCGGAATCCAGCCGCGCTCAAGCAACTCCGCCACGACGAAACGTCCGGTATGCCCATATGCGCCGTACACCACGACAGTACGATCAGTGCTCATCGCGAACCTCTTCCGTTAGTGGGCACCCAGGCGTTCCATAGCTGCCGTGCTTCCTCGGCAATCACGTCCGGACGTTCTTCCGGCCAAAATAGTTTGCTGCCTTTGAGCAACCTCACTCCGCGCGAATGGCCGAAGTCATGGTCGAGCCGCCTGGGACTTTCCGCCGAGAAAATCGTGTCGCCCATGCCCCAGACGATCCGCGTCGGCACCTTGCAGCGCCTGAGGTCCGGACCGATGCCGGCCAGCGCGTTGCCCTCCAGCGCGACAGCATAGGCATGCGCATTGTCGGTACGCTGCTGTGTGCTGAGCAGCGGTCCGAAATAGGTATCGATCGCCTCATCGGTGGGCTGCGTGGGGTCGGCATAACACATTCCGCCAATGCCCTCGGACGAACGCGCCAGCGCTCTGTCGGCATGCCACCGGCCTAGCCATTCGCTCACGAATTTGCCTTCCTTGGCCAACTCGATCACCGGCAACAGCGCCGGCGGCGGGCTGTCGTATTCGGTGTCGCAGTTGGTCAGCAAGAGCGTGCGCACGCGGTCGCGGTGCCGCGCCGCCAACAGTTGCGCAACCGCGCCGCCGCTGTCGTTGGCGACCACATCGACACTGGACACCGACAACGCATCCAGCAAGGCCAGCAACATCTCGACCTGGGCTTCGGGCACGCAACTCTGACCCTCGGCTACCTGCGTATAGCCCATACCGAGGAAATCCGGCGCGATGCAACGCCGGTACGGCGACAGGCGATCCAGAGCTCCGCGCCATTGGAAACCGTTGAGCGGAAATCCGTGCAGAAACAAGGCGGCCGGCCCGGAGCTGCGTTCGACATAAGCGATGTTCCCGAACCGGGTCGCCGCATAGCGTCGCGCGCGATGGAAAGCGGCCGCGTCCAATGCGGCGCCTCCCGGCGCGACCTCACTGGCCATTCGCGAGGCGCATCCAGCCAGCATGCCCGAGACGGCCACTCCCGCGGATGCGGCGAGGAAGCTTCTGCGGTCCATGTTCAAGCTTCCCTTGCCAGTGGTTCGCGCAGGTCCGTCTGCGATGCCGGATTCGCGTCCCAGTGCGCACGCACGTCGCGATTGAAATCCCGCCAGCGTTCTTCGGGAAAGAAGATGCGCGCACCCTCGAATTCCACGCGCCATTTGGTCCCGGGAATGGCTTGGGCCAACCAGTGCGACCACTCCACGGGAAAGTAGATGTCGTCGGTGCCCCAGGCGATGAAGGTCGGCGCCCGTACCTGCCGCAGCTTGTCTTCGATAGCGAGCGTATGACGGCAATCGAATGCGTTGACGAAACGCTCCAGATCGCGCGTCCGTTGCGGCGAGGCCAGGAATGGCCGCAGATAGGTTTCGATGGTGTCGTCCGATACTCTCTCCGGATGTTCGTAAGCCGGGCCGAGCGCCTGTTCGGAGCGGTACACCGCCTTGTCGTCGAGCATCGCCTTGAGCGTGTCCGCCAGTCCGCCCGCCGCCACCATCTCCACGAACGGCTTGAAGGCATCGGGCGGCCAGTTGTCGTGGGCATCGCAATTGCTCAGCACCAGGCTGCGCAGGCGCGACGGATACAGGGCCGCGAAGATCTGGCAGATGCCGCCGCCGCTGTCGTTGCCGACCAGATCGACCTGGTCGATGCCCAGCGCATCCAGGAACTGCGCCAGCATGTGCGCATTCGCCGTCACCGAGACGTCCTGGCCGGCATCGATCTGCGTATGTCCGTGTGCAAGCAGGTCCGGCGCGATGCAGCGGCGCACGTCGCTCAGTTCCGCCAGTTGCTGGCGCCACAGGTATCCATTGAGCAACACGCCATGTACGAACAGGGCCACCGGACCACTGCCCTGTTCGACGTAACTGATGCGTCCGGAGGGCGTGACGGCCGACTTGCGCGCCTTGAAATAACTCTTGCCGTCCATCACGCCCGCGCCCCGGCGTCGCGCAGCTTCTCGGCGCACTCCTCGCAGCACACCTCGACGGCGCGGCCGCCGATGGTGACGGTGATGGCATTCTCGTCCAGCTCGCAATCGCAAGCGGCGCAGGTTTTCTCGCTCATGACACTCTCCAATGCACGCCCGCCAATCGGGCATGCGTAGGAGACCACCGGGGCGCAAAGCGGGCTGTCGAAATCTTTAGCTGTTTGCCGGCGACAGCGGATTCGCCGATCCGTCGGCCAACGGGGCGCCTAGGCGCTCTTGGTGGAGGCCGCGTGTTTGAACTCGGTCGGCGAGCGGCCGTAGGCCTGCTTGAACGCGGCGGCGAAGTGGCTGTGGCTGGAAAAACCCAGGTCCTGGGCCAGGGCCGACATATCCTGGTAATCCATGACCCGGTCCAGCGCGCGCGCCAGGCGCAAACGCAGGTGGTAGCGGTACAGCGGCACGCCCTCGACCTGCTGGAAAGCCTGGGTCAGGTAAACCGCGGAGCCGCCGATCTCGGCGGCGATTTCGGCAAGGCTCCAGCGCCGGGTCAGGTCGCTCGCCAGCAGCACCTTGGCCCTGTCGACCAAGCGTTGCCGCGCGTGCGTTGCTCCGGTGGAGCGCGTCGTGCGCGGCCCCAGGCTGCGGCAGACCAGGGTCAGCGCCAGGCTCTCGGCTTCCAACGGTTCGATGCTGCCCTTGCTCAGGCTGTGCCGCAGCAAAGCGACCAGCGCCTGCGCACGTGGATCGATGCGCAGCGATTGCCCGCGGAACTTGAATTCGTCGTCCTTGGCGGCCAATGTGGCCGGCGCAAGTTCGCGCAGCAGCGGCTGCGACACCGCCAGCACCAGACTGTCGTCGCCGCCGGTCACCGGATGGCTGACCTGATAGCCCTCGGTGGCGTTGAAGAACAGCACATGGTTGGCATCGGCCACCGATTGGTCGCTGCCGACATGACGCATGTAGACGCCGCGGTACGGGAACACCAGATGGGTCGCGGCAGCGCATTCCTCCGCGCTGCGATGGCGGCAGACGCCCGAACAATGCACGTCCTTCACCGCGACGATGCCGGTGTCGAGCAGGCCATTGATCTCGAAATCGGGCATGGGGGTGCACGACGCAGTCCAGTAGCGACGTCGTTAGCCTACCGGATACGCGAATGGATTGTCTGGACGGCGGGCCCGTGCCGCTTCAACGCCTATGGCTAGCGGCACAGATCACCTGTAAGGCGGGCAATACCCACCCTACGGTTCCGATCAGCGCACGATCCGCGGCCCCGGAGGCCGGCGTTTATTGAACGGCGGCTGCCCGCGCCAATAGCGGATCAGCAGCCAGCCGAACAGCATGCCGCCCAGGTGCGCGAAGTGCGCCACCCCAGGCTGCCATCCGGTGAACCCCAACATCAGTTCGATGGCGCCGTACACGATCACCAGGGTGCGCGCCTTCATGGGAATCGGCGGGAACAGCAGCATGACACGCTGGTTGGGGAACAACATGCCATAGGCCAACAGCACGCCGAATACCCCGCCCGATGCGCCGACCGTGGGATACGGAACGCCGCCCTGAGAAACCGTCCACCAGCCCACTATCAGCTGCAGCACGCCTGCTCCGGCGACGCACACCAGGAAATAGGTCAGGAAACGCCGGTTGCCCCAGGTGTATTCCAGCGGCGCGCCGAACATGTACAGCGCCAGCATGTTGAAAAGCAGATGCGGAAACCCGCCATGCATGAAGCCATAGGTCAGCAACTGCCAGGGTTTGAATTCGTAAGCGGCCGAGAAAAGATCCAGGCCATTGGGGCCTATCGGCCACAGCATCATCGAAGCCAGAGCTTGATCGCCCAAAAACTGCTGCAACAGGAATACCACGACGTTGGCGATGATCAGCGCCTGCGTAACCGGGGGAATTCTGGGGAACATGACGTTTCTCGGAGTGCCTGGCGCGTATCATACCGGCATGCCTTCCCTGCCCGCGGCGGTCCTGCGCGACCCGGCCGCGCTCGCCGAGGGCCTGGACCAACACGGCGCTTGCCTGCTGTTGGGGTTTCCCAACGCATCGGCCACCTTGGCCCTGCGCAGCGCGTTGAGGTTGCTCCAGGCGGACGGCAATCTGCGCGCAGCGGAAGTGGGGCACGGCCGCAGCCACCAACTGCGCATCGCCATCCGTGGGGACGACACGCGATGGATGGACGCCGACTCGGGCGCTGCGGCCACGGCTTATCTCTCTGCGCTGCGCAGCTTGCGCGTGGCGATGAACCGGCGTCTGTTTCTGGGCATGGAAGAAGAGGAAGCGCAATTCGCCTGCTATCCGGCCGGCGCTTCCTACCATCGCCATAGCGACCAGTTCCAGGACAGCGATACGCGGGTGTTGTCGATGGTCAGCTATCTCAACGACGACTGGCTGCCCGAGCACGGCGGCGCGCTTCGTTTGTACCTGCCGCAGGGAACCATCGACGTATTGCCGCATGCGGGCACCAGCGTGGCCTTCCTGAGCGGCATCGAGCACGAAGTACTGCCTGCGACCCGCGAACGCTTGAGCGTGGCGGCGTGGCTACGCAAACGCGCCGGATAACGATGATTTGTCAGGGAAAAAACCCGTTCGTGGTGAGCCTGTCGAACCACGCCTTTTGCATTGAAATTCAGGAGCGGGGCTCGGAAGTATTCCACCAAGAGTGCGGTTCGACAGGCTCACCACGAACGCTTCGAAGGGGTTTCCTGTCAGCCGGGCGGACCCCACACCTGCTCGTCCATCGTGCGCGCCGCCTTGAGCCCGCGCACGCGTCCCTTGACCACCATCACGCCTTCGGCACGAAGGCGCTGGCATTGTTCCCGGTACCCTTGCGAACCTTCCGGCAATGCGATCCGTCCATCCGACCGCAATACGCGGTGCCAGGGAAGCTTCGGGTCCGTGTTCTCGCTGAGCACCTTCGCGGCAAGACGCGCCCGACCCGGCAATCCGGCGCGATGCGCGACCTCGCCATAGCCGGCCACCTGCCCGCGCGGAATCGCGCGGATGGCGGCGAGGATGCGTTCGACGGGAGACTTGTCGGCCATGAGGCTTTAGCATAGCCGCCGCGATGCAAAGGAGCACGACATGCAGAATTTCGAGCAGATCCGCAGCCATCTGACCAAGTCCGGCTACAAGGTCACCATGCACGAGCCGTACGTGGCCTGCGTGGAGCTGTCGCTGGACAACGGCAACCGCCACCAGGCGATCTTCGTTTCGGAACTGGGCAACGACGACGAGCGCGGCTACCTGCGCGTCAGCACCGTGATCGCGCCGATCACCGGCGTGGATGCGCGGCGCGCACTGGGTTTCAACTGGCAGAGCAGCGTGGGTTACCTGGCCATCGGCGATCTGGACGGCGTGCCCTATCTGCAACTGTGCGAGAACCGCCCCTACGAAGGCCTCAGCCCCGCCGAAGTGGACCGCATGGTGCTGGAGATCGGCGGCCTGGGCGACAGCATGGAACGCGCGCTGTCGGCGGAAGGCGATTTGCTGTAGAGATTTTCCTTCTCCCAAAGGGAGAAGGGAAAACTGTCAGGCCCAGCCCACCGACTCGACCAGCTTGAACAAGCCATAGGCGATGCCGCCGGCCGCCGGAATGGTGAGTATCCAGGCCCATACGATGCGCTCGATCACGCCGAGCTTGAGCTTGCGCGGGTTCTTGGCGAAACCCACGCCCATGATGGCGGTCGAAATGCTGTGCGTAGTGGAGACCGGCATGCCGAAGTGCGCGGCCGTGACCAGGATCGTCGCCGAGGCGGTCTCGGCCGCGAAACCGTCGATGGTCTGCAGCTTGACCATCTTGTGGCCCAGCGTCTTGATGATGCGCCAGCCGCCGGCGGCGGTGCCCGCGGCCATGACCAGGGCGCAGGTAGCGATCACCCAGCTATCGATGTCGTCCTTGCCCCCGTCCGGATGCAGGAACGCCAGCCACGTAGGCAGGTCGTCCAGGATGCCGGAAGCCTGGGCGCCGAAGATCGACAGCGCGATGATGCCCATCGTCTTCTGCGCGTCCTGGCGGCCGTGGGCGAAACCCATGTAGGCGGCCGATACCAACTGCGCCTTGCCGAAAAAAGCGTTGACCCAGCGGGGTTTGGCCATGCGCGCAAGCGGGCCGCCCGCTTTCATCATTCCCGCAACGATCAGATACAGCAGGGAGATGATGGCCACGCCTAGCAGGAATCCAGCCAGCGGCGAGGTGACCATGGGGAACACCACTTTCCACAGCAGACCCTTGTTGCTGCTCCAGTCACCATCGCCCGCCTTGGACCAGATGAGCGCGGCCCAATTGTTCTGCGAAGCGGCCAGTGCGGCGCCGCACAGTCCGCCTATCAGCGCGTGCGAAGAAGAAGACGGCAATCCGCGCCACCAGGTGATCAGGTTCCAGATGATCGCGCCGAGCAGCGTGCAGATGAGCACCTGCGAGGTCACGTGGACCACATCGGTGTCGACCAGACCCGAGGCGATGGTCTTGGCGACCGCGGTGCCCATGAACGCGCCGATGAGATTGGTGCTGGCGGCCAGGATGATGGCCTGGCCCGGCGTCAGCACCTTGGTGGCCACCACCGTGGCGATGGAGTTGGCGGTGTCGTGGAAGCCGTTGATGAACTCGAAGACGAGCGCAGTCAGGATCACGACCAGGACCAGGGTCAGCATCGGGCGCGGTCCTAGCTGTTCTTCAGCACGATCTGGTACGCCGCCACGCCGGCTTCCCGGCAGCGGTCGATGGCCTTCTCCAGGATCTCGAAGAACTCTTTCAGCAGGAACATCTGCAGGTTGTCCAGACGGCCCGAATAGATGTCGCGGTACAGCTCCAGCATCAGCCGGTCGGCCTCGTTCTCCAGCGCGCGCAGTTTCTCGTTGAGCGCGGTCATGCGGTCGATGTTCATCTTCTGCAGGTCATGGACCATTTCCACCACCACCGAGGCGGCCTGCTCCAGCATCGCCGCGCGCGGCGCGAAATCGATGCCTTCCAGGTGCTTGGTCGCCAGGGAATAGCGGTCGGCGAATTTCTCGACCTGCTTGGGAATCTTGTACAGCGCCGACCCCAGCGCTTCGATGTCCTCGCGCTCGATCGGGGTGATGAAGCTGTCCACCAGCGCCTTGCCGATCTTGTCCGAAGCCGCGCGCTCGCGCTGGCGGGCCAGCTTGAAGGCGTCCAGCGCCGGCTGCCGGTCGGCAGTCTTCATCATGCTGTGCAGGGCCTTGGTACTGTCGTAGGCGGCCTGCGCCGAGTCGTCCAGCAGGGTATAGAACTGCTGGCCGGAGCCGAAAATGGTCTGCAGCGAAAACATCGGTAGCGCACCCCGCCGTCACGGGAGGGACGGCAACCGGCGCGAATTATGACCGTTTCATGACCGTCTGTGGCGGTCCGGCAGCACCGGAACGGTGCGATGCAACCCGGTGAAGACCCATTACCGCAGCCACCTGGGCGGGTTTGCTAGAATCCGCCCCGCGCCCAGGCGCACTTTATGGAAGACGACCCTACCTCCCCCATTCGCGCAGGCCGTATCCCGGCCTTGGGCGGCCCCGCACAAGCCAGCCCAGGCGAGGACCGCCCGCGTGCTTGAACTGCTGATCGTCGTCGCCCTGATCATCCTCAACGCCTTCTTCGCCCTGTCGGAGATGGCGCTGATGACCTCGCGCAAACTGCGTCTCAAGCAGATGGCGCAGGAAAGCCGCGGTGCGCGGGTGGCTCTGGCCTTGGCCGAGCATCCCGACAACCTGTTGTCGACGGTGCAGATAGGCATTACCGGCATCGGCGTGCTGGCCGGCGTTTTCGGCGGCGACGCCATCGGCGCGATCATCGCCAGCTGGCTGGTCGGAATGTGGCCCAATGCCCACGAGTATGCGGCCCCGATCGGCATCGGCACGGCCGTGACCCTGATCACCGCCAGCTCGGTCATCTTCGGCGAACTGATTCCCAAGCGCCTGGCTTTGACCAATGCCGAGGCCATCGCCGCGGTAGTGGCCATCCCGCTGGATTGGCTGTCGCGCATCGCCCGACCCGTCGTGTTCGTGCTGGGTGCCATCAACCGTCTGGTATTGCGCATGCTCGGCATCCGCGACGGCGACCGCAACGCGGTCAGCGAAGAAGAAATCCGCCTGCTGGTCAGCGAAGGCCACGCCCAGGGCGTGATCGACGTGGACGAGCGCAACATGGTCAATCGCGTGTTGCGCCTGGGCGACCGTACCGCCGACAGCCTGATGACGCCGCGCAAGAAGATCGTGTGGCTGGACCAGGCCGCTTCCTACGACAGCAATATCGACACCATGCGCCAGTCGCAGTTCTCGCGCTTCCCGGTGTACCGCGGCAACGACCAGGACGTGGTCGGGATCCTGGAAGTGAAAACGCTGCTCGACCGTTTCGCTGAGCGTTCTCCGGAAATCTTCCAGAACCTGCGCGAACCGCTGTTCGTATCCGAATCCACCCACGCGATGAAGCTGCTGGAAATACTGCGCGAAGAACAGCAGTCGCTGGCCCTGGTAGTGGACGAATACGGCGAGATCCAGGGTCTGGTCACGCTGAGCGACCTGATGGGCGCGGTGGTCGGCCGCCTGCAGGCCTCGGAGAACAGCGACGAAGACGCGCTGGTGGTCACCCGCAGCGACGGCTCGCTGCTGGTCGACGGCTCGCTGCCCAACGACGATTTGCGCGAGCTGCTGGGCGGCGTGGCGCTGCCCGATGGCGACGAGGCCGACTACAACACCATCGCCGGCCTGGTGATCGAACAGTTCGGGCGCATCCCGCACGTCGGCGAATATCTGGATTGGGCCGGCTGGCGCATCGAAGTCGTGGATCTGGACGGCGCGCGCATCGACAAGCTGCTGGTGCAGAAGCTGCCGGAACAAGACGATGACCAAACCAGCGCCTGATTCCGGCCCTGCGCCGGCAACGGGCGACAATGCGCATGTCAGCACGCGTGCGGTGCTGGACGAATTCGCATCCGGCGATCCCGACGACCACCTGAGGCTGGGCGACCTTCTTTCGGGATTGCGGCAAACCGCCTTCGGCATGCTGCTGTTCGTGGCGGTGCTGCCCGCCTTCATCCCCATTCCCGGCGTGGCCGGCGCCATCAGCGGTCCATTGGTCGTGCTGATCGGCGCGCAGCTGCTGTTCTGCCTGCGCAAGCCGTGGCTTCCCGGTTTCCTGGCCAGGCGTGGTCCCTACCGGCGCTCGATGGTGCGCTTCCGCGACAGGATGGCGCGCTGGCTGGGCTGGCTGGAAAAAGTGGTGCGTCCGCGCATGGAAAGCGTGTTGGACCACCCGATCGCCAGCGCTTTCACCGGCCTGCTGCTGGTGCTGCTGGGCCTGCTGCTGGCTTTACCGATTCCCTTCACCAACTACGTGTTCGGCGTGCTGCTGTTGCTATTCGTGTTCGCGTTGCTGGAACGCGACGGCGCCTTGATGCTGGTCGCCTGGCTGGCCGGGGCCATCGCGGTGGTGATATTCGGTTTCGTGTCCGGCAATCTGGTGCAGATGCTGATCACCCTGGTCGACGGTTGGTTCTGACGTAGGTCGGGGCTACGTCCCCGACACTCGCAATGCTTGCCATATGCGGATCCGTCTTCGCTTCGTTGTGCCGAGGGTCGGGGACGTAGCCCCGACCTACGTCAGATCAGGAGATGCGCGAACTCGGCGGCGCTCATCGGATGGCCCAGCCAGTAACCCTGCGCCAGATCGCAACCGCGGTCGCGCAGGATGTCGAACTGCGCTTCCTTCTCCACCCCTTCGGCCACCACCGTGATGCCCAGCGAATGCGCCATGGCGATGATGGCCGTGGTCAGCGCCAGATCGTCGGGATCGCGCTGCATGTCGGCGATGAAGCTGCGATCGATCTTCACCCCGTCCACCGGTACGCGGCGCAGGTGGCTGAGCCCGGAGAAACCGGTGCCGAAATCGTCCAGCCACACCTTCACCCCGGTGCGGTGCAGCTTCGCCAGCAAGGCGCTGGCATGGGCCTCGTCGCCGATCACTGCGGTTTCGGTCAATTCCAGGTGCAGGCGCGAGGCCGGCAGGCCGGTATCGCGCAGGGATGAGGCGACCTCCTCCGGCAGATCGCCGCTGCGCAGCTGCCGCGGAGAGACGTTGACCGCCACGAACGGTGCCTCCTCCGAATCGCTATGCGCGTTCCAATGCGCAGCGGCGGCGCAGGCGGCGCGCAGCACGCGCGGACCGATGGTTTCGATCAACCCGCTTTGCTCGGCCACATCGATGAAGACCGAAGGGGCGACCGCTCCCATCTCCGGATGCTGCCAGCGCAGCAGCGCCTCGGCGCCGACGATGCGGTGGTCCATCAAACGGTAGATCGGCTGATAGACCAAGCTCAGTTCGCCGCGCTCCCACGCGCCCCGCAGCTCCTGCTCCATGTGCACGCGGCGCTCCACCGCCTGATCCATGGCCCGGCTGTAGAAGCGGTAGCAGTTCTTGCCGGCGACCTTGGCCTGGTACATGGCGATGTCGCCGTTCTTCATCAGCGAAGTGGCGCCGGAAGCATCTTCGGGGAACAGAGTGATGCCGATGGACGTGCCCAGGAAAACCTGCCGGCCTTCCACCACCAACGGCTGTCCGAGTTCTTTCACCAGCGCCTCTGCCAACTGCGTGGCCGAAGCACGCACGTCGCCGTTCTGGATCAGGATCACGAATTCGTCGCCGCCGAAGCGCGCCAGCAGCGAATCGTCGCCGCCCATGCGTTCCACCGCGTCGCGGATGCGGTTGGCGAATTGCACCAGCACATCGTCTCCCGCTTCGTGCCCCAGGGTGTCGTTGACGCGCTTGAAGTCGTCGATATCGGCGAACAGCAACGCCAGCTGGCGGCCGGCGCCGCGCAACATCATCAGGCGATGGTCCAGGCTTTCCCGGAATGCGAGACGGTTGGTCAGCCCGGTCAACGCATCGGTATAGGCCATGCGGCGCACATCGCGGTCGTGGCGGGCGATGCTGTCGTTCATGCTGCTGAAAGCGCGCACCAGCTCGCCGACCTCGTCCTTGCGATCGCTGGACAACCGTTCCGCATCGTAGTTGCCCACGCCGATGGCGTGCGCGGCTTCGGCCAGCTGCCTGATCGGTTTGACCAGCGTGCGCTGCGCATACCAGGCGATCCCCACGCAGACCGCGGCCAACGCCGCCAGCAGCAATACGATCCAACCCATATGCCGGCGGCCCAACTCGACCAGGCGGCTGTTGAGATTGTTGGCCGCGCGTTCTTCGCTGGCGCGTATTTCGGCCAGCGAATAGCCCACCCGCACGCCTCCCAGGCGCTCATTGCCGATGCTGATGCCTTCGGACACATCCACCACCTGCCGCGACCATTGGGTCAGCAGGCGATCGGAAGAAACCGCCGCATGGGCCAGTGGATCGGTCATCGGCTGCCCGTAGGCGGAGATATCGTAGGAGCCGTCGTGGACGATGTTGCCGCGCGCGTCGTACACCAGCACATAAGCCACATCGGGCTGGCGGGCAGCCGCGCGCACCGTGGTGCCGATAGCATCCAGGTCGGAAAAATACAGCGGGTTGGTCAAGGAATCGGCCAATTGCTCCACCATGGCTTCGCCGCGGCGGTTGAGCGCGTCGGCGGCCATGCTCTGCATGGCTTCGCGACCTAGCACGTCCACTTCCCGCTGCATCATCGCCTGCCGCTGCAGCAGCACCGCGATCAATGCGAACACCACCGCCAGGGTGATGCCCATGGCCACCAGGAACCGCGCCTGCAACCCGAAACGCAGACTCACTCGACTTGCTCGCGCACACGAACGGCGCCGTCGAGCAGGCGATCGAGACCTTGCTGCGAGACCGCGTCGACCGGCATGAAGCGCGTGGTGCGGAAGAACAGCGCCATGGCTTCGCGCGCGTCCGGATCGTTGGCCGCCTGCAGCAACACTTCGCGCAGGCGCGCCTCCACTTTGGGATCCAGGTCGCCGCGCACCATCTCCAGCGCGCGCGGATAGTCCGGGGTCTGGTAGATGACCTTCATGTCGGAGCGGAACGCCGCTGGCATCCGCCGGTCGTCTTCCCAATCCAGGCTGCTGAATACGCCGGCATCGACAAGGCGTTTATGCACCCAAGCCGCGATGTTGAGCTCCGAGCGCGCGAAAACGTAGCCCACCGAATCCGGCGTGGGCCTGTCCATCGGCGACAGCAGGATCTCCATGTGCAGACCGTGCTCCACCAAGGTCGATGCGGGAACGATATAGGAACTGGTGGAAGCGGTGCTCTGGAAGGCGATGCTGCGGCCCTTCAGGTCGGCCAGCGAATCGATGCCGCTGTCCTTGCGCGCGAAGAACACCGAGTGGTAGCGGCTCACCCCGCCGCGCTCGGTCAGCAGCAGCGGTTTGGCACCGGCGCGCTTTTGCAATTGCATGGCGGTACCGGCGGTTTCGGTGACCCAGTCCACGCGCCCGCGGCGCAGGTAGCTGGTCATCTGCTGGGCGTCGCGCGCCATCAGGATACGGCCTCCGGTGATGCCTACATCGCGCATGCGCGGCACTACATAGTCCAGCAGCGGTTTGAGCTGCTCGTAGTGGGCCTTGGGATCGTCGCTTATGCGGCCGATGACCAGCACGTTGCCGCTGTCGGAAGGGGGCGGCGATGCCGGCGCTGCCGACACTACCGTCATGGGCGCCTGCAGCAGCAGGAGGGCAAGACCAAACCAGGCTGTACGCAACGTCAGGGCTCGCATCAACGACAGGTACGAGACTAGCCGAAAGCTCCCTTCACGGGTAGCGATTCAGCTCCGACTCTCTCCGGCCAGCCGCGCCATGCGCTGCGCGTCGGCCAGGATGCCGCGCAATAACCGGACCTCCTGCTCGTTCAGATTGGAGCGCAGGAACAGCCGCCGCAGCTTGCGCATGGCCGATTCCGGGGCCCGGCCCTTGTGGAAATCGATATCGTCCAGGGTTTCCCCCAGCTGTGCGAAAAAACCCTCCAGCTGCGCGTGATTGGCCGGCGTCTCGTGGTTTTCCTCGGCCGCAAGGGGCGCCGCCTCTCCCGCGGCGAGCAAGGCCACCCGCAGTTCGTAGGCCAGCACCTGCACGGCCGCAGCCAGGTTGAGCGAGCTGTATTCGGGATTGGCTGGAATATGCACCGAGGCGTGGCAGAGCTGCAGCTCCTCGTTGCTCAGTCCGGTGCGCTCGCGGCCGAACACCAGCGCCGTCTCGGCCCGGCGGGCCAATGCCGCTACACGTTCGCCCGCCACCCGGGGGTGCAATTCCTCCAGCGCCACCCGCCGGCTGCGCGCCGTGCAGCCCAGCACGAAGGTGCAGTCGGCCACCGCTTCGGCCAGGGTCGCCACCACGCTGGCCGAGGCCAGCAGATCGTCGGCACCGGCGGCCCGGCGAAAAGCCTCGTCCGCCGGGTACTGCTCCGGCGCCACCAGCACCAGTTTCGAAAGCCCCATGGTCTTCAGCGCGCGCGCCGCCGCACCGATATTGCCGGGGTGCTGGGTGCCGACCAGCACGATGCGGATACGGCTGGCGGCGGTTGCCGGGAGCGATTCTTGCGATTCGGCGGGAATGTTCATGGGCGTAGAGGAGTGTTCGTGGGCACAGATGTTAAACTGCGCGCGCCGGTCTACGCGCCGTGCCGCTCTTTAACCACTCGTTCCGTCCCACCCGTCTGCCTGTCCGCCCGAGGTCTGTCGCCCATGCTGAATCCTGTCATCACCATCATGGTCAAGGCCGCGCGCCAGGGGGGCAACGTCCTGTTGCGCAACATCAACAAGCTCGACGCCCTGAGCGTGGTGGAAAAGGGACGCCTGGACTACGCCAGCGAAGTGGATGCGGACGCCGAAAAGGCCGTCATCAAGGAACTCAAGCGCGCCTACCCGGACTATTCGGTGCTGGGCGAGGAAAGCGGCGGCCAGGCCGGCAAGAACGGGCGCTACACCTGGGTCATCGACCCGCTGGATGGCACCAGCAACTACCTGCGGGGCTTCCCGCACTACTGCGTTTCCATCGCCCTGGTCGATAACGGCGAACCCACCGACGCGGTGATCTTCGACCCGCTGCGCAACGAGCTGTTCACCGCCAGTCGCGGTAGCGGCGCCCAGCTCAACGAACGCCGCATCCGCGTCACCGACCGCAAAGACCTGGCTGGCGCCACCATCGCCACCGGCTTCGCCCCGCGCGAACGCGCCCGCGCCGGCCCGCAGTTGGAATGCGTGCGCGAACTGCTGGTGCAGGCCGAGGACGTGCGCCGCACCGGTTCTGCCGCGCTGGATCTGGCCTATGTGGCCTGCGGCCGCAGCGATGCCTATTTCGAAGCCGGCGTGAAAGCCTGGGACATCGCCGCCGGCGTGCTGCTGGTGCGCGAGGCCGGCGGCAAGGTCTGCGACTACCGCGGCGCCAACCTGGCGCGAATGGATTTCCAGGGCGCCAAGGACCACCAGGTCGTGGCCGGCAACATCAAGGTCTGCGAGGCGCTGCAGAAGGTTATCGTGACTTCGGGCTACGCCGCCAGCTTCAACTGACCGCGCGCGGCTTCTGTAGGAGCTGCGTAAGCTGCGACTCAGCCGGGGTCAGAGCAAGCCGGATTCGTGGCATGTTTTGGATGCCGGTCGCAGCTTACGCAGCTCCTACAAGGACCCCAGCATGAAAAAAGGCCGCGAATTTCGCGGCCTTTTTATTGCGGTGTCGGCAGGCTTTTATGGCCGGCGGGCCAGCGCCGCTTCTTCCCGCGCCTTCGGCAGCAGATCCTGCTTGGTGACCTTCAGGAACCAGATGGTCAGCAACGGACAGGCCACGAAGATCGAGGAGATGGTGCCGATCACGATGCCCAGCATCTGCGAGATCGCCATGCCTTCCAGCGAACCGCCGCCGTACAGGTACAGCGCCAGCACAGTGAGGAAGGCCACGAACGAAGTGATGATGGTGCGCGACAGGGTCTGGTTGACCGAACGGTTGAGGATCTCCACCGGTTCGGCGCGCAGACTGCGGAAATTCTCGCGCACGCGGTCGAACACCACGATGGTGTCGTTGATCGAGAAACCCATCACCGACAACAGGCCGGCCAGCACGGTCAAGTCGAACTCGCGCCCGGTCAGGGCGAAGAAGCCGGCCACGATCAGCACGTCGTGCAAGGTGGTGAGGATGGCCGCCACCGCGAACTTCCACTCGAAGCGGAACGAGATGTAGATCAGAAAGCCGACCACCACGAAGATAAGCGCGTAAAGGGCTCTCTCAGCCAGCTCGTTTCCGACCTGTGGTCCGACGAACTCGTTGCGCAGCATCTTGGCGACGTTGTCCGGCGTAGAGGCGGCCGCCACTACTTCCTTGACGGTAGTGTTGTCGCTGCCGGAGCTGCTCTGCCCTTCGCGGGGCTGCAGACGGATGAGCAGGTCGCTACCGGTGCCGAAAGTCTGTACCTGGGCGCTGGTGTAGCCGGCCGCGGCAAGTCGTTCGCGCACTCCATCCACTTCCGGCGCTTTGTCGAAACGCAGTTCGACCACGGTGCCGCCGGTGAAATCCAGCGCGTAGTTGAAGTTCTTGAATGCGATCGCGCCGACAGCGACGACCGCCAGCAACAGCGCCACGGCCAGCGACACCCAGCGCAACCGCATGAAGTTGAAGTTGGTGTCGTTGGGTATGAGATGCAACGGGAAAAGTTTCATGGTCGGTGTGTCCCGTTAGATGGCCAGTGACTTGAGCTTGCGGCGGCGGCCGTAGATCAAGGTGGCGATGCCGCGCGATACGGTGACGGCAGTGAATACGGAGGTCAGAATGCCGATGATCATGGTCACCGCAAAGCCTTTCAGCGGCCCGGTGCCGAAGGCGTACAGCGCCACGCCTGCCAGCAGAGCGGTCATGTTCGAATCGAAAATAGTGCCCGAAGCCTTGTCGTAACCGGTGGCGATGGCCGCCAGAGGCGGCACCCCGGCGCGCAGCTCTTCGCGTATTCGCTCGTTGATCAGCACGTTGGCGTCCACCGACATGCCGATGGTCAGCGCCAAACCGGCGAAACCGGGCAAGGTCATGGTGGCGCCGAACATCGACATCACCGCGACCACCATCACCAGGTTGAGCAACAGCGCCACGCACGTGATCAAGCCGAACATGCGGTAATAGACAAGAAAGAACGCCAGCGCGAACAGGAACGAGAACATCACCGCTTTGGTGCCGCGCTCGACGTTCTCCGCACCCAGGCTCGGGCCGACCACGCGTTCTTCGATGAAATCCATCGGCGCGGCCAACGCGCCGGCCTTCAACTGCTCGGCGAGCTTATTGGCTTCCTCCTTGCCCAAACCGGTGGTCTGGAAGGTCTTGCCCAGCGGTTCCTTCGTCGTGGCGGAGCTGATTACGTACTCATCGACGCGCGAAGACCTGACTTCCTTGCCATCCACGACGCTGAGAGTCGGAACGCGTTCGACGTAGACGATGCCGATGCGCTTGCCCACGTTGTCGATGGTGTGGTCGAACATGCGCTTGCCGCCGGCGCCGTTGAGCGTGATCAGCACCGACGGCGATCCGGTCTGCGAATCGGTCTGGGGCGCGGCGTTGACCAGCTGGTCGCCGGATACGAGCAAACGCTTGGACAGCAGGAGCGCCTGCTTGTTCTGGTCGTAATAGATGCGCGAATCGCCGGGAATATTGCCATCGCGCAAAGCGGCGGCGGCCGCGGCTTCGTCGCCGGTAACGGCCCTGAATTCCAGGGTGGCGGTCGCGCCGATGATGTCCTTGGCGCGCGCGGTGTCCTGCAGGCCCGGCAGCTCTACGACCAGCCGATCATCGCCCTGCCGCTGCAACACCGGTTCGGCGACGCCGATGGCGTTGACGCGGTTCGCGATCACCGTGCGGTTCTGCTCGATCGCATTGGAAGCGATGCGTCCCAGCTCGGCCGCAGGCAAAGTCACCATCACCTGCTTGCCTTCGGTCGTGTAGGAAAAGCCGGCGGACAAACCAGGCACCGCAACTCCGCCGTCGCTGGTGCCGGTCAGATTCTCGGAGATCAGCTGGCGCGCCTTGGCGGCGTCGTTTTCCGATACCAGGGTCACTGCGATGTGGGAATCGTCCAGCTTGTTGACGGCGGTGTAGCCGACCTTGTTGTCGCGGAGAATCACCCGGATGCTGTCGAGGTAGGACTCGATCGTTTTCGCCAAGGCAGCCTTCTGGTCGACCTGCATCAAGAAATGCACGCCACCCTGGAGATCCAGGCCCAGCGACATGGGCCTGGCATGCAGCGCTTCCAGCCACGCAGGCACGGTCGAAGCAAGATTCAAAGCGACCGAATAGTCGTCGCCCAGTTCGGGCCGCAGCGTGTCGGCCGCCTTGGTTTGGACGTCCGCACTGGCAAGCCTCACCAACAGGTGGTCCGACTCCAGGTCGATCGCTTTCGGCACCACGCCGACCTTCTTCAGTCCGGCTTCCACCCGTTGGCGCAAGGCCTGGTCCACGGCGAAACCGCGGCTGGGAGTGATCTGAACGGAACTGTCGGAGGGATAGAGGTTGGGCAGCGCATAAAGCCCGCTCAGCACCACTACCAGCAGGATGGCGACGTATTTCCAGCGTGGGAATTCAAGCATCGGAGAGTTCCAGGTCGAACTTTACCCAGGCAGGCGCAACGCCGGCCGGGAGGTTGGATACCGCGAAGACCGGACGCTCCTTGCGGGCAGTCCGGCTCATCGCAGCGTGATCAAGCGGACTTGAGCGTGCCCTTGGGCAGCACGTTGCCGACTGCGGCCTTCTGCACGCGCACGCGCACGTTGTCGGCCACTTCGACGGTGACGAAGTTGTCGCCGATGTCGGTCACGGTGCCGGCGATGCCGCCCGAGGTGATCACTTCGTCGCCCTTGGACAGCTTGTCCAGCATGCCGCGGTGTTCCTTGGCGCGCTTCATCTGCGGACGGATCATCAGGAAGTACATCACCGCGATCAGAATGATCGGGAACAGCAGCATGCCGAATCCACCACCGGCGGGAGCAGCGCCAGCGGCCTGGGCATGGGCGGTGGGAATCAGGAAATCGAGCAGGTTCATCAGGTCATCCGATAGGGCCGAAAACAGCCGGGAATTATGCCATGGGGGCGGCCCGGCGTCCCCGCAAGCAGGGAAATTGCCTCAAATCCACCGAAAATCCCCCAACGGCAAGGAAAAGACCTTCGATTCGCGCAAAGGTTCCACCTCCCACCCTGGCCGTAGGTCGGCCCTACGCGGCCGACGCCCCGCGATGCCACAGGAATCCGAGTCCCAACGCCGCTCTACTCCCTGGCCGCATAGAAATCCGCCCTGAACTTCTCGAACCGCCCCTGCCCGATCGCTTCGCGCATACCTGCCATCAGCCGCTGGTAGTACCAGAGGTTGTGCAGGGTGCCCAGCATGGGCGCCAGCATCTCGTTGCAGCGGTCCAGGTGGCGCAGATAGGACCGGGTGAAGCCGTTGCGGCAGGCGTAGCAGCCGCAGCCGGGCTCGATGGGGTCCAGATCCTGCTCGTACTTGGCGTTGCGGATGCGCACCGTGCCGGTGGAGGTGAAGTAATGGCCGTTGCGCGCATTGCGGGTGGGCATGACGCAGTCGAACATGTCCACGCCCCGCGCCACCGCCTCCACCAGATCCTCGGGCCGGCCTACGCCCATCAGGTAACGCGGCCGGTCGGTGGGCAGCAGCGGGTGCATGTGTTCCAGCATGGCGTTGCGCTCGTGTTCCGGCTCGCCGACCGCCAGGCCGCCGATGGCGTAGCCGTCGAAGCCGATTTCCTGCAGGCCTTCGGCCGATCGCGTGCGCAGATCCGGATGCACTCCGCCCTGCACGATGCCGAACAGCGCCGCATCGTTGCCTTCGTGCGCGTTCTTGCTGCGCAGCGCCCAGCGCAGGCTCAGCTCCATCGAACGCGAGGCGACTTCTTGCGTCGCCGGATACGGCGTGCATTCGTCGAAGATCATCACGATGTCCGAATCCAGCGTTTTCTGGATGCGCATGCTTTCTTCCGGACCCAGGAACACCTTGCTGCCGTCCACCGGCGAATTGAAGGTGACGCCCTGCTCGGTGATCTTGCGCTGGTGCGCCAGCGAGAACACCTGGAATCCGCCGGAGTCGGTCAGGATGGGTTTATCCCAGCGCGCGAAACCGTGCAGGCCTTCGTGCTTGGCGATGACGTCCAGGCCGGGCCGCAAATACAGATGGAACGTGTTGCCGAGGATGATCTCGGCGCCCAGTTCCTTGATGTGCTCTGGCAGGATGCCTTTCACCGAACCATAGGTACCCACCGGCATGAACGCCGGCGTTTCCACGGTGCCGCGCGGAAAGGTCAAACGCCCGCGGCGGGCTACGCCGTCGGTACCCAGCAGTTCGAAGGACATGCGGCTCATGCGGGGACCTTGAGTTCGTCATTCCCGCGAAGGCGGGAACCCAGTGACTTGGTTTTGGACTTCATGAAATGCAAAGTCGCTGGGTCCCCGCCTTCGCGGGGATGACGACCCGAACACTCGTTGCACTTCATTGCCTGTGCTCCGGAAACAGCAACATCGCATCCCCATAGGAAAAGAACCGGTATTTCTCCCGTACCGCGTGCTCATAAGCCGAAAACACACGGTCCTTGCCCGCGAACGCGGACACCAGCATCAGCAGCGTGCTTTCCGGCAAATGGAAGTTGGTCAGCATCGCATCGACGCTGCGGATGCGGTAACCCGGGAAAATGAAGATCTGCGTTTCGCCAGCGAACGGCTGCAGTTCGCCATTGCGCAGCGCCGATTCCAACGCACGCACCACCGTCGTACCCACCGCGATCACCCGTCCGCCGCGGGCGCGGGTGGCGCGCACCTGCTCCACCAGCGCAGCGCCTACGTTCAGCCACTCGCTATGCATGCGGTGTTCGCGCACATCGTCCACGCGCACCGGCTGGAAGGTGCCCGCACCTACATGCAGGGTGACGTGGCCGAACTCGATGCCTTGCGCGCGCAGGGTTTCCAGCAGCGCATCGTCGAAGTGCAGACCGGCGGTCGGCGCGGCCACTGCACCCAGTTCGCGCGCGAACACGGTCTGGTAACGCTCATCGTCGTCGATGCCTGGATCGCGATGGATGTACGGCGGCAGCGGCAAACGGCCCGCCTTCAGTAACCAGCTTTCCAACGCGCCGTCGACGTGGAAACGCAGCTGGTAGAACTCGCCGTCGCGTCCCAACACCTCCGCTTCGCCGCCCGCATCCAGGGCGATGCGTCCGCCCGGCTTGGGCGATTTGCTGGCGCCGATCTGCACCCGCGCCCGGTTGTCCGGCAGCAGGCGCTCGATCAGGATTTCCACCCGTCCGCCGCTTTCCTTCTGCCCGAACAGCCGCGCCGGAATCACGCGTGTGTCGTTGAACACCAGCAGATCGCCCTTGCGCAGCAATTGCGGAAAATCGCGTACTTGCCGATCCGCAAACGGCGCGTCGCCCGGCGGCACCACCAGCAGGCGACTGGCGGAACGCTCGGCCAACGGCTGCTGCGCAATCAGCTCGGGCGGCAGTTCGTAGTGGAAATCGGATTTCTTCAACGTGATGGGCCCTGGAAGGCCGCGCATTGTACGTGAGGCTAGCGCTCGAACTTGGTGGAAAGGATCAACGCCGAGGTGGTGCGTTCGACACCGTCGATTTCGCCGATGCGATCGGTCAGCACATCCATTTCGGCCATGGTGGGCACCACGCCCAGGGCGATCAGGTCGTAGGAGCCGGTCACCGAGTGCAGCAGGCGCAGCTCCGGCATGGCCCGCAGCGCCTTGGTCACCGCCACCATCTGCTTGGGCTGCACCGCGATCATGATGTGGCCGCGGATCTGGCCGTGTTCGTATTCGTCGGCCAGGCGCACCGCATAGCCGCTGATCACACCCTGGCGCTCCAGACGGTCGATCCGGCTTTGCACGGTGGTGCGCGAGAGCCCGAGCCGACGAGCGATGTCTGCGGTGGAGGCGCGGGCATTCTCGCGCAGCAGGGAAAGCAGCAACTGGTCTGCAGGGGTGATCTTCGTCATGGGCTTAATTTTCGTCGATTAGACGAAAATTACCATGAAACAGTCGAATCATCACTATCAAACGACGAAATTATCCCGATAATGGTCCGCTTGCCGCCAAATAATATGGAGAGCGCCATGACCCTGATCGAAAAACTCGCCCCGCTGCGCGCTCATGCGGGCAAACGCATGACCACCGGTCTGGACGACGCCACCCTGCTGCGCCTGGCCAAGTCGCACCCCGATCTGGAAGCGGCAGTCGCAGCCGCGGCCGCCGAACACGAAAACCTGCGCGATGAATTCGCCGATCTGTTCGCCCTGGACGAGGACGCGCAGCTGCGCGCCGTGCAGGGCGGCTACATCAACTTCTACGCCGAAGACGCGGTCAACCCCTACGTCGCCCTGGCCGCGCGCGGCCCATGGGTGGTCACCATCAACGGCGCTGTGCTGTACGACGCCGGCGGCTACGGCATGATCGGTTTCGGGCACACGCCCGAGGCGGTGATGGAAGCGATGGCGCGCCCGCAGGTGATGGCCAACATCATGACCCCCAGCCTGTCGCAGCTGCGCTTCGACCGCGCGTTGCGCAAGGAGATCGGCCACACCCGCGGCGGTTGTCCGTTCGCCAAGTTCCTGTGCCTGAATTCCGGCTCCGAATCGGTCGGCCTGGCAGCACGCATCGCCGACATCAACACCAAGCTGCAGACCGATGCCGGCGCCAAGTACGCCGGCCGGACGATCAAGCGCGTGGTGGTGAAAGGCAGCTTCCACGGTCGCACCGAACGCCCGGCGCTGTATTCGGATTCCTCGCGCAAGGCCTATCAGCAGTACCTGGCCAGCTACCGCAACGAAGATTCGGTGATCGCGGTCGATCCCTACGACGCCGAAGCGTTGAAGCGCGTGTTCGCCGACGCCGATAGCAAGGGCTGGTTCGTCGAAGCCGTATTCCTTGAGCCGGTGATGGGCGAAGGCGACCCTGGCCGCTCGTTGCCGCCGGCTTTCTATGCGGTCGCGCGCGAACTGACCCGCAGCCACGGCAGCCTGCTGCTGGTCGATTCCATCCAGGCCGGCCTGCGCGCGCACGGCGTACTGTCCATCGTGGACTATCCCGGCTTCGAAGGCCTGGATGCGCCGGATATGGAAACCTATTCGAAGGCGCTCAACGCCGCGCAGTACCCGCTGTCCGTGCTCGCCGTGAACGAACGCGCCGCCGGCCTGTACCGCAAGGGCGTGTACGGCAACACCATGACCAGCAACCCGCGCGCGCTGGACGTGGCCTGTGCGGTGCTGAACCTGCTGACCCCGCAATTGCGCGAGAACATCCGCAAACGCGGCGCCGAAGCCATCGAGAAGCTCGAGAAGCTGAAATCCGAACTGGGCGGCCTGATCACCAAGGTACAGGGCACCGGCCTGCTGTTCTCGTGCGAACTCGCCCCGCAGTTCAAGTGCTACGGCGCCGGCTCCACTGAAGAATGGCTGCGCGAACGCGGCCTCAACGTCATCCACGGCGGCGCCAACTCGCTGCGCTTCACCCCGCACTTCGCGATGACGGCCGATGAGTTGGACCTGCTGGTCGGCATGGTCGGGCAGGCGCTGCGCGAAGGTCCACGCCTGTCTCAGGCGGCAGCCGCCTAAGAGCCGGCGCAACCGCACTCAACTGTAGGAGCGGGCCCTGCCCGCGACGCTCTTCGATGGAAAAGCGTCGCGGGCAGGGCCCGCTCCTACAATTGCACTTCCTTCTCTCGCTTTGGCTTTGCAAAGCTGCCTGGCGAAACATTGAAGCGATTCCGCGATGCGTTCTCCGCATGGGCGGACCTGACGGGCCGAATCGTCTGCGCATCGAATCGGGGACTTCTACGTCCACAATATGAACCCCGCATGTCAGTTGCGTGATCGGGACGCCATTGCCGCGGATTGCGCGAACCGGAAACAAAATTGAAACCCGAACCGCGCCGCTCTCCACGCGCGTCATATTTCCGCCACAACCCTCCCGTAGAACATGCGGATTAACTTCACGGGGAAGCGTGGCAATGAAGAAAAACCTACTGGCGGCAGGCCTGTCGCATGCCTTGGCCTGCGCGGCGTTCGCGTCGTGCCCGGCAGTCGCACTGGCGCAGACGGCAACGCAAACGCCAGACGGCGCCAGCGAGGCCAAACAACTGGACACCATCGTGGTGCAGGGCGAAATCACCTACCGCAACCGCACCGACGACACGGCTCCGGTGCTGTCCTACGACCTGGAATATTTCCAGCGCTTCGAGCCGTCCACCGTCGGCGACATGCTCAAGCGCCTGCCCGGCGTGACCTTCGTCGGCTCCGACATCATGGAATTCGACGGCGTGATGATGCGCGGCATGGCTGCCGGCTACACGCAGGTGCTGATCAACGGCAAGAAGATGCCGGGCGCCGGCGACGACCGCTCGTTCTGGGTGGACCGTATCCCGGCGGAAATGGTCGACCACATCGAAATCCTGCGCAGCACCAGCGCCAACCGCAGCGGCGACGCCATCGCCGGCGCGATCAACATCGTACTGCGCGATGCCTACGCGTTCGACGGCAGCTACCTGCGCCTGGGCCTGAACCGCTGGTACGACGGCGAAGTGAATCCGACCTTCGGCGCGGTGACCAGCGGCGAAGCCCTGGGCGGGCGCCTTCTCGCCGGCATCAACGTGCAGGACCGCTACCGCGCCAAGATCAAGCGTTCGGACCGCTTCGGCGACCCGTCGATGGAAGAACTGGTCAGCTTCGAGGACCAGACCGAAGTGAAGGACGGCCGCGACTACTCGGCCAACGTTTCCTATACCGCCGACGTCGGCGAAACCGGACGCTTCAGCGTCGATGGCTTCTACGTCAAGACCGACCGCGATGTTGAAGAGGTCTCGCACGAGGTCGAGTTCGACGACGAGGACGTGATCGAAGCCAACGTGCCGGGCTTCAATCCCATCGACCAGAAGAACTGGGGCATCGGCGCCGAGTACCGCGTCGATATGGCCGGCGGCACCACCGAGTTCGACCTGGATTACGCCAAGTTCGAGGACAACAGCGCCGAGCGCGAGGAGTCGCACGAGTACGTCAACGGCGAGTGGGACGCCTCCGAAGCCGAGGCTTCGGCCGTGCAAGCCGACGACACCGAAACCAGCTTCAAGATCGCGCACAAGCGCCCGGTCGGCGGCACCGAGCTCGAGTTCGGCGTGGACTACCGCAAGAAGAAACGCGACGTCGTATACACCAACTACGAGTGGGAAGCCGAAGAAGAAGGCGACCCGGTCGTGTACGAACTCGATGGCACCGTCGGCTCGCTGATCGAGGAAACCCGCGTCGATCCCTATGTCATGCTGACCGGCAAGGGCGAGGTGTTCTCGTGGGAAGCCGGCCTGCGCTACGAAACCACCAAGTCCGACATCCGCTACAGCGAGGACGACGAAGTGGAAGGCGCCGCCAGCAACGACTACAACGAACTGCTGCCGTCGCTGCACCTGAAGTGGGACCTGACCGATGCCGATCGCATCAGCCTGTCGCTGGCCAAGAGCGTCAAGCGGCCGAACTTCAACGAGCTGATCCCGGCCGTGCTGGACGGCGAATTCGGCGACAACGACTACATCGGCAATCCGCTGCTGGACCCGGAAACCGCTAACGGCATCGACCTGGGCTTCGAACACCGCCTCGGCAAGCACGGCGTGATCGGCGTGAACTTCTTCTATCGCGACGTGAAGAATCTGATCGAACTGGTCAACACCGGCGAGTTGAGCGAAGACGCGCAGGACACCTACGAGGAAGAGCTGGAAGAATTCCTCGAGGAGAATCCCGGCTCGACCGAGGACGATTTCGAATTCGACCCGGAAAGCTGGCTGTTCACCTCGGCCAACGTCGGCGACGGCAAGGTCTACGGCGTCGAGTTCGATCTTTCCACGCCACTGACCGCGCTGGGCATGCCGAACACCGGCGTGTTCCTGAACTACTCCTACCTCAATAGCAAGGTCACCGACTTCATCGGCGAGCGCCGCTTCAACGACCAGGCCAGAAGCGTCTACAACATCGGCTTCATCCAGGATCTGCCGTCGTGGGCGGCCAGCTTCGGCGCGACCTACCGCAAGCAGGGCGACGCCTTCAGCCGCATCCTGGCCGAGGAGGTGACGGTCAAGTACGGCGACGATCTGGAAGTATTCGTGGAAAAGCGCTTCGGCAAGACGCTCTCGGTACGGCTGAGCGCGGCCAACCTGCTGGATGCGTCGAAGGACGAATACTTCCACAAGTTCGACAACGAGGCCGACCAGATCGACCGCGACTACGACGAATACGAACTGGAATCCGAAGAGGCAGGCCCAAGCTATCAGCTGGTCATGCGCTGGGCGTTCTGATTAGCTAGCCGTGGGAGCGCCGGGACGGCGCTCCCACGTCCGATTTCGACAGTGCGTCAGGCTTGAGGCAGACTGGGACTTGTCATCCTTGCCGATAACCTCCTCCATGAAAATCGTCGAAGTCCGCCATCCGCTGGTCCGTCACAAGATCGGCCTACTGCGCAACGCCAGCCTCAACACCAAGGATTTCCGCGAGCTGGTGACCGAGCTGGGCACTCTGCTGGCTTACGAGGCCACCACCGATCTGGAAACCGAACCCGAAACCATGGCCGGATGGGCCGGCCAGGTGCAGGTGCAGAAGATCGCCGGCGCCAAGATCACCCTGGTGCCGATCCTGCGCGCGGGATTGGGCATGTTGCCCGGTGTGCTGGCGCTGATTCCGACCGCGCGGGTCAGCGTGGTCGGCCTGCAACGCGATGAGGAAACCCTGCAACCGGTGCCCTATTTCGAACGGCTGACCGGCCGTTTGGAGGAACGCGATGCGCTGATCCTGGACCCGATGCTGGCCACCGGCGGCACGCTCATCGCCACCATCGACATGCTCAAGCGTGCGGGCTGCCGGCGGATTAAGGGCATTTTCCTGGTCGCCGCGCCGGAAGGGCTGGCGGCTTTGGAGAAAGCGCATCCCGATGTGGAGATATATACGGCCGCCATCGACGAGCGGCTCAATGAACGCGGTTACATCCTACCCGGGTTGGGCGATGCAGGCGATCGGATTTTCGGGACGCGGATCGGATGAGATTCTCCCTTCTCCCTCCGGCGCCCGAAGGGTGTGCAGGGCTGAGAAGGTGGCGCGAAGCGACGGATGAGGGTACGGCGGAGTCCATATGGTTCAAACATCATGGACTCCGCCGTACCCTCGCCCCAACCCCTCTCCCGTTGGAGAGGGGCTAAAAACGATCAAGCCGCCAGCGACCGCGCGTGCAACTCAGCCACTTCGTGCGTGGTGCCGAAGCGGCCCTTCTCATCCCGCGTCACCTGCGCCAACGCGCATTGCGTGTCGTGGGTGAAGAACAGATGCACGTTGCGCGCCAGCTTGTCTTCCAGAAACGCGCGCTTCTCGTCGATCAGCAGTTCCGCATTGCGGTCGTAGCCCATGGTGATGGGCACATGCACCCAGGAACGTCCCGGAATCAGATCGGCGCAGAACACCACGCCGCCGTGCGCCTGGCCATCGACGATTTCGGGGCCGACGATTTCCGCCAGCATCAGCCCCGGTGTGTGGCCGTCGCTGTAGCTGAAACGCACGCTGTCGCCCAATGCCTGTGAATGCTCGCCTTCGACGATCTCAAGCCGCCCGCTGGCCTGCAGCAAGCCCGGCAGCTCGGGAATGAAACTGGCGCGGTCGCGCGGATGCGGATGCAGTGCGCGTTGCCAGTGCTGCGCGCCGACCACGTAGGTCGCGTTGGGGAAAAGCAGCTCGGGCGCCCTGCCCTCGGCCCATGGCGCCAGCAGACCGCCGGCATGGTCGAAGTGCAGATGGCTCAGTACGACGACATCCACTTCCTCATGGCTGAAACCAGCGGCGGCCAGCGACTCCAGCAATACATGCTGCGGCTCCTGCACGCCGTAGCGTTCGCGCAGTTTCGGTTCGAAGAACGCGCCGATGCCGGTTTCGAACAGCACGGTCTTGCCGTTGAGCGGACTGGCCAGCAAGGCGCGGCATGCCAGCGCGATGCGGTTTTCCTGGTCCGGCGGCGACCACTTCTCCCACATCGCGCGCGGCGCATTGCCGAACATCGCGCCGCCGTCGAGTTTTTGCGAATTGCCTAGCAGTGACCAGAGTTTCATGACCCGATTGTACTCCCGCCTTTTGTAGGAACTCGTAGGAACTCGCAGGAGCGACGTGAGTCGCGAAACCAATGGCATTGGCCTTCGCGACTCACGTCGCTCCTACGACAGCTCTACGACGCGCCCTGCCGTACGGCCTATTCTTTTTCGGGCACGGCCGAGAAATAAAAGGTGAATGCGCCCTTGCTCTCGTCAGCGGCTTTCACCGCGATAGGCGCCAGCGCGCCGGCCGAGGTCACCCAGCCTTGCCCGCTGGCCGCCGGTTGGTCGCTGTTCTTGAACCAGCCGCTGCGCCAGCCCTTGATGGTGATGGGGATGCGCTTGCCTGGCGCCAGTTCGAGGTTGGCGCGGGCATTGCGGTCTTCGCCCACCACCACGATGTTGCGGCCGCCTTCGGAAGTCATGGATTCCTGCTCGAAAGCGAACAGCGGCTGGCCGTCGGCCTCGATGGCGAAGCGCCAGTCGGCATTGCCTACCGCGCCATCCTGCTGCACGGCCACGCGCTGCAACTGCAGGCGCAGTTCCTGCGGCCCGGCGGGTGCGGCCGGCTTCGCCTCGGCGGGCTTGGCCGTGGCTACCACGGCCGGCGGCGCCTCGTCCTTGATGTCGTTGCGGATGTTGACGTAGACCGTGGTCAACGCGGCGATCAGCGCCGCGCTGCCGGTAAGGATGGCGGGCATATGGGTGATGACCGGCTTTTTTTCGTTGTCCGCCACGCGGTCCTGCCTATGAGAGTGAAGAGATAGCAGGCGGATTCTATCGCCGTTGGTGGCGAACGAAATCGCTCAGGGTTTGGGCGGGTCGGCTGCGATCACCACTTTGGCCCCACCGACCGGACTGCGCGGGTCGCTGCCCGCGGACAATACGTCGCTTGCCCGGTCCCACGCCACGGTCTGCAGGTTGCCCCAGACATGGCTGGAACCGCGGCCGCCGCTCGCTTCCTCGCCAGGCAGATCGACTTCGTGACCCATCGCTTCCAGGGCCTTGGCAACTTCTGGTGAGAACGCACCGCTTTCGGCGGAAATCACGTCCGGCAACCACTGGTGGTGGTAGCGCGGCAACGCGACGACCTGTTGCGCGGACAGCCCGGCGTCGTAGCCCAGGATGCCCAGCAACACCATGGTGATGATGCGGCTGCCGCCGGGCGTGCCTAACACCACGACCTTGTCGGCAGACTCCATGAAGGTGGGCGTCATGGAACTGAGCATGCGCTTGCCCGGCTTGGGCGCATTGGCCTCGTAGCCCATCACCCCGAAGGCGTTGGGCGTGCCGGGCTTGAGCGCGAAATCGTCCATCTCGTCGTTGAGCAGCACGCCGGTGCCGGACGGTATCAGGCCCGACCCGTACAGCAGGTTCACCGTCTGCGTACCGCCGACCCGGTTGCCTTCGGCGTCGATGATGGAGAAGTGGGTGGTTTCATCGTCTTCCAGCGGCGTCGGCTTGCCCGAGAGCAGATCGCTGGGCGTGGCCTTGTCCGGATGGATGGTGGCGCGCAGGCCTTGTGCGTAATCGCGGCTGGTCAGCACCTTCTGCGGGATCTCCACGAAATCCGGATCGCCCAGGAAAAAAGTGCGGTCGCGATAGGCGCGGCGCATGGCTTCAGTCACCAGATGGATGCGGTGCGCTTCATCCAGTTTCTGCAGGTCCCAGGGTTCCAGGATCTGCAGCATCTCGGCCAGCGCGATGCCGCCGGAAGACGGCGGCGGCGCGGTGGTCACTTTCCAGCCCCGGTAGTCGAAGCTGATAGGCGCGCGCTGTTTCACCTGATAGGCGGCCAGTTCCCGCGCCGTCCAACGGCCGCCGGCCTGGTTCACGCCCTTGATCAGTTTACGTGCGGTTTCGCCGCGGTAGAAACCGTCGAAACCCTCGGCCGCCAGCAGCTCCAGCGTGTGCGCCAATTCGGGCTGACGGAAGATGTCGCCTTCCGCGATCGGCTTGCCGTTGCGCAGATAGACCTCACGCGTACCCGGATAGCGGTCCATGATTTCGCGACGCGACGCGTAGCCCTTGGCCATGCGCGCGTACACCGGAAAACCTTCGCGGGCGATACGGATGGCGGGCGCCAGCGATTGCCGCAACGGCAGACGGCCGTGCTTGCCGGCCAGTTCCACCAGCGCCGCCGGCAAGCCCGGGATGCCGGCCGACCACGGGCCGTTCATCGAGCGGTCCCGGTCCAACTCGCCTTTCTTGTCCAGGAATTGCTCGGGCGTGGCCGATTCCGGCGCGTACTCGCGCGCATCCAGCATCACGTCCTTGCCGCTGCGGGCGTCATGCAGCAGGAACAATCCGCCGCCGCCCAGGCCGGAGCTGATCGGCTCCACCACCGACAGGGTCGAGGACACCGCCACGGCCGCATCGAAAGCATTGCCGCCTTCGGCGAGCACCTGCAGCCCGGCATCGGTGGCCAGGTGATGGCCCGAGGCGATGGCCGCGCCCGGCGGATGCGCAGAGAGCGAAGCGGGAGCGGGCCGCGTCTGCGGTGAAAGCGCCAGGGCGGTCGCAGGCAGCAGCGCCACCGTGCATGCGAATAGGAATCCAGCCAAACGCTTGCGCGGTTTCATGCTTGCTCCTGTTGCAACCGGCGCAGTTTCGCCAGCAGGTCCTGCTCTGTTTCGGGAAATGCCGGGTCGGGGTCGATGCATTCCACCGGGCAGACGACCACGCATTGGGGTTCGTCGTAGTGGCCGACGCACTCCGTGCATCGGGCCGGGTCGATGACGTAGATGGTTTCGCCCATGGCGATGGCCTGGTTGGGACAGGCGGGTTCGCACACGTCGCAGTTCACGCACAGCTCGTTGATCTTCAGTGACATTTCGGTTGAAGGCTCAAGAGCGTTGCTTTTCTGGTTCCGGAGTTACTGGTCCGCAAGGCGTGGCCGCATCGCGGCCACGCCCGCGCAGATCATTTGGCTTCGACGAAGACGTAGTCGGCGCCGGTGGCGGTGACCGCGGCCTTGACCCGTTCGCTGTCGGCGGCCTGACCGATGAAGATGATCTTGACCTTCTTCATGGTATCCGGCGGCACATCCTTGAATCCGGCCACGGCGATGTCGGCCATCTTGGCCGATTCGGGCGAACCGAACGCGATCAGGTTGCCGCCGACGATGCCGCGCGCCAGGGCGTTGCGGACCTGGTCCAGCTGGCCCTTGTAGTCGCCTTCGAACTTGGGGTTGCTCTGGCTGGTGAGGTAGTAGACGAACGGGCTGTTGGTGATGTCGCCCATGTTGCGGGTGACCACGTCCTGCAGGTACGCCTTCCACGCAGCGTCGTCGTTGCTGGCCGGCGCGGTCAGCGGGGCGGTTTCCACCGGCGCGGCGGCTTCCTGCTTCTTGCAGGCGGCGAACGGCAGTACTAGGCAAGCGGCGAGCAACAATCGTGTAGCTATCTTCATGGGTTCTTCCCCTCCTGTAGGTCTTGCGGTGAATGGTACGGCATGGATCAGCCCCCTGCCTTGAGCCGCCATTGTTCCTGCAGCGCGACGGCCACGGCCTGCGGCACGAAACCGGAAACATCCCCGCCAAGGCGCGAGATTTCGCGCACCAGCGAGGAGGAAATGAAGCCATATTGCTCGGCCGGGGTCAGGAACAGGGTTTCCACTTCGGGAATCAGGTGGCGGTTCATGCTGGCCAGCTGGAACTCGTATTCGAAATCGGAAACCGCGCGCAGGCCCCGCAGCAGCACGCCGCCGCCGACTTCCTTGACGAAATGCGCGAGCAGCGAATTGAAGCCGCGCACTTCCACGTGCGGGTGGTGGGCCACGGCCCCGCGCGCCAGCCTTACCCGCAGGTCCAGCGGCAGCGCCGGGCCTTTTCCCGGGCTCTCGGCAACGCCGATGATCAAACGTTCGAACAAGGGGGCGGCACGATCGATCAGGTCGATGTGGCCGTTGGTGATAGGGTCGAATGTGCCGGGATAAACCGCGATGCGGGTGCGTGCCACAGTCATTCAGGAACCGCCACGGAAATGTTGCCGTTCAGTGTATCAGCGCCGCGCCGGTCGGGTGCGCGGTAGAGGGCGAAACGCACTTCGCGGGTGCGGCCTTCGCGGTGCAGGCTCCATTGCGGCGGCAACGCCGGCGCCTGGTCGGGCGGAGATTCGATGTACAACCACGCATCCGGCGCCAAAGTCGGCAGCAGGACGTCAAGCGTCGCCTGCCAGAGGCCGGCGCCGAAAGGCGGATCGACGAAGGCCAGATCGAAGGAAGCCGGCGCCTGCCGCGCCAGCCAGGCCAGCGCATCGCTCTGCACCACTTCCACCGACGGCTGCGCCGACAGACGCGCGACCGTCGCGCGCAGGGCCTGGGCCAGGGCCGCGTCGCGTTCCACCAGCACCGCGCTGACCGCGCCTCGGGACACCGCTTCCAGGCCCAGCGCGCCGGTGCCGGCGAATGCGTCGACCACCCGCGCGCCCGGCAACGCCGGCATCAGCCAGTTGAACAACGTCTCGCGCGCTCGGTCGCTGCTGGGACGCAGGCCCGGGCTGGCCGGCACGGACAGACGGGTGCCGCGCCAGCGTCCGCCGATGATGCGGATCTTGCCGGCCTCGGCATGCGGGACAGGTTTCATCGGGGCCATCGGGGTGCCGGTGCTAGCATGTGCGTATTCTCCGATATCCCCGAGCAATGGTCAGTTTTTTCCGTCGCAAGAAGCCCGCCTCCGGTCCCGAAACTTCGCCTGAGAGCGACGCCACACGCCGTTACAGTACGGAAGAGCTGGCCGCCGCATTCCCCGAAACCAGCGGGGAAAGCGCATCCGCCGATCCGGTGGTGGCCGCCGAAACCGTCGCCGAGGCACCGCCGACCGAAGCCACCCTGCCCGCCCCCGCACCGGCCGGAAAACCCGGGTGGCGCGAACGCCTGCGCGGCAGCGGTTTCGCGCGCGGTCTGGGCGGACTGTTTTCCCGCAACCCCAAGCTGGACGACGATCTGCTGGACGAGATCGAAACGGCCCTGCTCACTGCCGATGTCGGCGTGTCCGCAACCACGGCCCTGGTCGAAGGCCTGCGCAAACGCATGAAGGCGCGCGAATTCAGCGACGCCCAGGCCCTGCTCAAGGCCCTGCGCGCGGAACTGATCGCGATGCTGGCCCCGGTGGCGCTGCCGCTGCAGATCGACCGTGCAAGCAAGCCCTTCGTCGTGCTCACCGTCGGCGTCAACGGCGTGGGCAAAACCACCACCATCGGCAAGCTGGCGCGCCGCTTCAAAGGACAGGGCCACAGCCTGATGCTGGCCGCCGGCGACACCTTTCGCGCCGCCGCGGTGGCGCAGCTGCAGACCTGGGGCGAACGCAACGGCGTACCGGTGATCGCCCAGGGCCAGGACGCCGATGCGGCGTCGGTGGCCTTCGATGCGTTGCAGGCCGCCAAGGCGCGCGGCATTGAAGTGCTGATCGCCGACACCGCCGGGCGCCTGCATACGCAGCAGGGATTGATGGCTGAGCTGGGCAAGATCCGCCGCGTGCTGGGCAAGCTGGATGCCACGGCGCCGCATGAAGTGCTGATGGTCATCGACGGCACCACCGGACAGAACGCGCTGTCGCAGCTGCGCCAGTTCCATGCCGCCGTCGGCGTCACCGGACTGGTGGTGACCAAGCTGGACGGCACCGCCAAGGGCGGCGTGGTGTTCGCACTGGCGCGCGAGTTCGGCATCCCGATCCGTTATGCCGGCATCGGCGAGCGTTCGGAGGATCTGCGCGTGTTCGACGCAGAGGCCTTCGTCGATGCGTTGTTGCCGGAAGCGCTTGGCGGGTGAGACAGGCCGTCGGGCATTCTGGATGCCATCGTCGTGTACTTAAAATCCGTTCATGGGTTGCGACAGAATGAATGCCATCAGGTGATCAAATACCCGAGCACGTCCGCTTGACTCGGCGCCGTAAGATCGCGCTGCTGGCGTTGGCGGTCGTGGTCCTGTCTGGCGCGGTCGTATTGCGCTGGCTATTGGATCCGGCATGGCTGGTGCCGCGGATACTGTCGATGGCCGGCGATGTGCTGGGAATGCGGATCACCGCCGAAGGCGCAAGCGACTACCGCCTGCGCGGCACGCCGCAACTAGTGGCGCGCAATGTCGTGGCCCGCGACGCGGACGGCGATGCGGTGATCCTTCGCTCCGAACGCATTTTCATTTCGGTGCCGTGGTCCACCTTGCGCGCACGCGGCAGCGACCTGACCGCAAACCGACTGGAGCTGGATGCGCCGGTGCTGGACATGGCCGCATTCCAACGCTGGCAGGCCAAACGGCCACCCAGCGACACTCCAATGCCCACACTGTCGCGTGGAATCGGCATCGTGCGCGGGAAAATCCTGGGCAGCGACTGGAAGGTCGAAGCACTGGATGCCGAGTTGCCGTCGCTAACGCCGGGGCGACCCTTGCGCATGCATCTGCGCGGGCGCTATGCAGGCGGCGATCTGCGGGCGCCGGTCGATGTCTATGCAAGTTTGACCAAGCCAGAAGTAGGCGCAGGCGTTGGAGTCGTAGGCCAGATCACGCTCGAAGGCGCACAGTGGCGACTGCCTTCGCGGATCAATCTGTCGGCGAAACTGCGCGGCAAGCAGGGCATCGGCCTGGACAACGCCGTACTAAGCGCACAGTCGCGCTATGTCTCCGGGGACGCTTCGCTGCCGTTCGCGTTGGGCCTTGCCGGACCGCTGCTGCTCGGCGACAGGGCCATCACTCTGCAGCCCGTAGGCGTATCGCTGCGCGGCGGGGACGTGATGCCCACTCTGGACGCCTCGGGCGGTTTTAAATCCGCCGACAAGCTGCACTTGCAACTGGACGGCCGCCTCGCTGGTTGGCCTTCGGCTTGGCCGGCACTGCCGCCGCCGCTGGGGCAATCCGCTTCGCCGCTTCCCTTCGCACTGGTTTACAACGGCGCCAGCGATCTATCGGACATCGCCGCACTGTCGCTGCGACGCGACCAGACAGCCTTCGACGGTCGCTTCCGTTTGTTCGAAGTCATGGACTGGAGTGCGGCCGGCGCCAAAGGCTCCCTGCTTCCGCCCCTCAGCGGTACGTTGACGACGCCCAGACTGGAGGTATCGGGCGCGGTGCTGGAAGGCGTCGAGCTACAGCTGGAAGATCCCGCCATTCCCGCGAACCAGGCATCGGAATGAGCGCCGTTCCAGAGACCTTCGCGCAGCGCTTGCTGGAATGGTTCGATCATTCAGGCCGCCATGATTTGCCTTGGCAGCATCCACGCACGCCATACCGCGTATGGCTGGCGGAAATCATGCTGCAGCAGACGCAAGTGAAGACGGTGATGCCGTACTTCGAACGTTTCGTCGGCGTGTTTCCCACCCTGCCGGACCTGGCCGCGGCATCGCTGGACGAAGTATTGGCGCAATGGTCCGGGCTTGGCTATTACGCCCGCGCGCGCAACCTGCATGTGGCCGCGCGCCGCTGCGTGGAACTGCACGACGGCGATCTGCCGCGCGATTTCGACGCGCTGGTCGCGCTGCCGGGCATCGGCCGCAGCACCGCCGGTGCGATCCTTGCGCAGGCCTGGGGCGATCGCTTCGCGATCTTGGACGGCAACGTCAAGCGCGTGCTCACCCGCTACCACGGCATCGCCGGTTGGCCGAACGCGCCAGCGGTGGAAAAGCAATTGTGGGCCTTGGCGCAGGCGCACCTTCCGCATTCGCGCATGGCCGATTACACCCAGGCGCAGATGGATTTCGGCGCCACCCTGTGCACGCGCCAGAACCCGGCCTGCATGCTGTGCGTATTGAGCAGCGATTGCGTCGCGTTGAACGAAGGCCGCGTCGAAGAGCTTCCCACTTCCCGTCCCGGCAAGCCGCTGCCCGAACGCACGGCGCTGGTACTGCTGGCGGAGAATGCGGCGGGCGAAATCCTGCTGCAGCGTCGCCCGCCGACCGGCATCTGGGCTTCGCTCTGGTCGTTGCCGGAGGCGGAAACTCATGAGCAGGCGCGCGTCTGGTTCTCGGCGCATCTGCAGGGCGATTACAATGGCGCCGAGGCGCTGGCGGAAATTCCGCACACCTTCACCCACTACCGTCTGCGCATGCATCCGCTGCACTGGCGCACGCTCGCTGCGCGCGATGAGGTGCGCGACAATGACGATCTGCGCTGGGTGGCGCGCGCCGAGCTGGTCTCGCTGGGACTGCCGGCGCCTATTCGAAAGCTGCTCGGCGGATTGCCCGGCGGCTCGCTCAGCAAATAAGAGGAACGGCGATGCCCAGAACCATTTTCTGCGAATACGAAAAACGCGAGGCCGAGGGCCTGGATTTCGTTCCCTATCCCGGCGAACTGGGCCAGCGCATCTATGCGCACATCGGCAAGTCTGCCTGGGCAGCAGGGCTGGCGCACCAGACCATGCTGATCAATGAGAACCGCCTATCGCCGCGCGATCCCAAGCACCGCGCGTTCCTGGAGGCGGAGTTGGAGAAATTCCTGTTTTCGGGTGATGCGGAAAAGCCTGCGGGGTATGTGCCGGAGGAATAGAACCCTTCTCCCGCCGGGAGAAGAGCCTGCCCCGTACTTGATACAGGGTGCCCGTAGGGCGGACGCCGCGTAGCAAGCACTCTTGGGGTGTGAGGGTACGGCGGAGTCCATGTAGTACAGACTTACTGGACTCCGCCGTACCCTCACCCCAACCCCTCTCAGCCTTGCACACCCTGCGGGCGCCGATGGGAGAGGGGCTTGAATCAACTGCTCGCTGCTTCCCGCTCCACCAGCTGGGCCTCGCGCAGATCCTTCTGCGCCTGTCTGAGCGCTTTCACATCCAGCGGACGAATGGTTTCGATTCTGCAGGGAAGCCGCATGCTGGGCGCACCGCCTCCGTGCACGTAGACATTGTCGAACCGCGCCGAGACGCTGTTGGCGATGCTGCTCAGGCTGATCGCCGGGGCGAATTCCAGGTCGTTGCAAGGGCCGTAGAGTTCCAGCAGATAGGCCTGGGTCGGTTTGGTCCAGACCGCCAGCGCGGTGTCGCCCAGCGGGGTCCAGCCGCTGAGATGGCCCAGGTATTGGAAGTTCTTGACCGGTTCGCCGGCATGGGTCTGGTACAGGGCCAGGGTTTCGGCGTCGGTCATCCGGGTCGTGCTGCAAGCCCCGAGCGACAGCGTCAGGGCCAGCAATAAGAGCGTGCTTTTCATGCTTTGCTCCGCGTTGTGGAGGGAATTTGCATCAATAATGCGCTCACCCGGTTGAAGCAAAACCCACCACTCCATCGCATGTTCAGCGCACAGGCGGCTTGCCGCGCGGGCCCCGTCCCCGTATCATGCCGCCCCTCACTTCGGCTTGGCCGCGGGTGCAGCGGCCGGGTAGCTCAGTCGGTAGAGCAAGGGATTGAAAATCCCTGTGTCGGGGGTTCGATTCCCTCCCCGGCCACCATTTTGGTGGACCAAAATTGATAGTTATCGAAGGGTTTCCAGCGATGGGAGCCCTTCTTTGTTTTTGGGCTCCGGCAGGCTGTGTCCGACGCATACCAGGCGGTATTTGGGCTGCGAACCACATCTCCAATAGCTCGGACCACGCATGGCCTTGCCGTCATGCGCGTACGCCATCCGGGACCAACTCCTTCAATCCATACAGAACGGCTGGATGCGCAGCGGTTGAAATACGATTCGTTCTCAATAGATAATGATTCTCATTATCTTAATCCTCCTCTCCGGAATATCCATGCGGCCCGCTCCCATCCAGACCCTTCCATCGCCTTCCTACCCCGTTGCCGCCTTGCGGCGAGCTTTGTTGTCTCGGTGCATGGCGGTTGCCTTATTCGCACCGACAACCGTCCTTGCCCAGGACATGCCAGGAACCGCCGACGCCAAGACCTTGGACGCCGTGGAAGTCCAGGGAGAAGCGAATGAGGGCTATGTCGCCGGGCACAGCGGCGTCATGAAGACGGATGCGCCGCTCAACGAAATCCCGCAATCGATCACGGTCATCAGCAAGGAGCAGATCCGCGACCAGAACGCGCAGACCATGCAGGAAGTGCTGCGCTACACCGCCGGCGTGCGTTCGGAGATGTATGGGCTGGACAACCGCGGCGACTGGTTCACCCTGCGCGGCGGCAGCGAAGGCTCGGTACTGCTCGACGGCCTGCGCGTGCCGCTCACCGGCTGGTACGGCGTGGTGCGCAACGAACCCTACGCCTTCGAGCGCATCGAAGTGCTGCGCGGCCCAGCCTCGGTGATCGCGGGGCAGAACGGCCCCGGCGGCGTGGTCAATCTGGTGTCCAAACGGCCGCAGGAAACGGCGCAGCGCGAGATCAGCGTGCAGGTGGGCAACGACAGCCACAAGCAGATCGCCCTGGATCTCACCGGTCCTTTGAACAACGACGGCACGCTGCTGTACCGTCTGGTCGCGCTGGGCAAAGACAGCGGCACCCAGGTCGACCACGCCGACGACAAGCGCACCTTCATCGCCCCGTCGCTGACCTGGAAACCCAACGCCGACACCACACTCACGGCCTATGCCGAATACCAGAAGGACGAGACCGGCAACACCAACGCCTTCTTTCCCATCGCAGGCACGCTCACGTCGGCGCCTAACGGCAAGATCCCGTACGACACTTTCATCAGCGAGCCCGACTGGGATTACTACGGCGGCACCCGCAAGCGCGCCGGCTACGAGTTCGAGCAGAAGCTGGGCGACAACTGGACTCTGCGCCATCATCTGCGCCACGACGACATCGACGGCAAGATGCGCACCATGTACGCGGCCTGGTGGGAAGGCTTCGTCGATACCACCGGCGCACCGGATCCGGATGGCACTTACCTGAATCGCCTGTGGTATTTCACCGACGACACCGCACGCATCAACAACGCGGATCTGCTGTTCGAAGGAAAACTGGCGTTCGGCCGCACCCAGCACACTTTGCTGTTCGGCGTGGATGCCATGAACTCGCGCATGCGCCAGGTTTCCTGGGGCGACTACTACGCCACGCCCTTGGATGTTTACAACCCGGTCTACGGTACCTTCCCGCTGCCTGCATACACCGACACGCCGGCCACCGACACTTTGACGCGGGTCCGCAACGTCGGCTTTCTAGTCCAGGATCAGATCAAGTTCGACGATCGCTGGGTACTGGTGGCCGGATTGCGCCATGACCGGGCCAAGACCGATACCCTGGTCACTTACGAAGGCGAGCAAACTCCTTCGCGTACCGAAGATTCGGCGACCAGCAAAAACCTGGGCCTGGTCTACCTTGCCGACGGCGGCTGGTCGCCTTACGTGAGCTATTCCGAATCGTTCGAGCCTGTGGCCGGCACCGACTTCTCCGGCAACGCGTTCAAGCCGAAACGCGGCAAACAGGCCGAGGCCGGCGTGAAGTGGTCGCCGGAGGACGGTCGCATCACCGCCGCCGCCGCGATCTATCAGTTGAAAGAAAAGAACCGACTCAGCGCCGATCCCGCACACGCTAACGAATCCGTCCAGCGCGGCGAAGTCACCGTGAAAGGAGTTGAACTGGAAGTAGCGGCCAACCTGACCGCCTGGGATTTGATCGCCAACTACACCTACATGGACGCGCGCCAGACCAGTGTCGGGGAGGATTCTCTCGCCTATCTGGACAAGCAGTTGAGCGGCATCCCGAAGCACTCGGCCGCAGTGTGGGCGCTACACAAGTTCGACGGCTACGGCCTGCAAGGACTGAAGGCCGGCGCCGGCGTGCGCTACGTGGGCAAGACCAGCGATGGCATCGACGTGACCACCACCCCTTCGAGCACGCTGCTGGATCTTATGCTCTCCTACGAAACCGGCCCGTGGCGACTGGCGTTGAACGTCGCCAATGCGACCGACAAAACCTATATCGCCACCTGCCTGGATCGCGGCGATTGCTGGTTCGGCACCAAGCGCAAGGCGATCATGACGATCGGATACCGCTGGTGAACCGCGTGCCGTTCGTGTCGCAAGGCTGAGGAAAACGGATGCGCCAGTCCTTCGTCCTACTGCATCGCTGGTTCGGCCTGTTCATCGCCGTCTTCCTGTTCGTATCGGGATTGACCGGTGCGGTCATCTCCTGGGACCACGAGTTGGACGAGTGGCTCAATCCCCAGTTCTATCACGCCTCCAGCACGGGCCAGCCGCAATCCACGCTCGCCTTGGCGGCGCAGGTGGAAGCGGCCGATCCGCGCATACGCGTGACCTATGCGCCTTTGGCGGTGGAACCCGGACATGCGCTCAACCTGTCCGTCGAACCGCGCGTCGACCCCGCCAGCGGCCAGTTGTACGACGTCGACTACAACGAGGTCGCACTCGATCCGGCAAGCGGCAAGATCCAGGGCAAGCGCATGTGGGGAGCGGTGTCCCTGTCGCGCGAAAACCTGCTGCCGTTCCTGTACAAACTGCACTACAGCATGCATATCCCCGACGGCTGGGGCATGGAGATCGGCGTGCTGTTCATGGGCATCGTCGGCATCGTCTGGGCAATCGACAGCGGCATCGCGCTGTGGCTTTCGTTCCCCAACCTGCGCGCCTGGCGCAAATCGTTCGCCTTCCGCTGGCGCGAGCGCGGCTACAAACTCAACTTCGATCTGCATCGCTCCGGCGGCGTATGGGTATGGCTGTTGTTGCTGACGCTGGCGATCACCTCTGTGTCGATGAACCTGGGGCAGCAGGTGATGCGGCCGCTGGTGTCGATGTTCTCGACGTTGACGCCCTCGCCTTTCGATACGCGCGCTCCCGCCCCGCTGGAGAAACCGATAGAGCCCTCCATCACCCGCGAGCGCAGCGTAGAACTTGGCATCGCCGCCGGCCGCATGCGCGGCTGGCAGGCGCCGGCCGGTGCGGTGTTCTATTCGTCCATGTACGGCGTGTACGGCGTCGGCTTCTTCGCGCCGGGGCAGGATCATGGCGATGGCGGACTCGGTAATCCCTGGCTCTACTTCGACGCGAACACCGGGCAACCGGCAGGCGCGGAGGTACCGGGCACCGGTTCGGCCGGCGACATCTTCATGCAGGCGCAGTTCCCGCTGCATTCGGGCCGGATCATTGGAATACCTGGCCGGATATTGGTTTCGCTGATGGGTCTTCTGGTGGCCATGCTGTCGCTGACCGGCGTACTCATCTGGGCGAAAAAACGGGCGGCGCGGGTTCGTTCATCAACGGTGCGCAAAGCGCGTCCGTCGCAGCTGGCCAGCGATATCTAGACGCGTTGCGCTGTCGGTCGATCCCGAGCTATCGCCAGGGGGATTTTCGCGCGCAGTCAGACTTTTCCTACCCAATGCCGCGCCCTCGCCCGACTGCGGTACGTTTGCGGCATGGGCATTCTGTGCCGGCGATGGAATCGCCGTTACGCACAAGGAACAGAGTGCCGCGTTCAACCCGCAGCCGAAGCCGCCATGCTTTGCTGGAACCGACCGGATACCTGGCCATGACCCGTTCCCTGCTGATGCTCCGCCCTTCCTATGAAGGCTGGAAACTGATGGACGACGGCAAGCCCGTCTTCTGGTTCCCCGAAAAGTCGGCCGCCCTGGCGGTCGCCAACACCATCGCCGAGGCCCGGCATACCTTCTCCAACAGGCCCACCGGCGTGGAAGTGGAGAGCGAAGGGAAGCCACCCGAGCGGGTCAGCACCTACGGCTAAGCCGCCGGATAGACCCCCGGGCAAGGCGTGACGACGCAACCTTACGAAAAAACGATCCCAATCAACCGCTTGAGCTATCCCGGAAGTCGCGGATCCGGCCAACAACAACTTTACACATCGCGTGTTGCGGGCAACTTAAGCTGTGCTTCCGATTGCGGAGCCTGTCGCATGCGTAGCCTGACCGCCGTGCTGTTGCTGCTGGCCTGCGTCGCCCCCGGCGCCCAGGCCGCCAACCCCGTCACCTCGGTGCCTGCACTGGATATCTCGCGCTATGCGGGCCAGTGGTATGAAATCGCCCACTTGCCGATGTCCTTCCAGGACAAGTGCACAGGGGACATCACCGCCGCCTATACCCTGCGCGAAGACGAGCTGATCGGCGTCCGTAACGCCTGCCGCAACGCCGATGGGGAAACGAGCGTCGCCGAAGGCCTGGCGCGGTTGGTGGAAGGCCACCCTGGACGGCTGGAGGTGCGCTTCGCTCCCAACTGGTTGTCCTGGCTGCCTTTCGTCTGGGCCGATTACTGGGTCATAGACCTGGACCCCGGCTATACCTGGGCCGTGGTGGGCGAGCCGGACCGCGACTATCTGTGGATATTGTCGCGGGAGCCGGCCATGGACCGCGATCTGTTCGAACAGATCAAGGCCCGCGCCGCTGCCATGGGCTACGACCTGGGCCCGCTGATCATGGCCGCGCCATTGCGGTAGAGGTTCACCCCATACGCCGTAGTATCCTTGCCCATCGCTGATCGGAGGATGGGCATGAAGGCTGTCGCGCGTTGGGTTTGTCTGCTGTCGATTTCGGTTTTCCTGGCCGCGTGCGGCGGCGGTCTGGTGCGGCGCGTTTCAGAGCCGGCCGCCAGCATCCAGCAGCTGACCGTCAATGCCGACGGCAGCTGGTCGCTTGATCTGCGTCTGCAGAACTACAGCAGCATCCCCATGCGCTTCGACAGCGCCGATCTTGCCATCACCGTCGGCGACCAGAGCGCCGGCAGTTTGCGGGCCACGCCGGGCATTTCCATCGGACCCGAATCGGCCGACGTGGTCACCCTACCCTTCAAGCCGACCGCGGAAGCGCGCATGGCGGTGGCCGATGCCCTGGCCGGCCGGCATTCGCTGGGCTACACCCTGAAAGGCAAGCTGCAGGCAGTGCCGGACGAGAAAAAGTCCCGCTCCTTCGACATCGATTCGCGCAATACGCTCAATCCGGTGCCGGGCCTGGACGGCGTGTTGCGCTGACTTGTGGAATCGGGAATCGGGAATCGGGAAGGATTTGCTTTGCCCCCTTTGGAAAAGGGGGCTACGGGGGATTTGCTCTTGATCTTCTTGCTTTAAGACGAGCAACAGCAAAAGCAAAAACAAATCCCCCTCAATCCCCCTTTTTCAAAGGGGGAGGCGAAAGCGGAATGCTTGACTCCCGACTCCCGACTCCCGACTCCCGACTCCCGACTCCCGATTCCCGACAACCCATTCCCGATTCCCGACAACCCATTCCCCATTCCCGAGCCTATGAGCACCTACAAAGCCCCGCTGACCGATATCCGTTTCGCCCTCTACGACGTGCTGGGCGCGGAGGCGCTGTTCGCGAAATTGGGCTATGGCGATGCCACGCGCGACGTCCTGGATGCCGTGCTGGACGAAGCCGCGCGCTTCACCGAAACCGTGCTGGCCCCGCTCAACAGCGTGGGCGATGAGATCGGCTGCAGCTTCGACAAGGCCACCGGCGATGTGACCACCCCACCCGGCTTCCAGCAGGCGTACAGCCAGTTCATCGAAGGCGGCTGGACCGGCCTGACCGCGGCGCCGGAACATGGCGGCCAAGGCTTGCCGCATGTCATGGGCGTACCGCTCAACGAAATGATCAACGCCGCCAACCTGGCATGGGGCAATTTCCCGCTGCTGTCGCACGGCGCAGTGGAGGCATTGAAACAGCACGGCGAAGACTGGCAGCGTGAAGCCTTCCTCAAACCCATCGTCGACGGCCGCTGGACCGGCACCATGTGCCTCACCGAACCGCATTGCGGCACCGACCTGGGCCTGCTGAAGACCCGTGCCGAGCCCAACACCGACGGCAGCTACGCCATCAGCGGCACCAAGATTTTCATCACTGCCGGCGAACACGACCTGACCGAGAACATCGTGCACCTGGTGCTGGCGAAACTGCCGGACGCCCCGCCCGGCGCCAAAGGCATTTCGCTGTTCGTCGTGCCCAAGTTCAAGGTCGCGCGCGACGGCAGCATGGGCGAGCGCAATGCACTGCGCTGCGGCTCCATCGAACACAAGATGGGCATCAAGGGCTCGGTCACCTGCGTGATGAATTTCGACGGCGCCGAAGGCTATCTGGTGGGCCAGCCGCACAAAGGCCTGCTGGCGATGTTTACGATGATGAACACCGCACGCCTGGGCGTGGGCCTGCAAGGCATCGGCCTGTCCGAACGCGCTTACCAGAACGCACTGCGCTATTCCCTGGACCGCTTGCAGACGCGCTCGCTGAGCGGCCCGAAATTTCCGGACAAACCCGCCGATCCGATCATCGTGCATCCCGATGTGCGGCGCATGCTGCTGACCGTGAAATCGCTGGTCGAAGGCAGCCGCCTGCTCGCCCTGCACGCGGGCACCTTGATCGACGTCGCCCATCACGCGCAAGACGCAGCCGAGCGCGAACAGGCCGATGTGCTGGTCAGCTTCCTGACCCCGATCTCCAAGGCCTGCCAGACCGAATGGGCCATCGAGAACACCTACCACGCCCTGCAATGCTTCGGCGGGCACGGCTACATCCATGAACACGGCATGGAGCAGCTGGCGCGCGACGCGCGCATCACCACGCTCTACGAGGGCACTACCGGCATCCAGGCGCTGGACCTGATGGGGCGCAAGACCGCTTCGACCAAGGCCGCCGGCCTCAAGCTGTTCCTCGCGCAGATAGAGGCGTTCGCCAAGCAGCACGAAGGCGATGCGTCGCTGGCCGAATTCATCGCGCCTCTGCGCCAGAAAGCCACGGAGTGGGCTGCTCTGACGCAAGGCATCCTGCAGCGCGCATCGGCGGACCCGGAAGAGATCGGCGCGGCCAGCACCGACTACCTGTTCTATTCCGGCTACGTCGCGCTGGCCTATTGGTGGACGCGCAGCGTGGCCGCAGCGGAGGCTTCGACGCATAGCGATGCGTTCAAGCAATCCAAGCGCGAGACCGCCCGTTTCTACTTCGCCCGCATCCTGCCGCGCACCCTGACCCATGCCGCTGCCATCGAATCCGGCGCCGCGCCGCTGATGGCCATGGACGCCGAACGCTTCGGCGCATAGCCCCTTGTAGGAGCGGGCCCTGCCCGCGACGCTTTCCGGCCGGGAAAAGCGTCGCGGGCAGGGCCCGCTCCTACAGAACCGAGACTGGGCTGTACACAAATCATCAACATTTAGGTATAACCTGTTTCCCCGATGGAAGCAGACCCAGCTCAGCTTCACCGTATCGGCGCCAGATCCTCCGAGATCCCGGTCCTTTCCGCGCTGCACCCCGCCTCCCGCTCCAGTACCGTGCGCCTGCTGTCGCTGGATGCGCATGGCCGCGTGCTGGACTGGATCAACTGGCAGGACGCCACCTGCCTGTACGCACGCGACGCCGTCGCCTGGACCCTGGGTGACCCCTGCCTGCGCGTGCATGGCGGCACCAGCCGCATGACCGGCGAACAGAGCATCATCGAGCTGCACCCCATCGTCGCCTCGCGCGGCCATGCGCGCTCGCATGCGCTGTCGCCCACGCCTACCCTGACCAACACCGCCCTGTTCGCCCGCGACGCCCAGCTTTGCCTGTATTGCGGCCACGAATACTCGCGCCCCAGCCTGACCCGCGACCACGTGCTGCCGTTGTCCAAAGGCGGGCGTGATATTTGGGAAAACGTGGTCACCGCCTGTTTCCACTGCAATTCCCGCAAGGCCAACCGCACCCCGCAACAGGCCAATATGCCGTTGCTGGCGGTTCCGTACCGCCCCAGCTGGATCGAGCACCTGATCCTTTCCAACCGCAACATCCTGGCCGACCAGATGGCCTTCCTGAAGGCGCAACTGCCCAAGCGTTCCAAGCTCTCGGCCTGACCTTGAGTCCCTCTCCCGCCGGGAGAGGGGTTGGGGCGAGGGGCAACGAAGGTTAAGGCGTATCAGGCATCCGGACTTCGCGCCCCTTACTCGGCGCTATGCACCTCTCAGCGTTGCACACCCTGCGGGCACCGATGGGCGAGGTGTTCAGGCATTTGCTTGCCCCTCCCCCGGATGGGGAGGAAAATGCGGCGAATGATCGACCCCACCCGCTACCCCCGTCTTTCCCGCATCGACCTCCCCGCCGATTTGCGCCAGTTCGACGAATCCGAACTGACCGCCATCGCCGACGAACTGCGCGCCTATCTGATCGAATCGGTGGGCAAGAGCGGCGGCCATTTCGGCGCCGGCCTGGGCGTGATCGAACTCACGGTCGCCCTGCACTACCTCTACAACACGCCGGACGACCGGCTGGTGTGGGATGTCGGCCACCAGACCTACCCGCACAAGATCCTGACCGGACGCCGCGACCGCATCCACACGGTTAAGCAGGCTGATGGCGTGGCCCCTTTCCCCAAGCGCGAAGAGAGCGAGTACGACACCTTCGGCGTCGGTCACTCCTCCACTTCGATCTCCGCCGCGTTGGGCATGGCCATCGCCAATGCGCAGGCCGGCAACGAACGCAGGGTGGTGGCGGTGATCGGCGACGGCGCGATGACCGCCGGCATGGCCTTCGAGGCGCTGAACCACGCGGGCGGCATGGAAGATCCGGAACCGAACCTGCTGGTGGTGCTCAACGACAACCAGATGTCGATTTCGGAAAACGTCGGCGGCCTGACCAAGATGCTCGGCCGCATCAGCAGCAGCCGCACCCTCAACGCGCTGCGCGAAGGCGGCAAGAAACTGCTGGGCGACAAGCGCAAGCCGCCGGCGCGCTTCATGCGCCGGTGGGAAGAGCACTGGAAGGGCATGTTCGTGCCGTCCACGCTGTTCGAGGAAATGGGCTTCCACTACACCGGCCCCATCGACGGCCATAACGTACCCGCGCTGGTCAGCGCGCTGAAGACGCTACAGACACTAAAAGGTCCGCAGCTGCTGCACATCATCACCACCAAGGGCAAAGGCTACGAACTGGCCGAAGGCGATCAGATCGGCTATCACGCGGTCGGTCCGTTCGATCCCGAGAAGGGCTTGATCAGCAAGGGCGGCGCGAAGAAGCCGACCTACACGGACATTTTCGGCGACTGGCTGTGCGACATGGCCGCGGCCGATCCCACGCTGCTGGCCATCACGCCGGCGATGCGCGAAGGCTCGGGCCTGGTGCGTTTCAGCAAGGAATATCCGCAGCGCTATTTCGACGTGGCCATCGCCGAACAGCACGCGGTGACGCTGGCGGCAGGCATGGCCTGCGAAGGCGCCAAGCCGGTGGTCGCCATCTATTCCACTTTCCTGCAGCGCGGCTACGACCAGCTGGTGCACGACGTGGCCATCCAGAAACTGGATGTGCTGTTCGCCATCGACCGCGGCGGCGTGGTCGGCCCGGACGGCGCCACCCACGCCGGCAATCTGGATTTGAGCTACCTGCGCTGCGTGCCGCACATGGTGGTGATGGCGCCGGCCGACGAGGACGAGTGCCGCAGGATGCTGAGCACCGGCTTCCAGTACCAGGGACCGGCGGCAGTACGTTACCCGCGCGGCACCGGCCCGGGCGTGGCCATCGATGCGGGCCTGGAGACCTTGCCGATCGGCAAGGCGGAAGTGCGCGCACATGGTTCGCGCATCGCTCTGTTGGCATTCGGGGCCACGGTGCCGGCGGCCGAACAGGTCGGCAGGGAGCTGGGTCTTACCGTGGTCAACATGCGCTTCGTCAAACCGCTGGACCGCGCATTGATCCTCGAACTGGCCTCGACCCACGAAGGTTTCGTTACCGTCGAGGACAACGTGGTGATGGGCGGCGCCGGTTCCGGCGTGGCCGAACTGCTGCACGCCGAAAATCTGCAGCTTCCGGTTTTGCAGCTGGGTCTGCCGGATGAGTTCCAGCACCACGCCAGCCGCGAGCAACTGCTGGCCGAAGCCGGCATCGACGCCAACGGCATCCGCGAAGCGGTGCTGGCGCGCTGGCCGCAGCTGGCATTGTCCGCCGCGCCGATCAGCGCCGCAGGCTGATCCTTTTTGTGTAGAGCCGGGCTTGCTCGGCTGCTCTTTCCTGCAGAACAGAAAGCAGCCGAGCAAGCTCGGCTCTACAAAGTAGATGTGCTCAGGGTTCTTCGATCAGATAACCCTTGGCGCGCAGCTTGGACAGATAGCCATTGGAACTCAGCAGGGTTCCAATCGGCAGGGTGGAGAAGGTCACTTTATTGGTTGCCAGCGCCGCTTCGGCCTTGGCCAGCCACATCGCTTCCACCCGTTGCGGCACACCGGCCATGCCGCTCTTCTGCGCCAGGCTGGTTTCCAGGAACGCATTCATGCAGCTGCGGTTCTGATCCTCATATGGAAGCATACGCAGCGCCTGGATATCACCGATGGACCACGCATTGGCGCGCGCGGACATGATCGGCAGGTCCGACTCCAGACGCTTCAGCGTCTTGTCGAAGCAATCGATGTCGGCCAGCGACGACGCCGAGAATTCCTTGATCACTTGCTTGGGGTTTTCTATCGTCACCTTGACCACCGCCGGCGTGCGCTTGATCTTGCCCGCCTTCGCCAGCTTTTCCACCACCGGGCCCACCACCCCGGACTGGGTCAGGCCGGATTTCTTGATCGCGGCCTGGTAAAGCTCTTGCGACGCGAACACCGGACGCCACTTCTCCACGCCCTCATCGCGGCCCAGATATTTCGCCTTGAGCAGGGACCACCTGGCATAGATCGGCGACGGCAGGACTTCGCGCAAGGTTTTGCCATCGGGGTTCTTGCGGGCCTTCAGCAGCGAGGGAATCATCAGCATTCCCCGGAACATGCCCACATCCGAATCGAAGTTCGCGCTGGGCGGTTCGATCACTTCATCGGCCTGCGCCAGCACGGCTTCCACATCGCGTGACAGCCAGGTCATGCCTTTGGGCAACGGCGTCAATGTGCCCATGATCCAGAGCACGTGATCGCCCTTGCTGACCTTCCACATACCCGGACCTGGCTGTACGCCGGTCACGACGACCGCATCCATGTCCCGAACCTCGGGATCCATCGCAGTTTGCGAGTTCGCCAACGGAACATCCTGCGCGAGCAGCGGCATGGATACGAAAAGAAGGCACCACAGCATCGAACGCATCGCAGTACTCATCATCGGAGATGGCGGCCAGACTAGCGAATGGTCGAGTGCGCTCAAGTGCCGGAAGGCGGTCCGACACGAATTGGTTCAGCCAACCTTACGCTACGAAGCCAACCCGCCTGCTGCACGGATCTGATGGGCGAGTTCGCTCGACTCATCCAGCATTTCCAGCCCGCTCCAGACGAAGCCCGGCGACACCGAGCAATTCACCAGCGAATAATCGCCATGGGTTTTTGCGCTCTGCCAGATGCCGGCAGGAACCACCTGCAGCAATTGCCCGCCGCGCGCGGAAGTATCCAGCTGCGCCCGGCTGAGCGCGCGGGCATCGGCGTCGTACATCAACAACTCCACCGCATCGCCCTCCTGCCAGTCCCATACCTCCGCCGCATCGACGCGATGCCAGCGGCTGCCCACGCCTTTGGTGAGCAGGAAATGGATGGAGGTGATGGCGGGCCGAAGCACGCCGTTCGCCAGCACCTGTTTGCTGGATTCGTAGACGCGCTTGTAGTAGCCGCCTTCGGGATGCGGCGACAAATCCAGTGAGCCGATCAGTTCGAGCGCGCGCGGATGCATAAGGCAAAGTATCGCGCAATAAAAAACCCGCAATGGGATGCGGGTCTTTCTTTGGTGCTTTCGCGTTGGTCGGGACGGCCGGATTTGAACCGACGACCCTCTGCCCCCCAGGCAGATGCGCTACCAGGCTGCGCTACGCCCCGAACTGATGCGAATCCCCCGCCTTGGCGGCGGGGCGGCAATTATAGCCGTATTTCTCTGTCCCTTCTCCCTCTGGGGAGAAGGGAAAATCAGCGACGCAGCAGCTGCAGTATTTCTTCCAGCTCCATGCGCACCTGCTTGACGATCTGGTTGCTGAGCGCCGATTCCTGCTTGGCGCCCTCGCCCTCCAGACGCAGGCGCGCGCCGCCGATGGTGTAGCCCTGTTCGTACAGCAGACCGCGGATCTGGCGCACCATCAGCACGTCGTGGCGCTGGTAGTAGCGGCGGTTGCCGCGGCGCTTGACCGGTTCCAGGCTGGGGAACTCGGTTTCCCAGTAGCGCAGGACATGGGGTTTTACGTCGCACAGCTCGCTTACTTCACCGATGGTGAAATAGCGCTTGGCCGGGATCGGCGGTAGCTCGCGGTTGCTTCCCGGATCAAGCATGGTCGGCTCCGGCGTAGGCTTCCACGCGTTCCTTCAGCTTCTGGCCGGGACGGAAAGTCACCACGGTGCGCGCGGAAATCGGGATTTCCTCGCCGGTCTTGGGATTGCGGCCCGGACGCTGGTTCTTGCGGCGCAGATCGAAGTTGCCGAAACCGGAAAGCTTGACCTGGCGGCCCTGCTCCAGCGCCTCGCGCAGCACGTCGAAATACGCATCGACGAATTCCTTCGCCTCGCGCTTGTTCAGCCCGACTTCGTCGAACAGGCGTTCGGACATCTCCGCTTTCGTCAGTGCCATGTATCGCTCCCCTTGCCCGTCATCCGCGGATCCTTGCGCCGTGATCGCGCTCTATCGCGGCGACCACCCCGGACACGACGCCTTCCACATCGCGGTCGGTCAGAGTGCGTGAGTTGTCCTGCAAAATCAAGCCCATAGCCAAGCTCTTTTGACCTGATTCGACCCCTGCGCCGACATAACGGTCGAACAGCACCAGATCCCGCAACAGCGGGCCTACCGAGGCGCGTACGGTGGCGGAAATGGCCTGCCACGGCACTTCGTCGGCGACGACGAACGCTAGATCCCGGCGGACGGACGGAAAGCGCGAAAGCTCGGCCGCCTTCGGCAATGCGCGCTGGGTCAACGGCGCCATATCCAGCTCGAACCCGATCACCTCGCCATCCAGGTCCAGCGCGCGTTGCAGGCGTGGATGCAACTGCCCGATCCAGCCGATGCGATGGCCGTCGCGGAACACATCGGCCGAGCGGCCGGGGTGGCCGAAGCGGGCCTGCGTCGGGCGGTATTCCAGCACCGCTCCGGAGGCGGCGGCCAGACTGTCCAGATCGCCCTTCAGGTCGTGGAAATCGGCCTTGCGCGCCTTCTCACCCCATTGTTCCGGTCCGGCATCCCCATGGATGGCGGCGGCGATGCGCTGCGTCTCGATAGGCGCCGCATCGCCGCTTTCCAGGGAGGCGACGAACACGTTGCCCAGCTCGAACAGACGTACCCGCCCAGCTTGCCTCGCGACGTTGCGCTGCAATGCCGAGACCAGCCCAGGCAGCAGACGCGTGCGCATCACGCCGAGCTCGGCGCTGAGCGGATTGGCCAGGGGAACGGCGCGCTCGGTCGCGCTCCACCGCTCAAGCAGCGCGGCGTCCACGAAGGCGTAGTTGACCGTCTCCAGGTAATCGCGCGCGGCCAGATGGCGGCGCACGCTGGAAGCCTCCAGCTGCGTTTCCGTCGGCGCCGCGATGCGGGTGGCGCCGCCGGGCAGCGTGGTCGGAATGCGCTCATAGCCGTGGATACGCGCCAGTTCCTCGATCAAGTCTTCCTCGATGGCGATGTCGAAGCGGCGGCTCGGCGGCAGGACATCCCAGCCCGCGTCGTTGGCGGTCAATTGCATGCCCAGCGCCCGCAGGATCCGCTCCACGTCCGCATCGGCGATTTCGATACCCAGCAGGCGTGCGATACGCGCGCGGCGCAAGGCGATGGAGGCTGGCTTGGGAAGGTGTTCGGGCAGAACCGCTTCGATCACCGGACCCGGCGAACCACCGGCCAGTTCCACCAGCAGACGCGTGGCCACTTCGACGGCTTGGCGCGGCAGTTCGGGGTCCACGCCACGCTCGAAACGGTGGCCCGCGTCGGTGTGCAAGCCGAGCTTGCGCCCGCGGCCGATGATCGCGGCAGGAATCCAATGCGCGGCTTCCAGGAAGACATTGCGCGTCGCATCGGTCACGCGCGTGTCGTAGCCGCCCATGATGCCGCCCAGCGCGACGGTGCGGCCGCCATTGCCGCCGGCGCTGCTGTCGGCGACGACCAGGAAATCGTCGCCGAGCGATACGGTGCGGCCGTCCAGCAACTTGATTTCTTCGCCCTCGCGGGCATGGCGAACCACGATGGGCCCTGCCAGCGTGTCGCGGTCGAAGGCGTGCATCGGCTGCCCCAGTTCCAGCATCACGTACTGGGTCACGTCGACCAGCAGGCTGATCGGTCGCACGCCGCTGCGGCGCAAGCGTTCGGCCATCCACACCGGGGTGGCGACGGTAGCGTCCAGGCCCTCGATCACGCGCCCGACGAAACGCGGCACCTTGGCTCCGGCGTCCAGCTCGACGGCAAGCGTGCTGTCGATGAGCGCAGGCATCGGCGTGGCGTCGAAGGCCACCACTTCGCTGCCGCAGGCCGCGGCCACGTCGAAGGCGATGCCGCGTACGCTGAAGCAATCGGCGCGGTTGGGGGTGAGCTTGATCTCGATGCTGGCGTCGGGCAGCGAGAGGTATTCGGCGATGGGCGCGCCGACCGGCGCGTCATCGGGCAATTCCAGCAGGCCGGACGCATCGGCATCGATGCCCAGCTCTTTGGCCGAGCACAGCATGCCGTTGGAATCCACGCCGCGCAGCTTGGCCGCCTTGATCACGATCTCGCCTACCGTAGTGCCGACCGTCGCAAGCGGCGCAACGAGTCCCGGACGCGCATTCGGCGCGCCGCAGACGATCTGCAGCAGTTCGCCCTGCCCAGCATCGACCTTGCAGACCTGCAGGCGATCGGCTTCCGGATGCTTGGCGCATTCGACGATGCGAGCGACCACGACGCCTGCCAGTGATTCGCCCAGCGCGACGACTTCCTCGACCTCCAAACCGATGGCGGTCAGCGTCGCGGCGAGTTCTTCGCGCGAGGCATGGACGGGTACGTGGCTGCGCAGCCAATTTTCGGAAAATTTCATGGGGTGGAGCCGGGAATAAGGAATGGGGAATAGGGAATGGAAAAATCAGGAGCCAGCGGCCGGCTTTGCCGATTCGCCATTCCCGATTCCCCATTCTCGGTTTTCAAGCGAATTGCCGTAGGAACCGCACATCGTTATCGAAGAACGCGCGCAGGTCGTTGACGCCGTAGCGCAGCATCGCGAACCGCTCCACGCCCATGCCGAAGGCGAAGCCGGTGTAGCGCTCAGGATCTATGCCGCAGCTCCTGAGCACGTTCGGATGGACCATGCCGCAGCCCAGCACTTCCAGCCAGCGGGTGCTGCCGTCGGGCTGCTGCCAGGCGATATCGACTTCGGCGCCGGGTTCGACGAACGGGAAATAACTGGGGCGGAAGCGCATTTCGAAATCGCGCTCGAAGAACGCGCGCACGAATTCCGCCAGGGTGCCCTTGAGGTCGGCGAACGTGGAATGCTCGTCGACCAGCAGGCCTTCGACCTGGTGGAACATCGGCGAATGGGTCTGGTCGCTGTCGCTGCGGTAGACCTTGCCGGCCGCGATCATGCGCAGCGGCGGCGCGTGCTCACCCATGTAGCGCACTTGCACACCGGAGGTGTGGGTGCGCAGCAGGCGGCCGTCGCCGAAGTAGAAGGTGTCGTGCATGGCGCGCGCCGGATGGTGCGGCGGGAAGTTCAGCGCCTCGAAGTTGTGCCAGTCGTCCTCGATTTCCGGGCCGTCGGCCAGTTCGTAACCCAGCCGGCCGAAAATGTCGGCGATGCGCTCCAGCGTGCGGCTGATGGGGTGCAATCCGCCGCGTTCGGCGTTGCGGCCCGGCAAGGTGACGTCGATGCTTTCGCCGCCCAGCCGCGCATCCAGCGCGGCGTCTTCCAGCAGCACCTTGCGCGCCGACAATGCGCTTGCGATGGCGTCGCGGGCGACGTTGATCGCTTCGCCGGCCGCCTTGCGCTGGTCGCCCGGAAGCGTGCCCAGCTGCTTGAGTTGCGCGGTGATGCTGCCGCTCTTGCCCAGCAAAGCCACGCGCAGCGATTCCAGCGCATCGGGCGTCTGCGCCGAAGCGATGTCGGACAGCGCTTGCGTGGACAGGGATTCGATATCGCTCATTCGTTCACAACCCCGGGAAAAACGTTGTCGTCATCCCAGCGAACGCTGGGATCCATCTTGATCTTGCCTTACAACAGTGCAGAGCCAGAGCAAAGTCAAAATGGATTCCGGCTTGCGCTGGGTTTTCAACAGCCGAATCGCTGGTCATGACGGCGTTAAAAACTGGAATGACGTCGTAAAAAACAATGGGGAAGGACTTGCGCCCTTCCCCACGTGTTCGGCGATGGATTGCCAGTGTCGCTTTGTACGGTGGAGATCGCCGGCTTACGCCGCGAGTGCGCTCTTGGCTTTTTCGGCCAAGGCCGCAAAACCCACCGAATCGTGCACGGCGATATCCGCCAGCACCTTGCGGTCCAGGGTGATGCCGGCCTTCAGCATGCCGTTCATGAAACGGCTGTAGCTCAAGCCGTTCAGGCGGGCAGCCGCGTTGATGCGGGTGATCCACAGCGAACGGAAATTGCGCTTCTTCTGCTTGCGGCCGATATACGCGTACTGACCGGCCTTGATGACGGCCTGGTTGGCGACGCGGAAGACCTTGCGGCGGGCGTTGTAGTAGCCCTTAGCGAGCTTCAGGATTTTCTTGTGACGGCGGCGCGCCGTTACACCACGTTTGACTCGTGCCATTGTTCAGTCCTCAGAGATACGGAAGCATACGATCCAGACGCTTGGAGTCTTCGGCGCGGACGATGTTCGTCGCACGAAGGCCACGCTTACGCTTGGTCGACTTCTTGGTGAGGATGTGGCTCTTGTTGGCGTGGCCAGCCTTGTATTTGCCGGAAGCGGTCTTCCGGAAACGCTTGGCCGCCGCCCGATGGGTCTTGATCTTGGGCATTGCGGTAATCCTTGTTGGTTTCTGTAACTGACCCGGGCGGCGGCCTTGGATGCTTCGTCATGAAGCGGCCACGCTTTCCATCCATGCCCAATGTCGGCTTGTAAGTCGTTGAATCTATTACGAAAATAACGACAGGTCCTGTGGCTGCCCCATACCCTGCAGGCGGCCGCCCGTTTGACCGGGCCGCATATTATGCCCGGAGCGGGAATTCCTTGCAAATCAGGGTTTTGCTCCCTCTCGGTGGGAGTAAGGAAAAACCCCTACTTCTTCTTCGGCGCGATCATCATGACCATCTGTCGGCCTTCCAGGCGCGGGCGCGATTCGATCACGATGTCGTCGCCCAGCTCGGTTTCGATGCGCGTGGCCATTTCGCGGCCCAGTTCCTGGTGGCTCATTTCGCGGCCACGGAAGCGGATGTTGATCTTGACCTTGTCGCCTTCTTCCAGGAAGCGGCGGATGTTGCGCATCTTGATCTGGTAGTCGCCTTCATCGGTGACCGGCCGGAACTTGAGTTCCTTGATCTCGACCTGCTTCTGCTTCTTCTTGGCGGCGTTGGCCTTTTTCTGGGCTTCGAACTTGAACTTGCCGAAGTCCATGATGCGGCAGACGGGCGGATCGGCCTGGGGCTGGATTTCCACCAGATCCATGCCCGATTCCTCGGCCAGCGCCAGCGCGGCGTCGCGCGAAAGCACGCCCACCATTTCGCCATCTGCGCCGATCACGCGCACGCTGGGTACGCGGATCTCCTGATTCTTGCGGTTTTGCTTGTTGTCGGGGGTACTGATTGTTGCAATCTCCCAAGGGATACATCCATGCCGGCCCCACAGGGGACCGGGACATTTCTCACGCGGTTTGCTCGGCGCGCAGGCGCTCGACGAAAGCCGCGATGCTCATTGTGCCTAAATCTTCGCCCGAACGTGTGCGCACGGCGATGGCCCCGTTCTCTTTTTCCCGATCCCCGGCCACCAGCAGGTACGGCACGCGCTGCAGGGTGTGTTCGCGGATCTTATAGCCGATTTTCTCGTTCCGCAAATCCGAAACCACCCTGAACCCTTGATTCGCAAGGTTTTTTTGGACTTCGGCCACGTAATCGGCCTGGGCGTCGGTGATGTTCATGACCACCGCCTGGCGGGGCGCCAGCCAGGCCGGGAAGGCCCCGGCATGGTGCTCGATCAGAATGCCGATGAAGCGCTCCATGGAGCCGACGATGGCCCTGTGCAGCATTACCGGGTGCCGGCGCGCGGAATGTTCGTCCACGTACTCGGCCCCCAGGCGCTCAGGCATCATGAAATCGACCTGCATGGTGCCCAGCTGCCAGGTGCGGCCGATGGCGTCCTTGAGGTGGTATTCGATCTTGGGGCCGTAGAAGGCGCCCTCGCCCGGCAGCTCCTGCCACTCCACTCCGCACACGGCCAGGGCTGAGCGCAGCGCGCCTTCGGCCTTGTCCCAGGTGGCGTCGTCGCCCAGGCGCGCTTCCGGGCGCAGGGCGATCTTGATCTGGATCTCTTGGAAGCCGAACGCCTTGTAGACGGCCAGCGCCTGCTGGTGGAAAGCGGTGACTTCGGATTCGATCTGGTCCTCGGTGCAGAAGATGTGGCCGTCGTCCTGGGTGAAGCCGCGCACGCGCAAGATGCCGTGCAGCGCGCCCGAAGGCTCGTTGCGGTGGCAGGCGCCGAACTCGCCGTAGCGGATCGGCAGGTCGCGGTAGCTGTGCAGGCCCTGGTTGAACACCTGGACGTGGCCGGGGCAGTTCATCGGCTTCAGCGCGTAGGTGCGCTTCTCCGATTCGGTGAAGAACATGTTGTCCTGGTAATTGTCCCAGTGGCCAGATTTCTGCCACAGCGACACATCCAGGATCTGCGGGCAACGTACTTCGCCATAGCCGGTGTCGCGGTAGACCTTGCGCATGTACTGCTCGACCACCTGCCAGATGGCCCAGCCCTTGGGATGCCAGAACACCAGGCCCGGCGCCTCTTCCTGCAGGTGGAAAAGCTCCTGCTGCTTGGCGATCTTGCGGTGGTCGCGCTTGTCGGCTTCCTCGATCCGCGTGATGTAGGCCTCGAGCTGCTTCTTGTCGGCCCAGGCGGTGCCGTAGATGCGCTGCAGCTGCTCGTTCTTGGCGTCGCCGCGCCAGTAGGCGCCGGAAATGCGGGTGAGCTTGAACGACTTCAGGAAGCGCGTATTGGGCACGTGCGGGCCGCGGCACATGTCCACGTATTCCTGGTGGTAGTACAGGCCCATCGTGGTTTCGTCGGGCATGTCGTCGATCAGGCGCAGCTTGTAGTCCTCGCCCCGGGCTTTGAACACCTCGATCACTTCCGCGCGCGGGGTGACTTTCTTGACCACGTCGTAGTCCTGTTCGATCAGTTCGCGCATGCGCTGTTCGATCGCGGCCAGATCTTCCGGCGTGAACGGACGTTCGTTCCAGATGTCGTAGTAGAAGCCTTCGGCGATGACCGGACCGATCACCATCTTGGCTTCGGGGAACAGCTGCTTCACCGCGTGGCCGACCAGGTGGGCGCTGGAGTGGCGGATGATTTCCAGGCCTTCCTCGTCCTTCGGCGTGATGATGCGCAGCGAGGCATCGTGGTCGATGCGGTCGCTGGCGTCGATCAGCTTGCCGTCGACCGCGCCGGCTACGGTGGCCTTGGCCAGGCCGGCGCCGATGGACTGGGCCACTTCCATGACCGTGACGGGGTTTTCGAATTCGCGGCGGCTGCCGTCGGGGAGCGTGATCGTGATCATTCAGTCGTTACCAGATACGAAAAAAGGCGCTGCGCGCCTTCGGTACACCAACGGAGGAGGCGGGCAAGGAAGTCAGCAGGGGAAGTTGGTAGTGCTCATGTCGCACGCTCGACGGCCGGTCGCCGCCACCTCTGGATTATTGCCGTTGCCGAAGCCACGCTCTGGAGCGTGGTGGGCGGTACAGGGTTCGAACCTGTGACCCCTACCATGTCAAGGTAGTGCTCTACCGCTGAGCTAACCGCCCGGTATGCCCCGAAGGGACGCTTTCAGGGGCGCGCATCATAACATCCATGCAGGCGGTACGGAATCGGCCGGCCCACGGTTTCCGTGCGTCGGGGGCGTAGCCCCGACCTACAACCGTCCCCGAACCGTGTCAGATGACCAAACTGGCGTCTTTCAGCTTGTGGATCTCGTCGCGCAGGCGCGCGGCGTCCTCGAATTCCAGGTCGCGGGCGTGCTGGTACATCTGCTGCTCCAGCGTCTTGAGCCGTGCGGCGATCTGGGCCGGGCTGAAGGAGGCGTAGTCCGGCGCCTCCTCGGCCACACGGCGGCCCTTGCCGCGACCGCCTTTGCCGCCTTGGCCTCCCTCATTGGCCGCGTCGCTACGCGCGCCTTCCAGGATGTCCACGATGGGTTTGGCGACCGAGATCGGGGTGATGCCATGCTCGGCGTTGTACTCCACCTGCTTCTCGCGGCGGCGGTTGGTCTCGTCGATGGCGGCCTGCATGGAATTGGTGATCTTGTCGGCGTACAGGATCGCCTTGCCGCGCAGATTGCGGGCGGCCCGGCCGATGGTCTGGATCAGCGATCCGCGCGAACGCAGGAAGCCCTCCTTGTCCGCGTCCAGGATCGCCACCAGCGAGACCTCCGGCATGTCCAGGCCTTCGCGCAACAGGTTGATGCCCACCAGCACGTCGAATTTGCCCAGGCGCAGGTCGCGGATAATTTCCACACGCTCCACCGTATCCACGTCCGAATGCAGATAGCGCACCTTGACCCCGTGTTCGCCCAGGTATTCGGTCAGGTTTTCGGCCATGCGCTTGGTCAGGGTGGTGATCAGCACGCGATCACCCATCGCCACCCGCAGATTGATTTCCGACAGCACGTCGTCGACCTGCGAAGCCACCGGACGGATTTCCACGGGTGGATCCACCAGGCCGGTCGGCCGTACCACCAGCTCAACTACTTCTCCGCCCGATTCCCGCAGTTCGTAGGGGCCCGGCGTTGCCGACACGTAAATGCTGCGCGGCGAACGCGCTTCCCATTCCTCGAACTTCAACGGCCGGTTGTCCAGCGCCGACGGCAGCCGGAAACCGAACTCCACCAGCGTTTCCTTGCGCGAGCGGTCGCCCTTGTACATGGCGCCGATCTGCGGAATGGTCACGTGCGACTCATCGCAGACCAATAAAGCGTCGGGAGGCAGGTAATCGAACAGCGTCGGCGGCGGCTCGCCCGGCGCCTTGCCGGTCAGGTGGCGGGAGTAGTTCTCGATGCCGTTGCAGAAACCTACCTCGGCCATCATCTCCACGTCGAACTGGGTGCGCTGCGCCAGGCGCTGCGCTTCCACCAGCTTGTTCTGCGAATACAGCTGCTCCAGCCGCTCTTTCAGTTCGGCCTTGATCGTGTCGATGGCCGCCAGCACCCGGTCGCGCGTGGTCGCGTAGTGGGTCTTGGGATAGATGGTGTAGCGCGGCAGCCTGCGCAGGGTTTCGCCGGTTAGCGGATCGAACAGGGTCAGGTTCTCTATCTCGCCGTCGAACAATTCGATGCGCAAGGCTTCGATATCGGATTCGGCCGGGAACACATCGATGACTTCGCCCTTCACCCGGAACGTGCCGCGATGCAGTTCGTATTCGTTGCGCGTGTACTGCAGGTCGCTCAAATGCCGGATCAGCTGGCGCTGATCGATATGCTCGCCGCGCGACAGGATGAGACGCAGCGACAAGTAGTCCTCCGGTGCGCCCAGGCCATAGATGGCCGACACCGTGGCAACCACTATCGTGTCGCGGCGGGATAGCAGCGCCTTGGTGGCGGCCAGGCGCATCTGTTCGATGTGCTCGTTGATCGAACTGTCCTTCTCGATGAAGGTGTCCGACGACGGCACGTAGGCTTCCGGCTGGTAATAGTCGTAATAGCTGACGAAATACTCGACCGAGTTATTCGGGAAGAACGACTTGAATTCGCCGTACAGCTGGGCGGCCAAGGTCTTGTTGGGAGCCATCACCAGGGTCGGCTTCTGCACCGCTTGCACTACGTTGGCGATGGTGTAGGTCTTGCCCGAACCAGTGACGCCCAGCAGGGTCTGCTTGGCCAGGCCGGACTCGAAGCCCTCGATCAGCTTGGCGATCGCCTGCGGCTGATCGCCGGCGGGGGAATAGGAGGAAACGAGTTCGAAACGATCGGTCATGGCGGGGATTCTGCGGCGATTGTCCAGTATAGCGGCGGCCGGGATTACGGCTGTGTCAGGAAATTCCTTACATATCCTCGCGCGCCTTGCCGATGTCCGCGCCCCGGCAAGAAGAGGAATCTGGCCATGCCCGGACAGGGCTGACTGGAGAAAGCCAATGCATCGGATGCCCGCAACCACCTCCGCAAAACACACCAGAGGCTCTCAAAGCCGCTTCCACGGCCCAGGAGGCTTCAGCCTGCTCGAGGCGCTCGTCGTTATGGCCATTTCGGCCATCGGACTGGCGATAGGCGTGCCCTCCTATCGCAGCATGATCGAAAACCAGCGCGCGAGCTCGACCATGCACCTGCTGACCGCCTACATGGCTTCGGCACGCAGCACGGCCATCAGCTACCGCATTCCTACCGTGGTCTGCCCCTCCAACCGGGGCGGCGGCTGCCGCATGGACGGCGACTGGAGCCAGGGCTGGCTGATGTTCTTCGATGCCGACGGCAACAGGCAGCCGGATGCGCGGGAAGACATATTGCGGGACGAAAATGCTCCCCTTCACCCCTCCCTGCGCCTGGTTTCCTCGTCCGGCCGCCCCCAGCTGCGCTACCTGCCCGACGGTCGCAGCGCCGGCAGCAATATCAGCGTGCGTCTATGCCGGGACGACGTCCTCCTGGGACAGGTCATCGTCAATAACGTGGGCAGGGTGCGCAGCGAAAAGGCTTCGGGGTCCAAACCATGCATGCCCTGAAATCAGGCGTCTGCGCGCCTTTCCAGTCAGGCAAATCGGCTTTCGGCCCCAGCTCAGCCTTGCCTGACCGATTCCTCCACCCTACAATGACCGCCCCGCCCGAATAGCTCAGCCGGTTAGAGCACTTGACTGTTAATCAGGGGGTCGTTGGTTCGAGTCCAACTTCGGGCGCCAGATAAAGCAAAAAAGCCGCCAGAAATGGCGGCTTTTTTGTTAACTAGCCACACCTCACCAACAGTCCGCAAGCGCACCGGCACTGTTGCCCTTGACGCCCGTATTGCTGAGCGTCAGGTTGCCGCAGCGGTCATTGGCTTGATCGCCGGCCGCGGTTGCTGTGATCGTAAAAGAATTTGCTGCCGCAAAAGCCGCCGCTGGGGTCAGGTTGTATCTCGCAACAGCCCCAGCCTCGCGCGGAGAAACAGTGACCGGCAAAGTGAAGCCAACATAAGTGTTGTTAACCGTACGGAACCGCTCCGCCAGTGCAGCGTACTCGATCAAATCGGCTTTGGCCTGCGCACGACGGGACTTGCGCAACGCATCTTGGTAGGACGGGTAGGCGATTGCCACCAGCACAGCGACTACCGCCACCACGATCATGAGCTCGATCAGAGTAAATCCCAGCGCTTGCTCAGGTCTTGACGTACGGCCTCCAAGCAAGCTCTCACCCAACTGATTCTTTTCCATCTGTTTTAGCCTCGTCCTCATAGCAATTGACGCCAAGACTGTCTGCCGCACGCACGCTGCACGATCATCGACTTGGTCGGGTCAGACGCATCTATTATCACTTCGCTGCACTTGGTATTCGGCGGATTGCTTGGGTCGCCGGGCACGCAACCGGTAGCGCTCGGATCGCAGTAGACCGGAATCAGCGGCAACGGCTGAGTCACGCCTACATCGCGGCTTGGCGCTCCATCGCCGGTCGTGATGCCGCCCGTGGTACCGCCGCCTACAACGCCATTCGGCGGCAGCGTGATCTGACCGAAGGCCGCACCGCCGGAAAGCGGGTCAAGCGCGTACAACCAGTTTTTCCCGCCTGGCGCGCAATCGGAAGCGAACCCCGGCTGATAGGTCGGCAAATAGACCTTTCCGCTCTGAATTCTCGGCCTTGCGATGAAACGCTCGCCAGTGTTGCTGCCATCCACAAGCAGATCGAGATAGAAACCTCGTTTGGTCAGGTAACTCACCGGGTTGCGGCTGATGTTCCGGGTTTCCGGGGTAGTCCCACCGGTCGTCATCTGTTGCGCTACCAGCAATCCCGCGGTCCGCCAATTGGTTGCAACGGTGGTTCCGTTATCCCATACGCCATACAAGCTCTGGACCTGCTGGCCGAGACTCGCATTATTATCGCCCGATACAAAGTACCGGCCGGTACCGAAGTAGAGCATGTGGCCCGTGCCCGGACCCACCGCGATCTCGAACGAGCCGGTGATCGGCTGCCTGGCGCCCGCCGAATCGGTGGCCACGAATAGCGGCTGCCCGCTCAGCGCAACGTTCCACGTAGCCTCGGCCGCAGCACGAAGGTCGAACTTCCAGACATTGCCCAGCAAGTCCCCGCCGTAGACGGTGTCGACCAGCCCATCGCCAGTGGTATCAATGGCTGAAATGTTTCCCAAGCCATTGGGCGTGACCGTGTCCAAGTCGTTCGGAGCCAGCTTGCGGATCACGGCACCCGTCTGGATGTCTACGACGAACAGAACCGGATCGCCGTTCTGGCTGTTGTAACCATTGCCGAAGATCGCTACCCATCGACCGTTATCAGTTGGTACGATCAACGGCTTGCCCAGCAGATAGCCCATATCGGCGTCGGTCTGGCTGTTGACTTCCCACAGCACGTCGTTGGCGCTGAACGACGAAGGGTTGGTCGTGTTGATCGCAAATACCGACCTTCCACCCGCACCTGTCGCACCGACCAGCACCGATTGCCAGCCGCCGTTGATAAGCACATCGGATAGCGTCATGCCGCCATCCACATAGTAGCGGTGGGTGTAGTTCGGATTCGCCAGCCACGCCATGTTGGAAAGGACGCCATTGGGCACGTACGCGAATGTCTCATTGCCGGTGTCGTCGAACGCATGCAGCATGCCGTCGTTGGCGCCTACGTACACGTATTCGTTCTGGGCAGCCTTGGCCGTCACATAAGCCGAGTAGGCAGTTCTCTGCGCTGCGGTAAGGCCCGAGGCAAAGGACCAGCCGTAGTTGGCGCGTTTGGAGGCGATTACCGGCGTCGAATTTATGATGTCGCCCAGAATGCTGGTACGTCGACGGAAGGGCGCCGTGGTCTTGATGACTCCTTCCATACTGCGCTCGCCGCGCAGATAGTTGACCATCTGGTTCGGTGTAATGCTGCCGAAGTCGCCAAATGGATTCACCGAGCCCAATCTATTGAATATCTCGACGTTGGTACTGCCCAGGTTCGTCGCGAGGAAAGGCTGCACGGCTGTCGTACGGTTGGTTGCATTGACATTGCTAAGCGCCGTGAATATCTTCCGGGCCCCAACGCCGGCCGCATCTGTCGGCATATGGGACGCCGCTGTCCACCGCACCGTGCCCAGTCGCCCATCGGTTCCGATATTCTGCGCGGTCAGATCGCCGATCCAATCGTGTCCGCCAGCAAGACTGCTGTAGGAAGGCAACACAGCGAAGGAAGTGGCGCTGACACGAGCACCTGCCACGCTGAGCGTACCGCTGGTTCCGGTCTGGGCCTGGATTGCGTCGAACGCCTTGGTGAGCTGGCTACGCAAATTCAGCGGATTGGTGACCAGGAAGTAATTGTCCGGCACGCCATCGCTGTCCGCATCCCATTCGGTGCCATCGGGCAAGTTGTTGCTGTTTGCATCGGTGAAACCGCCGTACTTGGCGGCATACCACAACGGATCCATCAGCTGCGTAGCAGAACTCGTGCCAGCGCTGAAGTTGCGGACGTTGGACGTCGGCGGCAAACCCGCGCAATCGGCTGGCGGCGCGCCGCTGTCGCAATAGCCCGGATTCCGTCCAGGCGGCGTGTTGAAGCGATAGACCGTGTTAGTGGATGCGCACAGGCTCTTGTCGGTGCTATTGCCCGGATTGCCTATGCCATCCCTCAGGTCGCATATTTCCAGGTAAATGCCATCGTGATTACTGCCCGACAGCACATAACCCATGTATTGGTTCGCGCTGCCGGCCGCATACTCGGAAATCACCTGCACATCCACCGTACCGTCCGCCTTCGCGCTCACCTCGTAACGCGCGATGGTGTCCATGTCGTGGTCGTTGCCTTGCTCCACATCCTCGTAGTTGATGCGGAAGACCGCCTTCGCGCGACCGCCATTGACCGTGTTATCGACCACCTGGCCGGGGAAGTTGGTCAGCTGCTGGATATAAAAGTCGACGATGGTATTGGTCGGCTTACGCGTGCCTCCGCCGAAGGTGCCGCTGACCGTCTTAGCGAACGGAACCAGAGTGATCTTCCGGCCTGCCGTTCCGACCGGCACTTCGATCCGAGGCAATGGAGAGGCTAGTGCGATCGAATAAGTAGAAAGTTTCTGGTCATTGAGCGCCGCGTTGAGATCGGTCACATGACCAAAGCGGGCAACGCTAGCAGAGTAGTACGTACCGGACTTGGTCGGCTCCTCTGGGGCTAGGCCACGGATATTGCCGAAACTTGACGCCGATTTGGCTGTGGGCGCCCCGTCGGAAACTCCACCCACTTCACCGATGAACACATCGCGCGCGCCGGTAAACTCATGGCTCCAGATGGCCTGACCCTGTCCGGAAGCGCTGAAGCCAGAGATATTGGTTGGAGTCGTTCCTGTGGTTGCGATGGCTCCGGCGAAAGCGCTTCCCGGCAGGTCGCCGTCGTAGCTTGGGTTGATGTCGCTGATCACCGTTTGATAAGGCTTGGCGCAAGTTGGATAACCCAGGCCACCTGCGGCTGCGGTCTTGTAGGGGTCCTTCCACGTGTCCGTGGTAAGCCCCATTGCGGTTTCCTCGCTGACGCCATTGGTTGATCCACCGCTGGAAAATTCGGGAGTAGCCGATTCCGCACCCGAAAAATAGCGCATGGTTTCATACATCATCTCGGCCACCGGATTGCCCCACATGCGGCAATTGCCGTTGGTGATGACATCGCCGGTGCCGGCGCAGTTACCATTGCTGTTGCCCCAGTTCCAGTTGCTGTCGGCATTGAGGTTGTTGCTGCCACTGTTGTAGGCGCCCCCGATCATGCGCAGCTTGTCGATGGAACGAGCGATGCCGTTCACGTCGGTGCGGAACTGGCCGGTGTTGGCGGTGATCTCGTTGGAGAAATTGCCGACGTTGCTCCTGAGCTTCCCGCCCTGCAGGTTATTCTGCTGCGAGCCAGTGATCAGGCCGAAATACATCCGCTCGCTTTCGCCGTAATCATGCAAAATGCCCGTGGGCTTGTAATGCCCGTTTGGATAGGCTTTGCACGTCGTATCACGCAGGGCTTCGGTGTCCGGACATACGGATACGCGAACGGAATAATCGTCGCGACGATTGGCTCCTGCAGTGCTTTCCCAGAACAAACCCCAGTTGTCTCCACCGCCCCCTTCTTCATGCCTGAACACGATGGTATGCGTTCCGGCCGACAGAGTGACGTTTGCCGAATGCGAACTAAGACCGGCATCGCTGCGATCATTGCCGTGACCACCGTACCAACCAACGACGGTGGTGCCATCAATGGTCAGGTCAACGGCATCGTCGCCATCGACGGCAAAACGGTAAGTGCCCGCAGTAGCGATATTCAAGGTGCCGCTTATACGGGTCATGTAATTATCATTGGTACACCCGTTTCCGGTGAACGGATTTCCGTCAGCCGTTTTATTGATACTGGTGACCGTACCTGTGCCGCACCGATTCCCCGCCACGGCGTTGGAAGTGAACAGCGTGTTCATGGCGGCGAGCGTAGTAGGATTGGCGGCGCCCGTTGCGCGCCTCCACGTCGATATCGACAAACCGGTCAGGGTACCAGTCGGTACCAAACCCCAACTACCCGACCCGCTAAGGCAGTCCACTCGCGAATTGCCGGATGTGAAGCACTTATTGCCCGCTACCGGTCCTTCGATCGAAAGCCAGTTCCAGATTCTGTACGGCGAGTTCTGCATAACGCGGAACAGCGGCGCAGAATTGTCGGTAACCGTAGTAACGGCGAAAAGGTGGTAATTTCCCGCGGTTGGCGCCGTGAGGGGCGCATAGTTGCTGATGTTGTAACCATCGCGCGCGACGCTTTGGTATTCCTTTCCCCAACTGTGCGCATCCTGAGGAAAGAACGAACCTTGCAATATCGTTTCAGTGGTGGAATCCACCTGTCGCCAGCCGCCGTACAGCACGCGCCGCAGCGCGTCCATGCGGGAAGTGGTCAGGTAGTTGAGAAAGTCGCCGCTCCACTGCCCGCTGCACGTCTTGTTGGGCGCCGCGGAAACGGGATTGAACTTGGCACCATCCCATGTATAGCAAGCAAAAGAATTGAAATAGCCGAAATAATCGATCTTGAACTTGGTCTGCCCGTCGACAACCTTCGTCTGCCAGCCCTGATACCCGACATCCGGCACGCCATCGCCGTCGAGATCGGAAGCGTCGTTGTAGGCTTCATAGTAAATCTTGTGATCCTTACCCATCACCAACATGTTCAGCGGCGGCAACGAGGCGCGCGCGAATAAAGGTGATTGCGCGATATTCAGCAGCGGTGGAGGCACTACCACCGCTTGCCCGATCGCCAGGCTTGAGATGACTATCAGGCCCAGGAGTGTCCAATGCTTGAGTTTCATGGCGATGCTCTGTCAGGGCTTGATGAAGATGGTGTCGATAGCCGCGAGAGACGACGATGCGGCTACTGAATTCTGGTCACGGCTGAAACCCGTGGTCCTGTACAAATTGCATAGGCTTTCGGAGCTGTCTCCGCCCACAGCTGCGCTGCACTCGCCAGTGCATATCCCGATATTGCGCGTCCGTACTTCGGATGCTGTGGTCACACCATTAGCCCAAGCCTTTGAGTCGAAAGGCGTTGCGCAATCTTCATTTTCGAAAAAATCGCCTTCGGTAATATCGACTTCGCGAGTACGGACTTCGCTTTCAGCATTCTGAAACGCAACATTAGCGGCCACATAGTTGGCGGACATGCGTTCCTGCAGGGTCGCCACTTGCATGCCCACTATGCCGATCAGCGCCAGCAGAATCAGCATGATCAAGGCGACATAAAGAACCGCGCCGCGTTGCTTGCGTGCAGAGATGGAAAAACTTGATCGCTGGAATCGGTTCATCGGTTCAATTTCCGTACAGTCGGTTGCGTAGCGCCACCGTAGTTTCGTAGACGGATCTGTAGTTTCCATCCGGCGTTTGCACCGGCATCTGCACTTCAAGAACGCTAAGCGGGATCAGCGACTGAGTTGCGGCGGCTCCTTCCCGATTGCCGGAGTTCCGCACCATCAGTCCCAGTTGTACTGCTCCGACGCGCCGCCATGCAGCCGCATTGGTTTCATCGCCAATCGTGCTTGCCGGCACCATGGACGAGATATACCCCGATGGCGGAGAAGTCAGCGGCGCCGAATCCCGGCCGAAAAGCAGCTGCATGGATTCGACCCCATCCACCATTTCCTCGGTGACAGCCGTCAAAGCACCGTTTCCTGGTGTCGAAATCCAACGAACACGATAGAGCGCTGGAGCCTGAGCCTGCGGGCTGAACGCGACGTAGTAAGCCATCGACTCGGCGCGATACAAAGATGCGCTGCCGGCCTTGTAGGCAAGCGAACTGTCATGTGTCGAAATGAACGTGAGGTCCGAGGCATTCAATCCAGTCTGGGTCACATTCATGCTGGTAGCGGTGGGTGCAGCGCTGGCCTGGAATACCGATGCACCGCGGCAATCGGCGATCGCAAACAGACCGCTTCCGCCGGTGGCCAAGGCGCCGCTGGCGGCCGGATACACCACCGCCGGCGTCCCGGTCGCATTGAACGTGGTGATCGGCGCCTCTTCCGCCGAAAGAAAACGCAGCACTACGATGTCGCTGCCGCGTATGGGCGCTGGATTCAGCCCACTTATATCCGCCGGCAGCACAGGCGACCAATCAGCGGCAGCACCGGCGACGAGGGCGGCTGGGATCTGACGGGTGTTACCGGGCGCGGTGCCATTGGCCTCGTAGCCTTGAATGGACACATCGAACCGCAGAGGAAATAGCAGCGCGGCGACATTGTTGGCATTTCGATTGGCTCCGTTCAAGAACAAGGAACGGATATTGCCGCCAGTGATGGTAGTGCCGTCGGTCGAAAGCAGCGACTGATCGTTCACGCACCCGGCGTGGCCAGCCATGCGCAGATCGCGAGTCAGGAAGTCGACAGCGAAACGCGAACTTTCCTGGTTGCGGGCTATGCCCTGCGATAGCTGATATGCGGTGCGCGAGGCCGAAAATACTTGCACAAGCCCCAACACAAGAATCGTACCGATCAACAAAGCGATCATCAATTCTATGAGCGATAGACCTGTGGAGACGCGTGGTCCTTTATAAGCGGTCTTCACAGACGACTCCTTACCGTGACTCTGCTATTGATTGAACCCGTATCTCCCCATTGGACATACACTACGACATTGCCGTCGGCGGCCAATTCAACGTCTGCTTCACCGTCTGGCAAAGCTGCGCGCACTTCGCACTTCCAGCGATCGATATTGACGGTAGGCGGAGCGGCCACCGCGCGTGCGCACCCTGTTGTTGGAACGGTCACGCCGCTGAAGCTGCCAGGATTGATGGCGTTGTAATAGGAACCGAGAGAACGCTGAATGCGCATCAGGTCTACCAGTTCATAAGCCAAATTGGTGGCAACAGTACGTTGCTGCGCGCTTTTGGTGAATCGAACGTTCATCGTCTGCAACAAGGCGAACCCGAGCAATCCAAACGCCAAAACCAGGATCGCGATCAGCACCTCGATCATGGTGAAACCCGAGGTGCGACCCCGGGATAGAGAAAGCAAACGGCGCGTCGATTTCGATTTCATGGGCATGCACCTGGATCCACACGGGTCTGGCCTGTTATTCCGATCTGTAGACAACGAATGGGCGTGGCTGCACCCTCGGGACTGAGTTGGATGGATTGGGCGCCACCGATGGCCCGGCCACGGCTGTCGAAAGCGATAGTGTTCGCACTGCCGGCCAAAGTCAGCTTGGGCTTGCTTTGGATATAACGGACAACCGTTTCCCCTGCCCCTAGAACACCGTTGCCGTCCGTTTCCGTCCAGACGAGCCAACCGTTATTCCAGTTGCCGCCACACGCCGTGCCGTTGGCACTCGAGCACACCCCACCACCGCGGGTACTACGAACCGCTTCGCTGCGTGCCAAAGCCAGCGATGCCAGTAACTCATTGCTGCTGGTCGCTATCCGATTGGAGCGCAAAGAGCTTTGGAAGCTGGGCAACCCTATGGTAAGCAAAACCGCGACGATCGCGATGACCACCATTAGCTCGATAAGGCTGAACCCATTATTTTGGCGTCTTGGCATCAGTAGCCGCTCCCCAGCGATGGCCTTACACGTTATAGGAGACCGCCGGACTGGCAAGCCTGTTCAGGATGGACGGTCCCGATGGGCGGACGGGCGTCCCCAGGGCGGCCCTACGTGCCAAGACTGCCGCAGACCGAATGTGAACCGCGTTCAGTTCCAAGAGCTCCCGAACCCTCGCCTGTCGAACTCAGCACCCGCTATAAGGAACCCCGGAACCCTATTCGGATATCACCGAGTCGGCACGGCCATCACACAGGTGTAAACACCTTCTTTCCATCCGCTCGTGAGTTTAGCCCGTGAATTGAATGCGTACAGGAGACGATAAGCGATGTTGCGCTGGGCGTGACCGGATCCCTGCTGTAAACGAAGCACTGGGGAGTCCGGCGGCAGCGCGGGATTGATGATGGTGACCGACAAAATATCGGCATTCACCGACAAGTCTATTTCCAATAACCCGCCTTCGGGAATTCGCGAAATCCCGTGCAGAACCGCATTCTCTACCAGCGGCTGCAAAACCAGGTGCGGCAATCTCTGCTCCCAAGGCAGAGGCTCTTCCATCCTCCACCGCACCTGCAATCGCTCGCCAAGCCGCAACGACTCGATGGAAAGGTAGCGCCGGGCCAGTTCCACCTCCTGGGCGAGGGTCGATTCGCCTTCGCCGACGCCCAAAGCGGCGCGGAACAAATCCGACAAGTCCAGGACCGCGCGCTCCGCCACGACCGGATCGGTCCTGACCAGGCTGGCTATCAGGTTCATGCTGTTGAACAGGAAGTGTGGGCGGATACGTGCCTGCAAAGCGTCGGCCTCGGCCCTGGCATTGGCGTTGAGTTGCAATGTCCAACGGTCGCTGACATAGAAATAACGCATAGCGGACGCAGTGATAAGTACCGCGATCGCCGCGCTGGCCGAAACGAAACGCCAGAAACTCACGTCCACCGGCGGCTTTCCCAGCGCGGTAAACAATGCATATACGATGCCCGCAGCCGCCACCGAAATCGCCGCAGATAGACCCAGCGACGCAGTTACGCCAAGGACGGGAGTGAACCGCGACAATACCTGACGCGACATGCAAAGCATGACCGACACGGCAATGGCGATCCACAGGGCGAATGCGCTCGCGGACAAGAAGTGCGCGAACGGAAGCCTATTCGCTTCGCCAGGCCATAACGCAACAACCACTACCACCATCTCCGCCATGCCCAGCATGACCATGATGCGGGCTCGCCGGCAGAAATCAGGCAACCAGGGAACCACCGTTTCCAACACCGCACACCTCTCTCAGAGAAAGCAATCGCGTTGCAACCGGACTGCCCGAATCGTCACGCCCGGCAACCTCATTCCTGCCAGCCGCAGCGTTATTCGGTTGGCGCCAAGGTCACGAAAGAACCCGATAGCAAGGCCGGTACTCCCCCGCGATCTTCATGCGCCGCTGCTCGACGAACGCGCGCAGCAATGCGTCCAGCGCATGCATCATGTCGGGGTCGCCGTGGATCTCGAAAGGCCCGAATTGCTCGATGCGGCGCATGCCGTCTTCCTTCACGTTGCCGGCGACGATGCCCGAAAAGGCGCGACGCAGATCGGCGGCCAGCGCGTGCGCCGGGCGGCCATGGTGCAAGTCCAATGCGGCCATGGCTTCGTGCGAGGGGACGAAAGGCTGCTGGTATTCCAGCGGCACGTCGATGGCCCAGTTGAAAAAGAACGAGTCTTTATGCGCGATGCGGTTCTCGCGCACGCGCTTGATGCCGGCGGTCATCTTCTTGGCGACGGCGACCGGATCGCCGGTGATGATCTCGTAGCGCGCCGCGGCGGCCTCGCCCAAGGTCAGTCGGATGAACTTGTCGATCTGCTCGAAATACGGCGCTGCGATGGTGGGGCCGGTGAGGATCAGCGGGAACGGCAAGCCGGCGTTTTCCTCGCGCAGGAGGATGCCCAGCAGGTACAGGATCTCCTCGGCCGTGCCGACGCCGCCGGGGAACACCAGGATGCCGTGGCCGACCCGCACGAAGGCCTCGAGCCGCTTCTCGATGTCCGGCATGATGACAAGGTGGTTGACGATGGGGTTGGGCGATTCGGCGGCGATGATGCCCGGCTCGGTGATGCCGATGTAGCGCGTGGTGCGCTTGCGCTGCTTGGCATGGGCGATGGTGGCGCCTTTCATCGGACCCTTCATCGCGCCCGGGCCGCAACCGGTGCAGATATCCAGCCCGCGCAGGCCCAATTCGTAACCCACCTGCTTGGTGTAGATGTACTCATCGCGTGAAATGGAATGGCCGCCCCAGCACACCACCAGATTGGGGTCGGCCGGCTTCAGGATGCGCGCGTTGCGCAGCAGACCGAATACGGCGTTGGTGATGCCGACGGAAGATTCCAGTTCCGCTTCGTGTTCCGGGCCCAGCTCGATGGCGGTATAGGCCAGGTCGCGCACGACCGCGAACAACAGTTCGGCCACGCCGCGGATGATCTCGCCATCCACGAACGCCATGGCCGGCGCATTGACCAGATCGATGCGCACGCCCCGGTCCTGCTGCAGCACCTGGATGTCGAAATCCGGATACAAATCGCGGGCCGCGCGCGGATCGTCCGACGCGCTGCCGCTGGTCAGCACCGCCAGCGCGCAGCGGCGCAGCAGTTCGTGCATGCCGCCGCTGGAGGCATCGCGCAGCCGCGCCACTTCCACGCGGGACAGCACATCCAGGCCGCCGCGCGGATAGATCCGCGCGTCCTGTACCGGCAACGCCCTCGGTGCCGTTTCGCTCATATTCGTATCCATGCTTGTCTTTTTATAGGGCCAGAACTGTAGCGCAGTCGGCCCCACAAAAGAAAACGGCCGGATAAGCCGGCCGTTTTCCCAACAAACAAGCTGACAATCAGAACTCGTACTTGAAGCTCACCTGAGCCGACCACTGCGAAATGCCGTTGGTCTGGCTATCGGAGTTGGTCGGGATGCCCAGCGCGGTGGCCTGGCCGAACTCCGTGCCGCTGCGGTACCCGTAGACGTACCTTCCTGCCATACCCGCGGGGCAGTTGACTTGGCAGATACCGACCAAGCTAGCGACCGCATTATTGGCGTTGAAGCCGTAATCGATGATATGTCCCCAATCCTTGTTGAGCAGATTGCCGACGTTCTGGATATCGAGCCAGATCTTGGACTTGTGGCCCTTCATGAAGCCCGGAAGCTCCTGGCTGATGCGAATGTCGAAGGTATTGACGAAGCTGGAGGTGAAGCCGTTCTCGGGCGCATACCTGCCCTTGTAGCGGCTCAGGTCTTCCTGAGTTCCCAACCAGTTCCAGAACGCCTGCTCCATCGCCGGGTTCGCAGTGAACGCGCCGGTCGCGCTCAGGCTGCCGAACAGCACGTCGCCCGGGCCCGAAGGCACGTAGAACAAGTCGTTGAACGTGCGGTTGTCGCCATTGGCGTCGCCCGCGAAGATGTAGCTGTACGGACGGCCGCTGCGGCCTTCGTAGAACAGGCCGACCTGGGTTGCGTGGTCGCCGAAGAACTTGTGCGACCAGTTCAACGAACCGCTGAAGCGGTCCTTGATCTCGTAGCGGGCGGTGGAGCTGGTGGGTTCGTTGATGCTGAAGCCAAGCTGCGAACCGTAGCCCGAACCGGCGGTCGAGCTGGTCAGCGCGGACACTTCCTCGGCGTTGGTGCGGGTGTAGCCCAGGCTCCAGGACCAATCGCTCTCGGTGGAGAACGGCTTGGTCAGCGAGACCGTCAGCTGCTGGCCCTTGCCCTTGTTGGTGTTCTCCAGCAGGAAGACGTCGCCGAAATAGGCGTTGCGGCCGAAGCGCGCACCATTGGCCTGAATTCCGTTGGTGGTGGCGGTGTTGCCGAACGGCCTGGGGCTGTTGGGGTTCCAGTACAGCACGCGGCCATCAGGGCCGATGTAGCCCGGACCCACGTTGAGGGTGCGATAGAACAAGCCGTTCTTGACGTCCGTCAGCAACACCTCGGCCGAGGCGACGATGCCGTTCCACGGCGTCTCCACGTCGATCGCCAGGTTGGCCTTCCATACCGACGGCAGATCGAAATCGTTGCTGATCACATTGACGTTGCGCACGCCCGTGCCGCCAGCCGGGATCGACGGATTCAGGCCGTCCGCGGTGAAGGGCACTGTCGCCGGGGTAGTGATGTTCTGGTACGAAACGTAGTTCATGCCGGTGCTGCTGTAGGCATTGCCCACCCACACCTGCGGTGCGTCGCCCTGGAACAGGCCGATGCCGCCGCGCAACTGCGCCGGACGTGCCCAATCGAAGGTGTAGTTGAAGCCGAAGCGCGGCTGGATGATGAAATCGTCGCTATAGGTATAGGTGTTGTCGATGCCGAAGCCGCCGGTATAGCCGGCGCCGCACGCCGCGTTTGCCGTACCCGGGGCAGCAGCGAAGCATTGGTTGAACGGCGGGCTGGGGCTGGCTTCGGGCCGGTCCGCACGCACGCCCAAGGTCAGCGTCAGATTAGGGGTGACATACCAGGTGTCCTGCACGAACAGGCCCAGACTCTTGTTCTTGTATTGGGCCGCGATGAGGCTCGGATCGGTCGGGTTGGCCTGCAGATCGTAATCGAAGTACTGGCCGCTCAGCAGCCTGCTGAAATCCGACACGCCGTTCACGGTGGGCACGTAGAAACTGTAGTTGCCCCAGGCATCCTGCAGGAAGAAGTTGTAGATCTCGTTCTCGCTGTACTCGGCGCCGAACTTGATGTCGTGGTCACCCACGGTCCAGGTGGCCGCGCCGAAGTAGTTCCAGGTCTCGGTCAGCAGGCTGTTGCCCATCGAGCTGCGCTCGGTACCCAGACGGATGGCGTCCAGATTGCTGAAGCTGTTGTTGTTGGTGCCGATCGGATTGTCGTTGCCGTTACCGTTCACGCCGTCGTCGAAATAGACCTGGATGGTGGGCGCGGTGGTCGGATTGACGCGGACGGCCGAGTAGTCGCGATAGGACACCTTGAACTCGGTGGAGAACGTATCGGTCCAGTCGCTGAACAGCTGGCCGACGTAGCTCTCCACGGTCTTGGCGTGATTGAACCAGTTCGAGCTCAGCGACAGTACGCTGGCGGTCGAGGCTTCCGGACGCACGCGGGTCTGCTCGAGCTTGCTGTAGCGCAGGCTGGCGCGGTGGGCTTCGCTGATGTTCCAGTCCAGCTTCAGTGCGTACTCTTCCAGCTCGGTGTCGCCGCCGCCGGTCAGACTGCCGGGCTCGAAGCCCCAGGTTTCGCGCGCGATGCGCTGCACTTCGGCCAGATCCGCGGCGTCGAAGTCGGCGCCGCCCGAGGCCAGCGGGTTGGTGCCCTGGCTCTTGCCGGCCGGGCCGATGTTGGTCTGCTTGAACTTCTCGTAGTTGGCGAAGAAGAACAGCTTGTCCTTGACCAGCGGACCGCCGAAAGTCACGCCCCAGGTCTTCTCGTCGTCGTACTCATCGAACGGCAGGCCGGTAACGTTCAGCGAGCTGCCAGCGATGCGGGCCGGGTAGTCGCCGAACCAGTCGCCATCGCGGTAGGTGCCGTAGACCGAACCGTGGAACTCGTTGGTACCGGACTTGGTCACCGCATTGACGTTGGCGCCGGCCGCGCCGGACATGGTCACGTCGTAGTTGGACAGATTGATGTCGATGGCTTCGATGGCCTCCATCGACACAGGCTGGCGCATGGTCGGCATGTTGTTGCCTTCCAGACCGAAGCTGTCGCTGGCGGACACGCCGTCGATGGTGATCTTGTTGAAGCGCGGGTTCTGGCCGCCGGCACTGATGCTGCCCGAGGCGCGGTCGGTGAAGGCCACGCGCGGATCGAGGCGCATGTAGTCCTGGATGTTGCCGTTCATCGAGGGCAGCGCCTCGATGGTCACCCTGTCGACGCTGGTGCCCGAACCCATCTTGGTCGCGCTGAACACTTCCGAGCCGCCGGCGATGCCGACTGCGGTGACGGTTTCCAGCGTGGCCACATCGCCGCTGGCCAGGGTGGCGTCGACGGTGCTGATCTGGTTCAGGGTGAGGTAGATGTTCTCTTCCGTATCGGCGCCCGCACCGGCCTTGACCACGCTGATCGTGTAGGGGCCGCCGACGCGCAGACCGCGCGCGTTGTAGCGGCCGCTCGCATCGGTGGTGGCGCGGCTGACCGTTCCCGATTCCACGTGGGTGATGGTCACTTCGGCACCCGCGACAGGAGCGCCATCAGTACCGGTCACCAAACCGCCGACACCCGACGAGGTGCTCTGCGCGAAAGAAGGCGCCGCGGCGAGCGCGACCATGAGACCAAGAGCGATCTTGGACATCCGGAAACGGGATTGATTCATTTGATAAGCCTCGGATACGAGTTAGGCGATGGCGGTAAAAAGCAAAAGCTGGCGCGACCCCAAGTGGAATCATTCGCGCTGGATGAAGCCCCTGACCCAGTGAACTGCGTCACTTGGTTAACAACAGATTAACACGATAGAGAGCGGTTATTACCGTGTTATGACAACTTCTTGCACCGCACCATGGCGGTGAATCGCCGCTTGCTGAAGCGATTAAATGTTGGGCGGCGAGAGTTTCAGGTAAGTCCCTATCCCGTCTAGGAACATTTGCACCGAGATGGCCACCAGCAACATGCCCATGAGCCTTTCCAGAGCAATCAGGGCGCTGCGGCCCAGCCATTTGTAAAGCAGGGTCGCGGAAAACAGGATGGCTGCGGTAGCGCCCCAGGCGATCATCAGAGCCAGGCTCCAGTCCCAGAGCCGGCCGGGTTCGTTGCTGCCCATCAGCATCACTGCGGCCATGCCCGAAGGACCGGCCACCAGCGGAATGGCCAGGGGCACGATAAAAGGCTCCCCGCCAGGCAGTTCGCCCATCAGCCCTTCCGGCCGCGGGAAGATCATGCGGATGCCGATCAGGAACAGGACTATGCCGCCGGCGATCTGCACCGACTCCTGACGCAGATGCATCAATTCCAGCGCGTATTTTCCGCCCCAGAGGAACCCCATCAGGACCACCAGGGCGATCAACAGCTCGCGCGCCAGCACGACGCGCTGGCGCTTGGGCGCCAGGGGTTTGAGCACGCTCAGGAAAACCGGGATATTGCCCAGCGGATCCAGGATAAGGAACAGAAGCAGCGCGGCCGAAAGGATGGTCACGCGCGAACGCTCCAGATTTCGCCGCGATGGGCCGCGCCGGCAGATGACAGCAAGGTGACACAGGCGTCGGCATAGTCGGCCGGATCGCGCGCCTGCGCGTCTTCGTCCTCGGCATAGGCTTTGGCCCGCAGAGAGGTGCGCATGGGACCGGGCTGCAGGGCCGAGACCCTGACGCTGGAGTTGCCCAGCTCCGCATGCAGCATGCCCACCATGGCCCCCAGGCCGTGCTGGGCCAGCCCGTAGCCGCCCCAGTACGCTTGCCCTACCCGGCTCATGTCGTCCAGCGCGAACACCAGCGCGGCGTCCGGTGCCTGCTTGAGCAACGGCAGGCAGGCCTGCGACAGCCACCAAGGCGCGGTGAGGTTGACGTGTATGGCGCGGGCGAAATTGGCCGGGTCGGTGTGTTCCAGCGGGGTGAGCCCGCGGAATTCGGCGGCGCAATGCAACAAGCCGTCCAGCCGGCCCAGTTCGCGGTGCAGGCGGTCCGCCATTTCGGCATAGTCGTCCGGAGCGGCGCCTTCGAGATCCAGCGGATAAAGCAAAGGCTCGGGTCCCAGCTTCGCGCAGGCATCGTAGACGCGGTTCAATTTGGGCGGCTTGCGCCCCAGCAGCACTACCGTGGCCCCGGCGGCCGCGCACGCCTGCGCCGCGGCGCTGCCCAGGCCGCCCTGCGCGCCGCTGACCAGCACTACGCGCCCTTGCAGTGCGCCTGTTTGGCGAGTGGGAAGAGCGAGCAGGCTCACTGCGCCATGGCCTCCGAGACGATACGTTGCAACTCGCCGGATTCGAACAACTCCAAGGTGATGTCGCAACCGCCGATCAGCTCGCCATGGATGAAGAGCTGGGGAAAAGTAGGCCAATTGGAGAAGCGCGGCAGGTTGGCACGGATCTCTGGCTCTTCCAGTACGTTGATCGTATGCACATCCCCGGCGCCAGCGCTCCTGAGAGCATGCATCGCGCGGCTGGAGAAGCCGCACATGGGGAACTGCGGCGTGCCTTTCATGAAAAGGACGATGGGGTGGGCCTCGACTTCGGCCTGGATGCGTTCCATCACCGGCATGGTGTTTTCTCCTGCGTTGACGGCCTGCAAACCGTGGTCGGGTAAACTCCTATTGTAAGCCTTCGCACGGCCCCGCCGTTGCGCCGACCCACCCGCTCCGCCCGCCTAGCACAGCAAAGGAAAAGCCATGGCTATCGAACTCCCCCCGCTCCCCTACGACCGCACCGCGCTCGAGCCGCATATCTCCGGCGAGACCATCGACTTCCACTACGGCAAGCACCACAAGACCTACGTGGACAACCTCAACAAGCTGATCGAGGGCACCGAATTCGCCAGCCTGCCGCTGGAGGACATCATCCGCAAATCGCAGGGCGGCATGTTCAACAACGCCGCGCAGATCTGGAACCACACCTTCTACTGGAACGGCCTGAAGCCGGCCTCGGAAGGCGGCGGCGGTGAGCCGACCGGCAAAGTGGCCGAACTGATCAACCAGGCCTTCGGCGATTTCGCCAAGTTCAAGGAAGAGTTCACCAAGACCGCCATCGGCACCTTCGGTTCGGGTTGGGGCTGGCTGGTGCAGCGCTCGGATGGTTCGCTGGCGCTGGTCAGCACTTCCAACGCCACCACTCCGCTGACCGGCGACGACACTCCGCTGCTGACCATCGATGTGTGGGAACACGCCTACTACATCGACTACCGCAACGCGCGGCCGAAGTACGTCGAGTCGTTCTGGGCGCTGGTTAACTGGGATTTCGTGGCGGCCAACCTGCGCTGAGCCAAGTCCTCTGCAAAACGCGAAGGCCGGGCATGTCCCGGCCTTTTTCTTTTGGCATGTGAACGGTTGCTGGATCGCGAACCGAACGGGAGCCAAACACAGCAAGACCGGCCGTCAACGCGAGCGATGCCCATCGGTTTATCCGGTCGTGGTTCCCACGAACAGGAGAGCGAGATGAAAGCTTCGAAATGGCTGATGGTTTCCGCGCTGATGGCCGCTGCCGTTTTCACCGGCGACGCCTTCGCAGGCAGGCGCGACCGCGACAACAACCCGCCTGGCCCAGCCGGCGGACACGGGACCAACTGGGAAAATCCCCCGGGATGGAAAGGCGGCCCCGGCGCTTCGCCCGATTACCGCTACTACCGCCACAACGGCAAGCGCTACAAGTTCACCTTCAAGAACGGTTACTACTACAACGCCGGCTATGGCTATTGGCATCCGCGATACGGCTTGTGGAACCAGGCGCGCCGTTGCTGGCTGGACTTCGACAACAATCCGCCTGGGCCCATCGGCGGGCGCGGCACCAACTGGGAAAATCCGCCGGGCTGGCGTGGTGGGCCGGGGGCTTCGCCGGATCGGTTCGGTCGTTGCCGGTAAGCGAATGACGCCTACGAGCGGTGGCTTACGCACCAACCTATCGTAGGTCGGCCCTACGTGGCCCCAACCTACGGGGTGGCGGTATTTTTAGATCGGAATTATCCGGACTTCGCCGTACCCTCACCCCAACCCCTCTCAGTGGTGCACACCCTTCGGGCGCCGATGGGAGAGGGGCTTTACCTAGTCGGCGAGTCGGCCGATGGGTGAAGCGACCTGCGATTCGCGTGCCAGCGCTGCGCCGACGCGCTGCAAGGCGTCGGCCAGTGCAACTGCGGAGTCTTCGCGCAAAGTCGCATGCCCGACCTTGCGTCCGGCGCGCGGCAGTTTTCCGTAGTCGTGCCAGTGGCCGGCAGGTTCGCCCAGCACGCTGGTGCGTTCGGGCAGCTCGCCGATCCAGTTGAGCATGCAGACGTGGCCCAGCATCCGCGTGTCGCCCAGCGGCAAGCCGAGCACGGCGCGCAGATGGTTCTCGAACTGCGAGGTCTCCGCGCCTTCGATGGTCCAATGCCCGGAATTGTGGACGCGCGGCGCCATTTCGTTGGCCAACCACTGGCCGTCCTTGCAGAACAACTCGAGCGCGAACACGCCCACGTAGTCCAACGCTTCGGCGAGTTGGTTCGCATAGCCGTAGGCAAGCTGCGCCAGCCCGTCGTCGAGGGTGGCCGGCGCCACACTGGCGGACAGCACCCCGTCCACATGCCAGTTCTCGGTCAACGGCCACGTGCGGAACTCGCCGTCGCGGCCGCGCACGGCGATCACCGACAATTCGCGCTGAAAGGGAATGAAGGCTTCGACGATCAATCCCACCGTTTCCGCCTGCGCGCCCAGCGCCTGCCACGCCGCTTCGATGTCGGCGGCCGATCTGATGCGGAACTGGCCTTTGCCGTCGTAGCCCAGACGCCGCGTCTTCAGGATGCAGGGGCCGCCGATGCGCGCGACTTCGGCCTCCAGTCCCTCACGCGTGGACACCGCGGCGTACTCGCCGACCGGAATGCCCAGACTGCGGAACAGATTCTTTTCCACCAGCCGGTCCTGCGCCACGGACAGAGCGCGCGGGCTGGGGAATACCGGCACCCGCGCCGCCAGCCACTCGGCGCTTTCGGCCGGCACGTTCTCGAAATCGAAAGTGGCCACGTCCACCTTGGAGGCGAACTCGGCCAGCGCCGCTTCATCGCGGTAGTCGCCCACCAGCAGCGGCGCGAACTGGCCCGCGCAGGCATCGGCTTCGGTGTCCATGACCAGAAAGCGCAGGCCCAGCGGAGCGCCGGAAAGCGCCAGCATGCGGGCCAGTTGCCCGCCTCCCAATATCCCGACGGTGGTCATTACGGCTGTCCGGAGCCGGCGGATACGGGCAACCGCGGATCGTCGTTGGTCGACACCTCGTCGCTTTGCCTGCTGCGGAATGCCTCCAGCGCAGTGGCGATGTCGGCGTATTGCGGCGCAAGCAAGGCGGCAGCGAACAAAGCCGCGTTGGAGGCCCCGGCATTGCCGATCGCGAAGGTGGCCACGGGAATGCCGGCCGGCATCTGCACGATCGACAGCAGCGAGTCCAAACCGTTGAGCGCTTTCGACTGCACCGGCACGCCCAATACCGGCACCGCGGTCTTGGCCGCCAGCATGCCCGGCAGGTGCGCGGCGCCGCCCGCGCCGGCGACGATCGCGCGCAGACCGCGCGCCGCCGCTGTTTCGGCATACGAAAACAGCACGTCGGGGGTGCGGTGCGCGGAAACCACCTTCACTTCGTAAGGCACGCCCAGCGCATCGAGTTTCTGCGCGGCATGCTGCATGGTTTCCCAGTCGGAACGGGAGCCCATCACGATGCCGACCAACGGGCTGGGAACTGTGGCGGTCATGCCGTCCTCTCAGAAGTGGAGCAGGCGCTCACTGCCTGCGGTCGCAAAGGCTTATTCTAGGGCATCTTCCCGCTCGACTACGGACGAATGGACCGCAAATTGCTCGATATCCTGTGCTGCCCCACCACGCGCCAATCGCTGGCCCTGCTCGACCCACAAGGCCTGGATGCGTTGAACCGCGCCATCGGCGCGGGCGGCGTCAAGCGCGCCGACGACACCGTGCAGGCCGAACCGCTGCGCGAAGCCCTGCTGACCCGCGACCGCAAGACGGTCTACCGCGTCGACGACGGCATTCCGGTGCTGCTGGCCGAAGAAGCCATCGCCACCGCGCAGATCGAAGGCTTCCCCGCCTGATGCCGCGCGATTTCTCGCCGCCGCCGGCGGAGGTCATCGCCCAAGACGTAGCGCACGCGCTAGCCGAAGACCTGGGCAGCGGCGATGTGACCGCCGCATTGTTGCCGGATGTGGCCGACATCGCCTACCTGCTGTGCAAGGAAGACGCGGTGGTCGCCGGACGGCCCTGGTTCGACGCCTGCCATCGCGCGCTGGACCCGGCAGTGGCGATCGACTGGCGCGTGCAGGAAGGCGACCGCGTGCCTGCCGGCACCGTACTGGCCACATTGTCGGGCCGCGCACGCGCCTTGGTCAGCGGCGAGCGGGCGAGTCTGAATTTCATGCAGACCCTTTCAGGTACGGCCACTACGACGGCGGCTTATGTGGAGGCAGTGCGCGGCACCCGCGCAAAGATCCTGGATACCCGCAAGACGCTCCCCGGCCTGCGCCTGGCGCAAAAATACGCGGTGCGTTGCGGGGGCGGCAGCAACCACCGCATCGGCCTGTTCGACACGGTGATGTTGAAGGAAAACCACATCCGCGCGGCCGGCTCGCTGACTGCGGCAGTGCGCGCCGCGCGCACGGCGCAACCGGGGCTGCCGCTGGTGGTGGAAGTCGAAACCCTGGCGCAGCTGCAAGAAGCGCTGGAAGCGGGCTGCGACCGCATCCTCATCGACGACTTCGATGCCGCCACGCGCCGTGAAGCGGTGCGCATCGCCGACGGCAGGATTCCGCTGGAGGTCTCCGGCGGCGTCAGTCTGGAAACGGTGCGAAGCATCGCCGAGGACGGCGTTGACTGCATTTCCGTCGGCGGCCTGACCAAGCACGTGCATGCCATCGACCTGTCGTTGAAACTCGGTCCTGCCCCGTAATGCTCGACATGCCTTCGCTCATTCTGCTGATGATCGCCGGCGCCGCCGTGTTCGCCTATTGGAACGCGGCACGCGCCGCCGCCGAACACGCCAAGCAGCTGGGCCGCGACGCCTGCACGGCTGCGCAAGTCATGTGGCTGGACGAATCCGTACACGCATCGGGAATCAGAGTGCGCCGCAACGAGGACGGACGCCTGGGTTTCGAGCGCAGCTTCCGCTTCGAATATTCCTACGACGGCGTCGACCGCCATGTGGGAAGAATGGTGTTGCGCGGCGAGAAGCTGGTGTCGTTCATCGGACCCGCAAGACCCTCGGTCTCGCCGATCAATCTGCATTGACCACGCCGTGTAGGAGCTGCGTAAGCTGCGACCGGAAAGCATCCGCTGCCTACAGGTTTTGAAGCCGCATCATTGGCCAGGTCGCAGCTTACGCAGCTCCTACAACTTCGGTTACTTCACTACTCGCAGATGGGGGCGCTTTCCAGCTGGCGCGTCTTCGGACGGCGTGGCGGGAGAAGGCGGCTCATCGTCGCCTTCCGGTCCTGTCGCCCCTGCGATATCGTCCGGCAAAGCCATGCCCTGCCCGGTTTCCCGTGCATAGATCGCCAGCACCGCCGAAATGGGCACCAGCACCGGATAACTGACGCCGCCGAAGCGCGCGCTGAAACTGACCGCGTGGTTGTCTATCTGCAGCCGCACCACTGCGCGTTCGGCGATGTTCAGCACCACCTTGCCTTCCTTGACCGCGCTGGGAGGAACCTGCACGCCCGGCTGGGTCGCATCGACCAGCAGATGCGGGGTCATGTCGTTGTCCGCGATCCACTGCGACAGCGCCCGCAGCAGGTACGGGCGATGGCTGGTCATGCGCGGCGTTTCGTCGGTCATTCGAATACTCTAGCGCTCTGATCCCCTCTCCCGCCGGGAGAGGGGTTGGGGTGAGGGTACAGCGAAGTCGGCAAAATCTGAATTGCGACGACGCTTCAGCGAGCACCTTGATCTTGGTTGATTCGAGGCGAGTACGAGCACTCTGACTTCTCCGAACCCTCATCCGGCGCTTCGCGCCACCTTCTCCCGAAGGGAGAAGGGAACGACATTACGCCGGAATCTCGCGCAGGCGCTTTTCCTGGTCGGTCAGGCTGCGCAGGAACCCCGGATTGCGGAAGATGCGGTTGCCGTAATCCTCGATGGATTTGCCGTCCTTGGGCAGCGGAATATCCAGCGACGGCAGGCGCCAGATGATCGGCGCCATGGCGCAGTCGGCCAGACTCATTTCCGGATTGAGGAAAAACTTGCTGGCCTTGAACAGCGGCACCGAGGCGGTGAGCAGTTCCTTCAGGCGCTTGCGGCCGGCTTCGGCCTGGGCCTTGTTGCCCAGTTGGATGGCCTGCACCTGCGGCACCCAGTCGTGCTCGATACGCAGCATGGCCAGGCGCAGGCGCGCGCGGGAAAGCGGGTCCACCGGCATCAGCGGCGGATGCGGGTAGCGCTCGTCCAGGTATTCGCTGACCACCGAAGCGGCGTACAGCACCAGATCGCGCTCCACCAGGGTGGGCACTGAATGGTAGGGGTTGAGATCGATCAGGTCTTCGGGCGGGTTCTGCGCATCCACCGGCACCAGATCGTAGGTCACGCCCTTGGCGGCGAGCACCAGCCGTACGCGGTGGCACAACACGTCATCGGTGGAAGAAAACAACGTCAAGGTATTTCGCATACGCGGACTCGCAGCCATCAGGCTCTCCGACGACCGGAACCGCCGATCGCATCGACGCCGCCAGCCCTCTGCTGACGGTCGCCACGGCCCCGAGTACGTATCTCTCCACCAGGCCTGCTCTCCGGCCTGCCTCGTGACCCGCGCAAGCGCGGGCCGGCGGAAAGCTACGCTTAGTGCACGTCTTTCCAGTATTCCTGCTTGAGCAGGAAGGCCAGGAAGGTGAGCGCCACCAGGAACAGGACCACCCACACGCCCATGCTCTGGCGCTTGAGGGCGGCAGGTTCGCCGGCGTACTCGAGGAAGTTGGTGATGTCTCGCGCGGTCTGGTCGAACTGGGCCGGGGTCTGCGTACCCGGCTGCGTCACCTTCAAAGCCTCGACATGGCGCTCGCCGGCGGCGTCCGGCTTGCTCAATTCGGCATGCTGCAGACCTTGCATCTGCCACAGCGGATTGGGCATGGACGCGTTCGGGAACAGCTTGTTGTTCCAGCCCAGCGGACGGCTTTCGTCCAGGTAGAACGACTTCAGATAGGTATAGATCCAGTCGCTGCCGCGCACGCGCGCGATCAGGCTCAGATCGGGCGGCATCTTGCCGAACCACTTGGTGGCCGGGTCGTGCGGCATCGACACCTGGATCTGCTCGCCGAACTTGGCGCCGGTGAAGTTGAGGTTGGTCATCACCTCTTCTTCGCTCAGGCCCAGGTCCTCGGCCATGCGCGAATAGCGCAGGTACTTGAGCGAGTGGCAACCGGAGCAATAGTTCATGTACAGCTGCGCGCCGCGTTGCAGCGAGGCGCGGTCGCTGAGGTCGTTGCCGGCCTGCAGGGTGTCGCCGCCTTCGGCCGCGGACACCGAAAGCGACAGCAGCATGCCGCCGGCGAATACCGCCAGACGCGAAAGGAAATTCTTAGTCATGCGTCGTCACCCGTTCCGGCACCGGCTTGGTTTTGTCTAGCTTGGTCCATAGCGGCATGGTGATGAAGAAAGCGAAGTAGAGGAAGGTCAGCACGCGGCCGATGATGGTTTCGACCGGATCGGTACCCGGACCGGCGCCGATCTTGCCCAGCCAGACGAAGCTGATGGCCAGCACGCCCAGCGCGACCTTGGAGATCCAGCCGCGGTAGCGCACCGACTTCACCTTGGCCTTGTCCAACCACGGCACCAGGAACAGGATGGCGATCGCCGAGAACATCACCAGGACGCCGCTCAACTTGTGGGGAATGACCCGCAACATCGCGTAGTACGGGGTGTAGTACCAGACCGGCTTGATGTGCGCCGGCGTCACCAGGCGGTTGGCCTCGGTGAAGTTGTCGTGTTCCAGGAACCAGCCGCCGAAGGCCGGCGCGAAGAAGATGATGAACGCGGCGATGATCAGCAGGAAGCCCACGCCCACCAGGTCCTTGACCGTGTAGTACGGGTGGAACGGAATGCCGTCGGCCGGCTTGGTCGCATCCCAGCGGTTGCCCTTGGGACCGTACTTGATGTCCACGCCGTCGGGGTTGTTGGAACCCACCTCATGCAGCGCGCCCAGGTGCAGCACCACCAGCAGCAGCAGCACCAGCGGCATGGCGATCACGTGCAACGCGAAGAAGCGGTTGAGGGTGGCGTCGCCGGGCAGGTAGTCGCCCATGATCCACTCGGTCAGGCCGTTGCCGATCACCGGAATGGCGCCGAACAGCGAGATGATGACCTTCGCGCCCCAGAACGACATCTGGCCCCACGGCAACACGTAGCCCATGAAGGCTTCGGCCATCAGCACCAGATAGATCAGCATGCCCAGGATCCACACCAGCTCGCGCGGCTTCTGGTAGCTGCCGTAGATCAGGCCGCGGAACATGTGCAGGTAGACCACGATGAAGAACAGCGAAGCGCCGGTGCTGTGCATGTAGCGGATCAGCCAGCCCCACTCGACGTCGCGCATGATGTACTCGACCGACGAGAACGCCTCGGCCGCGGACGGCTTGAAGTGCATCGTCAGGAAGATGCCGGTGACGATCTGGTTGACCAGCACCAGCAGGGCCAGCGAGCCCATGTAGTACCAGAAGTTGAAGTTCTTCGGCGCGTAGTACTCGGTCATGTGCTTGCGGTACACGGGCATGAAGCCCGGCGCGCGCGCGGTGAACCAGTCCCAGACGCCGTCGGCGGTGCGGAGGAGAATGTTCTTCGACATGGCTTACGCAGTCCCCTTCGGATCCAGGCCGACCACGATGGTGTTGTCGTCCTGATAGTAGTGCGGCGGCACCAGCAGGTTGATCGGTGCGGGAACGCCCTGGAAGACGCGTCCGGACATGTCGAAACGCGACTTGTGGCAGGGGCAGAAATAGCCGCCCTTCCAGTCGGGATCGTAGGGCTCGGGTTTGATCTCGGCGGCCATTTCCGGCGAACAGCCCAGGTGCGTGCACAGGCCGACCAGCACGGAAATCTCGGGCTTAACCGAACGGAACTCGGGGTTGCCCTTCAGCACGTACTCGGGCTGCTGGTCCTTGTTGGCCGACTCGGGATCGCGCAGGCGGCTGTCGAGGGTCGGCAGCGCGTCCAGGATCGCCTTGGAGCGCTTGACGATCCAGATCGGCTGGCCGCGCCATTCCAGGACCAGGCGCTGCCCTTCCTGCAAGCCGGTCAGGTCGGCGGTCACCGGGGCGCCGGCCAGCTTGGCCTGCGCGCTCGGGTTCCACGACTTGATGAACGGTACTGCTACAAACCCGGCCCCCACCGCACCCACCACAGCCGTGGTCGCGGTCAGGAACCGGCGTCGGCCCGTATTTACAGGCTCATTGACCCCATCATTGGCCATCCGGCACTCCGAAACTTTCAAATAGGTAGCGTAAGGCTGCCAAAGCCGACGCCATAACCCCGGCGCGGCCGCAAAAGACGGGAAATTGTAACGGAAGCCTTAATAGGCCGACAACGTTGGCCGGTAAATCAATGACTTGAAAGCGCCGCAGGACCTGCGGCGGTTCAACGTGCGCCGACAGCGCCGCGATAACGGTCGGCCAGCACGCCCACGCGCGCCACGTAGCGCTGGGTTTCCTGGTACGGCGGCACGCCGCCGTGGCGGTCGACAGCGCCTTCGCCAGCGTTGTAGCCGGCGGCGGCCAGGGTCAGGTTGCCGTTGAAGCGTTTCAGCAGCCAGGCCAGGTATTGCACGCCGCCGCGGATGTTCTGGCCGGCATCGTAGGCATTGGTGACGCCGAAGCGGCGTGCGGTGGCCGGCATCAGCTGCATCAGTCCCTGCGCGCCGGCATGCGACAGCGCCATGGGGTTGAACGAAGACTCGGCATGGATGATGGCGCGCACGATGGCTTCGTCCACGCCGTAGTCGCGGGCGGCGGCCTTGATCTCGGCGTCGTAGGCGGCGGTGTTCAGGCGCAGGGTGCCGAAGTTGACCCCGGGATTGGCCGCGCAGGCGAAACAGGTTTCGATGAAGCTGTATTTGATGGTGCGCACGCTGGCTACCGCACCGACGCCCTTGGGCCTTGCGCTGGTGTAGTGGCGCACGCCGTCCTTGATGTAGGAATACACCTGCCCACTGACCACGCGCCGGGTGTTGCCGGAAGCGGGAGCCGAAGCAGCAGGTTTGGAAACCGCGGGCATGGCGGCCGGAACAATAGCGCCGGCGACGGCCGATTCGGGCTGGGCGATCAAGGCGCCGGAGCTTGCCGCGCCCAACGCGGTCGCCGGCGTGGCCGGCACCGACACACTGCTGGCCGGCCGCGACACCGACGCGCTGCTGGCGCGGTCCGGCGTGTAGCGGCTGATCACTTCGCAGCTCGCGCCGCCGACCCGCTTGCTGACGTAGTTGGGCACGCCATCGGCGCCGGTGCACTTGTATAGAGTGCCCGCGCTGGCCGGCAACGCGGTCGACGCGATCAGGGCCGCCAGCAACGGCAGCGCAAATCTGTGAGAAGCCCCCTTCATGCCCGGGAGTGTCCCAACTTCATCACCGGTTGCCAAGTCCTTGTCCGACAAAAGGATTTCTCCATGAAGCGGAGGGTGACCCACTTCTCACTGCTGGGCCAGGATTGGCCACAGCGGTTTCCCAATAGAACGCCGATCCTTGGCAGTTCCGGCCGCCTAATCCCACCAAACCCGTGGGAGCGGCGTCCCGCCGCGAGCTTCTAGCTGCAAGTCGCGGACCGGCTTGGCTTGGCCTGGAGGAAAAGCTCGCGGCGGGACGCCGCTCCCACGGGTTAGTCGGCTCTGCAGGCACCGCTCCGTTAAACTGTGCGCCTCTTTCGCCAACCCGCCTGGATTACCCACCATGCCCGGGATCGCCAATCCTCCTGCGTCCACTGCGGACGGCACCGCCCTGCCCCTTTCCCCATCGGCTCATGGCCAGCCCACTGCCGTCCTGCCCGTGCGCGGAAAGCTGTTCATCAAGACCCACGGCTGCCAGATGAACGAGTACGACTCGTCCAAGATGGCCGACGTGCTGGCCGACTCCGATGGCCTGGAGCTGACCGACAACCCGGAAGAAGCCGACGTCATCCTGATCAACACCTGCTCGATCCGCGAAAAGGCGCAGGAAAAGGTGTTCAGCCAGCTGGGCCGCTGGAAGTCGCTGAAGAAGGACGGCAAGCCGGTGCTGATCGGCGTGGGCGGCTGCGTGGCCTCGCAGGAGGGCGCGGCCATCGTCAAGCGCGCGCCCTACGTGGACTTGGTGTTCGGACCGCAGACCCTGCACCGGCTGCCGGAACTGATCCGCGAGCGCCGCTCAAGCGGTAAGCCGCAGGTGGACATCAGCTTCCCCGAGATCGAGAAGTTCGACCGCCTGCCCGAACCGCGCGCCGAAGGCCCCAGCGCGTTCGTCTCCATCATGGAAGGCTGCAGCAAGTACTGCAGCTTCTGCGTTGTGCCGTATACGCGCGGCGAAGAAGTCAGCCGGCCGTTCGAGGATGTGCTGGTGGAAATCGCGCAACTGGCTTCACAGGGCGTGCGGGAAATCAATCTGCTGGGCCAGAACGTCAACGCCTATCGCGGGCCTTATGGCGAAGGCGCGTGCGAGGGCCTTGGCCCGAGCGAGAGTGTGCAATATGCCGACCTGGGCCTGCTGATCCGCACCATGGCCGAGATCGAGGGCGTGGACCGGATCCGATTCACCACTTCGCATCCGCTGGAGTTCTCCGATTCGCTGATCGAGGCCTATCGCGACGTGCCGCAGCTCGCCAATTACCTGCACCTGCCCGTACAGGCCGGCAGCGACCGCATCCTGGCGGCGATGAAGCGCGGCTATACCACGCTTGAGTTCAAGCAGAAGATCCGCAAACTGCGCGCGGTGCGGTCGGATATTTCCATCTCTTCGGATTTCATCGTCGGCTTTCCCGGCGAGACCGAAGCCGATTTCGAGAAGACCATGAAGCTGATCGAGGACGTGGGCTTCGACCAGTCGTATTCCTTCATCTACTCGCGACGGCCCGGCACGCCGGCGGCCGATCTGGAAGACGACACACCGGAAGCGGTGAAGCACGAGCGCCTGGCGCGGTTGCAAGCCACGATCAACGCGAACTCGACGCGCATCTCGCAAGCCATGCTCGGCAGCGTGCAGCGGGTGCTGGTGGAACGGCACAGCACCCGAGATGCATCCGAACTCACCGGACGCACCGAGAACATGCGCTACGTGAACTTCCCCGGCAATGCGCGGCTGATCGGGCAATTCGTGGACGTCGAGATCACCGAAGTGATGGCCAACTCGCTGCGCGGACAACTCAAAGTCGCCTGACGTAGAAGCCGCGTAGGGGCGGCGTAGGAGCGACGTAAGTCGCGAAGGGACGCCTGGAGAGCCAGGTTTCGCGACTTACGTCGCTCCTACGCGAGATTGTTTCGCGAGCATCAATCCAACCGCTTGCGAAAGCGCAGGATCGCCAGCGACATCACCACCACGGTAAAGGCGAGCAGCGCGAGCACGTCGGGCCAGAGCTCGAACAGATTTGCTCCGCGCAGGATCACGCCGCGGATCAGGCGCACGAAATGGGTCAGCGGCAGCACTTCGGCGATCCATTGCGCAGCCTTGGGCATGCCGTCGAACGGGAACATGAAGCCCGACAGCAGGATCGACGGCAGGAACAGGAAGAAAGCCATCTGCATGGCCTGGAATTGGGTCTTCGCGGCGGTGGACACCAGCAGGCCCAGGGTCAGGTTGGCCACAATCAGCAGCATCGCTGCGCCGTAAACACCCCAGAGACTGCCATTGATCGGCACCTTGAACAGCCATACGCCCAGCAGCAGCACCACCGTGGTCTGCACCAGGCCCACGCCGATGTAGGGAAGCACCTTGCCGACCATCAGTTCGCCGCTGGATACCGGCGTGGTGATCAGCAATTCGAGGTTGCCGCGCTCGCGTTCGCGCACGATGGCCATGGCGGTGAACATCACCAGGGTCATGGTCAGGATCACGCCGATCAATCCCGGCACCACGTTGACCGCCGAACGGCGTTCCGGGTTGTACAGCGGCAACACGCTGATCTGTCCCTGCGGCAAGCTGCGGCCGTCCAATGGCATCTGCGCCAGCTGGCGCGCGGTCGCCTGCACCGAGGTATCGCTGCCGTCGACGATGACCTGCATGGCCTCGCGCCCGTCGATGCGGCGGCGCTCGTAATCCGGTGGAATCAGGATGCCGATCTTGATCTGGCCGCTGCGCAACAGGGTCTGCAGTTCCTGCGGCGTGCGTGCGCCGGCCACCGGCTGGATCACGCCGGTGGCGAACAGGTCCTGCACCAGCGCGCGCGAACCGCCGCTGTCGGCCATGTCGGCGACCGCCGCCGGCAGGTTGCGCACGTCCAGATTGATGGCGTAACCGAACAACAAGAGTTGCAGGGTGGGAATGCCCAGCATCATGGCCACGGTCATGCGGTCGCGCGCCATCTGCCGCAGCTCCTTCACCATCACCGCGAAGATCTGCCGCGCCTTCATGCCGCACGCTCCACGGCCTGGGGATGGGTGGCCGAAACGAATACGTCTTCCAGGTTGGGCTCGATCGGCGCGACTTCGGCTTGGATGCCCTGCTGGCGCAGGAAGGCCTGCAATCCCGATTGCGCATCGGTCCCTGCCGCGGTCAGCACGCGCAGTTCGTTGCCCACCTGGGCCACGCTGATCACACCCGTAGCGCCATGCAGCGCCGCCTGCGCCTTGCGCGGCTCGCTGGCGCGCACGCCGACGGTCTGCCCGGCCAACGCACGGGTCAATTCGCCGGGGGTGCCGTCGGCGACCAGACGGCCGGTGTCGAGGATGGCGATGCGGTGGCAGCGCTCGGCTTCGTCCATGTAGTGCGTGGAGACCAGGATGGTGGTGCCAAGGTCGGCCAGGTCGAAAAGTTTTTCCCAGAAGTCACGGCGCGATTCCGGATCGACCGCGCTGGTGGGTTCGTCCAGGAACAGCAGCTCGGGCTTGTGCACCGTGGCGCCCGCCAGCGCCAAACGCTGCTTCTGTCCGCCGCTCATGGTGCCGGCCAGTTGCTTGGCGCGATCGGCCAGGTTGTAGGCGGCCAGCAGTTCCTCGATGCGCGTGCGCCTTGTCTCGCGCGACAGCCCTTGCACGGTGGCCAGGAACTCCAGGTTCTCGCGCACGGTGAGGTCTTCGTACAGGGAGAACTTCTGGGTCATGTAGCCGATGCGTTTGCGCAACTCTTCTGCTTGCTCTGGAATCTTCAAGCCAAGCACTTCGATTTCGCCGGCGCTGGGAATGAGCAGGCCGCACAGCATGCGGATGGTGGTCGATTTGCCCGAACCGTTGGGCCCCAAAAATCCGTACACGCTGGCGCGCGGCACGGTCAGGTCGACGCCGTCCACGGCCTGCAGGTGGCCGAAGCGTTTGCTGAGGCCGCGGGCGCGGATGGCGGGAGAGTAGTCCTGCGGAATCATGGCAGTGCTCCAGCCCCATAGCTCGTCATTCCAGCGAAAGCTGGAATCCATTTCGACTTTGCCGTTGCACCTTCCTTGCGCGCAAACGAGCGGAAGCAGGAGCAAGAGCCGGAGCAGGACGCATTCCAGCTTTTGCTGGAATGACGGCGGTTAGGTGCTGGTGCGCGGTTATTTTCCATCCGCATTCCCCTCGAACTCCACCCGCACCGGCACGCCCGCCGGCAAGTCGGCGCCGGCCTTGTCCAGCGTGATCTCCGCCAGATAGCTCAGGCGCTGCGCATCGCGACCCGACAACGCGTAGTACGGCGTGAAGCTGGGCTCACTGCGGATCATGCGCACGCGGCCGACAATCGCGCTGTCGCGGCCATCAACGAATACGCGTGCCGACTGGCCTACTTTGACCTGGGTGCGGATCGGTTCGGGCACGTAGACGCGCGCATAGGGCGCTTCGCCTACCAATAGGATCGCCAGCGGCGAACCCACTGGCGCCTGGTCGCCAAGCTTGTAAGGAAGACTGTCCACGCGCCCCGCGCGCGGCGCGACTACGTTCAACTTGTCCAGCGACACGCTCTGGGTTGCCGCCTGCGCTTCGGCGGCGGCGAGCGCGGCGCGGCCCTGCGCGACCTGTTCGCTGCGCGTGCCGCGCTCCAATTCCAGCAATGCGGCTTGCGCGGCGCCCACCTGCGCTTCGGCATTGCCGGCGGCCGCGCGGGCACGATCCACGTCGGAAGCAGCTACCAGTTTCTGCCTGCCAAGAGGTTGCAAGCGGTTGTAGTACGCGCGTGCATCGACTGCCTGCGATTGCGCGGCGGCCAGGTTGGCCTGGGCCTGGGCGATGTCCTCGCTGCGCGGCCCTGCTTCCAGTTCCGACAACGCTTCCCTGCTCTGCTGCGCCTGGGCCTGCACTGCGGCCAGTTGCGACTGGGTGCGGGTGAGTTCGAGTTGCATCAGCGCCGCACCAGCGGCGACCTGCTGGCCCTCGCGCACGTCGATGCGAACGATTTTTTCGGCGACCGGCGATGGCAACGACACGCGGTCCCATTCCAGCGTACCCAGCGCCTGCGGCGGCGCGTCGCTGCAGGAAGAGAGCGTTAGCGCGCCGGCCAGGATCAGAAAGAAGGTTTTTTTATTCGGCATGGTCCAGCTCCAGTCCGCGGTCCAGCAACGCAAGCGTATGCAGGCGCACGATGTCGAAATTGAGGTCTTCGGCGTTGAACAAGCGCCGCCAGATCGGCGCGCCGGCAGCCGGGAACAAAGTCAGGCCCACCAGCGACACCATCAGCAGGCGCGGGTCCAGGTCGGGATTGATGCGCCCTTTGGCCTGGGCCTCGGCGAACCGCGCGGCCATCATCTGCGGGAGCTGCGGGCCGATGCGGTCGAATAGCAGATCGCGCAGCGCCCCGCCCTCGCACAGCACTTCGCGCACCCATAGCGGCGGCAGCCACGGGTGTTCGGCCACGATCCTGCCGATGCCGCTGACGAAACCCGCGATCAATGCGGCTATGTCGTCGCCGGCTTGCAGAAGGGGCTCACGCAGGCCGATGAAGATGGGAATGATTTTCTGCGCGATCACTTCCGCCTGCAGCTGGTCCTTGTCGCCGAAGTAGTAGTGCAACAGGGCCGGGGTTACCCCCGCTTCGGTCGCGATATCGCGCAGCGAAGTAGCGGCGATGCCCTTGCGTACGAAACAGGCCAACGCCGCGCCCATCAATCGGTCGCGCAGATCGGGCGAATCGGCCGCCGGGCGCCCCGGGGCGCGCTTCTTGGTTGCCGGCTTGCCGGTCGATTTGGAGGCCCGCTTGACGGGCCGCGGCTTGGTGCTGGAAGAGGGCTTTATCTTGTCCATAGATTTAATTTAATTGATCAATTAATTAACTGCAACACCGAACCGACGAACGGTCGCCGTCTGGCCGTCGCCACAAGGCCGCGATACCCTGCACCGCCCAGCCGTGGCCTACTTGCCATCCCCCAGAACGCCCCCAACTTGTGGGTCTTCGTGCTCGAAGCCGTTCCGTTGCCCGATGCGCCGGAATTCCAGGAATTCGGTGGCGCTTTCGTGCTCTGCTACCAGATGCCGGGGCTGGCTGAAGACCCGGTCCGCCACGCCAGCGAGTTCCTGCGCGGGGCCGGCTGGCAGGTGACGGGCGTGCAGGAAGAGCCCCGATTGATCGAGCGCGAGGAAGCGCCGGAAACCGAACATTTCGACCAGGCGCTCATCGACGACGAGGCCTACGTATTCCACCAATGGCGCGTCGAAGACGCCGACGACCAGACCAGGCATTGAACCCATCCATGACCGCTTCCGAAAAACGCGAATTCGTCCTTGAGCCCGGCAATGCCGAACGACTGGCCAACCTGGCCGGTCCGTTCGATGCCCACTTGCGCCAGATCGAGTTGCGACTGGGGGTGGAGATCGCCAACCGCGGCAATATCTTCAAGGTCACCGGGCCGGCGGCGGAAGTGAAGGCGACCGAAAAACTGCTGCGCGCGCTTTATCTGGAAGCGGCGGAGGAAACCTTCGACAGCGAATCCATCCACCTGCGCCTCAACGAAGCCAATGTCGACCACGTGGCAGCGGGCGGATACGAACCGCAGGAAGTGGCGATCAAGGTCAAGCGCGGCACGGTGCGCGGCCGCGGCCCAAACCAGGCCGGCTATCTGCATGCCATCGCCACCCACGACATCAACTTCGGCATCGGTCCGGCCGGCACCGGCAAGACTTTCCTGGCGGTGGCCAGCGCCGTGGAAGCGCTCAACGAATCGCGTGTGCAACGGCTGATCCTGGTGCGGCCGGCGGTCGAGGCTGGCGAGAAGCTCGGCTTCCTGCCCGGCGATCTGTCGCAGAAGGTCGATCCCTACCTGCGGCCGCTGTACGACGCGCTGTACGAAATGCTGGGCGTGGAGAAAGTGATCAAGCTGCTGGAAAAGAACGTCATCGAGATCGCGCCGCTGGCCTACATGCGCGGACGCACGCTCAACGACGCCTTCGTGATCCTGGACGAAGCGCAGAACACCACCATCGAGCAGATGAAGATGTTCCTGACCCGCATCGGCTACGGCAGCACCGCCGTGGTCACCGGCGACCTGACCCAGATCGACCTGCCCAAGCACGTGAAATCCGGGCTGAAGGACGGCCTGGAAGTGCTGCGCGGCGTGGACGGCATCAGTTTCACTTTCTTTACCGCGCGCGACGTGGTGCGGCATCCACTGGTCGCCAAGATCGTGCGGGCTTACGATGAGCGCGACGGCAAGGATGCGGAGACGGGAGCGGCGTGATTCTCCTGTGGCATCCCCAGGCGATGCCATCCCAGCGAACGCTGGGATCCATTTTGACTTTCACCAGGCCGGACGATCAGCGATGCAAAGATCAAAATCAAAATGGGTTCCAGCGTTCGCTGGGTTTTCAACAGCCGAATGGCTGGTCATGACGGCAAAGAAATGACCCAGGGCCCCGTCATCCTCGAAGTCTCCGTCAGCTACGCCCTGCCCCGCGCCGGGCTGCCCTCGTCGGTCAGTTTCCGCCGCTGGGTCGCCGCGGCGCTGCACGGCCGCATCCGCGAAGCCGACCTGGCCGTGCGCATCGTCGACACCAAGGAAGGCCGCGCGCTCAACCGCCATTACCGCGGCAAGGACTACGCCACCAACGTGCTCAGCTTCCCGGCCGAGATCGCCGAGGGCGTGAAAATGCCCAAGGGCGTGAAAATGCCGCTGCTGGGCGATCTGGTGATCTGCGCCCCGGTGGTGGCGCGCGAAGCGAAAGAGCAGAAAAAACCGCTGGCCGCGCACTACGCACATCTGACCGTGCACGGTGCGTTGCATTTGCTGGGCTGGAACCACGAAGACGACCGCGAGGCCGAAGCTATGGAACAGCTGGAACGCCAAATCCTGGCCGAACTCGGCATCGACGACCCTTACGCATTCGAGGATTAGCATGCGCTGTTTGTTGTTTTCCCTGGCGCTGATGCTGCCGCTACCGCTGCTGGCCCAGGTCGCAGGCAGCGAAGAAAAACTGGACGCCTCCCGCATGGATCTCGCCGCACTGATCGAATGCAGGCAGACCCTGGCCGACTTCCATTATCTGGCGCCGGCACTGGCCGACCCGCTACAAGCCGTGGCGCTGGGTTGGCGGCCTCTGCCACAGGCCAATCTGTTCATGACCGAATTCGTGTTGAACAAGCCGGTCAGCGTGTTCGGCCACAGTACCGACCACATCGCCTTCGCCGGCGACAGCATCATCGCCCTGTTGGACCTGCCGGATCCGCGTCCGCTGGCCAAGCAGCTGGAGCTGGAAACCGCCATCGATACGCCCGCCAAGGCCATGTTCGGCAAGGAAGTGAGCAGCACCGAAGAACACGACCAGGCCACCGGCACGGTCTACATCAAATCGGCGGTTCTCAACGTCTCCAACGTCGCCTCGCACCCGGGCAAGACCCTGGTGGGCTGCAGCTACAGCCTTGATCGAGCGGAAGATCCGGAGCCCATGCCTGCAGCGGACACCATAGTCCCCTGACAATACCGGGAAGCCCGTGGGAGCGCCGTCCCGGCGCGAGCTTTTCGCCATGGATTCAAAAGCAAAGCTCGCGCCGGGACGGCGCTCCCACGGGCGCTTCCACAGACGCTCTCCCGGCTGGGCATGAAAACCTGTCCCTGTCATCCTGATAGACTGCCGCCGTCGCCCTTTCCAGGGCTGCCTGCTACCCACCAATGTCAGAAGACGACAGTATTCCCGCGCCGGAAGCCTCCGAAAAACCGGAGAAACGGCGCTCCTGGCTGGACCGCATCAGTTCTGCGTTCTCCGGCGAACCCTCCTCACGCGACGACCTGGTCGCGCTGCTGCGCGATGCGCAGAGCGACGGGCTGATCGCCAGCGACACCCTGCGCATGATGGAAGGCGCCATTGCGGTGGCCGATCTGACCGTCGGCGACGTCATGGTTTCGCGCTCGCAGATGGTGTCCTTACCCATCGCCTCCCGGTTCCTCGACCTGATGAAGGAAGTGGTGGAATCCGGGCATTCGCGATTCCCCGTGCACGGCGAGAACAAGGACGAGATCCTGGGCATCCTGCTGGCCAAGGATCTGCTGCGCGGCGTGGTGGCCGATAACGGCCCCGGCAACGTGCGCGAGCTGCTGCGCCCTGCGGTGCTGATTCCCGAATCCAAGAAACTCAACCTGCTGTTGAAGGAGTTCCGCCTGTCGCGCAACCATATGGCAATCGTGGTGGACGAATACGGCGGCGTCGCCGGTCTGGTGACGATCGAGGACGTGCTGGAACAGATCGTCGGCGAGATCGACGACGAGCACGACGATGCCGAAGAAGGCGCCGACCAGATCGCCGCCCATGCCGATGGCCGCTACGTGGTCGATGCGCTGACCCCGATTTCCGATTTCAACGAACGCTTCGGCGCCGATTTTCCCGACGACGAATACGACACCGTCGGCGGCCTGGTCACCGCGGCCATCGGCCATTTGCCGGATACCGACGAGGAACTGACCTTGGGGCGTTTCGAATTCCGCGTGGCCAAGGCCGATGCGCGCCGGGTGCATGCGTTCCATGTCGGTGTGCTTTCCGATAGCTAGGATGTTCGCCCGCTTCGTTCTGCTATGCCTGCTGTCGATGCTGGCGGCTTCGGCATGGGCTGCTGCCCCCCGCATCGGCGTAATGACCATGCAGCCCGGCGAAATCTTCTTCGAGCGCTTCGGCCACGACGCCATCGTAGTGCTGGATACGCGGACGGGCGAAGCGACCTCGTACAACTTCGGTTTCTTCGACATGAGCGAGCCGGATTTCGTCGGCCGCTTCGCCCATGGCGACATGCGGTACTACCTGGTCGCCCTGCCGCTGCAGCAGGACCTGTCCTACTACCGCGAAGTCGGACGCGGAGTGAAGCTGCAATGGCTGGACCTGACTCCGGAACAGGCGCAATCGCTGGCCGACACGCTGGCCGAGCGGGCCAAGCCCGAGAACGCGCGCTACCGCTACGATTATTTCGTTTCCAATTGTTCCACCCAGGTCCGCGACGCGCTGGACAAGGCCATGGGCGGCGCGCTGAAACCGCAGATGGTGGGACGTTCGCGCGGCAATACCTTCCGCAGCGAAGCGGTGCGGCTGGTCTCGCCGGTGCCGTGGATGTGGCTGGGCTTCGACATCGGCCTGGGGCCCTACGCTGACGTGCCGATGTCGCGTTGGGAAGAAGCCTATGTGCCCATGCGCCTGGCCGACAGCCTGCGTGAGGCGAAGAATGCCGCCGGGCGGCCCTTGGTGCAGAGCGAACAGGTGCTGCTGCCGCATCGCATCGCACCGGAACCGCCCGAGCGGCCGCGCCGCTGGTGGCCCTGGCTGCTGATAGGCCTGTGCGCGGCCGCCGCCATTGTGCTGGTCGCACCGCGCAAGCCGCGTCTGATCGCCGCGCTCGCCTTGCCGTTGTGGCTGGTGTGCGGAATCGTCGGCGCGGTGCTGGTATTCCTGTGGGGCTTCACCGAGCACCAGGCTGCGTGGGCGAACCGCAACCTGTTGCTGTTCAATCCGCTGTGCCTGCTGTTGCTGGTCGGTGCGATTCCGCTGTTGCGCAAACGCGCGCCTGCGGCGTGGTTCCGCTGGCTGCTGGCGATCGTCGCCGGCCTTGCCGCCATCGCGTGGATCCTGCATTGGTTGCCGCTGGCGTTGCAGTACAACCAGAGCTGGGTGGCGCTGCTGCTGCCGGTGCATGCGGCTCTTGCATACGTATTCTTCCCGCAACGCAGCTTGTTGCGCTGACGTGGCTGGCGCAGGATGCGGCCTGTTGTCCGCCATCCGGAAGCCCGCATGCTCCTTCGCCTGTTCGCAATGACCACGCTCCTCGCCGCCTCCGCCATCGTCAGCGCGCAAGTCACCACGCCGCCACCGGCTGCGGCGCTGCCCAAGGTGGGCATCGCATCGCCCGACGGCAACCTGTCGGTGGAAGTGACCACCGACAAGGACGGACGCCCCAGCTATTCCGTGCTGCGCGAAGGCAAGGCGGTGGTTTCCCCGTCGCGGCTGGGGTTCATCTTCCTGGACTCGCCCAAGTTCGAACGCAACCTCGCAATCGCCGCGCACAAGACCAGCAGCTTCGATGAAACCTGGGAACAACCTTGGGGCGAGCGCCGCAGCATCCGCAACCACTACAACGAACTGCGCGTGACCCTGACCGAGAAGGTCGCGCCCAAGCGCAGTTTCGACGTGCTGTTCCGGGTTTACGACGACGGACTGGGCTTCCGTTACGAATTGCCCGACCAGCCCGCACTGAAACAAGTACGGATCGGCGAGGAACTGACCGAATTCAACATCGCCGAAAACGCCACCGCCTGGTGGATTCCCGCAGGCGAGTGGAACCGCGAGGAATACCTGTACCACCGCACTCCGCTGCAGGAAGTCGGCCAGGCGCAGACGCCCATCACCCTGCGCACCGACAACGGCCTGCACATCTCCATCCATGAAGCGGCGCTGGTGGACTATTCGGGCATGAACCTGACCCGGGTGGAGAACCGCAAGCTGCGCGCCACGCTCACTGACGGCATCGGCGACGGCAAGGTGGTGCGCACCGCGCCGTTCAACACGCCGTGGCGCACCGTGCAACTGTCCGACGACGCCGGCGGTCTGGTGACTTCGAGCCTCATCCTCAACCTTAACGAGCCCAACAAGCTCGGCGACGTTTCCTGGATCCAGCCGATGAAATACGTGGGCGTGTGGTGGGAAATGCATCTGGACAAGAAGACCTGGGCCTCCGGTCCCAAGCACGGCGCCAACAACGAGAACGTGATGAAGCACATCGACTTCGCGGCCAAGCACCACCTGGGCGGCGTGCTGGTCGAGGGCTGGAACGTGGGCTGGGACGGCGACTGGTTCGGCAACGGCGAGGATTTCAGCTTCACCCAGCCGTATCCGGATTTCGATATCGAAAAACTGGCCGCCTACGCCAAATCCAAGAACGTTCGCCTGATCGGCCACCACGAAACCTCGGGCAACGCGGCCCATTACGAATCGCAGATGGGCGCGGGTTTCGATCTGTACCAGCGTTTGGGCATCGATGCGGTCAAGACCGGCTACGTCGCAGACGCCGGTCAGGCCAAGGTCATCGGCGCCGACGGCAAACTGCATTACGCCTGGCACGAAGGCCAGGACATGGCGCGGCATCACCTGAAGGTTGTGACCGAAGCGGCCAAGCGCCATATCGCCGTCAATGCGCACGAACCCATCAAGGACACCGGCCTGCGCCGCACCTATCCCAACTGGATCTCCCGCGAAGGCGCACGCGGCATGGAGTTCAGCGCCTGGGGCGAACCCGGCAATCCGCCCGAGCACGAAGCCAACCTGGTGTTCACCCGCCTGCTGGCCGGCCCCATGGACTACACGCCGGGTATCTTCGGCATGAAGACGCGCGCGCCCGATGGCGTCGCTACCACCTGGGCCAAGCAATTGGCGCTCTACGTGGTGATCTACAGCCCCATCCAGATGGCCGCGGATCTGCTGGAGAACTACGAAGCCAATCCCAAGCCGTTCAAGTTCATCGAAGACGTGCCGGTGGACTGGGACGACACGCGCGTGCTGAACGGCGAGGTCGGCGACTACGTGACCATCGTGCGCAAGGACCGCAATTCTGACAATTGGTACCTGGGCGCCATATCCGATGAGGAAGGTCGCGAACTGAAGGCCCCGCTTTCGTTTCTGGACACAGGCCGCAAATACACCGCGCAGATCTACCGCGACGGCGAGAACGCGGATTGGAAGCGCGCGCCGCAGGACATCGTGATCGAGGAACGCGCCGTCACCAGTGCCGATACGCTGACCTTGCGGCTGGCCCCAGGTGGTGGGCAGGCGATCCGCTTCGTCGCCCAGTAGTCATGCGTGCGGTAGGAGCGACGTGAGTCGCGAAGGACGTTCCTGGAACGCTTCATCGCGGCTCACGTCGCTCCTACGCGCTTGCCGCGCCGCTCTGGGTGGCGCACGATTCGCACCATGAATGACATCAACAAGCCCTCCTTGCCCTCTTGCGTCATCAACTGCGTCGTCTACGACAAGGACGGCAAGCGTCACGACATCACCCTGGATGCGATCAGCGACGCGTTGGCCCAGGACGACGGCAGTTTCGTCTGGGTAGGCCTGTACGAGCCTGCCGACGTCATCCTGGAGAAGCTGCAGGAAGAATTCTGCCTGCACGACCTGGCCGTGGAAGACGCGCAGCATGCGCACCAGCGCCCCAAGCTGGAGGCTTACGGCAACTCCATGTTCGCCGTTACCCACACCGCACAGGTAGTGGATGAAAAGATCGTCTACGGCGAGACGCACATCTTCATCGGCCCGCGCTACCTGGTCACCGTGCGCCATGGCGCGTCGCTTTCCTACGCGCCGGTGCGCGAGCGCGTCGAACGCGAACCCGAGCTGCTGGTGCTGGGTCCCTCGTACGGCCTGTATGCGGTGATGGATTTCATCGTCGACAACTACCGCCCCATCATCGACGAGTTCCGCGACACCGCAGAATCGCTGGAACAGGCGATCTTCGCTGATACTTATAGCCGCGACACCGTGGTGCGGCTGTACGAACTGAAACGCGAGCTCAGCAAGATGCGGCTGGCGGTCGGCCCATTGCAGGACGTGCTGGCGCAGCTCAGCCGTACCCAGAGCGCTCTGATTCCCGAAGAAGTCAGGCTCTACTTCCGCGACGTCTACGACCATGCCTTGCGCGTCAACGAGTCGCTGGACACCTTGCGCGAGATGCTGACCACCGCGCTGAGCGTGAATCTGTCGCTGGTCACGCTGGGCCAGGGCGAAGTGGTGAAGCGCCTGGGCGCGTGGGCGGCGCTGCTGGCGGCGCCGACCTTGGTAGCGAGCTGGTACGGAATGAATTTCACCCACATGCCCGAACTCGATGACACCTACGCCTATCCGGTGTTGATCGGCGGAGTCGCGGTAATCTGCGGCGGCCTGTACTGGCTGTTCAAGCGCGCCAAATGGCTGTGATTCCCATCGGCGTTGTAGGAGCGGGCCCTGCCCGCGACAAGCTCTACCGATAAAGCCTGTCGCGGGCAGGGCGCGCTCCTACAGCGACCTGCATTCCGGCACGACATCGGTTGACGCGTTGCACAATCTTGCGACGCGCGCATTAAGACCAAAGTCGCAGGCTGAATCCGCAGTTACGCATTGACCCCTTCCCCGCATGGGAGGACCCTACCCCGAAGTTCACGGAGGGGTTCGCATGAAGGGTTTCTCGAAACTGGCCTGGGGTGCACTGGCGCTGCTTGGCGCATTCTGTCTGGGCACCATCGCCCTGCGCCGCGGCGAGCAGATCAATGCACTGTGGATAGTAGTAGCGGCGGTTTCCATCTACCTGGTCGCCTATCGCTACTACAGCCTGTTCATCGCCAACAAAGTGATGGGGCTGGATCCCACTCGGGCCACGCCCGCGGTACTGCGCAACGACGGGCTGGATTTCGTACCCACCAATAAACACGTCCTGTTCGGCCACCACTTCGCCGCCATCGCCGGTGCGGGGCCATTGGTCGGACCGGTGCTGGCCGCGCAGATGGGCTACCTGCCCGGCATGCTCTGGCTGATCACCGGCGTGGTCCTGGCCGGCGCGGTGCAGGACTTCATGGTGCTGTTCATCTCCAGCCGGCGCGATGCGCGCTCGCTCGGCGATCTGGTGCGCGAGGAAATGGGGAAGATCCCCGGCACCATCGCGCTGTTCGGCGCCTTCCTGATCATGATCATCATCCTGGCGGTGCTGGCGATGATCGTGGTGAAGGCGCTGGCGGAAAGCCCGTGGGGCATGTTCACTGTGATGGCCACCATTCCCATCGCGGTGCTGATGGGCGTCTATATGCGCTACATCCGTCCAGGCAAGATCGGCGAAATCTCCATCGTCGGCATCGCACTGCTGCTGTTCTCGATCTGGTTGGGCGGCAAAGTCGGCGCGCATCCGACCTGGGGCCCGGCGTTCACCTTCACCGGCACGCAGATCACCTGGATGCTGGTCGGCTACGGCTTCGTCGCCGCGGTATTGCCGGTCTGGCTGATCCTGGCGCCGCGCGATTACCTATCCACCTTCCTCAAGATCGGCACCATCATCGCCCTGGCCATCGGCATCGTGATCGTGATGCCGGAATTGAAGATGCCGGCGCTGACCCAGTTCACCGACGGCACCGGTCCGGTGTGGAAAGGCGGCCTGTTCCCGTTCCTCTTCATCACCATCGCCTGCGGCGCGGTTTCTGGCTTCCATGCGCTGATTTCCTCCGGCACTACACCCAAGCTGCTGGCCAGCGAAGGCCACATGCGCTACATCGGCTATGGCGGCATGCTGATGGAATCGTTCGTGGCGATCATGGCTTTGGTGGCCGCCTCGGTGATCGAACCGGGCGTGTATTTCGCCATGAACAGCCCGGCCGCCGCCATCGGCACCGACGCGATTTCCGCCGCTGCCAAGATCAGCGAATGGGGTTTCACCGTGACTCCGGACATGCTGACTGCTACAGCGACGGACATCGGCGAAAAGACCATCCTTTCGCGCGCCGGCGGCGCACCGACGCTGGCCGTGGGTATCGCCCACATCCTGCACAACGTACTGCCGGGCGAGAACACCATGGCGTTCTGGTACCACTTCGCCATCCTGTTTGAAGCGCTGTTCATTCTCACCGCAGTCGATGCCGGCACGCGCGCGGGCCGCTTCATGCTGCAGGACCTGCTGGGCACCTTCCATTCGGGGCTACGCCGCACGGAGTCCTGGGGCGCGAATGTAATAGCCACCGCCGGCTGCGTGGCGTTGTGGGGTTATTTCCTCTACCAGGGCGTGGTCGATCCGTTGGGCGGCATCAACACCTTGTGGCCGCTGTTCGGCATTGCCAACCAGATGCTGGCCGGCATCGCGCTGATGATGTGCACGGTGGTGCTGTTCAAGATGAAGCGCGACCGCTACGCGTGGGTGACCATCCTGCCGGCCGCATGGCTACTGGTCTGCACGGTTACCGCGGGCTTCATCAAGATCTTCGATTCCAATCCTGCGGTCGGTTTCCTTGCGCAGGCCGCGAAATACCGCACCGGCATCGCCGCTGGCGAGATCGTGGCCCCGGCCAAGAGCATCGAGCAGATGCAGCAGATCGCGTTCAACAGCTACATCAACACCGGCTTGACCGCGTTGTTCCTGTTCGTGGTGTTCAGCGTGCTGTTCTACGCAATCGGCGCCGTCCGCAAGGCACGCGCCAATCCGCAACGCAGCGACCGCGAAACGCCGTACGTGGCGGTCGATCCGGCGTTGGCGGCACGGCTGTGAGCGAAGCATGCCGATGAGCGCGCGACCGATAGGAGCACACTGATGGGAACCGAACTGGTTCCCGCCGGCCAGTACCAGGCGCACCGCCGCGTATGGCGGCGCCTGGTGCAGACCGCGCGGCTGTGCTGCGGCGTGCCCGACTACGACAACTACGTGCGCCACATGATGGAAAAGCACCCTGAGCGCGAAGTGATGGACTACAAGACCTTCTTCCGCGAACGGCAGGAAGCGCGCTTTGGCGGCAAGAACGGATTCCGCTGCTGCTGACGTAGCCACAAGTGAGCCGGGTGCAATGCCTGGCTCCGGCCCCCCGGATTCACCCAGCCACCCGGGCTCGCATAATCTTTGCGGATAACGAAATCGAAACATCCGTTCTGCAAAAGCGGTGCTAGGATCGGCTCGTCGCATCGGAGCAACACCACATTCAGCGACGCAGACACGCAGCCGGAAAGGAAACCGCAAATGCGCAAGCAGGTCCCCGCCCTGGCGGCACTCGCAACTTCCATCCTGATGGTTTCATGCGCCGCCGATCCGGCCGGTGCAAAGGAGCAAACCAGCATGTCCGCAGCGCTCAGCCCCACCTCCGCCATGCCTTTCCACGACCCTGCGGTCGTGCCGCTGGCCAATGCGGTCGCCGAGGGGGACGTATCCGGTATCCGCACCCTCGCATCGCCGGCCAATTTGACCGCGCGCGGCGATGATCAGGTCACTCTCCTCGAATGGGCGGTCTGGAACCAGAAGCCCGCTTCGCTCTCGGCACTGCTCGAAGCCGGCGCCAACGCCGCCCAGCCGGGCATGGACAGCGAGACCGTGGCGCACATGGCCGCCATGGCCGACGATCCGCAGTATCTGCAGGTGCTGGTCGCACATGGCGCCCCGGTGGACGTGGTCAGCGCCCGTGCCGGCCGGACCCCGATCTTCCGCGCGGTGCAGAGCCGCCGCGGCGCGCAGTTCGACCTGCTGGTGAAAGCCGGCGCCGATCTCCACCGCACCGACTCGATGGGCAACTCGCTGCTGCACGTGGCCGCACAGGTCAACGATGCCGGGCGCGTGCTGCAGCTGTTGCAACTGGGCGTGGACCCCAATGCCACCGACAGTCGCGGCAACACCTTCCAGGCTGCGTTGTTCTCCGGTTCGGACGCGCGCCTCAACGCCGAAGGCAGGCAATCGCGACAGAAGGTGCGCGACTGGCTCGCGGCCAACGGCATCGCCACGCAGTAACCCACTGGAACGCGCGGCGCCGGCAAGCGTCGCCAACTCCATACGCCAAGGCACGCACACGCAAAGGAATCGCGCATGAATGTTTCCACAGGGATGCCCGCTACCTCGACTCCAACCGGCAATGGTTTTGCGAACGATGTGGCGGGGCAGCAGCCGCACGCGGTGGATCGCGAGTTGTCGACGCTGATCCAGGACAACTATGCCGTCGCCGACGCACGCCGCGGCGAGTCGTCGTCCGCACCGGTCCTGCCTGGGACCTGGCAACGCATGGACGATGCCGCAGTGCGCGCCGCAGGCATCGACCCCAGCCTGCTGCACGACGGCAAGAGCGGCTTCGACGCCTCGCTGTACCGGGATGCCAGCGGAGCCGTGGTGGTGGCCTACGCCGGTACCGACGAAGGCAAAGACTGGCGCCACAACTTCCGCCAGGGCCTTGGATTCGAGGACGCGCAGTACGACCAGGCCATCGCCCTGGCGCGACAGGCCAAACAGGCCTTCGGCAACAACGTGGTCCTGACCGGGCAATCGCTCGGCGGCGGCCTGGCGGCCGCGGCGAGCATGGTCGGCGAAGTCCCCGCGGTCACCTTCAACGCCGCCGGCGTGCACGACAAGACCCTGGAACGCTACGGTTTCGACGCCGACGTGCTCAAACAGGAAGCCGAGCAGGGCCTGATCCGCAGCTACCGCGTCAAGAACGAACTGCTCACTCATCTGCAGGAAGACAGCATCCCGCTGAAATGGGCGATGCCGGACGCGCCGGGGCACAAGATCGAACTGCCGGATCCCGATCCTCTGACCTTCTTCGAGCGCCTGGTGCCCGGCAAGATGCTGCTGCACCGCCTGGACCTGCACTACATCGAAGCGGTCATGGAAGCGCAGGACCTGGCGCAACTGCAGGTGCGCCAGCGTAACCCCGGCGCCGGGCCCGATACCATCGGCGACGCCAGCAGCACCTCCAACCGGCTGCTCAGGAATGCGGTCGATGGTCTGTCCGGGCAACGCCAGCAGTTGGGCCTTTCCGAAGACGAGCGTTTCTTCAATGTCGCGGCCAGCACTGCGGCGCGCGCTGGCTCGGACGGTTTGAAGCGGATCGACCACGTGCTGGCTTCCGAGCGCGGCGACAACCTGTTCTCGGTACAGGGCGCAGTGCACGACCCCGCTCACCAGCGCAGCCGTATCGATGTGGAACAGGCCAGCCAAATTCCCGCGCGGCTCAGCGCAGCGCAACTACGCGAGCAGGATCAGCAGCAAAGCCAGACTCAGCAAGTGGAGCAACGCCAACAGCGTGCAGTCCAGCTCTAAGGAATCCGATCTCTAAATAGGGAATCTCTGAATTAAGTAATCCCGTTCGTGGTGAGCCTGTCGGGAATCCGTTCGTGGTGAGCCTGTCGAACCACGCTCTTGGCGAGAAATTTCAGTAATAGCAAGCCGGCCTTCCCTCGAAAAGCGTGGTTCGACAGGCTCACCACGAACGGTTTATAGGACAAGTTCACCATGAACGGAATCCACAGTGTCTTTGACATTGATGCAGACTGGTTCGAAGTTCCTTAGAAGCTCAGGCTCAGGCTCAAGCCCCGGCCATCGCCTTCAACGTGATGCCGACGATATAGGCCAACACCGTACCGGTCGCATAACCCAGCGCGCCGAGCAAAGCGCCCACCGGCGCAAGCGACGGATGGAACACCGACGCCACCACCGGCGCCGATGCGGGTCCGCCGATATTGCTCTGCGAGCCCATCGCGAAATAGAAGAACGGCACCTTCAACGCCCTGCCCAGCAGCCACAGCAAAACGATGTGCACGGAAATCCAGATCAGGCCCAGCGCGAACAGCCACGGCCGGTCGGCCAGCGCCTTGATGTCCATCTGCATGCCGATGCAGGCGATGAGGATGTACAGCAGCAATGCGCCGATCTTGGAAGCTCCGGCGCCGTCCAGCGTGCGCGCACGGGTGAAGCTCAATCCCAAGCCGACCAGCGTGGACAGCACCACCACCCATACGAACGGTTCGTGCAGGCTGACCTGCCGCGCCCACGAGACGTTGGCGCCGAACCAGGCCGATGCCGGACCCGCCACCGCATGGGCCAGGCCGACCGCGCCGAAGGCGATGCCCAGGATCACCATGAGATCCGACAGCGAGGCCACGCGCTCGTGCTGTTGCTGGTAGCTGGCCAGACGCTGCTTGAGATCCTCGATGGCCCGCGTGTCGGCGCCGCTGCGTGCATCGATCGCCTCGGCGCGACCGGCCAGGAAGATCAGCACCGCCATCCACACATAACCGACGCCGACATCGACGACCACGAACTGGCCGAAAGTGGTTTCGTCGACCGCGAACACCTCCTTCATCGCCACCATGTTGGCGCCGCCGCCGATCCAGCTGCCGGCCAGCGTGGCCATGCCGGCCCAGGTATCGCCGGCCACCGTTTCCGGATGCAGCAAACCCATCAACCAGAAGGCGAAGAATGCGCCGATCATCACCGTGACCGAGGCGCCTATGTACATCAGCAGCAGTTTCGGCCCCAGCCGCAGCACGCCCTTCAGATCGATGGTGAGGGTCAGCAGCACCAGCGCCGCAGGCAGCAGCACGCGGCTGGCGATGGGGTTGTACAGCTTGCTGGCGTTGCCGTCGATCAGGCCCACGCTGTTGTAGATGCCGGGAATGAAATAGCAGAGCAGCAACGCCGGCACGTAGGTGTAGAACTTCTTCCACATGCCGGTCTCGCGCGAGGCCGTCCAGAACACCGCACCCAGCGTGCCTGCGATCAGACCGAACAGCACGATATCGTTGGTGATCAGCGCGGTGGAAGGCGCTGCGGTTTCGATGGCCATCGGATCCGACTCTCCTGACGCGATGCGAACCCGCGCCGCCGGCGAAGCCGGAAGCGCGGGTCTGCGGTGGATTAGGGGGTCAGGTGCTGCTTGAGCCAGCCATTGACCGTGTCATGCCACAGCACGCTGTTCTGCGGCTTGAGCACCCAATGGTTTTCATCGGGGAAGTACAGCAACTTGGATTCGATGCCCTTGCGCTGCAAAGCGGTGAACGCGGACAGACCCTGGTCGAGAGGCACGCGGTAGTCTTTCTCGCCCTGCACCACCAGCGTGGGCACGCGCCATTCGGCGATATGGTTGACCGGGTTGAACTTCTCGTAGTTCCTGGGTTTTTCATACGGCGTTCCGCCGTTCTCCCACTCGCTGAACCACAGCTCCTCGGTCACGTAACCCATCGAGCGCGTGTCGAATACGCCGTCGTGGTTCACCAGGCATTTCCATGCCCCGGAAGCGGGCGTATGCCAGTTGCCGGCGATCCAGTTGATCATGTAGCCGCCGTAGCTCGCGCCGAGCGCGCAGGCGTTGGCGCCATCGAGGAAAGCGTATTCCTTCTGCGCCGCCGCCCAGCCCTTCTGCAGGTCTTCCAGCGGCTTGCCGCCCCAGTCCTGGCTGATGGCATCGGTGAAGGCCTGGCCATAACCGGTGGAGCCGTGGAAATCGATCATCACCACGGCATAGCCCTGCCCCGCGTAGGTCTGCGGGTTCCAGCGGTAACTCCAGCCGTTGCCGAAACTGCCCTGCGGGCCGCCATGGATCAGGAACGCGACCGGGTATTTCTTCCCTTCCACGTAGTTCCATGGCTTGACCACGTAACCGTGCACGGTATCGCCGCCGGCACCCTTGAAGTCGAACTGCTCGAAATCGCCGAAAGCCACGTCCTTGAGCCGCTCTTGCGTGCTCTGTGTGATCGCGCGCAACGGAGCGCCCGCTGCAGTGGTGGTGGTGAACAACTGATCGCCGGTCTTGAGCGTATTGCGCGTGAACGCCAAGGTCTGGCCCGCGACCTGGAAGTCGCCGATGGTGCCGTCGCCGACGATCTGCTCCGTCTTGCCGGTGGCGATCTCGACGGCGAACAAAGGATGCTGACCGGTGTCCTGCGCGGTGGTGAAGATGGTGCCGCCATCCTGCGACAATACGATGTTGTCGGCGGAACGGTCCCAATGCGCGGCGATTTCGCGGACCTGCCCGCTGCCCACGTCCATGCTCATCAGCGCGAAGCGGTCGGCCTCGAAGCCGGGACGTTTCATCGCGCGATAAAACAGCGTCTTGCCGTCGGCGCTGAATACCGGGCCCGCATCCCAGGCCTTGTTGGCCGCGGTCAGGTTGACCGGCGCGCCGGTACCGTCGGCATTCATGCGGTAGAGGTCGAAGTTGGTGGACCAGGCTTCGGATTTTCCGGCCACGCGGATGCCGGCCACCAGTGTTTTCCCGTCGGGCGACCAGGTGTACTCGCTGGCGTCGCCGAAAGGCTTGGAAGGCGCATCGCCATCCAGCGAATCGGTCAACGCGGTGGCGGCAGTGGCCGCCTTGGCCTTGCCCACGGGCAAATCGCTTACGAACAGCCGGCTACGGCGGCCATCGCTCCAGGTGTCCCAATGGCGCACGAACAGCTCTTCATAAATTACGCCGGTGCTTTTCTTGGCCTTGGTGTCGTCGAGCTTCTTCTGCGTGCAGGCGAAGTCGGCCTTGCAGTCGGCGAAAGTATCCGCGCTGAACGCGACGCGAGTGCCATCCGGCGACAACTTGTAGCTGCCGATGTCCAATGCGAAAGCGGTGAGCTGTTTCGGCGTGCCGCCACCGGAGGCGATTGAATACAGCTGCTGGGTGCCGGATTTCCCGCTGAGGAAATACACGGTTTTGCCGTCGGGCGAGAACGAAGGCGAGTTCACGTTCCAGCCTTCCGGGGTCAAGCGCTTGGGCGGCGCCATGTCGCGGGTCAGCAGGTTGCGCACCCACAGCCCTGTCGTGGCCTTGACGACTTCCTTGTCCATCTGCCGCTGGGCGAAAACGACCACCGCGCCGTCGGGCGACAGCACGGGCGAGGACACGCGGTCCAGCGCCACCATGTCGCGCACGTCGAATCCGCGCGTAGCGGCCATGGCCGGCAATGCGGCCAGCAGGCAAAGGGGCAACAGGGCGGTTCGCAGCTTCATCCGGGGCTCCAGCAACAGGAAAACCCCGATGTTAGGCCGTAATGCCGGCCATGCGCAAAGGCATGAAGTCATGCCTTTGCGCATCCTAAGGCGCTATTTCACCGGCGATTCGTGTTGCGGACGCGATTTGCTGCCGCTGCGATAAAGCAGCCAGCCCACCACAGCAAGCACCACCAGCCCGATCCACTGGTTGAAACGCCAGGCTTCCGGCAAAGCCAGTACATCCGCGCTTCCCGAAACCACGATCGGAACCGCTATCGCGATGCCCATCAACGCTTCGCCGGTGATCAGGCCCGCGGAGAACAATGTGCCCGGACGATGGATGCGGTCCTTCTCTTCTTCATTGTCATCGTCGACCTTGTGCTTGCGCTGCACGAAGTGCGAGAGCAGGCCGCCAAGGAAAATGGGCACCATCAATTCCAGCGGCAGATAGATGCCGATGGCCGCGGCCAGCACGGGCACGCGGAATTTCGCGCTGCGCGATTTCAGCCATTCGTCGAGCGCGATGATGAGCGCGCCGATGCCGGCGCCGATGGCGATCATGCCCCACGGCAACACGCCACCAAACATGCCTTTGGCCACGGACGCCATCAGGGTAGCCTGCGGTGCGGAGAGCGAATTGGGATGTTCCGGAGTCGGCGCACCGATGCCATAGGCGGCGGCCAGCAAGTTCAGCACCGGCGCCATGATCAATGCGCACGAGAAAGCGCCGATGGCCAGCATCAACTGCTGTTTCCACGGCGTGGCACCGACGATGTAGCCGGCCTTCAGATCCTGCAGATTGTCGCCGCCCACCGCCGCAGCGCAGCACACCACCGCGCCAATCATGATCGCAGCCACCGCGCCGATCGGCGAATTCCGCCCCAGCAGGAACACCAGAACCACCGACGCGAACAGGATGGTGGCGATGGTGATGCCGGAAACCGGATTGTTGGAAGAACCGACCAGGCCGGCCAGATAAGCCGACACCGAGACGAACAGGAAGCCTGCCACGATCATGATGATGGTCATCGGAATGCTGACCGTCCACTGCCCCACGATGGCCTGGTACAGCAGCGCCAACGGAACCACGAATACCACCAACGCGATCAGCATCCATTTCATCGGCAGATCGCGGTCGGTTTCGGCCACCGCTTCGCCCTTGGCCTTGCGCGCGGCGGCGAACCCGCTGCGGATGCCGGACGCCAGCGACTTGCGCAACGAGAATAGCGTCCACATGCCACCGATGAGCATGGTGCCCACGCCCAGATAGCGGACCTTGTTGGACCAGATGGCGAAGGCCGTGTCGACCGCGCCGGCGCCGGCTATCTGTGTCGCCAGGGCCGGATCGTTGTTGAGGAAGAAGGCATTGTAGATCGGTATGGCGATGTGCCAGGAAAGCACCGCACCCGACAGCACGACGATGCCGATGTTCAGGCCGACGATGTAGCCCACGCCCAGCAATGCGGGCGAAAGATTGGTGCCCAGGTAGGCCAGTACTTTGTTGTTGACGAAGAAGCCCGCCTGCGCCCAGCTGTCGGGGATCATGCGCAGGCCGCTGGCGGCGGCCAGCTTCACCAGCGCGCCGATAGCTGCCGACATGGCCAGGATCTTCAAACCCGGACCGGGATTCTCGCCGGCCTTCAGCACTTCGGCAGCCGCCTTCCCTTCCGGGAACGGAAGCGGATCTTCCACGATCATGGTGCGGCGCAGCGGTACCGAGAACAACACGCCCAGCAGGCCGCCCAGGCCGGCGATGGCCAGCACCCACGAATAACGGAAGTCCTGCCAGTAGCCCAGGATGATCAGCGCCGGGATAGTGAAGATGACGCCGGCCGCTATCGACGAACCTGCCGAGGCGCCGGTCTGAACGATGTTGTTCTCCAGAATGGTGCCGCCGCCGAGCAGGCGCAGCACGCCCATCGACACCACCGCAGCGGGGATGGCGGTGGCGATGGTCAGCCCCGCAAACAGGCCAAGATAGGCATTGGCGGCCGACAGGATCATGGCCAATACGACCGCCAGCAGCACGGCACGGAGGGTAAGTTGCGGCGTCTGCGCGCTGTTCATGCGAATCCCTGAGCTTCGAGGAGCCGACAAGCTATAAGGAAGCCACCGGCAAGTCCAGCACAGGGAGCTGGCCAGGCGCGGCTATACTCCGGCTTTCCGCGCGGGGCCTGCCCTTGTCCGCTTCCACCCTGCCAGCCCTCCCGGCGCGCGAGGACTTCCTCGGCCATCCCAAAGGCGTCTACGTCTGCTTCTTCACCGAAATGTGGGAGCGCTTCTCCTTCTACGGCATGAAGGCGCTGCTGTTGCTTTACCTGACCAAATACCACTTGTTCCCGGACAAGGCCGGCTACGACCTGCTGGGCGCCTACGGAGGCCTGGTGTACTGCATCCCGGTGATCGGCGGGCTGATGGCCGACCGCTGGCTGGGCATGCGCAAGGCGGTGGTGTTCGGCGGCCTGCTGCTGGTGCTGGGGCATGCGGGCATGGCCTTCGAGGGCAATGCCGCGGTCAATGTAGGCGGCCAGGTCATGCGCGACGAAAGTTCGCTGCGCTATACCTATCTGTCGCTGGCGCTGATCATCATGGGCGTGGGTTTCCTCAAACCCAACATCTCCACCATCGTCGGCAAGTTGTACGAAGAAAACGATCCGCGCCGCGATTCGGGCTTCTCGCTTTTCTACGCGGGCATCAACCTGGGCGCGCTGTTCGCTTCGCTGGTCTGCGGCTACCTGGGCGAGACGCTGGGCTGGAAGTACGGCTTCGGCGCGGCGGGCATCGGCATGCTGCTGGGCCTGGTGCTGTTCCTGTGGGGACAGAAATACCTGCACGGCCATGCCGAACCGCGCGAGCCCGCCTTGCTGCGCGAACGCGTGCTGGGCCTACCGCGCGAATGGCTGATCTACGCCGCCGCCGTCGCCGGAATATTGCCGATCGCCTGGCTGATGTGGGCATCGGGCAACGGCGCCTTCGCCCTGGGCGGAGAAGTACCGTTGGCGCTGATGCTGATGCTGGTGGTGCTGGCTATCGTGCTGGTCTGGTTCGGCTGGTTCGTCCTTTCCCAGTGCACGCCGGTGCAACGGCAGCAGATGCTCGCGTTGATGGCGATGATCTTCATGTGCCTGGTGTTCTTCACCCTGTACGAGCAGACCTACGGCTCCTGGGTGACCTTCACCGATCGCCTGCTGACCAAGGACATCGCACCTTCGCTGGTCGCGCCTCTGCAGCCTTTCGAATGGACCACGGACTGGGCTACCAACCTCTCGCTGTTCGTGCGGACCGCGCCGTGGTCCACCTATTCCCTGTTGCTGGCGCCGCTCTCGTTCATGCTCGCTGCGCGACTGTCGGACCGCACGCCGGAATCCACCACGCCGCGTCTGCTGTTCATAGCGGTGAGCGCGGTCATGCTGGTCTGCCTGGTGCGCGATTGCGTGGTTCTGCCGCAGACGGCAGGCTCGCTGACCTATCTGGGCGCCTTCTTCCTGGTGGTGCTGGCGCCGGTATTCGCGGCGCTGTGGGCATGGCTGGGCCGGCGCGGGCGCGATCCTTCCAAGCCGTTCAAATCCGCACTGGGCCTGATGTTCGCTGGCCTGTCTTTCATTCCGCTGGCCTGGGCCGCGCAGCAGGTCGGCGAAACCGGCCAGATGGCTAGTGTGTGGTGGCTCGTATTGGCCTACCTGATTCTGGAAATCGGCGAGATGTGCCTGGCGCCGGTCGGACTTTCCGCCGTGACCCAGCTGTCGATGCCGCGGGTGGTCAGCCTGATGATGGGCACGTGGTTTTTGGCGACCGCCTTTTCGGAAACGTTGGCCGCGCAATTCGGCAAGCTTGCCGCGATCGAGATACCCGAAGGCGAAACCATGGATATGGTCGAAGCCGCGGGAAAGTACGCTGACCTGTTCTGGCTGCTGATGTGGGTGGGTCTGGGCTGCGCGGTGGTCGCTTTCCTGCTGGCGCCACTGTTGAAGCGGATGATGCACGGAGTGAAATAATCCAGGCGGTACGCTATCTCTGTATCTCTGCTTGCAGGTGGCGTCGCCACCGGAAGTGGCGACGCTCTTTTTATTCTGTTGCCGTGCTTTGCTTGGCCGCACCGATATGGCGATCCAGGAATGCAAGCAGCTTGCCGTAGTACTCGCGCTGATGCTCGACGGTGTAGAAGCCGTGGCCTTCGGTACGGTAGTAAAGCGTCTCCACAGGCACACCGACCTTTTTCAAGGCGCTCTCCATTTTCTCGCTCTGCGCGATGGGCGCGGTCAGATCCTCGCCGCCGGCCGCCAGGAATACCGGAACCTTGATGCGGTCCGCGATGCGGTTGGGCGACACCGGCGCCAGGCTTTCACCCTTGCCCATCCACTCTGCAGTCCAAGTGCTCGACCGCTTGCTTTCGCGGCTTTCTTGCGCACTAAGCACAACCAGATCGTAGACCCCCACGTAACCTGCCGCGCATTGATACAGCCCTGGCTCCTTGGCCACACCCATCAGCGACGCGTAGGCGCCGTAGCTGGCGCCGTACATGCAGATGCGATTGCGGTCGGCGATGCCCTGTTCGATCGCCCAGCGCGTCGCGTCGGTCAGATCGTCCTGCATGGTCAGGCCCCATTGCAAAGCACCCGATTGACGGAAACTACGGCCGTAGTTTCCCGATCCGCGATAGTTGACCTGAAGCACTGCATAACCTGCCGCCGCCAGTATCTGCGGATCGGTATCGAACCCCCACAGGTCGTAGATACCGAACGGCCCTCCGTGCGGGTAGATCACGAGCGGCAAGCTGCGCTCGCCTTTGCCTTGCGGCAGCGTCAGATACCCACGCATGACTACACCATCGCGCGCCTTCAGCTCGACCGGCTTCACGGCGGCCATCTGTTTGGGGTCGATCCATCTGCGCCGGCTAAGTACATAGGAGGCCTTCTTGGTCTCGGTATCGAACAGATAGAAGCTGCCGGGATCGCGGTCGGAATAGGTGCTAACCAGGGCCGTCTTTCCATCATCGGTGGTTGACGTCACCATTACCGCATCATTCGGAAATGCCGCTTCTAACATTCGGTAGATGCGCGCCTCGGTGCCCTTCGGGTCGAAGAAGCTGGTATGCGGACGCCCATCCATGTACATGACGCCCACCGGCACACGCGAGGGGCCGAACTCGCCGATGATCGTCGTAGGATCGGAGAACTTGTCGCGGAGCAGTTCCTTGCGTTCACCGCTTATGGTGTCGTAGGCCACGATGGAGTCTGGCCCGCTTGCCTGCTCCACCTGCAGATAGGCGATGCGATCGTCGGCGGAGAATCCCACCGGCGACTCGACGCGTCCGCTTGAGTTCTCGTCGTTGACCAGTTTCCAGTCCGCTGTATCGCTTTCGCGATAGTAGAGTTTGCTGGCGTTGTCGTACTCGGCGCCCATGGCGAAACGGACAACGCCTTTATTGTCGATATGGAACGACGCGCCCTTGACCGGCGCGCGCGCAACGATGGTGCGGCGTCCGGTGTAGACATCCATCCGATCCGCGCGGTACCACATCTCGTCTTCGCTATAGGGCGTGACCGTCACGATCACGTTGCGGTCGTCGCCCGGTATGCTGTCTACGTCGATCGCGGCCACGCGTTCGTTGTTCTTGGTCTGGATATGCGTTCCGGCCTGCACGCCCGCTGCGCGGTATCCGACCAGTGCCTCGGGCCCCTTGTCGTCGAAATTGAGAGCCAAGATCTCGCCAGTAGGCTGCGGCTGCTCCAGCATCCCGAACTTCTGCGATACGGTAAGCAGCAAACGCTCCTTGTTGACCCAGAAGAAGCTGGCCACGTGGTTGTTCTTACCCAGCGCGATAGAGGTCATGACCTTCGAATCGGTGCGACGCAGCACCGCAAAGCCGGTACGGTCTTCCAACGGAACCGTGGCAGCAAGGTACTGTCCATCCGGCGATATCTTGATGTCGTTGAACTGGTTTTTCTTTATGTAACTGTCCAGGTCCACCTGCGCACGCGCAGGCGTAACCGCGCCCAAGGCGAGGATCGCCGCAAGTATTGCGTACTTCATTTGCGTGTTGCTCCCTGTCAATCCAACACAGGCCAGAAAGAGGCCTTCCCATGCGCAGCCCCCTGCGCATGACGGATGTTACCCGCCTTGGCGATGGCGCGCAGCCGTTCCGCCCATTCCCGCCTATGGCGCAATCCTTAGTTTGATCGTAGATGCGACCGACTCAGTCCTGCGCGAATTCAATCTTGCGCGGAACCCGCCGCAAATACCTGCTCGAGGCCCAGCTTCCAATCCGGCAATGCGATACCGAAGGTATTCTGCAGCGCTGACGTATCCAGGCACGAGTAGGCTGGACGCTTGGCAGGAGTCGGATACTCTGCCGTGGTGATGGGCAATACACGCGGGACCTTGGCCAACAGGCCTCGCCGTTGGGCGCTTTCGAAAATTTCGGCGGCGAAAGCGTGCCAACTCGCCTGTCCGCGGGCCGTCAAGTGAAACGTCCCGTAAGCCTGGGACGCCCCCTCGATGATCCGCGTGGTCACGTCGGCGATCAAAGCCGCCGGTGTGGGTGTGCCGATCTGGTCAGCGACTACGCGAAGTTCCTCGCGTTCGGCACCGAGCCGCAGCATGGTGCGCATGAAATTGGCTCCGTGATTGCCGTATACCCATGCGGTACGGAAGACGAATCGCCTGCAGCCCGACGCTTCTATAGCCCGCTCGCCGGCCAGTTTGCTGACGCCATAAACGCCCAGCGGGGCGGTGGGGTCCTCCTCACGGTATGGGCGGGTGCCCTGACCGTCGAAGACATAATCGGTGGAGTAATGCACCAGCATGGCGTCGCTTGCGGCGCAAGCTTCCGCCAATTTCCCCGGGGCCTCGGCATTGGCGCGAAATGCGGCTTCAGGTTCGCTTTCGGCACGATCGACCGCAGTGTAGGCGGCGGCATTCACGACGACATCCGGCGAAACACGACTAAACAGTGCGGGAAGAGAATCGGGTTGGTCGAAGTCTGCTATCTCGCATTCTTCGCCATTCAGCGTGCCGCTCCGTGTGGTCGCGACGATATCGCCCAACGGATTGAGACTGCGCATGAGCTCATGGCCCACCTGCCCGTTGGCTCCAAGCAACAAGATTCTCATGCACCGTAAATCGGCAAGCGGTCTTCGGCCACTTCCGCCAGGAATGGTGCTTTGCCATCCTTGTCCGAAAGCAACGGCGCATCGATCGGCCAGTCAATGCCGATCGCCGCATCGTCCCAGCGAACGCCGGCATCGGCGGACTTGTCGTATTGGGCGGTGCACAGATAGCTGAGGATCGCGCGCTCGGAAAGCACGGCGAAGCCATGAGCAAAGCCTTCCGGAATCCAGAATTGTCGCTTGTTCTCCGCGCTGAGGATCATGGCGGCCCAGCGCCCGAAAGTGGGAGAGCCCCGGCGGATATCCACCGCGACGTCGTAAACCTCGCCTTCCAGCACGCTCACCAGCTTGCCTTGCGGGTTGGGCCACTGGTAATGCAGCCCACGCAATACGCCGCGCGCGGAAGAAGAAACGTTGCTCTGCACGAACTTGTCGGGGAGCCCGAGCTGTCCGTAACGGTCCGCATTCCAGGTCTCGAAGAAGAAACCGCGATCATCGCCGAAGACCGCCGGCTCGATCACGACGCAACCGGCAAGGTCGGTTTCGATGACCTTCATCGCACAATCCCGCGGGTTACAAGCGAAAGCAAATATTGTCCGTAACCATTCTTGGCCAGCGGGGCGGCCAGTTTCTCAAGCTGTGTGACATCGATCCATCCGTTTCCGAACGCGATTTCTTCCGGGCAGCAGACTCGCAGCCCTTGCCTGGCCTCGATCGTTTCGATGAAGTTGGAGGCCTCCAGCAAGGATTGATGCGTGCCGGTATCCAGCCATGCGAAGCCGCGTCCCAGCGGCTCCAGATGCAACGAGCCGTCATCCAGATAGCAACGGTTGAGATCGGTGATCTCCAGCTCTCCGCGTGCCGAGGGCTTCAATGAAGCCGCATAGTCGCTGGCGCGCCCATCGTAGAAATACAAGCCTGTGACCGCATAATTGGAGCGCGGCTTTGTAGGTTTTTCTTCCAGCCCTACCACCCTGCCGCCTTCGTCGAACTCGGCGACCCCGTATCTTTCCGGATCGCTGACCCAATAACCGAACACCGTCGCGCCTTGCTCGCGCGTGTCGGCGCGTTTGAGCGTTTCGGTCAAGCCATGCCCATGAAAAATGTTGTCGCCCAGCACCAGGCAGCTCGGCTGGCCCGCAACAAAATCCTTGCCGATCAGATAGGCTTGCGCCAGTCCGTCCGGGCTTGGCTGCGGCGCGTATTCGATGCGCATGCCCCATTGCGAACCATCCCCGAGCAGCTGCTTGAACAGTGCCTGCTCGTGCGGCGTGTTGATCACCAGCACTTCGCGTATCCCCGCCAGCATCAGCACGCTGAGCGGGTAATAGATCATCGGCTTGTCGTAGACGGGCAGCAGCTGTTTGCTGACGGTCTGGGTGATCGGATACAGGCGCGTGCCGGAACCGCCAGCCAGGATGATGCCTTTGCGTTGCGTCATTTCTTGCTTCCTTTGCGTCAGGCGGCGGCGCCGATTCTTTCCAAGCGATAGCTGCCGTCCAAAACCCGTTTCACCCAGGCCTGATTCTCGAGATACCAGTCGACGGTCTGCGCGATGCCTTTCTCGAAGGTGTATTGGGGCTTCCAGCCCAGCTCGCCCTGCAATTTCGACGCGTCTATCGCATATCTGCGGTCGTGGCCGGGGCGGTCGGTGACATAGGTGATCTGGCTGGCACGCGGCTCGCCGTCTGCACGGGGACGCCGCTCGTCCAGCAACTTGCAGATGGCTTCCACCACCTCGATGTTCTGCCGCTCCGCGTCGCCACCGACGTTATACGTTTCGCCAGGCCGCCCCTTTTCCAGAACGGTACGGATGGCCGAGCAATGGTCGCTCACATACAGCCAGTCGCGGACGTTCTTGCCGTCGCCATAGACCGGTAAGGGCTCGCCCGCCAGCGCGCGCGCGATGATCAGCGGAATGAGTTTTTCAGGGAAATGGTACGGCCCATAGTTATTCGAGCAATTGGTGGTCAGCACCGGCAAGCCGTAGGTGTGATGGAACGCCCGCACCAGGTGGTCGGATGCCGCCTTGGAAGCGGAATACGGCGAATTGGGCGCGAATGGCGTGCTTTCGGTGAACTTGCCGGTGTCGCCCAGCGAGCCATAGACCTCGTCGGTGGAAACATGCAGTAACCGGAACGCGTCGCGTTTGGCGCCCTCCAGCGCACGCCAGTAATCCCGTACCGACTCCAACAGAGCGAGCGTGCCGACCACATTGGTCTGCACGAATGCCCCAGGACCATCGATAGATCGATCGACATGGCTCTCGGCGGCGAAATTCACCACCGCATCGGGCTGGTGTTCGGCCAGCAATCGCGATACCAGGGACTGGTCGCCGATGTTGCCGTGGACGAAAACGTGGTTGGGATCGCCCTCCAGGGAAGACAACGTGTCCAGGTTTCCTGCGTAGGTCAGCGCATCCAGATTGATGACGCGAATGCCCTTAGCCACCGCTTCCAATACGAAATTGCCACCGATGAAGCCTGCGCCACCAGTTACGAGCCAAGTCGGCACATCTGCCTCCAGAAATCGAATGTTCTACAAGATGAGCTAAACGACGATCCTCAGAACGGAATGTCGTCGTCCGCGAAGTCGTCCATCGGAGCCTGCTGAGCGGCGGGCTGCTGACGGCGCGGTCCCGAAGCGTCCTGGCGTTGCGCCGGCGCGCTACGCTGTGGGCGATCGCCACCACCGCCGCCACCCTCGCCCCTGCCGCCGAGCATCTGCATCTCGTCGGCGATGATATCGGTGGAATATTTCTCCACGCCATCCTGTCCGGTGTACTTGTCGTAGCGCAGCGAGCCTTCCACATAGACCGAGCTGCCCTTGCGCAGGTATTCGCCGGCGATCTCGCCCAGCTTGCCGAAGAACACCACGCGGTGCCATTCGGTGCGTTCCTGCTGGTTGCCATCCTTGTCCTTGCGGACGCTGGTGGTGGCCAGGCTGATCCGGGTGATCGCCATGCCGCCCTGGGTGTACTTGGTGTCCGGGTCGTTGCCCAGATTGCCCACCAGGATCACTTTGTTGATGCCGCGTGCCATATCGTCTTCCGTCGGGTGATGCCCGCCGGTTGCGGGCGCAGTCCAGTGAAGTATACCCGTGGCCTACAGACTAGTCCGTATACGCCGCGTCGGCATGTAAGCTTTGGCTGACCCTTCTTCCCTTATAATTCAGCAACTTCGCTCACGCCCTGCACATGATTTCCACCGAGACCACCGCCAGGCCTGCACTGGCCCTGCCCCAGATCCAGACCCTGGCCTCTCCCGATATGGGCGCGGTGGATGCGTTGATACGTGCCCGCTTGGCTTCGGACGTGGTGTTGATCAATCAGATTGCCGACCACATCGTCTCGGCTGGCGGCAAGCGCTTGCGGCCGATGCTGGTGGTGCTGGCCGGGCGCGCCTGCGGCGCCATGTCGCCCGATCACCATCAACTGGCGGCGATAATCGAGTTCATCCATACCTCCACCCTGCTGCACGACGATGTGGTGGACGAATCGGACCTGCGCCGCGGCCGCAGCACCGCCAATGCGCTATGGGGCAATGCGCCCAGCGTGCTGGTCGGCGATTTCCTGTATTCGCGCAGCTTCCAGCTGATGGTGGAACTGGACCGCATGGAAGTGATGCGTATCCTGGCCGACACCACCAACCGCATCGCCGAAGGCGAAGTGCTGCAACTGTTGCACGTGCACAACCCCGACACCGACGAAGCCGCTTACCTGCGCGTGATCGAACGCAAGACCGCGGTGCTGTTCGCCGCCGGTACCCAATTGGGTGCGCTGGCCTCCGGTGCCGACGCCATCGTCCAGCAAAAACTCTACGACTACGGCATGAACCTGGGCTACGCCTTCCAGATCGCCGACGACGTGCTGGACTACACCGCCGATGCGGCCGACCTGGGCAAGAATCTGGGCGATGATCTAGCTGAGGGCAAAGCGACCTTGCCGCTGATCCATGCCATTGCGCATTCGGACGAAGCGACGCGCACACGCCTGCGCGCCATCGTGGAGAACGGCAACGGCGATGCCATGCCGGAAGTGCTGAAGGCGATCCATGCCACCGGCGGACTGGAATACAGCCAGCGACGAGCGGCGGAATACGCGCGAGCGGCCGAAGGCGCGCTCGACGGTTTGGATGAGAACGAGGCTATTGCCGCGTTGCGCGGACTGGCGCAGTACGCCGTGGAACGCAAGCACTGAGCCGGAAGTCCGTAGGAGCGACGTAAGTCGCGAACATGAGGATCGGAAGGATCTGGTCCGATCGCAATCTAGGATTCGCGACTTACGTCGCTCCTACGGGAATTTCCGCGGTTACTGAGCGAATACTTCGTCGAAGAAGCTGCCCATCATCTTGTAGGCGCGCTTGGCAGCACGCTCGTTGTACACGCAACCGGGCGGGCTGTTGGCGGTTTCCAGGGCGAAGCAATGCACCGCGCCGCTGAAATTGACGAACTGCCAATCGGCGCCGGCCGCGTTCATTTCCTTCTCGAATCCGGCGATGTTGGGCGCCACGCCCTGATCGTCCGCGCCATTGAGTATCAGCAGCGGCGCCTTCACCGCACCCTCCGCCGCCGGCATCGTCGTCTCCAGGCCGCCATGAAAAGTGACCACACCGGCGACATCGGCGCCGCTGCGCGCCAGTTCCAGCACCGACGAACCGCCAAAGCAGAAACCCAACGCCGCGATCTTCGCCGTGTCCACGGGCGCCTTGCCGGCCTTGGTGCGCAACACTTCCAGCGCTTTGTTCATGCGCGCGCGCATGGCCGGCCTGTCGGCATACATCTTCTTGACCTGGGCCATTGCCTGGGTCGGATTCTTGGGGCGTACGCCCTTGCCGTACATGTCCACCACCAGCACCACGTAATCGTCGCTGGCGATCTGCTTGGCTTTGTCCACCGCCGCCGGGGTCACGCCCAGCCAATCCGGCACCATCAACAGGCCCGGACGGGTTTCCTTGCTGGCGTCGTCATAGACCACAAAACCGCTGAAAGTCTGTTTGCCGACCTTCCAGTTGATCGGCTTGGCGACGGGAGCCGCCAGTAGCGGGCTGGCCCACAATGCGGCCAGGACCAGCCAAACCATTGAAATCTTGCGCATGGAACTCTCCTTGTCGAGGGGGATTGGTGCCGGGATATCCAATAATGTTGACGCAGTGTCCAGCCTCGTAGGAGCGACGTGAGTCGCGAAACGACAACCGGCCATGCCTCCTGATCGGGCATCGACGAAGGTTTCGCGACTTACGTCGCTCCTACGCGCCTCCGCTAAGCGATACCGATACCGGGAATGGCGGAAATCGTATCCGGGTCGAAACCGGCGATGGCCGCGAAATGGCGGCCGCGGGCCACGTAGTCCTTGTAGACGCCGAAGCTGGGCGCGCCCGGCGACAGCAGCACCACGCCGGTGCCGCCGAGCAAACGCCGGGCCCGGCTCACCGCCGATTCCAGATCGCCAGCCGCTTCGAGTTTGAACTTGCCTTCGGCAGCCAAGGGCGCAAGCAGTTGGTGAATGCGCGGACCGTTTGCGCCCATGGTGATAATGGCCACGGGCGCGTCATGCTTCATGGCCTCTGCGAAATCGGACCAGTCCACCCCGCGGTCATGCCCGCCAACCAGCACCGCGACCGGCCGCCCGCGGAAACAGTCCAGCGCCGCCAGCGTGGCGTGCGGCGTAGTGCTGATCGAATCGTTGACGTAGAGGATTCCCTCGCGCTCGCCCAAGGACTGCAACCGGTTGGGCAAGGGACGGAAGTTCTCGGCATGAGCGGCCAATGCGGTTGCATCCAAACCCAGCGCCTCGAGGGTGGCGAGTACGGCGCATAGATTGCCGCGATTGTGGCGACCCGGTAGCGGCGTGCGCGCGGCGTCGAACACGAACGCATCGCCGCGATAGACGTCATCTCCACGCAGGTGCCAACCCTGCGCATGATTGAACCAATGCACTTCACTGTCCGGGAGCCGCAGCGCCGCGAGCTGCTTGTCGGCGGCATTCAATACCGCGATCTTCGGTTTGGCCTGGGTCACCAACGCCAGCTTGTCGGCGACATAGCGCGCCTCGCCGCCATGCCAGTCCAAGTGTTCCGGAAAAATATTCAGCACCACCGCCACTTCGGGCCGCGCCTGGGCCGCTGCGACGTCGAGGGTCTGGTAACTGGAAAGCTCGATGGCCCAGAACTCGGGCGCAGGTTGGGGATCCAACACTTCCAGCAACGGCATGCCGATGTTGCCGATCAATCCGGTGCGATGGCCGCCGGCGCGCAGCAAATGCGCGAGCAGGGCGGTGGTGGTGCTCTTGCCCTTGGTGCCGGTCACGCAGACCGTGTGCGGCGCTATCGCATCGGGTCCGGCATGTTCGTCGAACCATAGCGTGCTGCCGCCAATGAAGGCCGTGCCGCTCCGAGAAGCGGAACGCGCGGCTTCCAGATTCGGGCTGATTCCGGGTGATTTGACGACTATCTGCTGCGTGGCCAGCGATTCGGCTGACGCTTCCCGTAGCACCGTCAGCAAAGAATCGGCAAGCGATTCGGCTTCGGCCGCTTCCTCGTCGTTGCAGTACAAAGTGAGCGGCAGCGCCGGCAATCGCGAACGGATCGCGCGGTACGCCGCGCGGCCTTCGCGGCCCCAGCCCCACAGCGCTACGCGTTTGCCATCAAGCTGCGAAATTCGCACGCAGCTGCTCCCACAGCGCGGCCGGAACGCGATGTTCGCCGCCGATGTCCAGCAGCGGCGCGATCTCCAGTTCGGAGGCGGCCAGTTGTGGCTGGATCTCGCGGATGAAACGGGCGACCAACGCATCCTCCTTCCACTCCGGCCGCGATGCCAACGCGGCCATGGCCGCGCGCGACTCCTGCCCTTCGCCTACGCACTCGAACGGCTTGTGGTCCTGGAATTCGAGCAGTGCGTCGAAGCCGCCCGCCTGCGCTGCGTCATCCAGCAGGTTGCGTCCGAAGATGCCCACCAGCCGCGGCTTGGGCATGAACGGCGCCAGCGCCAGGAATACGAAGTGGCACTTCGGGCATACCCCGCACCAACGATTCACCGGACGCTCGCCCAGGATGTGGAAGTTGCGGTTGCAACTGGAGAAATGCGCGTCGTAGCGATCGGTCTTGGCGAATTGCCGGGCCACGGCAAGTTCGCTGAGCGGACGCAGCAGCGAATAGTAACGAAGATCGGCAGCGACGCGACGCTGCACGTATTCACCGAAGGCCTGCTCGAACTGCCAGCCCTTGGACCACTGATGGTTCACCTCGCCGGTGCCCGGAATGATGCTGCCGTAGCTCGCCGAACGCTCATTGGAGAACACCACTTGGTCCACACCCTGCAGGACCGCAGCGAGAACGAGAATGGCCGAGTTCACCGCGGTGACCGGGATATGGCCGTTGTAGGCGCCCTGCCGGTTCAAGTCGAACAACCCCGAGGCCAGCGCGCGGCCCAGGTTGAGCGTGGGCAATTCGGTGCGCGCGGCGCAGGCGGCGATCAGCTGCGAGTTGCCGATCCAGGTAACGGTCTGATCCACGCCCGCAGAACGCAGCGCTTCGATAGAAACCAGAGAATCCTTGCCGCCGCCAATGGCGACCAGGGCGTGATGACGCAGCCCCAGCTTCGAGCCCCTCTCCCATTGGGAATCGAAGCCGCCTCCAGCGGCTGAGGGTTGGGCTGAGGGTTCGACGCGGGCGCCAACATCCGGATATTCCGGACCCTCACCCCCGACCCCTCTCCCGGCGGGAGAGGGGAGCGCATATGGAAACTTGATGCGTCCATGCAAATTCAAACCATTGCGATAGGCGAACTCGCCCAGACCGTTGACGTAGATGGTCTCCAGCAAGGCCGCCGTTTCCGCGTCTATCGAATAACCCTCGATGCGGATTTCCGGCGGCACCGCCGCTTTGTAATAACTGACGCCCGCGATCAGGTGCAGCAAGCGCAGGGCCTGTTCTACCGCCGCCGCGCGCGAACCTTCCAGCGCGAAAGGAGCGCCGGGAAAGGTGACCGTTTCGATCAGCTCCGGGCCGTCGTCGAAGGCGTAGACGAGCTGTGCAACGCCGTTTTGCGCATCCAGCCCGCAACGCACGAAACGGAATGCGGCGACTTCATCGCGCTGGAATTTGAAATCAGACATCCAGCACCTCTTCTTTCGGCAACGCCCGCAGGTTGTAGGCGTTGGCCATGGTGAATCCGTAAGCGCCCGCATCGGCGACCAGCACCACATCGCCTTCCGAAGTGGCCCCGGCAAGCCGCCGGCGCCTGCCGAACACGTCGCTGGACTCGCAGATCGGGCCGACCACGTCGAACACGCCGTCCGCCGCCTGCTCCAGCCGGCTGAGATTGAGGATGTCGTGCCAGGCGTCGTAAAGCGCCGGACGGATCAGCGCATTCATTCCCGCATCCAGGCCGACGCGGCGGATGCCCTCTTTCTCGATGACCTGGGTCGTCGTCAACAGCAGAACGCCCGCTTCGGCTACCAGATAGCGGCCCGGTTCGATGGCCAGACGGTAGCCGGGATAGGCCGCTTTTATTTCGCTCAAGCCTGCACCCCAAGTTTCCAGGTCGAACGGCTCGTCATCCTCGGTATACGGAATGGGCAGGCCGCCACCGATATCGATCACCTCGATGCTGCCGATGCGTTCGGCGATGCCGCCCAGTTCGTCGCATATCTGTTTCCAGTGCTGCGGCGTCTCCACCCCGCTGCCCAGATGCGCATGCAACCCCACCACGCTGGCGCCCAAACCACGGGCAAGCGCGACGAAAGCGTCTACTTTGGCGACGGGCAGTCCGAATTTCGAATCCTTGCCGCCGGTGCGCACCTTCTGGTGATGCCCATCGCCACGGCCCAGGTCCACGCGCAACCACAGGTCGCGGCCGCGGAAGACTTCCGGCCAGCGCTGCAGCGCTTCGATATTGTCCAGGGTGACGGTGACGCCGAGTCCGTACGCCGCTTCGTACTCCGCGCGCGGCGCGAAACTGGGCGTGAACAGCACCCGGCGCGGCGACAGTTCGGGAACAACTTCGAACACGCGCTGCAATTCGCCCAGCGACACGCACTCCAATCCGAAACCTTCCTCCACCAGCGCAGACAGGATGGCCGGATGCGAATTGGCCTTGATCGCGTAATAGCGCTGGTCGATGGGCGCGAGCGCATTCAACGCCTGCGCGCGGGCCCGCACGGTCGGCAGGTGATAGGCATAGCGCGGAGTGCCGGCTTCGGCCATGGCCAGAAGCCGTTCGCGTTCGCCGTGCCACCACGGCGTTTCGCGCTTGCGGATGCCATTGGCGATTTCGCGCCAGCGCGGACCGAACACGCTGGTCTCTTCCACCGGCATCGCGCCGCTGTCGATCAGCGCGGCATGCAGGACGGGCAGCAGCCCGTCGGCATCGGACTCGTCGATGACGAAGGTCAGGTTGAGGTCGTTGGACGACTGCGAAATCATGTGCACGCGTTCGCGGCCGAAGGTGGCCCACACATCCGACAGCTTGTGCAGCAGCGAGCGCATGCCCCGACCCACCAGCGTGATCGCCGAACACGGCGCGATCACTTTCACCCGGCATATCTCGGTCAAATCGGCCGAGAGCGCGGCCAGCACGTTGGTGGTGACCAGGTTCTCGCTGGGATCCAGCGACACGGTGACGTTGGTTTCCGACGAACCGATCAGGTCCACCGACAAGCCATGGCGCTTGAATCGCTCGAACACGTCGGCCAGAAAGCCGACCTGCTGCCACATGCCCACCGACTCCATCGCCACCAGCACGATGCCGTTGCGGCGGCTGATCGCCTTGACGCCGGGCACGGTGATGGCATCGCCGTCGATACTGGTACCGGGCAGTTCGGGCCGCTCGGTATCCAGGATGGCCATCGGCACGCCGGCATCGCGGCACGGCTTGATGGAGCGGGGATGCAGCACTTTGGCGCCGGTGGTGGCGATTTCCTGCGCTTCCGCATAATCCAGCCGCGTCAGCAGCCGCGCATCGGGCACCTCGCGCGGATTGGCGCTGAACATGCCGGGCACGTCGGTCCAGATTTCGACCCGCTGCGCGCCGAGCAAGGCGCCGAAATAAGCGGCCGAAGTATCGGAGCCGCCGCGGCCCAGGATGGCGGTGTCGCCGTCCCGGTGCCGGGCGATGAAACCCTGCGTCAGCAGCATGCGCGCCGGTTGCCGGCGGAAACCTTCGCCCCACTCCGCACTGGCCAGCGGACTGCACGACACCGACAGGCGCTGCGACCAGGCGTTCTGGTTGGGCAGTACCGCCGCCTGCAGCCAGTCGCGCGCGTCCATCCAGCCGAAATCCAGGCCGCTAGCGCGCAGATAGGCGGCGCCGAGCGTGGACGACATCAGTTCGCCCTGCCCCAGCACTTCGGCTTGCCATGGCAGCGTGCGTTCGGCCGCGCGCGGATCGGTCGCCAGCGCGCGCAGGATCGACAGGCGTTCGCCGAGCACTTCATCGGCATCCAGCTCGAGTTCAGCCAGGAATTCGCGGTGGCGTTGTTCCAGTTTGCCGACGCGCTCGATGCTGTCCGCCGCCCCGTCGGCGATCGCGGTCAGTTCGTTGGTTACGCCGGAAAGCGCCGACACCACCACCAGTACGCGCGCATCGTTCTCTTCGGCCCTGCGTTTGGCCAGCCGGCCTATCGTGTCCCAGCGATGACGACGCGACACCGAGGTGCCGCCGAACTTGAGGACGATCCAGCGATCAGACGCAGGCGAGACAGGAGACATGGACAGAAGAGGGGGACTGCCCGACCATTCGGGCGTGAACCGCCGATTCTAAACGAATGGCCTAAACGAATGGCCTAAACGAATGGCCTGAACGAATGCCCTAAGCGAATGTTTCCAGACCAACCCACCGAACAAGGCCGACCCGCATGACCGTGCGCCGCTACCTGCAACTCGATGTCTTCGCCGACCGGCCGGGGGCCGGCAATCCGCTGGGCGTGGTGTTCGACGCCTCCGATATGGAAGCGGACACGATGCAGGCTTATGCCGCCTGGGCGAACCTGTCCGAAACCATCTTCTTCCTGCCTCCCACCTCGGCGGAAGCCGACTATCGGGTGCGCATCTTCACCCCGCGCCAGGAACTGCCTTTTGCGGGCCACCCCAGCGTGGGTGCGGCCTGGGCAGCGCTGGACTCGGGTCTGGCGCAGGCGAAGGATGGCCGCCTGGTGCAGGAATGCGCGGCGGGTCTGCTTCCGATAAGAGTCGAACAACGCGATGCCACGCGTTTGATCCATGTCCGCGCGCCGCAGGCCCGGGAGGTGGAAACAGGAAGCCTCCATGCCGAAGCGCTGGCTCCCGCCTTGCAAGGCCTGCCGCGCGGCAAGCTCGCTCCCGCACTGTGGAACAACGGTCCGAACTGGTGGCTGGTGGAACTGGCCGATGCGGCCGCAGTGCGCGCGATGCGAGCCGATCTGCCCGCCATCGCCACGCTCAGCATCGCCAGCGACGCGGTTGGGCTTGTGGTATTCGGGCGGGCCAACGGCTCGGATCACGATCTGGCCGTGCGTGCGTACTGCCCCGCCGACGGCATACCGGAAGACCCGGTGACCGGCAGCGCCAACGCCAGCATCGCCGCGCTGCTGCACCATGCCGGTGCATTGCCCGGTGCGGAGGGACGCTATATCGCCAGCCAGGGTCGCGAACTGGGCCGCGATGGCCGGGTGGAAGTGCAGGTGGATAGCGAAAACGAGGTCTGGATCGGCGGCCGCGTACAGGCGGTTATCCGCGGCAGCGTGGATTGGTAAGCTGCACGGCCCCCACCACCCCACTCTCCCATGACTTCACGCCGTTACGTGCAACTCGATGTCTTCGCCGATCGTCCGGGCGCAGGCAATCCGCTCGCCGTGGTTCTGGATGCAGAAGGGTTGGACGACGTCACCATGCAGGCGATCGCGCGCTGGACGCGGTTGCCGGAAACGACTTTCGTATTCCCGGCGACGAAACCGGAAGCCAGCTACGGCATCCGCATCTTCAGCCCACGCCGCGAAGTTCCCTTCGCCGGCCACCCCAGCGTCGGCACTGCGCATGCGGTTCTGGAAGCGGGACTGGCGACGCCGCGCGACGGCCTGCTGGTGCAGGACGGCATCGCCGGACTGCTTCCCCTGCGCGTGATCGGCTCCGGCGCCACCCGCACCATCGCCGTACGCACGCCCCGCGCGAAGGTGATGGAAATCGCTTCGCCGGAGGATGCGCGGTTGCGCGATGTGCTTGGCAGCCTGCCGTTGGGCGATCTGCCGCCCGCCTTGATGGACGGCGGCCGCCGCTGGTGGCTGGCGGAACTGCGCGATGAAGCCGCACTGCGCTCGGCGACCCCGCCCTGGGAAGCGATCGGCAAGCTGGCGCATGAAACCGAAAGCATGGGCATGTGCGTGTTTGCGCGCAGCGACGATCCGGTTTACTTCCTGGCGGTGCGCGCCTGGGTAGGCGCTCCGGCGCAATTCGAGGATGCGGCCTCGGGCGCGGCCAATGCGACGCTGGCTGCGTGGCTGGCTTCGCAAAACGCGCTGCCCGGCAACGATGGCCGCTACCGGATCAGCCAAGGACGCGAAGTGGGCTATGACGCGATCATCGAGTTGCATGTAGATGGAGAAGGCGAAGTTTGGTCAGGCGGGCGCATCTGCAATGTGGTGACTGGCCGAATCGATTGGTGATCAGAAAAACCCGCAGACAGCCGCATAGGATGACGGCCAAAAAAAGGAGCCTTTCGGCTCCTTTTTCTTTTTACTCCGAGCAAAAGCCTCATTCCGCCTGCACATCCACCCGTACCCGGATACGGTCGCCGGGATGGTAATTGGTGCGCGTGTGGTAGGTGCGGTTGGCGTATTCGTAGGTCACGTCGTAGCCATTGAGGCTCTCGTCGTCGCCGTAGCCGTCACCGTAATAGCCATCGCGGCTGGTGACCGGCACCGGATCGCAGACCCGCACTGTGCCGCGGCGCTGGTATTGGCGATTGCGCTGCGAGCTGTCGTAGATGGACCGGCCGGCCATGCCGCCGACCATGGAACCCACTGCCGTACCGACATAACGCCCGCTGCCATCGCCGACCTTGCTGCCCAACACCGCGCCCGCGATGCCGCCGATCACCGTCGCCACCGTGCGGCTGGTTTCGTTTCCGTTGCCGCGGTAGCCATCGTCGCGGCCGTAGTAGCCGTTGTCGCGATCGTAGCGGTCGTCCCGATTGTAGTAGCCGTCGTTGCCCGTGTAGACGTCATCGGCCTGGCGGTAATAACACTGGCTCGACTGCTGCGAGGTGCGGTTGCGATAGCCGGAGCCGATGACCGGGTCCACGCGCAGCACCCGCGCGTAATCGTAGGTCGCGCCCTGTCCCTGGTAGGAGTCGGACGTGTACGGGTCGGAACCGTCGTAGCGATCGTCTTGCCCGTAGTAACCGGACGACTGCGCAAAGGCGGTACCGGTGAAGGCAAAGCCTGCGACTAGCAGGCCGGCGGAAAGGCGTTTCATCTGAGCAGGCTCCCAACGCCGAAGTGGCGCAGACGCATCGTCGAATCACACGGGTTAAACAAGTCTGAACTCAGCCGACATGTCCAAGTCGGTTTAGCCATGCGACAGCTTGGGTGGCGATCGCTGGCGCCTGGCGACCCAGCAAAGGCCCGACATGGCTGTTTGCAAGCGTTTCCAGTCGATCCGCCCGCCAGACCTGCACCCACTCGAAAATAATCTCCGGCGGCACGTCCTCATCCTGCCTGGAAACCACGAACAGCGCAGGGCAATCGGGTTTTGCGACTTCCACGCCCGCATGCGCCTGGCTCAGCGCCTGTCCCGATTCGTCGCGCCAGTGGCGAAAAGCCCACAGGGCACTCGCATCGTCCGCGTCCTGCATCGCCTGACATGTGGAATGCAGCCGCGCATTCCGTTGCCAGGGAACCACCGGCTCCCATGAGCGCGCAGGCAATCGCCGGTGCCATGGCGCAGGCGGCAGCGGATTGACCAGCACCAAGGCATCCGCTTCGCCCGCGCACATCGCGGCCAGCAATCCGCCCAGGCTGGCGCCCACCAACACGCGCGGGCGCTGCAAAGCCTGCAGCGCCGCCCGTACCTGCGCCGCGTAGTCTTGCAGCGCGGTGGCGCCCAATCCCTGCGCAGCGGGCTGTAGTTCCAAAACCTGCGCCGCAATGGCGTGCGCCTCCAGCACGCCGTGCCACCGGTTCCATTCCCAGGCGCCGCCGCCGGCGCCGTGGATCAGCAAAGCATTCCAGTCACTCAACCAAAGTCGCTTCCAGGGTCACCGGCACGGCCAGCGCACGGGAAATGACGCAACCGGCCTTTGCCGCATGCGCGATCTCGTCGAATTTGGCGGCGTCGATGCCCGGCACCTTGGCCGACATGACCAGCTTCACTCCGGTCACGGTCGGGCCCGGATCGGCACCGGGTTCCATCGACACTTCGGCGCGCGTGTTGATGCTGTCGGCGATGAAGCCTTCCTTTCCCAGCACCGCCGAGAGCGCCATGGTGAAGCAGCCCGCATGCGCGGCGGCCAGCAATTCTTCCGGGTTGGTGCCCTTCTCGTCGCCGAAGCGCGTCTTGAAGGAATAATTCTGTGCGGCGAACAATCCGCTCTGCGGCGTGCTCAGGTTGCCTTTGCCGGACATCAGGTCGCCGCTCCATGCCGCGTCGGCGAATCGTTTCAAGGCTGCCATTTCGTACTCCTGGGTTGGGGGAGCGCGAAGCTTACACCCGGCCCTGTTTACGGGCCGTACCGCAGTGCGACTTGACCGCCCCGCGCGCTGCCGCAATGCTGGCCGCCCGCCATGACCGCCCGCCGGGCGTCACGCTCCTCACTCGTCCAGGACGCTCGGCCCGGACTGCCATGACGGCCCTTTACTCCATACCTTGGGAGGAACGGCCTCATGCCTTATTCGACAGCGCAAATCCGCAACGTGGCCTTGGCAGGCCACCCCGGCGCCGGCAAAACCACCTTGTTCGAAGCCCTGCTGCATGCCGGCGGCGCCCTGCAGACGGCAGGCACGATCGAACGCGGCAGTACCGTGTCCGATCACGACCCGATGGAAAAAGACCGTGGCCACTCCATGGACAGCGCCATCGCCAGCACGGATCACTCGGACATACATGTCAATCTGATCGATACCCCCGGCTACCCGGATTTCCGCGGCCCCACCCTGTCGGCATTGGCTGCGGTGGAAACCGTGGCGATAGTGGTGGATGCCGACACCGGCGTCGGCTACGGCACGCGCCGCATGATGGAACACGCCAAGGCGCGCAACCTGTGCCGCGTCATCCTGATCAACAAGATCGATCACCCGGGCGCCAAGCTCGGGGCCCTGCTCGACAACCTGCGCGAGACCTTCGGTCCCGAGGTGCTGCCGCTCAATCTCCCGGCCGAAGGCGGCAAGCGCGTAGTCGACTGTTTCTGGAAACCCACCGGCGACAGCAACCTGGGCCCGGTCGCCGCCTGGCACCAGAAAATCATCGACCAGGTGGTCGAAGTGAACGAGACGGTGATGGACCGCTATCTGGACCAGGGCGAATCCGGATTGAAGGGCGAGGAGCTGCACGATGCCTTCGAGCAGTGCCTGCGCGAAGGGCATCTGGTGCCGGTGTGCTTCGTGTCGGCGCGCAGCGGCGTCGGTGTCAGGGAACTGCTGGATATCGCCGAGAAACTGTTTCCGCACCCCGGCGAGGGCAATCCGCCGCCGTTCGTCAAAGGCAGTGGCGACAATGCGGCGCCGATCGAGGCCAAGCCCGACCCCGATGCACATGTGATCGCCGACGTGTTCAAGATCGTCAACGATCCTTTCGTGGGCAAACTCGGTATCTTCCGTGTGTACCAAGGCACGGTGCGGAAAGACACTCAGCTGTTCGTCGATGACGGCCGCAAACCGTTCAAGGTCGCGCACCTGTACAAGATCAAGGGCAAGGATCACGTGGAAATCGACGAAGCCATCCCCGGCGACATCGCCGCTGTGGCCAAGATCGAGGATCTGCATTTCGACGCAGTGCTGCACGACAGCCACGACGAGGACGAGATCCGCCTGGCCCCGCTGGCTTTTCCCAAACCGATGTTCGGGCTGGCCATCGAAGCGACCCGCAAGGGCCAGGAACAGAAGCTCGCCACCGCCCTGCACCGGCTCGCGGAGGAAGACCCGTGTTTCCGCGTGGAACACGAATCGGAAACCAACGAAACCGTGATCCGCGGCCTGTCGGACCTGCATCTTCGCGTCAACCTGGACCGGCTGAAGGAGCGGCATGGCGTGGAAGTCACTTCGCGGCCGCCGCGCATCGCCTACCGCGAAACGATAGGAATAGCGGCCGAAGGCCATCACCGGCACAAGAAACAGACCGGCGGCGCGGGCCAGTTCGGCGAAGTCTTCCTGCGCATCGAACCGCTGCCGCGTGGCGGCGGCTTCGAGTTCGTCGATGCGGTCAAAGGCGGAACCATCCCCGGCCAGTACTTGCCGGCGGTCGAAAAAGGCGTGCGCCAGGTGCTGCAGGGCGGCGCCCTTGCCGGCTATCCGATCCAGGACGTGCGCGTAACCGTCTACGACGGCAAGCACCATGCGGTGGACAGCAAGGAAATCGCCTTCGTCGCCGCCGGCAAAAAGGCGTTTCTGGATGCCATCGGCAAGGCGCGGCCGCAAGTGCTGGAACCCATCGTGGATCTGGAGGTCAGCGCGCCCGAAGCCCAGGTCGGCGATATCACCGGCGGCCTCTCTTCCAAGCGCGCGCGCATCAACGGCACCGACACGGCGCGCGGGGAGATCGTGGTGAAAGCGCAAGTGCCGCTGTCGGAGCTGGAAGGTTATGCGGCGGAACTGAAATCCGTAACCGCCGGCAAGGGCCGCTACCGCCTGGATTTCAGCCACTACGAGCCGGTACCGGGGAATGTGCAGCAGAAACTGGTGGAATCCTATAAGCCGAAGCACGAGGAGGACTGAAGCGCCCGCTTCTTGACAGCCTAAGAAGCGTAGCCCGGGTGGAGCGCAGCGATACCCGGGGGCTCTGCGATGGCGAGGAAAAGACCCGTGCATCGCTGCGCTCCACTCGGGCTACCAGTGATTGAAATTCTGATAGCTTTAAACCTTCCTCGCTCCGAAGGCTTTCCATGAAGCAGTTGGCGATCTCCCTGTTCGGCACGCTTCTCGGCATAGGCCTGGCCCTGTTCCTGTACGACCACTTCATAGTCCAGCCCCGCGAAGCCAGGCGCGCCGAGGCAGCCACTGTGAATTTTTCACAGGCGGCCGAGCAAGCGAAGAAAATCACGGCCAGCGTCGATGCCTCGGTCAAGCAAAGCATCGACAGCGCCCAGCAGGCGTTCGAGGCGCAGGCTGCGGACCAGAACAAGCGCCGTATGGCGGCCGAAGCCATCGCGCAGACCCAGATATACAAGGTGGCGTTGACCGAATCCTTCATGAGCAATGGTAAATGGCCCACCAAGGCATCCGATGCTGGCCTGCAGCAGGTCAACGAGAAGGTGGGGGGTGCCATACGCAACATTTCCGTCGGCGACCATGGAACCATCACGGTTACCTTCGATGGCAACTTCGCCGAAGGCGCGCTGTTCCAGCTCATTCCCCAGGCCGATTCCGACACCTATCAGGTACGTTGGCAATGCAGGACTTCCGGCGATCCCGACCTCAAGCGCTATCTGCCCGACTGTTCCCAGAGCTGAGTCGAGGCCCTGTAGGCGCTCAGAGCGACTTCGATTCCATCGTCAATACCCGCAATGCTGCAACCGCATACTTGCCGTCTCTCACACAAAACTTGCCGCCGAAGCCGGCCGGTTATCAGTTCATCGCAAAAAAATACATGAAAAAGGGTGTTTTTTATGCTTTTGGTATTGGCGTAGCCGAATAATTGCCCTACATTGCCCATGCCGACGTGGTCGGCCCGATTACCCACCTATTGACTGTAAAACAGGACATTTATGGCAACGAGCAAGAAAAAAGCTGCGCCCAAGAAGGCCGCCCCGAAGAAAGCCGCCGCTAAGCCGGCAGCACCCAAGCCCATCAAGGAAGCTCTGAGCAAGTCCGGTCTGGTAGCACACCTCGCCGAAGCCGCTAGCGTCGCTGCGAAGGACGTCCGCGCCATCCTGGCGTCGCTGGAACATGCGGTCGCCGGTTCGATCAGCAAGAAGGGCGCAGGTTCGTTCACCCTGCCCGGCCTGCTGAAGATCACCGCCGTCAACGTGCCGGCCAAGCCGAAGCGCAAGGGCATCAACCCGTTCACCAAGGAAGAGCAGTGGTTCGCCGCCAAGCCTGCTTCGGTGAAGGTGAAGGTTCGCCCGCTGAAGAAGCTGAAGGACGCCGCTGCCTGATTGCAGCGCTCCACGCAGTACCCACTCGGGACGGCATTGCCGTCCCGAGTCGTTTCTGGCGCACGAAAAATCCGCAGCGTAGGTCGGGGCTACGCCCCCGACTGCCCCACTGCACGTCGGCCACATAGAGCCTTCCGAATTCGCGCCGACAACTCCATGCCATTGGTCACGCTTGACGATCGGCAAATGCGGCCGCAGTTATAAAGGTCAACCCCTACTCAGGAACCGCAAAAAATGAAGATCCAGGGCTTTCTGGACCACCTGCTCAAATCCGCGCAAGGCGGCGGCAACGCAACCGATGCGGCGCCCGCACAGGGCGGCCTGGGCGGCATGCTCAATGCCGATTTCGGCAAAGGCGCCCTGGCCGGCGGCGCGCTGGGCCTGCTGCTGGGCAAGAACAAGACCACGCGCAAGCTGGCCACTTATGGCGGACTGGCGGCGATCGGCGTGATGGCCTACAAGGCTTACGGCGACTACAAGCAGCAACAAGGCGGCGCCGCAGCCGAACCGCAGACGGTCGACCGCCTGCCGCCGCCGCAGGTCGAACTGCACAGCCAAGCGATCCTCAAGGCGCTGGTGGCCGCCGCCAAGGCCGACGGCCATATCGATGCGCGCGAACGCCAGGTGATCGAGGGCGAGTTCACCCGCATCAATCAGGACGCCGAATTGCAGCAGTGGCTGCACGCGGAGCTGGAGAAGCCGCTGGACCCGGCCGAAGTCGCGCGCGCCGCCAGCACTCCGGAAATCGCTTCGGAAATGTACCTCGCCAGTCTGATGGCCGCCGACGAACAGAATTTCATGGAACGCGCCTACCTGGATGAGCTGGCGCGGCAGCTGAAATTGGACGACGCGTTGAAGCTGAGACTGGAACAGCAGATCAGGCAGGCCTGAAACCGCCATGGCTGCATCGCAAGCGACCCGCCATCCGGCACGTGCGGCCAAGCGACTGCTCGCATGGAGTGCTTTTATCCTGCTCGCGGTCTGGACCGCAATCTGGTCGTGGCAACAACCCTTCATGGCCAAACCGCGCGCGCTATGGGAACTGTCGCGGATGCCTCCGCCGACCGCACTGGCGCCGCCCGTCCAGGGCGTGCGCGCCTCGCGCATCGCCGACACCTTCGGTGCGCCGCGCGGACGCGACCGCACCCATGCCGGCGTGGACATCTTCGCTCCCCGCGGCACGCCGGTGCTCAGCGCGACGCGGGGCATCGTAGTGTCGGTGCGGGAAGGAGGACTGGGCGGCAAACAGGTCTGGGTGTTCGGCCCCGGGGGCGAACGGCATTACTACGCGCACCTTGACGATTGGCGGGAAGGATTGGAAACCGGCGATCTGGTCGCGCCGGGCGACCCTCTGGGCAAGGTGGGCACCACCGGCAACGCACGCGGCACGCCGCCGCATCTGCACTACGGCGTGTATGGAAAAGACGGCGCCCACGACCCGCTGCCCCTGCTGAAGGCCTATGCCCGCTAAACCGCAGGGCGGTCCGGTAGAACAGTCCATCGCGGTCGGGGGACTCGTTGCGCCGCTCCGGCGCACCTATCTTGTCTGGGCATTTCCGCGCTACCGAAGTCCGTGCCATGGCCAACAACTCCCACCGCTACCGCATCACCGTCACCCCCGTCGAAAGCGACGGCCTGCAATGCCTGGGCCGCTGCACGATCGAGTTCGAACACAGCTGCCATGACGACTGGATGCGCATTCTCGAAACGATGCAGCAGCAACGCGGCTTCAGCGGCGACGAACGCGCCGCCCTGATCGTGGGCACCAAGCTGCTCAGCGGCTTGATGCTCAATCACCGCAACGACGCCGTCGATGTGTTCGCGCCGCTGCGGCCGCATATGGGCGAGTTCATCAAAGGCCTGAAGCAGCCAAACACCGCCGCCTAGCCCGGCCCGCGCCGCGTCCTATATCCTTGCCGCCTACAACCACGGCAAGGATCAGCTATGAATCTGGGGCGCGCCTCTCTACCCAAATACCTCGCACTGTCGCTGATCGGCGCTGTGGGCGGCTTCGTACTTATTTTCATGGCGCGCGGGTCGGCAAGCGAACGCTGGCTGATGATCGGATGCATTGCGATCCTGCTGGCGTTCCTGGCCTATGTGGTCTGGCTGCTGGCCTTCAAGAACAAGTCGACCCACGTCGCCAGCCAGGCGCAGAAACAGGCCGCGCTGCAGTTCGCTCCATCGCCGGGCAAGGGCGTCATCTATGTGTACCGCAAACAACTGGTGGGACTGCTGGTCGGCCTGAACGTGGTGCTGGACGGAAAGCCGGTGGGCCAGACCCGCGGGCTCCGTTTCTATCGGCTGGAAGTGGAACCGGGCACGCACCTTCTCAGCGGCGACAAGAAATGCCCCGAATCGCTGGAAGTGAATGTCGCAGCGGGCGAGATCGCCTACGTGGAACAGGAAATCACCATGGGGATGGTCAAAGGCGGCTATCGGTACCACCGCATCGCCGATATTCCCAAGGCGCAGCAAGCGATCTATGGCTGCAAGTTGCTATTGGGCGCAAACTGATCGCCGCAGCACACCGGGGCATCCGCCGATGAAAGCAAAAGTCGCTTCCGAAGCCGTCAAGCTGCTGCACATACCCAACATCGGCCCGGCGATGGTCGAGGACTTCAAGGTCCTGGGCATCGCCCGGCCGGCCCAATTGGCCGGCGCCGATCCTTTCGCCCTGTACCAGCGTTTGTGCAGAATCACCGGGACGCGCCACGATCCTTGCGTGCTGGACACTTTCATCAGCGCGGTGCGCTTCATGCAAGGCGAGCCCGCCCGTCCCTGGTGGCACTACACTGCAGAACGCAAACAACGCCACCCCGGCATATAGACCGACTACACATACAGCAGGCAAAGACAATGCGCGGATCGCTACTGATGGTGACTGTTTTGCTGCTTGGCGGGTGCTCATGCAGCCGGCAACCCGACGACGCGCCCGCGACCGGCGCCGCTGCATCAGGCCAGGCGGCGCCCGCACAGGATCCGGTAGCCATTGCAAACCAAGCAGCGACGGCGCAAGCGGCGCAGGCGCAGGCGCAGGCGAGCAATGTGGCAGCGCTTTCGCTGGCGGCCTCCACCGTGCACGCCTACCTGGCTGCCGCAGCCGGCAAGGACTGGAACAAGGCCGATGCCTATTGGGTAGGAGGCAAGCCTCCTCCGCAACCGGACGACTACAGCGTGCGCAGCCTGCAGGACCTCGGCTCCATGCGCATCAACAACGAAGCACCCAAGCCGCTGGACGAAGAAATGCCGACCCGTGCGGTGGAGATACCCGTCGTCCTTCGCGTGCGCAAAAGCGATGGCATCCACGAAATCAAAGGCTGGTACCGGTTACGCCGCAAGATTGGCGACGACGGCTGGGAAATCACCTCCGCATCCATGCGCCCGTCGCTGGATTGAAGCTGCGTTCACTCGGCGAGGCTATGGTGCGTACTGTCCATCGCCCGCTTCAGGAAAACCCGCAATGACCTTCCCCCTTGGCACCTACTTCAAGGCGGCCTGGCTGGCGCTCTTGCTGGCCAGCGCGCCGGCAATGGCGCAAACGCCAAGCAACGAAATAACCGTCGCCGCGCCCCAGGTGCAGCAATACCTGGACAGCGCTTTCCCACGCGAATACGAAGCCTTGGGCGGCTTGTTCACCCTGACCGCCCGCGACCCCAAGCTCACCATTCCCGCATCGGGGGAGCGCCTGCTGATGGCGTTCTCGGCCAGCGCTTCGTCGGCAGGCGGCGGCGATACGCCGGTAGGACGCATCGAGATGAGCAGCGGCCTGCGCTACGACCCGCAGGGCTATGCGCTGTACCTGGACCAGCCCACCGTCGACGATGTGCGACCCGCTTCGCCGGGCCAGCGCGTGGACGAGCAAACCCGCGTGCTGCTCAACCTGTGGCTGGCCGATTACGCCAGGAAAGAACCTCTCTACAAGCTCGATCCTGCCTTGCTCGCGAATTTCGGCACCGTAAAAGTAGAATCGGCGCGCATCGAGAACGGCCACATCGTGGTGCGTTTCAACCAACCCGTAGGCATGCCGGACTTGAGCGATGCGCAGGACTGATGCGCTTTCCCTCGCGCTGGCGCTGTGCGCGTGCGTGACGGCGTGCGCGCGAACCGAGCAGGCTGCTCCCACGCCGATGCCCGCGCCGATGCCTGCGCAACAGGAAACAGCAGCGCCCTCCCCGGCACCTGCGACTGAAACGACTCCTGCGATGGCGGTAGAATCCGGCGATGCGGCCACGCCCGCCGCGGCCCGGCAAGCAGTCGTGGACTATTACGCCGCCATCGATGCCGGCGACTATGCGAAAGCCTATGCGCTCTGGAGCGACGGCGGTGCGGCCAGCGGGCAGACTTTCGAACACTTCAGCGGCGGCTACGCCAACACCAAGTCCGTGCGCGCCCTTGTGGGCGAACCCACCGACGAGGAAGGCGCTGCCGGTTCGCGCTATATCCAGGTGCCGGTGGAACTGAGCGCGCTTCAGCGCGATGGCAGCGAACGCCGTTACCGCGGCCGCTTCACTCTCCGCGCCGTGGTCGCCGATGGTGCCGGTCAGGAGCAGAAGCGCTGGCATCTGGCTTCGGCCGAGATGCAACGCATAACGCAGTGACTGGCTAGCGAAGGTCCGAACGACCCGTTCCTGCCATCCGAATTGTTCAAAGGTTCTTGGCGAAGTCGATCTTCGATGGTTCGCCGCTCCGCTTCATATTTCGAAACGGTACGACAATTTCACCAACAGCTGTTCGTCGTCGCGCAGATCGAAACTGTCTCCCAGCAACTCGCCCGTATCTTCCGAATACCCGTCCTGGCGATACCCGCCCCGACCGTAGACGACGTACAGGTAGGACAACGGCGCCAACTCGTAGCGGTAGCGGATCTGGAAACCCAGGTTCTTCACGCTGAAGTCTTCCACCTTCTCGGCACTGACGATGGCGTTCCCGACCCCATCCACGAGATAGGTCTGGCGCACGTTCGCATCCAGCGCGATCGCCTGCAGCTTGACCCGCAATTCCTGCTTGTTGCCGATGGTCCAGTCGAGCCCGGCATTGAGATGGACCTCCCGGCCGTCGTAGCTGCCCAGTAGATTGCTGTCGCGGTTCCACACCAGCCAGTCGGGCGTGTGGTCGGCGTAGATTCCCGCGGTCAGGCGGAAAGCGTCGCTGATAAAATAGGTAGGCTCGTACTGCAGGCTGTAGCCGATCTTGGAATTTCCGGCCAGTCCTCCGGAATACAGTTCCATTTCCAGATCGTGCCCCCAGTTGCCCTTGCGCGGCCGCTCGTACTCGAAGAAGGCATTGAAGTTGTTCGGCCGTTTGACCGAACCATGGCCGCGGGTGATCAGGTCGTCCACGCCGGCGCCATTGATGTTGATCTGCGCGTATTCGTAGCTGCCGTTGCGCAACCGTCCCTCGCGGCTGACGCGGAACTGGTCGTTGAGCTTTTCGCCATGATCGTTGTGGCTGCTGCTGGCTCGCCAGCGCCATTCCTTGGACGAATAGCGCGAGCTTTCCGGTTGCTCGGCGAAACGCTTGCGCACTTCCCAGTGCAGGTAATTGGTGCTGTTGCGCGACAGGTAGCCGGCGTCGTTGATCTGCAGATCGCTGCCGAAATGCATCGCGATCCACTGCTGGCGCCAGCCATGGTCCATTTGGTAATCGGCCCACAGCGTGCCGCCCAGATCGCGCGTGGCTTGGCCCGACTCTTCGATCTGGCTGCCGAACACGCGGGTCTGCACGTTCCAACGCCGGTTGGGTCGCCAGTTGTGGTCCACGCCGAGCACGGTGGCTTCGCGGTCCAGATACGGCCGGTCCACCCGGGTCAGCATCATGCCCAGGTTCTGGCTCCCGAAATCGCGCACCAGGCGCAGGGCGCCGAACGAGCGCCCGACTTCGTCCGCCTCATCGGCGAAAAACACGCCGTACTTGGTGGCGCCCAGGCTGCCGTTGACCTTGACCGCGGCGGTGATGTCGCCGGAGCCGTTGCCATCGTCGGCCGGGCCGCCGACACGACGCGTATAGAGCAACTGGCTGAAATCCGAAGGCGTGGTGTATTCGAACAGGCCCTGGTTTTCGGTGAAGAACGGCCGCTTGTCGCTGACGAAGGTCTCGGTGGCGCCGAAATTGACCACTAGGTCGTCGCTTTCCACCTGGCCGAAATCGGGATTGATCGTAGCCGTCATCTGGAACTGGCCGTTCGGCTTCCAGAAGATATCGGCGCCGCCGTCGAAGTCGCTGCCCCCGCGCACATTGTCGTACAGGCCGGACACGTAGGGAGTGACCGTCAGCAGCGACTGACTGTATTGCGCCATCTCCACCGCGACGAAATCCGACATGAAACGCGGAACCTCGAAGCTGGCCGCGGGCCACGCCGAACGCTCGCCGGTGGAGCCGATCACGCGATCCAGGTAGATCTTCACCGTGCGTTTATCGCCGTTGGCCTTGCGCATCGGTGCGATATACCAGGGGATCAGCATCTCCACGGACCAGCTGTCGGCGTCTTCGCCGACCGCGTGCCGCCAGTTGCCGTCCCAATCGTCGTTGAAGCTGTTTTCGTTGCTGATCACCGCATCGGCGATGCCGCCGGTCGAGGACACCGTGAAGTTGTAGCCGGTGCGGCCGTCGCCGTCGAAATCCACCATCAGGTTGACCCGATCCACCTGTTCGTCGAAGTCGCGCTGCACGCGCTGGCGGGTACGCGGCACGCCGGCCGGCTGCGTATTGCGGAAGCCGATCGCCAGCCCTTCCGGCGTGGCCAGGATCCAGGCTTCGGTCGGTTGCGATCCCGGCGTGCGGGTCAGCGGCTGGGTCATTCGGAAATCATCCACATGCTGGGCCCCGCCCCACTCCTGCGGGTCGATCCGGCCATCGATCTCCACTGCCGTGGCTGGCATCGCCCATGCCAACAACCCCAAGGCCACTAATCTGCGCATCGATTCCTCCCGTCGAGGCGCGCAGGTTAGAGGGGCCGCCAATGGCGTGCCTCTCCCGTTAGTCATTGCAACCTTTTCGCCTCTTCCCGCATCACGCAGGAGAAGAGGGTCAGGCCGTGGCGTCGTGAGTGACGAAGGCGTTCTCGCCCTTGGGCAGCTCCAGCCATTCGGGATGCGCGAGCGCGCGGCCGATGTCGGCCAGTCCGGATTGCCAATGCTCGCGCATGGCCACCCGGCCGAACTGGTAGTCCTTGAAATGGCCGAAGCGCGCGCGGTCGCGGTAGATGAGGTGGATGAGGCTGTAGCGGCGGTTGCAGGCCAATTGCTCGGCGCGCTGGCACCATGGATTGTTCTTGCGCACTTCGGCGGGGATTTCTTCCAGCAGTTCGCGCAGCAGCCGCCGGTAATGCTGGCCGACGCGCTGCATGTCGGTGATGGTGCGGGTACGGCTGGAATACTGGATCTCCTTCTCGCGCTCGGCCACGTCCAGCAGGTTCTGCGGCAACTCGCCGCGCGCGTTCCACAGATCCACCTGGAAAATCAGGGAATCGCGGCGCGGTTCCGAATCGAACACCTGCGACAGCGGCGTGTTGGAAACCAGCCCGCCGTCCCAGAAATACCGCCCGTCTATCTCGACCGCAGGAAAAGCCGGCGGCAGCGCGCCCGAGGCCAGGATGTGCCGCGCGTCCAGGCGCATGTGCGCGTTGTCGAAATATTCCAGGTTGCCGCTGGCCACGTCCACCGCGCCTACCGAGACCCGGATGCCGCCATCGTTGAGCCGGTCGAAATCCACCATGCGCTCCAACGTCTCCACCATCGGCTGCGTCGTATAGAAGCTGGCGCGGGTGGGACCGGGCGCGGTAAAGGGATCCTCGCCGAACCAGCTGCGCGGCTGGTAGAAACCACGCTGACCCTCCACCATCGCGCGCCAAGCTTCCCAGGCATCCAGCCAAGCTCGCGAATCCTCATCGATTTCCACGAAGCGCGCTTCCTGCCCCAGTGTCGTTGCCGGCAGCAGGTATGGCTGGGAAATGGTCTCCCAGAATTCGCGCAACGCATCCATGCGCCGCTCCGGCGGATTGCCGGCGATCAATGCGGTGTTGAAGGCGCCAATGGAGATGCCGGCGATCCAGTTCGGCACGATTCCCGCTTCATGCAGGCCCTGGTAAACGCCCACCTGATAGGCGCCCAGCGCACCGCCGCCCTGCAGGACCAGGGCGACGTTCTGCGGCGGAGCAGCGCCTGTTTTCTTACCGCGCACGCGCGCTGCCGCGGGCTTGATATTCGCTTTCTGCGGCTCCCCGGCTACCCGTCTGGTCGCAGTCTTCGCACCTCGAGTTGCCATACCCGTACTCCAATATCCCGTTCGTGGTGAGCTTGTCGAAGATCCCGTTCGTGGTGAGCTTGTCGAACCACGCTCTTGGCGAGATCCTTCAGTTCACGACAACTGATTTTCCGCTCGAAAAGCGTGGTTCGACAGGCTCACCACGAACGGAGATCCATAAAGCTTTATTGTCTGAAAAACAGAGCGGAGACTTCCCGGCTCACTGCATGTACCAGCCGTGGCTGACCACCACACTCTGCCCGGTCAGCGCATTGCTGGGGAATTCGCACAGGAACTTCACCGTCTGCGCCACATCCTCCACCGTGGTGAAGATGCCGTCGACGGTCTGGCCCAGCATCACCTTCTTGACCACGTCTTCTTCGCTGATGCCCAGGGTCTTGGCCTGCTCGGGAATTTGTTTCTCCACTAATGGGGTGCGCACGAAACCGGGGCAGACCACGTTGGCGCGCACGCCGTGCTTGCCGCCTTCCTTCGCCAGCACCCGCGCCAGCCCCAGCAGCCCATGCTTGGCGGTGACGTAAGCCGACTTCAGCGGCGAGGCTTCGTGCGAGTGCACTGAGCCCATGTAGATCACCACGCCACCGCGGTCATCTTTGTACATGTGCGGTAAAACTGCCTTGGTGGTCAGGAAGGCGCCGTCCAGGTGGATGGCCAGCATCTTCTTCCAATCGGAGTAGGCGTAATCCTCGATCGCATTGATGATCTGGATGCCGGCGTTGGAAATCAGGATGTCCACCGGGCCCAGCTGTTCGACCGCATGGGCGATGCCTGCGTTGACCGCGGCCTCGTCGGTGACGTCCATCGCCACGCCCATCGCCGTACCGCCGGCCAGGATGATCTCGTCGGCGACGGCCTGCGCGCCGGCCAGATTGAGGTCGGCGATGGCGATCTTGGCGCCGGCCCTGGCCAGCGTATGCGCGATTTCCTTGCCTATGCCGCTGGCCGCGCCGGTGACAACAGCGACCTTGCTTTCTATCGGGGAACCCATGTATCGACTCCTGGAGGTGTGGGGGTGACCGCCATAGTGTCGCAATCGGCGCGTTACAACATCGTACTTGTGTCCATTGCGTTTATTTGCCGGCAGCCTTGGCCTTGCCCTTCGGTTGCAGCATTGTCCCCGTGCATTTCTTCGACCCGCACTTGCATTCCCAGATCTTTTTCAGGCGCGCGGTATGCGGCTCGTCCAGGGTGATGCCGTAGTTGTAGGTCAGCTCTTCGCCCGGCTTGATGTTGCGGATCGCCTCGATCAGCACGCGGTCCTTCTTGCGGTTCTTGCCTTCGTGCTCGTCGATCACCGCCTCGCAGTTGGGGTCGCAGCTGTGGTTGATCCAGCGCGCCTTGTTGCCCTTGTGGTTGGCGTCGATGACGTAGTCGTCGTTGAGCGTGAAAAGGAAGGTATGGCCGGATTCGACGTCGCCGGTATCGTCCTTGTCCACTTCGGCATGGGTGCGGCGCTTGCCTTTGTATTCGACGACTTGTTCGCCCTTCTTGATATTGGCGATGGCGAAAACGCCGTTGCCATGGATGTCGGACTGGCGGGCTTCGATCTTGCGGGGCATGGGTAGTTCCAACGTGGGTTGCACCCATTGTCGCCTGCGCGGCGCTTGATCGCCATGCATGGGCGCGGGGAGGTTGTCCTGTGCGGGCCGGTCGCTGCGTTCTGATGGCATTCCCCGAACAGAGTCACGCATCATGCGAGCCGGTATTTCCCTATTGGTTTTCCTTTTTCCCTTGCTGACGGCTTGCCAGCCCGCCGCCGCCCCCAAGAGCGTCGCCGAGCCCGCAGTCGATCTGCTGGCCAAGGGCGAATACCTGGTGAAGGTGGGTGGATGCAACGACTGCCACACGCCCGGCTATGCGCCCAGCGGCGGCAAATTGCCGAAGGAGCAATGGCTGACCGGCTCGAACCAGGGGTTCATGGGCCCTTGGGGCACCACCTACGCCAGCAATTTGCGCCTGAGCCTGTCGAAGATGAGCGAGGCCCAATGGCTGGTTTACAGCGGCACCTTCCACACCCGTCCGCCCATGCCCGACTTCACGGTCCGTGAGCTGTCCGAACAAGACCGTCGCGCCCTGTACCGCTTCATCGCTTCTCTAGGTCAGGCCGGGCAGGCCGCGCCGGCCTATCTGCCGCCTGGCCAGCAACCCCCGCCGCCCTACTTTCAGCTGGTGTTGCCCGCGGCTCCGGCCGAAAGCGCCAAGCCCGACGCACAGGCCGCCAAGACCGCTTCGCTTCCCTGAACAACCCCGGCTTGGCCGGGCGGACCATAAAGCGTACAATTTCGGTACGCTTTTGGAATCCGTCCTCGCCATGCTCCGCGTCACCAAGCTCACCGATTACGCCACCGTCGTACTGACCGTGCTCGCCGCACGTCCGGATGACGTGCTGAGCGCGGCCGATCTGGCCGAAACCGCCGGCCTGGAAGCCCCTACCGTCAGCAAGCTGCTCAAGCCCCTGGCCCAGGCCGGGCTGGTTACCAGCTTGCGTGGCGTACACGGTGGCTACCGCCTCAGCCGCGATGCCGCCGAAATCACCCTGATCGAGATCGTCGAGGCCATGGAAGGACCGCTGGCGATGACCGAATGCAGCCAGCACGACAGCCATTGCGGCATCGCCCACCAGTGCGGCGTGCGCGCCAACTGGCGGTTGATCAACGACGTGGTCGCCGACGCCCTGCGCGGCGTGACCCTGGCGCAGATGCTGAAACCGCTCTCTTCCTCTTCCACCGACGCTACGCGACGCTCCATCGCCGTGCACGTCGCCACCAGCTAAATATGTAGGCAGCCCCGTGGCCACCGAAGCAATCCCGACCATGTCGATCCCGGCCAAGAACGCCGAAATCGTCGAACAACTGGGCCGTCGCTACGACGCCGGCTTCATCACCGATATCGAGTCCGACAGTTTCGAACCCGGGCTCAGTGAAGACGTAGTGCGTGCCTTGTCGGCGAAGAAACAGGAGCCGCAGTGGATGACCGATTGGCGGCTGGCCGCCTACCGCCACTGGCTGACCATGCCGGTGCCGCATTGGGCGAAGTTGAATATCGCCCCGATCGATCTGCAGTCGGTCAGTTACTACTCCGCGCCCAAGGCCAAATACGCCTCGCTGGACGAAGTGCCGCAGGAACTGCTGGACACCTACGACAAACTGGGCGTGCCGCTGCACGAGCGCGCCAAGCTGGCGGGCGTGGCGGTGGATGCGGTATTCGATTCGGTCTCCGTCGGCACCACCTTCCGCAAGGAACTGGCCGAGAAGGGCATCATCTTCTGCTCCATGAGCGAAGCGGTGCGCGAACATCCGGAACTGGTGAAACAGTACCTGGGCAGCGTAGTGCCGACCGGCGACAACTACTTCGCAGCACTCAACGCCGCGGTGTTCTCCGACGGCAGCTTCGTGTTCATCCCCAAGGGCGTGCGCTGCCCGATGGAACTGAGCACCTACTTCCGCATCAACTCCGGCCACACCGGCCAGTTCGAGCGCACCCTGATCATCGCCGAGGACAAATCGTACGTGTCCTACCTGGAAGGCTGCACCGCGCCCATGCGCGATGAGAACCAGCTGCACGCCGCGGTGGTGGAACTGGTGGCGCTGGAAGATGCGGAGATCAAATACTCCACCGTGCAGAACTGGTACCCCGGCGACGAGAACGGCAAGGGCGGCATCTACAACTTCGTCACCAAGCGCGCAGAATGCCGCGGCGCGCGCAGCAAGGTCAGCTGGACGCAGGTGGAAACCGGTTCGGCCATCACCTGGAAATACCCCAGCTGCGTGCTGCTGGGAGACGACTCGACCGGCGAATTCCATTCCGTCGCCCTCACCCATCACCGCCAGCAGGCCGACACCGGCACCAAGATGATCCACATCGGCAAAAACACCAAGTCGAAGATCGTCAGCAAGGGCATCAGCGCCGGCCGCGGACAGAACAGCTACCGCGGCCTGGTCAAGGTGGAGAAATCCGCCGCCGGCGCGCGCAACTACACCCAGTGCGACAGCCTGCTGATCGGCAAGAAGTGCGGCGCCCACACCTTCCCCTACATCGAAGTGAAGCACCCCGACGCCATCGTCGAACACGAAGCGACCACTTCCAAGATCTCCGACGACCAGATGTTCTATTGCCGTGCACGCGGCATCAGCCAGGAAGACGCGGTTTCGCTGATCGTGGATGGCTTCTGCAAGCAGGTGTTCCGCGAACTGCCGATGGAGTTTGCGGTAGAGGCCAAGAAGCTGCTTGAAGTCAGCCTGGAAGGCTCCGTCGGATAACCCTGTAGGAGCGCCTCCTGGGCGCGAGCTCTTGCTCGAAGATCAAAAGCTCGCGCCCAGGAGACGCTCCTACAAAGAACAAGAACCCTGGAAACCGAAATGCTGAAAATCGAAAACCTCCATGCCCGCGTCGCCGGCAAGGAAATCCTCAAGGGCCTCTCGCTGGAAGTGAAGCCCGGCCAAGTGCACGCGCTGATGGGACCCAACGGCGCAGGCAAGTCCACGCTGGGCAATATCCTGGCCGGGCGCGAAGGCTATGAAGTCACCGAAGGCTCGGTGACCTACCAAGGAAACGACCTGCTGGATCTGGCGCCGGAACAACGCGCCGCCGCGGGCGTGTTCCTGGCCTTCCAGTACCCGGTCGAGATTCCCGGCGTCAACAACACCTACTTCCTGCGCGCCGCGCTCAACGCCCAACGCAAGGCCCGTGGCGAAAGCGAGCTGGATTCGATGCAGTTCCTCAAGCTGGTGCGCGAGAAACTGGCCGTGCTGCACCTGAAGGACGAACTGCTGCACCGCGGCGTCAACGAAGGCTTCAGCGGCGGCGAGAAGAAGCGCAACGAGATCTTCCAGCTGGCCGTTTTGGAGCCGAAACTGGCGATCCTGGACGAAACCGACAGCGGCCTGGACATCGACGCGCTGAAGAACGTCGCCGAGGGCGTCAACGCGCTGCGCTCGCCGGATCGCGCCTTCCTGGTCATCACCCACTACCAGCGGCTGCTCGACTACATCAAGCCGGACGTGGTCCACGTACTGTCCGATGGCCGTATCGTCGAAAGCGGCGGACCGGAACTGGCGCTGGAACTGGAAGCGCATGGTTATGCGTGGCTGAAGGATCGGGTTACACCGGAGAAGGCAGCGTGACCGTTGCCACTTTCATCCATACCCAAAATCGTCATTCCCGCGAAGGCGGGAACCCAGCGACTTTGGCTCCTTCAAGCGACAAGAGCACAAAGCGAAGGCACTGGGTTCCCGCCTTCGCGGGAATGACGATTTCTTCTTTTCGTGTGCAATCATGACTGCGCTCCTTGATTCTCTCGCAAGCGGCTTCAACGGCGACGAATCCCGTCGCGCCGTGCTTGACGAAATCCTGCGCGACGGCCTGCCCGGCCCCCGCAGCGAGGCGTGGAAGTACACCTCGCTGCGCGCATTGGAGCGGCGCGGTTTCGCCATGGTGGAGTCGGCGCCGGAAATCGACATCGAATTGCTGGCTGGCATACCGTCGCCACGCATCGCCTTCGTCAACGGCCTGTACTCGCCGGTCCTGTCGGCGACCGACGGCCTGCCCCACGGCGTCAGTCTGCAACTGCTGTCCGAAGTACTCGCCGCGGGCACCGATACCGCCCGGTTCCTGGCCCGCCGCTTTGAACGCCACGACGAGATCTTCGCGCGCCTCAATGCCGCATTGGCCAGCGAAGGCGTGTTGCTCCGCGCCGAGGCCGGCGTCGACACCGCAAAGCCCTTGCATCTGGTCTTCATCGGCGCCGACGACGGCACCGACCGCGCCTGGCACCTGCGCAATCTGATCGAGCTGCGCGAAGAGGCGAAGCTATCGCTGGTCGAACACCACCTGGCCAGCGGCGCGCACGCGCATTTCGCCAATTCGCTGACCCACGTGCATCTGGCGCGCGGCGCCGCACTCGACCACGCACGCATCCAGCACGAGAGCGAGCGCGCCACTTCGTTCCTGCGTACCGATGCCGTGCTCGGCCGCGACACCCAATACCGGCGCACCGACCTCGAACTGGGCGCCGCGCTTTCCCGTCACGAGCTCAACGTGCGCCTGGAAGGCGACAATGCGCGGCTGACCGCCAATGGCGTACTGCTGGCGGGCGGCAAACGCCATGTCGACACGCGCCTGGGCATCGAGCACATCGCCCGCGACACGTCCTGCGAGCTGACCTGGCGCGGTTTGGGCGCCGGCCGAGGCCGCGCCGTTTTCCATGGCGGCATATTGATCCGCGAAGGCGCCGACGGCAGCGACGCCATGCTTTCCAACAAGAACCTGCTGTTGTCCGAAGGCGCGGAAATAGATACCCAGCCGGTGCTGGAAATCCACGCCGATGAAGTCAAGGCCGCACACGGCGCCACGGTGGGTCGCCTGGATGCCAACGCCCTGTTCTATCTGCGTTCGCGCGGCCTGCCGGAAGATCTGGCGCAACAGCTGCTCACCGCCGCGTTCTGCCGCGAACCACTGATGCAGATCTCCGATGCTACGGTCGCGGCGCTGCTGACCGCGCAGCTGGACCACGCCTTGACCACCGCTGGAGTGGCCTGAGCCATGAACGCCCCGCATACCGCTACGGCAACGGCCTCTCTCCCCGATTGGGAAGGTATCCGCTCCGACTTCCCGCTGCTCGCGCGCGAAGTCCATGGCAAACCGCTGATCTACCTGGACAGCGCCAACACCGGCCAGAAACCGGCTTCGGTCATAGAGACAGTGGACGATTTCTATCGCCGCCACAACGCCAACGTCAGCCGGGCCGTGCATACCCTGGGCACCGAAGCGACCGACGCCTACGAAGGCGCGCGCGGCAAACTGGCGCGCTTCCTCAACGTGCGCCCCGACGAGCTGGTGCTGTGCAGCGGAACCACCTTCGCGATCAACCTGGTGGCTTATTCATGGGCGTTGCCGCGGCTGAAGGCCGGAGACACCATTCTGGTGTCGCGCATGGAACATCACGCCAACATCGTGCCGTGGCAACTCGTCGCCGAACGGACCGGCGCCAGCATCAAGGTCGCCGAATTGACCGCGGACGGAAGTCTGGATTTGCCGGCACTGTATGCGGCGATGACCGCCGACGTGAAACTGCTGGCGCTGGCGCACGTCTCCAATGTGCTGGGCACGGTGAACCCGGTTCGCGAAATCTGCCGCGAGGCCCGCAAGCGCGGCATCGTGACCGTCATCGACGGCTCCCAGGCCGCCCCCCACCGCACCCTGGACGTGGCCGCGATCGGTTGCGATTTCTACGCCATCACCGGCCACAAGATGTGCGGCCCCACCGGCACCGGCGCTCTGTGGGCCAGGCGCGAGCATCTGCAAACGATGCCTCCGTTCATCGGCGGCGGCGAAATGATCCGCGAAGTCAGCTTCGAAGGCACCGTGTTCAACGATGCCCCGCACAAGTTCGAGGCCGGCACGCCCAACATCGCCGGCTTCATCGGCCTGGGCGCCGCAGTGGACTACCTGCAATCGGTCGGCATGGCGCATATCGAGGCGCGGGAAGGCGAATTGCTCGCCCACGCGACCGAGGAGCTGCTGAAGGTCGACGGCCTGCGCATCTTCGGGCGTGCGCCAGGCAAGGCTGCGGTGATCTCGTTCCTGATCGAAGGCGCGCACGCGCACGACCTGGCCACCCTGCTGGACCTGGAAGGCGTCGCCATCCGTTCCGGCCAGCATTGCGCGCATCCCCTGCTGCAATCCCTGGGCGTGGCCGCCACTTGCCGCGCCTCGCTGGCGTTCTACAACACGCACGATGAGATCGAGCGGTTTGTGGCCGCGCTGAAGAAAGCACGCAGCCTGCTGGCCTGACCGCTCCTACGCCGTATCGGAAAGCGGATAAAATTCCGCCATGACCGAATTTACCTTCCGCCCCGCGACGCTCGCGGACATAGACGCCCTGGTCGTACTGGTGACTTCCGCCTACCGGGGCGACGCCAGCAAGCAGGGCTGGACCACCGAAGCCGACATGCTGGATGGGCAGCGCATCGACCCCACCGTGCTGCGCAAGGACATCGAACGCGAGCGCAGCCTGATCATCATCGCCGAGCGCGAAGCGCAATTGCTGGCCTGCGCGCATGTGGCCGAGGAAAACGGCGCCGGCTACTTCGGCATGTTCTCGGTCCAGCCCGGCCTGCAGGGCGGTGGCGTGGGCAAGTTGCTGCTGGCCGAGACCGAACGCATCGCGCGCGACGAGTGGCGGCTGCCGGCGATGCGCATGACCGTGATCGATATCCGCGATGAGCTGATAGCCTTCTACGAGCGCCGCGGCTACCGCCGCACCGGCATCACCAAGCCCTTCCCTTACGGCGACGAGCGTTTTGGCATTCCCAAACGCGACGACCTGCGCTTCGAAATACTAGAGAAGGTTTTCGGCGGAGAAGGAGCGTGAGCGAGACCTGGACCTTCGTCTGCGCCGTCAGCGAGCTGCTTCCGGGTGAAATGAAGACCGCCTGGGACGAAGTGACCTCGGTGCCGATCGTGGTGTTCAACTACGACGGCGAGTATTACGCGCTCGAGGACAAGTGCAGCCACGAGGATTTCGAACTTTCGGCGGGCAGCTTCGATCCGGAGGAAGCCACCATCGAGTGCGTGCTTCATGGTGCGCGCTTCGACGTCCGCAACGGCATGCCGCTGTGCGCGCCGGCCTACACGGGCGTGCCCAAGTTCCCGGTCAAGCAGGAGCATGACGCCCTCTGGACCCGCGACGACCGCGATTGAGGGGCCAGCAAAGCATCCAATTGTGAAGAAATAGTTGTAAGCGCGAATCATTCTCATTAACATTGTCGCTTGACCGGGGCAAAGCCCCACTACATTGAGCCGAGAATGAACCCCACGCTGCGCCTCTCCCCCCTTTCTGCCGCCCTGTTGCTGGTGATTTCCGCCCCGGCCCTCGCCGATCTGGCGCCCGACAAGACCGCCACGCAGCTGGATGCCGTCGAGGTCCAGGGAAGCAAGATCGACAAACCCTCTTCGCCGAAATACACCGAGGCGCTTCTCGATACTCCCCAGACCATCACCGTGGTCAACAAGGCGACGATGGACCAGCAGGGCCTGATCGGCCTGCGCGACGTGCTCAGCACCCTGCCCGGCATCACCTTCGGCGCGGGCGAAGGCGGCGGCGGCTACGGCGACAGCATCAACCTGCGCGGCTTCACCGCCAACAGCGACATCACCACCGACGGCGTGCGCGACAGTGCGCAATACAGCCGCACCGACAACTTCAACCTGGAATCGATCGAGCTGGTGAACGGCGCCAACTCGGTGTACTCCGGCGCCGGTTCGGTTGGAGGCAACATCAACTTGGTCAGCAAGGCTGCCCAGCTGGGCGATTCGAACGTCTTTACGCTGGGTGCCGGCACGGACGGCTACGGCCGTGTCACCGCCGACAGCAATTTCGATCTGGACAACGGCGTTGCAGTACGCCTGAACGCTATGGGCCACATCCAGGATGTACCTGGCCGTGACGAAGAGTTCAAGCACCGCTGGGGTTTCGCGCCGTCTATCGCCTTTGGCCTCGGATCGGATACACGCTTCACCCTCAGCTACCTGCACCAAGAAGACGACAACATGCCGCAATACGGAGTCCCGTATTCGCTCGGCCCATTCAATGATGGCCCGCTTCCTGGCGTGGACAGGGAAACCTACTTCGGCTACAGGAATACTTCGCGCCAGGAAATCGAAGTAGACATGCTTACCGGCGTGTTCGAGATGGACCTGAGCGACAAGCTGACCCTTCGCAGTCTGGGCCGTTTGCAGCGCGTCGAACAATCTCTGAATGTAACGGCTCTTCAAGGTTCTTGGTGCCTTTTCGACGGCACCGATCCATTCACCGGGCAAGCCTGCGCAAACGGGCAACCCGCGGGAACCTGGTCGCCTACTGGTGGCCCGCGCGGCAATGTGCGCGACACCGAAAATTTCATAGCTCACAGCCAAACCGACCTCACTGCGATCTTCAACACCGGTTCCGTCGAACATCACCTAGTCGCGGGCGTCTCCTTCAGCAAGGAAGATTTCGAGTTGGATGGCGGGAACGCCTTCCGAAATGCCGACGGTAGTGCGCTTCCCAACGACAATACGGCCTATCCGCTGCAGAACCTCGACAATCCCTACAACATCTGGACCGGCCCCACCCACTACGTCCGAACCAGCCGCAGCAAGGGCAGTGTGAACAACCAGGCGGTGTACCTGTTCGACACCCTCAAGTTCAGCGAGCAGTGGATGCTGAACCTGGGTGCGCGCTACGAGCACAATGAAGGCAGCACCACAAACTACACCGTATCTAGCGCCGGCACAGTCACCGGCGTCGCTGCCGACAACCCTTTCCGCAACGAAGACGACCTGTTTTCCTATCGTGCCGGTCTCGTCTACAAGCCCGTGGACAACGCCAGCGTTTACCTCTCCTATTCCAACTCCAAAACCCCTTCGAAATCCTCCGTCAATGCTTCGTGCAGCGCCACGACCTGCAACGTCGATCCGGAAACGGCTGTCAACATCGAGCTCGGCAGCAAATGGGACATCATCGAAAACCGTCTGGCGTTGACGGCGGCCCTGTTCCGCAACGAACGCAAGAACTACAAAGTAGCCAGCGCCGACCCATTGCTGCCGGAGCAGGTTCTTGACGGGAAAGCGCGCGTGGACGGTCTGGCGTTGGGCGCTGCCGGAAACATCACCCGTGAGTGGTCAATTTTCGCGAACTACACCTTCCTCGACAGCGAAGTGCTGCAGAATGCGGCCGACGAAGCTACCAGCGATCCCGTCAGGGGCAAGATGCTGACCCAAACGCCGAAGCACTCGGCGGGCTTGTGGACTGCTTATGAGCTGGGCGACTGGACATTCGGATATGGCGCCACCTATCAAGGTGCGTTCTACCCCAACAATAACTCCGAGGCCGTATATCGCAAGACCGATGCGTACTGGGTGCATCGCGCTATGGTTGGTTACCGGGTCAACGCAAACGTCGCCCTACAGCTCAACCTCAACAATCTTTTCGACGAAGAGTACTACACCAGCATCCGAAACAACTTGACCGTTAACTCCAGCGGCGTCGTCACTGCCGGCAACGGCTGGGCGATTCCCGGCGAAGGCCGTTCGGCGGTGCTGACGGCCACCTTCAAGTTCTGACCGGCGGTTGATGCAACACACCACGGCCCCGCCCATGCACAATGGGCGGGGCTTTTTTGATGGTCGAGGCGACTGCCGATGCTGCTGAACATTCCCGACGTGCTCAATGCCGAACAGGTGGCGGCCTTCCGCGCGCGGCTGGATTCCGCCGACTGGGCCGATGGCCGCATCACCGCCGGCTACCAGTCGGCCAAGGCCAAGGACAACGCCCAGTTGCCGGAAGATTCGGTTGTGGCGCGCGAACTGGGTTCGGCCGTGCTCGAAGCACTGTCGCGCAACAGCACATTCTTCTCCGCCGCCCTGCCGAAGCGGGTCTACCCGCCGCTGTTCAACCGTTATGCGAGCGGGCAATCGTTCGGTTTCCACGTGGACAACGCCGTACGCTACGACCGCAGCCGCGGCGCACCTGAAGCGGTACGCACCGATCTGTCGGCTACGCTTTTTCTTTCCGCGCCCGAGGACTACGACGGCGGCGAACTCATCATCGAAGACACCTACGGCATACAGAGCATCAAATTGCCCGCTGGCCATCTGGTGCTGTATCCGGGTACCAGCCTGCACAAGGTCACTCCGGTGACGCGCGGCGCACGGGTCGCTTCGTTCTTCTGGATCCAGAGCATGGTCCGCGACGACGGGCAACGCCGGCTGATGTTCGACCTGGACGTGTCGATACGTCGGCTGACCCAGGAACTGCCCGACCACCCGGCCCTGGTGCAGCTGACCGGGGTCTACCACAACCTCCTGCGGCAATGGAGCGAGGTCTGAGGCGCGGGCGGGAGAGCGCTTATATCAATTGAGAGTGATTCTCATCTGTGTTGTAATAGCGGTTGCTTCCCACCCGCCGGAACCATCGCTTGTCGCGCAGCGCTCCTTCTACGGATATCTCCAGCAGCCAGCAGCGACGCGGCTTCTGGCTGCGCACGCTGCACCAGTGGCACTGGATCAGCTCGGCGGTGTGCCTGATCGGGATGCTGTTGTTCGCCGCAACCGGCATCACCCTCAACCACGCCTCGAAGATCGAATCGAAACCGCAGGTCGTCAACCGTACCGCACAGCTGCCCGTTGCCCTGATGTCGGGCCTGGGCGATCGCGCTGAAGGAAACGCCCCGCTGCCGGAATCGGCTGCGGATTGGTTGGGCGATCGCTTCGGAGTTTCCATCGGCGCGCGCGAGGCGGAATGGTCGGAAGAGGAAATCTACCTGTCCCTGCCGACGCCCGGCGCGGACGCCTGGCTCAGCATCGATCGTACGAGCGGCGCGGTTGAGTTCGAACGCACCGAACGCGGCTGGATCTCCTATTTCAACGATTTGCACAAGGGCCGCAACGCAGGACCGGCTTGGAGCTGGTTCCTGGATATCTTCGCCGTCGCTTGCCTGGTGTTCTGCATCACCGGTTTGTTCCTGCTGCAGATGCACGCCAAACAGCGGCGCATGACCTGGCCGTATGTCGGCCTGGGGCTGATCGTGCCGCTGCTGCTCGCCTTGCTCTTCATCCACTGATTTCCCATCGAGCGATCCTATGTCCAAGATCAACGTCACCACCAAGCTGACCATCGCCCTGAGCGGTTTGCTGGCGCTTCCGGCCTATGCCGCGGAACTCAATCTCAGCGTCGAAATACCGCAATTGAACGTGGCCGAATATCACCGCCCGTACGTCGCGATCTGGCTGGAAGGCGCCGACCAGAAAGTCGCCGCCGACCTGTCCGTCTGGTACCAGATGAAGGACACCAAGGAAGGCCACGGCACCAAGTGGCTGCCCGACCTGCGCCAGTGGTGGCGCAAGTCCGGCCGCAGCTTGAAAGTGCCGGTGGACGGCGTGACCGGACCGACCCGGCCCGTAGGCAAACACGCATTGAAATTCACCGACAAGCAGCCTGCCCTGGCCAAGCTCGCGCCGGGCAACTACACCCTGGTGGTGGAAGCCGCGCGCGAAGTCGGTGGCCGCGAACTGGTCAAGATTCCCTTCACCTGGCCAGCCAAAGCGCCGCAATCCGGCAAGGCGCAGGGCAGCAGCGAGATCGGTGCGGTGACTTTGGCCGTCAAGCCCTGATACGGAAGCATTTCCGCCTGCTTCCACTAATACGTTCCCATTCCCACGTTGGAGTCATCGATGAAACGCACCGCACTCGCACTGGTTGTTTCGCTTGCCGTCATGCCCTTCACCGCCATGGCGCACAAGGCTTGGCTGCAGCCCTCCGAAACCGTACTGGCCGGTGCCGATCCCTGGGTCACTGTGGACGCCGCGGTTTCCAACGACCTGTTCTATTTCAACCACGTGCCGCTGCCGCTGGAACGCCTGGCCATCACCGCGCCCGATGGCAGCAAGGTCGATGCGCAGAACGGGGCGACCGGCCAATACCGCAGCGTGTTCGACGTGCAGCTGAAGCAGCAAGGCACCTATCGCATCGCGATGGTCAACAGCGGCCTGTCCGCAAGCTGGGACGAAGGCGGCAAACCCAAGCGCTGGCGCGGTACTGCCGAAAAATTCGCCAGTGAAGTGCCGAAAGACGCCAAGGACCTGAAGGTCACACAATCGGTGGGCCGCGTGGAAACCTTCGTCACCAACGGTTCGCCCAACGACACCGCGCTGAAGCCGACCGGCGAAGGCATCGAGCTGGTACCGGTGACGCATCCCAACGATTTGTTTGCCGGCGAAGCGGCGAAGTTCAAGCTGCAGATCGACGGCAAGCCTGCAGCGGGTTTGGAATTGGAGATCGTGCGCGGCGGCACCCGTTACCGGAATGCGCAGGAAGAGATCAAGGTCAAGACCGACGCCAACGGCGAGTTCAGCGTGACCTGGCCGGAAGCGGGTATGTACTGGCTGGAAACCGCATCGGAAGACACCAAGACCTCCCTGCCCCAGGCCAAGCAACGTCGCCTGAGTTATGTGGCCACCCTGGAAGTGCTGCCGCAGTAATCCCGGAAAAAGACCGCCGCCCTCGCCTTGCCGATAAAAAGGCAGGATGCGCGGCGGCGATTTTCGATGACCATCGCCCCCGCAAACTACCCGCGAACATCGGCTTCCCTCCACACGTTGCATGGCCAAACCATGGGCACGTCGTGGTGCGTGAAGCTGGTGGCATCGCCGCGCGCGGATCTGCATGCGATACACGCAGGAATACAGACGCGGCTGGATTGCGTGGTTGCGCAGATGAGCACCTGGGAAGAAGGTTCTGACATCAGCCGCTTCAATCGGGCCGCTGCGGGCATCTGGCAACGACTGCCGCCGGAGTTCTTCGCGGTGCTCGCCTGCGCAATGGAAACGGCGCGTGACAGCGACGGCGCTTACGACCCAACTATCGGAGCGCTGGTGGAAGCATGGGGGTTCGGCCCTGCGGAGGGCGGCTACGGCGTCCCCGACGAAAGCGAGCTGGCGTCGGCGCAGGCCGGCCTGGGCTGGCAGCGCGTCTCTCTGCGTCCGCAGGACATGAGCGCACTGCAGCCTGGCGGAGTTCGACTTGATCTCTCCGCCATCGCCAAGGGCTACGGCGTGGATCTGGTCGCCCGGCATTTGCGCGATACCGGTATCGCGGCGGCGTTGATCGAAGTCGGCGGCGAACTGTACGGCTACGGCCGCAAGCCCGACGGCGGACAGTGGCAAGTACTGGTGGAAGCAGCGCCCGACGCCGAGCCCGATGAAGAAGCGGCGTGCGTGATCGCGCTCGACGGCATTGCGGTGGCGACCTCGGGCGACCACTGGCACGCATTCGAACAGAATGGAACGCGCTATTCGCACACGCTGGACCCGCGCACCGGCAGGCCGGTCGAAACCGCCGCGGCGGCAGTCACCGTCGTCGCCGACGATGCCATGCACGCCGACGCGTGGGCGACGGCGCTGACGGTGATGGGAGCCGAAGCCGGCTACCGGTTCGCGCAGCAACGAAGCATCGCGGCAAGATTTGTCGTGCGCGGCAGCGACCATGAATTGATCGAAAGCACGACCGATGCCTTCCGCACGAGGCTTTCCGCGTGAGCGGCGGCATGGCCTCGCCTTCGCGCGCGTTCTGGGGAAATGCGGCATCGCTGGCGCTGCTGGCGCTGATCGCCGCCGGATTCTTCATGCTGCAGAGCGGCGACTGGTGGCCCGCAATGCCGCGCGCGGATCGCTGGATCGGCGCGGCGATTGCGTTGTGCGCTTATTCGCTGTTCTGTGCCGGACTGCTCTGGCAGTCTCGGACTCGCAAGATCAGCGACGATACTTCCAGCGCCACCAGCGGAGATTCGCCGGTATTGGTCGTGTATGCCAGCCAGACCGGCTTCGCGCAGCAGCTGGCCGAACGCAGCGCGGAGAACCTGCGCAGCTCGGGAGTTTCGGTGAAACTCCGGGCCATCGGCGAAGTCGACAGCGCCATGCTGGCCAACGCCGGACGCGTGCTTTTTGTCGCCAGCACCACCGGCGAAGGCGACCCGCCCGATCAGGCATTGGCTTTCGTGCGTGGCGCGATGGCGCAGCCCGCGGCATTGGAGAATCTGCGCTACGCAGTGCTGGCCTTGGGCGACCGTGAATACGAACATTTCTGCGGCTTCGGACACCAGTTGGATCGCTGGCTTCGGCAGCACGGCGCGCAGCCTCTCTTCGATATCGTCGAAGTCGACAATGCCGATGAAAGCGCACTGCGCCATTGGCAGCATCATCTTGGCCAGCTGGGCGGCGTAACCGATCTTCCCGATTGGACTCAGCCGAGTTACGAGCGATGGAAACTGCTCGAACGCCGCGAACTCAATCCGGGCAGCGTCGGCGGCGGTGCCTTCCACTTGGCGATCGCTCCGCCTACGGAGTCGAATCCCGCGTGGGTCGCCGGCGACATCGCCGAGATAGGCCCGCAGCACTCCTCCAAAACGGTTGCGGCTCTGCTGGATCAGGCCGGGCTTGTCGCCGATGCGCCCGTCGTGATCGACGGAAGGTCGCAGACGCTCGCCGAACTGCTGGCCCGCTCGCACCTGCCCGACATCGACGAAATCCGCGGCAAGGACGCGCAGACCATTGCCGAGGATCTGAAGCCGTTGCCGCACCGCGAATACTCCATTGCCTCGCTGCCCGGCGATGGCAGTCTGCAGATCCTTCTGCGCCGGTTGCTGCGTCCCGATGGCACTCCCGGGATCGGCAGCGGCTGGCTGTGCGACTACGCGCCCGTCGGCGGCGAGATCGCATTGCGCCTCCGCAGCAACCCCAACTTCCACGCGCCTGCCTCGGCCAAACCGATGATCCTGATCGGCAACGGCACCGGCATCGCCGGGCTGCGTGCGCATCTGAAGCAGCGCATCGCGGCCGGTTCGCAGCGCAACTGGCTGCTGTTCGGCGAACGCAACTCCGATCGCGATTTCTTCTATGGCGATGAAATACTGGAATGGCGAAATCGGGGCTATATCGAGCGCCTGGACCTAGCGTTCTCGCGCGACCAGGCCGAACCCGTCTACGTGCAGCAAAAGCTGCTAGCCGCCGCCGATCCTTTGCGCGAATGGGTCGAAGCAGGCGCCTCGGTCTACGTCTGTGGCAGCCTCGCCGGCATGGCGCCTGGCGTGGACGGCGTGCTGCGACAGGTCCTGGGCGATGCGACAGTGGAAAGCATGCTGACGGAAGGCCGCTACCGCCGCGACGTATATTGACCACCCAGAGGACCTGTCAGCCCACCCATGTAGGAGCGGGCCATGCCCGCGAGCTTTTTGAGAGGAGAAGCAAGAGCTCGCGCGCATGGCCCGCTCCTACAAAAGCCTGAGCTTGATTGCTAATAACTCCCCGCCGCCTTCAAGCGCATAGCGCCCGCGTCCCTCTCCATCCGCCAGCAACGCGGTATCTCCTGCCCACAAGGGCGGCAGTTCCGAGGCCTGGTCGAATTGCGCCTGCCCCGCCAGCAGATGGATCGCCCAGGTCACTCCCGGCTCGGTGAAGAACAACATCGGCCCCACCAACGGGCGATGCAGCAACTCTGCGACCACGGCCTCGCGCCGCCACATCAGATTGAAATCGTGGGTAGGACCGTCCAGCAGTTCGCTACGCACTTCGCGCTCGCCCGCAAAACGGAGCCGGGCATGCGGCGGCGCCAGCTCGTGCACTTCTCCATCCGAGAAACGCAGACGCAGGCCATTGCCGCGTATCAGTACGAGCTCGCGGTCGATGCCGGGAAATACCGAAAACGGTCCGTCCTGTTCGATTTCCGCAATAGAAAGGCGCCAGTCCCACTCCCCTGTTTCCGGCATACGGATAATTTCGCGCGTCCAGCCGGTGCCGTTCTTCCATCTTTCGCGCCGGTACTCGTTGGCTGCGATGACCCGCGACTGGTGCGACATGCGTGTGCTTTCCCGTTCCTGTCCGGGACAAGTCTAAACCGGCCCAAAAGACATCGCCCGGCTGCACATCCTGTGTGCGGCCGGGCGATGGTGACTTCCCTGTAGGCTTCCTGCCGATACCTGCGGCTTCCTGCCCCATTCCTTTGCGGACAACCAAGCCGGTTGTCTGCTTATAGGTACATCCCTGTAGGCGTCCTTGCCGAGTCCCCCTGGCTTCCTGCCCCCTTCGTCCCTGCAATGCTTCCTGCACAGGCCCGGACGTGGGGATGTTCGATCAGCGGCGCGCGACCGGCTTGGCCTTGGCGGCCGTGGCTGCGGCGGGCTTGCCCTGCGCCGGCGGCGTGCGGCCCAACTCGATGCGGTCGCGGTTCTTTTCCACCGTTTTCAGGCCGATGCCTTTGACCATGGCCAACTCTTCAAGGCTTTTGAACGCACCGTTGGCCTTGCGGTAATCGACGATGGCCTGTGCCTTGGCAGGACCGACATTGAGCAGCACCGCGTCGATGGCGGCCGCGTCAGCGGTGTTGATATTGACCTTGTCGGCGGCGGCATAGGCGGTGGTGGCCAGCAGCAGCGACAGGGCGAGGGATTTGAGAATGATGGCGAACGACTTCATGGCGACTCTCCTTGTGGCGTTGGGTTAGGTTCCGCCGGGGCCGGATTCCTGTCCGTCCGCCGGTGTGAACAGTCTCCGCTCCACCGCATGGCCAAAATATCGCCTTACTGCTGCCGGCGATGCCGGTGGAAGCCCTGTCGTGGCGTAGGAAAATTCTTACCCCTGGCTCTGCCCCTGGCTCCGCTTCAACGGCCGTCCACACGCACGGGCGTAGAATCGGCGCCCTTACAAAGGCTCTGGAGACTCCATGGATACCGCTAAGATCGACCGTTTCGTTTCCGGGTTGTGGGACGACGAAATCGTTCCGCAGCTGGTCGAATACATCCGCATCCCCAACAAGTCGCCGATGTTCGACAAGGACTGGGTAGCCCACGGCTACATGGACGATGCGGTCAAGCTGATGGAGGCCTGGGCGCGCAAACAGCCTATCCCCGGCATGATCCTGGAAGTGGTGCGGCTGGAAGGCCGTACCCCGCTGATTTTCATCGAGATCCCAGCTAGCGGCCCCGAAACCGGCGCCGATACCGTGCTTCTGTATGGACATCTGGACAAACAGCCCGAGATGACCGGCTGGGACAGCGGGCTCGGGCCGTGGATTCCGGTGCTCAAGGACGACAAGCTGTTCGGCCGCGGCGGCGCCGACGACGGTTATGCGATCTTCGGGTCGCTGGCCGCGATCCAGGCGCTGCAGGAACAAGGCGTGCCCCATGCGCGCTGCGTGATCCTGATCGAGGCATGCGAGGAATCCGGCAGCTACGACCTGCCTGCCTACGTGGACCACCTGGCCGAACGCATCGGCAAGCCTTCCCTGGTGGTGTGCCTGGATTCGGGCTGCGGCAACTACGACCAGCTGTGGTGCACCACTTCGCTGCGTGGCATGGCCGGCGGCAATTTCTCGGTCAAGGTGCTGTCCGAGGGCGTGCATTCCGGCGATGCCTCGGGCATCGTGCCGTCCAGCTTCCGCATCCTGCGCGAATTGATTTCGCGCCTTGAGGACGAAGCCACCGGGAAGATAAAGCCCGAAGGCCTGTTCGTGGACATTCCGCAGGAGCGCCGTGAGCAGGCCGCCAAGGTCGCCGGCGTGCTGGGCGAGGAGGTCTACAACAAATTCCCGTTCCTGCCTGGCATGCGGCCGATGTCCGAAGACCTGACCGAACTGGTGCTCAACCGCACCTGGCGCCCCGCCCTGTCGATCACCGGCGCCGACGGTTTGCCGCCGCTTGATTCTGCCGGCAATGTGCTGCGCCCGCAGACTGCGGTCAAGCTGTCGCTGCGCCTGCCGCCGACATTGGAAGGCAAGCGCGGCGGCGAGATCCTGAAGGAACTGCTGCTGCGCGATCCGCCGTATGGCGCTCAAGTCGAACTGGCGCTCGAAAAAGCATCCAGCGGCTGGAACGCGCCGGCGCTTTCGCCGTGGCTGTCCAACGCCATCGATGCCGCCTCGCTGGCCGCGTTCGGCAAGCCCGCGATGTACATGGGCGAAGGCGGCACCATTCCGTTCATGGGCATGCTGGGCGAAAAATTCCCCGGCGCCCAGTTCATGATCACCGGCGTGCTGGGACCGCACTCCAATGCGCACGGCCCCAATGAGTTCCTGCACATCCCCATGGGCAAGCGGGTCACCGCCTGCGTGGCCAGGGTCATCGCCGACCATCACGGCGCCAGCGTGCGCGGCGAAACCGCCGGCGTGGCCGCGGTGGCCGGCGGCGACCAGCATGGCGAGCACGGCTGCTGCTGAATCTGACAGCGGTGTGGCGGGCTGCTAATCTCCGCCACACCTAACCCAAAGGGGAGTGCGTAATGGAAGGTCTGCTCGGTAGCGGTAGCTGGCTCTACATCATCTTCATCGGCTTGATCGTCGGTCTGCTCGCGCGTTTCCTCAAGCCCGGCAACGACGGCATGGGCATCATCCTGACCATCCTGCTGGGCATCGCCGGCGCGGTGCTCTCCAGCTTCATCGGCCAACAGATGGGCTGGTATGCGCCCGGACAGGCGGCAGGATTCATCGGCGCGCTGATCGGCGCCATCGTGATCCTGCTTGTCGTCGGCCTGTTCCGCGGCAAGAAGCGCGGTGGCCTGCCTCCGCGCTGACCGTTGCCCGTTCGCAAAAAAAACAGAACGCCCGCGCAAGCGGGCGTTCTGTTTTGGCGGCTTTTTAATTCTGGTCTATCAGTTGCTGCGACCGTAGATATCGGAGTAGCGGACGATGTCGTCTTCGCCCAGGTAGGCGCCGGACTGCACCTCTACCAGCTCCAGCCATTCGGTGCCCGGATTCTCCAGGCGATGCTTCGCGCCGATCGGAATGTATGTGGATTGGTTTTCGAAAAGTTCGAACACATCGTTATCGCGGGTCACCCTTGCGATGCCCTTGACGATGATCCAATGCTCGGCGCGGTGCTTGTGCGACTGCAACGACAGCTGCGCGCCCGGTTTGACCTTGATCCGCTTGACCTGATGGCGCGTACCCATGTCCACCGAATCGTAGCTGCCCCAGGGACGGTGCACTTCGCGATGAAGCACCGCCTGGCTGCGCTGTTCCTCTTTCAGCCGGGCGACCACTTGTTTCACTTCCTGCACCTTGTCCTTGTGCGCCACCAGCACCGCATCGTCGGTTTCCACCACCACGATATCGTCCACGCCCACCAGCGCTACCAGGCGTTGCGCATAGGCATAACTGTTGCGGGTATCCACCGCGATCACATCGCCATGGTGGGAATTCCCGTCGGCGTCGTGCTCGGCCACGTCCCACAGGGCCGACCAGCTGCCGACGTCGTTCCAGCCGATATCCACCGGCAGCACCATGGCATCGGCGGTCTTCTCCATCACCGCGTAGTCGATGGAATCGGCCGGGCTGGCGGCGAAGGCTTCTTTGTCCAGACGGATGAAATCGCCGTCGCGCTGGGCGGAGTCGAACGCAAGGGTGACCGCCTCCACGATGTCCGGCCGGTACTTGCGCAGCTCCTCCAGATAACGGCTGGCGCGAAACAGGAACATGCCGCTGTTCCAGTAGTAGTTGCCCGCATCCAGGTACGACTGCGCCGTGGCCTGGTCCGGCTTCTCCACGAAGCGCAGCACTTTCTGCGGGCCGGTTCCCTGCTCGGACTGGATGTAGCCGAAACCGGTCTCCGGCGCGTCCGGCAGGATGCCGAAGGTCACCAGCGCGCCTGCCTCGGCGACTGCGGCGACTTGCGCTACCGCATTGCGGAACGCATCCGGATCGCGCACCACGTGATCGGACGGCAGCACCAGCAGCAATGGGTCCTGGCCTCCGGCCAGCGCCTGCAAGGCAGCGGCCGCAATCGCCGGCGCAGTGTTGCGGCCCACCGGTTCAAGAATGATGGCCGGTACGGGCGCACCAATCTGGCGCAATTGTTCGGCCACCAGGAACCGGTGCTCCTCATTCGCCACTACTATCGGGACGGCACTGGCCAAGGGCGCCACCCGGCGCCAGGTGGCTTGCACCATGGTGTCGTCGCCGACCAGCGGCAAAAACTGTTTCGGGTAAGCCTCGCGCGATAATGGCCATAGGCGCGTGCCTGAACCGCCAGACAACAAAACCGGCTGCAGAAGAGTCATGCATTTTTCTCGCTAGTCACGTGCGACGCAGTTTACCCTGTGGACCTTAACAGCCTTTTGACTTGGAAAAATCGAATGACGTTCGACTTCCGACATGACGATGAGCGCGAATCGGCACGCCTGGATTGGGCACGACGGGCGCTTGGCGATACAGGAGCGGAATTGCAACGCGCCTCGATAGACGCGGGATATCGAAGTTATTGGCGCAGCACGGGTGCGGGCCCGTGCCGCATCGTGATGGATTCCCCACCCGGGTTGGAGGATGTGCGGCCGTGGCTGCGCATGCACGATCTTCTGGAGAACGGCGGCGTGCGGGTGCCGCAGGTATTGGCGCGCGACGAGCACGCCGGTTTCCTGTTGCTGGAAGACCTGGGCGGACCTACGCTGGCCCAGGTATTGGACCCAACCAATGCGGAAGATTATTTCGAGGCCGCGATCAGCCAGCTGCTGCAGCTGCAATCGATTGCTCCGCCTGCGGGAATGGGCGAATTCGGCGAGGCGTTGTTGCAACGGGACGCGGGGCTGTTCGAGGAATGGTTTTTGAGTCGTCACCTGGGCCTGGCCCTGGATTGCGAGGACGCGGAAAAACTGCAGCTGGTCCAGCGCCGGCTGATGGACAATGCGCTGGCTCAAGCGCAGGTGTTGACGCACCGCGACTTCATGCCGCGCAATCTGATGCCTACCAAGCCGGCGCTTGCGGTGCTGGATTTCCAGGACTGCGTGCGCGGCCCTGTCGCCTACGACCCGATCAGTCTGTTCAAGGACGCTTTCCTCAGCTGGCCGTTGACGCGCGTGGACGGCTGGTTGGCGCAATACCACCGGCGCGCGCAGGCGATAGGATTGCCGGTGCCGCCGCTGGCGCAATTCCAGCGCGATGCCGACTGGCTGGGAGTGCAGCGGCATCTCAAGATACTGGGCATCTTCGCGCGCCTGCACTATCGCGACGGCAAGGCGAAATACCTGCCGGACGTGCCGCGGTTCATCGTCTATCTGGAGGAAGTGCTGCCGCGGTATAGGGAACTGCAGCCGCTCGCGGATCTGCTGGAAACAAAAATCAAACCGGCCCTGCGCTCGAAGGCCACCGCATGAAAGCCTTGATCTTCGCAGCGGGCCTGGGCGAACGCATGCGCCCGTTGACCGACCGCACGCCCAAGCCGTTGCTGCAGGCAGGCGGCAAGCCGTTGATCGTCTGGCATCTGGAAAAACTGGCTGCGATCGGCGTGCGCGAAGTGGTGATCAATACCAGCTGGCTGGCGGAGCAGTTTCCGCAAACGCTGGGCGACGGCGAACGCTGGGGTTTGCGTATCGCCTACTCCTACGAAGGCCAAACGCCGCTGGAAACCGGAGGCGGTCTGTTCCATGCCTTGCCCCTTCTTGGCGATGCGCCGTTCCTGCTGGTCAACGGCGATATCTGGACCGACTGCGACTTCGCGCAGCTGCCGCGCGAACCGGAAGGACTGGCGCACCTGGTAATGGTGGACCGCCCTGTACAAGCCACCCATGGCGACTTCGCCCTCGACCAGAACGGCCATGTCCGCGCCGATGGCCCGCATCTGCTCACCTATGCAGGGCTTGGCATCTATCGGCCGCAACTCTTGCAGGGTTGGCGCGATATCGTCACCGACGTCGGCGCGCATGAAGAACCACCGCGCTTCCGGCTGGCGCCGGTGCTGCGCGCGCATATGCCGTCCGGCACGATCAGCGGCCAATACCACCCCGGTCGCTGGACCGACGTGGGCACGCCGCAGCGGCTCGCCGAACTGGAGCGGGAACTGGCCCGGACCGATTGATCGCCCCCTATCGATCCGGTCTGCGACGCAAACCGCTTCCCGACCGTATCCTCGTGCAATGCATTCCGCCCCAGAAGCCAACCCTGAAGAAGCCGCGCTGGTACGCAAGGCGCGCTGGGGCGACCACGAAGCGTTCGCGCAGCTCTACCGGAACCATGCGAAGGCCATTCACGCATTGGCCTATCGCCTGACCGGCAATGCCGCGGCGGCCGAGGACATCACCCAGGACACTTTCCTGAAAATGCTGGGTTTCCTTTCGGGATTGCGCGACGACGCTCCGCTGCGTCCCTGGTTGAAAAGAGTGGCGGCCAACGCCGCTATCGACAGATTGCGCCGCGAGCAACGCTTGGTGGCCGAGGCCGATCACGACGCCTGGCCCGACGACAGCGCCGACCCTACCGAGAACATGGAAATCATGGGCATGTTGCAACGCCTGCCGCCACTGGCGCGTACCGTAGTTTGGCTGCATGAAATGGAAGGCTGGTCCCACCCGGAACTGGGGAAGCGTTTTGGCCGCAGCCAAAGCTGGTCGAAATCGATTGTCTCGCGCGCATTGGCAAAACTGCGCGACGATTTGGAAACAGGAGTTGGCGATGATTGAACCTACTCAAGTGCGCGAACAACTGCACGCTCTTCCCGAAATTCCGCTGCCCGACGCCCTATGGCGGCGTGTGGACGCCAAACGCAGGCAGAAACTCCAGCGCCGCAAGCTTGGCGCCGGAATCGCCACGCTGGCGCTGGCGGCAGTGATGGCGGCCCCGTTGCTGTTGCCTATGTTCGCCGGCGCCGACAGAGCGCCAGGCGAACAAATCGCCGCACACCCGCCCATGCGCGGAGAACACGATGTACAGGCGGAATTGCGCGCGCTCGACCATGCGCTGCAGGCTGCCTACGACCGCGGCGCCAGCGATGCCGAGATCGCTCCAATGTGGGTGGCGCGGGATGCGCTGCTTACCGGCATCCCGTCCGGCAACTCTGCTATCCGGCGCAGCCGAATCTGATTCAGGATCGATAACCATGCCATTCCGCACCCTCCTTGCCGGCACGCTTCTCGGCGCATGGCTGTTCGCAGCTCATGCCAGCGCCAGGCAAACCGTTGAATCGGTTGCCGCCGGCGCGTTGCAGGCCGGCATTGCCCCTGCTCAAGTGCGTTATGAGCTGGGCGCAGTAGTCGATGTGCGGCGGGCCAGCGCCAACGGCGTGAGCATTCTTGCGATCACTCCCGGCGGAGCGGCCGACCGGCTGGGTTTGCAGGCAGGGGACCAATTGCGCGCGATCAACGGACGCCGCCTGGACAACACGCCGAGACCTTCGTCCACGCTCGAAAACGCATTGCAAGAAGGTGACGGCGCGCTACGGGTGGAAGCCGTGCGCAACGGCAAAACGCTAGCGTTCTCTGGCCGCGCGGATGCCGTCGATCCTGCGCCGCGGAAAGGCGCGCAAGCCTGCGGCTATGTCAGCACACTGGCAGGCGTCGTTCCCCGTAGCAAGGGCGTATTCGAGGCCGAGATCACCCAAATCGACGGACGCAGCACACCGCTGCAACCCACCAACCGCCATCGGGTCGACACAGGCAAGCATGTTCTGGTGGTGCGCGAGTTCATCGACCCCGCACGCCTAAGCTCGGCGCAACTCCAGCAGATCGCCAAGATGAAGAAGTTCGCGCTGGCGCGCGCCTATAAACCGCTGGTGATCGACGTGGAACCCGGCATCGGCTACCGCATCGGTGCGCGCTTGCTGAAGGACAAGCTGGATACGCAAAGCATCCGCGACAACGCTTATTGGGAACCGGTGGTCTGGGAGAAAGTCCCGCAAGCGTGCCCCTGAGCAAGGCCTTAAGTTTGCGCGTCCATTACCTGGCGCAGGAAAGGCACCGTGATTCTTCGTTGCGCGGCCAGCGATTCCCGATCCAGACGGTCCAGCAAAGCGACCAGGCTGACCAGGTTGCGATCGGTGCGGGAAAGCATCCAGTCGATGGCCGTTTCCTCCAGAACCAGACCGCGCCGCTGGGCGCGGTCGCGCAATACCTCGGCCCGGGACGCGTCGTCGAGCGGATGCAGCAGGATGCGTGCGTTCTGGGACAGCCGCGAACGCAGGTCGGGCAGGACCAGATCCAGCGCATCGGGCACTTCCCGCGCCGCATAAAGCAGATTCAATCCGACGCTGCGCGCGCGGTTATGGAAGTCGAACAGCGCTATCTCGTCGTCGCGATGGCCCGCGATGGCCTCCAGCCCATCCAGTGCGACCACGTCGTTGCCTTCCAGCGCGTCCAGCGCATCGCGCAGCCGTCCGCTCGCCGCCATCAGCGGCAGATAGGCCGAACGGCGACCGGCCTGCTGGGCGGCTGCGCACAGCGCCAGCGCCAGATGGGTCTTGCCGGTGCCGCTGGCGCCCGCCAGATATAGCCAGTCCGCGCCCTGCGCTTGCGCAAGATCGCGCAGCTGCGCGATCGCGCCCTGCGGCGCGGCGATGAAATTTTCGAGGCGCTGGTCGGGCGGATAGCGCAACGCCAGCGGCAGTTGCGGGACGCTCACTTCTCGTCGGCGACCTTGGTCGGGGCTTCGGCGATACTGCCCTTGTCCATAATGTCCTTGTCCGCAAGGTCCTTACCCACAACATCCTTGTCCACATAGGTGTCCAGAATGATCGTGGGATGTCCGCCGGCATAGAGAGTGCTCTGCGTGTAGCGCTCATGCGCGTAGCGGAGCAGCACATTGACTACCGCGGCCATCGGCAACGCCAGCAGCATGCCGAGGAACCCGAACAGCTGTCCGCCCGCCAGCACCGCGAACACGACCGCAACCGGATGCAGGCCGATGCGGTCGCCCACCAGCTTGGGGGTCAGCCAGTAGCTTTCGATCAGTTGGCCCACGCCGAATACCGCCAGCACGCCGGCGATATGTTTCCAGTCCCCGTACTGCATCAGCGCGGCCAGCACGCCGAGCACCACGCCGCTGGTCGGCCCCAGATAAGGCACGAAGGTCAGCAGGCCGGCGATGATGCCGATCAGGATGCCCAGGTCCAGACCCACCGCCCACAGACCGATGCCGTACATGATTCCCAGGATGATCATCACCAGGAACTGACCGCGCAGGAAGCCGCCCAGCACATCGCTGGATTCGCGCGCCAGCCGGGTCACGGTTTCGATGTGATCGCGCGGCACCATCGAGGCCACCCGGCCCACGATCAGGTCCCAATCGCGCAGGAAGAAGAAAGTGATGACCGGGATCAGCACTAGGTTGGCCATCCAGCCGATCAGCGCGAAGCCCGAGCGCGAGACGTAGCCCAGCACCGTGGCGGCCATGCCGCCGGCGCGTTCCCAGTTGCTGCGCACCAGTTCGATCAGGTGATCCAGGTCCAGCCACGTGGCGATCTGAACGCCGAAACGCCCTTCGATCCAGGGAATGGCCACCCCGGTGAACCACAGCCGGTAACGCGGCAGCGATTCGATCAGGGTGGAGATCTGGCTTTCGATCAACGGCACCAGGATGATCAGCACCAGCGCCAATAGCAGCGCCATCACCGTGAACACCAGGATCACCGCGGTATTGCGCGAGCGGCCGGCCAGTTCCAGGCGGTCCACCAGCGGATCGCCCAGCCAGCCCAGCAAAGCGGCCACCGCGAACGGCGTCAGGATGGGCGCCAGCAGCCACAGCAGCCAGCAGGCACCAACGCCCAGTGCCGCCCATTGCAGGCGACGCAGGAAGCGCGCGATCTCGAATTCGGGAGTTTCGGTCATGCCGGGGTCACCTCAAGTGGTAGACAGGAGGATCGCCTTCGCCGCCTTCCAACGGACCGTCGCCCAGCATGCGTTTGAAGCCCGACAACCCCGACAGCAACTCCAGATCGGCTTCCAGCGTGCTGCCGCTGGCGCGCACCGGAGTGATCTTGCGTACCACGCTGATGCCCTGCAGTGCGGCCGACAGGCGCAGGTAGTCGTCGGCGCTATCGATGCCGGTGAAGATCACCCGATAGGTGCCGGCCGCGCCCGCGCTGCCGCGCTTGCCGTAGCGCTTCATCAACGCTTCGGCCGCGCCGTCCGCGCCTGCGGCCATGGCCGCGCGCGCATCGGCGTTCTTGCTGGTCCATTTCGACAAGATCTTGCCGTTGTCCACGAATACCCAGTCGGCCACCCAGCCGCCGGCCTTGGCGCGGTAAAGCTTGCCCAGCAGTTGCATCGGTGGACTGTATTTGGCCGAAGCACGCGCCACGGCAGCGCTGTCCTGGCGCCAGATGGCGCCGACCAGAGCCTGTTCGGCGGCATTGCCGGCAGGCAGGCCGAGCTTGTAGCCGCGTTCGACCGCGCGATTCAACAAAGGCCGGGCCGCATTGGTCTGCGACAGGCCCACCAGCCGCGGACCGCTGCCATCGTCGATGGCCAGCCAGACCACCGGCTTGGGCCGCGGCTGCGGCCAGACCGGCAGACCCAATGCGCCCATCAGCGAATCGACTTCTGCAGGTGTGAAACGCACCACCAGCGTGCTGCGGAAAGTGGGGGCGCCGGTGGGCGAAGTGCCCTGGTCCTGGCGATAGTCGTAACTGGCGACGTAGTTCTTGGCATTGCGCAGCTCCGCGCCCACGCCGGGGCGGCCGGCCGCGCTGCGATCGCCGCTGAGCTTGCCCAGCACCACGCTCAACGCGCGGGCGAAAGCGCTGTTGCGCTCGGCTTCTCCCTGGCCGTTGACGGGCACCTCGGCGTCGTACACGCCCTGCGCGCCCGCGCGGTCGCCTTCGGTACGCAGCCCGCTCTGCGCCCAGGCCGTGGAGGCCAGTAGCAAGGAAAGAACCGCGACCCACGCAAATCCAGAAATCCGGCGCATCTAGAAAGCATCCTTGTAGCCAGCGATTGCCTGGCGAACAGGGTGAATTGTTGCCCGAATGCGCCCCGGGCGCCAATCTGGGTCGTTCAGGACGGACGATTGGCCTGCGTATTCCCTTAAAATCAACGGCTCTTCCGCCCTCGCCAGTGGCTCTTACGTGACTCAATCCGTCCCGCCCACCCCCACCCCGATGACTTACCGCGATGCCGGGGTCGATATCGATGCGGGCAATGAAGTCGTAGAACGCATCAAGCCGGCCATCCGGCGCACCCTGCGCCCGGAGGTCCTGGGCGGCGGAATCGGCGGTTTCGGCGGTCTGTTCGACCTGTCCGGCAAATACAAGGAACCGGTGCTGGTCTCCGGCACCGACGGCGTGGGCACCAAGCTGATCCTGGCCAAGCAGTTGAACCGCCACGACACCATCGGTATCGACCTGGTCGCCATGTGCGTCAACGACGTGCTGGTGCAAGGCGCAGAACCGCTGTTCTTTCTTGATTATTTCGCCACCGGCAAGCTGGACGTGGCGACCACGGTCGACGTGGTGGGCGGCATCGCCAAGGGCTGCGAAATCGCCGGTTGCGCCCTGATCGGCGGCGAAACGGCGGAAATGCCCGACATGTACCCGCCCGGCGAATACGACCTGGCCGGCTTCACCGTCGGCGCGGTGGAAAAAGCCAGACTGATCGACGGCAGCCGCGTGCGCGAAGGCGATGTGCTGGTCGGTATCGCCTCCAGCGGCCCGCATTCCAACGGCTATTCGCTGATCCGCAGGATCCTGGCGCGCACCGGCGCCACTTCCGACAACGGGGGGCTGGATCTAGACATCGGCGGCGTGAAGTTGGCCGACGCCCTGATGGAACCCACGCGCATTTATGTGAAGCCGGTGTTGGAACTGCTGGCCAGGCACGACATCCACGCCATGGCCCACGTCACCGGCGGCGCGCTGGTGGAAAAAATCATTCGCGTGGTGCCCAAGGCGCTGGGCCTGGAGATCGACCCCAGCGCGTGGCCGTTGCCGCCGGTGTTCGACTGGCTGCAGCGCGAAGGCGCGGTGGCCGATGTCGAGATGTGGCGCACCTTCAACTGCGGCATCGGTTTCGTGCTGATCGTCGCGCAGGATCAAGCCGCCTCGCTGGAGGGTGATATCCAACGCCTGGGCCTGGCCCACTGGCGGATCGGCGAAGTGGTGAAAGCCAACGGCGACGAACGCTTGAAGATCGGCTGAGGCCTTCCATGCTGGCCGGAAAGAAAGTCGCGTTGGCGCTGACGCTTGCCGTATTCGCTGCGAGCTGGATCGCGCCGCTGTGGCCCATGGAACAGGCCTTGCACAGCAGCCTCACTGTGGTCGGATTGGTCTGGCTTTGGCGGCACGACCGCCGCTGGCCCCTGCTCACCTGGCAATTCGTGTTGATCTGCGCCTTCATCTGCGTGCACAGCGTCGCCGCGCGCTGGCTGTACTCCAACGTGCCGTACGACCAGTGGATACAGACGCTGACCGGATGGTCGCCGCAAAACGCATTCGGCTGGAAGCGCAACAACATGGATCGGCTGATCCATCTTCTCTACGGCGTCTGCTTCGCTCCCGCAGTCGTGCACTACCTGCGCCAGCGCTGGCCGCTCGCCGCGCGGCAGGCGTTCGTGCTCGCGGTCATGGCGATCATGTGCAGCAGCCTGCTGTACGAATGGCTGGAATGGGCCATCGCCCTGACGCTCTCGCCCGAGGCCGCGGAGTCGTACAACGGCCAGCAGGGCGATATGTGGGATGCGCATGCCGATATGTTGCTGGCGACGCTGGGCGCATTCAGCGCATGGCCGCGCAGCAATGCGCCCGCGATTCAAACCGCGCAAGCCGCAACGCCATGAGCGGGCGCATCGCCGTTCTGGTCTCCGGCCGCGGCAGCAATCTGCAGGCGCTGCTGGAGGCGATCGCGGCCGGGCGATTGAATGCGGAAATCGTCGGCGTGTTCTCCGACAAACCACAGGCGCCGGCGTTGGAGCGCGTTCCGGCAGCCCTGCGCTGGGCAGCCGATGCGCGTTCGTTTCCCGATCGCGCTGCTTTCGACCGGGCAATGGGCGAAGCGGTCGCCGCTTGCCGGCCCGACTGGGTGGTGTGCGCAGGTTACATGCGCATCCTGGGCGACGATTTCATCGCGCGCTTCCGCGGGCGTCTGCTCAACATCCACCCTTCCCTGCTGCCGAAATACCGTGGCCTGCATACCCACGCGCGCGCGCTGGAGGCCGGCGACGACCGCCATGGCGGCAGCGTGCACTTCGTCATACCTGAACTGGATGCCGGCAGCGTGATCGCCCAGGCTGGTATTCCCATACTGCCCGGGGATACGGCGCAAACCCTGGCCCAGCGGCTGCTTCCGCAGGAACATGCGCTGCTGGCGGCGGTCCTGCGGCTGGCCACCGACGGCAGGCTCGCTGAACGCGACGGCATGGCGTTCTGCGATGGTCAGCCCATATTTAGACCCCTGCGTCTAGATTCTGCCGGTAATCTGACGCCTCCGGACGCCGCACCCTCCCCATGACCTCCCTGCTCTCACGCGGAATGTTCTCCCGCGCATTCCTGACCGGTGCGCTGGCCCTGGCCAGCTTGCCGGCGTTCGCGCTCGAACCTTTCGTAGCCACTTACCAGGCCTATAACGGAGGCAAGCTCGCCGGCAGCGCCAAGATGCAGGTGGTGCAGAACGACGGCAACCGTTGGCGCGTGGACCTGGGCATTCGCGGCACCCGCGGTTTTGCGCACCTGGTGGGCTTGAACATCGAACAAAGCACCCTGTTCGACACGGTAGGCGATACCTACCGCCCGCTCAGCCAGGCTACGGTCAAACATGCCCTGTTCACCGGCAAGAAGATTTCCGGCACCTACGACTGGAACGCGTTGAGCGCGCGCTGGCAGGGCGACGTCAAGAAGTCCCGTGCCGCGCCGGTGCCGCTGCACGACGGCGACATGAGCTCGCTGCTGATGAACCTTGCGGTGATCCGCGACGCGCAGCCCGGCAAGGCGCTCAACTATCGCGTGGTCGACGACGGACGCGTCCGCGACTACCAGTATGCTGTCGCCGAACAGACCGAGATCGTCGCCGTGGACGATCTGAGCTACGACGCCATGCGCGTGGCCCGCACCAATGGCGGCAACGACGAAACCATCTTCTGGGTCGCCAATGGCGTCCCTACCCCGGTCCGGATCCTGCGCCGCGAGAACGGACAGGACACCATCGACCTGCGCCTGGTCGAATACCAAGGAGTGCAATAAGCCATGAAAATCAGGATCACTGTCGCTGCCACTGCCGTAATCGCCGCCGGTCTGCTGGCAGCGGCGAGTCTGCCGGCCGCTGCCGTCGAAGCGTTCTCGGCCCAATACCAGGCCAGCGCGATGGGCATGCAGGGCGACGGACAGATGTCGATCACCTCGCAGGGCGGCAACCGCTGGCAGTACAGCCTCACCATCAAAAACCAGTTGGTGGACTTGAGCCAGAAGACGGTATTCGACGAACAGAAAGGCTGGCTGCGTCCGCTCTCCAGCGCCGACCTGTCGCGGGTGCTGGTGAAGAAGAAAGCGGTCAATGCGAACTTCGACTGGAGCAAGAGCCAGGCGACGTGGACCGGCGACGTCAAACCGGAACGCGCCGGACCGGTCGCCCTGAAGCCCGGCGACATGGACGCGCTGCTGGTCAATCTGGCCCTGGTGCGCGACGTCGCCGCCGGCAAGCCGCTGAGCTACCGCATGGTCGAGAACGGCAACGCCAAGACCATGAGCTACCAGGTGGCCGGCAAGGAAAAGATCACCATCGGCGGACAATCGCGCGACGCCACCAAGGTCGTGCGCACCGCGGGCAACAAGCAGACCATCGTCTGGGTAGTGCCCAACATGCCGGTGCCCGCGCGCATCCTGCAACGCGAAGACGGACAGGACTCCATCGACCTGCAGCTCAAGGCCTGGCAGTAACGGGTAATGGCCCAGGCAATCTTGTAGAGCCAGCCCCGTACTAGGGCTGGCGGGCAGTACCCGCCCTACCGCTCTGCAGAAAAAAGCCCGGCATCGCCGGGCTTCTTTATTTCTTCTCCGGCTCCGCCGCCATGGTGGTGCGGCAATCGACGCGGATGCCGCGCTTGTCTTGACGCCAGTAGTACTCGCTGCATTCGCGCTGCCCTTCGCTGGTCTTGGTTACGCCGACCGCATAGAACGCCTGCATGATTTCCGTCTGGGTAACCTCGCCATCGGCATTCCAGTCCATGTCCTTGGTGGGTATGCCGCTGATGCCCGCGGCGCCGACGTACTGCAGCCAGCCGACCACGCCCAGGGCGATCACCACCAAGCCCAGCAAGGCCTTGCGGCGGGTCGAGAAACGGCTGCGCGGTTTGGAGAGTTTTGCGTTCATATCGGCCTGCTCAGGGTCATCATGCTCAAGAGATCCGGCGGATCTTGGCGCCCAGCGCGCTGAGCTTTTCCTCGATGTTTTCGTAGCCGCGATCGAGGTGGTAGATACGGTCGATGATGGTATCCCCTTCCGCCACCAGGCCGGCCAGGATCAACGAAGCCGAAGCACGCAGGTCGGTAGCCATCACCGGCGCCCCGCTCAGCTTTTCGGCGCCGCGGATGATCGCCGTATGCCCTTCGACGCGGATATCCGCACCCAGGCGCAGCAGTTCGTTGACGTGCATGAAACGGTTTTCGAAGATGGTCTCGTTGATCACGCCCACGCCTTCGGCGATGCAGTTCATGGCCATGAATTGCGCCTGCATGTCGGTGGGGAACGCCGGGTACGGCGCGGTGGTCAGGCTGACCGCGCGCGGGCGCTTGCCGTGCATGTCCAGGGTGATGGTGTCTGCGGTGGTTTCGATGGAAGCGCCGGCTTCGGTCAGCTTGTCCAGCACCGCGTCCAGTGTGTCGCCGCGCGCGCGGCGGGCGACGATCCTGCCGCCGGTCATCGCCGCGGCCACCAGGAAGGTGCCGGTTTCGATGCGGTCCGGCAGTACCGCATGGCGGCCGCCGGAAAGACGCTCCACGCCACGCACGACAATCCGCGAAGTGCCCGCGCCTTCGATATCCGCGCCCAGTGCGATCAGGCAGTCGGCCAGGTCGGTGACTTCCGGTTCCATGGCCGCGTTCTCCAGCACGGTGGTGCCGTCGGCGAGCGCGGCGGCCATCAGCACGTTCTCGGTGCCGGTGACGCTTACCATGTCGAATACGTAACGCGCGCCCTTAAGGCGTTTGGCGCTGGCCTTGATGAAGCCGTTCTCGACCGTAATCTCCGCACCCAGCGCTTGCAGGCCCTTGATGTGCTGGTCGACGGGGCGCGAACCGATGGCGCAACCGCCCGGCAGCGAGACTTCCGCCGCGCCGTACTTGGCCAGCAACGGCCCCAGCACCAGGATCGAAGCGCGCATGGTCTTGACCAGTTCGTAGGGCGCCACGTGCTGGTTGACGCTGCGCGGATCCACCGTGATCGCGCTGCCCTTGGACAGTGTGCCCTCGTCGATGCTGATGCCGGCGCCCAGCTCGCCAAGCAGCTTCACCGTGGTCACCACATCGTGCAGATGCGGCACGTTGGTGATTTCCACCGGCGCATCGGCCAGCAAGGTGGCGCACAGGATGGGCAGCACCGCGTTCTTGGCGCCGGAGATGGTGACTTCACCGTTGAGCGGGTTGCCGCCGGTCACTACGATTTTCTGCATGGGTCGTGTTGGCTCTGGAATGGGGACTGTTGGAATGGGGACTGTTGGAAGCGGGGGAAGAGCGCAGCTCTTCCGGAGCAGTGTCAGCGGGATTGGCCGGCTTCTTCGGGCGTCACGGTCTTCAGGGCCAGGGCATGGATCGCACCGCCCATCAGCTCGCCCAAGGTGGCGTAGACCAGGCGGTGGCGGGCCAGCGGCAGCTTGCCGCGGAACGCCTCGGAGACCACGCTGGCCTCGAAATGCACGCCGTCATCGCCCTGCACCTGTACTTCAGCCCCCGGCAGGCCGGTTTCTATCAGTTTACGGATGGTTTCGGCGTCCAACGTGCCTTTCCTTATAAAATGAACGGTCATTCTAACCTCCGCCCGGCGCCCGCATGCCCGAGTTGCTTCCCCAGACCGCCCAACCGACCGACGCCAGCCTGGCCGCCAGCGGTCGCCGCGTGGTCGAGATCGAAGCCCAGGCGCTGGAGCATCTGGCCACCCGGATCGACGGCGAGTTCTCCGCGGCCTGCAAGCTGATCCTGGCTTCCAAGGGACGCGTAGTCGCCACCGGCATGGGCAAGTCCGGACATATCGCGCGCAAGATCGCCGCCACCCTGGCCTCCACCGGCACTCCCGCTTTCTATGTGCATCCGGGCGAAGCCGGCCACGGCGACCTGGGCATGATCACCGACGCGGACGTGGTGCTGGCCCTGTCCTATTCGGGCGAATCCGACGAAGTCCTGACCCTGTTGCCGGTGCTCAAGCGCCAGGGCAATGCGCTCATCGCGATGACCGGCAGGCCGCAATCGACGCTGGCGCGCGAATCCGATGTGCATCTGGATGTAAGCGTGCCCGCCGAAGCCTGCCCGCTGGATCTGGCGCCCACTTCCAGCACCACCGCCACCCTGGCCATGGGCGACGCGCTGGCCGTGGCGCTGCTGGAAGCGCGCGGGTTCACTGCCGACGACTTCGCCCGCTCGCATCCGGCCGGCAGCCTGGGCCGCCGCCTGCTGCTGCACATCACCGACGTGATGCATGCCGGCGACGATGTGCCGCGCGTAGGCCTGGGCGCCACCCTCAGCGAAGCGCTGATGGAAATGAGCCGCAAACGCCTGGGCATGACCGCCGTGGTCGACGACTCGGGCAAGCTGGTCGGATTGTTCACCGACGGCGATCTGCGCCGCACGCTGGACGATGCGACGCTCGACGTGCGCACTGCGATGATCGCCGAGGTGATGACGCGCGACCCCAAGACCATCGCCGCCGACCAACTTGCGGTGGAAGCGGCGCGCCTGATGGAAACCCACAAGATCAGCGGCCTGATCGTGGTGGACGAAGCCGGGCGCGCCGTGGGCGCGCTCAATATTCACGACCTGTTGCGCGCCCGCGTGGTCTAAAGGCCGGGAATGGAGAATAGGGAATGGGGAATCGCAGCAGCGAAGAAACCTTTCCCGCTCGGCTTCCGAACTTCCCATTCCCTATCTTCCATTCCCCATTCCCATGACCGCCTCTCCTCTCACCGACATCAACGCCGAACTGCTTGCCCGCGCCGCCAGAATCAAGCTGGCCTGCTTCGACGTGGATGGCACCCTGACCGATGGGCGTCTTTACTACGATGATCAAGGCGGCGAGTCGAAGGCGTTCCACATCCTCGACGGGCAAGGGCTGGTGCTGCTGAAGAAAGCGGGCATTGCGGTGGCCTTGATCACCGCACGCAACAGCAAGGCCGCCGAGAGGCGCGCCGCCGAACTCGGCGTCGAGGTGTTCACCGGGGCCAAGGACAAACTGGGCCAGGTGCGGGCGTTGTGCGAGCGCCACGGGATCGGCCTGGACGAAGTGGCTTTCATGGGCGACGACCTTCCCGATCTGGCGCCGCTGTGCGCCGCAGGATTGGCCGTGGCGCCCGGCAACGCGCATCGCTGGATCGCCGAACGCGTGCACTGGGTCACTGCCGCGCACGGCGGCCAGGGCGCCGCACGCGAGCTGTGCGATCTGCTGCTGGACGCGCAAGGCCGCACCGAAGCGCTGCTGGCGGAGTGGACGCGATGAACTGGCGCATGGTGCTGGGCCTGGTGTTGCTGGCGGCCGCCATACTTAGCGGCTGGTCGGCGTGGAAGCAGCGCGATGTCGCCGAGCCCGATGCCCCCTCTTCCGAACGCCCGGACTACCTCATGCGGGATTTCGAGGTGATCGGCCTGGACGATCAGGGCAAGGAATCGATCACCCTGCGTGCGCCGGAAATGCAGCGCAATCCCAGGGACCAGACTTTCACTATCGCCACGCCACTGTTCCTGCTTCCCGACAGCGAAGGACATCACTGGGAAATGCGTTCAAAAACGGCCTGGATCAGCGCCAAGGGCGACGAAATGCGGTTATCGGGCGACGTGAAGGGAACCAGCCCGAAGGAAAGCGCCATACCCACGACCTTCGATACCCAGCGACTGAACGTATTCCCCCGCAAAAACCTCGCTTCCACCGACGATGCGGTCACCATCACCCGTCCGGGTTCTATACTCAGCGGTGTAGGTTTTGAAACCAACACCAAAACCAAGCAATACACCTTCAAGTCCCAGGTCAAGACCCGATATGAACCCAAGTCTGCGCGCTAGTCTCATTGCCATGATCGCCCTGTCGATACCGGCGCTGGCGTGGGCGAAGTCGTCCGATCGCAACCAGCCCATCTACCTGGATTCCAATAACCAGGAAGGCGTAATGGATGGCAACAGCACCAACGTCTGGACCGGCAACGTAACGCTCAAGCAGGGGACATTGGACATAGCCGCCCAGCGCGCGGAACTCACCCAGCGCGACGGTGACCCGTCCAAGGCGGTTTTTACCGGTAGCCCGGTGAAGCTGAGGCAGCAACAGGACGACGGCACGTGGATGGACGCCACGGCCAATCGTATCGAGTACGACTTGTCCACCGAAACCATCACCCTGATCGGGAACTACACGGTGAAGTCCCCGCGCGGTTCGAATAGCGGCCAGCGCATGGTCTACAACACCAAGACCGGCAACATGCAGAGCGGCGGGGACGGCACGCGCGTGAAGACCGTGATCCAGCCGAAATCGGCCGGCGCCGCGAAAAAACCCGAGGACACCAAGTAATGCTTTCCGCCCAGGGCCTGCGCAAGCACTACAAACAGCGCGAGGTCGTGGCCGATTTCGGCCTGACCCTGGACGCGGGCGAAGTGGTCGGCCTGCTGGGCCCCAACGGGGCCGGCAAGACGACCTGTTTCTACATGATCGTCGGCCTGGTGGCCGCCGACGCCGGCAAGATCGAACTGGACGGCCGCGATATCACCGCCGAACCCATGTACAAGCGCGCCAAACTGGGCGTGGGTTATCTGCCGCAGGAACCCTCGGTATTCCGCAAGCTCACCGTGTCGGACAACATCCGCCTGGTGCTGGAGCTGCGCGAAGACCTGGATTCGGCCGGCGTGGACAAGGAACTGGCCTCGCTGCTGGACGAACTGCAGATCAGCCATGTGGCCGACCAACTGGGCGCCAGCCTCTCCGGCGGCGAACGCCGGCGCTGCGAGATCGCCCGCGCCCTGGCCGCCAAACCCAGACTGATGCTGCTGGACGAACCTTTCGCCGGCGTCGACCCCATCTCGGTCGGCGAGATCCAGCGGATCGTGAAGCACCTCAAGAATCGCGGCATCGGCGTGCTGATTACCGACCACAACGTGCGCGAGACCTTGGGAATCTGCGACCGGGCGTATATCCTCAACGAAGGCAGCGTACTGGCGCAGGGGGCACCGGACACGCTGCTGGCAAATCCGGACGTGCGTCGCGTGTACCTCGGGGAAACTTTCCGCCTCTGATGCGCGTCGTGCGGCCTGATGCCGCGCACACTGTCTTTCGGATTGCGGAAATGAAGCCACGCCTCCAGACATCGCTGGGTCAGCAACTGGTCATGACGCCGCAACTGCGTCAGGCCATCCGCTTGCTGCAGATGTCCGCGGCCGAACTCGAGATCGAGATCACCGAAGCGGTGGAAACCAACCCCCTGCTGGATTGGGACGACAGCGCTCCCAGCGGCGACGATTCCGCGCCCGCCGACACCCCGCCCGAGGATCCGCGCGAAACCCCCGGCGACAACGACAGCGACGACTGGTCGCCCGACGAAGCGCCCTGGTCCATGGATGGCGTCAGTCACGGCAGCGGCGGCTCCTTCGACGACGACGACGATCAGGGCACGGCGGCCGAACGCGTCGCCGAAACCGAGACCCTGCAAGACCATCTGCTCTGGCAGCTCCATCTCTCGCACTTGTCGCCGCGCGACCGCAGGATCGGCGCTGCGCTGATCGACGCGCTGGAGGACGACGGCTACCTGCGCGAACCGCTGTCGGGCATCGCCGAGACGCTGCTTCCCGAAACGACCGCCGGCGAAGACGAAATCCTCACCGTATTGCACCAGCTGCAGCGCTTCGATCCGGTCGGCGTGGCCGCCCGCACCCTGGGCGAATGCCTGCACCTGCAACTGGCGGTGTTGAGCGAGGACACGCCCGGCAGAACGCTGGCCCTGCAGATTGTCGATGGCGCGTCGCTGGAACGCCTGCCGAAAAGCGGCATCGCAGGGCTGGCGGCCGAACTCAAGCGGCCGGTAGAGGAAGTGGAGGAAGTAGTACAGCTGCTACGCTCGCTCGACCCCAAGCCGGGGGCGCAGATCGGCGAGCTCACCCACGATACCTACGTGGTCCCCGATTGCGTGGTCTGGCGCCAGCGCGGCATCTGGCGCGCGGCGCTGGCCGGCAACAACCTGCCCCGGATCACCATCCATAGCGGTTACGAGCAGATGATCCGCAAATGCGGGGAGAACGACGCCGGCTACCTGCGCGGCCACCTGCAGGAAGCCCGCTGGCTGCTGAAGAGTCTGGAGGCCCGCGGCGACACCCTGCTCAAGGTCACCCGCTGCCTGTTGCGGCAGCAGGCCGGCTTCCTGGAATTCGGCGAGCAGGCCTTGCGGCCGCTGACTCTGCGGGAAGTGGCGACCGAGGTCGGCCTTCACGAATCCACGGTTTCACGCGCCATCGCCCGCAAGTACGTGCGTACCCCGCGTGGAACCTTGCCGTTGCGCGCGTTCTTCGCCTCCGGCGTCAGTACCGAGGGCGGCGGCGAAGCGTCCAGCATCGCCATCCAGTCGATGATCCGTCGCCTGATCGAAAGCGAGAATCCGCGCAAACCGCTGTCCGACGCCAAGCTGGCCGACCTGCTCAAGACCTCCGGCGTACCGGTGGCGCGCCGTACCGTGGCGAAGTATCGTGAAGCCATGGAGATACTTTCGTCGCACGAGCGCGTACGCATCGGTTGATAACGTTCCCATAAGGAGCCATGGTTCATCATGAACCGGAACGCTGAATTCCTTTCAGCGCCACTACGAACCCTCAAGGAGGCCGAACTTCATCCATCACCCGAGGTCACAGGCAAGGCAGTGTCACCCGCGAACAACGCGGCCCATCGAACCGTAAGGAGGTAAGCGATGCGTATCGAGACCCATGGCCAGCAGATCGAAGTCACCCCCGCGATGCGGGAGTACGTTGAAAGCAAGTTCAAGCGGCTTGAACGGCATTTCGACCAGCCACTGGAAGTCCGAGCCCAACTGGGCATACGCAAACCCGACTACCTCGCCGAAGCCACGCTCACTCTGGCCGGCCGCACTCTGCATGCCGACGCCGGCGCGGAAACCATGTACGCCGCCATCGATATCCTGGCCGACAAGCTGGACCGGCTGCTGTTGAAGCACAAGCAGAAGAAGATCGACAAGGAACGCGGGCCGCGCGGCGAAAATGCCGATTGACAGCGCTCCGATCGACGGCAGGCCGACTGACAGCACGATGATTGACAGCGCGTCGATTGACGGCATGTCGATTAACAGCACGCGGATGAAAAGCGCAGAGGAGGCAGCGGCCATCGCCGCCGCCTCTTTTCCGCCTTCGGTTATTTCCCGTATTTCCTGACCTTACCGCATGTCCCTTGCCGACCAGTTGGCGGACGTTCGCGCCTCCCTATTGAACGTGGCCGACCGCGAGGCGGTGCTGGAAGTGGCCGCCGATCTGCTGGCCTGCCGCCAGGCCGGCGCCGACGATCTTCGCGCCAGCCTGCAGGCGCGCGAAAAACTGGGCAGTACCGGCATCGGCCATGGCATCGCCATCCCGCACGGCCGCTCGGCTACGCTGGAAGCGCCACGAGGGGTTCTGCTGCGGCTGCAACCGGCGGTCGATTTCCACGCGGCCGACGGCCAGGACGTCGATCTGGTATTCGCGATGGCCGTGCCCGATCATTACACCCAGCAGCACCTCATACTGTTGTCGGAACTGGCCGAACGCTTTTCCGACGCGCACTTCCGCGCCGCGCTGCGCGACGCACCCGATGCGCAATCGATGCGTAAGCTGTTGCTGGACCCATCCCAACCACCCAAAGCCGCCGCATGACTACCAGCATCACCGCCCGAGAATTGTTCGACCAGCAGAAAGACAAGCTCGCCTTGCGCTGGCTGGCCGGGGCCGCTGGCGAGTGGCGCATGCTGGAAGCGGTGGACACCATCGCCCGCCGACCCTCGCTGGCCGGCTATCTCAATGCCATCTATCCCAACAAGGTGCAGATCCTGGGCAGCGAGGAACTGGCCTGGCTGGATTCGCTGGATTCGCGGCAACGCTGGGAAACCATCGAGAAGATCGTGCAGTACCGCCCGCTGGCGTTGGTGATCAGCAAAAACCAGTCCTGCCCCGAAGATCTGCGCGCGGCGGCAGAGGAATCGGAAACGCCCTTGTGGATCTCGCCCAAGCGCGGCCACGAACTGCTCAATCACCTTTCGTACCACATGGCCCGCACGCTGGCGCCGCGGGTGACGCTGCACGGCGTGTTCATGGAAATCTATTCGATCGGCGTGCTGATCACCGGCGAAGCCGGATCGGGCAAAAGCGAACTGGCGCTGGAACTGCTCAGCCGCGGCCATCGCCTGGTGGCCGACGATGCGCCCGAATTCACCCAGATCGCCCCGGACGTGCTCGACGGCACCTGCCCAGAGCTGTTGCAGGACCTGCTGGAAGTCCGCGGCCTGGGCGTACTGAACGTACGCGACATGTTCGGCGACACCGCCGTGAAGAAGAACAAATACCTGCGCCTGATAGTCCACCTCACCCGGCCCATGACCGAACCCAATCCGCACGGCTACGAACGCCTGACCGGCGACAGCGGCAGCCGCCACGTGCTGGACCTGGACGTGCCGCTGATCACCTTGCCGGTGATGCCCGGCCGCAACCTGGCCGTACTCACCGAGGCGGCCACGCGCCTGCATATCCTGCGCACCAAGGGCATCGACCCGGCGGCGATGTTCATCGCCCGCCACAGCAATCTGCTGGAACGCAGCACGCCATGAGCAGCGAACCTGGCGAGGACCCATCGCGCCAACCGCGCGAAGAAGATCAGGTGGACGCCCGGGCCGACGGTCCTGCGCCGACCGTGGTGATCGTCAGCGGGTTGTCCGGCTCGGGCAAGTCGGTCGCCCTGAAGACCTTCGAGGATCTGGACTACTACTGCGTCGACAATCTGCCGGTGGAACTGCTGCCCTCGTTCGTGCGCAGCCTGATGCGCGACAACGCGCTGCCGCAGAAGATCGCCGTGGGCATCGACGTGCGCAACCGCCACAGCGACCTGTCGAAACTGGCCCAATGGCGGGCCGGTGTGGCCGAACTGGGGCTGCACGGCACACTGCTGTTCTTCGACGCCAGCGACGAAGTGCTGCTGCGCCGTTATTCCGACACCCGCCGCAAGCACCCGCTGGCGCACTTCGGCCTGTCGTTGCCGGAATCCATTTCCCGCGAACGCGAGATCACCGCGCCTCTGCGCAGCGAAGCCGACGTGATCATCGACACCACCGCGCTCAACGTGCACCAGCTGCGGCGCAGGATCATCGCCGAGTTCGCGCTGAACAACGGCTCCTCGCTGTCGCTGTTGTTCGAGTCCTTCGCCTACAAGCGCGGGGTGCCGGCGGACGCCGATTTCGTGTTCGATGCGCGCGTACTGCCCAACCCGCACTGGAATCCGCTGCTGCGTCCGCTGTCCGGGCGCGACGCCGGCGTACGCGACTACCTGGATGCGCAACCGGAAGTCAGCGAATACGTCGGCCAGGTCAACGCCTTCCTCGACACCTGGCTGCCGCGCCTGCGCGGGGAAACGCGCAGCTACGTGACCATCGCCTTCGGCTGCACCGGCGGCAAGCACCGCTCCGTGTACTTGGCTGAGCGCCTGGCCGCGCACGCGCGCGAACAAGGCTGGGAAGAGGTGGCCACTTTCCATCGGGAACTGGACTGACTACGCTGTTCGTCCAATCCGCCGATGGACGCGTCATGGAAGACCGCAACCCTTACCAAGCCCCGTATTCGCCGCTCTACGGCGGCGTGTCCCGCCCGCGGCTCAGTCTGGACCCGGCAGGGAAATGGCGGCGCTTCTTCAACTGGCTGCTGGATTCGGCCGCGTACTACTTCCTCGCCGCGGCCGTAGGCTTCGCGGCAGTGCTCATCGGCGGCGACCCTGCTGCCGCCTGGATCGAGAGCCTGGGCTTCTGGGGCGAACAGGCGCTAGGCATGGCCATCATGCTGGCGTACTACATCCCGCAGGAAGCGGCCTTCGGCTTCACCCTGGGGAAACTCATCACCGGTACCCGGGTAGTGAATGAAAACGGCGAGAAGCCGACCTTCGTGCAGGCCGTCTTGCGCACCATCTGCAGGTTCATCCCTTTCGAAGCGTTCTCGGTATTGCTCACCGATCCTGCCCGCGGCTGGCACGACTCGCTGGCCAGGACCTACGTGGTCCGCAAGGCGTGACTACGCGGTGGGACGGGTTGTCCCATCGCTCCTGCTTCCAGCCCGTCATGTCCCTCTGCTAACGTTCCCGCATGGCCTGTGGCATTCTCCTGGTAACCCATCCCGGTATTGGCGCGTCGCTGCTGGCGGTCGCCACCGGTCTGTTACGGCAATTACCGCTGAAGACGGAGGCCTTCGAAGTTCCCTTCGATGCCGATTTCGAAGCCTTGCTGCCTCAGGCATCTTCCGCGTTGAGGCGTGTGGACAGCGGCGAAGGCGTGCTGGTGCTGACCGATCTCTACGGCGCCAGCCCCAGCAACCTGGCCGGCGAACTGGCCCGGTTGGGCACGCCGGTCAGGCGCGTTTCCGCGCTGAGCTTGCCGATGCTGCTGCGGGTGATGAATTATGCGGAACAGGGATTGGATCAACTGCCGGCGACAGCCGCCGCCGGCACACGCAATGGAGCCATAGTCGACGATGCTTGAACGCGAACTCACCGTTTCCAACCGCCTGGGGCTGCATGCCCGCGCCACCGCCAAGCTGGTGCAGGTGCTGTCGGCCTATCGCTGCAGCGCCACGCTGTCGGCCAAGGGGCGCGAGGTCAACGCCAAGAGCATCATGGGCGTGATGCTGCTGGCCGCCGGCCAGGGCACGCCGGTGACCGTGCGCGTGGATGGCGAGGGCGAGGCCGAGGCGCTGGAAGCCGTGGCAGCGCTGTTCGAGCGACGATTCGACGAGGAAACCTGACCGGTGCGCCTGCAACTCCCCGGTCATGGCGCATCGCGCGGCAGCGCGCTGGGACGTGCCCGAGTGAGGTTGCCGCATGCGCTGGAAGTGGTCGAGCAGCGCATCGCCGCCAACGCAGTGGAGAAAGAACTGCAGCGCCTGCATGATGCGGTGGATTCCACCCGTGGCGAGATGCACACCCTGCGCGAACGCCTCCACGGCGCGCTGGTCAAGGAAGTCGGCGAGTTCCTCGATTTGCACGCCTTGCTGCTGGACGATCCGGAACTGCTGCACGGCCTGGACGAGTTGATCCGCGCCGGCCGCTATACCGCCGACTACGCCTTGCGCCTGCAACGCGACCGCCTGGCCGCTGTTTTCGACGGCATGGACGACCTCTACCTGAAGAGCCGCATGGACGATCTGGACCATGTGATCGGCCGCATCCACGCGCATTTGCACAAGCGTTCCAGCGGACCGAAGGGCGTAGCCGGCGACATCCTGATCAGCGACAACGTGGCGCCGTCGGAACTGGCCCAGCTGCAGGCCCAGGGCGTGGTCGCCATCGTCACCGCGGCCGGCAGCACGCTTTCGCACAGCGCCATCCTGGCGCGCAGCCTGCACATGCCGCTGGTGGTGGGCGCCACCAAAGCCCTGCAGAAGATCAACGACGGCGATGTACTGATCGTCGATGGCGCCAGCGGCACGGTGGTTATCGAACCCGGCCCCGACGATCTTCGCGCCTACCGTCAGCGCCTGCGCGAACTGGCCAAGGAACAGCGGGAACTAGGACGCCTGCGTTCCAAACCCACGCGCACCCAGGACGGCGTGGACATCGTCCTGCTGGCCAACGCCGAATCGGGCGAGGACGTGGCGCAGGCGCATTCCCTGGGCGCTTCCGGGCTGGGGCTGTACCGCACCGAGTTCCTGTTCCTGCAACGCAACGAATTGCCCGACGAAGAAGAACAGTTCCGCGTCTACCGCGACGTGGTGCTGGGAATGAGCGGCCGGCCGGTGACCATCCGCACGCTGGATCTGGGCGCCGACAAAGCCGACCGCACCGGGCTGACGTTGGACAACGAGGACAATCCGGCCCTGGGCCTGCGCGGCGTGCGCCTGTCGCTGACTCATGGCGAACTGTTCGACACCCAGTTGCGCGCCATCGTGCGCGCCTCCGGTTACGGGCCCGTACGCGTGCTGGTGCCGATGGTCAGCAACCGCGAAGAGATGCTGGCCGTGCGCAAGCGCTTGAAGCGCGTCGCCGACAAGCTGCGCAAGCAGGGCGCGGAAGTGGCCGACGACATCCCGCTGGGCGCGATGATCGAAGTGCCCGCCGCGGCGATCGCGCTGTATGCCTTCGTGGACATCGTGGATTTTATTTCCATCGGCACCAACGACCTGGTGCAGTACCTGCTGGCGGCCGACCGCAACAACGATGCGCTGGGCGAACTGTATTCGCCGCTGAATCCCGGCGTCGTCCGCCTGCTCAAACACATCATCAACGTAGCCAACGAACACGATACGCCGGTGGCGGTCTGCGGCGAGATCGCAGGCGACGCGGCGCTGGCGCCGTTGCTGCTTGCGCTGGGCCTGACCGAGTTCAGCCTGCATCCGGCGACCTTGCTGGAAGTGCGCCGCGCCATCCGGGATTCCGACCTTGGCGAACTCAAGTCCCGGACCGACAAGCTGCTGCAGGCGCGCGATCGCGCCGGCATCGAAGCCTGGCTCAAAGCCGCCTCTTCGTAGGAGCTGCGTAAGCTGCGACTGAATACCCGCAGTCAGTGATCGGCTTGGCTGCATACGGTCGCAGCTTACGCAGCTCCTACGTGCCTGCCGATGCGCAGGCAATCCGCAAAAGGGTGTCCATTGTCCTGCTAGCGGGGGATAATGCGCGCATGAACACCTGACCTGCCGCCTCCCTCACGGAAGTGGCTTCACCGCTACCGGGAGTCGCGCATGGCTGAAGCCGTCCGCCACGACAAGACCGCGCGCCAACTGCGCCTGCTGTCCGACGCACTGGACAGCGGCCGGCTGGGCCCTGTGCGGCGCCTGATCAACACCCTGGCCCCTGCGGAGATCGGCAACCTGCTGGAATCGCTGCCGCCCGGCAAGCGCGAAGTGGTGTGGGGACTGGTGGACGCCGAGGACGACGGCGAAGTGCTGGTGCACGTCGGCGACGAAGTGCGCGAAAGCCTGCTGGCCGACATGGACCCGGACGAGATCATCGCCGCGGTCGAAGACCTGGACATCGACGATCTGGCCGATCTGGTGGAAGACCTGCCGGACACGGTCATCGACGAAGTCCTCAAGTCGATGGACCGCGAGAACCGCGAGCGGCTCGAGCAGGTCCTGTCCTACCCGGAAGACACCGCCGGCCGCTTGATGAATCCCGACGTGGTCACCGTGCGCGCCGACGTCAACGTGGACGTAGTGCTGCGCTACCTGCGCCTGCGCGGCGAACTGCCCGACCACACCGACCATCTGTTCGTGGTCAGCCGCCGCCACCAGTACCTGGGGCGTCTGTCGCTGGCCTCGCTGGTCACCCACGACGACAGCACCCCGATCAATCGCCTGATCGACGACGAGCAGCCGGCCATCGCGGTGGAGGATTCCGCCGATGCGGTGGCGCGCCAGTTCACCGACCACGACTGGATCTCCGCCCCGGTGGTGGACGACAACAACATCCTGCTGGGCCGCATCACCATCGACGACGTGGTCGACATCATCCGCGAACAGGCCGAACACCAGGCCCTGGGCGCCGCGGGTCTGGACGAGGATGAAGATCTCTTCAGCCCGGTCGCACGCGCGTTCCGCCGCCGCCTGACCTGGTTGGGCATCAACCTGGGCACCGCGTTCCTGGCCTCTTCGGTGGTCGGCCGTTTCGAAGGCACCATCGAGAAGATCGTCGCGCTGGCCGTGCTGATGCCGATAGTGGCCGGCATGGGCGGCAACGCCGGCACCCAGGTGCTGGCGCTGATGGTGCGAGGCCTGGCACTTGGACAGGTAGGCGCGTCCAACGTGCGCGTCTTGCTGTGGAAGGAGTTGCGGGTGGCGCTGATGAACGGCCTGAGCCTGGGCCTGGTGCTGGGCGTCATCGTGTTCCTGTGGTTCCAGGACCTTCCGCTTTCGCTGGTGATCGGCAGCGCGCTGACCATCAATCTGCTGTCGGCCGCGACCGCCGGCGTGCTGGTGCCGCTGACGCTCAAGCGCCTGGGTTTCGATCCTGCCTTGGCCGGTGGAGTCATTCTGACCACGGTCACGGACGTGATGGGTTTCCTGAGTTTCCTGGGCCTGGCGACGGCGGTGCTGCTGCACTGAGCTCCCCCACGCCTCGAGCACCGCGATGCTGCGCCAGCACAATCGGCCGCTCCCGCACTGGGTAGAATGTTCCAGCCTTCATCCGAAGGCTACTCTGGGGAGTTCGAATATGTTCTGGATTGGCGCGCTGCTCTGCATCGTCGGTGGCTTGTGGATCGTGGTGAATGCGTTCAAGGAAAGCATCTGGTGGGGCCTCGGTAGCCTGATCATTCCTCTGGTCGGATTGATCTTCGCCATCATGAATTTCGCCGAGAACAAGATTCCGCTGTTGCTGTATGTGATCGGCATCGTCGTGCTATTCGTGGGCGGCGCATTCTCCGGCCAGGCGCCGGTGGTCGCGCCCTGATCTCCGGCGCATCGCCCGCGATCCGGCTCGCGATCGCAGGCGATACCACCAGATAGCGGACCGAAGACCCCACCCCGGGATTACCGCAGGTTCATGCGCTGGCCTCCGGCTGGCGCAAACTATCGCTTCCGCATGAACCGCCATGAAGGACTTCCGCATGCCCGCCTTGCGCAACCGTTCACTGACAGGATCGATACTGATGCTGGCCCTCGCCTTCCTTGCTGGTTGCACAACCATCCCCAAGCCCGCGGTCGGCGCACGATTTATCGAGCGGGAGATCGTCAGTGACGGCGTGCGGCATCGCTATCAGGTGTTCGTGCCTGCCGCGCATGCGCGCGAATCCGGAAAGCTCCCGGTAATCCTGTTCCTGCATGGCTCCGGCGAGCGCGGCTCGGACAACAATATCCAGCTCGATGCCGGCCTGGGGCCGTATGTGCGTCAGCATATGGAGGATTTCCCTGCCCTGGTCGTTTTCCCGCAGGTCGAAGAGAACGGGGAATGGATGGGCGCCAACGTCGACATGGCATTGGCCGCCCTGGAAGCGGCGACCAGGGAATTCAACGGCGATCCCCAGCGCGCCTATCTCACCGGCTTGTCGATGGGCGGCTACGGCACCTGGGAAACGGCGCTCAAGGCGCCGAACCGATTCGCCGCGCTGGTCCCGATCTGCGGCGCGATCCTGGCGCCCGGCGGCGGACGGGCGCTTTACGTCACCGAAGTGGCCAACGCGCCCGACCCCTATGCCGCTCTGGCTTCCAGGCTGAAACATGTGCCGATCTGGATTTTCCACGGCGCCAAGGACGACGTGGTGCTGCCGGACGACGACCGCAAGACCTTCGCCGCGCTCAAGGCGGTTGGCGCCGACGTGCAATACACCGAATTCCCGGACGAAAACCACAACTCCTGGGACGCTACCTACCGCCACGACGCCATGTGGAAGTGGCTGTTCGCGCAGCGCAAGGATTGAGGCAGCACCCGGCCATGGCGGAAATCATCCGCAACTATTTCACCCCGGGTTGGCGGACCGACCGCATCAGCTGCGTATGCGGATGGGAAGGCGACTCCGCCAAGATGCGGATGGAGCTGCACGAAGAAGTGACGGACTACGCCTGCCCGGCCTGCGAGAGCACTTTGCTGATCGTGTCGCACCCGGACATCGATCAAGTCCGGCAAGCGGCTGCCGACGGCAATGCGGAAGCGCAACAGCAGCTGGCGCTGGTGGAAGAAGCGCTGGCCCTGCACGGCAAGGGCGATCGCTGACGTTTCCCAGGGGCCGGCGTAGGAGCGACGTGAGTCGCGAATATCGGACCGAAATATCCGCGGTTTCGCGACTCACGTCGCTCCTACGCCGGCACTTAGGCGAGCAACGATTCCAGCACGGCCATGCGGATAGCGACGCCGTTGCTCACTTGGCGCAGTACCAACGATTGCGGTCCATCGGCGACCTCGTCCGTGATTTCCACGCCCCGGTTGATCGGCCCCGGATGCAGAACGACCGCATCCGCAGCGGCACGGCGCAGACGCGCGGCGGTCAGGCCGTAATGGGCGTGGTAATCGTCCAGCGACGCCACCAGCCCTTCTTCCATGCGTTCGCGCTGCAGGCGCAGCATCATCACCGCATCCACGCCTTCGAGCATGGCGTCGAAATCCTCGCCCTGGGTGCAGCCGGCGAGCGTGCCGTCGTCCGGCAGCAGCGAGGACGGTCCGCACACGCGGATCTCGCCGGCCCCCAGCGTGCGCAATGCATGCAGGTCAGACCGCGCCACCCGCGAATGCTTCACGTCGCCGACGATAAGCACCTTGAGTTTCGAAAAATCGGCGCCCTTGGCCTGGCGCAGGGTCAGCGCATCCAGCAGGCCCTGGGTGGGATGCGCACTACGTCCGTCGCCGGCATTGATGATGGTGGTGCCCTCGCCCGCCTGCGCTGCCAGCGCTTCGGCCGCGCCGTCCTCGGGGTGGCGCACGACGAAGCCGCGCACGCCCATCGCCTCCAGGTTCTTGAGCGTATCCAGCGCGGTCTCGCCCTTGCGCGCGGAAGAAGTCGATGCGTCGAAGTTGATCACGTCCGCGCCCAGCCGCTGCGCCGCGATCTGGAAGGAGCTGCGCGTGCGCGTGGACGGCTCGAAGAACAGCGTACAGATGGTGGTGCCGAACAGCGAATTGCGCTTCTGCGTGCGCCCCAGCGCGGCATCGCGGATCTGGCCGGCGCGATCGAGCAGCCGGCACAAGGTTTCTTTCGGCAATCCTTCCAGTGTCAGCAGGTGGAGCAGGCGTCCGTCCGAATCGAGTTGTTGGGTCATGCATCAGTTCCAGGTCGTGAAGCCAATTGTTCCTTCTCCCTCTGGGAGAAGGATAAGAAGCTAAATCCGTGTCGCATCGTGCGGAGCCGCCAGCCAGCGTTCGATGATCACCGCAGCGGCCACCGCATCCAGCGCCACCGCATCGCGACGGCGCTTGCGGCCTTCGGCACGGTCCAGCGCGAAACGTTGCGCGGCTTCCACCGAACTGGAGCGTTCGTCCACCAGCACCACCGGCAATTGGTAGCGCGCCTGCAGTTCGCGTGCGAAAGCGTGGGCGCGCTGGCGGATGGGCTGGTCGCCGCCTTCCAGGGTCATCGGATCGCCCACCACCAGGCCGTCCGGACGCCATTCCGCGCGAAGTTTGTCGATCGCCTGCCAGTCCGGACCGTTGCCGTGCACGTCGATCACGGCCAGCGCACGCGCGCCGTTGCCGAAAGCGCTGCCCACCGCCACGCCGATGCGCTTGGCGCCGACGTCGAACCCCAGCACCGTGCCGTCCAGCTTCATGGCCGCCCGCTCATGCGTGCCCGCTGTAGTCGGTCACGCGGGTGATGTCCACGCCGATGCGTCCGCCCGCGGCGTGCCAGCGTTGCTCCAAAGGCAGCGCGAACAGCAATTCGTAGTCGGCCGGCGCGGTGAGCCAGCTGTTCTCGCCCAACTCGTATTCCAGCTGTCCGGCGCCCCAGCCGGCGCAGCCCAGCGCGACCACGACATGCTCGGGGCCGGCGCCTTCGGCCATCGCTTCCAGGATGTCGCGCGAAGTAGTCAGCGCCAGTCCGTCGCCGATCGCCAGGGTGGAATCCCACTGGCGGCCGCCGTCGTGCAAAACGAATCCCCGTTCCGGATGCACCGGACCGCCGTTCAACACGATCTGGTTGCCCAACGCAGGATCGCGCGCTTCCAGGTTCATCTGCGCCAGTACGTCGCCCAGGGTGTACTCCGAAGCGCGGTTGACCACCACGCCCATCGCGCCCTCTTCGTCGTGCTGGCAGATCAGCGCCACGCTGCGCGCGAAATGCGGGTCGTTCAGCGCCGGCAGCGCGATCAGCAGCTGGTTGGAGAACTTGGCGGAAATCGCGGACATGCGCCCATTCTAGAGCCTCGTATCGCTTCCGGGTTAACCTGTGGCCATGACGACTTACTGCGATTTCGCGCCCAGCCACCCGGTCCACGGCCCCTACCACGACCGGGAATACGGCTTCCCGCAAACCGGGGAATCGGACCTGTTCGAACGCCTGATCCTGGAAATCAACCAGGCCGGCCTCAGCTGGGAAACCATCCTGAAGAAACGCCAGGGTTTCCAAACCGCCTACAGCGGCTTCGACGTGGACAAAGTGGCCCGCTACGGCGAAAAGGACCGCGCCCGCCTGCTCGCCGACGCCGGCATCATCCGCAACCGGCTGAAGGTCGATGCCGCCATCCACAATGCGCAGGTCATCCGCGGCCTGCGCAAGTCCCACGGCGGATTCTCGCAATGGCTGGAGGCGCACCATCCGCTGTCCAAGGCCGAATGGGTGAAGCTGTTCAAGAAGACCTTCCGCTTCACCGGCGGGGAGATCACCGGGGAGTTCCTGATGAGTCTGGGCTACTTGCCCGGCGCGCATCGGGAAGACTGCCCCGCGTTCAAGCGCGCGGCCAAGCACAAACCTGCCTGGATGCGGAAAATCAAATAACTCTGATCCGATACGACAAGTGGTCAACCCCCCTCCCGCTTGCGGCGCCCAAAGGGTGTGCAAGGCTGAGAGGGTGCCGAAGGCGGGTGAGGGTGCCGCCGAAGCCAGCCAGCTCAAAGCTGCCCTCATCCGGCGCTACGCGCCACCCTCAACCGCTTGAGGCGGCTTCGATCCCGCAAGCGGGAGAAGGGCTCCTTGTTTTGCGTTGCGCTTAGGTACTCAGAGCACCGTGCAACGTCGCCGCACAATCCGCTTCGATCTTCAGCGACGCCAAATCGTCCGCGCGCGTGCGGCCCTGATTGAGGAGTGCGATGGGCTGCCCCGCCTCATGCGCCATCCGCGCAAAGCGAAATCCCGAATAGACCATCAGCGACGACCCCACCACCAGCAGCGCATCGGACTGCCCCAGCGCGGCGCGCGCCTGCTCGTAGCGCGCTCTCGGCACGTTCTCGCCGAAGAACACCACATCAGGCTTCAGCATGCCGCCGCAGGCTTCGCAGGCGGGTACGCGGAAGTGGCCGAAATCGCGGCCTTCGAGGTCGGCATCGCCGTCGGGCGCGGCCTCGGCGCTCAGTCCGGCCCATTGCGGATTTTCCCGCGCCAACCGCTCCTGCACCTGCGCGCGTGCGTAGCGAATGGCGCAATGCAGGCATACGACCTCGTCGATGCGTCCGTGCAAGTCGATGACTTCAGTGCTGCCGGCGCGCTCATGCAAGCCGTCCACATTCTGGGTGACCAGGCGCGAGATCCAGCCGGCGGACTGCGCGCCCGCCAACGCGCGATGCGCCGCATTGGGCTCGGCGCGCGAGACGATCGGCCAACCGATGAAACTGCGCGCCCAATAGCGCGCGTTGACCGCGGGGTCTTCGACGAAATCCCTATAGTTCACCGGCGGCGTGCGCTTCCATCCGCCCAGAGCGTCGCGGTAGTCGGGAATGCCCGAGCCGGTGCTGCAGCCGGCGCCGGTCAGCACGAACACGTGCCGGTAACCGTCCAGCCAGCGCCGCAGTTTCGCGGCCGCCTCGCCGCTGTCGGGGTGCAGATCGATCATGCGCCGATTGTCCATGAAAAAAGGGCGGTCGCCCGCCCTTCGTTCGCAATTCCGAAGCGGCGGATCAGCGCGCCTCGGCGATCTCCACCCCGTCCAGCCCCTGCGCCAGCGTGCGCGCGTCGCCGCCCTGGGCCAGCTTGATGCGCAGGCGCACCTCGTTCTGGGAGTCGGCGAAGCGCAGGGCGTCTTCGTAGCTGATTTCGCCGGCCTGATAGAGCTCGAACAGGCTCTGGTCGAAGGTCTTCATGCCCAGGTTGGTCGATTCCTTCATCACTTCCTTGAGCTTGTGGATTTCGCCCTCGCGGATGTAATCCTGGATCAACGGCGTACCCAGCATGATCTCCATCGCCACCCGGCGCGCCTTGCCGTCGGGTGTGGGGATGAGCTGCTGGGCGACCACGCCCTTCAGGTTCAGCGAAAGATCCATCAGCAGCTGGCCGCGGCGGTCTTCAGGGAAGAAGTTGATCACGCGGTCCATGGCCTGGTTGGCGTTGTTGGCGTGCAGCGTGCACAGCACCAGGTGGCCGGTTTCGGCGAAAGCAATGGCGTGGTCCATGCCCTCGCGGGTGCGCACCTCGCCGATCATGATCACGTCCGGCGCCTGGCGCAGGGTGTTCTTCAGCGCGTTGTCCCAGCTGTCGGTGTCTATGCCCACTTCGCGCTGGGTGATGATGCAACCCTCGTGCTTGTGCACGAATTCGATCGGGTCTTCGATGGTGATGATGTGGCCGGTGGAATTCTGGTTGCGGTAGCCGATCATCGCCGCCAGCGAAGTGGATTTACCGGTACCGGTGGCGCCGACGAAGATGATGATGCCGCGCTTGGTCATGGCCAGCGTCTTGATGATCGGCGGCAGGTTCAGTTCTTCCACGGTGGGAATGCGCGCCTCGATGCGGCGCAGGACCATGCCCACCTGGTTGCGCTGGTAGAAGCAGCTGACGCGGAAGCGGCCCACGCCGGCCACGCCGATGGCGAAATTGCACTCGTGGGTCTTTTCGAATTCCTCGCGCTGGGCCGGCGTCATCACGTTCAGCACCAGGTCGCGGCTCTGCTGCGAGGTCAGCGGCGTCTGCGTGATCGGCGAGATCTTGCCGTTCACCTTGATCGACGGCGGCATGCCGGAGGTGATGAACAGGTCCGAGGCCTTCTGGTGGGCCATCAGCTTGAGGAACGAAGTGAAATCGATGGTGCTCATGGGTGGCTCCTATGGAGCCGGGATTGGGGATTGGGGATTGGGGATTCGCAACAACTACAGCGAACCCCACCCATGTCCCTTTGCCGGCTTTTTTGCGAATCCCGAATCTCGAATCCCGCGTCTTTTCGATTATTCGAACAGGCGCTTGTCCTTGGCGTATTCCTTGGCCTGGTGGCGCGTGATCAGCGAACGCTTCACCAGATCCTGCAAATGCTGGTCCAGGGTCATCATGCCGCTCTGCTGGCCGGTCTGGATGGCCGAGTACATCTGCGCCACCTTGTCCTCGCGGATCAGGTTGCGGATGGCCGGGGTGCCGACCATGATTTCCCATGCCGCCGTACGGCCGCCGCCGACCTTCTTCAACAGCGCCTGCGAAATCACCGCCCGCAGCGATTCGGACAGCATCGAGCGCACCATCGGCTTTTCGCCGGCCGGGAACACGTCGATGATGCGGTCGATGGTCTTGGCCGCCGAGCTGGTGTGCAGGGTGGCGAACACCAGGTGTCCGGTTTCCGCGGCAGTCAGCGCCAGGCGGATGGTTTCCAGGTCGCGCAACTCGCCGACCAGGATGATGTCGGGATCTTCGCGCAACGCCGAGCGCAGCGCCTCGTTGAAGCCGTGCGTGTCGCGGTGCACTTCGCGCTGGTTGATCAGGCACTTCTGCGAGGTATGCACGAACTCGATCGGATCCTCGACGCTGAGGATATGGCCGTACTCGTTCTTGTTGATGTGGTCGATCATCGCGGCCAGCGTGGTCGACTTGCCCGAGCCGGTAGGACCGGTGACCAGGATCAGGCCCTGCGGCTGTTCGATCAGCTGCTTGAACAACGGCGGGCAGCCCAGGTCTTCCAGGGTCAGCACTTCCGAAGGAATAGTGCGGAACACGGCGCCGGCGCCGCGGTTCTGGTTGAACGCGTTGACGCGGAAGCGCGCCAGGCTGGGAATCTCGAAGGAGAAGTCGACCTCGAGGAATTCCTCGTAGTCGCGGCGCTGCTTGTCCGACATGATGTCGTAGACCAGCGAATGCACCTGCTTGTGGTCCAGCGCCGGAATGTTGATGCGGCGCACATCGCCGTCCACCCGGATCATCGGCGGCAAGCCGGCCGACAGATGCAGGTCGGAGGCTTTGTTCTTGACCGAGAACGCCAGAAGTTCGGCGATATCCATACGCTGCTTTCCCCAAAATTGCTGCGACAGCTGGAACGATACATCCCCGAGAGGCAGTATACCCACCTTGCCGCGATATCCAACGGTTGAAGGATTATGCTCGCACAACGCCTCAGCGCGATACTCCAAAGCCTTGAAAACGCGGCGATTGCGAGCGATCGGCCATTGCCGCGCTTACTGGCCGTTTCCAAGACCCAAACTGCGACGGCGGTCGCGGCTCTGGCCGCCGCCGGACAGCGTGCTTTCGGGGAAAACTACGTTCAGGAAGCTCAAGCCAAGATCGGCGCATTGGCGCAGGCGGGATTGGAGTGGCATCTGATCGGCCACCTGCAATCCAACAAAGCCGAAACGGCCGCGGAACTCTTCGACTGGGTGCAGACCGTGGACCGGTTGAAACTGGTCGCCGCGCTCGCCCGCTCCCGTCCGCCGCATCGCCCGCCGCTGAACGTGCTGGTGCAGGTCAATATCGACGACGAGGCCAGCAAACACGGTTGCGCCCCGGAGCAGGTTGCCGAGCTGGCGGCGGCCATCGAGCGGGAACCGCGCCTGACCCTGCGCGGACTGATGGCGATCCCTACACCGCATGCCGACCTGGAAGCACGCCGTCCTGCCTACCGCAGCATGGCGGCCCTGTTCAACGCATTGGCCGCTCAATATGGATCGATCGACACGCTTTCCATGGGAATGAGCGACGATTTCCCGCTGGCCATCGCCGAAGGTGCGACGATGGTACGTATCGGCACCGCCCTGTTCGGCCCGAGAAGCCGGGAATAGGGAATGGAGAATGGGGGATCGGCAAAAAGGCCCTAATCCCCACATCACGACTCATTAGCGAACACCGTGGATCACCTTGCAAAGGCATCAAGACCGAATGACGACCCCTTCCCCCATTTCCCATTCTCCATTCCCTATTTCCGGCTCCATCGCCTTCATCGGCGGCGGCAACATGGCGCGCAGCCTGATCGGCGGCTTGATCGCACGCGGTGCCAGCGCCGCAAGCATCCGGGTTGCCGAACCCGTCGAGGTCCTCAGGGAGTCCCTGGCGAGGGATTTCGGCGTGCCCGTATTCGCCACCGCGCTGGAAGCCGCTACCGGCGCCAGCCTGTGGCTGCTGGCGGTGAAGCCGCAGGTCATGCGCACGGTATGCCAAGGCCTGTCCGCCCTGGCGCAGGAGCACGGCGCGCTGGTGGTGTCCATCGCCGCCGGCATCACTGCCGGGCAGATGCAGCGATGGCTGGGCGACGGCGTCGCCGTGGTTCGCGCCATGCCCAACACCCCTGCTTTGCTGGGCGCCGGCGTGACCGGATTGTTCGCCACCCCGCAGGTCGACGCGGACGGGCGCGAACGCACCGAAGCCCTGCTCTCGAGCGCGGGCAAGACGGTCTGGATCGACGATGAAGCCAAGATGGACGCGGTGACCGCGGTTTCGGGCAGTGGGCCGGCATATGTGTTCCTGCTTGCCGAAGCGATGGAGGCGGCGGCGAAACAGGAAGGCCTGAACGACGAGGCCGCGCGCGCGCTGGTGCTGCAGACCATTCTGGGCGCTGCGCGCATGCTGACCGAATCGGACGAAGATCCGGCCGAACTGCGCAAGCGGGTGACCTCGCCCAACGGCACCACCCAGGCGGCGATCGAAACGTTCCAGGAAGGAGGCTTCGCCAAGCTGGTCGGCAAGGCGATCCATGCGGCCAGCGAACGCGGAAAGGAATTGTCGGCGGCGAACGACTGAACCGGCATGAAGACCCACGGGAACCTTCCAATGAAATATTTTGCGCTCTGTCTGTCGATCCTGTTCTTCACTGCATGTTCGGCGGCGGAAAAGCCGCGCGCTGCCGACTTCGTTCCGCCTGCGGTCTCTTCCGCCGATTTCGGTGACTTGCGCGTGCACTACAACGCGCTGCCTACCCTGAGCCTAAACGATGCCGTGGCGCGGGAATACGGCGTGGCCAGGGATGCAGGCTCGGCGATGCTGGTGGTCGCGGTAAGGCGCCTGGAGAACGGCGAGGAAACCAGTGCCGAGAGCGAGGTTTCGGCGGAGGCTTTCGACCTGCAGGGCGCGCGGCAGCACATCGAATTCTCGGCGGTGAAGACCGGCCAATACACCGATCACATCGGCGTCTTCACGATCCATGCGCGCGACAGTTACCGCTTCGAGGTCACCGTCAAGGCAGATGGCCGCTCAGAGAAAGTGAAGTTCCAGCGCAATTTCTGAACCTGTAGGAGCGGGCCCTGCCCGCGACGCTCTTGCCATTTCGCTTTGCGAAAAAAGCGTCGCGGGCAGGGCCCGCTCCTACAGGGGGGGATGGCGTGCCGACCAAGCCTGGATGATTCCTGCGATCTCGCGCACGCCGTCGGTCAAAGCGGCTGGACCGGGCTGCAGAATGAGCGGCGATTTGATTTCGTGCAGCTCGCCATCGCGCACCGCGGGTATCGCCTGCCAACCCGGACGCGCGGCGACTTTCTCGGGCCGGAATTTCTTTCCGCACCATGAGCCCAGGATGATGTCGGGCGCACGGCGCACCACTTCGCCGGCATCGGCCAGGATGCGGTGTTTGGCCAGCGATTCCACCGAACGTTCGGGGAACACATCGTCGCCGCCCGCGATGCGGATCAGTTCGGCTACCCAGCGGATGCCGGTGATGGGCGGCTCGTCCCATTCTTCGAAGTACACCCGCGGTCGCTGCGCCAACGTCGCGGAGTCGCGTTCGATCTGCTCCAAACCATGCTGTAGCTCATCGGCATAGGCGTTGGCCTTGTCGCCTGCGCCGACCAGTGCGCCCAGGCGACGGATGTAATCGAGGATTCCTTCGACGCTGCGATGGTTCGATATCCAGACCTCGACGCCCTGCTTGATCAACTCTGCGGCGATCTCCGACTGGATATCGGAAAAACCGATCACGAAATCGGGCTTGAGCCCGAGTATTTCGCCGATCTTGGCGCTGGTGAACGCGCTGACTTTCGGTTTTTCCTTGCGCGCGATGGCCGGCCGCACGGTGAAGCCGCTGATGCCGACGATGCGGTGCTGTTCGCCGAGCGCGTACAGCGTTTCGGTGGGCTCTTCGGTAAGGCAGACGATGCGTTTAGGCCCAGTCACCGCTTGCCCCGTGGTAGGAGCGACGTGAGTCGCGAAACCAATTTTTCCGAGTGTCCGCTTTCGCGACTTACGTCGCTCCTACGGCCAGTCCTACGGTCGCTCCTGCGGATGCGGGCCATCCGGGTCACGGATACAGCATCCGCTTCGACCATTCGCCATCGGCGTCGCATTCATAGCGCCAGCGCTCATGCAGGCGGAACTCGGCGCCGTACCAGAACTCGAAAGCCTGCGGCACGACACGGAATCCGCTCCAGCCTTCCGGCCTGGGAATCTCGCGCCCTTCGAATTCGGCTTCTACCTGGTCAATGCGGTCGTCGAAGTCGTCACGCGATTCAAGGGTTTCCGACTGCGCCGAAGCCCATGCGCCCACCTGGCTGGGGCGCGGACGCGAAGCGAAATACGCATCGGCTTCCGCTTCGTCCACCACCTCCACCACGCCTTCGATTCGCACCTGGATGCCCGCCGCCCGCAGGCTGCGCCATAGAAACAGCAATGCGGCGCGCGGGTTCTCTTCCAGCTCGCGGCCCTTGTGGCTGTGCAGGTGGGTATAGAAAACGAAGCCGCGTTCATCGAATGCCTTGAGCAGCACGGTTCGTGCCGAAGGCCGCCCATCGGCGGTCGCGGTCGCCACGGTCATGGCGTTGGGTTCTATCTCGCCGCTGCTGGCTTTGGCCTCGGCGAACAATGCCGTGAAAGTGGCGAGTGCTTCTGCGTACAGGTCTGTCATCGGGTGCTTTTCACTTGGTGTTGCGTCGGTCCTGGCACTGACCCACGTTGAAAATCCGACCGTCATTCCCGCGAAGGCGGGAACCCAGCGACTTTAAGCTCTGCGCAGCAAGTCGCTGGATCCCCGCCTTCGCGGGGACGACGATTAAAATATGGCCGGAGTCTTTAAATCCTCGGCCTTGCGCTATTGTCCCCCCATGACCGCCGACACGCACGCATCCGGCAAAGGATTCGAAGAATCCCTGGTTTCCACCGCGCTGGATGCCGCGCTCTCGCTCCCTCGGCCCACGCCCGTTTTCGCCATCGCAGGCCTGCAAGGCAGCGGAAAGTCCACTCTGGCGGCTCAGATTGCGGGCCTCGCCGATGCGCGAGGACTCCGCACTGCAGTACTTTCCATAGACGACTTCTACCTGGGCCGGGACCAGCGCCAACGGCTGGCGCGCGAGGTGCATCCCCTGCTCGCCACGCGCGGGCCGCCCGGCACCCACGACCTCGGCCTGGCGCTGGAAACCATGCAGAGCCTGCGCGCGGGCCGCGCGACGCGGCTGCCGCGTTTCGACAAGCTCGCCGACGACCGCTTGCCGGTCGCGCAGTGGCCGACCGCGGAACAACGCTGCGATTTCGTGCTGCTGGAAGGTTGGTTTCTGAAAACGCCGCCGCAGAACCCCGATGACCTGACACAGCCGATCAACGCACTGGAACGCGACGAGGATCCCGACGGAAGTTGGCGCAGCTGGTGCAACGCGGCTCTGGCCGACCACTATCCCCGCCTGTGGCGAACCATCGATGCGTTGTGGTTCCTGCAGGGACCGGGGTTCGAAGTGGTGCCGGAATGGCGTTGGCAGCAGGAGCAGACGCTACAGACCGCCGATCCAAACCGCACGGCGATGACTCGCGCGCAAGTCGGCCGCTTCGTGCAGTTCTTCGAACGGGTGAGCCGGCAGGCCCTGCGTGCCCTGCCGGCGATCGCCGAGCGCACCGTGTCTTTGGACGCGCAGCGCCGTTCCGCGCAGTAGGCCTTATTGCACCACGAAGGTGATACGCAGGTTGACGCGCCATTCGGTGACGTTGCCGTTGTCGTCCGTGACCACCTTGATTTCGTTGACCCAGGCGCCCTTGATGCCCTTGACGGTTTCCGAGGTCTTCTTGAGGCCGTTCTTGACCGCGTCTTCCATGCTGGTCTTGGAGGCGGCGTTGACTTCGATGATCTTGGCGATCGACATGGCGTGATCCTTGGTTTTGGCGGGTTGCGCCGGGCCCACGAAGGTAGCCCCGCTGCCGTTAACGCGGCGCCAGCGATGCCGGCGACCCGCATGTCGGCGGCATGAGCCGGTGATAGCATCTGTTCGACATGAATCCCGCCCCCAATCTGATCCTGGTAGGCCCCATGGGGGCTGGCAAGACCTCCATCGGCCGACGCTTGGCCGAGCGTTTCGGCCTGGAGTTCGCCGACGTGGACCAAGCGGTGGTCGAGCGCTGCGGCGCCACCATCAACACCATCTTCGAACACGTGGGCGAAGCGGGCTTCCGCGAGCGCGAAAAGGCCGCTTTGGCGCAACTGCTGGCCCAGGAAGGGAAAATGGTCTCCACCGGCGGGGGCGCGGTACTGGACTGCGACAATCGGTCGCTGATGCAGCGGCGCGGATTCGTGGTCTATTTGCGGGTTGGAGTCGAAGCGCAGCTCAAGCGCCTGGGACGGGACCGCGCCCGGCCCTTGCTGCAGCGCGGAGACCGCGAGCAGGTATTGCGCGATCTGACCGCCGTTCGCGAGCCTTTTTATATGGAAGTGGCCGACCTGATGCTGGATACCGATGACCTGTCGCCAGGTGGGGCGACCTCCACCCTGGCGCAATTGCTGGCCGCCCAATGGCAACGCAGCGAGCGTGCGGCATGAATGGCGTTTCGCGCACCGTCGAAGTGGGCGGCCAATTCCCTTATCGGATCGTGATCGGTCCTGGCGCGCTGGCCGACGGAGCCGCCCTGGCGAGCCATGTCCACGGCCGGCACGTGCTGCTGGTGAGCGATTCGACGGTGGCGCCGCTGTATGTCGCCACGGTGCGCGAAGCCCTGCACGAAGCACGCCCCGACCTGCTGGTGGGCACCTTCGTATTGCCCGCAGGCGAAGCTTCCAAGACGCTGGCCAATTTCGGCGCGGCGATCGAGGCCCTGGCCACCCTGGGAGCCACCCGCGACGCCTGCATCTTCGCCCTGGGCGGCGGCGTGGTGGGCGATCTGGCCGGTTTCGCCGCGGCCTGCTGGATGCGCGGCGTGGATTGCGTGCAGCTTCCCACCACTTTGCTGTCGATGGTGGACTCCTCGGTCGGCGGCAAGACCGCAGTCGATATCGTTCAGGGCAAGAACCTGGTCGGCGCCTTCCACCCGCCGCGCGCGGTGTTCGCCGACACCTCCACCCTGCGCACGCTGCCGGCGCGCGAGTTGCGGGCGGGGCTGGCCGAAGTCATCAAATACGGCGCCATCCGCGATCCGCTGTTCCTGGAATGGCTGGAAACCGAGCGCGAAGCGCTGCTGGCCGGCGACGACGCGGCCCTGGCCATGGCCATCGCGCGCAGCTGCGAGCACAAGGCCGAGATCGTGGAACGCGATCCGCTGGAACGCGGCGAGCGCGCCCTGCTCAACCTCGGCCACACCTTCGGCCATGCCATCGAGACCGAGCAGGGCTACGGCAGCCCGCACAACGACAACCTCAACCACGGCGAGGCGGTGGCGGTCGGCATGGTGCTGGCCGCACGCCTGTCGGCGATGTTGGGCTTGGCGGAAAACGCCGACACCGACCGGTTGATCGCCTTGCTGCGGGCCTGCGGCCTGCCCACCTCGATCCCGCCAGGCCTTGCGCCCGAAGCGCTGCTGGCGCGCATGCGTCTGGACAAGAAAAACCTGGCCGGCCGCCTGCGGCTGGTGCTTTGGCGCGGGATCGGACGTGCCGAGGTGGTGCCCGATGTGGATGAAAACCGCGTGCTGGCGGTGCTCTCCGGCTAAAATGGGCCATGCGCCTGTTCCTCCAGCAACACCCGACCGCGGGTGAATCGCCCCGCTACGTGCAGCTGACCCTGCAGCCCGATCTGTTCGGCGGTTGGGAACTGCTGCGCGAAACCGGCCAGCTGGGCGGCCGCGCCCAGCTCAAGCGCGAGCAATACCTGCTGCAGGACGAGGCCACTGCCGCTTTCGAAAAAGCGCGCGACGGCCATATCAAACGCGGCTATCAGGTCACCTTCGTGCGCGGCGCCGACGCGCCCAAATGAACGCACCCGCGACCTGATCCCCCTTTTTCTTTTTTCCGGATCCACCATGACTGCTCTGAAGAACGACCGCCTGCTGCGCGCGCTCAAGCGCCAACCCGTGGACTGCACTCCCGTCTGGCTGATGCGCCAGGCCGGGCGTTATCTGCCCGAATACCGCGCCACGCGCGCCAAGGCCGGCAGCTTCCTGGCCATGGCCAAGAATCCGGACATCGCCTGCGAAATCACGCTGCAACCGCTGGCGCGTTTCGACCTGGATGCGGCGATCCTGTTCTCCGACATCCTCACCATTCCCGATGCGATGGGCCTGGAGCTTTATTTCGTCGATGGCGAAGGCCCCAAGTTCCGCAATACGGTGCGCAGCGCGGCCGACCTGGCCAAGCTCGGCGTGCCGGACATGGAAACCGAACTGCGCTACGTGATGGACGCGGTGCGGGTGATCCGCCGCGAACTGGACGGCCAGGTGCCGCTGATCGGTTTTTCCGGCAGCCCGTGGACGCTGGCCTGCTACATGGTCGAAGGCGGCGGCAGCAAGGATTTCGCGCGGATCAAGGCGATGGCGCTGAACGACCCGGCCACCCTGCATGGATTGCTGTCGGTCAACACCGACGCGGTGATCGCCTACCTGTCCGCGCAGCGCGCGGCGGGCGCGCAGGCGCTGCAGGTATTCGATACCTGGGGCGGCGTGCTCAGTCCCGCGATGTACCGCGAATTCTCCCTGCCCTACCTGACTCGCATCGCGCGCGAACTGGACCGCGGCGCAAATGAGGAATTCACTCCTTTGATCCTGTTCGGCAAGGGCAACGCCGCGCATCTTGAAGCGCTGTCCGAAAGCGGCACCGATGCGCTGGGTGTGGACTGGCTGGTGGAGTTGTCCGAAGCGCGCCGCCGCACCGGCGGCAAAGTCGCCTTGCAGGGCAACCTGGATCCCGCAGTGCTGTACGGCTCGCCCGAGGCGATCCGCACGCAGGTTGGCAACGTGCTGGCCAGCTACGGCCAAGGCTCGGGACACGTATTCAACCTGGGGCATGGCATGTCGCCGGACATGGATCCCGAGCATGTGGCCGTGCTGGTGGATGCCGTGCATGCGCTGTCTGCGCGCAATCCCGCCTGAGTTTCCTTTTCCGGATCGCATTGGAGCCTCGCATGGAATGCCGCCGCTTCGCCCTTGCCGCGCTCTTGAGCCTGTCCGCGTTGGCGCGGCCCTGCTGGGCGGCAACGCCCGATCCGGTGTTGCAATTGTCCGGGGGCGATTTTCCCGAACTCAGCGTGCATCAGCCCAGATTCGACGACGCGGGCAATCAATTGCCGATGGCCTGCGACCAGATTCGCGCCAAACGCATCGACGAACTCGATCCGTTATGGAAGCGCAGCATGGACCGCATCCATCTGGAATGCGAAGACCTGAAGGCCGATGACGCCGGCTTCGACATGGTGGCCACCACCATCACCGGCTTTCTGAGGGAAGGCATGGCGCAATTCGCCGGGCAGCCCTTGGCCGAAGTGAGGCTGATGGACTCGGACTTGTGGAGCGACCACCAGTACATCCTGCAGCGGCCCTACCAGGAAACGCGCGAGGCGCTGAAGCGTTTCATCGAATCGCGTTGCCTCGCGCGACAGGACAACCCCACCGAACTGGTGGAGAACAACTGCGCCCTGACCGAAAGCGAGGAAGGCTTGTACTTGGAAGCCAGCGAAGTTGGCGGCATCTGGGTGCATCCGGAGCAGGACGATCCTCAGCGCACGGTGTATGCAGAGGCCTGGTCCGACTGAGGTGGACGCAAGTAATCCGTCCGGACATGTCATCGTATTGACCCATGAGAATTCGCAGGACCGATGTGGCTAGCCTACGCGTGTTAAAGAGAACGTTATTAAGCGCATCGCCACGGCACACACTGATGAACCAATTATTTTTGTGGCTTTATCCTGAGCAATATATAACGAGTAAACGTAAGATTGTTTTTACTGCATCCGTTCGCGAATCACGAACTAGTGGTTCGCAGATAAGCACTATGAGGCCCTGCCACAGCCGCTAGGATCGAGGCGCTGGCACGGCCGGTGGCGATGACAACAATGTCGCGCTCGAAAAAGGTGGATTGCAAACTCTGCAGTAAGCTGGCTGAAGATAGGGAGACAAGATGATGAAGCCTACCTTTGGCATAGTAAAAACCCCACGTGATCATTACCTTTACTGGGGTCTCGTGTGTGTGTTTATCGCTGTGATTATGTTTATGGCGAGATTAATTCCATCGGGGACCGCATTTGCGGCAGTATCTTTGATTTCCTTTGCCATCCACTTCTACCGTCGATCAAAGGCGAAGCGGCCGTAGCAAGGAATCCGATGCCTCCCTAAACGATGGGAAGGCATCGACTACTTACTTTCCATTTCACTACATAGCAGGCAAACAGTCTGCGAAATCGGCCTGCGAAATCGAACAAGGCCAGGCTCAAGGTGCTTCTTTCTCAGGCTTGGCCCGGCTGAGGCTAGCCGTTGCACAACGGCTCCGTTGTGGCAGCTGTCTTCTTGCCAATGCAAGCCGATCAGCGCGAGCCAGTCATCGCCTGCCAGCGAAAATATCCATGGTCGGCCATGGCCAGCATCTCATCGTCTTCATGGGTATCGCCGTAGGCGTACACCGCAGCGTATTCGTCCAGGTCGTAGCGTTTGCGGATGAGCCTGGCCTTCTCCTTTCCGACGCATTGTGCGCCCAGGTAGCGGCCGTTCAATACGCCGTCGGCCGCGGCGAGCTGCGAACAGAGCAGTTCCAGGCCATGTTGCCTGCACCAGGGAGAAAGGTAAGCCTCCAATGATCCCGACACGACGACGACCCGATCTCCCTGTGCCTGGTGCCAGCGGATTTTTTCCATTGCGTTGGCTCGCAATGCCCCGGCAATGATGTCCGATGCGAATGCCTCGCCGGCACGTCGAATATCTTGCTCCGCAACGCCGCGGAAACCGAAAGCCACGATGGCGGCCCTCACCGCATTGCCGGGAACCATGCCCAGCCGGTAGCCGGCCACGAGCGGCGCAAGCAAAACCTTCCCGCATGCCAGCCTGCGCGGCGTCACCGCAAAACGCATGAAATCGGGAAACATTTCGCGGGTGGTGATGGTGCCGTCGAAATCGAACAAGGCCAGGTTCAATGCGCTTCCTTACTCAAGAGACACCGGTCGCGCGCGTTCTCAGCGGCATGGATTGATTGCCCTTCTCGCCCGACGGCGCGCCGAATTCCAGACGGATTTCGCGCATGTCCTTGGGCACTTCGGGATTCATGTCTTCGGCAGGACCGCAGCCCGGAACCAGGCGGCCGCTCATCGGCATGGAAAGGAATTGCATGACGATAGCCTCCGAAGATTTCGCATCCAGCGCCTCGATCCGGTCCGCATAGGCGACGGCCGACAGCACGCCGTCCTTGTCCGTTGCCGCCAACTGGCCCGGCGCGTCCTTGATCAGCGCAGCCTTCTCCACGATGGGCGGCGGCATCCAGCAATCGCCGGTACTGCGCAGCGTCGATTCGCGCACCACCGCAGCCATGAACTTCTCCAACTGCTTTTGCGTGGCGCGCTGCGAAAGGGACTTCTCCTCCACGCTGAACCGGCCTTTGATGAAGTACAGATCGCTGACCAGCATCACCATCGCCGAATGGTAAGTCTGGCCTTCGCGCACCAGCCGCATCGACGTGGAGTACGCGGTGATTTTCTGCTTCTGCGCACCGCTGCCCTGGGTGAACACGACCGGCGCGATCGGATCGATGTCGGCGGCGCTGTAGCCAGCGGAAAGACGCAGCCCTTCCAGCGTGCTTTCCATCGCCTCGCCCAACTGTTCGTTGGTCAGTATCCCCGCAGGATAGAAATACAGATCCATCCAGCGATCCTTCTGCAGGTTGTGCATGTAGCGCACCGAGGCCCCCAATTCCTGCTGCTCGTAGAGATGCTCGCCCTGGGCCTGCCATTCGGCGATCCGCAGCGGATAGATCACGCGCGTCTCTTTCAGGAATCCGCCTAGGAAAGGCGTCTGCGTCTGGGCGCTCCCGGCATCGGGCGTCGCCGGCGTCTGGGCCATGGCCATCGGTGCGGCAAGCGCCATTAGCAGCAACAAACCAGATCGTGTGCAGGGGAAGCTCATGCGGGCGGTCTCGAATTCGGCAGGTACGGTCGTGAACGGCTCAGACGCGGTTGCGGGGTTGCAACATGGCGCGCTCGATGGTGGTGGCCAACAGATCGCCGGTCACCGGCTTGCGCAGAAAGCCATCGAAACCCGCCGCCTGCGCCAGGGGCTCGGCTTCCGCGTCGGCGCGTGCGGTGACTGCGATCAACGGCGCATCGAACGATTGGGCGCGCAACTGGCGAGCGAGGGCCAGCCCGTCCAAACCCGGCAGGTCCAGATCCAGCAGCGCGACATCGAACGCCTGCGCCACCGTTTGCGTCAGCGCCGCCAGACCGTGCGCGGCATGGCTGACCTGGTGGCCGCGCGCGCGCAGCAGGCCGGCGATCACTTCAGCCACGGTGGCATCGTCCTCGACCAGCAGGATGCGCAGCGACGGCAGGGGCGCCGAAGGATCGGCGCGGGGCTGTCGGGGCAGTTCGGCGGCCGTGGCCAGCGGCAATTCCACGATGAAGCAAGTGCCCTGCCCCGGCGTGCTTTCCACGCTGATGCGCCCGCCCATGGCTACGGCGAGCTCCTGGCAGATAGCCAGTCCCAGGCCGCTGCCGCCGTAGCGCGCCGCGGTGCGCGCGCCTTCGGCCTGTTCGAAACGCTGGAACAGGCGGGTTTGTTGCTCCTCGCTGATGCCGGGACCGGTATCGCCGATCGCGAAACGTATCCCCTGCGGCAGGCAAGGCGAAACGCGCAAAGTCACTCCGCCTTTCTCGGTGAATTTGATCGCGTTGCCCAGCAGGTTGAGCAGGATCTGCCGTACCCGCATCGGATCGCCCTGCAGCGCCGCCGGCACGCTGGCCGATACTTCATCTGAAAAGCTGAGGCCGTGTTGCTCGGCCAGCGGCGCGGTCAATCCCGCCACTTCGTCCACCAGCGCGCGCACGTCGAAATCCTGCTGCTGCAACTCCAGCTTGCCGGCCTCGATGCGCGCGATATCCAACGCGTCGTTGACCAGGCGCAACAGATGCGTGCCGGCATTTTGGATGGCATGGGTGTAGCCGCGCTGTTTCTGGTCCAGCGGCGTGGCCAGCAGCAGTTCGCTCATGCCCAGCACGCCGGTCATCGGCGTGCGCACCTCGTGGCCCAGCGTGGCCAGGAAGCGGGTCTTGGCCAGCGATGCCTGTTCGGCCAGGTCGCGCTTGTGCTCGGCCAGCTGCCAAGCGTTGCGTCGGCGCAGGCGTCGCCGGTACAGCGCGCCGGCGACGCCCAGCAACAGCAGACCCAGCACTACGAACGAAGCGATTCCCCATTTGCTGCGCCACCAGGGAGGCGATACCTCGAAGTGCAGCGTGCGTACGGCCGAAGCGTTGCCTGCATCGTCGAAGGCCTGCATGCGCAACACGTAGTCGCCCGGCGACAAAGTGGAGAACGCGCGCTCGCCGCTGGCGCCCTGGTCCACCCAATCCTTGTCGAAGCCTTCCAGCAGCGAGCGATAGCGGTTGACCAGCGGGTCGTCGAAGGAAAGCAGCCGTGCGCTGATCTGCAATTCGTGATCGCCCGGCTGCAAAGCAAACCCGCCCGCGACCGGCAGCGCGACGACTCCGTCGTCGCGGCTGACCTGCAACGCATCCAGCACCAGATGCGGAGTGACCGGCGCCGGGTCGGGCAGGCGCGTATCCAGCAGCATCACCGAACCGTCGGCCGCGCTTCCCGCCAACACACCGTCGCGGGTGATCAACAGGGCGCGGTCGTTGAATTCCTGGCTGAGCAGACCGTCGCGCGCGCCGTAATTGCGCACCTGGCCGGTCCGTGGATCGAAACGGAAAAGTCCTCGCCGCGTAGCCAGCCATACCCGCTTTTGCGCATCGATCTGCAAACCAGTGGATTCCAGCGCCGGCAGACCGTCCGCACTGGCGACGCGCCTTGCCAACGTCCAGCCGTCGGAAGCGTCGCGATGCCAGGCCTCCAGTCCGGACAAGCGATGCAGCCAGAGACGGTCCGGATTCTCGAACACGAAACCGAACACACGCTGTTCGCCGAACGCAGGCAGAGCGACGAACCTGCGTTGCGTCGATTGCCAACGCCGCAGGCCCTTCGCGCCCGCCAGCCACATCGCGCCGTCGGGTGCGCGCGCCATCGCTTCCACGTCCGACTGCGGCGAACCGTCCGCATCCACCGGGATGGTGTCCAGCACCTTGCCGGTATAGAGGTCGCGGCGCTGCACGCTGCCCATCTGCGTGGACAGCCACAGTCCATCGGGCGCTTCCACCAGCCAGTCCACCGTGCTCTCGTCGGGGTGGGCGTCGTGCGCGGCGTCGGTCTCCCAGCTGCGCATTTCATGGGTCTTCAGGTCGATCCGCATCAACCCCTTGCGGTAGCCCAGCCACAGGCGGCCCTTGCTGTCTTCCAGCGCCGAAATGAGCCGGATGTCCTTCAACTGCTCTTCGTACAGCCCCAACGGCGTGATTTCGCCGGTGCGGGTGTTGAGGCGTTCCACTTTGCCGATCGTGCTGACCAGCCAGATATGGTCTGCGCCGGCGGCGGAAAGACCGCGATAAACGCCCCCGGCAAGCCCTTGCGCGCGCGAGAAAGCGGCGATGCGCCGCCAATCCGAACGCAAATAAGCCAACCCCTTGGTCGGCACGGGCACCCACATGCCCCCATCGGGCTGCAGCAGTGCGGTCTGCACCACGCGCCCGATGCCGGCGCCGAGATCGTCGTGGACGACCGGCGAGGGAGCGCCGTTGCCTTCGGTGCGCCACAGGCCGCCCTGGCTGGCCAGCCAGTATTCGCCGCTGCCGTCGCTCAATATCGTCATCACCGCGTTGGGGCGGGCGAACATCGGCGACCACTCCGGCGTCTGCCAGCGGCCGTCGGCGCGCCACTGGAAAACGCCTTCGGAAGTGCCGACCCATTGCGTGTCGCCGATGCGGGTAACCGAATAGACGATCAGGTCTTCGCCGGCCGGCGTCGCGACCCGGTGCACGGCCTTGCCGTCGAAACGGGCCAATCCGTTCATCGTGCCTATCCACAGGCCGCCGTTCTGGTCGAAGGAAAGCGACAGCACGGTGTCCGACGGCAGTCCGTCGGGCGAGTTCTCGTCGGCGCGGAAACCAGTAATTACTCCTTGCGGCGATAGCCGATGCAGGCCGCCGCCGAAGGTACCGAACCACAACTCCTTACCCTGGCTGGCGATGGTGAACACATCGTCGCTGCCCATTTCCGGATGGTCGGCCATGCGGTAATGGCGGAAACCCTTGCGGTCGGCTCCCATCACGCTCAAGCCGCCGTTTTCGGTAGCCACCCAAATGCGGTCGTCGCTGTCGATGTGCAGCGCCTGCACGAGGTTGCCGGGCAACGAAGCAGGGTCCTCGGGATCGTGCCGCCATATTTGGAAACCCACCCCGTCGTAGCGTGCCAGGCCGTCCCAGGTGGCGATCCACAGATAGCCTTGGCGATCCCGCGCCAGCGCCGGGATGGTGGTGGCGGGCAGGCCGTCGGCCGAGCTCAGCAACCGGAAACGCGGGATCTCTGGCACGGCCGCCTGCGCGGCGGCGCACAACATGATCAGTCCCAGCAACCAGACGCACCGCCTCATTCCCTACCCCATTTGACCTGCTTCCCTGTCCGGGCAGCATCGCAACGGACCGTTGCATGTGCAAGCGGCGTATCTTCAGCGGCACCCACCTAGAATCCCGGGCCTATGAACCCGAGCCTTCCCCTTGGCCTCGCCCTCTTGCTGATGCCGCTGACCGCCTTGCCGGCGCAGGCAGCGAGCGCGGCGTACGAACTGGACCCGGTACATACCCGGGTCATGATCGCAGTCGAACACGCCGGCTTTTCCAAGGCCATCGGCACAGTGTCCGGCAGCAGCGGCCATCTGCAATTCGATCCGGAGGACTGGACCACGGCCAAGCTTGAAGTCAGCGTTCCCTTGCAGCGGCTGGACCTGGGCGATGAGAAGTGGAACCAGGCCGTGCTGGCGCGCAACCTGCTGGACGTGGGGCAATTCCCGACCGCAAACTTCGTGTCGACCCGCATCGAACCCATCGACCCTCAGCACGCCTCTGTATACGGCACGCTGACCCTGCATGGAGTCGCCAAGGAAGTGAAGCTGGAAGTGACCCTCAATGCGCTCAAGCGCCATCCGCTGCCGCCATTCCGGCGCACGGCGGGATTTTCCGCCACCGCCACGCTCAGCCGCGCGGAATTCGGCGTCGATGCCTGGAAGTCGGTCATCGGCGACAGTGTGGAATTGCGCCTGGAAGTGGAGGCCACGCGTACACGCAAAGACGCCGACGACAGCGACCAGCACGAGGGAGAACAGCGCGACATAGAACAGCAAAACGAAGAACAACAGCCCGCCACGCCCACCCCGACCACGGAGCCAGCCAAGCCATGACCATGAAGAACACCGCTGACCGCTGGGGTCCGGTAAGCCAGGCCTTTCACTGGCTGATCGTGCTGCTGATCCTATGCCTGGCCATCGTCGGCCTGACCATGGGCGAACTGCCGAAGACGCCGAAGTATTTTTGGGTCTACACCGCGCACAAATCGACGGGCATCACCGTGTTGGCGCTGGTGTTGGCGCGCTTGGCCTGGCTCCTTTACGCGGGCAAGCCCGATCCGGTGCCGGGCACTCCGACCTGGCAGAAGCGCATCGCCAACGTGACCCACTGGCTGCTGTACGCGCTGATCCTGGCCATGCCGATTTCGGGCTGGCTGTACGACTCGGCCAGCGGTCTGCGCCCGTTCCGCTGGTTCGGCCTGTTCGACATGCCCAAGCTGAGCCCGCCGGACGAAACGCTGCGCAATCTTTCCCACGAAGTGCACGAACTGGGGTTCTGGGTGCTGGTGGCGCTGGTCGCCGCGCACGCCGGCGCAGCCTTCTACCACCACTATTTCCAGCGCGACGCCACCCTGCTGCGCATGTTGCCGCGGCGTTCACCCCGCATGGTCGATAACACCCCCGCCGCTCCCGCCATTCCCGTCGCCAATCTCCCCGAGGAACCTCCGCATGTCCCGTAATTTCAGTACTCCCGCGCTGACCGCCGCCGCGCTGGTGGCCACGATGGTCGCCGCCCCCGCCGCGTTCGCCGCCGACTACGTGCAGGCGCCAGGCTCGACCCTGGTATTCGCCAGCAAGTACGACGGCGAAGTGTTCACCGGCAAGTTCGCCAGCTTCACCACCACGCTGAGTTTCGACCCGGCCAAGCTGGCGACCTCGAAACTGGACGTGGTGATTCCGCTGGCCGGCACCAGCACCGGCAATGGCGACCGCGATTCCACGCTGTCCGGCGCCGATTTCTTCAACGTCGCCAAGTTCGCCCAAGCCCGGTACACGGCCACCAAGTTCCGCTCGCTGGGCGGCAACCAGTACGCGGCCGACGGCAATCTGAGCCTGCGCGGGGTCAGCAAACCGGTCACGCTGACCTTCACCTGGACCCCGGGCGCGCAACCGGTGTTGAGCGGCAAGGCCACGGTCAAGCGCCTGGACTTCGGCGTGGGCGGCGGCGACGACTGGGCCGATACCAAGACCATTCCCAACGAGGTGGCGGTGAGTACGAAGGTCGTGTTCAAGCCTGCGAAGTAAAGCCCGACGAAACAACAGGCGCATGAACGGCACGCGCAAGCGCAATGCCGTCCTCAAAGGGGCGGCATTGTTTTTTGTTTTGCTTGGATTGTCCGGACTTGCCTTCAGCTACTGGGTGGGTGGCCAGCTGGTGGCTCCGCGCCCTGCGACCGTCGGCCCACCCCCTGCGGACTTGCACGCCGAACCCGTGCTGATCGATGGCAAGCCAAGGCCGATACATGGCTGGTGGATCACGGGCGATGCCGATAAAGGGTCGGTTTTGTTATTGCATGGTATTCGCGCCAATCGCACCGCGATGATCGGGCGCGCGAGGATGCTCGCCAAGCATGGCTACTCAGTGCTGTTGATCGATCTGCAGGCGCATGGAGAGAGCTCTGGCGACGCGATAACCCTGGGTTTGCGCGAATCGGCAGGCGTGCAATCGGCACGCGAATGGATAGGCGGCAGGCGTCCGGGCGGACCCATCGGCGCCATCGGCGTATCGCTTGGCGGCGCATCGATCTTGCTGGGCCCTTCCCCGAGCGGATTCGATGCGGTCGTGCTGGAAGCCGTCTATCCGGATGCGCGACAGGCACTGCGGAACCGCATGGCGATGCGTTTCGGGCCTGGCGCTCCGTTGCTGAGCAAATTGCTGGAGGTACAAGTCAAACCGCGACTGGGAATTTCGGTGGATCGGCTGCGGCCCATAAACCACATCGGCGCGATCGGCGCGCCCGTGATGATCATCGCCGGCGGCAGGGACCAGCACACCACGCCTACCGAATCGGCGGCGCTATTCGCCAGCGCCCGATATCCCAAGGAATACTGGCTGCTTCCGCAGGCCGCGCATCAGGATTTCCAGAACCTCGATCCTGCAGGCTACGAAGCCCGCGTGCTCGGATTCCTGCAACGCCACCTCACCGGCCGTGCAACGTCCACCGGGATCACCGCGGCTCATCCTCCAGTTGCGCCGGCGCAAGCCGGTAGCTGAGCGCACCCAGCAACTCGCCCGCCTGCTTGTCGCGGTGGCAGCCCAGGCAGTGGGAACGTGCGCGGATCGGCCCTATCACGCGCAGTCCTCCGCTTTCAGGGGTGAATACGATTTCTTCGCCGCGGGCCAAAGCAAGCAACGCCTGCGCTTCTCCCGCATTCGTTTCGCGCGCGTACTTGTCGACAAGCTTCGGACCGTTTTCGCCATGCTCGAACCCCTTGAACACCGAGCTGTAGACCACCGGCGGATCGTGCCTGGCGATACCTATCAACTGCACATCGCCGATCCTCAGCTTGTTGTCGCCGACGGGGTCGTAATTCCAGCGCAACCGCATCATCGGCGTCAGCCGACTTTCTCCGAAACCCTCGCTCACCACGAACGCTTCCACATAGTCGGCATGCATGCGCTGCAGCGCCGATCGCAGATCCACGGACACAGGAGAAGGCGCCTGCGCCGACAACGGCAGAGCGACGAGCGCCGTCAATCCGAGTCCCATGGCCAGTCTTTTCATCCCGGTTTCCGTTCTTTGCACCGATTACCGGAGCCTAACCGGATTGCGGCCTCTCCCACTGCGTCCCGATGCCGCCGTTTCGCTGGCCGACAGCTAGGCGCCGCGCCAACGCATCACCGCCTCCGCATCGAAAGGCCAATCCAGTTCGCGCCCGGTGTTCCCGTCCCGCAGAACCGGCACGCGGATTCCGTATTCGGCCTCCAGCGCCTGGTCTTCGTCGATGAAGACGCTTTCGAAGTCGGGCACGCGCGCCGCGGCTAGCTCGGCCAGGGCCAGGTCGCATAAATGACAGTCGTCGCGCTGGTACAGAATCAGGGACAAGGAATCGGTTCCATGGAAGCGGTGTTGCGACGCAGGACATCGCGGTAGGACGGACGGCATAGAATAGCGCCCATGGCAGTCAGCACTTTCGACCTTTTCAAGATCGGCATCGGGCCGAGTTCCTCCCACACCGTCGGCCCCATGCGGGCCGCGGCGCGTTTCGTTGCGCGCTGGATAGAGGAACCTGGGCGGCTGGACGAGGTGGCGCGCATCAGGGCCGAGGTCTTCGGCTCGCTGGCCCTGACCGGACGCGGCCACGGCACCGACAAGGCCGTGTTGATGGGCCTGGAAGGCCATATGCCCAACCTGATCGATCCGGACGTCATCCCGGCCGCGCTCGCGCGCATCCGCGGCGATAAGAAATTGCTGTTGTCGGGTAGGCACGCGGTCGCCTTCGACGAAAAGCGCGACCTGGTGATGAACAAGCGGCAGAAGCTGCCCTTCCACACCAACGGCATGCGCTTCACCGCCTTCGACGCCAACGACGAAGTGATCGCCACCCGCGACTACTACTCGGTCGGCGGCGGTTTCGTGGTCAACCAGGACGATGCGGCTTCGGACCGGATCGTCGCCGACGAAACCCCGCTGCCTTACCCGTTCCACAGCGGCGACGAGCTGCTGGCGCAATCGCGCGCGAGCGGCCTGAGCATCGCCCAGCTGATGTTCGAGAACGAAAAATCCTGGCGCAGCGAGGAAGAGATCAAGGCCGGCCTGCGCGAAATCTGGAACGCGATGCAAAGCTGCGTGGCCCGCGGCATCCGCCAGGAAGGCACCCTGCCCGGCGGCCTGCATGTCACCCGCCGCGCACCGGCATTGTTCAACGAACTCTCCAGCAAGCCGGAAGCGGCGATGCGCGACCCGCTCACCACGCTGGACTGGGTGAATCTGTACGCGCTGGCGGTGAACGAAGAGAACGCCGCCGGTGGCCGTGTGGTCACCGCGCCCACCAACGGCGCGGCCGGCATCATTCCGTCGGTACTGCACTACTACGACCGCTTCTGCCCGGGCGCGAACGAAGAAGGCATCTTCAACTTCATGCTGACCGCCGCGGCGATCGGCATCCTCTACAAGGAAAACGCATCGATCAGCGGCGCCGAAGTCGGTTGTCAGGGCGAGGTAGGCGTAGCGTGTTCGATGGCGGCTGGCGGCCTGGTCGCCGCGTTGGGCGGCACCAGCAGTCAGATAGAGAACGCAGCCGAGATCGGCATGGAGCACAATCTTGGCCTGACCTGCGACCCGATCGGCGGGCTGGTGCAGATTCCCTGCATCGAACGCAACGCGATGGGCGCGGTGAAGGCAATCAACGCCAGCCGCATGGCCGCGCGCGGCGACGGCAAGCACAAGGTCAGCCTGGACAAGGTGATCAAGACCATGCGCGATACCGGCCGCGACATGCAGGACAAGTACAAGGAAACCTCCCGCGGCGGGCTGGCGGTCAACGTCATCGAGTGCTGATGCAACCAGCGTCGTTGTAGGAGCGACGCAAGTCGCGGAGCACGCGGCCACTCAGATGCGACGTGCTTCGCGACTTGCGTCGCTCCTACAGAAGATGCGAGCAGCGGAATTTTCTGCCCGCAAAAAAAAGCGTTCGGGATATCCCGGACGCGTATCGGATCGCAAGGAACGGGATCGCTCCCGTTCCTTGCGCATTTCCATCAGTACAAACCCAGCACCGACACGTTGGCGAACGCGGTCTCGCCGACCACGGTCATGTAGTACGTGCCGGCCGCCGGGCTGGTGATCACCACGGTTTCGGCGTTACCCGATTTGGCCGACTTGCGGTCGTAGTTGGAAGCGGTCGGGATGCGGTCGCGCGCCACGTAAAGCGAGACATCGCCGGTGCCGCCATAAGTGCGCAGGTTGACGCTGGTCCTGCCCGCCGGCACCACGATCTTGTACACCAGCGCCTCGCCGGCCGTGCCGCCTTGGCCCGACAGCACCACGCGATTGGCCAGCAAGGTGCTGGTATCGGCCGGAATGTCCTGGGTCGCCGCATAGACGGCTGCGGCCGCATCCAGGATGCCGGGGCCCTGCGGCTTGCCGAGCGGCGGCGTCACCGTGAACGGCTTGACGGTATTGCGCAGCATCGTCTTCACCTCGGCCGGAGTCAGCGCCGCCTTGCCGGCAGCGACGCGTGCGGCCTGCATCAGCGCAACCGTGCCGGCCACGTGCGGGCTGGCCTGCGAGGTGCCGATGTAGCCCATCAGCACATCGCCCGCCGGACTGGCGACCGGCGTGGTGGTGCCGCTGTTGCCGGTCGACCAGATCCAGCGGTTGTCCGGATCGGACATGCTGGTGGCGTTGCCGCCCGGCGCCGACAGGGCCACGGTCGGACCGTAGTTGGAGAAGTAGGAACGGCCGCCGTCGACGCCGCTGGCGCCGACCGTAATCACGCCCCTGCAACTGGCCGGCGAATGGAAAGCGGCATCGTCGTTGTCGTTACCGGCCGCGACCACTATCGTGGTGCCGCGGCTGATCGCGCCATCGACCGCGGCCTGGGTCACCGGATCGCCGCTGCACGCGCCGTAACCGCCTAGGCTCATATTGATCACGTCGGCCACATCGGCCGGATCCAGGCTGGTCACCCCGGCGACGGTACCGCCTGAAGCCCAGGTGATGGCGTCGGCGATGTCGGAGGTGTAGCCGCCGCCATGGCCGAGCACGCGCACTGGCATCATCTTGGCGCCGAAGGCCACGCCAGCCACACCCTTGGCGTTGTTGGTCACCGCCGCGACCGTGCCGGCGACGTGGGTGCCGTGCCAGGAACTGCTGCCGCCGCCTTCCCAGTCGCCGGGATCGTGCGCATCGGCATCGCGGCCGTCGCCATCGCCAGCGACCGTGGTGTCGATGATGAAGTCGTAGCCCGGCACGACGTTGCCGTCCAGATCGGCGTGATCGACGTAACCGGTGTCCAGCACCGCCACCACCACGCCCGTACCGCTGGAGGTGTCCCAGGCCTGGGGCGCGCCGATGCCGACCGTCGGATCGGTGAAATCCCATTGCAGATCAAAACGGGTGTCGTCGGGAATGAAGTCCAGGCGCTGCTTGAGGTAATCGGGCTGCGCGTAGACCACGTTCGGGTCGGCGCGCAGCTGGGTCAGCAGCGCCGTGCTCTCGGCCGGAGTCAAGCGGCGCGAAGCGCGCACCAGATCGGCGCCGATGCCCAGCGTGCGCACGTGGCTGAAGCCCATGGCCGCGGGCGCGCCCCTGCTCGCCGACGAGGCGATTGCACCGGCCCTGGCACCGGCGGCGTTGAGGTTGCCCATCAACGTATTGCGGTTGAGCCTGGCGGCGCTGCCGTCCTTGTACTTGACGATGAATCGTTCGAAGCCGGTCTGCGCCGGCGCTGCGGACAGCAGGTTCTTCTTGCCGGTTTGTGCGGTTGCGGCTCGCAACGGAATGCCGGCCGAACTGCTGGCGGCGGCGCCGAAGCCAACGCCGATGGTGCCGCTGTTACTGGCCGCATAGGCGGTGACGGCGGCGATGACGGAAGCGGCGAGGACGCTGGCGGTGAGATTGCGCTTGTTCTTCATGGGTACTTCTCCGAAAGATTAGGGTGATGGGCGGGCGTCGTCGGCGACGGCCCGCCGTGCATGGGATCGAGGAAAGAAGTCTGGAATCAGAGGTCGACGCCGAAACCGACGCCGGCCGATTTCTCATCGCTGCTGAAAGCGCCGCCGATGCTGAAGGAAGCGCGCGTGCCGATCTGTTTCGAATAACCGACCGACAACGCGCTCTCGCCGTTCTGCCAACCGGCGCCGACCGCGATGCGGCCGCGCGGACTGCGGCTGCCGGCGGCGTTGATCGACATGTTCATCATCGCCGAGCTCATCGCGCCCATCTTGTCGATGCGGCGATCCTGCTGGCTAAAACGATGGTCCACATCGTTGCGCAGCGCGGTGAAGTCGTCGTCGAAAGTCTGCAAGCGGCTGTCGGTGTAGGCGTTGGCGGCCGACAGCGTTTCGGTCGCGGTAGCGTCGGTGTAGTCGTTGGCCGAGGCCAGCGTGGCCGCATCGCCGGCCTGCATCTGGCCCACGTTGGCCGCATCGGTAGCGGCGACGCCCGCAGCGACGTTGGTGACGCGACGCTCGTTGCCGGCGCTGCCCACCGAGACCGTGTTGGCCTGATCGGCCACCGAACCCTGGCCCAGAGCGACCGAGCCTGCGCCGGTCACCGTGGCGCCCTGGCCGATGGCGGTACCGGAAGCCGCGGTTACGCTGGCATCGGCGCCTATGGCCACCGAGTCGGTGGCGCTGGCGGCAATGCTGCTGTTGTTGCCCACCGCGGTGCCGTTGTCGGCGCCGACATTGGCGCCGTTGCCCACTGCAGTGTCGGTGGTGTCGGTCGCGTTGCTGCCGGTGCCGATGGCCAGACCGTCGCCGGTGCCCGTGGGCGGACCGCCGATACCACCGCCGTTGCCTAGATTCTGTTCGATCTGGGTCAGGCGTCCGTTCAATCCACTGAGCATGCCGTCGACCGCAGCGAACGCATCGCCGGCATTGGCGTAGCCGCCGCCCTGGATCGTATAGGTCGGCGCGACCAGCATGCCGTTCGCGCCAAGGCTCGCACCACCGCCGAAAGCGGCGGCGACCGAGTTCAACTGCTCCACGTTCACCGCGTCGCTGGCCTGGGTACCGGCGGCGAGGTTGGAAATAGTGCTGCCGCCCGCGCCCTCCAGAGTCAACTTGTCGTGGCTGTCGTCGTCATAGGCGACCGCGTTCTGGGTGAACTCGCCCAGGTTGTCCGCCACCTCGTTCAACTGCGCCAAGTTCACCGCATCGGTGGCTTCGGTGCCGGCGGCGACATTGGTGATCTGACGGTCGATGGCCGCATGCACGTTGCCGCCGGCATCGGTCCAGTCCTGCGCAGCGCCTACCGACACGGTATTGGCACGGTCCGCCAATGAGCCTTCACCGAGTGCGACGCTGTTGTCCGCATCCACCGTAGTCCACGCGTTCGCGCCGACCACGGTGCTGTTGGCCGACTGCGCATAACTATTGAAGCCTAACGACGTCGCCGAGTCGCCCACCGCCCAGCTCTCGGCGCCCACCGCAGTGGTGTAATCGCCCGGTACTACTCCGTCCAGCGAACCCGCGTACGCGCCCGCGCCCAAGGCCGTGCTGTACATCCCGGTCGCTCCCGCCGAAGCGAACGAGCCATCCGAGAAGCCGCCCAGCGCGGTACTGAACATGCCGGTAGCGGCTGCGTTCTGGCCCACCGCCGTGCCCGACGAACCGATGAAGGTGTTCTCGCCGGTGGTTTCGTCGTAGAACCAGTAGCCCGACGCTGCGCCGGCGCCGATCGCCACACCACCGTCGCCCGCCATGGCGCCAGCGCCGGTCGCCGTGGCGTTGAATCCGCTGGCGAACGCGCCGGATCCGATCGCCGTGGCCTGCCAGCCGGAGGCTGTTGCGAATCCGCCGATCGCCACCGAGAACGGACTGTCGGCGAGCGCATAGCCGCCGATCGCGGCGGCGAAGAAGCCGTTGGATTCGGCGCCCGCACCGACGGAAACGCCGTTGGAACCGTTAGCGATACTGCTGGCCCCCAAGGCCACGCTGCCGCCGCCATTGGCCTGTGCGCTATCGCCGCCAGCGAAGCTGGAGTTGCCGATCGCCGCTGCGTTGGCGCCGAACGCATTGCTGTTGGAGCCTTCGGCGATCGCGCCATAGCCATTGGCGCTGCTGTAGTCGCCGATGGCGCTGGCGCCAGTGCCAAGCGCCGACGAGCCCGCGCCCAACGCCAGACTGCTGCCGCCTATCGCGGTCGAGTAGTCGCCGACGGCATTGCTCTGGTAACCGAGCGCGCTGCTCTCGATGCCGATGGCCACCGCATTGGCGCCTGCCGCACTGGCGTTCTCGCCCTCGGCGATGGCCGCATCGGTGCCGTCGCCCAGGCCGTTGACGGAGAGATAGTCGTTGGCGTCGCCGACGCTGTCAGCCACCGCATTCAACTGCGAGAGGTTCACCGCATCATTGGCCTCGGTGCCATCGGCCACGCCGGTGATCTGGCGCGTCATGCCGGTCCACTCGCTGCCCACCGTCACCGTGTTGGCGCGCGAGGTAACCGAATCGGCGCCGAGCGCGACCGAGTTATCGCCAAGTGCATATGTGCGGGCACCAATGCCGACGGAGTTGACGCTCCCCGCCCTCGAATCCATGCCGATCGAAATCGAATCGATACCGCCTGCCTGGGCACCGCTGCCCAGGGCGGTAGCGCCGTCCGCTTGGGTCGTCGCGCCGGCACCCAGCGCGACGCTGTTGATGCCCCAGGCCAAGGTGTTCTCCTCGATGCACATGAAGCTGGTGCAGGCCTTGGTGCCGCCGATCGCGATTGCGCCATCGGCGCCTGCGGTGGTCCACAGACCACCCATGGCGATCGAATTCTTGCCGTTCGCCATCACCAGGTTGCCTATGGCGATGCCGTGGCTGGCATCGGCGCCGACGTAGCTGTCGGTACCAATGGCGATGCCGCCTATACCCAGCGAAGTGGAATTGGCGCCCATGGCCAGGGAGAAGTCGTTCGTCGCCCAGGCGTTATCGCCGAAGGCGCTGGCGCCGTAACCGGTGGCGTTGCTCAGCGTGCCGACGGCGGTGCCGAAATCGCCCGCCTGGCTGCCCGCACCAATGCCGATGCTATCGGTGCCGCTGGCCACGCTCTGCACGCCGATAGCGATAGAGGCCTCGCCCAGCGCCTGGCTGCTGCTACCTTGTGCGATCGAGTATTCGCCGCTGGCGACACTGCCGTAGCCACTGGCCACGCTCTCGGTACCCAGCGCGTTGGCGCCGGCGCCGATTGCGGTCGAACCACTGCCCAAGGCCAGGCTGCCGCTGCCGATGGCGGTCGAGTAATCGGCGTCGGCGTAGCTGTTGGCGCCATAGGCGCTGCTTTCCGCACCGGTGGCCACGCTGTTGGCGCCGGTGGCGGTGCTGGATTCGCCTGCCGCCACGCTCATGGTGCCTACGGCGGTGGCGTTGAGCTGCAAGGCCTGGGCTTGATCGCCCAGCGCCAGCGTGCCGTCGCCGAGTGCGGCAGCCTGATAGCCAAGCGCGACCGCGTGGTAGCCAGCGGCGATAGTGGCCTCGCCCGGACCGATCAAGCCGTCGCCATCGAGATCCACGCCAAGGCCGCCGCCGAACGCGATGCTGCCATCGCCCACGGCAGTGGAGTAATAGCCCGATGCCAGCGAGTAGTTGCCTTCGGCCCAGGCCAGACCGCCAACGCTGGTGGCGCCCTGGCCGATGGCGTAGCTGGAGCCGCCGATGGCCACGCCGAAGTCGCCGCCCAGGGCGCGCGAGTTGGCGCCCAACGCCACGCCGGCTTCGCCGTTGGCGCCGCTGCCGAAGCCGCCCACCAGGCTGCCATCGCCATAGGCCTGCGCATTGCCGCCGATGGCAGTGGAACCGGTGCCGGCAGCTAGGCTGAGCGCACCGACCGCGGTGCCGCCCTGCTCGGCTTCGGCCGAAGCCGAGGCGCCGATCGCGGTATTGCCCAAACCCATAACCGGGCCATCGCCGGAGGCATAGGCGCTTTGTCCGATCGCGACACTGGCGTCGCCGAACGCCATCGCGCCCTGGCCGAACGCGCTGGCGCCCAGACCGACCGCGGCGCTTTCGGCGCCGACTGCGGTGGTGGCGTTGTTCAACGCAGAACTGTTGCGGCCGGCCGCCAGCGCGCCATCGCCGGAAACCGTGGGATCGTCGCTGCCGTCGCCAGCGCCATCGGCCAGGAAATAGCCGCTGCCAACCACTGCGTTGATGCCGACATTGGCCTGGTCGAACAAGGCGCAGTCGATCTGCCGGCCCTCGGCCTGGCCCTCGACACGCGCGGTGCAGACATCGCCGTCGCGTTCGATGGTGAGCTCCTGCGCGTGGGCCGCCGGCAGCGCCATGGCGATGCCGCAGCCCAGCAGCACCGCACCCAGGGTGGCATCACGCAAACGCGGCCGACCCTCCTTCCTGCCCTGCGCCGAGGCCAGCTCGGACGCGACCACCAGCGCTTGCTTGGACCTGCTCCATACCAGACTGAATACCTTGTTCATCCAACCCTCTCTCACCAGATAGTTTTTTAGGAGCAAAGGACGCCCATCGGCCATGAACGCCCGGACCGAACCGGACGTTGCCGCAGCATCGTTTGCAGTTTTTTTGAGACCCGCCCCCGCCTTGGGCAACTGTCTGGCTTTCGTGTGGCGTGCCCCGAAAGATCACCGCCTTGGGCCGTGGTCGAAAGTACGGCCCCGGCGCTTCGGTTGTCACGCGCGCCTTCTCACTCGATACTCACGCCATTCTCACCGCCCGTTCGGCGGCTCCGGCAGCCGGCGACGGGCGTGTCCGGAGCGCCGCCCCCGCATCCTCCCTGAAGGCCCTTTTCGCCGATGTGGAAGCCCGTACAGAACTGGTTGCGCAGCGCGCCGATCACCGACCCGGTGGATCGCCGCAACGCACCGGTCATGCAGCTGCTGCTGCTTTGCTACGGCCTGCTGCTGCCGTTGAACTGGGTCTGGCGCATCCTGGCCCGCGGTGCGCTTCCCACCGAAGGCAGAATGATCATCCTGTTGATGGACGTGGCCATCGCGGCCTTGGCCTGGGTCAGCATCGCCATGATCCGGCGCGGCCGGTTCCAGCCCGCGATCATGCTGTTCCTGGCGCCGCAACTGATCTCGCTGGGGATCGTATTTTTCCAGTTCGGCGTCCAGCCCGGAGTGATCGACCCGGCGCCGACCATCCTGCCGCTGGTGATCGCCGGCCTGGTGCTGGGCCGCGGTGCGCTGTGGGCCGTGTTCGGTTTGCTGATGCTGGTGTTCGGCATCGGTTTCGTCACCGACATCAGGGCCGACGGCAGCGATGTGGCAGCCATCCGCAGCGCCCTGCTCAATGTGCCGGCGGTGCTCATCAGCCATCTGTTGATCACCGCAGTCCTCGACCGCACGATCCAGGCCCTGCGCGAAAGCCTCGACGAATCGATCACGCGCAGCCACGAATTGCAGCGCGAGATGGCCGAACGCGAACGCGCGCAATCGCAACTGGTCCATGCGCAGAAAATGGAAGCCACCGGCCGCCTGGCCAGCGGCATCGCCCACGATTTCAACAACATCCTCGGCGTGATCCTGGGTTTCGCCTCGCAGCGCCACCAAGCCCAGCCCGGCATCGGCGACCGCGCGCGCGCCGACGGCCTGGAAGAGTCGCTGGAAGGCGTGGAAATCGCCGCCCGCCGCGGTGCCGCGATCAGCCGCAAGCTGCTGCGTTTCGGCCGACACGACGTGGCCCGGGTCGAGTCGTTCGATGCCGGCCATGCGATGGAGGAACTGCGGCCAATGCTGCGCCAGCTGTTCGATGCCGACATCCAGATGGAAACCCGGATCGATCCGGCGCCGCTACCGGTGCGCCTGGACCGCAGCCAGTTCGAGCTGATGGTGCTCAACATCGCCGCCAACGCGCGCGACGCCATGCTCGGCGGCGGACGCTTCAGCATCAGCGCCGGACGCGTGCAAAGCGCCAAACGCGGCCAATGCATCGAGATAGGCCTGGCCGACACCGGCCACGGCATGAGCGAAGAAGTCCTGCGCCGCGCTTTCGAGCCGTTCTACACCACCAAGCCCGCCGACAGCGGCACCGGCTTGGGCTTGTCGGTGGTGCGCGATCTGGCGGAAAACGCGGGCGGCACGGTCGAAGTAGTCAGTACCCCGGGCAGCGGCACCCTGTTCCGCATACTGTTGCCGATGGCGGCGGCCAACCAGGGCGACGCTTCCCTGGCACCCGCTACCGCGCCGGAAACCACCGGATCTATCTGAGCGCGTTCAGCACATAGCCTTCGCCATGCACCGCGATCAGCGGCAATCGCTCGCCGCAGGCCTCGGCGACCTTGCGCCGCAGACGATGGATCATCGAATCCAGTCGATGGGTATCGAAGTCGTAGACGTTTTCGGTGAGCGTGGCGATCAGCGCTTCACGCGTCACGATCTCGCCAGAGGAAGCCAGCAAGCGCTGGAACAGACGGCGCTCGCTCTTGGTCAACGCCACATTGCCGCCCGAGGGCGCGACCAAGCACCAGCCGCCGCCATCCAGCCGCCAGCCCTGTGCGGCGGCGGCAGGATCGTTTTTTCCGCGCACGCGGCGCGCCAGACTGTGCAGGGTGGCCGCCAGCAGCTCGATTTCGACCGGCTTGGACAGATAAGCGTCGGCGCCTTCGCTCAGTCCGCGCACGCGGTCCGGAGTTTCTCCGCGTCCGGTCAGCATGACGATGCCCAGGGAAGGCGACTGGCTGCGCAACTGGCGCGCCACCATGAACCCGCTCTGGTCCGGCAAGCCCACGTCCAGCACCACGATATCGGTGGGCTGGATCTTCAGGTGCGCATGCAGCTCGGCCGCCGTCTCCAGACCGATGACTTCGAAACCGAAATCCCTCAGCCCCGGCAGCAGCACGCGGTCGCGCAGCAGGAGGTCGTCCTCCAGCAGCGCCACGCGCAATGCACGGTCGGCATCGATAGACGCGGTCATCTGGTATCACTCATCGCCGCCCCGCGGCTTGCACCGGCATTCTAGCGGAAGCGTGTCCGCGGAGCTGACGTCGGTACCGGAAACTTAAGCGCCGACGCTCAGCACATCGTCCAGCAGCGCCGCCGCCGTCACTTCCGCGCCCGCGCCCGGTCCCTGGATCACCAGCGGCTGCTCGCTGTAGCGGTCGCTGAAAATGGCGACGCGGTTGTCGGCGCCGCCTCCGCCGCAGAGCGGGTGGTCGGCCGGTAGTGCCTGCAGGCCGACATGCGCACCAGTCTCGTCGAAACGGCCCAGAAAGCGCAGCTTGGCGCCGTTGCGGTAGGCGTCCTTGAAACGCGCCGCCAGCGGCGCATCCATTAGTTCCAGCCCTTCGTCGATTTCCTGCAACGGAAGCGCCGCCAGCCGTTGCGGCACCAGCGATTCCACTTGCACCGCCTCGGCATGCAGCGGCAATCCCGCCGCTCGCGCCAGGATCAGCAGTTTGCGGCGCACATCTTCGCCCGAAAGATCCAGGCGCGGATCCGGTTCGGTGTAGCCGAGCTGGCGGGCCTGGCGCACGAAGCCGGAAAACGGACGCATGCCGTCGTAATGATTGAACAACCAGGCGAGCGAGCCTGACAGCACGCCTTCGACCCGATGGATGCGGTCGCCGCCGGCCACCAGTTCGCGCAGGCTGCGCAGCAGCGGCAGTCCCGCGCCGACGGTGGCGCTGTCGCCGTAGCGCGCGTCGCCTTCCTGCTTCGCCTCTGCAATGGCACTCGCACGCGAAAGCGCGCCGCCATAGCCGAGCTTGTTGGCGGTGACCACGTGCACGCCGCGGGCCAGCCAGGCCGCGTGCCAATCGGCAACGTTTTCGCTTGCCGTCGCATCGACCAGTACGTCGCCGCGCCGCAGCGCTTCGGTTTCGGCCCAAGGCGGCAGTGCGCCGGCTTCCAGCGCGGACGTTCTGACTTCTTCCAGCGCGCGCTCCGGAGAATCATCGCAATACCGCAGCGCGCGCGAGTTGGACAGCCATGCGAACGCGGGCAAGGTATGACCGGACTGCTGCAACCGCTGGTAACGCGCCACGAAGGCCGTGCCCACTACACCGGTACCCAGCAGAGCCAGTTTCGGCGCAGGGACCGAGCGGTACGCAGTCGCCAGACGCACGACGCTGCTCATGCGTCGACGAGAATGCGTTCGTCTTCGGCCTGGCTGGCGATGGCGCGTTCGGCGCGCAGCAAAGCCAGCGACAGATCTGCGACCAGATCGTCGGTGGATTCGATGCCCACCGACAAACGCAGCAGCCCATCGGAAATACCGGCCTTGGCCCGCGCTTCGGCGGTCATCGCCGCGTGGGTCATCGTCGCCGGATGCGCGATCAGGCTTTCCACGCCGCCCAGCGATTCGGCCAGGGTGAAGTACTGCAATCCGTCGACGAACGCGCGCACTGCCGCTTCGCCACCCTGCAGTTCCACGCTCAGCATCGCGCCGAAACCCTTCTGCTGGCGTGCCGCGACGGCATGACCGGGATGCGAGGCCAGGCCCGGGAAATACACTTTGGAAACCACCGGATGCTCATCCAGCAACGTGGCGATGGCGGTGGCGTTTTCCTGGTGCACGCGCAGCCGGGCATCCAGCGTACGCAGCCCACGCAGGGTCAGAAAGCTGTCGAACGGCGAACCGGTCAAGCCCAGCGCGTTGGCCCACCAGACCAGTTTTTCATGGGTTTCCGCTTCGCGCGCGACGACCGCGCCGCCCACCACGTCGCTGTGGCCGTTGATGTACTTGGTGGTGGAATGCAGCACTACGTCGGCGCCGAACTCGATGGGCTTCTGCAATGCCGGCGACAGGAAGGTGTTGTCGACCACGGTGATCGCACCGGCCTTCTTGGCTGCATCGATGACGAAACGCAGATCGGTGATGCGCAGCAGCGGGTTGGAAGGCGTTTCGATCAGCACCAGTTTCGGCGACTGCGCCAATGCATCGGCGAACGAGCGCGGATCGGTCAGGTCGGCGGTGATCAGTTCGAAATGGCCCTTCTTGGCCAACGCGTTGAACAGACGCCAGCTGCCGCCGTAGGCATCGTGCGGCACCACCAGGCGGTCGCCCGGTTCCAGCAGGGCGTTCAGCACCAGGGTGATGGCGGCCATGCCGGTGGCGGTGACCACCGCGCCAGCGCCGCCTTCCAGTTCGGCCAGCGCTTCGCCCAGCAGGTCGCGGGTGGGGTTGCCGCTGCGCGTGTAGTCGTACTGGCGCTTGTTGCCGAAGCCGTCGAAGCTGAAGTTGGACGACAGCACGATAGGCGGCGTGACCGCGCCGTAGGCGGTGTCACGGTCGATGCCGGCGCGTACGGCGGAAGTCGCCGAGCTACAGGGAGTTTCGTTGCTGTCGGTATGGCGGCTCATGCGGTTTCTCCGGTTTCGTTGCGGTCGGCATCGCGCAGGGCGGCTACCAGGATGCTGTCGATGCGGTCGGTTTCTTTCAGGAAGGCGTCGTGGCCGTAGGGCGAGCGCAGCACGCGCAGCTGGCCGTGCGTACCGAGGCCTTCGACCAGCGCCACCGAATCGGCCAGCGGCACCAGGCGGTCGCCTTCCACGGCGACCACCACGGTCGGCACGCCGACCTGTGCCGGATCGAGACGGTGCAGATCGATGGATTCGGACAGGCGCAGATAGGCGGTGACCGGCGTGCGCGCCACGTATTGCGCGCCGGCGGCGTCCAGATAGTCCTCGGCGGCGCAGCGCACGCGGCCGTTGATGATTTCGGGGGCGGCGTCGAAGCGCTCGTCGAATTCCTCCGGCGTGCGGTAGCTCAGCATCGCGAACTGGCGCGCCAGCGAAAGCCCTTGCGCGTCGGCGCATTGCAACTGGCCCAGCGCCACGGCTTTGCGCTGTAGCGCGCGCCACGCAGACGCATAAGGATGCGCACGGTGGGCGCCGCTCACCGCGATCAGCTTGCGCAGGCGCGCGGGATGGCGTGCGGCAAGCTGCAAGCCGACCAGTGCGCCGTAGGAATAACCGACGAAGGCGTGCAGCCGCTCGATCTTCAACGCATCCAGCAGCTGCACGATGGCATCGGCCTGGTCGGCGGTTTCCAGCGGCACATCCAGCTTGCCGTCGGCGCCGACGTAATCGATGGCCAGCAGCCGACGGCGCGTGGGATCCAATGCGCGGCCGGCTTGCGCCAACGCATTGGCCCAGCCGTTCTCGGGAAAAGTTTCGCTGGCCACCACGTGGCGATGCGCCGAAATTCCACCGGCCACGAACACCACCGGCAAGCCGGCTTCGCCGAGCAATTCGTAGCGCAGGGTGATCTGCCGGGCGCCCGCATGCCGCAGATCGAGGCGCAGGCTTATTTCGCCGCGCAGCTCGCGTACGGTTTCCGTCGATGGCTCGTAGGCCGGCAACGAATGCGGGGAAGGAACGGCATGCAGGGCGGCGTTGACGAAGCTCATGGCGGTATCCAGTGGAGGAACGTGGACTACAACCATCGAGCTTCGCGGAACTCGGCGTTCGCCCTGCGCGAGGCAAGGTCGAACCATCTTCCGGTAGACGCAGAGGTCTCCGCAGGATTTGGCACCTGGGCGCCGCTTGCGCGTCGCCTGGCTGCCCCGGCTTCAAAGGGCCTGTCCCTCTGCCGGTCTCGATGGTGGCGCCAGCTTGCCAGCCGTTTTCCGGTATGTCAATCGCTTTATTCGGATAAAGCGATGGATAAAGTCGCAATTTCGGTCGCAAGCCCGCCACCCCTTCACGCATAATTATCAAATGAGACCTTCCCGACTTCTTCTGGGCGCCTGTCTGGCGCTCCTGGCGGCCTGTGCCACCGCGCCGCGCCCGCACACCTCCGCGCCCCAGGTTCCGAAACCCACGACCGCGGTGGATGCGACGATTGCCGAGGCTTGGGTTTCCACGGAAAGTCCGGAGGACGAACTCGATTCGCTGGCGGTCTGGCCCACCGAGGACGGCCATCTCTGGCTGATCGCCACTGCCAAGTCCAGCCACCGCTTGGTGGTCTACGACGCCGAAACCGGCCAGCGCCTGCGCAGCGTCGGCGAACCCGGAGAAGGCATTTCCCAATTCAATCGTCCCAACGGCATTGCGGTCTACGGCGACCTGCTGTTCGTGGCCGAACGCGACAACCACCGCGTGCAGGTGTTCAAGCTGCCCGATTTCGCGCCGCTGGGCATCGTCGGCCAGGACGTGCTGCGCGTTCCCTACGGCCTGTGGGTACGCGAGAAAGGGCCGGACGATCTGGAGCTGTTCGTCACCGACAGTTTCATGGCCGATTTCAAGACCGGCAAATTGCCGCCCATGGGCGAACTGGACCAGCGCGTGAAGCGCTTCGAGGTGCAGGTGGACGGCCAGGGCAAGTTGCAATCGAAGTACCTGGGCGCGTTCGGCGATACCAGCGAAGCCGGTGCCTTGCGCATGGTGGAATCGATCGCCGGCGACTCGGTCAACGACCGTCTGTTGATCGCCGATGAGGATCGGCGGGTGGGTTCGACCTTGCGCGAGTACACCCTGGAAGGCCTGTACCGCGCCCACAGCCTGCCGCTGTTCGATGCCGATGCCGAAGGCGTGGCGCTATGGGCCTGCGATTCCGGAGAAGGCTACTGGATCGCCGTGGATCAGGTGCGGCCCACCGTCTTCCGCGTCTTCGACCGCACCAGCCTGCAGCCTCTGAAGACGTTCTCCGGCCGGGTGGTCGCCAATACCGACGGCCAGGTGCTTTATGCCGCCGGCACGCCCCGCTTCCCGGCCGGCGCGCTGTTCGCGCTGCACGACGACAAGGCGGTGGCCGCGTTCGATCTGCGCGATGTGGCGCACGCGCTGGGGTTGTCGGAACGCTGCATGCAATGAAAGCGGCAGGCGTCACCGCAGCCTGGAGCTTGGGATTGGCGCTGATGCTGGTGAGCTCGGGCGACGCCGACGCCGCGCGCCTGTACCGCTGGAAGGACCGCAACGGCGTGACCCAATACGGCGACCAGCCGCCGGAAGCCGACGAACTTCCGGCCAGCGACATCAATGTGACCCGTTTCCGCAATCCGCCCGGCGCGCTGGTGCGGCTGCGCCTGGAAAACAAACGCGGCCGTTACGAGGCCTGGGCGGACAACCTATTGCACGGGCCCGTGCAGGTGATGTTGCGCTTCAAGCACGACCACAATGTCGTCGGCAGCCCTGCCCTGCCTGCCGAAGCCACCGTGCCGGCGCGCAGCAGCGTGATGGTCGCCACGCTGACCATCACCGATCCGATCCGCGGAGGCGATTTCGAACTGTTGCTCGACGGTCTTCCCGGCAACCCGGCAGCGAAGCCCGTCGATTACGACTACCGCCTGCCCTTCGATTACGCCCGCGTTCGCGTGGACCAGGGCCCGGGAGGCGGTTTCAGCCACAACGACCCGCAGAACCGCTACGCCATCGATTTCGCACTGGCCGAGGGCACGCCGATAGTCGCGGTGCGCGAAGGGGTGGTGATGCAGGTGGAGTCCGATTTCGAAAAGGCCGGCCTGAATCGCGAAAAGTACGGCGGCCGCGCCAACTTCATCCGCATCCTGCACGACGACGGCAGCATGGCCGTCTATGCGCACCTGCAGCCCGAAGGCGTGCAGGTGCGCACAGGCCAGCGCGTGCGCCTGGGCCAGCGCATCGGCCTGTCCGGCAACACCGGCTTCAGCACCGCGCCGCACCTGCATTTCGTGCTGCAGGTCAACCGCGGCATGCGTCTGGAATCGATCCCCTTCCGCATGTTCGGACCATTGGGCGAGCTGAAATTCCCCAGCAGCCGGTAAGCCCGCCCGAGGATGCGGGCCGCAGGCGCTATAATTCGCGCCTTCCTGTCCTTATGAACGCGCCCGCGCGGGCGCTATCGCCATGTCCGCTTCCCTCATGTCAGATGTAGCAACCGAAGCCGCGCGCCGCCGCACCTTCGCCATCATTTCCCATCCCGACGCGGGCAAGACCACGCTGACGGAAAAGCTGCTGCTGTTCGGCGGCGCCATCCAGATGGCCGGATCGGTCAAGGGCCGCAAGGCCGCGCGCCATGCGACCTCGGACTGGATGGCGCTGGAGAAGGAACGCGGCATCTCGGTCACCTCATCGGTGATGCAGTTCCCGTACGAAGGCCGCATGGTCAACCTGCTGGATACGCCCGGACACGCCGATTTCGGCGAGGACACCTACCGTGTGCTCACCGCGGTGGACTCGGCGCTGATGGTGATCGACGTGGCCAAGGGCGTGGAAGAGCGCACCATCAAACTGATGGAAGTCTGCCGCCTGCGCGACACGCCCATCATGACCTTCATCAACAAGCTCGACCGCGAGGGCCGCGACCCGATCGAACTGCTGGACGAAGTGGAAAGCGTGCTCGGCATCCAGTGCGCGCCGGTAACCTGGCCGATCGGCATGGGCTCGCGCCTCAAGGGCGTGGTGCACCTGGTCAGCGGCGAAGTGCATCTGTACGAACAGGGCCGCAACTTCACCCGCCAGGATTCCACCATCTTCGCCTCGCTGGACGACCCGCAACTGGCCGCACGGCTGGGCGAGAACCTGCTGGCCGAGCTTCGCGACGAGTTGGAGCTGGTGCAGGGCGCATCGCATGCCTTCGACCTGGACGCCTACCGGGCCGGCAAGCAGACCCCGGTGTTCTTCGGCTCGGCGGTCAACAACTTCGGCGTACAACCGCTCCTCGACTTCTTCGTCGACCACGCCCCCGCGCCGCAGGCGCACGCGACGACCACGCGCGAAGTGAAGCCGGACGAAACCAAGCTCAGCGGCTTCGTGTTCAAGATCCAGGCCAACATGGATCCGATGCATCGCGACCGGGTGGCGTTCATGCGCGTGTGCTCGGGCCGCTTCACCGCCGGCATGAAGAGCTTCCACGTGCGCACCGGCAAGGAAATGAAACTGGCCAACGCGCTGACGTTCATGGCCAGCGACCGCGAGATCGCGGTGGAGGCGTGGCCGGGCGATGTGATCGGCATCCACAACCACGGCACCATTTCCATCGGCGACACCTTCACCGAAGGCGAAGCGATCAGCTTCACCGGCATACCCAACTTCGCTCCGGAACTGTTCCGGCGCGCACGCTTGCGCGACCCATTGAAACTGAAGCAGTTGCAGAAGGGCCTGGCGCAATTGAGCGAGGAAGGCGCCACCCAGTTCTTCCGTCCGCTGATGAGCAACGACCTGATCCTGGGCGCGGTGGGCACGCTGCAGTTCGATGTGGTCGCCTACCGGTTGAAGGACGAATACAGCGTGGATGCCAGCTTCGAGCCGATCGGCGTGGTGACCGCCCGCTGGGTGCGCTGCGACAATGCGAAGAAGCTAGAGGAGTTCCGCGACAAGAATGCGATGAACCTGGCGCTGGATGCGGCAGGCGAACTGGTCTACCTGGCGCCCACGCGCGTCAATCTGCAATTGGCGCAGGAGCGCGCGCCGGATGTGCAGTTCATGGCCACGCGCGAGCACGCGCACAGCGTGAGCCTGGATTGAACATGCCGGCGGCGGACACGGGGAAGTTCAAGCGGTTCGCGGGCTGGCTGTGGCGCACGCCGTTCGCGCGCATGGTCCATTTCGCGGTGCTGCTGCTTGCGTTCTCGATGCTGGCCGGCGCCATGAGCAGCGCGTTGCATATTCCTTCCAACAGCCTAAAGACCATGGACGCCAACCTGGCTTCCACCGCGCTCACTGTGCTGCCCTGCGTGCTGGCCTACTGGGTGTTGGCGCGTCTTATCGAGCACCGCAAGGTGGACGAACTGTCGTGGCGAAAATCGCCGCAGTTGCTGTGGGGCGTGCTCGGCGCGTTGGCCTTGTTCGCCCTGTTGACCACGCAACTGTGGGCGGCCGGCGTTTATCGCATCACCGGTTACGGCGATGCGCCGCTATGGGTCTTGTTCCTGCTCACTGCAGTAGCGCCCGGCATCACCGAGGAGATCGTCAGCCGCGGCGTTCTGTTCCGACTCACCGAAGAAGGGCTGGGGACGTGGATCGCATTGGCGGTATCGGCGCTGTTCTTCGGCTTCATGCATGCGTTCAATCCCGGTGCGACCGTATGGAGTTCGGTGGCCATCTCGATCGAAGCCGGCCTGTTGTTCGGCCTGCTGTACCACGTCACGCGCTCGCTCTGGTGGTGCATAGGCCTGCACGCCGGCTGGAACTTCGTACAGGGCGCGGTATTCGGAATCCCGGTCTCAGGCATCAAGGTCGATGGTCTGCTCGATTCGCAGCTGCAAGGGCCGGACTGGCTGGATGGCGGCGGTTTCGGCGCTGAAGCCTCGGTGCTGACCGTGCTGACCTGCGGCATCGTCAGTTTGCTTCTGCTCCGACATGTGCTGCGTACCGGCAGCGCCATCGCGCCATTCTGGAAACGTGAACGGCGTACGGATGCAAGGATTGCTGCGTTGCGGTAATTTGCACCGCATGAGCAAGCCACCGTTCGAGGAAAAGATCGATCTGCGCGACGAACTCGTCAGCGCCCTGACCCATGGCCTGGGCGCGGTCGCGGCATTGGCGGGCGGATCGGTATTGATCACGATGGCGGCGCTGTACGGAGACGCTTGGCAACTGGGCGCGTCCATCGTATTCGGCGCGACCTTGTTGCTGCTCTACATAGCTTCCACCCTGTACCACTCCATCCAGCATCCGGTCGCCAAGGCGCGATTGAAGGTGTTCGACCATTGCGCGATCTATCTGCTGATCGCCGGCACCTATACGCCGTTCACGCTCATCGGCCTGCGCGGTCCGTGGGGTTGGGGTCTGTTCATCGCTATATGGACGCTGGCGGTGTCCGGCGTGGTGTTCAAGCTTTTCTACACCGGCCGATTCAAGCTGCTGTCTACAGCGATCTATATCGCCATGGGCTGGCTGGTCGTGGTGGCGATCAAGCCGATGCTCACCGCGCTGGACGGCTGGACCTTGGCTTGGCTGCTTGCCGGCGGTCTTTTCTACACCTTGGGCACCTACTTCTACCACCGCGAATCGATCCGCTTTTCGCATGCGATCTGGCACATGTTCGTGATCGCCGGCAGCGTCTGCCATTTCGTGGCGGTCACCGCACAGGTCTTGCTGCCCCGGCTCTAGCCTGCCGCAACATGAACGATTACCGCATGTTTTCGCGGAATCTGAACAAGCGTTTCCTATATTGGAAACATGGATAACGCCGTCCGCGAGCGAACTCCGTTCTTCAAGCGTCCGTTCTTCAAGCGCAGACCGTCGCGTCGTGCGCAGATCGTACTGGGCGTGCTGCTCGCCACGCTGGTGTTGTTGATCGTGTTGTTCGACTGGAACTGGTTCAAGCGCCCTCTGGAAATGGCGGTGCAAGCCAGCACCGGACGGCAACTGCGTATCGACGGCGACCTGGACGTGGATCTGGGCAGGGTGACCAGGCTGATGGCCGACCGCATCAGCTTCGCCAACGCGGAATGGTCGAAGGAGCCGATCATGGCCAGCGCGGATCGCGTGGAGGTCGGCTTCGAAATCTGGCCGCTATTGTTCAAACGCGAGGCGCGAATTCCGGAGATACGCCTTGCCGCGCCCAAGCTACGCCTGGAGACAGGCCCGCAAGGCATCGGCAACTGGATGTTCGGCGGAGACCCCGATGGCAAACCGGTCCAGTTCCGCCGCATCTGGATCGAAGACGGCCGCTTGCAATTCTTCGATACTCCAAAGAAAACCGACATCGATATCGCCGTCAACAGCGTGCAAGCGCAGGGCAAGAGCGCACAGGGAAAGAACACGGCGCCGCCCATCGAGATCAAGGGCAAGGGCCGCTGGACCGGCAACGCGTTCACTGTTTCCGGTCGCGCCGAATCGCCGCTGGAGCTGAGCAACAGCGAGCAGCCTTATCGCATCGATCTGCGCGCGGACGCCGGGCCGACCCGGGCGCACGCTCGCGGCAATCTGCTCAATCCATTCGAGCTTCGCTACTTCAATCTGCAATTCACCCTCGCCGGACGCGACATGGAAGATCTGTATCCGCTGATCGGCATCGCCACTCCCTCCACTCCTCCCTACAAGCTGGATGGCCGCCTGATACGCAAGGCCGACCACTGGCGCTACCAGGATTTCACCGGCGTGGTAGGCGACAGCGATCTGAGCGGCACCGCCAACGTGACCTTGGGCCGCAAGCGCCCGTTGCTGGAAGCGGACCTGATCTCCAAGCGATTGGACCTGGACGATCTGGCCGGCTTCCTGGGCGCTCCGCCACAGGCCGGCGGCAATGAAACCACCAATCCGGAGTTGGAGGCGCAAGCGCTGCAGCTTGCCGCCGACACCCGCGTACTGCCCGACAAGCCGTACGATCTGGGCAAGCTGCGTTCGATGGATGCGGACGTGCGCCTGAACGCCCACCGCATCAACGCGCCCAGCCTGCCGCTGGACGACATGGACGCGCATCTCAAGCTCAATGACGGCATCCTGGAACTAGCGCCTCTTAATTTCGGCGTTGCCGGCGGCGATATCCGCTCCAACATCCGCATGGACGCGCGCGAAGCGCTGATACGCACGCGCGCGCAGGTGTCGGCGCGGCGCTTGAAATTGTCCAAACTCTTTCCCGATGCGAAGTTGACCCAAGACGCGGTGGGCCTGATAGGCGGCGATATCGTCATCGCCGGCACCGGCAATTCCATCGCCGCGATGCTCGGAAGCGCCGACGGCGATATAGCGCTGGGTATGGGCCACGGACAGATCAGCAACCTGCTGATGGAACTGGCCGGCCTCGATATCGCCGAAGCGCTCAAGTTTCTGGTCACCAAGGACCGCTTGGTGCCCATTCGCTGCGCATTCGGCGATTTCGCGGTGAAGGACGGGCTGATGCAATCGCGGGCGCTGGCCTTCGACACCGAAGACACCATCATCGTGGGCCAGGGCAATATCAGCTTGAAAGACGAAACGCTGGACCTGGAACTGCGGCCGCGACCCAAGGACCGCAGCATCCTGGCGCTGCGCTCGCCGCTGGTAGTCGGCGGTACGTTCAAGGATCCGTCGTTCCGCCCGGATTTCAAACGCCTGGGACTACGCGGCGCGCTGGCCGTGACGCTGGGCAGCATCGCCCCGCCGGCCGCTCTACTGGCGACGTTGGAATTGGGGCCGGGGAAAGACAGCAGTTGTGGCGGCAGGTATGCCAAGTAGAATGTGCTAACTGGCGCTGCTCAACGCTTGAACTAAGCCAACTTGCGTCAGGACGACAACTGAGCGTGGATATAACCGAAGGCGCGCACGTAGACGCCGCCGCTGATGCGGGTTCGGCTCCAATGAACTGTTAGGCGCATGCCAGCACCAAACCGTGTACACGCTCATCAGAAGCTCCAGAACGCATCTTTTAGCTCAGTCCAAAACTTGCGCAGCTTTTTGCGATCCTTGCCAAAGATTACAACACGGAGCAACTCAACCAGCACCGCGAGCAGAAGTACCAGAACCACTATGAAATAGAGGCCATCACCAAAGAGGTATGCGCCAATACCCAGCGCCAACCCCAAAACGAAGAGCCCTGCAACATATTTTGCCTCTCCCTCCATCATCGGCATGCCCAGAAGCGCCTAACTAGCGATATACCGCTGCAACTGATCCAATTGAACCTTCTGATCCTCGATCACCGCCTTGACCAGATCGCCGATCGAGATCACCCCGATCACCTCGCCGTCCTCCATTACGGGCAGATGGCGGATGCGGTGATCGGTCACCAACTGCATGCAGTGTTCGACCGTATGGTTGGGTCCGACCGTGATCACGCCCGCGGTCATGATGTCGCGCACCGAGGTATCGGCCGACGAACGGCCGTGCAGCACCACTTTGCGCGCGTAGTCACGCTCGGAGACGATGCCGGCCAGTCTTGCGCCGTCCATCACCAGCACCGCCCCCACGCTCTTCTCGGCCATCAGGCGGATGGCGTCGATCACCGCATCGCCCGGCGCGACCGCGAAGACCTCAGGAGTCTTGTTTCCCAACAGTTGGCGTAGCGTGTGCATCGAGCTCTCCTTTGGTGTCGGGTTGCTGCGATGAGAATACTCCTCCTGCGCCCGGTTGCCAGATGTCCACCAGATACAGTGGCCGCTGCTTGGCTTCGTCGTACAGCCGGCCCAGGTATTCGCCTATCAATCCCAGCGCCATCAGCTGGATGCCGCCCAGGAACAGGATCACCACCATCATCGTGGGCCAACCCGCCACACGGTCGCCGTACAAGGCGGCCTTGACCATGATCCAGACCGCGAATACGAAAGAGAAAGCCGCGGTCAGCAGACCGAAATAGGTGGCTACGCGCAACGGCGCGGTGGAGAAACTGGTGATTCCTTCCAGCGCGAAGTTCCACAATTTCCAGAGGCCGAAATTGCTGCGTCCCGCAAGGCGCGCGTCGCGGCGATAGGGAATGGCGATCTGGTTGAAGCCCACCCAGCCGAACAGCCCCTTCATGAAACGGTGCCGTTCGCGCAATTGCCGCAAGGCGGCCAGCGCCCGCGGCGAAAGCAGGCGGAAATCGCCGGTATCGGCCGGAATGGGAGTCTTGGACAGGCGCCCGATCACCCGGTAGAAACCGGCCGCGGTGGCACGCTTCAACCAGCCCTCGCCCTCGCGCTGGATACGCGTACCGTGCACATCATCGTAACCCTCGCGCCACTTCGAAACGAACTGCGGAATCAGCTCCGGCGGATCCTGCCCGTCAGCGTCGAGGATGAGCACCGCGCCAGTTTCGACCTGGTCCAGGGCCGCGGTCAGCGCCAGTTCCTTGCCGAAATTCCGCGACAGACGCAACAAGGAAACGCTTGGATCGTGCCAGGCCAGGCGCTGCATCGCTTCCCAGGTGCCATCGGTGCTGCCGTCGTCCACGTACAGCACCCGACCCTCCACGCCATCCAGCTGTTGCAGCACCGCGGCGATGCGTGGGTGCAGCACAGGCAGCGCCTCGGCCTCGTTGCGCGCGGCCACCACTACGGTGAGGCGATCCTGATCGTGGGACATTCTCAATCCAGTGACTGCAGGTAGCCCGGGCCGCCGATTTGCCGCGCCTGCCGCTGGATCCAGTTTGCGCGTCGCTGCACGAAGGGTCCGGGGCGGGCAACACTGTAGCGTCTCGGGGCAGGCAGCACCGCGGCCAGCCGGGCGCTTTCGGCCGGGGACAAGCGGCTCGCGTCCTTGCGCCAATAGCTGCGCGACGCCGCTTGCGCGCCATAGATGCCGTCGCCGAACTCGGCGATGTTGGCGTAGACCTCCAGGATGCGGGTCTTCGGCCACATCAGCTCGATCAGCAGCGTGTACCAGGCTTCGATGCCTTTGCGCACCCAGCTGCGGCCCTGCCACAGGAACAGGTTCTTGGCGACCTGCTGGCTGACCGTGCTCGCGCCGCGCACCTTGCGACCTTTGGCGTTGTTGGCGCGGGCTTTCTCTATCGCCTTGAAATCGAAACCGCGGTGGGTGGCGAAATTCTGATCCTCCGCGGCCACCATGGCGACCGGCAGGCTGGGTGAGATCCGATCGATATCGCGCCAATCGTAGGCCACCCGAAAGCCCATCTCGCCCGCGCCCCACGCCTCGAACTGGCGGGCCATCATGAATGCGGAGAAAGGCGGATCGACGAAGCGCAGCACGGCCACTTGCAGGATGCTGGCCGCGGCGAACAGGAACGGCAACGCCAGCAGCCAGCGCAGCCAGCGACGGGATCGGGTTCGTCCGGGAAAAGGAGGGTCGATGGCGTAGGTTCCTGGCGGTTTGAACTCTTGCCGCAATGTTAACCTTTCGCTCATCGTGATGACTGCATCGAAGGGTGGCTATGCAAGAACAAGACCGGATAGCCGCCCTGATGACGGAAGCCGACCAAATGTCTATGCGCGGCCAGTCCGAGGCGGCCGTCAGCCGGTGGAAGCAGGTCCTGGACATAGAGCCCGACTACCCGCCGGCGCTCAATCTCATTGGCGTCTACAGCATGGCACGGGGCGATTTCGCGCTGGCCCGCGACTATCTGCTGCGGGCCGTAGCCGCGGCCCCCAAATTCGCCATGGCGCATGCCAACCTATCGCGACTGCACAGCGCGCAAGGCGACACCGACGCCGCCCTGGCTTCGATCAACCAGGCTATCATCGCCGATCCCACGGCATGGGGCGCCCACATGGAACGGGCGCGGTTGCTCGAAGCCAAGAGTCGGCCCAGGGAAGCGGCGGCCTCATGGGGAAGAGCGCTGGCTTACATGCCGGAATCGGCCGCGCAGTCGGCGCAATTGCAGCAACTCGTCGCGCAAGCAAGAAAAGCCGTAAGCGACAACCAGAATTCTCTGCGCGAATTCCTGCAGGACCGCATGCACGGCCTGATGGGCAAAGGAAGCCATCCCGAACTGGAACGCTTCGAGAACTGCCTGGACATCGTGACCGGACGTCGTGAATTCGTCACGGCGCGGCCGCTGATGTTGCCTTATCCAAGACTTCCCGCCATTCCTTTTTTCGACACCTCCACTTTCGATTGGGTGCCGGCCATGGAAGCGGCTTTCCCCGACATTCTGAGCGAACTGGAGTCGCTGCTGCAGCGGCCCGATCTTTTCGTACCGTACGTGCAAACGCAGGCCGGCAGTCCTACCGGGCAGTTCGACGCGCTCGATCGCAACCTGGACTGGGGTGCGCTTTTCCTGTGGAAGAACGGCGCGCGCATCGATTCCAACGCCGATCTATGCCCACGCACCGAAGCGGCCATAAGCCGGACGCCGCAGAACATCATTCCCAACCGGGCGCCGGTCGCTTTTTTTTCGGCGCTCCAGCCGGGCACGCATATCCCCCCGCACAACGGGGCGACCAATACCCGCCTGACGGTGCATTTGCCCTTGATCGTTCCGCCCGACTGCGGCCTGCGCGTGGGCGGCGAAACCCATGTCTGGCAGCCCGGGAAGGTGGTCGCGTTCGACGACACCATCACCCATGAGGCATGGAACTACAGCGACCGCCTTCGCGTCGTGCTGATCTTCGACGTCTGGCATCCCATGCTTACGCCACTTGAACGGCAGTTGGTCGCCCATACCGTTGAGAGCATCATGACTTTTTACGGCGACAACGCCGATCTCGGAGAACTGTGAGCACCGGCGACAACCAGACACGCTTCCTCCTGCCCAGAGCCGGCGTGCGCGGCGTCTGCGTGCGCCTGGAAAACACCTGGCAGGAAATCCTGTCCCACGCTTCCTATCCCGACCGGGCGCGCGATCTGCTGGGTCAGGCCTGCGCCGCCTCTGCATTGTTCACCGGCCACGCCAAGGTCAACGGCCGCCTGTCCCTGCAACTGCGCAGCCCACACGCGTTGCGCACGCTGTTCGCCGAATGCACCGCGCAAGGAACCTTGCGCGGTATCGCCAAGGTGGCCGATGGCCAGGACTCGCCGCACGACCTGCGCGAACTAGGCCAGGAAGCGCTGCTGGCCATTACCATCGAAAACCCCGGCCTCGATCCGAGCGAGCCGCAGCGCTACCAGAGCCTGGTTTCCCTGCAAGCTCCCAACCTTTCCGAGGCGTTCGAGAACTACTTCCATCAATCCGAGCAATTGCCGACCCGCCTGCTGCTGGCCGCCGACGGCCGGGCGGTTGCCGGGCTGATGCTGCAGAAGTTGCCGAGCGACGAGGGCGACGACGATGGCTGGAACCGCGCAGGGGCTTTATTCGACACCTTGCAGTCCGACGAGCTGCTGGCCCTCCCCGCAGAGGAGCTTTTGCGCCGCCTGTTCCACCAGGAAGAGCCGGTGGTCCTGGCCGAACACCCTCTGCGCTTCGCCTGCTCGTGCTCCCAGCAGCGGGTGGCCACCATGCTGCAATCCCTGGGCGCCGAAGAGGCCCATGCCGCCCTGGCCGACGGCCTGGCCGAAGTGCGTTGCGAATTCTGTGGCCAGCGCTATATTTTCAGCGCCCCCGAAATCGACGAACTTTTCGCCCTGCCGCCGGTCGGAATACAGGCCCCTGAACGGCTTCAGTAGCCCTGGGGCCTGTTGGGGACTTGTTAAAGAAACATAAATCGAATAGCATCCAATGCCCTTGGGAGGGGAACTCCACCGCGGAGTTGGGAGTCTTAAGCGAGCTATGAACCCGCGTCTTCTGCACCTGCCGTTTGCCCTGTTGCTCGCCTTTGGCGTGGCTGCTGGCGCGCAGGCGCAATCCAAGAAGCCGCAAGCCTCCAAACGCGATGCCACCGTCCTTCCGGTCTGGAACAACACCAGCGGCAAGGTCGAAGCCGTGCTTCTGCTGGAGCCCACGGGCGAAGCCTCCGCCGGCGCCAGCTGGCGCCTGGGCAGCAACACGCTGGGAGCGGCCTTCGGCCTGGAAGCCGGCGACTCCCTTGGCCTGGTCTGCAACCGCCAGAGCGCCAGCAGCATCGGCAGCCTGATCAGCAATTGCGCGGTTGCCGAACTGACCGACGGCAATGACGGCGGCAGCCAGCGCCTCAGCGCCGGCGCCTCCCTGACCCGTCCTGGCGGCAAGCTGGGATTGTCCGCCGGCAGCGGCCGCGACACCCTCCCCGCCTGGCTGTCCTCCAATGCCGGCGCACGCGTCGAAGAGAACGATCTGGCCATATTCGGCCAGAAGAACATCGGCCGCGAAGGCTACGTGCGGATCGGCGGTGCGGTAGCCCGCGCCCGCCTGGTGCCGATCGCCGACGTACCGACCATCGCCGACCGCTGGAACACCAAGAGCCTCAGCGTCGGCGGCGGATACGGCGCCTTCAGCGCCAATATCGTCGGCCGCGTGGTCGATGTCCCCGGCCAACCGGGAAAATGGGAAGGTCTTGGCCTGGGCCTGACCTGGCGTACCCCATGGAGCGGCCAGCTGACCGTGGGCGCGGAAAACGTCATCACCCGCGGCAAGAACCCCTTCTCGCCAAGCGACGAGAGCGGCGACGAAGGTACTGTGCCCTACGTGCGGTACGAGCAAGACCTCTAACGGACGCGCATCAGTGGGCGCTGGTCCCGCGCAGGCATCGTCTCTTTTTCATTCCCATTCATTCCAACCCTGACCGCTGGTCGGACTGCAGCTTCATTCCAGCCCCACGGCAGCCACGAACCCCCACCCGATCGTGCCTTCGGCACCGTGGCTGATGGGCTCCAGCCGCGTATGCAGCGCCGGTCGCGCCCGCTTGAAATAAGCCTCGATAGCATGCGCTTGCTGGGTGTCCAGTGCGCTGCTCACCATCTCAGCGCTTCGCAAACGGGCGCCCACTAATGCTTCCCTGTACGCGCGCAGCTTTTCCAGCACCGTCTCCACTTCGATGGTGCCGGCCGATGCAACCAGCTTATGCACGCACTCCCTGCTCTCCAGCAGCAGGTCGGGCACGTCGCTGGCACCGATCGCCTCCGCCAGCTGCGACATCGATGCGTTGTACAAAGCGCGGCATTTCAACGCTTCGGCATCCGAACCGACCGATGGATCTTTTCGAGTCGCCTCCAGCCATGGGACGATCCCTATGGCGGCCGACACAAGACCGTCGCTGGCGAGCAGCCTGTCGATGTGCGCAACTTCCTGCTCGGCCACCCGCACCAGGACGCCATCGGCGTGGTGCAGGATGAAGGCGAAAATCGCCGACTCCTTCGCGACCCTCAGGCATTCCTCCAGGGATTCCTGCCTGCGGCCGTACTCCAGGCCGTACTGGCTGATGACCGCATCGAATCTGCGATCCTCGAAAGGAAGCCGCTCCATCGCCACGTTCGGATGGAACGCTATCTTCCCCATCCTCTCCGGGTCGTACCACGCGGGCGCTACCGTCGAATAGTCGACCGCATCCACGCGCCCGAACTTGGCCGGGAAACCATCCAAAAGGAGTTTGGGCAAGGCCCCATTGCCTGTCGCGATGTCCAGGACATTGTCGCCTTTGTGCAGCCGGCCGAAAACGGCATTCCAGAACTCCGCGATCGCGCCACCGTAATTGCCTGCATAGCTGCCTACGCAAGAGTGCAGCGCACCGCTCTTCCAGTAGTTCGACCAAGCCTCGCTGCGCGCGTGTCCGCTGTTATCCATCGCCGTATTGTCCACTTAAAACCGACCAAAAAAAGGGCCCCGTTTCCGGGGCCCTTCGGTACAGCTCGACTGCTTAACCGCTTAGAACGACTGCGTGTAACGGAAGTACACGGTACGGCCGTACGCATCGTACAGGCTGAAGTTCCACGGACGGCCGTTGAAACCGACCAGCTCCGGGTAACGATCGCCGACGTTGTTGGCACCGATGGTGATGGCGGCCTTCCACGGGGTCTTGTAGTTCACGTACACATCGTTGGTCGCGTAGCCGCCGACATTGCCGGTGGAGTCCGACTGGCCATCGATGTAGTTCGTGCTGAAGCCCACGGTGAAGTCGCCCAGCGACCAGGTGTTGCGCAGCGCGGCGCGGAGGTCGGGCTGACCGACGATTCCAGCCTGGTTGCTCACATCGCCAACGACCGAGATGATGTCGTACTTGTTGATGTACGAAACCTGCAGGGCGTTCTCCAACTTGCCGGCGCCGCCGAGATCGAAATTGGTGCGCAGGTTGAAGTCGAAGCCGTCGGTTTCCAGCGTTCCTTCGTTCGCCGAACCGCGGGTCACGCGGATGATCGCATTGGTGATCGGGTCACGCAGCACGCCCAGACCGGCCGGAATCGGACCGAGGCTCGGGTCGATGGAGCGGTCGATCAGCTCCTGCGAGGTGAACTGGTTGATGCGATCCTCGACCTTGATGTTGTAGTAGTCGAGGGTGACGTTCAACCAGTCGAACGGATCGTAGGCGACGCCGATGCTGTACTGCTTGGACTGCTCGGACTTGAGCGCGCCGTTGGCGATCACCGTTGCGTCGACCTGGATCTCGGTGTTCGCGCAGGTGGCCGGATTGCCGCCGAAGACGACGCAGGTGTCGAAGTCGGTGACCGGGTCGGCCGAGAACGCAGCCTGCTGGGTCAGGATGTCCAACGTCGGAGCGCGGAAGCCTTCGCCGTAGGAAGCGCGGAAGGTCAGGTTGTCCAGCGGCTGCCAGCGAGCGGCGATCTTCGGCGAGAAGTCATTGCCGTAGTCGCTGTATTTGTCGTAACGGCCAGCGATGGTGACGTCGAAGGTGCTGGTGAACGGGAACAGCCACTCGAAGAACGCCGAGTAGACGTCGCGGCTGCCGCCGGCGGAGTTGCCGGCCGAGCCTTCGATGACGCCGGCTTCGGAGAGCGGATCGAAGATATCGGCGTACTCTTCCTTGCGGTATTCGGCGCCGACGACGGCGTTGGAAACGCCACCGCCCATCTCGAACAGGTCGAAGTTCACCGTGCCGTACAGCTCTTCGGTCTTCCAGGTCGACTCGCGGGCGATCGTAGCAGTGAAGCCCTTGACCACGGCGGGATCGGAGCCGAACGGGTCGAGCAGGTTGTAGCTACCGTTGGCGATGGCCTGTTCGGCCAGCGGACGGACGATGAAGCCACGGCCCAGCTCGTTGTAGTGGTACTCGTTACGGCGCAGGCCGAAGTCCACCGACACCTTGTCGGTCAGCTGACCGGTCGAGCCGATCAACAGGTCGGTAACGGTCGCATCGGTGCTGGTGTCGCGATTGCCGGCCGCGGCGAAGCGATGGCGCACGAACGCCGGCAGGCCATCGGCCGGGGTCGGATCGTTCGGGCTGCCCGACGGGATGAACACTTCGCCCGGCGTCGGCGCGTAACGGCCGAAGCTGTTCACGCGGCTGGCCGTGGCGGTCATGTACAGGGTCCAGTCGTCGTTGATCTGGTAGTCGCCACGGGCGAACAGCGACTTGTTCTCGATCGAAGCTTCGTTAGCCGCGACGGAGTTGAAGTCGAAGGAGCAGGTGTTGCCCGGCGTCACCCAGAAACCATTGGTGTCGCAAGCAAAGCCAGGCATACGGATGAAGGCGCCCGTAGCCCGCCAGTCGGCAGCGAAGTCCGGACGCGGCGGCGTGGTCGGATCGGCACGATCCGGATTCGGAACGACGGTGCGGTAGTTGTTGCCGAAGGACGAAACGCCCAGGGTGCCGCCACCAATCTGGTCCTTGGTGAACACCATGCCGCGCTTGGAGTACGAGAGGCCGGCGATCAAGCTGCCGCGGTCGCTCGAGACGCCCATGATCGCGGAACCTTCTTGCGTATCGCCGCCCTGGATCTTGGTCTGGCCCGTACCGATGCGGAGTTCGGCGCCGTTGAAGTCCTTGCGCAGGATGATGTTGACCACGCCGCCGATGGCGTCGGAGCCGTACACGGCCGAAGCGCCGTCGGACAGGATTTCGATACGCTCAACGGCAGCGATCGGCACCGCGTTCAAGTCGGCGGACTGGCCGGAGAACGGGGCCTTCGGTGCACGACGACCGTCGATCAGCACCAGGGTACGGCTTGAACCCAGGCCACGCAGGTCGATGTCGGCCAGAGCCTGTGCGGAGCTGCCGGACTGCGGACGGAAGTTACCGAACGAGGAAAAGGTCGAATCGCGCAACACGTCGGCCACGGACACGTCGCCGCTGGCGTCGATCTGTGCGCGGTCGATAACGACTACGGGAACGGCGCCTTCGATATCGGCGCGCTTCAGGCGCGAGCCGGTCACTTCGATGCGGTCAAGGGTCTTGGCGTCGTCGGTTGCAGCTTCCTGCGCAACTACGTTGCCGGAAACCAGCGTCGCCGCGCTGGCGAACAACGCGAACTTAATCGCGCCTGGCAGCTTCTTAAGGTTGGTCATTTGATGCTCTCTCTCAAGGTCGAGTTGAAGACCAGGTCGCAAGGACCCAAGCCAAATAAACAGACGCCAAATGGGACTACGCCTGGTGGCCGAAGGATAACGTAATTTTTACGGCGATGGGTACAACTGCAACCAAAACTCACGATTCAGTGCAAATATTGTTGTAAAACAATAATTTACATTGTTATGAATTCGTGATGCGAGTTCCATTTCCCCTGTTCAAAAACTTCAAGTCACAATTTCAGCTGAATGGCATGCCAAACCCGCTAAACCCTGACGCCCACCGAGGTCATTGCAAAGTGCTAAGTACGCTATGTGCCTCGGCGACCAATGAAGCGGGGGTTTTCTTGCCGTATTCGTCAAGATAAGCGCAGATCTGTTCGAATTCAGCCTGCCAGGCCGAATTATCGAAGGAGAAGAGCTCAGTTAGCTGTTCGGACGAAACACCGGCCCCTTGCAGGTTGAGATCCGCCGGCTGCGGCTGCAGACCTATCGGAAGCTCCATCGCCCCTACCCGGCCTTCCACCCGTTCGATCATCCATTCCAGCACCCGCAAGTTCTCGCCGAAGCCGGGCCACAGGAACTTCCCATCCCCGTCCTTCCGGAACCAGTTGACGTGGAAGATCTTGGGCAGGCGGGCGCCAGGCACATCGAACGACAGCCAATGCGCGAAGTAGTCGGCGAAGTTGTAGCCGCAGAACGGCTTCATGGCCATGGGATCGCGGCGCATCACGCCGACGTCGCCGGTAGCGGCGGCGGTGGTTTCCGAGCCCATGCTGGCGCCGACCAGCACGCCGTGGGTCCAGTCGCGGGCTTCGAACACCAGCGGCACCAGCGAGGCACGGCGGCCACCGAAGACGATGGCCGAGATCGGCACGCCCTGCGGATCTTCGGCGCGCGCCGAATAGCTGGGGCACTGACGGGCCGAAACCGTGAAACGCGAGTTGGGATGCGCGGCCGGACCGTTGGCCGGGTCGAAATCGCGGCCTTGCCAATCCTTCGACGGCACCCGGGCGTCCAGACCTTCCCACCAAGGCTGATCGTCGGCGGTCGTCGCGACATTGGTGAAGATGGTGTCGTGCCCGATGGTGGCCAGCGCGTTGGGATTGGATTTTTCCGAGGTCCCCGGCGCAACACCGAAGAAACCGGCTTCGGGATTGATGGCGTACAGACGGCCGTCGGCGCCGGGACGCATCCAGCAGATGTCGTCGCCCACCGTCCACACCTTCCAGCCGGCTTGGCGATAGCTTTCCGGTGGGATCAGCATGGCCAGGTTGGTCTTGCCGCAGGCAGACGGAAAGGCCGCGGCGATGTAGTGGGTCTCGCCGCGCGGATTCTCTATGCCGACGATGAGCATGTGCTCGGCCAGCCAGCCTTCCCGCCGCGCCTGCCAGGAAGCGATGCGCAGGGCGTGACATTTCTTGCCCAGCAGCGCATTGCCGCCATAGCCCGAACCATAGCTCTTGATGCTCAGCTCTTCCGGGAAATGCATGATGAAGCGGCGATCCGGATCCAACTCGCCGGTGGAATGCAGGCCTTTGACGTAGGTGCCATCCCCAAGCGAACCCTCGCGTTCGATGCGCGCCAGCGCCGGCGCGCCCATGCGGGTCATCAGGCGCATATTGGCGACCACGTAGGGCGAGTCGGTGATCTCGACGCCGCAACGCGCCAGCGGCGAATCGATCGGGCCCATGCAATAGGGAATCACATAGAGCGTGCGGCCGCGCATGCAGCCGGCGAACAAGGCGTCCATCCGCCGATGGCCCTCGGCCGGCGGCATCCAATGGTTGTTGGGGCCGGCATCGTCGCGGTCGCGGCTGCAGACGAAGGTCAGATGCTCGACGCGCGCGACATCGCTGGGGTCGGAGCGGTGCAGCCAGCTGCCCGGATGCGTGTCGGGATTGAGCGGCAGCAGCGTGCCGTCTTCCTGCATCAATCGCAGCAGCGCGGCGTATTCGTCGTCGCTGCCGTCGCACCAGTGGATCGAATCCGGTTGGGTCAGCGCGGCGGTCTCGGCGACCCAGCGATTCAAATCATCGAGCCGGCTGCCGGCCGGATTCTTGTCGTCGAAATACGAAATCGCTGCGTTCATGCGCGCCCTCCCAGGCCAACCATATCGTTGCGAATGCAACTAAATGGTACTCGCGCCGGCAGGCGGGGTCTTGCTGCAGCGCAGACCCTATCCCCATGAAAACGGTTGTGAAAACGTTATCAGCCGTTCTGCGCACGCCTGTACGGTTGGAACAACTGCAGCAGCCACGGCTTCTGCGCCAGCACCAGACTGACGCCTACCCGCTCCTGCGCGCTCAAGGTCGCATCGCGGGCCAGCAGCGCATCGAACTCGCGCGCCAGTTCCTCCAATCGAAGGCGCAGTTGCTTGACGCCTTCGATGCTCAGGCTTCCGCTCAGCAGCAACAGCGCGTCCTGTTCGCCGTCGAAGGGATCGGCGAAGAAATCGCCGAGCAGGTTCAGACGGAAATAGCGCTCCATCGGTCCATTGGCGCGCCAGCGGAAATTGCGCGCGGTGAGCGGGCGTCCGCGGTTGCCCGGCATCAATTCGATGATGCCCAGGCGATCCAGCTTCACCAGCAGCCCGGTCCATTGCGCGATGTTGAAGTCGAACTGCGCCAGCACGTCCTCCTGGCGCCAGCGGTTGATGGTCAGGAACAGCGCGAGCAATAACGCCGGCTCGCTCACCAGCGCCTGTTCCTGCGATTCGCTGAGGTTGGCCATGGCGGGACGCCCGCGCGCGGATTCGGCGCTGAGCTCGGCCAGACCCACATCCAGCGCATCGCAGATCTGCTCCAGCCGCTGCAGGCTCATGGCACGTTGCGAAAACATCCGCTTGATCGCCGCCTCGCTCAGCTTCAAGCGCGCGGCCAGGTCGCGATAGGTCAGACCTTGCGCGCGCAGGCAGCGTTTCAGGGAGTCGACGAGTTCGATTGATAGGGCCATGGTTTAGGAATCGTATACCCAACCCACAACATCCGGCCACCTGGTAGAAATATGTTGAGTTCGTGCGAAGGATGCGCAAGCTCCGGTCAAACCGAATCCGGAATCGACCATGCCGCGTCTCCACCGCTATTCCCCGATCCTGGCGTTGGGTTTGTCGCTGGGCGCCTTCCACGCCCCGGCCCGTGCGCAATCCAATCATCTCAGCGATGCCTCGGCCGCCAGCCTGGAGGCCTCTGTCGAAGTTCCCATCGCGCTCTACGACGCACTGAAGGCCGGCGCCCACTTCACCGTCACCGGAGTACAGGCCAGCGCACGCGGGACACTGGTGACGATCTCGGTGGCGCCTGCATTCGGTTCCATTCTGCTGGCAGGTTTGGTCGAACCCGATTACAACCTGCTTTCCGGCTCGCCCAAGACCAGCGTGGGAACGGCATTGGTGGTCTCGGGAGGTTTGTTGTTGATGGTGGGCAGCGCGGTGATCGCCTTCATCCCCGACCCAAGCGCGCGACCGCATATCCATAGCCGGCGGATCCATCCATGAAGCTTTCCGCTTGGTTCCTGGCGCTCTGCCTTGCCTCGCCGCTGGCTGCCATTGCCGGGAACCAGTGCGAAATCCGGCCGGCTACGCCGCAAAAGCTCGCCGACGCGACTGTCACCGCGATGCGCGTAGTGGCCGCACTGGAAGAAATCGATGCGCCCGTCGTGTTGGTGGCGCGCGTCGGCACCGATCTTTCCAAGCAAGGCCTGGTCTATAGCCATATCGGTTTCGCGCTGCGCGATCACAGCGATGGCCGCTGGACGGTGCTGCACCTTCTCAACGAATGCGGCACCGCACGGTCGGCCCTGCATGCGCAGGGACTGGTGAATTTCTTCGCCGACGATCTGGTGAATCAGGACGCCCGCATCGTCTGGCTGCAGCCGGCTCTGGCGCAACGTCTTGCCGATCACCTGCGCTCCCTTCCGCGCAATGCTTTGCACGAACAGGCCTACAACCTGATCGCGCGTCCTGGAAGTCGCGAATACCAGAACTCCACCGCCTGGGTGCTGGAAACCCTCGCAGCGGTTGCGTCCATGCCAGAGCTGGACGACCGGCATGCTGCGTACGCGTGGGCGCAACGCGATGGCTTCAGGCCGGACATCGTCCATATCGCCTACGCGAAGCGCGTGCTGGGCGGATTACTTGGCGTCAACATCATTTTCACCGACCACTCCGTTGGCACCCGCTTGTCGGGCGACTACCCGGTCGTCACCGTGCGCTCGATCTTCCGCTACCTCGAAGAATCCGGCCATGTCCTGCGCCAGACCGAATGGCGCAACGGGTGGCTGCAGACCGTAATTGGGCCGGCCTGAAGCTCTCGCGGATAGGATCACCAAGGAGCCCCGCATGTTGCCCGCCCTCTTCGCCATCGCCGCACTCTGCTTTCTTTTCGAGCGATTGTTTCCTGGCTGGCGCTTGCCGAAGGTAAGAACATGGCCGGTCCGGGTGATCGCAATCAACATCCTGCAGTTGGGCGTTGTGTTGCTGGCTGGCGTGACCTGGGAGAAATGGTTCTCCTCCCTTTCTCTTTTCGACCTTTCGGCGCATGTTCCACCCATTGCCGGCGGCCTCATCGCTTACTTCATCGCAACCTTCGTCTTTTACTGGTGGCATCGCTGGCGCCACGAAGTGGATGCGTTGTGGCGGTTCTTCCACCAGATCCATCACAGTCCGCAGCGGATCGAGGTGATCACTTCGTTCTACAAACATCCAGGCGAGATGGTGGTCAATTCCCTGATCGGCAGCCTGCTGGTCTATACCGTGCTGGGCCTGTCGATGGAGGGCGGCATGGCCTATACCGCTTGTACCGCGCTAGGCGAGTTCTTCTACCACACCAATATCAGAACGCCGCGCTGGATAGGTTATTTCTTCCAGCGCCCGGAGATGCACCGCGTGCATCATCAATACGGCAGGCACAAGAACAACTACGGCGACATCGTGTGGTGGGACATGCTGTTCGGCACGTACGAGAACCCGAAGGAATTCAAGGCGACCTGCGGCTTCGACGAGGCCAACGAATTGCGCCTGCGCGAAATGCTGCTGTATCGCGACGTGCACAAACCGTAGCGCGGACGGGCCTCATTCCAGCCTCAACTCCGCATTGCCGGAGAATGTCTCCAGCCTGATCTCGCCTTCGCCCGTGCCGTAACGGGTATTGAAGCTGGAACCGGGGCCGTGTTCGGGCTTCTGGATCTTCGCGCCCGGCGCCTTGAGATCGCCGCTGAAACTCTCCCCGCTGACCTGCGCGGACAAATTCTTGGGCAGCACCAGGAGCAGATCGCCGCTGACGCTTTCCATACCGATCTCGCCCTTGGCCGCCAGCGCGGTGCGCACCTGGGCATTGCCGCTGACGGTGCTGGACGAGAATTCGCTTACGCGTTCGCCGTTGACTGCGACGTCGATGTCGCCCGATACGGTTTCGGTCTTGATCTGTCCATTCATGCGGCCGCGCAGGACGATGCCGCCGCTGACGGTCTGCGCCTGGACATCGCCGCTGTTGACGGTCAGCCGCAGGTTGCCGCTGACGCTTTCCACATCGACTTCCCGGGGCGCTGCCGCAAGCAACACGTCTCCGCTGACATTGTCGATGGATAGTTTGGAAGAGGCGACGCCAGACACATCCACATCCGCGGAAACCGCATCGATGTCCAGGTCCGCGCGCACCGGAACCATCAGCTGCAAATCGGTAGGCCCGGATTTGTTGCCGCCCCAGCCGCCGCTATTGGGGTATTGCACCTTGACTATCAGATGCTCGGAGTCGCCCTCCACCACTAGCTTCTCGACCCCATCGCCGAGCGTGCCGGAGATCTTCACCTCGTTGCGCTCCCAGGCGCGCACCTGGATGCGTCCCTTGAGGTTTTCGATATCGACGCGGCCCCGCGCATCCAGCGCGCGGGTCTGGTCGATGGGCGTGGCGGCGCCGGCGGCTGCGGAAAGCGCCAGCAGCGGAACGAAGAACAATGAAGCGGCGGAAGCGAAGTTGCGCATGGGAATATCCTCAGGTCATGACCGCGCGCTGCGTCAACTGCAGGCGTCGTGCGTAGGTGCGGCGAAGTTGTTCGAGCAGGAACGTCGCGTTGGGGTCGTCGTCGATCGCGCTGAGTATCTGCGCGGCGCTACGGTCGAGTTCGCCGAAGGCTCCATGCATCTCGGGGTGGGTATTGGCCTGCTGCTGCAAGCGGGCGAACGCGCGCTCGTAATCCAGCGCCATGGAGACGGCCTGCTGGCGGATCATCGGATTGCCTGCCGGCGCTTGCGGTTTTACGGCAGGCATCATCTGCCAGACCACGCCGACGGCCAGCAGCACCGAAGCGGCCATGGCCCAGGGAGCGAAACGACGCGCCCGCGGTTTGCCGGTCGCCGCCGCTTGCCGGGGCACGGCAGCGATACGCGCGGCGATGCCCGGCCACAGGTCGGCCTGCGGTTCCAGATCGCGGCGCAGCCCGCGCAGTTGCCAACGCAGTGCTTCGTCAGTCTGCGCACCATCGTCGTACACGTCATCATTATGTGTGTTCATGCCTCACCTCCTAAACGTCCGCGCAGCAACTGCCGCGCGCGGTGCAACTGCGCCTTCGAACTGCCTACCGCCATGCCCAGTTCGTTGGCGATTTCTTCGTGTTTCCAGCCTTCCACATCGTGCAGCACCAACACCGCTCGGGCACGCGGAGGCAACGTGGCGACCGCGCGTTCCAGATCCATCGAAAGCGCGGTGCCGTTGCCGGCCGAATCGGCGACGCCCAAACCATCGAGCGCGTCTTCATCCTCGTCGAAACGCGGGCCGCCGCGCCGACTGCGCAGTTCCATCAGTGCGGTGGTGACCGCCAGCCGATGCAACCAGGTGGAGACAGCGCTTTCGAAACGGAATTTCGGCAATGCCTGCCAGGCGCGGACGAAAGCCTCCTGGGTCAGATCCTCGGCTCGCACCCCATGCGCGCCGACCAGCCTGACGATGACGCCATGCACGCGTCCGGCATGACGGCGGTAGATCGATTCGAACGCGCCCGCATCGCCTGCCGCGGCCGATCGCGCCAGCGCGGCATCGGTAGCGGCGGCCACCTCGGCGGTGGTCGTGTCGGTCATCGATTCGCTCATGGCAGCGGTCAGCATAGACATTGGGATGCGGCAATGGGCAGTAAGGTTTAAGACGATCCATCAATGAAAACTAGTATTCACGGTTCTGGACCTGCTTTGGCTCTGCTCTAGCGGCCCCGTGAGGCGGGGCAAACGGGCCGGGATCAACCCCGCAGGGGCGGCGCACAGGGATGTGCGCCGTTTCCGGAGGCGCAGGAGGCGCCTTACGGAAATTCCCGGCCCGCTTGCGGACCCAAGGGCTTCATCGTTGGGCGCGGCGTTAGGGTGCGTTTCTTTGGTTACTTTCTTTGCACAAGCAAAGAAAGTGACTCGCGCAACGCGCGGCTTTCAACAGCCGAACGGCTGGTCAGCGCTCTTGCTCCACGATCAAATGCAAGAAGCCAAAGTCGCTGGGCCCCCGCCTTCGCGGGGATGACGAGCAGCGAACTCAGTTAGGGATCAATGTACTGATCACGTGCTCGACGTAAGCCTCGAATTCCTCGTGATGCAAGCGCGGCTGCTGCAGCTGCAGGGCCAGCTGCAGGAAGCCCAGATAGGCCGAATACGCCAAGCGCGCACGGTGCTGGGCCTCGGTGCGACCCAGGCCGGCCTGGCGGAAGGAAGCAACCAGGTATTCCAGGCGCCGCTGCGAAACCCGGTTGATCACCGGCTGCACCGCCGGGTGGTCCAGCGCCTTCAGCAGCTCGCTATAGATAACGTGTGGTTTGACCTCATGGGCGACCAGCAGGAACAGCTCGCGTAGGCGTGCCCGGGGATCCGGCACGGCTTCCAGACTGCCGAACACGCTTTCCTGCTCGATCGCCTCCCAACGCTCCAGTGCCGCCTGCAGAAGCGCATCGCGCGAGGGGAAATGCCAATAGAAGCTGCCCTTGGTGACGCCCAAGCGGCGTGCGAGCGGTTCCACCGCCACGGCGGCGACCCCTTGCTCGGCGACCAGATCCAGCGCTGCCTGCGCCCAATCCTCGGCGCTGAGGCGAGCGGGTCGGGAGGTGTTGGCCGAAGCCGGTTCGGACGTGTTTGCAGTCATATTTCACATTTAACCATACGCCGAGGTTTGTTGCGGTACGTTTTGCGGCATCGCGTCGAAGCGCCCTGGAATCAGCGGCTTGCAGCAGCAACGGATCCGAGCGGCCGGCGCCGAAACCGATTGACTACTCTAAATTGTGAGATCCATACTAGCCCGTATGGTATCTACTTCCTCCAAGCCTCCTCTTGATCAGCTGCCTGCGCAGTTGCGGACGCTGACCGGCGCAGGCGGTCTTGCCTTGGCCGCAACCGCCTTCCCCACCGCTTCGTCCCTGCAGGCTTCCGACACGCTGCTTTTTGCGCACGGCTTCGGCCAGACCCGCGGAGCCTGGCAACGCAGCGGCACGGCGCTGGCCGCGGAAGGCTATGCCGGGCTTTCCTATGATGCGCGCGGCCATGGCGAGTCGGCCCGCAATCCCGCCGACCTGCCCTACGCCGGCGAACAATTGGCCGACGACCTGATCATCGTCGCCGGCGAACACGTGCAGCCGCCGGTGCTGATCGGCGCTTCGATGGGCGGCCTGTTCGGCATGATTTCCGAAGCGCGCTGGCCGGGCCTGTTCCGCGCCATGGTGCTGGTCGACATTACCCCGCGCTGGGAAGAAGCCGGGCTGCAGCGCATCCTCGGTTTCGTCACCGCTTTCCCGCAGGGTTTCGATTCACTGGATCATGCCGCCGACATCATCGCCGCGTACCTGCCGCATCGCCGTGCGCGCAAGACGCCGCAGGAGCTGCGCGAAGTCCTGCGCGAAGGCAGCGACGGCCGCTGGCGCTGGCACTGGGATGCGCGTTTGATCGACGATCTGGTACGCGATTGCGCGCAGCACCAGGACGATATCGTCGATGCCGCGCGCACGATCCGCTGTCCGGTGCTGCTGATCAGCGGCGGCCGCAGCGATCTGGTTTCGGCCAAGACCGTGGAAGAATTCCAGACGCTGGTTCCGCATGCGCGCCACGCGCATCTGCCGCAGGCCACGCACATGCTGGCCGGCGACGACAACGACGCGTTTACCAGCACCGTGCTGGAATACTTGGCCGACCTGCCCGCGGCCCGCGCAGACGCAACAGCATTCAACGCCACCGGCGAATCCGCCGTCACCAACGCCGTATCCGGAGCCGTCCCATGAGCATCGTCGCCCCCTTCCTCGCCTTCCTGCTGGTTGGCGCGTTCGCCGCCTACCACCGTATCCGGCTGGCCTACTGGGCCGCGATCACTGCGACTCTGCTGGTGGCGTGCTGGCTGCTGGGCGCCAACCATACCGCAACCATCGTCGCCGCCGTGCTGGTGGCGCTGATCGCGGTGCCGCTGCTGATTCCTGGCATCCGCAAGCCGCTGGTGACCGCACCGCTGCTGAAGTTCTTCCGCAAGGTGCTGCCGCCGCTGTCGCAGACCGAACGCATCGCGCTGGAAACCGGTTCGGTGGGTTTCGAAGGCGAACTGTTCACCGGCGATCCCGACTGGAACAAATTGCTCAACTATCCCAAGCCGCAGCTGTCGGCCGAAGAACAGGCTTTCCTCGACGGCCCGGTGGAAGAGCTGTGCCGGATGACCAACGACTGGGAAATCACCCACGTCTACGCCGACCTGCCGCCGGAACTGTGGGCTTTCATCAAGAAGAACAAGTTCTTCGGCATGATCATTCCCAAGGAATACGGCGGCCTGGGTTTCTCGGCGCTGGCCCACCATAAGGTCATCCAGAAGATCGCCTCGGTCTCCAGCGTGGTCAGTTCCACCGTCGGCGTGCCCAATTCGCTGGGCCCGGGCGAGCTGCTTAACCATTACGGCACCCAGGAACAGAAGGACTACTACCTGCCGCGTCTGGCGGCGGGCGAGGAAGTGCCCTGCTTCGGCCTGACTGGTCCGTTCGCTGGTTCCGACGCCACTTCCATTCCCGACTTCGGCATCGTCTGCAAAGGCGAGTGGAACGGCGCCAATGTGCTGGGGGTAAAGCTGACCTTCGACAAGCGCTACATCACGCTCGCACCGGTGGCCACGCTGATCGGCCTTGCGTTCCGCATGTACGACCCTGACAAACTCATCGGCGACACGCGCGATATCGGCATCACTCTGGCGCTGCTGCCGCGCGATACCCAGGGCGTGGAAATCGGCCGTCGCCATTTCCCGCTCAACTCGCCGTTCCAGAACGGCCCGATCCACGGCAAGGAAGTCTTCATCCCGCTCAGCCAGCTGATCGGCGGCGTGGACAAGGCCGGCCTGGGCTGGAACATGCTCAACGAATGTCTGGCAGTGGGCCGTTCCATCACCCTGCCTTCCACCGGCAGCGGTGGCGCCAAGGCCGGCGCGCTGGTGACTGGCGCCTATGCGCGCATCCGCAAGCAGTTCGGCCTGTCGGTCGGCCGTTTCGAAGGCGTGGAAGAAGCGCTGGCGCGCATCGGCGGCAAGGCGTATGCGATCAGCGCGCTTTCGCAGGCCACCGCGGCTGCGGTCGATCGCGGCGACGTGCCGTCGGTGCCGTCGGCCATCGCCAAGTACCACTGCACGGAAATGGGCCGCGAAGTGTCCAAGGACGTGATGGACGTGATCGGCGGCAAGGGCATCATCCTGGGGCCGCGGAATTTCGCCGGCCGCGCGTGGCAAGCATCGCCCATCGCCATCACCGTGGAAGGCGCCAACATCATGACCCGCAGCCTGCTGATCTTCGGCCAGGGCGCGATCCTGTGCCATCCGTGGGTGATGAAGGAAATGAAGGCCGCCGGCAATCCGGATCATCAGGCCGGCCTGGAAGAGTTCGACCGCAATCTGTTCGGCCACATCGGCTTCGCCATTTCCAACGCAGTGCGCTCGTTCTGGTTCGGCCTGACCGGCGCCAAGATCGGCTCGGCCCCGGGCGACGACTACACGCGACGCTATTTCCGCAAGCTGGACCGCTATTCCGCCAACCTGGCGCTGATGGCCGATGTGTCGATGCTGTTGCTGGGCGGCAAGCTGAAGTTCAAGGAATCGCTGTCCGGCCGGCTGGGCGATGTGCTGAGCCATGTCTACATGACCAGCGCCATGCTGAAGCGTTACCACGACGAAGGCGCACCGGTGACCGACCAGCCGCTGCTGGCCTGGGCCTTCCACGACAGCGTGCACAAGATCGAACACGCCCTGTCGGCCGCGCTGCGCAACTTCCCGATCCGCCCGGTGGTGTGGCTGCTGTGGCCGCTGATCTTTCCGTGGGGCCGCCGCGCCGTCGCTCCCAGCGACCGCCTGGGCCACCGCGTAGCCGCGTTGCTGATGACGCCCAACGAAGCGCGCGACCGCTTGGGCGAGGGCGTGTTCCTCACCCCCTGCGAGAACAATCCCGGCGGCCGCATCAACAGCTACCTGGCCAAGGCCATCCTGGCCGAGCCGGTGGAACGCAAGTTCATCAAGGCGCTGAAAAACAGCGACATCGAAGCGCTGGATTTCGCTTCGCAGCTGGACGAAGGCGTGCGCGAGGGCTGGATCACGGCCGATGAACGCAAGCAGTTGGAAGAGCTGCGCGAGATCACGCTGGAGACCATCACGGTGGACGATTTCGATGCGCATGAATTGCGGTCGGCCGGTTATTACGACAAGCACGGCGCTGGGACGCGGCAGTCGCGCGAAGCGGCTTGAGCTCTTAGCCCCTCCCCTTGCGAAGTCCCCCAAGGGGACTTCCTTCGGGGCGCAGGGGGAGGCTGGGAGGGGGTGCTCTTCGCGCTGACTTTCAGATTGCCGCCGGAAGCAACAGCAAGATCAAGAGCAACCCCTCCCCAACCCTCCCCTGCGCCCCGAAGGAAGTCCCCTTGGGGGGCTGCGCAAGGGAGGGGGCCAAGCAGAGCCTTTGCCATGAGCGCTTCCGTACTTCAGCTGTACAACCGCATCACCCGCAAGCCATTCGGCCACTGGCTGTTCTCGCGTCTGATCTGTTTCAAGGCGCCCTACTTCGGCAGCATCAAGCCGCGCATGACCGTGCTTGAGCCCAACCGCGCCGAGGCCACCATCGCCCATCGCCGCAGCGTGACCAACCATCTGGGCACCGTGCACGCCATCGCCTTGTGCAACCTGGCCGAATTCACCGGCGGACTGATGACCGACGTCAGCATTCCCGCATCGATGCGCTGGATCCCGAAAGGGATGACTGTGGAATACCTGAAGAAGGCCGTCGGCGCACAGCGCGGCGTGGCTACGCCGGAATTCCCGCCGTACGAGTCAGCCGAAGGTTACGAGTTGCCGGTTAACGTCGTGGTGACCGATCCGCAGAGCGATGTGGTATTCAAGGCGCGCATCTCGATGTGGGTTTCTCCCAAACCCGCGCGCAGCTAGAACCGACCGTGGGAGCGGCGTCCCGCCGCGAGCTTTTGCGCATGAGTGAATGGCCAGGATCAAGAGCTCGCGGCGGGACGCCGCTCCCACGGTGCGCGTGCATCAGACACCGCGGGTCAGGCACCACACGGCGATGATGGCGGCGATGGCTGGCACACCCTGGACGAAAAAGATGCGCTTGCTGACGCTGTAGGCGCCGTACAGCGCGGCGACCAGCACGCAGCCCAGGAAGAACAGCACCACGTTCCACTGCGCGGCGCACAGGAACCAGAGCAAACCCGCGGCAAGGAAACCGTTGTAGAGCCCCTGGTTGGCGGCCAGTACGCGGGTGGTCTCGGCCTTCTCGGGTGAGTTGCGGAACGTCTTCAGGCCCAGCGGCTTGGTCCACAGGAACATTTCCAGCACCAGGAAATACACATGCAGCAAGGCGACCAGCGCGGTCAGGATTTGCGCAAGCATCAGCATGTCGGCCCCTGGTGATTCGGTTCAGGCCAGCATACCGGAAGACTGCGCGGGAGAAATTCCAGTTCGTGGTGAGTTCCGGATCAGGTCCGGGGCTCACCACGAACGGATCATTTGCCAGCTTCTGCCTGCACGGGCACTGTTTCCCCCACCTTTTCCACCCGCTTCCACAAGCGCCAACCGACTCCCGCCGCGGCGAATGCAGCCAGCGCGCTCAGCCCCGCGAAGCCGCCGACCGTCATGCCCAGCGACTTCAGACCGTTCATGCCGGTCGCGATGGCCAAGTCGCCGAAACGCCAGACCGCGGTGTCGACCGCGTCCTGGCCCTTGTAGCGCACGTTGCGCGGCACACGGGTGTACAGGCTGTGCCGCGCCGGCTCGGCCATGCCGTAGGCCAGGCCGCGACTGACGATCAGGGCCAGCACGGTCGGCGCCACCGGTCCGAGCAGCAACGGCAGGGTGAACAGCGGCGCATGCGGATCCGGCGAGAACACCACCACCAGCAGCACGGCGATGCTGACCAGCGCCCAGAGCATGATCACCGCGCCCGGACCGCGCAACGGCAACAGCCAGCGGGTCAAGGTGACCTGCACGATCACGGTCAGCAGGTTCGCGACCAGATCCACGTCGGCGTGGAAGCGCGTGCGCGCCGCCGCGTCGGCGAAGGTCGCGCCGGAGTAATCGATCATTAGCGCGTAGTTGACCGTGCCGATGCCGTCGGCCAGCAGCAGCAGAACGGCCATGCCGCGTATGAACGGGTCGGCGAAGATCTGCTTCAGACCATCCCACATGCCGCCGCCTACCGCGTCCTCGTGACCGGCTTCATGCCGGCGCGCGCCGTGCACGCGCGCCCAGCGGTTCAGCAGCATCACGCAGACCGTGGCGATGCCCAGCAGGCTGGCCGATATCAGCAGCAACGGCGCCACGCCGATCACGCTGACCAGCGAGCGGGTCAGCGCCGGCCCGGCGAGCGCACCCAGCGTGCCGGCGACGGCGATGATGGGAAACAGGCGCTTGGACTGGTCCAGGCTCCAGATGTCGGACATGAAAATCCAGAACACCGATACCACGATCAGGTTGAACACGCTGACCCAGACGAAGAACACCATGCCCAGCACGCGCGGGCTGAGCAGGCCGGTGTGGGTGAAGGCCGGCATGAAGGCCAGCAGGCAGGCAATGAAGAATACGTACACCACTGGCACCAGCACCCGGCGCGGCCAGCGCGAAGCCAGCGCGGCGAACACCGGCGTCAACACCAGCGTGGCGATGAAGGTCGCGGCGTAGAACCAGGGCAACTGGGTCGAACCGACCGCGGACGACAGCTGTTCCCGCACCGGGCGGATCATGTAATAGGCGGCCAGCACGCAGAAGAAATAGACGAACGAAATAGCGACGCCGCGCCATTCGCCCATGTGGATGCGCCCCTGGTTCGGCTGCATGACCCCGTTCCTGTCCTTTACCGCCACGCCAGCGCGCACGGTATCCGATGCACTGCAACATCGCCAGCGTTGGAAAGCCCTATCCCCACCAGCTTTCAGTCGCTTAGGCGCCATGGCCGCGCGCAGAGCATTTGCTCTACCTCCGGCGGCTAGCTTCGCCGGACTTCTGCAGCAGGCTTGCGCGTGTACGACTACATCATCATTGGCGCCGGCTCCGCCGGCTGCGTGCTGGCCAACCGCCTTTCCGAAGACCCCGCCGTCAAAGTGCTGCTGCTGGAAGCCGGCCCCCGCGACTGGCACCCCTTCATCCACATGCCCGCCGGCTTGGCCAAGCTGGTCGGGCAGAAAGGCGTGAACTGGAATTACGACACCGCGCCCGAGCCGTACCTGGACAACCGCCGCCTGTGGTGGCCGCGCGGCAAGGTGCTGGGCGGCTCCAGCTCGATCAACGCCATGTGCTACATCCGCGGCGTGGCCGGCGACTACGACGACTGGGCCAACGGCGGCGCCGAAGGCTGGGACTGGAACAGCGCGCTGCCCTACTTCAAGCGCTCCGAACGCAACTCGCGCGGCGGCGACACGCTGCACGGCAGCGACGGCCCGTTGTACGTTTCGGACCTGCGCTATACGAACCCACTATCGTCAGTGTTCATCGAAGCAGGGCAGCAGGCGGGCTTCCGCCACAACCACGACTTCAACGGCCCAGAGCAATCCGGCGTGGGCCTGTACCAGGTCACCCAGAAGGACGGCGCGCGCTGCTCGTCGGCCGTGGCGTATCTGCAACCGGCCAAGTCCCGATCCAACCTGGACGTGATGACCGGCGCGCTGGTGCGGCGCATCCTGCTGGAGAACGGCCGCGCCGTCGGCGTGGCTTATGCCAGCGGCGGTCAGGAAATCCAGGCGCGCGCCGAACGCGAAGTGCTGCTGAGCGGCGGCGCGATCAATTCGCCGCAACTGCTGATGCTGTCGGGCATCGGCCCGGCCGATCATCTGCAGCAACACGGCATCGCCGTGGCCGTGGACTCGCCTTACGTCGGCCGCAACCTGCAGGATCACCTGGACATCTGCACGCTGCAACATTCCACCCAGCGCGTGACCTACGACCGCGTGGGTGACCTGGCGATCGCCTACCACTACTACCTGAAGCACCACAGCGGTCCGGGCAGCAGCAATATCGCCGAAGCCGGCGGCTTCCTGCGTTCGTCGCTGGCGCCAGACGCCCGCGCCGACATCCAGCTGCATTTCGTCCCGGCGATGCTGGACGACCACGGCCGCAACCGCCTCAAGGGCGACGGCTACACCCTGCACGCCTGTTTCCTGCGTCCGCGCAGCCGCGGCCGCATCGCGCTCAACAGCTCCGATCCACGTGCCGACGCGCGCATCGAAGCGAATTACCTGAGCGATGAGGAAGGCTTCGACCTGAAGATGATGCTGGAGTGCGCCAAGCTGTCGCGCGAACTGTTCGCCCAGAAGGCCTTCGACGCCTACCGCGGCGCGCCGATCCAGCCGCCGCGCAACGACCTGACCGACAGCGAACTGGTGGCATTCATCCGCGCCAAGGCCGAAACCGTCTACCACCCGATCGGCACCTGCCGCATGGGCAGCGACGAGACCGCCGTGGTCGACAGTCAGTTGCGGGTCAACGGCGTGGAAGGCCTGCGCGTGGTCGATGCCTCGGTGATGCCGTCGCTGATCGGCGGCAATACCAACGCGCCGACCATCATGATCGCCGAGCGTGCTTCGGATCTGATTCTGGGCAAAACCGTGCTGGGTTGATCCCATTTGGCCGGTTCACCCGGTCGAAGGCACCGGGCTGGAAGTCCGGGTAGCCAGCCACACGCCCACCGTCGCCAACAAGAAGCCGCCGATCTTCAGCAGCGTCAGATGCTCTCCGAGCAGCAGATGCCCGAACACCGCGGTGACCGGCGGCATCAGGAAGAACAATGCGGCCACCCCGGTCGCCGCATCGCGGCGGATCAGCAGGAACAGCAATGCGAATCCGCCGACCGAGTTGACCAGCACCGTCCAGGCCAATGGTTGGTAGAACGCCATGCTGGCTTCGTAGCGGAACCCTTCGGCCAGGGCCAAGGGCAGCAACGCCAGCGTGGCCACGCCGTTCTGTATAGCCAGGCCCAGGCGCAGATCGATCTTCGACGAATAGCGCTTCTGGTACAGCGTTCCCATGCTGATGCCCACCAGGCCCACCGCCAATGCGATCCAGGCCCGCACAGGGGTCACGCCATCCACGCGGTCGGCCACTACCAGCAACACGCCGGCAAAGCCCAGCAGCAAGCCGCACCACTGCGCAGGACCCAACCGCTCGCTGCCCGCAAGCATGGCCAGGAACGCCACCAGCAGCGGCATGATGCCGATCACCAGTGCCGTCACCCCGGCGCTCGCGCCCCAGCCCATGGCCAGGTAGACGCCGCCGAACTGCATGGACAGCATCAGCATACCGGCGACCATGCTGTGCAGCACATCGCGACCGCCGCCGCGAGCTCCCGCCACGAGCGCGAACACGGCGAACACCAGTCCGGCCAATCCGAAACGCCATATCAGTGCGGTGAAGGGTGCCGCATGGTCCAGCATCAACTTGCCGGCGATATAACCGGTGCACCAGACGACGACGAACGCCACTCCGAGCACGGACAGGCCGCTGCTGCTCCGGGTGGCCGATGGGGAATTGCTCATTGGATATCCGCTATGCGCCGATGCGCATCATCGTTCGCATCGGCCATCGAGTCATCACGACTTTGGTCGGTCGCGGAGTTTGGTCTCATCCGCGTTCGAGCATCGCCGGCAACGGGCAATGCAGCACGCCGCAGATCGTGCGCAGCAGTTCCGATTCGGTCACGCTGACCCGGCCGTCGTGACTGATCGCGGCGGTGATGGCTTCCACCATCACTTGTTTGGCCAGCGGGTCCAGCGCATCCAGTCCTTCCCACACGCTCTCCAGCGCCAGCACGCCTTCGGGTGGCGGCGCATAAGGAAGATGATCGCGCGGCAGTACCCGCTGCAGCCCGCTCAGGTAAGCGTGTTGCGCAGTGGTGGGATCGTCGTTACCGGACTGCGCGACCACCGCCAGCAAGGTCGCGAATTCCTGCTTTACGTTGCCGGGCTTGCGCCGGCCGAAGCGCGCATAACGCGCGGGATCCAGCGATTCGCGTACCTGCACTTCCAGCAGCTTGCCCAGGCAGTATTCGAACAAGGAGACCTTGCCGTCCGCATGCACCATGGCATGAACGGCGGCGAGGAAGGCGTCGAGTTCCAGCCGCGGGCGCAGACGCAGGACCGGAAAAGCCAGCGACGCCAGCGGCAGCCGCAGCATCGGGTGCAGGGACGCTAGCTGCTGGGTGCGCAGCGACCAGGCTTGCGTGGCGATCGCTTCGCCCAGCCGCGCGGCTACCTCGATGCGCTGGTTGGCGGCGATGGCGGGGTTGTCGTCGACCAACAGGCCCAGCAGCAACGGCATGACGCCTTCGCGCTGCGCCGCCAACTGGCGCAGCTCCGGCGCCAACGATTGCGCGATGCTGTCCGCGCGGCGGTAGTCATCCTCGGCAGGCAGGCCCACCTGCGCGACGATCATCGGCGGGGTGACGCTGATTTCCCGTGCCAGCGGCGGCAGCGGCGGCGGGGCGGCGGCCAGACCCAGTGCCAGGTCCTCCTGCATGCCGTCGGGCGGCGCGGCCATCCAGCGCGTCGCGAGTTGTTGCAATTGCTGTTCGTTGAAAGACGGATCCAGCAGGCGGATGCGCTCCACCAGCGGCGGATGGGTGGCGAACAGGCCGGACATCGACAGCCCCTCGCCGAACAGCATGTGGCTGACTTCCTCGGCCTTGGCCTTGTCGGTGAGTTGCGAACCCTCGTGCAGACCGCCGATCTTCTTCAACGCGCCCGCCAGCCCCTCGGTCTGGCGCGTGAACTGCACCGCCGAGGCGTCGGCCAGCAATTCGCGCTGGCGGCTGACCCCGGCCTTGATCATGCGCCCGAAGAACGCGCCGATGCTGCCGACGATCAGCGCGACCAGCGCCACGCCCAGGATCGCGCCGCCGTTCTTGCCGCCGCCACGGCCATAGATGAGCACGCGCTGGCCGATGATGCTCAGCATCATGATGCCGAACAAGGTCCCCATCAGGCGGATGTTGAGACGCATGTCGCCGTTGAGGATGTGGCTGAACTCGTGCGCGATCACGCCCTGCAGCTCATTGCGGTTGAGCCGATCCAACGCACCGCGGGTGACCGCGATGGCGGCGTCCGAAGGCGAATAGCCGGCGGCGAACGCATTGATGGCGGCCTCGTGCTCCATCACATAGAGCTTGGGCACGGGCACGCCGGAAGCGATGGCGATCTCCTCCACTACGTTACGCAGGCGTCGCAGCTGGAAGTCCGCGGTGTTGGCGGGCACCTCGGTGGCGCCCATCTGCAGCGCGACCGATTCGCCACCGCCGCGCAGCGAAGCCATGCGGTACATCGAACCCAGACCGATCACCAGCAACGTACCGACCGTGGCGATGAACAACAACACCGCAATGCCGCCAACGCCCTCCACTTGCGTCCCCAACAACACCAGCACCGCCAGATCCACCGCCAACACGATCCCGCCCGCCGCCAGCGCGAACAGAACCACCATACGGGTGGAACTGCTGCGTGCCTTGGCCTGGTGCTCGAAGAAGTTCATAGAGGGAATGATGCCCTGTTGGTTCGCGATTGGTGCCGGATTTCGCTTTCGGCTTTCGGCTTTCCGCTTTCCGCTTTCCGCTTTCCGCTTTTTTGCTTTGCTTTGGACCCAATCCCCGTGAGCAGCGGCAAGTGGCGCAGGTAAACCCCGCAGGGGCGGCGCACAAGGATGTGCGCCGTTTCCGGAGGCGCAGGATGCGCCTTACGGAAATTCCTGCGCCACTTGCGGACCCGGCGGCTTCATCGCCGGGCGCGGCGTTAGGGCGGCTTTCTTTTGGTTACTTTTCTTTGCCGTTCAAAGAAAAGTGACTCGCGCAACGCGCGAAACGCTTTTGCTCTGATCGGATGGCCCGCGCCAAAAGCGCCCCCATCCGCCTTCGGCACCCCGTATCAAGTACGGGGCAGGCTCTTCCCCCGCAAGCAGGGGAAGGGCTACTGCTTTATTTCCTACGGTTGCGCCTGGGCGCGAAACGCTTTCCCTTTGATCGGATGCGCCGCGCCAAGAGCGCCCCCATCCGCCTTCGGCACCTTCCCCCGTAAACGGGGGAAGGGTTGGCAAACTAAAGTCAGCGCGAAGAACTCAGAACTGCACCTTCGGCGCTTCGCGCACTTCGGCCTTGTCCGCCGGGATATCCAGCAGCGCCGCCGGCGCGAAATTGAACATCCCCGCCAGCAAGCTGGACGGAAACACCTCGCGCTTATTGTTGAACGCCATCACAGAATCGTTGTACGCCTGTCGCGCGAACGCCACCTTGTTCTCGGTAGTGGTCAGCTCCTCGGTGAGCTGCATCATGTTCTGATTGGCCTTCAGATCCGGATAGGCCTCGGCCACCGCCAGCAACCGCCCCAGCCCCGCATTCAGCTGCCCCTGCGCCGCGGCCAACTGCGCCATCGCCGCCGGATCGCCGGGATTGGCCTTGGCCGCCGAAAGACCCGATTGCGCGGCGGAGCGTGCGGCAACGACCGCTTCCAGCGTCTCGCGCTCATGGCTCATATAGCCCTTGGCCGTCTCCACCAGGTTGGGAATCAGATCGAAGCGGCGCTGAAGCTGAACGTCGATCTGCGCGAACGCGTTCTTGAACGCGTTGCGGGCAGTGACCAACCCGTTGTAAATGCCAACGCCCCACAAGCCGACCACCACTGCCAGGCCTACAATCACCAACAATATGAACAAGATGGTCATCGAACTTCTCCCCGTTTGTGCAATTGCAAAAACCGGCGCTATTATCCGGGACAGAGACAGCTTACGCAGGCGCGACACACGATGAAAGACAACAGCAATTCGCGGCCTGCAAGGTCCATCCGCATCGGACTGCTGGGCCTGCTGCTGCCGTTGACGCTTTCCTCCACCGCGCAGACTCCGCTCCGCTGGAACCAGACTGCCAGCACTACCCCCAGCCCCGTCGCCGCCCCGCAGTATCGATCGCCCGCGCAACCGCAGGCGTACCGCACCAGCCTGGCCAGCCAGCGCTTGATGCCGCTGGCACAGGGCTTCGATGTGGCGGCATTCGAAAACATGGCCAACTCACTGACCGTGGGCGAGCGTGTCCCCGGCCTTGCCATGGCCATCGTGCAGAACGGACGCGTGCTCAGTGCGCGCGGCTATGGTGTGACCGATGTGACCGAGCCGCAACTAGTGGATGGCCATACCGTTTTCCGCTTGGCCTCATTGTCAAAGGCCTTCGCCGGCACCATGACCGGCCTGCTGGTCAACGACGGCTCTCTGCGCTGGGACAGCAAAGTCACCGATTACGTACCCGACTTCCAACTCAGCGATCCGCTGGCGACGCAGCGCGTCACCGTGGCCGACCTGCTCAGCCATCGCGTCGGCCTGCACGCCCACAATGCCTTCGACCGCGACATCGAATCCAACGCCGACTATTACGGCGTCTCCCGCAAGCTGGCCTCCGCGCCGCTCGATTGCGCGCCGGGGCAATGCTATGCCTATCAGAACGTCGCCTTCAGCCTGATCGGCGATGTGGTGTTCGCAGCTACCGGCAGCTTCTACGACCAGGCGGTGGATCGGCGCATCTTCAAACCGCTAGGTATGAACGACGCCAGCATCGGCCTGACCGGGATCGAAAGCAGCCCGCGCTGGGCGCGTCCGCACGTGCGCAGCCGCAACGGCTGGGTGTCGCTTATGCCCAAGCCGACTTACTACAAGCTTCCGCCGGCGGCCGGCGTCAATGCCAGCGCAAGCGACATGGCGCAATGGCTGATCGCGCAGACGGGACATCGTCCCGACGTGTTGCCCGCGCCGTTGCTGGCGACCTTGCATGCGCCGCTGATCAGCACACCGGGCGAAATGCGCGCCGGCTGGCGTCGCGAACGGGTGTACTCGGCCAGCTATGCGCTGGGGTGGCGCGTGTTCGACTATGCCGGGCATCAGGTGGTATTCCATGCCGGCGCCGTGCAGGGCTACCGGGGCCTGGTGGCGTTGGTGCCGGAACGCGACCTGGGCATCGCCATCCTGTGGAACAGCGACAGCAGCGTGCCCTCAGGACTGTTGCCCACCATCCTGGACCGTGCGATGGGTTTGCCTGCGCAGCAATGGCTGGATATGCCGATCGGCAACGACCTGCTGATGGCCGAATCGGCCGATACCCCCGCCAACGAAAGCGGCAGCTCTTCGACCAAGGCTTCGGCTTCGCCCAAGTAAGCGGCATCAGTAAGCGGGTATCCGCTCTCCGGCATGCATCGCCGGATGCGGACAAGGCTCCCCCCTCAACGCGGACCGCTTTCCAGCACGCCCTTCAGTTTGGCCAGTCCCTTTTCGTAATCCTTGCCGACCATGCGGTCGAGCAGCAATGCGCCAAACAGGCGATTGATCGGGTTGTAGCCATGTTCGCTGTCCAGCGACCAGGTCACCTGGGTTCCATTGCCGTCCGGAGTCAGCTGAAAGGTCGCCTTGGCTTTGCTGCCGCCGAAGTCCAGCGCATTGACGATCCTGCCGTCCGGCACGCTCTCGATGATTTCCTGGCTGCCGCTGCCGACCGAACTGTTTCCCACCCAGGCCATCTTGGCGCCGACGCCCGATGCCGGACCGCTATAGGTGTACTTGGCGGTGGGGTCGATTTCGAACCAGGGCGACCACTCGTTGAAGCGGCCAAAGGAATTGAGGGTGGCGAATACCTCTGCGGGAGGACGCTGGATGAAGGTCGACCGCTCCAGGTGGGAAGTGGCCGGAAAGAGCAGCCCGCCTCCGCCGATCAGCACCGCCAGCACCACCACCGCCCACAAAAGCCACTTCAGGATTTTCATGCACGCTCTCCTCGGTTCAGAGGAAGGCTACACCCTGGCGCATAAAAAAACTCCCTCCCCGCTGGGCGCCGGGGAGAGAGTTCTATGGTTTACAGGTAATCGGGATTTCTTTTTTTAGATCAGCGGAGCCGGGGTTGGCGGCAGCGCTACCGGAGCCTTTTTCTTTGCCTTTTTGGCAGGCTTCTTGGCGGCTTTCTTAGCAGGCTTCTTCTTGGCAGCCTTCTTGGTAGCTTTCTTGGCGGCCTTTTTGGCTGGCTTCTTGGCTACTTTCTTGGCAGCCTTTTTAGCGGCCTTTTTGGCTGGCTTTTTCTTGGCTACTTTCTTGGCTACTTTCTTGGCGGCTTTCTTAGCGGTCTTCTTGGCTGCCTTCTTAGCCGGCTTCTTCTTGGCTACTTTCTTGGCGGCCTTCTTCGCTACTTTCTTGGCAGCCTTCTTAGCCGGACGCTTCTTGGCTACTTTCTTGGCGGCCTTCTTTACGGTCTTCTTCACGGCCTTCTTGGCTGCCGATTTCTTGGCGGCTTTCTTGGCGGGTTTTTTCTTAGCAGCTTTCTTCGTTGCCATGTTATGGCTCCTCGTCAGTGAACTATGGATTGGTGAATCCGTTTACAAAGCCCAGTTGCAATGGAACGCCGCGGGAGTCGGACCCGCAGGCAGCCGCCGTCGCGCCAGGCGCGTCGGAACGGATGGTGGCAAGCCCGGCCAGGGAACGGCCGTGCCTGTTCGCGCCGGTCGGCGCGGATGAAAAAACACCCGCGTCGCATACGGCGCGGGTGCGGTATCGGGAAGGGGTCTGCGTTTTCGTCGGGGAAGCGAAGCCTGCGTCCGTCATGCCGAGGGCGCGGGTGGGGGGCCGTTTTGTTTTGCTTATTGTCGCGATGATCGGCTCACTTGCTTCCGCAGGAAACGTCTGCTGGGGCGAAACCTAATCACGCTTTTTCGATGTGTCAACAGTTTTGCAAAAATATTTTCGCCCCCGCCCCGACCGCGATCCCGCCGCCCGGACCGAGAGCTTGCGCGCATCGCGCCGACGCGAGCACGCCGGCTTTCGCATCGCAAGCGCGCTGCATTCAAAAACGCCGCGTTTAATGCGGTTTTTTTGCAGCAGCGCTTTCGCGTCGTCGGATACGCGCTCGCGATCCACGCCGCGCCATTGCGTCGATGCGACGCCTGCTGAGGAATAAACGGAAGCGCCTGCGGCATTGCGGCGAACCGCTCGTTCGGGCCTCGCAGAAGTCCAAATGCGCGGATTTGCGCAAACTTTTTCGGCTGTCGAAGGTCGCGGCCGCGACCTCGAAGACGACCGGCGACGTTCGTGCATCCGCATCGCGATCGCCGGATTCCGATTCCTGCCAGCGCAGGAAAACTCCCGCTTCCGGTTCCGCAACGGAGTGACGAACAACTCGGCCGACCGCTCGTACGCCATTCGTCGGCACGCGATGGAGGGTCTCCGCTCCCGGCAAATAACGGATCCCCCAAAAGCAAACCGGCCGCACATGGCGGCCAGTAGCGGGTGCTGGAAGCGGGCGGGACCGGATCAGTGATCCTCGTCCTCCAGCAGTTCGGCGTAGTCGTCGGGCGCCAACAGGTCGTTCAACTGGTCGGGCTCTTCGATCTCCAGCACGTAGATCCAGCCTTCGCCGTAGGCATCTTCATTGATCGTCTCCGGCTTGTCGGCCAGGTCCGAATTCACTTCGACCACCGTACCGGTAAGCGGGCTGTAGACGTCCGAGGCCGCCTTCACCGACTCCACCACCGCAGCGGCGTTGCCGGCTTCTACGCGGTCGCCGACGTTCGGCAGTTCGACATAGACCAGGTCGCCGAGCAGTCCTTGCGCATGGTCCGAAATACCAACGGTGACGCGGCCGCTGCCTTCAACGCGTGCCCACTCGTGGGACTTGAGGAATTTGAGGTCGCCTGGGATCTCGCTCATGTTGCTGCTCCGGGGGATCGGGTTGAGGGTGGGCGGGTGGCGCTAGTTTAGCGAAGGAATTCGGTCAGTGGACAACAAGCGCGTGCCTTCATTCCAGCACGCCGGGTTGCGCCTGGCCTTCGCGGACGAACGGGAATTTCACCACCCGCACCGGCACCTCGCGGCCGCGGATGTCCACGCGCACGGCGCCCCCCACTCCCAGCGGAATGTCGCCGGCCGGCACGCGCGCGAAGGCGATGGCCTTGCCCAGCGTCGGCGAGAAAGTGCCCGACAGGATTTCGCCTTCGCCGCCGGCGGTCAGCACTTTCTGGCCATGGCGCAGCACGCCTTTCTCGTCCATCACCAGGCCGATCAGCTGGCGTGGCGCGCCGGCGGCGGCTTGCGACTCCAGCGCGGCACGGCCGATGAAATCGCGCGGCTTCGAATCGTCGCCCTGGTCCAGCGCGACGGTCCATGCAAGCGCTGCTTCGTAAGGCGTGGTGGTCTCGTCCATGTCCTGTCCATACAGGTTCATGCCCGCTTCCAGACGCAAGGTGTCGCGTGCGCCCAGGCCGGCCGGTTTCACTCCTGCAGCCAGCAGGGCATTCCAGAAGGCGACCGCATGTTCCTGCGGCAGCACGATCTCGTACCCGTCCTCGCCGGTGTAGCCGGTGCGTGCGACGAACAACGGCACGCCGTCGGTGGTGTGCGCCTCGACCGCCGCGAAGCGGGCCAGCTTGTCGGCGGCGGCACGGTCCGCCTCGCGCAGCAGGCCGATCACGCGCGCACGCGCGGTCGGTCCCTGCACGGCGATCATGGCGAACTCCGGGCGCTCCTGCACTTGCACCTGGAAGGCCTGGGCCTGCTTCTGGATCCAGGCCAGATCCTTGTCGCGGGTGGCGGCGTTGACCACCAGGCGGAAGAAATCCTCGGCCATGAAATAGACGATCAGGTCGTCGATGACGCCGGCCCGTTCGTCCAGCATCGCGGTATACAGCGCCTTGCCCGGCTTCTTCAGCTTGTCTACCGAATTGGCGACCAGGTAGCGCAGGAACTCCCGGGTGCGCGGCCCGCGCAGATCGACCACGGTCATGTGGCTGACGTCGAACATGCCGGCGTCGTTGCGCACCAGGTGGTGTTCGTCGATCTGCGAACCGTAGTGGATCGGCATGTCCCAGCCGCCGAAGTCGACCATCTTGGCGCCGAGCGCGCGATGGGTGTCGTTGAGGATGGTCTTCTGGGTCATGGCCGGCGCCTTGCGAAAGATCGCCATTATCCCAGAAGAGGCAGGCACGAGGAGCGGTGCACCGAAGCGGCGACGGGAGCGGCAAGTGGGAGCGGCGGTGGGAGCGGCGTCCCGCCGCGAGCTTTTGCTCTTGGGGGCATCGAAGCAGAGAGCGCAGGAACGAAGAGCTCGCGGCGCGACGCCGCTCCCACCGCCACCGCCACTCCCACCACTGCTCCCACTGCCGCTCCACCATTGCGTCGCGATTACGGCTCGCCGTAGCCTTCGTTGACGCAATCGACGTGCGCGGGGTCGAGTACGGAGAACTTTCCGCTTTTCAGATCCAGGCGCCTGGCCCAGGCGACGTCGGTCAGGTATTCCTCTTCGGTGCCCTGCCGGACCACCGCAATGATCTTGGCGTCGTCCACCTTGTCCACGCGGCAGCTGCCGGCTTGCCAGAAATATCCCTTCTCCACCTTGGGATAGGTCTGCGCATCGGTGATCTTCCATAACGCCAGTGGGCCTTCGCGGCCGGCCATGCGGCCGGCAACAACGTAGCGCGGCACGGGTTCGGCGTCGGGGTCGGTATCCGCGTCGGCCAGCAGACCGATGGAAAAATCGCACACGTGCGCCGGATCGGCCGAATCGGAAAGACATGAGCCACCGATATCCCGCAAGCCCGGCGGATATGGCGGCATGGTCTTGCCGATCAGCTCGACCGCACCGGCGGCCATCGGCAGCATCGCAAGCACCAGCGAGGCGACCCGGACAGGCATGGCTCAGGCCTCCTGCACCTTCAGAACCATGCCGTCCACCGCGACGACCCGCACGGGAGTGCCGGCGGGAAGATCGGAGCCTTCCACCACCCAGAACGCGTCGGCGATCTGCACCCGCCCGCGGCCGTTGACGATGGCCTGGTCCAGTTTGGCCACATGCCCGACCAGCGTGTTGGCGCGCTGGTTGAGGTGCGGCCGGTCGCTCTGCGGCTCGTTCTTGCGGAACCAGCGGCGGTAGATCTGGATGGAAACGAAACTCAGCACGACGAAGGCCGCCACCTGCGCCAGCACCGGCACACCCGGGATCAGCAGCACGCCCACGAACACCACCGTGGCAGCGAAGCCCATCCACAGCATGAACGCGCCCGGCGCCATCGCCTCGGCGGCGAACAACAGCAGCGCGATGGCTGCCCAGCTAACTACGTCCCAACGCATGGCGTTCTCCTTGGCCCGGATGGCTCAGCGCAGGGCCGGCGGCTTGCCGGCGATCTTGGCCTGCTGCTTTTCAAGCGACTCCTTCGCCAGCTCGGCGATGCCCGCTATCGACCCGATGATGCCGCTGGTCTCCATCGGCATCATTACGAACTTCGCATTGGGTGCGGTGGCCAGTTCGCGGAACGCCTCGACGTATTTCTGGGCGACGAAGTAATTGATCGCCTGCACATCGCCCTTGGCGATCGCGTCGCTGACCATCTGCGTCGCCTTGGCTTCGGCTTCGGCCAGACGCTCGCGGGCCTCGGCTTCGCGGTAGGCGGCTTCGCGCTTGCCTTCTGCCTGCAGGATGGCGCCCTGCTTCTCGCCTTCGGCGCGCAGGATCTCGGACTGGCGCACGCCTTCGGCTTCCAGAATGGCGGCGCGCTTGTTCTGTTCGGCCATCTTCTGCTGCTGCATGGACTGGATCAGGTTCTGCGGCGGCTGGATATCCTTGATCTCGATGCGGTTGACCTTCACGCCCCACGGGCTGGTGGCGTGGTCGACCACGCCCAGCAACTTGGCGTTGATAGTCTCGCGCTGGCTCAGCGACTCGTCCAGGTCCATCGAACCGATGACGGTGCGGATGTTGGTCTGCACCAGGGCGATCATCGCCTGGTCCAGGTTGGACACTTCATAGGCGGCCTTGGCCGCGTCCAGCACCTGGAAAAACACCACGCCGTCCACGCGCACCACGGCGTTGTCCTTGGTGATGACGTCCTGGGAGGGAACTTCGAACACCTGCTCCATCATGTTGACCTTGCGGCCGACGCCGTACATCACCGGAACCAGGAAGTGCAGCCCGGGCGACATGGTGCTGGTGTACTTGCCGAAGCGCTCGACCGTCCATTCGAAGCCCTGCGGCACCATGCGCACCGTCTTGAACAGCACGATGACGCCAGCGACCAGCAGCACGATGGCCAGAAAACCTGTCTCGAACATGCGTTTCTCCCCTTTCCTTAGATAGGGGAGAAGTATAGACGGTAGGTCGGGGCGGCGCCTTCGACGGGTTCCGTGCGTCGGGGGCGTAGCCCCGACCTACTTCACCGGCGCGGGCTCCACCCACTCGGCGAACACCTTGTCGATGTCCTGGTCGGCGACCTGCTTGCCTTCCTCAAGCTCGCCAGCCTGGGTGAACAAGGGAATGATCATGGCCATGCCGTCGATCTTGGTCTTCAAGTGCACGCCCGGCGGCTTGGCCAGGAACGCGTCCCAGCGCATCCGTACCTTGCCCCAGAAATCCGCGGTCGCTTTCCAGTATTTGTAAGCGGGTTTGAAGTCGACCTCGGTAGTCTTCTGGTAATCGTTGAAGCCGAACTCGCGCGCCAGTTCCACCTGGGTGCCGTCGGGCTTGCGCAGCACCTTGGTGTTGAACTGTTCGTGGGTCCAGCCGCCCGGGGTGATCGTATGCCGGTTGATTGCCGACACCGCGTTGTAATCGCTGCGCTTGGTGTACTCGCGGCGCGGCAGCGGACGCCAGCTCAGGTCGCTGGTCCAGGTGGCGATGCCGTTGCTGTAGTCCCAGCGTCCCGTGCCGCAATAGCGCGGCGCGTCGCTGACCTCGAACACGCACTGGGTCCAGGCGCCCTTGTTCCTGTCGGCGGGAATCGCGCGCACCTGCCAGGTCTGGTCGGCGCTGAATTCGAAGCGGCTGGGCGCCTGGTAGACCCAGTCCTGCCGCCAGTGCTTGGTCACATGGCCGCTCTTGCCATCCACCAGGATGTGTTGCAACACGATCTTGGTGGGAGTGTCTTCGACCACGATCACCGTCTCGTTGCCGCCGCTGCGCATCGCCGCGGCGCGTTCGTAGCCGGGCTGCAGCAATACGGTTTCGTCGAAGGCGAAATCGACGATGTATTCGCCCTGCATGGCCAGGATCGACTGGCGGTCGCGCGGGTCGGCCGGCGCATCCTGAGCCGCGGCAGTGAAGGAGTTCGCCGCAAGCAGCACGGCGGCAATGCTGAGAAGGTGTTTCATGTTGTCTTCCTGGAAGTGAACCTGACCAATGGCAGGGCATGGGCGTCCTGCGACTCGAATTTCGCGGCCCCTTGCATGGCCGCCTGCGAGGACTGCGCGCAGCAGCAGTCATCGGCATGGATGCCGCCGTCGGCACCTTCGGCCTGGGCGATGCGCTGGGCGGTGGCCGCCCCCAAAGGCGACACTGCCGCCAGACTGGCGGCCAGCACGGGCGGGGCGACCGCGGCGGGCACGGCGTGCAACGTCAGGATGCGCGCCTGCCAGTGCTCGCCGCGCAGGCGCCCGGCCAACCGTCGCCAAAGACGCTCGCCCACTCCGATCGCCGCTTCGGTTTCGTCGCGGCAGGGCAGCGACGCCAGCAGTCGGTCCCAGGCCAGGAAGTCGCTGTCGGGCAGCAAGTAAAGGCGCCAACAGCAACGGCCTTCCGCATCGAAGAACAGCAGGCTTTCGCGCAGGCCGTCGCTGTCCACGCCGGTACGCGATTCCACCCGCGCCGCTTGCGCCCAGCCCGACAGTTCGCCGCCCTGCTGTGGACGGTACAGGCATAGCACCGTGCCCAGCGCGGCCAGTTGCTGGGCGCGCGGCAGACCCGGGGCCGCTTCATGCCTCAAAGCCAAACCGGGCAGCGCGGCCGCCATGGACTACCAGTTCACCGACAGGCTGACCGCGAAGTTGCGGCCCGGGCTGGTGTAGCGGTCGAGCAGCGTGCTGGTGCCGTTGACCAGGGGAACGTCGCCGGCTTCGGAATACTTGCGGTCGGCAAGATTGAACACGCCCATGTTGACGGTGGCCCCGGGGGCGAAGGCCCAATGCGCATACAGGTCGAGCACGCCATAACCGGCTTGCTGGTACAGAGAGGAATCGGAGACGCGATCCTTGCGGCCTACGAAACGTCCCGCAAGCTCGGCGCCCCAGTTCTCGCGGTCGTAGGCGATTCCCAGCGTCGCGGTCAGCGGATCCACGGTGTCCAGGTTGCGGGTGACCTGCCGCTCCTCGACTACGCCCGGCGAAACCTCCACTTCTTCCGGACCACGACCCTCGCCGCGCGACCACGCTGCGGCGCCACGCAACGACCAGCCGTTCCACTTGTCCGAGAGTGCGCCCAGCTCAAGCCCGGCCTTCCATTCCAGGCCGTAGATTTTCGCTTCGGCGATGTTCTGCGACTGGTACACCATCAGACCGTCGTCGTTGAAACCGATGAAGCGCATCGACTCGATGAAATCATCGTAGCGGTTGTAGTACGCGGACAGGCTGGCGTAGGCGGCCGCGCTGGAGAAGCGCAGTCCGGCTTCCAGGCCGTCGCTGGTTTCCGGTTTCAGGTCGGGATTGGCGATGGCGGTGTAGCCGAAGGCGGCGTTGGTGAAACCGATGTTCACGTCGTTGTAAGGCGGCGAGCGGAACCCGCGGGAGTAACCGCCGAATAGCGACCAGTCTTCGTTGAAATGCCACACCGCGCCCAGCTTGGGCGACACGCTGGTTTCGCTGATGTCGCTGAGCGCCACGCCGGGATTGTCCTCGGTGAAGATGTTGTCGGCCTGGGGCTTGAGCTCGTAACGATCCACGCGCACCGCCGGAATCAGGCGGAAAGCGCCGTCGGCGAAGCTTATTTCGTCCTGCACGTAAAGCGCCGCCGTGGTGGTCTTGCTGATCGGAAAATCGCGTACCGGAAATACGTCGGGCGACATCACCGGGGTGGTGGCGCCGGTGACCAGGAAGGTGCGCAGGCCATCGCGCTTCTGTCGGGTTTCGGTGCGCGACACGTCCAGTCCGTAGGACAACGCGTGCTGTGCCGAGCCGGTGCTGAAGTCTTTGCCGAAATTGGCCTGCAAGCCGTAAGCGCGCTGGTCGAAATCGAACTCGCGCTCGCGCATGTCGCGCAGCGTCGGCGGCGCAAGGCCGCTGCGGATCTCGCGTGTGTACTGGGTGGTCTGGCTGTCCTGTCGATACACCTGCCAATCCAGCCGGTCGGCGAAGCCGGCGTCGATCGCGTCCATTTCGTGACCGAAGGACACACGGGCGCGCGATTGGTGGTCGCGGGCGATGACCGAATCGTTGATCGCGCCGGTGAGCGCCTGGCGGCCGCGCGAAGTCAACATGTCGGTGTCGGTGTCGTCTTCGTTGCCTTCGACGGTCAGCTTGAAGCGCTGGTTCTCGCTCGTTTCCAGCACAAGCTTGGCCAGCACGCTGCGGCCGTCCAGATCCTGCGGGTTGGGCTGCGTGCGCGCGCTGCCGGTACCGCCCACTTCGCCCTGGTTTTCGGTTTCCTGGCCCTGGCGATGACTCACCGCCACCAGGCCCGACCAGCGCTCGCCGCCGAACGCCGCGGTAGCGCCGCCGAACAGGCCGTCCCAACTGCTGTCGTAGCCGATCTTGAAACCGAAGTAGGCGTCCTTGCCCTCCTCCAGATAATCCGAAGGATCCTTGGTGATGAAAGAGACCACGCCGCCCAGCGCATCGGAGCCGTACAGGGAGCTGGTGGGACCGCGCACGACTTCCACACGCTTCAAGGTGTCCAGGTCGACGAAGTTGCGGTTGGCGTTGGAAAAGCTGCCGATGGAAAACGCATCCGACACGGGAATGCCGTCGGTCTGGATGCGCACGCGGTTGCCGCCCAGGCCACGGACGCGGATGTCGCCCAGGCCGAAGCGGCCGAAACTGCTGCCTACGCTGATACCGGGCTCGTAGCGGAACAGGTCCTTCAGATCGCGCACCAACAGCGTCTCCATGCGTTCGCGGTCGATCACATCGACGGTATTGGGAACGTCGCCGATGGCGCGCTCGCTGCGCGTGGCGGTGACCTGGATGCGTTCGAGTTCGTTGGCCTCGGCGTTTGCATCGGCGGAAGCGTCAGCGGCGGTTTCCGCATGCGCGGTAGCGGCGAGCGCCAGCCATAGCGCGGAAACAAGCAAGGTGGGACGGTTCATCGGTTCTACGGGTCCTGTGCAAGGTGTGACCCGGTGAGCTGGCGAACCGATGGCTGGCGCTCGGGTGGAGAGAGGCTTTAGTTTTGTGGTGCAGGGGCACGCGCCACGATCCCCGCGTGGCACGTCCTGCGAATCGGGTCAGGCAGGATTATTTGGTCAGGATCAGCTTGTCGTTGCTGGTGTGGCGCAGGCGGTAGACGCGATCGCCATGGCTGATCAGGATTTCGCGCCGCCCGTTCAGCAGAAGTTCGCTGCTGAGGGTTTCTTCCACGCGTACCGGCTGGGAGACGATGCGTTCATGCGGAACCCCGGTTTCCGGATGGGAATGTCCGGGGCGGGAAAAGAAGACCGGTTGGGCGCTCATCTGGGGTAGCTCCTGTGGGAACAGGATTAGATGATAATGATTCTCATTACTACGTCAAGACCCCCGCCGCCTTGGTTCATTCGGCCGTGGCGACTTCCAGCCGCGCCCACACCGCATCGTCGTAACGGCCGGCCAGCTCCAGTGCGCCCAGGTTTTCCAGCAATTGCGAGGTGCGGCTGGCGCCCAGCATCACCGTGGACACGTGCGGATTGCGCAGGCACCAGGCGATGGCCAGCTGCGAAGGCTTCTCGCCCAGCTCCGCCGCCACGGCGGTGAAGCGGCGGACGCGGTCGATGCGCCTGCTCCCTTCATCGCCGATCACCATGCGCTGCAACCATGCATTGTCTTTCTGGCCCAGCCGGGATTCGGCTGCCACCCCTTCGTTGTACTTGCCAGTCAGCAGGCCCGAGGCCAGCGGCGACCAGATGGTGGTGCCCAGTCCGAGTTCGGAATACAGCGGCGCGTATTCGAGCTCCACGCGCGTGCGGTGCAGCAGGTTGTACTGCGGCTGCTCCATGGTCGGCGCATGCAGGTGATGGGCGCGCGCGATGCGCGCGGCTTCCTTGATCTGCGCGGCGGACCACTCCGAGGTTCCCCAGTACATCACCTTGCCCTGTCGGATCAGCGCGTCCATGGCCCAGACGGTTTCCTCGATCGGCGTGTCCGGATCGGGGCGATGGCAGAAATACAGATCCAGATGATCCACGCGCAGGCGCTGCAATGCCGCATGGCAAGCCTCGAATACGTGCTTGCGCGACAACCCGCGCTGGGTCGGCCCCGGATCTTCCACCGCACCGAAAAAAACTTTACTGGACACGCAATAGCCATCGCGCGGCAGGCGCAGATCGGCGATCACATCGCCCATGACCTTCTCCGCTTCACCTTTCGCGTAGACCTCGGCATTGTCGAAGAAGTTGATGCCGTTGTCGTACGCAGCCGCGATCAGGTTGCGCGCTTCGCTGCGTCCGATCTGGCCGCCGAAAGTGACCCAGGCGCCGAAGGACAGCGCCGAAAGCTGCAGGCCGGAGGAACCGAGGCGTCGGTATTGCATGCGTGTTGCTCCCAAAGCGTTCTGGCGAATGAGAAGAGTTTACCCATGCCAAGCGAGGCATCTGTACAATCGCCGCACTTTCCTCCTCCGGGGAGTAGCCCACCCGCCGCGTGCGGGGTCTGCGCATCAACATACTTGGCCGTGTTCTTGAGGGAATCTCCCGATGGAATCCTCGCCATGGTGCGCAGGGCCGAAGCTTCCGCTTCGTCGTCGGGCAAGACCGTAGGCAGGCGTTGCGCTCACCCGGACCGGGCTGCGCGGCGTTTGCCTTCGCGTCCTTCGCGAATGCCCGGTCCCGGAGTCCATGAATGTCCACCCTGCAAGCCCTGCTGGTTTCCACCGGAACGGTGGCGCTGGCCGAAATCGGCGACAAGACGCAGTTGCTGGCGCTGCTGCTGGCGGCCCGCTTCCGCAAGCCGTGGCCGATCGCCTTCGGCATCCTGGCGGCCACGCTCATCAATCACGCGATTTCGGCCTGGCTGGGCGCCGAGTTGTCGCAATGGCTGTCGCCTGAAGTCTTGCGTTGGATCGTCGCTGGCAGCTTCCTGGCCGTGGCCTTGTGGACGCTCAAGCCCGACAAGCTGGACGAAGGCGAGCGGCTGCCGGCGCACGGTGCGTTCATCGCCACCACCATCGCTTTCTTCCTGGCCGAAATCGGCGACAAGACCCAGGTGGCGACCGTGCTGTTGGCGACCAAATATTCGCCCCTTTGGGAGGTCATCGCCGGCACTACGCTGGGCATGCTGATCGCCAATCTGCCCGTGGTCTGGCTGGGCCATCGGTTTGCCGACCGCCTCCCGCTGAAACTCGCCCGCAGCGTGGCCGCAATGGTGTTCCTGGCCCTGGCCGTGTGGGTAGCTGTGCGCGGAATAAGCTGAAGCGCGGACTTATTTGCCTTGCCCAGCCTGCTGCCCTGCTCTAGTCTGCTTCGATTCGGGGACTAGGCGGGGCTGCACATGCTGGAAGGTTTGGGGCGAATCGGATTCGGGTTGTTCGGGTTGGCGGTGCTGATCGGCATCGTGTTCCTGTTTTCCAACAACCGGAAGGCCGTGGACTGGAAGCTGGTGATCACCGGCATCACCCTGCAGATAGGGTTCGCGGCACTGGTGTTGCTGGTGCCGGGGGGACGCGAAGTGTTCGACTGGCTGGGCCAGGTGTTCGTCAAGATCCTCAGCTTCGTCAATGCCGGCTCGTCGTTCATCTTCGGCAGCCTGATGGACGTGAAGACCTACGGCTTCATCTTCGCCTTCCAGGTGTTGCCGACCATCATCTTCTTCGCCGCGCTGATGGGCGTGCTGTATCACCTGAACGTGATGCAGGCGGTGGTGCGCGCGATGGCCTGGGCCATCACCAAGGTCATGCGCGTTTCCGGGGCGGAAACCACCAGCGTCTGTGCCAGTGTGTTCATCGGCCAGACCGAGGCGCCACTGACCGTGCGCCCGTACATCCCCAAGATGACCGAATCGGAGCTGATCACCATGATGATCGGCGGCATGGCCCACATCGCCGGCGGCGTGCTGGCCGCCTACGTCGGCATGCTGGGCGGCGGCGATCCTGCGCAGCAGGCGTTCTATGCCAAGCACCTGCTGGCCGCCTCGATCATGGCTGCACCGGCGACGCTGGTGGTGGCCAAGCTGCTGATCCCGGAAACCGGCACGCCGCTGACCCGCGGTACGGTGAAGATGGAAGTGGAAAAGACCTCCAGCAACATCATCGATGCGGCCGCAGCCGGTGCGGGCGACGGCCTGAGGCTCGCCCTGAACATCGGCGCGATGCTGCTGGCTTTCATCGCGTTGATCGCGCTGGTGAACTGGCCGCTGACCTGGATCGGCGAAGTCACCGGGCTGCAGGCGATGCTGGGCAAGCCCACCGACCTGGCGATGATTTTCGGTTACGTACTGGCGCCCATCGCCTGGGTCATCGGCGTGCCGTGGCAGGACGCCACCACCGTGGGTTCGCTGATCGGCCAGAAGATCGTGATCAACGAATTCGTCGCTTATCTGCAGCTGGCCGACATAGTCAACGGTAAGGTCGCAGGGGTGAGCCTGTCGGCGGAAGGCAAGCTGATCGCCACCTATGCGCTGTGCGGTTTCGCCAATTTCAGCTCGATCGCCATCCAGATCGGCGGCATCGGCGGGCTGGCGCCCGAGCGGCGTTCGGACCTGGCGCGCTTCGGCCTGCGCGCAGTGCTGGGCGGCACCATCGCCACTTTGATGACTGCGACCATCGCCGGCGTTCTGTCGCATTTCGGGTAAACGTATGGCTTCGGTAGTGGTAGTGGGTTCCTTCAATGTCGACCACGTCTGGCAATGCGAAGCATTGCCCGCGCCGGGCGCCACCATTGCGGGCAGTTATGCCAGCGGCCCGGGCGGCAAGGGTTTCAACCAGGCCATCGCCGCCAGACGGGCAGGTGCGGACACCCTCTTTCTCTGCGCGCTCGGCGACGACCCCGGCGGTGTGCTGGCGCGTTCGCTGGCCACCGCGGACGGCGTCGACCTGCGCGATCTGCTATCGGACCAGCCCACCGGCACCGCCGGCATCTATGTGGATGCGCATGGGCGCAACAGCATCGTGATCGGCGCGGGCGCCAATGCGTCACTGACGCCCGCGTTCGTGCGCTCGCAAGGCGATGCCATCGCCGCTGCGGGCGCGGTGCTGGTGCAGCTGGAATCGCCGGGCGAAAGCATCGTCGCGGCGCTGGAACTGGCGCGCGCGCATGGCGTCGCGACCCTGTTGAATCCCGCACCCGCCAACTCTGCGACCAGCATCGAACTGCTGGCGCTCACCGACATCCTCACCCCCAACGAAACCGAATTCGCCGCCCTGGTCGCCCGCCACATCGGCGAGAAGATCGAGCCGGACGATGTCGGCATCACCGATGGCGTCAGCCTGCACGCGCTCTGCCGCGAGCTGCTGGCGCACGGCACGATGGTGGTGACGCTGGGTTCGGCAGGCGTGTTCGTGTCGCATCCCGAGGACGCTCTGCGCGGGGACGCCAAACCCCATTACCGCCTTGCCGCCGAGGCCGCCGAAGTGGTCGACACCACCGGCGCCGGAGACGCCTTCAACGGAGCGCTCGCCGCTTCACTGGCGGGTGATGCGGGGCTGGCGTTCGCCGAACACGTGCGTTTCGCCAACCGCTATGCGGCGGTGTCCACTGAGCGCGCCGGCGCCGCACTGTCCATGCCGCGCCTGGCCGAAGTAGCGGCCCGCTTCGATATTGCCGACTCCGGCCCTTAAGCGCCCCGTTACAATGCCGGTATGCACATCGGCCCGCATCCGATAACTCCCGCACTGATCCTGGCCCCCATGGCCGGGGTCACCGACAAGCCGTTCCGGCAGCTGTGCAAGCGGTTGGGCGCGGGGCTTGCGGTCTCGGAAATGACCACCGGCAACCCCCGGCTCTGGCATACGCGCAAATCGCTGCACCGCATGGACCATATCGGCGAACCGGCGCCGGTCAGCGTGCAGATCGCCGGCACCGAGCCGCAGGTGCTGGCCGATGCGGCGCGCCACAATGTCGATCACGGTGCGCAGATCATCGACATCAACATGGGCTGCCCCGCCAAGAAGGTGTGCAATGCCTGGGCCGGTTCGGCGTTGATGCGCGACGAAGCGCTGGTTGCGCGCATCCTGGAGGCAGTGGTGCGCGCGGTGGAAGTGCCGGTCACTTTGAAGATCCGCACCGGCTGGAACGCCGACAACCGCAACGGCCTGCGCATCGCCCGCATCGCCGAGGGCGCCGGCATCGCCGCGCTGGCGGTGCACGGCCGCACGCGCGACCAGCAGTACACAGGCGTCGCGGAGTACGACACGATCGCCCAGATCAAATCCGCGTTGCGCATTCCGGTGATGGCCAACGGCGACATCGATTCCCCGCACAAGGCGGCTTTCGTGCTGCAAGCCACGGGGGCCGACGGGTTGTTGATCGGCCGCGCCGCGCAAGGCCGGCCGTGGATCTTCCGCGAAATCGCCCATTTCCTGGGGACCGGCGATCTGTTGCCGGCGCCGACCCTGCCCGAAGTGCGCCAGATCCTGCTGGGCCATCTGCATGCGCTGCACGATTTCTATGGCGAACATCAAGGCGTGCGCATCGCGCGCAAGCATCTGGGCTGGTACGCCAAAGACCGGCCGGAGAACGCGGCCTTCCGTGCGGTAGTCAATCGGGCCGAAAGCGCAGACGCGCAGATACGCCTGACCAGCGATTACTTCGATGCGCTGATCGCCGGCGTCGTTCCCGAGTTGTCGGTGGCGGCGTGAAGAAAACCCGACCATGACTGGCTCTGGATTAAGCCGGGACCGGTCCTATAAAGAACTCCGCTCGTGGTGAGCCTGTCGAACCACGCTGTTCACGAGAAGATCTATAAGTAACATTTGAAGGAATCCGCCAAGGGCGTGGTTCGACAGGCTCACCACGAACGGGATTATTTACTTGGAGCCTCCTTGTTTGTCTGGTGCTTCCCGGAGAACCATCATGAGCGATCCATCCAGCAGTACCGAATTCCCATACCTGCACGGCTTTTCAGAAGTGGAACAGGCGCGCCTGGTGAAGCAGGCCCAGATCGCCGAATCGACCATCTTCCACGACATCGATTACGCCGGCGCCAGCCGCCTGCTGGAAGTGGGCAGCGGCGTCGGCGCACAGACCGAGATCCTGCTGCGGCGCTTTCCCGCGCTGCATGCGACCTGTGTGGATCTGAGCCCCGCGCAGCTGGGCGCCGCCTCCCGGCGGCTGTCGGCGATGCCCTGGCTGGAAGGACGTTATGCGTTGCAACAGGCCGACGCCACCGATCTACCGTTCGCGCCGCGCAGCTTCGATTGCGCCTTCCTGTGCTGGGTGCTGGAACACGTGCCCTCGCCGGCGCGCGTGCTCAACGAAGTGCGCCGTGTGCTGTCGCCGGGCTCGCCGGTGTACATCACCGAAGTCATGAACGCCTCCTTCCTGCTCGATCCGTATTCGCCCAATGTGTGGCGCTACTGGATGGCGTTCAACGATTTCCAGATCGACAGCGGCGGCGACCCGTTCGTGGGCGCCAAGCTGGGCAATCTGCTGCTGGCAGGCGGCTATCGCGACGTGACCACGCAGATCAAGACCTTCCACTTCGACAATCGCGAGCCGGCCCGGCGCAAGACCATGATCGCGTTCTGGGAGGAGCTGCTGCTTTCGGCCGCCGATCAATTGCTGGCCGAAGGCAAGGTCACCGAGGAGGTGGTGGAGGGCGTGCGCCGTGAAATGCATCAGGTGCAGAACGATCCCGATGCGGTGTTCTTCTATTCGTTCGTGCAGGCGCGCGCGACCGTGTACTGAGCGGCTTTGCCGAGCTTGGCGAGAGAGTTGTCCGGACATGGTTAATATATCGCCGCAAGCGGGCGCAAAAAAAAACGCCTTGTTTTATGGTGTTCGATGCGATTGAACGACATCGCGAAACGACAACCGTGGCATAGGTAACGGTGCTTTCCGGCACTCGTTTTTCCAGCGCCCCCGGCGCATAAATGATCCTGCCGGACTCCCCACCGGACATGGACTCCCCCTCTCCACGGACGAACCAAGTTTCAGGAGAACATCATGAAAATAAATCTGCTGGCACTGACTCTGCTCGCTGCGATCGCCGCCCCTGCGGCTGCGCAGGATTCCACCGTGACCCTGGCACCCATTCCCGCCGCGTCCGACGACACGCAGCAGGTCACCGTAAGGCAACTGGCGGATGAAACCGGCCTGACCCCGCAACGCGTCCGCATGGTAGTCGGCGCGCGCAGCGGCTACGGCGAATACCGCGTCAACTTCGACCGCGTGCAGAAGCAATTCAGGAACGCACTGGGCGAGGAGCGCTACAACGATCTGATGGCCGGTCGCAGGATCGAGCTGTACAACCAGAGTACGGCCCGCGTTGCCAGTGTCCGGGCGCCTTCCGCTATCCAGCGGCCGTAACCCGGCAAGAGAAATCGAATTGGAGCGCGCTGCCGGCCTCGGCAGCGGATGAACTGGATTGCGTGGCCGCAGGCGCGGCTCACGCTTCCGGCTGATGCCAGATTCTGCGCCACAGCTGGGCCAGCGCATCCTTCAACTTGCCCGACGCCACCGGCGCGCGGTACGCCGCCTGCAGCTGCCGCGGCGGCATCGCACGCCATTGCCCGCCTTCGCGAACGGCGACGGCGAAGTTGAAGTTGTAGTCCGGCTCCAGGCCCATGCGCAGGTCGCTGAGCACCAGCTCATCGCCGCGGACCTGCGCGCGCATGAATCCGTGGTTGAACCAGGCCAGCTCCTGCACTGCCTGGATGTCCTTGGCTTCGGCCAGCGCCTGTGCGTTCGACTTGTAGCCCTTGAAGCGCATGGCGCCACGGTCGGCCACCAGCGAGCGATCGCCGATCACGTAGCCATCGGGGGTCATGGCCACCACCCGCCACAACAGGGTGTTGAACGGCATCGGCACGGAAAAACGCGGCGCGCCTTGCAGGCCCATGGCAGCCAGCGCCCGATCGGCTTCGTCGTCGATCCGCGCCTTGGCCAGCAGCGACCAACCCAGATATGCCGTGCTCAGTGCCAAGCCGGCAAGCAGTGCGCGCTGCGCCTGCGCTTTCTCGCGCGCGAACCAGGCGACTACGCACCCCCCGAACAGCCATACCGTATACAGCGGATCGATGATGAACAGGCTGGAGCCCATCACCGGCGGCGTGTGCAGGGGCCACAGCAACTGCGTGCCGTAGACGGTGAAGGCATCCAGCAACGGATGCGTGACCAACGCCAGCTGGATGGCCCAGAACCATCTGGACGGCGATTCCGCCACGCGCTTTCCCCGCTTCCCGCACAGCCACCAGATCAGCCAGCCCAGCACCGGCAGCACGAACAGCGAATGGCTGAAGCTGCGGTGCACCGTCATCAGCGATACGGGGTCGTCGGTAAACAAAACGATGAACAGCGAATCGAGATCGGGCAAGGTGTTCAGCGCGGCGCCCGCCAGCAGCGCGGCGCGGCGGTGTTGGGCGGGAGCGATGGCAGCGGCGATGGCGCCGCCAAGGAACAGGTGGGTAATGGAATCCATGCACAGATGCTAACAGCTCGCCCTTGTAGGAGCTGCGTAAGCTGCGACCGAAACTTCCAACCGATTTCCGTAAGCCGCTGAATCCAAGGTCGCAGCTTACGCAGCTCCTACAGAGAGAAAAAATATCACGCCGCTTTTGGCAGATCCTGCATCACCAGCCGCAACCGCGCCGGCAATGCCGCCAGGGTCTCGCCGGTGTGCGAAAGCAGGCACAGGCTGCCATCGGCTTCCTCGCTCAATGCAGTCAGGCTTTCCACCCAGTCGCCATCGTTGGCGTAGATCAGCCCGTCGCGCTGGACCAGCGCTGCGCGGTGGATGTGTCCGCAGATGATGCCGTCCAGGCCGCGCCGGCGCGCATCGTCCAGCCCCGCCTGCACGAAGCGGTTGATGTAGCGTTCGGCGGCGACGCTCTGCCGTTTCAGATATTCGGACAGCGACCAATAGCGCAGGCCGAAACGTCGGCGCAACCCATTGACGATCTTGTTGCCGGTCAGAATGCGGTAATACAGCCAGTCGCCGAAGCGCTCCTGCAGGCCGCCGAAGTGGGTGACCGCATCGTAGTCGTCGCCATGGGTGACCAGCAGGCGGCGGCCGTCGGCGGTGACGTGGATGGCGCGTCGGCGGACCTGCATGGCCGGCAGCACCAGCCCGCAGAACCTGCGTATGGGCCGGTCGTGGTTACCCGGTATGTAGATCAGCTCGGTGCCGCGGCGGCGCAACGCATGCAGCGCCTCGACTACGCGGTTGTGCGCCTGGTTCCAGGCGGCGCGCTTCTGCGCCATCCACCACAGATCGACGATGTCGCCTACCAGGTAGAGCTGGCGGCAATGCAGGTTTTCCAGGAAATCGGCGAATTCCGCCGCATGGCAGTGCTTGGAACCCAGGTGCACATCGGAAACGAACACCGCGCGCCGTACCGGCGGTGTAGCCACCGCCTTCATGCGGCCGCCTCCGCCTGCCGTGCGGCCCGTTCGAGGTAGCGGGCGCGTTTTTTCGGGCGGATGCGCTGCAGGTCGACCTCGATCAGGCCGTCGATGGAATCGCTGAAAGCAGGATCCACGCCGAAGGCCAGGAAACGCGCGCCGCCCGGTTCGCACAGCTCGGTGTACTGTTTGTAGAGCATGGGAATGGTGGCGCCCAGGCTGTCCAGGTTCGATTTCAGCACGCCGAATGCGGTCTCGGCGTCGAGTTCGCCGAACGAAGGCGGCGCATCGCGGTACTGGAAGGGATGCCGCGACACCGCCCTTCCTTCGGCATCGCCGTGATAGCGGGCATAGTAGGCGACGATCTGCTCGCGCGCGGCCAGCGGCAACGCGGCGCTGAGGGACACCGCGCCGAACAGATAGCGCACGTTAGGGTGCCGGCACAGGTAAGCGCCTATGCCCTGCCACAGGTAATCGATACTGCGGCTTCCCCAGTACTCCGGCGCCACGAAGCTGCGGCCCAGTTCCATGCCTTGGGCCAGATGCGGCACGACATCGTCCGCGTAGTGGAACAGCGAAGCGGTATACAGGCTCTTCAAACCATGCGCGGCCAGCATCGACGCCCCGCGCGCTATGCGGTACGCACCTGCGATCTTCATGGCGGCGGCGTCCCATAGCACGATGTGTTCGTAGTAGCCGTCGTACGCATCGACATCCAGGGCGTTGCCGGTACCCTCGCCCACCGCCCGGAAAGTCGTCTCGCGCAGGCGGCCGATTTCGCGCAGCAGCGGCGAACCGGTTTGCAGGCGACCCACCAGGATGCGCTTGCCGTCGGTGGTTTCGCCCAGGATCTCCAGCGCCTGCAGGGCATGGGCCAGCAGGTGCGGATCGACAGGCGCTATGAGCGGCTGTTGCGGCGGCGGTGCGTTCTCTTCGGTTTTCCTGCCCAGCGCATACAGCGTGCGGCGCACCTGCGCCAAGGCCGCTTCCGGTTCGGCGGCGCGGTCCATACGCATTACCGAACCCACGCGCAAGACGATGCGCCGCCCGCTGCGCTTGAACATCTCGCGCGCCAACAGCGCCGTCCCCATGGGTTTGGACAATGCCGAAGCGCCGTAGAACAAAGCCGAGTTGCGCGCCTGTATGCGCACCGGCAACACCGGCGCGTCGTTGTCCATGGCGAAACGCAGGAAGCCCCGGCGCCAGCGCGTGTCGGTGATGCCGCGGGCGCCCAGGCGCGACACTTCGCCGGCGGGAAACACGATCACGCATTGCTCGTCGCGCAGGGCTTCGTCGATCGCCGCCAGGCTTTGTGCGCCGGGTTTTCCGCCCAGGATCCGCACCGGCAGCAACAGCTCGCGCAAGCCTTCCACCTGGCTGAGCAGATCGTTGGCCACGATCTTCACATCGGTGCGCACGCTGCCCACCAGATGCAGCAGCGCCAGCGCATCCAGCGCGCCGGAAGGATGGTTGGCGACGATCAGCAGCCTCCCCGCAGCGGGGATGCGGCTGCGTTCCACCTGGTCGACGGTGTAGCGCAGATTGAGGAATCCGAGCGCGGCCTCGATCAGGGCGAAGCCGGTCAGATGCGCGTGGCTTTCCAGGAATCCGTAGACGTGCTCCAGCCGCGACCATTGCGCCAATCCGCGCAGCAATGGCCGCACGACGGCGGCGCGACGACCGCGGAACCAGCGCGGATAGCGTTCGGCCAGTTGCCGTTCCAGGGTGTTCATGAGCCTCGTCCCGCAGCCCGCCCTCGGCGGGTTTCGCCGGCAGCCTGCCCGTGGCGGGCGTCAGGCTGGTTGCGGTTTTGCGGCAGCCAGATGACAGGCGACGCGGCTGGCGGCCCGGATTCCTTAACGCCAATCGCGTCCTGAACCCGGCACAATGCGCGTTCTACCCGGTGCGTGTATCATGCGCACCCATCTTTTCATCTCGATCAAGGGATATAAGCCGAATGTCCAACTACCTCTTCACCTCCGAATCGGTCTCCGAAGGCCATCCGGACAAGGTCGCCGACCAGATTTCCGATGCCGTGCTCGACGCCATCCTGGCCCAGGACAAGCGCGCGCGCGTGGCCTGCGAAACCATGGTCAAGACCGGTGTTGCCATCGTCGCCGGCGAAATCACCACCAGCGCCTGGATCGACCTGGAAGCGCTGACCCGCAAGGTGATCGTGGACATCGGCTACGACAGCTCCGAAGTCGGCTTCGACGGCGCCACCTGCGGCGTGCTGAACCTGATCGGCAAACAGTCGCCGGACATCAACCAGGGCGTGGACCGCAAGAAGCCCGAAGAACAAGGCGCTGGCGACCAGGGCCTGATGTTCGGCTACGCCACCAACGAAACCGACAGCTACATGCCGGCCGCGATCCACTTGTCGCACCGCCTGGTCGAGCAGCAGGCCAAGATCCGCAAGCAGAAGAATTCCAAGTTGCCGTGGCTGCGCCCGGACGCCAAGTCGCAGGTCACCCTGCGCTACGAAAACGGCAAGGCCGTGGCCATCGATGCGGTGGTGCTGTCCACCCAGCACGATCCGGACGTGAAGCAGAAGGACCTGGTGGAAGCCGTGCGCGAGGAAATCCTCAAGCCGGTGCTGCCGGCCAAGTGGCTGCACAAGGGCACCCAGTTCCACATCAACCCGACCGGCAAGTTCGTGATCGGCGGCCCCGTGGGCGACTGCGGCCTGACCGGCCGCAAGATCATCGTCGACACCTACGGCGGCTGGGCCCGTCACGGCGGCGGCGCGTTCTCCGGCAAGGACCCGTCCAAGGTCGACCGTTCCGCTGCCTACGCTGCACGCTATGTCGCCAAGAACGTGGTCGCGGCCGGCCTGGCCGACCGTTGCGAAGTACAGGTCAGCTACGCCATCGGCGTGGCCCACCCGACTTCGATCTCGGTCACTACTTTCGGCACCGGCAAGATCTCCGACGAGAAGATCGAGAAGCTGATCCGCAAGTATTTCGACCTGCGTCCGTACGGCATCCTGCAGATGCTGGACCTGATCCACCCGATGTACCAGCAGACCGCCGCCTACGGCCACTTCGGCCGCAAGCCCAAGGAATTCACCTACACCGACGGCACGGGCAAGAAGCACACCGCCACTTCGTTCTCGTGGGAGAAGGCCGACAAGGCCGATGAGCTGCGCAAGGCTGCTGGCCTGAAGTAAAAATCAATGTCACCCCGGACCAAGTAAGGGATCTGCTGGCAGCAAGCGGCACAGCAGATCCCTCGCTACGCTCGGGATGACAAAGGTTGGAGAATACGGGCCTGCAAAGGCCCGTATTCTTTTTGCAACCCTGCCTATCACCGCTCGACTGGAATACCCGTGACCGCCGACCCCAACCTGGACCAGACACTACAGCTGCTGGAGGCCATCGCTGCCGACCGCACCGTGCTGGATATGTGGCCGGAGGAAGAACGCGTGCGCCTGCACAAGGCCATCGCTTCCATCTACCACCCCGAGCCCAAGCTGCGCAGGAAAAAAACCAAAGAGCTGGAACGCGAACGCCACGCCGAGAAGCTGCGCCGCGCCGACGCCTTGCTGGACCAGACCGGCATCCGCGCCCTGCGCCGCGCACCGGTATTCACCACACCCAACTACTTCCCGCCGGCCGGCTTCGTCGCCCAAGACAACGTGGAAGAGCGGCCCGAGCCATTGGAATCGCCCGAGTTGCGGCACTGCTACGTGTGCAAGAAGAAGTACACGCAGGTGCATCACTTCTACGACCAGATGTGCCCCGAATGCGCGGAGTTCAATTTCGCCAAGCGCACCGAACTGGCCGACCTGAGCGGGCGCGTGGCGCTGCTGACCGGCGGACGGGTGAAGATCGGCTATCAGGCCGGGCTGAAGCTGCTGCGCGCCGGCGCGCATCTGATCGTCACCACGCGTTTCGCGCGCGATTCGGCGGCGCGGTACGCGCAGGAGCCGGATTTCGAACAGTGGGGCCACAGGCTGGAAGTGTTCGGCCTGGACCTGCGCCATACGCCCAGCGTGGAGGCGTTCTGCCGCGAACTGTCGGCCAAGTATCCGCGCCTGGACTTCATCATCAACAACGCCTGCCAGACCGTGCGCCGCCCGCCCGAGTTCTATGCGCACATGATGGAAGCCGAGACCGCCGCGTTGCGCGACACGCCCGAACACGTGCGCAAACTGCTGGGCAGCTACGAGGGCCTGCGCAGTCACGACCTGCTGCCGGAAGCTTCGGCTTTGCAGGTTGCGATCAAGCAAGGCTTTCCGGAAGTCGCCGGCCTCACCCACGCCGCGGAACTTTCGCAGGTGCCGCTGCTGGCCGAAGAACTGCTGGGGCAGAAGCACCTGTTCCCCGAGGGCCGGCTGGATCAGGACTTGCAGCAAGTGGACCTACGCGGCCGCAATTCGTGGCGCCTGCAAATGGCCGAGGTGCCGTCGGTCGAGTTGCTGGAGGTGCAGCTGGTCAACGCCATCGCCCCCTTCCTCATCAATGCGCGCCTCAAGCCGCTGATGCTGCGCACACCCGAGCGCGACAAACACATCGTCAACGTGTCCGCCGTCGAAGGCCAGTTCTACCGCAACTTCAAGACCACCCGCCACCCGCACACCAACATGGCCAAGGCCGCGCTCAACATGATGACGCGCACCGCCGCCGCCGATTACCACGGCGACGGCATCCACATGAACAGCGTCGACACCGGCTGGGTGACCGACGAGGATCCGGTGGAACTGGCCGCCCGCAAGACCGTGCAGGAACGCTTCCACCCGCCGCTGGACATCGTCGATGGGGCTGCCCGCATCGTCGACCCGATCATCCATGGCATCAATACCGGCGAACACGTCTGGGGACAGTTCCTCAAGGACTACCGGCCGACGGATTGGTAGCTCCACCGCCTGCCTTCCTCAAGAAAAATGGCTTGCCGTAGGTCGGGGCTACGCCCCCGACCCGCACGGTAATGAAGTCGATGCGGCTTTTTCATTGGCGTGCCCCCATTGACCACCGCCCTAGGTCGGTCCCCGTATCAAGTGCGGGCAGGCCCTACGTGGCCGACGCGCGCAGCGATGGCATCGATGCGCGCTTCCGAATGCGTCCGCCTCTCCGAGGTCGGTGGCGTAGCCCCGACCTACGTCTACCGGCCGACTGTCTGGTGACGGTGCGTGCAGTTCGCTGATCCCGAGGACTGTCCACGCCCGGGTTCTGCACTACCATAGGCGCATGGGGAACGACGACAACCGCAGGCCGATAGCCGCGCGAACCAGTAGCTGGGCGCGTGCGCTTAGTGCGTCCCTGGCGCGCTCTTCCATCACTCCGAACCAGATCTCCATACTCAGCATTTTCTTCGCATGCGTCGGCGCGATGATGCTGACCTGGGGAATTTCGCCGGCGGGTCTGTTGCTTGCAGCGGTTTGCGTGCAGCTGCGCCTGCTGTGCAACCTGCTGGACGGCATGGTCGCGGTGGAAGGCGGCAAGCAGTCGCCGACGGGCGCGCTCTACAACGAATTCCCCGATCGCATCGCCGATTCCCTGTTGATCGTGGCGCTGGGTTACGCCGCACTGCAGCCGTGGCTGGGCTGGCTGGGCGCCCTGCTGGCCGCGCTCACCGCTTATGTCCGCGTATTCGGCGGCAGTTCGGGCCTGGCCCAGGATTTCCGCGGACCGATGGCAAAGCCGCACCGTATGGCGGTGCTGACCGTGGCCTGCCTGGCCGGCGCGGCGGAGTGGCGCTGGAATGGAACCCACCATTGCTTGCTGCTGGCGTCGGCCATCATCGCCGCCGGATCGGCGCTGACCTGCTACACCCGCATCCGCGCGATCGCCGGCCAATTGCATCAGAAGGGCTGAGGCGGTGTTCTCCCGCCTACTGGTCTACTTCGTGCATATATTCCTCGGCGCCTATCCGCGCTGGGCCGGCTCCAAGCCCACGCGCAAGCAACGCATCTACTTCGCCAACCATTCCAGCCATGTGGACACGGTGGCGTTGTGGTCCGCGCTGCCGCCACGGCTGCGCAAACGTACGCGCCCGGTCGCCGCGCGCGACTACTGGGGCAGCGGCCTGCGGAATTTCGTCGCCCGCAACGGGTTCAACGCGGTGCTGATCGAACGCAACCGCGAACACTGCGAAGGCGACCCGCTGCAGCCGCTGTACGACGCGCTGGCCGCCGGAGAATCGCTGATCCTGTTTCCCGAGGGAACCCGCAACAGCGAAACCCGGCTGCTGCCGTTCAAGTCGGGGCTATTCCATCTGGCCACGCGCTTTCCCGAGGTGGAACTGATTCCGGTCCATCTGGACAACGCCCGCCGCAGCATGCCCAAGGGCAGCCTGTTGCCGGTGCCGCTGATCTGCACCGTGCGCTTCGGCCCGGCGACGCAGCTGAAGGCGGATGAGGGCAAGGAAGATTTCCTGCAGCGCGCACGCAACGCGGTGGAGGCGCTGGCATGATTACGGATCTTTCGTCCGGAAACCTGTCCCTAGACGGCTTCCTGCAAACCGCTCTGGCCCGCGCACCGCAGAAATTCTGGTGGGTGATCGCAGGCGTAGTCGGCGTGCTGCTGCTGGCCAGCCTGGTCGGCTGGATTCTGGCCAAACGCAAGCCCGGACCGGTGGTGGACAACCTCAACGCGCGGGTACGCGCATGGTGGGTCATGGTCGGCGTGCTGGCGGCCTGCTTCCTATTGGGCAAAACCGCCACATTGGTTCTGTACGCCCTGCTTTCGTTCTTCGCGCTGCGCGAGTTCCTGACCCTCACGCCGACGCGGCGCGGCGACCACTGGTCGCTGTGCCTGTGCTTCTACGTCGCCATCCCCCTACAGTACTGGCTGATCGGCATCGACTGGTACGGGTTGTTCGTGATGTGCATCCCCGTGTTCGGGTTCCTGCTGCTGCCGGCGGTTTCGGCGTTGTCCGGCGACACCGAGAACTTCCTGGAACGCAACACCAAGGTCCAATGGGGCCTGATGCTGACCGTGTACTGCCTCAGTCATGCGCCGGCGCTGATGCTGCTGCGCATCCCGGGCTACGAGGGCCAGAACCTGTTGCTGCTGTTCTATCTGCTGCTGGTGGTGCAGCTGAGCGATGTGCTGCAGTACGTCTTCGGCAAGCTGTTCGGCAAGCACCTGCTGGCCCCACTGGTGAGTCCTTCCAAGACGGTGGAAGGGCTGGTGGGTGGCGGCCTTTCCGCGGCGGGCGTGGGCGCGGCGTTGTGGTGGATCACCCCGTTCACGCCACTGCAATCGGCGTTGCTGTCGCTGCTGATCGTGGCGTGCGGTTTCCTGGGCGGGCTGGCGCTGTCGGCGGTCAAGCGCAGCCTGGGCGCCAAGGACTGGGGCGAGATGATCGAAGGACACGGCGGCATCCTGGATCGGCTGGATTCGGTGGTCTACGCCGCGCCGGTGTTCTTCCACGTGGTGCGCTACCTCTACCAATAGGTATTGGCGATCTGCTGTCCTCTTTGTAGGAGCGGGCCCCGCCCGCGACCGCTCTTCGGACGGAAAAGGCGTCGCGGGCAGGGCCCGCTCCTACAGTTCGCGCATAAGCTGGGCTGTACAATGGCGCCATGTCCCTAATGCAACTGCAGCGCGTCGATTTCAGCATCGGCGGACCGCTCCTACTCGAACACGTCGACCTTACCCTGGAACCCAACGAGCGCGTCTGCATCGTGGGGCGCAACGGCGCGGGCAAATCCACCCTGATGCGGCTGCTGGCCGGCGAGATCACTCCCGACGACGGCGAAGTGCGCCTGCAGAACGGCGTGGTGGTCGCGCGCATGGCCCAGGAAGTACCGCAGGACACCAGCGGCACCGTGTTCGACGTGGTGGCGGAAGGCCTGGGCGATCTGGGCCACCTGCTGGCGCTGTACCACCATGCGCTGCACGACGGCGACATGGAAGCGATGGGCGATGCGCAGGAAAAGATAGAGGCCCAGCACGGCTGGGACCTGGACCTGCGCGTGCAGCAGGTGCTGACCAAACTGGAATTGCCCGAGGACGCCGATTTCGCCGCGCTCTCCGGCGGCATGAAGCGCCGCGTGCTGCTGGCCCAGGCGCTGGTGCGCAAGCCCGACATCCTGTTGCTGGACGAGCCCACCAACCATCTGGACATCGATGCGATCGCCTGGCTGGAAGGGTTCCTGAAGCAGTTCGAAGGCAGCATCGTCTTCGTCACCCACGACCGCAGTTTCCTGCGTGCGCTGGCCACGCGCATCGTGGAAATCGACCGCGGCCAGGTCACCAGCTGGCCCGGCGACTACGAAAACTACCTGCGCCGCCGCGAAGAACGCCTGCATGCCGAAGCGCAGGAGAACGCGCGTTTCGACAAACTGCTGGCGCAGGAAGAAATCTGGATCCGCCAGGGCATCAAGGCCCGCCGCACCCGCAACGAAGGCCGCGTCACCGCGCTGAAGGCGTTACGCCGCGAGCGTTCGCAGCGTCGCGACCTCAGCGGCAACGTGCGGATGGAGGTTTCGGCGGCGCAGAATTCCGGCAAGAAGGTCATCGAGTTTGAACACGTCACCCAGGCCTACGACGGCCGCGTACTGCTCAACGACGTCTCGGCCACCATCATGCGCGGCGACCGCGTGGGCATCATCGGTCCCAACGGCGCCGGCAAGTCCACGCTGCTGAAGATCATGCTGGGCGAACTGCAGCCGCAGCAGGGCGAGGTGCGATTGGGCACCGGTCTGCAGGTCGCCTACTTCGACCAGCACCGCAGCCAGCTCAACGACAGCCTCAACGCGCTGGAGAACGTGGCCGAGGGCCGCGATTTCATCGAGATCAACGGCACCCGCAAGCACATCATCGGCTACCTGCAGGATTTCCTGTTCTCACCCGAACGCGCGCGTGCGCCGATCACCCGCCTGTCCGGCGGCGAGCGCAACCGCCTGCTGTTGGCCAAATTGTTCGCCCAGCCCTCCAACCTGCTGGTGATGGACGAACCCACCAACGACCTGGACGTGGAAACGCTGGAGCTGCTGGAAGAGCTGCTGGGCGAATACAAGGGCACCCTGCTGCTGGTCAGCCACGACCGCGAGTTCATCGACAACGTGGTCACCAGCACGCTGGTGCTGGAAGGCCAGGGCCGCCTGGCCGATTACGTGGGCGGCTACACCGACTGGGTGCGCCAGCGTCCTAGCGCGCTATTCAACGCCGAATCCGCCGCACCAGTGAAGGCCTCGCCCAGCCCGGTGCAGACCGCCGCGGCGGCCACAGCCGCCGCGCCCAAGCGCAAATTGAGCTACAAGGATGCGCGCGAGTTGGAGCTGTTGCCGGAGCGTATCGAGAAGCTCGAAGCGGAGATCGCAGCGCGCGCCGACGCCATGAACGAACCCAAGTTCTACCAACAGGACAGCGCTACCATCCTCGCCTACAACGAAGCCTCCGCAAAGTTGCAGGCCGAGCTGGAACACGCCTACCAGCGCTGGAACGAGCTGGACGCCTGAATACAGCTAGGCGCTCGGACGCCGTAGGAGCGACGTAAGTCGCGAAACCGTAGCTCGCTTTGAGTCGTATATCCTTCGCGACTTACGTCGCTCCTACGCCGGTGAACCGTATGCAAACCTCCGTCGCCCTTTTCCAGACCAGCGACGGCGTTGCATTGCATGTCAACGACTGGCCCACCGCGCAACCACGGGCACGCGTGTTGGTGGTACATGGCCTGGGCGAACACGGCGGCCGTTATGCAGCGCTGGCGCGTGATCTCACTGCGCAAGGCATCTCGGTCCGCGTCTTCGACCATCGCGGGCATGGCCGGTCGCAAGGCAGGCGCGGCGTGGTCGGGAAAAGGTCTGACTGCTTGTCGAGCGACGTAGTTGAAATCTTCCAGGCGTATGCCGAAGAAGGCAGCGACCCGCCCTTTCTGTTCGGCCACAGCATGGGTGAGCTGGTCGCCATGCATGCGGTGGGCAAGCTCGGCTTGCGGCCGCGTGGCCTGATCGCTTCTTCACCCGCATTGGCATCGCATGCGGGTGGGTTCGACCGCCTGCTCAGCAAGACCCTGATGCGACTCGCGCCCGACTTCACCGTGGCCAACGGCCTGCCGGCGGACAAACTTTCGCATGCGCCGGGCATCGAACGCGCCTACCTGGACGATCCCGCCAACCACAACCGGATCAGCGCGCGGCTGGCGCGATATATTTTCGAAGCAGGCCCGGAAGTCATCGCGGCGGCCGCGCGCTGGCCGGTCCCGACCCTGTTGCAGATCGCAGGCAGCGACCGCCTGGTCGATCCCTCCGGCGCCCGCGAGTTCACCAGGGTCGCGCCACCCGGCGTAGTAGAAAGCCATGACTATGCGGAGCTGTATCACGAGATCTATAACGAAGCGGAGCCTGCGCGCAGCAATGTGGTCGCAGACATGGTGACTTGGCTCCACAAACAGACCGGGTGAACAGTGAAGCGTGCTTCCGCTTTTTTTGCTTCTGCTTGGTTTTGACTTCGCCTTTGCCATTCAGCCCCGTGAGTCGCGGCAAGCCCGTCGGGCAAACCCCGCAGGGGCGGCGCACAGGGATGTGCGCCGCTTCCGTAGACACAGAGCCTGCCCTGTACTTGATACAGGGATGTGTCTTACGGAAATTCCCGACGGGCTTGCGGACCCGGCGGCTTCATCGCCGGGCGTGACGGTAGAGCCTGCCCCGTACTTGATACGGGGGCGGCTTTCTTTTGGTTACTTTTCTTTGCCGCTCAAAGAAAAGTGACTCGCGCAACGCGCGGCTTTCAACAGCCGAACGGCTGGTCAACGCTTTTGCTTCTAAGCAAGAGTAAAGAGCAAAAGCAAGATCAAGAGCACCCCTCCTCAATCCTCCCCTGCGCTGCGCGCGAGGGAGGAGACAGAAGCAGAAGCAGAAGCAAGAGCAAGAGCAAGAGCAAGATGGATGACCAGCCATTCGGCTGTTGAAAAGCGCTTCCAGCCTGCGCTTGGATGACGACTGAAAGTATCTCGATACTGTTCTGCACGGCAGAACGCGACGTATGCCAGCTAGCGGCACTACCCCGTGTTCTGCACGCCCTGCGACACGCCATTCACGCTGGCCACCAGCACGCGCAGCAACGCATCGTCGTTGCGACCGCTTTCGCGCCAGCGCTTCAGCAGGTCGACCTGCAGCACGCTGATCGGATCGACATAAGGATTGCGCAGACGGATCGACAGCGCCAGACGCTGGTCGTTCTGCAGCAGCCACTCGTTGTCGTTGAGCCGCAGCACCCACTTCTTGGTCAGCGCGAGTTCGCGTTCGATCAAAGGGAAAAACTCGTCGTGCAACGGCCCCGCCATGCGCGAGAACATCGCCGCGATGCTCAGATCGCCCTTGGCCAGCACCATGGAAATGTCGTCCAGGAACGTCTTGAAGAACGGCCAGTCGCGCGCCATCTCGCGCAGCGTCTCCTCGCCGCCGGCCTTGATCACCGCCTGCAAGCCGCTGCCTACCCCGAACCAGCCCGGAATCACTGCGCGCGACTGGCTCCAAGCGAACACCCAGGGAATCGCTCTCAGGTTGGTCAACGCCGCGTCTTCGCCCAGACGCCGGGAAGGGCGCGACCCAAGCGTCATGCGTTCGATCACGTCGATCGGCGTGGCGTTGCGGAAATAGTCCATGAACTTCGGCGCATCCACGAAACCGCGGTACGCGCGCGTGCTTTCCCTGGCCACCGTATCCATCGCTTCGCGCCACTTCCCTTCGCGCGGTTCCAGCGGACGCGGACGCAGGCTGGACACCAGCACCGCGCCGGTCGCCTGTTCCAGCGAGCGCAGCGCCAGCGCGCGGATGCCGTACTTGCGGTGGATCACTTCGCCCTGCTCGGTCACCCGCAAACGGCCGTCCACGCTGCCGCGCGGCGAGGCGTCCACGGCGCGCGTGGTCTTGCCGCCGCCGCGGCTGATGGAACCGCCGCGGCCGTGGAAGAAGGTCAGCTTGATGCCCAATTCTTTGGCCGCCTGCAGCAGCTCCACCTGTCCGCGCTGCAGTCCCCAGCGCGAAGCGGCGATACCGCCGTCCTTGCCGCTGTCGGAATAGCCCAGCATCACCATCTGCACGTTGTCGCGCGCTTCCAGGTGGGTGCGGTAGACCGGGTCGGCAAGCAGGTCGCGCAGCGTATCCGGGCCATGCTGAAGGTCGTCGATCGTTTCGAACAGCGGAGCGATATCGAGCGGAACGTTCCCGTTTTCGTCCACCAGCCCGCCGCGCCGCGCCAATGCGAGCACCGTCAGCACGTCGGCGCGGTTGTGGGCCATGCTGATGATATAGGCGCCCAGCGCATCGGTGCCGTGCAGCCGCCGCGCTTCGGCGAGCGCGGCGAACACCGCATCCATGCGCAGGCCGATCTCGTCGTCGTTGTGCGGCAACGGCGTTTCGCCGCTCGCATACGGTCCCAGCAGGGTTCCTCTTTCCACTGCGTCGCGCGATTCCCAGCCTTCGTCCTTCAACGCGGCGGCGACCGCGCGCGCATGCACGCTGGATTCCTGGCGCACGTCCAGCCGCGCCAGGTGGAAGCCGAAACTGCGCACCCGCCATGCCAGCCGGCGCACCGCGAACCAGCCCGCATGCACGCCGCGGTTCTGTTCCAGGCTATGCAGGATCAGATCGACGTCGTCTGCGAACTCGCGCGGCGTGGAATAACCCTCGGGCGCATCCTCCAGGGTCGCCTGCAGGCGCGCGCGCATCAGGTCGTTGAGCAGGCGGTAAGGCTGGTCGGCGTGGCGTGGCTTGGAACGCGACGCGGCTTGCGGCAGCAACGCGCGATATCGCGCGACCTGGGCCTCGACTTCCGGCGATACGCCGACCATGTCCTTGGACTGGCTCAGGAGCGTAGTCAGCTGGCGCAGCTCCTTCAGGTACAGCTGCAGCACGGAACGACGCTGCGCGCGCAGGGTCGCGGCGATGGTGCCCCCATCGACATTGGGATTGCCATCCATGTCTCCGCCCACCCAGGTACCGAAGCGCAGCAATCGCGGCACGTCGATGGCTTTGCCGAAAGTTTCGACCAGCGAAGTTTCCAGGGTTTCGTACAGCACCGGCATGACCCGGTACAGAACATTGGTGACATAGAAGCCGACATGTTCGCGCTCGTCTTCCACGCCCGGGCGCACCGGCGAGGAATCGGCGGTCTGCCACGACGAAGTCAACGCCATGCGGAAACGCGCGATATCGGTGGCGCGCTCGCCCGGCGTGCGCTGACCATCCAGATCGTTGACCAGACTGGCCACCATCAGCTGCTCTTTTTCCAAGAGCGCGCGGCGCACGGCTTCGGTCGGGTGGGCGGTGAACACCGGCTCGATATCGATGCGCGGCAGCCATTCGGCCAGTTCCTCCAGGGTCACGCCCTGCGCTTTCAGTTTGATCAGCGCATCGTGCAGACCATCGGGCTGCGGCGCGCTGCCGGCGCGCTGGTAATCGCGGCGGCGGCGGATACGATGCACGCGCTCGGCGATGTTGACCACCTGGAAATAGGCGCTGAAGGCGCGAATCAGCGACTCGGCGCGATGCGGTTCCAGCCCGGCCAGCAGGCCGGCCAGCGAAGCCGGCGGCTCGTCGCCCTGACGCCGGGCGATGGCGGTAGTACGGACCTTCTCCACCTCCTGCAGGAATTCCGGAGACACCTGTTCGGCCAGCATGCCGCCCACCAGCGCGCCCAGGCGCCGCACGTCGTCGCGCAGCGGCAGGTCGGGAGCGGCGAATTCGAGGCTGCGTGGATCGTTCATCAGCAGTTGCGTCTCGCAAGGCAGGTGGGAGGCCGAAGCCTAACCGAAGCTGCGGTCGTTTTGTGCAATGCGGCATCGGGGACGGCCGCTTGTCCCAAGACAGCAGAACGAGCGCTTGCGCGCCTCTTCCGAGTCACCCGAATGTCTCTACGGAAGCCTGCCATTCGGTGACCGTGTCCGCCGGGCTGACCTGACCGGGCCGACCGCCCTGGGTCGTGGCCGGACACAGCCGCATCACCCGTATATCCTTTCATCGCGAATAAGAGATATAATGCCTAGCCTTCGCCGAGGGGCGCTGCGACCGAGACCACTGGAGTCCGGCCAGGCTCGGTGAACAGTTCCTGCAACGGCGCCCGGATAACATGCGGTCCTCGACCGCGCTACCCGGAGCAATGCCATGAACGCAGTACGCAAATTCTCGACCGACGGCGACTACAAGGTCGCCGACATCACCCTGGCCGATTGGGGCCGCAAGGAACTGGATATCGCCGAGCACGAGATGCCGGGCCTGATGTCGATCCGCAAGAAGTATTCGTCCAGCAAGCCGCTGGCCGGCGTGCGCGTGACCGGCTCGCTGCACATGACCATCCAGACCGCGGTGCTGATCGAAACACTGAAGGACATCGGCGCCGACGTGCGCTGGGCCTCGTGCAACATCTTCTCCACCCAGGACCACGCCGCCGCAGCCATCGCCGCCACCGGCACGCCGGTGTTCGCATGGAAGGGCGAGTCGCTGGAGGAATACTGGGACTGCACGCTCGACGCGCTGACCTTTCCCGGCGGCAAGGGTCCGGAGCTGGTGGTCGATGACGGCGGCGACGTCACCCTGCTGATCCACAAGGGCTATGAGCTGGAAAACGGCTCCAAGTGGGTCGACGAACCCGCCTCTTCGCACGAGGAGGGCGTCATCAAGAACCTGCTGAAGCGCGTGGCCAAGGAGCGTCCCGGCTTCTGGCATACCGTGGTCAAGGACTGGAAGGGCGTTTCCGAAGAAACCACCACCGGCGTGCACCGTCTGTACCAGATGGTCGAGAACAAGTCGCTGCTGGTCCCGGCCATCAACGTCAACGACTCGGTGACCAAGTCCAAGTTCGACAACCTGTACGGCTGCCGCGAATCGCTGGCCGACGGCCTCAAGCGCGCCATGGACGTGATGCTGGCCGGCAAGGTCGCCGTGGTCTGCGGTTACGGCGACGTGGGCAAGGGTTCGGCGCACTCGCTGCGTGCCTACGGCGCCCGTGTGGTGGTCACCGAGATCGATCCGATCAACGCCCTGCAGGCGTCGATGGAAGGCTTCGAAGTCAACACCGTGGAAAGCACCCTGGGCCGCGGCGACATCTACGTCACCACCACCGGCAACAAGGACGTGCTGACCATCGAGCACCTGAGCCACATGAAGGACCAGGCCATCGTCTGCAACATCGGCCACTTCGACAACGAGATCCAGGTCGATGCGCTGAATGAGTTCCCGAACGTGGTCAAGCTCAACATCAAGCCGCAGGTGGACAAGTACACCTTCCCCGACGGCCGCGCGATCTTCCTGCTGGCCGAAGGCCGCCTGGTCAACCTGGGCTGCGCCACCGGCCACCCGAGCTTCGTCATGTCCAACTCGTTCTCCAACCAGACCCTGGCGCAGATCGACCTGTGGGCGAACAAGGACAAGTACGAGCCGACCGTGTACATCCTGCCCAAAAAGCTGGACGAGGAAGTGGCGCGCCTGCACCTGGAGAAGATCGGCGTGAAGCTGACCACGCTGACCGCCGAACAGGCCGCGTATCTGGGCGTGAATGTGGACGGACCGTACAAGCCGGAGCATTACCGCTACTGATCGAAGGGGCGGCGTTCTTCGGTTCGCCGCCCTGTTTTTGCCGTCTTTTTGTTCAAGCGTAATTTTTCGGCCGTCATTCCCGCGAAGGCGGGAACCCAGGGACTTTGCTCTTCGGCGAAATGCGAAAGTCGCTGGGTCCCCGCCTTCGCGGGGATGACGATTCGTTCTGGGAGCGACTCCCGACTGCACGCACGCGGACCTAGCCAATGCGCACACCCGTTTCCTTCGAGTTCTATCCGCCCAAGACCGACGAACAACGTTCACAGCTGGACCGTACTGCGGAAAAACTCAAAGCGCATTCGCCGGAATACGTTTCCTGCACCTTCGGCGCCGGTGGTTCGACCCTCAGCTACACCTCGGAAACCGTCCGCCATCTCAACCAGACCCACGGTTTCGATGCTGCGCCGCATCTTTCCTGCGTCGGCGGCAGCCGCGAGGAAATCCGCGAACTGCTGCGTCTCTACCGCGCCCTGGGCTGCAAGCGCATCGTCGCGCTGCGTGGCGATCTGCCCTCGGGCATGGGCCATCCGGGCGACTTGCGCTACGCCTCCGAACTCATCGAATTCATTCGTGCCGAGCATGGCGACGCTTTCCATATCGAAGTGGGCGCCTATCCGGAAACCCACCCCCAGTCCGACGACGCGCTGACCGATCTGAAGCACTTCAAGGCCAAGGTCGATGCCGGCGCCGATGGCGCCATCACCCAGTATTTCTACAACGCCGACGCGTATTTCCACTTCGTCGATGCCGTACGCAAGCTGGGCGTGCGGATTCCGATCATTCCCGGGATCATGCCCATCTCCAACTACACCCAGCTCAAGCGCTTTTCCGAGGCCTGCGGCGCCGAGATCCCGCGCTGGATCGGCAAGCGCATGCAGGCGTTGGGCGACGATGCGGACGGCATCCGCGAGTTCGGCGCCGATGTGGTGGCCGGCCTGTGCCAGCGCCTGATTGCAGGCGGCGCCCCGGCGCTGCATTTCTATACGCTCAACCTGGCCAAGCCCACGCAATCGGTATTGAGCCGGCTTGACTGAACCGGCGCAGCGCGGTCCTTCCCTCGCCTGATGGCGACGGGTTAGGCTGCACGATGATGCGTCCGCTCTTGCTCACGGTCCTATTGTCCAGCGCCGCCCTATACGGCGCGGCGGCGCCGGCGTTCGCGCAGAAAGTACAGCGCTGCACCACGATGAGCGGCGAAACCGTCTATACCGACAAGCGCTGCGAAGACATCGGGGCCATGGACCGGTTGCCGCAGGTCACGCCTGGCAGCTCAAGCGGGTCGGGAGGCATCTACCGTGCGGGTTGTTCACGGACGCTGAGCGATCTGGTCTATCAGATCACCTCGGCAGTGGAGAACAAGGACGTCAATCGCCTGGCCAGCGTGTACCAATGGACGGGCGTTTCCAATGCGGCGGCCAACAGCATTCTCGACAAGCTGCAGGCCGTCGTCGACCGTCCGCTGGTGGACATCGTACCGGTGCGCCCCCAACCGCCACCCATCGTCGATGCAGACGGAGTAGTGATCGACGACAACAGCGATGGCTACTACCCGCAGACGGCGGCGCCGCAGCGCCCGATTGGACTGCGCCTGGAACAGACCTTGAAGAACGGCAGCACCCCCTCGCGCACGGTATTCGGCCTGCACCGCAGCTACAACTGCTTCTGGATCAGCCTGTAGGAGCGGGCCCTGCCCGCGACGCTTTTGACGCAATGCCATGTATGCCCAAAAGCGTCGCGGGCGGGGCCCGCTCCTACAAGGGCGGCTGCAACTGGCAGAATAGGAGGGGTCAACAGGAGCCCCCCATGAAATTCCCCGACAAAATCTGGCACAACGGCGTCATCAAGCCCTGGGCGGAAGCCACCACGCATGTGATGGCGCATGCCATCCATTACGGTTCCTCGGTATTCGAAGGCATCCGCGCCTACGAGACGCCGAAAGGCACGGCGGTGTTCCGCCTCAACGACCACAACAAGCGGCTGTTCCAGTCGGCCAAGATCTACGACATTGTGATTCCCTACACGCTCGATGAGATCAATGCGGCGTGCAAGGAAATCATCCGCGTCAACGGCCTGAGCAAGGCCTACCTGCGTCCTATCGTGTTCCGCGGTTACGGTGGCGTGGGCATCGCGGCCGATACACCGATCGACATGGCCATCGCGGCGATGGAGTTCGGCCGTTACCTGGGCGAAGACGGCATGGAGAAAGGCATCGACGCCTGCGTCTCCAGCTGGCAGCGCTTCGCGCCGAACACCCTGCCGGCGGGCGCGAAGGCCGGCGGCAATTATCTTTCCGGCCAGCTGGTCACGCGCGAGGCGCGTCGGCATGGTTATGGCGAAGGGATTGCGCTGGCTTCCACCGGTCTGCTCAGCGAGGGCGCGGGTGAGAATCTGTTCCTGGTGTTCGAAGGCGCGCTGCACACCACGCCCGCCAGCGCTTCTTTGCTTGCGGGTATCACCCGCAATTCGATCATCCGCCTGGCGCGCGACAACGGCATCGAGGTGATCGAACGCGACATCCCGCGCGAGTACCTGTACCTGTGCGACGAGCTGCTGATGTGCGGCACCGCGGCCGAAATCACGCCGCTGCGTTCGGTCGACGGCAAGCCGGTGGGCGACGGCAAGCCTGGGCCGGTCACCAAGAAGATTCAGGACCTGTTCTTCGGTTTGTTCGAGGGGCGGACCGAGGACAAGCACGGTTGGCTCGATTACCTGTGATCGCTCCGCGGTAGCGCGGGACAATGCCCTCGTGGGAGCGGCGTCCCGCCGCGAGCTTTTTGCCTCGTTGCCTTGGTTGCGCAAAAGCAAAGCTCGCGGCGGGACGCCGCTCCCACGACTTCGAGCAGCATCTCTTGCTGGTGGAATCGGTTTGCCCGCCGGGCCGTACGTCAGTTTGATCGGCTGCTTTGCATGTCCCGCAAAGAGCAGCCGAGCAAGCTCGGCTCTACGATCTGCTTAGTCGATGGTGAACTTCAGCGTGGCGATGACGCCGCGCGTCTCGCCGGGCCGCACGCCCACTTGCCAACCGTAGAGTTCGCACAGGCGGCTGACGATGGAGAGGCCGATGCCGCCGCCTTGCGAATGACCGGCATGGGTACCGCGATACCCACGTTCGAACAAGCGTGCGGCGTCTTCAGGACTGAGCCCTGGGCCCGAGTCGATCACCTCCACACTGTCGGCCATCAATCGCACGACCACATCGCCTTCCAGCGTGTACTTCACCGCATTGCCGATCAGGTTGCCCAGCGCCACCGAAACCGCTGATTCCGGCGCATCCACAGTCAACCCGCTTTCGCCTTCCATGCGCAGGATCAAGGGCTTGTTTCCCAATTGCGCGCGATGAGCGTCCAGCAATTGCTCTGCGACCCGCGCCACCAGCGTGTTGCCTTGTCCACGCTCGTTGCGCGACAGCAGCAGCAACGATCCGATCAAGTCGGTGCATTGTTGTTCCGCACGCTGGATTCGGAAAAGACGCTGCTCGACTTTTTCATCCAACCCAGGTCGGGCCAATAGCAACTCGGTCGCTCCTCTGATGACAGCAAGCGGAGTACGTAACTCATGGCTGACGTCGGCGTTGAACTCACGGTCGCGCTGCACCACCTCTGTAAGGCGGGCGGCATAGTCGTCCAACGCCTTTGCCAGTTCGCCCACCTCATCTTCGGGGAAATGGGTCGCCAACGGTTTGGGATTGCTACTGCCGCGATAGGAACGCAACCGGGCCGCCAATTCCGACACCGGACTCATCACGCGTGATGCTGCCCACCAGCCGACTACCAACGATAGTGCACTGAAAATCAGGACGGACAGGTAAATGGCGCGCATGAATTGGCGCTGGCCTGAAGCCGTCCCGGAAATGTCGTAGGCCAGGAAGAACCATGCCTCTGGCGTCTTGCGTACCGCCAGTTTGTAGACAAGTGGATCACCACTCTCGTCAACATCGGAAATATTGTGGTTTCCGTTCGGCAGTTTGACCCATTCCGGACGCTCCTCCCGGACGCGATCGAACTTGTCCGGCGTAAAGACATACGCCCTGATTTGCTGTACCGGCAAATCAGGGTTTTTTGCAGGATTAGCGTAGAAGCGTCTTGCATACTCGTCGATATTGCGATTCATCACGTCTTCGACGAGCTGATTCTCCACCCGTTGACGGGTGTAATCGGTCAGATAGGCGAAAAGCGCCGTAAGCCCGGTACCGAGCAGAAAGAACGACAGGATGATTCGGGTTCGGAGTCTTCGCCGAAAACGCAACTGCCGCCGATTACGCCGAGGGCTATCGGTTTCAGGCATCCGGAGCAGCTATCCGGTAACCAATGCCATGACGGGTCTGAATAAACGGCGTATCGAACGGCTTGTCTACCACCGCGCGCAGCCCATGGATATGCACGCGCAGCGAATCCGAATCGGGCAGCTCTTCGCCCCACACACGGGTTTCCAGTTCCTGGCGGGTGACCACCGCAGGCGAGGCTTCCATCAACGCCTGCAGGATCTTCAGCGCGGTCGGATTGAGCTGCAGCAGCTTGCCCTGGCGGCGCACTTCCAGCGTGTCCAGGTTGTACTCCAGCTCGCCCACTTCCAGCACCCGCGTCTGCACGCCCTTGCCGCGGCGCGATAGCGCATTCAGGCGGACCTCGACTTCCTGCAATGCGAACGGCTTGATCAGATAGTCGTCGGCGCCCGAATCGAAACCAGCCAGCTTGTTGTCCAGCGTGTCGCGCGCGGTGAGCATGAGGATAGGCGTCTGCTTGCGTGCTTCGTTGCGCAGCTTGCGGCAAACTTCCAGGCCGTCCATGCCCGGAAGATTGAGGTCCAGTACGATCGCATCGAAGTCATGCACGACCGCCAAGTGCAGGCCGGTCACGCCGTCGGCCGCGAAATCCACGGTGTGGCCGCGGTCCTCGAGGTAATCCCCGAGGTTCGCCGCGATGTCGCTGTTGTCTTCGATAACCAGAATTCGCATCAATTACTCCAAATCAATTGCCGGCGAATAGCAAATCAATTGCCGGCGGGTAGAATGATCCTGCGGTTATCCCGTAGTACATTCTGCGAGTCTTCCATTGCGCGCCTGCGATTGGCGACCGTGCTGCACTGGGTCGTGACGCGGTGCGAGCCGACCTTCTTTTCGCGCCTGCAGACCAGTCTGCTGTCCTCGCCGGCCTTGGTCAGGATGTTGTTGATCTGCTCCTGGTCGTTGAACATCTGGGTCCTGTCTTCCCAGGAAAGGCGTTCGACGCTGCCGTAGGTTTGAAAAAGACCGGCGATCCGATCCAGTGCCTGATTCACGGTAGCACGGTCTTCCGTACTGATCTCACTATACGTTTCGCCATCCGCCAGGTCGGCCTCAATGGCCTTCCTTTGTTCTGCGAATGCGCCTTCGGCGACGTCCACCGACGCCCTCGTCGTCGCTGCGAATGCCGGGCCACTGACCATGGCCAGCAGTAAGGATATAAACGCCAATCTGAACATGAGTGCGCTCCAACAACAATTAGATGAAATTCCTTAAGCCTTTCATGCCCGGTCTCGACAGGCCGAAGGACTCCCGCGCCCCCGCGGAAGCGGGTTGATTCTGGCATAGGGAATGGAGCCTGTCCTCGTCGCACCCACCAGTAAAAAGGCCCGGCCGGACAGCGTCCGGCTGGGCCAAAGGGTTACCCGATTACCGTAATTCGGCCCCCAGGGCTGACGTCCCCGGAAAGCACAGAGCTGCGGTCGGGCAAAGCTACGCCGGGGCTGATTAAAGCCCTGTTAAAGCCTTGCCAGGGCTACCGCGCATGAGCATTCTATTTAAAATAAGATATTGATCTATATCTATTTTTTACGTGCGCCGACCCTTACTTGGTCGATGATGAAGCCCGCAATGTCCTGGCCGCATACCTGCTCTATGCCCTCCAACCCCGGGGTCGAGTTGACCTCCAGCACCAGCGGGCCGCGCTGCGCCCGGATCAGGTCCACACCGGCCACGTTGAGTCCCAGACTGCGCGCCGCGCGGACTGCAACATCCTTTTCGGCCTGGCTCGCTTCGACCGGCTCGGCGGTGCCGCCCCGATGCAGGTTGGAACGGAAGTCGCCTTCCGGCGCCTGCCGCCGCATCGAAGCCACCACCCGGTCGCCCACCACGAAACAACGCACATCGGCGCCCTGGGCTTCCCCTATGAATTCCTGGACCACGAAATTGGCGTACAGCCCACGCAGCGCCTCGATCACGCTGCGCGAGGCGGAGGGTTTCTCGGTCAGCATCACCCCCGCCCCTTGGGTGCCTTCGTTGAGCTTGATGACATGCGGCGGAGGACCCAGCATGGACAGCAGGTCCACGGTGTCGTCCGGGTTGTCGCCGAACACGGTGATCGGCATACCGATGCCTTGGGCCGCCAGCAACTGGTGCGCGCGCAGCTTGTCGCGCGCGCGCAGGATCGCATCGGAGGGATTGGGCGTGTAACTGCCCATCAGCTCCAGCTGACGCAACACGGCGGTGCCGTAGCGTGTGATGGAGGCGCCGATGCGCGGGATCACCGCGTCGTAGCCGGCGATCGGTTTGCCCTTGTAATGCATGCTGAAACCATCGCTGGCAATGCGCATGTAACAGCGAAGAGGATCGAGGACGCGCACGGTGTGGCCGCGTGCGCGCGCCGCTTCCACCAGACGCCTGGTGGAATAAAGCTTGCTGTTGCGCGAGAGGATGGCGAGTTTCATCCACGGCCTGCCTGGCGATCGGGGCCACAGCATGCCACGCCGGCCGCACCTGTGTATGACGGTGGAACCGGCGGTTTATCGCATCGACATGCGCAGTCGCGGGATAATGCGCAGCCCTCGGCCGGACCGTGCACACCAGGCCAAAGGTTGCCGATCCGGGCACTGCTCAACCTGGGCGCGAGCAGACGCGATGCGCTCGGCGCATCGGTCTTCCGGCCGGCCCGGCTATTGCACCGTGCAGGTCAGAGTCACCGTGATCGAACTGTTGGCCGACAAAGCGGGAATCGCCACACCGGTTGCCGATTGCAATGCCGTCACCAGCGCCGCGCCGGTTGCCGCAGGACAGGTCGCGGTTCCCGTAGTCACCGCGCAGGTCGCTGTGGTGCAAGTCAGGCCGGTCGATGCGGGATCCCGCAACCTGGCGCCATCGGCCGCGTCGGGGCCGGTGTTGGCCGCAACGATGCTGTAGGTGGTGGATATGCCCCGTGTCACCGTGTCCGAGGCCTGGTCGATATCGCCGTTCACGCCCGGGGTGTTCGTCTTGGTGATCTGCAGGCCCGAAAGCCTGCGGGTATTGGTATACCTGCAGACGACAGCGGCACCGCTGCTACCCACCGTCAAGGTGTTGCCGCTCAACACTCCGTCGCCCGTGCAGGTCAGCACACCGTTATACAGACCGGTATTGGAACCGGCCAAAGTCTCGGCGAGAACCAGCGTTTCTCCGCCATAAACCGTTACCGGAGTGCTGTCGGTATCGGTTTCGTTCGCCGCGCCCGCATCGGAAACCAGCGTATCGATCACGGTGCCGGCGCGCGAAATGGTCACCGTGGCGTCGTCGCCCGCCGATGCGTTCGACCACGTTTTTACCAGCGTCAACTGTGCAGGAACGCACTGGTTGGTCGAAAAGCTCAAGGCTGCCTCATCGAAGTTCGCGTTGTTGTCCATGGACACCACATAAGAGACCGTGGTTCCGGCAGGAATATTGACGACACCCGATACCTGCACCCAGGGAGCGGTGGCCGATGTCACCGGTGAAACCGGTGCCGGCAGGCTCGCGCTTGCGGTCGCCAGCACCGCGCCGGCGGTACCCACGCCCTGCCTGATGGAAATACTGGCCGTTGCCGCGGACAGATTGTCGCGGGTGGAGAACCAGCCGGAAAAAGTCGCCTGCCTGGTCACGCCCGGCTGCGTTCCTCCGCAGGCCGGCACGGTGAAAGACTGATAGAAGTCATTGGACCCGCTGGCGATATCCAGATAGTGCTGCCGCACACCAACGCCGGTCGCAGGGTCCGCGTCCAGCCTGGGGCCGCTGGTGCCGTAGTTGAAGGTAGACCCTCCGTCCACCTTGACCACATTCGAGCTGTTTCCCGCACCAAGGGTCCACGGAGTGATCGGGTAGCCGATGTTGTTGCCGAAAGCCGGAGGCGGATTGGCTTCGAAACCCGGATTTCCGATCAGATTCTGCGCATCGGCTGGCGCAGAGAAGAACAGAACGAGACCCAACAACCCACAGAACAGCGGGCCGTGTGATTTCGGTCCGTTGCGCAGACGGGCGGTTCGGCTGTCGGAATTCCGGTTCATCAGTAGCTACCCACGATGTTGATGAAGAAACCCTTGTGGTCGTAATCGAAATCAGTGAGGTCATCGCTGAAGTCGGTGAAGTTGTAGCCCACGCCCACGCGGAAGTTCTTGTTGATGTCGCGGTCCACGCCGACCAGGTAGCCGCTGCGCGTGCCGCCGTCTTTCACGTCCAGCCAGCGGTACTCGGCCAACGCGTGCCACTGCGTGCGCAGCTCGTAACGGATCTGCCCGGAGGCGAAGGTGGTGGCCGAGTCTGTCCATACGCCGACACCGCGCCCGAAACGCACTTCACCCTCGCGCCGCGCCAGTTTGCCGGCGAACTCCCAGTGCGTATCCAGCTTGTACACGCCTTCCAGCGAGAACACCTGCGAGCGCTGGTCGTAATCGACGCCGTTGATCTGGTCCAGCGTGGACAGATCGTAGAGGTAGGTGTAACGGCCGAACACGCCCCAGCGCGTGCTGTTCCACGGACGCCAGGCGAAGCCCACGTTGCCTTCGATGAACTTGGCGCCGGCTTGCGGGTTCAATTCGTCGTCGGTGTCCGAATAGTTCAGGCGTGCGGCGATGCGCCAGCTTTCGTTGAACTTGTGGGTGAAGCGGTTGGTGCTGACCCACTGCTCGCGCTGTTCGGCGCCGGTGTCCTTGCGCCATTCCAGTTTGCTGTTCCAGTCGGTGTCCGGCGAAGTGCGTCCGCCGTTGATGCTGACCGCGCGACGGTCGACCACGCCTTGCGCGCCGGTCAGTTCGCCGGACTGCAGGGTGAAGCCGGTGGTCCAACCCTGCGACGGATAGAAATCCATGCCGAAGGTGTGGGCCAGGCCGGATTCGCTCGGGGTTTTCAGGAACTGGCTTTCGTTGAACAGATTGACCTGGTTCGACAGGCGCCAGCGCTGGCCCAGCGTCCAGCCGTTCTGCCGGTTCGGATTGAACAGCGAGTCGTAGGCGGTGGTGTCGGTCGAATAGGTGTAGCCGCCGTAGATCGTATGTTCCGGCGCCAGACGGTACTCGGCATTGACCGTGGCCGCATCGCCGCGGTCGCCGGTGCTGACTTCCGCGCCGACCGACGACAGATCGCCGAACAGATATTTGCCGCCCAAAGTGAAGGCATCGTTGTCCGCATACTGGCCGCCATCGTCGTCCAGCGTCACCTGCGCGGTGCCATAGACATCCAGCGACGTGCCGAAACGATGGGTGTACTTCACCGCGCCGAGCGTACCGGCCACCTCGCCGAGCAAGCGGTCTTCCTCGACCCGGCGGACCTCACCGCTCAGCGTGCTGTGGTCGCTGATGCGCCATTCCGCGGTGACTTGCGCCTGGGTCAGGGTCTCATCGCCGCGTTCTGCCTTGCTGAAGCGCGCGTAGAGGCCGATATTTGGCGTGAACTGGCCCAGCACTTCGGCGCCGACTTCGGTGATGTCCAGGCCGTTGTCGTAGCGGCTGATGGAATAGCCGGCGCCGACATCGCGCCACCAGGCGCCCGCGCTCCAATCCTGCTCGGTCCAGCCGAGTTCCTTGAAGTTGACGCGCGCTTCGACCGACTTGGCCTGGCCTTCGCGCGGCCCGACCGGATTGAGCTGGGTGAAGGTGAAACCGCCGTTGTCGGAGAAGAACACCGGTGCGCTGAACGATTCGGTCTGGGTGTACTCGGCCTTGAGGTAGGTGCCTTTGCCCGCTTGCAAGGTGATGTCGCCGCTGGCCAGGGTGTAGTCCTCGCCCGCGCGGTTTTCGTCCACGTAAGTGGCGCCCACGCCAAGGTGATCGCCGAACCAGTGCTTGGCGCGCACGCCGGCGGTGACATCGTCCGGATCGAAACCCGACGGCACCCATTCGTAATCCACCACCAGGCGCTGCTCGAAGCCATCCAGCGGCGTGTCGCGGGTCAAGGTGGGGATGTTGTCGCGGGTGATCTGCAACAGCGGGCGCGTCAGCAGCAGACGGCCCTGCATTTCGTCGATTTCATAATCGGCGCCGCGGGTCATGGGAATGCGGTTCTCGACGCGGCCGGTGGTCAGGTCGCGTATTTCCAGCACCACCACGTCCGAACCCGGCAGCACGTCCTGATGCTTCAGGTAGTACAGACTGCCGCCGGTGCCGATGAATTCACTGTGGCCCGGCGCGGTCTGCGCCTCGGAGCCGAACGCGCGTACTTCGGTGCCCGGATCGCCCCAGGCATTGGTCGCCCGCGAACGCCAGTTGAGCGCCGCGCCGTACAGCGAACGCACGTACTGCGCGTATTCGGTACCGGTGAAGCCGGTATAGAAATTGCCCCACAACGCCTGGTTCTTGTCCCAATCCATGCGCAGGTAGAAACGACCCATGGTGTCCACGTCGCGATAGGTCGTGGAGTCGTCGCCGTAGACCGGGTAATAAAGATCCGGATCGAGGCGGCGGAAGACGTCCTGCGGGTCGGCGTTGGTGAAACCGTCGAACAGATGTTCAAGGTCGCGTTCGGTGGTGTCGGCCTGCGCGGTCAGCAGGTACTTGCCCTTGAACTTGGCCTTGCCGTAGAACGCCAGGCGGCCATCGCTGATCACATCGTCGTCGTAGCGCGGATCCACCAGCGACGGATCGGCCGAACCGCCGATCTTGTTCTGGGAGATGGTCACATCGGCCAGGCCGACGCCGAAGAAATAGCGCCCGGTGACATCCACGTTGAGCGTGTGGTGGGCGGTCGAATTCTGCGATGTGGTCGCCGGCGCTCCATCCAGGCGCGGCGCGCCGCCCTGGATCTCGATGTCGAACGCATGCTGCCCGACCGGTACCAGATACTCGGCCGTGAACTTGCGTTCCATATCGACCGGATAGTTGTCGCCGTTGATCTTCAGCGCATAGCCCTGGGGCAGGTTGCGGCCCTGGATGCGGATGCGCGAACCGTAGATGGGGATGTTCTGCTGGCGCAGCCCGTTCTGGGCGAACGCGTCGTCGATCAGGCTCTGGGTCTGGGCCTGGTCGATGCTCAGCGCGGTGCCCAGATACTTCTCGGTGGTATCGCGCAGGGCCTGTCCGCCGCGCTCGGCTTCTTCCGGCGAGACCAATTGCAGCTTGCTTGGATAGGTTTCGTCGAAATTTCCCTCGGCATCGAAGGCGCGCAGCACGTAGACCAGTTCGTCGCCGGCGCGGAAACGGTACTTCGACGGCAATGCGCCGTCCCATTCGGCCGATACGATGTTGCCCACGTCCATCGGCAGCGTGACCAGGGGATCGATCAGGTCGGCGTCGCTGGCGCGGTAGATGGTCAGTTCGTAGCGCTTCACGAACGTGGAGTAGTTGCTGCGCGTGTAGAACTGCACCGGCTTGGTGATGGCGGTGCCGTCGAACGGCACGATGCCCGGTGCGGAGATCGAGAGCTCGGGCTGGCCAAGCGCGGGATCCTCGGTGGCCCAGATCGCACCGCCATTGGCCAGCTGGATGGAGAACTTGCCCTTGGCCACGGCCTTGCCGGGTTGTTCCATGGCCACGGTCACGCGGCGATCGGGCTGCAGCGCTTCCGACGACGCATTGTCGCCGGCGGCGACCACCGGCTTGCGTTCGCCGCGCGTGCGCAGCCGGAACAGCAGGCCGTCCTGCGAACTGCAACCGGCGTCGGTGCAATCGACTTCCGGCGTCTGCGTGGCGCCTTCCGTTTTGCCGGCCGCGGCCGGAGCAGTCTGCTGCGCAACCGCCAGCGGCGTCATGCCCGCCAGCAAGCTGATCAGGGTGTAGTCGAGTAGTTTCATCTTCATCTTCATGATCCAGCCCCCTTACTTGCCGGTACCGGCAGGGGCTGCCGGATCGTTACTGGACTCCACACGCACCTTGGCGCGCACTGCAGGACTCAACTTGGCCGCAACCGCTTCGTAGACCGCCTTGGCGCGACGCATGCCCAGCGCCACGTTGTAGGCGTCGGAACCGCGCGGATCGGCATGGCCGACGATCGCTATCGCTCCTCCCCCTTTTTCGTCCAGATAGGCAGCCACCTTGTCCAGGAGCGGCAGGAACTGCGGCTTGACCGTCGATTTGTCGGTATCGAACAGCACCGTGCCCAGCAGCGGGCCGCCTTCGGCGATGCCGATGAGCAAAGACGACGGATCGTCCAGCTCGGTGCGCACGCTGACCGTCAATGCCTTGGCGATGTCGGCGGGCACATGGCTCATCAGTGCGCTCTTCACCGCCGTGGCACGATCGAAGGCCAGGCTTTCGGTATCGCCATTGGCGCTGACCAGCACTTCGCCGCCGCGATACTCGACCACCTTGGCGGCGATTTGTTCGATCACCGGCAGGTATTGGTCGCGCAGCTTGGCGCTGCCCGGAGCGAAGATGACTTCGCCCAATTCCAGTTCCACCTGCTGTTCGCCGCCCTGCACTTCCTCGACCGGCAGCTTGACGCCGAAGTCGAAACGCACCGGAAGTCCGGGAGTGATGCGGCGGACCAGCGGGTTGTCGGTGGTGAACGCCGTTCCGGCCGGCAATGTCGATGGATCGACCTTGAGGATGAAGTTGCGGCCGCGGCCGCTGTCGCCACCGGCGATGCCTTCAAGGTGGTAGCGCCCGAACTGGTCGGTCTCGATCAGCAGGCCTTCCACCGAAGCGATACGCACGCCCGGAATGCCGCGTTCGTCGATACCGAGGTTGCTGATCACGTAATCCACCACGTAACCGCCCTCGCCCTGCGCGACGCGGCGTTCCACTTTCGGCTCGGCCGCGTTGAGGCCCTTGGCCGCTTCGCCGCTCTTCTCCACGGTGGTGTTGCCGGCGGCGTCCATACGCACGGTGACGCCCTGCACGCTGGTCAGCACGAAGTCGTTGGTGAAGGCCGGCTGGTTCAGACGCTGGCGGATCACGACCTGGTGGTGTTGGACCGGATCGGCGATCGACTGGCGCGCAGCGATGGCGCCCACGTCGATGCCGTGCAGCAACGGCGAACTGGCGTCGGCTTCCGGTTGCGCACCCGTGCCGCGATCCACGGTGGTCGAGTTGGCCACGTAGGCGCCGGGCGCAAAACCGCCCTGCACGCGCACACCGCTCAGAGCCGCGCTGTCCTGCCAGGTATCGCCGTCGCGATCGTCGAACACGGTGCCGATCAACAGACTGTCGTCGACCAGCGCATCGGCCACCAGGGTGACTGCGGCGGTGCTGGTGTTGGAGATCGGCGCGCCGCTCTGGGTGAAGGCCTGCGCCAGGTTGCGTTGCACGCCCGGGCGTACGCCCGCGCCCACGCGCATCGCATACATCAGCGTCGCGGTCTGGCCGGGTTCGATATCCAGGCCTTCGAAGCGCAGCGGGCTCTGGCCTACGGCCGTGGCCTGGTTGTCGCCGTCGGTCACGCTCAGCGAACCTTCCACGTAGCTGAAACCGAGCGGCGGCGTGTCCACGATGCTGCCGTTGATCAACCTGCCGTTGCCCACGTTCTCCACGCTCAGCGTGTAGCGAACCAGATCGCCGATCTTCACTTCGCGAACAGCGGTGGTCTTGAGGATGCGCAACTGGTAATCGGACAACACCGGATGCTCGGTGCTGCAGGCCAGCGCGCAGGTCGGCGAATCGGCACCGGTGGGCACCACTACGTTGCCGACCGTGCCGGTCGCGTCGGTATCCACCAGCGCGGTGTAGGCAAAGGTGTAGGTGCCGGGCAGCGTGCCGGCCGGCAGCGTGCATAGCAGGCCGTTCGCGGTTGCCGCGCAACCCGCCGGCAACGCGCCGGTGAGGGCCTGGTCGCCGCTGATCGTGTCGGTCAAGGTCACCGCATCGGTGGTGACCGAATTGGCCACGGTCACCGTCAGCGTGTAAGCCAGCGTGTCGCCTGCCGACACCGAAGTGCCCGACGCCGGATTGGACGTCTTGGACACCGTGACCGCAGTCGCCACGACCCGATGGGTGGTGCTGCAGCTGACGCAGGTCGGGCCGTCGTCGCCGCTGGGCACAACCACATTGCCGAGGGTGCCGGTGGCATCTGCGGCGACAAGCGTGGAATACGAGAAGCTGTAGCTTCCCGGCAACGTACCGGCCGCCAGCGTGCACACCAGTCCGCCGCCACCGGCCGCGCAACCGGCGGGCAGTGCGCCGGTAAGCGTCTGGTCGCCGCTGATCGTGTCGGTCAAGGTGACCGCGCCGGTGGTGATGGAGTTGGCCACGGTCACGGTCAGCGTGTAGGCCACGATGTCGCCAGGCGCCACTTCCGTACCCGATGCGGGGTTGGACGTCTTGGCCACGGTCACCACCGAAGCGGCAATCGGATGCTCGGTGCTGCAGTTGGTGCAGGTGGGGTTGTCGTTACCGGTGGGCACCACGTTGTTGCCCAACCTGCCGGTCGCATCGGCATCCACCGTGGTGCTGTAGGTGAAGCTATAGCTGCCCGGCTGTGTGCCGGCGGCCAGGGTGCACACCAGTCCGCCAGCGCCGCTGGCGCAGTTCGCCGGAAGCGGACCGGTGAGCGTCTGGTCGCCACTCAAGGTGTCGGTCAACGTCAGTGTCGAGGTAGTGGCGGCGTTGGCCACGACTACCGCCAGCGTGTAGCTGATGGTGTCGCCCGGTCGCACGGTTTCGCCGCTGGCCGGATTGGAGATCTTGGAAACGGTGACTGCCAGCAATGGCGTGCTGGTGGTAGACGGATTGCTGGGCACGGCCGGACCCACAGGCGGAGTGCCAGTGGCGGTCGCGGTGTTGTTCACCACACCGGCGGCCACTTCGGCCTGGGTGATGGTGTGGGTGCCGGTGCAGGTGGCGATGGCGCCCGGCAGCAACGTGGTTACGTCGCACACCGCAGGCGCGTCCAGCAGTGCGTCGTCGATCACGATGCCGGTCAAGGTCACGTTACCGGTGTTGGTCGCCACTAAGGTGTAGCCGATCGTGCTGCCGGCGATGTTGCCCGAGGGCGCACCGGCAGTCTTGAGCAGGCTCAGCGCCGGGTTGGCGGCGATAGGCGTGGTCGTGGTGGACGGCGGCGAGGTCACCGGCGGACCCACCGGCGGTGTGCCGGTGGCGGTCGCGCTGTTGTTCGCTGCGCCCGCGTTCACTTCGGCCTGGGTGATGGTGTGCGTGCCGGTGCAGGTGGCGATGGCGCCCGGCAGCAACGTGGTCACGTCACACACCGCAGGCGTATCCAGCATTGCATCGTTGATTACGATGCTGCTGAGAGTGACATTGCCGGTATTGGTCGCCACGAAGGTGTAACCGATCGTGCTGCCGGCCGTATTGCCGGAGGGCGTACCGGCAGTCTTGAGCAGGCTCAGCGCCGGGTTGGCGGCGATGGGAGTGGTCGTGGTGGACGGCGGCGAAGTCACCGGCGGACCCACCGGCGGCGTGCCGGTAGTCGTGGCGCTGTTGTTCACCGCACCGGCGTTCACCTCGGCCTGGGTGATGGTGTGGGTGCCGGTACAGTTGGCGATGGCGTTCGGCAGCAACGTGGTCACGTCGCACACTGCAGGTGCATCCAACATTGCATCGTTGATCACGATGCCACTGAGAGTGACATTGCCGGTGTTGGTCACCACGAAGGTGTAACCGAGGGTGTTGCCAGCCGTGTTGCCCGAGGGCGTGCCCGCAGTCTTGACGATGGTCAACGCAGGCGCCGGGGTGATCGGCGTCGTGGTGATCGAAGGCGGCGAGGTCACCGGCGGACCCACCGGCGGCGTGCCGGTAGCCGTGGCGCTGTTGTTCACCGCGCCGTTATTAACTTCGGCCTGGGTGATGGTATGCGTGCCGGTGCAGGTGGCGATGGCGCCGGGCAGCAACGTGGTTACGTCGCATACCGCGGGAGCATCCAGCATTGCATCGGTCACGGCGATGCCGGTCAAGGTCACGTTGCCGGTGTTGGTCACCACAAAGCTGTAACCGATCGTGCTGCCGGCCGTGTTGCCCGACGGCGGGCCTGCAGTCTTGACGATAGTCAGCGCAGGCGCCGTGGTGATCGGCGTCGTCGTTGTCGATGGCGGCGAAGTCACCGGCGGACCCGAAGGCGGAGTCCCGGTAGCCGTGGCACTGTTGTTCACCGTGCCGGCATTCACTTCGGCCTGGGTAATGGTGTGCGTGCCGGTGCAAGTGGCGATAGCACCCGGCAGCAGCGTGGTTACGTCGCATACCGCCGGCGCATCCAGCTGCGCATCGTTGATCACGATGCCGCTGAGGGTGACATTGCCGGTATTGGTTACGACAAAGGTGTAGCCCAGCGTGCTGCCGGCCGTGTTGCCCGAGAGCGTGCCCGCAGTCTTGACGATGGTTAGCGCAGGCGCCGTAGTGATCGGCGTCGTCGTGGTCGACGGCGGCGAGGTCACCGGCGGACCCGAGGGCGGAGTCCCGGTGGCCGTGGCGCTGTTGTTCACCACGCCCGCGTTCACTTCGGCCTGCGTAATGGTGTGCGTGCCGGTGCAGGTCATGTTCGCGCCGACCGCCAACGTCGTCGCCGGACAAGTGGCCGCAGCATCGAGCTGTGCATCGTTCACCAGCACCGCCGTCAGCGGCGTGTTGCCGGTGTTGGTCACCAGGAAGCTGTAAGCGATGGTGTCGCCGGCGTCGGTCAGCGTCGGGCTCACGCCCAGCGCCGTGGTGGGCGTACCCGCCGTCTTGGCGATGGTCAGGGTCGAGGCGGTGGTGATCGGCGTCGTCGTAGTGGACGGTGGTGAAGTCACTGGCGGACCTACGGGCGGCGTACCGGTGGCCGTGGCGCTGTTGTTCACCGTACCTGCGTTCACCTCGGCCTGGGTGATGGTGTGGGTACCGGTGCAGTTGGCGATAGCGCCGGGCAGCAACGTGGTTACGTCGCATACCGCAGACGCATCAAGCATCGCATCGGTCACAGTGATACCGGTCAAGGTCACGTTGCCGGTGTTGGTCACCACGAAGCTGTAGGCGATGGTATCGCCAGCATCGGTCAGCGTCGGGCTCGCACCCTGTGCCGTGGTCGCCGTACCCGCGGTCTTGGCGATGGTCAGCGCAGGCGCCGTGGTAATCGGCGTCGTCGTGGTGGATGGCGGCGAAGTCACCGGTGGACCCGAAGGCGGCGTACCGGTCGCCGTGGCGCTGTTGTTCACCGCGCCCGCGTTCACTTCGGCCTGCGTAATCGTGTGGATGCCAGTGCAGGTCATGTTCGCGCCGACCGCCAGCGTCGTTGCCGGACAAGTGGCCGCAGCATCGAGCTGCGCATCGTTCACCAGCACCGCCGTCAGCGGCGTGTTGCCGGTGTTGGTCACCAGGAAGCTGTAAGCGATCGTGTCGCCGGCGTCGGTCAGCGTCGGGCTCGCGCCCAGCGCCGTGGTGGGCGTACCCGCCGTCTTGACGATAGTCAGGGCCGAGGTCATGGTGATCGGCGTCGTCGTGGTCGATGGCGGCGAAGTCACCGGCGGACCCGAAGGTGGCGTACCGGTCGCCGTGGCGCTGTTGTTCACCGTACCGGCATTCACTTCGGCCTGAGTGATGGTGTGCGTGCCGGTGCAAGTCATGTTCGCGCCGACCGCCAGCGTGGTCGACGGACAAGTAGCTGCCGCGTCGAGCTGCGCGTCGATCACCGCCACCGCGGTCAGCGGCGTGTTGCCAGTGTTGCTGACCAGGAAGCTGTAAGCGATCGTGTCGCCAGCGTCGGTCAACGTCGAGCTCGCACCCAGCGCCGTGGTGGGCGTACCGGCCGTCTTGGCGATAGTCAGGGCCGAGGTCGTGGTGATCGGCGTCGTCGTGGTAGACGGCGGCGAGGTCACTGGCGGACCCGAGGGCGGCGTACCGGTCGCCGTGGCGCTGTTGTTCACCGCGCCGGCATTCACTTCGGCCTGGGTGATGGTATGGGTGCCGGTGCAGGTCATATTTGCACCCACCGCCAGCGTCGTCGCTGGGCAGGTGGCCGCAGCGTCGAGCTGCGCATCGTTTACCAGCACTGCCGTCAGCGGCGTGTTGCCGGTGTTGGTCACCAGGAAACTGTAGGCGATGGTGTCGCCGGCATCGGTCAGCGTCGGACTGGCGCCCAGCGCCGTAGTCGCCGTACCGGCCGTCTTGGCGATGGTCAACTCGGGCAATCCAACCGGCGTGGTTTCGCCGCAGTCGTTACCGACAGCCGCGCAGTTCACCCCGTCCACGGCGACCGTGTTGACGATGGAAGCGGTGGCGCCGGTCGGGAACGGAGCAACGACCTGCACCACGAAGTTCAACGTGGCGCTGCCGCCGACCGGAATGTTCACCGCATTGGTGTTGGTGCAGTTGCTCGCGGCGCAGGTGAAGTTGTTGCCCGCGGCTACCGCCGTGGTGTTGGCCGGCAGGGTTTCGACCACATCGCCCGCGAACAGAGTCGCCGCGAGGCTGCCGCCGACATGCGTGACTTCGATCTGATAGGCGAGCGTGTCGCCGGCAGCAACCGCCGCACCTGCCACGTAGGCCGAACCGTTCACCTGGGCCAAGGTCTTTTCGACCTGCAGCTGTGCCGGTGTGGGCGCAGCGGGGAACGAACACGAAGCAAGGTCGCGCGCCTGGTTCGCAGCAGTAGCCGCTACCGGCGCCAGCGTGCCGGTGCCCAGATCGATGCGGTAATAACTGCTTGGCGCCGTGTTGGTGGCGACGTACAGCAGACCGTCGTTGCCATAGGCCACGCCAGCCCATTGCAGGGTGCTGGGCGCGCCGTTGAGCAGCGGCCGCTGCTGACGGGTGGCCGATACCGCGGTCGTGCTGAAATCTATCCTGTAGAGATCCACGCCAGCGGTCAGCCAGCCATAGCCTGCGCTGTCGAATGCGATATCGCCCGAGCTGGCATTGGTGGGCTGGAAGTCGTAGGTCAGGGTGCCGTACGAAGTCAGCGTGTAATTGAAGGCGCCCGAGGGCGTCACTCGCCAGACCGCGGGATTGGTCCCGTTGCCGGCCACCAGGTAACCCACGCCCGCCTGGGTCATGCCGGCGCGGGGGAAATCGGGCGTAGTGATCGGACCGGCAGCGGCGTACCAACCGCCGTTCGCAGCATCGTAGGCGTACAGCGTCGACTGGCCACCGCTATAGCTGATGAACAGCAACCGGTTGTTCACCGGATCCACCATCATCGCATTGAGGTTGGGGGCGACATTCAAGGTCAGCTCCGGCACCAGGACATCGGGCGTCCCGCTGCCGACCGTGTAGCGATAGAACTCGCCGCGGCCGGAGACCTGGGTAACGTTGAAAACAGAATCGACGGCGCAGAAATTGACGCTGGGCACCAGCGTGGTGAGCGTGGTGTCGGGCGGACTGGTCACCACGATTCCTCCACTGGTCGAACCAGTGGCGGTCGCACTGTTGCTCACCGATCTGGTGGCGGCTTCCGCTGCGGTGATGGTGTGGACGCCGGTGCAAGTGGTCGTGTTGCCGGGCGCGGACGGAGTCAGCGTGGTGCTGCCGCAGGTAGCGGGCGCATCCAGTTGCGCATCGACCACCGCGATTCCGTTCAACGTCACCGCGCCGGTGTTGGTGATCACGAAGGTATAGGCGATGGTGCTGCCCGCGGTGCTGCCCGAAGGAGTGCCGGCAGTCTTGTCGATGGTCAGCGAGGCTGTGGGCACGGCGGGCGGATTCACGCACGTGGCGTTGTCGCTGGTGTCCGTTTCCTGACCGGTGGGCAGCGATGCGTTGTTGTACAGACCGCTACCCGGGGTGGGAGTGGCCGCGCAAGTCGTGGGGGCCGAAGCGTTGGTGTAGACGTAGGTGATGCTGACGTTGAAGGTATGGGTGACGCCTGCGCCGATCGCTATGCCGGTTCCGGTCAACTGGTTAGGGCCGTCGATCGTCGACGAGCCGCCGGCGGGAGCGCCGACACCGGAAGTGGTCCAGGCGATGCCGGTGATGTTGGTGTTGGCGGGAAAAACCGGGGTATCGGTCAATGCGCCGTAAGTGCCGGCCGCGCCGCCGGAATTGGTCACCGTGATCGTGTAGGAAACCGTGTAGACGCCCAGGGCGTTCGGACCCGACACCCCGACGGCGGACTTGGCGACGTTGATCAGCGGCTCGACTACATCGTCGGTATCGCTCGCGCTGCGCACGCAGGTCGGATTGGTCGCCGCATCGGAGCAGCTCACGCCGCTCGGCGGCGTAACCGTGGCCGTGTTGGTAACCGTCTGCGCCCAAGCCGGAGAAGCGCCAAGAAGCGCGCCTGCCAGCATGAAAACGCACAAAGTGAACGAGCGCCGGAAACCAGGCGCATTGCAACGAGACGCGTCAGCCACGTGAATCCCCTAATCCATTGTGTTTCTGATCGCCGGCCGCCGGACACCGCAGTGCCCCACCCCCCGGAAATCAATCTCGGTCGCTAGCTGGTTTTCGCCCCCATCGGCCAAAGCCAAGACCGGTGATGCGGGGCATCGCCTGTCGGCACGGCACGGGGGTTGCAGCAAGTAGCGCTTGCGTTAATGGTAGTTGGGTCACAGTTTTGGTGTTTGCTGACTCACACAATAAAAGTGACGCATTGCGTCATAGTGTGAGACGAAAACGCATGCTCGCCATACCGACGGCAGTTCGCAATTTTCAAGAAAAACCAGCTATGTCAATGGGTTATAGCATTCAGCCAGGTGAAGTTGCCGCATGAGTGAGGGCTGGCCCAGCTGATTTGTTATTAGTTTCACAATAGATAATCGGCATCTTTCAACCGACGAACGGAATCCCCATTACGTCCGGAAATACATGACGGCCGTCACTTCCGCGAAGCTCGCCGAAAACGTTTTCCCGGAAATGCCGCGTATGCGGATTGCGAACTCCGTCGGCGACGTCCTGGCATCAATCGAACCGCGCGCTGCCCCATGCCGTCACCAGGGAACCCTCCTGGCTTTTGCCGCTTTCGGCGGTCAGCTCCAGGATATCCACGCCCGATACCTCCACATCGATAACGGCCGGCGCAACGCCACGCTTCAGCGGCGCGCTTTCGAACAGCAACCTGCGGTCTCCATAGACGCGGAACACCACCTCGCCGTTGGCGTCGGCAGAACTATCGTCCACCCCCACCACCGCCGTGAAGCGAGTGAACTGCCGCCGTGCCAGGATCTCCAGCCGCGAGTTCGCCTGGATGCCGATGCCGTAAAGCTGCGGCTGTCCCGCCAGGCTGATGGCCTTGCCTTGCGGCGTGAGATCGGCGCGTGGACCGCCTGAGGCCGCAGTCACGTCCGGGTTGACCGCGCGGGTACCGTCGATGGCGGCGTTGATGCGCCCGGTCATCTCGCTAAGGAAAACGCCTTTGCCCGCCAGTGGCCTGCCGACGAGCTTGAACATGCGCGTTTCGCGCGGAGCGACGGAAACCCGCAGCGCGTCCACTGCTGGCGCAAGATCGCCATGCGCCCATAGGTCGCGCACGCTGGCATGGCTCCCGGGCTCCAGTTTCAATTGCCGCCAGGTCACCGCGACTTCGGATTTTTTCGTGCCCCGGTTGAAAACGGCCACGGCCCGTTCTCCGCTTCCGGCCAGGGTTTTCACCAGCACCTGCACTTTGCCGTCGTCGTGCACGATCGCGCCCTGATTGCCGGCACGATCCTGATTGACCGCGATCACTTCCTGGTTGAGCAGGATTTCGAGGATCGGTTGCGGCGCCTTGTTCAGATCGAAGCCCATCAGCAGCGGCGCCGACAGGATCGACCACAGCGAGAAATGCGTCTTCGCCTCGGTCAGGTGATTGCCGTCGAACTCGCCCAGGCCGATGGCCAGCATGTCGGGATCGTTCCAGCGTCCGGGGCCCGCGTACATTTCGCGTTTGGCGGCGCTGTCGAAGTTGTGCAGCAGGCTTTCCCACTTCGGCTCGATATCGGCGCTGGTACGCCAGAGATTGCCGTGCAAGCCGCCCCAGCGGCGCGAATCGGCCTCGCCCCAAACGCAGATGGCCAATACCGGGTCGGCGTGCGGATTGAGTTTCTTCAACAGCCGGCCGATCCTGGCATAGCGCGTTTCCACGCCGTCCAGGTCGGAGCTGCCGGGTTGCCCGCGGGTGAACTGCGGCTTGAATTCCTCGTACTGCCCGGCGGCCACGGTTTCGTTGTCGCGTCCGTAGTCGGCCAGTCCGCAGGCATCCACCTTCGCGTAGTCGAAGCCCCACTCCTGGAAGTACAGGCGCAGGTCCTGGTATTCGTAGCCATCGAGTCCGATCTCGCGCTCCGGCACCGATCCCTCGGGCAGGTTGGGGCTCTGCGGATCCCAGCGCTGCGAGCAGCTGTTCTTGCCCGAATCGGTATAGATGCCCGCCTTGAAACCCATCGCATGCAGCCGATCGGTCAACGGCCGGAAGCTGGTCTGGCCGTCGGGGCCGACGGCGGCGCTGGGAAAGATCGAAGTGCGGATGATCATCCGTCCATCGGCGCCGCGCTTCAGCCACCAGCCATCGTCTAGGTTGATGTAGCGGTAACCGGCGGCGGCCAGACCGGAGCGCTTGATCTTGTCGGCGTTGGCCATGATCTTGCCCTCGTCCACTTCGGTACGGAAGGCGTTCCATGGGTTCCATCCCATCGGCGGAGTGGCCGCCGCCTCGCCGCCGTACACGGAGAACTTTCCGCTGGGCTGTAGCTGGGCGGTTTGCGCGTGGACGGAGAACGACGCGGAGATCGCGGCCACCATCGCTGCGGACAGCATCTTTCGGAACATTTTCTGGCCTCTGCAGGAATCCGGAAAAAATGAAGGCTCCCCTGGCAGGGAGCCTTCGTGTCGTTGCGCTGGGCTGCCACCTTCGAGCGCAGCCTAGAACCGATAGCTGACGCCCAGGTTGACCGAGCGGCCATAACGGTAATAACCCTGCGACAGCAGCGGATTGCCGTTGATGCTGTAGGTCTGTTCGTCGTCCAGCAGGTTCTGGCCTTCCACGCTGATGCTGAACCTGTCGTTGAACTTGTACGACACATGCGCAGTGAGCCAGGTGATGGCATCGGCCTGTTCGTTGTAGCCGGCGCCCAGTACGTTGATGGCGGTGACGAAGCCGTCGGTGTGGTCCGCATTGGCGCCCAGCGACCACTTGCCTTTTTCGTACATCAGGCCCAGCGAATAAGTGGCCGGCGCAATGCCTTCCAGCGGACGCTTCTCATCTCCCACCCAGCTGTTGGACCAGTTGCGGGTGTACTGCGCGCGTACGCCGAAGCCGTTGTCCCAGAAGTGCTGCAGGCCGAATTCCAGTCCGTGCACCTTGGCGTAGTCGCCGTTGATGGGGCGCATCACGTTGAACAGGGTCGGGCCGGTAGTGATCGGATTGCCGTCGGCGTCGACGATGGGACCGACGCCAATATCCTGGCCCGGCTCCCAGCTGGTGGTGATCTGGTTCTCGATGCGCTTGTAGAAGGCGGCGATGTTGATGATGGACTGCTCGGAGAAATACCACTCCAGCGAAACGTCGCCCTGCTTGGCGCTGTACGGTTTCAGATTGGCGTTGCCGCCGTAGATCTGGGTGAACTCGCCCCACGAGACGCTGGCGGTGGTGTTGGTCGGCGCCAGCTTGTCCACCGGCGGACGCGCCATGGTCTTGGCCGCGCCCAGGCGCAGTTGCAGGTCGTCGGTGAAGCGCCAGATGAAGTTGGCCGACGGCAGCGCAAAGGTGTAGTCGGAGTCCTGCACGATGGGCGTGGGCTCTGCGTAGTCGGCGGTGTAGTTGAATGCGCCGTTCTCGGTGATGCTCAGGATCTCCGCGTCCCAGGCCTGCGCATGGGTACGGGTCTTGACCAGCCGCACACCGACGTCGCCGCTCCAACGGTCTCCGGAGAAGTCCGCCTGCACGTAGAAGGCGTTGGTGTCCTCGCTGACACGATAGCTTTCCAGCGGATTCCATGCGGGCGCGGCATTGGAGAAGTCGTAGGCGCTGCCGTCGGGACGCAGATGGCCGTTGTAGGCCTCCAGCTGGGCCAGGTAGTTGGGCACGTCGAAGCCCAGGAAGCTGCGTGGGAAGCTGCTTCCGACGCCGTCCATGAAGTGCGGGAAGTGCAAGGTGCTGGAGATCACCCCGTTGCCCAGTTCGCCCACATTGATGGCGTTGTCGCCGGAATAGTAATCGGCGCCGCCATTGAGAGTGTTGTTGATCAGGTCGCGCGATTTGCTGCGCTCGGTGCGGGTGACGCCGAAGTGCAGGTCGTCCAGGTTCCATTTGCCCACGAACAGCTTGCCGGCCAGCGTGCCGCCGGTGATCTTGTCCACGATGTTGTCGCCGCGCAGTTCCATGTAATGGGTGTTGAAGTCCGAACCGCCGAACTCGCCGTTGGCCAGGCCGGTGATCAGGTCCCGGCCGTCGTCGAAGGTGACGGCGACGTTGGGTACCGCGTTCGGGCCCAGGGTGATGCGCGCAGTATTGGGCTGGTTCATACGCAGGACCACGTAAGTGTCTTGCCCACCGGAATATCGCTTTGAAGTGGAGCGGTACAGATCGGCGGTGAGGGTCAGGTCGTCGGTGGCTTTCCATTCGCCGTTGACGCCGTACAGGTCGGTATCGACCACACGGTGTTCGGTCTGGTTGAGCAGTTCCGGGTTGAGCCGCAGTTCCGGGTCCGTGTTGTCCATGGTGAAGCCGGTGACGATGCCGTTCTGCACTTCGATGTCCGACCAGCGGCCCGGCGCGAACAACGGATAGTAGGACTGCTGGTAGGAAACCTGCGGCGAATCCAGACGCGTCTTCAATCCGTCCACCACGACGCGCACGTTGTCGCTGGGACGCCATTCGAGCTTGGCCGAAAACGCCTTGCGCTTCTTCTCTTCCAGGATGGAACCGACCCGGAACTGTCCCGGTGCGATCAGGCCCTCTTCGTCCGGATCCAGCACGCCGTCATCGTCGAGATCGATATTGCCGCCCCAGGCGTTGCCCCACCACGAAGCATCGCTGGGATCAGGGTTGCGGGTCCAGCCGCCGTCGTTGCCGGCGATGTCGGTGCGGTCCTTGCGTTTGGCGTAGACCACGCCCAGCAGCAGGCCGAAAGTGTTGTCGGCGAAGGTGTTGCTGTAAGCGGCGGAAAATTTCTGTCCGTCCAGCTCCGACATCTGGTTGCGGTCGCCTTCCAGGCGCACGATCGCATGTTGGCCTGGATCGTCGAAAGGACTGGCCGAACGCAGATTGATCAGTCCGCCGACGCCACCTTCGGTCAGCGCGGCCTGCGCGCCCTTGATCACGTCGGCGCCGCTGATGACATCGGCCGGCAACACGTCGTAGGCGAAATCGCGGCCGGCGCCGTCGGTGGCCAGGATGCGGCCGTTGAAGGTGGTGAGCGTGTATTCCGGACCCAGGCCGCGCACGCTGACCTTCTGGCCTTCGCCGCCGGCGGTGCGGGAGATGGCCACGCCGGTGATGTGGCTGAGCGAATCGGCCACGTTGTCGTCCGGGAACTTGCCCAGTTCCAGCGCGGTGATCGAGTCCTGGACCGTGCCGGATTCGCGCTTGAGTTCGACCGAGCGCGCCAGGCTGCCGCGCACGCCGGTGACGACCACGGTTTCCAGTGTGTCGACCTCTTCGGCGCTGGGCGCCGTGCTTTGTTGCGCATCGGTGGCGCTGGCCGCGCTGTCCTGCGCCAGGCCGACCCGGGGCATCAGCAAGGCCAGCGCGATGCCACAAAAGAGCGTGTTCCGATGCGGTTGAATAAGCTTCACTGGGTTCTCCTCAGGATGGGGACGGCGTGGCATACGCAACAAAACGAAACCGAGCCTAGCGCATATTTCGTTTCGCATCAATAGCGAAATGTAACGAAATATCAGATAATTCCATTCACCCCCAAGGAGCTCCCCATGATCGCCACCCGCGATACCAGCCAGAGGCGTTTGCAGATCAGCGAGCTGGTGCGCCAGCATGGCAGCGTGCAGGTCGCTGCGCTGGCCCAGCGCTTCGGGGTAAGCATGCAAACCGTGCGCAAGGACCTGCGCTACCTGACCGAACGCGGGGTCATGGCCCGCGCCTATGGCGGGGCGATCGACAGCGGCGTGGTCGGCGGCACGCCAACCGAGCCGCCCTACGAAGCCAAACGCACGGTGTTCCTGGACGAGAAGCGCCGCATCGGCCAGCGCGCCGCGGCCCTGGTCAAGGCCGGCGATACCATCGCCATCGATTCGGGCACCACCGCCATCCAGCTGGCCGAAGCGATGCCCAACATCGAGGTGACGGTGGTCACCAACGATTTCGGCGTGCTGACCGCGCTGACTTCGAAGAGCAACATCAACATCGTCATGCTGGGCGGCGAACTGCGGCGCAAGAACATGGCTTTCTATGGCGGACTGACCGTGGAAGCGCTGGGCGCGCTGCACGTGGACATGCTGTTCCTGGGCGTGGACGGCTTCGACCTGGAGCGCGGCATCACTACCCACTACGAACCCGAAGCCATGCTCAACCGCAAGATGGTCGAGGCCGCGCGCATGGTGGTCGCGATTTCCGACAGTTCCAAGTTCGGCAAGATATGCCTGCACCGGATCATTCCTGTCAGCGACCTCAACGTGCTGATCACCGACACCAATGCGCCGGAAGAAATCCGCCAGGCCAGCCATCAACTCGGTTTCGAGCTGCTGCTGGCCTGAAAACCAGCTCATGAGCGGCCGGGCGCTCCCTTTATCTACGGCCCGCAGGACGTAGGAGCGACGTAAGTCGCGAACAATCTTGCGGGGTTTCGCGACTTACGTCGCTCCTACGACGGCGTTCCCGGCTCGTCTAGCCGCCCGCCTTCGCCGGCACGAATTCGCGCACCGCATTGGCATAGTAGATCTTGTCGATCACTGCGCGTGGCAGCGCCAAACCCGGCACTTCCGCGTGCAGGACTTCCACCCGCTGGGGCTCGCCCGTGGCCAGATAGCGCCAGTCCGCGGTCCACACCGCGTGCGCTTCGCGCTTGAATTCAGCTGGATCGGCGTCCGGGCCGAAGGTCAGATCGGTGCCGTACAACAGGCGGTCCTGGTAGCGGATGAAGAAGTCGCGGACCTTTTCTCGATCGCGCATCGACTGGTATTGCACCTGGCTCATGCGCGCGGCCAGGTCCACATTGGCGTTGGGGTAACGGTCCAGGAACGCGGCCAGCCGATCCACGTCGTATTCAAGGCTGCCCATGTGCGCACCGACGAAACGCAGCTGCGGATGCGCGGCGACGAAACGGTCGCGCGCGGCGATCTGGTCCTCGTAGCCGGGCTGGTCCGGATGCAGGTACATGTGGTACTCGGGATGGTTGCGGAAGTACTCGCGGTCGTTGTCGGTGGTCATCTGCTCCAGCGGCAACCAGCAGTTGTGAGGCTCGCCCTGGTGGCCGATCAGGGCCAGGCCGAGCGCACCGATCTTGTCGGCCACAGGCGACAGACCCGGCGCGTCGAGCATGATCAGCTTGCCGTCGACGTCCTTCTCCACCATGCCCACGTTCTTCCAGATCTTGACCGCGCGGGCGCCTAGTTTGGCGTCGCGGGCAAGCCCCGCGTTCACCTGCTGCGTCCAGCCAGGCGTGCCGAACCCGCGCATGGAAAAGGTGGTGGCCCAGTGGAAGCGCTGCGGATCGGCCTTGAGCAGCGCCAGCGCGGCTTCGCGCTGCAGGGCCACACTGGGGAACGCCGGGTAATCGACATTGATCGACATCAGCTCGAAGCCGTCGGCGCGGGCCTGCTCGAGAAAGGCCTCACTCTTCGAATTGGAATGCACATGCGCGTCGTACTTGCGCACTTTTGCGAAGTCGGCCATCGAATAGGCATCGCCGGCAATGGCCTGGTCCGCCGCGGCAGTCGATAAGGAGGCAAGACAGGCAGTCAGGAACCAGGCCACGTTGCGCAGAAGTGCGGTCATTGCATCGCCTCAAGTAATATAACGAAACTTATTAGCACCATATCGCAACAAAACGCTTGCATCAACCCGAAGCTATGACGGACAATCGCTCCACCTCAACCGGAATGCCGCCATGCCCCCTGTTGGACGACGCACCGTCTTGAAGTTCGTGGCCGGCGGCGTGGCCGGCGGAGTCGCCTGGGCCACCCTGCCCTGGGCCCAGTCTGCGGCCATTGCTGGCGGCAAGCGCCCCGCGGCAACCGTGCAGGATCGGGCGCTGACGCTTTCCTTCGATGCGCGCCTGCATACGTCGCTCGCCTCGGCCGGCAAATCCCTCACTCCTTTCCAGGCCAGCGAGAGCCTGCTACTGGCCGACGGTGCAGTGGAAGACTTCGCGCTGACCGGTCAGCATGAACTTGCCCTGGACGACCCGCGTCACGGAGCTGGCCACCAGCTCATCGTCACTGGCCGATCCTCGCGCGGCATCGAGAAACGGGTCGCAGTGACCTTCTTCGACCGCCTGCCCGGCATGGCCGTGCTGCAGACCCGCTACCGCAACGATGGCGTAGCCAAACTCGAGGTGGCTGGCTGGCGCAACGGCGCCCATGAACTGGCCGAGGCGCCCGGCGGCTTCTGGAGTTTTTCCGGAGCCACCCACACCGATCGCCGCGACTGGGTGCAGCCGCTGAAGGCAGGCTTCGACCAGCGCAACACCTTGTCCATGGATTCCTCCGACTACGGCGGCGGCACTCCGGTGGCCAACCTGTGGCGCCGCGATATCGGTCTGGCCGTGGGCCATGTGGAACCTGTTGCGCGCATGCTGGACCTGCCGGTGCGCAAGACTGCGCGCGGCGGCAGTATCGCGGTCGAATCGACGCAGGCTTCGGTGCTGGAACCGGGACAGACGCTGGTCACCGAGCGCACCTTGCTGGCCGTGCACACCGGCGATCATTTCGCGCCGCTGCAGCAGTACCGGCAGTTCATGCAGGCCGAGGGTCTGCAGGGCCCAAAGCCGCCGGAGTCCGCCTTCGCGCCGATCTGGTGCGCATGGGGTTATGAGCGCGACTTCAATGTCGAGCAGATCCTGGCCACGCTGCCCAAGGCGCGCGAGCTGGGTTTCGAATGGGCGGTACTGGACGACGGCTGGCAGACCAACGAAGGCGATTGGCGCATCGACAAGCGCAAGTTCCCGCGCGGGGAAGCGGACATGCGCGACTTCGTGAAGAAGATCCGCGCGCAAGGCATGCGCCCGCGCCTTTGGCTGGCGCCACTGGCGGCCGATCCCGGCAGCGACGTGCTGCACGAGCATGCGGACATGCTGCTGCTGGATCAGTACGGCGCCTTCCAGACCGTGACCTGGTGGAACGCGCTTACCCAGTGTCCGGCGTACCAGCCGACCATCGATTTCTACGTGGCGCTGGTGAAGAAGATCATTGGCGACTGGGGCTTCGAAGGGCTCAAGCTGGACGGCCAGCATTTGAATGCGGTGGCGCCCTGCTACAACCCGGCGCACAAGCACGCGCATCCGACCGACTCGGTCGAAGGCCTGGCCAAGTTCTGGCAGGCGATCTACGACGCCGCCCACCAGGCCAACCCCGAAGCGGTCGTCGAGTTGTGCCCGTGCGGCACCGCGTTCGCCTTCCACAACCTGCCGGCCACCGATCAATACCCGTCTTCCGATCCGCTGTCTTCCTGGCAGGTGCGCAGCAAGGGCAAGTCGGTCAAGGCATTGATGGGCGACCGCAGCAGCTATGCGGGCGATCACGTGGAACTGTCGGACGGCCGCGAAGATTTCGCTTCCAGCGTCGGTATCGGCGCGGTGATTTCTTCCAAATTCACCTGGCCCAAGGACACCGACCATCCCACCGCTCCGCTGCCGCCGGGCGGGTACGTGCTCAATGCGGAAAAAGAAGCGCTGTGGCGCAAATGGGTGGATCTGTACAAGCGGCACATGCTGCCCAAGGGCGAATACCTGGGTGCGTTGTACGACATCGGTTTCGACAAGCCGGAGGCGCATGCCATCAGCAAGGACGGCTCGATGTACTACAGCTTCTATGCCGCCGATTGGAACGGACCGGTACAGCTGCGCGGTCTGGGCCAAGGCCGCTACCGCGTGCGCGATCTGTTCAACGAAGCCGATGTCGGCGAAGTCGATGCGGGCAGCAATACGCTGGAAGTGACGTTCAAACGCTTCATCCTGCTTCAGGCCACGCCGATGGAAACCCGCGCATGAGCGGCCCTTCGATCGGCACCGCCTCCTTGTCGCACAAGCGCCCCTGGCTTGTGTTCGCCCTGGCCACCGTCGTTTTGTGGGGCGTGTGGGGCGCATTGGCCGGACTGTCGGCCCAGCACGGATTTCCCGACACGCTGGTGTACTGCGTGTGGTCGCTGACCATGATTCCGCCAGCGTTGTACATCTTGTGGCGCAACGGCTGGAAGCTGGAGCGTTCGCCGCGTGCGGTCGCCTACGGCATGACCATCGGCCTGCTTGGCGCGGGTGGGCAGATGCTGCTGTTCCACACGCTGACCATCGGGCCTGCATACTTCGTTTTTCCGATCATCTCGCTGTCGCCGGTAGTCACCATCGCGCTGTCGTTTCTGTTGCTGCGCGAACGCACGGGCTGGCTGGGCACACTGGGCATCGTGCTGGCGCTGGTGGCGTTGCCGCTGCTGGACCTGTCCTTCGGCCGCAGCGCGACCGAAGGCCTGGGCTGGTTCCTGCAATCGCTGCTGATCATGCTGGCCTGGGGCGTGCAGGCCTATTTCATGCGCCTGGCCAACCATACGGTCAGCGCCGAAAGCATCTTCTTCTACATGACCGTGGGCGCGCTGCTGCTGGCGCCGGTAGCGTGGGCGATGACCGACTTCAGCCAACCCATCAACCTGGGCCTGGACGGGCCGTGGGTGACTGCAGGAATACAGCTGCTCAACGCCATCGGCGCGCTGACCCTGGTCTACGCCTTCCGTCACGGCAAGGCGATCGTGGTGGCGCCGTTGACCAATGCGGGCGCACCGCTGGTGACCGCCGTGCTCTCGCTGATCTTCGCCAGCGTCGTGCCGGGCCCGTTGAAGATCGTCGGCCTGGTCCTGGCCCTTGTCGCTTCGCTGCTGCTGGTGCTCGAACCAGAGCGTGACGCAGCCGCACCCCTTACCTGACCGGATCTCCCTTCGCATGCACGTCCTGCTCGACCTCATCGCCCGCCACAAACAGGGAAGCGCCATCGGCGTGACTTCGCTGTGCTCGGCGCATCCCATCGTCATCGAGGCCAGCTTGTTCCACGCGCAGCGCACCGGTCAGGAATTTTTACTGTTCGAAGCCACCTGCAACCAGGTCAACCAGGACGGCGGCTACACCGGCATGACTCCGGCGGATTTCGTGCGCTTCGTGCATGGCATCGCCGACCGCGTCGGCTTCGACCGCACGCGCATCGCGCTGGGCGGCGATCACCTGGGCCCGAATCCGTGGACCGCATTGGATGCCGCGGCAGCGATGGACAAGGCCGAAGCGATGGTGGCTGCGTATGTCGCCGCCGGCTTCCGCAAAATCCACCTGGATTGTTCGATGTCCTGCAGCGGCGATCCGGAGCCGCTGCAGGAAGCGGAGATCGTGCGGCGCGCAGTGCGCCTGTGCCGCGCAGCCGAAACCGCGCATGCGCAAGTCGGCGGCGAAGCGCCGGTGTATGTAATCGGCACCGAAGTACCGGTGCCGGGCGGTGCGACCGAATCGATAGAAGGCCTTGCGGTCACCACGCCGCGGGCTGCGCTGGCCACCATCGATGCGCATCGCGAAGCTTTCGCCGCCGCCGGATTGGCTGCGGCGTGGCAACGCGTGATCGCCTCGGTCGTACAGCCCGGCGTGGAATTCGACCATCACAGCGTGATCGATTACCAGTCCGACGCCGCGCACACGCTGAGTCAAGCCATCGAAGACGTGCCCAACACGGTGTTCGAAGCGCATTCGACCGACTACCAGACCCGCGAAGCGCTGAGCGCACTCGTACGCGACCACTTCGCCATCCTCAAGGTCGGTCCCGGGCTGACCTTCGCCTTGCGCGAGGCGTTGTGGGCATTGGATGCGATCGAACGCGAATGGGTTGATGCGTCGCAACGCGCCAACCTGCGCCAGGTCGCCATCGAACGCATGCGCGAACAACCCGGCCACTGGCGGCGCTACTACCACAGCCAGGGCGATGCGCTGTCCATCGATCTGCAGTACAGCCTGAGCGACCGCATCCGCTACTACTGGCCCGACCCGGCCATCGAACAGGCGCGCCAGCGACTGTTCGCCAACCTGCAGGCCAATCCGCCGCCGATCTCGCTGATCAGCCAGTTCCTTCCCCACGCACTGCACGCGCTACGTACCGGGACCGCCAGCAACGATCCGCTGTCCCTGACCATGGCGCATATCGGTGCCGTACTCGACGACTATTACCATGCATGCCATGACCAACAAGACCACTGAACATCTGGGCGTGCCGGAGGCGGACCTGATCGCCTCGGGTGCGATCTGGACCGCGCGCGAGATAGAACAGCAGCCGCGCATGCTGCAGCAGACTCACGAGCTGCTCTCGGCCATGCGCGACCGGATCCAAGCCTTCGTCGCGCCCATCGCCGGCAACCCCGCCGCCCGTATCGTCCTTACCGGTGCCGGCACTTCGTCCTACATCGGCCAATGCCTGGCGCCGCTGCTCGACCGCCAACTGGCCGCACGCGTGGATGCGGTACCGACCACCGATCTGGTCAGCGCTCCCTATCTCTATCTCGATCCCGCGCAACCCTTGCTGCTGGTGTCGTTCGGCCGCTCCGGCAACAGCCCCGAAAGCCTGGCGGCGGTGGAACTGGCCGAGTCGCTGGTCCGGGACGTGCGGCATCTGGTGGTGACCTGCAATGCCGAAGGCGCGCTCAACACCGTTCCGGCGCGCGAGTCGATGACCCTGCTACTGCCGGAAGAAACGCACGACACCAGTTTCGCCATGACCTCCAGTTTCAGCTGCATGCTGTACGCCACGCTGCTCGCCTTCAGCGGTGCGCAGGCGCTGGACGACAGGATCGGACCGATCGCATTGGCGACCGAGCGGGTGATCAACGAGTTTCGACTGTCGCTGCAGGAGCTTGCTCTGCACGGCTTCGACCGCGTGGTCTATCTGGGCAGCGGTCTGTTCCAGGGTTTGGCCCGCGAAGCGGCGCTGAAGCTGGGCGAGCTGACCAATGGCGCAGTCGCCACCTGTTTCGATTCGCCGCTGGGCTTCCGGCACGGGCCCAAGACCTTCATCACCGACAAGACCCTGGTGATGGTGTTCGTCTCCAATAACCCGCTCACGCGCCAGTACGACCACGACCTGCTGGAGGAACTCCGCCAGGACGGCTGCGCAGCGCGGATCATCGAAGTCGCCGCGCAACGACGCGAGCCGCAAGCGCCGGACACGCTGCTGGTTCCCGGCATGTCCGCAGCGAGCGACATCGACCTGCTGTGGCCGTATGTGGCCGTCGCGCAGATCTACGCCTTCAACGCCTCGCGCGCGCTGGGCCTGTCGCCGGACAGCCCCAACAAGCAGGGCACGGTGAATCGCGTCGTGCAGGGCGTCAGGATCCATTCGATCACGCCATGAGCGCATCCGATTGCTTCCTTGGCGTGGATGGCGGCGGCACCAAGACGCGCTTCGCGCTGATCGACGGTGAAGGCCGATTGCTTGCCCAGGCGCAGCACGGCACCACTTACCATCCACAAATAGGACTGGACGGCGTTCGCGAAATCCTCCGCTCGGGCATGGAACAGGTGTTGCTGGGGGCGGGCGCGCAAGGCGACGCCATCCGCTATGCGTTCTTCGGCCTGCCCGCCTATGGCGAAGACAGCGAGGCGACGGCGAAGCTGCAGGCCATTCCGCGCGACCTACTTGGCCACGACCGCTACGCCTGCGACAACGACATGGTCTGCGGCTGGGCAGGATCGCTGGCCTGTGCGGACGGCATCAACATCGTCGCCGGCACCGGCTCCATCGGCTACGGACAGCGCCAGGGCTACGCCGCGCGCGCGGGCGGTTGGGGCGAGGCGTTTTCGGACGAGGGCTCGGCGTACTGGATCGCCGCGCAGGGCCTCAACGCCTATTCGCGCATGAGCGACGGCCGCCTGCCGAAAGGGCCGTTGCATGCGGTGTTCAACGAAGAACTCGGCCTGGGCAACGATCTGGATATCTGCGCCCGCGTGTACGGCGAGCAGGCCCTGAGCCGCGGCGATTTCGCCAAACTTTCCTTGCTGGTGGCCAAGGCTGCGCACCTGGGCGACGCGAACGCGATGAACATCTACACGCAGGCCGGAGACGAACTGGCCCAGATCGCCGACTCCCTGCGTCGCGCGCTGGACTTCGGTGCCGGCGAAACCGTTCCGCTTTCCTACTCGGGCGGCGCTTTCAGCGCCGGCGAACTACTGCTGGCCCCGTTCAAGCAGGCGCTGCACCTGGCCTGTCCTACATTCGAGCTGCGGTCTCCGATACACGAGCCGCACTACGGGGCGGCGCTGTATGCGGCCAAGCTGTCCCGGCGTTCGAACCACGCGTGACCCACGCGATCACGCTTGGACAGAAGACCTGTGAAGACTGTTCGGCAACTGCAACCGTGCTTCAAGGCCCGAACCCGATGCCCGGTTATTGATCACGACCGTTCCACCATGCCGGTGGATCGCAGCACGAGTGATCACCAGGCCCGCCCTGCTCCTCTGCGCACGCCGTCCCCTGCGTGCGAACGGGCTAAGGCGCAACAACCCGTCCATCCGCCGAAGGAGTGAACATAAGGTCCTGGTAGTCGTAGCTGAAATCGGCCAGCGGCGAAACCGGCTTCATGCTGATGCGCGCGACCTTGCCTTCTGCGTCCAACGCGAAGGTGACGTACGCGGGCTCGATCGAACTGTCGTCCCATTGCGTGCGGAAGGTGTCGTATTGCCAATGGCTGAGCATTCCGGCCATGTTCGGAGTCTGTTGGAAGTCGATGCGCAATTTGCCCGAGCGCTCGGTGATTTCGATGGGCCCATACCATGCATCGGCATAGCGGCCTGTGTAGCCGCTGGCGGGCAGCGAAGGGCGCGACGCTTTGCGGGCGTTCTTGCTGGCAGCCTGCAACGCCGCCAAACCGCCATCGAGGCGCTGCTTGTACCAGCTGTCGAAGTCCGCCACCCAATCGCGTGGCTTGAAACCCAGGTAGTGGTCCAGCAGTTCGTAGCCCAGACCGCGCATTACGTCCACGTCCTCGGAATTTATCTGCAGCGAAATGCCCAGGTTCCGCTCGGGCACCAGCACGATGAAGGTCAGAACGCCAAAAACAGCGCCGCCATGCTGCACTACTTTGACGCCGCGGTAGTCCTGCACATTCCACCCCAGCGCATAGCCGGAGAACTGCGGCGTGATGTCGGCGATGGGCGCCGGATACGCGGTTATCGGCACCGGCACCTGCGGTGTCCACATCGCCTGGGCGGAGGCTTCGCCGTAAAGACGCTTGCCGTCGTCGCCAGGCAGCACGCCATGCGCCAGCTGTATTTGCAGCCAGCGGGCGAGATCGTTGGCGCTCGACGACAGGCCGCCGGCCGGTGCCCCCACCTGGCCCAGGCCCTCGCGCTCGGGTAGCACCTGCTGCGGACCAAGTCCGCGCACGCGCGGATCGAGCCGCGCGTGCGGTTGTATCCGGTTCGGGTTGGCGAAGCGGTCTTTCTCGTCGCTGACCGAGCTGGTCATGCCTGCAGGCTTGAACACCCGTTCGCGCATGAAGCTTTCCCAGTCCTGTCCGCTGGCCGCGGCGATCACCTCACCGGCCACGATGTAGAGGATGTTGTCGTAGGCGTAGTTGCTGCGGAAGCTGGTGGCCGGTTTCAGGTTGCGCAGCGCGCGGACGATGTCGGCGCGGCTGCGCGAGCTGCGCGGAATGAAAAGCAGGTCGCCCGCTCCGAGCCCCAAACCGCTGCGATGAACCAGCAGATCGCGAACGGTCATCTCGCGCGTCACCCAGGCGTCGTACATGCGGAAGTCGGGCAGGTGGTCGATGACCCTGTCGTCCCAGCCCAGCTTGCCTTCGTCCACCAGGATCGCAAGCGCCGCGGCAGTGAAGGCCTTGCCGGTGGAACCGGTGGGGAAGATGGTGTCGGCATCGACGGCTTCGTTTCCGCCCAGCCTGCGTACGCCATAACCCTTGGCATGCACGATCTTACCCTGCTCTACGATGGCGACGGCCATGCCGGGAACGCCGTGTTCCTTGATCGCCTTCTCTATACGCGCGTCCAGGCCTGCCGGCGGCGCGGCCGATACGGCAGCGGACAACGAAAGGCCCGTGGCAATGATCAGGACCCGCAGACATTTCGAAATGACGGACATCATCAACTCCCGGATACGTTTGCTAGCGGAAATCGGCATCGGTGCGTTGCGGACGGCGCCACAGCAGCCAGACGCCCCAGCTCATCAGCGGCAGCACGTACACCGCCAGGAACAACCAGGTCAGCGTGCCGTAGCCCTTGGCGATCAGATCGACCAGACCGACGGCGCTGGCGGCGTACACGGCCAGCAGCATCGCGCCGACTGCGAGCGCCGGGCGCAAGGCCTGCGGCATCGGCTTCCGCCGTTCTTCGAAGGCTTTGGCCACCCGCTCGTTGATGGCGTGCAGCAGCGCCACGCCGGTGTCCACCAGGGTCAGCAGCACCGCGATCTGGAACGCCCATTCGAACCACGGCGCCTGCAACTTGCCCAGCAGAAAAGCCGAAGGCAGCGCTTCAGCGCCGATCTCGTTGTAGTAGCCCATCATGGCGATGTAGAACACCACCCCAGGCAGCATGCCGAGCGGTCCGGCGAGCGCGCCGGCGGCAAGCGCCTCGCGGCGGCTGCCCAGGTGGCGGATGCAGAACAGCACCGCGGGAATGGTGGCGACGTTGTATCCGGCGTAGGTGATGCCAGCAGTGAACCAACCGTCGGCAGCCGGCACGGCTGCGAAGTTGGCCTCGATGCGGTCGCCGAAGGCGAACACGCTCCAGACCAGGAACACCAGGTAGACCAGGTAGAGATAGGCCACCGACAAGGCCAGGAACTTTTCGATCACAGCGCTGCTGTAGGCCAGCATCAGACCGGTGGCGGCGATCATCCCCAACGAACCGGCCAGCTTCGGCAGTCCGAACAGGCTGTGCGCGATCTCGCCAGCTGCCGCGCCCATCACCGCCAGGATGACGATCATCAGCGCGAAGTAGCCGATTTCGAACAGGAACCAGCCGCGGCCCAGCAACACCTTGAAGAACGAACGGTAGTCGTAGGCGCGCGCGACCCGGGCCAGTTCGAAACTGACCATCAACACCATGCTCCACACCAGCATGCTGACCGCCATGCCCAACAAGCCGCCCCACGGGCCTGCCGGCAGAAAGAACTCCACCAGCTCGCGCCCGGTAGCGTAGCCGCCCGCTATCACCGCCGCCTGGAAGACGAACCCCGGCAGCAGGTAGCGCTGGAACCATGTGGATCGCGCAGTCATGGCGCGCACGATCGCACAGCGACACGACCCAGGGCGGCGCAGTGGCCATCGGGTTTCATGCCAGGCAATCCTCCACCAAGCGGTCGAAGGCCGGGCCACCGCGCATCGGATCGGCAACCGCGCAACCCAGCCGATCGCTTTCCGAAGCCAGCAAACGTAGGGCCGCGGTTTCGTCCAAATGCGCAGTGTTGAGGCTGACGCCGCCGCAGCGGATGGCCGGTTGCGTGCGGCTTCCCAGTTGCAGGGCCAAGGCGATGGTTTCCTCGATGCTGGGGAGCGCATAGCCCGGGTGACCGAGCATGCGCTGGCGTCCCGGGTGATGGCAGACCACGACGACATTCGGCTGGCTGCCATGCAGCAACGCCAGCGACACCCCGGCATAAGCCGGATGGAACAGGGAACCTTGCCCTTCGATCACATCCCAGTGTTCGTCCGCGGCGTCGGGCGAAAGGATCTCGGCCGCGCCCGCGGCGAAATCGGCGACCACCGCGTCCATGGGAATGCCGCTGCCTGCGATCATGATTCCTGTCTGGCCCGTGGCGCGGAAATGCGCATCCACTCCATGCTGGCTGAAAGCGCGGGCCAGCGCGAGCGCCGTGTACTTCTTCCCCAAAGCACAGTCGGTGCCCACGGTCAGCAGGCGTTTCCCGCTGCGGGCATGACCCGTGGCTACGGTGATGCCGGCCGGCGGTTGGCGCACGTCGATCAGCCTGCGGCCCAACCCGGCGGCGGCATTGCGCAGCCGTGCGATTTCCCCAAGACGCACGTGCATGCCGCTGATGATGTCCAGGCCGGCTTCCATCGCTTGCAGCAGCGAACCCAGCCACGCTTCGGGAATGACGCCGCCGGCATTGGCCACTCCGATCACCATGGAACGCGCGCCTTTTGCGGCGGCCTCGGCAGGCGTCATGAAGCGAAGCCCGGTGGTGACTGTCGCGCCTTCGCAAGCGAACTCCCCAAGACAACGATTGGGCGCCCAATCGCGCAGACCGTAGGCGGTCTTGGCGTAGCCGGCCTCGGTGGTGTCTCCAAGGAACAGCAGATAGGGGCCCGGCAGCGCCTCCAATGCTTGTGGACCTAACGGGCGGGGTTGGAGCATTGGAGGTTCTTCACCAGACAGGTTCGAGAGGCGTCACGTTCCGCCGGTACGGAACACCGGCAGCGGACGATGGCGATGGCGGCGCTTTAGAACCGGTAATCGAACTCGATGCCGAAGGTACGCGGGCGGATCGGCACCGCCGCCACTTGCACGTGGGTGCCGGTTATCGCGCTGTTGATAGGCGTGAGCGAGGACCATGCGCCTTCATCGGTTATGTTGTTGGCATAGATACGCAGTTCCCAATTGCCCTTGCCGATGCCCGCATACAGATCGAGCGCACGGTAGCTATCCAGTTCCAAAGGTGCGGTTATTTCCTCGTCCAGCACGGTCGAGGGATCCCCCGGAGCGGTTATCCGCTGGCGCTCGGTCGTATCGTTCAACCGCTTGCCCACGCCACGCAATGCGGCGCCCGCCTGGCCGTTGAAACCGCCTACCGCGAAGGCATATTCGGCGGTCAACGCCCACGACAACTTGGGCACATAAGGCATCCGGTCGCCTGCCAGTCCGGTGTTGAGGATGACGTCGAAACCGTCCTGCGGGATCACCGTGGGCTCAAAATCGTTCTTGATGTCGGCTTTCGTATAAGCGACGTTGAAACCGACGGTCAGCGCATCAGTGGCCCGGAACAGGGTGGACAGTTCGGCGCCTTCGCTGGTCGCCTCGCCGCCATTGACCAGACCGCCGATGCCGTTGAACGAAGAGGCCACTTGGATGTCTTCCCAGTCGATGCGGAACACAGCCAGATCCAACTGCACGCGCTGCTCGGCGAACTGCGCTTTGAGCCCAAGCTCGTAGCTGGAGAGCATCGACGAATCCACCTTGGGAGGTATGCCGACAATCGCCACGTTCGGCCCGCCGGGTTGATAGCCGGTCGCGGCGCGTGCATACAGCATGGCGTCTTCGCCCAGCTTGAACTGCGGACTGATGCTCCAGGTGAAGACGTCTTCCTCGGACTCGCCTGGCGTATTGCCGATCGGCACCAGAATGCCCTCGCTCACGTTCTGGCTGAACCGTTGTTCGTTACGCGCCTGGCGCACACCGGCGTCTAGCTTGAAGCGCTCGCCGATGCGCCAGGAACCGTTGGCGAAAACCGCAAGCTCTTTGTAGGTACTGGGCAGGCCGAGGAAGGTCAGCGTCGAAAACATCTCGTCGTAGGGCGCTGGCAGCGGAGAACCATCCAACTGGCCCAGCCATGCGAGCTGCGTCTGCAGCGCATCTTCCTTGGTGTAGAAAATGCCCACCAGCCACTCGAACCGGCCGCCGCTTTTCGAGCTCAGGCGGAATTCCTGGGTGACTTTGTCCAGGTCGAACTCGTAACGCACGAAGGAACTGCCGGGTTCGGGCAGGCCGAGCAGCGCGTTGGCCACTTCCCCGAACTGGATGGTCGAGTCGATCTGGGTCATCGTGTCGGTCTGCGACCAACCGGTGGCGGACACGAAGTCGGCCCATCCCATGTCCCAATCCAGGCTCAGTGACGTCAGCGTCAGTTCTTTGGAAAAGGGCTGGTGCTGCCAGGTCCTGTCGACCAGATCGCCGAACAGCGGCTCCATGGTCTCGGGGTCCAGCGCGGTGCCGCCGCGGTCGTCGGCGCTGATGCGTTGCTGCAGCACAGAGAGATTGAGGTCGAATGCGTCGCCATCCCAGAACAATGCCGCGCGCGCGCCCATTTGCTCGCTGTCGTTGATGTCCTCGCGCCCATCGACGACGTTGTCGGTGTAACCCGGCAACCCGTTGCGCGCGAAACTCATGCGCAAGCCAAGACGGTCCTCTTTCAACGGCACGCTCGCGCCAAAGCGGGTGTTCCAGGCGTCGCCGCCGTCGTTCACCGTGCGCATTCCGAAACCGAGGCGGAACTCATCCCCGCTTACGTCGGGCGCGCGCGTCACGTATTTGAGCAGTCCGCCGATGGCGCCGGCGCCGTAGAGCGTGCCTTGCGGTCCGCGCAGCACTTCCACACGGCTGATGTCGTAGGGCAGCACGTCCAGCATCAAGGTATTGGCGCCTTGATAGATTCCGCTGGATCCTACCGGCACCTCGTCGATGTAAGTCGCCACCGAAGCGCCGGAGGACAGCGCCGCGATGCCGCGCAGCGACACCGAGGTCTGTCCCGGGCTTCCGTTGTCCTGCACCTGCATGCCGGGAATCAGGGAAGCGTAGTCGGCCAGCGAACTGGCTCCGAGGTTCTCGAGCTGGCGCTCGCCGATGACGCTGATCGACGCGGCGACATCGCGAATGTTCTCTACGCGCTTGTTGGCGGTGACCACCACCCGGTCGAGCGTGGCTGCGCGCTCTGCGGAGCTGGTATCCGACTGTGCCTGGGCTTCGGAGCTCTCCTGCGCCGAAACGGGAGCCGCGATCGCCCACGCCAGAGCGCTGGTGATGGCGAGGGACAAGGGCGAGCGATACCACGGGCGGCTGGACTGGAACGCGTTCATCTCTGGATCTCCCCGGACGGCGAATGGGTGGTGCGGATGATCGGCCCGGGCTGGATGCGCCAAAGGCGACATGTGCCGGTATCCTGATCAGGGATAATGATCCTAATCAGAGAATTGTCAATATATTTGGAAAATGACCTCCGGGTTTTCGTCGCGGCCCTGATCAGTCGCTTTTGGGCGCCTGCCAGCCAGGCCCGCGCACCACCCGTCCCGGCTTGGCCCCGGTGTGTTCGCCGTCGCGCAACACCTGCACGCCATTGACGAAAACATCGCTGACGCCGGTGGCGTACTGCTGCGGCGACTTGTAGGTGGCGTGGTCGGCGATCCGGGCCGGGTCGAACACCACGACATCGGCAAAGCAACCTGGATTGAGGCAACCGCGGTCGCGCAGTTTCCAGTTCGTCGCCGGCAGGCCCGTCAAACGGTGGATGCCTTCTTCCAACGACATCAGTTTTCGGTCGCGCACGTAATGGCCCAGGAACTTGGCGAAGTTTCCGTAAGCGCGGGGATGCGTGCTGGACTTGAGGAAGACGCCTTCCGGCGCCGACGATTCCGCATCCGACCCCAGGCTGGTCCAAGGCTGCTTCAAACCCAGCTCTACGTTTTCCTCGCTCATAAGGAAATACGCGGCGACCACGCGCGAATCGTCCTCGACGACCAGATCGATCAGGGTTTCCTCGCCGGATTTCCCGCGCTCCCTGGCCACTTCCGCCAGCGTCTTTCCGATCAACGGCTTCAGCTTTTCGTTCTTGAAATCGAACAGCAGCACGCGATCATCCGACCCGGAGAGCAGACGGATGTTTTCCCACTCGACATTGGGGTCTTTCATCTCGGCGATCACGCGCTTGCGGATAGCCGGATCCTTGAGCCGGGCGATCATGGCTTCATGACCGTCGGCCTGCACCCAGGGCGGCAGACCCGCGGTCAGGCCGGTGGCGCCGGCGGTGTAGGTGTACATGTTGGCGCTGACCAACGCGCCCTGCTTTCGGGCTGATTCTATGTTGGCGATCGCCTGGGCCATCTTCGACCAGTTCCTTTCCCCCGCTGCTTTGAGGTGGTAAACCTCGGCACGCTGCCCGGTGGCGCGGGCGATGCCGATGGTTTCGTCCAGCGCTTCCAGGAACCGGTCCGCTTCGCTGCGCATATGCGCGACATAGCCGCCGCCGGATTCGGCCACGGCCTGCGCAAGCGCGATCAGTTCGCTGCTGTCGGCGAAGGCGGCCGGCGGATAGATCAGCGAACCGCCCACGCCCAGTGCGCCTTCGGCCATCGCTTGCCGCACCAGATCCTGCATCCGCGCCAACTGCGCGGCATCCGGCTTCACGTCGCCCTCCCCCAATTCATGGATGCGCACAGTCGTGGCGCCGACGAAGGAGGCGACATTCGGAGTGACGCCGCGCTTCTCCAGATATTCCAGGTACTCGCCCAGCGTGGTCCATTCGATCGGGTAACGGATGTCGCCTTGCTGCTTCAGCGCGTCGGCCTTCATCTTTTCGTTGTAAGGCCCCATCGACCAGCCTTCACCGAACACCTCCAGGGTCACGCCCTGCTTGGTATCGCTGACGCCGCGCCCGTCGGCGATCAGCGATTCGGGTGCCCAGCTCAACATATTGATGAAACCCGGGGCGACGGCTTGGCCGTGCGCATCCACAGTATGGGTAGCCACCGCGTCGCCTCCCGCGGGCAACAGTGCGGCGATGCGGTCGCCGCGCACCGCCACGTCGACCCGCCGGCCAGCGGCGCCGCTGCCGTCGTAGACCACGCCATTGCGTATCAGCAGGTCGTACGGTTCGCTGCCGGCGCGCGCGCCGGACGCCGACGCGCAGCCGGCGAGCGCCAAGGCCAGCAGGGAAAGGCTCAGTCGATACATCGGTGTGCTCCTCATGGATATCGCAACGGTGGCAGAGATCACGGCAGAACACCGTGACCGGCAAGCTTCAACTACGGACTTCTTCCAACGGACCGCCGGCATCGGCGGAAGCGTTTGTTTCGACAGACAGGGAACGCCGGGCCGACTCCACATTGCGAATGGGACGATCCAACATCCACAGAACGCACGCGGCCGACAATGCCAGCCCCGACAGCAATACGAAGAATCCGGCGTGGCTGGTCCGCGACCACAAAGCGCCCACCGCACCGGCAAGCAGGCTGCCGGTGAAGATCGCGAAGAACCAGGCAGCCACGGTGGTCGCGCCAAGTCGCGGTGGCGCCAGGCGTGCGAACAGGCCCAGCCCGGTCGGCAGAATGTAAAGCTCGCCCAGCGTGAGGATGACGAAGAACGCCAGCAGCCAGGGCCAACCGACGCGCTCGCCGCCCGCGAAATGGTCCAGCGCCGCCAGCAGCAGATACGCCAGCGCAACGATGATCGCGCCGATGGCCATCTTGCGAGCCGGCGAAGTCTCGCGGCCCGCATCGGCGCGACGTCGCCAGTGGAGCAGCAGCAGCGGCGTCATGCTGATCACCAGCAACGGATTCAAGGCCTGGAACCAGGTCATCGGAATCACCATCCCGCCCCACGCGCGGTCCACGCCGATGTCGGTCCACAACGGCAGCGTATTGCCGATCTGCTCGTAAGCGCCGCGGAAGATCGTCGCTGCAAGTCCGACGCCCAACAGCAGCAGCCAGATCCGGCTCTGATCGCTTGCGCGCTCGCCTGCCGCGGACGGCGTTCGCGCCACGCGCGTGCGGTTCTCCGGCGGAAGGTAGTCGCGGCCCAGCACATAGACGATCAGGCCGACGAACATGCCGATACCGGCGGCCCCGAAACCGTAATGCCAACCGTAGACTTCACCCAGCGTGCCGCAGATCAGCGGCGCCATGAAGCCGCCGATGTTCAGGCCCACGTAGTACACGTTGTAGGCGCGCCCGCGGCGCGGATCGTCGGCGTGGTACAGGTCGTTGATCTGGCTGGGAAGGCTGGGCAGGAACAGGCCGTTGCCCAGCGCGATGGTGGCCAGCGCGATGTAGAACAGTGGTTCGAAAGTCATCATGAAATGCCCCAGCGCCATCACGCTGCCGCCGATGACCACCGCGTTGCGCTTGCCCAGCCAGCGGTCGGCGATGGCGCCGCCCAGGATCGGCGTGAAGTACGCCATCGCCGTATAGGTGCCGTAGATGAAGGAGGATTTCTCCTGCGCGAACAGCAGCTCCTTGGTCATGTAATAGACCAGCAGCGTGCGCATTCCATAGTAGGAGAACAGTTCCCACATGTTGGTGAGGAACAGGATCGTGAGGCCGCGCGGCTGGCCGAACCAGGTCTTGTCGGCCATTGCGCTCATGCGAGGGTCTTCGGGCCCCAGACTTCATCGCCGCAGGTGATGTAACCGTCTTCGTAGCGGACCGATGGCGTGCGGTCTTTCACCAGGAAGATCGGCCCATCCAGATCGACGATATCGCAGAACTGGCCCAGCACGAACGCCGGTGCGGCCGCCAGGCTGGTGCCGCACATGTTGCCGACCATGACCTTCTTACCCAGTTCGCGCGCGCGCCTGGCCATGAGCAGACCCTCGGTAAGGCCGCCGCATTTGTCGAGCTTGATGTTGATGACATCGAACCGGTGGTGGCGCGCCTCCAGCTCGGCGAGATCCAGGATGCTTTCGTCCGCTGCGAACGGCAAGGGGCGCTCGATTCCATCCAGGATATGTTCGCGCCCACGCACGCATGGTTGCTCGAGCAGCGACACTCCCGCCTCGATCAACACCGGCAGCAGCGACGGCAGGGTAGCCGCGTTGTAGCCCTGGTTGGCATCGACGCCAATCCACGCTTGCGGGCAACGTGCGCGCACTGCGCGTACCCGCGCACCGTCCAGCTCCGGATCTCCGGTCAGCTTCAGCTTCAATGCCCGCGCCTGCGGATAACCCGCTGCGCGGTCCGCCATTACCGACGGATCGTCGGCGCCCACGGTGAAAGTGGTCAACAGCCTGTCTACCTTCTCCAGGCCCGCCAGTTTCCAGACCGGGACGCCTTTGCGTTGCGATTCCAGTTCCCACAGGGCGCAATCGAGCGCGTTGCGCGCACCGCCTGCCGGCAACAACGTGCGCAAAGTATCCCGATCGATTCCTGCTTCTATGCGCGCACGCAGCGCTTCGAGCGTGGCGATCATCTTGTCGGGATGATCGTCGTTGTAATACACGCCCGCCGCTTCGCCACGACCGACATGCGCACCATCGCGCAGGGTCACCACGGTAGCGGGCATAGCTTCGAACACATGTCCTGCGATACGGAACGGGGCCGACATCGGCAGCGGTTCGTTGTGCAGTTCCAGTTCGACGGACACGGCTTCGGCCACGCGCACCTCAACAGTCGGGAATCGGGGAAGCGGCCGGCGGCAAACGCAGCCGGCCGGCCTCGGTCAGTAGTACGCGCCGTAACCGATCAGATGGTTGGCGAAGCCTACCCAGAGCAGGAACAGGCAGGACAGCGCCAGTAGCAAGGCCCACAGCTTGGCCAGCCAGCGGCGGCGTCCGCGCAGCACGTGCCAGGCGTTCCACACGGCGACTGCCGCGCCCACAGGCAGCACTACCGTTGCCAACAGGCGCAGCAAGTTGATCCACACATCGGAACTGGCTCCGGTCATCTCCAGATCGCCCAGCATCGCGACCACGAAGCCCAACGCGCCGCCCACCGACAGCAGCACGGCCAGCGCAGCGAGCCTGACCAGACGGTGCGCACGCGCATCGGTTCCGGACAACGCGTACGGCACACCGTAATAGCGGCGAATCAGCGCAGACACCGGCCATGCGAGTACGGTCAACAGCAACACCGCCAGACTGGCCGCCAGTAGCGGCAGCGAAAGCGCGCGCCAGGTGGAGAGGCGTTCGAACACCATGATCGGCGCGTAGGGCTCCATGCTGAAACGGATGACCTTGCCATCGACGACATCGGCGGCCAGGCGATCGCTGCCGGCGACGTCCTGCCAAAGGTAGGGCGAAATCTCGCGCCACTTCTTCGGCACGCCGTTGGCGCCCATCGCCAGCGGCACGCTGATGGTGCCGTCCTCGTTCGCCACCACCTTGACTTGGCCCAGCATGTTCACCAGCGACAGCAGGTTGCTTTGAGGACGCCGGCTGCTGTCGTAGTGGCCCACCATCTGCTGCGCATGGAGCTTGGCCTGTGCGGCGTCGATGCCAGGCGTGCGTGTTCTGGGACCTGGCAGATAGCGATCGGCGAAACCGCGAACCAAGGCGCCGCGGATCACCCCGGTCGCGCCGTCCCGTCCGCTGCTGTTCATGGAGACGAAGATGCCGATGCCATCGTCGAGAAACAGTTCCAGGTCGCTGTGGAAATACATCGTGTCGCCGCCGTGCGCGATCGCACGATGGCCGTTGACGGTGGTTTCGTAGAAACCGAGCATCATCCGGTTCAACGGACCGACCGAAGTCTGGCCCGTGGCATGCATCTTCTGCGCGGTTGCGGCGCTGAGGATGCGCGCATCGCCGTAGGCGCCATCCTGCAGGTGCGCCAACATGAAGCGGCCCATGTCCGCACCCGTGGAGGCAAGACTGCCCGCCGGCGCCAGGCTGATGAACTCGTAATCCTTCGCCTTGCCGTCGGAAGCCTTCGTGTAACCCTTCGACATCTTCGCCAGCAAGGCGGGTGGCAGCGGTTGGCTGAAGCTCGAATGGGCCATCCCCAACGGCTGGAAGATATGGCGCTGGATGTATGCGTCGAACGGTTCGCCCGACACGCGCTGGACGATATAGCCGGCCAATGCCGTGGCGTAGTTGGAATAGGCGGGCGTCGCGCCCGGCGCATGGATGCGTTCGGGCACCCAGCGCTTCAGTGCCTCTCCCAGCGGTACGATTTCTTCCTTGCGCGATGTGATCAGGCCGCGGATCTGTTCTTCCAGACCGGTGGTATGGGTCATCACCTGCCGCAACGTCATCGGCTTGCCGTCGGGCGACGGGATCTTGAAATCGAGGTACTGGTTTACGTCCGCATCCAGATCCAGCTTGCCCTGCTCGACCAGCTGCATGACCGCGGTCCAGGTGAACAGCTTGGACACCGAGCCGGGACGGAACAGCGTTCCCGCGGGATCGACCGGGGTGCGCTTTTCGATATCCGAATAGCCATAGCCCTTTTGCAGCAGCACCTGGCCATCCTTGACCACCACCACCACCGCGCCGGCGATGTCGCCGTTATCCAGCGCGTAGGGCAGGTAGCCGTCCAGCCAGGCCTCGGCATCAGCGCGGGTCAGCTCGGGCGCACCACTGGGCGAGGGGATCTTGGGCAATTGGGAAGCGGAGGGGTCCACCGGCACCGTAGCGGGTGGGATCGCGACCGGTGTCAGGGCGGCCTCTTGCGCCGTCAGTGTCGAGATCAAGCCCATGGCCAACAGGCAGCCGCACAACGTGAACGGAATTACGCGCATCGCATAGTCTCCGGAGGTAGAGGGCAAGCCAGGTTTCGGGGAGCTCGAACAGCTTGGCTATGGGATTGACTTTATCCTGATTCGGCAATAATGATCCTAATCAGAGAATTGTCAACATGCCGGAAGTACCCTTTCACCCTTGTATGCCCAGCAACTGCCGCTATTTCCCTAGAGCGCCTACTGAGGCGATGATGATCCTGCCCAGGACATCCATTGTTGGGCATATCACTCGGGAGACCAGGCAAGGATGACATCGCAACACCCCACCATCGGCGGCCTGCTGCGCTCGCTGCGCGCGCGCAAGGGCTGGACGCTCAAGCAGATGAGCCAGCATTCTGGCATTCCGCTGTCCACCCTTTCCAAGGTGGAACACGACCGCCTTACTCTTACCTACGACAAGCTGCTCCAGCTCAGCCAGCGCTTGAACCTGCGCATGTCCGAACTGTTCGCAGAGCAGGACGATGCGCCCGAGCCGGCGGTGACCGCACGCCGCAGCATCGGCCGCATCGAGGACGCGATCCGCGTCAACACGCCCAACTACGACTATTACTACTTGTGCCCGGAGCTGCGCCGCAAGCGCATGATCCCGGTGCTGACCCGCGTGCGCGCCAAGACCATCGAGGAATTCGGCGAACTCGTGCACCACTCCGGCGAGGAATACATCCACGTCCTCGAGGGACGGATGGAAGTGCATACCGAGTTCTACGATCCCATCGTTCTGGAAGCCGGCCAATCGGTATATATCGATTCCAATATGGGCCACGCCTACATTGCCGCCGAAGGCTGCGACGAAGTGCTTCTACTGGGCGTGTGCTCAAGCTCGGACGAGCAGCTGATGGAATCGTTGATGACGCTGCATGGTGAAGAAACGATAGCCCAGCGCGCGCAAGGCGAAGCGGCGGCCAAGCGGCCCGGGGCCAGGAGCAGGAAAGCTTCCCGTTGAAGCGGGTCGCGCAAATCACGACCGGATCCGAATACTGGAGCGGGTGAAGGGAATCGAACCCTCCCCCCCGCCCATCAAGCAAGGGTGCTGGCCCCAAGGCCCGTCTGGCAATTGATACTAGAAGTGATACCCACATCCTACCCTTGCTGAAAGCCGTGAGCTACAGGGCAGCGGATTTCGGCCTGAATCACCACGCAAAGCGGTAAGGCGACCAGCCCTGAAATAGGACAGTGCGGCCGCTAGAGGACCTTAGGTGGTCCTTGATCGAAGCGCAGGACGGCTTTCACTGCCCTACCCGCAGTCACGTCGGCGAACGCTTCATTGATATCGGAAAATTCGTAGAACGATACCAATCGATCTATGGGAAACTTGCCGGCGCGGTAGAGCTCGATGAGCTCCTTGATGAATAATGGGGAGATGGCATCTCCTTGGATAATTCCTTTCAGCGACTGACCCAATGCCAGTTGCGAAGCATCTATCACTGCGCCAGCGCCTTTGACAAAGGCAACGAAACCGAAAGTCCCCAACGCAGCCAGTGCACCTACCCCGGCTTCAAGATTTTCTTTACGCCCGCTGGTATCTAGAACGTAATCAACGCCCCTGGCAGAAACAGCGCGCAGGTCTGCCACGAGATCCGCACTGTCTTTGGCATTGATCACATGAGTTGCACCCAATGACTTCGCCACATCCAGCCTGGCCGGGTCCACATCTACCGCAATGATTGCGCCCACGCCGGTGGCAGCGGCCGCCATTACCGCTGCAAGCCCAACTGCACCTACACCAAAGACGGCAAACACCGAGCCCGGTTTCACTTCAAGTGCCTTGAGCACTGCGCCTGCGCCGGTTTGAAAACCGCATCCCAAGGGCCCCATCAGTTCTAACGGGACGTCTTTGGGAATCTTGATGGTGTTGCGCTGATGCGTGAGTGCAAAGGTCGAGAAAGACGATTGACCGAAGAAGTGGCCATGCAGAGCACCCCCATGAGGGAGGCTAATCGCACTGGATCCGTCTAGGCGTGCCCCGGCAAAGTTCGCGTCCCACATGCGCTCACAGTAGGCGGCATGGGCAGAAAGACATGGCTTGCAGACACCGCAGGAATGATACGAGAGCACCACATGGTCCCCAACAACAAGGCCGGAGACCGCGCTCCCCACACGCTCCACCACGCCGGCCCCTTCGTGTCCCAGCACCACGGGCAATGGCGTGGGAAATTTCCGGTGCACAACGTGCGAGTCGGTCGCGCAAATACCAGTGGCAGCCAAGCGGACGAGCACCTCGTTCTCACGCGGATCTTCGACGGTTATGTCGCTAATCTCAAATATCCCACCGGCTTGACGCAACACGGCTGCTCTTGCTGCAGTTGACATTGGCGCTCCACAAGAATGGATTAACACGGAGAAATATCTTCGTGAGGCGGCATGATGACCAACCGATAGACCAGATGGAACGATGTGGCGCATCGGAAGCGCAGGATTGGACTGTCGACAGCAAAAGTTAACAGCTGCGGGACGGGGAATTCCCGTCAGCAGCGGACCGCAAAAGCCAGCCCTGCCAAGCTGAGTTGACCGTCTGTCTCTGTACCAGCGCACAAGCCCTCATAGCTTTGGATCAGAAAATGGTCGCTTTGGATAGGTTTGGAATGAGTGGCCGCCACGATCACCACGGTGGCGCCAGCGGCCTCTGCTGCCTGAATACCGGCGGGCGCGTCCTCCCAGACCAGGCAGTCTGAAATCTCTACACCCAGGGCCTGGGCCGCGGCGATATAGCAATCAGGTGCCGGCTTACCAAGCTCAACATCTTCGGCAGTGATTAGCACTTCGGGCAGCGGTAGTCCTACGGCATTAAGCCGAGCAATCGCCAGGCGGCGCGGTGCGGAGGTCACGATGGCCCATCGCTGAGATGGCAGTGAGTCGAGAAAGCGGCGAGCACCCGCAATTTCCACGATGCCCTCAACATCGTCTACTTCTGCTTGTGTCAGGGCAAGCGCTTCGCGATCGATATCCGTCCCAACAGGTGCAAATCGCCGCATCGTCTGGACGACCTGCACCCCGTGCATGGCGGCCAGCACCTCGGCAGGATCCAATGCATGGCTGATGGCCCACCGGGTCCAGATGCGATTGGCCACGGTAATGCTGTCTAAGAGGGTTCCATCCATGTCAAACAGAAATGCTGCGAAACTACGATCCAGCATAAGCAACCTTGGCGAGCTGAGGCGCCGGTGTTATGGCTTGGAAACCATGGCCATCCATTGCGATCTACTGGTCCGCCCGCGCGTCGAATTTATCGCGTGCTTTGGAGATCTGACGCAGATGGTTTTGCGCCCACGTGGCAAGAGGTTCGACGGCCTCCCCTAAGGAGTGCCCAAGCGGCGTGAGCTTGTAGTCGACGCGCAGCGGGAGAGTAGAAACCTCCTTCCTATTCACCAGCCCGTCTCGTTCTAAGCCTCGTAGCGTCAGGGTGAGCATGCGTTGTGAAATGCCGCCTACAGATCGCTTGATGTCGCTAAAGCGCTTGGACCCTTGCGCCAGCAGCACCACGATCAGGATGCTCCATTTGTCCCCCACACGGGCTAATACCGAACTGATGACGCGGCACTCGGGGTCGTTCGGGTCAGGAAACTGGATGGACATGGTAAGGCTCCGGTTACAGAGATGTGCCTACTTGCGCACCCTGCCTAGCAGGACTACCTTAATTCAGGGCACAAATGTATACCACCTGGCGCCCTCGCGGCGACGGTGGCCGGTAGACGCATGTCCAAGTAGGGCATGCCGAGAAGAGATGGAAGATGATGACTCGACAAGAGCGACTGGTTCCCCTCCCCGACAACATACTGTCGTTCTCGGTCCGGCAGGGCAGATGGAACGACATTGGCGTTGACATCACCGAGGCCCACTGCGCGGGGCGTGTTCTCCACCCGCTTTGCTATGAGGACCAAACTCGTTTGAATGTCCTGCTCGAGGAAGTTAGCAATTCTCCCTGCGAACCACGCTACCGCGAGCACCTGCCCTGTGCTACGGGCTACACTCCCCGACACCTGTATATGGCGCCCGCTGGCATGGAGTTGTGGGGGTATTGTGCGGACATTCGGTATGCCAAGGACGTTACCCTGATCTTCGACATACCTCGCTTGGAAGAGCGCTTTGGTGTCCAGCTGGACTGCCTGAATACCCCTAGATTGCGCTTCTCCAACGATCCGCTTTGGGGGCTGGTCAAGCTGCTGGCCGATGCTGTCGGATCCGAAGATCCGACAGCGCGTCTTTACGGAGACGGTTTGACCGCGGCTATTGTCGCGCGCCTAGTGATGGCAACCAAGGAGGTTGGACCCGAGGCTGGGAAGTTGGCGCCGTGGCAGCTGCGGCGCGTCCTGGAATACCTGGAGCAAAGCCTGCCAGATCACGTGGCGCTCGCAGACTTGGCGGCTTTGTCAGGATTATCCCAATGGCACTTCAGCCGGGCGTTCAAAGCATCGACTGGATTGGCACCTTATCAATGGCAGCTTGAAGCGCGCATCAAGCGGTCACAATCGCTGCTCCTGGACACGCGAGCCACGCTCGAACAGGTCGCTGAAGCCCTAGGCTTTGCTGACGCGGTGCACTTTGGGAAAACGTTCCGAAAGATTGTCGGAACGACCCCAGCGGCCTGGCGAAAGGCCAAGAAAAACTAGTATTCCGACCACTTGTTTCTCAGGTGGTTGGAATAGTGCCACCATCGATCACAAACTCAGTGCCTGTGATCGAAGATGCGCGATCAGAGATGAGGAAGGACACCAGCTCAGCCACCTCCTCCGGCTCTGCCGGGCGCCCAAGCGGGATCCCACCCAGTGAATCCATGAGTTGTTTCAGCGCCGCATCACGATCGCCGCCCAAGGTCGCGGCGATCCGCATGATCAGCCCTTCCGCTGATTCAGTCCGAACGAAGCCAGGTGCAACGCTAACCACCCGTATGCCCTTGGGTCCCAACTCTTTCGACAGACCCTTGCTGTAAGTGCTGAGCGCGGCCTTGGCAGATGCGTAGGGCAAGGTCGCATCATGGAGCGGCAGTGCGCGTTGTATGGAGGTGATGTGCAAGACAACGCCCGAACCTCGCTCAATCATGGCTGGGACCAAGAGGCGATCAAGTCCGACGGCCGGATAAAGATTGACCGCAAACGCATCTTCCCAGTCTTGATGGGAAGCCGCCACGAATCCACCAGCAGGAGTGGTAGACGCGCCTACCACATGGACGATCGCATCGATCTTGCCCAATCGCCTCGTCGCCGCTTCGGCAACGGTTTCTATTCCAGCCATGGTGGCCAGGTCGGCAGCGATGAAATCTTCCTCATCCTGCAGATCATCCGGTTTGGAACGTGCGGTTGTGAAAACCATAGCCCCGGCGCTTCGCAGTCGCTTGACTACTGCAGTGCCCATGCTCTTGGTTCCGCCGGTGACGAGAATATGTTTCCCTACGTTTTCTTCAATCATGTCAATCTTGGTTTGTGTTGCAAACTGGCTTTCATTGCCTCCGTAGCTCAGAGGCTCTTGTCTGTTCGAATAGTTAGGTCAACCGATGGATAGCGTCGCGATCTCATCTTTGACTAGCGTAAACCGGTAGGTCAGATCGACCGGATTGCCCGGAAAGTCGCCTGTCACATGTGCGCGCACCACTGGCGCCTGGCTTGGGCCCTCTACCTCGAACGGTTCGGACTGGAAGCTGTATTTCTTGCGACTATCACTCGCCCATCGGCGGATCTCATCGCGGCCTACGAAGTCCCGCTTCTCATCGTTGACCTTGGCATCAGTTGCAAAACAAGCCGCGATGCGATCCGCGTCATTGGTGTTGGCAGCGGAAAAGTATTCGTAAACCGCGGGGGGAAGGTTAAGTGCCATGTCTTTTGTCCTATCTGCATTGATCCAAGTCAAAATATGTCTATGCTAGGGCCATGTCTAGAACACACAAAAAAGTGAGTTACTCACCTACAGGTAAGCTCGAAGATGTCACACCCGCCATGGCGGCGGCCGGCGCCAGAGCGGCAATTCAACTGATCGAAGGCAGATGGAAATTGTTGATTGTCTTTAACCTGTTTGGACAAGGCGTGCTGCGTTTCTCCGAACTCGATCGATCAATTCCCGAGGTGTCGCAGAAGATGTTGATCCAGCAACTGCGAGAGCTTGAACGCGATGGGATAGTGCATAGAACCATCTATCCCGAGGTGCCACCGAAGGTGGAATACACGCTCACCGCGTGGGGTCTTGCGATGTGCCCGACACTCAATTCTCTTCTTGAATGGGGGGCGGCCTGCCCCGTCAAGGCACAACCTGCGCCGGCTGAGTAAGCGCTATTACAGAGCTTAATTAGACAGTCGCCGTTCGGTATTCGATGCCTGGTCTTTGCCCGCGGGTGTTCGGCTGAAACCGCAGGACGCAACGCAAAAACAGACGGGCAATCGCAAATTTGAACAGTGTGTTCTGCCTGTTCGCCAATCATATTGGCTTTACCGGATAGGCATGTGGAGCGGATTGGATGCGCTCTCACCTTCTCCTTTTCGGCTTCTCCAACCCCAAAAGGATCTTCATGAGCGCATCCGATTCATCGGTGGGTGAAGCCATTGGCAAGGCGACTGAGTATCCGATTGGTATCAGCTTTGATGTGGCCTTCGAAGCCTTTTCAGTCAGGCTGACGACCCTTTCTGATAGTGAGCTGCGATTCGATATCGCAGAGGGACCTTACGCCCGCACCGAGACCGTCAAGATTACGTCAAGCGTAATCCGCCCTGGTCTCTTCCTTGTCAGTTGGGTAGAAGCGGGCGGTGCGACCGTCGTGCATCTCGAAGACTTCGCTGCGTCGGTGATCTACTCCCACGCCACGCTACCGGACGGAACCTTCTTGCGCATGCAAGCGCCCATTCACGTCATTGACTCGGAGAAGTTTCCATGAGCATCGATACCGCTGCCAATCGAGCCTTAGTGCTCGAAGCTATGACCACGCTGTTCCAGCGCAAAGATCCTCTCGCTGTCGAACGGCTGTATACCCCGGACTATATCCAGCACAATCCCGGCATTGCACAAGGACGCGAGGCACTGGCCAAACTGGTTGCGCAGCTGCCGGCTGGCGTGTTCTACGAGCCTGGCCTGATCATTGCCGAAGGAGCCTATGTAGCGATCCATGGACGCATCAAGGGCTGGTCTCCCAATCCACAAGTGGTGGTCGACATCTTCCGGGTGGAGAACGGCAAGCTCGCCGAGCATTGGGACGTTCTGCAAGACGAGATTCTACCGAAGGGCAGCAAATCCGGGGTGGCTATGTTCTCGCCCGACGAAGCCTCGGTGCAAGCGACGACCAATGAGACGGCGATTTCAGAAACCGGCGCGGCTATCAACTATGACGCGTTGATGCAGGCCAACCTGACGAGTGTGTTTGGCGAGCGAGATGCCGAGCGTCGACTCAAAGTGATCGGCGAGTTGTATGCCGAGGACGCAGTGCTCAATGAGCCGCACTCCTCGGTCAGGGGACGTGCCGCGATCAGTCAGGCCGTCACCGAATTGCTTAGCAGCCTCCCGCCCGAATTTTCTTTCGCCCCCTTGGGCCCCGCGATCGGCCACCACGGTATCGGCCGTTTGAGATGGAGTGCGGGTCCGCCAGGGCAACCACCGGCCGTGACGGGCATGGATGTCGTCCATTTCCGACAGGGGCGCATCCACTCCCTCTTTGTTTTCCTTGACCCACCCTCCCCCTGAACTATCCGCGATTCCTACCAAGGAGTTTTCAATGCCCACCACTGCCCGCTCCGCCAAGATTGGCCTTAACGCATTACTTCGTCCGGCCGATAGCATTCTCGTGCTGATTGACCATCAGCCCTTCCAGTTCGCCAATCTGCACAGCCATGAGCCCACCTTAATCATCAACAACGTGGTGGCTTTGGCCAAGACGGCAAAGGTGTTCGATGTGCCTACGGTGCTGACGACAGTCGTCGAGGATCGTGGCGGGCACATCATCAAAGGGCTCCAAGAGGTATTCCCGGAACAAAAGCCCATTGATCGGACCTTCATCAATACCTGGGAAGATCCACGCGTCACCGACATCGTCAAGAAAAGTGGCCGCAAGCAACTGGTGATGGCAGGGCTCTACACCGAGATCTGTCTGGCCATGCCGGCCATCCAGGCGCTGGAGGAAGGCTATGACGTATTCGTGGTCACGGATGCGTCTGGCGGCGTGTCAGCTGAAGCGCACGACATGGCAGTGCGCCGGATGGTGCAGGCCGGTTGCGTCCCCATTACCACCACGGCGGTCCTGGGCGAATGGCAGCGCGACTGGGCCCGCCTGGACACTGCGGCGGGCGTAGCCGGCATCGTGCTCGAGCATGGGGGCGGCGGTGCGGTTGCCTTGGCCTGGGAGCTCCAACTTCTTGGCACCGCCGCGGGATCGGGCCACTAAGCGTGTCCACCGCCACCACGCCTATTCGCATTGGCTACTGTCTGTCGCTGACAGGCCCAGTGGCGGGAAACACACAGTCTGCCCGGCTTGCTCATCGCATTTGGCAGCAGGATGTAAATCGTCGGGGCGGCCTCTTGGGCCGGCCCGTCGAACTGATCTGCTATGACGACCAAGCCGATGCATCAAAGGTCGCTGACTTGTATAGACATCTCATAGATGAGGACAAGGTCGATCTGGTGATCGGCGGCTACGGAACCAATAGCTTGCTGCCGGCAATGCCTCTGATCATGGAGCGTCAGCGTTTCTTTGTAGGACTTCAAGGCTTGGGCGTTAACACTACCCTGGGCTACCCGAACTATTTCGCGATGATCCCTACCGGGCCCGATCCGAGCGCTGCGCTCACCGAGGGCTTCTTCGCACTGGCCTCCGAGCAACAGCCCCGCCCTACCACCGTAGCGCTCCTCTCCGCTGATGCAGTGTTCTCCCGCAATCCGATCCTGGGCGCAAAAGACAACGCCGCCAAGTATGGGTTTCAGATCGTTCACGAGGCCACCTATCCCCTATCGACAACAGACTTCAGCCCTGTCATCGAGGCCATTGCTCGCAGCGAATGCGACTTGCTCTTCCTATGTTCCTATCTTGAAGACTCAATGGGCTTGGTGCGGGCGCTGCGCGCTCACACCTTCCGCCCCAAGATGGTGGGCGCTGCAATGATTGGCCCGCAGAACACGGCGATAAAGACCACGCTAGGCCCGTTGCTCAACGGCGTTGTGAACTATGACTACTGGGCGCCGGTTCCCACCATGAAGTTTCCCGGCGTGCATGTGTTCCTGGCGAACTACCAGGCACAGGCTGCTGAGGCTGGCGTGGATCTACTTGGCCACTACACGGCCCCCTTGGCCTATGCACAGCTGCAGGTTCTAACCCAGGCGGTGGAGGCCACGGGCAGCTTGGATGACGCCAAGCTCGCCGCCTACGCGCGGCAGGCCACTTTCAACACGGTCATGGGAAACATCACCTTTGGCGCCAACGGTGAATGGTCGGCGCCTCGCGTATTGCAAGTCCAGTTCCAAGGCATCACAGGAAACGAACTTGGACAGTTCCAGGACGGCTCGCGGCAGGTTGTCGTCTCTCCCCCCGACCTGCGCTCCGGCCCGCTTCGCTATCCCTACGTAGATGCGTTGAGTTAGTCCGTCTTTCATCCTATCCACAACCAAGAGAAGAAGCACTATGCACAAAGCAGTCTTTACTCCTGAGAACTCCGCCATGATTCTCATCGACCATCAGGTCGGCACCATGGCCTGGACCCACTCGCACGACATCAACCTGGTTAAGGCCAATGCCCTGAAGCTTGCCCGCATCGCCGCGGCGCTTGAGATCCCTACGGTGATTACCTCGAGCATGGAGGACATGGTGCAGGGGCCGATCATCTCCGAGCTGCAGGAGATCCTGCCGCAGGTATTCGCCAACCGCGTCAAGCGGCCCGGCATCGTCAATGCGATGCACCACGAAGGTTTTAACAAGGCGGTGAAGGCTCTTGGTCGCAAGAAGCTGTTCGTCGCCGGCGTTACCACGGAGATCTGCATCACCTTTCCCGTGCTGCAGATGCTCGAAGAAGGCTACGAGGTGCAGGTGTCGGCGGACGCCTCGGCGTCATACACCAAGTATGGCGACGACCTAGCCCTGCGACGCATGGAAAAGGCAGGCGCCATCATCACCACGGTTGACATGATTGTGTCCGAACTGGCGGTCGACTGGACCAGCCCCAATGGCCAGAAACTGGTGCCCATCCTCGGATATCGATAATCCGCTGCCTTACGGGATCAAGGATGATCCCAGCGAGGTCCAAATGTGTCTGACTGCGTGGCTATCACAACATGGAGATGAAGGAATTCGGAGAGTTGGACACGACTACCGAGTGCGCTCTCCAATGAAGCGCATAAACGGTTGATTTATTTCGCTCTCCCGAACTCCACCACGGCCGGTGAGGCGCCTATCTCGACGATGTTCTCCATTACCAAGTCGATAAAAGCCGACACCGCCATAGGCAGGTGGCGTCGGCTGGGATACAGCACATTCAGGCCGTGCCCTTCGCATGTGTAATGCGGTAGCACCGGCACCAGCAGGCCGGCACGCAGATCCATCCTGGCGAAGGTGCTTGGCAGCAGGGCAATGCCCAGCCCCGCTGCGGTCGCCTTTCGCAACGATATGGCGGTGTTGGCACTCATACGGGCTTGGACTCGCACTTCTTCTTCAAGCCCATCCGGTCCCTTAAGGCGCCACTTTACATAGCCCCCGGCATGGGCAAAACCGATGCAGTGATGGTGAGCCAGATCAGCCAACTGTTCGGGCATCCCATGCATTTCCAGGTAGGCAGGACTAGCGACCAGACCATTGCTGCCCGCGCTAAGAAGCTGCCTGCCTACATAGCCCGAGTCCCGCAATGGTCCGCCGCGAAACGCTACGTCAATCCGCTCTGCGATCAGGTCGGTGCTTGCATCACTGAGCACAAAGTCAAAGCGCACGCGCGGATGTTGGGTGAGGAACTTTGCTAGCCACGCCATCTGGAAAAAGTCGAAGAAGTCGGCCGGCGCGGCCACGCGGACCAATCCGCTGGCTTCATTGGTGTCACTCATCAGCTCCTGGCCGGCATCGATAAGCCCATCCACAGAGCTCGCACACCGCTCGTGGAAGGCCTCTCCTGCACTGGTCAAGGTGAGCTTGCGCGTAGAGCGCTGTAGCAGTCGCGTCCCCACCTGCTCCTCCAGCTGCTGGACGCGGCGGCTGACCGTATTGGAGGGCATATCCAAGCGCCGCGCCGCCTCGGCAAAGCTGCCGCTTCGCGCGACCTGGACGAACAGGGCTACGTCATTGAGATCCAGCATCTGCCCTATTCCTTACAAAAATGGATGGGTTTAATCCGATTGCGCCTACTACCGGCGCAATGGGGGCAATCCTAGTCTTACCTCCATGGCATCGCAAGGCGCCATTCAACCCATCCCACCAAACCCTTAGGAGCTCTGACCATGACCACTTCAACCACCCTGTCCACCGCCCAGCGCCGCATCCTCTGGGGCGTTCGCATCCTCATTGCCCTGGCCTTCGGCGCGGCCGGCGCTGCCAAGCTGGCCGGCGTGCCGCAGATGATCCAGATCTTCGATGCCATCGGCTTTGGCCAATGGTTCCGCTACGTCACCGGCGCTATCGAGGTCATGGGCGCCGTGCTGGTCCTGATCCCCTCCAAGGGCTTCTGGGGCGGTTTGCTGCTCAGCGCCACGATGGTTGGCGCAGTCATCACCCATCTCTTTCTTATTGGAGGCAGCCCGGTGCCAGCGCTGGTCTTGGGCCTGCTCTCGGCGTTCGTGGCCTGGCGGTTGCGTCCGGTTCGCCAATCTCTCGTCAGCGCGTTCTAAGAGGACACTCCCATGAGCCTGCAATCTTCAATCTCGTCTGCAGGGCGTCTAGAGATAGACGCGCCCGCGGCGGCGGCAAGCCAAGTGCGCGCTATCGCCCACCGCACCCGCGGCAGCACACACGGCCCGATTACCCGCTTGGTGAGCCCGGGCGACTTGGGCGAATATCTCAAGCCCTTTGTGTTTCTGGACTTTTTCAAGATCCCGCCCTCCGGTGGACCGGCCTTTGGCATGCACCCGCATTCGGGTATTGCAACCCTCACCTACCTGATCCAAGGCGAGACCACCTACGAAGACACCACGGGCAAACAAGGTGTCCTGCCTTGTGGTGGCTTTGAATGGATGCGTGCGGGCAATGGTGTGTGGCATACGGGCGTGCCCGTTGCCGCTAAACCGGGCTTGGGCTTTCAACTCTGGGTGGCCTTGCCGGCCTTCGAGGAAAACGCGCCGGCCGAGAGCATCTATTTGGCGCCTTCGGACATTCCGCAAGACGGCCCGGCGCGCGTGTTGGTTGGCAAATACGGCCAAGCCCAGAGTGCCATCCCAGCGCCCGGGAACATGAACTACCTGGTGGTCGAGCTCAAAGATGGAGAGCAATGGCGCTACACGCCACCGGCCAGCCACGACGTCGCTTGGATTTCGGTGGGCGTAGGCATGGTCGATGCCGGTGGTTTGGTGGACACCGGTGAATTGGCAATCTTCGATGAGTCGGGCCAAGCAATCGACGTCGTGGCGCATGGCGACACGATCTTCATGCTGGGCTCTGCCGCCAAGCATCCGCATGAACTTGTCACCGGCTATTACTCGGTGCACACGAGCAAAGAAACGCTGGCACAAGGCGAAGCGGAGATCCGCCGGATCGGCGAAGTGCTACGCAGTGAAGGCAGGCTCCGCTAAATCACGTTTTCAAATCCCCCCCAATTCAAAGAGAATTTCAAATGACTATTCCCTCGCGCAAGCAACTCCTGTCTTCCTTCCAATTGGGTCCATGGAAGCTACCCAATCGGATGATCATGGCGCCGATGACCCGCAGCCGTGCAGGCGTGGGCGACGCGGCCAATGAGTTGACCGCTCGTTACTACCAACAGCGTGCCGACGCTGGGCTCATTATTTCCGAAGGTTCGCAAATCTCTGCCCAAGGCAAAGGCTATCCAGGCACTCCGGGTATCTTCACCAGGGAGCAAATTGCAGGCTGGAAGACCACAACGGATGCCGTGCACGCTGCCGGCGGACGCATCTTCTTGCAGCTTTGGCATGTAGGGCGCTTGTCTCACCCGTCCATGCAGCCCAATGGCCAGCTGCCGGTGGCCCCTTCTGCAATCAAAGCGGACGGACAGATTTATACCGTTGAAGGGCCCCAGCCCTATGTTGTGCCCCGCGCGTTGGAGTTGGGCGAAATCCCAGGGGTCATTGAGGATTTCCGTCAAGGCGCCGAAAACGCAAAGGCCGCAGGTTTTGACGGCGTGGAGCTCCACGGTGCCAATGGCTATCTGATCGATCAGTTCCTGCGCGATGGATCCAATACCCGAACCGATGCCTATGGCGGATCGGTTGAGAACCGCGTCCGCTTCCTCAAAGAAATCGTTGAGGCCGTCATTCCGGTGTTCGGCGCTGATCGTGTGGGCGTTCGTCTGGCCCCAGCGCTCAATATCTTCTCCATGAGCGACAGCACACCGCAAACCACGTTCGGCCACGCCGCGGACGTGCTTAGCCAATATGGCCTGGCCTATTTGCACGTGGTGGAGCTGGGCGAGGTGCCGTTTGATTTCGAAGAGCTCAAGCGTCGCTTTGGTGGCAGCTACATCGCGAACGGCGGGTTTGATGCCGAGCGCGCGGAAATCGCGATCGAGACGGGGCGAGCAGACTTGGTCGCCTTTGGCACCCGCTTTCTGGCCAACCCTGACTTGGTCGAGCGATTCCGTCAGGGTGATCCACTCAACACTCCGGATCCTTCTACCTTTTACCAGGGTGGTGAGCGCGGCTATACCGATTACCCCGCCCTACATGGTCCCGGCTCTGCCAGATAAGCCCAACCCTCGGAGTGGCCTCGGCTCTATTGCGAATAACTGGAGCGGGTGAAGGGAATCGAACCCTCGTCAGTAGCTTGGGAAGCTACAGCTCTACCATTGAGCTACACCCGCAAGGCCGCGAGTTTATGCTCCGGCGCCTCGCCCATGCAAACGGGCGCCCGATCAGGGCGCCCGAGCATCGACAGCGTCGGATCAAGAATCAAAAGCTGCCGCTGAGCGTCGCGAACGCGCCTGCGTTGGTGCCGCCCTTCTGTCCCACCGTAGTGGTCAGGCCGATGTCGGCGGCCAGGCCGAACACCGTGCTGCGCGCGCCGAAGGTCAGCGTGCCGTAATCGCGATCCATGCTGAGGCCCGGCACCGCATAAGGCGCCAGACCCGGCATGGACTGCAGCGAAGCGAAGGCCTCTTCGTCGGGCGATTCGAATTCGCGGTCGTAAGTCAGCCGCGCGTACGGGCGCACGTTCTCGTTGATGGCGTAGCTGACCTGCCAGCCCGCGCTGCCGATCAGCGAATCGAAATCCTGGTCCGGGTAAGCCAGTGCGGTGGAACTGGCATCGCTTTCAGCATAGCCATCGCGTTCGATACGCTGCGCCAGCACGCTCAGCACAGGACCATGGCGGAACACGTCCTGGCCGAATTCGTAACCGGCGTGCACGCCCAGGCTGAGGTTGGTGCCGTCGGGCGAACCGCTATGCGTGCGCGTGGCCGGGCCGAGTTGCACGGTGCGGTCCACGTCGTAGGAGATCCAGGTATAGCTGAGCTGCGCATTGACCCAGGCCTGGTCGCCATACCAGCCGACGAAGCCGCCCAAAGTGGCGTCGGACTCGTCGAAGCTGCCGGCGCGGCTGCCGAAATCGAAGTCGCTGCGGCCGTAACCGCCGAAGGCGCCGAACACCAGGGAACCGCGTGCCCAGTCCACGCCGAACAGGCCGGCCGGGCCGATGCCGTCGTACAGATGGCCGTGGTCGTAACGCAGCGAATCGCCGCGCAGATCGCCCCACCAGCTTACGCCGTCGGCTTCGGGCTTACCGTTGACATGCAAGCCGACGCGGTCGGCGCGGGCGCGGCCGATCACCGAAGCGGTGTAAGGCAGCAGCGCGATCTGGCGCGGGCCCTCAAGCACGGACACCGCATAGTCGGCGAGGATTTCGTGCGCCCGCAAAGAAGGATGCACGCCATCGGCGAACGCATAGGTATAGGGCGCATCGGCACTGGCGTAGTTGGCCGGACCGCAGGTCAGCGAAGAAGCGGTGATCTGGGGATTGCACGCGGTGCCGGTGACGTTGGATATGCCGTAGGGAGCCGGGTTGGCGACGATTTCCTGCAGCAGGTGGAAGGTGTCGAGTGGAATGACTCGCAGTCCCGCCGCCGACAGGCCACCGAACAAGGCTGTGTTGTAGGCCGTGGACAGCTGCGTGCCGGCTGCCTGTTGCGCAGCGCCGCCCGCACGGAACTGCGGAGTCACGCCCAGGTCCGGAATGGTAGGCACCAGGATGTAGCGGGCGCCGGCGGTCTGCAGCGACCCCACCACGCCCACCTGCGCGGTCACCGCGGCGGTGATGGTGGCCTGGGCCGGTGCGCCGCCCGCGACGGCGAACAGATCGTTGGCCCCGCCCCACACGGTGTAGAGGGCATTGGGGTCTGCGCGGCCGCCGGCGCTCGCCAGGTAATTGGCGGTCTGGGTGGCCAGCGAAGGAATGGGGCCGAGCGCGCCGCTGGTGTTGGTGCCGCTACGGGCGCCGCCGACGGCGTAGTTGGTACCGCCCTGGTTGTCGCTGACCGCACTGGTCCCGTAGAAGTCGGCCACGTACTCGGACCAGACCAGACCCGGATTGGTGGTGAAGCGCCCGATCAGCGCTCCGTTGGGTCCCACCGCCTGGATCAGCGCCGGGCGGAAATGGCCCGAATCGGTGAGGCTGTCGCCGATGAACACCGTCTGCGAATAAGGATGGTTCTGGGCGAGTGCCGGCAAGGCGGCGACGGCCAATGCCACGGCAAGGACGGAACGGACGGGACGGGCGAAGGGCTGCATCTAGTTTCTCCAGGAGGCCAAATTCATCCGCAACCCCAGCGGGCACGGCGGAACGTACGGGTGCGTACAGACACGCATGGTTTCATTTCGCCCGCCGTCGCTCACGCTGCGTTGCGTCATAGACCGGCCGTTGCGGCAAAATGCGCGCATGGAAATCCAATTGAACGGCCAGCACAGGACCATCGAGGCAGGCAGCAGCCTGTCGGATCTGCTGCGCTCCGAAGGCCTGGCCGAACGCCGGGTAGCCGTGGAAGTGAACGGCGAAATCGTGCCCCGCGGACTGCACCCCTCGCAGCGTCTGCAGGCAGGCGACCGGATCGAGATCGTGCACGCGCTGGGAGGCGGGTAGAGCGCCAGAGCGTGGGAGTGGGAGCGGCGTCCCGCCGCGAGCTCCTACTAGTAGAGCAAAGTCAGAAGCTCGCGGCGGGACGCCGCTCCCACGGATTCGCCGCTCCCGCGAATTCAACTGGAGTAGTCTCGTCGCAGGGGGTGCACGCAGCCGACAGCGCGCAGCTGACGACAATCTCGCCCTGCACCCGCCAACATCGGCGATAATCTTTCGATGAATTCTCCCAGCCTTCACGACCCGCTCGTCATCGCGGGCAAGACCTATCGTTCGCGCCTGCTCACCGGCACCGGCAAGTTCAAGGATTTCGACGAAACCCGCCGCGCCACGGAAGCCGCCGGCGCCGAGATCGTCACCGTAGCGATCCGCCGCACCAACCTGGGCCAGTCGCCCAACGAGCCCAACCTGCTCGACGTGCTGCCGCCTGACCGCTACACCCTGCTGCCCAACACCGCCGGCTGCTACACCGCCGAAGACGCCGTGCGCACCTGCCGGCTAGCGCGCGAGCTGCTGGACGGCCATACCCTGGTCAAACTGGAAGTGCTGGGCGACCAGCGCACCCTGTTTCCGGACGTGATCGGCACGCTGAAGGCGGCCGAGCAATTGGTGGCCGACGGTTTCCAGGTGATGGTCTACACCAGCGACGATCCGATCCTGGCCAAGCGCCTGGAGGAAATCGGCTGCGTGGCGGTGATGCCGCTGGCCGCGCCGATCGGCTCGGGCCTGGGCATCCAGAACAAGTACAACCTGCTGGAAATCATCGAGAACGCCAAAGTACCGGTGCTGGTCGATGCCGGCGTGGGCACCGCGTCCGACGCGGCCATCGCAATGGAACTGGGCTGCGACGGCGTGCTGATGAACACCGCCATTGCCGGCGCGCGCGACCCCATCCTGATGGCCGGCGCGATGAAAAAGGCGGTCGAAGCCGGACGCGAAGCGTTTCTGGCCGGGCGCATCCCGCGCAAACGCTACGCCAGCGCTTCTTCACCGGTCGACGGATTGATCGGCTGAGATGACCGGCACCGCGCCCAATCCTCCCAAACCCTATACGGTCACTACCGGGCATCGCGCCGTACGCAGCTTCGTGCTGCGCCAGGGCCGCTTCACGCCGGCGCAGCAACGCGCATTCGATGAACTGTGGCCGCGGTTCGGGTTGGACTACGCCGGCACACCGCGCGATTTCGACCAGATCTTCGGGCGGCAGGCGCCGCGCGTACTGGAGATCGGCTTCGGCAATGGCGATGCGCTGCGCTTCGCCGCCGCCCGCGACCCGGAGCGCGACTACATCGGCATCGAAGTGCACGCACCCGGCGTCGGCCGCCTGCTCAATGCGCTGGACACGGACGCGGCGACCCACGTGCGCCTGTACCACCACGATGCGGTGGAAGTGTTGCGCAACGAAGTCGCGGAAGCTTCGCTGGACGAAGTACGCATCTATTTCCCCGATCCCTGGCACAAGAAGCGCCACAACAAGCGCCGCCTGATCCAGCCCGAATTCGCCGCCCTGCTGGTTTCCCGCCTGCGCGTGGGCGGCCGCTTGCATGCCGCCACCGACTGGCAGGACTATGCCGAACAGATGTGGGACGTGCTGGACGCCGCCGAAGGACTGCAGAACCGCGCCGGCCCGCGCGGGCACGTACCGCGACCGGACTGGCGCCCGCAGACCCATTTCGAGACCCGCGGCCAGAAGCTCGGTCACGGGGTGTGGGATCTTGTGTACGACAGGGATTAGGGATTCGGGATTCGAGATTGAACGCAAACCAAGCCCACCCTGAATTTCTTGCCGGTGCGACAAGCAATGCACACCCGCCGCACGCGCGCTCTTGCGAATCCCGAATCCCTAATCCCGAATCCCGGCCGTAATGGACACCGCCCTGACGCTGACCAACGACATGAAGCTCGTGCTTGGGCTGGTCGGCTTCACCATGGCGATGTTCCTGTTCGAACGCATCCGCGCCGATGTGGTCGCCCTGATCGTGCTGGTCATCCTGGGCCTGACCGGGCTGGTGGCGCCTGAAGAACTGTTCGGCGGCTTCTCCGGCAACGCGGTGATGAGCATCATCGCCACCACCATCCTGGGTGCCGGCCTGGACCGCACCGGCGCGCTCAACCGCCTCGCTTCATGGCTGCTGCGGCGCGGCCACGGCATCGAGCAACGGTTGCTGCTGATGACCACCGGCATCGCCGGCCTCAACTCTTCCTTCATGCAGAACCCTTCGGTGATGGCGCTGTACCTGCCGGTCGCCTCGCGCCTGGCCTCGCGCAGCGGACTGTCGCTGCAGCGCCTGCTACTGCCCATCGCCGCGGCCATCGTGATGGGTGGTGCGCTGACCATGGTCGGCAACTCGCCGCTGATCCTGCTCAACGACCTGCTGGTGTCGGCCAACAACAATCTGCCTTCGGGCATGGCCACACTGGAGCCGCTGCGCATGTTCGCGCCGCTGCCGGTCGGCGTGGCCCTGATCGCCGCTTCCCTGCTGTATTTCCGTTTCTACGGCGACAAGAAGCTGCGCGAAGAAACCGAAACCAACGTGGCGCCGGCGCGCACGGAAAGCTATTTCGCCAGCACCTACGGCATCGAGGGCGATGTGTTCGAAATGACCGTCACCGCCGAAAGCCCGCTGGTGGGCATGTCGCTGGGCGAAGCCGAAGCGATGCATGACGCACCGCTCATGCTGGCCCTGCAGACCGGCAGCGACACCCGCCTTTCGCCGCCGGCCGACATGCGCATCTGGGTGGGCAGCGTGCTGGGCGTGATGGGCGCGCGCCAGGCGGTGCACGATTTCGCGCAGAACCATTTCCTGCGCCTGTCCTCGCGGCTGCGCCACTTCGGCGATCTTTTCAATCCCAGCCGCGCCGGCATTTCCGAAGCGGTGATCCCGCCCACTTCACGCTACATCGGCAAGACCGCCGCCGAGCTGCGTCTGCGCAAACAATCGGGCATCAGCCTGCTGGCCATCAACCGCGACAAGAAGGTCATGCGCGAGGACGTGCGCAAGGTCGCCCTGCGCGCTGGCGATCTGCTGGTCTTCCACAGCATCTGGCAGGATCTGGCGGTGGCCGCCGAAAGCCGCGACTTCGTGGTGGTGACCGACTACCCCAAGGGCGAGCAGCGTCCGCACAAGTTCAAGATCGCGATGACCATCTTCGCCATCACCATCCTGATCGCATTGACGTCGAAACTGCCGGTTTCCCTGACCCTGATGACCGGCGTGGCCGGCATGCTGGTCACCGGCGTGCTGCGCATGGACGAGGCTTACGCGTCGATCAACTGGAAGACCGTGTTCCTGATGGCCGGCCTGATTCCGCTGGGTTGGGCCATGGACAGCAGCGGCGCGGCGGCGTGGGTGGCCGGGCATACAGTGGAAAGGCTGCCCGAAGGCATTCCGGTCTGGATGCTGGAAATCGCGATCGCGCTATTGACCACGGCGTTCTCGCTGGTGATCAGCCATGTCGGCGCGACCATCGTGATGGTGCCGCTGGCGATCAACCTGGCGCTGGCCGCGGGCGGCAACCCCACCGCGTTCGCGCTGATCGTGGCGCTGTCGGCTTCCAACAATCTGATGACGGCCTCCAACCCGGTCATTTCGATGATCACCGGACCGGCCAACTACACCAGCCGGCAGCTGTGGCGCGTCGGCGGCCCGCTGTCGCTGATCTACACCTGCGTGGTGGTGCTGACGATCAATCTGATGTTCTGGTGGGGTGCGCGTGGAGGCTGATCGAGCATGCCGTTGAGTTTGAAACCGGTGGACGGATCGTTTGCGGTGTGCAGGCTGGCGGCCGGTTCGGCGCTGCCGGAATGGTTTCGTCCGGGGCCGTTCGCCACGGTTTCCTGGACCGACGATGAGCTCTCGATTCTCTGCCACGATTCGCAGGTACCCGAAACCGTGCAATGCGAGCGCGGCTGGCGCTGCCTGATGCTGCAGGGACCGTTCGCCTTCGACCAGACGGGCATACTGCTGCAGGTATTGCAGCCGCTGGCCGAGGCGAAGATCGGCATCTTCGCGCTGTCGACTTTCGATACCGATTACGTATTGGTCAAGGAGCACGCGTTCGAAGCGACCTTGCAGGCGTTGGTAGCAAGTGGGTTGACGGTAGGTCGGGGCTATGCCCCCGACACCGAACTCTCGCGCTGATGGTGGGTCGGGGCTACGCCCCCCGGCACCGCGCGCGTCGGGGGCGTAGCCCCGACCTACGGCTTGCGCCATAGAGCCCCGACACCACGCGTGTCGGGGGTGTAACCCCGACCTACAAGGGCGGCGCGCCCAACACCACCTCACCGTCGCGCACCTCCACGGCGACGCTACGCAGGGAATCCCCACGGCAGGGGCCAGCGACGCAGTCGCCGCGTTCAAGTTCGAAGGAAGCGCCGTGCGCCGCGCAGACCAGATGTCCTTCCTTGCTTTTCAAGAACTTACCGGGCGCCCAGTCCAGCCGCCGACCCGCGTGCGGACAAACGTTAAGCCACGCGCGCGCGTTTGCACCAACACGATGCACGATCAGCGATTCGGCATCGCCGCCGACCAACGCTTCGACTTCGGCGAATCCGCCGTCCTCGATTGAATCCAGTGCGATCAGAGGCATGGGTTTAACGAAGTTCTCACACTGTCATGTTTCGGTCATCCGATACTGCGCCACCGGCTTGCGCCGCATTCTGTCACGACTACCGCCGATGTTCGCCAAGAGTTTCCGTTTCGACAGCTCCCGCCTGCGTTTCGCTTTCGCTCCGCGCAAGCCGCGCCATCCTTTGCTGCGCCTGGCGTTCGGCATCGTCGGGCTGGGCCTGCTTTGTCTGCTGATCTTCTTCAGCGTGTTCGTGGGCGCGGCGATGATCGTGGCGGGCGTAGCCTGGAAGCTGTTGAGCCAGCGCGGCAAGCCCGTCGCCGTGCGCGACGCGAACGTGGTCGATGGCGAATTCCGCGTGGTCCGCAAACCGGTGTTGCCGCTGTCGCATTGAGGTGCCGCGATCGGCACGCTCCGCGCCCAACGCGCTCCGCTTAAACTGTCGCGTCCGAAAACCTTGGCGCGAACTTCATGACCGACCTTATCCCCACGCCCGCGCAGGCGCGCGTTCCCGTCCGCGGCGGCGGCACCTTTCCCGTGCGTCGCATCTACTGCGTGGGGCGCAATTTCGCCGATCACGCCCGTGAAATGGGCGCGGTGGCGCCGGCTTCCAAAGCCGAGCGTGGCCAGCCGGTATTTTTCCTCAAGCCTGCCGACGCCGTGGTGACCGGCGGCGCCGACGTGCCCTATCCGTCCGGCACCCAGGATCTGCATCACGAAGTGGAACTGGTGGTGGCGCTGGGCAAGGATGCGCCCGCGGGCGTCCTGGCCGCCGAAGACGCCGACGCGCTGATCTTCGCTTACGGCGTGGGATTGGACCTCACCCGCCGCGATCTGCAAGGCGCGGCCAAGGCCAAGGGCCTGCCCTGGGATATCGGCAAGGGCTTCGATCATTCGGCGCCGATCAGCGAACTGGTGCCGGCCGGCGAAGTCGCCGCTTTGGAAACCCGCAGCCTTAACCTGCAGATCAATGGCCAAACGCGCCAGCACGGCGCCTTGACCGATCTGATCTGGGACGTGCCGGACATCCTGCACGAGTTGTCGAAATTGTTCGCGCTGAAGGCGGGCGACCTGGTGTTCATGGGCACGCCGGCCGGGGTCGGCCCGATGGTGGTGGGCGACGCGTTCGTGGCTACGCTGGACGGCGTCGCCGAACTGCGCGGGCGCATCGTCGCCGCGTGAAGGCGGCCGCGTTATAGTCCCCCGCACGGGCGTGTTGGCGCCTATATCCACAAGGAGAAGCCATGGGCATGATCAGCGAATTCAAGGAATTCATTTCGCGCGGGAACGTCGTGGACCTTGCGACGGCCGTCGTGATCGGTGCGGCGTTCGGCAAGATCGTCACCGCGATGGTCGATGGCATCGTCATGCCGGTGATCGGCTTCCTGACCGGCGGCGTCAGCGTCAGCGACTGGAAATACGTACTCAGCCCGGCGACCGTGGACGCGGCGGGCAAAGAGGTAGCCGAAGTCGCGATCCGATACGGCGCCTTCATCCAGACCATGATCGATTTCCTGCTGATCGCGCTGGTGATCTTCCTGATCCTGAAGGCCTACAACCGCGTCCGCAAACCGGTGGAAGCGCCGCCCGCTGCGACTCCCGAAGACGTGCTGTTGCTGCGCGAGATCCGCGATTCGCTGAAAAAGTAGCGACCCAACTTGCGTCACGGTGCACCGAAGCCGCGGGCTGTTAAGCTCGCGGCTTCCTTGGTTTTCCGGACCACGATATGCGCTTGGTGCCCCTGCTGCTTGCCCTTTCCATTTCCATCAGCCTGATTTCAGCAACCTCGTCCGCCGCAGAACGCGAAACGCGCATTCCCGAATCCGCACTGGCCACGGCCGCGACCTTGCGCGAGCAGGCACTGGCCGACGGCACCGGCTGGAAGACCGTCGAATCGCTGACCACCGAAGTGGGCCCGCGCCTGGCCGGCAGCGAAGCCGATGCGCGCGCAGTGGCCTGGGCGCAGGCCAAGTTCAAGGCCTTGGGTTTCGACAAGGTCTGGACCGAAGCGGTGACCTTCCCCAAATGGGAACGCCGCAGCGAAACCGCCGCGATTCTGGGTACGCACACGCAGCCGCTCACGGTCACCGCGCTGGGCGGCAGCCCGGGCGGGAAACTGCAGGCCGAGGTGGTCCGCTTCGGCGATCTGGCCGCGCTGGAAGCCGCGCCCGAAGGATCGTTGGCCGGCAAGATCGCCTTCGTCGACTACCAGATGCAGTCGGCGCGCGACGGCAGCGACTACCGTAATGGCGGGGCGATCCGTTCCAAGGGCCCTTCGGCGGCCATCCGCAAAGGCGCCATCGGCTTTCTGATGCGCTCGGCTGGTACCGACCACCACCGCGTCGCCCACACCGGCATCACCCGTTTCGATGAGGGACTGACTCCGGTGCCATCGGCTGCGCTCGCCATTCCCGACGCCAACCAGCTGGCCCGGCTGCTGGCGCTGGGTCCGGTGCGCGTGTCCGTCGCACTGGATTGCGGTTGGAACGGAGAAGCGACTTCGTACAACGTCATCGGCGAGATCACCGGGCGCAGCAAGCCGCAGGAAGTGGTGTTGATCGGCGGACACCTGGATTCGTGGGACCTGGGCACCGGCGCGATCGACGATGGCGCGGGCGTGGCCATCACCATGGCGGCCGGGCACCTGATCGGCCAGCTGAAGCAGGCGCCCAAGCGCACCATCCGCGTGGTCGCTTTCGCCAACGAAGAACAAGGGCTGTATGGCGGCAAGGCCTACGCGGTCAAATATGCTGCGGATGCGGCCAAGCATCAGCTGGGCGCGGAGAGCGATTTCGGCGCAGGCCGCATCTATGCCTTCAACACCGGTGCGCCGGAGCACGCCAAGGCAGCGACCCGCCAGATCGCCGAGGCGCTGAAGCCGCTGGGCATCGAATACGCGCCGGACAAGGGCGGCGCGGGCCCGGATATCGGCCCCATCGCGGAGAAAGGCGCTACCTGGGCCTGGTTGGCGCAGGACGGCAGCGATTATTTCGATTTGCACCACAACGCCGACGACACGCTGGACAAGATAGATCCGAAGGCGTTGGCGCAGAACGTAGCGGCTTATGCGGTGTTTGCTTATTTGGCGGCGGAGGCGGACGGTGATTTTGGGAGTGCGGTGAAGGCCGCGGAGCCTTCCCACGAGTAAGGCATCACCGTTCTATCGTCATCCCAGCGAAAGCTGGGATCCATTTTGACTTTGCTTTTTGACTTTCAAGGAGCCAAAGCAAGATCAAGATGGATCCCAGCTTTCGCTGGGATGACGACGGACTTTTTTGGTTCCTGCAAGTTTTCGTTGCAATGTGCTTCGGACGGTAAAGCAGCCGAGCAAGCTCGGCTCTACAACGTCAACGCCGCCATTGCGCCAGAAACACCGCGGTGGCCGCCGCGACATTGAGGCTTTCCACAGCACCGGTGCCGGGAATGGACAGCTGCAAGTCGCAGGCCCTGGCGAGAGTGTCGTCCATGCCCTCGCCTTCCGCGCCCATTACATAGACAAGTCGCTGCGGCAATTGGGCGGCGAACAGATCGGCGCCGCCCCGCACGACCGTGGCCGCCAGCTTGAAGCCGGCCGCACGCAGCGCGGCCAGCGCCTCATGGCGATCCTGCATGCGCACCAGGGGCACTCGCTCCGCACCGCCTTCGGCTACCCGCGCGGCGGCGCCGGAAACAGCAAGCGTCGAATCCTGCGATTGCAGGATCGCAGCCACGCCGAAATGCGCTGCCGAACGCAGGATCGCGCCGAAGTTGTGCGGGTTGCCCACGCCGTCCAGCCACAGTGCCAGGACAGGACCTTGCGGCAAGGTTTGCAGCCAAGTCGACAGAGCCAACGGTTCGACGCGCAGCACATCGGCCACCACGCCCTCGTGGTGCGAACTGGCGGCCAGCTTGCCCAGGTCCGTTTCCTCGACCACGCGATAGCCGATGCGGTTCTTGACGCACCAGGACAGCAGCGGTTGCAGCTGCGGAATGCGCGCTTCGGAAAGATAGAGCTTGCGGATGGCTTCGGGACGTTGCGCGAACACCGCTTGCACGGCATTGAGCCCGTAGTAGCGCAGCTCCTGCTTATTGCCGCCCTCGTGCCTGACCGCCGGACGTGGCTCGCGCGGCGGCGTCGCTTCCTGGCGCCTGCCGGTGTTCTCGCGTTTGCGCACGTCGTCGGTGCGGATGGAAGCCTTGTCCCAGGGGGAAGGCGGTTTAGTGGTCATCGTCCAGATTCCTGCGCACTTTGGCGAACACGCGCAGATCATGCAGCACTCCGCGCTTGAATACAGCTGCGCGTTGCACGCCTTCCTCCAGAAACCCGTTCCTGCGCAGCACCTGCGCCGAACCGATGTTGAACGCCAGCACGGTCGCGTACAGCCGGTACAGCTGCAATTCCCGCATCGCCCAGGGGGCGAATACGGAGACCACGCGGGTCATGGTGCCCTTGCCCCAGTGCGCGCGGCCCAGCCAATAGCCGAACTCCGCCGAATGCACGCGTTCGCCCTTGCCGGGATGCGCGCCTATGCCGCCGCAGGCTTCGCCGTCGATCTCGATGGCGAATACCGGATCGTCCAGGTCGATCACGCGCCCGGACAGGAACGCCTCGCCATCCTCGCGCGTATACGGCGAAGGAAACCGGTCGCTCACGCCGCGCGATACCTGCGCATCGTCGGCATGCCGCACCAGGCTGTCCAGATCGGAACCGCGCCAAGGACGCAGGACGAAACCTTCCCCTCGCAGCATCGTCTCAGCCATGCCCGCCCACCGATGGAGTCTGACCCTCGAGTTTCTCCAATTCATGCGCCACGGCTTCGGGCGACTTGGTGAACGGCGCCAGCAGCGTATAGGCCGCCGGCACCACCAGCAGCGATAGAACGGTGGAGAAGGCGACGCCGAAGATCACCACCACGCCGATGGTCGCGCGGCTGGCCGAGCCCGGCCCGCCGGCCAGCACCAGCGGCACGGCGCCCATGATGGTGGCGATGGAAGTCATCAGGATGGGCCGCAGGCGCACCGAGCACGACTCCAGGATCGCGTCGTGCACGCTGCGTCCTTCGTCGCGCAGCTGGTTGGCGAATTCCACGATCAGGATGCCGTTCTTGGCCGCCAACCCGACCAGCATGACGATGCCGATCTGGCTGAACAGGTTCATGGTGCCGCCGGTGATCCACAGGCCCAGCAACGCGCCCAGTACGCCCAAGGGCACCGTGAGCATGATGCCGAGCGGATGGATGAAACTCTCGAACTGCGCGGCCAGCGCCAGGTACACGATCAGCAGCGCCAGCGCGAAAGTGAACAGCACCGCGCCGCCGGCTTCCTGGAATTCACGCGACTCGCCTTTCCAGTCGATCTGCGCATGCTCGGGCAGTTCTTCGGCCACGACCTGCTGGGTCCAGGCGATCGCCTCGCCCAGCGGATAGCCCGGTGCCAGGCCGGCCGAAATGGTGATCGCACGCAGGCGGTTGAAGCGGTTGAGCGTGCCGGGTTCGGCCAGTTCGCTCAAGGTCACCAGATTGGATAGCGGCACCAGTTCGCCGCTGCTCGAACGCACCTGGATCGCCTGCAGATCGGCGGGACTGGCGCGGCCGGCGCGGTCGGCCTGCACCAGCACGTCGTATTCCTCGCCGCTGTCGACGAAGGTGGTGACCTGGCGCGAACCCATCATGGTTTCCAGCGCACGGCCGATATCGGTCACCGACACGCCCAGGTCGGAGGCGCGCGCGCGGTCGATGTTCACCCGCATCTGCGGGCGCGTTTCCTTGTAATCCGAATCCGGACCGACGAAACCCGGGTTGTCCTGCATGCGTTGCAGCAACAGGTCGCGCCATTGCGCGATCTCCGCATAGTCGGGCCCGCCCAGCACGATGTTGAAAGGCTGGCCGCGCGAGCGCACCAGACCGCCGCTGACCTGGGTACGCGCGCGCACGCCGGTCAGCACCGACAGTTTTTTCTGCACGTCGGCGGCCACCTCGGCGGTGCTCTCGCTGCGCTTGTCCCAATCCTGCAGGAAGATGGTGGCGCGACCGGTGTGCATTTCCTCGCTGGCGCCGAAGCTTCCCGGCACGCGCGGGTTGGCGCGCTGGATGGGCTGGTCACCGCCGATCATTGGCGCCAGGATCTTCTCCACCTGCTGCATCTGCCCGACGGTGTAGTCGAAACCGGCGCCTTCCGGCCCATCGATCATGACCTGGAAGGAGCCACGGTCTTCGGCGGGCGCCAGTTCCGAAGGAATGAAACGGAACAGGACCACGGCGCAGACCATCGCCACGACCATCAGGCCGCCGAACATCCAGCTGCGGTGCACGGTCTTCTGCAGCACATGGCCGTAGCCGCGGCTGAGTTTGTCGAACTGGCGGTTGACCCAGCTGTGTACGCGATTTGGTTTCTCCTTCGCATGTGGCTTGAGCAGCTTGGACGACATCATCGGCGTCAGCGACAGGGCCACGAATGCGGAGATTGCCACCGCCGCGGCCAGCGCCACCGACAGCTCACGGAACAGTCGGCCGGTATTGCCTTCCAGGAAACCCACCGGCAGGAACACCGCGATCAGCACGGCCGTAGTGGCCAGCACCGCGAACGCCACCTGCGCGGTGCCGCGCTTGGCCGCCACCAGCGGCGGTTCGCCCAGGTCCACGCGGCGCTGGATGTTCTCCACCACCACGATGGCGTCGTCCACCACCAGGCCGATGCAGAGCACCAGCGCCAGGAGGGTCAGCAGATTGATCGAGAAGCCGAAGGCGTACAGCGCGATGAAGGCGGCGATCAGGCACACCGGCACCGTGACCGCCGGAATCAGCGCCGCGCGCACGCTGCCCAGGAATAGCCAGATCACCAGCAACACCAGCACGATGCCTTCCAGCAGGGTTTCGTAGACGCGGTCCACCGCCGCATCGATGAAGGTGGTGGTATCGAAGGCGACGAAGATCTGGGTGCCCTTGGGCAGCGAAGTGCGGATCTTGTCGGCTTCTTCGCGCACCGCGTGGGCGACATCCAGACTGTTGGCGGTGGAAGTCTTGACCACGCCCAGACCGACATTGGGCACGCCGTTGCTGCGGAAATAGGCGCGCCTTTCTTCCGAACCCAGTTCCACCTTGGCCACATCGCCCAGCCGCACCACGTAACCGTCGGCGCCCTTGCCGAGCGGGATCTGGGCGAAATCCTCGGGCTTCTGGTAGTTGCGCGTCACCCGCAGGGTGAAGTCGCGGTCGGCCGATTCTATGCGGCCAGCCGGCGGCTCCACGTTTTCGCGCGCCAGCGCGTCTTCCACATCGCTGACCGCCAGACCGCGCGCGGCCAGCTGGTCGCGGTCCAGCCAGATGCGCATGGCGTAGCGCTGCTGGCCGCCGATGCGCACCTGCGCCACGCCATCGATGCTGGACAGCCGGTCGGTGATGTAGCGCTCGGCGTAATCGCTCAGCTGCAGCGTGTCCATCGTGCTGGAGCTCATGTTGAGCCAGATGATGGGATCGGCGTCGCTTTCCACCTTGGCGATCTCAGGCTGCTCGGCCTCCTCGGGCATGCGGCTGATAACGCGGCTGACCGCATCGCGCACGTCGTTGGCGGCGGCCTCGATGTCGCGCGACAGGTTGAATTCGATGCTGATGTTGGAACGGCCGTTGGCGCTGCGCGATTCGATGGTGTTGACGCCTTCGATGCCCGACAGCGCGTCCTCAAGCACCTGGGTGATGCGCGTTTCCACCACTGCCGCCGAAGCGCCGCGGTAGTCCACCGACACCGACACGATGGGCGGATCGATCGCCGGCAGTTCGCGCAGGGTCAGGCGGGTGAAGGACATCGCGCCCAGCACGATCAGCAACAGGCTCATCACCACGGCCAACACCGGGCGCTTGATCGAAAGATCGGAAAGCTTCATCGGCGTATCAGCCTTGCGCGCGGGCCGGCGCTTCGGCTGCGGGGACGGCGTCGGCCTTGCCCTCCGCTACCTTGCTGCCGGGCCGCAGCTTGCCGGTTCCGTCGATCACGATGCGGTCGCCCGCCTTGAGTCCCGACAGCACCTCGGCCTTACCCGAACTACGCGCGCCCACTTCAACCTTGGGTTGTTCGACGCTGCCGTCCGCCCTGACCCGGAACACGAAAGTATCGCGGCCCACCTGCACCAGGGCGATTTCCGGCAGCACCAGCGCCTGGCGTTGCGGCCGCGACAGTTGCACCTGCATCAACATGCCCGGACGCAGCATGCGGTCGGGATTGGGAAAGTCGCCGCGCACGGTCACCGCCCGGGTAGCGGCGTCGATGCGCGCATCGATGGTGCTCACCGTTCCTTCGAAGTCGCGGTCCGGATAGGAGTTGCTGCGCGCGCGGATCGACTGGCCGATGGCCAAAGTAGCCAGTTGCGCTTCGGGCACCGGGAAATCCACGTAGACGCGCGAGATGTCGTCGAGCGTGGCGATCACCGTGGTCGGAGTGATCAGGGCGCCGGGGCTGACCTGGCGGATGCCCAGCACGCCGGAGAATGGCGCACGCACATTGCGGTCGCCGATGTCCGAGCGCATCTGCTGCACGCGGGCCAGGGCGGCGTCGCGGATCGATTTCTGCGTATCCAGCGAAGCGCGCGCCACCAGTTGCTGGTTGGCCAGCGAAACCTGCCGCTTGTACAGCTGGTCGGCTTCGGCGAAAGTCGCCTGCGCCGCGACCAGCGCGGCCTGCTGCGAATCGCCGCGCAGGGTGATCAGCGGCGCGCCGGCTTTCACTTCCTGGCCGCTTTCGAAATGCACCGCCTGCACCGCTTCGCTGACCTTGGAAGTGAGCGTGACCGATTCACGCGCCTTGATCGTGCCGATGGCCTGCAGGGTGTCGGTCCAGGCCGAGGGCTGCAGCACCACCGTGGTGACCGGGACCGGCGCGGAAGCTCCTGCGTCGCCGCGCGCGGCGGCTTTGTCCTTGCCGCAGGCAGCGAGCAGCGGAACCATCATGGCCAGCAGCAGCACAATGCGCGCGCCCGGTCGGATCGGCATGTCTTTTCCGTAATCGTGGTTATTTCCGGAGTTTACCGGTCCACGGTTAACGCTTGTGGCAATAAAGGGTTGACCGGGGTATGACTAAAGACCCTTGCGGCCAGGCACGGCGCGGCGGCGTCACTGCAAACCCAGCTTCTCCAGCACCTGCGCCGCGAGCTTTTCCGGGCTGTCGCTGCCCGCATCCAGACGCAGCTCGGCATGCTCGGGGACTTCGTAGGGCGAATCGATGCCGGTGAAGTTGGGAATCTGCCCCGCACGCGCCTTGCGGTACAGGCCTTTCACGTCGCGCTGTTCGGCCAGCGCCAGCGGCACGTCGACGAAGATCTCGATGAACTCGCCGTCCTCGAACCGCGCGCGCGCCATCTGGCGTTCGGCGCGGAACGGAGAGATGAAGCTGACCAGCACGATCAGGCCGGCTTCGGTCATCAGCTTGGCCACTTCCGCCACGCGGCGGATGTTCTCCACGCGGTCTTCGTCGGTGAAGCCCAGGTCGCGGTTCAGGCCATGGCGCACGTTGTCGCCGTCCAGCAGAAACGTGTGGTAACCCAGCGCGTGCAGGCGCTTGTCCACCAGGTTGGCGATGGTGGACTTGCCCGCGCCGGACAAACCGGTGAACCACAGCACGCGCGGCGACTGGCCCTTGATGCGCGCGCGCGCGGCCTTGTCCACGTCCATGTGCTGCCAGTGCACGTTGCCGGCGCGGCGCAGGGCGAAATCCAGCGTGCCGGCGGCGACGGTGTCGTTGCTATGGCGGTCGATCAGGATGAAACCGCCCAGTGCGCGGTTTTCGGCGTACGGCGCGAAGGCGACCGGTTCGTCCAGGCTCAGGTTGACGTAGGCGACCTCGTTCAATTCCAGCCGCTTGGCCGCCAAATGCTCCTGCGTGTTGACGTCAATGCGGTGCTTGATCTCACTGACCGTCGCCGCGACGGTGCGTGCGCCGATCTTCAACCAGTACGGACGACCCGGCAACAAGGCGGCATCGTCCATCCACAACAGGTGCGCGGCGAACTGGTCGGCCACTTGCGGCGGATCGCCGGCCGCGGCGATCACGTCACCGCGGCTGATGTCTATCTCGTCGGCCAGCGTCAACGTCACCGCCTGTCCGGCGCGCGCGTTGCCAGTTTCGCTGTCGCCCACGAAAATCCTGGCTATTCGCGAGCGGCGGCCGGAAGGCAGCGCCACCACTTCGTCGCCGGGGTTGGCGACGCCCGCGGCGATGGTGCCGGCGAAGCCGCGGAAGTTCTGGTGGGGGCGGCTGACGAACTGCACCGGCAGGCGCAGGCTTCCGTGCGCCTCGTGGGTCGGCACCTCGACGGTTTCCAGATGCTCGAGCAGGCTCGGCCCCTGGTACCACTGCATCGCATCGGAATGGGTGGACAGGTTGTCGCCATTCAAGGCCGACAACGGAATGAAAGTGACCCGTTCGATGCCCAGCTGCGCCGCCAGGGCGCGGTAACCGGCGACGATGTCATCGAACACGGCCTGGTCGTAACCCACCAGATCCATTTTGTTCACGGCCAGCACCACGTGACGGATGCCCAGCAGCGACACGATGTAGCTGTGGCGGCGCGTTTGCGTCAGCAGACCCTTGCGCGCATCCACCAGCACCACCGCCAGATCGGCGGTGGAAGCGCCGGTGGCCATGTTGCGGGTGTACTGCTCGTGGCCCGGGCAGTCGGCGACGATGAACTTGCGGCGCTCGGTGTCGAAATAGCGGTAGGCCACGTCGATGGTGATGCCCTGCTCGCGTTCTGCGGCCAGGCCGTCGAGCAGCAGCGCATAGTCGATATTCTCGCCCTGGGTGCCATGGCGCTTGCTGTCGGCACTGAGCGCAGCCAGCTGGTCGTCGAACAGGCGCTTGCTGTCGTACAGCAAGCGGCCGATCAGGGTGCTCTTGCCGTCGTCCACGCTGCCGCAGGTGATGAAGCGCAGCAGGGGCTTTTCTTCATGTTGCTTGAGGTAGCCGGCGATGTCGGTGGGGTTGTTCATCTCGCCGCCTCGGTGCTTTTGATTCTGCTGTTGCTCCGCGCTCTATGGGTCCCGTGAGGCGCGGCAAGCGCAACGGGATAAACCCGCAGGGCGGCGCACAGGGATGTGCGCCGTTTCCGGAGCAGCAGGATGCTGCTTCCGGAAATTCCCGTTGCGCTTGCGCACCCGCAGCGCAGCGGAGGGCGCGCCGCCCGGGTGTGCTTTCTTTTGGTTACTTTTCTTTGCACAAGCAAAGAAAAGTGACTCGCGCGAAAGCGCGAAACGCTTGTCAGTGAGCAGAGCGCCATCAGAAATACCCCTCCAGCTTCTTCTTCTCCATCGAAGCCGTAGGATCCTGGTCGATCACCCGCCCCTGTCGCTCGGAACTGGTGGTCACCAGCATCTCCTGGATGATCGCTTCCAGCGTATCGGCTTCCGATTCGATCGCCCCGGTCAGCGGATAGCAGCCCAGGGTGCGGAAACGCACCTTCTTCCACTGCGGCGTTTCGCCTTCGCGCAAGGGCAGACGTTCGTCGTCCACCAGGATCAGCGCACCGTCGCGTTCCACCACCGGGCGCTCGGCAGCGAAATAGAGCGGCACCACCGGAATGCCCTCGCGATAGATGTAGAGCCAGATATCCAGTTCGGTCCAGTTGGACAACGGAAACGCACGCACGCTCTCGCCCTTGTCAATGCGCGCGTTGTAGACATTCCACAGTTCGGGCCGCTGCCGCTTGGGATCCCAGCGATGCTTGTCGTTGCGGAACGAGAACACGCGCTCCTTGGCCCGCGACTTCTCTTCGTCGCGCCGCGCGCCGCCTATGGCGGCGTCGAAGCGGTACTGGTCCAACGCCTGCTTCAGGCCCTGGGTCTTCATCACGTCAGTGTGCACGGTGGCGCCGTGGCTGATGGGGCCGATGCCCTGGGCGATGCCGTCGGGATTGATGTGCACGCGCAGTTCGGTGCCGGTCTCGGCCACGCGGCGGTCGCGGAAAGCGATCATCTCGCGGAATTTCCAGCGCGTGTCCACGTGCAGCAGCGGGATCGGCGGCGGCGCGGGGGCGAAGGCCTTGAGCAGCAGGTGCAGCAGCACCGAGCTGTCCTTGCCCACCGAGTACAGCAGCACCGGGTTGCGGAATTCGGCCGCGACCTCCCTGAGGATATGGATGCTCTCCGCTTCCAGGCGGTCGAGGTGGGACAGGGAAGGAACGGAACTCATCAAGGATTTCGCGGACGTGGAAGGGGCGGGAACCGGTTCGGCAGAGTATCAGCTGCCCCGGAAGGCAGGCATGTCCCCACAGGAGGCCGGCGAGTATTCGGCTTGCAGCCGGCGCGGCAGAAATAAGCGCAGGGCATAACCCCATAACCAGATGTCGTTTCTGCATGGGTTAACCCGTCCCTAACATCGGTAGTCCTAACCGCTATACCCCGCGAGTCAAAGCATGACCGCTGCACCGCCCGCGCTGACCCCCAGCCCTTTGCCCGAGGAGCGCAAGGCGCTGCTGGCGCGAGTCGTGGAAGGACTCGATCAACCCAGCCTGTGGTGGCTGTCCGGCTATGCCGCCGGCCTGGCCCAGGGCAATCCGGCCCCGCATCTGGCCGTGCTTCCCGGCGGTGCCGCCCAGGCCAGCCAGCGGCTGACCATCGTCTACGGCAGCCAGACCGGCAACGCCCGGCGCGTAGCTGAAGCCCTTGCGGGCGAAGCCGAAGCCGCCGGCCTGAACGTGCGCCTGCTCCGTGCCGACGCCTACCCGCAGCGCGAACTAGCCAACGAACGCCTACTCTATGTGGTCATCAGCACCCAGGGCGAAGGCGATCCGCCGGACGACGCCATCGGCCTGGTGGAATTCATCGCCGGCAAGCGCGCGCCGAAATTGCCGGAACTGAAATACGCGGTACTCGGCCTGGGCGATTCCAGCTATGCCGATTTCTGCGGCATCGGCCGCCGCCTGGATGCGCGCCTGGCCGAACTCGGCGCCAGCCGTCTGTTCCCCGCCGGCGAAGCCGACCTGGACATCGACACCGTCGCCCTGCCCTGGCGCGAACAGGCCCTGGGCCACGCCAAGACGTTGTTGAAGACCACGACCGCGCCTTCGGCCACTATCACGCCATTGCGCCCGGCACCCAGCGCACCGGTCTGGACCCACGACAAGCCCTTCGCCGCCGAACTGCTGCTCAATCAGCGCATCAGCGGACGCGAATTCAAGGGTGTCGGTTTCCTCAAGTACGGCGGCGTCGGCAAGGACGTTCGCCATCTGGAGCTTTCGCTGCAGGGCTCGGGACTTCATTACGAACCCGGCGATGCGTTGGGCATCCGCCATCGCAATCCGTCGCTATTGGTGGATGGCGTGTTGCAGGCACTGGAGCTGGATGGCGACGCGCTGGTGCAGGACAAGGATGAATCGCTGCCGCTGCGCGAGTGGCTGGCGGAACGCCGCGAACTGACCAAGCTCAGCCGTCCATTCCTGGCCAGCCACGCTGCGCAGTCGCGTTCGGAAGAGCTCAACGATCTGCTCGCCCCCGCGCGCAACGCCGACTTCGCCGCCCTGCTCAACACCCACCAGTTGGCCGATGTACTGCGCCGCTGGCCCGCGCATTGGGAGCCGCAGGAGCTGGTCGCCGCGTTGCGTCCGCTGACCCCGCGCCTGTATTCCATTGCCTCCAGCCGCAAGCGGGTGGGCGAGGAAGTGCATCTCACCGTCGACGTGCTGGATTACCAGGCCTTCGGCCACGCGCATGTCGGCGCGGCCAGCGGTTTTCTTTCGTCGCTGAGCGAAGGCGACCATGCGCCGGTCTACATCGAGGCCAACGAGCGCTTCCGCGTTCCCACCGATGCCAGCCGCGACATCATCATGGTCGGCCCCGGCACTGGCGTGGCGCCGTTCCGCGGCTTCGTGCAGGAGCGGGCAGAAACCGGAGCCAGCGGCCGCAACTGGCTGCTGTTCGGCGCGCGCCACTTCAACACCGATTTCCTCTACCAGACCGAGTGGCAGGACGCGCTGCGCACCGGCGAACTGCATCGTCTGGACGTGGCGTTCTCCCGCGACCAGGCCGAGAAGATCTATGTGCAGCAGCGGCTGCGCGAGCGCGGGCGCGAGGTCTACGACTGGCTGCAAAACGGCGCGCATTTCTATGTCTGCGGCGCCATCGGCATGGGTAAGGATGTGCACGCGGCGCTGCTGCAGATCGTTGCCGAACAGGCTGACGTCGATGCCGAAGCCGCCGCCGAATATCTGAGCAAACTGCAAGCGGAGGGCCGCTACAGCCGCGACGTGTATTGAACAGGCGTTGGTAGGAGCGACGTGAGTCGCGACTTGACGCTTCGATCGAAACCCTTCGCGACTCACGTCGCTCCTACGCACATACGAACATGACCGCCCATTCCGTCGAAGACATCAAATCCGAAAGCAAGCGCCTGCGCGGCGCCTTGCTGGACAGCCTTGCCGATCCGCTGACCGGCGCGCTGCGCGAGGACGACACCACCGTCATCAAATACCACGGCAGCTACCAGCAGGACGACCGCGACCTGCGCGACGAGCGCCGCCGGCAGAAGCTCGAACCCGCCTACCAGTTCATGATCCGCACGCGCACTCCGGGCGGCGTGGTCACCCCGCAGCAATGGCTGAAGCTGGATGCCATCGCCACGCGCTACTCCAACCATTCGCTGCGCATCACCACCCGTCAGGCGTTCCAGTTCCACGGCGTGATCAAGCGCGAACTGAAAGCGACCATGCAGGCGATCAACGCAACGCTGATCGACACCCTGGCCGCCTGCGGCGACGTCAACCGCAATGTGATGGTCGCGGCCAATCCGCTGGAATCGGCGGCGCATGCCGAAGTGCAGGACTGGGCGGCGAAACTGTCCAAGCATTTCCTGCCCAACTCGCGCGCCTATTACGAGATCTGGCTGGACGAGGAATTGGTAGCCGGCAGCGGCGAGGAAGAAGAACCGATCTACGGCAGCACCTATCTGCCGCGCAAGTTCAAGGTCGCTTTCGCCGTGCCGCCGGTCAACGACGTGGACGTGTTCGCCAACGATCTTGGCTTCATCGCTGTGATCGAGGACGGAGCGCTGGCGGGCTTCAACGTCAGCATCGGCGGCGGCATGGGCGCCACCCACGGCGATGCGGAAACCTACCCGCGCGTGGCCAACGTGATCGGCTTCATCACTCCCGACCAGGTGATCGCCATCGCCACCGCCGTGGTCACCACCCAGCGCGACCGCGGCAACCGCGTGGTGCGCAAGCGCGCGCGCTTCAAGTACACCATCGACGACCATGGGTTGGATGCCATCGTCGCCGAGATCGAAGGCCGCGCCGGATTCGCGCTGGCCCCGGCGCGCGCTTTCCGCTTCGAGCACAGTGGCGACCGCTATGGCTGGGTGCAGGGGGAAGACAGCCGCTGGCACCTGACCTTGAATCTTTCCGCCGGCCGCATCGCCGACCGTCCCAATGCGCCGCACCTGACTGGGCTGCGCGAGATCGCCAACGTGTTGAGCGGCGCTGATTCAAATCAACATTTCCGCATGACGCCGAACCAGAACCTGGTGATTGCCGGCGTACCTGATAGCGAACGCAAGCGCATCGACGCGCTGGTGCACTCCCACGCGCTGGATGCCGGCCTGCGCAACGGCACCGCCCTGGCGCGTGCGGCGCTGGCCTGCGTGGCCTTGCCCACCTGCGGACTGGCGATGGCCGAAGCCGAACGCTACCTGCCCGACTTCACCGGCAAACTGGAGCCGCTGTTGGACAAACACGGCCTACGTGACGCGCCGATCCTGTTACGCATCTCCGGTTGCCCGAACGGTTGCTCGCGCCCGTACCTGGGCGAGATCGCGCTGGTAGGCAAAGCGCCCGGCCGCTACAACCTGATGCTGGGCGCCGACCATCGCGGCCAGCGCCTCAACACGCTGTACCGCGAAAACATCGCCGAAGGCGAAATCCTCGACGCTCTGGATCCGCTGTTCGCGCGCTATGCGGGCGAACGCGAAACGGACGAAGGCTTCGGCGATTTCCTGCATCGCAGCGGCGTGGTCGCCCTGCCCCCTTACCCCACACACCGACAGATTCCGCTGGAGCTGCACGCATGAGTGCCCTGAACATCGATATCGCCGCCAACGAACCCGAGTCGCTGGAAGAACTCAACGCGTCGTTGGAAACGCGCACCGCCGAACAGCGCGTGGCGTGGGCGCTGGAGAACGGCCCGGCCAATGCCGCGCTTTCCTCCAGCTTCGGCGCGCAGGCCTCGGTGATGCTGCACATGCTCAGCGTGCAGAAGCCGGATATCCCGGTGATCCTGATCGACACCGGCTACCTGTTCCCCGAGACCTATCGGTTCGCCGACGAATTGCAGGAACGGCTGAAGCTCAACCTGCAGGTATTCCGCCCGCTGGTCAGCCGCGCCTGGATGGAAGCGCGCCACGGCCGTCTGTGGGAACAGGGCGTGGTCGGCATCGACCAGTACAACGGTCTGCGCAAGGTGGAACCGATGAAGCGCGCGCTGAAGGAATTGGGGGTGGGCACCTGGTTCACCGGCCTGCGCCGCAGCCAGTCCAGCAGCCGCAGCCAGACCCCGGTGCTGCAGCAACGCGATGGACGCCTGAAGGTGAATCCCATCGTCGACTGGACCGACCGCGACATCTGGGTCTACATGAAGAAGCACGACCTGCCCTACCACCCGCTGTGGGAAGAGGGCTATGTGTCCATTGGCGACTTCCACACCACTTCGCGCTGGGAGCCGGGAATGAGCGCGGAAGACACACGCTACTTCGGGTTGAAGCGGGAGTGCGGGATACACGTCGAGGTCTGAGTAGGTCGGGGCTACGTCCCCGACGCACGGATCTACCCACCTCTCCCCTCGTGGGAGAGGTCGACGCGCATCGCGCGGCGGGAGAGGGGCGAGCGGAGTCGCATGATCCTGCGAATCATGCCCCCTCCACATTCTTCACGCCGGCCGTTGCAACGCTCCCTACTTCTGATTGACCTCTGCTTCGCTCCACCCCTCATCCGCCCTACGGGACAGGCTCTTCTGTCACAAGGGGAGAAGGGTTAGGCAGGTAGGTCGGGGCTACGCCCCCGACGCTCGCTGATCCGTACGTCGGGGGCGTAGCCCCGACCTACCTCGGCATCTTCACCGTGCGTAAGCGACAATAGCGACACTGTCCAACGGATCGCTTCGCCTTCGTGAGAAAGGAACGTCTTCTCCCGCTCATCGTCGCGACCGCACTGTTCATCGAGAACATGGATTCCACCGCGATCACGACCTCGCTGCCGATGATCGCAGGCGACCTGGGCGTGGAGCCGGTGGCGCTGAAGCTGGCCCTCACCACCTACATGCTGGCGCTGGCGGTGTTCATTCCCATTAGCGGCTGGGTCGCCGACCGCTTCGGCGCCAGACCTACCTTCATGGCCGCCATCGGCGTGTTCCTGCTCGGTTCCGTCGGCTGCGCCGCGTCCGATTCGCTGGGCGCGCTGGTGGCCGCGCGATTCCTGCAAGGCATGGGCGGGGCGATGATGGTGCCGGTCGGCCGCCTGGTGTTGTTGCGCACCGTGCCCAAGGCGCAGCTGGTGCAGGCGCTCAGTTGGCTGACCATTCCCGCCCTGCTCGGGCCGATGCTGGGGCCGCCGCTCGGCGGCCTGATCACCACCTACAGCAATTGGCGCCTGATCTTCCTGATCAACTTGCCGATGGGCTTGCTGGGCATCTATCTCGCGTGGCGGCATATCCCGATGCTGCGCGGCGGGGCGCGTCCGCTGGACTGGCGCGGATTCGCGCTGTCGGCTACGGGCCTGGCGCTGACCATGTTCGGATTCGCCAGCATGGGCCGGCACCTGGTCAGCACGCCGATCGCCGCCGCCTGCCTGTTCACCGGCGCGGGATTGCTTGGGGTTTACGTGATGCATTCGCACCGCCATCCGCACCCGTTGATCGATCTGGGGCTGATGAAGCTGCCGACCTTCCGCATCGGCGTGCTGGGCGGTTCGCTGTTCCGCATCGGTATCGGCGCCACGCCGTTCCTGCTGCCGCTGATGCTGCAGCTGGGTTTCGGCCTCAATCCGCTGCAGTCGGGATTGATCACTTTCACTTCCGCGGCCGGCGCCATGTTCATGAAGACCCTGGCCGGGCGCATCCTGCGCCGCTGGGGATTCCGCAAGGTGATGATCACCAACGCGATGATCGCCTCGTTGCTGCTTTGCTGCTTCGGCCTGTTCCGTGCGCAAACGCCCTACCCGCTGATCATCGGCGTGCTGCTGGTCAGCGGCTGCTTCCGCTCGCTACAGTTCACCAGTCTCAACGCCATCGTCTACGCCGACGTGGAACCCGCCCGCATGGCCCAGGCCAGCAGCCTTGCGGCGATGGCCCAGCAGGTGTCGCTGGCCATGGGCATCACCATCGGCGGCTATGCGCTGAGCGTGGCCAGCATTGCCACCGGCGAACCGATGACGGCGGTGATCAATTTCAGCTTCGCCTTCCTCACCGTGGGACTGATCTCGGCCAGCTCGGTGTGGATGATGCTGCGGCTGGCGCCCGATGCGGGCGCGGAAATGTCGGGCAAAGCGGAGCCGGGCAAGGAAGTGACCGAGCCCAAGCCGGAGCAGCGGCCCGGCAATTGAGTTGCGTGCCTGGGATTGACCGTCGGAAGCTTAGGCCCAACAATGTGACTACAATTGTAGTCAGACTGGGTTGCCATGAAGAAACGTCTCGTCCTCCTGCTTTTCCTTTTGACTGCGTGGACGACCGGCAAGGCAGCCGAATCCACAGGCCAATGGCTGGTCACTACCGATCTGTGGGGCAATGCCACCTACCAGTTGCTGGAGCTTCCCGATGGCGAAGGTCCGTTGACCGGCGTCTTCGATGGCGATCCGCTGAAAGGAACCCGCCAGGGCCAAACCCTGGAATTCGCGGTGACCGGCAGCGACGGCGCCGTTTACCGTTTCAGCGGGACGCAAACGCAAGAGCGGATCGCCGGCACCGCCGACTACCCGGACACCAACAACAAAGACCAGCGCGCGGCGCACGCTTTTTCCGCGCGTCGTCTTCCGCAGCGCAAGGACGACTCACCGCAGCGGCACGAGTTCGTTCCTAGCGACTATTCGAACGAATTTTCTCCCCACCGCGCTCCTGTGCTGACGATCTGGCCGGGCGATACCGTCCACACGACCACGCTCGACTCCGGCGGCGTGGACCAGCATGGCAAGACGCAGGCGCTTTTCGGCAACCCGCAAACGGGCCCGTTCTATGTCATGGGCGCCGGGCCCGGCGATGTGCTGGCTATCCGCATCAAGCGCCTGCGCTTGAATCGCGACTATGCCGACAGTCTGGACAGCGTGGTGGGCCGTGCGCTTTCGCCCGCGCTTGCCGCAAAGGCGACGGAGCTGGGCAAACCGGTGCGGTGGAAACTGGATCGCGAGCGCGGCGTGGCGCGCCCGGAATCACCGTCGCCGCAGCTGCGGGATTTGTCGGTGCCGCTACGCCCGATGTTGGGTGGTTTGGCGGTGGCGCCAGGATTCGGTTCGGCACCGATCTCGACCGGCGACACCGGCCGGTTCGGCGGCAACATGGATTTCAACGAGATCCGCGAAGGCGCCACGGTCTACCTGCCGGTATCGCAACCCGGCGCGCTGCTGTACCTGGGCGACGCACATGCTTTGCAGGGCGACGGGGAGACGTCGCAATACGGGTTGGAAACGTCGATGGACGTGGAATTCAGCGTGGATGTGCTGCACAAGAAAAACATCTTCGCACCGCGCGTGGAATCGGATACGCAGATCATGGTGCTGGGCCAGGCCGGCTCGCTGGACGATGCGTTGCGCTCGGCGACGATGGGCATGGTGCAGTGGCTGCAGCAGGATTACGGCCTCACCGTGTCCGAATGCGCGCAGGTGATGGGCAGTTCGGTGCATTACGTGGTGGCCAACCTGGCCGGGCGAAGCGTCGGCCTGGCCGCCAAGCTGGACAAATCCGTGTTGCGGACGCTTTCGCCGAAGTCTCCGTAGCTCGGGGGCTGCCGGAGCTTTCAGAAGGGCGGGCTAGAGTCACCCTACGCCGGTTTCCCGCAACCTTCTGGCTTGAATACCCGTTCGGTCGATGCCGGATATTTCGCCAACAGATGCGTTGCCCGTGTTGGCCGCGCGGTGAAATCGCCGCCGCAGTTCGGACACTTTCCGTGCAGCACCGAATCGACGCACGACGCGCAGAACGTGCATTCGAAGGAACAGATCCGCGCCTCGGTGGAATCGGGCGGAAGATCGACGTTGCAGCATTCGCAACTGGGGCGTAGTTGAAGCATGGCTATCCTCCGGCGCCGTATCGGTCAGGCCGCGAGTCTATGCCTTACGAGCGGGATCGGTAATACTCACGCCAAAACACCGAAGCCCCGCGCATGCGGGGCCTCGGCAGCACTCGTGCTGGAGTTCGAAAGTCCGCTCCAATATCGTTCTGGCTACTTCTTCTTCCGCCTCTCGGCAGCTTCAAGGAGAGGATTCTTGGCAGGCTCGCCCTTCTTGCTGCAAATCGCATCGGAAACGCCTGATAAAAAGGACGACCCCACGTAGCAACGATACTCGGCGCCTGACTTTGTTTTGACTACATATCGTGTTTCGAAGCCTTCTTTCTTGATGTCGGAAAGGGTGAAGTCATCGTTCTCCAATCCAAGCGCGAATGCCGTGCGGTCCTGAAGCTTCTCCTTGGAGACAGGCTTTCCGAACGCAAGAGCAGTTCCAGAAACCGCCAGCAATGCCATCCCGATTACGGTAATACCAAACTTTCCAAACATAAGTTCTTCCTTAAGTTCCTTGACCTGAGTTTCCGATCGTTGCCAGGCCTTCAACGTTTCAAGGAATTCGCTGCAACTACTACTCCCCGTGCTGAAAGTACAACAATCAGCGACTAAGCCTCCTTCAATTCTCCTACCGTGACTGTTCCTCCGCATCCATACAAACATGACCCACCCGACCCATAGACACGGCCGCCGGACCAATAATACGAGCCCGAACCACCGCCGCCACTAGAGCCGGAAGTATTGCTCCCCGACTTAGGAGCCGTTTCTTTCATCAATTTGTTGCACGGCTTGTCTTCGGTAACTATCGTTGCAGAGTTAACGAATTTATACGACACCGGGCCAAGATAATTATTTGACCTCCACTCAGCCTCTCCAAGCAGCTCGACGGCCTTCTCATCGAGCTTTTTCATTGCCGCTGCTCGGGCCGGATTCTGATAGCCCTGCGCCCCAGCTACAGCGATATTCCATGCAGAAACTTCTATAAGACCGAGGTAAGGCATTGCTTTCATCGCACAGGCGATCGCAATACCGCTAATCACCAAGGAACCACCAGCCAGAAAGACCCTGGATTTTCTCTTCATAAACACTCCTTGTTGGTATATATGCCCTTGTTTTCACCCGTCGATTGGGCGCGGGTCGACGGGTGGTGAGCTCGGTCCACGGATCTTTCGCTGAAGCTCATACAGCTTGTTGTAGATATCCATTGCTTCTAGATCCCCCTGCATGCGCTCGGAGTTTGTCAACGGAACATCAAACATGAGATCGCGTGCGGCAGCGATCCTAAAATTTCCGCGCATTTCTGAAACACGGCTGACGGCATATGCGGTTTGTCTATCACCTCCCCTATTACTGGCCAGGTAGGAGGCCAACATATCTAGTGCAAATCCAGATCCTTTTGCACCCTCCGTCAATAAATCAGTAACTGCGGCGTCGTCTCCGGCCATCAAACGGCGATGATCAAGTATCGCTTTCGCGCCTCTGTCGCCCTGTTCGGCGGCTTCTCGCAGCTGCTGATCAGAAGCCTGTGCGTAGGCAGCCCATTGCTTCGCGTTTGGATACCCGTTTCTATCGAGCCATGACTGCTCAGCCTTGCTTGTTGCCATGAATGGATCATCAGCCAGCTGCAGACCATCTCGACTTAAAGGAAGATCGGGAAATGGATGGTGCCCACGCGGTCGCAAAGACTCTGGCTCGACTTGCGCTCTTGCCTGTTCAATCCGTTTCGCAAGATCGTCATCTCTTTGTCTGGCGCGACCGACATCTTTCTGAGTTGAAGCTTGCTCAGAGGGTTGGAGCCATAACCATGTCGAATACCCCACCGGCAGCAGCGAAGCAGCAAACACAATCGGTGCCAGCCAGCTCGCGAATCGCTTTCGCCGAGCAAACCACGCAATTGATGCGACCGCCGCAATCAGGGCAAACGCAATTCCAGTCCATAACCAAGGAACAAATTGACGGCAGATATCGGAGGTCTGGGCAGCGCATTGAACCGCTGTCTGCTGAATAAGCGTGTTGGCGTGGAATAGAGCCAAGACGGAAAGTGAAATATCCAATCCAGCCGCACACGCCAGCAGAGCGCCGGTTCGCTTTGCAATTTCCATTGCTGTTCCCTCCTTACCGACGTGAGTGAGTCGCGCCATTTCATGAATGAACTTATTCGAACCGATGTTGCTTGGGTTTACAATCTCAGAAAATTGCACCCACCTCTATCGCGCTCCGTCCCCGCCAACTAATAAGAGACTGCGCACATTAAGGATTAGACGATCGATCAGCGGGTGATCGTCTGCGTCGGCGATTCCCACGTCGGCGGTACCGGTCAGTCCGCCGTCTGATTGTCGCCCGGAACACGACGCAAATCGTGCCCATGAAACCACGACTTCCAGCGGGCAGCCCTCCGCTGCCCATGCGCTGAGGCCAAAGTTTCGATCCGCTCCGGGGGGGAGCCGGATTCGGCATCACAACTATCGCGAACCGGTGGTTTCCAACCGGTGGCATGCCTTGTCGATACCGGTTAGTGTGCGGAAGCGGCGTGGGGACGTCCGCAAATAGGTACGCGATCGCGGCATGCCTACATCACACGCAACATCACATCCTGGGGGAACCGATCCATGACGCGCATCGCAACCGTTGTCTTCTGTGCGCTCGCATCGCTGATGCCAGCGCATGCCTTTGCGCAAGCAGCGCAGGCACGAACCGCCTTTACGTTCTGCACCGTCACCGACATGTCCGGCGGCGGCATGGGCACGGCCAAGATCTGGGCGTCACCGGTGTTCGAATTCAGTTATCGGGCCGATGATGGAGGCGGCATGTCGCGCACGGCGGAACTGGCGACCGAATTCCATACATTGGTCGGCGGTATGGGCGGTTCCGGCGACAAGAGTTGCTTTCCCGCCACCGAAAGCCGCGCCGAACTGGAGGCGCTCCGCGCTCAGCAGCGCAAAGACTGGACCAAGCGGATCATGCTCTGGGCCTCGAAATGGCAGGAAGTCGCGTGGACGCCCAAGCCATGGAATCCCGTAGCCGTGGTAGCGAAAGCCGCCTCCACCAGCAAATATTTCTATTGCTATGTCACCGATGTCGAGCCGGACGTACGCAAAACGGTCGCCAGCCTGGTCTTCGAGAAACCGGTGCGTGGCGATGACCCCATGGCCATCTACAACCAGACAAACGCCTACACCGACGAATTCAAACGCACCGCCCTGCCCGGTCACGGCGTGTCGGATGAGGGAACGATGTGCGTGTTCAAGGACACGCTGGCCGAGGCCGAAAAGAGCCGCAAGGAATATCGCAGGCTCTTCAGCGGTTTCAATCTGCGCTTCGTCGATCTGCCATGGAGCCCTTCCGGAACGGGACCGCCGCAGCCCGCGCCGCCGACAGTTGCGGCGGCGGTGGCGACGGATACACCGCCTGCGGCTCAAGGCAGACTTGGCGTGGCGATAGACACCGTCACCGACACGTTGGCGCTGGCCCTGGGCCTGCAATCCGCACGGGGAGCGATGGTGGTGCAGGTGATCCCAGGCGGCGCAGCGGAAAAGTCGGGGCTGAAGCCGCTCGACGTGGTACTTGAGGTTGCCGGGCAATCGGTTGAAAAGGCTTCCGATCTGCCAGCCATCGTCGCGCGGCTGCGTCCTGGTTTCAAAGCTCCGCTGCGGGTGTGGCGCGAGCGCAAGATGCTGGAGCTATCGGTAGAAATCGGATCCGCAGCCGATACGGCGATTCCGTCGGCCGTCGCCGCCGCCGTGACGCAACCTGCCGCAACCGACGCCGCAATGCCAACGACGTCCGCCGAACCCATGTATTGCTTTGCAGAGGTCAATACGAAACGCGATGCCTGGTATTCGCCGGTCTGGACCGAAACCCGTCCTGGCGACATGAATACGCTGGTCGCCGCAGCGCGCGACCAATTTCTGGCCCACGTACGCAGCATTGCGCCGGACCTTCCGACCGATGCAGTCACCGAAAGTATTTGCGATGCAAGCAACAGCCGCAGCAAAGGCTATGGCTGCTCGACGACCGCAGGGAAGAATCTGTTCGCACGAGTCAGCTGCATTGCCGATGGCAATCTGATGGGCATGGCTTGGACAGGCGAGCGCAAAGCATGGTCGAAGTTGCAGGACGTGCAGTGGAAGCCGTCGCCTTGAAGAACGGCAGATGGATGACGCAACTCAGCTGGTGATCGTCTGCGTCAACGATTCCCAGGTCGGCGGCACCGGCCAGTCCGCCGCCTGATTGCCGTCCAGCACGCGACGCAGATCGCGGCGATCAACCTGCGGCGCCAGCACGTGCACCAGTTCCAGGGCGTAGTCGCGCAGCACGCGTTCGCGCGGCAGCACCGCCCAGGCGATGCATTCGTTGATGGCCGAAGGCGCGGCCCAGGCGCGCAGATCGGTGTCGGCCGAAGTCACCGCCATTTCCGCCAGCAATCCCACGCCCATTCCGGCGCGCACATAGGTCTTGATGAGGTCGGCGTCCAGCGCGGTCAGCGCGATGCTGGGCTGCAGGCCGACGCTGGCGAAAGCGCGTTGCAGGGACGACTCCGGCCGTGTCGAGGATTCGTAACTGATCAATGGCTGAGTGGCGAGGTCTGCCATCGTGGGAATGGCATCGCCTTTGTCCAGCGCGTGGCCGCGCGGCACCAGCACCAGCCGCCGCCAGCGGTACAGCGGCACGGCGATGCCGGCCTGAGGCTCGTCGCCAGCGGTGCTGATGATGGCGATGTCCGCATCGCCTTCGCTCAACAGATCCAGCGCGGCGCTTTCGCCGGCCTGCTGCAGATGCACGCTGACCTGCGGATAGGCGCGCTTGATCTGGCCGATGGCCGGCGGCAGCACGAAGCGCGCCTGGGTGTGGGTGGTGGCCAGGATCAGCTGGCCCTGGCTCTCGCGGCGCTGGTTGGCCGAATAGGTGCGGATGTTGTTGGCTTCGGCCAGCACCGCGCGCGCGCGCAGGATCACTTCGCCGCCGGCCGGGGTGACCGACTCCAGACTGCGGCCCTTGCGCACGAACAGCAGGAAGCCCAGTTCGTCCTCCAGCTGCTTGAGCTGCTTGGATAGCCCTGGCTGGGTAGCGTGCACGCGCGCAGCAGCCAGGGTGATGTTGAGGTCGGCGTCGGCGATGGCCACCAGGTAGCGGAGTTGGGTCAACGTCATCGGCGGTCTCGAAGCCTGGCGGCTCCCGGGGCAAAAGGGCGGAAGAGCGAATGTAGAGGATTTCCGGCCCACATCTTATAACCGCCCGTCATATGCAACGGGCGGCAAGTCATTTCCTGCTGCATATAACCGAGCGTTAGGGTCATCAGCCACCCTTGATGCCATGCCCGTGACCGCTTCTCTCTTTCCCCTGTTCGCCGACCTGCGCAACCGGACCGTGCTGGTGGTTGGCGGGGGTGCAGTAGCCGAACGCAAGGTCGAGGCGCTGCTGCACGCCGGCGCCTTGCCGCAGGTGGGCTCGCCGGACTTGAGCGAGGGACTCCGGCGCTGGCTTGAGGCAGGCCGCATCCGCTGGCACGCCGGCACCTTCGACGAGGAATGGCTGGACGAAGCGTGGCTGGTGATCGCCGCGACCGACGACAGCGCGGTCAACAGGCAGGTCTACGACGCAGCCACTGCGCGCCGGATCCTGGCCAACGTGGTCGACGATGCGGAACTGTGCAGCTTCCATTCCCCGGCGGTGGTGCAGCGCGGCCTGCTGCAGGTGGCGATCTCCAGCGGCGGCGGCGCGCCGATGCTGGCGCGGCATGTCCGCCGCCAGCTCGAAACCCTGCTGGACGATTCGCTGGGCACGCTGGCCGAAGTGCTGACCCGCCAGCGCGATGCCATCCGCGCGCGCTTTCCCGACCTGGGCCAGCGCCGCCGTTTCTTCGAGAAGCTGCTGGCCGGTCCGTTGCCGCGGCTGCTGCGCCGGCAACTGGACGCCACCCAGGCCGACGCTTATCTGCACGAGTTATTGGAAAAGGAAAGTCCCGCATTGCCGGCAGGTTCGGTGGTGCTGGTCGGCGCAGGCCCCGGCGATCCCGGCCTGGTCACGCTGAACGCCCTGCGCGCGATGAACGAGGCCGACGTGATCCTGCACGACCGTCTGGTCAGCGCCGAAGTGCTGCGCCTGGCCCGCCGCGACGCCATCCGCATCGAAGTGGGCAAGTCGGCCGGCCGCCACAGCACGAGCCAAGACGAAATCCATGCGCTGATGCTGAAGCACGCGCGGCAAGGCAAGCGCGTGGTGCGGTTGAAGGGCGGCGACCCGTTCGTATTCGGGCGCGGCGGCGAGGAGCTCGAATTCCTGCGCGCCCACGATGTTCCCTTCGAGGTGATCCCCGGCATCACCGCCGCGGTGGCCTGCGCGGCCTACGCGGGCATTCCGCTGACCCATCGAGACCACGCGCAATCGCTGCGCCTGGTCACCGCCCATTGCAAGGACTCGCTGAGCGCACTGGATGAGGGCGGTGTGGACTGGAGCGCCCTGGCCCAGGAAAAGCAGACCCTGGCGGTCTACATGGGCGTGGCGGGGCTGGAAAAGGTGCGCGAACGGCTGTTGTTGGCCGGTGCCGCCCCTCACCTTCCGTTCGCTTTGGTTGAGAACGGTTCGCGGCCGCAGCAGCGGGTGATCACCGGCACGCTGGCGTCGCTTCCGGAAAGCGCCCGCCATCATCGCGTGCAATCGCCTGCGCTGCTGATCCTCGGCGAAGTGGCCGCACTCGCGGACTCGCTGCACTGGTTCGGCGCCGCCCCGCTGGCTGCGCCAGAGCGGTCCGCAGACCCGCAACATTCCGACAACCTGGGCGCGCCTACACTCCCGCAGGCCGCCTGACGCTTTCTTACGGAGAACCCCATGGCAATCTACGACAGTATCCTCGACACCATCGGCCGCACCCCGGTGGTCAAGCTGCACCGCGTCGCACCCAAGCACGTCACCCTCTATGCGAAGGTGGAATCGTTCAATCCCGGCGGCTCGGTCAAGGACCGTCTGGCGCTGGCCATCGTGCTGGACGCCGAAGCCAAGGGCCTGCTCAAGCCCGGCGATACCATCGTGGAAGCGACTTCCGGCAATACCGGCGTGGCGCTGGCGATGGTGGCCGCCGCGCGCGGCTACAAATTCGTGGCGACCATGGCGGAAACCTTCTCCATCGAACGCCGCAAGCTGATGCGCGCCTACGGAGCCAAGGTGATCCTGACGCCCGCCGCCGAACGCGGCAGCGGCATGGTGCGGCGCGCGGAAGAGCTCGCCGCCAAACACGGCTGGTTCCTGGCGCGGCAGTTCGCCAATCCGGCCAATCCCGCCTATCACCGTCAGACCACGGCGGCCGAAATCCTGCGCGATTTCGCCGGCCTGAGGCTGGATCATTTCGTCACCGGCTGGGGCACCGGCGGCACCCTGACCGGCGTGGGCGAGGTACTGAAAGTCGCGCGTCCCGAAGTGAAGATCACCGCCGCCGAACCCGCCGTCGCCTCGCTGCTGCGCGGCAACGAATGGTCGCCGCACAAGATCCAGGGCTGGACGCCGGACTTCGTGCCGGAAGTGCTGAACCGCGAAGTCGCCGACCAGATTCTGCCCATCGCCGACGTCGACGCCATCGCCACCTCGCGCCGCCTGGCTGCGGAGGAAGGCATCTTCGTCGGCATCTCCGCCGGCGCGACCGTGGCCGCCGCATTGCAGGTGGCCGAAACCGCGACCGAAGGTTCGGTATTGCTGGCCGTGTTGCCCGATACCGGCGAGCGCTATTTCTCCACGCCGTTGTTCGAAGGCGTCAACGAAGGCTCCGACGACGAGTGGCTGGCGTCGCTGGGCTGAGTCGAATTGCGCGGCATAGGGTGGGCCCTGGCCCACCATTGCCATCCACCAAATTGCGAAGGCGTCGAACGAAGCGGTGAGCCAAGGCCCACCCTACATTCGCGCGAACCAGAAATACCCGGCCGCGATAACGACCAGCAAAGCCAGAGCCCACAGCCAGCCATACCGGTTGGTTTCCCGACTGACCGTATTCGCGCCACGCGCCGTGCCCACTGCATGTGGGGCCGACTCCTTGGCCTGCCGAATCAGATTCAGCGCAGCTTTCAGGTCGCCGCGTTCCATCGCGGTCAGCGCGGCTTCCGGCAGTTTCATGCCGTGCTTGCGGGCGACGCCTTCCAGCTTCGCGCGCATCGCCTCATCGCGCGCAGGCGTCTGCCCGTCGCAATGGCGCTCCACCAGATCCTTGGCCTCCTTCAACCCGAGCCCGGTGGCTGCACGGACGATCTTGATCGCTTCGATCAGCTGGCCGCGGGACAATGCCGCCAGCGCTTCCGGCGGCAAGCCATCGAAAGACGCGGTGGCGGGAGCTAAAGGCGGATCGACGGAGAAATGGTGCTTGCCCGATGCAAAGGCATCCACGGCTTCCATCGCTCCGCGCAGATCGACGCCATGATTGGCCTCGCGCACCCGCTTGATCGCCTCGATGCGCAGTCCTTTCGCGAGGGCGGCCACGGCTTCTGCAGGAATGCGCATTTCACGGGACATGGGCGGGCATCGGTCGGAAGGTGCCGACACCATAACGCATCGGTGCGGCGGCTAGATCTCGTACAACTCCACCGGCAGCCCGTCCGGGTCGGCGAAGAAAGTGAAGCGCTTGCCGGTGTATTCGTCGGTGCGGACCGGTTCCACCTCGATCGAATGTTCCTGCAGGTGGGCTGCCGCTTGCTCTATATCCGGCACTATGAAGGCCAGATGCCTGAGGCCGCAGGCTTCCGGACGCGAGACGCGCGGCGGCGGCGAAGGAAAGGAGAACAGTTCGATCTGGACGCCGTCGGAAACGCGCAGATCCAGCTTCCATGAATCGCGCGCTTCGCGATAAGCCTCGGCCAGTACGCGCAGCCCCAGTACCTCGGTATAGAAGCGCTTGGAACGCTCATAGTCCGAAGCGATGATGGCGATGTGGTGGACGCCTGAGATTTTCATCGTTACGTTCCTCAATGGAAACGCCGGCGCATGGCCGGCGTCTTTTAACCCTTCTCCCATCGGGAGAAGAGCCTGCCCCGTACTTGATACGGGGTGCCCCGAAGGGGCGGATGAGGGCACGTCGACACCAGTCCGCAAAACAAACCGGAAGGGTGCAACAAGCGCACTCCGCTCCCGTCACTGCATCGATCGTTCGCTCGCACTACTCCGCCGTACCCTCACCCCAACCCCTCTCCCGGTGGGAGAGGGGCTCAAGCGCAGCCCGCTCAGCCTTCCCACTGACCCAGCGCAGCCAGGCCATTTTCTTTCGCGCGCGCATGCACGATCGTCTGCGCCTTGGCGAAATTGCCGACCAGATCCTGCGACCACAGCTTCAACGCCGCCGACTGCATGGCGCGACCATAAGAGAACGACAACGGCCACGGCAGATTGCCCAGGCGGTTCATCGCATCCAGGTGCGCGGTGGCGTCTTCGTCGCTCTGGCCGCCGGACAGGAACACGATGCCCGGCAGGATCGCCGGCACTGTGCTCTTCAGGCACATGACGGTCGCTTCGGCGACTTCGTCGATGCTGGCCTGCTCTTCGCTGTCCTTGCCGGCCACGACCATCGAAGCCTTCAGGATGGTGCCTTCCAGCATCACGTTCTGCTCGTACAACGCACCGAACAGCGCACGCAGGGTGGCTTCGGTCACTTCGTAGCAGGTTTCGATGTCGTGATCGCCGTCCATCAGCACTTCCGGCTCCACCATCGGCACCAGACCGGCTTCCTGGCACAGCGCCGCGTAACGGGCCAGCGCGTGCGCGTTGGCCTCGATGCAGGTGCCGGAGGGAATGTCGTCGCCGATGTTGATCACCGCGCGCCACTTGGCGAAACGCGCGCCCAAGGCGTAGTACTCCTTGAGGCGGTCGCGCAGGCCGTCCAGGCCTTCGGTCACCACTTCGCCCTGGCAGCCGGCCAGCGGGTGGGTGCCCTTGTCGACCTTGATGCCGGGGATGATGCCGTTGGCGGCCATGTACTTGGCGAACGGCACGCCGTCCTTGGTGGACTGGCGCAGGGTCTCGTCGTACAGGATGGCGCCGGAGATGTGGTCGCTCAGTTTGGGCGTGGTCAACAGCATCTCGCGGTAAGCGCGGCGGTTTTCCTCGGTGTTGGGAATGCCCACGCTCTCGAAACGCTTGGCGATGGTGGCGGTGGATTCGTCGATCGCGATGATGCCCTTGCCCGCGGCGACCATGGCCTGGGCGGTTTCGGCAAGCTGTTCGATGCTCATGAGGTTCCTGGGGGCGCGGCTGGGAAAGGGGCCGGAATTATAGCCCGCCCGCTGTCGCCCTTCTCTTCACCGGATGCTTGCAACCGGTTTCACCTCGCTATTCGTCGTGGGAGCGGCGTCCCGCCGCGAGCTCTTTTGCCTTGAGAGGCAAGAGCTCGCGGCGGGACGCCGCTCCCACGAGAGTTCTACAGTTCTCCCAATCCTTCCGCCTTGCCGTCCGCACCGATCTGCAGCAGGCGCAGGGTGTTGGTGGCGCCGTGCTGTTCCATGTGGTCGCCGCTGGTGAAGATGACGCGGTCGCCCGGTGTGAGCCGGTTGAGGTCGCGCAGGATGCGCAGCGAATCGCGCGCGGCTTCGCGCGGGGCCAGGCCGCGGCTGTCGAAGGCGATGGGGAACACGTCGCGGATCATCGCCATCCTGCGGCGCGCGCCATCGTGGCGCGAGAACGCGTAGATGGGCGCATTGGAACGGAAGCGCGACAGATAGCGGGCGGTGCCGCCGGATTCGGTCATGGCCACGATGGCGCGCACGCCGATGTGCTCGGACAGGAACATGGTGGCCATGGCGATGGCCTGGTCGGCGCGCTCCAGGTTGCGCGGCGCTTTCTCGAAATCGGTGTCCATCTGGAACTGCTTTTCGGCACCCAGGCAGATGCGCGCCATCGCTTCCACCGCCTTGATCGGATAGGCGCCAGCGGCGGTTTCGGCCGACAGCATGACCGCGTCGGTGCCGTCGATGACCGAGTTGGCCACGTCCAGCACTTCGGCGCGCGTGGGAATGGGGCTTTCGACCATGGACTGCAGCATCTGCGTGGCGGTGATCACCACTTTGTTGCGCGCCAGCGATTCGCGGATGATTTTCTTCTGCAGGCCGGGCAGCTCGGCGTCGCCGATCTCCACGCCCAGGTCTCCGCGCGCCACCATCACCACGTCGCTGGCGTCGATGATCTCGGCCAGGTTCTCGATGGCCTCGGTGCGTTCGATCTTGGAAACCAGCGCGGCGTCGCAGCCGTGGCTCAGCGCGATGCGGCGCGCTTCGTTCATGTCTTCGGCATTGCGGCAGAACGACACGGCGATGAAGTCCACGCCGATCTTGGCGACGATGCCGATCAGTTCCTTGTCGCGCTCGGTCAACGCGCCCAGCGACAGTCCACCGCCCTGCTTGTTCAAGCCCTTGCGGTCGGAAAGCATGCCGTCGTTCAACACGGTGTTGACGATGCGTTGGCCTTCCACCGATTCCACCCGCAACTGCATCAGGCCGTCGTCCAGCAGCAGCACATCGCCGGGCTGCACGTCGCCGGGCAAACCCAGATAGCTCACGCCGACCTGGCTGACGTCGCCCAAGGGCGCATCGGGATCGGCGACCAGGTCGAAGCGGTCGCCGGCCTTGAGCTTCACTTTGCCTTCGGCGAATTTCTCCACCCGGATCTTCGGCCCCGGCAGGTCGGCCAGGATCCCGACCTCGGCACCGGCACGCTGCGCCGCGGCCCGTACGGCGGCGGCACGCTTGGCCTGGCCGGAGGGATCTCCATGCGAGAAGTTGAGGCGCACTACGTTGACGCCGGCACGGAACAGTTCATCCAGCACGCCCGGCGGGTCGGTGGCCGGACCCAGGGTGGCGAGAATCTTGGTACGGCGTTGGCGATCGGTCACAGCGGTCTCCCCTCTAGAGTGACGGGGAAACTACCACATCCATGGGACCACTACGATGCCATTGGTTTGCCGCAGTGCAAAAAATGGGAAATTAACCTTTAAATCATTGAGTTGCTATCGCTAACTGGTATTTTATTGGTATTTACAATTAACGACATGTAGGTCGGCCCCCGTATCGAACACGGGGCAGGCTCTACGTGGCCGACGCGCGCGCATCCCGGCGACAGAGAGATTCCCAGGCCGGTAAGCTCGACGGGCGTCGGGGGCGTAGCCCCGACCTACGGCATGAGCAGCCACGCGATCAAGAATCAGCCGTCATCCCCGCGAAGGCGGGGACCCAGCGACTTTGCTTTTAACAGTGGCTTGCGGCATCGCCGGAAACGCAAGCTCAACCGCCGCGCGCTTCCAGCGCCGCGACCGCCGGCAAGGTTTTGCCCTCCAGGAACTCCAGGAACGCGCCGCCACCGGTGGAGATGTAGCTGACTTCATCGGCGATGCCGTATTTGTCGACCGCCGCCAAGGTGTCGCCGCCGCCGGCGATGGAGAAGGCCTTGGAAGCGGCAATGGCGCGGGCCAAGGTTTCGGTGCCCTTGCCGAAGGCATCGAATTCGAACACGCCCACCGGGCCGTTCCAGACCACGGTGCCCGCATCGGCGATCATCCTGGCGTAGCGCGCGGCGGTGTCCGGGCCGATGTCCAGGATCATGTCGTCGGCACCGACTTCGGCGACCTGCTTGACCGTGGCTTTCGCGTCGGCCTTGAATTCGGGGGCGACCACCACGTCGGTCGGCACCGGGATGTCGGCGCCGCGCGCCTTGGCGTCGGCGATGATCTTGCGTGCGGTCTCCAGCAGATCGTTCTCTACCAGCGATTTGCCCACGCCGTGGCCTTCGGCGGCGATGAAGGTATTGGCGATGCCTCCGCCCACGATCAACTGATCGACCTTGCCGACCAGGTTGGACAGCAGCTCCAGCTTGGTCGACACCTTGCTGCCGGCGACGATGGCCAGCAACGGGCGCGCGGGCTTTTCCAGCGCCAACGCCAGCGCATCCAGCTCGGCCATCAACAGCGGGCCGCCCGCGGCCTGCTTGGCGAAACGGATCACGCCATGGGTGGAGGCCTGTGCGCGGTGCGCGGTGCCGAAGGCGTCCATCACGAATACATCGCACAACGCTGCGTACTTCTTCGAAAGCGCCTCGTCGTCCTTGCCTTCGCCCACGTTCATGCGGCAGTTTTCCAGCAGCACGATGTTGCCGGGGGCCACTTCCACGCCCTCCACCCAGTCCTTGACCAGCGGTACGTCGATGCCCAACAGCTCCGACAGACGCTCAGCGACCGGCGCCAGCGAATCGGCTTCGCTCCACACGCCTTCCTTGGGCCGGCCCAGATGCGAGGTGACCATGACCGCGGCGCCTTTCTCCAACGCCAGCTTCAAGGTGGGCAGCGAAGCGGTGATGCGCTGTTCCGAAGTGATGCGACCGGCTTCGATCGGCACGTTGAGATCCTGGCGGATCAGCACGCGCTTGCCGGAGAGGTCGAGGTCGGTCATGCGGAGGATGGACATGGCTTGGCGTTCCGTGTGCGGGTCAAGCCATCATTGTCCGGGCTGCGGCGGCGCACGGCAACGCACAACTCCTCAAACACACGCACCGAAGCACGTGGGAGCGGCGTCCCGCCGCGAGCTTTTGGCCTGGTGCCAGCGAAAAGAAAAAGCTCGCGGCGGGACGCCGCTCCCACGTTTCTCCCGACTCAATCGGGCTTGCCGGCAGCCGGCTTCTTCAACAGGCTGAAAGCGAATCCCGCGACGATCAGCGCGCCAGCGGCCAGCAGCCCCCACAGCAACCAGGCTTTCCAGTCGCGTTCCACCGGTGCTGGCGTCAACGCGCTGGCGCCGGCGAGGGACTGCGCGGCTCCAAGCGTGGCGCTGGCCGGCTGCCAGTCCTGTCCGCGCTGCGCACGCAGGGCATCGACCAGTTGCGGCAGCGGCGACTCGGCGCGCTTCCCACGCGCACTGCCTGCAAGCAATGCATAAGGCGTCTTGCCTTGGGCCAGGAACACCAGCACTTCGGGGCGATAGCCGAGCCTCAGTGTCGGTGCGGCTTCATTGGGGCTGTTCCTGGGAATCAACCGCCAATAGTGGTCGCGGTTCAACTGCTGCAACGCTTGCGGCGGCGAGCGGTTGGAAACTTTGCCCCCTTCCAACTGAAAAGCCATCCACGGCGCGGCCGCGAACTGCCATTCCGATTCCTCGCTGTCGCGCGACTTCAGTATCCACTCGTTGGAACTGTTGCCCGGCAGCGCCACGTCGGCGCGCTCGAACGGAAAGCGCCCTTCGACCCGGTACTCGAAGGAAACCGAGCCGTCCTTGTCGACGATACGCTTGCCGCCGATTTCCTCCCACTGCCAGTCCTGTACGACCTGCGCCGGCGCGAACTCGGCAGTCACCTTGGTCAAGTTCAGCGCTCGCTGGTCTTTGCGCAACGGCTCCAGGCGCAGGTATTTCGCCTTCACGCCGTCCAATGCGATGCGGTTCTCGAAAATGCGCGCGCCATTGTTCTGCAGTTCGACCAGATGGCCTTCTTCCTGCACGGTGCGCCAGTTTTTCAGATCGTCCGAAGCGGTGACCCGGTAAGGCCGATCGAACGGCGCCTGCCCCGCGGCCCAGACTATCCGCAAGGCCCGCACCGGTTCATGCAGGCGGCTGGTATCGACCAGGAATTCGTTGCTGGAAGTGTCTGCCGTAGTCCCGGCATCGCTCATCACTACCCGACGCAGACTACCGTCGGCGGCGATCTCGCTGATCGAAGCGATATCGCGCGATTGCGAGGCATTGCCGGAAGGCAGCAGGAACCACGGTACCTCCACACTATTGGCAGGCCTGGCCAGCGGCTGTTCGGCGTCGAATAGAGAAGCCGCCATCTCCGAACCATCGGCATTCACCACCACCAGATCCTTCAATGTGGGCGACTGCAGCTGCCGGTAGACCGTTCGGTCCAGCACCACGCGGTAGGCGCCGGCATCCTGCTCGGCCAAAGTCAGCGGCCACTGCTGCGCGTAGTCGTCGCGCGGGCCGGCGATAGCCGCCAGCGGCAACAGGGCAAGCGATACGATCAGGGCGAAACGTTTCATACGTTGGCTTCCTCGGTTGCGGTGCGCGGTGGTGCTGGCGCGAAATAGCCGACCAGCGTGCACAGCAAGCCGTAGGCGACGAAGGAACCGATGCCGAGCAGGTCGCCCAGATTCTGGCGATCGACGAATACCAGCTTGGCCAGCACCACGCCCATCAACACCGCGCCGGCCAACCACAAACCGCGATGGCCGCGGCGCGAGCCGATCACCCAGCCCAGTACGCCCAGCACGCTCCACACCACGGTCAGGCTGGTCTGAGCCAGGCTGGTAGAAAGCATTCCCGCATTCCAGTCCACACCGCCCCAATGGTGCACGGCGCGCAAGGTGATGAAGGTGACCATGAGGAAACCGGCGCTGGCCATCTTGAAGATGCGCAGCCTTTGCAGCCAATCCGGCGCCTGTTCCGACCACAGCCAGCGCGCGGCCAGGGCCAGCACCGCCAATTGCGCCAGCTCCATCGGATTCAACACCGGCACCCACGCCAGCGGTGCGCTATCGCCCGCCTGGAACAAGGCGATCAGCCACCACAGCCCCAGCGAGGAGAAATACACCGTCTGCAAGGCGGTCCGATAGGGATCGAAACGTTCGCCCTGCGGTGCGGCCAGCCAGCTCCAGCGGAACAGGGACAGCATCACAGCACCCAACCACGGCAAGGCCAGCAGCGCGATCCGCCAGCCTTGCGCCAGTTCGAAGCGGTCGGCCAACCACGAGAACAGCAGCGAGATCACCGTGGGCCAGACCAGCCACCAGGCGAACTGCGCCCAGCTGGCGAATCGATCGGCATTGGCGCGCAGACACAGCAGGCTGCGGATGCCGAGTACGGCGAACACCAGCCACGCCCACAAGCCGTAGCCGGCAAACGGCTGCACGTGCGCGTCCATCTGCGCCAACGCCAACGGAATGGCAGCGACGAAACCGCCCAGCGTAGTCAGCGCCAATGCGGCCGCAGGCCGTCGGCGATGCACCTCCGCGGCCAGCCAGCCGGTCGCGGCAGCGAAGGCGAGCAACGCGTCGGCGCGCGTCGCTGGAGCGACGAAGGCTTCGATCTCGTTGACCGCATTGCCGCACCACCACAACAGCCCCCACAGGTAATACAGCAGCGCCACCTGCGATTTCCCTTCGCGGCGGTACGCCCATGCGCTGGCCAAACCCGCCAACGCGATCAGCAGCGCGCCCATGAAGGTCGGATTGGCGATGGCCTGTTCGTTCGGCCAGTACCCCGACGCACCGATGAAAAGCGCGGCAGCGGCGGCCAACTGCAATCCCGCGCCGGTGAGCTGCGGCAGCCAGCGTTGCTGGCGCAGGCCCAACCAGGCCAGCGCGGCGCCTTCCAGTGCGAACACCGACGCCGTTGCGCGTGCCGACAACGCCAGGGGAACGGCGAGCGTAGCGAAGCCGACGGCGAGTAGCGCGTACGAAGCACCCAACGCGGCGTAACGCTCGCGACGGATGAACAACCGCGCCAGCACCGCGTACAGCGCACCCAGTCCCAGTGCGCACCAGGCCAGCGGCATGCGCGGGCTTTGATCGGTGGGCATCAGCAGCGCCGCCTGCAGCGAGAAAACGATCAGCGGCGTGCCGAACACCAGGCAGCCGTCGATGAAGTCGCCGCGGCTGGCCGGCTGCTTGCGCGCGTACAGGATCGGAATGATCAGGTAGAAGGCGAAGAACAGCAGCAGGAAGGGTTCGGTGCTGGCGAGCTTGTTGGCGTTGTACTGCAGCACGCCCCAGACCGTGCCTATGCCGAAGGTGAAGACGAAGCCCAGCAGGTTGAGCACGCGCCACGGGCGCCACCAGGCGATGGCAAGGATCGCCGCGTTCAATACCGCGTAGTAGGAGAACAGGGCGACATGGTTGCCGCTGCCCGTGGACAACCAGATCGGCGCCATGAAGCCGGCCAGGATGCCGAGCACCGCCAGCGTCTTCGAGTTCTGCGCCACGGCCAGCACGCCGACGCCGGCGATCAGCACCACGCTGAGTCCGAAGGCCGGAGTGGCCTCGATCAAGCCGTACATCTTGAACGCCGCGAACACGGTCAGCAGCAACACGCCAATGGCCCCGCCCTGCACCGCCAACGCGAACGAGCGTTTGCTCTCGCGCTGGCGCCAGCCGAACACCAGGCCCGCGAGCGCGGCAGCGGAAATGCCGGCGAGCCGCAATTCGATCGGCACGGTCAGCCAGCCCTGGTCGCTGGCGTATTTCAGCAGCGCGGCCACGCCGGCCAGCAGCACCAGCATGCCGATCTTCACCGGCACGTTGCCCACGGTGAACCAGCGTTTGATGGCGCGCGCAGCGACAGTGAACACGTCCGGCGTGGAGGGTGGTGGCGGTACCGCGCGGCGCGGAGCGGTGGGAGGCGCCGGCGGCAACGGCGGCGGCAATGGCGTGGCCGTGGGATCGGGCACTTGCGCCTGCTTGATGGGAGCGACCGGTTCCTGCACGGTCGGCGCGCGGGTCAGTTCGGCAAGCGTGGGCTCGCGCTCGGTCTCTGGAGGTACGAAGGCCTCTTCGTCCGTCGTTGGCGCGTAAGGGGGACGATAGGCGGACTCGGGACGGGACGGCGCTGGCGCGATGCCTGGTTGCTGGCGGTAGACCGCTTCTTCCAGTTCGCCGACGCGCCGCTTCAGGCCGCTGATGGAAACCAGCGCCATGATCAGCAGGATCGGTACGGCCAATACCACCAGACCAAGCAGAATCAGTATGCCCGCCAGATCATCCATGCGTACTTCCCCTATGCGTGTGCTTGCGGAGCCTCAGTCAAAGCCGGCGTATTTGCAACATGGCTCCCCCAGGTGCCGTGCGGCTGGACCCACGGTAGCGGATTGCTGTACCCAAACGACAGGAGCGCCACTTGGGCGCTCCTGTAAACATTCCGTTGGCCGTGTCGCGGCTTACTTGCCCGCGACCACCCGCACCATCTCCAGGCACTTGTTGGAGTAACCCCATTCGTTGTCGTACCAGCTGACCAGCTTGACGAAGGTACTGTCCAGGGCGATGCCGGCATCGGCGTCGAAGATGGAGGTGCGGGTATCGCCACGGAAATCGGTGGCCACCACCTTGTCTTCGGTGTAGCCCAGTATCCCCTTCAGCGCGCCTTCGCTCTGCGCCTTCATCTCTGCCTTGATTTCTTCGTAGGTAGCGGGCTTCTCGAGTTCGGCGGTCAAATCCACCACCGACACGTCGCTGGTCGGCACGCGGAAACTCATGCCGGTCAGCTTCTTGTTCAATTCCGGGATCACCACGCCCACCGCCTTGGCCGCGCCGGTGCTGGAGGGAATGATGTTCTCAAGGATGCCGCGTCCGCCGCGCCAGTCCTTGTTGCTGGGGCCGTCCACGGTCTTCTGCGTGGCGGTAGCCGCATGCACCGTGGTCATCAGGCCGCGCCTGATGCCCCACTTGTCGTGGATGACCTTGGCCAGGGGCGCCAGGCAGTTGGTGGTGCAGCTGGCGTTGCTGATGATCGCTTCGCCGGCGTACTTCTTGTCGTTGACGCCGAACACGAACATCGGCGTGTCGTCCTTCGACGGCGCCGACAGGATGACTTTCTTCGCGCCCGCGTCCAGGTGCTTCTGCGCGGTGGCCTTGTCGAGGAACAGACCGGTGGATTCGATCACCACTTCGGCGCCGACGGCATCCCATTTCAAGTTGGCCGGGTCGCGCTCCTGGGTCAGGCGGATGCGGTTGCCGTTGATCACCAGGTGATCGCCATCGACCGAGACTTCGCCATCGAAACGCCCGTGCACCGAGTCGTACTTCAGCATGTAGGCCAGGTAATCCGGCTCCAGCAGGTCGTTGATGGCCACGATCTGGATGTCGCTGCCGAAGTTCTGCACGGCCGAACGCAGCACGTTGCGCCCGATGCGGCCGAAACCGTTGATGCCCACCTTGATCGTCATTGCTCGAAACTCCTGCGGCCGCATGCTGCGGCGGATTGACGGGGTACACATTCTAGCAGCCAGCGAAGTGCCGCCTGCAGCTAGGGCCGGCTTGGCGACGAACAAGGCTATCGGCGATTGATCGAGATCAAGGTGCTTGCGTTAAGAAATTGGAAAACTGCATGCATTCCCCAAGACGAAGAGAACGACATGCCCAAGACCCTCCCTCTTATCCTCGCCGGCCTTGCTGCCACCATCGCTACGGCCGCCACGCCTGCCTTCGCCCAGTCCAGAGGCGACTGGACTCTTGGCGTGGGCGTGCACCAGGTCAACCCGAAATCGGACAACGGCGCCCTCGATGGCACGGCGCTGGGGCTGGGTCGCCTGCCCGTAGAGGTCGACAGCGACATCTCGCCCACCGTCACTCTCGAGTATTTCATCGCCGACGACATGGGCATCGAGGTGCTGGCCGCCCTGCCTTTCAAGCATGAGATCAGCATCGACGGCGTCGGCATCGTCGGCGAAACCAAACAGCTGCCGCCTGTGGTGTCGTTTCAGTACCACTTCAACAGCGCCGGCAAGGTCTCGCCGTTTCTGGGCGCGGGCATCAACTACACCGCATTCTTCAGCGAGGAAAGCAAAGGCGCTTTGGCCGGGACCCGGCTGAAGCTGGAGGACTCCTGGGGCCTGGCGGCGCATGCCGGCCTGGACTTCAAGGTCGGCGACCGCGGTGCGCTGCGGGTGGACGTGCGCTGGGCCGATATCGACGCAAAGGTCGAGGTGAATGGCGCCAAGCTGGGCAGCGCCAATATAGACCCGCTGGTGTACGGCGCGGCCTACGTCTGGAAGTTCTGAGGCAGCGCATCGCATGATCCGCGGATCATGCCGGTTAGAATCTCCGGCATGATCCGGATTCTCTCACTACTGCTCGCCTGCATTCTCCTGTGCCCACTGCACGTCCTGGCCTGGTCCAACTCCGGCCACCGCATGGTCGGCGATATCGCACAACGCCACCTCACGCCTGCAGCCAGTGCCCAGGTCGCCGTACTGCTGCAGGGCGAGCCGGAGCCCAGCCTTGCCGGCGTGGCCTCGTGGGCCGATGCGCTGCGCAAGAGCAATCCCGAAAGCTACAAAAAGACCGAGCGCTGGCATTACATCAATTTCCCGGCCGGAACCTGCGCCTATCGTCCCCAGCGCGACTGCCCCGACGGCAACTGCGTGGCGGGCCAGATCGAACGCCAGCGCGCCATCCTGGGCGATCGCGCGCAGCCGTTGCAGGCGCGGCGGGAAGCGCTGAAGTTCCTCGTGCATTTCGTCGGCGACGTGCACCAGCCCCTGCACGCCAGCAATCGCAAGGACAAGGGCGGCAATGACTTCCAGATCAGTCTGCGCACCGACCTGCAGCCGGAAGCCTATGCGCAAAAGAACTACGTCGATGGCGTGATGGGTACCAACCTGCATTCCATCTGGGACTATTACATTCTGGCGTCGGAAGGCCTGTCCACTCCGCGGTACGCCGACCGCCTGTCCACATTGCCCTGGCCGCCCAAGCTGCCGAGCAAATCCACCAATCCTGCCGATTGGGCCAGCGAATCCTGCAAGCTGATCGATTCGCAGCATCTTTATCCCAAGTCGCACAAGATGGACAGCCGCTATCTGGATGCGCAGCGGCCATTGGCCGAACGCCAGCTGCGCATCGCGGCGAAACGGCTTGCCGACCTGCTCAACGCCACGCTGACCGACTGACGCACGCCATGCGACCCGCTGTCCACCCCTTGCACCACGCCGATACCGGCACCTGGAGCTACGTGGTGGCGGATCCGGCCACGCGGGCGGCGGCGATCATCGACCCGGTGCTGGACTTCGACGCCAAATCCGCGCGCGTCGCCCACGTTTCTGCGCAGAAGCTGCTAAACATCGTGCAGCAGCACGGTTACGACGTGCGCTGGCTGCTGGAAACCCATGCGCATGCCGACCATCTGTCGGCCGCGGACTGGCTCAAGCAGAGACTTCCCGCCGCCACGCTCGCCATCGGCGCCGGCATCCGCGAGGTGCAGAAGACCTTCGCCCCCAAGCTGGACCCGGACGGCGCGCTGGACACCGATGGTTCGCAATTCGACCGGCTTTTCGGCGACGACGATCGTTTCGAAGTGGGCACGCTGCAGGCCCGCACGATTCCCGTACCCGGCCATACGCGCGACAGTCTGGCTTATCTTATCGGCGACGCCTTGTTCACCGGCGACTCGCTGTTCATGCCCGACGCCGGCACGGCGCGCTGCGATTTCCCGGGCGGCGATGCGGCGACGCTGTATCGCTCCATCCGCCGGCTCTACGACGGGTTGCCGGACGACACACGGGTGTTCGTCTGTCACGACTACGGGCCGGGAAGCCGCGAAGCCGCCTGCGAAACCACCATCGGCGAACAACGGCGCAGCAACATTCACGTTCGCGACGGCGTGGACGAAAACGCATTCGTAACACTGCGCAAGGCGCGCGATGCGACACTCGCCATGCCGGCCTTGATCCTGCCTTCGCTGCAGGTCAACCTGCGCGGCGGCGCTTTGCCGGAGCCCGAAGGCAATGGCGTACGGTACCTGCGGATTCCCCTCGATTCGTTGTGAGAAAGCCATGATCGTTTTTCCAGCGTATTGCAGAGTCGCGATAGCTCTCGTCCTGCTTGGCGCGGTTCCATCGTTGCGCGCCCAGGATCACAGCCACGCCTCCGACCCTACTTCCCCTTCACCGTTGTCGGTGCCGTTGGACGAAGCGACGCTGGCTACGCTTCCACGCACGGCCGTAGCCGTCACCGCATACGGCGAGACCGTGACCTGCACCGGCATCAGGCTTTCGGTCCTGCTGACCCGCGCCGGTGTGCTGTCGGCAGAACACCTGCGCGGCCCCGCGCTGGCCAGCTACGTGCTGGTGACTGCCCGTGACGGCAATCGCGTGATCTATTCGCTGGCGGAACTGGAACCCACGCTGGGCAACAACAATGTGGTGCTGGTGAATCAGTGCGATGGCAAACCCCTGCCCGGCGACAGCGGCCCCTTGCGCCTGATTGCGCCAGGAGAATCGCGACCGGGGCGTTGGGTGCGTCAAGTGCAGTCGATCACCGTGGTGGCAGCGCCATGAGCGGCCTGAGCGGCCTGACTCTCAAGGCATGGACCTGCCTGCTCGCATTGACGCTGTTCGGCGGCGGCCTGCGGGCAGCGGAGAAGGCCGAACCGTTGACCGTGTTCGCCGCCGCCAGCCTCAAGGAATCGCTGGATGAAGCCGCTGCTGCGTACCAGAAGGCCAGCGGGCAGACGGTGCGCGTTTCCTATGCGGCCAGTTCGGCGCTGGCGCGCCAGATCGAACAAGGGGCGCCGGCCGATGTGTTCCTTTCCGCCGATCTGGAATGGATGGATTATCTGCAGCAGCGCAAGCTTGTCGACCCCGTGACCCGGCGGAATCTCTTGGGCAATACCCTGGTGCTGGTGGCGCCGGCCAGCGGCAACATCACGCCGGTGGAACTGAAGCCCGGCGTCGATCTGCTTCCGCGACTGGGCAAAAAAGGCCGCATTGCGCTCGGCTTGACCGCCAGCGTGCCTGCGGGCAAATACGCGAAGGCGGCTTTCGCTTCACTGGGCGTCTGGAAGTCGCTCGAACCCCGCGTGGCCGAGGCCGAAAGCGTGCGCGCTGCGCTGATGCTGGTCGCGCGCAGCGAGGCGCCGCTGGGCGTGGTCTACGGAAGCGACGCGCGGGCCGAGCCGAAGGTCCGAGTGATTGCGGTGTTCCCGGAAAACACGCACGCGCCCATCGTTTATCCGGTCGCGCGTATCGCGGCGAGCAAGCACCCGAACGCCGCCGCTTTCGCGCGCTGGCTGTCCACTCCCGCTGCTTCGAAGATTTTCCGCGCGCACGGCTTCAAGGTGCTCTAGGGCCACATGTCGCTCTTCACCGCCGACGAACTCACTGCGATCGCGCTTAGTCTCAAGGTCGCCAGCGTGGCCGCGCTGACCAGCCTGCCGTTCGGTATCGCACTCGGCTGGCTGCTGGCGCGCAAGCGCTTTCCCGGAAAATCCCTGCTTGATGCGCTGGTGCATTTGCCGCTGGTGCTGCCGCCGGTAGTCGTGGGCTACGTGTTGCTGGTGAATTTCGGCAACCAGGGCGCGATCGGAAAGTTCCTGGCTTCCTTCGGCATCGACTTCGCTTTCCGCTGGACCGGCGCAGCGCTGGCCAGCGCGATCATGGGCTTTCCGCTGATGGTGCGCGCGATCCGGCTTTCCATCGAGGCCGCCGATCGTCGCCTGGAACAGGCGGCATCCACCCTGGGCGCCAGCCCCTGGCGCGTTTTCCGCACGATCACTTTGCCGCTGGCCTGGCCGGGCATCGTCGCCGGCGCGGTACTGGCCTTCGCCAAGGCGCTGGGGGAATTCGGCGCCACCATCACCTTCGTTTCCAACATCCCGGGCGAGACGCAGACGCTTTCGTCGGCGATTTACGGGCTGTTGCAGGTTCCCGGCGGCGAGTCCGGAATCTGGCGCCTGGCGATGGTGGCGGTAGGCATCTCGCTGCTGGCGCTGCTGCTGTCGGAATGGCTGACCCGTCGCCAGCGCGAAGACGAGGTGCATTGATGTTGTCGCTGGATCTGAAACTTCGCCGGGGTTCGTTCGAGCGGCACGTGCGCATCGAGGATTCCGCCCGCGTAATCGCGCTCAGCGGCCATTCCGGTGCCGGCAAGACCAGCGTGCTGCATGCGATTGCGGGACTGGTGAAGCCGATGTCCGGACATATCGAAGTCGATGGCCGGCGCCTGTTCGACAGCGCACGCGGCGTCGACGTCGCTCCGCATCGCCGCCGCGTTGGCTATATGTTCCAGGACACCCGCTTGTTTCCGCACCTCGACGTACGACGCAATCTGCAGTACGGACGCCATCAGAGCGAGACCGGTAATGCGTTCGGTTTCGATGCGGTCGTGGCACTGCTTGGAATCGAACCGTTGCTGGATCGCCGTATCGCCAATCTTTCCGGCGGCGAAAGCCAGCGGATCGCGCTGGGCCGCGCCCTGCTCTCGCAACCGGCGCTGTTGCTGCTGGACGAACCTCTGTCGATGCTGGACCAGGCGCGCCGCGAGGAGTTGATCCCTTATCTGCAGCGCGTGCGCGACGAAACCGCCTTGCCTATCGTTTATGTCAGCCACTCCGCCGATGAGGTGAAGCGGCTGACCGATGCGGTGCACGTGCTGGATTGAATCGCAGCCGTCCATACGGCAACCCCGGATCGGCATTCGCTCTTGCGCTTCGGGTCGCCACTCTCCGGCGCTGCCATGACAGCGCCGGCCCACACGAAAGAGACGGATCAGCGCTGCGCGTAGGATTTTTCACGGCCGCAATAAGCCACATCGGATCCTTCATCCATCCAAAGGGTCTTGCATTCCATATTGCGAATGTCTTTATCCAAGGCCGGGTCGTACTTGATCCAGTCATAAGCGACGCCATCCGGATTCACGCCAGTACCTGTTTCCCCAGGTTTTTTCTTCGTCGGCGGCGCCTCGAACGTAATCGGCACGCGCACGCGCCCGGCCACGGGCTTGCCGTCGATCATTGCCGGACTGAACTTCCAGGCCTTGGCTGCGGCGACCGCCGCCGCATCGAATACGCCCGCCGGCTCGGCTTTCTCGACGACCACGTTCGAAACGCCGCCATCTACCGCCACATCCACCAGCAGCATCACCTTGCCGCTGACATGCGCGCCTTTCGCCAGCTCGGGATACGCCGGCGCGGGGGTGGCCATGGCCTGGATGTCCTTGTCGGACTGCGCAGGCCTGAACCACGCGGGCGGGTTCTCCAACGCATCGGAGCTGGATGCGAAATGGACCCTCGTCCGGACGAGGGTCGCGACCGCCTTGCCATCCTGGATGCGCGCGTTGAAGCGCATGCCGCTGGTCAGATCGTCTGCATCCTGCTGGGTGAACGCGTCCGCTGGCGAGACATGCTCGATCTCCACGCGCGAAACTTCGCCGACAGGAGACACATGCAATACGAGTTCCGCCGACCCGGGTCTCTTGAACTGGTCCCCGACCAGTACGCTGTCTTCACCCACGTAGCGGCCCGAGGCATCCGCTTGCAGGGGCCGGGAAATCTCTCTCGTCAGGGTCTGGCCTACCGGCATCCGGAACGTAAGCGTCGCCGAAGACGTCATTCCCTGCGCAGCGCCTCCCACCACCAGGACTTGCGGCACGTCCGACAGATTTATTCGACCTTGGTCGATGCGCTGTCCATCCCTCTGCAGCGTCCATACGACCAAGGGTGTCTTCGAAACCGTATTGGTCGATTGGGCCTCGAAACGCAGTTGTCCCGGCCCATCGCCGATCTGCACCTGCAAGGGCGTGACGCCATTCATGTGAACACCGAGCGCGCCATCCGCTTTCTGTGCCATGGAACCTCCGGACACGTCGATTCGCTCGGCTTTCTGGTCGCTACGGATATCGACATCGGCCATGTTTCCCCACAGCACTTTGCCGATGTAGGCCGGCGGCTGATTCAGGCTCGCGGGCTGCAATGCCCAAGCGCCATAGCTGCCCGCGGACAGCACCACGACCAGGGCGAGAAGACCGACGCGCTTGCGCGCGCGGCCGGGTATCGGGTGTTTCAACATGAGGATGCGCTCCTTCAATGATTGGCTGGACTGCCAGTGGCAGCCGACCGGTAGTCCAAGGACGGCCAGCTGCGTTTTCAGCATCGCGTCGGCGTAAGCGCGACGGGACTCGGGGAAGCGTGCCAGCACCGCGGCGTCGCAGGCCATTTCCTGGTCATGGCGGAAGCGCGTGGCGGCCCAATGCAGCAAGGGATTGAACCAATGCAGGCAGCGCAAGACGACAACCAGCAGGTTGAGACGCACATCGCCTGCCGCCAGATGGGCGCGTTCGTGTTCGACTACCAACGCGGCCTGTTCAAGCGGATAGCGCCGGTCGAAATCCGGTGGCAGGACGATCCGCGGCTGTAGCACACCGATCACGAGCGGACCGCTGGCGTCTTCAGTGGATGCGAACAGTCCGTCGCCGCGCGCCGAGAGTGGGCCGAGCGCGCGCACGAACCGGAGTTGCTGCCATGCGGACCATGACGCGAGCAGCAACGCGCCCAAGGTCCATATCGCCAGCAAGACCTGCAACCACGGTAAGGATGCATCCTGCGAGATAGCGTCCAGCGCCGGCCGCACCGGCATGATCGCACCGACGTGCACGGTCGGCGACGCGGCGCTTATGGCATTCACGGCGCTCGATTGCGCTGGCGCAGGTGCGGGCAGCGCTACCGCCAACATCGCCAGCGGCACCAGCAGCCAGCAGGCATACGCCATGCGCGCACCGAAAGCCCGTCGCAACGGCACACGCAGCACCAACACTAGAAACAACGCCAGGGTCACGGCGAGCGCGCCTTCGATCAGCCAAACGAGTGCGTCAACGACCATCGCCGCCCCCTTTGCCTTGCGGCGCTTCTCCCATTTCGGCGATCAAGCGCTTGAGCTCGGCGATATCGGCGGCCGAGAGCTTGCCGCGTTCGCTGAAATGCGCGACCAGCGGCGCGACGCGACCGCCGAACAATCGCTGGAGCATGCCTTCGCTTTGCTGGCCTACCCAGGCTTCACGGGTCAGCACCGGCGAATAGAGGAACCGCCTGCCGTCCTTCTCGGCTTGTATCGCGCCCTTGTTGAGCAGCCGGTTCAACAGCGTCTTGATGGTAGGTTCGGCCCAGTCGGTACGCGCCGAAAGCACGGAAACGACTTCATCCGCACCCAACGGATGCTTTTGCCACAACACATCCATCACCATGGCCTCGGCTTCGCTGATCTGCATATTGATTACACCTGTAAACGTGTTGCGATTACGCCTGTAATCAACAGTTCTGTCAAGTGCCCGGACGACCGTTTATCGGTTTGTATGCCGATCGCCTAAGCTGTCCGCCATGACCATCCATTTAGACAATATCGACGAGGCTGTCGAGCTGCTCCTTCGCCGCATTCCCGGCACCCTGCGCATCGCCGCTCCCCTTGCCATCGGCAAGCCGCATCGGTTGCTCAATGCCCTGTATCGGCGTGCGGAGAAAGATCCCTCGCGGCCGATGCAGATCTACACCGCGCTGTCGCTCGACCCGCCCGCTGCCGGCAGCGATCTGGAACGACGCTTCCTGGCGCCCTTCGCGCAACGGCACTTCGGCGACGATTTTCCCGTGCTCCTCTATGCGCAAGCGATGAAACGCGATGCCCTGCCGGCGCACATCCAGGTAGAAGAGTTCTACATGCAATCCGGCGCGCTGCTGAAGTCCTCGCAGGCGCAGCGCGCCTACACCAGCCTCAACTACACCCAGGCCGCCGCCGGCGTGGCGCAACGCGGGGCCAACGCGATTCTGCAGAAGGTCGCGCGCGAACCCGATGGCACGCGGTTATCGCTTTCGTGCAACAACGACACCACCCAGGACACCATCGATGCGATCCGCGCACTGGGCCTGCCGCGCCCGCTGATGGTCGCCGAAATCGATCCGCAGCTGCCGTGGATCGGCGGCACCGCGGCGGTGGACGAAAGCTTCTTCGACATCGTGATAGCGCCGCCCGGCCCGTACCCGAAACTGTTCGCTCTGCCGCGCCAGCCGGTGGGCGACGTGGACTACGCCATAGGCCTGTACGCCAGCACGCTGGTGCGCGACGGCGGCACGCTGCAGATAGGCATCGGCGCGCTGGCCGATGCGCTGTCGCATGCGCTGGCGCTGCGCCATACCGACAACGAAAAATACCGCGAAGTGCTGCATGCGCTGGACCCGGAACTGGCGCACCACCCGGCAGTGATCGCTAGCGGCGGCATGGACCCGTTCGCCATCGGCCTGTACGGCTGCAGCGAGATGCTCAACGAAGGCTTCAAGCGCCTGGTCGAGGCCGGCGTCATCCGTCGCAAGGTGGTGGACGACGAGGCGCTGATGGCACGCATCGCCCAAGGCACCGCCAACATCGGCGACCAGGCGCGATTGGAACGCGACGGCGAATATCTGCACGGTGCCTTCTATCTGGGTTCGCCCGCGTTCTACGACTGGCTGCGCCATCTTCCCGACGACCAGCGCCGCAGCATCGGCATGCGCCGAATCAGCGAGATCAACCAGCTCTACGGCGGGCACGAGTCGCTCGAACGCCTGCAGCGCAGCGGATCGCGCTTCTTCAACACCTGCATGATGGCTACCGCCTTGGGCGATGCGGTGTCCGACGGGCTGGAGGACGGGCGCATCGTGTCCGGCGTGGGCGGGCAGTACAACTTCGTGGCCATGGCCCATGCGCTGGAAGACGCGCGCAGCGTGCTGATGTTCCGTTCGCAGCGCGGCGAAGGCGGCAAGGCCGAATCCAGCGTGCGCTGGAACTACGGCCACACCACCATCCCGCGCCATCTGCGCGACATCTACGTCAACGAGTACGGCATCGCCGATCTGCTGGGCCAGACCGACGAAGACTGCGTGATCGCCATGGCTGGCATTACCGGCGCGCAGTTCCAAGCTGGTTTGCTGGAGAAGGCGAAGCACTCGAAGAAACTGCGCGCGGATTTTTCCACCGAACCGGAATGGGCGCGGAACACGCCGCAGCGCCTGCGCGACGCGCTGGCTCCGTTCCGCAACGACGGCACGCTGCCGGACTATCCGCTGGGCAGCGACTTCACCGAAGTGGAGCAACGTTTGGTGAAGGCGCTGGGCTGGTTGAAGACCGAAACGGACACGCTGCCTAGGAAGCTGAGGACGATCTGCCGGGCGCTGTTCGCCGGCAAGCATACGGATTCAGAGGCGTTGCAGCGCATGGCGCTCGACCGACCCGCCAGTGCGGGCGAATGGCTGTACTCCAGGCTGGTTTTGCACGCCTTGTCGAAAACCCTATCCCGACCAGCGGATTAGTGCCTGTCGTCAAATCCTCGGCGAGCTTGAGGCGACAACGCACTGCAGATTGCAAGAACGGCCCAGGTGAGCGGTAGGTCGGGGTTACGCCCCCGACGCGCGTAATGGCTAGGTTTTCCGTACGTCGGGGGCGTAGCCCCGACCTACCCTTACGGCTCTTGCCGCTTTGATGGTTTGACTGACTTTACGGCAGGCCCTAGGGCTCCGCGATGCGCTGCACGATGAGCTCGGCGAGTTTGTCGTAGGCGCCGTCGAAATGATGTCCGCCCGGCAGCGATTGCGCATGCACGTGTCCGGGTGGAATATCCGGGCATAGCGAATCGTCCTCGTCCTCGCCGTACAGGCATAAAGCGTCGGCTTCGCTCAATTTGACCGCCTCCGGCAAGATGGGCAGACCGTCGTCCTTGCCGATCCAGTTGGCAAGATGGAATTCGAAGGAAGCGTTCTGCCCCAGGCCCATGAGCACGGTCTGCGCCACCCGTGCACGGGAGGCGTCGGGCAGCCGGTTCACCGCGAAGGGCAATACGTCGGCGCCCTGCGAGTAACCGATCAGCACGACCCGTTTCTTGCCCCAATGCTTGGCGTAATGGCGCACGATCCGGTCGATATCGGCGGCCAGCTCCTCGGGTTCGCGCGCCTTCCAGAAATAGCGCAGGGAATCGAAACCGACCACGGCAATTCCCTTGGCGACGAGTGCGTTCGCCACTTCCTTGTCCAGTCCGGCCCAACCGCCATCGCCGCTCAGCAGGATGGCGAAGGTGTCGTTGTCGCCGGCGGCCGGCACTTCTATCAAAGGCAGGTCGATCAGTTTCGGCGGCGGCGGCGGAAGCGCTATGTCGCGCCCCGCGGTCAATACGCGGTAACTGGCCAACAGCGCTGGCAACGCGCCTTTGTCCGTCCACAGATCCCAGCCGCGGCCGGGCAGCGCCGACAGCGCGGCGCCGTGGGTGCGGCCGACGAAATCGCGCACGCCGGCGACTGCACAACGATCGTCATTGGTCTGCTGCAGCACGACCCAGGGTTGCGGCAACTCCGATACGGGCGCGAGGACCGAAACATCGCCCTTCGCGTCCTCAAGGAAGTGCTTGTCGGCGCGCTGGCATAGCGGCTTTCCCAGATCCAGCCGTGGGCAGAACGACAACGAGATCGCCCCGGCGAAGGTGTCTTGGTCGGCGACCGCCTGCATCGCGTAAGCAAGCGCGGCGCCTGGCCCGTAGCCGACCAGCAAGGGCGTGCGGTAAGTAGGCTGTTGTGCGTAGCCTTGCAGGTAGTGCGAAAGGTTCTCCAAGTCGCCGTCGGGCAACACGCAATCGTCGCCGTCTTTGGCCAGGGCGGCGCGCAGCTTGGGCATGTCGATGCCCGCCACCATCGCTCCCTCCTTGACCAGGGCGCGGGCGGCAGTATCCATTGCGCCGTCCCAACCCTGCTCGCCGGAAAGGAACAGCACGAACTGGTTGGCTTGCCCTTGCGGCCGATACAGCGCGACGCGGTCGAAGGAACCATGCGAGATGCGCTCCTGCGCATGCGCAGGCAGCATGGACAGAAACGCGACCGACAGCGAAACCACGAGACGTTTGATCATTTTGCGATGACACCCTTCAAACCGCCGCTGATCAACGCGGCGATATCGGCCAGCAGGAGCAACGGGACGACACCGCCCGGCGATGCCAGGTAGCGCGCTTCCCATTGCGGATCGAATTTTTCCTTGAACGCCCGCAACCCGCGGAAATTGTAGAAATTCTCGCCATGCGCGAACAACAACCGGCCTCCGCGGTGCCAGAACGGGGCGAGCGAATGCTTGGCCATGCCCGACAGCGGCGCCATGCCCAGGCCGAACCGCTGGAATCCGAGTCCGCGCAAATGCAGCATCAGTTCGGCGAACAGGAAATCCATGGTGCCGTAAGGCATCTTCGGCAGGTGCCGCATCAGGTCGACGGTGGCCTCGGCCTTGGTATCGGTGGTCAGCAGCGTGGCGAAGGCGACGATGCGGCCCTCGTGACGCACCACGGCTACCGGCTGTCTCAGCACATAGTCGTCGATGAAAGCGCCTACCGAGAAGCGTTTCTCCGCCGCCCGGTGTTCGGCCAGCCACGCATCGGAAACGGCGCGCAGCTCCCCGAGTATCTCCGGCACTTCTTCCACCGGCACCATCCGGAATTGCGCGCCTTCGCGTTCGGCGCGCTTGAGGCTGTAGCGCAGGTTGGAACGGCGTTTCCCCTCCAGGGAGAAATCGGCCAGCGGCACATAGGCGTATTCGCCCAGCTTGAACAGGCGCATGCCCGCGTCCAGATACATCGACAACGCTTGCGGACGCACCTGGTAGAAACAAGCGCGCCCTCCCGCCTCGCGTGCGCGCTCCACCAAGCGCCATACCAGCTCCGCCTGTTCGTTTTCCGGCCCCAGCGGATCGAACAGGCCGATCCACGAGCGCCGCTGGCGTCCGAACATCACCATGGCGTTGCCGGTTTCCGAGAACAGGAACTGCTTGTCGCCGGTCAGCGCCAGAAAACCGTCGGCGTTGTCCTGTCGGCGGACGATCGAGTCCGCGCGCGCCAATGCGGCCGCGTCCGGCGGCTCCGGCGCCGACGAGGCAGGACGCAACAGCTGGCGCACCGCCAGCACCAGGGCCAACAGGGCGATACCCACCAGCGCACGCAATGAACGCGGCGCATGTCCGTTGAACTCGAACTGCCACCACAACTCATGGGTGTAGTCGACGTCCTGATAGGCGAAGAACAGCAACGCGATCAATGCGGCGAAGATGGCCGCGACCGCCAGCAACCAGCCGCCGGTGAACGGCACCGACAACAGCGAGGCCTTGCGCGTGAACTGTTTCCGCGACAAAGCCAGCGCGGTCACCAGCGACACCAACAGCACCGCTTCCGATACGGCAATGCCCTTGGGCAGCGCCATCAGCAAGGTCATCCCAGCCAACCCCAACCCCGCCCACCATGCCGCGTCCAGTCGCGACAACATGCCGCGCGCCACGAACAGCAGCGCCAATCCGGCGACGCTGCTGAGGAAATGCGACGCTTCCACCAGCGGCAGCGGCACGTGCAAGGCCAGTAGCTCGGTGGCTTCTTCGGTGGCCGGCGTGACCCCCGACACCAGCACCACCACCGCCACGACCAGCGTATAGGCGGCAAGCAGCAACGGCGCCAGACTGCTGACCGCCCGGGTCAACGGCGCCGCGACCCCGCTGCGCAGTTCGTGCAGCATCATCAGCAGCATGGCCAGCAGCAGCGGCAGCACGTAATAGACGAGGCGATAGAGCACGAGCGCTCCGGCCAGCGCTTCGGCGGGCACCCGTCCGCCGAGAGCCACCAGCATGACCGCTTCGAACACGCCCAGTCCGCCCGGCACATGACTGATCACGCCCAGCACCAGCGCCGCGGCGTAGAAACCGATGAAGACCGGGAAACTCACTGCGCCGTCAGGCAACAGCACCCACAGCACCGCGCCCGCAGCCAGGATATCCAGCACCGACCACAGCAACTGCCGCAGCGCCAGCGAGGCCTGCGGCAGGCGCAGAGGCAAGCGCCCGAACAAACGGCGTTCGCGGCCATCGCGGCACCACACCAGCAGGGCGCCGATCGCGGCCAGCACCAGCCAGGCACCGATCGACAACAGCCAGGCGGGGACATGCACCAGTGGAGCGAGCACTTGCACGTCCCACAGCAAGCCCAACGCCCCGACCGTACCGACACCCAGGCCGAAAGCCACCGCATTGAAAGCGATGGCCCGCGAAATCAGCCCGGCTTCCACGCCGGCGGCCCCGTACAGACGCATGCGCACCGCGCCGCCGGTGAACACGCCCAGGCCGATGGTGTTGGTCAACGCGTAAGCGATGAAGGAAGTCTGCGCGACTACCCGGTAGGGCACCGATGCACCCACGTAGCGAAGCGAAGAGTGGTCGTAACCGCTCAACGCCAGGTAGCTGACCGCCGTGGCCAGCAAGGCCAACGCTAGGCCGCCCGTATCGACGCCGCGCACCGCCGCTACGACCTGGTCGTAGCTGATTTCCTGCCACAGGCCCTTGAACGCGAACGCAAGCAATCCCGCCAGCGCGATCACGCCCGCCGCCAACAACCAGGGCCTGCCCCGCTGCAGCAAGGGCAACCACGATGCCGCTTTGAAATCGATGGTCCGCTGCCTCCGCGACATGACCCCTAACCGCCGTTGAACGCCTCTGTGCGACAGGTTTCCATTGGTCGCAGTTCCCTGCCTTTATCGCGCAAGCGGCGAGGCATCGCCGTGAAGGCGATGCGGACGCCGCTTCATTCCGTGCGCGCGAGGGACCTCAACTCAGCGCTTTGGCCGCTTCCACCACTTTCTCGGCGGTGATGCCGAAGTACGGATACAGCGTCTCGGCTGGAGCGGACGCACCGAAGGTATCGATGCCGATCACCGCGCCGTCCAGGCCCACGTACTTGCGCCAGAAATCGGTGACCGCCGCTTCCACCGCCACGCGCTTGCGCACGGCCTTGGGCAAGACCGATTCACGGTACTCGGCCGGCTGGCGGTCGAACACGTCGGTCGAAGGCATCGACACCACACGCGTCCTGATGCCTGCGGCATCCAAGGTGGCTTTGGCCTGCGTAGCCAGGCCCACTTCCGAACCGGTGCCGATCAGGATCACGTCCGGCGTACCGCCTTCGGCATCGGCCAGCACGTAGCCGCCGCGCGCGATGTTGGCGACCTGCGCTTCGTCGCGTGGCTGGTGCGGCAGATTCTGGCGGCTGAAGACCAGGCAGCTGGGACCGTCCTTGCGTTCGATGGCCGCGCGCCAGCACACCGCCGATTCCACCGCGTCGCACGGGCGCCAGACGTCGTTGTTGGGGATGTAGCGCAGCGAGGCCAGGTGCTCGACCGGCTGATGGGTCGGGCCATCCTCGCCCAAGCCGATGGAGTCGTGCGTGTACACATGGATCGCGTGCGCCGGGTTGAGCGCGCTCATGCGCACTGCATTGCGCGCGTAGTCGCTGAACACCAGGAACGTCGCGTCGAACGGAATGAAGCCGCCGTGCAGCGCCAGACCGTTGCTGATCGCGGTCATGGCGAATTCGCGCACGCCGTAATAGACGTAGTTGGCGTTGGGATCGTCCGTGGCCACCGACTTGCTGGCCTTCCACAGGGTCAGGTTGGAATGGGCCAGGTCGGCCGAGCCGCCGATCAGTTCCGGCAGCAGCGGCGCGAAGGCTTCGATGGCCATCTGCGAGGCCTTGCGCGAGGCGATCACGGGACCTTCGGCCTGCAGTTTCGCGATGAAGGCATTGGCCGATTCGACGAAACCTTCCGGCAGGTCGCCGTGCGAGCGGCGCGACAACTCGGCCGCTTCGCTGCCGAAGTTGGCGGCGTACTGGTCGAACAGCGCGTTCCACTGGTCTTCGCGCACCGCACCGGTTTCGCCGGCGCGCCAGCCGGCATAGATTTCCTCGGGAATTTCGAACGGGGCGTACGGCCATTCCAGCTGCACGCGCGCGGCCGCCAGTTCGTCCTTGCCCAGCGGTGCGCCGTGCGAGGATTCCTTGCCCTGCTTGTTGGGCGCGCCAAAGCCAATCGTGGTGCGGCAGCAGATCAGGGTCGGCTTGTCGGTGGCCTTGATAGCGGTGTCGATGGCGGTCTTGATTTCCACCGCATCCTGGCCGTTGACGTTGCGGATCACCTGCCAGCCATAGGCCTCGAAGCGCGCGGGCGTGTCGTCGGTAAACCAGCCGTCGGTATTGCCGTCGATGGAGATCTTGTTGTCGTCCCAGAACGCGACCAGCTTGCCCAGGCCCCAGGTGCCGGCCAGCGAGGCGGCTTCGTGCGAGATGCCTTCCATCAGGCAGCCGTCGCCCATGAACACCCAGGTGCGGTGGTCGACGATCTGGTATTCGGGACGGTTGTAGCGTTGCGCCAGCAGTTTTTCGGCCAGCGCGAAGCCGACCGCATTGGCGAAGCCCTGGCCCAGCGGCCCGGTGGTGGTTTCCACGCCGGGGGTTTCGCTGTGCTCCGGATGGCCGGCGGTCTTGCTGTGCAATTGGCGGAAGTGCTTCAGTTCTTCCAGCGGCAGGTCGTAGCCGCTGAGATGCAGCAGGGCGTATTGCAGCATCGAGCCGTGGCCGTTGGACAGCACGAAGCGGTCGCGGTTGAACCACTTCGGATTCCTGGGGTTGTGGCTGAGGTAATCGTTCCACAGCACTTCGGCGATGTCGGCCATGCCCATGGGCATGCCAGGATGGCCGGATTTGGCGGCTTCCACCGCATCGGCGGCGAGGAAACGGATGGCGTTGGCGAGCTGGCGGCGGCCAGGCTTGTTGGAGGCGGGCGTCGTCATGGGGGCGATTTTCAGTGAGGTCGCCCGTAGCTCGGGCGGCCCTATTGTCCCATGGTTGGGGCGCAGAGCGCTTGCTCTTACGCCCTTTGGAAAAGAGGGCCATGGGGGATTTGCTCTTGGCGCCAAGAGCAAATCCCCCTCAATCCCCCTTTTTCAAAGGGGGAGGTCAGTCCAGGACTCTTGGCTGATCTTTTTCCCCATGGGCTACTAGAGTGGCCAGGGTCAAGTCGCCGGTCACGTTCAGGGTGGTGCGGCACATGTCCAGGAAGTGGTTCACGCCCAGGATCATGCCGATGCCGACCGGGTCCACCCCGACCATGGCGCAGATCAGGGCGACCACCGGCAGCGACCCGGAAGGCACGCCGGCCGTGCCGATGCCGCCCAGGATGCAGACCAGCATCACCATCACCTGTTGCCAGATCGTCAGGTCCACTCCGAAGAACTGCGCCAGGAACAGTACGGTGACACCTTCGAACAATGCGGTGCCGTTCTGGTTGGCGGTGGCTCCCACCGTCAGCACGAAGCGCGAGACGCGATTGGGCAGATGCAGCTTCTCTTCGGCCACGCGCAGCGCGGTGGGCAGGGTGGCGTTGCTGGAGGCGGTGGAGAACGCCATCACGCTGGCTTCCTGGGTGGCGCGGAAGAACGCCAGCGGCGACTTGCCCACGGTCTTCAGGGCCAGCGAATAGACCACGAACATGTGGAAAGCGAGCGCCAACACCACCACGCCCACATACGCGCCCAACCGCACCAGCAGGTCGAAACCGAAGATGGCGGCCAGATTGAACATGAAACACGCCACCGCATACGGCGCCAGCCGGATCACCAGCCCGATCAGGGTCATGGAGATCTCGAACACGCCTTCGATGCCGCGCTTGAGGATGGAGGTGTTTTCGCTTTCGGTCAGCACCAGGCCCACGCCGAACATCACAGCGAAGAACATCAGCGCCAGGATGGAACCGTTGTTGCCAGCGGCGCTGATCACGTTGTCGGGCACGATCGACAGCAGCATGTCCAGGCCGCGCGGTTGCTTATCGACGCTGGCCACGATTTCCTTGGCGCGCTCGGCGTTGTCGGTCAGCAGGCTTTGCGCCAGCGCGGGGTCCACGCCGGCGCCGGGCTTGAGCACATTCACCAGCACCAGACCGATGATCACCGCCACCGAGGACAGGATCACGGTATAGGCCAGCGTCTTCCAGCCGATGCGGCCCAGTGCGCGGATATCGCCCATCTCGGCGATGCCCACCACTAGGGCCGAGAACAGCAACGGTACGATGAGCATGAAGATGAGGTTGAGGAAGATCTTGGAGAATGGCGTGGTCACGTAAGTGGTGACCCACTTGACCCATTCCGCATCGCCGCCGCCGGTCGCGTGCACCACCAGTCCCAGCAGCAGGCCCAGGCCGAAGCCGATGGCCATCTTCCAGTGCAAGGGAAGCTTCTTCCTGCCGGAAACGGGCGTATCGCTCATGCGGTGGTTCCTCTGCGGACAAGGCCGCAGCTTAGCAAACCTCCCAAGGGAGACCGTAGGAGCGACGTGAGTCGCGATGAACCGTCGGAGACAACGTGCCTTCGCGACTCACGTCGCTCCTACGCCGCCCCGCGAATCATCAGGCCGGATACAACGGCGGAAGGATTTCCTTGGCGGGCTTGGCCCTGGCCCTCCAAACCGGCCCGTCCCGGAACGCTTCGCGCAATGCGGCCCGTGCGGCGACGCCGTCGCCATCGGCCCATTTCGCCCGACGCAGCTGTTCCACCGCATTGCGCTGCGCGGGCGATTCAAGCTTCGCGATCAGGGCATCCAGATCGGCGCTGGGAGGAGTGGACATGCCGCACAGCACATCGCCCACTTCCTCCAGATCGCCGCTATCCAGCGCGCGCTTGAGGTCGGCCCGCGTCTGCGTGGGCGGCGACTCCGGAGATTCTTCACCCATGCGCGCAGGCGAACGCCGTGCAATGGGTGCGGCGCTGCGGCGCTGCAGCGCCCAGATCAACGTGATCAGCCACAGCCCGGCGAACGCCACCGCCAGCCAGACCCAGACGCTGTCGGGCAGACGCCCGCGTTCGCCGGTGGCCTGCAGGGAGTTGTCGCCGGCCGTGGCGGTTGCGTCGGCCGTCGCGGGAAGCGTCGAGTCTGCGAACCCGCCGGCGCCGGGTGCGACCTGCAGGGTCAGATCGGGCAGGCCGGCGGTCTTCGCCGCGCCTGCGCGCACGTCCCACCACGCCATCTTCGCTCCGGGCACGACCAGTTTGCCGGCGCCGTTGGGCACCAGCGAATAGCGCCGGGTCAGCTTCACCTGTGGAGATCCGGCGTTGAAGGTCTCGTTGTATTGCGGCGGTTCGGCGAACACCTGCGCGCCGGCCACCGACGGTGCGGGCAGCTCGGGCATCTGCGCCTGCGTGGCACCCTGTGCGACGACTTCCACCACCAGCGTCGCCGCTTCGCCCGCGCGCAACGATTGCGGTGCGCCGACGTAGCGCATGCGCAGGTCGCGCAACGGCAACCAGGGCTGCGGCGCATTGGCCGGCTGTGCGCGTACCTGCAGCGTACGGGGCGCGCCGTTGGCGCGCATCTCGCGGCTGTTGCCGCCCAGCAGGTCGTCCATCCACCCGCCCACGCCACGGCCTGCGAACCGGGGGCCGGGAATCACCAGCCTGCCGCTGCGCTCGGGCACCATCATGAAACGCCGTTCCACCACGTTGTAGCGGCGGCCGTTGAGCTCGCGCACCGATTGCACGTCATCGCCCACGCGCTGCAGGGAAGCGCCGTCGGGAGCGTCCAGGTCGAGTTGGCCCGAAGCCAGCGGCACTGCGTAGAACAACCGCAAGGTGACGCCGACGGACTGCTGCACGTAGGGATTGGGATCGTCGACTTCGGTTTCCAGAAAAGCGGTCGCGTTGCCGCGTGGCGATACAGGCGCGGAAGCTTCGACCACCAATGCCAGCGGTGGACTGCTCTGGGCGCCGACGCGCAAAGCGGGAATGGCCAGGGTACCGGCGCGACGGGGAGAGAGGTTTACGACATAGACGACCTTGGCCGTCACCGCGCCGTTGATCATCTGCACCTGGCGGCTGCTGGACTGGCCGCTGAGATCGAAATCGGCGCGCAGCGGAGAAAAGTCCGGAGTCGCGGCGGCCTGGTCTGTTTCGATGTTGAGCGTGGCCGATTCGCCCAGCGCGATCCGGTTGCTATCCAGCCAGGCACGGGTCGCGGCCTGCGCCGCCTCCGCTCCCATGCTTGAAGCAAGCAGGCAAAGCAGCATCAGGATCAGGTTGCGTTTCATTGTCCCTCCTTCTGCCGGCGTTCGTATTCCAGCTGGAATTTCGTTTTCAGCAAGCCGCCCGGCTCATCGGGCACACGCCGCAACCAGGCTTCGATGGCCTGTCTGCGCTCGCGCTGCTCGGGGGTTTCCGTAGCCCGGGCCACCTGCGCGCCGCTCTTGTCTGCTTGCGCGGATTGCTTGCCTGCCTGCGCCATGGCCTGTTGCATGCGTTGGCGCTGCGCCGCATCGGCGGCCTGCTGCGCTTTGGCGTCGGCAGCCTGTTGTTGCGGGGTACGCGGTTGTTCGGGCGTTTTCCCGGCGCCGGTCTTCGGCAGAGTCTGCTGCGGATTGCCCGCCTTGTCCTTTGCATCGGAAGGCTGTTGCTTGGGCTCGGTTTTGCCGTCGCCCGCTTGCCCGCTCTTCTGCTGCTGGTCTTTCTGCTTGCCCTGGTCTTGGTTTTGATTCTGGTTCTGCCCGCCTTGCGGTTTTCGCTTGCGCGCCGCATCCACCACTTTGCGGTTCTCGATTGCGTCTTCCATCTTCGGTTGCCGCTTCAGCGCCTGATCGTAGGCGGCGATCGCTTCGTCGTACTTGCCTTGCTTGGCCAGCGCATTGGCCTGGTTGTACCAGGCGTCGGCGCTGTCGATGCCCGTGAAAGCCTGCTCGGCTGCAGAGTAGTCCCCTTTGCGATAGGCATCGGCGCCGCGTTCGATGCGTGCATGCTCCTGTTGGTCGGTTCGCTGCCACCATTTGTTTTCCGCGGCTTGCGCCGTCGTTGACATCGCCAACGGCAAGCAAAGACACAACGCGACCGCGGCGAACGCACCACCGCGACGGAACGCGAACAACGCCAGCAGCATCAACGGCGGCAGCAGCCAGTAGCCCTCGTCCTGCCAGGCCAGGCCTTTCTTGCCGCGCGCGGCGCTGGCGTCGGTTTCGCGCGGCATCAGCAGTTCCAACGCGCGCAGATCGGAGTCGTCGGCAGTGACGGCCTGATAGCGGCCACCACCGACAGCGCTAAGCGCCCGCAGCGTTCCCGCCTGCAGGCGCGCCTGCGCGATGCGGCCTTCGGCAGTGCGGTATGGCGCGCCCGCAGCGGTGCCCAGTCCCAGGGCCGATACGCGATAACCCTGGCGCAGCGCCTCGGCCGCGGCGCCGTTGGCCGCCGTATCGGCGTGGTCGCTGATCAGCACGATATCGCCGCGTTCGAAACCTGCCTGTTGCAACAAACGCACCGACCAGGCGATGGCCTTGCCGGGTTGCTGTCCATCGACCGGCATCACCTCCGGTTCCAGCGCATCCAGGAACAACGCCACGTTGGCCGCATCGTCGGTGAGCGGCGCCACCGTGAACGCCTCGCCCGTATAGACCACCAGCGCGACCTGGCCGCCTGCGCGTTCGCGCAGCAAGGTGGCCAGCTTGGCGCGCGCCTGCAGCAGGCGCGATGGCGGCAAGTCCGAGGCCGCGATGCTGCTGGACAGATCCAGCGCGATCACCAGCGGCGAATGCGATTGCCACAGCGGCTGCTCGCTCTGACGCCAACTGGGGCCGGCGAGCGCGAGGATGGTGATGACGTAACCCAGCGCGCCCATCCACAGTGCGCCGCGCACGGCCTTGCCGCCTTGTTCCAGCAGATGCGGCAGCAGATGCGCGTCCACCACGCCCTTCCATACATTGTCGTTGCGCCAACGCATGCGCCACAGCGCCCACAAGGCAGGCAAGGCCAGCAACGCCCACAGCCAGTGCGGGCGCAGCAGGTGCAACGAGTCCAGCCAGCAGCTCATTGCAGCCGCCTCGGCAAAAGGAATGCGAGCAACGCGACCAGCAAGGCGGCCGCCAGCGGCCATCCGTAGCGTTCGACACGCGGACGCACGCGCGCGCCTTCCTGTTTCACCGGTTCGATGCGGTCGAGCTCGGCGTAGATGCCGGCCAGCTGCTCGGTATCACGCGCACGGAACGATTGCCCGCCGGTTTCCTGCGCGATCTTCTTCAGCGTTTCCTCGTCTATCTCGTCTTCGCCGCCGGGCATGGGCACGGTGAGGCCGAAGATGGAAAAACCTCGGCCCGATCCACCGAAGGCGATGGTGTGGATGCGAACACCTTCGGCTTTGGCCAGTTCGGCCGCCTTGAGCGGATCGAGCACGCCAGCGGTGTTGACGCCGTCGGTCAGCAGGATCAGCACGCGCTGGCCCTTGGGCTGATCGCGCAGGCGTTTCACCGCCAGACCGATGGCATCGCCGATGGCGGTCTCGCGCCCTGCCAGGCCAGCGACGCTGTCGCGCAACTGGTCGCGCACCGAATCGCGGTCCAGGGTCAGCGGCGTCAACGCGTACGCGCGCTGGCCGAACACCAGCAGTCCCACCCGGTCGCCTGCGCGGCGATCGAGAAAATCCGCCAGCACCGCCTTGGCCGCCGTGAGCCGGTCGACCACATTGCCGCCCAGCTCCATGTCCGGCTCGCTCATGCTGCCGGACAGGTCCACGGCAAGCATCAGATCGCGACCGCTTTGCGGTGGCGCCACCGCTTCGCCAAGTTGCTGTGGACGCGCCGCGGCGGCGCAGAGCAGAAACCACGCCAGCCAGGCCAGGGCAGCGATATGCAACCGCCGCGAACGCCCGCCGAGCGTGGCGATGGCATCCAGCCGCCTGCCGTAGGGCACCTTCAGCGACGCCGAAGTACTGCGATGGGGCGGCAACAGCCAGCCGGCCAGCCACGGCAGCGGGAAAGCGAGCCACATCCACGGCCAGGCGAAGCCGCCGAACGCGATCTTCAGCGTCTCGAGCCAGGAATCGATCATTTCCGACCCGCCATCAATTCAAGGAAGCGCACACGCGCCAGCGCTTTAGCTGCGGCGAACTCGTCCGTCGGCACTTCGCGGCGATACCCTCCTTCCAGCAGCATTCGTCCAACGCCTTCACTGAAGGCCTTCTGCTTCTGCCCATCAAGCAGGCGCAGCCAGTCTTCGCTTTGCAGACTGTCCGCCTGCTTATTCACACGTCGCGCCGCGCGCCGCAGCAGCTCCGAAATAGCCGCCACTTGCGCGGCGGGCGCGGCGTCGCCGCAAGCGTCGTCGAAGAGTTTCTGCCAAGCGAGCTTCCTGCGCCGACGCTGTCGCCCGACCCACCACAGAATCGCGAATACCAGCGCTATCGCACCGGCCGCCAGCCACCAACCTGACGCCGGCGGCCACCACGAGGGCGCTGGCGGCACATGCACGTCGCGAAGCACCAGTTCCTGCGCCTGCATCAGGCCACCTGCGATTGCGCGCGGCCGAGCAGCGGCAGCCAGGATTCGCTGGGCGCATCGCCTTGCAGCGAATACGCGCGCACGCCACGGCGCGGCAGGTTCTCCAGCGCGCTTTCGATCGGGCGGCCGAACTCCTGCCGCCAACGTTGGCGTTGCGTAGCGTTGCCCAGGTCCAGTTCGACACGATGGTCGCCTAGCGAGAACGGCAGCATTGCCTTGGGAGGCTCGGTTTCCAGCGCGTCGGTCAACAGCAGGACGACCACTTCGTGGTGCATGGCCAGCGCGGGCCAGCGCGATTCCGGAATCGCCGCAATACTGCGCGGATCGGCCAGCACGATCAGCCGCGAGCCGGGACGCAGCAGGCGCGTGGCGCTATCCAGCGCCGAGGCCAGACCCGAATCGTCCTTGGGCGGTTGCGAGTACCAGCGCACCAGCGCGTCGAGCACGCGCAATGCGCCGCGTGCGCCCGATGCGGGCGGCACAGGCGCCTCCTGCCGGCTGCCGCGCAGAATGGCGACACGGTCGCCGTCGCGCACCGCCGCCCACACCGCCACCGCCGCCGCCCGCGCCGCCTGCACCGATTTGTAGCGGACACGCGTGCCGAAATACAGCGCCGGCGAAGTATCGGCCACGATCAAGGTCAGCCGCTCGCGTTCGGCCTGGAACAACTTGGTATGCGTGCGGCCGCTGCGCGCGGTAAGCCGCCAGTCGATATGGCGCACATCGTCGCCGGCCACGTACTCGCGCGATTCGGCGTACTCCATCCCGCGCCCGCGCGCGCTGGATTGCGCCGGACCGGCGACGTTATATCTTCCCTTGCGTGCGGGCGGCCTTCGTTGCGCGATGGCGCGCAACGCCACCAGCTCGGCCAGTGTCGGCTTCAAACCATCGCCGGTGGACGGTTTCATCCGTCTGCCTCCTCGCCGCTCAGGGCAGCGGTACGGCGGCGATCAGCGCGGCGACCAGCTTGTCGCCATCCCAACCTTCGGCCGTGGCCTCGTAACTGGGCAATACGCGATGCCGCAGCACGTCGGGCGCGATCGCGCGGACGTCGTCGGGGGTGACGTAGTCCCGCCCCGCCAGCCAGGCGCGCGCGCGCGCGCAACGCTCGAGCGCGATCGAGCCGCGAGGGCTCGCGCCCCATGCGATACGCCGCCCCAATTGCGCGTCGTAGCGCTTGGCGTCGCGGGAAGCCAGCACCAGTTCAATAAGGTAGCGCTCAAGTTGCGGCGCCACGTGCAGATCAAGCACGGCCGCGCGCGCGGCGAAGACGTCTTCGATCGGCAACCGCGCAACCGCTTCGGCGGTGTGCTGCAAGGTATCGCGCGCGCGTTCGCGCGCCAGCCGCAGGATTTCCGTCTCGGCCGCCGCTTCCGGATAACCAATGCGCACATGCATCAGGAAACGGTCCAGCTGCGCTTCCGGCAGCGGGAACGTGCCCTCCTGCTCAATGGGATTCTGCGTGGCCATCACCAGGAACAACTGCGGCAACGGATAGGTGTGGCGGCCGACCGTCACCTGGCGCTCGCCCATCGCCTCCAGCAAGGCGGACTGCACCTTGGCCGGCGCGCGGTTGATCTCGTCCGCCAGCAGGATGGGGTGGAAGATCGGACCGGGCTGGAACTCGAAACGCCCGTCCTGCGGGCGCCAGACTTCGGTACCGGTCAGATCGGCCGGCAACAGGTCCGGCGTGAATTGCACACGGGCGAAATCGGCCTGCAAGCGCGAAGCCAGGGCTCGGATCGCGGTGGTCTTGGCCAAGCCGGGCGCACCTTCCACCAGTAGGTGGCCATCGGCCAGCAACGCGATCAGCAGGCGTTCGACCAGCGCGGACTGGCCGACGATGGTCTCCGAGAGACCGTCGCGCAAAGCGCCGAATGCCTTGTGGAGCCGGGAATTGCCGGCAATGACGGGCGGATCGGCAGCGATGCCGGCGTTCTGGCTGTCCATGGGCACTTGATCTGTCAGGGCGTCGCTCGATTCTGACCGATCGGAGAACCGATGGTTCACTGCCGATGGCGGCATATTCCCACTTGTTCAGCAACGTCGTTTGCAAATAAAAACGGGGCCGCGTGCGGCCCCGTCGAATTCGATGCTATTGCGGCGTATCAGCGCTTGGCGACCGTCAACACTTTCGGAGTGATGAAAATCAACAGCTCCGCCTTTTCCTTCTGGCGGCCTTTCTTCTTGAAGAGATTGCCCAGGAACGGAATGTCGCCGAGGAACGGGATCTTGGACAGGCTGCTGCGATCGGTGAACTCGTATACACCGCCGATCACCACCGTCTGCCCATCCTCCACCAGAACCGCGGTGGTGATCTCGCGCTTGTTGATCTGGGGGACCGCGCCGTAATCGCCGATATTGATAAAGCTGTCGACTTCGTCTTTCTTGACGTTGAGGTTCAGGAAGACGCGGCCGTCATTGGTGATCGTCGGGGTGACCTTCAACTCGAGCAATGCTTCCTTGAATTGCACGTTGGGGGTCGCCGTACCATTCGCACCCCCTGTGACGGTCACATAGCCGATTTCGCGACCCTGCCTGATGACCGCTTCTCGTTGGTTCGCCGTTACCAATCTTGGGTTGGAAATGACTTCGCCACGGCCCTCTTCCTGCAGCGCCGACAGTTCGATGTCCAGCGAGAAGTTGGCTCCCAGCAGGGTATAGGCGAGCGAACCGGGGGTGCCATCGACGAAGCCGCCGGCAGGCAGGTCGACGTTGAAGCCGCCCCGATTGTTTCCCGTACCACCCGTGTTTCCGGAAGCGGTGTCGCCGATAACAGCCGTATTGCCGCCGTACTGGTGCTTGCCGGACACACCGAAACGGGCACCCAGGTCACGTGCGAAGCTGTCGGTCGCGATGACGATGCGGCCCTCGATCAACACCTGATCGACTGGCCGGTCGATGACGTTGATCAGTTCGCGCATCTGCGCGACCTTTTTCGGGATGTCGCTGATCATTAGTGTGTTGGTGCGCTCATCGGCCACAAGGCGGCCGCGCTGCGACAGAAAGCCATTTTCCTGATTGTTTCCTCCGCCACCACCGCCACCGCCGCTACCACCACCGTTGCCGATGCCCTTCGCTTCGGTCAACGCTTTGAATATCTCGGTAGCGCTGTGATAGTTGATCTGCACGTAATCGGTGATCAGGTCCACGCGATTGTCGATGGCGATGCGCGCGTCTTCCTTGTCCTGCTCGAACTTGGCCAGCTCCGGCTGCGGCGCGACCCAGACCACGCCGCCTTCACGGCGCTGGTCCAGCCCCTTCGCGCGCAAAACGATATCGAGCGCCTGGTCCCACGGCACGTTGACCAATCGCAAGGTGACGTTGCCCTGGACGGTGTCGGAAGCCACGATGTTGAGGTTGGATTCCTCCGCTATCAGCTGCAACACGGTGCGGACCGGAACGTCCTGAAAATTGAACGTGACCGGGCGGCCCTTGTAGGCGCGCGGGGCGGCGGCCACGCTCGCCGAACCTGCGGCGACCGAGGACGAGGCCGAAGCGCCCATCGCCGATTGCGCCGCGCGCGGCACGATTTCCACGATGTATTCGTTGCCGGTCTGGTAAGCGAGGGACTCGAACGCGCCATTGGTGCTCAGCACCACCTGGGTGCCGCTGCCCGAAGCGTGCGCGTCGATGCGCTGCACGGGGGTGGCGAAATCGACGACGTTCATCGGTCGCTGCAGCGCGGCGGGAAGCACGGCATTGCCGACGTCCACGACCACCGAAGACCCCTGGTTGCGCAAGTCGGGCATCGCCCCCTTGCCGTTGAAACGGACGATCAGTCTGCCCGCCCCTCCATCGCCTCGCTTGAAGTCGATGTTGGCGATCTCCAGCTTGCCCGTCGCTTGCCGCGCGGGATCGGCATTGCCTGCTACTGCGGCGGGAGCCGGCGCGGCGGCCGTGGCTACGCCGGCCACGGCCAGCAAACCGATAGCTAGGCCAAGGCGGCAGACCCCATGGGTGGCCAAGCGCCGGAAGGGCAATGGGCTGTGAACGTTCGAAGCGGTCATCGTGTATCCCCTAATCATTGATCTTCAAGCGCAATCGACGCAGGCCTTTCCAGCCAGCCGCCCGCACCGTCCGGCACAAGTTCGACAAGTTCAATGCGATCTTCATGGACGCCGGTGATGCGACCATCGCTTTGCCCCAAGTAAGCGCCCGGCCGCACCCTGTAGGTGACCTTGTCCGGCGCCATCACCAATGCAATCAGTCCCGCGCCCTTGCCGATCGTGCCGACCATGTCCAGGCTATCCAGCGGATATTGCTCCAGCGTTTCCTTGCGCCGGTTCGGATCCGGTCGCAGGCCACCGCCATCGGTGTTGCTCCAGGCATCGCTGAAGGGATCGCGAAGGGTTTGCGCGGCGTATTCGAAGGTCTCGAACTGCTGCATGACCGGCAATGGCTCAAGCGCGGGCGCCGGGCGAGCCTGGACGTCGGCGACCCACTTCTCAAGATTGGGCGCATCGCCAGGCGTGCTGGTGATGCTGCGGGCGCAGCCGGTCGCCGCCAGAGCGATCAGCAGCACGCAAAGCCGACGGGAAAAGCGATTCGGTTTCTCGAGAGCCATGCTCATGCTCCACCACCGGCGGCTGGCGCTGGCGTTGCAGGCGGAGTCGCGCCCCCGGCGGCCTTGGCCGCTTCGGCAGCTTTCTTTTCCTGCGCTGCGGTTTCTTCTTCGTCCAGGTACCGGTAGGTCTTGACCGTGCCGGATAGCTCCAGGGCGCTGTTGTCGGTGATCCGGCCCTTGGTGTCCCGGGGCTTGAGCGAGATGTCGTGCATGGTCAGGATCACCACGCGCGGCAGCGACGCCACGCCGCTCACGAACGCGCCGAACTGGTGGTAGCTGCCCACCATGCGCAGTGCGATCGGTTTCTCGGCGTAGAACTCCTTGGGAGTTTCCGGGCCGGGCTGGAACAGCTCATTGGCCAGGCCGCTGGACAGAGCGGTCTGCGAGATGTCCACGATCAGGTCCGGCATTTCCGTCTTGCTGGGCAGCTGGCGCAACATCTGCTGCAGAACCTGCTCCATCTGGGCCAACTGCTGCTTCAAGGGTTCGAGATTGGCGGCGCGACCGGCCTTGTCTTCGAAATCGCGGCGAAGGTCGGACTCCTGGCGCTCGAGTCCTTCCAACTCCTCGCGCTTGCCCTTGATCAGCAGGAAATAAGCGAGAAACAGAATCAACAAGCCCACCAGTACACAGAACCCGATCTTGTAGTTCTGCGGCCAGTTGCCGATGTTGTTGAAATCGAGGTCGCTGATTTTTACTTTCTTCTGGCTCATGACGCCGGCCTCCCCTGATTCGTCGGCGCCGGCTTCTCAGCCGGTGTATTGGACGGCGAAGTGGCGGCGGGTGCGGCTGCGGGCGTCGTCGCCGGGGCCGCGCCGGGTGCCGGCGCAGCGGCGGGTGCTGGGCTCACGGACGGGGGGGCCGCCGGAACCGGCGCCGCAGGCATGTTTGCAGCGGTGTTCGCGCCCGACTCCGCAGTACCTGCGGCAGCCGGCACGTTGCCTTCGGCATCGGGAGCGTTCGGGTTCGCCAATTTCACTTTCAAGGTGAAGACATACGGAAGCTGGCGCGCTTCGGAGGTCACCACGGCCGCGCCGGCCGCTTTGTCTTCCGCCTTGGCCTCGATGATCGACAGGTCGGGGTTGGTCATCCAACCAGAACCTTCCAGATTGCGCATGTAGTTGCTGACCCGCGCATTGGACTGCGCGCGGCCTTCCAGGGTGAGGATCTCGCCTTCCTGCTTGATGCTGGCCAGGGCCACGCCATCGGGAATGGTGCGCACCAGCGAATCGAACAGATGCACCATCTGCGAACGGTTGGCCTGCAGCTGCTCGATCACTTTCTTGCGCGCCAGCAGGCGGTCTTTCTGCTTGTCCAGGGCTTCGATCTCCTTGATCTTGCCCTCCACTTTCTGGATCTCGGCCTGCAGGAACTGGTTGCGGGTGTTCTGGCCGCTGATCTGCTGGCCGTAGTGGAACCAGATCAGGAACGACAGCACCAGCCCGCCCGCGGCCGCCAGGCCCAGCATGCCGTAGAACTCTTTCTGTCGATTGGCGCGCCGCTCGGCGCGCCAGGGGAGAAGATTGATCTTCGCCATCAGTCGAAGCTCCTCAGGGCCAGGCCGGTGGCGATCATCAGCGCCGGAGCGTCCTGGGCCAACGCATGCGCCTGCACGCGTGGGCCGAGCGTCATCTGCGCCAGCGGATTGGCGACCACGGTCGGCACGCCCAACTGTTCTTCCACCATCTCCGGCAGACCCACCAGCGCGGCGCAACCGCCGGCCAGCACGATCTGGTCGACACGGTTGAATTCGCTGCCTGCGTAGAAGAACTGGAGCAGACGGCTGATCTGCTGCACGGTGGCTTCCTTGAAAGGCTCCAGCACTTCCACCTCATAGCTCTCGGGCAGGCCGCCCTGGCGCTTGGCCATGCCGGCTTCTTCGTAGGTCAGGCCATAGCGGCGCATCACTTCGTCGGTGAGCTGCTTGCCGCCGAACACCTGCTCGCGGCTGTAAAGGCTGCGGCCGGAGCGCAGGACGTTCAACGTGGTCATGGTGGCGCCGATATCGACCAGGGCCACCACGCCGTCGTGCGGAATCGGCAGTTCGCTGGACAACAGGGCGAAGGCGTTTTCGACCGCGAATGCTTCCACATCCATGATCCGGGCGGTCAGGCCCCCCAGCTCCAGCGCGGATTGCCGCAGTTCCACGTTCTCCGAGCGCGAGGCCGCCAGCAGCACCTGCACCATCTCGGGGTTGTTGGGCATCGGGCCCAGCACTTCGAAGTCGAGGTTCACTTCCTCGATCGGATACGGGATGTAGTTGACCGCCTCAAGCTCCACCTGGGCTTCCAGGTCGTTCTCGTCCAGCTCGGCGGGCATGGGGATGATCTTGGTGATCACCGCCGAACCTGCTACCGCGGCAGCGGCGTACTTGGTCTTGGTCCCGGCGCGGGTCACGGCGCGGCGGATCGCCTCGCCTACCGCCTCGACCTCGACGATGTTCTTCTCCACCACCGCATTGGGCGGTAGCGGCTCCACAGCGTAGTGATCTACGCGGAAGCGATTGCCGACCCGGGAAAGCTGCAGCAGCTTTACCGCGGTCGAACTTATGTCGACGCCAATGAGCGGCGACTGGCTTTTAGGTATAAGCCCCACGGTATCTCCCCTTCCGACAGGCACGACAAGCAGCCCCGGCTCACATTAATAACGAAGTTTTCACCACTTGCAATAGCCGTTAACCAGCCTGTGCGGCTTGTCACGGTTCACTAAAGATGTCCGGCAAGTCACTGTTTCCCCCCGGAACGTAACCGCCCTACCCCGAGTCATCTATACTCCCGCGCCACGTATTCTGCAATCGGAATCTGACCGGATGTCCCGTTTCCGCCGCCTGCTGCGCTGGGCATTTTTCACCTTTACGGCCCTGTTCCTGCTTGGCGCAATCGGCCTGGGAATCCTCTATTACGTGGTCTCCTCGAAGGTGCCGGACATCCAGTCCCTGCGCACGGTCGAACTCCAGGAACCCCTCTACGTCTATGCCAGCGACGGGCGTCTGATCGGGCTTTTCGGCGAGACCCGGCGCTACCCGGTCAACATCGAAAACGTCCCCAAGCAGGTCCAGGACGCGTTCATAGCCGCGGAAGACTCGAATTTCAGGACCCACAAGGGCATCGACCCGAAGGGCATCTCGCGCGCCCTGTGGCAGACCGCTACCCTCAAGGAAGGCCGCGTGGCCGGCGGCAGCACCATCACCCAGCAGGTGGCCCGCCAGTTCTTCCTGAGCTCGGAATACAGCTACACCCGCAAGCTGGTCGAAATGATGCTTGCGATGAAGATCGAGGGCATGCTGACCAAGCCCCAGATCCTGGAGCTCTATCTCAACAAGAGCTTCTTCGGCAATCGCGCCTACGGCGTGGCCGCCGCGGCCGAGTACTACTACGGCAAGCCCCTGGACCAGCTGACCCTGGGCGAGACCGCCACCCTGGTCAGCGCGCTCAAATTCCCCTCCAGCGGCAATCCCATCAGCAACCCCGAGCGCAACCACCAGCGCAGCGTCTATGTCATCGAGCGCATGCTGGAGGACAAATACATCACGCCGGCGCAGGCCGCCGAGGCCCAGGCCGAACCGATGCACGCCAAGCCGCATGAGCGCCCGGTCGAGGTCTATGCGCCCTATGTGGCCGAAATGGTGCGCCAGGAAATGATCGCGCGCTTCGGCGGCGAGGTGCTGACCAAGGGCTACCACGTCACCACCACCATCGACCCGGTCATGCAGATCGCGGCGGACATTGCGGTACGCGACGGCCTGCGTCTGTACGACCACCGCCATGGCTGGAACGGCGTGGAAAGGCATTTCGAGGTCACCGCCGATGCCGATGCAGCGGCCCTGGCCTCGCACGTGGCCGGCATCCCCGCCCAGAACGGACTGATTGCCACGGTGGTGGCCAGGACCAACAGCGACGGCGGCATTACCGTCGTCCTGCCCGACGCCAGCGAAGTCGCCCTGCCCGCCTCGGCCAGCCGCTGGACCGGCAAGAGCCCCGCTTCGCTGTTCAAGCGCGGCGACCTGGCCCGGATCAAGATGGACGCGCCGAAAGTGACCGCCGCAAAACCGGGCGAAACCGCCCAGCCGGCCGATGCCGCGCCGGTGACCTACCAGATCGACCAGATCCCGCGCGGCCAGGCCGCGCTGGTATCGCTGGACGCCAGCAACGGCGCAGTGAAGGCGATCATCGGCGGCTACAGCTTCGCCGGCAACAAGTTCAACCGCGCCACTCAGGCGCGGCGGCAGCCGGGCTCCAGTTTCAAACCGTTCCTGTATGCGGCGGCGTTCGAGCGCGGCTTCAATCCGGCCTCTATCGTCCTGGACGCACCGGTGGTGTTCCGCGACCGCCGCGGCCACATGTGGAGGCCGCAGAACGACGGCGGCGGCTTCCGCGGACCCATGCGCCTGCGCGAGGCGCTGGTGCAGTCGCGCAATCTGGTGTCGGTGCGCCTGCTGGACAGTATCGGCGTGGATTTCGCGCGCAAGTACATCAGCCAGTTCGGTTTCAACGAAGCCGAACTGCCACCCAACCTGTCGATGTCGCTGGGTACCGCTTCGCTCACGCCGCTGTCGATGGCGCGCGGTTATGCGGTGTTCGCCAACGGCGGCTCGCGGGTGACCCCGTGGTTCATCGATGAGATCAAGGACCGCGAGGGCAACGTCGTCTTCAAGGAAAAGCCCGCCACCGCTTGCCGCACCTGCGGAGGAGGCGGTGTCGCCGGTGCTCCCGCGCAGCAGGCCAGCACCGTAGTGGATGGCTTCGATTTCGGTCCCGCCCAGGACGGCAAGCCGAAAGCACCGGCCGAAACGGCCCCGAAGAAGCCCGTCGCGGCACCCAAGCCCGTAGACCCCAACCTGGTGGTCGCCCCGCGCGCCATCGACGAACGCACCGCCTATCAGCTGGTTTCGATGATGCGCGATGTCGTCCTGCGCGGCACCGCCACCGCGGCCAAGGTCCTCAATCGGGAAGATGTGGGCGGCAAGACCGGTTCCACCAATGACCACCGCGATGCGTGGTTCGGCGGCTTCGGCGGCCCCTACTCCACCGTAGTGTGGGTGGGCCGCGACGATTTCCGCAGCCTGGGCTACCGTGAATACGGCGGCAAGGCCGCGCTGCCCATCTGGATCGACTTCATGCGCGAGGCGTTGAAGGACCAGCCGATCGCGCAGAACGATCCGCCGGAGGGCATGGTGCAGGTGACCAGCAACGGTGCGACCGAATGGGTCAAGGCCGAAGACCTGGATCGCATACAGAGCGAAGAGTTCTTCAACACCGACGACAACGCCGCCGCCGACGAAGCCGCCTTCGACATCTTCTGATTTCGAACCAATAGCGGCCGGTTCAGGAGCGGGCCAGCCCGCTCCTACAACTTGCCGCATTCATCGGGTACAGTCCACGCAGGTTTCGACGCGGAGACTCACCATGCACCACGCGCGCCAGCATGCCGAAACCCGCACCCGCGAACGACGCCACCGGTTGGCCCACGAAGCGGCCCGGCTGATGGCCGAAGGCGGTTTCCGCGATTACCACCAGGCCAAGCTGAAAGCCGCCGAGCGCCTGGGCATTCACGACGACGCCTCGCTACCGCGCAACCGCGAGATTGAGGACGCGCTACGCGAGTACCAGCGTCTGTTCGTCGGCCAATCGCAACAGCAAGCGGTGCGCGTGCGCCGCGATGCCGCGTTGCGAGCGCTGGAATTCTTCGCCGGTTTTTCCCCGCGTTTGGTCGGCTCAGTGCTGGACGGAACCGCAGACGCCAATTCGCCGGTGCATCTGCAGCTGTATACCGACGACGCCGACGCAGTGCCGCGCTTCCTGGAAGAGCACCGCATTCCCGCCGACGCGCGCGCACGCCATCTGCGGCTGGACCGCGAGCGCAGCGACGATTTCCCGGTGTGGGTGTTCAGCGCAGAGGAACTGACCTTCGATGTGACCGTGCTTCCGCACGATGCCCTGCGGCAGGCGCCGCTGTCGGGCGTGGACGAACGGCCGATGAAACGGGCTTCGTTGGCGCAGCTGCGGCAGTTGCTGGCCGATGAGGAGATTGTGGGATATGAACTGAACGCATCTCGTTAATGGCGTTCTTTTTCCAGGATCGGCCCGCTTGCGTTTGCATGCGGAAGTAGCAGTAATTTTTGTTTAGTCGATGGAACTTATTGATTGACGGTGTGCGCTACCCGATCACCGCGGCCTACCTTGAGCCAGGGCCATTAAGAATTGTCCGATTGACTTGAACGCAAGTGTGCAACTTTGCACCTTTGAAATTTTTTGATATTGATCGCCTTTCCTTCTCCAATACACACTGACTGTCGTGCCCAACCAGACCTGCGATAGGGCGCTCTAGGTGTGAGTCTGTAGTTGTTGCCAAGGAGGCGATGGAAGTGAGCAAGTCGAAATGGACCTTCGTTCTGGCAATTGGATTGCTGGCATTGTTGGCTGGCCTGTACCTGTCGGGTTACCTCACCCTGCTGTTGCTGAAGCAGCATATCCCTCTGAAGTGGCATACCTATTGGGGCTATTACAAGACGCTGGATGTCCCGCAATGGGCACCCTATGCCAAGAAGATCAAGCTTGGCGGCGCCATCGGCTTTGGTGCACCTCTAGCCGGGTACGTCGCGCTCCTGGTATTTATCCTCAAGCCCAAGGCCAAGTCTCTGCACGGTGAGGCTCGGTTCGCCCACAGTGGCGATCTGGTCAGGAAGGACATGTTCAAGCCCTCGCCCACGGGCATCGTCGTGGGCAGGTTCGACGGCAAGCTGGTGCGGCTACCGGGACAACAGTTCGTAATCCTGGCCGCGCCCACCCGCTCGGGCAAGGGCGTGGGTGTCGTGATCCCCAACCTACTGGACTACCAGGAATCGATGGTGGTTCTGGACATCAAACAGGAGAACTTCGACCTGACCAGCGGATGGCGCAAGTCCCAAGGCCACGAAGTCTACTTGTTCAACCCTTTCGCCGAAGACCGCCGTACCCATCGCTGGAACCCGCTCAGCTATATCTCGCCGGACCCGGCTTTCCGCATTTCCGACATCCAGGCTGTCGCAGCGATGTTGTACCCGGATGGTTCGGACACCCAGAAATTCTGGATCAGCCAGGCGCGCAACACGTTTACGGCATTCACGCTGTATCTGTTCGAACGCTTCGATGACCAGCGAGCGCGCAAGGTGCCTCGGAAGCGCTTGCAGTTCCCCACGCTGGGGCATATCTATCGGCTCTCCTCAGGAGACGGCACCGACCTGAAGAAGTATCTGCAGGGCCTGTCGCAGGAACCCTACCTTAGCGGCCACGCCAAGACGGCCTTCGCCAATATACTCTCGCAGGCCGAAGAGACGTTCTCGTCCATCCTCGGTACCTTCAAGGAACCCCTGAACGCCTTTATCAACCCGATACTGGATGCGGCCACCAGCGTCAACGACTTCTTGCTCACCGACGTGCGCAAGAAGAAGATGACCATCTACATCGGCATCCAGCCTAACAAGCTGGCCGAGAGCCGGCTGATCGTCAATCTATTCTTCAGTCAGCTGATCAACCTGAACACCAAAGAGCTCCCGCAGAACAATCCAGCATTGAAGCACCAGTGCCTCTTGCTGATGGACGAGTTCACCGCCATCGGCAAGGTGGAAATCATCGCCAGTGCGGTGAGCTACATGGCTGGCTACAACATCCGTCTGTTGCCTATCATCCAGAGCATGTCGCAACTGGACGCCACCTACGGCAAGGATGTTTCGCGCACTCTCATTACCAATCACGCCTTGCAGATCGTCTATGCCCCTCGCGAGCAACAGGACGCGAATGACTATTCGGAGATGCTGGGCTACACCACGGTAGGCAAACAGAACATCACCCGAGGACGGGACTTTTCCCGCAGCGAGTCTCAGGAGCGCCGGGCGTTGATGTTGCCGCAGGAGCTCAAGGCGATGGGCTTCGACAAGGAGGTATTTCTGTACGAAGGCATTCCACATCCGGTGATGTGCGAGAAGATCAAGTATTACCAGGACAAGTATTTCACGCAGCGGCTGTTGCCGAAGATAGAAATTCCTCAGCTAAAACTATGAGCCGACAGATATGAATGCTCCATCATGGCTAAAGACCATCGCTTTCTACCATATCGCAGCTCTAGCGTCTGTCCCGTCTGCCGCTCAAGATACCAAAACACCTGCATATGTAGATGTACGAGCAGCAACAGCCGAAGCAAAACAGAAAACAGATTCAGCCAACTCGCTACAAGAGGGCGAGTATGTCACCGCTAAGGGCTGGGGGCAGCTCATCATTTCCCAGCAAGTTGGGAAGTCGACTTCATTTAACATCCAGTCTGTCACAGGCGAGAATGTCTGCGATCTCAGTGGAAAAGTTTTCAATGAAAACGGCATCGCGGTTGATTATCGCGGAAATACCTCCTGTGTCGTGAAGTTTGCAGAATCTGATGGTGCCATTGCAGTGTCCACGAATACTCCAGAGGAATGCAGGCATTTTTGCGGCGTGAATGGCGGGTTTGAAGGTCTATACCTGAAGGCCAAAGAAGGATGCCGCTCCGGGCAAATTGAATTCACGAGGATCGAGTTCAAGCAACTTTACGATCAGAAGCAATACAAGACGGCACTGTCTAAGCTGTCCCCCATCTTGGAAGATTGTTTATCCGTACTTGAATGGCAAGAAGAAGGAGGAATCCGAAACGACATCGCAATTACACAGCATAAATTGGGACTCAACTCTTCCTGCTTGAGAACACTTGAGTCCTACATCGTTGATGCTAGGAAGGATGATAATGAGGTTGTAGAGAATTGGCCGCCACCGTCGGTGGCGAATCAGTACCTAGCCATTATCAAAGCCGCAAGAACAAATATTCATCTATGCAACAGCGGCTTGCAACGGACATCCGCGTCCGTTTCCGATCATCCGATTCAGAAGTTGAAGACAGATTTCAGTGGCGAATGGTCCGTGAAATGGTGCGACAAGACTGCGCCTGAAGCAGAGTGTGGTGGGTTTTCAGCTGATCTGATCCAAGAAGGCGACAGAGTGAATGGTGAATCCTCTGGAGCGCGCGTTCGTTTAGCGCAAGTTGATGAAGGCGGCGTAATACATGGCATCGCAATTGGAGATACGGCAATACTCACAATAGAAAGTCTGCGCAGCGGAGCGATCTATCTCGTACAGGCCTCCATTCATGGCAACTGCATGCGCTGGAAGATTCGCGATACTGTTCGGCCCGCAGATGGTGATATCGATATCGTCGCGCTTGACGATGTATTAACTAGAGATTCTGCTGCGCAAGTATGCCGCTAACCAAGTGGCCGCTAAGGACGGATTTAAAAAGGAGAAATCAGCATGGACTATAGGGAGCTCGATCAAGCTGAATATGAGCGCAAATTGCGCACAACCATCATCGGTACCGAAGGGCTCCATGCTCATGCCCAGGACGTGGGCGATGGCCGAGCGACGATCGGATGGGGCTACACCTTCAATCGCGACAACAACGTCGAAATATGGCGCAACTCTGGCATCAATCTTACACAACAAGAATGGCAATCATTGGCAGCTATCGATGATGCCGGGGCTGCAGACCGTACTCGTCTCGGACTGGCGTTTCCAAGAGTTCTGAACGAGGCCGAGTCCAGCCAATTGCTACGAGCATCTTTCCGCGAATACGAGGCGCCTGCGATTCGTCTCAACATGCCTCTTTCTGATGAACGAGTCGCAGTAGTATCGCTTACTTATAATCGTGGTGTTGGCATGCTGAACGGCATACCCGTTCAAAATGTACCTGAACATCCTGTGATAGATGCAATCCGGGACGGCAATCGAGCCGAGGCCTGGTTTCAGATGCGTTATAACTGCTGGGGAAGCGACAGCCTGCAACATCAATACCCAGATGCAGCATCTAACGAGGGTGGGTTACGTAAGCGGCGATTCGCCGAAGCACAAACCTTTGGTCTCTACGATGACCCCAGTAACATCACGTCCGAAGAGGCACGTGATGTGTATCGAATGTATCAACTCCATCGCGATGAAATTGATCGCGTAGAGCGCAATTTCGGCACCACTATCGAGGGCGATGTCGCCCGTCGTAATCGTATCGCAGAAGCGAATCGCGACTATCCGGGTTTAGTTGGTGAATATGGCCGCGTGCAAACAATTGCTGAGGCGCTCGCCCCGGCTCGCACTACGCTGCTCCAAGAGTTACGACAACAGCATCCTGACCTTGCCGACCGATTGACCGATGCCAATTTCGGTGCAGGCCGCATCTACCTCGATCAAGGGCGTGACCGTCAAGATACTGCCACAGTAGATCGAGACCATCCTGGCAACACTAGAACGCAGAATGCAGTGCGGCGCGAACAGCGTAACACTACCATTCAAGACGTTGACCCCGATCACGTCGCTACGCTCGATGCTACGCGGACGCAGAGTGATGTGGAAATAGACAGCAACGACTTGTTGATCGGCATGGGAGGCAATGACACTCTCAAGGGTGGGCGCGGCAATGATGTTCTTATCGGCGGGCAAGGTAGCGACCAGCTCCAAGGAGGACAAGGGCACGATACCTACGTCGTGAGCAATGGCGACGTTATTCAGGATAGTGACCGGCAGGGTGAAGTGCGATGGGGCGGTCGCCAGCTTACGGGCGGCACCGGTGAGCAGTCCGATCCCGAGAACGCATATCGTAGTGTGGACGGTCGTTACACTTATGAACTGGTGAATGGCGACCTGACCATTACGGACAGTACCGCAACAGATCAGACACTGCGCGAAAAGATCGTTGTAAAGAATTTTGAGAACGGTACCCTTGGGGTCAACCTATCCGGACCCAGCCAAGCGGACCGTACTGCCCGTGATCCACGTGATCCTGACCACCCAGACCACGTCATGAATCAATCTGTACGCGATCAAGTTCGCTCATTGTATGCCGACCACGGAATACCCTTGACCGATCAGCAACTCGATCGCACCACCGCTTGCGTCATGGCCGACGCCCGGCGCTCCGGGATGACCAAGGTGACTGCACTGGAATTCAGCGAGGACTACGCCACCGGCAAGCCGGACTTGAACGGCAACCTCATCGCCTACCAAGGCGATCCCAACAATCCAGCCACCCGCTACAGCGCGACCGAGACGCAGCGGGCAGCCGCGACCCCGCCGGAGGACTCCTACCGGCAGTTCGAACATGCCACGCAGGAACACGCACAGACACAGGCCCAGTTCCTGGCCCAGCAGGAACAGGTGTCCCAAAGCCGCAGCGGGCCCGTCCACAGCGTTTAGGGTATTGCCTGCTCCGCATAAGAAAAACGCCCCGCAATGCGGGGCGTTTTTTCTCTTGCACCAACCGAACCGATCAACGCTGATCGATGCCCTTGTAGTCGCGTTCCGCGTAGCCGGTGTAGATCTGACGTGGACGGCCGATCTTGGCTTCCGGGTCGACCTGCTGCTCCAGCCAGTGCGCCACCCAGCCTGCCGTGCGGGCGATGGCGAACATCACCGTGAACATCTCGGTGGGGATGTTCAGCGCCTTGTAGATGATGCCGCTGTAGAAGTCGACGTTGGGGTACAGCTTGCGCTGCACGAAGTAGTCGTCCTTCAGCGCAGCCTCTTCCAGACGCAACGCCACTTCCAGCATCGGGTCGTTGACGCCCAGTTCGGCCAGCACTTCGTGGGTCATCTCGCGGATGATCTTGGCGCGCGGATCGAAATTCTTGTAGACGCGGTGGCCGAAGCCCATCAGACGGAAACCCGATTCCTTGTCCTTGGCCTTGTCGATCGCCGAGCTCACGCTCTCCGGCTTGCCGATCTCGGCCAGCATCTTCAGCACGGCCTCGTTGGCGCCGCCATGCGCAGGGCCCCACAACGCGGCAACGCCGGCGGCGACGCAGGCGTACGGATTGGCGCCGGTGGAACCGACCATGCGCACGGTGGAGGTGGAAGCGTTCTGCTCGTGGTCCGCGTGCAGGATGAACAGCAGATCCAGCGCCTTGGCGGCGACCGGATTGAGGTCCAGCGGCTCGCTGGGCACTTCGAACATCATGTGCAGGAAGCGATCCACGTAGGCGTGGTTGTTGCGCGGGAAGCGCACCGGCCAACCGATCGAATAGCGGTAGCAGGCTGCCGCGATCGTCGGCACCTTGGCGATCAGCCGGATCGCGGCCAGGCGGCGCTGCTCGGGGTCTTCCAGGTCCAACGTGTTGTGGTAGAACGCGGCCATCGAGCCGACCATTCCCACCATCATCGCCATCGGATGCGCGTCGTGGCGGAAACCGCCGAGGAAGTTCTTGAAGGCCTCGTGCATCATCGTGTGATGCGCGACTTCATGGTCGAACTTGGCGAATTCGTCCGCCGTGGGCAGCTCGCCGTTCATCAGCAGATACGCCACTTCCAGGAAGCTGGAGTTCTTGGCCAATTGCTCGATCGGGTAGCCGCGATACAGCAGCACGCCGGCGTCGCCATCGATGTAGGTGACGGCGGACTTGCAGCTGGCCGTTGCGGTGTAGCCGGAATCGTAGGTGAAAAGACCCGTTTCCTTGGTCAGCTTGGAAATGTCGACACAACTATTGCCGAGCGTGGGTTTGAGTACCGGCATGACCACCGATTTTTCGCCGGCGGTCAATGTGGCCTGGTCGAGTTCTGACACAGTGCGCTCCTTCGTGGGGATGCGCCGGTCGGCGATGCCGGCGGCGCGGGACGGGAGTCCAGGCCGTGTTGACGCTGGATGGCCGAATTATCGCACACGCGTTTTGGAGCCGTCGCTCAAAAGAACGCGGAGTTCAGACCAAAGGATGAGAACGGAGTGTCATGGCGCCGCAACGAAAACGGCCGCGCTGGGCGCGGCCGTCCGGTACAGCGGCGCTGCAGGAATTACTTCGCCTGCTGGTAGCGCTTCTGGAACTTGTCGATGCGGCCGCCGGTGTCCATGACCTTGTGCTGGCCCGTGTAGAACGGGTGCGACGAGGAGGAGATTTCCACCTTGATCAGCGGATACTCGTTGCCGTCTTCCCACTTCACGGTCTCTTTGGAGGCCAGGGTGGAACGGGTCAGGATCTTGAAATCGGAGGTGACGTCCTGGAAGACGACGTCGCGGTATTCGGGATGGATGTCGGCCTTCATGGCGGCACCAGGTATCTAGGGAAGTGAAGAGCGGCATTTTAGCCCGCCGCCGCCCTTCCGTGCAACCCGCCCTTCAACCGGCCGCCAGGGCAGCCTGGACCAGGGCCTCGAAACGGGCCTGGTCGTAGCGCATCAGCAGGGTCGCGTTGTCCGGCTTGCCGTGCTGGCGGTTCCAGTCCACCACGGTGGCGCCGCGGGTCAGGGTGCCGGCCAGCTCCACCGCCACCGGGCGGTCCAGCAGCTCCTGGGCCCCTTGCGGCTGCAGGGCATAGGCCATGGCCAGGGCGTCGGCCGAGTGCCAATGGTCGCCGCGGCGGTCGGCCGACCAGTTGCGGGTCTGCAGGGAGATCTGGTTGTAGAAACGGGCCCGCGGGGAGTCCGCCTGCAGCCATTGCTCGGCCTTGGTATGCAGGAAGCCGTGCGCCATCACCGCTTCCCAGTCGGCCAGGTCGATATGCGGGAACCCCTGAAAAACGATATGCGCCGCTTCCGGATCGAAGGCGACGTTGAACTCGGCCGCGGCGGTGATGTTGCCGTGGGCGCTGACCGCCCCGCCCATGACCACGAAGCGCTTGATGCGCTGGGGCAACGTGGGGTCCAGCTTCAGCGCAAGCGCGATGTTGGTCAGCGGGCCGAGCGCGACCAGCAGCAATCGGCCGGCATGCTGGTGCGACAGGCGCAGGATCGCCAGCGCGGCGTGCTCGGCCTCGGCCTGGCGCGTGGCGGGGTCGAAGCCGATATCGCCGAAGCCATCGCGCCCGTGCACATGCGCGGCGTCGACCGACGGATGCAGCAGCGGATCGGCGCAGCCGGCGTAGACCGGCACGTCCTGGCGCCCGGCGATTTCGCAGAGCTTGAGCGCGTTGCGCACGGTGTAATCCAGGCCGACGTTGCCGGCGGCGATGGTCAGGCCGACCAACTCATGATCGGGATCGTTGAACGCCATCAACAGGGCGAGAGCGTCGTCTACGCCGGGGTCGGTGTCGATCAACAGGGGAATCTTGTCGGTCATGTTTCGTCTTCCAATTCGATGATGGAGTTTCGCACGTAGGTCGGGGCTACGTCCCCGACGCATTGCGCCCGTCGGGGATGTAACCCCGACCTACGCCGACGCGTATCTGGCCGCGCCGCCCACCCAGCGCGCGATGATCCGGTCGGCGACGTCCGGCGAATCGGCCAGCAACCGGTCCGCCAGTTCGCGCACCAGCGGCAGCATGCCTGCATCGCGCGCGAGGTCGGCCACGCGGAAGGCGGCCAGGCCGGTCTGACGCGTACCCAGCAACTCGCCGGGGCCGCGCAGTTCCAGATCCTTCTCGGCGATGACGAAGCCATCGTTGGTTTCGCGCATGGTCGCCAGCCGCTGTTTGGCCATAAGCGACAACGGCGCCTGGTACAACAGCACGCAGTTGGAAGCCGCCGCGCCGCGCCCTACCCGTCCGCGCAGCTGGTGCAGTTGCGCCAGGCCCAGGCGCTCGGCGTTCTCGACGATCATCAGCGAGGCGTTGGGCACGTCCACGCCTACCTCGATGACCGTGGTCGCCACCAGCAGGTCGATGTCGCCGGCCTTGAAGGCGCGCATCGTGTCCTGCTTCTCTGCCTGTTTCATGCGGCCGTGTACCAGTCCCACGCGCACGCCGGGAAGCTGCGCCGACAAGGCTTCGTAAGTACCCTGCGCCGCCTGCGCCACGACTTCGTCGCTGTCGTCGATCAACGTACACACCCAATAGGCCTGCCGCCCTTCGGCGCAGGCCGCGCGGATGCGTTCCACCAGTTCGGGCCGCCGTTCGCCGCTCAAGGCGATGGTCTGCACCGGCGTGCGGCCGGGCGGCAGCTCATCGATGGCGGATACGTCCAGGTCGGCGTACGCCGCCATCGCCAGCGTGCGCGGAATGGGCGTGGCGGTCATGATCAGCTGGTGCGGCACCGATCGGCCGGAAGCGCCCTTGTCGCGCAGCGCCAGGCGCTGGTGCACGCCGAAACGGTGTTGTTCGTCGATGATGGCCAGGGCCAGATCGTGGAAGACGACCGCTTCCTGCATCAACGCATGCGTGCCGACCACTACTTGCGCCGCGCCGGAGGCGACTTCCGCCAACACGCCGGTGCGCGCCTTGCCGGTGACCTTGCCGGCCAGCCACGCTACGCGGATACCCAGCGGCTCCAGCCATTGGCGCAGGTTGGCCAGGTGCTGCTCAGCCAGCAATTCTGTCGGCGCGGCCAGCGCAGCCTGCTTGCCTGCTTCCACCGCGAGCATGGCCGCCATCGCCGCGACCACGGTCTTGCCGCTGCCCACATCGCCCTGCACCAGCCGCATCATCGGCGAGGGTTGCGCCAGGTCGTGGCGGATCTGCGCGAACACGCGCCGTTGCGCGCCGGTCAGCGAAAACGGCAATGCCGACCGCAGTTGCGAAGCGAGCTTGCCTTTGCCCGCCAGCGCAGGAGCGTGGTGACGCTGCAAGGCGATGCGCTGCCGGCGCAGGCTCAGGTTGTGCGCGAGCAGCTCTTCCAGCGCCAGGCGGCGCTGTGCGGGATGGGTGCCGGTCGCCAGCGCGGCGACATCGGCATCGCGTGCAGGCCGGTGCATGCCCAGCAGGGCCTGGCGCAGCGAAGGCAACTGCAGGCCGCGCAACATTTCGGGCGGCAGCAGTTCCAATGAAGCTTCATCGGGCAGGCGATCCAGCGCCTGCCCGATCAGCTTGCGCATCGAAGCCGGGCCGATGCCTTCGACCGCGGGATAGACCGGGTCCAGTTCTTCGCCCAGCGATGCGGCGTCGCCCTCGCCCAGCACCCGGTAGCTGGGATGGACGATTTCCAAACCGTTCTGCCCCGGCTTGGGCGTGCCGTAGCAACGGACCAGCGCGCCCGGCGCGAACTGCGCGACCTGTGCGGCGCGGAAATGGAAAAAGCGCAGCACCAGGGTGGCGTGCGATTCATCGCCGATCGCCACGCGCAGCAGCGGGCGATAACGGAAACCGCGCTCGACTGCCTCCACCCGGCCTTCCACTTGCGCCGGCACCCCCGGCTGCAGGGAGCGGATGGGCGTGAGCTGGGTGCGGTCTTCATAGCGAAGCGGCAGGTGCAGCCACAGGTCCTGCAGCGTCAACAATCCGCGCGCCGCCAGTTTTTCCGCCACGCGCGGGCCCACGCCGGCGAGTTGTCCGGCGATGGGCTGGTTGAAGGCGGGTTCTTCGCTGCGTGGCGCGGACGGCATCTGACTAGGATGCCGACCGCACCGGATTAACGCCAGTCAGGATTCGCCGCGCCAGCGTGTCAGAACGGAGCTCCAGGCATTGGAAGCGCCGGGATCTCCGCAGGTCAGAACTTCACCCCTACTTCCATCCCGTAGGTGCGCGGCTCGCTGACCACCGCGCCCACCGTGCCGAAGGCCTCGCGGCCGTACACGTTCAGCTGGCCGACGTACTGGTTGTCGAACACGTTGTTGGCGTAGACCGCCCAGTTCCAGTGGCCGCGGGCCGAAGACCAGCCCAGGCGGACGTCGGTACGGTTCTGCGATTCTCCGGTGGAGAAATTGGGCAGGCTTGTGCAGTCGCCCGAACCGCGGTTGTAGTCGTTGCTGCGGCAGGCGCCGCGATAGGCGTGGCGCAAGGCCAGGCGCAGGTCGCCGCCATCGCCGAGGTTCCAGGTGTAGTGGCCGCCCACCGCCGCCGACCACGACGGCTCGCCCGTGGGCTGCCCGTTGAGATCCAGCAACCCGGCAGCGGTGTTGACGTTGTAGTCCTTGTATTTGGAGTTGATGTACTCGGCGTTGAAATCGATGCCGAACGCATTGCTGACCTGCCAGCGCAGGTCGAAATCCACGCCGTAGGCTTCCACGTCGCCGGTATCCACGACGAACCGCGGGATAGTGCTGGTGTTGTCCAGACGGATCGACTGGCGATTGTCGTAGCGATAGGAGAATACCGATGCGTTGTAGGCCAGACGCGCCTCCGGCAAGGTGTGCTTGATGCCTATTTCGGCGTTCCACACGTCTTCGTTGTCGAACTCGCTGCCGATCTGCAAGGCGTTGTAGCCGCCGGCCTTGTAGCCCTTGGCCAGCGAGGCGAAGCCCATCAAATTGTCGGTGAAGTGATAGTCCGCAACCAGGCGCGGGCTCCAGTCGCTCCAAGACTTGCTGGCGCGATTGGTCACGCCTTTATTCATCATCGCCGGCGGATCGATGAAGGCCAGGTCGAAGATGAAGAATTCCTTCGGCACGCCGGCCAGGGCGAAGAATCCAGCCGCGTCCAACGCATCGAGCGTGGCGTCCAGGGTGGGCGCATTGCGGATGTCGTTGAACCAGCTGAAGTCCTTCTCGTCGCGGGTATAGCGCAGGCCGAAGGTCAGGTTGAGTTTGTCGTTGACATGCCAGATCACGTCGCCGAAACCGGCATACGATTTCGTCTTCAACGTGTTGTAGAACTGCTCGTTCCAGGCATGGTCCATGAGCGTCAGCGGAATGCCGAACGAACCCAGCACCTGGGAGAAGAATCCGAACAGCGTGCCGTCCGGCGTCGGCGCCAGACCCAGATTGGACACCGCCGTATCCACCGCGGTAGTAGTGGTGTTGATCTCGCTGGTCTGATTCGCTTCCTCTTCGTAGTAGCTCACTCCCGCCACCCAGTCGAGCCGATCGGTGGCGCCGCTGAACTTGAATTCCTGATACCTGGTCTCGTTGGACTCGCTGTTGGTGGAATCCAGATACAGGTTGGGCCGGTTGGTACCGTCCTCTTCCACGCGATTGAGCGCATCGAACTGGCGCCAGGCGGTGGTGGAAGTCAGATGGCCCCATTCGAAGCCGTGATCGACGATCAAGGTGACGCCATCGAAGGTGCGCCACTCGGCGCTGGCGGCGGTGTCGTTGAAAGTGTCGATGTCGCGCGGATCGAGATAAGTCAGCGGGTCGGCTGGAGCGACCGGCAAACCCGGCGCCGGGGGCAACGGCACGATGCCGGTGGTGGGCCGCCCGAGCTGATCCAGACTCTCGTGGTCCCAACTCAGCAGCGCCGTGGTGTTGTCGGTGATGCCCAGTTGCAAGGCCGCACGCGTGGCCCAGACGTTGTCGCCACCCAGGTCTTTGCCGGTTGCGCCGTCCTGCAACCAGCCGTCGCTGGTGTTCAGCAGGCCGTTGAGGCGCAGCGCGGCGCGGTCGCTCAGGGGGATGTTGGCCATCGCTTCCAGGTACTGCTTGCCATAGTTGCCCAACCTGAGTTTGGCCGCGGCCTCGGTCTCGTTGCTGGGCCGCTTGGTGATCACCGATACCGCGCCCGCAGCCGTGTTGCGGCCGAACAAAGTGCCCTGCGGGCCCTTCAGTACTTCGATGCGTTCCACATCGGTCAGCGGCAGCAAGATGCCGCCGCTGCGCCCGGTGTAGACGCCGTCGATGAACACGCCCACGGCCGGATCGGTGCCAATACCGAAATCGTCGGTACTGATGCCGCGCAGCGCGATAGAAGGTTGCGTGGGCTGCACGCTGTTGATCTGCAGGCCCGGCACGAAGCTGTCCAGGTCGCCCAGGTCTTCGGCCGCCACGTCCTGGATCATGCGGTCGTCCAGCACCTGCAGTGCTATCGGCACGTCCTGCAGTTCCTGGGTACGGCTCTGCGCAGTGACCAGGATGCGGTCCAGCGTGGTCGCATCGGTTTCTGCCGGCGCCGCCTCGGTCTGCTGCGCCCAGGCCGTTCCTGTCGATACCGCCAGCAGGCATCCGCCGAACAAGGCGCGCCGCATTCCCACTACCAGTCCACGTTGGATCAACTTCATCGCTCTCTCCCCGTTGATTGCTATGCGGCGAATCGTCGCTGAGACATCGCCACGCCGAATTAGTCCGTCGCTACCCTCATCTATCGCATGCGCCCTGCTGCGCGTTTATCCATTCCCTTATCAGCTCCACGCCTTCGCGGTGGACGACCGAGCGCCCCAGTTCCGGCATCATCACCGAAGGGTCGTCGCTGTCCATGCGGAACACCAGTACCGAAGCATCGGCCTGGCCGGGCGCGATGTCGTACAGGCGATTGCCCGTGCCCTTGCCCGCCGCCACCGGTTGTTTGCAGAAACCCAGCTTCAGACGATCGTCGATGGCCGCGTCCAGCCACATGCCGGAAGTGATCGCCGGACCGGTCTGGCTATGGCAGTGGCCGCAGTTGACGTCCAGATAGGCGCGCGCGCGATCTTCGAGCTTGGCGTGAGCGGCGTCCCGCCAATTCGCATTACGCGGCGCCTGGGCGAGATCGGGCGCACCGGTCAGGTAGCCGACGCGTGCGAGATGCGCGATCTGGTTCTCGCTGCCGGCCGCATAGGCGAAATCGCGATTGAGATTGCGCGCCTTCGGTCCGATGGGATGCAGCGCGCGGGTCTTGTTGTCGGTGGCGTGGCAGCTGGCGCACTGGTTCTGGTCGGGAACCTGGTAGTCCACCGCTTCGCGGCCGCCATCGCCGTCCACCAGCTCGAGAGAGATCAGTTCGCCCGCGCGTTTAAGGGTGGCTTCGGTCTGCGCCTCGTTCCAGACATAGGGCATCGCTTCCCAACCCCCTTCGCGGCGAACCAGCAGCCGGGTTTCGATCAGGCGCACTTTCGAAAGATCCAGCGTCTCGTTCTGAAGATCGTCGTTGCCGACGGTGCGCGCCACCGATTTGCCGTCCCACTTCCCGTCGCCGGGCAACGGGTAATAGAACGTCTTGCTGATGATGGTGCCCACCGGAAAGGCGAAACTGTTCTGCGCCGCGTACGACGCGGACTTGCCCTTCGGCATCCAGACCGTGCGCAGCTTGTGCGCATAATCGCTGAACAGCGGCGTATTGAGATCGTACGGCACTACGCCTTCGTTCAAAGACAGACGCCCGTCTTCGACCTTGAGCGTGCGCCACTCGCTCAACGCCTTGGGCTGTCCCTCGGCGAAGAAACGCACGCCGGCGTCTTCGCCTCCGCACGCCGACAGCAGCGACACCAAAGCAAGCAATGCGAAACCGCGAAACTGCATCACCCGACCTCAACCACGCCCCAGATCCACCGCCGGCAGCCGCGGCAGATCGCATTCGAAAGGCTTGGCGTCCTTGCTCGGATTCTTGTAACCGCCAGGACCGTCGGCATTGACCACGCCGCTGACATCGCGCAGACAGATTTCCGGACCCGTAGCGGCCTTGCCATCGACCTTGCGGTCCTTGTTGTAGTAACCGTCCCACAGCACGTCGGGAAAGCTTCCGCCCAGTCCGAACATCGCCACCTTGAGCGCTTTCAGATCCAGCCCGTCGGGCGAATCGCCGCCGCCGCTGACCTTGTTGCCGTGCACGTAGATGCGTTCCGGATACGGATCGAAATCCTTGGCCATGCTGGAATCTTTGTAGCCGGTGGAATACACGCTGGAAATGATGAAGTTGGCGGTGGCGTTATCGGAAATCTCGTTGTCGAAGATCTCCACGTCGTCGTTGGCGTTCACCACCATGCCCGAGCCCGCCGGCACGCTGGCCACCGGCGTGCCCTTGGCGCCGAAATTCTCGGTGTTGTTGGCGATCACCTTGTTGTTGAACACCCGGATGTTGCCGCCCTGCTGGGTCAGGTTGGGCATGTTGAAGACCAGGATGCCGCCGGTGTTCCTGGTCGCCACGTTCTCGTACACGTCGGCGTTGATGGTGTTCTCAATCTCGATACCGGCCACGTTGGATTCGGCGCGGCTGCGGCGCACGATCACGCCGTCGGACTGGCCCACGTAGATGCCGGCGTCGGAGGCGCCGATGGCCACCGAATCCTCGATCAGCACGTTTTTCGTCAGCACCGGATACAGGCCGTAGGCGCCGTTCTTGGTGCTGGGGCCGCCGGTCCACTGCACCTTGACCTTGCGGATGGTGATGTTCTTGGATTCGCTGATCTTCAGGCCATCGCCCTTGGAATCCTCGATGGTCAGGTTCTCGATGGTGAAATCGTCGCCGTTGACCAGCAGGCCTTCGGCGCCGGCTTTCTGGCCCTTGAAACTGAGCACGCTCTTGTCCATGCCCGCGCCGCGAATGGTCACTCCATTGGCACGCAAGGTGAGGCTGCGGTCGAAGGAGAACTTGCCGGCGGGTATCTCGATCACCTCGCCCGGTTTGGCGTCCAGCAGGCGCTCGTGCAGGGTGGCGACGAAACCGGCATCGCCGGCGGCGACAGCCGCGCTTGCCGGCGCGGTCTGGTCTTTCTGGCAAGCGCTCAGCGCCAGCAACAAGGCAACTACCACGACGTGCTGTCGCATCTGGAATCTCCCGGAATATCGGCGGTGGCGGCGCATACGGCCGCGTATCCACACAGAGGTGGTGATGCAGTCTGGTTCGCCATCCTTGACGGGAGTGAGGGCAGGAGCGGCATACTTGGGGGGGCAAAGCGGACAAGCTGGAGGGGCTTCGATGCGCGTCACCACAGACCCGGTCAGCGAAACGCGGCTGGCGGCGGCGGTCATTCCGACCAACATGCTGTGCCATCTGGTGCAGCTGGCGCGCGAGCAGGGAATGGACAGCGCGCCTTGGTTCAAAGGCATGCGCCTGGACCCGCAGGAGATCGACGACCCCGCCACCCGGGTGTCCTATCGCCAGGCCAGCGAGATCGTGGCGCGCGCACTGGCGGCGTTGGCTCAGCCCGATCTGGGGCTGCAGGTGGGCTGCCGGCAGAACGTCGGCAATTTCGGCCTGCTGGGATTGGCCATGAAGACCGCGCCGACCTTCGGCGAAGCGGTTCTGCTGGGCATGACCTACCAGCGCACCACCGGCGCCATGCTGGATATCGACACCGAGACCAGCACCGACGGCGAAGTGGCGATGACTGCGCGCGCGCCGGTCGCCGTACCGGCGATCCTGCCGTTCCTGTGCGAGGAGATGTTCGCCAGCTCGCTGATGGTGGCGCGGGAACTGATCGGCCCCCAGTTCCGCCCTTTGCGGCTGGAGCTGACCTATCCGGCGCCCGCCTATGCCGACAAGTACACGGAACTGTTCCAGTGCGAGTTGCAGTTCGATCGCCCGCGCAACCTGATGGTGATCGACAGCCAATGGATGGCGCTGGAATTTCCCACCTACAACGCGGTCAACGCGCGCCAGGTGCTGGAGCTGTGCCAGCGGCAACTGGCCGATATCGCCTCACCGCAAAGCGAACTGTCGGCGACGGTGGAACGCTTCCTGCGCCAGCACGTGCGCGAGAATCCGCCGCTTTCCGCCATCGCCGGGGTCATGCACCTGAGCGAACGCACGCTGCGCCGTCAGCTGGCCGCCGACGGGATCAGCTTCAGCCGATTGCACGACCGCATCCGCACCGAGCGCGCGCTGGAATTGCTGCACGACCACAACCTGACCATCAGCCAGGTCGGTACCAGCATCGGCTTCGCCGACGCGCGCGAGTTCCGGCGCGCGTTCAAGCGCTGGACGGGGCACACGCCCAGCGAAGCGCGCGAGCAGATGGCGTGAACGGAAAGCAAGTAACCAAGCGTGGGAGCGGCGTCCCGCCGCGAGCTCTTTCCGTGGTCTTGCGACCGGCGCGTAAAGCAGGATCAAAAGCTCGCGGCGGGACGCCGCTCCCACGTTTCCGTCGGGTCAGGCGCGTCGGGGGCGTAGCCCCGACCTACGTCAGAGCACCATCACCGCATCGACTTCGAACACCGCGCCCTTGGGCAGCGCCGATACTTCGACGGTGGACCGCGCAGGAAACGGCGCATTGAAATATTCCTGCATCACCGCATTCACCGCGGCGAACTGGCCCAGGTCGGTGAGGTACAGGCCCAGACGTACGATCTGCGGCAGCGAACCGCCCGCCGCTTCGGCCACCGCCTTGAGATTGTCGAACGCGCGACGGGCCTGCACCGCGATGTCGCCTTCCACCAGATTGCCGGTGGCCGGATCCAGTGGAATCTGGCCGGAGAAATAAACCGTGTTTCCGCTGCGCACCGCTTGCGAATAGGGGCCGATGGCGGCGGGAGCATGGTCGGTCTGGATGATCTGGCGGGTCATGGCGATTCCATAAGCGGGACGTGCACACATTCTATGTAGGAGCGGGCCCTGCCCGCGAGCTTTTGCTTCGGTTGGATGTCGCCAAGAGCTCGCGGGCAGGGCCCGCTCCTACAACCAAGGACGTTATTGCCTTCTGACGCCGTGGACGACGCCCAGGCGGCGCAATCTGCGCATCACTTCGGCCAGATGGTTGCGGTCGCGCACCTGGATGGAGAAACGCAGCACGGCGGCATTGATGTCGCGTTCCAGATACTCCACGCGATCGATGTTGGACTGGCTCTGGGCCACCGCGGCGGCGACCTGGGCCAGTACGCCGGGACGGTTTTCCACATCGATCAGCAGCGAAGCGTCGTAATCGCCGGTGACGTTGGTGTCCCAATCGATGGGGATCCAGCGCTCGGGCGATTTGCGGAACTCGACCACGTTGGGGCAATCCAGGCGGTGCACCACGATGCCCTTGCCGGCGGTGTGATAACCCATGATCTCGTCGCCGGGAATGGGCTGGCAGCAGTTGGCGAAACTGACCACGCCGCGCTCGGTGCCGTTGATCAGGATCTTTTCCTGCGAATGCTTGGAATGGCCGCCGCCGCGCAGCTCGGCATAAGCGGTCAGCGCCTGCGCGGCCTGCGTGGGCATCCAGTTGCCCAGCGCCACGTCGGCCAGGAACGCTTCCAATCGTGGATAGCGGTGCTCGGCCAGGAACGCCTCCAACCGCTGCTGCGGCAAACGCTCCAGCGAACTGTCCAGATCTTCCAGTGCGCGATCCAGCATGCGGTGGCCCAGTTGCACCGCGTCCTCGTGCTCCAGCTGCTTGAGCTGGTGGCGGATGGCGGTGCGCGCCTTGCTGGTGACCACGAATTCCAGCCACTGCGGCTTGGGCAGCGCGGATTTGGCGGTGATGATCTCCACGCTCTGGCCGCTGGCCAGCTTGGTGCGCAGCGGCACCAGCTTCTTGTCCACCCGCGAAGCCACCGCCTGGTTGCCCACGTCGGTGTGCACGGCGTAGGCGAAATCCAGCGCGGTGGAACTGCGCGGCAGCGACAGGATCTTGCCCTTGGGCGTGAACAGGTAGACCTCGTCCGGGAACAGGTCGACCTTCACGTTGTCCAGGAATTCCAGCGACGAACCGGCGGCGCGCTGGTTCTCGATCAGCTCCATGATCCAGGCATGGGCGCGGCTCTGCGCGCTGTTGGGCGTTTGCGCGCCGTACTTGTAGGTCCAGTGGGCGGCGATGCCGCGTTCGGCGATCAGGTCCATTTCCATGGTGCGGATCTGCACCTCGATCGGCGAACCGTAAGGCCCGAACAGTACCGTGTGCAGCGACTGGTAGCCGTTGGCCTTGGGAATGGCGATGAAATCGCGGAAGCGCGCGTCCAGCGGCTTGTACTGCGCATGCACCGATCCCAGCGCCTGGTAGCAATGCGGCACGCTGTCCACCACCACGCGGAAACCGAATACGTCCATCACCTGGTCGAAGCTTTTGCCTTCGCCGTGCATCTTGTTGTAGATGCTCCAGGGCGTCTTGATGCGGCTGACCAGTCGGTGTTCCAGTCCATCGCGGGTCAGGCGCTGCGACAGGTGCGCTTCGATCTGCGCCATCGATTCGCGCCGCACCACCGGCTGGCTGCGGATGTGCTTGTCGATGATGGCGTGGCGCCACGGATACATGGCGCGGAAACCAAGGTCCTGCAGTTCGGACTTGACCAGGTTCATGCCCAGCCGCTGGGCGATGGGCGCGTAGATGTCCAGGGTTTCCTTGGCGATGCGCTTGCGCGCCTCGGGACTCTGCGCGCCCAGCGTGCGCATGTTGTGCAGGCGGTCGGCCAGCTTGATCATGATCACGCGCAGGTCGCGCGACATGGCCAGCAGCATCTTGCGGAAACTCTCGGCCGCCGCTTCCTGGCGGTCGCGGAAATGCAGCTTGTCCAGCTTGGTGACGCCGTCCACCAGCTCGGCGACCGATTCGCCGAAACCTTCGGCGATCTCGGCATGGGTCAGCGGCGTGTCCTCGATGGTGTCGTGCAGGATCGCGGCGATCAGGGTTTCGACATCCAGCCCCAGTTCGGCCAGCACTTGGGCCACGGCAACCGGATGGGTGATGTAGGGCTCGCCCGACTTGCGGGTCTGGCCCTCGTGGGCGGCTGCGCCCACTTCCCAAGCGCGCCGAAGCAGCGGCAGTTGTTCGGCTGGAAGGTAGCTGGCCGCACGCTCCAACTGGCGCAGGTATTCCGGCACCCCGTCGTCCGGGGAGGGAACAGAAGAGACAGTTTTAGCGGGGCGGCTGGGGGACATGCCCCAAGCCTATGCCAGCGGGCATATAACGGCAAATTAATGTGCGATGGCGAAGCAAGGGCAGTTGGTTGCCGTTGCCGGCGATGCTGCTTTAGGAACCCCGTGAGGCGCGGCAAGCGGGACGGGTAAACCCCGCAGGGGCGGCGCACAGGGATGTGCGCCGTTTCCGTAGACACAGGATGTGTCTTACGGAAATTCCCGGCCCGCTTGCGGACCCGGCGGCTTCATCGCCGGGCGCACCGTAGGGCGGCTTTCTTTTGGTTACTTTTCTTTGCCGTTCAAAGAAAAGTGACTCGCGCAGCGCGCGAAACGCTTTTGCTTTGAAGCAAAAGTAAAAGCCAGAGCAAGATCAAGATGGATCCCAGCGTTCGCTGGGATGACGACTGGAGGGGCAGGTCGCGATGAACCATCGCCAGTGATCCCAATATTCCTGAAAAACGAACGGCCCGCTTTCGCGGGCCGTTCGATAAGCAACCGAAGACCGAAAAACCGATCAGTCGTCGCCCTTGGACAGATCGTCGTCGGCGACCACTTCCGCGGCGGCCCATTCCAGCGCCTCGCGCTCGGCGCGTTCGCGCTCGGCCTTCTCGACCCGGTCGATGAGCTCATTGTCGATCTTGCGCGCGGCGATCTCGCGCAGCGCCAGCACGGTCGGCTTGTCGCCGCTCTCGTGATTGTCGATGGTCGGCTCAACGCCGTTGGCCAACTGGCGGGCGCGCTTGGCGGCCATCATGACCAGCTCGAAACGGTTGTCGACGACTTCCAGGCAATCTTCTACGGTGATGCGGGCCATGCGGGCTCCCGGCGACCCGGGGGCCGCGCGATTAATACAGAAAGGGGCGCGGATTGTAGGGCCGGAGCCGGCCGCATGCAAGCATTTGGGTCTTTTCGCCCTTGCTAATCAATAACTTGAGCGCAGAAAGCAACCCCGGCCTGGCTTCCGTGGCGCAAGCGGGACGGTCCAGGACTACCCCAGCAGGGTCTGGATCAGCCCGGCGTGCCGTGCCACCTGGGGCTCCTTGCGCAAACGGCTGGCGGTGAAGATGGCGCACATCTCCTCCACCGCGGTGTCGAAGACCTCATTGACGATGACGTAATCGAATTCGCCGTAGTGGGACATTTCCTCGCGTGCGGCGGCCAGCCGCTGCGCGATCACCGCTTCGCTGTCCTGGCCGCGGTTGCGCATGCGCTGCTCAAGCGCCTCGCGCGAGGGCGGCAGGATGAACACGCTGACCGCGTTGGGCACCTTGGCCCGTACCTGACGCGCGCCTTGCCAATCGATCTCGAGCAGCACGTCCTTGCCGGCATTCAATTGCGGCTCCACCGACTGGCGCGCAGTGCCTTTCCAGTCGCCGTGCACCCGGGCGTACTCGAAGAAATCCTCCGCGTCGATCATGCGCTGGAACTCGTCCTCGCTGACGAAGTTGTAATGCTGCGCGTGGCGTTCACCCGGGCGCGGCTGGCGCGAAGTGAACGAGATCGACAGCGCGATCTGCGCATCGCGCGCCAGCACCGCGTTGACGATGCTGCTCTTGCCGGCGCCCGAGGGCGCGGCGACTACGTAAAGAGTTCCGCGCATGGTCATGACGGGATTGGGGATTGGGGATTGGGGATTGGGGAAAAAATAGATCCGCATGCCACCAGGACAGCCGGAACCCTGAAAAGCCAGCGGCTCTTCCCATTCCCGAATCCCGAATCCCGAATCCCGGCCTTATTCAATGTTCTGCACCTGTTCGCGGATCTGGTCAATCAGCACCTTCAATTCCACCGCGATATTGGTGGTACGCACATCGACCGATTTGGAACCCAGCGTGTTGGCCTCGCGATTGAACTCCTGCAGCAGGAAATCCAGGCGGCGGCCCACCGGCTCGGTCTGCTTCAGCACCCGGCGGATTTCCTTGATGTGGCTGTCCAGACGGTCGAGTTCTTCGTCCACATCGAGTTTTTGCAGCCACAGCACCAGTTCCTGCTCCACGCGTCCCGGATCGGCCGCCTGGGCCAGGTCCGCCAAGCGCGCGTCCAGCTTCTGACGCTGGCCGGCGCGGATGACCGGAATCAGTTCGCGCACCTCGGCCGCGCGCGCGGCCAGTGCATCGACCCGCTCCCTGATCGCCACCGCCAGCTTTTCGCCCTCGCGCTCGCGCGCGCCGACGAACTGGTCCAGCAGCGTATCCAGCAGCGCCAACGCTTCGGCTTGCAGAACCTCGGCATCGGTCGAACGCGCCTGCAGCACGCCCGGGTATTGCAGCAGGTCGATGAACTCGGTGCGCAGCGCCGGGAAGCGCGCGGTCATGTCCAGCGCCAGTTCGGACAACTGTCTCACCAGCGTTGCATTCAGTTGCAGTCCGCCCTCGCCTTCGGGCGAACGCAGGCGCAGCGAGAAATCCAGCTTGCCGCGGGCGATGCGCGCGGAGATGCGCTCGCGCAGCGCCGGTTCCAGCACGCGCAGCTCTTCGGGCAAACGCAGGCCCAGCTCCAGGAAGCGGTGGTTCACCGCCCGCAATTCGCACGCCAGGGTGCCGCCCTCGGTGGCGCGCTCGGCGGTGGCGTAAGCGGTCATGCTGCGGATCATGGTCAAGGCCGGGCCGTGCTGCGGGAGGCGAATGGTAACCTAGCCCGCCCTTTTTACGGATTCGCGCATGACCGTCGTTCGCCCCAGTGGCCGCCTCCCCGAGCAGATGCGCGAAGTAAGCATCCAGCGCGGCTACACCCGCCATGCCGAGGGCTCGGTACTGGTGTCTTTCGGCGAGACCCGGGTGCTGTGCACGGCCAGCGTGGAGAACCGCGTGCCGGGCTTCCTGCGCGGCAAGGGCGAAGGCTGGGTCACCGCCGAGTACGGCATGCTGCCGCGCTCCACCCATACCCGCAGCGACCGCGAAGCCTCGCGCGGCAAGCAGGGCGGGCGCACCCTGGAAATCCAGCGCCTGATCGGCCGCGCGCTGCGCGCCTGCGTGGACCGCAACGCCCTGGGCGAACGCACCATCACCCTGGACTGCGACGTGCTGCAGGCCGACGGCGGCACCCGCACCGCCGCCATCACCGGCGCGTACGTGGCGCTGGTCGATGCGGTCAACTGGCTGAAGGCCAGGAACGAAATCAAGCGCGATCCGATCCACGGCGCAGTGGCCGCGGTGTCGGTCGGCATCTATCGCGGCGTGCCGGTGCTGGACCTGGACTACCCGGAAGACAGCGACTGCGATACCGACATGAACCTGGTGATGAACGACGGCGGCGGCTTCATCGAGCTGCAGGGCACCGCCGAAGGCCACGCGTTCCGCCGCGACGAACTCAACGACCTGCTGGCGCTGGGCGAGAAAGGCATCGGCGAATTATTCGCCGCGCAGCGCGCCGCATTGGCGCTATGACCCCAAACGTGGGAGCGCCGTCTCGGCGCGAGCTCCTGGGGTTCGGCGAGAAAGAGCTCGCGCCGGGACGGCGCTCCCACGGCACTCTGACATTGCAATCGACGCCATGAAACAAACCCTCAGCCTCATCACTCTGGTCGTAGACGACTACGACACCGCCATCGCCCACTACACCGGCGCGCTCGGCTTCACGCTGCTGGAAGACACCGACCTGGGCAACGGCAAGCGCTGGGTCCGCGTGGCGCCACCGGGCAGCAGCGAGACCGGCCTGTTGTTGGCCAAAGCCAGCGACGACGCCCAGCACGCGCGCATCGGCGACCAGACCGGCGGACGCGTGGGATTCTTTCTGCAGACCGACGATTTCTGGCGCGATCACCGTGCCATGACCGGCAAAGGCGTGGAGTTCCTGGAAACGCCACGCGAGGAGGACTACGGCACCGTAGCCGTGTTCCGCGACCGTTACGGCAACAAGTGGGATTTATTGGAATTGAAAGCATGAGACTGGTACTGGCCTCCTCCAATCAGGGCAAGCTGCAGGAACTGCGCGAACTGCTGGCGGGCGACGCCATAGAACTGCTGGCCCAATCCGACCTGGGCGTCGAGGACGCCGACGAAACCGGCAGCACCTTCGTGGAGAACGCGCTGATCAAGGCGCGCCACGCGGCGCAAGTCACCGGTCTGCCGGCCCTGGCCGACGATTCCGGCATCTGCGTGGACGCGTTGAAAGGCGCGCCCGGTCTGTATTCGGCGCGCTACGCCGGCGAGCACGGCAATGCCTCGCGCAATATCGACAAGTTGCTGGAGGTGCTGGGGGAAATCCCCGACGACCTTCGTACCGCGCATTTCTACTGCGTGCTGGTGCTGTTGCGCCATCCCGACGATCCGCAGCCGCTGATCGTGGAAGGCCAATGGAACGGCCGCATCCTGCACGAGCGTCATGGCAACGGCGGACATGGCTACGATCCGGTGTTCTTCGATCCGCTTCATGGCCAGTCCGCGGCCGAAATGGAGCCAGGACTGAAGAACCGGCTGAGCCATCGCGGCCAGGCCCTTGCGCTGTTGCGCGAACGCCTGCGATCGGCGCTAGGGTAGGCCTTCTTGGGACAGGCATGATGTTCGTGGTGATTTGGGAATACGCGGTACGCCCGGGATCGGAATCCGCTTTCGAGGCCCTGTACGGCCCGCAAGGGGCGTGGGTCGCGCTGTTCCGCGAGTATTCCGGCTACCTGGACACCGAACTGCTGCGCAGCCACGAAGCCGGCGCCTACCTCACCATCGACCGCTGGCTCAGCGAAGCGCACTACGATGCGTTCCAGCGCGCCGCCGCGCCGCGTTATGCGGAAATCGACGCACTGGGCGATACGCTGACCCTGGACGAATGCCGCATCGGCCGCTACACCGTCCCATGATGATCCCGCCTCCGCTGTCGCTGTACGTGCACTTGCCATGGTGCGTGCGCAAATGTCCGTACTGCGATTTCAATTCGCATGAAGGCAAAGGCACGCTGCCTTTCGCCGGTTATGTGGATGCGCTGATCCGCGACCTGGACCAGGATCTGCCACTGGTATGGGGGCGCAGCATCCACTCGGTGTTCTTCGGCGGCGGCACGCCCAGCCTGTTCCCGCCCGAGCAGATCGACCGTTTTCTGCAAACCGCCAGCAGCCGGCTGCGCTTCGCGCCGAATCTGGAGGTCACCCTGGAAACCAATCCGGGCACCGCCGAACACGGACGCTTCGATAAATACCGCGAGGCCGGCGTCAACCGTATCAGTTTCGGTATCCAGAGTTTCGACGACGGCTGCCTCAAGCGCCTGGGCCGCATCCACGACAGCGCCGAGGCCGAGCGCGCGGTGAAGCTGGCGCAGGACGCGGGCTTCGACAATTTCAACCTGGATCTGATGTACGCGCTGCCCGGCCAGGATCTGGCGATGGCCGAATACGATCTGCAGCGCGCCTTCGCCCTGCAGCCTGCGCATATTTCGCATTACCAGTTGACCCTGGAACCGAACACGATGTTCTTCGCCCGGCCGCCCAAGGGCCTGCCCGACGACGACAGCGCCTGGGACATGCAGGAACGCTGCCAGGCCCTGCTGGCCGATGCTGGCTACGCGCAATACGAAGTCAGCGCCTACGCGCGGCCCGGACGGCAGTGCGCGCATAACCTCAACTACTGGCGTTTCGGCGATTACCTGGGCATCGGCGCGGGTGCGCACGGAAAGCTCACGCTGGGCGCGGAGCAGGACATCCTGCGGCGCTGGAAGACCAAGCATCCGACCGCCTATCTGGCCGAAGCCGGCACTGCGCAATCGCTGGGCGGCGACGAACGCATCGCGCCCGGGCGGCGTCCGTTCGAGTTCATGCTCAATGCGCTACGGCTCAACGAAGGGTTCGCACTGGCCGATTTCGAAGCCTGGACCGGCCTGCAGCGCGATCGCATTGCCGCCCCCCTGGCGCAGGCCGGCGTACGCGGCTGGGTGGCGGTCGCGGGCGACCGGGTGGTGCCCACCGAACTTGGCCGCCGCTTCACCAATGATGTGGTGGAACTGTTCCTGGAACCGTAGCCCTGCAGCGGTAACCAGAGCTACAGACCCGCCCCCCCGCCGCGCTGGCCGCTGGGGAATGTGTTAAAACCGGCATCAGGGGAGTCAATCAACAATGTCCAGCGTACCGCCCGCCCTGCCTTCGTCCATGCCGGCAACGATCGCGCAAGCGTCGTCGCTGCCGCCACGCGTGCGCAAGATCCTGGGCGTCTTTTTCGGCCGGGTCTCTCTGGATCTGAGCGAACGCATCGGCCAGATGCTGGTCGAATCCGAACAACAGCTGTTCAAGCTGGCCGAACGCGCGCGCAGCAACGAAAAGCAGGCCGAGCAATTCGCCAACCTGCACGGGTTGCGCAAGAGCCGCGCCGACCTGCTGCCGATGTTCCTGGCCGGACTGGAAGGCGAGTTCGCCGCCATCCGCCTGCCGCGCGCCGTGCCGGCCAAGGACGCGCACGAGCGCATCGAATACCAGACCATGACCCTGGTCGAAGACGCGGAGATGGACCAGGACATCGTGCTGCGCGAAATCGCCCGGCGCCACGACGCGCGTGCGCGTACGCCGCTCTATCTCATGGGCCAGCGTTTCGGGGTACTGGCCGGTTCGCCCGCGTTCGACGCCGCGCAGCTGCCGGTCGGGCCGCAGACCTTGTGCAAAGTGCTGCGCGCTTCGGTCGCCGCGGCTTTCAAGATCGACCTGGATTCGCAGCTGCTGCTGTACAAGGCCTTCGATCAGAAGGCATTGGCCGATTACCTCGGCTGGATGGAGATACTCAACACCCTGCTGGCCCAGCAAGGCGTGCTGCCGGGCCTGGTCTTTGCGCCGCAACGCGCGCGCAGCGACGAGGGAAATCGCAGGCCTGGCCATAGCGGCCCCCACCCATCGGAAGGCGCGTCGCGTCCCATGACCGATTGGTACGGGCATTCCTCGCCTTCGGCCTGGTCGGCGTTCGGTCAGCAGGCCATGGCCTCGGCCGTTGCCGCGCCGGTTTCCGGCCATGCCGACGCGGCGCAGGCCATCCCGGGTATCGGCAATGCCGCCGCAGAGCAGGCGAACAGCGATGCGTCTTCTTTCGCCACCTTGCAGCAACTGCTGCAAGGGCGCCGTGCGGCGATGTCGTCTGGTTCGACGGGACCGGCATCGACGGGTCCTGCCGGACAGGCCGGCGCCAGACCGTCAGGCGCCGCAGTCGCTTCTTTCGCGACCGGGACACACGCAACCGGCACCCCGCTTCCCACCCACGACGTACTGAGCTCGCTGCGTTCGTTGCAGGCCGCCCCGGTGGCGGCCGAACCCGGCCAGCCGCGCCGCACCATGCTGGACGTGCAGAAGGCCATGCTCGCGCAGGTCCGCGAACAGCATGGCCCGCAGGCGGCGCTGGTGCAGCAGGACGCCGACACCTTCGAACTGCTCGGCCTGCTGTACAACGAAATCGAACGCGAAGTGCAGCGCGACGCGCCTGCGGTTGATCTGCTGGTGCGGCTGCAGGTGCCGGTGGCGCAGGCGGCGTTGCACGATCGCGAATTCTTCCTGCGCCCCCAGCATCCGGCACGCGAGCTGCTGAACTCGGTGGCCGAATCCGGCGCCGCTTGGCTGGGCGAAGACGACGCGGACCCGCAGCTGCTGCAGAAACTGCACCATGCCGTGAATCGGGTGGTCACCGATTACAACGGCGACGACGAGGTGTTCGAGAGCGTCAACAACGATGTGCAGGCGCACTTCCGCGCGATGGCGCGCAAAGCCGAAGTCACCGAGCGGCGGCACGTGGAAGCCGCGCGCGGCAAGGACCGTCTTGAGATCGCCAAGCAGCGCGCCGCAGAAACCATCGATACCGCGCTGCACGGACAGGTGCCGCCGAAATTCGTCCAGGCCCTGTTGAACCAGGCCTGGGCCGACGTGCTCACGCTGACCCAGCTGCGCAACGGCCAGGATTCGGAGGAATGGCGCGAACAGGTGGAACTCACCCAGCGTATCGCCAAGGCCACCAGCGGCGCCAGCGAAGCGGAAGGCGCCACGTTGACCGATGGCGAACTCACCCCGAAGATCGAAGCGGCTTTGTCGCAAGTGGGCTACCACCCAGACGAAGCGGCGGCCATCGCCCGACGCTTGTCCAGCGCCGAGGACGACGAGGCCACTTCGCGAACCGAGCTTACCGCACGCCTCAAAGCCCGCGCCCGCCTGGGCGAACAGGTGGAGGCTCCAAAGAAGAAGCACATCGAGCGCACGCCGAAGGAACAGGAGTGCCACGACTACCTGCGCACGCTGCCGTTCGGTACCTGGTTCGAGTTCGTCAAGAACCAGCAGGGCGACGTCACCCGCCAGCGCCTGTCCTGGTACAGCCCGGTCACCGACCACGCGCTGTTCGTCAACCAGCGCGGCCAGCGCATCGGCGAGCAGTCGATGGACAGCCTGGCGCGGCTGATGGCGCTCGAGCAGGTGCACGTGGTCACCCAGGACAAGGGCCGCCTGATCGATCGCGCCTGGCGCGCCACGGTCAGCGCGCTGCGCAGTTTCACCAGCGCCCCCGCGACGGGCCAGGGAGCGAACGCATGAGCAACGATTCGCGCCGCAACCAGCGCCGCAATGTGCACGAGCCGGTGATGGTGGTCGACACCATGTCCGAGCAGATCATCGGCCGGTTGGGCAATCTTTCCGAATCGGGCATGCTGCTGGTGGCCAACGCGCCTTTGGTGGAGGACGCGCTGTACCAGCTGCGGTTCGAGATCGCCGACCCCAGCGGGCGGGCGATCGCGATCGACGTGGGCGCGCACCTGATCTGGGTAGGCAGCGCCAATACGCCCGGCCAGAGCTGGGCGGGCCTGCGTTTCCTGACCATCGACGAAGGCCAGCTGTCGATGCTGCGCGATTGGATCGCGCGCCCCGAAGCAAGGTCGTAGGTCGGGGCTACGCCCCCGACGCGCGAGAACTCAACTCCGCCGCGTCGGGGGCGTAGCCCCGACCTACGGCGCGGAAACGCCAATTGCGGCAGAATTGCGGGAGTCCAGACGAGTAGCCGCAATGACCCAGCCCGACTTCAACGCCCTGTACGCCGACCACCTGGCCACGATGAAACAGCGCGCGGACGAGGCTTTATCGCGCGGCGGCTTCGACCATCTGGTCGTGCCCAGCGGCACCCAGCACTACCAGGTCTTCGACGACCGCGATTACCCGTATGCGGTCAACCCGCAGTTCAAGGCTTGGCTGCCGCTGACGCGCGTGCCCTACAGCTGGCTGGTGTACACATCTGATACAAGCCGGCCGGGCCAGCGCCCCCAGGTGATCTTCTACCAGCCTTTCGACTATTGGCATGTGGTGCCCGACGCGCCCAGCGGCTGGTGGGTGGAGCATTTCGACATCCACATCATCCGCAAGCCGGAAGAAGCGCTGGCGCTGCTGCCCAAACCGGCCGCGCGCTGCGCGATCCTGGGCGAGCCGCAGAGCGCGCTGGGCGACTACGCTCCCAATAACCCGGCAGCAGTAGTGGATTACCTGGAGTACCAGCGCTCCTACAAGACCCCGTACGAAATCGCACTGATGCGCGAAGCCCAGCACCTGGCCGTACGCGGCCATCGCGCGGCCGAAGCCGCTTTCCGCGAAGGCAAGAGCGAGTTCGCCATCCACATGGACTATTGCGGCGCCGTGGGCCAGGACCTGGGCGAACTTCCCTACAACAACATCGTGGCTTTGAACGAACACGGCGCGGTGCTGCACTACACCGAGCTGGGCCGTACCGCGCCCGCTCCCTCGCGCAGCTTCCTGATCGATGCCGGCGCCAGCTTCCACGGCTACGCCAGCGACATCACCCGCACCTACGCGGCCGACAAGTCGGGCGAGTTCCAGGCGATGATCGATGCGGTGGACCGCGCGCAGATCGAAATGGGCAAGGGCGTGCGCGCCGGCGTCGATTACAAGCAACTGCACATCGATGCGCACCTGGCTTTGATGGGCATCCTCAAGGATTTCGGAGTGATCAGGGTTTCTCCCGAAGCCGCTCTGGAAACCGGCGTCAGCGCCGCCTTCTTCCCGCACGGCCTGGGCCATCCCATCGGCCTGCAGGTGCACGATGTGGCCGGCTTCGCCGAAAGCGACCGCGGCGGCAAGATTCCGCGCCCGCCCGGACACCCGTACCTGCGCATGACGCGCGTGCTGGAGCCGGGCATGGTGGTGACTATCGAACCGGGTCTGTATTTCATCGACATGCTGCTGGACGAAGTGAAGAAGAACGGTTACGCCGACAGCGTGGATTGGGAACGCGTGAGTACGTTCCGCCCCTATGGCGGCATACGCATCGAGGACGAGGTGATGTGCACGCAGGGCGATGCGGACAACCTGACCCGGCCTGCGTTTGCGGCCGCGGCCTGAGCCGACGACGATCAGGAACGTTCTATTCGTATGCAGCCGCAACCGGCTGCGCAGTCCGACCGCCGAACAGGTGTTCGCGTCGTGGCCGGGCATCGAAACCGCTTCGGCAGGCATCAATCGCGATGCGGACAACCCGGTGACACCGGAACTGTTGCAGTGGGCCGATCTGATCCTGGTCATGGAACGCGCGCATCGCTCGAAACTGTCGGCGAAGTTCAGCGCGCAACTGGCCAGCAAGCGCATGGTCTGCCTGGAAATCCCGGATGACTTCGACTACATGGAACCGGCGCTGGTGGAGCTGCTGAAAGCCCGTGTTCCCAGGTATCTGCCTGCCTCATAAAGCGGCTTCAGCGACAGGGTGACCTTGTCCGAAAACGGCGAGCTTCGGGTCCAGGCAGGCCATAGTCTGGAGGCCTTCCAACAACCGGAATGCCTCATGAAAATTCAACCGCCACGCATCGCCACTTTGCTCCTTGTGCTGGCCCCGTTCGCGGCGCAGGCTTCGGAAAGCGACGACATCGCCGCCGTCGCCGCGCTGGACACGCAGTACCAGGCCGCCGTGAAAGCCAACGATGCCGCCGGCATGGCGAAGATACTCGCCGACGATTTCATCCTGGTCATCGGCAACGGAACGGTGTCGACCAAGGCGGATCTGCTGAAGGAAGCCGAGGACCACATCCGCGAATACACGCACCAGGAAGACAGCGAGCAGACCGTGCGTGTGTGGGGCGATACCGCGGTGGTCACCGCCAAGCTGTGGATGCAGGGCACGAACAAAGATGGTACGCCGTTCGACTACCAACTGTGGTTCAGCGATACCTATGTGCGCACGAAGGACGGTTGGCGCTACGTGTTTGGACAGGCTTCGTTGCCGCTGCCAAAGAGCCCATGATCACAGAAGAAATTTCGGCCTCTCTTTCAATTCATTCCGCGACGATATGATTGGCGATATTCATCGAATAGCCTTGAAGAACGCCGTCAAAGAAGTCACGGATATGGATCCTTTGGGTCCAGACAGAGATAAACAACGCCAATAGGATCAAGGTTGTTTTCTGCTTCTTAAGATTGAGCATATTCATAGAACTTCATTCGTGGGAGCAGCCAATCCTTGTAAACCAATTGAGCGCACGCTTCGGAGCAAGTTCTTCTATCTTCTTGATGAAAAGCTAGCTGCCAGACACGTCCGGCAGCTAGCACAGACAAACTAACGAACTTTCCGACTCCGCTTCAAGATGCAGATCGCTGCGGCAACGAAAGCGACGCCAAGCTGCCAGTAAGCATGTGGAAGAAGGCGGCCTATGAGCGATATAACCCCAGATATCGACAGGAATATTGCGGTGTAACAAAGGTAAGAAGCTCGATTCTTGTCCATTGCGCGATATCTCGACTTATCAATGCTGCGCGTATTGAAGCGTACCCAGTCCACATGCGGTGCCAGTGCCGATCGTGTTGACGACACCAAGGAATGTGAGAGCCGTACCGACTCCAGGAATCAACGCCGCCAAGGTAAGAGCCGCGCTGGTAGATGCATTAGGGTTGGTGTAGCTCATACACCTTTCAAAATAAGTGGAAGCGTTCGGACTTCCGAGCGGTGGTGTACCGCCATAACCACCATCGACCACCGAAATTTCATTGCTTGATAAATTACGCATATGCATTCTCCATTCTTATTTTCAATGCGGCCATCATTAGCCAACACCGCTGAAGCTTTCAGCGACTAAATGATCGACATGCTTCGATGCTAAATGCAACTCACAATTGCCGGAGTCACCGCCAGGCATGTTGGCATTACTGTGAGCGATGGCACGCACACGCGACGAATTGAGTATTCGATCGCTATGCATTGGCGATAATCGGCCGAGCAGTAACAGTCGTAATTTATGACGTCACCCGCATATAACGCTGTACTCGATCCGCGCACCTATTCTTCCGGCTCAGCGGCTGCGCGGCTCCTTTTAGCCATCAGAGCTTCAATCTCATCCGCACTCCGCGCCAGCTTATCGGTCAGCACGCGATTTCCATCCGCAGTGATCAGCACGTCGTCCTCGGTACGGATACCAATGCCGCGCCACTTCGCATCGACCGTGGTGTCGTCGGACGACACATAAAGGCCGGGCTCGATGGTGAACACCATGCCCGGTTCCAACAGGCGCGATTCTCCGGCCAGGCGGTATTCGCCCACATCGTGCACATCCAGGCCCAGCCAGTGGCCGGTCTTGTGCCGGTAGAAGCGGCGGTACTGGCCGCTGGCGATATTCTTTTCCAGCTTTCCCTTCAACAGACCGAGTTGCAGCAGGCCTTCGGTCAAGGTTTCCACCGCAGCGTTGTGGCCGGCTTCGTAAGGCACGCCCGGTCTGGCCTGCGCCAAGGCGGCCGCCTGCGCGGCGCCGACCAGATCGTGCAGCGCGCGCTGCGCTTTGCTGAAACGGCCGTCGACCGGAAAGGTGCGGGTGATGTCCGACGCATACCCGCGGAACTCGGCGCCGGCATCGATCAGCACCAGATCGCCTTCGGCGGCGCGCGCGTTGTTGGCGCGGTAGTGCAGCACGCAGGCATTGGCGCCGGCGCCGACGATGCTGCCGTAAGCCGGCCAGGCGTCGTTGGCGCGGAACACGCGCTCCAGGTCGGCCTGCAGCTCGTATTCGTGGATACCGGGGCGGCACGCGCGCATCGCCGCTTCATGCGCCTGTACGCTGATATCGGCCGCGCGCTGCATCAGCTTCAGTTCGTCCTTCGACTTGAACAGACGCAGCTCGTGCAGCAGATGGCCCAACTCCAGGAATTCGTGCGGCGGCTGCGCGCCGTGACGGACCTGTTCGCGCACGCGGTTGACCCAGCCGATCAGCTTGAGATCGAACTCGGCGTCGCGGCCGAAGTGGTAATAGACGCGCGAGCGGCCTTCCAGCAACCCGGGCAGGATCTCGTCGAGGTCCTCGATGGGATAGGCGTCGTCCATGCCGAACTGGTCGACCGCCCCTTCCTGGCCCGCGCGTGGGCCGTCCCAACCCTCGCGTTCAAGATCGCGTTCCCGGCAGAACAGCAACGCCTCGCCGTGCTTGCGGCCCGGCACCAGCACCAGCACCGCTTCGGGCTCGTTGAATCCGCTGAGGTACCAGAAGTCCGAATCCTGGCGGTACGGGTAATGCGTGTCGTGGCTGCGTACGCGCTCCGGCGCGGCGGCCAGGATCAGGATCGCGTCGTCGGTGGACATCCGCATCAGCTGTTTGCGTCGCCGCGCGAACTCGGCGGCGGCGATGCCCGTCGACGCTTTCATCAGTTCAGGCTCTGGCGATGGCGCGGCGCCAGTACGCAGTCCCCATGCAGCAGCAGAACCGCGACGCGGACGAATTCCTCGATCTCGGCCAGCGCATGCTCGTCTTCGTCATCGTCGCTGCTCTCCGGCGCCGCCTGGGCCAGCCGCGCCAGATCGTGCAGGGCTTCCTCCGCTTCCTCGGACAACGGCGGATGCGCGCCCGCCGCCAGACCGAAACCGCCGAGAAACCCGCGGCACCAGTCGAACAGCGCATCGGCGCGCGCGTTGAGCGAATCGTCTATTTCCGGCAGCAGCAGTTCGAAGCCGAAACCGCGGTCGTCCAGCTGGGCGACGCTGGCTTTGCGCAATTGATCCAGCGCACTGTCCGCTTCCGGCGCCGGCAGACTGTCGTCGGCCAGCACGCGCGCCGGCCAGTTCGCCGCATTTTCGCCGCCGCCGGACAACCAGCCGCACAACGCGCCATGCAACTCGGAAGGTTCCGCGGCCAGCCCGGCGCGCCGGGAAGCCTGGGCCACATCATCGATGAGGGGGAGCTCGGCCATTCAACGTATTCCGTAAAGCAATTCGGACAGCGACAGCCCGGGCGGAAAGTGTAGCAACGAAAACCCGTGCGGACCGCTTGTTGTCCGGTCCTCGGCGTGCCTACACTCGCCAATCCGCCGGCCGCATTCCGCGCGGCGAGGACCCGCAGACCCCGTCATGCCATTCGCTTCCGCCGCCGTTACGGTCGCAACCGCCATACCGTCAGCCCCTCCGGGCGCGCGGATGGCCGCGATAGGGGTGGCGTTGCTGGTGTTGGCGGTGGTGCTGGCGATCGCGGCGCAGCGCTACTGGCAGTCCAGGCAGCGGCAAACCTTCGAGCCGCCCAGGACCGAGTCGCAGCGCGAGCGCGACGAGCACCTGAAACTGGCGCTGTGGGCCTCGGGCGAGCATTTCTGGGACTACGACCTGATCAGGCGCCGCCTGCACCACATGCGCGCGGACGAAAGCACCGCGCATTCGGCGGAAATCACCGTGCTGACCCGGCAGGGCGACGTCCCGCCCATCCATGAACTGGATCTGCCGCTGGTGATGGAACAACTGCGCAGCCATCTGCAGGGCGAAACTCCCTTGTTCATGTCCGAACACCGCATGGACCTGAGCGGCAACGGCACTTGGGCCTGGGTGCGCGCGCGCGGCCGCGTGGTCGAACGCGACCTGCAGGGACGGCCGCTGCGCATCGCCGGCACCGCGCGCGACATCACCGCCAGCCGCAACGCCGAATACGAGCACCGTATCGCCAGCGAAGTGATGCGCAGCATGAGCGAAGCGGTGGCGGTGCTGGACTGGGACTACAACTTCATCGCCGTCAACCAGGCCTTCACCCGCATCACCGGCTACGCCGATGCCGAAGTCATCGGCAAACCCGTGGAGATGCTGGACAGCAGTCAGCAGGATGCCGCGTTGCACGAGCGCATGCGCGAGGACATCGGCCGCGACGGCCGCTGGTCCGGCGAGATGTGGCGGCTGCGCAAGGACGGCGAGGAAATCCTCTGCAAGGTCGAGACCAACGTAGTGCCCGACGCCAGCGGCCAGCGCAATCTGTACGTGCAGGTGCTCAACGACATCACCGAACAGAAGCGCGCCGAACAGGAACTGCGCTACCTGGCCAACTACGACACCCTCACCAGTCTTCCCAACCGCTCGCTGCTGTCCGAGCGCCTGTCGCGCGCCATCGTGCGGGCGCGTCGCGAGAACGGCAAAGTCGCCGTACTGTTCATCGACCTGGACCGTTTCAAGGACATCAACGACTCCCTGGGCCATGCCACCGGCGACCGCATCCTGCGCGCCGCCGCCGCGCGCGTGCAGCAGACCGTGGGCGCGCAGCACACCGTGGCGCGGCTGAGCGGCGACGAATTCACCGTGGTGCTGGAAGACGTGGGTTCGATGGAGGACGCGGAAACCGTCGCCCAGCAGATCATCGACGCCTTCATGCTGCCGCTCAGCTTCGGCGAGCGCCTGGAACTGTCGGTATCGCCTTCCATCGGCATCAGTCTGTATCCGGACCACGCCCAGGTGCCCACCGACCTGTTGAAGCACGCCGATACGGCCATGTACCAGGCCAAGGCCGCCGGACGCCACACCTACCAGGTGTATTCGGAAGCGATGGACGAGAAAACCCGCCACCGCGCGATCCTGGCCAGCGCCTTGCGCAGGGCTCTGGAACGCGACGAACTCACCCTGGTGTTCCAGCCGCGCCTTTCCCTGGCCAAGCACCGCATCACCGGAGTCGAGGCGCTGCTGCGCTGGCAAAGCAAGGACTTCGGCGAGGTTTCGCCCGGCCAGTTCATTCCGCTGGCCGAGGAATCGGGCCTGATCCTGGAAATCGGCGCCTGGGCGCTGCGGCAGGCGCTGACCACGGTGCACGGCTGGCACCAGCAAGGCCTGCCCGGCCTGACCGTGGCGGTCAATGTCTCGGCGCTGCAATTGCAGCGCGGCGATCTGTCCGACGTGGTGGCGCGCATCCTGGCCGAGACCGGAGTGTCCGCCCACTGCCTGGAACTGGAATTGACCGAAAGCGTGATCATGGCCAATCCCGAAAAGAATGCCGACACCCTGCGCGCGTGCCGCCGGCTGGGCGTGTCGCTGGCCATCGACGACTTCGGCACTGGTTATTCCTCGTTGGCCTACCTCAAGCGCCTGCCGCTGACCACGCTGAAGATCGACCAGGAGTTCGTAGGCGACCTGACCCACGACACCGATGACGAAGCCATCACCAGCACCATCATCAACATGGGCCACTCGCTGTCGCTCAACGTCATCGCCGAAGGCGTGGAAACCGCCGCCCAGCTGCAGTTCCTGCGCGACCACGGCTGCGACGAGATCCAGGGCCACTGGATTTCCCACGCCCTGCCTCCGGACGCCTGCCTGCGCTTCATCCGCGAGTACGGCATGGGCCACGAGATCGCGGTCGCTTCCTGAGCGCGGCGTCGCTCGGAGCGGCGCGTGGGTGGGAGCGGCCCGTGGGAGCGGCGTCCCGCCGCGAGCTCTGAGCTATGCCGATGGTTTCCTGCGTCTTTCAGATTTAAGACCGCAAAAGCTCGCGGCGGGACGCCGCTCCCACGCACCGCTCCCACAAGCTTTCACGACGTTCCAGCCTGCTCCTGCAGCCGCAGCTTGACCGCCTGCCCGGCGCACCCCTATCGTGGCCGTATGGACAACGACGCCATCGAACAGCTCCGCACCCTGGCCGCGCGCGTGCAGGCGCTGGTCGAACGTTGCCAACGCCTGGCGGACGAAAACCGCAGCCTGCGAACCCAGCAGGAACAACTGGTCGGCGAGCGCTCGCAGTTGCTGGCCAAGAACGAACAGGCGCGTTCGCGCGTGGAAGCCATGATCACTCGCCTGAAGTCGCTGGAGCAGCACACATGAGCGCCGGCAGCGAACCGGTCAGCGTGCACATCCTGGACCGCGAATACACCGTGGGCGTGGAAGCGGGCGAGCGCAGCAGCCTGATGGCTGCGGCCAAACTGCTGGACAGCAAAATGCGCGAGGTGCGCGGCGGCAACAAGATGGCGGCGGTGGACCGCGTGGCGGTGCTGGCCGCGCTCAATCTGGCCCACGAATTGCAGCAGCTGCGCGACGAACGCAGCGCGCGCGACCGCGAGCTTTCCACCACGCTGGACGATCTGCACCGCAGGCTGGACAGCGTCCTGGAATCGCCGCGCTGATCCTGTTTCACGGTCGCTCGCCGCTGCGTGGAACAAACACGATCACGACGATGCACACTGCAGAATGAATTTCGACCGACGAACGGACTTTGCATTTCCGGCGACGTCGCTATACTGGCCTCCGCATCCTCTGCCGTGAACGACGGCGTGCAAAACATTCGCCTTGTCCCTTAAATACGACCACGGGAAGGGAACGGAAGCCAGGAGTGCATGTCCGCCTCGCAGCGGAAAGCCCGAAGGCCCCCAACTCTTCCCACTTGAACCCCGGGTTCAAGGTCGTTTCGCAAGCATCGTCATGGCGGAGGATGTATTTCTTCCTCGCATGAGCAGTGGCCTCCCTGTTCATCGCGATTCGACGGGTCTCCGTCGAATTGGTAATCCGGTTGGCAATCCGGGCCTCCGATCGCGCCATCCGTCCGGCACGGCGCACCTCTTCGTTTCTGGTTTTCCGCTACGGCATTCGGCCGTCAGGCCCGGCTTGGCTTAGAATTCCGCACATGAATTTTCCTGCGCGGCTTGCCCCATGATTCCGGACCGCGCCCGCCTGCGCACCGAGCTGCGTTCGCAGCGCCGCGCCATTCCCGCCCCGCAACGCATCGCCGCGGCCGACGCGCTGGCCAATCGCCTGCTCTCGCTCGCTTTCGCGCCTACTTCCGGCTACGTCGCCGGGTACTGGGCGATGGATGGCGAGATCGCATTGCACAGTTGGCAAGTACGCCTGCCGCGCGCACTGGTCTATTGCCTGCCCGTGCTGCATCACGAAAACCAGCTGCGGTTCGCGCCGTGGCGGCCGGGCGACGCGCTGGTGACCAATCGCTTCGGCATTCCGGAACCGGACGTGGAGCCAGCCTCTGCACTGCCGCCCGAAGCGATGTCGCTGGTGGCCATGCCCTTGGTCGGATTCGATGGCGCCGGCCGCCGTCTGGGCATGGGAGGCGGCTGGTACGATCGCAGCTTCGCCTTCCGCAACGCCTCGATGCCGCCGCCCTGGCTGGTCGGCGTGGGCTTCGACGCGCAACGCATCGACCGGCTCGCCGCCGAAGCCTGGGACGTGCTGCCCGACGCGATCTGCACCGAAACCGAAACCCTGCTGGCCGAGCCCCATGAGTACGAAGCCCCATGAGTAGCCGCAAACGCTATTGGCTGATGAAGTCCGAACCGGACGCCTTCTCCATCGACGACCTGCAGAAGGTAGGCGTGGAACCCTGGAACGGCGTGCGCAATTACCAGGCGCGCAACCATATGCGCCAGATGCAGGTCGGCGACGGCGTGCTGTTCTACCACTCCAGCTGCGCGGTGCCCGCAGTCGTGGGCATCGCCAAGGTGGCGAGCGTGGCGTATCCGGACCCTACCCAGTTCGATCCCAAGTCGGACTACTTCGACGCCAAGAGCACGCGCGAGGAACCGCGCTGGTCGCTGGTCGATGTCGCTTTCGAGCGCAAGCTCAAGCGCGCGATCCCGCTGGAAGAGATCAAGCAGCACGCCGATGCGCTGGGCGAAGGCTTCGCACTGACCCAGCGCGGTTCGCGCCTGTCGGTATCGCCGGTCAGCGCGGCGCAGTGGAAGCTGCTGCTGTCGCTGGAATGAATCACCCCTCCCTGTAGGAGCGGGCCCTGCCCGCGACAGGCTCTACCGGTAAGGCTTCGTCGCGGGCAGGGCCCGCTCCTACAGTTGCAGATACGATCAACAGGAAATCCGACATGTCGCAGAACGAAGCAAAACGCCTGGCCGCCGAAAAAGCCATCGAGTACGTGGAAGACGGCATGATCGTCGGCGTCGGCACCGGCTCCACCGTGGCCTTCTTCATCGACGCGCTGGCCCGGATCAAGCACCGCATCGCCGGCACCGTCTCCAGCTCCGACCAGAGCACCGAACGCCTGCGCGCGCACGGCATCGAGGTGATGGAGCTCAACAACACCGGCGATCTGGCCCTGTACGTGGACGGCGCCGACGAATGCGACCCGCACAAGCGCCTGATCAAGGGCGGCGGCGCGGCGCTGACCCGCGAGAAGATCATCGCCGAGGCCAGCGCGAAGTTCGTCTGCATCATCGACCCGATCAAGCAGGTGCCGGTGCTGGGCAAGTTCCCGCTGCCGGTGGAAGTGATCCCGATGGCGCGCAGCCTGGCCGCGCGGCGGATATTGGCGCTGACCGGTGGCCAGCCGGTGTGGCGCGACGGCGTGGTCACCGACAACGGCAACGTGATCATCGACGTGCACGGGCTGGCCATCGTCGATCCGGTGGCCATGGAGCGCGAGTTGTCGCAGATCCCGGGCGTGGTCTCGGTGGGCCTGTTCGCGCGCCGCCCGGCCGACGTGGTGATCATCGGCGGCGAGCCGCCGCGGGTGTTGTAGGTCGGGGCTACGCCTCCGACGCCACAGGCCGGAGTAAGCCGCCAACAGCGCTCCTGCTGACACTCTGGAGCTTTATTTGCTTACAAACAGAGCAAAAGCAAATCCCCCGTAAGCCCCCTTTTCCAAAGGGGGCAAAGCGGATTCAAGTCTTGGACAACGCCTTGACCAATTCGCCCACCAACTCGCGCCGCTTGGGCGGCAATGCCAGGAACGCTTCGATCACCTGACGCTCGCGCGCCCCGGTCCCGCTTGGCCAGGCTGCCTGCGTCTCGGCCACCCGGTGTTTGGAATCCTTGCCGAAACGCAGCACCTGCGGCTCGATGCCGAACAGGGCCGCCAGCACCTGCAGCTTGTCCTGCTCGGGCATGGAATGCCCGTTCAACCAGCGCGAAGTGGTTTGGAAACTCACAGAACGGCCACGATATTTGGCATTGAACAAACGGAACAGCACCGCCGGACGCGGCTCATAGCCGAGTGTCCGCATCGCTTCGGCCAGCCGTTGGGAAAACTGTTGTCGCTCGTCGCTCATGACAAGGGAAGTTACTGGTGCACATGACCCCCTGATTCACATTTAATGTTCATTGACATGAACTTATTATGTTAATACAGTGATTCCAAGGCGATAATGACGGGACGCCCTGCCTCGTATTCCCCGTCGGTGTTGGCCATGCCATGCCGGATTGGCCTTGATGACACGGAGAGATGCCGATGAGCCTGTCGTTGCCGGGTGAACCGGGCGAAGAAACTTCCAGGGAACCCTCGCCCGAGCCCGCCGCTACCCACACCAGTCTGGAAAGCCTGGTCCACCTGCTACAGGGCAGCTCCCGGCCGAACCTGGCCGATGTCGGCATCACCACTCTGCCCCAGGCCCAGCTCGACCGGCTCCACAGCAGCGCCCGGCAGGAAGCGGAGCATTGCCAGGACCGTTCGGAACTGTTCCTGGAATTGCTGGAATATTGCGTGGAGCACAACGCCACGCCGGAACCGGACACGCTGCTGCGCATGACCCGGCAGCTATTGAGACTAGCGCGCGACCAGCGCCGCTGGCACGACCTGGCCGACAACGCGGCCTACTACCGCGACAACGTGCAGGTCGCCGCGCGCATTTCCAGCTACCTGTTTCCGCACGATCGCTGCGACTGAACCGGCGACCCGTCATGCGGCAAAAGCATCTCCCGGGCGGCTGGCAATCCGGCAGGAAGCGCAGCGCCGAACCGTAAATCGGCGCAACCCGGCCGCGGTTCTGATCAACTTCTGACTGCCCCGTTTCTGACTACCCTGTTCTGGAGGGCGGCGGCTTGCCGATACACTAGCGGCCCGTCCCGTCCTTCCGGAAACCGGCATGCCTTCGATCCGTCCTTCCCTGCTTCTCGGAATGTTGCTGCTCAGCGGCTGCGCTAGCGCCAGCAGCTGGGTGGAACTGGGCGGCCAGCGCTACAAAGTAGAAGTGGCCGACGACGACGCCGAACGCGCGCGCGGGTTGATGTTCCGCGACCAACTGGCGCCCGGCACCGGCATGATCTTCCTGCACGACCGCGAAGAGCCGCAGGCGTACTGGATGAAGAACACCAAGATCGCGCTGGACATCCTGTACTTCGACAGCGCGCGCAAGCTGGTGGCGCAACAGCGCGACGTGCCGCCCTGTTCGGCCGGCAACGCCTGCCCGCCGTATCCCAGCAACGCGCCGGCCCGCTACGTGCTGGAACTGAACGCCGGCGAAGCGGCGAAGCTGAAGCTGCAGAACGGCGCCGAGCTGAAATTCAGCAAAGACATCCTCCCGTAGGTCGGGGCTACGCCCCCGACGCACGGGGACACGGACACACGGAAGTCCCCGTCCCCCATTCCGTTCGTGGTGAGCCTGTCGAACCACGCTCTTGGCGGCATTCTTCAGACAGCGACGCTCCAATATCCGGCGAAAAGCGTGGTTCGACAAGCTCACCACGAACGGGGCAACAAACCGCGATTCGACATCAATGAATCGATTGCGCCCGAACTGCCCCGCAGGGCTTGATTGTGGCGGTAATTGACGCCAATCTTGGGCCATGGGGGTAAGACTGACATTGCCGGAATGGAGTTCGCTGGCGGCGCAGGCCGATGAATCCGTGCCCCTGCTGGAAACCGCGCTGCTGATCGCGCGCGACGAATATCCCGACCTCGACGCCGATCTCTACGACACCCTGGTGCAAAGCCACGCCGAGCACCTGCGCCCGGAGATCGAGGCCATCGACGCCTGGCCGCTGAAGATGGCGGCTATCAACCGGCACCTGTTCGACGAGCTGGGCTACACCGGCAATCACGACGAGTACTACGACCCGCGCAACAGCTACCTCAACGAAGTGTTCGAGCGCCGGCTGGGCAATCCCATTTCGCTGGCGATGGTGCAGATAGAAGTCGCGCGCCGCCTGGGCGTGCCGCTGGACGGCGTGTCCTTCCCCGGCCATTTCCTGGTGCGGCTGCCGGTGGACGACGGCATCCTGGTGATGGATCCGTTCAACGGCGGGCGCCCGCTGGGCGCGGACGAACTACGCGAACGCGCCAAACCGCACCTGGGCGGCGACATTCCCGACGACAACGCGCTGATGCACATCCTGGACCCGGCCTCGCACCGCGCCATCCTGATCCGCATGCTGCGCAATCTGCACGGCGTGTACGCCGAACGCGACGAGTGGGACCGCGCCGCGCGCAGCGCCGACCGCGTGCTCAAGCTTTCGCCGGACCAGCCCGAGGCCTTGCGCGACCGTGGCCTGGCCTACCTGAAAATGGACTACAAGCAAGGAGCGCGGCACGATCTGGCGCGTTACCTGCACGTGGCCCCGGAAGCAGCCGACGCGCACGCCCTGCGCGAGCGCCTGGTGGAATTGAACACCAGCAAATCGCGGATGCACTGACCACTTATAGAAACCGCCGTTGTAGGAGCGGGCCCTGCCCGCGACGAAGCCTTACCGGTAGAGCCTGTCGCGGGCAGGGCCCGCTCCTACAAGATCAATCGACCTCGACCATCTCGAAATCGTCCTTGGTCACGCCGCAGTCCGGACAGGTCCAGGTGTCCGGAATGTCTTTCCAGCGCGTACCGGGCGCCAGACCTTCTTCGGGCAGGCCCTTGGCTTCGTCGTAGATGAAGCCGCACACCACGCACATCCAGGTCTGGTAACGGCTGTCGTCGGCGTCGGTCATCGGGGGATAATGGCGGGGAAGCGGGCGCCTATTGTCCCATTCCCCACCCCGCACCGGAAGTTTGCCGATGAATTCCCGCTGGCCGCAGCCCGGCTCCGCACCCCGCGGCCTGTACCTGATCACCCCGGACGAGCCCGACACCGCGCGGCTGCTGGCCCGTACCGCACCGTTGCTGGCGCAAGGCGCGACCTGGCTGCAATACCGCAACAAGGCGGCGGGCGAGGCTTTGCGGCACGAACAGGCCGCAGCGCTGCAAGCGCTATGCGCAAACGCCGGGGTACCGTTGATCGTCAACGACGACGTGCGCCTGGCCAAGGCGGTCGGCGCGGCGGGGGTTCACCTGGGCGAAGACGACGGCGATATCGCCGCAGCGCGTGCGCTGCTGGGTACGGAGGCGATCATCGGTTCGTCCTGCTACGACCAATTGCAATTGGCCGAAGCCGCCGTTGCGGCCGGCGCGGATTACGTGGCTTTCGGCGCCTTCTTTCCCACTCGCAGCAAGACCGGGACTCGTCGGGCCACGGTAGATCTGTTGTCGCGGGCCGCCTCGCTGGGCGTGCCGCGGGTGGCGATAGGCGGCATTACCCCGGACAATGCGCATTCACTGATCGAAGCCGGAGCGGACCTGGTTGCGGTGATTTCCGGCGTCTACGACGCGGCCGATGCGGTAGCTGCGGTCCATGCTTACCTCCGCTGCTTCGCCCGATAACCCGCTCTTCGTAGGAGCGGGCCCTGCCCGCGACGGGGCTTTGCCGGTAGAGCCTGTCGCGGGCAGGGCCCGCTCCTACAAAAAAGAAACTTCACGAATCGACGGCCACTCATGAACCACGAAAAATCCCACACCCTGTTCACGCGCGCCCAAAAATTGCTGCCCGGCGGCGTCAACTCGCCGGTGCGCGCCTTCAAGTCGGTGGGCGGCGAACCGTTCTTCGTGCAGCGCGCCGACGGCCCGTATCTGTTCGACGTGGACGGCAACCGCTACATAGACTACGTGGGCTCATGGGGCCCGATGATCGTCGGCCACAACCATCCTGCCGTGCGCGACGCCGTGCAGCGCGCGATCCAGGACGGCCTGTCGTTCGGCGCGCCCTGTCCGGCCGAAGTGACCATGGCCGAAACCCTCACCCGGCTGGTGCCGTCCTGCGAAATGGTACGCATGGTCAACTCCGGCACCGAGGCCACGCTGTCGGCGATCCGGCTGGCGCGCGGCGCGACTGGGCGCATGCGCATCGTCAAGTTCGAGGGCTGCTATCACGGCCATGGCGACTCGTTCCTGGTCAAGGCCGGCTCCGGCATGTTGACGCTGGGCGTGCCGACTTCGCCCGGCGTGCCCAAGGCATTGGCCGACCTGACCTTGACGCTGAGCTACAACGATTTCGACGGCGCCACGGAATTGTTCGAATCGCTGGGCGGCGAGATCGCCTGCGTGATCGTGGAGCCGGTGGTCGGCAACGCCAACTGCCTGCCGCCGCGCGAAGGCTATCTGCAACACCTGCGCGAGCTGTGCAGCAAACACGGCGCGCTATTGATCTTCGACGAAGTGATGACCGGTTTCCGTGTCGCGCTCGGCGGCGCGCAGGCGCATTACGGCATCACCCCCGACCTCACCACCTTCGGCAAGATCATCGGCGGCGGCATGCCGGTGGGCGCTTACGGCGGCCGGCGCGAGCTGATGGCGCAGATCGCGCCCAGCGGCCCGATCTACCAGGCCGGCACGCTCAGCGGCAATCCGGTGGCGATGGCGGCCGGTCTGGCCATGTTGGAGCTGGTGCAGGCGCCTGGATTCCACGACAAGCTGACTGCGGCTACCCATGCGTTGTGCGACGGACTGGAAGCGGCCGCTCGTGATGCCGGCGTTGCTGTCACCACCAACCGCGTCGGCGGCATGTTCGGCCTGTTCTTCACTTCCGAAAAAGTCGACACCTACGCCCAGGCTATCGCCTGCGACACGGCCGCGTTCAACCGCTTCTTCCACGCCATGCTCGAACGCGGCGTTTATCTGGCGCCGTCCGCATACGAAGCAGGCTTCATGTCCAGTGCGCATGACCAAGCGATCATCGCGCAGACCATTGCGGCCGCACGCGAGGCCTTCCAGGTCGCCGCCGCCGGATGAGCGCGCCGGCCCTGGTCCTGTTCGACCTGGACGGCGTACTGGCGCACTACGATCACGCGCCGCGTCTGCGCGTGCTGGCCGAACGCACCGGCACCAGCGAACGCGCGGTGTCTGCGGCGTTGTTCGAATCGGGCCTGGAACAGGAAGCCGACCTGGGCTTGCACGACGCCCAGGATCACGCCGAGGAATTGGCGAAACGATTGGGTGCACCGGTCGCCATTGCCGATCTGGTCGCCGCGCGCGCGGCGGCGATGACCGCAAACGCAGGCGTGCTGGCGATGGCCAAGCAGGTGGCGCGCAAAGCGCGCGTCGCCATCCTGACCAACAACAACCTGTTGCTGCGGGACAACCTGGCCGCCATTTGCCCGCCGCTGTTCCCGCTGTTCGAACAACGCGTGTTCTGCTCCGCGCAATTCAGGCTGGGCAAGCCCGACCCCAAGGTGTTCCTGCTTTGCCTGGAGGCACTGGGTACGCCACCGGAAGCCTGCTTCTTCATCGACGACAAACCCGAAAACCCCGAAGGCGCACGCGCCGCCGGGCTTTCCGCGCACCACTATCTCAACGACACCCTGCTGCGCGCGGAGTTGTTCCAGCGCGGCCTACTGGAGGAACAACCCGATGCGCCTTGAAACCCTCGCCATCCATGCCGGCGGCGAAAGCGACCGCGAAACCGGCGCGCTGGCGCCGCCCATCCATCTGGCCACCACCTTCAAGCACGGGCCCGCGGGCGAGCGCATCGCCGACTACGAATACCAGCGCGAAAGCAATCCGACCAACGACCGTCTGCGCGAGGCGATCGCCGCGATGGAAGGCGCCGCCACGGCGTTGACCTTCGCGTCGGGCATGGCCGCGGTCACCACACTGCTGGAATCGCTACCGTCCGGCACGCGCATCCTGGTCCCGGACGACTGCTATTCCGGCGTACGCATGCTGGCGACGGAATTCCTGCCCGAGCGCGGCATCGAAGTCCGGCGCCTGGACATCGCCGACCTGGCGGCCGTGCGCGCCGCCTGTGCCGAAGGCGTGGGCCTGATCTGGGCGGAAACGCCTTCCAATCCATTGATGAAGGTCAGCGATATCGCCGCGCTGGCGGCACTGGCGCACGAACGCGGCGCGCTGCTGGTCTGCGACAACACTTTCGCCTCGCCGGTACTGCAGCAGCCGCTGGCGCTGGGTGCGGACATCGTCATGCATTCCACCACCAAGTATTTCGGCGGTCACAGCGACGTGCTGGGCGGGGCGCTGGCATTCAAGCACGACGACGATTTCTGCAAGCGCGTCGCCCATCGCCTGCACATCACCGGCGCGGTACTGGCGCCGTTCAGCGCCTGGCTGACGTTGCGCGGCTGCCGTTCGCTGCCGGCGCGCATGGCCCTGCACTGCTCCAATGCGCGTCGCGTCGCCGAATTTCTGGAAGCGCAGCCGCAGGTGGAACGGGTGAACTATCCGGGCCTGCCTTCGCATCCGGGACACGCACTGGCTGCGCGTCAGATGCGCGATTTCGGCGGCATGCTAAGCGTGCAGCTGCGCGGCGGCCGTGAGGCGGCGCTGGCGATGGCCGGCAGGCTGCAGCTGTTCACCAATGCGACCTCGCTGGGCGGCTGCGAATCGCTGGTGGAGCATCGCGGTTCGGTGGAAGGGCCGCATACGACTACTCCGCAGAATCTACTGCGCTTGTCGGTGGGGTTGGAGCACATCGACGATCTGATTGCGGATCTGCAGCAAGCCTTGCAAGAAGCTTGAGTGCGCGCTGTTCCAACCCTTCTCCCCTCGGGAGAAGAGCCTGCCCCGTACTCGATACGGGGTGGCGCGTAGCGCCGGATGAGGGTACGGCGGAGTCAGAATAGTTCACCATCATGGACTTCGCCGTACCCTCACCCCAACCCCTCTCCCGAGGGGAGAGGGGCTTTTAGGGTGTCGGCAAGTTCTTTGCGAAAACCGACAAAGCCGAGCGCAAGCGCGCCATGCCATCAGCGACTTCCACATCGGTGATATTCAACGCCGGCACGAACCGCAACACGTCAGGTCCTGCCTGTAGCAGCAACAGCCCTGCAGCAGCGGCGTGATCGAGAATCTCTCCGGCGCGCCCCGCATATTCCGGCTTCAGCACCGCTCCCAGCATCAAGCCTCGACCGCGAACTTCCGAGAACAGCGAAAATTCCGCATTCAGCGAATCCAGGCCATCGCGCAATGCCTGCGCTTGTTTTTCAACATTGGCCGAAATCTCCGCCGAACCCAGCTTGCGCAACGCCACCCGCGCCACCGCAGCGGCCAATGGATTTCCGCCGAAAGTGGTGCCATGCGCGCCGAACTGCATCACCTCGGCGACCTTCGGCCCTACCAGCATCGCGCCGATAGGGAAACCGCCGCCCAGCGCCTTGGCCAGGGTGACGATGTCCGGCGTGACGCCTTCCTGCCAATGCGCGAACAAAGTGCCCGTACGGCCCATGCCGCACTGGATTTCATCCAGCGCCAGCAAGGCGCCGTGGCGGTCGCAGAGTCCGCGCACGCCGCGCAGGAAGCCTTCGGCCGCCGGCATCACTCCACCTTCGCCCTGGATCGGCTCGACCAGCACTGCGGCGACATCGCCGGCAGCCATGGCCGTTTCAAGCTGCCCCAGATCGTTGAAATCTACGTACCGGAAACCGCCCGGCAACGGTTCGTAGCCTTCCTGGTACTTCGGCTGCGCGGTCGCGGTGACCGCCGCCAGCGTGCGTCCGTGGAAGCTGCCGCGGAAGGTGACGATCACGCGACGATCCGGCGCGCGGCCCTGTGCGGTGGCCCACTTGCGGATCAGCTTGATCGTCGCTTCGTTGGCTTCGGTTCCCGAGTTGCACAGGAACACGCGCGAAGCGAAACGCGAGGCGGTGACCAGCTCCTCGGCCAGGCGCAGCGGCGGTTCGCTGTAGAACACGTTGCTGGTGTGCCACAGCTTGCCGGCCTGCTCGGTCAGCGCGGCGACCAGATCGGGATCGTTGTGGCCCAGTCCGCAAACGGCGATGCCGGCCGACAGATCCACGTACTCGTTGCCGTCGCGGTCCCAGACCCGCGCGCCCTGCCCGCGCTCCAGGATCACTTCGCGCGGACGGTAGACGGGGAGGTAGTAGTGCTGGCCGGCGGCGAGCAGGTCGGCGGTGTCGGACATTCGATTGGGATCCTGGAGCGATGGATCAGGAGGTGAAGCGGATCTGGTCCGCCGGCACGGCTTCGATCACCGGGCCGAAGCTGCTGATGTCGGGCAGGGTCGCGTTGTGGTGGATGCGGATCTGGGCGGCGCTGGCGTGCGCCTTGTCCTGGGTGGTGTGCGCGTCGGCCGCCAGGATCACCGCATAGCCGTGGGCGGCGGCGCTGCGGGTGGTGGTATCCACGCAGAATTCGGTGGCGTAGCCGCAGATCACCAGCTGTTCGACGCCGGAGAACGCCAGCACTTCGTCCAGGCCGGTGCGCAGGAAGGAATCGGGCGTGGTCTTGCGGATGCGATGGTCGGCGGAGCCGGCCTGCAGGCGGGAGTCCAGCTGCCAACCGGGCGAGCCGTGCTGCAGCTGGGTGCCGGGAACTTCGTGTTGAACCAGGATCACCGGCACGTCGCTGGCCCGTGCACGCGCAGCCAGTGCGTTGATGCGTGCAATCACGGCATCAGCTTCGGCGGGAGCGGGGATTTCGTCGAACAGGCCTTGCTGGACGTCGATGATCAACAGCGCGTTCTTCATTGAGAGGTTCCGGCAAAAGGAGCGCAGCACGCGATCGAATGGCTGTGCTGGTCATTGTACAGATGCGAACACCGGGTCGCAGCCGCATCGGCCTTCCATGCTCAATGCGTGCGGCGTATCACGAGCCGTGCGCCAGGAAACGAAAAAGCCCCGGCGCAAACCGGGGCTCGAGACGTGTCTGGGCGTGGAGAACCCGATCAGTTGAAGGTCATGCCCCAGCCGAGCATCGGGGCCGTGGTCGAGGACGCGTTGTTGACGAGCAGCTTCCAGGTGCCTTCGCGCACTTCGCCGGACAGGTTCAGCGTGAACGGCTGGGTGCCGAAGCCGCCCAGCGGTGGCAAGGGATAGACCGTTCCGTCGGGCGCGACCAGTTGCAGTTGCAAACTGCCAGGGCTGGCCGGGTTGGCGCTCACGAAGATCTGCGTGTTGCAGGACGCGTTGCCCGGTCCCGGAGCGAGCAACGTACGCACGCCCACCGTCTGGGCGGGAACGGCGCCGCCGTTGCCGCTAACGCTCAGCGGCATGCTCAAGGCGACGTTGACCGCGCTCCGGGCATTCACGATGCCTGTACCGATGGGCTGTGAGGCCGTCGACGGAAATGGGGTAGCCGTGCACTTGAGCAGGGCTTCCATCTGCGCCGGTGTCTTGGGAATCGTGGAGATCGACTGGACCAGCGCGGCCACGCCTGCCACGTGCGGGGCCGACATCGACGTTCCGCTCTTGCTGGCGTAGGACTCGCTTGCCGGAGCGGTCGTACCGTTGTTGTTTGTGGAAAAGATGCCGGACCCAGGTGCGGCCAGATCCACGGCGGGTCCGTAGTTGGAGAAGTCCGGACGTGTCCCAGCGTTGGTAGTGGCTCCGACCGCGATGACTTGGTTGCAATTGGCAGGCGAGAAGCCGGCGGTGTTCGCATTGCTGTTGCCGGCCGCAATGACCAGCGTCGCACCCAGGCCCACTGCGGTATTGATCGCGCTCTGGGTGGTCGTGCCGCAGGCGCCCTGCCCACCCAGGCTGAGGTTGATCACCTCGGCGGGATTCGGATTGGCCGGAATGCCGGGCACGCTGCCGCCGGCTGCCCAGGTGATCGCATCGGCGATATCGGAGTCATAACCTCCGCAGGTCCCCAAAGCGCGCAGCGGAACCACCTTGGCCGCGTACGCGACCCCCGCCACGCCTTGTGCGTTGTTGGCGACTGCCGCGATGGTGCCGGTAACGTGGGTACCGTGCCAGCTTGAATTCTGCGCCGGGTGCGAACCTCCGCACTGATTGGCAGCGACCCAGTCGCCAGGATCGTTCGGATCGCTGTCGCGTCCATCGCCGTCGTTGGAGACGGTCACATCGCCGATGAAATCGTAGCCCGGCAGGATATTGGCGTTGAGATCGCTGTGGTTGGTGATGCCGGTATCGATCACCGCCACCACCGCGCCAGCGCCCTGCGTGACATCCCAGGCATGGTCGGCCCGGATACCCCACGTTTTGTACATATCCCATTGGCGTGGCAGGTAATAGGTATCGTTCGGAGTGAGGAACGCATGCATGCGCCGGTCGACTTCGACGTACTCCACATCCGGATCGGCAGCGATCTGGCGCATCAGCGATTCGGCTTCCACCCGGTCCAGCTTGCGGTCGATACGCACCACGTCAGATCCGATGCCCATGCGGCGCAGATGCTTGAGAGCCAGCGCCTTGCCACCTACCTGCGCCGATGCGGCGCGCACCAGCGACTCTTTCGCCTTGGAAACGCTGCCGCGCTCCGGACTTCCGCTGCGATAGCCGACGATGAACTGGTCATAGGCCTGCCCGGAACTCAGACCCGCAAGATCGACCCTGCCGGCCATGGCGGGCGCGGCGATCAGCGAGACCGCAACGGCGGTAGCGAAGGACAATGCATGCATACGCATACGACGATTTGATACAAACGACATAGGTTTGCTCTTCCTTGTAAAGGGATGGAATCCGTCCTGAAGGACGACGGAACGACGCGCGTCGAAGACGCGTCACGAGCCTACTACGCCGTGAACGTTGCATCGCACGTTGCGATGCAAGTGTGCTTTTACTTACAGATAAACCGTTATCGCTCAATCTCCACGACACGAACCTATTTGCAGCATTTCCCACGTTATTTTATTTCTGGTGAAAATTGGCCTAAGACACACCGTGCGAAATTTCATCAATCCATATAGAGCTCCGCTTAAACAACCAAATCCTACGAACTACTGTGAGCCATCCAACAATGCTCAGAGCCCGCAGATGATTTTCTTGATTGAACAGCACACACGGAGTTGACTTCCCCCAGAAAGAAAGCACATCTTTGTCTTGCCGCAAGGTAGCGGCACTAACAAGGATGAGAAATGTTACGGAATCGCACAATTGGCGTCGCAATCATATTCGGCGTCTTGGCTATCGCCTCCCTTGCCAATATGAATAAAGCGCTTGCTAGACAGTCGGTCGAAGTTAACGGAAATACTTTTGTTTGCCAGAACTCTTGCGTAGTGTCTTCCAATAGCAATGGGCAATTAAGTGTCAGAGATAGCAAGTTCGGCTGGGTTGCGATGATCGTGAAAGGTCCTGGGTCCATAATGGTTCCTTGATTTCATAAACCAGCACCGCTAACCGGACAGCCCATGCACAAAACAAAAGTAATCTTCGCACTAACAATCGTAGCTGCGATCGCGATCATTTACACCTTTGCGACGGATATACGGGGCGTTAGAACCACGCTGTTTGGTGCACAAACCGATTCTCCACTGAACACAGAATCTTCAGTCAGCGCTGGCGAGGATCGGCAAAGCGGCTCCACCGACAATGGGCTGTCCTCGAGTGCGGCGAAGACTAAAGCTTCCGAGAATGTAGCCCCTGCCACTTCTTCCGCACACTCAACTCCAACCGAACGACCCCGACCAGTAGAATCATTGCTGGTTTCTCCCGGCGGATTAAAGACTGGATACATCAACGCGATCATTGGAGTGGACGAATTTGATCGCGTTCTCGACCGGCTGAGAACCGAAAGCTACACCGACCCGGATGCAACCCAGATCAGCAAGCTATACGAGGAAATCCTTAGGTCTTCCCTGAAGTCATCCGACACAGGAGTTTCTCTAAACAAATTGGCATGCGGACTCACTGTATGCGCAGCTTCTTTTAACGGCAGCCCCATGGATGAGGGGAGATTTACCACTATGCTCCTCGGGGCGGGAAGCGAAAGAGGCGTGGGCATATATTCGGCAATAGTTCGAGCTTTCCCACCACCAACCCCGAATGATCCTGCAACGTATCGGGTGTTTTTCTCGACCGACAGGAATAACAACACGATCACGGTAGATTAATCACCAGCCTTTTCCCGGTCAGCCATTCACATGCCCGACCCTGGAAGACCACTCCACTGTCGTCACCACACCCCAGTGTTTGGCATCGACAGCCACGGCTCCTGCGGCGGCAGGCGTCCGCCTTTCTGCAACAATTCGATGGAAATCAGGTCGGGCGTGCGCACGAACGCCATGCGGCCGTCGCGTGGCGGACGGTTGATGACGACGCCTTGCGATTGCAGGTGCGCGCAGGTGGCGTAGATGTCGTCGACTTCGAAAGCCAGGTGGCCGAAGTTGCGCGCGCTGCCGTAGTCCTCGGCGGGCGAATCGTCGGCGGGCGGCCAGTTGTAGGTCAGTTCGATTTCGGCTTCTGGATTGGCGGGCGCGCCGAAATAGACCAGGGTGAAGCGTCCGCCTTCGTTTTCGATGCGTCGGGTTTCGGCAAGGCCCAGGCCTTGGGTGAAGAACTTGGCGGTGGCGTCCAGGTCGTGGACGCGGATCATGGCATGCAGGTATTTCATCGTGACGGGGGCTCCGATGGCGTTGAGTCGTCTGCTCAATCGAGGAACAGATCGGGATAAAGCGGTTTGGAAGGATCGACCGCGTAGTTCGAAAGATCGGTGACGCCGGCCTCGGCCAATACTTCGTCATCGATCAGGAAATTTCCGGAGAATCCTGCGGCCCCGCGCGTGAGTACGGCGTGCGCGGCGTCGGCCATTATTTCCGGCTTGCGGCCGTTGGCGGCGTCCACGCCGGGAATCATGTTCAGCGCCTCGGTGGCGATCAGCGTGCGCGGCCACAGCGCATTGACCGCGACGCCTTGCGGCCCGAACTCCGCCGCCAGACCCAGGGTGACGAAACTCATGCCCATCTTGGCCAGCGTATAGCCGGTGTGCGGCCCCCACCATTTCGGATCCAGCGACGGCGGCGGTGCAAGCGTGAGGATATGCGGATTGGGCGCCGCCAGCAGATGCGGAAGACAGGCCTGCGCACACAGAAAACTGCCGCGCGAATTGACCTGGCTCATCAGGTCGAAACGCTTCATCGGCGTATCCAGCGCGCCGCGCAGCCAGATGGCGCTGGCGTTGTTGACCAGGATGTCGATGCCGCCGAAAAGATCCACCGTGGCGGCGACCGCCGCCTTCACTTCGTCTTCCTCGCGGATGTCGCATTTGAGCGCCAGGCCCTGGCCGCCAGCGGCGTTCACCGCCTCGGCAGCAGTGTGGATGGTGCCCGGCAGCTTCGGGTTGGGCACCGACGACTTGGCTGCGATGGCCACGTTGGCGCCGTCGCGCGCGGCCCGCAGCGCGATGGCCAGGCCGATGCCGCGCGAGGCGCCGGTGATGAAGAGGGTTTTGCCTGCGAGGGTGGTCATGCGAGGTCCTGTGGTGCGGTGTTGTTGGGGCGGTAGACCCACATGCTTGCGCTGCCTGTCGCCGCTCGGACGTCATCCCAGCGAACGCTGGAAGTGCTTTTCAACAGCCGAATGGCTGGTCATCCATTTTGATGTTGCTTTGCTTTTAAGTTCTCTCGTCGGGTTCACGCCAAGATCAAGATGGATCCCAGCGTTCGCTGGGATGACGATAACCGGGGTTCGGGTTCCAATACCGACTCGAAGGAACCACCACCCACACATCAATGTCCCATACCCGACGCCTGGTCACAGTCTAAACCCACACTCCAGGCTTGGCCTGGGCGCGCACCTTATAATCGGCGGCAATGAATCCTTCCTGGTTCGACAACCTGCTGGCCTGGATCACTGCGCATCCCGTGGCCGCGGGGGCCGTGATCTTCGCCATCGCGTTCTGCGATGCGTTGATCGTGCTGGGCGCGATCGTGCCGGCGCTGCCGCTGTTGTTCGCCGTGGGCATGCTGATAGGCCTGGGCGAACTGTCCGGGCCGTATGCGGTGGTATCGGCGGCGGCAGGTGCGTTCGCCGGCGATGCGATCAGCTTCCAGATCGGCCGACGCTGGGGACCGCAGCTGCGCAATCACTGGCCGTTCCGCAAGTATCCGCAACTGCTGGATCGCGGCGAGACGATGTTCCGCCGCAATGCGCTCAAGAGCATCCTGATAGCGCGCTATGTGGGGCCGATCCGCCCTTTCGTGCCGGCGATCGCGGGGATGCTGTCAATGCCGTGGCGCCGCTATCTGCCGGCCAGCCTGATCGCCGCGCTCAGCTGGGCGGTGCTGTTCCTGGCCCCGGGATGGGTGCTGGGCGAGGCCTACGATGCGGTGGCTGCGGTCGCCGGACGGTTGGCGCTGGTGTTGGCATTGGTGCTGGCAGTGATCGCCGTGGCCTGGGCGGGTGTGCTGTACACCTATCGCTGGTTTGCCGCGCATGCCGACTCGCTGCTCGCGCGCGCGCTAGCCTGGTCGCACGAGCACCCGGTGCTGGGGCGTTATTCGATGGCCGTATTCGACCCGCAGCGGCGCGAATCGGTGCCGCTGGCCTTGCTGGGCGTGATGCTGCTGGCCATGGGCTGGATCTGGTTCGCCTTCCTGGCGCTGGTGCTGGGGCATGGCGAACCCCTGGGCGTAGACCTGGCCATCCACCAGGCGATGCAGGCCTTGCGCAATCCGCTGGCCGATTACCCGCTGGCCGCGCTTGCGTCGCTGGGCGACTGGGAAGTACTGACCCCAGCTGCGGCGGTGGTGCTGCTGTATCTGGCCTGGCGCAAGCGCTGGATGGCGGCGGCGCACTGGCTGGCGGCGCTGGCCTTCGGCCTGGCCTTGACCGCCTGGTTGGGCGTGTCGGTGGATTTTCCGCGCCCGCCCGCGGTCGGCAGCGGTTTCAGTTTCCCTTCGATCACCATCACCATGGCCACGATCACCTTCGGCTTTTTTGCCGTGCTGATCGCGCGCGAGCTGCCGGGGCGCCGGCGCATCTGGCCTTACCTGGTGTCGGGCCTAGTGGTGGCGTTGATCGGCTTCGCACGCATCTACCTGGGCGCGCACTGGTTGAGCGACGTCATCGGCGGAATGCTGTTCGGCATCGTCTGGCTGCTGGTGTTGGGCATCGCCTACCGGCGCCGCACCGTCCGCTCGCTGTGGATGAAGCCGCTGGCGTGGTTGTTCTACAGCGCCATCGCCGTGGCGGCGCTCTGGCACGCGCCGCGCAACATCGCGCCGCTGCTGGCGCAATTTGAAGTCATTCAATTCACCACCTCGACTCCATTGGAAGACTGGTGGGAAAACGACTGGCAGCGGCAGCCCGCACGGCGCAACGAGTTCGACGACGAACAGCGTTGGCCGCTGGATGTGCAGGTCGCCGGCCCGCTGGCTCCCCTGCGCGCGCAGTTGCAGGCGAAGGGCTGGCGGATGCAGGACGAAGCCGGTTGGGAACAGGCCCTCAACCTGCTGGATAGCGATCTTCCCGAACAACGGCAGCCGGTGCTACCGGCCACCCTGGATACCCGCGCGGAAAGCCTGCTGATGCTGCGCGACGGACCGCAGCCCGGCGAGATGCTGGCGCTGCGGCTGTGGGCTACGCCGGTAATGTTGTCGCCGGACGGCCCGGGCAAGAAGGCGCTGCCGTTGTGGATCGGCAGCGTGCAGACGCTGCAGCACCGGCGTGCCTTCGAAGTAGTCGGCATGTGGCGGCCGTTGCGCGAGGCCGGCTCGTCGCTGGAAGCGTTGACCGAAGCGACCGAGGGGATGGAGCAGCGGGTCGCTTTGCATCCTGAGTCGCAGGTACCTGTGTTGCGGATCCGGACGGATCGCACTGCGAAGTAGAGGTAACCGCGGGACTTTCGCGGGCTCAGCCATCTTCGAGAAAGAACCCTTCCCCTGCTTGCGGGGGAAGGTGCCGAAGGCGGATGGGGGCGCTCTTGGCGCCATCTTTCAGCTCAGAGCAAGAGCGTTGACCAGCCGTTCGGCTGTTGAAAGCCGCGCTACGCGCGAGTCACTTTCTTTGCTTGTGCAAAGAAAGTAACCAAAGAAACACACCCTAACGATGCGCCCGGCGATAAAGCCGCCGGGTCCGCAAGCAGGTCAGGAATTTCCGTAAGGCGCATCCTGCGCCTCCGGAAACGGCGCACATCCATGTGCGCCGCCCCTGCGGGGTTTGCCTGACCTGCTTGCCGCATCTCACGGGGTTTCAGGTCACAATCAAAAGCGAAGCAGAAGCATGGCGACATGACGACCTGACTTCTAAAGCCTTCAGCTATCTCGACCCCGATTAGGCGAACACTCAAGGCATCATCCGCAACAGCATCGACAAGCGTTCGTGCGCATCGTCCTCCTGCAACACCGACAATCGCTGCGCATCCTCGAGCGGCAGGAATTCGGCCAGCCGCCATCCCACCCAGGCCGCATCGTCGAAACGCGCATTGCTGACCTTGCTGTGTTCGCCGCCGATCTTCTCCAGGAAGTGCTGCAGCACCGTGGCCAGCAGCGCGTGTTCCGGGCGCAGCGGATCGTCCAAGTCGGCTTCGCGCCATTCCACTTCGCCCATGATCAGGCCGTTGTCACGCACACGCGTGCGGCTGACATGGAAACGCCGCGCGCCGCGCACCTGCAGGGTGAGCAATCCATCGTCGCCGGTATCGAAATCCTCGATCAGCGCTTCGGTGCCGAAGGCGGCGGGCGTGGCCGGTACCCCGGCCTCATTGCCGGCCAGGATCATGCACACGCCGAAGCCGTGCCCATTGCGCCCGCAATCGCGCACCATGTCCAGATAGCGGCGCTCGAACAGGCGCAAGCCCAGCGACGCGCCCGGCAACAACACGGTATGCAACGGAAACAACGGCAGCGACTCGGTCATGCATGTCATCGGTAGGGTGGGCCTTGGCCCACCATTGCCATGCATTAAATTGCCATGGCGTTGGAACGGAAAGGCGGTGGGCCAAGGCCCACCCTACGTGGATTATCGCAATGCCGCCAGGAAACGGCGCGGCGCGCCATCGAAGCCGCCGTTGGACATGAACACCACGTGGTCTCCGTCGCGGACCAGCGAGCGCAGCGCATCGATCAAAGCATCCACGTCGGCGACGGTGCGCGCGTCGCCGCGGATCGCCGCCACTACTTTGCCGGCGTCCCACGCCAATTCCGGACGATGCAGGAACACCACCGCATCGGCGCCGTCCAGCGAGGGCGCCAGCGCATCCGAATGCGCGCCCAGACGCATGGAATTGCTGCGTGGCTCCATGGCTACGACAATCCGCGCATCGCCGACTTTCGCGCGCAAGCCCTGCAGCGTGGTCTGGATGGCGGTGGGGTGGTGGGCGAAATCGTCGTAGATGGTGACGCCTTCGGCCTGTCCGATGACTTCCAAGCGACGCTTGACGCTGCGGAAGTCGGCCAGGGCCGGGATCACGCTGGCGATATCGACGCCTACCGCGTTCACCGCGGCCAGCGCCGCCAGTCCGTTCAACACATTGTGCCGGCCCAGCATGGGCCAGCGCACCACGCCGATCTCGTTGCCGTTGTGGAGCACGGCGAATGCGCTGCCGTCTTCGTTGACAAGACGCGCGCTCCATTCCAGCGACGCATCGGGCACTTCGTTCTGAAGCCCGAAGCGCTCGACCGGCGTCCAGCAGCCCATCGCCAGCACTTCGGCAAGACGCGCGTCCTCGCCGTTGACGATTAGGCGCCCCCGCCCAGGCACCGTGCGCACCAGATGGTGGAACTGACGCTGGATCGAGGCGATGTCGGGGAAGATGTCGGCGTGGTCGTATTCCAGGTTGTTGAGGATCGCCACCAGCGGCCGGTAGTGCACGAACTTGCTGCGCTTGTCGAAGAATGCGGTGTCGTATTCGTCGGCTTCCACCACGAACTCGCTGCCGCCGCCGACGCGCGCGGACACACCGAAATCCTCGGCCACGCCGCCGATCAGGAAGCCCGGATTGCGGCCGGCCGCTTCCAGCAGATAGCTGAGGATGGTGGTGGTGGTGGTCTTGCCGTGGGTGCCGGCCACCGCGATGGTGTCGCGGCCGGGCAGCACGCGCTCGGCCAGCCATTGCGCGCCTGAGGTGTACTTGCGGCCCGCATCCAGCACCGCCTCGACCGCCGCGTTGCCGCGCGAAAGCGCGTTGCCGACAACGATTTCGTCGCAGTCGGGGGAAATGTTCTGCGGCAGGTAGCCTTGCGAGAACGCGATACCCAGCGTTTCCAACTGGGTGGACATGGGCGGGTAGATGGCCTGGTCGCTGCCTTCCACGACATGGCCCAGCTCGCGCGCCAATGCGGCGACGCCGCCCATGAAAGTGCCGGCGATGCCGAGAATATGGAGTTTGCTCATGGCCCAATTGTCGCCGTTTTACCCGCGGCAACGAAACCCATCCTGCACCTGTAGGAGCTGCGTAAGCTGCGACCGCCACGCTGTGGGCTTTCGGGAGGGTTATCGCAGCCGAAAGGATTCCGTCGCAGCTTACGCAGCTCCTACAAGTAGAGCGCGGATCAGCCGACCTCTTTGGCCGGCGACAACGCTTCGATCAGGCGGCTGAACACCTCATCCAGCGAGCCCACGCCGTTCACCACGGTCAGCTGGCCGTGCTGGCGGTAATAGTCGATCACCGGCGCGGTCTGACTGTCGTAGACCTTGAGCCGGGTGCGTACGGATTCGGGGGTATCGTCGGCACGTCCCTCGGCGGCGGCGCGTCCGGCAATACGTTCCACCAGCAACTCGGTGGGCACTTCCAGCTGTACCGCATAGTCCATGGGCTTGCCCATCTTCTGCAGCAGCACGCCCAGCGCGTCGGCCTGCGCCTGGTTGCGGGGGTAGCCGTCCAGAATGAAGCCGTTGGCGGTGTCGGCGCGGCTGAAGCGGGATTCGAGCATCCCCAGCAGGATTTCATCGCTGACCAGGTCGCCACGGGCCATCACTTCCTTGGCCTGCATGCCCAACGGGCTGCCGGCGGCCACTTCGGCCCGCAACAGGTCGCCGGTGGAGATATGCGGAACCTGCAGATATTCCTTGAGGCGCGCGGCCTGCGTGCCCTTGCCCGACCCGGGCGGGCCCAGTAGAACCAATCGCATTACTGACTCCCAAAACCAAAAATGACCGGATGGCGGACGGCGGCGCTAGACTTTGCTGCGCCAGCGCGGCCCGCGCTATGGCCCAAGCTTACCGCATCCCACCAATCCGGAACGACCTAGACCATGGCCGCAGGCACCCTCCTCTACGCTCAATCCGGCGGCGTCACCGCCGTCATCAATGCCTCCGCTTCGGCCGTCATCACCGAGGCCAGGGCCCGCAAAATCAAGGTTCTGGCCGCCCGCAACGGCATCCTGGGCGCCCTGCGCGAGGACCTGATCGATACTTCGAAGGAATCGGCTGCCGCCATCCGCGCGCTGGCCCACACTCCCGGCGGGGCGTTCGGTTCCTGCCGCTACAAACTCAAGTCGCTGGAAGCGGACAGCGCCAAGTACGAGCGGCTGCTGCAGGTGTTCAAGGCCCACGACGTGCGCTATTTCCTCTACAACGGCGGCAACGATTCGGCCGATACGGCGCTGAAAGTGTCGCAGCTGGCCAAGGCCTACGACTATCCGCTGACCTGCATCGGCGTGCCCAAGACCGTGGACAACGACCTGGCCGTGACCGATACCTGCCCGGGCTTCGGTTCTGCCGCCAAATACACGGCGGTGTCGGTGCGCGAGGCGGCGCTGGACGTGGCCGCCATGGCCGAGACTTCGACCAAGGTGTTCGTCTATGAAGCCATGGGCCGGCACGCGGGCTGGCTGGCCGCGGCCGCGGGCCTGGCCGGCAAGAATCCGGACGACGCCCCGCAGATCATCCTGTTTCCCGAACGCGCCTACGACGAGGCCGCGTTCCTGGCCCAGGTCAAGAAAGTGGTGGCCAAGGTCGGCTGGTGCGTGGTGGTGGCCAGCGAAGGCATCCAGTACGCCGACGGCCGCTTCGTGGCCGATGCCGGCGGCGGCAAGGATTCCTTCGGCCATACGCAGCTGGGCGGCGTGGCCTCGTATCTGGCCGGCCGGGTCAAGAACGAACTGGGCATGAAGGTACATTGGACCCTGCCCGACTACCTGCAACGCTCCGCGCGCCACATCGCCAGCAAGAGCGATTGGGACCAGGCGCAGGCGGCGGGCAAGGCGGCGGTGCAGTTCGCGCTGAAGGGGCAGAACGCGGTGATGCCGGTGATCGTTCGCACCTCGGATTCGCCGTACAAGTGGAAGATCGAAGCGGCGCCGCTGACCAAGGTAGCCAACCACGAAAAGAAGATGCCCAACAACTTCCTGCGCAAGGACGGCTATGGCATCACCGAACCGGCACGTAAATACCTGGAGCCGCTGATCCGCGGCGAAGCCTATCCGCCATACGGGCGCGATGGATTGCCCAACTACGTGTCGCTGAAGAATGTGGCGGTGAAGAAGAAGCTGCCGAAGTGGGAAGGTTGAGCGCGTAGGATGGGCCTTGGCCCGCCGCTCTTCGCTTCGAAGCCATCGCAATCGGATGCATCGCAATGGTGGGCCAGGGCCCACCCTATGATCCCGATCGCATCGGAACCCCGTAGGGGTCTCGGGATGACAGGCTTTCAGCAAAAACGGCAATCAGCGTGGGAGCAATCCGCCGTTCCGGGGTTGTCTGCCGCCTTTCTTGGCAGGCGTCGTTGGACGGTCGGGCTGAAGGCGTCGCCGAACATTTCGATGCATAAAGCCGAACATTTACCAGGGCTTGTTAACGCTGTTGGAGTTGGTCCCGCCGTGCCTGGGCGCGTGCGGGGCAAGAACGCCGAAGCGGCACGAAATGGATTCGTAAAATCATGCGGCGTAAAGCTACTGTAGACGTCGCGGATCCAGTCCACGCGGGTCGCTGCCCAGGCGCCGGTAGAGAGTACTGCGGCTGATGCCCAAGCGCTTGGCGGCCTGTGCGACGTTGCCGTGGCACATGACCAGAGCCTCGCGCATGACAGTCTGAGTGATGGCGTCAAGGTCGTTGATGGCCTCGCCTGCGGCCGACGCGGCTGCCGGCACCGGCACGGGCGCCGTAGTCCCAGCGCGCTCGCCACAGCGCAGATAGGCGGGCAATAGTTCCACGTCGATACGCTGATCGGGTTCGCTCAATGCCACCAAGGTGCGCAGGCACGCGGCCAGTTGACGCAGATTGCCGGGCCAGGGATAGGCCGCCAGCCGCGCCAGTGCGGCCTCATCGAGCTCGCGCCCAGCGGCAATGCGTTGCCACAACGCTGCAACCAGTTCCGTACATTCGCCGGCCTCGCGCAGCGGCGCGATCCGCACGCCGTGGTGGGCAATGCGGTAAAACAAATCGGGACGGAAGCGGCCCGCCTGGATCGCCTCTTCCAGGTCGCGGTGAGTGGCGCAGATCAGGGCGAAGTCGAGTTTGAGCGGCTTGCCGCCGCCCAACGGGGTCAACTCGCGTTCCTGCAGCACGCGCAGCAGGCGCGGTTGCAGGGCCAGCGGCATATCGCCTATTTCATCGAGAAACAAGACACCGCCATCGGCCTGGCGCAGCAAGCCGGGGTTGCCCTGGCGGCGGGCGCCGGTGAAGGCGCCGTCTTCGTAGCCGAACAGTTCCGCTTCGATGAGGCCTTCGGGCAAGGCCGCGCAATTGACTGCGACGAAGGGCTTGCCGGCGCGAGCGCTGCGGCGGTGCAGTTCGCGGGCGAACACTTCCTTGCCGGTGCCGGTTTCGCCCTGCACCAGCACCGGCAGGCCGGCGTTTAGTACGCGGCAGGCGCGTTGCAGATCCGTTTCGAGCGCGGCATCGAACAGCGGCGCATCGGCGCCCAGGCCGCGCGCCGCCGCCGACACCGTGATCGGTGCGCGTGTGGGCGGGCGCTTGGGACGCTGGCTATCGTCGTCGTCGACGCGGCCGTGCAAGGCGCGGCCCTGGCGGTCGAGCAGCATGCCGTCGTCGCGCAAACGGGTGAGGGCTTCGGCGAACAATTGCGGGTATTGGGTGCGGCCCAGGTCGCCGCGCTCCAGCCCGAATAGATGCAGGCCGACACGGTTGGCGGCAACGAGTCTGCCGCCGCGAAACGCCAGCAGACCTTCGCGTGCGGTTCCGAGCAGGGCCGGAGCATGGTGCAGGCGCAGCAGTTCGCAGCCCTTGATGCCATCGTCGAAATAACGGTGTTCGATATTGGCCACCGCCAGCCGCGCCAAGCCAAGCGCATGCAACTGGGGCACGCTGGCGTCGCCGGAAATATCGAGCACGCCGACCAACTGCCCAAAAGGGTCGAAGATCGGCGCCGCCGAGCAGCTCAAGATGCCGTGCGGGTCGAAATAATGCTCGCCGCCGCGCACTTCCACGCCGCGGCCTTCCACGATGGCGGTGCCGATGGCATTGGTGCCAACGCGGTTTTCGCTCCAGCAGGCGCCGGGCATCAGCGCCACCCGTCCGGCCTTGTCGAGAAATCCGGTGCTGCCTTCGGCGTCGAGAATCCAGCCCTCATCGTCGGTGAGCAGGACAATGCTGCCCGTGGCCACGGCGTCGCCGCGCAGGCCGTCGAGTTCGGCGCGCGCCAGCCGCCACAGCTTTTCGTGACGTTCGCGCATTTCGCGCAGGCGCAAATCGGGTACCGGTTCCATCGCCGGCCGGTTTTGCGCGGTCAATCCCAATTGCTGGCAGCGCCGCCAGGATTGCAGGATGGTGTCCGGCACCTGGCCGACGGGCGCGGCTCCGCGTTCGAAGAATGTGCGCCGTGCCTGGCCCAGCCGCTGCTTGGAAGTGAGTTGCGCCACCGATCGCCTCCTGTCGCGTTTTGCGACAGCTGTTGCGTGTGCTGTCCCGATTAACAGCACGATCCGTGCGACGATGCAAGCTGCATTTCATGCGGCATCGCAACAAGTTCTGGTCGGCTTCATTGCGGCGCCTGGCTGCAGTGTTGCCGCATTGCAGCACCCGTGGTTTGGCACAGCGCTTGCGCTTTGAATCGGTACCCGCAGGGATCACCCCGCAGGGCCTTCTAGCCAACCGGGAGCACACCATGAACGCCGTCGTTACCGCCAAGCCGCACGCCACCGACCCGCGATCCATCTTCAAGCCGCAGTACGAGAATTTCATCGGCGGTCGCTGGCTTGCCCCCAAGGGCGGCAAGTATTTCGATTGCATCACCCCAGTCACCGGCAAGCCGTTCACCCGCGTTCCGCGCTCGCAGGCCGAGGATGTGGAAGCCGCATTGGATGCCGCCCATGCCGCCAAGGACGCCTGGGCCAAGACCAGCGTCACCCAGCGCGCCAATCTCCTCAACCAGATCGCCGATCGCATCGATCAGAATCTCGAACTTCTGGCCTATGCCGAAACCTGGGACAACGGCAAACCGATCCGCGAAACCATGAACGCCGACATACCGTTGGCGGCCGATCATTTCCGCTACTTCGCTGGCGCGGTGCGCGCGCAGGAAGGTTCGATCAGCGAGATCGACGAGAACACCATCGCCTATCACTTCCACGAACCGCTGGGCGTGGTCGGGCAGATCATTCCGTGGAATTTCCCGATCCTGATGGCGGCCTGGAAACTGCCGCCGGCGCTGGCCGCCGGCAACTGCGTCGTGCTCAAGCCGGCAGAACAGACCCCCGCCAGCCTGCTGGTGCTGATGGAGCTGATCGCCGACCTGCTGCCGCCGGGCGTGCTCAACATCGTCAACGGCTACGGCCGCGAAGCCGGCATGGCGTTGGCCGGCAGCACCCGTATCGCCAAGATCGCCTTTACCGGTTCCACCGCTACCGGCCGCCTGATCGCCCAGGCCGCGGCCGGCAACCTGATTCCGGCCACGCTGGAGCTGGGCGGCAAGTCTCCGAATATTTTCTTCGAAGACGTCATGGCGGCCGACGACGATTTCCTCGACAAGGCGGTGGAAGGTTTCGTGCTGTTCGCCTTCAACCAGGGCGAGGTTTGTACCTGCCCATCGCGGGCGCTGATCCAGGAGTCGATCTACGAGCGGTTCATGGAAAAGGCGCTGGCGCGGGTAGCGCTGATCAAGCAGGGTAATCCGCTCGACTCCAACACCATGCTCGGCGCGCAGGCCTCGCAGGCGCAGCTCGACAAGATCCTTGCCTATATCGACATCGGCAAGGCCGAGGGCGCCGAAGTGTTGATCGGCGGCGAACAGAACAAGTTGGGTGGCGATTTGCAGGGCGGTTACTACGTCAAGCCGACGGTGTTCAGCGGCCACAACCGGATGCGCGTGTTCCAGGAGGAAATCTTCGGGCCGGTGGTCAGCGTGACCACCTTCAAGGACGAGGCCGACGCCATCGCGATCGCCAACGACACCGCCTACGGTCTGGGCGCCGGCGTGTGGAGCCGCGATGGCGCGCGCCTGTACCGCGTAGGCCGCGCCATCCAGGCCGGGCGAGTATGGAGCAATTGCTACCACGCCTATCCGGCGGCGGCGGCTTTCGGAGGCTACAAGCAATCGGGCATCGGCCGCGAAAACCACAAGGCCATGCTAGACCACTACCAGCAAACCAAAAACCTGCTGGTGAGCTATTCGCCCAAAGCCTTGGGCTTCTTCTGAGCCTTGATGTCCATCCGGCCCGCTCATCCTCGGCTTATCCAGGGGGTGGGCGGGCAGCGGCGCGACTTGCCGCCGGCCTCTTGCTTTCCAAGTTTTGGAGAACCAGCGATAAAGGCCAACAGAGGGGCCAACAAAAGGGGCCAGAGCGAATATCGATTTGAAACGGATATTTACTCTGGTCCTTTTTCCCCTGCTATTGGCTATTGGCTTTTCGCTTCTCGCGTGCGTGCATCCCTCGCTGCGCTCGGGATGACAGGATTCTGGTAAATCAGCTTTTTTGCTGACGACCATGCTTCGCACGCATCGGGACGACAGCACCAGTTGCTCTCCGCCTATTGGAACCCTCGTCGGATTCGGTTAGCCTCCCTCACAGGGGAGACAGCAGGTCGGGGGACTATGCTCAAGTTGGGATACGTGCTGCTGGCACTGGCGGCGTCGCCGTGCTGCGTGGCGCAGGAAACCGCGCCCGCTACGGAGACAGTAGCGCTGGCGCAATCGCAGGACACGAGCAGTACGTGCTGCCGCATCGCCGACGGCACAGCGGTGTCCATCGAAATTCTGGAGCCTTTGAGTTCTGCGCTGGTCAAGCGCGGCGACAAGTTCCGGTTGCGTCTTGCCGAGACGGTATTGGTGGAGGGCAAGCCCGTACTGGCTTCCGGCATCGAAGGCGTGGGCGAAATCGTGCATGCCGAAAAATCGCGCAGCGGCGGCAAGGCAGGCGAATTGCTGATCGCTGCGCGTTACCTGGAAACCTCGGGAACGCCGATTCCGCTGCGCGCGCTCAAACTCGGCGGCAAGGGCAAGGACAACACCAACGCGGCCTTGGCCACCTCCTTTGCCCTGGGGCCGCTGGCTCTTTTCGTGCATGGTCGCGAAATCGTGATCCCCGCCGGCACCTTGGCGCAAGCGAAAATCGCGCAGGAACTGCAACTTCCCGCGCAGCCGGACGCACAAGTTTCCGAACCGGTCGCAATCGCTTCGGAAAGCGCGGCCACTGCCGACCAGAACCCCACCGCCGTACCGCCGATCCCGTTACTGCCTGCCGAACCTGTTCCGGAAGGCACGACAACCCGATCCACGACCAACGAATCCACCCAAGAACCGAAGGAATAACCATGTATTCGAAGTTGCACCGTTCGCTGCTGGTACTGGCGCTGCTCTGCCCCGCTTACGCCTACGCGCAAACCGAAACCGCAGAACCCGCCGCCGCCGAAGCCGCTGCTGCGGAAACGGCCGAACCGGCTGCCGAGGCGACCGAAGCCGTTGCCGAAGAAGCCGGCGACGCCACCGCAGCGCCCGCCGCCAGCGGCTCCATCGGCGCTCCTCCTGCCGGCAAGGGCCAGATCGTGTTTTTCCGCGAGAAGAAATTCGTCGGTGGCGGCGTCAGCTACAAAGTACGCGAAGGCGAGAACGAGCTGGGCAAGCTCAGCAACGGCACTTTTTTCGTTTCTGTCGTCGAACCGGGCGCGCACGAGTACACCGTGCATTCCGAGGCCAAGGACATCCTCAACCTGGAAGTGGAAGCGGGCGAAACCTACTACGTGACCGGCGGCATCACCATGGGCGTTTTCGCGGGCCGCCCCAATCTCTCGCCTTCCGACCAGGCCGCTTTCGATGCGCTGGCCGGCAAGTTGAAGCCCGCCAAGCCGATCAAGAAAAAATAAGCATTGCCGGAAGCGAAGAAAGGCCGCGTAAGCGGCCTTTCTTTTTTGCCTTCAGCCTCCGCAGGCTTTGCCTTCGACTTTCATCTCCGCCGCATACATCGTCACCGGCGGCAGCTTCTTGCCGGCGGCGGCGTTCTCTTTGGCTTCCTGCAGATACACGCGGGCACTGCCCTGCCCGTCCAACTTCGGTGTGTTATCGGCAGGCAACCGCCACACGCGCACCACGGCCTGTTGCGAGGGGCAGCTGGCGTTGGGCACGCGGATCACGTCGTTCAATTTCCAACCGCCCGCCAGCGAAGGCTTGGCCTTGGCGAAATCCACGAAGCGGGCGCGCGGCTGGCATTGCGGGCTGGTACGCACTACCGCGTATTTGTAAGGCAGCGCCGCATCGGCGGTGAACACGCCTTCCAGGCGCGCGCAGGCCTCGGGAATGGTGCGCAGCGTGTGGGCCGCGCCCACCGCCTGTGCGGTGCCGGTCGGGCGCTGGATCTCGGGCGCCGGATCGGCGGCCCAAGCGGGCGAACAAACCGCCGCCAAGCCAGCGGCCAACAGGGTCGGAAACATCGGTCGCATGCGGTTCTCCATGCAGTCTTGAAGGCCGCAGGCTGCCATGCCACGGCTGAACCCCGGCCCGGCGTCTGGCGGCTTCGGGGCCATCCGGTCATACTCGGGGAGCTCCAGGGATTGCTGAACACACCGCGACACGGGCTGCCAGAACACTGAATCGTTCCTGCGGTCGCCAAGTCCGCTGCCTAGTTCGAGTGACTTGCCCCGTTGTTGCGTTGGACGTTCTCAAGCGGTTCGCTGGATTGCATCCACCAACCTTGGGAGGGGTCATGCTGGAACAACATGGTTTTCTGGAAGCTTGGGGTTTGACGTTGGCGCTGGTCTGCGCCGCGATTGCGATTCTCTACGGCATCATTTCCGCACGCTGGATCCTGAAACAACCTGCCGGCAACGCCCGCATGCAGGAGATCGCCGCAGCGATCCAGGAAGGCGCCAGCGCCTATCTCAACCGGCAGTACACCACCATCGCCATCGCCGGCGCGGTGCTGTTCGCGCTGGTCGGATTCTTCCTCAGCTGGCCCACCGCGATCGGTTTCCTGATCGGCGCGGTGCTGTCCGGCGCGGCCGGCTACATCGGCATGAACGTCTCGGTGCGCGCCAACGTGCGCACGGCCGAAGCGGCCCGCAAAGGCATCGGCGCGGCCATGGACGTCGCCTTCCGCGGCGGCGCCATCACCGGCATGCTGGTGGTGGGCCTGGGCCTGCTGGGCGTGGCCGGCTACTGGCTGGTGCTGGGCCGCATGGGCATTACCGGCGAGCCGGCGCTGCATGCGCTGGTAGGCCTGGCGTTCGGTTCCTCGCTGATCTCGATCTTCGCGCGTCTGGGCGGCGGCATCTTCACCAAGGGCGCCGACGTGGGCGCAGACCTGGTGGGCAAGGTGGAAGCCGGCATTCCCGAAGACGACCCGCGCAACCCGGCGGTGATCGCCGACAACGTGGGCGATAACGTCGGCGACTGCGCCGGCATGGCCGCCGACCTGTTCGAAACCTACGCGGTCACCATCATCGCCACCATGCTGCTGGGTGGACTGATGATGGATCAGGTAGGCAAGAATGCGGTGCTGTATCCACTGGTGCTGGGCGGAGTGTCGATCGTCGCTTCGATCATCGGCGCGTTCTTCGTCAAGGTGAAGGAAGGCGGCTCGATCATGGGCGCGCTGTACAAGGGCGTGATCGTATCGGCGGTGCTGTCGGCGATCGCGTTCTACCCGGTCACCACCCAGCTGATGGGCGACAACGCCTACGGCGCCATGAGCCTGTACGGCTGCGCGCTGATCGGCCTGGCGTTGACCGGTCTGATCGTGTGGATCACCGAGTACTACACCGGCACCCAATACAAGCCCGTGCAGCACATCGCCGCGGCCTCCACCACCGGACACGGCACCAACATCATCGCCGGCCTGGGCATTTCCATGAAATCCACCGCGCTGCCGGTGCTGGTGGTGTGCGTGGCGATCTGGGGCGCGCATGCGCTGGGCGGCCTGTACGGCATCGCCATCGCCGCCACCGCCATGCTGTCGATGGCCGGCATGATCGTGGCGCTGGATGCGTACGGCCCGATCACCGACAACGCCGGCGGTATCGCCGAAATGGCGGAACTGCCGCCGGAAATCCGCAACATCACCGACCCGCTGGATGCGGTGGGCAACACCACCAAGGCGGTGACCAAGGGTTACGCGATCGGTTCGGCGGCATTGGCCGCGCTGGTGCTGTTCGCCGACTACACCCACAACCTGGATACGATCGGGGCCGCCAAGGCCACGGCCGCCGGACTGCCGTATGCCGCGACCACCTTCGATCTCTCCAACCATATGGTGATCATCGGCCTGCTGATCGGCGGACTGATTCCGTTCCTGTTCGGTGCGATGGCCATGGAAGCGGTGGGCCGCGCTGCCGGTTCGGTGGTGGAGGAAGTGCGTCGCCAGTTCCGCGAGATCGCGGGGATCATGGAAGGCACCGGCAAGCCCGACTACAGCAAGGCGGTTGACCTGCTGACCAAATCGGCGATCAAGGAAATGATCGTGCCCTCGCTGCTACCGGTCGCCGTGCCGGTGATCGTGGGCATGCTGCTGGGTCCGCAGGCGCTGGGCGGTTTGCTGATCGGCACGATTGTCACTGGCCTGTTCGTGGCCATTTCGATGACCACCGGCGGCGGCGCCTGGGACAACGCCAAGAAGTACATCGAAGACGGCCACCATGGCGGCAAGGGTTCCGAAGCGCACAAGGCCGCAGTGACCGGCGACACCGTCGGCGATCCCTACAAGGACACCGCCGGCCCAGCGATCAACCCGCTGATCAAGATCATCAACATCGTGGCCTTGCTGCTGGTGCCGGTGCTGCCGGTCAATGGCTGGCTGGGCAGCGGCGGTAGCGGTACCGGCGGCGCGCACGCGCCTGCTGCGATCAGCGCCACTGCCGACGACGCGCATCTGGCCAGGCTTTACTTCGAAGTCGGCGCCACCGCCCCGTCCAATGCGGGCGCCATCGGCAGCGTGATCGCCACGCTGCAGGCGAATCCCGGCAGCAAGGCCAGGGTCTCCGGCTACCACGACGCCACCGGCGGCGCGGCGGCCAACGAGGAAATCGCCAAGGTCCGCGCCCAGACCGTGCAGGAACTGCTCCTTGCCAACGGTATCGCGCAGGAGCGCATCGTGCTGGACAAGCCGGTGCTGACTACCGGGGATGGCCCCGCCGAGGAGGCACGGCGGGTTGAGGTACTGGTCGAATAAGGGCCTTGTTTCCAGACCTGAACCAAAAAAGGCGGCTTCGGCCGCCTTTTTCTTGCCTCCTCCCTTGCGAAGCAGGGGAGGATTGAGGAGGGGTGCTTTTGATCTTGCTCCGGCAGGAGCCGCCCAGCATCGCTGAACCCGGCCCCGGACACTCAGCGCCAAGAGCACCCCTCCTCAATCCTCCCCTACCCGCTGCGCGGGTAAGGGAGGAGGCCCGTTCCGCCACGCCCGTTGCACTATTCTCTTGCGCGAATCCTTCCCTGCCCCGCGCTGTGCAAAGGCTCACTGCTGCGGCGCAACACGCAAGCGGTTAGAATGCCCGCCCCCGTATTCGCAAGTTTGGAGCAAGGCATGGGCCTGGACCACGTCGCCACCGGCAAGAACCCGCCGGACGAAATCAACGTCATCATCGAGATCCCGAAGGATTCGGAGCCGGTGAAGTACGAAGTGGACAAGGAAAGCGGCGCGATCTTCGTCGACCGCATCCTCTCCACCCCCATGCGCTATCCCTGCAACTACGGCTATGTGCCGCACACCCTGTGCGGCGACGGAGACCCGGCCGACGTGCTGGTGGTGCTGCCGCTGTCGCTGATCCCCGGCTCGGTGATCCGCTGCCGTCCGGTCGGCGTGCTGCGCATGACCGACGAAGCCGGCAGCGACGAGAAGATCCTGGCCGTGCCCGCCACCAAGGTCTTCAACGGCTACGCCCACATCGAGGATATCGGCCAGGTCTCGCCTCACTGGCTGGAGCGCATCGGCCACTTCTTCGAGCACTACAAGGACCTGGAGAAGGGCAAGTGGGTCAAGTTGGACGGCTGGGGCGGCGCAGAAGAAGCCAAGCAGATCCTGCGCGAGTCGATGGCCCGCTACGAGACCAGCAGCGAGAAACCGAAGTTCTGAAACTCTCCGGTCCGGACCCAGACGAAAAAAGCCCCGGCATGCCGGGGCTTTTTCTTTGACGCTTTTCCGCTCAATTGAAGCTGAACTTCGCTCCCACCGTGTAGTAACGGCCGACCGCGCCGCTGAAGTGCAACGGGTTGTAGTTGACCGCGCCGTAGGTCAACGGATCCAGCGGAGCGATCTTGTCGGTCACGTTCAGCACCGAAGCGAATATTTCAAACGAATCGGTGGCCTTCCAGCGGCCGGACAGATCGATGGTGTAGAACGACGGGATGCGGCAGCCGCGCGGGGCGTCGGTACCGTCGGCGAAGCTGTTGGCGCAGGTGTCGCCCTCGAACGCAACGTTCTTGAAGCTGCCGATGTAGTTGACCACGCTGCTCAGGCTGAAACGGCCGACGTCCCAGGTGGCGCCGAAGTTCGCACGGTCCTTCGGCGTGCCGATGCAGTTGGTCACATCGCAGTTGCCGTGCGTGCCCGCGTACTCGACCACGCCGGTGCCGTCGTCGCGTTCGAAAGAACGCAGGCGCGACCATTGCAGATCCAGCCCCAATTTGCCGAAGCGGCCCATGTCGAAGCGCTGGTTGATGTCGAAATCGAAGCCTTCGACCTGCGTGTAGGACGAGTTGATGTAGTCCACGCTCACCGCCAGCAGGGTGCCGCTGTTGGGGATGCCCGGCAGATCGTTGTCGCCGCGCACGCCGCGGCCGGCGGCCAGGGCTTCTTCCGTATCGCCCTGGTTGATCTCGTTGGTGCGCTTGATACGCCAGGCGTCGAAGGTCAGGGTCGTCGAAGAGGTGGGCTCAAGCACGATGCCGATGTTGTAGCTCTTGGACTCCTCGGGCTCCAGATCCGGATTGGGCGTGGTGATGATGGCCAGGTTCACACCGCAATCGGCCGCCGTGGCGCCAGGCGCCGGCACACCGCCAGGGCAACGCACCGGGTCGCGAACCGTGCTGAAACCGGCCAGGCCGCCGTCGCCGTTCTCGGCCGGGTTGGGCGCGCGGAAACCTTCTGCGTAACTGGCGCGCAAGGCGATCCAGTCGGCCGGGTTCCATTTGACGCCCAGCTTCGGCGTGGTGGCGGTGTCGCCGCCCTGGTACTTGTCGACGCGGAACGCTCCCGACAGCTCCAGCGTCTCGGTCACCGGCGCGGCGATTTCCGCATAGACCACGGCCACTTTCTGCACGCCGCCATAGGCCGAATAGCCCAGGCCGATGATGTCGCCCTGGTCGGTAAAGCTCTGCGGAGAGAGCTTGGCAGACTGCCGGCGGTATTCGGCGCCGACCGCCAGGCCCAACGGGCCGCCCTTGAGATCCATCAGCGCGCGCGAGGCCTTGAAGTCGATCATGTTCAAGGTGGTCGAAGCGTTGGCGTGGATGGTGGGCGAAATGAAGTCGTACAGTTCCTGGGTGTTGAGATCGGCGTCGTCGCCGATGCGCCACCAGCCGACCGGGCTGTTGGGATCGGTCAATGCGGTGCGCACCGCGCTGTAACGCAGGAAGCCATCGCGCTCGTTCACCAGCGCGGTGGACGAATGCAGGTAGGCCGTATCGATATCCCACTCGCCCCAATTGCCCTTGGCGCCGACCAGGAAGCGCCTGAACTCGTTGGTGTTGCGGGTGACGCGCGGGCCGACATCGAACGCCGCGTAGCGCAGGCGCGCATCCACGCCCAACGGATTGTCCGGATGCAGCGCGCCCAGCACGGTCGCGCCCGGCCCGCTGCTGGCGTTGACCGGACCGCCCGGATAGCCCCAGGAACCGGACACGCCGGAGGGAGTGTTGTAGAAGGTGTTCTTCTTCTTGGAGTAGCCGACTTCGGAATAGAGATCGAAACTATCCGACAACTTGAAGGTGGCGCGTGCGAAGAAATTGCCGAATTCCTCGCTGGGCGTCAGGCTGCGGAACTGCTGCGTCTCCCACAGGCAGCCGCCATTCGGATCAGTCACGCCGACGTCCGGGAACTCCTCGCAGCCCGGCAGCGAAACATACTGCCCATCGGGACCGCGGATATTGCCGACGGGCGAGTTGGTGGCGTTACCGGCCAGCAATTCGCCGGTGTCGGGATCGATCACGCCGGGAATGATGTTGCCCACCAGGTTGAAGAACTGACTACCCCCGAAAGGCAGGTATCCGTACGGGCTCAGGTCGCCGTTGCCGATCCACTTGCGGTTGCGGCGGTCGCTGATGGCGATGCCGTCGGTCCTGCTGACGTCGATGCTGACGAAAGCATTGAAGTCGTCTTCGGCCAGGTTGCCGACGCCGGCGGTGAAGGAAGCCTTGCGCGCATTGCCGTCGCTGTCGCCGGAGATGCCGTACGAAGCCTTGCCGGTGACGCCGGTGAAATCGCGGCGCAGGATGATGTTGACCACGCCGGCGATGGCGTCGGAACCGTAGATGGCCGAGGCGCCGTCTTTCAGCACTTCGACGCGTTCCACCGCATCCATCGGGATGACGCTGAGGTCGGTGAAGACTTTCTGTCCGTCGTCGGCCAGGCCGTAGGGGGCGATGCGCCGGCCGTTCAGCAGCACCAAGGTCGAAGACGCGCCCAGGCCGCGCAGAGAGATGCCCGCGCCGCCGCCCGCGAAACCGGTGCCGAAGGATTTTGGAATCGAACCGGCGCCATCGGCGGTCAGGGTCTGCAGGAATTCGGCGATGGTCGCCTTGCCGGTGCGGTCGATCTGCTCGCGCGAGATCACCTGCACGGGCGAAGAGGTTTCCAACTGCGTGCGTGGGATGTTGGAACCGGTGACCTCGATGCGGTCCAGGGTGGTGGCGTCCTGCTCGGTTTCGGTTTCCTGCGCGAACGCCAGCGGCGACGCCAGGATCAAAGCGATGCCGGCCGGCAGCGACGCGCGCCGTAGTGTCTTGTAGATCATGGGTGGATCTCCGTGTTTCGTGATGAGTACGTGATTCGTTAGGAGTCTGTTAACGCCCGACGAAGTTACGTACCGAACGCGAGGACTGCTTTGCCTTCGCTGCCGCGTGACTGTGCGGAGTCTGGCGTGACGCCCGATGCGGTCTCTGGCGCACCGCCGCCCTTGGCCTCCAGCCGATAGAGCGAGGGCGGCGTGCCGTAACGCTCGCGGAAAGCCCGCGAGAAGCTGCAGTTGTTCTCGAACCCGCAGACCGCGCCGATCTCGCTGACCGACAGCATGGTCTCAGCCAGCAGGCGTGCGGCCCGGCGCAGGCGCAGGCGCGCGGCCATGGCCTGCGGGCCTTCCCCGTAGAGCGCATGGAAGATCTTGGTGAAATACCAGGTGGAGACGTTGCTGAGTTCGGCCAGCTCGGCCAGGCGCACGTTGCGGTCCACGTTGCCTTCCAGGAACAGGCGCGCGCGCTGCATGCGGTCGAACACCTGGCTCTTGCGGCGCATGGAGCGCCCCGGGCAGTGGTCGATCAGGCGCCTGAAGTCGTACTGCACATTGCAGATATGGCGAAGCAGCGGCACCAGCGGATTCACTTCGTCGCTGGCGTAGACGCGTCCGCTTTTGCCGAACAATCCGCTCTGGCGCCAAAGCCGCAGGCATTGGCGGAGCTCGCTCCTGTCCAGTTCGCCCCGTCCGGTATGCAGATCGAGATGCGTGAACTGCTTGATCCGCGGCCGCATGGCCTGCGACAGAGTCACGCCCAGGACCAGGCTGCCGCGTTCGGCATACACCGAAGGGCGCGAATCCGGCTCCAGCACCACCCACTCGCCCGCCCGCAGGTGAAAGCGGCCTTCACGCGCTTCCAGGTCGGCGCTGCCGCGCACCACCACCCAGAACGAAACCAGCGGCGACTGCAGCACGATGCTGCCGGTGCGGCTCACCGCCACCACTCCGACCAATTCAGGATTGTTGAAGTCGGCGCCGACTTCGAGCAACTGGTTGCGATCTATCCACGCGGTTTGCATCTTCATGGCCGTTTCCTTTGGGGGATTGGCCTTTGGTTTGATGCAGGTGGCTCCGAATCTCAGGAAATCACGCCGAAATTTTTCCGATATCTTTCCAAAATTCCGCAACTCCCTTGCGCTTCAACGGGTTGCGCGAGCGGTCAATCCTCCGAGCGCTTCGCAACCGCCGTGCCGGAAGTCATGGACGAAATGTCGGCCAAGCCGATATCGGCGTTGTTGGAGACATCCAGCGTGAGGAAAATATTCTTGCCGGTACGGTCCATCGTGGGCGGCAGCGCCCAGGCTTCCACTTCGCGGTCGAGACAGTACGCTGGCTGCTTATCGGGCGCGCCCATCTTGATCCAGCCGGTGGCGCATTGTTCGCTCCAATCCATGTAGTACACGCCGTCCGGTCCGATCGCCCAGCGCTTGTAGTCCTTGGCCATGCGTGGCCGATACGCGTCGAGCATCTTCAGATCGTCCAGCATCGGACTTGCGCTCCAGATGCCCGGCTTGGTCACACGCGTGAAGTAGATACGGTCCTTGGGTGCATCGAAACGCACCAGCGCCACATCTTGCAGGCTCGATATCTCGCGCCATGGCGTCTTGGACCGGTCGTACAGGACCACGCGCAATCGGCCCTCTCCGCTATCCGATCCCACCAGCAGCAGATTCGGGTCCGGCGTATAAGCCGCATAGATAGGGCTGGGCGCCGGCACGGGCAACAGATGGATGCGCCCGCTTTCCGTTTCGACTTCGTAAAGCGTCTGCTGGTCGTCGCGCTTGGCGACCACCAGCATCTTGCTGCCGTCCTCGGACCAGACCGGAACATGGCGCGGAATCGGCATCATGCCTTGCACAGGCCGCGCGCTATCGGGTTTTCCCACTTCGCCCACCCACAATTCCAGGCGCGAACCGCGATCGGAAATGAAAGCCAGGGTGCGGCCGTCGGGCGAGATCGCCGGCAGCATATCGGAGCGGCTGGACGGAAACACGCGCTCCTTGACTACTTTTCCATCGGGAGTAGAAGGCAGCGTCAGGCGGAAAATGCCTGACGTGGACTGATCGACGGTAAATGCCAACGCAGGCGAATTGCGGGCTATGTCAGGGAAGACCGCGAAGCCGTCCACCTTCAGGTGAGTGACCGCACCGCTGGCCATGTCGTAGCGGAATATGCCGATGTCGTTGCCGATGTAACTGAAAATCAGGCCGCTGCCATCCGGCAGCCAGTCCCAGCCGCGGATGTCGCTCTTCACGTGGGTCAGGCGTTGCGGCGTACCGCCCGTGGCCGGCATCTTCCACAGATCCGACAGCGAGATGGCCCGGCGGAACACGATCCATTTCCCATCCGGCGAATAACGCGGGTCGATGTCGATGTCGCCTTCGGAAATCGCATAATCCAGCGCTTTCCATTGCCCGCTGGCGATATCCAGCAAGCGCAAGGGGCTGCTGCGTTCGCCGGGCAACTTGGTTTCCAGGCCCATCAGCAGGCCGCTGCCGTCGGGCGTCCAGTCGTAACTCGAAGCGCTGCCCGCGAAGCAATCGGCGATCTTGCGTTCGTTGCCGCCGCTTGCGGCGATGAGCATGATCTGGCAGCGGCTGCTGGCATCGAAACGGGCGAAGGCGATGGTGCGTCCATCCGGCGACCACACCGGCATGGTGTCGCTGTAGCCGGCGGGCGTGGAAGTCAGCGGACGCGGCGGCACGTGCACCGTAGTCTGCAACACGATGGTGCCGTGGCCCTTTTCGTCGATCTGCACATAGGCAACCATGGAGCCGTCGGGCGACAGATTGGCGTCGACCTCGCGCCCCGGTCTGGAAGTGATGGTCACGAAAGGCAGCGGAGGTTCCACCGCCGCGGGGCCGGCCGCCGATGCCGTTTGTGCCGCGACGGGCGCGCGCTGGGCGAAATGCCAGACCGCCGCGGCGCCGGCAACGCTCACTAGCGCGATCGCCGCAACCATCCAGGCGCGTCTGCTGCCGCGAGGCGGCGAGGGCGGCGCAGCAATGCGGGCGACCGCGGCGGCTTCGCTTTCCACCAAGACCGCCTCTGCAGGGGACAGCGGAGCGTTGTCCAGCCATTCCACCGGCGCCAGCAGACGGTACCCGCCTTTGGAAATGGTTTCCAGGTAGCGCGGCGCGTCGCGATCGTCGCCGAAAGCCTTGCGCAGCTGGCCTATCGCCTGCGTCAGCACGTCGTCGGTGGGCAAGGTGTCGGGCCAGACCCATTCCAGCAACGCTTCGCGGCTGACCACCTTGCCCTGCTGTCCGGCCAGCGCCAGCAATACGTGCAGGGATTTGATCGTGAGCCGGGTCGGTTCATGTCCGTTGCCCGCCCCCACCTCCCTGCGCGGCACATCGACCACGAATTCGCCGACCCGCAAACGGTCGGATTCCTGGTAAATCGGCTGGGAGCGGGGATTGAGCATGTGTGGTGTTGGATTCCGGATGAATAGTGTGCACAACGATCGGGACAAAACACGCTGGAGCAAACAGCTGGACAAGCTTCGCGACAAGCTTCGCAAAGCGGGTGTCGGCATGCCGCACAGCACGTTGCCAGACAGGCTATTAAATTTATGACTACAAGATCCCGTGTACCGAGCCGCAGGCGCCCTCTCTCTCGTCTGCGGTGGTTCTTCCCAATTGCGCCGGTCGGCGCAATTTTTTTATCCGGCCGCTTCGGCCGACTAACGCGGACGACACGACGCTTGCATCGCAGCATCTTGCCACCCTTGTCCGACTGCATGTGCCGTTGGTATCGGACACGGCTTGCAAGTGTGGTGTGGTTCAATGTTCCATGGCATTCATGAACCCACGCAACTGCAATATGGCAGGTGCTCCGGCAGTGGAGGCATGCCCATGAATCCTGCCGACAGCGCCACCTGGGCGCAGGCCCAGCAGCACGTGGCTGCGCGCCGCTGGGACCAGGCCGCCGCGCAACTGCAGACTCTGCTGCGCGCCCATTCCGATGCGGCCCCCGTGCGGCTGCTATTGGCCGGGGTGATCCTGGCCCAAGGCGGCGTGCGCGGTGCCGCCGAACAACTGATCGCCACGCTGCCGTCGCTGCCCGCGGATATGCATTTGATCTGCCGCGTGGCCCAGTCGCTCGCCAAGCTCGGTGAAACGACCGCTACGCTCCAATGCCTGCAGCATCCGGAAATCGCGCGCAGCCGCTCGGGCCCGGCTTTGCTGGCCCTGGCCCATGTGCGTCAGGGCCTGGGCCAGCATGAACAAGCATTGGCACTGATGGAACGCGCGCGCGCGGCGGGGCTGAACGATGCCGATTTCCTCTATTTCCACGCACTGCAACTGCAATTCAACGGGCGCATCGCCGAGGCCGAAGCCGAACTGGAATCCTGTCTGGCCAAAGGCCCCAGTTTCGGCCGCGCTTCGCTGACCCTGGCCCGCATCCGCCGCCAGACCGCAGACAGCAACCACCTCGACACGTTGCGCGCGCGTCTGACGCTGGTGCCGCAGGGCGGCGAGGATCACGCCGCCGTCGAATTCGCGCTGCACAAGGAGCTCGACGATATTGGCTGCCATGACCAGGCATGGGAAGCGCTGCAACGGGGCAACGACATCATGCACCAGCGCCTGGGCTACGACGCGAATGCCGAGGAAGCGGTGTTCGATGCGCTGATCGAGCGGTTCCCGCAACCGTCGCAAGTGGCAGAAGCCGCGCCGGCCAACGGCCCGCAACCGATCTTCATCGTCGGCATGCCGCGCTCGGGCACGACCCTGCTCGAACGGATCGTCGGCAACCACTCACAAGTCGCACCGGTCGGCGAGCTGGCCGACCTGCCGAAGCAATTGCGCTGGACTGCGGATCGCCATGGTCACCCGCTATTGGACCTGCCCCTGCTGGAAGCCACGCGGACGCTGGATGCGGCCCTGCTGGGCAAGCGTTACCTGCAGCAGACCCAGTGGCGCGCCGGCGACCGTCGTTATTACGTGGACAAATTGCCGCCCAACTTCATGTTGGTGGGTTTCATTCGCCAGGCGCTGCCGCAAGCCAAGATCCTGCACATGGTCCGCGAACCGGTGGAGGTCTGCTTCTCCAATTACCGCGCGCTGTTCGGCGATGCCTACGCCTACAGTTACGATCTTGAATCGCTGGCCCACCACTACCGCCAATACCGCAGGCTGATGGCGCACTGGCACCAGGTCGCGCCCGGTTTCGTGCTGGATGTCGCCTACGATGCACTGGTGCGGGACACCGATTCGACGGCGCGTCGCGTGCTCGATTTCTGCGGGCTTCCGTTCCAAGCCCAATGCCTGGACACCGCCGGCAACCGCGCACCGGTGGCGACCCTCAGCAGCGCCCAGGTCCGCGCGCCGATCCATCAGCGCGCATCGGGCGAGTGGCGTCGCTATGCCGGACCGCTGCTGCCGCTGCAGCGCGCGCTTGCCGCAGCCGACTGAAGGAAGGCCGTACCGGCGGCCTTCCGGTTGGCTTCAATTGTTGGTTCCGAAATCGATCCGGTACTGGACCCAGAACGCCCGCCCGTAACCGTTGTAGGCGAAGATGTTGTAGAACGGCGGTGCGAAACCCTGCGAGCCGTCGTAGGTACGGTCGAACGGCGGCTTGGTATTGAGCACATTGTTCACGGTCAGGCTGAGCGCGCTCTTTTCGGTCAAGTCGTAGCTCACGCTCAGGTTGTACAGCATGTGCGGGCCAACCCTGCCCTGACTGGTGCCGGGCGTGGTGTCGACACCGAACTGGGCTGCGTAGTTGGGCGTGGAACCGTAGCGGATGCCATGCAGGTTGGCCGACCAGTCGTTCTTCTGCCAGCTGATGTCGCCGGTCAGCACGCTCTTGAATTCCGCGCTCAGCGCCTGCTGCGGCGACAGCAGGTCGGTTTCCGGATCGCCGGGAAAAGTAACGGTGGTGTGGTCCAGGGTCAGGTTGTAGTCCAGGCCGAAGCCGAACTCGCCCCAGCGGCCCCAATCGAAACGCGCGCTGCCGCCTGCGGTGATGCCGCTGATCTGTTCTTCGGCGATGTTGATCGCCTTGATGGTCACCAGCTGCACCGATTCGCTGAGCAGGGGATTGGCGTTGAGCGGTCCGCGCTGGATACGCGACAGCGCATCCACGCAAGTGGGCGAGTTGATGTCCAACCGCCCTTGCCGGCACTCGTTCTCGTCGAACAACGTGCGCGAGAAGGATTGCGGCAGCACTTCGTCCTCGATGCGGACGTTGTAGTAGTCGGCGCGCAGCTCATAGCGGTCGCTGGGCGACCAGACGAAACCGAAGCCGTAGGACTTGGCGGTGATCGATTTCAGATCCGGGTTCGCCACCTGCACGCCTTCCAGCGACAGCCCCTCGAACGGGCACTCGGGATTCGGCCCGTAGGTTTCGCACTTGTAGTAGTCGGTCTGCGAGGAGAAGAAACCGTTGCCGCCGGTGAACACATAGCCCATGTCCGGGGCGCGGAACGCGGTGGCATAGTTGGCGCGCAGCAGCAGGCTGTCGACCGGCCGGAATTCCAGGCCCACCTTGTAAGTGGCCTTGGCGTCGGATCCGGCGCGGATGTTCTTGTAGGAATCGTAGCGGCCGGAAACGCTGGCAGTCAGCGACTTCAGCAACGGGATGCTGAACTCCACGCCGACCGCGCGGTTGGCGCGGTTTCCGCTGCCGCTGGTGCCGCTGAGTCCGAAGTAGTCGTCGCCGCTGACGCCCGGATCCACCGGATTGTCCCAGTGCTGATATCCCAATTGGAACACGCCCGCCACGCCCACCGAACCGGCGGGCAGTTGGAACAGATCGGGATTGGTGACCTGCACGTTGAAGTTGTGGGTCCAGGTGGAAGAGGTGTTGCGCAAGTTGCCGGAGAACGCGCGGAACTGCTCCGGCGTGATCGACTGGTAGAACGCCAGCTTGTTGGGCTCGTACACCGGATAGCCGTAGTAGGTTCCCAGTTGCGGACCCAGGAACTGCTCCTGGAAGAAGGCGTCCATCTCGTCCACCAGCGGCCACAGCTGGTCGGATTTCACTTCGTAGCCGGAGCGGCTGTAGTAGACGTCGTAGTCCCAGTTCGAATCGCCGATGGTGCCGTTGACGCCCAGGGCGATGTTGTAGGAGCGTGAATCGGTGGTGAAGTTGGTGATGCCCTGTTCCTCCGGCGAGAAGATGTGCTGATAGGTTTCCAGGGTCTGTTCGGTCTGGTTCCAGATGTAGCCGTCGGTGCCGTCGTTGTAGTTGGGGATCCAGAAGCGGGAACCGGAGTCGTTCTTCGCCTCGTTTTTTCCATACAGGATGCTGGTGTAGAAATTGGCGTTGTCGCCCATCCGCAAGTTGGAATTGAAGTAGGCAGACACTCCCTGTTCCTCGTTCAACAGCGTGGCGTAGCCGGGCTGGGCGCGGCTGCCGCAGAAGAAGCCGCGGCCGGGACGGAAATCGCGCATGGTGGTGCCGTCGAAATTGGCCGCCACGTTGTCGCAGCCCACGCCCGGGTCGTCGTACTGGCCGGTGAAACCGTTGAGGATGATGAAGGTGCGGCTGCCGTAGCGCAGGTTGGGGTTGGGGTTGTCGTCGGTGGTGTCGGTGAAATCCCGCTGCCGCATGTAGATGGGATCCTGATGGCTGTATTGCAGGCCATAGGTGATGTCCAGATTGTCCCAGGCCTTGCCGCCGGTCAGTTGCAGGCGCTCGTTGTCGCCGCCGCCGCCGGAGTAGCCGCCGACCCGCGCGTCCAGCTGCATCCCGTCCAGCCGCTTCTTCAGAATGATGTTGACCACGCCGGCGATGGCGGCCGAACCGTAGATCGAGGATTGGTTGCCGGGCAGGATCTCGATCCGCTCCACCATCGCGGTGGGAATGCTGGTCAGGTCGGTGAAGTTGCTCTGGCCGTTGTAGAGCAGCGGGTAGTCGGCCAACGGCCGGCCGTCCATCAGGATCAGGGTGAAGCTGGGCGACAGGCCCAGCAGGCTGATGGTGGTAGCGTTGGAAGTGAAGCTGCCCGCGTACTGGTTGTCCTGCACCGCGCCGGTCGCCAACGGCTGCGCGCGCAGCACGTCGGAGACGTTGCGGAAGCCCTGGCGCTGGATGTCCTCGGCGCTGATGGTGATCACCGGCGAAGCGGTTTCCAGTTGCGCGCGAGGAATGCGCGAACCGGTGACCAGTATGCGGTCGAGTTCGGTGGCGTCTTCGTCTTGGTCGGCGTCCGCCTGGCTGGCGGCTTCCTGCGCATGTACGGTGGTGGCGGCCAACGGCCACGCCAATGCGGCGCAGATGGCGGTGGCCAGTAGTTTGCGGTTCATGGTGTCCCCTTACCTGTTCGAAACGAGTCGCACGGTGTGCGTATTCGTACGATGGCATGCAGGCGGGGAGACCCAGTTGATCCGGATTGCTGTAGTGGTTGACGCGGATTGTCGCGATTGCCGAAGATTTAACAGCTGCGGCGCCCTCGGCTCCGGTAACCGGCGTGGGACGATCGACGCGTGGTCAGTGCGGATCGTCGTTGCGCGCAGCCGTCCTCAACGTGGTGAGCCCGATCAATCGCGACACCACCAGGGCGATGTACATCACTCCGGCGAAGGATTCGAACATCACCAGCGCGCGCGCCTCGGGCCGCACCGGAACGATGTCGCTCAGGCCCACGCTGGACAGCACGCTGAAACTCAGGAACAGCAACTCCATCCAGGTGCGCGGATCCTGCGGATTGACCGCCGCGATGAAGCTGCCCGGATACCACTGCTGGCATACCGAATAAGCGAAAGCGAACGCCCAGGCCAGCAGAGTGAAGGTGGCGCCCGCCGCATACAGTTCGTCGCGGGTGACCCGGTGGTCCTGCAGCATGTAGACGGTGAGGCTCGCGGCCGTATAGAAATAGAGCGCGCCTTCCAGCAGATGCGCGTAGACCAGCAACCCGGGCGTCTGCGCCCATGCGGAAAGCAGCGACAACACCACCGCCGGCACCGCGATGCACCAGGCGATCCAGTTGATCGAGGCGCTGCGGTTGACCACCCACAGCGCCAGTGCCAGCACCAGGATGCCGAAGGCGCCGAACACGGCGCGACCGGCCTGGGTGTCCTCCATCGCCGGGTACAGCAGCACGCCGCCGAGCTGCACCAGCAGCAGGAAGGCGGACGGATGCCGGCGCGCGGTGACCAGCCAGCGCAGCCAGGCCGACGACAGGGTCATGCGTGACGTTTCATCTGAAGTGTCATTCTGAAATGGCGCTTCATTTGAAGTGGTATACCAGCGCGTAGTACACCACGTAGACCCACGACAGCAGGCCGTGGATCACCGCCCACAGCAGCGACTTGTTGGCGCTCCATGAAATGGTGATCGCCAGCGCCGTGCCGAAGCCGATGCCGGCCTTGGCGACCGTGGCGCCCCCGCTCACGGCTGCACCGCAGGTACGGCGCTGCCGGCCCGGTACGGGTAGCGGGCGAAGATATCGGCCAGGGTCGAATCGATCCGTGCGGCGCGCTCGGCGGGCTTGAGCTTGGCCACGCGACCCACCGCGATGCCTTCCCAGACCAGGCGGTTCTTCTGCCGGTCCACCAGATCCACGTTGAGCGTGCCTTCGGTGTACTGATGCACCTGGGTCTGATCGCGCCAATAGGGCATGGCGAAGTAAGCGCGGGCCCGGTAGCTGTAGTAATAGTTGTAGTCGACGGTCGGGTAAGAGGTGACGTCGGTGCGTTCCTGCATGTACGCGTTGAGATTCACCCACAGATCGGGCTGCTGGGTGGTGTAGGTATAGCCGCGCGATTCCAGCTGCGCGCGCGTGGCGGCCTTGATGCGGTCGGTGGTGGGCGTGGCGTAGCCTTCCTTCTCCAGCGCCAGCGGCGTGTAGAAACCGAAGGTGCGGTAGCTGCCGAAATCCGCTTCCGGATCGGCCTCGCTGGTGATGCGCGGACCGGTGGCGCAAGCGGCCAGCAACAAGGCCAGCGCACCCAGCATTGCGAGAGTGAAACGTCTTTGAACCTGCATGGCCATATCTCCTGGGCTTCCGTGGTGGACAGAACCTAGCACCGGTTCATTCGTCCTCGGTGAAGGTACGCGGCAGGCCGGGGGAAGGTCGCAGACCTTCCCCACTCCGTTCAGCCCTGGTGGTAGACCTGCGCGCCGGCAGCGCGGAACTCGGCCGATTTCTCCGCCATGCCCTCTTCCAATGCCGCGGCTTCTTCCACCCCGTGTTCGGCCGCGTAGTCGCGTACGTCCTGGGTGATCTTCATCGAACAGAAATGCGGGCCGCACATGGAACAGAAGTGGGCCAGCTTGTGCGCGTCCTTGGGCAGGGTTTCGTCATGGAAGTCTTTGGCCTTCTCCGGATCCAGGCCCAGGTGGAACTGGTCCTCCCAGCGGAACTCGAAGCGCGCCTTGCTCAGCGCATTGTCGCGCACCTGCGCGCCGGGATGGCCCTTGGCCAGGTCGGCGGCGTGCGCGGCGATCTTGTAGGCCATGATGCCGTCGCGCACGTCTTCGCGGTTGGGCAGGCCCAGGTGCTCCTTCGGGGTCACGTAGCAGAGCATGGCGGTGCCGAACCAGCCGATCATCGCCGCGCCGATGGCGGAAGTGATGTGGTCGTAGCCCGGCGCGATGTCGGTGGTCAGCGGCCCCAAGGTGTAGAACGGCGCCTCGCCGCATTCGGCCAACTGCTTGTCCATGTTCTCCTTGATCATCTGCATCGGCACGTGGCCGGGGCCTTCGATCATGGTCTGCACGTCGTGCTTCCAGGCGATCTTGGTCAGCTCGCCCAGCGCTTCCAGTTCGCCGAATTGCGCGGCGTCGTTGGCGTCGGCGATGCAGCCCGGGCGCAGGCCATCGCCCAGCGAGAAGGCCACGTCGTAGGCCTTCATGATTTCGCAGATGTCCTCGAAGTGCGTGTAGAGGAAGTTCTCCTTATGGTGCGCCAGGCACCACTTGGCCATGATCGAACCGCCTCGCGAGACGATGCCGGTCACGCGCTTGGCGGTCAGCGGCACATGGCGCAGCAGCACGCCGGCATGGATGGTGAAGTAGTCCACGCCCTGCTCTGCCTGTTCGATCAGGGTGTCGCGGAACATTTCCCAGGTCAGTTCCTCGGCGCGTCCATCCACTTTTTCCAGCGCCTGGTAGATCGGCACGGTACCGATGGGCACCGGCGAGTTGCGGATGATCCATTCGCGGGTTTCGTGGATGTGCTTGCCGGTGGACAGATCCATCACCGTGTCGCCGCCCCAGCGGATCGACCACACCAGCTTCTCCACTTCCTCGGCGATGCCCGAGGACACCGCGCTGTTGCCGATGTTGGCGTTGATCTTGGTCAGGAAGTTGCGGCCGATGATCATCGGCTCGCTTTCCGGGTGGTTGATGTTGTTGGGCAGGATGGCGCGGCCGCGGGCGATCTCGTCGCGCACGAATTCCGGAGTGATGAATTTCTGGATGCTGGCGCCGAAGGATTCGCCGGGGTGCTGCTTCAACAGCAGCGCATCGCGCACCGCGTCCAGGCGCTGGTTCTCGCGGATGGCGACGTATTCCATCTCCGGAGTGATGATGCCTTTGCGTGCGTAATGCATCTGGCTGACGTTGGCGCCAGCCTTGGCCACGCGCGGCAGGGTGCGTCCGGGGAAACGCACCGCGTCCAGGCGCGCGTTGGTTTCGCGGCCGCGGCCGAATTCGGAGCTCAATTGCGACAGGCGCTCGGTATCGCCGCGTTCTTCGATCCACTTGGCGCGCAAGGCAGGCAAGCCGACCGACAGATCGATATGCGCGTTCGGATCCGTGTACGGACCGGACGGATCGTAGACCGTGATCGGCGGATTCTCTTCGCCGCCGAACAGGGTGGGCGTCTGCGTCTGCGCGATCTCGCGCATCGCCACCTGGATATCCGGGCGCGAACCCTGCACGAAGATCTTGCGCGAGCCGGGGATGGGCCGGGTCACGGATTCGGAAAGCTGGTCGGTCTGCTGCAACAGCGAGGAAGGCACTGCGTTCATGGCGTTCGTCCAAAGGAATGCGGGACGAAGCGGCGGCGCATGGACGGCAGGCGATCGCGGGGATCATGGGCGTCCTGCGAAGCTTCCCTACGCCGGTCTTAACCGGATCAGGTTCGAAGGGTCTGTCTCAACCGCCGCCCCACCGGGCCGGCGATACCCCCGCTTCGGGGCGAATTAGACCACAAACCGGCGGGGGTCGCCTTGCGGCGTTGAATCGGATCGCCGGTTCCACGTGACGGGCTTGAGCCCACCCTATGCCTAGGCAATGCCCTCGCCCTGCGGCGACAATCGGCTCTACTTCTCCCGGGGCAATCGACTTCCGCTATGTCCGCACCCACACGCATCACCTGGCGCGACCGCCTGCGTTACCGCTTCGAAAACACGCTCTCCCGGGGAACCATCGCCATCATCGGCTGGCTGGCGCTGATTTCCCTGAGCATCGTGCTGTTGGCCGCCGTCGTCCTGGCGCTGCTGGGCGTCGGTGCGGATCCGGGCGATCCCGGCAGCCGGCTGGGTCTGGTCGAAGGCGGTTGGCAAAGTCTGATGCGTACCCTGGATCCGGGCACGATGTCCGGCGACGAGGGCTGGACCCTGCGCATCATGATGCTGCTGGTGACGCTGGGCGGCATCTTCATCGTCAGCATGCTGATCGGCACCATCACTTCCGGTCTGGAGTCGCGGCTGGGCGAACTGCGCAAGGGCCGCTCGCGGGTGGTCGAATCCAACCACACGCTGATCCTGGGCTGGTCCAGCAAGGTGTTCTCGATCATCGGCGAACTGATCATCGCCAACGAGAACCAGAAGAACCCGCGCATCGTGATCCTGGCCGACCGCGACAAGGTCGAGATGGAGGACGATATCCGGGCCAAGCTCCCCAACACCAAGAACACCCGCGTCATCTGCCGCAGCGGCGACCCGCTGGACATGGACGACCTGGCCGTCGTCGATCCGCATGCGGCGCGCTCCATCATCGTGCTGGCGCCGGCCACCGATAATCCCGACATCCACGTGATCAAGTCGGTGCTGGCCATCACCAACAATCCGCACCGGCGCGAAAGCAGCTACCACATCGTCGCCGAAATCCGCGAACCGCATAACCTGGAAGCCGCCCACCTGGTAGGCGGCGACGAAGCCGTGTTCGTGCAGGGCTCCGACCTGATCGCCCGCGTGACCGCGCAGACCTGCCGGCAGTCCGGCCTCAGCGTGGTGTACACGGAACTGCTGGATTTCGACGGCGCCGAGATCTATTTCACCGAGGCGGCCGGATTGGGCGGCAGGACCTACCGCGAAGCGCTGTCGAGCTACGAGGACTCGGCCGTGATCGGGGTGATGCGCACCCATGGCAAAGTGCTGATCAATCCGCCGATGAACACCATCCTGGCCCGCAACGACAAGATCATCGCCATCAGCGAAGACGACGACACCCTGATCCAGTCGACCTCGCCCCCACCCAAACCGGATGCGAGCGCAATCGCCGACAAGGAGAAAGCGGAAGCCTCCCCGGAACGCACCCTGATCCTGGGCTGGAACGACAAGACCACCGCGGTGATACGCGAACTGGACAACTACGTGGCGCCCGGTTCCGAAATCACCGTCGTGCGCCGCGCGGATATCGGCAACAGCACCGGCGACTCCGATTGGAAGACGCTGGCGGCGGAACTGCAGCGCCAGCGCCTGCAGGTGATCGAAGGCGACATCGCCAGCCGCGCCATGCTGGATGCCGTGCAGGTCGCCCAATACCACCACATCATCGTCATGAGCTACAGCCAGCTGCCGATCCAGGAAGCCGATGCCCAGACCCTGATCAGTCTGCTGCATTTGCGCAACATCGCCGAGGCCAGCGGCAAACCGCTCAACATCGTCAGCGAGATGATGGACCTGCGCAATCGCGCGCTGGCGCAGGTCGCGCGCGCCGACGATTTCATCGTCAGCGACTCGCTGGTCAGCCTGATGCTGTCGCAGCTTTCCGAGAACAAGCACCTGGACCGCGTCTTCCGCCAGCTGTTCAGCGCCGAGGGCTCCGAGGTCTACATCCGTCCCGCCAGCGACTACGTGCTGCCCGGCAGACCCGTGGACTTCTACACCGTGATCGAGGCCGCGGCGCGGCGCGGCGAAACCGCCATCGGCTATCGTCTGGTCGCACACAGCAACGACCCCGGCCGCGGCTTCGGCGTCACCGTGAACCCGACCAAATCGCAGCGAGTCGGTTTCTCAGAACACGACAAGATCATCGTGCTGGCCGAGGACTGAAGCAGTGGCGTCCGGTTCGCGAAGCTTGCTTAAGCCCGCCTTGACCGGGCCAGGCAAGAACGCACTACCACGAGCGCGTAGCATTGCGCAGAAGACCCCGGCACAGTGGTCGAGAATCCAGCAGTCCGTCAACTCCTGGCTTCAGAGTCCTTCGAACGCCAAAAGAATGGCGGACACCGCGGCTGCGGCGAAGTCGGCATTCACGCGACAGGGCGCCGGGTTCGCGCACCTGGAGCGCAATCTCAAGAAAGGCATCGGATGTTGAAGCAAACCATCGCCGGGCAGCTCGACCTGCTGCGCTACCTCGAGCGAGGCGCCGTGCATCTGGCCGCTGGCATGAGCGTTCCGGAAGAGACAGCCTGCGAACAAGACGCCGATGAGCAATGGCGCGCGGGGGCAGGGACCGTCTACACCTTCGACTTCGACGGCTGGAGCCTCAACCTCCACTTCGACCCTGGAAAGAATTTCTCGCACGACACCATCGACTTCTTCGACCACTGCGATCTGCCCGGTTTCTCGAACATCGCCGGGCCCTCGCAGGCCGCCAGCGCCTTCGAGGGCGCGACACGCTTCGACCTGGGCGAGGAACAGGTGATGCTGCTTCCTTCCGGCGTCACGGTCCATTTCCGCAAAGAGGAAGGCGACGTGCAGGTGCTGACGAAGGTTGCCGGTGCTCTGCTTCCGTACGGTGCGCTTGCGGACTACTACCGCTCGATGCTGCGGCGTTGAACGTGGTCCTGATACGCCCATGTTCGACATCTACTTCGTCCCATCATCATGCAGGGACATGCCCAAGGATCCGCGCGGGTTGGTGCATGCGGTCTCCATCGACTCTGATGCGCATCGCTCCTTGGCCGTTGTGTTCGATCAATGCGGGCAAACGGGCGCAAACCTCCCCACTTCGATGACTCTCTGCTGCGTCCTGAGCAGGTCGTGACGATGCGGCGTGTGTTCGACGCGAACACCGGCCTTGGAAACGCCCTTTAAAACACACCCCACAGCGGGGTGTCGGAGCCGGGGCGCGCCGGCTCGCCGTCCAGCATCGCCTTGTCGCGTACGGCGCCCTTGTCGGCGCTGGTAGCCAGCAAGGCATAAGCCTTCAACGCGGTGGTGACTTTGCGCGGGCGCGGCGCCGCCGGCTTCCAGCCCTTGGCGTCCTGTTCGGTGCGGCGCTGGGCCAGTTCCGCTTCGGTCACCAGCAGGTCGATCGACCGCTGCGGAATGTCGATGCGGATGCGGTCGCCTTCGCGCACCAGGCCGATGGCGCCGCCTGCGGCCGCTTCCGGCGAGGCATGGCCGATGGACAAACCGGAGGTGCCGCCGGAGAAACGTCCGTCGGTCAGCAGCGCGCACTGCTTGCCCAGGCCTTTGGATTTCAGATAGCTGGTCGGGTACAGCATCTCCTGCATGCCGGGCCCGCCCTTGGGCCCTTCGTAGCGGATCACCACGATATCGCCGGCGACCACTTCATTGGCCAGGATGCCTTTCACCGCATCGTCCTGGCTCTCGAACACCTTGGCGCTGCCTTCGAACACATGGATGGATTCGTCCACGCCCGCGGTCTTCACCACGCAACCGTCCACGGCAAGGTTGCCGTACAGCACGGCCAGGCCGCCCTCCTGCGAATACGCGTGGCCGACGTCGCGGATGCAGCCGCCGCTGCGGTCGACGTCGAGCGTCTTCCAACGCGCGGACTGGCTGAAAGCCACCTGCGTGGGCACGCCGCCGGGTCCGGCCTTGTAGAAAGTGTGCACCGCTTCGTCCTGGGTCTGGGTCACGTCCCATTGCGCGATGGCTTCGCCCAGGCTGCGGCTGTGCACGGTAGGCAGGTGCGTGTGCAGCAATCCGCCGCGCGCCAGTTCGCCGAGGATGGAGATGATGCCGCCAGCGCGGTGCACGTCCTCCATGTGGTACTTCTGGATGTTGGGCGCGACCTTGCACAGCTGCGGCACCTTGCGCGAAAGCCGGTCGATGTCGCGCAGGTCGAAATCCACCTCGGCTTCCTGCGCCGCGGCCAGCAGATGCAGGATGGTGTTGGTGGAACCGCCCATGGCGATGTCCAAAGTCATCGCATTCTCGAAGGCTTCGAAACTGGCGATGGAGCGCGGCAGCACCGAAGCGTCTTCGCCGCCGTACCAGCGGTGGCACAGCTCCACCGCGACGCGGCCGGCGCGCAGGAACAACTGTTCGCGGTCCGAGTGCGTGGCGAGCGTGGAACCGTTGCCCGGCAGGGCCAGGCCCAATGCCTCGGTCAGGCAGTTCATCGAGTTGGCGGTGAACATGCCCGAACACGAGCCGCAGGTCGGGCACGCGCTGCGCTCGTACTCGGCGACCTTGGCGTCCGACGCACTCTCGTCAGCGGCCACGACCATGGCATCGACCAGATCCAGGCCGTGCTCGGACAACTTGGTCTTGCCCGCTTCCATCGGCCCGCCGGAAACGAACACCGTGGGGATGTTGAGCCGCAACGCGGCCATCAGCATGCCCGGAGTGATCTTGTCGCAGTTGGAGATGCACACCAGCGCATCGGCGCAATGCGCATTGACCATGTATTCCACCGAGTCGGCGATGATCTCGCGGCTCGGCAACGAATACAGCATGCCGTCGTGGCCCATGGCGATGCCGTCGTCGACCGCGATGGTGTTGAATTCCTTGGCCACGCCGCCGACGCGTTCGATCTCGCGCGCGACCAGCTGCCCCAGGTCTTTCAGGTGCACATGGCCCGGCACGAACTGGGTGAAGGAATTGGCGATGGCGACGATGGGCTTCTGGAAGTCCCCGTCCTTCATGCCGGTGGCGCGCCACAGCGCACGCGCGCCGGCCATGTTGCGGCCGTAGGTGGAGGTTCTGGAGCGGTACTCAGGCATGGGGCGACACGCGGACAGCGCTTGCTTGTGGGGGTGTTGATTCTGCGTCGTTTTCAACGTTTCAGTTGCAACTATCGGTGTTTCAGTTGCAACCATTTCCGGCCTTGTCCGCAATTGGTCGCCATGGGCGTTGGTGTGCTTGACAAGCCCTATAACCGCATGTTCCCCTAGCCCTATGTTGCAACGCCACACGCCCACGCAGATCACGCCTGAACAAGATGGCCACGCCGCCCCTGCGGCCGCCCTCCTCGTCCTCGTACTTATTACCTCGCCAACCGGTGCGGGACGAATAGGCGTGTAAGCAACAGCAACGCCAGATTCGCAAAACCCCGCACTGAGAAGTGCGGGGTTTTTTGTTTCCAGACTAGTAGAAATCCCCAGACCTTCCCTTCAACTTCCATGGAACCCAGCGCAATGACCACCAGCAACCTCCCCAACACCAAGATCGCCATCGTCGGTTACGGCAGCCAGGGCCGCGCGCACGCGCTGAACCTGCGCGAATCCGGTTTCGACGTCACCGTCGGCCTGCGTCCGGGCGGTCCGACCGAAGCCAAGGCGAAAGCCGACGGCTTCGTGGTGAAGACGCCCGCCGAGGCGGTGAAGGATGCCGACCTGGTCGCCGTGCTGACCCCGGACATGGTCCAGCGCAAGCTCTATGACGAAGTCTTGAAGGACAACATCAAGCCGGGCGCCTGCCTGCTGTTCGCGCATGGTTTGAATGTGCATTTCGACCTGATCAAGCCGCGCGAAGATATCGACGTGGTGCTGGTGGCGCCCAAGGGCCCGGGCGCGCTGGTGCGCCGCGAGTACGAGATCGGCCGCGGCGTGCCCTGCATCTACGCCGTGTACCAGGACAAGAGCGGCAATGCCGAAGCGCTGGCGCTGGCTTACGCCGCCGGCCTGGGCGGCGCGCGCGCCAACATCATCAAGACCACCTTCAAGGAAGAGACCGAGACCGACCTGTTCGGCGAGCAGGCCGTGCTGTGCGGCGGTGCCTCGTCGCTGGTGCAGGCCGGCTTCGAAACCCTGGTGGAAGCCGGCTACCAGCCGGAAATCGCCTACTACGAAGTGCTGCACGAACTGAAGCTGATCGTGGACCTGTTCTACGAAGGCGGCATCACCCGCATGCTGGAATTCATCTCCGAAACCGCGCAGTACGGCGACTATGTCAGCGGCCCGCGGGTGATCGACGCCGACACCAAGAAGCGCATGAAGGACATCCTGACCGACATCCAGGACGGCACCTTCACCAGGAACTGGATCGCCGAATACGAAGCCGGCCTGCCGAACTACAACAAGTTCAAGAAGGCCGACATGGAACACCCGATCGAAGTGGTGGGCAAGCAGCTGCGCGCCAAGATGGTGTGGCTGTCGGCCAACGCTTCGCAGCCCGACGCCGACGACGCCACTTCGACAGAGAAGGCCGCCGCCGCATGAACGCAACCGCCGCCGCTGCCCCACGCAATGGCGCCCGCTGGCTGACCCAGGCGCTGGAGGCCGAAGGCGTGGAAACGCTGTTCGGCTACCCCGGCGGCACCATCATGCCGTTCTACGACGCGCTGGTGGATTCCAAGCTGAAACACATCCTGGTGCGCCACGAACAAGGCGCGGCGCTGGCGGCGAACGGTTACGCGCGCGCCAGCGGCCGTGTCGGCGTCTGCGTCGCGACCTCCGGTCCCGGCGCATCGAATCTGGTCACCGGCATCGCCGATGCGATGCTGGATTCGGTGCCGATGGTGTGCCTGACCGGACAGGTCGCCACCCATCTGATGGGCACCGATGCGTTCCAGGAACTGGACGTGTTCGGCCTGACCCTGCCCATCGTCAAGCACAGCTTCATCGCCCGGCGCGTGGAAGACCTGCCGGAAATCGTGCGCGACGCCTTCCGCATCGCGCGCGAAGGACGGCCCGGTCCGGTGCTGATCGATCTGCCCAAGGACGTGCAGGTCGCCGATGCCTCGCATCTGCCTGATCACGTGCCGGCCGAAGTCGAACTACCGCCCCCACCTGCCGACGCCGCGTTGGCCGAAGCGCTGGCCGCGATCGCCGGCGCCGAAAAGCCGGTGATCTACGGCGGCGGCGGCATCGGCCTGGCCGGTGCGGTGGAGGTGTTCCGCGAGTTCGTCGAAGCCACCCAGATCCCCACCGTGCTGACCCTGCGCGGACTGGGCGCATTGCCCGGCGGCCATCCCAACTACCTGGGCATGCTGGGCATGCACGGCACCCGCGCGGCGAACATGGCCGTGCAGGAATCGGATCTGCTGATCGTGGTCGGCGCACGCTTCGACGACCGCGCCACCGGCAAACTGGCCGAGTTCGCGCCGTTCGCACGCGTCATCCACCTGGATGCCGATGCCTACGAAATCTCCAAGCTGCGCACCGCCAACATCGCCGTACCCGGCGACGTCGCCGCGGGCCTGCGCGCGCTGGTCGGCGCGCGCACTACCTGCGACGAGTGGCGCAAACGCTGCCGCATGCTGGGCGAAAAGCACGGCTTCCGCTACGACGCGCCCGGCACCGACATCTACGCGCCGGCGCTGCTCAAGCGCATGACAGAACTGGCGCCGGACGACGCCATCGTCGCCTGCGATGTCGGCCAGCACCAGATGTGGGTGGCGCAGCACTGCAAGTTCAACCATCCGCGCAACCACCTGACCAGCGGCGCGCTGGGCACCATGGGTTTCGGCCTACCGGCGGCGATGGGCGCGCAATTCGCCTGCCCCGACCGTACCGTGCTGCTGGTCAGCGGCGACGGCAGTTTCATGATGAACGTGCAGGAACTGGTGACCATCGCCCGCTGCCGGTTGCCGGTGAAGATCGTGCTGCTGGACAACAGTTCGCTGGGCATGGTGCGGCAGTGGCAGGAACTGTTCTTCGCCAAGCGCTACAGCGAGATCGACCTGTCCGACAACCCGGACTTCGCCGCATTGGCCGAAGTATTCGGCATTCCCGCCAAGCGCATCGACCGCCGCGACCAGGTGGAAGACGCACTGGCCGACCTGCTGGCGCAACCCGGCCCCGCGCTGCTGCACGTGGCCATCGACGTCAAGGCCAACGTGTGGCCGCTGGTGCCGCCCAACACCGCCAACAGCACCATGCTGGACAGCAATCCGGCCGATCAGGCCGCCGCCGAATCCAACGCAACACAGCCGCGAACGGAGTCCCCGCATGCGCTACCGGCTTGACCTGGTGCTGAAGCCCGCCGAAGGCGCGTTGACGCGCGTGATCGGCATGGCCGAGCGCCGCGGCTTCACCCCGCAGTCCATCAATGGCGAACCGGCCGGCGAAGACGGCCGCTGGCGCCTGCAACTGGTGGTCGACGGGCAGCGCCCGGCCGAAACCCTGCGCCTGCAGATGCTGAAGGTGTACGACTGCGTGTCGGTGGAGATCACGGCGGTGGAAGTCGCGCCGGCGGAGGTTGTGTCGTGAACGTCAAGAGCAAATCCCCCCTGCCCCCCTTTTTCAAAGGGGGAGTGTTCCGGGTTTCAGGAAAAAATCGGATCCCGCATTCCGCTTCCCCCTTTGAAAAAGGGGGATCGAGGGGGATTTGCTCTTCAGCTCCCGCCTTGGCTTGCATGACCAAAGCTGCACGGAGGCGTCTTCTTCCAGCGTCGTCCGCACGCCTTGCGCATCTCCATGCCTGATTCACGCGCCACCGCCAGCAACGAACCCGCTGTAACCGAGCCTGAGGTAAGCGACGTAGTCGTCACCGTGGCCGACGTGCTGGCGGCGCAGGCGCGCCTGCGGCGCTACCTGCCGCCGACGCCGATGCACCATGCCGAACGCTTCGGCGTGATGCTGAAGCTGGAGAATCTGCAGCGCACTGGTTCCTACAAAGTACGCGGCGCGTTGAACGCCTTGCTGGCCGCGCGCGAACGCGGCGATCTGCGTCCGGTGATCGCGGCCTCGGCTGGCAATCATGCGCAAGGGCTGGCCTGGGCCGCGTACCGCCTGGGCGTGCAGGCGATCACGGTGATGCCGCATGGCGCGCCGGAGAACAAGATCGCCGGCGTCGCCCACTGGGGCGCGACCGTGCGCCAGCACGGCAACAGCTACGACGAGGCCTACGCGTTCGCGCGCGAGTTGGCGGCGCAGAACGATTACCGTTTCCTGTCCGCGTTCGACGATCCCGACGTGATCGCCGGCCAGGGCACGGTCGGCATCGAGATCGCACCGCATGCGCCGGACGTGGTCATCGTGCCCATCGGCGGCGGCGGCCTGGCTTCCGGCGTGGCGCTGGCGTTGAAATCGCAGGGCGTGCGCGTGGTCGGGGCACAGGTGGAAGGCGTGGATTCGATGGCGCGCGCCTTGAAGGGCGACAGCCGGCTGATCGACCCGGCGGCCAGCCTGGCCGACGGCGTGCGGGTGAAAGTCCCCGGCTTCCTGACCCGCCGCCTATGCGCCAGCCTGCTGGACGATGTGGTGATCGTGCGTGAAGCCGAATTGCGCGAAACCCTGGTCCGGCTGGCCCTGGAAGAGAACATAATCGCCGAGGGCGCAGGCGCGCTGGCCCTGGCCGCTGGCCGTCGCGTCTCCGGCAAGCGAAAATGCGCGGTGGTCTCCGGCGGCAACATCGATGCCACGGTGTTGGCCGGCCTGCTTTCCGACGTGCGCCCGCGCGCGCCGCGCAAGCCGCGCCGGCGCACGCAGGAACTGCATCCGGTCGAGCCCGTACGTTCCGGCGCCGGCTTGGTTCCTCCCGTTTCCTTGTCCAGCCCCATTACCGTCGATGCGCCCGTTGCGCGTCGCGCCGTCACCGAAGAGGAGTACACCTGGTGAGCGACATTCCAGTAACCGCAACCCCGGCCCAGGTCCGGATTTTCGACACCACCCTGCGCGATGGCGAACAGTCCCCCGGCTGCAGCATGTCGCCTTCGCAAAAACTGGTCATGGCCCGTGCGCTGGCCGAGCTTGGCGTCGATGTCATCGAGACCGGCTTCCCCGCCAGTTCGCAATCCGACCGCGAGGCGGCGGCGCTGATCTCGCGCGAACTGCGCGACACGAGCCTGTGCGTGCTGTCGCGCTGCCTGCCGGGCGACATCGAGGCCTCGGCGCGCGCGCTGGACGGCACTGCGCGTCCGCGCATCCACTTGTTCCTGTCCACCAGTCCGCTGCATCGCGAACACAAGCTGCGCATGAGCCGCGAACAGGTGCTGGAAGCGGTAGCCCGCAGCGTGACCGCCGCGCGCGGCTTCGTCGATGACGTGGAGTTCTCCGCCGAGGACGCCCTGCGCACCGAAGAGGATTTCCTGGCCGAAGCGATCGCCGCGGCGATCGCCGCTGGTGCCGGCACCATCAACCTGCCCGATACCGTCGGCTATACCACGCCCACCGAAATCCGCGGCCTGTTCGAACGCATGATCGCCAACGTGCCGGGCGCGCGCGATGTGATCTTCAGCACCCACTGCCATAACGACCTGGGCCTGGCCGTAGCCAATTCGCTGGCGGCCATCGAAGGCGGTGCGCGCCAAGTGGAATGCAGCGTCAACGGCATCGGCGAGCGCGCCGGCAATGCGGCGCTGGAAGAAGTGGTGATGAGCCTGAAAGTACGCGGCGCGTACTTCAGCGCCGATACCAATATCGACACCAACCGCATCGTGCCCACTTCGCAGCTGCTGCAGCGCCTGGTGGGCATGCCGGTCCAGCGCAACAAGGCGGTGGTCGGCGCCAATGCATTCGCGCACGAAGCCGGCATCCACCAGCACGGCATGCTGCGCCATCGCGGCACCTACGAAATCATGCGTCCGGAAGACGTGGGCTGGCCGTCCTCGCAGATGGTGCTGGGCCGCCATAGCGGCCGCGCGGCGGTGGAACAGCGTTTGCGCGCGCTGGGCTACCTGCTGGAAGAATCGGAACTGGATCTGGTCTTCGCCTCCTTCAAGGCCCTGTGCGAGAAGCAGCGCGTGGTCCACGACAACGACCTGCAGACCCTGATGCAGGACGGCGCCGACAGCGAGGGCTACCGGCTTTCGTCGATGACCGTCAGCGACGCAGGCCATCGCGCGCGCGCCACCGTTGAATTGTCCGATCCGGACGGCGACCGCGTGTTCGAAACCGCCGAAGGCGACGGCCCGGTCGATGCGCTGTTCGCGGCGCTGGCCATGGCCACCGGCGTGGATCTGGTGCTGGAAAGCTACCAGGTGCACAGCGTGGGCCTGGGCCGCGATGCGCGCGGCGAAGCCAACCTGAGCGTGCGCTACGAAGGCGCCGAGTACGACGGCACCGGCACCAGCAAGGACATCATCGAAGCCAGCGCACTGGCCTGGCTGGACGTGGCCAACCGGCTGCTGCGCCAACGCAACGGGACCAAGGCGAAATCGGAGATGGCGGAGGCGTGATGGCTTCTATGGCCCAAAATTTTTCCGACGTCATCCCAGCGAAAGCTGGGATCCATCTTGATCTTGCTTCTGCCGCGAAAGCATCAAGGCAACGTCCAAGTCAAAATCAAAGTCAAAATGGATCCCAGCTTTCGCTGGGATGACGATACTTTCAGACGCCACCGCAAGATTTCAACCGATCACAGCTTCAACGGAAAACAAAGCATGAGCTCCACCCCCCGCACCCTCTTCGACAAACTCTGGGACGCGCACGTCGTCGTCCCCGAAACCGACGCCGCCCCCGCGGTGCTGTACATCGACCTGCACCTGATCCACGAAGTCACCTCGCCACAGGCCTTCACCGAACTGCGTGCGCGCGGCATCGCGCCGCGCCGGCCGGACCGGACCAAGGCGACCATGGACCATTCCACGCCGACCACGCCGGCCGATGCGAACGGAAAATTCCACTACTTCACCCAGGCCTCGGAAACCCAGGTCGATACGCTGGCCAGCAACTGCGCCGAATACGGCATCGAACTTTTCGACATGCAGTCGGCCGAGCGCGGCATCGTCCACGTGATCGCACCGGAACTGGGCCTGACCCAGCCCGGCATGACGATTGTCTGCGGCGACAGCCACACCTCCACCCACGGCGCGTTCGGTTCGCTGGCCTTCGGCATCGGTACGAGCGAAGTCGGCCACGTGCTGGCCACGCAGTGCCTGCTGCAGCGCAAGGCCAAGACCATGGCCATCACCGTCGAGGGTCCGTTGGCGCCGGGCGTCGGCGCCAAGGACGTGATCCTGCATATCATCGGCGTGATCGGCGTCAACGGCGGCACCGGCCACGTGCTGGAATACCGCGGCTCCACCATCCGTGCTATGGACATGGAGCAGCGCATGACCCTGTGCAACATGTCCATCGAAGCCGGCGCGCGCGCCGGCATGGTGGCGCCGGACGAAGTCACCTACGCATGGATGGCGAATACTCCGCGCGCACCCAAGGGCGAAGCGTTCGAAGCGGCCAAGGCGCGCTGGTCGCAGTTCAGCAGCGACGAAGGCGCGCGCTTCGACCAGGAAGTGAACATCGACGCGCGCGACATCCGCCCCACCCTGACCTGGGGCACGCATCCGGGCACGGCCATCGCGGTGGACCATCCCATTCCCGCCGCCAAGGACAACGCCGCGCAGAAATCGCTGGACTACATGGCTTTCGATTCCGGAAAACCGCTGGAAGGTACCGCCGTGGACGTGGTGTTCGTGGGCTCCTGCACCAACGGCCGCCTCAGCGACATGCGCGAAGTGGCCACCGTGCTGCGCGACCGCCGCGTCGATCCGCGCGTGCGCATGCTGGTGGTGCCGGGTTCTGAACTGGTCAAGCGCCAGGCCGAAGCCGAAGGCATCGACAAGATCGTGCTGGCCGCCGGCGCCGAATGGCGAGAGCCGGGCTGCTCGATGTGCATCGCCATGAACGGCGATCTGGTCGCGCCGGGACAATTGGCGGTCAGCACCAGCAACCGCAATTTCGAAGGCCGCCAGGGGCCGGGTTCGCGCACGCTGCTGGCCTCGCCGATGACCGCGGCGTGGGCGGCGGTGAACGGGAAGGTCTCCGATCCACGCGAATTGTTCGCCAAGGAGGTGGCGTGATGAAAGCTTCTGATTCCCTTCTCCCACTGGGAGAAGGTGGCGCGAAGCGACGGATGAGGGAATGGCAATCACTCGCCAACCAACTCCATTACAAGCGGACAACCCATTCCCTCATCCGCCCTTCGGGCACCTTCTCCCGGAGGGAGAAGGAAAAGCTAATAACCTTCGCTATGGAATTTCACGCATGACCGCCTTCGCCGCCCTCACCTCGCGCAGCGTAGTCCTGCGCCAAAGCAACATCGACACCGACCAGATCATCCCCGCGCGTTTCCTGTCCACCACCGAACGCGCCGGCCTGGGCAAGCACGCCTTCAACGACTGGCGCTGGCAGGCCGACGGTTCGCCCAATCCGGATTTCGCTTTCAACCGGCCGGAGAACGCGGGCCGCGCCATCCTGTTGGCCGGCGCCAACTTCGGCTGCGGCTCCTCGCGCGAGCACGCGCCCTGGGCGCTGACCGATCTGGGCCTGCGCGCCATCGTCAGCAGCGAGATCGCCGACATCTTCCGCAACAATTCGCTGAAGAACGGGCTGCTGCCCATCGTGCTGGACGAGGCCATCGTGCAGTCGCTGATGCAGCGCCCCGACGACGAACTCACCGTCGACATCGCTGCGCGCGAACTGCGCACGCCGGCCGGTGACGTCCACCCCTTTCCGCTCGACGCCTTCGCCCGCACCTGCCTGATGGAAGGTGTGGACGAACTGGGCTACCTGTTGTTGCGCGACCCGCAGATCACAAAGTACGAGGAACGTTTTCATGCAAGCTGACATCGTAATCCTGCCCGGCGACGGCATCGGTCCGGAAGTCACCGCCGCCGCTTTGTCGGTACTGAAAACGGTAGCGCGTCGCTACGGCCACCAGTTCAACTTCAGCGAGCACGACATCGGTGGCATCGCCATCGACAAGCACGGCGAGCCGCTGCCCGCTTCCACGCTGGCCGCCTGCAAGAGCGCCGATGCCGTGCTGCTGGGCGCGGTGGGCGGACCGAAATGGTCGGACCCCAATTCCAAAGTGCGCCCCGAACAGGGCCTGCTGGCGCTGCGCAAAGGCATGGGCCTGTACGCCAACCTGCGGCCGGTGCGCCCGCATCCGGCCGCGCTGAACGCCTCGCCGATCAAGCCGCACCTGCTCACCGGCGTGGACATCATGGTGGTGCGCGAACTCACTGGCGGCATCTATTTCGGCGAGAAGACCCGCACCGCCGATAGCGCCAGCGATCTGTGCACGTATTCGGTGGCCGAGATCGAGCGCGTAATGCGCAGTGCGTTCAAGCTGGCCCGTCAGCGCCGCAGCTACGTGGTGTCGGTGGACAAGGCCAATGTGCTGGAAACTTCGCGCCTGTGGCGCGATGTCGCGGCGCGCATCGGCCGCGACGAGTTCCCCGAGGTGAAACTGGAACACGTGCTGGTGGATGCGATGGCCATGCACCTGCTGGCGCACCCGCGCGAGTACGACGTGATCGTCACCGAGAACATGTTCGGCGACATCCTCACCGACGAAGCGTCGATGCTGGCCGGCTCGCTGGGCCTGCTGCCTTCGGCCTCGTTGGGCGACGGCAAGGCCGGCGTGTACGAACCGATTCATGGTTCGGCCCCGGACATCGCCGGCAAGGGCATCGCCAACCCGTACGCGACCATTCTCAGCGCGGCCATGCTGCTGCGCCATTCGCTGGGCCTGCACGACGAAGCAGACTGCATCGAGCGCTCGGTCGATGGCGCGTTGAATTCGCACGCCTTCACCGCCGACCTGTCTTCCAACGGCCGCAGCATCTCCACCGAAGCCGCTGCGCAGGCGGTGATAGAGCAGATGCAAGCCAATTGCTACGTGGCCGAACTGCGGGATTGACCCCGCAGTCGGCGTAGGAGCGACGTAAGTCGCGAAACGACATCTTTCTTCGGCCTGGTGCCACGCTAATTTGTGGAGGGCTTCGCGACTTACGTCGCTCCTACACAGGCATGGTCGTAAGATAGGGACTTGCGAATCCGCTCGTCTCCAAGGAATCCGATGGGAAGACACCTGTTGCACCTGGCGCTCGTTTTCGCGTTTGTGATTCCTGCGCATGCAGCCACCCCCTTGCGCGAATCCTTCGACCTCCAGGTCTTCGCCCCGCCCGCACCGGTCGTGGTCGACGGCACCCGGCGACTCGTCTACGAGCTCCACCTCACCAACTTCGCGCACGAACCACTGTCGCCGGTGAGCGTCGAGGTACTCGACGAGAAGGATCGCGTGCTAGCCAGCTTCAACGGCGCGGCGCTCGCTTCCCGTCTTGGCCAACCGAGCGGAGTCGCAAACAACGCGATCGCACCGGGCATGCGTATCGTGATCTATCTGGAATTCCCGCTCCCCACGGACGCACAAGCGTTGTCGCTCTCGCACCGCATCCAATACCGCGCTGCGGACAGCAGCCTCTTTGTGGTCAATGGAGGAAACGTCCCGGTCGGCAAGGCCGCGCCACCAGTGCTGGGCGCGCCGTTACGTGGCGGCCCCTGGGCAGCGATCCATTCGCCAGACTGGCCGCGCGGACACCGGCGGGTGCTGTACGCGGTCGATGGCAAGGCGCGTATTCCCGGCCGTTTCGCCATCGACTGGGTCAAGCTGGATGAAAGTGGCCATACGGCGAAAGGCGATGCCGATATGGTCCGCAATGCGTACGGCTACGGCGCCGAAGTATTGGCGGTCGCCGACGCCGTGGTTGCCGCGACACGCGACGACGTGGCGGAAAGCATGTCGGTCGCCGCCCATCCCAAGCATGCGATCGGCGACGCCACCGGCAACTACGTCGCCCTGGACCTGGGCGATGGCCGCTACGCTTTCTACGAACACCTCAAACCCGGCAGCCTGAAAGTAAAGCCGGGACAGCGCGTGAAGCGTGGAGACATCATCGCCGCGCTCGGCTTTACCGGCGATTCCACCGGCCCGCACCTGCATTTCCATGTCGCCGACGCCAATTCGCCGCTGGGCGCCGAAGGCGTGCCGTTCGTGTTCGAGCGGTTCGAAGCGTTGGGCAGTTATCCGGACATAGGCGCCTTGGGTTCCAAGCCCTGGGTCCCTTTCCCCTCCGATCAGGCCTCGCGACGCGATGGCGAAATGCCGGCGTCCAATGTAATCGTGCAGTTCGAATAGATCCCCTTTTCTCTTGAGCTGACCGGTAGAAGCCCTTCTCCGGCGTGCGGGAGAAGGTGCCCGGAGGGCGGATGAGGGGCGAGCGGAGCGGCTGTGCTACGAGCGTCCCGATCCAGCAAGAAGCGGCTTTAGTGGACGCGGCGACAAAGCCCCAAACGTAGCTCATCCTCTCGGTCTGCCCCTCACCCGCCGCACAAGTGCGTCGACCTCTCCCGCAAGCGGGAGAGGTGTTCCAAGCTATCATCGCGTCCGACCCGACCCTGCCTGCCACCCATGCGCTACCTCGGACGCCTCCAAGAGTGGAACGACGACAAGGGCTTCGGTTTCGTCACGCCCAATGGCGGCGGCACACGTGCCTTCGTGCATATCAAGGCGTTCGAACGGGCGACGCGGCGCCCGGTGATGGGCGATTTGGTGTCATATGAACTGACCAGCGACGCCAAGGGCCGCCCCAACGCAGCGAAGATCCGGTTCGCGACGCAGGCGGCCGCGAGACCGCAACGCACCGGCGGCCGCTTCCCTGGCATGATCGTAGGTAGCATCGGCCTGATTCTGTTCGCAGCGGCCTGGTTCGCGCGTGCGGTCCCGGCGGTGGTGCCGCTTCTCTACGCCGCAATGAGCCTGGTCACCTACCTGCTCTATGCCATGGACAAATCCGCAGCGCAGCACAACCAGTGGCGCATACAGGAAAGCACTCTGCACCTGTTCGCCTTTCTGGGCGGCTGGCCGGGCGCACTCTTCGCGCAGGACCATTTACGCCACAAATCGTTGAAGGCGGAGTTCCGCTTCGTATTCTGGATCACGGTCGTGCTCAACTTCATCGCGCTTGCATGGTTGCTGCAGAGCGGCAAAGCCGAGGCCCTCAACGCCTTGCTCTAGCGCGTAGGATGTCGCGAATCCCCTAATCGCGGAGCCCAAGCCGGTGGTCAAACCCTACCTCCTCGCCATAGACCAAGGCACCACCAGCTCCCGTGCGATGCTATTCGACCGCGGCGGTGCGGTGGTGGGCATGGCGCAGCGGGAATTCGAGCAGCTGTTTCCGCAGCCGGGCTGGGTGGAGCACGATCCGCGCGAGATCCTGGGTAACGTGCAGAGCACGGTGGTGGAGGCGATGACGCGGGCGCAGGTCAGCGCGTCGGAAATCGCCGGCATCGGCATCACCAACCAGCGCGAGACCACGGTGGTGTGGGACCGCAAGACCGGCCAGGCCATCCACAACGCCATCGTCTGGCAGTCGCGGCAGACGGCGGATATCTGCGAAAAGTTGAAGGCCGACGGTTACGCCGAGCTGGTGCGCGAACGCACCGGCTTGCTGATCGATGCGTATTTTTCCGGCACCAAGGTCAAGTGGATTCTCGACCATGTGCCCGGCGCGCGCGCACGCGCCGAGCGCGGCGAGTTGCTGTTCGGCACCATCGACAGCTGGTTGTTGTGGAATCTTTCCGAAGACCGCACCCACGCCACCGACTACAGCAACGCCTCGCGCACGCTGATGTACGACATCCACAAGCGCCAGTGGTGCCCGGACCTGCTGCGCATGCTGGAGGTGCCGGCGGCGATGCTGCCGGAGGTGCGTTCCAGCAGCGAGGTGTACGCGCACACCGGGGCGCAGACGGTGTTCGGGCATCGGGTGCCGATCAGCGGCATGGCCGGCGATCAGCAGGCGGCGCTGTTTGGGCATGCGTGCTTCGAGCCGGGCATGGCCAAGAACACTTACGGCACCGGCTGCTTCCTGTTGATGAATACCGGCGACAAGGCGGTGCAGTCGAACAATGGTTTGCTGACCACCATCGCCTGGGGCATCGATGGGAAGGTGGAGTACGCGCTGGAAGGCAGCGTGTTCGCCGCGGGTTCTGCCATCCAGTGGCTGCGCGATGGCTTGCGCATGCTGGGCAAGGCCGGCGATTCGCAGGCTTATGCGGAACGGGCGCAGTCGTCGGAGGGGGTGTATTTCGTGCCGGCGTTCGTTGGGCTGGGAGCGCCGTACTGGCGCAGCGATGTGCGGGGCGCGATGTTCGGGCTGACGCGGGGGACGAACAAGGAGCATTTCATCCGTGCGGTGCTGGAGTCGCTGGCGTATCAGACGCGGGACGTGCTGATGGCGATGCAGGCGGATGCCGATTTAACGTTGAAAGCGCTTCGGGTGGACGGTGGGGCAATCGCCAACGATTTCACGGCGCAGTTCCAGGCGGACATTCTGGATATCGCGGTGGAGCGGCCTACGGTGAAGGAATCGACGGCGCTGGGGGCAGCGTATCTGGCGGGGCTGGCGGTGGGGTTCTGGGAAAGCCGGGAGCAGATCGCGCAGCAGCGGCAGGTGGAGCGGACGTTCGTGCCGGAGATGGGGGCCGAGCGCAGGGAGAAGTTGTATGCGGGATGGAAGCGGGCGGTTGAGGCTACGATGGTGTTCGGCGTAGGCGAAGACTGATACCGCAGGCCACCACATGCAGGATGTGGCGGCAACGCCAACCGTTTTTATCGAAGCTTATGGGTTACGACGAAACCGGCTGGAACGCCCGTCCAGCCCCTCGACCTCGAGCGCATCGACCGCATGCTTGCCGTCCCGCGCGAAAGTCAGGCGCAGGTTGGGATCGGCGGCGACGGTGAAGACATCGCCGCCCAGCGGCAGCAACACTACGACAGGCCTGCGGCCGCGCTTGACCACCAATCGGCCGCCCTCTTCGGCGATGGTCATCGGCCCGAAATCGCCCACGTATTCGGCCGGGCTACCGCTCTGCCGCGGCTGCGCTTCGGCGCGCAATCCGTCCAGCGCCCAGCGCGCTTCGGTGGTTTCGTTCGCCGGCCGTTCGGCCACGATCTTTTCCAGTGCCAATGCGCGCGCGGTCTCCAGCGCCTGCGATGAGGCGACCTGCACATCGGGGATCACGCCCTCGCCTTCCCAGTTCTTGCCGGTGATCGGACTGATCGGCGTGCCGCTGGAAACGAACACGCGAAAACCGTTGCCCGCATCCACTTCGCCGCCCGGGTTGGCTGCGCCGGCACTGGCTTCGCCGACGATGGTGGCGCGCTTGGCGTTCTTAACGGTATAGGCGAAGGCCTCGGCCGCTGAACCTGTGCGTGCGCTCTCCAGTACGTACAGCGGCACTTGCAGTCTGGGCGAAGCGAACCAGTCGCTGGGTGCTTCGCTATCGGTGCCTTCGCGCCGGTGGAAGGTGTTGTAGATATCGGCGCCTTTTGGGGTGAAGGCGCTGGTCAGATAGCCGACCATCGCCGGCGAGCCGCCGCCGTTGGCGCGCAGGTCCACGATCACCGCGTCGGTGCCGGCGATCAACTGCAATGCGGCTTCGATGGCTTGGCGGGCGGGCTGATTAGGTTTGCCGAATTCGAAATCGGCGAACTGGCGCAGGTCGATATAGCCGATATTGCCGGGCAGGATTTCGACGCGGCGGATGCCGTGCTGGGTACCGCGCGTCGGCGGAGGTCCGCGCTGCGGCCGGCGGTCGCCTTCGTTCTTATCGTCTTTGGCGGTCGGTGGCGACCACTGGACGTTGAAATGGGCGTCCAGCGGTTTCAGGCGCTCGGTCAGTGCGGCGGCCAGTTCGCGGTTGTCGCTATAGGCGTCGAAATCGCCTTTGGCGGCGGCAGCACGCAGGTCGCTGGCGATGCTTTTGCCGCGGGCGACGTCGTAGAAGTTGTCTTCTATGGCCTTGGCTACCGAGTCGGCGTCGGTACGCGGCGTGGCGGAGGCGTGGCCTGCGGGGGCGAGTGAGACCAGCAGGCCCAGGGCGCAGGCCAATGCGTAAGGGAGTCGGACGGTCATTGGCGTCTCGAGTTGTCGAGCGATGAGGGCATCCCGGACTGGTCCGGATCGTGGCGAGCATAGGGAGCGGTGCCTGTGGTCACCATGTGCCAGAAGTCAGCGCCAAAAAGACGAAGCCACCGTGGTCGTGCAGGCCTCATAGGATGGGCTCAAGCCCACCGCATGCATCATAGGCACATCGTTATGCATGACAGCCGGCCTGGGCCCGCCCGTATCACGCATACCTATTACTCGGCGACAATCCGGCGATGAAGATTCGCCCCATCGCCATCGTCTTGATTGCCATCGCCATCGCGGCCGCCTGCTTCACCGGTTTCAGGCTCCTGTCGTTGCGGGCCATGGAGGACGCTCCCGCGTCAGCCGCAACCAAGCCGGCTTCCTTGGCGACCCAAGCGCCCTTGCCGCCCAACGTCAGGCGGTTAGAGACCGCCCACTACCTCATCCATTCCTCCGCCACCGAAGAACAGACCGCGCACGTCGCCGAAGCCGTGGAAGCATTGCATGTAGCCTACACGCGCTTCTTCGCCGACATGTCCAGCATGCAGCCGAACCCCGCGAAGCTGCAGCTAGTGCTCTACAAAGATCAAGCCGAGTTCAAAGCCCACAACCGCAGCAGCCGCCCCTGGGCCGAAGCATATTACCTGCCGCCACGCAGCCACGCCTATTACGGCGACGGCGACAACCCCGTCCACTGGATGACGCACGAAGTAACGCATCAGTTGAACCGCGAAGTCGCGCATTTCAGAAGAACCAAATGGATCGATGAAGGGCTGGCCGACTATTTCGGCAGCAGCTGGATCGCCGACGGCAAGCTGGTGCCCGGCAGCATCGATCCCGCCACCTACCCCATCTGGTGGCTGCCCAGACTGCAATTGACCGGCAACCTGCAGGACGACATCGCCACCGGCACGATCATTCCCCTGCGCGCCATCATTTCCGGCAATGGCGGCCCCGATATCAACCGCAACGTCAACCTGTACTACATCGAATACTGGAGCCTGACCCACTTCCTGTTCCACTACCAGGACGGCAAGTACGCCGCGCAATACCGCCAACTGATCGCCACCGACGGCACCTTGGAGAACTTCGAACGGCTCATCGGCCCGATCGAGCGGATCCAGACCGAATGGTATGCCTACCTGGAACATGTAGCGACGGCGGCCCACTCCGCGCCGCCGCGCACGCCGGGCTAGTTCATGATGCTGCAGCCTCGGGCTCGGCCGGAGCAAGCTCAGTTTCGACCACGTCCTCGCGCCGACTGAGCGAGCGGTATTTCAGACTGAGGAAAATGGTCGCCGCCAACGCCAGCAGATTTATTCCGATGCCCCAGGCGGCGGGACGCAGTACGGTGGCCGCGAAATGACTGCCCACCTGCACCGTCCAGAGCAACGCCGGATCGGCCGATTGCACGGCAACCGTTGCCTGCGCGCCGCTTGAGAACTGGTAGCTGAGCAGCGGCGAAGTCAGATAGGGGATCTGGAAGGCCCAAAAAAGGATGCCTCTTCGCAGAGAATCGACGGATCGTTCCAGTATGCGCACGCCGCACCACACGCCCCAGGCATACAGCCCGATGAACACCGCGACGATCAGCAGCGACAACAAGTTGTTGCCGCCGTTGATGATGGTCATCAGAGAGGCCACCGCACCCAGGAAACTTCCGCCCAGCGTCAATACGCCGATCAATCGCCATTGCCATGCACGCATCGCCATCCCCCTGTGACCCGGATGCAAGTCAGCCAGCATAGTGCGTGCGCGGCATTTACCCCGTCAATCTCCGGTTTGGCGTGGCAGCGTCGCTGCTCTGCCGCGGGCTGCGGTTATCGCACTCACTTGAACAGGATCATAGGGTGGGTTCCCGCCCACCGCGTGCAGCCGGAGATTGCCCGACCCGCACATGGCGGTGGGCCTGGGCCCACCCTATGCTGCTCTCCGCTCTTCGCGAGCCACGAGGCTATGCGAAGATTCTTGCAAACCAACGGAGATCGGCATGAAAACCATCGGCCTGATCGGCGGCATGAGCTGGGAATCGACCATTCCTTACTACCGCCAGATCAACGAACTGACCAAGCAGCGCCTCGGCGGACTACATTCGGCGCGCATCGTCCTGTACAGCGTCGACTTCCACGACATCGAGCGGCTGCAGCACAGCGGCGACTGGGACGCCGCTGGCGCAATGTTGGCCGATGCCGCGCGCACCCTGCAGTCAGCTGGTGCTGATTTCGTGGTCGTGTGCACCAACACCATGCACAAGGTCGCTGCCGACATCGAAGCAGCGGTGTCCATCCCTTTGTTGCATATCGCCGACCCCACCGCCACCGCCATCAAGCAAGCCGGCCATACCGTGGTCGGCCTGATCGGCACCCGCTTCACCATGGAAGAAGCCTTCTACCGCGACCGCCTGCGCGACCGCCACGGCCTGCGTGTCATCGTCCCCGAACCCGCCGACCGCGACCTGGTGCACCGTGTCATTTACGAAGAACTATGCCTCGGCAACGCACTGCCCGCCTCCCGCGCCGAATACCGCAGGATCATGGCTGCCCTGGTCGCCCAGGGCGCGCAAGCCATCATCCTGGGCTGCACCGAAATCTCGCTGCTCGTGGACACGTCCGATGCCTCGGTGCCTTTGTTCGACACCACCGCTCTGCATGCGGCAGCGGCAGTGGAAACCGCACTGATCGGCTAGCCCCCATAAGACCCGGCGCAACCAATCCTGTCAGTTGCGCCGCGCCGGTACCGCCAATTCGGCCAGCTCCGCGGTCCAATCCTCGGCAAATGCCTGGCACCGCTCGGCCAGATATTCGCTGCGGCGCGCGTAGGCGGGCACCACCGGCCCCAGGGAAGCGACCTTCAGCGCTTCGCGCCAACTCGCCAGCAGCGCGTCGGAATCGCCATGGGCATTGGCCAGAGCCCTCAATGCGACGCGCAGCACGTAGACCTGCGCCTGCAGGTCGCAAATGACTTCTTCGTTCTCTCGATCCATGACCGCTTCCTCGATGGGCACGACCGCCGCCCGGGCAGAGCCCGGGCAGCGGAACCGACATTACGAGTTGTATACCGAGCCCACTTGAATGCGCCGAGGCGTGGTTTCCGGACGCTTGGGGATGACGATCTGCAGAACGCCGTTGTGCCCCGAAGCGGTGATGCCATCGGGATCGGCGCTGTCGGGCAAGGCGAACCGGCGATGGAAGCTGCCGTGGCGGCGCTCGATGCGCGAAAAGCTTTCCGTCTCCAGCTTCTCTTCGCTGCGCCGCTCGCCCTTGATCGTCAGCATGCCTTTTTCCATCTGCACCTCGATCTCCTGCGGATCGACGCCGGGCAAATCGGCATACAGCACGAAACGGTCGGTTTCTTCCTTGATGTCCACGCGCGGCACCCATTGGCTGGTCACCACGGACGACTCGTCCGTCGAATCGTTCTGGAACATGCTCCCTTCGAAAAGGCGGTCGAAGACTTGCTTGATCGGGTCATGCGCAAAGCCTTGGCCAGGCCATTGGGGAGAGCGAACTATTTTGTTCATGGCAAGGTCTCCAATTGGCAAATGAGGACGGCCAATACGCCGTCCTTTTCCGCAATTAAGAGCGGCCTCATGTTTTTCAAGGGTCGAAAAACGCCTCCGCCGCGGCATTGAACCTGCATTCAGCCAAAAAACGCCGGCCAGACGAGCGCCGCCGCAGTCCGACGGCCCTGCCGTCAGGGCACGCGAGTGAACAGGTTGGTCTGCAGAATAGGCCATCCTTACTGACGCCAATTTGCGGGTTGGTGCCGTGCACATCAAGCGCCGTCGGGCAGGTAGGCGGATGTCCATCCGCTCGGCTGGGACATCGTGGACGCCACCGGCCAGTTTGCCGGAAAAGGCGGTTGGCCGGTATCGCGCCGCTGGCGGTTGACTGCGCGACCTCCCGACCCTATCAAGGCTCACCGCCGCCTGCAGATTCCAAATGATCGCCACCGCCAGTCCGCAACGCTCCATCGACTGGAAACAGGCCGTTTACGGCGGCTTGCTGATCGCCATGGGCGATGCGCTCTTCGCCATCGCAGTGTGGTTCGAATGGAATACGAAAGGCCTGACCCAGGTGTTCCAGAGCATCGCCGTGGGCGTGCTGGGAAAGGCCAGCTACGAAGGCGGCACGGCAACGGCGCTATTGGGCGCGGGACTGCACGTGGCTATGGCCATCGCCTTTGTGGTGATCTGCATTGCGCTCAGCTTCCGCTTCCGCCTGCTGATGGAGAAGCCGGTGGCCGCTGGCCTGCTCTACGGCGTTGGGCTGTACGCGGTGATGAACTTCGTGGTGATGCCGCTGTCGCGCGTGGGTGCGTCGCCCTCGTTCAAACACGTGGACACGATGGCGATGAGCGTGGTGGCGCACATGGTATTCGGGGTGGTGTGCACGCTGTTTGCGCGGCGCGCGCGACGGATGGGCTAAGGCACTCAGGATAGAAGCCGCGCACAGAACTTATTGCAGAAGCGCATGGTTTCTCCCCCTTTGAAAAAGGGGGATTGAGGGGGATTTGCTTTTGGCGCCGAGAGCAAATCCCCCGTAGCCCCCTTTTCGAAAGGGGGCAAAGCAAAGAGCGTGGCCGACAGCACCTTGCTTTCGCATTGACTGCTCCTCTATCAATCCGCAATCAGACGGACTGATAGCGCAGACGCCCGCCTCAGGCCGCGCTGCCCTCTTCCGGCTTCACCTTGAACCACGCCGCATACAACGCCGGCAGGAACAGCAGCGTCAGCGCAGTGGCCACGGTCAGGCCGCCCATGATGGCTACGGCCATCGGGCCGAAGAACGCGCTGCGCGACAGCGGGATCATCGCCAGCACCGCCGCCAGCGCGGTCAGCACGATGGGGCGGAAGCGGCGCACGGTGGCGTCGATGATCGCGTGCCAGCGGTCGTGGCCGGCGTCGATGTCCTGCTGGATCTGGTCCACCAGAATGACCGAGTTGCGCATGATCATGCCCGACAGCGCGATGGTGCCCAGCATGGCCACGAAGCCGAACGGCACCCGGAACACCAGCAGGGCGAAGGTCACGCCGATCAAGCCCAGCGGCGCGGTCAGCATGACCAGCGCCATGCGCGAGAAGCTGCGCAGTTGCAGCATGAGCAGCGTGGCCACGGCCAGCAGGAACAGCGGCAAGCCGGCCTTGATCGAGTTCTGGCCACGCGCCGAATCCTCCACCGTGCCGCCGGTCTGCAGCAGGTAGCCCTGCGGCAGTTCGCTGCGGATCTTGTCCAGCGTGGGCGATATCTGTTCAACCACCGTCGGTGGCGTGATGCCGTCGCGGATGTCGGCGCGCACGGTGACCGTGGGCAGGCGGTTGCGGTGCCAGATGATGCCGTCTTCGAACGCGTATTCGATATTGCCGATCTGCGTCAGCGGCACGCTGCCGTTGGGCGTGGGCACGGCCAGGCTGCCTAGCATGTCCAGACGCACGCGTTCGTCCTCGGGACCGCGCAGCAGGATCTCCACCAGCTCGTTGCCTTCGCGATAGGTGCTGACGCGCAGGCCAGACAGCGAACTGGTGAGGAATTGCGACACGTCCGCGGTGCTGACGCCCAGCGTGCGCGCGCGGTCCTGGTCGATGGTCAGGCGCACGACCTTGCTGGGCTCGTTCCAGTCCAGATTGACGTTGGTGACGTTGGGATTGGCACGCACCTGCGCGGCGACCTGCTGGGCCAGCGCCTGCACGCGGTCGATGTGTTCGCCGGCGATGCGGAACTGGATGGGATAACCCACCGGCGGTCCGTTTTCCAGGCGTGTCACCCGGAACTGCAATTGCGGGAACTGCGGGCCCACTTCCTTGATCAGCCATTCGCGCATCGATTCGCGCGCTTCGATGTCCTTGGTCAGGACCACGAACTGGGCGAAGTTGGCCTGCGGCAGCTGCTGGTCCAGCGGCAGGTAGAAGCGCGGCGAACCGGTGCCCACGTAGGCCACGTAGTTGTCCACGCCTTCGCGCTTGGCCAGCATTTTTTCCAGCTTCTCGGCCTGGGCCTGGGTGGAGCGCAGCGAACTGCCCTCGGCCAGTTCCATATCCACCATCAGTTCCGGCCGCACCGAATCCGGGAAGAACTGCTGCGGCACGAACCGGAACAGCCCGATCGACAACACGAACGCCAGCACCGTCACCCCGATCACCAGCCAGCGATGGCGCAGGCAGGCATCAAGCAGTTTGCGGTAGCGCTGATAAAACGCGGTCTGGTAAGGATCGTGCTCATGGCCGTCGTGGACCTTGGGCGCGAGTACGCTGGAGAACGCGGGGAAGCGGGCCGCGAGGCGCGCGCGGAAATCATGCCAGCGTCCCGCCAGCGAGCCGGGCTTCGGCGGCTTGGGCTGGTACAGGTCCGGCAGCATCTTGTCGCCCAGGTACGGAATAAACAGCACCGCCGCGATCCACGACACCACCAGCGCGATGGTCACCACCTGGAACAGTGAGCGGGTGTATTCGCCGGTTCCCGAGGCTGCTGTGGCGATGGGCAAAAATCCAGCCGCGGTCACCAGCGTGCCGGTGAGCATTGGGAAAGCCGTGGAGGTATAGGCGAAGCTGGCCGCGCGCATGCGGTCGAAGCCCTGCTCCATCTTGATGGCCATCATCTCCACCGCGATGATCGCGTCGTCCACCAGCAGGCCCAGCGCCAGCACCAGCGCGCCCAGCGAGATCTTGTGCAGGCCGATGTTGAAGTAGTGCATGACCGCGAAGGTCATCGCCAGCACCAGCGGAATGGTCACCGCCACCACCAGGCCGGTGCGCAGGCCCAGCGAGAAGAAGCTGACCAGCAGCACGATGACTACCGCTTCAGTCAGCACGCGCACGAATTCGCCGACCGAATCCTGCACCGCGTGCGGCTGGTCGGAGACCTTGCGCAGTTCCATGCCGGTGGGCGTGGTTTTCTGCAGCCGTTCGAATTCCGAGTCCAGCGTCTTGCCCAGGCGGATGATGTCGCCGCCGTTCTTCATCGCCACCGCCAGGCCGATGGCGTCCTGGCCCATGAAGCGCATCTTCGGCGCAGAGGGGTCGGCGAAGCCGCGGTGCACGTCGGCGATGTCGCCCAAGCGCACCGTACGGCCGCCGGCCTGGATGGGGAAGTCGCGGATTTCCTCGACCGAATCGAAGGCCCCGCTGACCCGCAGCTGCACGCGGTCGGTGGTGGTTTCGAAGAAGCCGGCGGCGGTCACCGCATTCTGCTGGTCCAGCGCCTGCTGCACCTGGCTGAGTGGTATGCCCAGCGTAGCCAGCTTAGTGTTGGACAGTTCTATCCAGACTTTCTCATCCTGCAAGCCGATCAGCTCCACCTTGCCCACGTCGGGCACGCGTTGCAGCTCCAGCTGGATGCGTTCGGCGTAGTCCTTCATCACCGCGTAGTCGAAGCCTGGGCCGGTGAGTGCGTAGATGTTGCCGAAGGTGTCGCCGAATTCGTCGTTGAAGAACGGGCCCACCACCCCTTCGGGCAGCGTGGCCCTGATGTCGCCGACCTTCTTGCGCACCTGGTACCAGAGTTCCGGCACTTCATCGGAATGCATGGAGTCGCGCGCGATGAACATCACCTGCGATTCTCCGGGGCGCGAGTACGAGCGGATGAACTCGTACTCGCCGGTCGTCATCAGCGCCTTCTCGATGCGCTCGGTGACCTGCTTGGCGACTTCTTCGGCCGGCGCGCCAGGCCATACGGTGCGCACTACCATCACCTTGAAGGTGAAAGGCGGATCCTCCGACTGGCCCAGGTGCCGGTACGACCACGCGCCGATCAAAGCCAGCACGATCATCGCGTACAGCACCAGCGCGCGATGGGTCAGCGCCCATTCCGAAAGATTGAAGCGCTTCATGGCTCAGTCCGCCTTCGCAGGAGCGGCGGCGACCTTCTTCGAAAGCACTGGCCGATTGTCGCGATCCACGGGCGTCACCGGCTGGCCTTCGCGCAGCAGATGCCCGCCGGCGCCCACCACCCAGTCGCTGGCCTTGAGGCCGCCCAGCACGGGCACGTCGGTTTCGCCGTAGCGGCCCAGCTGCACGGGCTGCGATTTCACTTTGCCGCTCTGCGTATCGACCACCCACACCGCCGTCGCGCCTTTGGCGCCGCGTTGAATGGCGGAAAGCGGCACGCTGAGGGCGGCGTCCGGTCCGGTTTCCTGCACGTAGACGCGGGCGCTCTGCCCCAGTTCGACGGCCTTGGCCGCGGCGCCGACCAGATTCACGCGCGCGGCGTAGGTGCGGGTCTGCGCATCGGCGGCGGGGGAAATTTCTCGGATCAGGCCGGGCAGGCGCTCGCCCGGCGCGTTCCACAATTCGACCAGCACGGGCTGGCCGACGCTGAAGTCGCGGATGCGGCTTTCCGGCAGCGCGATGGCTACTTCGCGGCCATCGTCGGCGGCCAGGGTGAAGATGGTCTGGCCGGCCGCGACCACTTGCCCGGCCTCGGCCTGGCGGGTGGCGATGACGCCGTCGTGCGGCGCGCGCAGCTGCGAATAGGCAGCCTGGTTGCGGGCCACGTCCAGTTGCGCGCGGGCCGCGCGGGCCTGGCCTTCGGCGGCTTTATAGGCGGCGTTCTGCGCGTCGTAAGTGGACTGGCTGACCAGCTTTTCGCCGACCAGCTTGGCGTAGCGGTCGCGGTCGCCGCGGGCGCGGATCAGATCGGCTTCGGCGGCGGCGAGCTGTGCCTGGGAAGCCTGCGCCTGCAGGCTGAGGTCGTCGGCGTCCAGCACCGCCAGCACCTGGCCCTGCTTCACCTGCGCGCCGGCGTCGACGTTGCGGCGGATCAGGTTGCCGCCGACACGGAACGAGAGCGGGCTTTCTTCGCGGGCGCGTATTTCGCCAGCGTAGGCCGACAGCGCGGCCTGCGCGCCGCCGCCGGGGTGCACTACCAGCACGGGACGCACGGTTCCGGCCGGTTCGGCCTGGCCGCCACAACCCGCCAACCCCAGGATCAGAAGGAGCGGAATTCCGTAGCTGCGCGCATTGGCCTTCGACACGCTGCACATATAAAACACTCCGTCTTGTTCATCAATAAATGGACTTGGCGGTATAGTATAAATATCGAACCGATTAGTCTAGTATTGGAATATGGTCAGTAACCCCTCCCCCGTCAGCCGCCCGAAATCGGCGCCCAGACTTTCCGGCCCCGGCCGGCCCAAGGATCTGGCCAAGCGCGATGCCATCCTGGAAGCGGCCAAACGCCTGTTCGCGGGCGATGGCTACAGCGGCGTCAGCATGGACCAGATCGCGGCCGAAGCCGGCGTCTCCAAGCTCACGGTCTACAGCCATTTCGGCGACAAGGAAGCGTTGTTCGCCGCCGCCGTACGCGCCAAATGCGAGGAGATGCTGCCGGAAGACCTGTTCGCCCAGGAACTGAAAGGCCCGTTGCGCGCGCAGCTCAAGGCGATCGCCAGCGGCTTTTTCGCCCTCATCAGCAGCGACGAGGCCATCAGCACGCACCGCATGATGATCACCCCGGGCAACGCCGACGATCCCTTGCGCAAGCTGTTCTGGGAAGCCGGTCCACGGCGCACCCACCAGGCCTTCGGGGCTTTCCTGCAGTCGCGGGTGGAGGCGGGCGAACTGGAGATCGCCGATGTGCAGCGGGCGTCGGAACAGTTCTTTTCCCTGATCAAGGGCGAGCTGCACGGGCGGATGATGTGCGGCCTTTGCGCCCGTCCTGCGCGGGGCGACGTGAGCGCCCACCTGGACGCCAGCGTGGACATGTTCCTGCGCGCCTATGGCAAATCCTGAAAAAACCGGGGCGCCCGGTCATGACGGAGGTCGCGGTGACTTCCGGCACTGCGTATCGGTGTGGTAGTACGGCCATGCTGCTCCGCACCGCACGACCTTCGAAACGCGCCGCGACCCGCTAAACTGCGCGTCCCCGCGCCGGATGACCCCCCATGACGATCGATTACAACCAAGCCCGCGAAATGATGGTCGAGCAGCAAGTGCGCCCCTGGGAGGTGCTGGATGCGCGCGTGCTGGGCGTGCTGGCCACCCTGCCGCGGGAGAAGTTCGTGCCCGAGATCCACCGTGCGCTGGCTTATGCCGACGTGGAGATCCCGCTGGGTCACGGCCAGAAGATGATGAAGCCGGTGGTCGAGGGCCGCGCCCTGCAGGCATTGCTGCTGCAGGAAGGCGACGAGGTGCTGGAAATCGGCACCGGCGGCGGTTACCTGGCCGCTTGCATGGGCGCCTTGGCCCGCGAAGTAGTCAGCCTGGAGATCCATCCCGAACTGGCCAGCCGTGCGCGCCAGCAACTGGATGCCAGCGGCTACGGCAACAATGTCCGCATCGAAACCGCCGACGCTCTGCACTACGCCACCGAACGGCGCTTCGATGCGGTCTGCGTGACTGCGGCGATGGTTGAAACCCCGTCGCAATTCCTGCAATGGCTGCGTCCGGGAGGCCGCCTGTTCGTAGTCCGCGGCCATTCGCCGGTAATGGAAGCGGTGCTGGTGCACAACGACGTCAACGGCCCGCGCATAGAATCGTTGTTTGAGACCGACCTCCCCTATCTTGTCGGCGCCACCCCGGTGCCGCAATTCGTCTTCTGATTTGAGAAAGGAAACCGCATGAGTCGTCGCCCCCTCGTCCTCGCGCTTGCCCTGGCCCTGCCCTTCGGAGCAAACGCCACGGACCTGATGCAGACCTATGAACTTGCACGTACCGGCGATCCGCAGCTGGCGGCCGCCGAATCCGGCCGCCTGGCGCAGAAGGAAGGCGCCGTGCAGGCGCGTGCCGCACTGTTGCCGCAGGTCAACGGCACCGCATCGCTCAGCCGCAGCCGCAATGAACTGGATGCCGTGCCGGGTTCCACCACCAACACCAGCCGCAGCTACGGCGTCAGCGTCAACCAGTCGGTGCTCGACTTCAGCCGCTACTCCACCCTGCGCGGGCAGCGCGCGCTCAGCGAGGCCGCCGACTACGATCTGGAAGCGGCCAACGACTCGCTGATCACCCGCACTTCGGCGGCTTACTTCAACGTGCTGGTGGCGATCGAAACGCTGGCCGCGGCCGAAGCACAGCAGACCGCGCTGCAGAAGCAGTTCGACTACGCGCAGAAGCGCCTGGACGTGGGCCTGGCCCCGATCACCGACGTGCACGAAGCCCGCGCGCAATACGACAGCGCGCGCGCCAGCGTGATCACCAGCCGCAATGCGTTGAAAGACAACTACGAAGCGCTGGCAGAGATCACCGGCCAGCCGATCAACAACCTGAAGGCGCTGCCGGACGATTTCCGCCCCGTGCTGCCCACCGACTACGACGCCGAAGGCTGGGTCAACACCGCGGTGAGCACCAACCCGGCGCTGAAGTCGCTCGAATACCAGGTGCAATCGGCCGAAGCCGGGGTTTCCACCGCACGCGCCGGCCACCTGCCCACTCTGTCGCTGGGCGGCAGCTGGGGCAAGGACGCAGCGTGGGGCGATACCACCGGCGCCAACGGCAACGGAACCGGCACTACCATCGGCCTGACCTTGAGCGTGCCGATCTTCTCCGGCGGCGCCACCCAGTCGCGGGTGCGCGAGGCGCTGGCCAACCGCGACTCGGCGCAGGACGGTTACGAGCGGCAGAAGCGCGCCGTCGTGCGCAATACGCGCAACGCCTACCAGACCCTGGAAGCGGGCATCAGCGAGATCGAGGCGCGCCGTCTGGCGCTGGTGTCGGCCAAGGCCGCCTATGAAGCCTCGCAGGTCGGACTGGAAGTGGGCACGCGCACCGTGCTGGACGTGTTGATCAACCAGCAGAACCTGTTCCAGGCACAGCAGGCTTACGCACTGGCCAAGTACAACTATCTGCAGAACCGGCTGTTGCTGGACCAGGCGGCAGGCACCTTGGACGCCGACGACGTGCAGGACGTGAACCGCTTGCTGACCGCCGATGCCCAGGCGCAGCTGGCGCCTGACGGCCAGTAACGAAGCATCGTCTCCGAAAGCAATATCGATTACGGCGGACTTCGGTCCGCCGTAATTGTTTGTAGGTCGGGGCTACGCCCCCGACACCACGCGCACCCTCAACATCCCATCCGTCGGGGGCGTAGCCCCGACCTACGGGTCATCGTGCGCCGTCGGATTTCATGCGTCGGGGGCGTAGCCCCGACCTACCGGGAGATCGGCATCGATCATCTGCAGGGTTTTGGCCAGTGCGCCGCGTCCCTGCTCCACCAGCGCGCGGCCGGCATCCACCATCGTCTGTCGCTTCGCTGCATCCTCCAGCAATTGGCCGAGTGCGGCCTCGATGCCCTGCGCATCCTGGGCGATCAGCAGAGCGCCGGCTTCTTTCAGGCGCTTGGAGATCTCGGCGAAGTTGTGCAGATGGGGCCCGGTCACCATGGCCGTGCCCACCGCCGCCGGCTCCAGCAGATTGTGCCCACCGATCGCTTGCAGGCTGCCGCCGACGAAGGCGACTTCGGCGCAGGCGTAGAACGGCATCAGTTCGCCCAGCGTATCGATCACGAACACCTCGTCATCGGCACCGGGCCAGGTCGATTTGCGGCGGGTGGCGACTTTCCAGCCGGCCGACTGCGCCTGCTCGGCGACGCGCGGGAAGCGTTCCGGGTGCCGGGGCGCCCACAGCAGCAACAGGTCCGGCCAGCGCCGCCGCAGATTGCGGTGCAGGGCGATGACGGCCGCTTCCTCGTCCTCATGGGTGCTGGCCGCGATCCACACCGGCCTTCGGCCCGCATGCTCACTGAAGATTTGCACGAAAGCGGCCAGGCCTTCCGGCGCGGCGATGTCGAACTTGAGGTTGCCCGTGTCCATCACCCCGCCCGGAGTGGCGCCCAGGGCGATGAAACGCTTGCCGTCCGGCGCGGATTGCGCGCCGATGCGCTTGAGCGTGCGCACCACCCGTGAAATCAATGGCGCCAGCACGCGGTAGCCGCGCAGCGAACGCGCCGAAAGCCGCGCGTTGAGCAGATAGGTGGGAATGCCCTGGTCGCGGCAGCCGAGCAGCAGGTTGGGCCACAACTCGGTTTCCATCACCAGCGCCAGCCGCGGGCGGTAGTGGCCGAGGAAACGCGAGATCGCCCCCGGCAGGTCGTAGGGCACGTAGACGTGCTGGACGCCTTCGCCCCACAGCGCACGCACGCGCTCGGAGCCGGTCGGAGTGATGGTGGTCACCAGCCAGCGCAGCTGCGGATGCGCGCGGCGCAGCGCATCGACCACCGGCACCGCCGCGTTGACCTCGCCCACCGACACTGCGTGCAGCCAGATGTCGATACGCGCTTCCGGCTGTCGTCCGTAGGAGGCGTAACGCTCGTTCCAGCGCTGGAAATATTCGCGGAAACGGAAGCCGCGCCAGATCAGGTGGTAGACCGTGACCGGCGTCAGTACATAGAGCACGGCCGAATACAGGCCACGCAGGAAACGCTCGGTCAGGTCCATCCGCATTGCGAAAGGATAACCAACTGAACCGTTAGAATCGCTGTATGGCCAAACTCGACCGCGCAGAAAGCCTCCGCAACGACAACGATCCGGCGCCGAAGGGTTTGCGCCAGTGGCCGGCATGGCTGGGTATCGGTCTGGCCGCTTCGCTGGCGCGCTTGCCCTGGCCGCTGCAGCGCGGGCTGGGGAGATTGGTGGGCAGGTTCCTGCATGCGGTGCTGCGCGACCGCCGCCTCGTGGCCGAACGCAACATCGCCCTGTGTTTCCCGGAGCTGGACGCCGCGCAGCAAGCGTCGCTGGTGTACCGGAGTTTTTCCGAACTGGGCATCGGCCTGTTCGAATTCGCCCGCGCCTGGTGGGGCAGCGTGCAGCCCATGCGCCACGACCTGCGGGTGGAAGGACTGGAACATCTTGAAGCAGCGCGCGCGGGCGGGCGAGGGGTAATCGTGATTTCCGGGCACTTCACCACCTTGGAAATCGCCGCGCGGCTGATGTGCGATTACGCCCCGCTGGCCGGCATGTACCGCCCGCACGACCAGGGCGCGATGGAATGGGCGGTCAAGCGCGGGCGCTTGCGCTATGCGGCGCACATGTTCACCCGCGAGGAGTTGCGGCCGGCGTTGAAGCATCTGAAACAGGGCGGGCTGTTGTGGTTCGCGCCGGACCAGGACACGCGCCGCGGCGAAAGCGTATTCGTACCGTTCTTCGGCTTGCCGGCCTACAGCCTTACCTCCACCCACCAGCTGTCGCGGCTATCGGGCGCCAGCGTGATCGCCTTCGCGCACGAACGCCGCGCCGATGGCGGCTACACCTTGCGGCTGTCGCCGGCGTTCGAGGAATTCCCTTCCCAGGACGCCACCGCCGATACCGCGCGGGTGATGGCGGCGATCGAAGCGATGGTGCGCAAAGCGCCGGCGCAGTATCTGTGGATCCATCGCCGCTTCAAGCGTCAGCCCGACGGGCGCGGGAAGCTTTACCAATGACGTAGGTCGGGGCTACGTCCCCGACACCACACGCACCGTCTGGGGTTCATGCGTCGGGGGCGTAGCCCCGACCTACCGGTAGACGCTGGCTTCACCAGGTGGCCGGGTTTTGAAACGCCGGTGCACCCACAGGTATTGCTCGGGATGCTGGCGTACGGCCTGTTCCAGTTCGCTCATGTAACGCGCTGCATCGGCCGCCGGATCGTTGCTGGGCCAACCGCTCCATTGCGGCTCTATGCGCAGGCGGTAGCGGCCGTCGTCGCCGCGATGGAACCAGAACGGCAGCACCACCGCCTTGCCGCGGCGGGCCAGGTCCGGCGTGGCGGTCAGCGTGGCCGCGGCAATACCGAAAAACGGTACGAACGCATTTTGATAAGTGAAATTCTGATCGGCCGAATACGCCACCACGCCTCCCTGCGACAGCGTGCGCAGCAAGCCGCGCACGTCTTTCTTGGCGATGGTGCCGGCGAATGCGCGGCGACGCGCGCCGTCGAACATCGCTTCCAGGCAACGGTTGTTGTTGCTGCGGACCACCACATGCACCGGTTGTCCGGAGACTTGCTGCAGCAGGCGCGCGGCCAGTTCGGAATGAGTGAAATGGCCGCCGAACAGCAACACGCCGCGACCCGACGCGGTGGCGGCGCGAAGATGCTCGAGTCCTTCGACCTCGGCCAGGCCTTCCAGCGCCGGCGCCGGCGCGTACCAGGCGCGCAGCAGTTCCAGCGCGCCGGTGGCGGTGGCGCGCAGATTGTCGGCCAGCAGGCGCTCACGCAGCGCTACATCCAACGCAGGAAAACACAGATCCAGGTTGATGCGCGCATAGCGTCGGCGCTTGCCCAGCAGCGGTCGCATCAGCACGGCCAGCACGCTGCCCAGCCGCAGCAGCATCGGTTGCGGCAGCCGGGCGATGGACTTGGCCAGCAATTCCAGCGGCACGATGAACCAGCAACGCGCCTTGCTTGCTTCAGTCATTGTCCCTGGCCAGCAAACTGCCCGAATACAACGCCGCCAACATCAACGCCAATCCGCCCCAGAAGGTGGAATAGAACGCCAGGTGGGTATTGAAAGGAAACACGGTGACGCCCAGCGCCAGCATGGCCGGACGCGCACGTTCGCGGGCCTCGGGGCTGGCGTATCTCCATGCACGCCACGCCAGCGCCGCGCCGGCCAGCCACAGCAACAGACCGATCGCGCCGGTTTCGGCCAGGATTTCCAGCACGATCTGATGGGCGTGATGCGCAGGTCCCGCGCCCCAGGCCGGCTGCGTGCCGGGCGACGGGTCGCAGGCGGGATATTCCTGGCGGAAATTGCGCGTGCCCACGCCGTTGATGGGATGCTTGCCGATCATGCAGGTGGCCGCGCGCCAGATCTGCGCGCGTCCGGACAGGGCCACGTCCACGCCGCTTTCGTCCGCGGCCAGCGCCTGGGTGGTGCGCTCGATGCGCTCGCGGAACTGCGGCGACACCAGATTCAACACGACCAGCGACAACGCGCCGAAGGCGAACACGGCCAGCAGCTTCTTCCAGCCCAGCAAACGCCAGCCTGAAAACACCAGCACCAACCCGTAGGTCAGCCACGCGGCGCGCGCGCCGGCCAGCAGGATCACCAGACCGATCGCGGCCGACGCCAGCACCCAGCCCAGCATGCCGAAACGCTTGCCGAACGCGAACAACGCGAACGGCGACAGGCTGGCCAGCACCACGCCCAGTTTCAGATTGCACGGACCCAGGAAGCCGCTGAGGCGGTCCAGCGCCAGGGTGTCTTCGGCGCTGCACATGCCGTGGCCGCTGATGAGCTGCTTCAGCTGGTCCAGTCCCCAGAACACCGGGCTGGTGCCGAACACCACCTGCAGCAAGGCGTCGACTGTCCACACCGTCACGATGATCGCCAGGCCGCCGAAGGTGGTGCGCCGGCCCTTTTCATTGGCCACCGCGGCCGCCACCAGCCACAGGAACGGCAGGTAGCGCAGGCCGGTGCCGACTTTGTAGAACGCTCGCGAGGCGTCGGCCGCATCGAATGCGGAGATCAGTTGCGGCGTCCAATAAGCCAGGAACAAGACGCTGGTCAGCGCCCAGGCCGGTCCGCTGAGCAAGCGCATGCCGCCGCGGAAACGCACCAGCAGCAGGCGCGCGATCGCCGCCAGCGCGCCCAGCACCATCACCCCTTCGGCGATGCCGGGCGTGGGCCACAGGGCGACGAAGGCGAGTACCCAGGCCGGCGCCCAGCGCCAGCCATGGCCGGCTGCGGGGGCGATGTTGTCAGTGGGAAGCGCGTTCGGATTCATTGGCGAGTTCTTGGTAAAGATCCAGCGTGGCGTTCTGCATCGCACGCAGGGTATAGGGCATCGTAGCCAAAGGCGACGGCGGATGGGCCAGCAGCGCTTCGGCTTGCGCGAGCAACGCGGCTTCGTCGAAAGGCGGCGCCGCGCCTTGCGGCTGCAGCTCCGCCAGCAATTCGCCCACCCCGCCATGCGCCCAGCCCAGCACCGGGCGGCCGACCGACAACGCCTCGATCACCGTGCGTCCGAAAGATTCCGGCTTGCGCGAAAGCTGGAGCACCAGGTCGGAGGCGGCATAGGCGTCGGCGATGCGCGCAGTGGCGGCGGTGAAGGCCGTCGCTTCCGCGATCTCCAGCTTGGCGGCCTCGGCCTCCATCTCGGCGATGTAGTCCTCGCGTCCGGCTTCGCGCGCGCCGGGCAACCAGAGGCGCGCATCGCTGCCGTCGCGGCGCAGGCCGGCGAGCAGGCGCAACGCATCGATGTGACCCTTCAAGCGGGTTCCGCGACCGGGCAGCAGCAACAGAGGGCCCTCGCCCGCGAGCTGCGGGTGTTGGCTTGCGAACTCGGAGCGCAATGCTGGAGCGGGATACACGGCGCGCGGAAACTGGGTTGTGTCTATACCGCGCGGTATCACCCGCAACTTGTTCGCATCCGTTTTCGGATAGTGCCGCAGCAGGTAACCGCGCACTGTGTCGGAAACGCAGATCACGCGTTCGCCATAAGTCATGACCGCACTGTAGCGGCCAGGCGAATTGAGCCCGTGCATGGTGGTGACGAAATGCGGCCGTTGCGCCTGGTCGATGCCTTGTACGGCCTTCCAGCCCAGCCAGGCGGGTAGACGCGAACGCGCATGCACGATGTCGGCGCGCTCGCCGGCGAACAGTTTCCGTAGTGCGGGCAGATGGCGGAAGGTAAGCAGCGACTTGCGCCCGATGTCCAGCGTTATGTGTTCGGCGCCGGTTTTCTGCAAAGCGGGCAACAGGCGGCCGCCGGCGGAAACGACGATGGCCCGGTGGCCGGCTTCGACCAGAGCCTGCGAGATCTCGAGGGTGGAACGCTCGACGCCGCCTGATTCGAGCGCGGGGAGCAGTTGGACTACCGTCAGGCGGCGCATCGGCGCGGTGCCCGTGCGCGCATGGTCAATCGGCAAGGACGAAGTGCGAGCCGCAGTAAGGGCATTGCACTTCCTTGTCCGGCGCATCCTCGATGGCCAGGTACACGCGCGGGTGCGAGTTCCACAACGCCATTGACGGCAACGGGCAGCTCAGCGGCAGGTCGCTGCGATGCACGGTGTAACGCTTCTCGGCATTGGCAGGCGCAGTGGCGGTCTGGGTCATGGGGATTTGGTCGGTGTTTCGGGGGTTTGCAGTCTAGCAGGCGGCTGTGGGGGCTGGAATGGATGGATTGTGAGGGGTGCGACAGGTCAGGTCGGCAGACCAATGCACGCGGGACCGCTTTATCACGAGCCCTCTGCTGCTCAGCCTCCAGCTGCAACCCTCTGCCCATCAACCCTCCAATCGTCATCCCAGCGAACGCTGGGATCCATCTTGATCTTGCTTGCGCCTTCGGCTTTTGCTCTTTCAATACCCCGTGAAGCGCGGCAAGCGGGCCGGGATAAACCCTGAAGGGGCGGCGCACAGGGATGTGCGCCGTTTTTGGAGCAGCAGGATGCTGCTTCCAAAAATTCCCGGCCCGCTTGCGGACCCAACGGCTCCATCGTTGGGCGCGGCGTTAGAGCCTGCCCCGTACTTGATACGGGGGCGGCTTTCTTTTGGTTACTTTTCTTTGCCGTTCAAAGAAAAGTGACTCGCGCGTAGCGCGAAATGCTTTTGCTTCGGAGAAAAATTAAAAGCCAGAGCAAGATCAAGAGCACCCCTCCTCAATCCTCCCCTGCGCTGCGCGGAAGGGAGGAGGCAAAGCAGAGGCAGAAGCAAGAGAAAATGCAGAAGCAAGATCAAAATGGATCCCAGCTTTCGCTGGGATGACGATCGTATTTTTTCTTGGGGTTGTACGTAAGTCGCCTGGCCCAGATTCAGGGGATGACGAGCGAAAACAGAGAAGCAGAAAACAAAAAAACGCCGGCTGCGAAATCCGCAGCCGGCGTTCCAGAAACCCATCGCTTGCTAGGCTTACTCGGCCTTCGGCACGATCGCCTCGGTAGTGATGCGCAGCGACACTTCGTCGCTCACGTTCGGCACATAGTTGCCCAGACCGAACTCGCTGCGCTTGACCGTCGCAGTGGCGTCGAAGCCGACCGCCGCGCGCTTGGCCAGCGGCTGCACGCCCGCCTTGTTCAATTTGACGTCCAGCACCACCGGCTTGGTCACGCCCTTCACGGTCAGATCGCCGGTGACCTTCAGCTTGCCCTCGCCCGCAGCTTCCACCTTGGTGCTCTTGAAGGTGGCCGACGGATACTTGGCCGCATCGAACCAGTCGGCGCTGGTCAGATGATCGTAGAACTGGTCGGCCAGCGCGCTCAGCCCGGTCAGCGGCAGCGTGACCTGCACACTGGAAGCGGAAATCTTGTCGGCGTCATAGACGATCGTGCCGTCGGCCTGGCCGAAGTTCAGGCTCGGGTTGGAGAACCCGAAGTGGCTCCAGCTCGCCAGGACGTTGGTGTGGTTCGGGTCGATCTTGTAGGTGACCGGCGCGGCGAAAGCCGAACCGGCGAATGCGAACAGGGCGGCAACCAGCAGGGTCTTGCGCATGGCGGATCTCCTTGGGGGTTTGGGTGGGATGGGAACAGAAAACGGGTTGGAACGGAGTGAACTATTCGATGCGCGCGGCTTCGTCGAAGGACAGACGCGGCGAACGCGGAAACAGCCCGGCGGGGTCGCTGTAGCCCAGGTTCACCAGGAAGTTGGACTTGATGGTGGTGCCGGCGAAGAAGGCTTGGTCCACCTTGGCATTGTCGAAACCGGACATCGGCCCGGCACCCAGGCCCAGCGCGCGCGCCGCCAGGATCAGATAGGCGCCCTGCAGGCTGCCATTGCGGAAGGCGGCCTCGTGGCGATTCTCGCGCGGACCGTCGAACCAGGCTTTGGCGTCGGTGTGCGGAAACAGGTACGGCAGCTTCTCGTGGAAGTCTTCGTCGTAGGCCACGATCACGGTCACCGGTGCGATCATGGTCTTGGCCAGGTTGCCTTCGGACAGCGCGGGCCTGAGCTTTTCCTTGGCCTCGGGCGACTTCACGAACACGAAGCGTCCCGGCGACATGTTGGCCGAGGTCGGGCCCCATTTCAGCAGGTCGTACAGCGCATGCAGCTGCGCATCCTCGACCGGGCGGTCCTGGAAGGCATTCTGGGTGCGCGCGGTACGGAACAGCTGGTCCAGCGCGTTGTCGTTCAAGACGTCTGACATGTCACATCCTTGGAGGGTGCAAGTAGTTCAAAGGATTCGCGGGCAGCGCAAATCGAGGCGCGCAGTGTAGAGTGTCCCGGTAATGGCAACATCCGGCCAGTTCGGAACGGATTGTTTTAGTTTCTGGAACAAAGTCCCGCAGACCCATGGATTCGACACAGCTCTGGACCCTTACCGACGGTCATGCAGGAAACCGCCGCCAGGCCGACGCACTGGCCGCGGCCCTGGATTGCGGGCCTGCCCAGGACTGGCGGTTGCAACCGAGGTTGCCCTGGAGCGTGTCGGCGCCGCGCAGCTTCGCCGGCGCCGAGCATGCCTTCGGAGCGGCGTTCGCGCAGGCGCTGGCGCGGCCACCGCGGCTGGCCATCGGCTGCGGCCGCCAGGCGGCGCTGGCCACGCGGCTGCTGCGCGAACGCGGCAGCAAGGCGGTGCAGATTCTCGATCCGCGCATCAACACCCAATACTGGGATCTGGTCGTCGCTCCCGAGCACGACCTCTTGCGAGGCGACAACGTCATCACCCTGCTGGGCAGCCTGAATCCGGTCGATGACGCATGGCTGGCGCAGGCGCGCGCGACATTCGCCTGGTTCGCGGAATTTCCGCAACCGCGTACTGCGGTGTTGTTGGGCGGTTCCAGCACACATGCGCGGTTCGATCGCAGCGCATTCGAAGTGCTGGCCTCGAAGCTTGAAGTCGCCCTGGCGCGCGAAGGCGGCAGCGTGATGATCACTACTTCGCGGCGTACGCCTGCCGATCTGATCGCCGCCCTGCGCCACCGCTACGTGGAAACGCCCGGCGTGGTCTGGTGCGGGGAAGACGATGGCGCCAATCCCTACGAGGGCCTGCTGGCGTGGGCCGACCGCATCGTATGCTCACCGGATTCGGTGAACATGGTGTCCGAAGCCTGCGCGACGAAGGCGCCGGTGTTCGTATTCGATCCGGTGCGCGTCAGCGGAAGGCCACGCAGGTTCCTGGATTCGCTGCTGGCCCATGGCCGCATCCGCGCGATGGATACGCAGCTGGCGCCATTCGAGGCCGAACCGCTGCGCGAAACCGCGCGCGTGGCGGCGCTGGTGCGCGAGCGTCTGTCCCTTTAATTGCTCTCTTTATTCCGTTCGTGGTGAGCCTGTCGAACCACGCTCTTGGCGCATGGTTTCAGTTCGTGGCAAGTCATTCGCTCCGCGAAAAGCGTGGTTCGACAGGCTCACCACGAACGGATTACTGAATCGGTTGGCTGTCCGCTGCCAAGTCGAACCCCAGGCCATGGCGCGATACCTCCTCTCGCACCACCGCGCGCGCGGAAAGAGTGGCCTCGTTCTCAGGCAGCAGCCGCGGACGCCGGTCCAGAGTGCAATTCAGCCCTTCTGACACGAAATATCCGTGGACGCGCAACAACGACTCCGCCTGCGTTTCGTCCATCGTGCCGGCCGCCCGCAGCGCGTCGATCAATCCTTGCGTATCGCGCGGACCCAGCAATGCCGCATGCGAGGAAGAATCCCGCAGCACCAGGAACTGCAGCAGGAATTCCAGATCGACCAGGCCGCCGGCGCCTTGCTTGAGGTCGAAGCGCGCCGCGTCGCTGCGGTCCAGTTCGGCGCGCATCTTCAAGCGCATGCTCCCTACTTCTTCCCGAAGCTTGCCGACATCGCGCGCTCGCGCCAGAGTCTGCGCGCGGATCGCCTCGAACTCCTCCAGCAACGATGCGTCGCCGGCGACGCCGCGTGCGCGCACCAGCGCCTGGTGCTCCCAGGTCCAGGCGCGTTCGCGTTGATAGTCGCGGTAACTGGACAGCGAAGAGACCAACAGTCCTTTCGCGCCGTCCGGCCGCAGGCGCACGTCCACCTCGTACAGGCGTCCGGCGCCGGTGGCCGCGCCCAACAAGGCCACCAGCTTCTGGGCCAGGCGCGCGTACCAGCGTCCGGCTTCCAAGGAACGGGCGCCGCTGGAAACGGCGGCAGCATCTGCGTCGAACAGGAACACCAGGTCCAGGTCGGAACCGAAGCCGAGCTCTTCGCCGCCCAGGCTGCCGTAACCGATCACCGCGAAACGTCCGCCAGCGACTTCGCCATGCGCCGCCACCACTTCGGCTTGCGCCATGCGCAACACCACGCGCACCACTTCCTCGGCCAGCCACGCCAGCTGCCGGGCGCTGTCGCGCGCATTCTGGCGGCCGTCCAACGCCGCCAGCGCGATACGGAAGCTCAGCGCAAGGCGCTGCTCGTTGAGCGCGCGCAAAGCGGTTTCGGGATCTTCTTCCTGCAGCGCCGGCTCGCATTGACGGCGCATGACTGGGCGGTCCGGCATGGGCCCGCCGACGCGCGTGTCCAATAATTCGTCCAGTAGCAACGGATACAACGCCAGTCGTTCGGCCAGCAGCGCGCTGCGCGCGACCACGTCCACCAACCGGTTCAGGGCGCTGGGCTGCTCGTCGAGCAAGGCCAGATAACTGGCCCGGCGGAGGATCGCGCGCAGCAGCACCAGCAGGCGCTTGACCGCCGCATCGGGTTGCGAGGATCGCGCGGCGCCTTCGAGCAACGCCGGCAGCACGCGATCCAGCCGCGCGCGTGCGCCATCGGAAAGACCTAGCACCCCACTGGAATTGGCGAAGTCGCGCAGGGCCGCATCGGCGCTGGCCGGATCGACGAATCCCGCCGCCGCCAATGCCTCCGCATCGCCCGCCCCCGGCAGCGCGCGCCAGTAAGCGGTCAGCACATCCGGCGTCGCATCGCGCTGGCGCGGTGCCAGCAACTGGCTGAATTCCGCAGCGACCCGCTCGCGTTGCACCGCAAGCGCCGCGTTCAATGCGCTCCAATCCTGATAGCCAAGGCCCCGTGCGATGCGCGCGCGGTCCAACGCGTTTTCCGGCAAAGCATGGGTCTGCGCGTCGCGCAGCATCTGCAGCCGGTTCTCCAGTTTGCGCAGAAAACGGTAGGCGTGGATCAGCGCGTCTCCGTCCTCCTGCGATATCTGCCGCGCTTCCATCAGCGCGCGCAGTGCCGGAAGCAGGCGGCGCTCGCGCAATGCCGCTTCCCGCCCGCCATGGATCAGCTGCAGCGCCTGGGCCAGGAATTCGATCTCGCGAATGCCGCCCGGGCCGCGTTTGATGTCGTCGGCAAGCTCGCGGCGCGCGACTTCCGCGGCAATGGCGGCCTTCATGTCGCGCAGACCATCGAGCGCGGTGAAATCCAGATAGCGGCGATACACGAACGGCCGCAGCGTCTGCAGCCATTGTTCGCCCGCTTCTGTATCGCCAGCCACCGCGCGCGCCTTCAGCCACGCATAGCGTTCCCAATCGCGGCCTTCGCGCTGGAAGTACTGGTCCATGCCGGCGAAGGAAAGCGCCACCCTGCCTGCATTGCCGAACGGCCGCAGGCGCAGATCGACGCGATGGCTGAAGCCGTCGACGGTCGGTTCGTCCAGCAGCTTGGCCAGGCGCTGGCCCAGCCGTGCGAAATAGTCTTCGGCCGCCAGCGGACGCGCGCCATCGGATTCGCCGCCTTGCGGGTAGGCGTAGACCAGATCGATATCGGAGGAGAAATTGAGTTCGCCGCCGCCCAGTTTCCCCAAGCCGAACACGACCAGCCTTTGCACGCTGCCGTCGGCTGCGCGCACCAGACCATGCCGTTGCGCGAATTCGGTTTCCAGCGCCTCCAGCGCCGTGCGCATGCAGTTCTCCGCCAGCCGCGTGCTGCCGGCGAGGATCGCGTCCACCTCGTCGAGCCCCAGCACGTCGCGCCAGACCATGCGGGTGGATTCGGCGGCGCGATAAAGGCGCAGTTGCTCCGGCCATGTCGCCGAATCATCTGTCGATAGCAGCGGCGGGGCGAGCGTTTCGGCGCCGTCGTCGCGCTTGAACGTGGCCAGCAATACGGGCTGCTTGCGCAGCGTCTCCAGTGCGAAATCGCTGGCGGCGATCACCTTGCCCACGCGTCCGGCGAATGCGGTGTCGTCCAGCAAAGCGGCCGCATCGGCCGAACGCGCGCGCAGGCTCGCCAAGCCGCGCTCGACCAGCGCCGCGATCGAGCCCGTTGTCTGCATAGCATCGTTTCCCATGGCCGGCGATTGTGTCATGCGCCGCGTCCGGCTTCGGCGAACGTTTCCACCAGCCAGTCGATGAACACCCGTACGCGCGGCGACAGCTGGCGGTTGCGCGGATACAGCAGCGATACCGGCGAAGGCGCAGGCGGATACTCGGGCAATACTTCCACCAGCGTGCCGCGCTGCAGATCCGCTTCCAGGTTGTAGCGCGGCGCCTGGATCAATCCCAGCCCCAGCCGCGCTGCGGCGGAGTAGCTCTCGGCCCCCGTTACCGAAAGCGTGGCCGGCAAGGTCACGTTGCGTGCGATGCCGCCCCTGACGAATTCCAGAGGCAGCAATGCGCCGGTCGCCGAGGAACGGAAACCGACCATGCGGTGCCCGGCCAACGCCTCGATGCTGGCCGGCATGCCGAACTCGGCGAGATAGGCCGGCGAAGCGCAAGTCACTTCCGCCAGTGTCGCCACGCGCCGCGCCACCATGTCGGTGTCGCGGGGTTCGCCGACGCGCAGTACGCAATCGACGCCTTCGCGCACCAGATCCACCCAGCGGTCGCCTTCGCCCATGAACAATTCCAGATCCGGATAACGGGCCAGGAACGCGGGCAAACCCGGCAGCACGAAGCGGCGCGCCAGCGTGCCCTGCACATCGACGCGCAGAAGACCGCGTGGCTTGGCTCCCGCGAAGGCGGCTTCGGCATCCTCGATGTCGCCCAGGATCGCCAGGCAGCGCCGGTAATAGGCCTCGCCGTCCAGGGTCGGGCTGACCGTGCGCGTGGTCCGCTGTAGCAGACGCACACCCAGCCGGGTTTCCAGCTGTTTGATGGCGTCGGTGGCGGTGGAGCGCGGCAGGCCCAGGTCCTGCGCGGCCTGGGTGAAGCTGCGCTGCTCCACTACCCGGATGAAGACCCGCATCGCGTCGAATCGATCCACGTATTGTTCGCTTTATCCGCCAGATGATTCCGAATATTGGTGGATTATCCGGCTGAAGGAAAGGCGCATCGTTCCCTCACCGGCTGCTGCCGGCTTCCAACACCCCTCCCAAGGACATCGCCATGAGCACTCCCACTACTCCCCGCATCGCCCTGGTCACCGGCGCTTCCCGCGGCATCGGCGCCGCTATCGCCCAACGTCTGGCCCGCGACGGCCACGCCGTCATCGTCAACTACTCCGGCAACGCCGCGGCGGCCGAACAGGTGGTCCGCAGCATCGAAGCGGCCGGCGGCAAGGCCCTGGCCGCGCAGGCCGATGTGGCCGACGCCACGGCCGTGGCGCGGATGTTCGATTCGGCCGAAGCGGCTTTCGGCGGCATCGACGTGCTGGTCAACAATGCCGGCATTCTCAAGCTGGGCGCCATCGGCGCCAGCGACGACGCGCTGTTCGACAGCCAGATCGCCGTCAACCTGAAAGGCACCTTCAACACGCTGCGCGAAGCCTCCAGGCGCATGCGAGACGGCGGACGCATCGTCAATTTCTCCACCAGCGTGGTGGGCACCAAGATGGAAAACTACGGGGTGTACGCCGCCACCAAAGCGGCGGTCGAAACGCTGACGGCGATCCAGTCCAAGGAGCTGCGCGGCCGCAACATCACCGTCAATGCGGTGGCACCGGGCCCGACCGCGACCGATCTGTTCCTGGACGGCAAGTCCGACGAACTGGTGCAGCGCTTGGCCAAGATGAATCCGCTGGAACGCCTGGGCACGCCGGAAGACATCGCTTCGGTGGTTGCGTTCCTGGTCGGCCCGGACGGCGGCTGGATCAACGGCCAGGTGCTGCGCGCCAACGGCGGCATGGTCTGAAGTTCCGACGCGACACCGCTTGCCTCTAACGATTCACCTCCGACAACTCGTTCCCAACCGACCTCTTCGCTTCATCAACCAGGCGCATCCGCCACGGATGCGCCGATACCGGAGTACTGCCATGAACAATGCAAAAGTCATCGTCGTCACCGGCGCGTCCAGCGGCTTCGGCGCGCTTACCGCCCGCGCCCTGGCCCGTGCCGGCCACATCGTCTATGCCGGCATCCGCGATACCGCCACGCGCAATGCACCGCAGGTCGCCGCCGCCGAACAATTCGCACGCGACCACCAAGTGGATTTGCGAACGGTCGAGCTGGACGTGCAATCGGAAACGTCGGTCGGGGCCGGCATCGCCCAGGTCATCGCCGCAACCGGACGCGTGGACGCAATCGTGCACAACGCCGGGCACATGTCCTACGGTCCGGCCGAAGCGTTCACGCCGGAGCAATTCGCCCAGCTCTACGACATCAATGTGCTCAGCGCGCAACGCGTCAATCGCGCCGCATTGCCGCAGTTGCGCAAACAACGCCAGGGACTGGTGGTGTGGGTGTCGTCCAGCAGCGTGCGCGGCGGTACTCCGCCATTCCTGGCGCCGTACTTCGCGGCCAAGGCGGCGATGGATTCGCTGGCCGTATCCTACGCCGGCGAGCTGGCGCGCTGGGGCATCGAAACCAGCATCGTCATGCCCGGCGCCTTCACCAAGGGCACCAATCACTTCGCCCACTCCGGCAAGCCCGACGATGCGGCGCGATCGGCCGAGTACGACAGCGGTCCCTACGCCGGGCTTTCCGAGCAGTCGTTGAAAGCGCTGGCTTCGCTGGAACCGGCCGATGCGGATGCGGCGTCGGTGGCCGATGCAATCGTGCAGTTGGTCGATACGGAATTCGGCAAGCGCCCCTTCCGTGTGCATATAGATCCCTCGCAGGATGGTTGCGAGGAAGTGAGCAATGTGGGTGACCGGATTCGGTCGGAGTTCCTGCATCGCATCGGCCTGGAAGACTTGCTGTCTCCCCGACAGGATTAGTCGTCGCCATCGCCGATCAGGATGGGGCCGGCGTAGGGCGGACACTGCCCGCGGCTCTGTGCGAGAGAGCCGGCGGACAATGCCCGCCCTACTTGCTGAAAGTCGGCTCCCGGCGTTCGCCGGGATGGCGACCTCTAGTCGGGTGTCGGGTGCTCAGAGCATGATCGCCACATCGGCCAACGCTCGCAGGTGTTCTGCCAGGCGCATGCTCAAGGCAACGATGGTGAAGGTCGGAAACGCCCAACCCCCGGTCGGAAACACCGAGCTGCCGACGACATAGAGATTGTCCACGCCATGCACGCGGCACTGGCGATCCACCACGCCCTGTTGCGGATCGTCCGACATGCGCGTAGTTCCCAGATGATGGGCGGTGCCGCGAACCTGCGGTGTCGCACCGGCGCCTTCCTGCAACCAGGGCTCGATCTGGAATTTGCCAGCGCACGAATTGGCCAGTTCGGCCCCGAACAGATTCGCCGCGGTGCGGTAGGTGTGCCAGTCCAGTTCGGTCAACCGCCAGTCGATGCAGATCTTGCGTTGCCCCAGTGCATCGACTTCATCGCCCAGCGTGACCCGGCTGTCAGGGTTGGGCGCCTGTTCGAAGTAGCCGATCACATCGACGTGGTCGCTTTTGACCGTGGGCTTGTTCGCCCACTTGCGCCAAACCGCATGGGCGATGTCCCAGCTGCCCAGGCCGACACGCAAACCCAGCTTGCCCAGGTTCTGCTTGCGCGGGGCTCCCTGCTGGCCGTCGCAGGCGTCTCCGGTCATCGCGACACGCGCTATTCCTTCCAGAGCGCGCGTTTCGTCTTGCGCCGGGCGGATTGCCCTCTTGAGATCGCGCAACGCCTGCACGCCCTTGGGCACGGGCGCTTCCACCGCCACCGGGCGCACGCGTCCGCTGAGCAACTGATGCGTCTGCACGGCCCGATCAGACAGGCATAGTTCCGGAAAAGCGGGCACGGGTCCCTTGCCGCCGCTGCGGTCGTAGGGACGGGTGAGCGGATCGGGCACGTCGGTGAACAGCGTGCCCAGCTTGCCGCTGGGATGGTCCATGAAATAGCGCCCGACCAGATCGTGGTCGTTGCCAAGGCCGTTGGGCATGGTCGAATTGGAAAGCAACAACAACCGCGCGTTTTCGATGCCGCCGCAGGCCAGCACATAGTTGCGCGCGCGGATCGTTCCGCGGCGCCCGTCGAGTGCGCCGATGCGCGCGCGGCGCACCGAGCTTCCCGATTCGACCGCCTCCAACTCCAGCAGGTTGGCATGCAACAGCACGGTGATGTTCTCGGCCTGCTCGAATTCCGCGCGATAGGCTTCACCGAAGAAGACCGGGCTCAGCACGAAATTCTGGTTGATCAGCTTGCCGGCGTCGAAGACCATCGGCGTGCGCGCCGGCGGGGTCAGGAAACTTCCTTCCACGAACTCATGCGCTTCGATGCCGCAGACTTCGCGCGCGCGCCGGTAGTACGGCTCCAGGTCTTCGTAGTTCAAAGGCCATCCGCTATGCGGGACCCAATCGCGCGGCCCCAGGTCCAGATTGCTCAGCGGGATGCAGCCACCGCCCCAGACGTTGCAGCTTCCTCCGAACGCACGCATCCGCGACGTGGCCGGATCCAGTTCGGGCAACCCGATGGAAGTGCCTTCGTAAAGCCGTTGGTTCCTGTCCTCGCCGGCAAGCCCGCCGCTTTCGACCAGGCACACCCTGCGCGAGGTGCCAATGAAACTGCGCGCGATCGATATTCCCGCAGGTCCTGCGCCGATGATGCAAACATCGGCGATAAAGTCTTCCGGACTAGACCTGTCAAGGTAGTCGATGATCATTCGATCTCCAGCAGGCGCAAGTCGCGCGCAGACCCCAATAGTGCAAACAACGGTTATCGGCGCACTGCCCGGCCAAAGTCGGCGCTCCGTTCAGAACCGGGTCCATCCGTTGGCGCGCAAGCTGATCGCGCTTTAGTGAAAATCGCGTGAAGCTGGCTGTAGCTGCCGCCAGGGTCAAGCTCGAACAAAACTTCTAACGGCATGACTTCTAACGGCATGACTTCCAACGGCATGGGCGCTTGGCGAATAGAGAAGTAGGTCGGGACTACGCCCCCGACGGGAGCGGGCAGGGTCTACGTGCTCACGATCATGACCTGTCTGCGCATTGCGATTGCCTCTCTCCTTTTCAAATAGAGAGGAAAAATGCTTCGCGTGCACAGCGGAGAGGGTTCAACGCCGCGCCCGTCGGGGGCGTAGTCCCGACCTACGACAAATTTTCCGGCAAACCCTAGTGCCCGGCCGACAGGAATCGCAGGCCTACCCCTGGCTCGGTGGCGATATATTTCGGTGTCGCGGCCTCGTCGCCCAGCTTCTGCCGCAGCTTGCCGACCAGGATGCGCAGGTAATGCGTGTCGTGCTGATGGGTGGGGCCCCACACTTCCTTCAGCAATTGCGGCTGGGTGACCACGCGGCCGGCGTGGTGCAGCAGCAAGGCGAGCAGCGTGTATTCCTTGCGGGTCAGCGACACCGGTTCGCCGGCCAGATGGACTTCGCGGCGCGACAGGTCGATGCGCAGGTTCCCATCGTCGAACACCGGCAGCGTTTCATTGCCCTCCGCCGCATGCTGGCGCAGCAGCGCGCGCACGCGTGCCATCAATTCCTGCACGCCGAAAGGTTTGGTGACGTAGTCGTTGGCGCCGGCGTCCAGCGCAGCGACTTTCTCCGCCTCGCCCGCGCGCACCGTGAGCATGATGACCGGCGCCTGCGACCACTGGCGCAGTTCGCGCAGCACCTCGTGCCCATCCTTGTCCGGCAGGCCTATGTCCAGGATGACCAGATCGGCGCCCTGCGTGGCCAGCGAAACCAGACCTTCTTCACCGTTGGCCGCCAGCCCCACCTGATAGCCCTGGGCGCGCAGGCTGATGTCGAGGAACTTGCGGATCTGCGGTTCGTCGTCGATCACCAGCACCCGTGCCGGAGGCGCGGAAATCCGGGAAATCGGATCGGTCTGGTCAGTCGGATTGGGCATCGCTCTTCTGAGGCAGCGGTTCTATGAGCGGCAGGGTAATCCGGATGATGGTACCGCGGCCATCCTCGCCCGGCAGGGCCTCCACACTACCGCCGTGCGCGCCGATCATGCCCTGGCTGATGGTCAGGCCAAGTCCGGTGCCGTGCCGTCCGCGGTCGCCGCGCTCCACGCTGTAGAACATGTCGAAGATGCGCGCGCGCTCCTCTTCCGGTATGCCCGGTCCATGATCGCGTACATCGATGCGCAGCTTGCCTTCGACCAGACGCGCGTCGACTTCGACAGGCCGGTCGGGGGGCGAGAACTTGGCCGCGTTCTCCAGCACGTTGAAGAACGCCTGCTCCACCAGCGCCGGATGCACCCAGATGGGTTTCATGTCCGGTTCGATGCGTATCTCCAGCTTCACCTGCGGCTGGTAGCGAATGAGTCGGCTGGTCGCCGAACCGATCAATTCGTCCACGCCGATCCAGTCGCGATTCAAAGTCAGGCCGGTGTGGCCGAGCCGGGTCATGTCGAGCAGGTTCTGGATGTAGCGGTCCAGGCGCTCGCCTTCCAGCTGGATGGTCTCGAGCAAGCTCTTGCGGTCTTCGGCGCTCATCGCTTCGGAATAGTTGGCCAGGCTGCTGGCCGAACCGATCATCGAGGACAGCGGCGAACGCAGATCGTGCGAGACGGACGAGAGCAGCGCCGAACGCAGGCGTTCGGTTTCGCCGCTGACACGCGCGGTTTCCAGGTCGGACACCAACCGCGTGCGCAATGCGGCCTGGCCGATATCGTCGGCCATGGCTTCGGCCAGACGGCGTTGCTCGAAGGCCAGGCGCGTGTTGTCCGCGTCGAAGCGCAAACCCGCCACGCCCAGCGTGCCGCGGTCGTTGCGCAACGGCAGGAACCACCAGGACGAACCGGCCAGCGTGTCGGTGAAACGGCCGGTGGCCTGGCCGTGGCGCTGCGCCCATTCGGCCGCGCCCAGATCGGTGTCGGTGAGTCTGGCGCCTTCGGAAACTGCGACATCGTCGCCGATGCGGACCCAGGCCGGGCTGCCGAACGCCGCCTGCAAGGCGCTGCGCCCGGCCGTGAGGACTTGTCCCAGATCGGCGGCGCTGGCCAGTTGCCGCCCCAGCTCCTGCAGGGCGGTGGCATGGGTATTGGCCGCACGCAATGCCACCACCTGCATGCGCAGCCGGGAGGCGAGCCGTCCGGCGACCAGTGCGGCGACCAGGAACAGGAGCACCGTGGTCACGCCCTGGCGCGCGCTGATATGCAGGGTGAAGCGGGGTTCTATGAAGAAGAAGTTGTAGGCCAGGAAGCAGAGCCCGGCGGTGGCCACTGCGGCGGTCATGCGCGTGCGCGCGGCGACCAGCACCACGGCGACGATGAAGACCATGGACAGATCGTCCAGCCCTACCCAGCGTTCGGCCAGCCAGGAAATGGCGACCGCCAATGCGGTAGCGACCAGCACCAGCGCGCTGTCGTAGCGGGTGAGCGAAAGGCGGGGCCCATGCGACTGGCGGCGCGAACGCGCGCGCGCTTCGGGCGTGTTGACGATGGTCAGTTCGAAGTGCGCGCCGCGCTGCAGCAGCTGCTGGGTGAGCGTGCGGTTGAACATGCGCGCCACCGGGCGTTCGCGCGTGCGTCCGAGCACGATGGCGGATACTCCGCTGCGACCCGCATGGTCCAGCAGCGCATCGGCGATGCTCGCGCCGCGCAGCACTTCGGTCTCGGCGCCGAGTTTGCGCGCCAGGGCGAAAGCCTGGTCCAGTTCCTGCTGCCGTGCTTCATCGGCGACACCGGTCTGCACGGTGACCACGGTCCAGGGCGCATCGCGCCGCTCGGCCAGCCGCCGGGCCACCCGCACCAGGTATTCGGATTGGCCCAGGCCGTCGATGGCCACCAGCACGCGCCGGCGCACGTTCATGCCGGAAATGCCGCGCGCGGCCTGGGTTTCGCGCAGATCGCTGTCGACGCGGTCGGCGGCGGTCTGCATGGCCAGTTCGCGCAGCGCGATCAGGTTGGAAGGCGAGAAGAAGGTCTGCAGCGCCTGCGCGGCCTGGTCCGGCACGTAGACCTTGCCCTGGCGCAGGCGCTCGATCAGTTCGCGCGGCGGCAGGTCGACCAGCACGATGTCGCGCAGGCGGTCGAAGACCAGATCCGGAACGGTTTCGCTGACGCGCACGCCAGTGATGCGGAACACCACATCGTTGAGGCTTTCCAGGTGCTGGATGTTGATGGTGGTGTAGACGTCGATGCCGGCGTCCAGCAGTTCCACCACGTCCTGCCAGCGGCGTTCGTGGCGGCTGCCGACGGCATTGCGGTGCGCCAGTTCATCGACCAGCACGATGGCCGGTTTGCGGGCGAGGATGGCATCCAGATCCATTTCCTCGAAGATGCGTTCGCGGTATTCCAGGCGCGCGCGCGGCATCAGCTCCAGGCCATCGATGAGCGCGGCGGTTTCGCTGCGGCCGTGGGTTTCGACAATGCCCACCACCACGTCCACATTCTGTTTGCGCAGTTCGCGCGCGCGCAGCAGCATGGTGTAGGTCTTGCCCACGCCCGGGGCGGCGCCCAGGAAGATGGTCAGCCGACCGCTGCCTTCGCGACGGAGTTCGCCGATCAGGGCATCGGCTTGGTGGGTGCGGGGGTCGGTCATTGGCTTATTGTGCGCTACTGCCTCTTATCGTGAAGCCGTCATTCCCGCGCAGGCGGGAACCCAGTGACTTTGCTTCTGCCGCGAGGAGCGAAAGTCGCTGGGTCCCCGCCTGCGCGGGGATGACGATCTCTTTTCTTCTCGCGCGGTTTCACTGTTTCGCGTCCAGCGCCAGATTGAGTTCCAGCACGTTCACGCGCGGCTCGCCGAGCAGGCCGAACTGAGGACCCTGCGTATGCGCGGCCACCAACTCGGCGACCTTTTCAGGAGCCAGGTTCCGAGCCGCGGCAACGCGCGCGATCTGCACCTGCGCACCAGCCGGACTGAGGTCCGGATCCAGGCCGCCGCCGGACTGGGTAACGAGTTCGCCGGGCACGTCACGCGCGGCGATGCCGTCGCGTGCGGCTACCGCTGCGGTGGTCTCGGCGATGCGCTTGCGCAGGTCCGGATTGGTGCGGGCCTGGTTGCTGCCGGCAGCGGACATGGGGTTGTAGCCGGCAGCGGAAGGACGCGGCTGGAAATAGCGCGCATCGGCGAATGGCTGTGCGACGAGCGCGGAGCCGACCTGCTTGCCGTCGTGCGTCACCAGGCTGCCGGTGGCCTGCTGCGGGAACAGGCTGCGGCCGATGGCGGTGCCGGCCAGCGAGTACAGCAGGCCCATGCCCAGGAGGATGACGAAGGCGAAGGTTAGCGAACCCCTTAGGCTGCCCTTGTCATCGAGGGTGATCTGGTTGCTCATTGAATGAATCTCCGGTTGAAGCTTGTATTTGATGAAACCGTTCGTGGTGAGCCTGTCGAACCACGCTTTCCGCGAGAAAATCAAAATCCCGATAGCTGAAGCATTTCGCCAACGGCGTGGTTCGACAGGCTCACCACGAACGGGCTTTCTTCAGACTCATTACGAAATGGCATCTTTTCCTTTGCGTATTCCTTGCAGCTCCCATGTTCTGCATGGGAGCAGTCAGGTCATGCGCCGATCGTTGCCGCCAGCGCCAGGTCGATCAACTTGATCGCGATAAACGGCAGCAGCACGCCGCCCATGCCGTAGATCAGCATGTTCCGGCGCAACAATGCGGTGGCGCTGGCGGGTTTGAAGCGCACGCCGCGCAAGGCCAGCGGAATCAATGCCGGGATGATCAGCGCATTGAAGATCAGCGCCGCAAGCACCGCATTGGTCGGGCTGGACAGGTGCATCACGTTCAAGACCGCCATCGAAGGAATCGCGGCGGCGAACAGTGCCGGCAGGATGGCGAAGTATTTCGACACATCGTTGGCAAGCGAGAAGGTGGTCAGCGCGCCGCGGGTGATCAGCTGCTGCTTGCCCACTTCCACCACGGCCAGCAGCTTGGCCGGATCCGAATCCAGATCGACCATGTTGCCGGCTTCCTTGGCCGCCTGGGTGCCCGAGTTCATGGCCAGACCCACGTCGGCCTGCGCCAGCGCCGGCGCGTCGTTGGTGCCATCGCCGACCATCGCTACCAGGCTGCCCTTGGCCTGCTCACTGCGGATGCGCGCCAGCTTGTCTTCCGGCGTGGCTTCGGCGATGTAGTCGTCCACGCCCGCCTCGGCGGCGATGGCGGCGGCGGTGAGCGGGTTGTCGCCCGTGATCATCACCGTGCGCACGCCCATCGCGCGCAAGCGGGCGAACTTGTCCTTCACGCCGTGCTTGACCACGTCGGAGAGTTCGACCACGCCGAGCACGTGCTTGCCGACGCTGACCACCAGCGGCGTGGCGCCGCCGCGGGCGACCTGTTCGACGCGCGCGGTGAGTTCGTTCGGCACCAGGCTGCCCTGCGCTTCCACATGGCGCTTGATGGCATCGCCTGCGCCCTTGCGGATCGAACGGCCGTCCTCCAGGTCGACGCCGGACATGCGCGTCTGCGCGGTGAACTGCAGGTAGTTGGCGCGATCGGGTTCGGGCGTCGTGCAGCCTTGCTCCCGCGCCAGTTTCACGATCGACTTGCCTTCCGGAGTCGGGTCGGCAAGCGACGCCAGCAGCGCCGCTTCGCGCAGCAGCGAGGCATCGACGCCTGCCAGCGGATGGAATACCGTCGCCTGGCGGTCACCGTGGGTGATGGTGCCGGTCTTGTCGAGCAGCAATACGTCCACATCGCCCGCCACTTCGACGGCCTTGCCGGATTTGGCCAGCACGTTGGCCGACAATGCGCGGTTCATGCCGGCGATGCCGATGGCCGGCAGCAGGCCGCCGATGGTGGTGGGAATCAGGCACACCAGCAATGCGATCAGCAGCAACGGCGCGACCTGCACGCCGACGAAGGCGCCGATGGCCGGCAACGTGGCGACCACGATCAGGAAGGTGAGCGTCATCGCCGCCAGCAACATGGTCAGTGCGATCTCGTTGGGCGTCTTCTGGCGGTTGGCGCCCTCGACCAGCGCGATCATGCGGTCCAGGAAACTGTGGCCGGGTTCGGCGGTGATGCGGACGATGATCTCGTCGGACAGCACCTTGGTGCCGCCGATCACGCCGGAGCGATCGGTGCCGGCTTCGCGCAGTACCGGTGCGGATTCGCCGGTGACGGCCGATTCGTTGATGGTGGCCAGGCCGCGGACGATTTCGCCATCGGCCGGGATCTGTTCCCCGGCGCTGACGATGACGTAGTCGCCGGGCCGCAGCTCGGCGGCGGGCAGACGTTTTTCGGCACCGCCCAGGTCGGTGCCGACCTTTCGCGCCACCAGGTCCTTGCGTGCGCGGCGCAGCGACGCGGCCTGCCCGCGGCCACGCGCTTCGGCGATGGCTTCGGCGAAGTTGCCGAACAGCACGGTGACCAACAGGATGACGGTGACCGACCAGCCGAAACCGGGCGTGGCTACGCCGGCCAGCGTGATGACGGCCGACAACAGCGTGCCCAGCATCACGATGGCCATTACCGGGCTCTTGACCAGGTGGCGTGGCGACAGCTTGACGAAGGAATCGCGCAGTGCGCTGCGCATCGCCGCCGCATCGACCAGGGCGGGTTTGCGCGGATGGCTATGGGAAGTTGTTTCGCTCATTTCATTGCTCTCAGTGCGCTGCCGCGGTCAGCGACAGGTGATCGGCGATCGGGCCCAGCACCAGCGCGGGCATGAACTGCAGCACGGTGATGATGACCACTACCGCGATCAGGGTCAGGGCGAAGGTCGGCGTTTCGATATGCAGGCTGCCCGCGCTTTCCGGCGCCGGACGCTTGCGCGCCATCAGCGCGGCCACCGCCAACGGTACGATCAGGGCCGGATAGCGCCCCAGCGCCAGCACCAGCGAGCAGCTCAGGTTCCACCAGTACGTGGCGTCGCCCAGCCCTTCGAATCCGGAGCCGTTGTTGGCGTAGGCCGAGGTGTACTCGTAGAACACCTGGCTGATGCCGTGGAAGCCCGGATTCGAATTGGCGGTGATCGACGGGATCGCCAAGGTCAGCGCGGTGAATCCCAGCACCACCAGCGGCTGCAGCAGTATCAGCAGCGCCAGCAGCTTCACTTCCGGCGCCTCGATCTTGCGGCCGAACAATTCCGGAGTGCGGCCCGTCATCAGTCCGGCCAGGAACACGCTCAACAGCAGGTACACCAGGAACTGCTGCATGCCGCAGCCGATGCCGCCCCAGATGGCGTTGACCAGCATGTTGACCAGCGTGTCCAGCCCGGTCAGCGGCGCCAGCGAGTCGTGCATCGCGTTCACCGAACCGTTGGAGGTCTGCGTGGTCACCGATGCCCACAGGGCGGAAGCATCGGCGCCGAATCGCACTTCCTTGCCTTCCATCAGCGCGGCGTCGGAGGCGGTGGGCGAATACGCTTCCGACCACACCGCGAAGCCGGTGGAGGCAGCCGACATCAGCAGCATGCTGCCGAAGATCATCGCGGTGAGTTTCCTGCGGCCGACCAGCGGGCCGACCATGAAGACCACGGCCAGCGGAATGAGAATGATGCCTACGACTTCCAGGAAGTTGGAGAACGGCGTCGGGTTCTCCAGCGGCACCGCGCTGTTGGGGCCGTACCAGCCGCCGCCATTGGTGCCCAGCTGTTTCGCGGCGACCATCGCCGCGACCGGGCCCAGCGGAATTTTCTGTTCCGCCATCTGCGCGCTTGCGTCCACCGGCGTTACCGTCGGTCCCGCGGCCAGCGTCGAAGGCACGCCCTGCGAGGTCAGCAGCGCCGACCACAGCAGGCACAGCGGCAGCATGAAGCGCACGGTGGCGCGGGTGACGTCGGCCCAGTAGTTGCCGACATCGGCCTCGCCGGTTTCATGGGCGTTCTTTTCCTTGCCGCCGAACAGGGCGCGCAAAGTAGCCACCACCAGCGCCAGGCCCATCATCGGCGTGACCACTTGCAGACCGACGATGCCGACCATCTGCGACAGATAGGACAACTGCGCCTGGCCGGAATAGTGCTGCTGGTTGGTGTTGGTGAGGAACGACACCATGGTATGCAGCGCCAGATCCCAGCGCATGTTGGGGATGGCATCGGGATTGAGCGGCAGCCAGGCCTGGGTCATGAACAGCACCCACACCAGCACGCCGACCACCAAGTTGCTGAGCAGGAACGCCTTCGCGTAACCCCGCCAGCTCATGCCGCGTTGCGGATCGGTGCCGAGCAGCCGGTAGAGCGGCTTCTCGAGCCAGCCGAACAGGCGGTCGCCACGCATGGGGGCGCCGCGCATCACCTTTGCGAGGTAATGACCCAAGGGCCAGGCCAAGCCGATGGCGAGCGCGAAGACGAGCAGGATTTCGGTCATGTCGGTAATCCGCTCAGAACTTTTCCGGGCGCAGGACCACCAGCAGCAGATAAGCCGCCGCGACGATCACTACGATTCCGCACAACAGGGACAACCAGCCAGGCATCGCGCATTCCTCAGGTATTTCGAGGAGCGCAGTGTCTGCCTGGGAAGCGTAAAGGCTCCATTCGCGCGCGGAGCATGGCCGTAAATTCAGCGTAAAGAATTGAGGCCAGGGAATAAAAAGAATCGTCGTCCCCGCGAAGGCGGGGATCCAGTGCCTTTGTTCTTCACGGCTGAAAGTCGCTGGATCCCCGCCTTCGCGGGGACGACGACCTATATATTCAGGCCTTGCGAGCTTCCTGCGACGGCTCGGCTTCCTGGAATACCGGCGCCGCGAACGGATCCGGTCCCGGCGTACGGCTGAACTTGATCGGCCGGGTCACGCCGCGGTAGCGGCCGATGACGGGGTGTTCGATGTCCCCCACTATCTCCTCCGCCAGCACCTGCGGATGGTCGAACATGTCCTCGACGCGAAGCGCGGCGGCGCAAGGCACTTCGTCGCCGAAAATTTCTTCCCACTCCAGCGCGCTATGCCGGGTCAAGGCGGCGTGCAGGTGCGGAACGATCTCATTGGCGTGATCGGCGCGCTTGCGCACGGTGTCGTAGCGTTCGTTCTGCTCCAGCATGTGCAGGCCGGTCTTGTCGCACAGCGCCTTCCAGAAGCGCGGCGTGTTGGCGGAGATGTAGATATGGCCTTCGCGGGTGGGGTGGATGCCGGTGACGCCGCCCGAACGCATGTCGCGTCCGATATCCAGCGATTCGCCTTCGGCCCAGATCATGCGCGCCGACTGCATGGTCAGCGCGCTGCGCAACAGCGATACGCCGACGAACTGGCCCAGCCCGCTGCGTTCGCGTTCGTACAGCGCGGAAGACACACCCGCAGCGAGCAGCGCGGCCGCGTAGTAGTCCACTACCGAGCCGTAGATGATTTCCGGCGCGCCGCCGCGCTTGCCCTGCAGCGCGCACATGCCGGTCATGGTCTGCAGCACCTGGTCGTAGCCGGCCTTGTCCTTCATCGGGCCGGTTTCACCGTAGCCGGTCACCGCGCAATAGATCAGGCGCGGATTGACGAAGCTCAGCTGTTCGTAGCTTATGCCCAGGCGCTTGGGCACGCTGGGACGGAAGTTGTGCACCAGCACGTCCGCTTCGCGCACCAGTTTCAGCAACGTGGCGAAACCGTGCGGCTTCTTCAGGTCCAGGGTCATGCCCTGCTTGCTGCGGTTGACGCCCAGGAAGGCGCGGCTCTCGGCCTGCAGCGTGGACGGATACTTGCGCAGGTTGTCGCCGTCGGGCGGCTCGATCTTGAGCACGTCGGCGCCCTGGTCGGCCAGCAGCGTGCAGCCGTAGGGCCCTGCGATGTAGGCGCTGAGGTCTAGCACGCGCACGCCGCTCAACGGACCGGGCGCGCCGGTACGGCCTGCGAACGCGAACGGTGAATCAGTCGCCATACGGTCCTTTTCCTCTACTTCATCCAATAACGCTGACGAAAAGTCTGCTGCATGATCGTCCGCTTTAACAGGTTGGCTTGCTAGCTTCTGACGGCACAATTTCTTGCTTGAGGGCCGGGCCTCATTCCGGTGGCGGCGGCGCCGGCCCGGGCGCCAGCGAGAACCAGGTCAGCCGCCATGCCCCATGGTTGCGGCCTCCGGCCCGGTAATACGGCACCAGCGTCAACGGCGGGCGGCCCAGGCTGTGCAGATGCAGAGCGGCGTCCTCGCCGCTTTCGCCCGGCGCAGGGTGCAGCCAGTCGTCGATCGGCGCATCGGCAAGACGCAGCGTTTCTTCGGTCTTGAAGCCGTCGATCAAGTCGCTGGCGTAAACCAGCGGCCCGCGCGTCACCGCCAGATATTGGTAATGCATCACCTGCTGGCGCACCGGCGAGCCGTCCGGTGCGCGCGATTCCTGGGTGTTCTGCTGCACCTGGCGATGCGCTACCGGCGGCATCGGCAACTCCAGGCTCACTACATCGCCGGATCGCCATTCGCGTTCGATGACGGCGTAGGTGCCGGGCTCGGCTTGCGCCGGTGCGCTGTCGTCGTTGAGGGCGACGGTCGCGTCTTCGGCCCATTGCGGAATGCGTATGGAAATGGCGAAGCGCGCGGGATGCTCGCAGGACACCTGCAGTCCGATGCTGCCGTCGAACGGATAGGCGGTGGCTTGCTTCAATATCACCTTGCCGGCCTGCGGATGGTCGAAGGCCGCTTCGCCGGGACCCAACAGGTTGACCATGAGGTCGCCGGCCAGCGATTGCGTATAGGCCAGCGCGGGCAGCTCTTCGATCGCCATCGCTCCGCTGGACTTGCAGCAGCGCCAATAAGTGGTGTGCACGCGGCGGCCGTTGGCGAAGGAGTAGTAGCACCAGTCGTTGCCGTCGGGCGCCATGGCGCCGAGCAGATCGTTGTAGGCGGTGCGTTCTACTTCTTCGGCGTATTTAGCCTCGCCGCTGAGCGCCAGCAGTTCGCGGTTGAGCTGCACCCAGGCCAGGATGGAACAGGTTTCCACGTAACCGTGTGTACTGAACACACCCGCCGGATTGAACACCTCGCGCGAGCGGTGCGCCACACCGCCCCAGGGGCCGCCGCCGAGCGTGAGATGCTGGCTGCGGATGCTTTCCCACACATGATCAACCGCTTCGCGATAGGCGGCAGTGCCAGTGGCCTTGTGCAGCTTCGCCAGCCCCACCAGATTCCAGGCCAGCTGATATGCCTTGCCGGTGGCGATCTCCGACGCATCGGCGCCGGCCAGCGCGCGCTTCAGCAGGGCCAGGTCCGGATTGTCGTCGGCTTGCCGCAGCACCAGTTGCGCCAGTTCGAGATAGCGCGCTTCTCCGGTGGCGAAATACAGTTCGGTCGCCGGGTCCATCAGCACGGTGGCCGACATGCCGTGATGGTTGCCCAACTCGGTGATGTTTATGCCGCCTTCGGTAAGCGTATGCCAGCACAGATCGCCGATCTTGCGCGCGGCCTGCAGGTATTCGGGCTTGGGGAAATGCCTGTGCGTTTCCAACAGGCCAAGGATCAGATAACTGTGCGTCCAGATGTCCCAGGTGCGCACGCTGGGCGCGCCGTCCCAGGTGCCCGGCTTGGGCGGCTGCTTGCGCATGAAGCGGTGGTCCGGCGCGTACGTGCCCAGGTAGCCATCGTCTTCCTGCACGCTTACCAGATAGTCGGCTACTCGCCGCAAGTTGGCGATCAGCGCAGGGTCCTGGCTACGTGCGGCGGCTTTGGCGGCGGCGTACAGCCATTTGCCCGCATGTTCGCCGTACCAGTCGCCTTCCTGGTTCTTGGCGGCGAGCTCCGGATCGAAAATCGCAATGGCCGGACTGGTTTCATCGACGATGAAATGCGACAGACGGCCCGACCGGTTCGCGGCGAGCGCCTCGCCCAGCAAACCGCCGAGCCGTACTTCCACCGGAGAAGGCGATGCCATCGCGTTGTCCATGTCCGGTTTCATTCCGCATCCACGACGCAACGGAAGCCCACGCTGCCCGAGCGATCCTTGCAAGGCGCCATCAGCAGGTATTTGCCGTGCTGATCCAAGCGGTAAGCCTGCGGGAAATACCAGTGCGAGGTCTGCGGACGATAGGCGCTGCCGCCGCGCAGCACCGCGGCACGAGTGTGGTCGTCGAAGTATTCGTCGGTCCATTGCCAGACGTTGCCGACCAGATCCAGGACGCCGAACGGGCTGGCGCCGGCGGGATGCGCGTCCACATCGGCCGGCGGCAGCAGCCGGCGCCCGCGGTTCGGCGCCGGCACCGCCGCTGCATTCCAGGCATCGCCCCACGGATAGGCGCGTCCGTCGTTGCCTTGCGCGGCGTACTGCCACTCCCACTCGTGCGGCAGACGCTTGCCGGCCCATCGTGCGTAGGCGCGCGCGTCCTCGATCGACACCCAGGTCACCGGCTTGTTCTCCCAACCTGCCGCAGGTGCGCCTTCCACCCAGTGGCGCAGGAAATTGTGGCTGTCGCGCGGCCGGTAACCGCTTTGGTCGATGAAGCGCTTGAACTGCTCGTTGGTGACCGGAGTGCGGTCGATATGGAAGGCACGCATCCGCAGGCGCCGGCGATGTCCGCGGCGTGCGCTGTTTTCCCAGGGATACTGGAAATCGACGCCGTCCCAGGTCTGGCCTTCGATCTCGATGCCGCCGACCACGAAATCGAATTCGTCGGCGGGAATGGCGACCATGCCCTCGGCGGGCTTGGCCGCCAGCGCGGTGCGGGCGATCTCGACCAGGGTCTGGGGAATCGACTTCCACTGGTTCGACAGCGACTGCAATGGCGTCTTGGCGAAGCCCTTCATCAGTCCCAGGAAGGCCTCCAGGTCCGGATCCTGCGTGCCCGCTTCCAATGCCAGCACGGCGCCGTAACCCTTCCCTTCCAGGGTCGTTGTCAACGTCGCCTTGCCGTCGGCCAGGCGCGGCTGCAAAGCGACGCCGTTCCATGCATCGAAGTAACGCGTGCCCTCGATGTGATCCACCGCGATCTGCTCGCCGTCCACTTCGTATTCGTTGCGGTTGACGATATTCCACAAGGTCATGCCGTCGCCCGGGAAACGGCTGGCGAACACGCCGGCCTGCAGAGTAGCGGCATACGGCTGCCAGTCCATGCTGACCATCAACGGCGCGAATTTGCGCTCGACCGCGGCGATGCGGCGCAGAGTGGCCGCATCGCGCGGGGTGAACTGGTTCCAGATGCCCCAGATGTTCTCCCACGCGTTGTAGCCCACGCCGTTGAAGAAGATGTACTGCAGATCGTTGCTGCGGTCGCGACCCCAGCGGTTTTCGTAATTGATCATGTGGCGCGGTTCCAGCCACTTGAATTTTGCCACCGAGGGAATCACGTCCGTCGGCACTTTCTTGCCCCAGCTCTGCACGTTCCAGATCAGGTGCTCCTCGGCGCTGATCGTGGACTCCGGCTGCACCACCACCGGACGGCCCAGCGCGTCGCAGGCGTCGAAGAAGGCGCGCGGCACGCCGTTGTAGGTGTCGCCGTTGATGCCGTCGGCGCCGGTTTCCTTGACCAGGCGCGCGATCGCCAGCCAATCGGGTTCGCCCTGCTCGCGGGTGCCGTTGTCCCACGGCATGGTCGGCAGGAACACCTTCACTCCACGCCGGTGGAAATCGGCGACCACGCCGCGGATGCCTTCCACCCCGCCCGGCAGATCGTGGATGAGATCGAACTGGTTGCGGTCGTCGATACCGATGTTGGGATAGATGTACCAGAGCAGCACGCTGTCCAGTCCGCCGAAGCGCTCTTCCAAGTCGTCGAGATAACGGTCGACGGTGTACTTGCCCATCGCCGCATCGTAGAAATAGCGGTCCTCGATCATCATCTGCGCATGCACGAAGTTGCGCTGCGCCCACTGCAGTTGCGGACGCCGGTAGTTGGCGTCGTCGTAGCCGATGCGGGTCAGGTGCTCGCGGCGCCAGTCGCGCAGTTCGCGCAGCCAGTCGCCGGCGGTGCCGTTGACGTCCATCTTCCAATGGCCGATCTCGGCGAAGGGCCAGCCCGGCGCCTTGCCCGGCGTGGGCAGGTAGCGCTGGGTGGTGACGTGGGAGAACTTGTATTCGGTCCTGATCTCCGGCCGCTCCCCGTCGTTGCGAGAGTCGGTCGGAGGCGCTGTGTTTTCCGGGCTTGCGGTCATGGTCTTTGGGGGGTTCCGGATCGATTGGAAGCGAGTGTCACACAAGGCCGCAATAAGCGGCGAGGCTGCGGTCGGCGCGTGGCGCGTGGCGGTCGTTCGAACGCAGCATCGCTTCCACTTCGATGCGTTGCGGGATGCTGGATTGTGCGCCCAATCTCGTGCAGGCCAACGCCGACGCCGCGCATGCGTAGCGCAGCGCCGCGGGAAGCGGATCGCCCAGGTTCAGCGCAGCGACCAGGGCGCCGCAGAAAGTGTCCCCGGCGGCAGTGGTATCGACCGCCTGGACCTTGAAACCGGACTGCAGGAAAAATTCCGCGCCCTGCCGCGCGCAGCAACCGCGCGCGCCCAGGGTAACCACTACGCAGGGCACGTCCAACAGCGCCAGGCATTCGGCCACGCTGCCGCGATGCCCGGTGACGGTGGCCAGTTCGCCCTCGTTGACGATCAGCACGTCGACCGACAGCAACAACTCGGTGGGCAGCGTCTGCGCCGGTGCGGCGTTCAACACCACCTGCACGCCGGCCGCGCGCGCCGCAAGCGCGAAAGCGGTCACCGCCTCTATGGGTGTCTCCAGCTGCAGTAGCAGATGGCTCACCGCTTGCAGCGACGGAAGCTCGTCGCCGCACAATGCGCCATTGGCGCCCGGGGCGACGGTGATCGCGTTCTCGGCATCGTCGGACAGGCAGATGAAAGCGGTGCCGGTCGGCTGCGCGCTACGCACCACCTGCACGGCTACGCCCGCATCGGCCAGGGAGTCTTCGATGGTCTTGGCGAACGGGTCGTTGCCCAATGCCAGCAGCATGCCCGTATCGACGCCGCCCGCCCGCGCGCAGGCCACCGCCTGATTGGCGCCCTTGCCGCCCGGGAACGTAGCGAATTCGCGCCCGAGCACGGTTTCCCCGGGCGCCGGCACGTGCGAAGCGCGCACCACGAAATCCAGGTTGGCCGAACCGGCCACCAGCAAGGTCTTGCGCGCGTTCATGGGGTCAGCGCCTGATGGATCAGGTTGTAGAAGGGCGTGCCGATCCGCGGCAGATCGTTGGCCGCGCCGTTGGGAAGGTGCTGCAACAACAGGATCGAGATCGTCCGTTCCCTGGGATCGATGGAGAAATAAGTGGAAGCCGCGCCGGACCAGCCGAATTGCCCGGCCGAACCCAGGCGGCCCTTGCCCGCCGGATCCAGCAGCACCGAGCCACCCAGCCCGAAGCCTTCCGCATCGCTGAACTGGGTCACCGGCCGTTCCAGGAAAGTCAGCTGGTTGACCATCATCTGCTCGACCGTCTTGCGGTCGAGGATGGCTACGCCTTCCAGCGTGCCGCCGTCGAGCAGCATCCGGCACAGGCGCATGAAATCCGCTGCGGTGGAATACAGACCACCCGCGCCGCTGGGGTAAGGATTGAGCATTTCACCCGGATGCAGCGCGCTCGGGCCTTGGTCCAAACGCAATTTCCCGTCCGCGTCCATGGCTGTGATGTCGACGATGCGGTCGCGCTTGGCTGGCGGAATGCTGAAGCCGGTGTCTTCCATGCGCAGCGGAGCGAGGATTCGTTGTTGCACGAAATCATCGAAGCGCTGTCCGCTCACGACTTCCACGATGCGTGCGACTACTTCCATCTGGGTGCCGTCGTAACGGAACCGCGTGCCCGGCTCAACCGCCAGGGGTACTTTGGACAGGCGCTTGGAGAATTCGGCCAGATCGGCCGAACCATGCAGGTCGGCGCGCTCCAGCAGCTTGGTCGCTTCTTCGTTGCCTGCAGTGGCGAAACCGGCGGTATGGGTCAGCAACTGACGCAGGGTGATCTTGGCGGTCGCCGGGCGTAGGTCGGGCTTGTCGGCGCTACCGCCGGCAAAGATCTGCATGCCGGCGAATTCCGGCAGGTACTTCTCGACCGGATCGTCCAAGGAAAGCTTGCCCTCTTCCATCAACATCAGCGCAGCGACCGTGGTCACCGTCTTGGTCATGGAATAGATGCGGAAAATGGAGTCCTTGCGCATGGGCGAGCTGCGGGCCAGATCGCGATTGCCGTAGGCCTGCGACTGGACTATCGCGCCATCTTTCCAAACCAGGCTGACCGCGCCCAGGTAACCCTGCGCATCGGTCGCGTGCTCCAGAAAACCATCCAACCGCTGCAGGCGTTCTGCCGGGATCCGAGGAGAGTCGGCGCCCGCACCTGCAGCGTTGGCTGGCGAAGAGGAAGCGGCAACGGCCGCCGAAGCCAGGCCGAGCACGATGCCGCACAGCAATGGGAAAAAGCGCGTCAGCACGCGGGACCCCGACGCATGGAATTCCACCATCGATGTCGGCCGCCTGCCGCCGGGCAGGCCAACTCGAACCCGACAGGCAGGCAGACGTACGCCATCGACAACTCAGCAATCAAAACTTGATCTGGTGCGCGGATGAGGACATTCAGAAAGTGTACTCATAGGTCAGCGAGACCATGCGGCCACGGCCGGCGAAGTAGTTCTTGAAGAAGTCCACCTGCGACCAGCTCAGGATGTACTGCTTGTCGGTCAGGTTCTCGATGCCCACGGTGAAGCGCCCGACGTTCTCGATCCTGTAGTTCACGCTCAGATCGAACAGAGTGTAGCCGTCGGTATGCTCTTCGAACGAATATGTAGCGCCATCGAACTCGCGCACGTCTTCACCGGACAAATCGCGCGACATCAATTTGGTCGCGTTCAGTGTGACGTCGCCGTTGGGGTTGAATTTCCAGGTGACCGAAGCGCCTATCTTGTCCGGATTGATATCCGACACGCCGATCGGCTTGTTCAATCCGCCGGCGGGGTAGCGGCCCTCCAGGTCAGCATTCCAGAAGGCGGTCTTGCCGCGGATGCGCGAGTACAGCGCGCTCGCCTTCCATTGATCGTTGAACCTCCATTCGCCGCTCAACTCGACGCCCTTGATGCGGGTCGGCGCGCGATTGAGGACGTAGTCGTTGGTCTCCGGGTCCACCGACAGGGACGTGCCGAAGGGCGATCTGGAGTCGTAATACGAACCGCCGAACGAACCGCGGTCGCCGCGCCAGTTGAACCCGTACTCGCGGTTGTCGACGATGATGGGCTGGATATCGCGGATGCGGTCCACCGACTGGCCCGGCACGTTGATGTTGCGCAGCGGGATGCCGATGTTGGGCAGGCTGAAGCCTTCGCCATAGGAAGCGAATACCGACCACTCGTCGGTAATGCGCCAGATACTGCCGAAATTGACCAGATTCTCCGTGTATTCCACACCGCCGCCTTGTACGAACACGCTGTTGCGGAACGCCGTGGTGGTATAGCTATCGACCTTGAGTTCGCCGTCTTCGCGCCGGAAACCGCCGCTGAACGTGACCGGACCCAGGTCGTAACTCAACTGCGCGTAGGGCGCGGTGCTGGTGTATTTCATGGGCGGCACCCACACACGATTGGTGAGCGCCAGGCGCTGTTGCGCCTCGTCCTTGACGAAATCCACACCGGCACGCAGCTCAAGGCCTTCCACTCCGAACAATGAACCGCGCGTCCACGACGGACGGAACCCGTACTTCTTGCTGTCGATCTCGGACTGGTCGTAGATGCGGTCGGCTTCGTCGAAGTCGTCGTCCACCTTCACCAGCTGCTTGTCGTCGCCGTTCTCCGGCAGGTAGCGCATCGCCTGATCGGCCCAGTACGCATTCATCATCAGCGTACCGCCGAGGAAATCCCCATGCGAATAGAGCAGGTTCAACTGCTCGAAATCGTTGAACTCGGCCTTGCTGCCGAAGATGTGCCCGCGTTCGGAAGTGTTGGTGACCGGATTCTCGCAGGTGCCCGGGCGGCAACCCTCGACCTGGATGTAGTCGCCGTTGCCCTCGATCTTGAAATGGCTGTAGCTGGCCTGCAACCGCTGCATCCCGTCTTCGCCGAAGTTGATGCCGCCTTTCAGGAACAGGTTATTGGCCATGGAGTCTGAGACCGAGCCGCTGGTGTTCATGCCCACGCGGCGGCCGTCAGCATCGTAGGAAATGCCGCGATCGATGGCGGACAGTCCGACTACAAAATCATAGTTTTCCTGCTTGTGCAGCCAGTTGGCGCCCACCTTCCAACCGCTGCTGTCGTTGCCGAACTGGGTCGAATAGCGGGTAAGGATGCGGAACTCGTTGCCTTCCTTCTGCGGCACGCTGGAGATGTAGTTGATGATGCCGCCCGCTGCGCCGATGCCTTCCGACGCGGAAGGACCATTGATGACCTCAATGCGGTCCACGATACCCATGTCGGTGAAAGTCGCGTTGCGGTTGCCCTCGCGCAGCGGCGAGCCCTGCGGAACGCCGTCGAACAGGCGCAGCGCGATGCGGCCGCGCAGGGTTTCGCCCGAGTTGCTCATGGCCTGCGAGGATTCGGCATAACCGGGCACGGTACGCGCCAGCACGGCGGTGGCGTCCTCGGTCACCGCAAGGGTGTTTTTGATTTCCTCTTTCGAGACCAGCGTGATCGCGCCCGGGATCTTGTCGATCGCCTTGGGGCTGCGCGAGCCGGTGACGATCACCGCATCCAGATCGGTCGCGTCGGCTGGCTGGCTATCGGCCGCGGGAGCCGGTTCGGCCGCCGCGGCCGCCTGTTGCGCATGGACGCTGGCGCTGACGGCAGCCGCCAGCAGGAAAACGCCGAATGTGGCCGGTACGTGCTTCATGGTGTTTGGTCTCTAGGTTTTTGTACTTATCAAGAGACGCGGCGAATGCGCGGCTCCCCCGTTTGCGTATGCGCGTCGGCAGTTCGCGCGGATGCGATCTGCGTGCCAAGCATCCCCTCCAAGACGCTTACGTACAGCCCCGACAATGGACGGGAGACTAGGCGTTGGCGAAAGGGAATAGAACCGGGGCGAACTATGTTCAGAGTCTAGTTTTTGTTGCTTACCGATCAACAATTCATGCCGCGCCGCAACATAAATTACGCACTTATTTGGATAACCGTTCGTGGTGAGCTTGTCGAACCACGCTCTTGGTGGATACCAACAGGGCTCCAGAACCTGGAAGCATTCCGCGAAAGGCGTGGTTCGACAGGCTCACCACGAACGGGATCTTCGACAAGCTCGCCACGAACGGATTCATTACGGCGCTTGATGAAGAGGGAGAGAGTAAAAAGCGACCACTCGCCTTCAGGCGTTGACGGTCTTCATCGCCGCCCTGCTCTCTTCCAGGAACACGGTCACCAGGCGGATGCGGATGGTCGAGCGCGACCACACGATGCCGATCTGCCGCGGCACGCTTTCTTCCGGCAGCGGCAGGCGCGCCAGCTTCAATCCTTCCGGCCACGGCTTGGCCCAGTCCGGCACCAGCGAAACACCAAGGCCACGGTCCACCATCACCGCGATCGCGTTGAGCGCATTGAGTTCGAAGCGCTCATGCGGGGTGATGCCGACGCGCTGCAGGTATTCCTCGGCCTGGCGCCCGCCCCAGTGGTTGCGGTCGTAGCGGATCAGCGGCTGGGTGGCGAGCAGTTCGTGCGGATCGCGGCCGGCCATGCTTTCCGGCGCCAACACCACCAGCGGTTCTTCGCGCAAAAGCTGCCAGTTGCAGGTCTTGGGCAGGGTGTAGGGCGCGTGCAGCACGATCGCCGCATCCAGTTCGCCGCCCTCCACCGCGCGATAGAGGTCGGCCGAGTAGCCCGGCTTGATGAATACGTTGATTTCGGGAAATTTCTCCACCATCCGCGCCAGGATGTCCGGCAGCATGCCGGCCAGCGCGGTGGGACAGGCACCCAGGCGCAGTTCGCCGGAGATAGCGTTGTCGTTGGCCAAGCTGCGTAGGTCGGCCACGTCGCGCAACAGATCGCGGCTGCGCTGCAGGATGCGCGAGCCTTCTTCGGTCACGCTGACGGTGCGCCCCACCCGCGCGATCAACGGCACGCCGATCTCGCGCTCCAGCGTGCGGATCTGCTGCGCCACCGCCGCCGGGGTGATGTTGAGCAGGCGCGCGGCTGCGGCCATGGAACCGCGGTCTACCACTGCCACGAAGGTCTTGAGGAATTGGGTATCCACGTCTCGTCTCTGCAGCAGGCTTGAACAAGATTCCGTTCGTGGTGAGCCTGTCGAACCACGCTGTCGGCGTCATGCCGGGTGTTTACGATAACCCGGATTCCGCGCTAAAGGCGTGGCTCGACAAGTTCATTGATGTCGTCGTCCCTGTGGAGACGGGATTCAGGGGACTTTGCTTCTGCGCCAAGAGCGTGGTTCGACAGGCTCACCACGAACGGAATCTTCGACAGGCTCACCACGAACCGATTCCCCGACAAACCGCTGCGGAACGGCTTCTTCACAGCTCTCCACAACAAGCGCTATTGGCGGACAGGTTCCGGCTTGACGTAATTGCTGTCCGACTTCACCCAGATGGTCAGCCCATCCAGGTCGCGGGTCGGCGCCGGAAACAGCAGGCTGGCCAGGTAACCGATCACGATGCACAGCATGATCGAGATGGCCAGATAGAAGTACGGATGCACCAGATCCATCGACCAGGCGACCAGGGTCAGAGCGATGCTGGAAGCCACGCCGATGGCCACACCGGCCGAATTGGCGCGGCGCGTGAACATGCCCAGGGTATAGGCGCCGGCGAAACCGCCGCCCAGCAGGCCGGCCAGCTCGATGGAAACGTCGAACAGCGAGTGGATATCGAAGCGCGACAGCAGCAGCGCCACGCCGATGCCCAGCAGACCGGTGGCGACCGTGGCGATTTCGGCGAACAGCACGCTCTTCTTCGGCGTGGGATTCTTGGAAAGCTTCTCGTAGAAATCGACCGAAGCCAGTGTGGCCACACTGTTCATGATGCTGGAAAGCGTGGCCATGGCCGCGGCGAAGATGCCGGCGATGATCAGCCCGGTCACGCCCATCGGCAGTTCGGCGGCGATGAACAACGGAAACGTCGCATCGATCGGCAGCAGCGGGTTCATGCGTTCCGGATTGTTCTTGTAGTAGACGAACAGCGCGGTACCGATGGAATAGAAGATGAAGCCGCCGGGAATCATGATCAGGGCGAACGCCCAGATCGACCGGCCGGCTTCCTTGTCGGACTTGGTCGACAGCGTGCGCTGCATCAGCACCTGGTCCTTGGGGAAAGTCAGCACCACGTCGAACAGCACCAGGAAGATGAAGCCCCACACCGTGGCCTTGGTCAGATCGAAGCTGAAATCCAGCAGCTTGGTCTTGTCGGCGGCCTGCGCGATGTCGTGGAATTCGCCGAAGCCGCCCTTCAAGGTCCAGACGATGAAGAGGATGGCGAAGATCGCACCGCCCATCTTGACGATGACCTGCACGAAGTCGGTCCAGATCACCGCTTTCATGCCGCCCATGGCGGTGTAGATGATGGTGAAGCCGCCCATCATCAGGATGCTCCACTCCACCCGGATGCCGGTGATGGTGGCGATGGCCAGCGCCGGCAGGAACAGCACCACACTCATGCGGCTGCCGATCTGCATGATGATGCACAGCGCGCTGGCCAGCATGCGGATGGTGGGATGGAAACGGGTTTCCAGGTACGAGAATACCGACATCAGATTGAGCCGTCGCAGCAACGGCACGATCCAGACCGCCACGAACATCAGCCCCAGCACCGCAACCAGGTTGTTGGTGAGGTACTGCCAGTTGGTTTCGAAGGCCTTGGCCGGAATGGCGATGAAACTGATCGAACTGGTGTTGGCCGCGTACAGGCTGACGCCGGCCGCCCAGAACGGAATGGTGCGGCCGCCGACGAAGAAATCCGAGGTCGAGTTGCGCTTTTCGCGGATGTAGAAATAGAAACCCATGCCGAGCATCGCGCCCAGGTAGACCACGATCACTATCCAGTCCAGCCAGCGCAACAGCAGCTTGCCGGACTGGATCTGGGTGGACTCGAAAGCGATTCCCTTGCCGTCCGCTGCGGGCCGCGCCCACAGCACCCCGTTGTCCAATGCCGCGGTCGAGAAGACGCCAGCCGCATCGGAATCGGGCAGCGTCGCCCACGATCCGGTGATGGTCTGGAAGGTCCGCATCTGCGGCGCGGCGCTACCATCGGCGACCAGATAGATCACATGCGCCTGGCCGATGGCGCGTGCCGATCCGGGTACGATCTTGCCGGGAACCAGGCCCTTGTCCTGCCAGCCGCTATCGGCCGCCCAGCGCAGGATGCGCTCGCCATCGGCCGCGGGCACGGTGACGAATACCGCCGAAGTCTGTGCGACCAGCGAACTCGGCAGCGCATTGCCGGGCCAGCCGGCGCTCTTTTTCCATTCCTGTTTCGTCGCGGTCGATACCAGCGACAGCAGCACCGCCTGCCCATTCGCATCGATGCCGGCGACATATACATTGTCGGCGTTGGCCGCCGCGCGCGCGCCTTCGACAACGACAGGCAACGGCGGCAGCGGCGTGGCGGTCGGCTGGCCATTGACCAAGCCGAGGCGCTCGATGGAAGAGATCGCGCTGGATTGCGCGGGCCCGCGCAACAGGAAAGCGAGCCGGCCGTTGCCGACCACGCTTTTCAGTTCGCCGCTCGCCGCCGCAGGCTTCCAGTTCAGCGCCATCCAGCTTCCGCCGCGGCTGTCCAACATCCAGGCCTGGTCCGCGCCGATCGCCAGCGGCCTGCCCTCCACCGCCACCAGGCCGATCAGAGGCTGGTCTGTGGCGAGCGTGGGTAGTGCAGTGGTCTTTACCTTGGACAGGCTTTCAGCATGGCCCTGCGGCGACCACGCCGTGGCCAGCAACAGCAGTGCCGCCAGCAAGGCGCGCATCGACAAAGGGGAATGGCTCATCAAGACGCGCTCGTGTTGGCGTCGGCCGAAGCCAGGATCGCTTCGGCACGCTTCAGGAAAGGAAGATCGACCATGCGACCATCGACGAGGAATGCGCCGCGCCCCGCCGCGCCGGCCTCGCGCGCCGCCGCGACGATGCGTCGCGCCGCTGCGATTTCTTCGGCGTCGGGCTGGAACGCTTGGTTGGCCAAGGCCACCTGACTGGGATGGATGCAGCTCTTGCCCACGTAGCCCAGGCGACGCGCCATGCCGGCTTCGGCGCGAAAGCCATCGGCATCGCCGATGTCGGCGAAGGCCGCGTCCCAGGCGAATACAGCTGCTTCGGCCGCCGCCATGCGCATCGCATACAAAGTGGCGTGGACGTTGGCCGGATCGCGGCGATCGATGCCCAAGGGCTGGAACAGATCGGCCAGGCCCAGCTGCAATCCGGCCACGCGTGGATGGGCGGATGCGATTTCAGCGGCAAGGCGCAGACCGCGCGGGGTTTCGATATTGGCCAGCAGCCCGACCGGTTGGGCAACGCCATTGGTCGCCTCGGCCTTTTCCAGCAGGGCGACGGCAGCCAGCACGTCCTGCGCCGATTCGACTTTGGGCAGGTTGATCAGGTCCACACCCGTGCGCGCGACTGCGGCCAGGTCGGCCGCCAGGTGCGGCGTGTCCAAAGCGTTGACCCGCACCACGACGATCTTGGCCGTGGCCAGCAGCGGGGCCGACTGCAGCAAGGCGGACACCGACTCGCGGGCTTCGCCCTTGCGCGCTTCGGGTACCGAATCCTCCAGGTCGAAGCTCAACGCATCGGCATCGCCCGCCAGCGCCTTGGCGAACAACTCCGGACGCACCCCAGGGACGAACAGCTTGCTACGCATCGACCATGCTCTTCATGGCGCGCAGTGTGCGGGAAACGGAAGCAAAGAAAAGTCTTCGGCGGCATATTCAGAAGAAACATTTCATTGCGGTAGCGAGATGAGAGACCAACTGACCTTTGGTTCTGGCCATTGGCTCTGGCCTTTGCTTCTGGCTTCAATATCCCGTGAGAAGCGGCAAATGGAGTGGGTAAACCCCGCAGGGGCGGCGCACAGGGATGTGCGCCGTTTTCGGAGGCGCAGGAGGCGCCTTCCGGAAATTCCCGCTCCATTTGCGGACCCAGCGGCTTCATCGCTGGGCGCGCCGTAGGGCGGCTTTCTTTTGGTTACTTTTCTTTGCCGTTCAAAGAAAAGTGACTCGCGCAGAGCGCGAAACGCTTCTGCTTCCAACAATCTAAGGGCCATAGTTCCGTGCGTCGGGGGCGTAGCCCCGACCTACGGACTGATGCATCAGATAGAAACGATGGCGTCATCCCAGCGAAAGCTGGGATCCATTTTGACTTTGACGTTTGCGGACGAGGGTCGGGCCGCGTCGAACGGCAAGATCAAGATGGATCCCAGCTTTCGCTGGGATGACGACTGAGGGCGTTCGGCATTCTGCGGCCGCGAAGGCTCCTGCACTCCTTCAACGCCTCACGTCGAACCCGCCCTCCCCCAGCAACGCCTCGATCTCCGCAACGCCGACCAAGTTGAAATCCCCCGGCAGCGAATGCTTCAGGCACGCCGCCGCCAAGCCGAAATGCAGCCCTTGCGCGTCGTCCATGCCGACCATCGCACCATGCAGCACGCCGGCCGCGAATGCGTCGCCGGTGCCGATGCGGTCCACGATCGAGGCCAGTTCGTACACCGGCGTAATGTGACTGCTGCCGTCGCGGCGGACATCGATGGCCGACAGAGAATGGTGGTCGACACTGTGCTGCACGCGCTGGGTGGCGGCCATGCGCCGCAAATGCGGAAATGCGGAGAAAGCAGCTTCCGCTCCTGCCAGAAACCTCGCATGGGAAGTCTCCTGCGAAAACGCCTGCCCCAGCACTACCTGGATATCGCGATGGCTGGCGAACATGAGGTCGGCCTCGGCCATGATCGTGCGCAGGATCCCGGCAGCGTCGCCCTGCCAGGCCTCCCACAGCTTGGGACGGAAGTTGCCATCGAAGGACACCTTCACCCCGGCTGCGCGCGCGGCCCGCACCGCCTGCAAGGTGCGGTCGGCGGCCAGTTGCCCCAATGCCGGACTGACGCCCGACACGTGCAGCCAGTCGGCCCCCTGCAGTAGCGCCTCCCAGTCATGTTCGCCGCCACCGTGCCGTGCGAAAGCGGAGTCGGCGCGGTCGTAGAGCACCTCGCTCGGGCGCTGGATGGCTCCCGGTGTCAGGAAATACAGTCCCATGCGTCCTTCGGCCTTGCCGACCGCGCGCGTATCCACGCCATGGCGGCGCAGTTCGCCGGTCGCCGACTCGCCCAGGGTGTTGTCCGCAACCAGTCCAACCATGCGCGCACGGTGGCCCATCCTGGCCAGCGAAACGGCGACGTTGGCTTCCGCCCCGCCGGTGTGCACTTCCAGGCAAGGGGATTGCAGCAGCAACTGTCGCGCCGGCGCACCCAGGCGCAACAGCAGCTCTCCAAAACAGACCACGTGTCCCCGCATGTAAACGCTCCCATGACCTAGTGATCCGCGCCCTGATTGGACCACGGCAAGAATTGTCCCCGGGACACACCATAACCCCCGGAAACCAATAGTTGTTGTTGCACCGCACACTCTGTTACGGTTTTTTTGACCAGCGGTGTCATTTTACCTCTGGAAAGCATTCCGAGGTACTAAAACCCGATTCGTTTCATTGCCAAAGCCGCCATAGAGCGATACATGTGCCCTTGAGGAGGGGAACCCATGCAAACTCGCAACAACCACCGGAAGACACCGGTTACCGTGCTCGCGCTATCCATCGGATTCGCGCTGCAGATGAATGCCATGTACGCACTCGCGCAAGAAGCCACCCCGGCCGGCCCGGCCACGACCGTACCGGCTACGTCCGAATCCGAAGACGTGGACACACTGAGCACCGTCACCGTCACAGGTTACAGGGCCAGCCTTGAAAAGGCGCTGGACATCAAGCGCGGCGAAGCCGGGGTGGTGGATGCGATCGTCGCCGAGGATATCGGCAAGTTCCCGGATCTCAACCTGGCCGAATCGCTGCAGCGCATCCCGGGCGTGGTCATCACCCGCGACGCCGGCGAAGGGCGGAATATCTCCGTCCGCGGCCTGGACTCCAACTTCACGCGCGTGCGCGTCAACGGTATGGAGGCACTGACTACGGTAGGCTCCACCGACCAGAACGGCGGCACGAACCGCGGCCGCGGTTTCGACTTCAACGTGTTCGCCTCCGACCTTTTCTCGCAGTTGATCGTGCGCAAGACCGCGCAGGCCGATGTCGAGGAAGGCTCGCTGGGTGCGACCGTCGATCTGCGCACGGCGCGGCCGTTCGATTACGACGGCTTCACCTTCGCCGCCAGCACGCAGCTCACCCATGGCGACATGGCCGGCAAGACCGATCCCCGCATCGCCGCGCTGGTGTCCAACACCTGGGCAGACGGCAAGTTCGGTGCCTTGATGTCGTTCGCCGTCTCGGAGCGCCGGACACTTGAGGAAGGCAGCGGCAGCGGCCGTTGGGCGGGCGGCACCAGCAACGGCAGATTCAACGGCTGTCCCGCCAACCCCGCCACCACCCCTACCACCTCGCCGTTTCCCGCCGCATGCGCGGCCGACGTGTACCACCCTCGTTTTCCGCGCTACACGCTGATGGAACACGACCAGCAGCGCCTGGGCGTGACCGCATCGCTGCAGTTCAAGCCGACCGATCGCACACAATTTTCGTTGGATGCGCTTTATTCCAAGATCGACGCTTCGCGCGATGAGAAGTACATCGAAGCGATTTCCTTCAGCCGCGGCGCTTGCGCCACCGGTGCCAGCGGCGCCGCCTGCCGCGCCGCCGGCGCTGGCGGCAAGCCGGAAACGATCGTCCGCGATGGCGTGGTCGAGAACGGCGCGCTGGTCTATGGCCTGTTCGACAATGTCGATATCCGTTCGGAGAGCCGCCATGACGAGTGGAACACCGTCTTCACCCAGATCGGCCTTGAAGGCGAACATGAGTTTTCCGACAACTTCAAGCTATCGGGCAAGATCGGCACCTCGAGCTCCAAGCATGAGAATCCGATCCAGACGACGATCATCATGGACAAGTACAACGTCGATAACTACAGCTACGACTACCGCGGCGATCCGTACAAACCGGTACTCGACTACGGCATCGACCCCACCAATGGCACGGGATGGACGCTGGCCGAGATCCGCCTGCGTCCACAGTACGTACAGAACGACTTCGACATCGGACAGCTGGATTTCAACTGGAACATCAGCCCGAACTTCCGGCTGAAAGGTGGCGTGCAGGCCAAGGACTATTCGTTCTCGACCCGCGAACTGCGCCGCGCTTCGGAAGTGTCCGTACCGGCCTTCAGCGGTGGCGGCTTCATCATCCCAGCCGACCTGACCACCCTGGCCAGTCTGAGCGGCGTCAACGGATCGCCAGGCACCTGGGTGATCCCGGATTACCAGGCGTTCGCCAACCTGTTGGACATCTACAGCAATACCGGGACTTTCGCTTTGACCGAGCGTGCGGTGAACACGCGCAGCGTCGATGAGGAAGATCGCGGCGTTTACCTGCAAGGTGATTTTTCAATGGATCTGGGCTCCATTCCCGTGTCCGGCAATTTCGGGGTGCGCTATGTGCGCACCAAGCAATCATCGACCGGCATAGCCACCGCCAGCGGCGTTCCGGTGGCGTCGACGGTCTCGCGCGAATACAGCGACACGTTGCCGTCGATGAACCTGGTGGCCGAGGTCATGCCCGACCTGCTGATCCGCCTTGGGGCCGCCAAGGTCATGACGCGTCCTGGCCTGGGCAGCCTGACGCCGGGTGTCACCGTCAATGTGAGCGGCGGCGCGCGTACGGTCAGCGGTGGCAATCCGGCCTTGGATCCCATCCGTGCCAAGACGGTCGATCTGGGTGTGGAGTGGTACTTCAACGAAGGTGCGATGCTCAGCCTCGGCTTGTTCTACAAGGACATCGAAAGCTTCATCCAGAACACACGCTTCGTGCAGGTCTATTCGGCCAGCGGCCTGCCGGCCAGCCTGCTGGAAGGCACCGGCGCCAGTGTGTCCGATGACTTCACCTTCACCGCGCCGCTCAACACACCAGGCGGCGAACTGACCGGGCTTGAAGCCAACTACATCCAACCCTTCACCTTCCTGCCCGGAAAGTGGTCCAACCTGGGCGTGCAGTTGAATTACACCTATGTCGATTCGCAGATCCAGTACGTGACGTCCACGGGCGCGAATTCGTTCAAGGACGACCTGACCGGCTTATCGAAGCACTCCTGGAACGCCACCGTGTTCTACGAAGGCAAGCGGTTCTCTGGCCGTGTCTCGGCTACCAACCGCGACGACTATCTGTTGCAGGTGCCCGGCACCGAGGCCGGTTTCGACACGCATGGCCAGACCGGCACCACCACCATCGATGCATCGGTGCGCTGGAAGATCGACGACCAGTGGGAGCTGAGCCTGGAAGGCATCAACCTGACCGACGAAGTCCAGGAATCGTGGGTGTCCAACGCCAACGGTCAACTGCCGCTGGACTACAGCGAAACCGGCCGCCAGTACCTGCTGGGCCTGCGTTACAAGTTCTGAGCAATCCATAACGTCCGACAGCCGGTCCGCGGCAGCCTCACGGCTGTTGCGGACCGGAACGGGGATTCGATTCCTTCCACGGTTTCCCGTACCTGGCAATTCCGCCGACGCGCGCCCGCGAGCGGTTCGGTTCCGCCGCTCTCGCTACGTCTTCAAGCATCGCCCGGCATCCGTCGTTCTTCCACGTGGCTTATCCGGAGACTACCGATGAGAAACGCAAACACGATCCTGCTTTTTGGTGCGCTGATGTGCGCGTCGGCCAGTGCCGCCCGGGCGACCGATCTTGGCCGCCAGGTGCTGCCCGCCGGCGATGGCTGGGCTTCTCTGCCTGTGGCAGCGCTGCCCAATGGCACCACTGGCGGCTCCGCCGCGGCGCCGGCGCGCGTGCATCGCGTGCGCAACCGCAACGAACTGGTCGCGGCACTGGCCTTCCCGGACGCCACGCCGAAGATCATCGAGATCGAAGGCACCATAGATGCCAACGTCGACATCGACAATCGGCCGCTGAGCTGCGCCGACTACCAGCGCAACGACCCGCAGACCGGCACGCCCTATTCGCTGGCAGCCTTCCTGCAGGAATACGATCCCGCCACGTGGGGTCGTGTGAATCCCAGCGGCCCGCTGGAGCGCGCCCGGGCGGCTTCGGCGGCCGCGCAGCAATCGCGGGTGCGCATCCGCATTCCGGCCAACACCACGATCGTCGGCGTGGGCCGCGATGCGCGCGTACTGGGCGCCTGGTTCGACGTGCGCCCCAGCAGCACCAGCGGCAACACGCCGATGAACGTGATCATCCGCAATCTGGCATTCGAGGACACCTACGACTGCTTCCCGCAATGGGCGCCGAACGACGGCAGTACCGGCAACTGGAACTCGCTGTACGACGTCATTTCGGTGCGCAATGCCACCCATGTCTGGATAGACCACAACAGCTTCGGCGACGTCGCCACCGCCAACGAAACGCTGCCTACCCATTTCGGACGTCTCTATGAAGTGCACGACGGCCTGCTGGACGTGACCAACGAATCGGACCTGGTCACCATTTCCTGGAACCGTTTCAGCAACCACGACAAGACCATGCTGGTCGGTTCGTCAGACGGCGCGGTGGCGGACCGCGGCAAACTCCGCCTCACCCTGCACCACAATCTCTTCCAGGACGTCGGTCAGCGGGTACCGCGGGTGCGCTATGGCCAAGTGCATCTGTACAGCAACCATTACAAGCTCAGCGACGAAGGCGCAGCGAACTACGGCTACAGCTGGGGCGTCGGCATCGAATCCCAGATCTATGCCGAGCAGAACCATTTCCGCGTCGGCGACGCTGTGACGCCCGACCTGTTCATCGAACGGCTCAATGGCACCCGCATCTTCGCCACCGGCACACTGCTCAACGGGGTTTCGCAGAACAGCGCGGTCGATGTAGTCGCGTCCTACAACGCTGCCAATGGCGACAGCCTGATCGGAAACGTGGATTGGGCGCCTAGCCTGCATGGTCCGATCACTCCGGCCGGCAAAGTCCCCGTCGCCGTGATTCGCGGCGCCGGGCCATTCAGGTGAGCAGGCCTTCGATGCGAAATCTGTTTCATGCGCCCGGGCCGATGGCGCGCCGCGGCTTCTGACGCATCGGTCGGGACGGGTCCCGCCATCCGTTCCGGCATGCGTCGGAAGCGATGAGAGGTGGGCGTCTGCTTGGCTTTGCTTGTGCAGCGATCAACGCCGTCTACATCGTGCCACGCTGTATGAAAGGCGCGCGCTGGTAAAGCTTGCGTTCGCCGCCCCGCGGATCGTTCTCCAATCTGGACCGACTGTCGAATACCATCGTTTCGCGCGCTTCCAACGTATAGGGGTGCCATCGCGGCAGGCCGGCATGATTGGGATCGCCTCGCCGCGCGAAGGCCAACAGCGCCTGGCTCATCTGAGCGGCAACCTGCTGCGCCTGCGCTCCGGTGCCGGTACGCGAACCGGGCTGGGCGATGTTGTCGAACACCAGTGGAATATCCAGGGTATGGAAGGCGCCGAACTTGCCGCCGTCCAGCGGCGAACCCCAATCGAGCTGGTAAACCCAGGCCGGCGATCCCTGGCGCGCACGCGCCTCTGCTTCTTCCACGGCGCCGCGCCAGGAACGTCCTGCGGTCGTCGCGGCGAAGAACACTTGCGATGGCGTGTAATCCGGGTACATCCGCCGGTACTCGGCGATGACCACTTCCGGAAGGATGTCCGTGTACTGCTGTGCCTGCAGTTTCTTCGGCAATTGCTCCCAACTCAGGGCGAAATTGTCCGGATCGTTGCCCAGGAAGGCGCGCGTCTCGTCATGGGTATTGCCGATGATCATGGGAACATGCGCCGATTGCGGTGGCGCATCGGGATAGAACGGATGCCGGTGCAGGCTGCGCGCATCCATTACCGGGCCCAGATACAGGCTGGTGTCCTCGATTCGCGAAGGGTCGCGCGTGCGTGCCGCCTCCAGGATCTTCTCCACCGGTACGGTGCGCAGCCTATCGATTTCGTGCGGCGCGATTTTCAGCGCATCCAGAAACAGCTGCGTGCGCTGCGTAGCCGCGCGCGGGCCGGCGGCCGTGACCTGCTGGCCGCTCATGGTCATGGCGCGATGGAACAGGCCCTGCGCCGCCGGCATCGCCATCAGCGTGGCGATCTTGGCGCCGCCGCCGGACTGGCCGAACACGGTGACATTGCCGGCGTCGCCCCCGAATTCATGCGCATGCTCGCGGACCCAGTGCAGCGCCTGCACCAGATCCAGCTGACCGACGTTGCCCGACCATTGAAGATCCTCGCCGCCGAGCTCCGCCAGATACAGGTACCCGAATGCATTGAGGCGGTGATTGACCGTGATCACCACTACATCGCCACGACGGCACAGATTGACGCCGTCATACAGCGGGCTGCTGCCCGAACCATTGTTGTAGCCGCCGCCATGAATGTAGAACAGGATCGGCCGCTTGCCGCCATCGCGCAGGCCCGGCGTGTAGACGTTGAGGAACAGGCAATCCTCGCTGCCCGGTCCGTCGTTGCCCGGCCCGTCACTGCCATGCTGCGGCGCGCTGGCGCCATGCTGCGTAGCATCGCGCACGCCGCGCCAGGCCGGTTCCTGCAACGCTGGCCTGAACCGGTGCGGCGCGGTATCCGCGCCGTAGGGAACGCCCTTGAACACATGCACGCCATGATCGCGATAGCCGGCGATGCGGCCGCTGCGCGTTTTAGCCAGCGTTGCCGCTTCCCCCGCCATGGCCAGCGACAGCGGCGTGCTTGTCGCTGCGCCAATCAGCGCGGCCCGCTGCAGAAAAGCCCTTCGACCCGCCTCCATGCGGCTTATTTCAGCGGTTCGCGCCGCTGCAACGGCTTCAGCGGCTCCATCGTGCTTAAGTCCCAATCGCCTTCTACGAAAGCCTGGCGGGTTTCTTTCTGCTTGGGATAGCCGCCCACTTCGCTTTCGTTGTCGATGATGGCGCCGCGTCCTTCGATGGTGTCGGCTACGATGCGGCGATCGGTATCGTCGCGATCCCAAGGCCGCGCACCCGCGTTGGCGATCACCGCGTCCTGCACTTGCGCAGAAGCCAGCAGGTTCACGCCGAACGGCAGTTCCGGCGCGCGCTTGAGCGCATTCACTTTGACCGGCGCGTTGGTGTAGCTGCCTTCGGCATCGATCTTGTGCCGGCCTACGCGGTCGACCAGCAGGTTGTCCTGGGCGAACAGATCGATATCGCCCGAACCGCCGATCATGAAGAAAGCCAGATCCTGGGTGGAAGGCCCGGCGCGCATCGCGTTGCCGCGCAGCACCATCTGCCCGGTTTCGTAATCGTGGCCCTGCCATTCTTCGGCGATCAGGTTGTAATGCGCCGCGCGCTGGCCGGGGTTGTAGATCAGGTTGTTGATCACCTGCCCGCGCACGCCGCCCTTGAACAGCGGATTGCGTTCGTAGTTGTGCGCGTACAGGTTGCCGACGATGAGAATGTCGCGCACATGGTCGTGGATCAGCGAACCCTTGGAGTGTTCGCCCTTGGCGTGGGTGGAATGGGCCAGGCCTTCGGCGATGATGTTGTTGCTGAAGGTGATGCGATGCGAAGTGGCGGCGGCGTTTTCTTCGGGATCGTTGCCGGCGAAGCGCTTGCCGGAGGCGGAAAGGTTTTCGTCGGTGGCCCAGGTCAGCGTGCAGTGGTCGACGATCACGTCGTGCGCACCGACGGTGGAAATGGCGTCGAAATCCAGGCCGGCCATGCGCGCCGCGCCGGTGGAGCCGGGACGCACGCGGATGTGGCGCACGATGACGTTGCTGGCGGCGATGTCGATGCCGCCGCGGATCAGGGTGATGCCGGGCGAAGGCGCGGTCTGGCCGGCGATGGTCAGGTCGGGTTCGACGATGCGCAGGGTCTTGGCGCCCAGGTCGATGACCCCGCCCACTTCGAAAACCACGATGCGCGGCCCTTTGCTGTTGACCGCTTCTGCGAACGAACCGGGGCCGTCGCCGGACAGCGTGGTGACGCGGAGGATCTCGCCGCCCCGGCCGCCGGTGGCGTGCGCCGCCCAGCCCTGGGCGCCAGGGAAGGCCAGCGGCGCGTCGGCGGCCGCCGCGCTGGCCGCCAGCGGCACAAGCAGGGAAATGGCGGTCGCGGCGACGGCCAAGGGGCGGCACAGGGCCAAGCGGATGGCGCGGGTGAACTTCATTCGGCTCCCTCCCAGGAGTGGACAGGTTATCGCGCGCCGTTCGGCTTTGCGGCGGTGCGTATTGTAAATGACACCGGTTTACCATATACAAGCCACCGACCCCTGCTGTCCATCGGCAGTGCAACAAAACAAGACCATTGGGAGAGGCCGCTTGACTACCGGCGACAGCGTTCTGGAAACGACACCCGGATCTCAGGATCTGGCGAAAATCGCCGGCAGCTTCGTCGAAGCGCGGGTACGGGGGGCGTCATTGCCCGATTTCCCCGGCAGCATCCCCGCCGACCTGGTTACCGCCTATCAGGTGCAGGATCTGGCGATTTCGCTCTGGCCGGACCGTGTAGTCGGCTGGAAAGTCGGCTTCATCGCCGCCGAAAGGCGCGACAGCTCCGGCGACGACCGCCTGCTGGGTCCCATCTTCTCGGCGGGACTTCTGGATGCTATCGGTGGCAATGTAGGGTTTCCGGTGTTCGCTGGCGGCTTTGCGGCGGTCGAGGCAGAGTACGTATTGCGTCTGCAGGCCGATGCGCCAGCCGACAAAACCGAATGGACGCCCGCGGAAGCCGCTGCCCTGCCCGCCACGCTGCATATCGGCGTCGAAATCGCCAGCAGTCCTCTGGCGACCATCAATATTCTGGGGCCGCGTGTGGTCGTTTCCGATTTCGGCAACAACAATGGGCTGATCCTGGGGCGGGAGATTCCCGGATGGCTGGCGATACCCGAAGCCGAACTCACTTGCCATACCTTCATCGAAGAGCGCCTGGTGGGTAGCGGCGGCGCAACCACCCTGCCCGGTGGATTGCGGGCGGCGTACGCATTCGCATTGTCGCGTTCGGCCAAGCGCGGTCGCCCGCTCAAAGCCGGCGACCTGATCGCCACCGGCAATGCGACCGGCATCCACGACATCGCCGTGGGGCAGTCGGCGCGCATCAGCTTCGCCGGCTTCGGCGATATCACCTGCCGCGCGCACGCGGCCAAGCCTGCCGATGCGAATGAGTCCAGAGGCCGGCAGGCATGATCGATCGCCGCAGATTCCTGGCCACCGGCATTGGCGCCGGTATCGCCGCGTTGACGGCAGGCAGCAAGCCGGCCAACGCCGCCACCGCTTCGCCGCAGTTGCTGCGCGCGTCGGACGTCCATGTGGACGGCTATCCGACCGTGGAAGCGGTGCGCTGGATCGGCCGCTATCTGAGCGAGCGGACCGATGGGCGCTTGGATACGCTGGTCTACCATTCCGGACAACTGGGCCGGGAAACGGTCACCGTCGACCTGGTGCGTTTCAACGCGCTGGCGCTGACGCGCGTGTACCTGGCCACGATGAACGACTCCGTGCCCGCCACCCGCATCCTGTCGCTGCCGTTCCTGATCGACTCGACGCCGCACCTGCGCCGTACGCTGGACGGCGCGCTGGGCAAATCGTTGCTGGGTAGTTTCGAACGCCGCGATCTGGTGGGGCTGGCCTTCTACGATTCGGGCTCGCGCAGCATCTACAACACCAAGCGGCCGATCCATACCCCCGACGATCTGCGCGGCCTCAAGCTGCGCGTGCCGGTGTCGGAGATATTCGTGCGTCTTATCCACGCACTGGGCGCCAATGCGACTCCATTGCCGTATGGCGAAGTTTTCTCCGCGCTGCAGACGCATCTGATCGATGGCGCCGAGAACAACATCAAGAGCTTCCATTCGAGTCGGCAGTTCGAAGCGGCGCATTACTGGTCCGAGTCCCAGCACACCTTTACGCCGGACGTGCTGCTGATGTCGCGCACCGCCTACGAGCGGATGGCACCGAAGGACCGCGATCTGATCCGCGAGGCTGCGGCGGCTTCGGTGCCCTACGCGCGCGGCTTGTGGGACAGCTCGGAGAGCAAGGCGCGCGAAGCGATCATCGCCGGCGGCGTCAAGGTCAATGCCGTGGACCGCGAAGCCATGCGCGCCGCCACTGCCGGCATCACCCGCGAATACTTGCGCGAACCCCAACTGGCGCGTCTTTACGAATACGTGCGCGCCTCGGCGTGACTGCGTAAAAAACTTTCGAAACACCGCCTGCATCGCCGGGAGAACCGATGAGCGACACAAAAACGAATTCCCCTTCGGGCTGGCTGGACAAGCTTGCGCGCCTCACCACCTGGATAGCCGGATTGGCGCTGGTCAGCATGGCGGCGGTGCAGGCGTGGCAGGTATTCGCGCGTTACGTATTGAATGCCTCCCCGGACTGGACCGAGCCGGTGGCGCTGCTGCTGCTCAACACCGCGATGATGTTCGGCGCGGCGGTCGGCGTGCGTGCGGAATCGCATTTCGGCTTTTTCATCGCGCGCGACGCCGCGCCTCCGCGCGTGGCGCGCGCGATGCGCGGCTTCAGCCACCTGGTGATCGCGACCGTAGGCGCGCTGCTGGCCTGGTGGGGGGCGGTACTCACCGCCGACAGTTGGGAAGTGCCCATGGCCGGTGCGCGCATTCCCGAAGGTACGTTCTATCTGCCGCTGTGCCTGGGCGGCGTGTTGATCGCAGTGTTTTCCCTCCACCATCTGTTCGCGGGCACGCTGTTCGCGAGCACGGCCATCGCGGAACGGAGCGAATAATGGCTATCGCAATCCTTTTCCTGGTTTTCCTGGGACTGCTGATCATGGGAGTCCCGGTGGCGTTCTCCCTGTTCACCGCTTCGCTGGCGACGCTCGTCTACCTTGGGCTGCCGGCGATAGTGGTGGCGCAACAGACCGCTACCGGCGCGGCCTCCGCATCGCTACTGGCGATACCGCTTTTCATATTCGCCGGCGAAATCATGCTGCGCGGCGGCATATCGGAACGCTTGATAGGACTGGCCTCTTCCCTGGTCGGCCATGTGCGCGGCGGTCTGGGGCAGGTCAGCGTGTTGTCTTCGCTGTTCTTCGGCGGCGTTTCCGGCTCGGCCATCGCCGACGTATCGGCGGTGGGCGGGGCGATGATTCCGCAGATGGTCAAGCGCGGCTTCGACCGCGATTTCGCGGTCAACGTGACCATGACCGCAGCGCTGGTCGCGCTGCTGGTGCCGCCCTCGCACAACCTGATCCTGTATTCGGCTTCGGCCGGCGGCAGCATCTCCATCGCCGACTTGTTCGCGGCGGGCATCTTTCCCGCGCTGCTGATGACGCTCACCCTGATGGGCACTACCTATGTCATCGCCAAACGCCGCGGTTATGTGGTGGAACTTTTTCCGGGCTTCGGCGTGGTCCTACGCCGTTTCGTTTCCGCGCTTCCCGGCCTGTTGTTGGTCGCGCTGATCTTCGTCGGCATCAAAGCGGGCATCTTCACGGCGGTGGAAAGCGCGGCGATCGCGGTGGTCTATGCGCTGTTCGTCACCGCGGTGATCTACCGCAACCTGGCCTGGCAGGACTTCCTCGGCACCATGGCCCATGCCGCGCGCACCACCGGCATGATCCTGCTGGTGATCGCCTCGGCCGCCGCTTTCGGCTGGCTGCTGGCCTATCTGCAGGTGCCTTCGGCAGCGGTGGAATTGCTTACGGGGCTGACCACCGACAAGAACCTGATGCTGCTGTTGATGATCCTGATCCTGCTGGTGCTGGGCACGTTCATGGATCTGGCGCCGATGATCATCATCTGCACGCCGATCTTCCTGCCGCTGGCCAAGGCCATCGGCATCGACCCCATCCACTTCGGTGTGATCCTGATTCTGAAGGGCGGCATCAGCCTGATCACGCCGCCGCTGGGCTCGGTGTTGTTCGTCGGCACCGCCATCGGCAAGATCAGCATCGGCGAATGCCTGCGCACCATCTGGCCGTTCTGGCTGTCCGCACTGGCCGTGCTGCTGGTGGTCGCGTTCGTGCCTGAGCTGTCGCTGTGGTTGCCATCGGTGCTGAAGTCGTGAGTCGGGGAAGACTACGAGCGCTGCTGGCCACGCTGTCGCTGCTGGTCCTGCCGGCGCTGGCATCCGCAGCGGACGAGCCGCAGTGGAAGCGCGGCATCGAAAACCAGCGCCAGGCCGACCTGGGCAACGGCAACTTCCTCAACCCGGTGCTGTCCGGCGATCATCCGGATCCGTCGGTACTGCGCGATGGCGAAGACTATTACCTGACGCTGTCTTCATTCGAAGCCTATCCCGGCCTGCCCATCTGGCATTCGCGTGATCTGATCAACTGGCAGCCGATCGGGCATGGCATCAAGACCAATGTCGGATCGATCTGGGCGCCCGACCTGGTCGAGCACGAAGGGCGTTACTACATTTATTTTCCCGCGCGCCGCGGCGGCACCGAAGGCAGCACGCGGAGCAACTTCGTGGTCTGGGCAGACGACATCCGCGGACCCTGGAGCGAACCCATCGACATCGGCCTGTCCGGCCATATCGATCCCGGCCATGCCGTGGGCGAAGACGGCAAGCGCTATCTGTTCCTCAGCGGCGGCGATTATGTGCGGCTGGCCGACGACGGCCTGAGCACCGTCGGCGAAATCAAGCACGTCTACGATGGTTGGAAGTACCCCGAATCATGGGACGTGGAAGGCTACGCGCAGGAAGGCCCCAAGATCACCCGCCACAACGGCTGGTACTACATGATCACCGCGGTCGGCGGCACCGCAGGCCCGCCGACCGGGCACATGGTCATCGTCGCGCGCTCGCGTTCGATCCACGGCCCGTGGCAGAACGCGCCCAACAATCCGGTAGTGCGTACCGAATCCAGGGACGAATACTGGTGGTCGCGCGGCCACGCCACCCTGGTGGAAGATGTCGCAGGCCAGTGGTGGATGATCTACCACGGCTACGAGCACGATTTCTGGACGCTGGGCAGACAGGCGTTGCTGGAGCCCATCGAATGGACCGACGACGGCTGGTTCGTCGCCAAGGGCGGCGACCTGAGCCGACCGATCCGCAAGCCCGCGGGCACCGCGTCGGGCGCCCATGGCATGCCGCTGTCGGACGACTTCTCGGGTGGCAAGCTCGGTCCGCAATGGGCGTTCTTCAAACCGGCAACCGATGAGTACGCGCGGCTGGGTTTCGGCGACGGAGCCATGACCATGCGCGGAAAGGGGACCTCTCCGCGCGACAGCTCGCCGCTGGGCTTCATCGCCGGCGACCTGGCTTACCAGTTCGAAGTCGAAATGGAGATCGAGCCCGGGGCGCAGGGCGGTGCCCTGCTGTTCTACAACGACAAGCTGTACGCGGGCGTGGGCAGCAATGGCGAGAACTTCATCATGCACCGCTATGGAACCGAACGCCCGGCGACGCTTGCGGCCAGCGCGAAAGGCGGCCGGCTATGGCTGCGGGTCACCAACGACCGCCATGTCCTCACCATCCACAGCAGCCCCGACGGCGTCGCCTGGACCAAGTACCCGGTGCAGATGGAAGTCTCCGGCTACCACCACAACGTCGCCGGCGGCTTCCTGGCCCTGAAACCGTCGCTGTACGCCGCGGGCGATGGCGCGGTGCGTTTCCGCCATTTCCGCTACCGCGCGCTGGACTGACGGCGCGGGCTAGAATCCACTCAGACCCTCCCTTCAGACAGTGACGTCCATGCCCGCGCGCAAGAAGCCCGAAATGCCCGCCAAGCCGACCGGTTCCGGCAAGGCATCGACGATCAACGACATCGCGCGGCTGTCCGGGGTTTCCAAGAAAACCGTGTCGCGCATCATCAACCACTCGCCGCTGGTGCGTAAGGACACGCGGGAGAAAGTGGAAGCGCTGATGCGCGAGGTCGGGTATTCGCCCGATCCGATGGCGCGCGGACTCGCCTTCCGCAAGTCGTTCCTGATCGGCATGGTCTACGACAATCCGACCGCGCAGTACATCGTCAACATGCAGTACGGCGCGCTGGACGCCATCCGCGATTCGGGTTTCGAATTGGTGGTGCACCCCTGCGACAGCCGCAGCCCCAACTATATCGATGGCGTGCGCCGTTTCGCGCAGCAGCAGAAACTGCATGGAATCATGCTGGTTCCGCGTGTTTCCGAAGACCAGGCGCTGGCCGACATGCTGCTTGAGATCGGCTGCCGCTACGTGCGCATCGCGCCGGTGGCGATGGACGACATGTCGCGCATGGTGGTCACCCACGACCGCGACGGCGCCACCGAAGCGGCCGATTACCTGCACATGCTGGGCCACCGCGACATCGCATTGATCACCGGCCCCGGCAACTACCGTTCGGCGCTGGAACGCACCGCCGGCTTCGTCGAAGGACTCGGCCGCTACGGCTTGGAGCTGCCGAAATCCAGGATCGTGGAGGCGGGCTATACCTTCGAATCTGGCGTCTCGGCCGCCGAAAAACTGCTGGCCGGCAAGCAGCGCCCCACCGCCATCTTCACCGGCAACGACGAGATGGCCGCCGGCGTGTACAAGGTCGCCATGCGTTCGGGCATCCATATTCCCCAACAGCTGTCGGTGGTGGGCTTCGACGACAGCCCCCTGGCCTCGCGCCTGTGGCCTTCGCTGACCTCCGTGCGTCGCCCCACCCGCGACACGGGACGGCTGGCCGCTTCCATGCTGGTGCAGCCGGACGCCACCTCCACCCTGTCCGCCGCCAGCGTGCGCCCGCACCTGGTTATCCGCGATTCCTGCCAACCGCCGGAATGAATCCAGGCGGTAGCGTCAGCGGCGGCGTCTACCTCCCCCTTTGAAAAAGGGGGATCGAGGGGGATTTGCTGTTCGCGCCAAGAGCAAATCCCCCGTAAGCCCCCTTTTCCAAAGGGGGCAAAGCAACTGCCTTTCGCCGCCAGCGTGCGCCCGCACCTGGTCATCCGCGACTCCTGCCAACCGCCGGAATGAATCCAGGCGGTAGCGTCAGCGGCGACGTCTACCTCCCCCTTTGGAAAAGGGGGATCGAGGGGGATTTGCTGTTCGCGCCAAGAGCAAATCCCCCGTAGCCCCCTTTTCCAAAGGGGGCAAAACAACAGCAACAGCCCTGATGCCGGTTTCCACATGTATATCCTCTGCCGCACCGCGAAATGACACCGGTTACCAAACCCACTAGAATCCAGTCTTCCCTGCCGGCGCGCAGCTCCTGCCGCCCTCATGCCCGGAGCCGACCATGTACTGCAAGACCTACCACGCCACCCACCCCGACATGATGGACGGCGCCAGCAACGACCAGCTGCGCGACCGCTACCTGATCAGCGGCCTGTTCGTGGCCGATACCGTGCAGCTCAACTATTCGCACAACGAGCGCTTCGTGATCGGCGGCGCCGCGCCCATTTCCAAAGCCATCGACCTGCCGCGTCAGACCGAACCGGCTTCGGCCGCGGGCAAACCGTTCCTGGAGCGCCGCGAACTGGGGGTGATCAATGTCGGAGCAGGCACGGGCAAGGTCACAGTGGATGGCACCACCTACACGCTGGGACCGAAGGACGGCCTGTACGTGGCCATGGGCAGCGCGGACGTGTCTTTCGCCTCGGACGACGCCGCCAATCCTGCGCGCTACTACCTGACCTCCACGCCGGCGCATGCGCGCTTCGAGACCAAGCCGCTGGCCATCGCCAACGCGGTTTCGCTGGAACGCGGATCGCTGGAAACCAGCAACGAACGCACCATCTACCAGTACATCGTGCCGGCCACCTGCCAATCCTCGCAGTTGCTGCTGGGCCTGACCGTGCTCAAGACCGGCAGCGTCTGGAACACCATGCCGCCGCATCTGCACGACCGCCGCAGCGAGGTCTACTTCTACTTCGACCTGGGCGACAACGACCGCATCTACCACTTCATGGGCGAACCCGACGCGCAGCGCCATATCGTGGTGGCCGATAGCGAGGCGGTGGTGTCGCCGCCGTGGTCCATCCATATGGGATCGGGCACCAGCAACTACTGCTTCATCTGGGCGATGGGCGGCGAAAACCTGGACTACACCGATATGAACGTGCTCGACATCTGCCAGCTCAAGTAACGCAGACCTTAGTCTTTGTAGAGCCGAGCTTGCTCGGCTGAAGCCTTACCCGCAAGCCAGAAGCAGCCGAGCAAGCTCGGCTCTACAAAATAAATCACAGCGGAAAATCGCAGCCGAAACCAACCCACTCATCGAGGCAACCCATGGCAAGCAACCCATTCAGTCTGCAAGGCAAGGTGGCACTGGTTACCGGCGCCAACACCGGTCTTGGTCAGGGCATCGCACTGGCGCTTGCCGAAGCGGGCGCCGACATCGCTGGCGCAGGCATCGTGGCCGCCACCGAGACCGAGGAAAAAGTGAAGGCGCTGGGACGTCGCTTCCTCAACATCGAAGCCAACCTCAGCAGCATCGAGCCGGTCGAACGCATCGTCGCCGAAACCATGAAAGGTCTCGGCGGCCTGCACATCCTGGTCAACAACGCCGGCCTGATCCGCCGTGCCGATGCGGTGGAGTTCAGCGAAAAGGATTGGGACGACGTGATGAACGTCAATATCAAGGGCGCCTTCTTCATGTCGCAGGCCGCAGGCAAGCATTTCATCGCACAGGGCAGCGGCAAGATCATCAACATCGCTTCCATGCTGTCGTTCCAGGGCGGCATCCGCGTGCCCTCGTATACCGCCAGCAAATCCGGCATCGCCGGCATCACCCGTTTGCTGGCCAACGAATGGGCCGCCAAGGGCATCAACATCAACGCCATCGCGCCCGGCTACATGGCCACCGACAACACCGCGCAGCTGCGCGCCGACGCCGAGCGCAGCAAAGCGATCCTGGACCGCATTCCGGCCAGCCGCTGGGGCGAGCCGGCGGATCTGGGCGGCACCGCCGTGTTCCTGGCTTCGCGCGCATCGGACTATGTCAACGGCGCGGTGATTCCAGTCGATGGCGGCTGGCTGGCCCGCTAGCGAACTCGTGGGAGCGGCCTCCGGCCGCGAGCCTTTTGCATCCACCACCGGAAGAGCTCGCGGCCGGAGGCCGCTCCCACGCCCGGCTCACATCCTGATTCAAATCTGGAGGCGAATCGATATGCTGAGGTGGCTATTGTTCCTGGTCTGCATGACGGCGGCGATTTCCGCTTCCGCAGGCTCGCCGATCCGCCGCGTCTTCATAGCCGGCGACTCCACCGCCAGCGAGTACGGCCCGGAGCGTGCGCCGCGCACCGGCTGGGGACAGGTACTGCAAACGTATCTGGACAAAACCTGGGAAGTGCGCAACCACGCGCAGAGCGGACGCAGTGCGCGCAGTTTCATCGACCAGGGCTGGCTGGACGGTATCGCCAGGGATCTGCGCAAGGGCGATGTGCTGCTGATCCAGTTCGGCCACAACGACGAGAAGATCGAGGATCCGACGCGCTACAACGAACCGCTGCAGGCCTATCCGCAATGGCTGATGCGCTATGTGGCGCTGGCGCGCGGACGCGGCGCCGTGCCGATCCTCATCACGCCGGTGGCGCGGCGCAAGTTCGATCACGGCCAGTTGCTGGACACGCACGGGCTCTATCCTCAGGCCATGCGCGATCTGGCCGCGCGCGAGCGGATCGGTTTGATCGACCTGCACGCCGCCAGCATGGATTGGCTGCGCGCCCTGGGCGACGAACCGTCCAAGGCCTTCTACATGCACGTGCCGGAACAAGGCCAGGCCGACGACACCCACTTCCAACGCAGGGGCGCCTTCGCCGTGGCCTGCCTGGTAGCGGGAGGCTGGGAAAAAATCGATCCTTCCTTGAAGCCGCACCTGGCGCGCGACACCGATTGCGGCGCGCGCCCGACGGCGCTGGCCGACCGCGCCTCGCAAGCGCATCCTTCTCTGGTCGCGCACGAACGCGACATCGCGGTCGCACAAGCCGGGCCGCATGGCGGCTCCGGCGAAACCACGGCGTATCCCTTCTTTAAGGATGCGCCGGACATGTCGTTCGAGTTCCGCAAGCGTGCCCTGCACCGCGGCGCCGGCATCGGCCTGCACCAGCACGACCATGACGAGATCTACTACGTGGTCAGCGGAACCGGCGTCTACACGCTGGACGGCAAGGAACACGCCGTAGGTCCCGGCAACGCCATGCTGACCCGGCCCGGCAGCACGCACACCATCCGCCAGACCGGCGATGAGGACTTGGTGCTGCTGATCACCTATCGCAAGAAAGGCGCCCGATAACCGGACGCAGCGCGCGGCTACTTCGCCAGCGGGCGCGCCCAGCGCGTGTAGGTCCGCTCGATGTCCTCGCGCAGTTCGCGGTAAGGCGCGGTGCCCGGCTTGGCCTGCAGGCGCGCAGCTACGCCGGCCCACCCTTCGGCGTGATCGCGCGACCATTCTCGCACCACGGCACGGCAGGGCTGTGCGACCCGCTGGGCCAGCGCACAGGCCATGAAGATATCGCCAGACGTCCATGCCGGCTGCTGCTGCATGGCTTCCACATAATCGCGCGGCACCGAGTAATAACGCGCGACCTCATCGGCGAAGCTCCGCGGGTAGCGTGCGGCATAGCGGTTGATATCGGCCAGTTGCCGGTCCAGCCATGCATCGCCGGTGCGGGGCTGGTAGGCGGATTCGGCAGGCTGCGCCAAAGCCGGCGCAGCAAAGCCCAGAAGCAACGCAGCGGTCAACAGTAGACGGAATATTAGGTGCGTCATGGCTTGATTGTGCCGCAGTCGTCCGGCAAGCGTCAGTCTGCCGGGTCAGAGCCCGATGGCCGCCGCAGCGGACAGCCGCAACAGCGCATCGGGCAGGTCGCGGGCGCTTTCGACCTGCAGCATGCGCGGCTCGCCTTCGGCAATCGCATGCTCGGCCTCATGCGCCCAGGTGATGTGGTACGGCACATGGATGCCCCACCCTCCAAGCGCGACCACCGGTTCGATATCCGAACGCAGCGAGTTTCCGATCATCGCGAACCCGGCGGCGGGCACGTCGAGTTCGCGGAGCACGCGCGAGTAGGTCCTGGCGTCCTTTTCCGACACCACTTCGATGCGATGGAACAAATCAGCCAGGCCCGACTCTTCGATCTTGGATTCCTGGTGGAACAAATCGCCCTTGGTGATCAACACGATCTCGTGCCGGGAGGCGATGGTTTCCACCGCGTCGCGGATGCCGTCGATCAGTTCCACCGGATGCTGCAGGGTGGCGCGGCCGATCTCGATCACGCGGTGGATGTCGCGCGCGCTGATGCGCTCGCCGGTCAGTTGCACGGCCGATTCGATCATCGACAGGGTCATGCCCTTCACGCCGTAGCCGAATATGCGCAGGTTGCGGCGCTCCACTTCCAGCAGATGATGCAGGCTGCGCGCATCGGTGAGATCGATGTACTGGCCTATGATTTCCTCGAAGGCCAATTCCGCGGCACGGTAGTAGTCCTCGCTCTTCCAAAGCGTGTCGTCGCCGTCGAATCCCACCCACCTGATTGCCTGCGCCATCGGCTACTCCATCGTCCGTGGCGAAGGATACCAGCGCCCATAAAAAACGGAGGGCGGCCGATCGGCCGCCCTCCTCTGGCTGTTGCCTGCGCACGTACAGGCGATCGCCGGTCAGTTGCCGGACTTCGGCGCGCTGTCGCTATCGGCCGGCGTGGGCGGAGTCGACGGTTCTGCCGCAGGAGGTGAGTTCGGGTCCGCCGGCGGCGTGTTGGCAGGATCCGTGGCCGGTGCGGGCGCCGTATCGGTAGGCGGCGCCGTATCGGTAGGCGGCGGCGTATCAGCGGCCGGTGGCGGCGTTTCGGCGGGCGCCGGCGTCGCGGTTTCGCCGGGCGGCGGCTCGGCGGGCTTGTTGCAGCCGGAAACCAGCAGGGCGCCCGGCAATGCCAGCGCCAGCAGCAATGCGGTACGCAGGGGGAGGCCGGCGGTCTTGGGATTTTCGGTACTCATGGCTTTTTCCTCATTATTTGCGGGAGACGGTGCGGAGGCAGCCGCTTCCCCGGATTCAAAAACGAGCGAATTCAAAACGAGAAGGGGCGGCTCGCGCCGCCCCCTCCCAGAGTCCGGTGCAAGGGCACCGGTTCAAGCGACTGCTGGATTGTGATTGATTAATTGATTACTTGTCGGCCTTCGGCTCGCCGTAGTTCTTGCTCACGAACGCCTTGTACTCATCTGGCGTCAACTTGCCGTCGGTATCGGCGTCGGCTTTATCGAAGATCTGCGAAAGACCGGCGTTGGAAGAGGCTTCCTGCTTGCTGATGGCACCGTCCTTATCGGTGTCGACATCGTTCCAGCCTTGCTTGCCGCTCGATGCGGCACCGGTAGCCTGCTCGGTCGGCTGCGTGGCCGCGCCCTGCGCGCTGTCGGTCGGGGTTGCCGATTCGGTGGGGGTCGGCTGCTCGGTCTGCGGGGTGGGTTCTTCCGTCTGCGACTGCGCATAAGCCATCGGCATCGCCAGAGCGGCGGAAAGAGCGATCAAACCAAGCATGGGCTTGCGGTTGGTGTTTTTCATCGTCGTTACTCCGTAGGTATGGGTGCGTATTCGTCGCACGGCCACACCATGCACAGGCGCTGCTGAATCGAATAGGCAGGCTAATCCGCCATTGCACACTGCGTTAACCACAAGGCCGGCAGAAGCGGTTACCCACTTGGTTAGCGAGCCGTGAATGCGGAGTAAGTCCGGCGTTTTGTTTGTGATGGGCTTGTGATTTCAATCGGACTTCTCGGTGTTTTCGTCTTGTTTTGAAACGTTTTTTTCACGAAATCCGCCGCTGAACAATTGCCAACCGACCGCCACGCCGGTCAGCGCGCCGGCCGCTTCGCAGACCACGCGTGCGCCTAGCGATTCGGCATCGTGGATTCCCTGCAGCGCCAGACGCGCGTACAGAGGCGACTCCAGCTTCATGATGCCCAGGTAGAAGAGATTCCACGCATCGATGCCTCCCGCCACTACCGCTGCGGTCACGCAGGCCCAGCCGATCGCGTGGCCTACGCTCGCGCCCGCGCGCCGCATCAGCCAGCTCCACAGGCCATACGAAAGTATTCCGACCAGCAGAGCGATCAAGCCGGCTTCTATTGCGCCCAGAAACCCAAGATGCAGCGGCAGGTTCATGGAAGACGCATCGGGTTTGACGAGATATCGGCCATAACAGAGTTGAGCACGCGGAAATCCAGAGAGAAGGCGATCGGTTTGGAAAAGGTCACACGTCGTTTTCCGCACGCGCCACTACGGTCACCTCACCATCGTCGCCCGTCGTTACCGACACATTGATCGGACGGCAGCAGACCTGGCAGTCCTCGACATATTGCTGATGGTCCACCGAATCATCGACGAACAGATCGATGGGCTCGCCGCAATAAGGGCACAGGATGGTTTCGAAAGGAAGCATGGCTGTCCATGATCTGCCGTTGCGGGACACAGTTCTACCATTGCGCCTCCGACCCGTCACGCATGGCTAACCTTGTTAGGAGGGTAATAGCAACGGTCGTTAGAAGGAGGGCGAAATCATGCAAACCCGTCATGTATTCAGCGTTCCCGACCTGGCTGCCGCCCAGGATGCCCTTCGCGTCGCGCGCGAGGCGGGACTTACCGACGACAACCTGTCCCTGATCGCGCGTGCCGACATAGAACTGGACTCGATCCCGGATCTGCTCAAGGACGCGGCCACCGATTTCATGCCGGCCGCCTTGCGCGGCGCGGGCACCGGAGCCGCCGTCGGCCTGGTGGCCGGGCTGGTGGCCATGGCGTTCCCGCTGTTGGGAGTGAGCGCAGCCGGGGTGGCACTGCTGACCATAGGCGGCGCGGCGATCGGCACCTGGGTGTCGGCGTTGCTGGGATCGACGGTGGACGATCCGGTCAGACGCAAATTCGAGCAGGAGATAAAGGCGGGCCGCATTCTGGTGGTGCTGGACGCCGAGGATCCGCAACTGCCCGCCGCCGAAGCGGCCCTGCTGGGAATCGGCGCGGCGCGGCTACCGTACGAGGGCACCACCGCGTTGACTTGAACGCGCGGACTTCAAAACACGTGCCCTAATCGCCGGCGATCCGTTCCGGCGCCAGCTTGCGCATGCGCAACAGCAGGCCGCTGCTGTAGACCAGGGAGTAAGCGATCAGCGTCGCCGCAATGCCCAGCGTCAGCGGGCTGACTTGTTGCCCCATCTGGGCCGAACTCCCGGTCAGGGCACCCTGGCTCCAACGCCAGGCCAAACGTCCCAACAGCAGCAAGGTCAGACCGCCGCCGATCCAGGGGTTGGGCGTGTAATAACGTTTCCCATCGGTCGCTTGGGCGCGGGTGTGCTTCAGTGCCAATACGCCCAACGCGGCTCCCAATACCGCGCCGACCGCAATACCTGCGCCTACATGCGGCAGGAAAACAGCCGCGCAGACCAGGCTGGCCGCCACCAGCGACACCAGCACCAAGCGGGCGATGGTGCGCTTGGGCTGCCAAAGCTGACGGCCGAAGCTGCGCCGGATGCGGCGGTAGTAAAGCCAGCCGATGCCGGCGGTGGCGAGATAAGGAGTGAGGGCGGGAAGGACTGCGGCGGACATGGCTGGATCTCGCGTGGACTCTATCCAGAGTATGCCCGCCGCCACGGTAATCTAGGTGCCAGAGGTCACTTGTTGTATTGGGGTAACGAACCGAAACGCGCCCTTTACGCAACCCATGCAATAACCCGTCAATCCTTCAGGAGAATCCGCATGCCCCGCAATCTGCTGACCGTCGCCTGCGCGACTGCGATGCTCGCGCTCTTTTCGACCGGCTGCGCCGCCCAGGAAAAAACGCCGTTGCCATTCAAGTCGACCCCGATGGGCCAATTCGATGAGCCGTGGGCGATGACCTTCCTGCCCGACGGACGCCTGCTGGTCAGCGAGAAGAAAGGCGCGCTGAAACTGGTCGCCCTGGGCGCCACGCCCGCCGAAAACAGAATCGGCGACATCAGCGGAGTACCGGCGGTGGCCTATGGCGGCCAGGGCGGTTTCGGCGATGTCGTACTGCATCCGCAATTCGCCAGCAACGGCCTGGTCTACCTGAGCTATGCCGAGGCCGGCGAAGGCGATGCGCGCGGCGGCGCGGTCGCTCGCGCCAAGCTGGTGCTGGATGAGAAAGGGGGCGGCACGCTGTCCGGTCTGTCGGTGATCTGGCGTCAGGTGCCGAAGGTTTCCGGCAATGGGCATTACGGCCATCGCATCGCCTTCGGTCCCGACGGCAAGTTATGGATTACTTCGAGCGAGCGGCAGAAGTTCACTCCCGCCCAGGACATGAAATCCAATCTGGGCAAGATCGTCCGCCTCAACGACGACGGCAGCGTGCCGGCCGACAATCCCTTCGCCAAACAGGGCGGCGTGGCGGCGCAGGTATGGTCGCTGGGGCATCGCAACGCGCTGGGCATCGCTTTCGATGCGCAGGGGCGTCTGTGGGAACAGGAGATGGGTCCGAAGGGCGGCGACGAGTTGAACCTGATCGAACGCGGCAAGAACTACGGTTATCCCATCGTTTCCAACGGCGACCATTACGATGGCCGCGACATTCCCGACCACCCCACCCGTCCCGAATTCGAAGCGCCGAAGATCAGCTGGAACCCGGTGATTTCGCCCGCGGGCCTGCTGATCTATTCCGGCACCGCGTTCCCGGATTGGAAGGGGGATGCCTTCATCGGCGGACTTTCGTCCAAGTCGCTGGTGCGCATCGAATTCGACGGCATCCAGGCGCACGAGGCGGCGCGCTACGACATGGACCAGCGCATCCGCGAAGTCGAACAAGGACCCGACGGCAACCTGTGGTTGCTGGAGGACGAGAAGCCCGGCTCGGGCGGAAGATTGCTGAAGCTCAGTCCATCAGGAAAGACGTAGGAGCGACGTGAGTCGCGAATAGGGCGCGCCGGTTCGCGACTTACGTCGCTCCTACGCACCTCTACCTGCTCCTACGGCACCGAAGCCTTGAGCTTTTGCTGGACCGCATCGGCCGGCCGCAACGGCGCAGGCCCCAGCGCCAGCCGGTAGCGCTGATGCAGCGCCTGCACCTTTTCCACGTAAGCCTGCGTTTCCGCATACGGCGGCACGCCTTTGTAGCGCGTGACCGCCCCGATGCCGGCGTTGTAGGCAGCAGCGACCAGGGTCAGATCGTTCTTGTAACGCTTGAGCAACGACTTCAGGTGCCTGGCCCCGGCATTAATGGATTCGACGGACGAATATGGATCCACCACCCCGTATTGCTTCGACACATCAGGCATCAACTGCATCACGCCCTGCGCGCCCTTCGGTGAAAGCGCATTGGCGTCGAAACCGCTTTCGGCATGGGCGATCGAACGCAACCACGCATCCTCCACGCCGGTGGATTTGGCTGCGGCCTTGAATTGCTTGGCGTACATGTCCAGGCGCGGCTTGCCCACTTTGCCCAATCCCGGATGCGCGGGTTCGCCGGGCGGCGTTTCCACGGTGAATTTCAGGTACACGGTGGAACCCGGCAACTTGCGCGTGCCGTAGACCAGTTGCCCGTCCTGTTCGCGCTGGTACAAAGTGCCGCTGAACACGCCCATCGATCCCCACAGGTTGGGGACCTTGGCCGTATCGTCTTCTACCTGCTTGGCTTCGCACTTGGAACCCGGTTCCGGCGCGGTCGACAAGCTGACCGTACCGTTGCGCACGCAGCGGTACACCGTGCGCGCCTGCGCGGACAGGAGCGGCGCCAATGCCAGAAGGCCGATCAGCAAGACAGCCAGGCGGGAACGGAGCGGAAACATGCGCGGATCGTAAACGCTGGCAGGCTAACCGGCGCATAACCGGCGTGCAGCCGCCGCCCGCCGGGACACCGGGCGGCCTATCCGGTGCGCATCAGCTGGAACCGCCCGGCTGGATGGCCACCACTTTGACTTCGAACTCGCTGCAATCGGCGCTGCCCTTCTTGCAAATGCCGTTGATCCAGGTTTCTCCGCTGCCGAACATCACGCCCTTGCTGTTGACCATCAGCTCGGAGTATTTCTGCGCCTTGATCACGCTGGCGATGGCCGGGGTGACGATCTTGTCGTAATTGCTCACGAAGCCCGACGCGCTCTTGAGCGAGGTCCGCTTTCCATCAATGGTCGTGGAGAAGGGATAGTCGATCAGCGCGGCGACCGCTTCCTTGTCTCCCTCGGCGACGGCTTTCTGGTAGGCGTCGATCACGATCCGGTACTTGGCGTGGTCGCCCAGCAACGTATCGATGGCGTCATCAGTGGCCTTGTCGTCGGTTTCGGCGGATGCAACGGTGACCTCCGGCGCTACCGGCGCGGGTGTATCCGCTGGTGCGGAAGCGGCGGCCGTATCGCCCGCCGTTTCGGGAGTCGACGCTTCAGGGCGGGATGCTTCGGAAGCCGGAGCATCGGCAGGCTCGTTGCAGCCGCTGAGTAAAAGAGAGGCTAACGTAACGCCGAGAAGAAATTTATTCACTGAACACCTCCGGTTGTGGAGCGCCACGGTTCTGCTTGCGCCAAGCCGGGGAAGCGCTCGGAAGCATGACGCCTGGGCACATCGGCCGGATTCCATACCCGGCGCCCGGATAGTAGCGCGGAAGCGGTGGTTCCCGGGTCCACGCAAGGAGCGCCCGCGGGGTATCGAACCACCCGAAGCGGGAACACCAGCCGTAAAATGCCAAGCCTGCTAAGCTCCCGCTTGGGGCAGGAATATCACGTAGAGGGGACGTTCATGAGCGTCAAGCTCAAAGCCGGTTCCATGGAGCTGGAAGCCGCCTTTATCGAATGGCTGCGCGCGCAGGGGTACAACCCTGCCGACGGCATCGATCCCTTTTTCAGCGAGTCGGATTTCGTCCGTTCGCAGATGCCGATGATCCATGAGAGCGAGAAGGAACGGCTGGCCGAAGAAGCGCGCCTGCACCTGAAACGCCGCTGCGCCGATCCCACCTTCGCCGGCCAGTTCCCCGTGGTCTATCACTGCCTGGACAAACACAACCAGGACGTACGTTACACGGTCGTCCTGACCTTGTCGGACGAGGGCGCCGAATGGGCGGCCAAGCTATGGAGCGGCACCGTGTACCTGGGAGAGATCCATGGATCGGACAACGGGTCGCATGCCCACTATCTGGACGTGGCCCGTGCGAACATCGAATCGCAGATCAAGCGCACTAGCGCGGTGAAGCAACAGGTGCGTTGATCGCGTTGTCGACCTCCGCTACCGCGCAGTCAGCGCGCCTGTCATTTTCAGGATCGCGATGAAAGCGTTCAAACGCGCCTTCATGAAATCCTTTCTCAGCACCGCCTCATCCCCGAACTCAAGCGTCCTGGCTTCGCGCACACCGTCCTGGTTCCAAACCGGCGCGTTGGCCGCATCGGGCCTGCCCGAGCGTGCGAACGCGAACCAGTAGTCGCCGACCTGCCGCGAGAATCGGCGGTCGGCTGCGGTGAACGGAACCACCAGGCAATCGCAGTCTTCGCCCGTGCCCATCACGAATGGAATCTCGCCGCCGTGTCCCACTCCCGGCACCTTGCCTCGCAATCCCTGCTGCACATGGCTGAAGTAATAACGCCAGCTAGGCGTGGACTGCGAATGCAGATAGGCGATGCGGCGCGCGAAGGCGGTGAACACCAGGTCGCGCATCGCTTCGCGGCCCAGCTGCGCGTCGTCGGCGACACCGGGATAGAACTTCCTCAGCAGGAATTTGGCGGCGCGCAACTTCTCCACCACTTTGGCCAGGTCCACGCCGAATGCCTCCGCCACGGTGGCTTCGTCGCTGTTGCTGCCGATGATCAGCGGCACGCGCGCCTGCTTTCCTTGCTGGAAGGTCTCCAGGATCGGCTGCGGCAGCGCCCGGTCGCCGACGATGAAACCCGGCGCAAGCGTCGGACCTTTTTCGCCGAGCTGCAAGAACCGCGTAGCCGGGACCGCGCGCAGTTGCGCCGCGGTGGCGTCCGCGCCCGCCAGGCCTACCGCGGTCGCCACCTGTTCGCTGACTTCGCGCGCTTTTGCGCGGGTATGGCTGGGAATACCGTAGGGACTTTGCGCGATCCCCTTGTGGAACAGCCCCTGCGCCAGCGGCGAGGCGTACAGCGCGAGCACGCTCTGGGCGCCGGCCGATTCGCCGAAGATCGTCACGTTGCCGGGATCGCCGCCGAAAGCCGCGATGTTGTCGCGCACCCAGCGCAGCGCGGCGATCTGGTCGAGCAAGCCATAGTTGACCGGACTGGAGGAATCGCTGCCGTCGATCGCCGGGTGCGAGAAGAAACCCAGCGCGCCCATGCGGTAGTTGATGGTCACCACCACTGCACCGCGCTGCGCCAACGCGGTGCCGTCGTACAACGAAACGTTGCCCGAACCGAGCACCAGCGCGCCGCCGTGTATCCACACCATCACCGGCCGCCTGCCCGCGGTTCCGGAGGCCGGCGTCCACACGTTGAGGTAAAGGCAGTCCTCGCTCAATGGACCGTCGGTGCCGCCGGCCGCCACCGGGATTCCCGGCTTCTGCATGCATGAGGCGGCATAGGCGTCCGCCTTGCGCACGCCGGCCCAAGCCGCCACCGCCTGGGGTTCGCGCCAACGCAGCGATCCCAACGGCGGCGCGGCGAAAGGCATTCCGCGGAAGACCTCCAGGCCTTTCTCTTTCCGTCCCTCGAGCCTGCCGCTGCCGGTGGCGACGACAGGCGGGGACGAAGACGGCTCTGCGGCGGCGACGCGGTCGGACGCGCCCGACAACAGGCTTCCGGCCAACAACAGCACGACGGTATACAGGACTTTCATGCGGCCGCCTCGGCACGGGGGATCGGCCACATCATGCCAGTTCGCGGCCATGCCGATTCAAAAGCCCACAATGGCGATGACGGCCCGGCCATTGCATGAGGAGGATTAAACTAGGCGCGCGGTATGGACCGCGATACAGGCGGAGCAGGCAGCTGGAACGGATACTCAATGTGGCGCTGGTGGGTTACGGCTTCGTCGGCAAGGTCTTCCATGCGCCTTTGATCGCCAACACACCCGGGTTGCGCCTGCACACGATAGTGTCCAGCGATGCCGCCAAGGTGCTGGCCGACCGGCCGGACATGCGCGTGGTCGCCGATGCCGAAACCGCGTTCGCCGATGCGGACATCGATCTGGTGGTGATCGCGACGCCGAACCAGACCCACGCCCCGCTCGCCAGCGCGGCGCTGGCGCGTGGCAAGCACGTGGTGGTGGACAAGCCGTTCGCATTGGACCTGGCCGAAGCGCAACAGATCATCGCCAAAGCCGCCCGGGCGGACCGCATCGTCAGCGTGTTCCAGAACCGGCGCTGGGATGCGGATTTCCTGACCTTGCGCTCGCTGGTCGACAACGGCGCGCTGGGCGAAGTCAGCGAACTGCATTCGCACTTCGACCGCTACCGTCCGGAAGTCGCCGACCGCTGGCGCGAGCGCGACCAGCCGGGTTCCGGTCTTTGGTACGACCTGGGGCCGCATCTGCTGGACCAGGCGCTGCAGCTGTTCGGCATGCCGATGGCGGTGTTCGCCGACATCGGCCGCCAGCGCGAGGCCGCGCAGGCCGACGATTACTTCCATGTGTTGCTGCGCTATCCGCAGCGGCGCGTGCTGCTGCACGCAGGCTCGCTGGTCCCGGCGAACGAACTGCGTTTCGCCGTGCACGGCACGCGCGGCAGTTATCTCAAGTACGGCATGGATGGTCAGGAAGCCGCATTGCGCAACGACGCCGTTCCAGGCGGCCCGGACTGGGGCCGTGACCCGCGGCCGGGCGAACTGCACCAGGTCGGCGCCGACGGCATGCGCATCAATCCCGTGCCCGGCCTGACCGGCGACTACCGGCGCTATTACCAGGCCATGTACGCAGCCATCCTCGAAGGCCAGCGGCCGCCTGTGACCACCGACGACGCGCTGCAGGTGATGACGTTGCTGCAATTGGCGAAGGAAAGTGCAGGCACGGGTCGCGAACTTGCATGCATGCAGGTCTAGCAGCACAGGCTGGGTGACCCCAGAAAAATAGAACCTTGCCATCCAGAACGCAGTGAGGGATCTGCTACATCACCAAACCGGCCGGCAAGCCTTTGGCAGGTATCGCCTTCGGCTCAACCCATTCCTACGACGTGGCCTGGCTTGCTCTTTGTAGAGCCAGTAGGCTGGGTTGGTTTGAAAATCACACTCGCTGATCGTTTAATTCTAACCTCTCAGGAAAGCCAGATACACAAGCGGCACGGCAACAATGATCACTGATGCAAGCATACAAAGCAGCCCGAGTCCAAATACGCGCCAATTCGAATGGAAAGCAAAGCCCGTGGATGCCGCGATTCCCATCTTGGTCATTTGGTGCTTGTCGGCTACGTATCGGCCAACGAACATGTACGCCAGAGCTATGGGCGCACTTGGAAATTCCTCCGGCAGCAACGGCAAGATCAGAAGCAGGGCCAGAATTAGAAAGGCGCCGAATACCAGCGTTCTTTTTGCCAGGCGCTCATTCCTCAGAACTTTGAAGTTTGTCCATAGGAAGTAGACCAGGCCCACAGGACCTCCAAGCAACGCTCCACCCGCGACCTGGAAAGGCGAATAGAGACGCGTTCGGCCAACATCGACGCCGCTGTCCAGAACTTGGGTGCCCGGGGCCGCATAAGGATTTTCAGGATTTTCTGTCATGATCCGAGCAGTGTTTGCTGCAACCCACGCTTGAGGGCATCGGATGATCTCAATCGTCTCCGTAGCCGGTCAATATCAGAGTATTGCATCTCGTCCGTTCAGCATCAGCTGGGTTGTAACCGTCAATCCAGCATCGCTTTAGTCCACGCCAAAGGCGCTGGGTTGGTGGAGCAAACCCAGTCTACGGCTTACCGTCCAAGCAGCCATCGTGGAAGGCCGCCAGCCCCCGCCGATGACCACCAACGAAGTGCTGCGGGTGATGGCACTGCTGCAGTAGGCGGCAGAGAGTGCGGCCGCACGCCGCGAACTCAAATGTGCGCAAGCCTGAACGTGTTACTCAAGCAATCGTTCTTGATACACGAACCGTTGGTTCCAAATCCGGCAACACGTGCGTGGCCGATGGCTCTTATGCTTGGTCGATTGAAAGCAACCGTGCTTGCGGGCTTCCATATCGAATCATTCAAACAAGCCGGCCGAAATTTGTCAGGCTCATATTGGAACCATCTTTATGCGCGCCATTCCCTGGACTCTGTTCGTCCTGCTTCCGTTGTTGGGTGGTTGCGTGGTCTTCGAACACAACCCAGTCGACCAACCCAAGTGCAATCCGAACCTTGCCGGGAACTGGATGGTAGTAGGTGGTGACTTGTTGGAAGACAGAAACGCTTCCTCCATACAGGTGGACGCCGCGTGTACCGTCCAATGGCATGACCTGCAGGATGGCCGGCGGGTGCATTTCAAGGCCCTGGGCTTCGACCACCACGGTTATCACTACCTCACGCTGTCGTCGGCAGACGTGCTGGCGCTACTGAGGCTCGAGCAGAACCAATCCTTGGACACGGAAGGCGGTGCCGAGGCAGCCGAAGGCGATAACAGCGTGATGCTTCTGCGCTATCAATTGCAAGGCGATGAGTTCACGGGGGAAATAATCAATCCTGACGCCGTCGAGCGTCTGATCGACAAGGGTGAGCTCAAGGGCACCAAAGAGGGCTCCTCGATAGTGGTGCAGGAATCGCCATTCCGACTGCGCCGATGGCTGACACGGGAGCCGGGAGTCTTTGGGAAGGGAAGAGAGGGGGATCCGGGATGAACCGTCCAGCCGGACCCACCTTGGGTAGAAAAACTATCGCCGCTTTTGGTCTTGTGGCGCTGTCGCTATTGTCCGTATACCCTGCTTACGCTCGTTCATCGAGCACATGCAAAGAGCAATGGTTCGAGGGTACAAGCGACGAGCCAGTGCTAATTACGCCATGCCGCAAACGGGCTGTATACGACCGCGGCCCGTACTACGGCGTGATCGATGGCAAGCCCTATTTCATGGTGACCGTTATCGAGCAATCGGCCCGATCCAGCCTGCTGGGTCGTGGATACAGCCACATTGCGGAGTCCCGCAATCGTTGGCTGCTGGAAGGCCAGATTGATGTCGCCGCGCTGCAGACTTGGCAGAAGAACGGCCGCTTATCGCCACGTTTTGCGACCGATGGCGTTTCTGTCTTCCATGAGGCCCAACAAATCAAGGGAGCCGATCCTGCGACCTTCGAGGCGCTCAACACGGAATTATCTACCGAAGCAAGCGATGATGACAGGCACTCCAAATGGTCCAGGGACGACCAGCATTTGTATTTCGGGAATGAGCCAGTACCGAATGCGAACCCTCACGACCTGCGCTTTATCAACAAGAACCTTTTCGCCAGCAATGGGCGCATATTCGAGCTCGGAATCGGTAGTTCTGAAGTACTGGAGCGACAGGACATGGACGCGTCATTGCACCCGCTCAATTGGGTTTACAGCGCAGACAAGCGACACGTTTACTTCCGCGGGAGAATCATCGACGGCGCAGACCCCGCTTCATTCCACGTGATGAGGGCTGTGTGTCCCATTCCCGGACATCCGGGGCTGCAATGCCGTGATCCCGGCCGATTCAACGAAGAAAGCACTTCGACCTCGGATCGTTGGTTCGGAAAGAAATCTTTCGGGCAGGACAAGAAGTATGTTTATGTCGACGATGAGATATTGCGCTTCTGGGTAGACGAGGCACATCCTGAGGTTCCAGCAGAGTCCGGCAATGCGGCCTTGTTTCTTACCGCAGACGATGGAAGTAGGTTCGGCGTCATCACCCGAACACACTTGATTTCAGTTGAAAACGGGCGAGTTCCATCGACCAAATCGATGAAGTATGAAGATCCTCTGTCAGGGAGAGTAAACGACCTGATTTGGTGAGCCCCCATCGGTCCAGCGTACGATGCGTATCGCCTTTGGCTCGACCCATCCTGCGAGTTCTGTACTCAATCGCTGCCCAGCGGAAAAATACCGGTCACCTGGTCGAGCCAGACATGATGCGTTTTCCCGGGATTTTGCAGATCGTCCAGGCGCAGCAGCGAATTGATCCCCTCCCTTCCCTCCGCATCGCGGAAGGTCTGCACGCTGGGGCGTACCGTCACCACTCCCTTCAGTTTTCTTCCGTCCGACAAGCTCAGCTCAACGGCGACCGCATCGTTCAATTCCATGATGCGCGACTCGATCAATGCGATCTGCGCCTGATCCGTATGCACTCGTTCGGCGATCTGCGTCATCCCCGTGCTCCGGCAAGTGGGAAGCGCAGGTTAGATCATGGGTCGTAGCGGAAGGTGAAGGCGCTTCGAAGCGCGTGGGATTCCTCTGCGACGGATACGAAGGCGGCGGCTTGGCCGCTACATGTTGCGGAACAGGGTCATGAACGGCTGACTGACCGTGAGCGTCTCGGGCCGCGATTTCAGCTTCACCGTGCCCTTCCCGGTATCGTCGCGCGCGATGGAAGCGATCGCTTTCAGATTGACGATGGTGGAGCGGTGGATCTGCTTGAAGATCGCCGGGTCCAGCACTTCCAGCAGCTCCCGGATGGGTTTGCGCAACAACGACTCGCCTTCGGCGGTCATCACCACGGTGTACTTGTGGTCGGCCTGGAAGTAGGCGACGTCGTCGACCATGATCAACCGCGTGTCCTTGCCCGCGCTGGCGGTGATCCAGACCAGCGGTTCGGTCGCCGCAGGTTGCAGGCGCGCCCCCAATTGCCTGACCAGTGCGGCCAGCGCATCGGCATCCGGATTGCCTTGCGCGATGCGCGCCTGCAGGCGCTGCACGGTCGCGGCCAGGCGTTCGGGCGCGATGGGCTTGAGCAGATAGTCCACGGCGCCCTTGTCGAAGGCGTCGATCGCGTACTGGTCGTAGGCGGTCACGAATACGATCTGCGTCTTCGGGCTGGCTTCGGCGGCCGCGGCAGCGACTTCAAGGCCGGTCAGGCCGGGCATGCGGATGTCGAGGAAAGCCACCTCCGGCTGATGCTCGGCGATGGCTTCCAGCGCTGCGCCGCCGTCTTCGCATTCGGCGACGATGCTCAGCCCGGGCCATGCTTCGGAAAGCAGTTTCGACAATTCGTTCCGAAGCAGCTCTTCGTCTTCGGCGATAACGCATTTAAGCATGGTCTCCTCCCTGCGCGTCGCTGGGAATGTTGATGGTCGCGGCCACACCGCTGGGGAAATTGGCGACGATGGAGAACGAAGCGGCTCCGCCATAGGCCAGGCGCAAACGCTCGCGTACGTTCTTCAAACCGATGCCGGTACCGCTGCTTCCCGCATTGAAACCCTGTCCGTCGTCGGCCACCGTGACCGCCAGCATGCCGTCGATAATGCGGGCGATGATCCACACCGTGCCGCCGCCCGACTTCGGTTCCAGACCGTGCTTGATCGCATTCTCCACCAGCGTCTGCAGCATCATCGCGGGGAACGGAATGGATTTCAGCGCATCGGGCACTTCGATCTGCAGGTTGAGGCGCGTGCCCATGCGGATCTTGAGGATTTCCAGATAGGCGCGTGCGCGTTCCAGTTCCTCCCCCAGCGTGGACAGCGAATCTTCCGTGCGCGGCAACGAATGGCGCAGGTAAGTGATCAGATTGCCCAGCATCTCGTCGGCGCGCGCCGGATCGCTGCGGGTCAGGTACTGCGCGCTGGCCAGGGTGTTGTAGAGGAAATGCGGTTCCACCTGCGCGTGCAGCAGGCTCAGCTTGGCGACGGTCAGTTCCTTCTCGGTGACGGTCTGCTGCGCGGCGGCCTGTTCGTTGCGGCGGTGCTCGGCCACGCGGCGGGTGATGGCGCGGGTGATGGCCTCGGCGTTCTCGAGGTTGGTGCCGTCGTCCACTTTGAACCAGTCGCTCCACGCGCCGCTTTCCGGTTCGCACACCAGGCTTACGCTGCTGGTGCCGTCGCGTGGCGTCACCGTGGCCAGGATCTGGTTGCGTTTGATGTGGATCCAGTACAGCGGATTGAAGCGGCCCGGGCTCTTGGTGCTGTAGGGATTGAGGCGAGTGACTTTGGAGCGCACCTGCAAGCTGTCGCGTGCGCTCTCGATCTCTTCCGAACGCGGCAGTTCGCGGACGGCGGCATCGACCAGGTCGAAAGCCTCGCCGGCCTCGAGCGGAATCTCCACCTGGCGGGAATGGCGATTGGCCAACGTGCCCGGATCGATGCGGCCGGCGATCAGACGGATGCGGCGGATATGGGAGACCGCCCCGGCGATCACGAACCCCAGTGTTACGACGAACAGGAGGAAGAACAATCCTTCCGGCGCATTGCCGTTGAAGACGCCGTTCCAGACCATCAGCAACAGGATGTACGCGAACGTCCAGGCGGCGGCGATGCGGAAGACGAAGAAGAAGCTGGTTTTCACGGAAAGTCCCGACGTTCTGGAGTGCGGTGGAGAGTAATCCCCCACCGCGCGCCTGTATTGTCCACTGCGACGAAACCCGGGATGCGGCGATGAAACCCGGCAACCCAGGTCATTGCCGGGTCCGCTGGCGGCCGGAAAAGGGCTGAAAAGCGCTCCGCAGCGCGCCTATCCCGCCTTGATCTTGTGCCCGCCGAATTCGTTGCGCATGGCCGCCAGCAGCTTGTCCGCGAAAGAATCGCTGTCGCGCGAGCGCAGACGTTCCAGCAGCGACAGGGTAATGACCGGCGCGGAGACGTTGAGATCGATGGCTTCCGCCGCGGTCCAACGGCCCTCGCCCGAATCTTCCACGTAAGGCGCTATGCCGGCCAGGCCCGGGTTCTTGCCCAGGGCGTCGGCGGTCAGGTCCAGCAGCCAGGAACGCACCACGCTGCCTTCGCGCCAGATCTCGGCGATCTGGTGCAGGTCCAGCGCGAAATCGGTCTTGTGCTGCATGATCGCGAAACCCTCGGCATAAGCCTGCATCAGCCCGTATTCGATGCCGTTATGGACCATCTTGGTGAAGTGCCCGGCGCCGCCGGGCCCCACCCTGCCCCAGCCGTGGTCGGGCGCTGGCGCCAAAGTGGCAAAGATGGGCCGCAACCGTTCCACCGCAGCGGTTTCTCCGCCGATCATCAGGCTGTAGCCCTCGGCCAGCCCCCACACCCCGCCGCTGGTGCCGCAATCGAGGTAATGCACACCCTGCGCGGCCAGCATCTCGCCGCGGCGCATGGTGTCTTTGTAAAAGGAATTGCCCCCATCGACCACCACGTCGTCGCGCGAAAGCAATGGCAGCAGTTGCGCCAGGGTATCGTCGACGATCTTTCCGGCCGGCACCATCAGCCAGAACACGCGCGGTGCGGCAAGCTGGCCGACCAGTTCGGCCAGCGACGCCGCCGGTGAAATGCCTTTGCCGGCGGCCAGCGCGCGCGCCTCCGGGCTGGGGTCGAACCCGACCGCAGCATGCCCGCCCCGCACCAGCCGTTCTGCCATGTTGGCGCCCATGCGGCCCAGGCCCACCATTCCAAATTGCATACGCATTCCTTCGTTCCGGGGTTATGCGCATAGCTTCGCATGCCGCTGCCCGAAGATCACCGGCGGCCAGCTGGCCCGAATGAAACGATGAATGCCGGCATCGTACGGACCGCGCGGGACGCGGCCCGTGCCTCAGTCGCGCACCAGGGTGACCAGTGCGCCGGTATCCAGGATCTGGAAGGTGTCGTTGTCGATCCGCCGCAGCGGCCTGCCGTCGTCCAGCGCGTAAGCGGCGGCCCGCTTCGCGTTGGCGTCGTTGTTCCCGTGCGTGGCGCCGGAATGACGGACCACATGGACCCGCTGCAGACTGCCGGCCTGATCCTGCGCGAAAAAAGAATGTTCGGCGTTCATCTTGTGCTCCCGTATCAGGATGCCCAACCGTACCCGCGCAAACCTCATCGCCAGGTGAAAACCCCTTCACCCTAGCGTAACGCGCCGGAATTCAGCCGTGCCGCACGCGCATGACGGTATCGCCCTGCCCTACCTCGACCAATACTCCGGTCGAATGGCCGGTCAGCACGTAACGAGTGTGGGCGAGGGTGTTGGCGGAAGCGACCGCGTCTTCCAATTGTTCGAACCAGTCACGGTTTCTGAGCTCATCGCGCACTTGCCAGCCGTTATAGCTGGCGGTGGTGGTGAACAGTACTCTCTGCATTTTTTCCTCCCGCAACGGCATGCAAGCGCAGGCATCGCGGCTTGCGTTGGCATGTTCGCGCGCGGTTGTTGCAACGGCATGTCCACCCGTTCGTCGGCTGGTAACGGAATTTGGCCGGTGTATGTGCTATTTCCGTTTTGATTGAGTACAGGGGGGATCGTGAACATCACGATGCCACACGAAATCCTTGAAAAGCGAAGGACACGAGTGCGCATGTGAAGGAGAGACCATGGGTCCGTTCCTCGATACGCACGTGGCTCCGCAGCAGGTAGCCCTGGACATCGAAGTAGAGCTCGAATACTGGCGGCGCTGCTACCGCAGGATGCCGTTCCATCGCCAGGGGCTTGCGTACGAAGTCTACGTGCCGGCGATTAAGTTCGCCTACGACTGCTATCTGTACCACCACCGCGACGAATTGAAATTTCTGTTCCCCGCCCTGAAGGAACGCTACCTGCGGCAATTTCCACTGCCGCAGCGTATCGAATGGCGCTCGGTGGAAAGAATCGTCAAAGCGGTGTGGCAACGGATACAGTCCGGAGAGCCCTGCCTTGGGTCGCGCAAGATAATGGGCACGCCGCTGCCACCGCCGCGCGCCACGGAAGCGCGCAAAGTCCGCAACGTGGCGCATGCCTGATCGGCGCGGGGCCTGACCGCCGTGGCGACGCAACGGGACCTATTCCAATAGCGTTAACAGGCCCTAGTATCCTGGCGGGAAAGCGCGCGGCCGGCAGGTCGCGTATTCCTCTTTTCCGGCCCGGAGAATGCCATGTCCCTTTCCATGTACCGTCTGTCGATCCCCGCCTTCGTGCGCGGCTTCGGCGTGCTCTCCGCTTATTTGGACAAAGCCGACGCGCATACGCAGGCCAACGGCCTGGAACCGGAGATACTGGTGCAGGCGCGGCTGTCGCCCGACATGCTGCCGCTGGCCGGCCAGGTGCAGCGCGCCAGCGATACCTCCAAGAATGCGATCGTGCGTCTGGCCGGCATCCCCGCGCCCAGCTTTCCCGATACCGAAACCACCTTCGCCGAGTTGCGGCAGCGCATCGGCGACACGCTCGATTTCTTCGCGAGCGTGGAGCCCACCCAACTCGAAGAAAGCGCGGCTCGCGAGGTCGTCCTGAAATTCGGCAAGATGCAGGCCACGCTCACCGGCGAGGAATACCTGCTGACCTTCGTGCTGCCCAACTTCTATTTCCACCTCGCCACCGCGCACGGCATCCTGCGCCATCAGGGCGTGCAGATCGGAAAGCTGGATTATCTGGGGCCGTTCGCCTGATCGGAAATATAAAGGGCGATCCGATCATTCTACCGAACGGCGCCACGCACGATGCTTACCCCTTCCGGCCCGGACAGCTGTTCAATCGCGGAAAGTCCAAGGATCAGCGCATCGCCATGGACATCAGCCACGGTGCCCCGGCGAATGGCCGCATGTGCGAAGACGGACAGTGGCGATAGATCGTCACGGTTGAAGACGCCGTGGCTGGCGGATACAACCTGTTCGACCTAGACCAGCTGCGCCTGGAGTACAGCGCGGATGAGTGGGAAAACCTGCTCATGTGCAGATTCATTGACGATAGCGCGTCGATATTCACGCTTTCCTACATGCAGCGTTGCATGGTCGATTCGCAGGAAGAGTGGAACGCCGCCCACCGTGTGCCACCGCAGCTTCTGGGTATCGTGCCCAAGAACGCGACCGGATTCGGCGGCATGGTGCCGACGGCAAAGGTGTCCGCGAAGAATGAGCTGATACCGTTCCAGAACCGATTTCTCGCCTTGAACGATTGGATCGGCGAAGAGGTGATCCGCTTCGACGAGTATTAACTTGAGGCTCAGGACTCAACATGTTCTGGCTGACTTCCATAATGTGCGAAGAGCCGCATTTACGGCTCTTCGCTCCCACCAAGCAACAATCAGCGATTAGGCTTCCACCGCCTCTCCCAGCACGGGAGCAATGGTTTACTTAGCAATTCTGGTAAGCAAATAAGCACAACCCCACCCTTGCCCGGGTGAAGCTCAGATTCAATGTTCATCAGTGGGTGGTACAGGCTGAATCGGTCCTACGGTGCCCCACAAGTCACCGCAGCCGTAGATACAGCCTGGCGATCCCGGATTCGTATAGACGATGCCACCGGCTCCGCCACTTCCGCCGCCACTGCCACCACCAGTCCAGCTGCTGTAGTAATAGCCTTCCGCAATGAACATGCCAGAAGCCTTGATATAGGTGTACAACGAGCACTTTGTACCGTTGCAAATAATGACCTGGTTTGGTCGACCTTGGCTGTCGACCCAGCTATCAACGGTTTGGTTGATTACGGTGAAGATGAATTCGTGGGTGCTTCCTCCAGCGTATCCTGTGCCTACCTCACAGCCTGTTGAGCAGTAAAATCTACCCACGTACTTGGCTAGTGCGACGCCGGAAACCAGCAGAGCCAGAACAAGAAAAATCTTAGCTTTTGTCTTCACACGCAATTCCTTTTTGTTTACTTCCGAATGATGAGTCTTTGTCCAAGTTGTTGCGCTTCCAACAATTCGCTCGGAGAGAGGCCGCGAGAAAAAAGTTCGGTCCAACTGCGTGACACTGTCGGACTTAGCTGACCTTTCGCATACGCATACGCATACGCCTTTATTTTGTCCTTTTCGCTAAACAAACCCACCCGATAATTCTCTGCCAGCCTTCCATAAGCTTCGGGGCTTCCGCTAGAGGCCGCCATGTTGAGAAACCTCATCGAGTCGGACTTATATTGGGCGATCAATTTGGGGTCGAGTGCATTTTTCTCTTCATTAAATACTGAAGACGCAATGCCAGGAAAATTCAACTGCGCTTGCAAATTCCCCCTCTCAGCGGCAAATTTCGCAAGATCATAAGCGGAAACCTTAGAATCTAGCGCTGAACAATCCAGCCCCCTCACACGCGACTCCTGGAATTGTCGCTTTTCGTTTGGTGTCATGTCCTCGGGCAGCATAAGGTCGGAGTCGGCTGCCCGGGTGCATCTCACTATCGATTCGGCATCTGCGTAGGCGCGTTCCGGCGACATAGACGCAGAAATAGCGTTTGCAACGCGCTGATCATTTGCCTGTGCGGAAGCCGTTTTTAATGAAGGAGATTCGGCCACAGTGCCCGCAGCTTCATTCGGATCACCTGCCGCGAGCTCCGTCTTGCTGGTGCGGTATGAGGCCCCGAAATATAGAAAGGCCAGCGCCGTAAGTGCAGCGGCTATTAGCAAACCCGTTCGCACAATCTTCATCCTGCTTGCCCCCTTCCGATCCTTGGTTCGATGGCGACCGACATGGACAATCGCGCCGTCAGTGATTGAACCAAGTTGAACCGATACCGTACGCGTTTACAAGCACCTGAGGCGCACCGCCTTTCCGTACCAAATTTTATTTCCCCGTATGGTTATGCGTGGTTGCAGCTCGGTGCGCGCGGTCGAGACCCCGCCAGGCCTGAGGCCTTTGCGCGTTGTTTTTGACTTCCCCCAGCGGGAAGCGCCGCGAGCCGCGCCGGCCAATGCTCGCCAGCAGCCTTACAGCGCGACGTGATCGACGCGGCGTGATGTAGGCGCGGCCTATTTGGATTAGCGCTCCAAGGGTCGGCGAACCGCTCCCAAAGCAGGTGCCCATCGGAAACAGGCAATTATGGTAACCACCCCGGAAAAGCGGTTCAGGGCTTGCCTGGCGCCAACCGGGACGACAATCGCCAGACCGTGTTTCCCACGTCGTCGGCGATCAGAATCGCACCTGCCTTGTCCTGGGCCACGCCGACCGGACGTCCTTGCGCTTGGCCTTTGTCGTTGAGGAAACCCTCCAGCACGGTTTCCATCGGCCCGGACGGTACGCCTTCGTTGAAAGGCACGAACACCACCTTGTAGCCGCTGAGCGGCTTGCGGTTCCAGGAGCCGTGCAAGCCGATGAAGGCTCCGTTGTGGAAACGCGGCGGAAGCGCCTGACCGGTGTAGAACGCCAGGCCCAACGGCGCGACGTGCGACCCCAGCGCGTAGTCAGGCGGGATGGCCTTGGCCACCAGTGCGGGATTCTGCGGTTTCACCCGCTTGTCCACATGCTGGCCGTAGTAGCTGTAGGGAAAACCGTAGAACGCGCCTTCGCGCACCGAGGTCAGATAGTCCGGCACCAGATCGTTGCCCAACTCATCGCGTTCGTTCGCCACCGCCCACAGTTTTCCGTCCTGGGGTTGCCAGGCCAGCGCGGTGGGATTGCGCAGGCCGCTGGCGAATACGCGGCGGGTGCCGGCGGCGATATCGATCTCCAGCACGGCCGCGCGGTCGACCTCCTTGTCCATGCCGTTCTCGCCGATATTGCTGTTGGAACCTACGCCCACATACAAACGCTTGCCGTCGGCGCTGGCGACCATGCTCTTGGTCCAGTGATGATTGAGCGTGCCCGCCGGCAGATCCGCGACCTTCGCGGGAGCGGCGGTGATCTGCGTATCGCCTTCGCGATAAGGAAAACCCACCACCGCATCGGTATTGGCCACGTACAGGGTTTCGGCGACCAGGGCGATGCCGAACGGGGAATTCAGGTTCTGCAGGAACGCACTGCGCGTTTCCGCCACGCCATCGCCATCGGCGTCGCGCAGCAATGTGATGCGGTTGGCGCTGGGCACGCCTGCCCCGGCTTTTTTCATCGTCGATTTCATCACCGCGCCTTTGATGCCCTTGCCGTCATCGGGTTTGGGAGGCGCGTTGGTTTCGGCCACAAGCACGTCGCCGTTGGGCAGTACGTACACGGTGCGCGGATGATCCAGGCCGCTGGCGAAGGCGTTGACTGCGAAATCCTGGGCCGCCACGGGCTTTCCCTGCGCCGGCCAACCCACGGCCGGGGCGATATCCACGGTGGGGATCAACGAGGTCCTGGGTTCGGCCAGCACCGGCGAGGGGCCCGTATCCTGCGCCACCGGTGTTTCGGTATGGCCGTTCGTGCAAGCCGACAGCAGCGTCGACGCGGACAGACAGACGGCACAGCACGCATGTTTCATGGTTCGGCGTCCAGCGTGGCAGTGACGGAAGTTTGCTACCCGGAAGGTCAATCCGGTGTGATCGTCGGCCTGGGGACGCGAAAACGGAGCGGCAACGGTTTAGCATCGTCTGCCGCCCTAACGGACCTTCCGATGTCTTCCTGGCAAACGCTGTTGCGCGATGTTCCCGACTTCCCCAGGCCTGGGATCCTGTTCAAGGACATCACTCCGGTGCTGGCCGACGCCGATGCATTCGCCACCGCGATTAGGGAAATGGCCGCACCATGGCGCGGAGAAAACCTGGATGCCGTGGTCGGCGTAGAATCGCGCGGCTTCATTCTCGGCGCCGCTCTGGCGCTGGAGTTGGGCACCGGTTTCGTGCCGGCGCGCAAACCGGGAAAATTGCCGGCGCGCACGCTGTCGCTGGAATACGCGCTGGAATACGGCAGCGACCGCTTGCATATCCATACCGATGCGTTGCCGCCCGGCGCACGCGTGATCGTGGTCGATGATGTGCTGGCTACCGGCGGCACGCTGAAAGCCGCGCTCGCTTTGACCCGGCAACAAGGCGCCGAAGTCGTCGGCGCTGCCGTGCTGCTGGAGCTCGGTTTCCTGGACGCGCGCAAGGGCTGGAACGATCCGGCGCCGCTGTGGGCGGCGGCGGTGTTCTAAGACCGTTCGGAAGCCTCAGCTTCCTCCAAGATAGGCCGCCTTGCCCAGCGGCACGCCGGCGTGGCGCAGGATCGCGTACGCAGTGGCGACATGGAAATACAGGTTGGGAGTGACGAAACTCAGTAGATAGGTGCGGCCATCGAAGCTGAGCGGCTCCTTGTCGCGCCGCGGAACCGAGATCGGCCGCGTCTCGCTACCTGCGAACTGTTCCGGCGTGAAGGTGCCCAGGTATTCGATAGCGCGATCCAGCCGATCGTAAAGCTGGGCGAACGTGGTTTCGTTGTCTTCGAAACGCAACGCTTCCACACCCGCCAGCCGTGCGGCGGCGTTCTTGGCACCGTCGGTGGCGATCTGCACCTGGCGCAGCAGCGGAAACATGTCCGGATACAGCCGCGTCTGCAGCAGCACGCCCGCATCATAGCCCTGCGCTTGCGCATGGGCCTCGCCCTTGGCCAGCAACTGGCGCAGATTGCGCAGCGCGCGCTGGCCGACCGGTACGGTGGCCTGGTACATGGAAAGGGTATCGCTCATGGTGCTGCCGCCTGAAGGATGAGAGCGGCGAGTCTACGCACCATGGCGGCGGCGGATTAGCCCGAAATTGCGGGAGAGTGCATCCCGCGCGCCGCCATCGGGTTTTCACGGAACCTTGCCGACCCCAGCGCGTCCAATGCCGCATGCGTATCTGGCTCCTATCGCTTTTTCTGCTGCCGACCACGTGCCTGGCGGCCACGCATACGCGCGTGCTGCAGGCGGGCGATACGCGCCTGCGGGTGGAAATAGTCGATGAGGACGATCCTGCGCGCCTGCGGATGCTGCAGCGCTGGATCGAAGAGGCCGCCGATGCCGCCAAGACCCGATCGGGCCGTTTTCCGTTGCGCGACGCTTACGTGCGCATACAGCAGACCGACAGCGACGACGACAGCCCGGTGCCCTGGGGGCAGACGCGCCGTCGCGGCGAAACCGGCGTGCTGCTGTATGTGCGGCGCGATGCCAGCTACGAACAATTGCGTGCGGACTGGACGGCGGTGCATGAACTATCGCACCTGTTCCATCCCTACCTGGGCGACAGCGGACGCTGGCTGGCGGAAGGATTGGCCAGCTACTACCAGAACGTCGCGCGCGCCCGCGCCGGCATGCTGAACGAGGAAGAGGCGTGGCGGCGGCTGGATGCCGGATTCCGTCGCGGCGAAGCCGCCGCCACCAGCGCGCGGCTGGATGCGATGGGGCGCGGGCGCGGCGGCACCATGCGCGTGTACTGGGCCGGCGCCGCGTACTGGCTGGAAGCCGATCTGGCGCTGCGACGCGGCTCCGGCACCACTCTCGATGCGATCCTCGACCGTTATGCCGAGTGCTGCCTGCGCGGCACGGATTCGGTGATGCCGCAGGATTTCGCCGCGGCGCTGGATAATCTTGCGGGCAACGACACTTTCTCGGCGCTGTATCGCCGCTACGCGGCCATGCGCGGGTTCCCTTCTCTGGACGATGCCTATGCGCAACTCGGCATCAGCAGGAACGGCGATGGGCTCGCGTTTTCCGGCGACGCAAAAGCCAGGCAGCTGCGCGACGCCATCATGGCGCCGCGCCAGCAATCGTCTTCTACCCGGTGGGCAGCGCCTGCGTCATCACCCAGTCGTCCTTGACGTCGTCGCCGACTTTGAAAAGGGAACTCCCGACGATCTGGAAACCGTGCTTCTGATAAAAACGGATCGCCTGGGCCGCTTCCTGCCAGACGTTGAGCCAGACCGAACGCGAACCGCGCAGACTGGCGGCAGCCAGCAAATTGGCGACCAGCTGCGCAGCCAGGCCACGGCCATGGAATGCGGAGTCCAGATAGATTCGGCCCAGCTCCACCGTCGGTAGCGGGTTCACCACCGGTGGCGGCGCAGAACCCCAGCGCAACTGCGCAAAACCGGCCCATTGCCCATCCTGCTCCACGATTACGGTGAGCGTGTCGGGGTCGCGAATCTCGCTCGACTGCAATTCAGGCGTGTACACGGTGTCCAGGAAACGGGCCACGTTCTCCGGACTGCTGCAATGGCCGTTGGCAGCCAGGAAAGTCCGGCGCATCAACGCCGACAGGGCGGCGGCATCGGCCGGACGGGCTGGACGGATTACGGCGTTGGTTCTCATCGGTTCTTGCATATCGGAAGCGTTACCTTAACGCAAACGCAAACCTGTTGCGGGCCAGGACATGCGCATCCCGCGCGCGATCCTTCAAAGCGTTAGCGTGGGAACGGTCACCTTGGGCATCAGGCGCTGGGTGAAGTACCTGTCCTGGTAGTACTTGATCTTGTCGCACTTCACCGGGTAGGGGATGCCCTCGTACAAGAACACTTCCTTGTCGAACCCCATCGCCTTGAGTTCCTGCGGCAGCATCAGCGCGCGCTTCTCTTCCGATTCGCTGAACGACACGCTGCCCTGGGCGCCGTGCGACTGCGAGCGGTTGCGCTTGCGCACCGTGGTGTAGCCCAGCATGTCGGAATAGTCGTTGGCGTCCTGCTGTTCGCGCGGGGCGTAGATGATCTGCAGCGCGTGGTTGGTGATGATGGTGCGCGAGACGTCCTTGCCGTAAGTGGCATCGAGCTGCGACATGCTCTGGATGATGGGCAGCAGGCGGATGTTGTAGCCGGCCATGTAGGACACCGCCGAGGAGATGATCTCCACCTTGCCGATGGCGGTGAATTCGTCCATCAGCAACAGGCACTGGTGCTTGAGCGCCGGATTGCTCTGCGGCAGCTCCTTGGTGTTGAGGTTGATGATCTGGTTGAAGAACAGATTCACGATGAGCCGGCTCTCGGCCAGCTTGTTGGGCTGGATGCCGATGTAGATGGTCATCTTCTTCTTGCGCACGTCGGTGAGCAGGAAATCGTTGGCGCTGGTGGCCGCGTCCAGCACCGGATTGATGAAGGCGTTGAGCGGTTCCTTGAAGGTGCCCAGGATGGAAGCGAAGGTCTCCTCGGCCTGCGACAGCAGGTTGGCGAAGGCGGTCCTGGCGTGATTGCTGAGGAACGGTTGCTTGGACAGGTTCTGCAGGTAGGCCTTCAACTCGCTGCCATCGCCCGAGGACAACCGGTAGATGCCGCCCAGGGTCGGGAAAGACAGGAATTCCTTGGGGTAACCCTGCCGGTGCTGCTCATCGAAATTCTCGAACAGATACAGCGCGAAGGCGGTGAACGCATTGCGCGCCTGGCTGACCCAGAATTTCTGGTCGTCCGCGCCATCGGGATACAGCATGGCCGCGATGCTCTGCAGATCGGAAATGCGGAAGGCCGGATCCTGCGATACGTAGCTCAGCGGGTTCCAGCGGTGCGTGCGGCGGTCTTCGGCGAAGGGATTGAACAGATAGATTTCCTGGCCCTGGCTGGCGCGCCAGCCGCTGGTCAGGTCGAAGTTCTCCTGCTTGATGTCCAGCACCACCATCGATTCCTGGTAGTCCAGCAGGTTGGGAATGACGATGCCCACGCCCTTGCCCGAGCGCGTGGGCGCGGCCAGGATCACGAACTGCTGCCCGCTCAGGCGCACCAGCTTGCCGTTGAACTTGCCGACCACGATGCCGTTGTCGGACTGCTTGAACAGGCCATGCTTGGCCAGATCGCCCGCACCGGCGAAGCGCGCATCGCCGTGCATCGATTGCCTGGACGGCCGGAATATCAGGAACAGCAACGCCAGCCACGCCAGCAGGGGAATACCGAAACCCAGGTAACCGGCCACTTTGATCTTGCCGGCGTAACGCCGCACCTGGGGCAGGTCCAATGCGTTCCAGTATTCGAGGTAGGTATTCCACTTCAACAGGCCCGTATCGAGCTTGAGCAGCAGCAGCGCCAGGTAGCCGGACAGGTACAGCCCCGCCAGCAACAGTGCCAGCAAAACGATCAATGCGAAGACGAGCTTTTTCGGGTTCACCTGCAACTCCTTGCCGTATCCATTCTTCCTTGAGGCTCGCCGCTTCAGCGCCGAGGTTTGGCCGTCTTGACCGCTCTTGCCGGCGCGGGCGGATCGCCGCGTTGCGCGTTTTCTTCTTCGATCAGCCTGTCCGCCCAATCCCGCGCGTTTTCAAGACTGGGGTCGTACCGCAGTTTCTCGCCTGTCGGCGACAGAACGGCGTAGCCGGTCACCTCGGACGGATCGAATTGCGCTTCATCGGTGAGAGCGACGATCAGATAGCGTCCCCTGACGAGCATCGTGTGGCTGTATTCCGTCATGGCCTGGCCTCCTGGCTTGTGCTCCGATCATAGTACGTACCGCCTGCCCAATTGAAGTCCCTGCGGGCAGCCGAAGGTCCGTGGAACGGATCAGGCTGCCGATCGCAGCGGCGATCGGGTCGCCGCGATCGCCTGTTCCACCAATGCCCAGTCCGCGCCAGGGCGGTGCGCGCCCTCGCTCAGCACCTGGCGGAAGGCGCGGCCGCCGGGCTGTCCATGGAACAGGCCCAGCACATGCCGTGCGATGTGCTTCAGCGCCAAACCTTGGGCGAGCTTGCTCTCCACATAAGGGCGCAATGCGCGCAGCAGTTGCGCGCGCGGCAGGATTTCCCCGCCCGACAACGCCGCATCCAACCGATGCAGCAGATAGGGATCGTGATAAGCCGCGCGGCCCAGCATCACACCGTCGGTATGCTGCAGGTGCTCCAGCGAATCTTCGAGGGTGGCGATACCGCCATTGACCGCGATGGTCAACTCCGGGCGTTCGCGCTTGATCCGGTACGCCCAGTCGTAGCGCAGCGGCGGCACTTCGCGGTTTTCCTTGGGCGAGAGGCCTTTCAGCCACGCATTGCGCGCATGCACGAAGAAGACGCGGCAGCCTGCGGCGGCTACGGTATCGATGAAGGCGGCGAAGCGGTCGTAGTCGTTTTCCTCGTCCACGCCCAGGCGGCACTTCACGGTGACCGGAATATCCACCGCGGCGATCATCGCCGCGACGCTGTCCGCCACCAGTGCCGGCTCTTTCATCAGGCAGGCGCCGAAGCGACCGGCCTGCACGCGATCGGAAGGGCAGCCGACATTGAGGTTGATCTCGTCGAAACCATGCTCCTGCCCTACCCGCGCAGCGCCAGCCAGCAATACGGGGTCACTGCCGCCTAATTGCAGGGCAACCGGATTCTCGACCGTATCGCGCGCCAGCAAGCGCGCGCGATCGCCCTGCAGCACCGCATTGGCGTGCACCATCTCGGTATAAAGGCGCGCACGCGGCGCCAGCAGCCGGTGGAACACGCGGCAATGGCTGTCGGTCCAGTCCATCATCGGAGCGACGGACAGGCGCAGGGAATCGGAGGCAGGCAAGGCGTAGGACATGCGCCATTGTAAAGGGTGGGCCAATCGACCTCATCCCGGGGGCGCATTGCAAGCCGTCGCCCTTCCCTGCGGGCTCCAACCTGACGGTCGGGCGCAGGGAAAGGCAACTGCAATCGAAAAAAGGGGCTTTGCCTGGTGCTGAATGAAGAACCGGCGCTAGCTGACCAGCACGTCGCTCTTGGCATGCGCGAACACGACCTGGTTGCCGTCCTGGTCCTGCACGATCGCCACGTCCACCAGATCGGATCTGGATTTCTCGCCGATGCGTATGCCCTTGGATTCAAGGCCGGCGATTTCGCGGTCCAGGTCCTCCACTACCAGCGTCACCGACGACAGCCCCGCACGGCTGCCGTCCTCGAACACCTGCACGCAGCCGCCATTGGGAAGCTGCCATTCGGCCATTTCGTCCATCGGGCGCGAGGCCGGCCCCAGTATCTGCTCGTACCAGACCACGGCGGTATCGATGTCCTTGACTGCGATTCCCGCCAGTGCATTGACGATGGACATGACGTTCACCTTTCGCTGGGGATAAGCAACTGGATACAGAAGACGCGGTTATTTGCCGGTGAAACCCGAGCGGCCTTTTCCCGGAGATATGAACAGGCGGCTACGCGGCCAGCGACAGGTCCGGCAATTCCGCTTCTGTCCGCAGTCGAAGTCCGAACTGTTCGGCCAGCTTGTCCAACAGCACCGGCTTCACCGCGTCCATGCCGGACGGCCCGCCCAGATCGGACAGCGTGGTGACTTCCAGGCCCTGGTAGCCGCAGGGATTGATGCGGTGGAACGGCTCCAGATCCATGCCGATGTTGAAGGCCAGGCCATGGAAGGTGCAGCCGCGGCGCACGCGGATGCCCAGCGCGGCGACCTTGGCGCCGGCGACGTAGACGCCGGGCGCGCCTTCCTTGCGTTCGGCGTGGATGTTCCATTCGGCCGCCGTATCGATGATGGCCTGTTCGATACGGTTGACGTACTCGCGCACGCCGACCTTCATGCGTTTCAGGTCGAACAGCGGATAGGCCACGATCTGCCCGGGGCCGTGGTAAGTCACCTGGCCGCCGCGATCGACATGGATCACAGGGATATCGCCAGCCGCCAGTACGTGCTCGGGTTTTCCGGCCTGGCCCAGAGTGAACACCGGATCGTGTTCGACCATCCAGATTTCGTCTTCGGTCTGCTCGCCGCGCGCATCGGTGAAGCGCTGCATTGCGCGCCACACCGGCTCATAGGCCTGTCGGCCCAGTTCTCGCACGCGGCCCGGCAGCACGGTCAGATCGTCCACTTCACCTCCGGGTGCGAGCGCAGGGCGTGGTGGGCGGCGTCGTACTGCGCGCGGTCTTCGGCACGGAAACCGATGCGCACCGAGACGTACTTGCCGCTGGAGGAATGCTTCCAGCTGATGCTTTCCTCCAGCACTTCGATGCCGGCGACGGTCAGCAGGCGCGGCAGCTCGGTTTCCAGCCCGCTGTCGGCCGAGCCCATGGCGCTGAGCTCGAAAGTGCCGGGGAACTGGAAGCCGTGGTCGGGGTTGTCGGATTTGAGGTTGTCAGGTTTGATGCTCATGCGGGGATTATTGGGCCGTTGCCGCTGAAACCCAAGCATTGCGGAAGTTGCGTGGGAGCGGCGTCCCGCCGCGAGCTTTTAGCCAGTTGCCATTCCAGCTTCAAAGCAGAAGCGAGAGCTCGCGGCGGGACGCCGCTCCCACGACTATTCTCAACAGACAAAAGAAAAGGGCCGCATTCGCATGCGGCCCTTCCGGTGGAACTCGGAGCTGATTGAGCTGGATCAGCGCGCCAACTCGGTCATGGTGGAATTGACCCAGCCCTTGTTGCCCAGCTCGTCTTCCACTTCCCACATCAGGCCGTCCTTGTTGCCGGTGGGGTACAGCATCATGCCCGGGTCCAGGGTGCGCACGGCCTTGCCGGTGCCCTTGGAATTGGCCAGCAGGCGCGCTGACTTGGTCACCGAGAGCGCCTGGGTGGCGTTGGCGGCCGAAGCATTGCCCGGCAGGCCGCCCAGCTGGCCGACGATGTCGGTGTAGGCCTGCAGATAGGCCAGGGTGATGACCTGGCCCAGCTCGGTGTTGGCATAGCCGGAAACGCCCGCCGCGCCGAAACCGCTGCCGGAGAACAGGCCGCCGCTGGCGCCCCAGCCGATATCGGTCTTCTTGGCGTTGCCCTCGGCCATGGCCACCTGCTCGGAGGAACGCACGTCGGTGACGGTGAGGACCACGTCGGCGGTCTTCTTCTTGAAGTTGAGGCCACCGATGAGGGCGCCGGCATTGCCGCCGACCAGGCCACCCAACAGGCCGCCCAGGGCATTGCCGCCGGCGTCGTTGTTGTTGGCGATCAGGTCGGGCACCAGCACGTAGTCGGCCGCCTTGATCTGGCCCTTGCCGATGTTGGAACGGCCGCGCAGTTCGCCGCTGGAAGCCAGCGCGCGTTCACCCATGGCCGCGTCCAGGCCTACGCCGCGGTCGACCAGGGTGAAGCAGCGCGACTTGTTGACGAACACCTTGATCAGCTTGGACGGCGCCGGCAGTTGCTGGCCGGTCCACCAGTTGGTGGCGTCTTCGGGCTCGATCACCGAAATGGTGCCGAGCGGCTTGGCGCAGGTCGGAATCTGGGCCACCTGTTCCTTGCGCTGTTCCTGCGCGCTCTTGCGCTGGGCCGATGCCGGCGCCGAGGCGACCGCCACGGCCAGGCCGAACACGCCTGCGGCCAAGGCCGCGTGTTTCGAAATAATGCTGATGCTCATCGAACTTTCCCTATTGAGATAAACGTGCGTGAATGCCGGTGGCATTCTCCTTTGCTGACTCGCGGCCTGGAGCGGATCCCCCTCTCCGAAACCCCGAGCCGGCATGGTAAATCAAACGTCGCCGACTCCCGCTACCGGGATTGGCGAAGTCCGCATCGAATTCATTATGAAAACGGCGAATCCGGTCGCCGGCGGCCAGCGACGGAAACGAAAAAGCCGGCTTGCGCCGGCTTTTCGTGGGTCATGGCGGTCCGGTAGACCGGACCCGTCAACCGGATCGGATCACTCCGACTCCCACCACATCCAGAAGCTGTCCCACAGGCGGCGGAAGAAGCCGCCTTCTTCCACTTCGTTGAGTGCGACCAGCGGCGCCTGCGCCACCAGCTTGCCGTCCAGGCTGACCTTGACCGTACCGATGGCCTGGCCCTTCTTGATCGGCGCTACCAATACCTTGGGCACGTCCATGGTCGGCTTCAGGTCGGCATAGCGACCGCGCGGCACGCCCACCAGCAGCGGCGTGGCCACGCCCAGCTGCACTTCCTTGGTGGTGCCCTTCCACACCTTCTGCTGCGCGACCTGCTTGCCGGCTTCGTACAGGCGGTGGGTTTCGAAGAAGCGGAACCCCCAGTTCAACAGCGCCATGCTGTCGTCGGCGCGCTGCTTCTCCGAAGTGGAGCCCATCACCACCGCGATCAGGCGCTGGTCGCCGCGCTTGGCCGAACTCATCAGGCAATAGCCCGCGCCCGAATGGTGGCCGGTCTTGATGCCATCCACCGCCGAATCGCGCCACAACAACAGGTTGCGGTTGGGCTGGGTGATGGTGCCTACGGTGAATTCCTTGATCTTGTTGAAGGCGTAGGTGTCGGGGTAGTCGCGGATCAGCGCCTGGCCCAGCAACGCCAGGTCATAAGCGGTGGAGTAATGCTCCGGCGCCGACAGGCCATGGGCGTTGACGAAGTGCGAGCCTTTCATGCCGATCTTGGCGGCGTAGTTGTTCATCAGTGCGGCGAAGGCTTCCTCGCTGCCGGCTGCGTGTTCGGCCAACGCAATAGCGGCGTCGTTGCCCGATTGCACCGCCATGCCTTTTTCCATATCGATCAGCTTGGCGGTCTGGTTCACGGCGAAACCGCTGTAGCTGCCGTCGGTGCCCGCGCCGCCTTCGCGCCAGGCGCGCTCGCTCAGCATCACCGGGTCGTCGGCTTTGATCTTGCCGTTCTTCTGTTCGGCCGCCAGCGTGTAGGAAGTCATCACCTTGGTGATGCTGGCCGGCTCCACGCGCTCGTTGTAGTTCTCGCCCGCCAGCACCTGGCCGGTGGTGTAGTCCATCAGCACCCAGGCGCTGCCCACGGGCTTGGGCGCAGGCGGAATGGCCACTGCAGCGGGCGCAGGCGCGGCGGCGGCCGGCGCCGGAGTAGCCGGCTGCGGCGCGGGGGTCTGGGCGAAAGCCAGGCCGACCGAAACGGTGGCCAGCGCGGCGATTGCGAAACGGAACTTCATTTGCTGCTAACTCCAGGAAGGCCGGGGCCCGTTCGAAAGGGGAAAAACGAAGAAAAGAGGCGAATTGTAAGGGGCGGGCGCGGGGTTTACTCGCGGACCACCTGCGGCTGGCCGAATCCCAGACCTGCGATACGCCCGGCCAGTTCCGTCGCCGAGTCCGAATCGGACGCCTGCACGCGCAAGCGCCACAGCGTGCGGCCGTTGCTGGCCACATCGCTAAGGCTGGCGCGGGCGATGCCGGCAGCGCTGAGCCGCGCCAGGGCGCGGTCGGCATTTTCGCGGCTGGCGAAGCTTGCGACCTGCAATTGCACGTCGTTGCCGGACACCGACGATGGATTGGAGGACGGGACCGGTGCCGACGCCGGAGCCGGTGCGACAGCGCGTGGCACGGGTACGGCCACGCCGCGCGGACTATCGGCGGACTTCTGCACCGGCGCCGGCTTGCCCGTGGCCACGCGCACGCCGCGCGAGCTCATCCAGGCGTCGAATGCCTCGGAACTGGCCTTCTGCTTGGGCTCGGTGCTGACGTGGTAGCGCCAAGGGTCGCCAGGGTCCGAAGCAGCCGGCGCGGAATCGGAAGCTTGCGTCTGGCCAGTAGTTGCCTGCCTGGGCAGACGATCCACCAGCTGATCCATCGGCGTGGGCTTGCCGGTGGCGATGCGGGTAGGAACGCCGGTGGCGACCGTGGTCTTCACTGCCGGCGCGGCGGCGAGCATCGTGCCGCCGTCGTCGTTACCGGTCAGCGCACGCACTTCCACCCGCCCGGTGCCGCGCTGGGTAATGCCCAGCTTGACTGCGGCGGCATAGCTGAGGTCTATGACGCGGCCTTCATGGAAGGGGCCGCGGTCGTTGACGCGCACCACCACCGACTTGCCGTTATCCAGATTGGTGACGCGCGCGAAGCTGGGCAGCGGCAAGGTCTTGTGCGCGGCGGTGAAGGCGTACATGTCGTACACCTCCTGATTGGAAGTGCGGCGGCCATGGAACTTGTTGCCGTAGTAAGAGGCAGTGCCCCGTTCCACGTAGCCATCGACGCGCTGCATCACTTCGTACTTCTTGCCCAGCACGCTGTAGGGCGAACGGTTGCCGACGGCCGAACGCGGCTCGCTGGTGACCAGCGGCTCGGCGATGCAATCCACATCGGGCACATGGTCGGGTGTGGTATCGGGAACATGCGGCGCATACAGCCCGCCTGCCTTGTAGTCGCCGCGCTTGCTCAGGTCTTCCTGCGCCGGCGAATACTTCTGCGAACATCCGGCGGCGACGGCTTGCGTCGGCGCCGGACGCTGCGTGTGCCGGCCGGCTTCGGCCGATGCGGGAGGAGGCGGAGACTTCTTCGGTGCGCTGCTGCAGGCAGCGAGCGTTAGCGCCAGTAAAGGCAGCGCCAGCCACTTCATGCCGGTGGGATCTCTTTGCCGGCGATGGCTTGCGACAACTGGTAAACGGCCATCGCGTACATCTTGGAGTTGTTGTAGCGGGTGATGGCGTAATAGTTCTGGAAGCCCAGCCAGTACTGCTTGCCGGCGCTACCTTCCAGCGAGACCAGGGTAGCGGTGGCATCGGGCGCGACCGGATCCAGCGGACGGTAGCCGCGCTGAGCCAGGTCGGCCAGCGTGTAGTCGGGCGTCCAGGTTTCGGGATTGAACTCGGCGAAACCAGGTTGCAGTTCGGCGCGGGCCACTACTGCGCCATCGCGCACCCAGCCGCCGCGCTCGCCGCCCTTCTTCAGGAAGTAATTGGCGATGGAGGAAAACACATCGTCGTAGCTGTTGAACAGATCGCGGCGTCCGTCGCCATTGCCGTCCACCGCGAATTCGCGATAGCTGGAGGGCATGAACTGGCCCAGGCCCATCGCACCGGCGTAGCTGCCGGTCAGGTTGGCGATGTCCAGATTCTCCTCGCGGCCCAGCGCGAACAACTGCGCCAGTTCGTCGCGGAAGAATTGCTCGCGCTTGTATTCGTAAGCGGCGCGCTCTGGATTGCCGCTGCGCGGATAACGGAACGCCAGCGTGTACAGCGCATCGATCACCCGCGTCTTGCCGGTGAATCCGCCGTAGCTGGTTTCCACGCCGATGATGGAGACGATGATCTCGGCCGGCACGCCGGTGCGCGCCTGCACGCGCTGCAGTTCGTCGCGGTGCGTGGCCAGGAAAGCGCGCCCGCCTTCGATGCGCGATTCGGTGATGAAGTTGGGGCGGTATTCGGCCCAGGTCTTGGTGCGTTCGGCCGGACGCGACATCAACGCGACCACGCTGTCCAGGAACTGGGCCCGCGACAGCACCGCTTCGATGGTGGCCGGCGCAATGGCGTAGCGGGCGGCGGTGTCGCGCACGAAGTTGGCGCGCGCGACTTCGAAGGGAACCGGCGCCAAGTCGATCGGCACACCGGGCGGCAGTGCTTCGACGGAAGTCTCCGCGGGGCCTTTCGCGGGCTTCGGCGTCGCCGGCTCGGCGGCCGTTTGCTGCGCCGGAGTCGGAGACTTCACTGGCGTCGCGCATGCGACCAGGCCAAGGGTAAACAAGCAGAAAAGAGCGGTTCGGGTCATCGGCGCCGAGGGTAGCATGCGTAAAGCAGTGAAGAGTGAATCGTGCGGGAGCAAACTTACCTTTAGCAAAAAGCGGCTTGGCCTCCCCCTTTGAAAAAGGGGGATTGAGGGGGATTTGCTCTTGATCTCGCTCATTCGCTCTGCTCAACGAAAGCAAGATCAAAAGCAAATCCCCCGTAGCCCCCTTTGTCAAAGGGGGCAAAGCAAGAGCGAATGCGCTTCTTCCCTATTCACATCAATATCCATGCACCGGCCGATGCGCGCGCACCGACATCACCAATCCCAATCCCGCCAACAGCGATACCGCGGAAGTTCCGCCGTAACTCAGCAACGGCATCGGCACGCCCACCACCGGCAGCAGGCCGGAGATCATGCCGCCGTTCACGATCACATAGACGAAGAACGACAGTCCGATGGTGCCGGCGATCAGGCGCGAATAGGTGTCGCGCGCATCGATGGCGATCCACAGACAGCGGCCGATCACGAACAGATACAACGCCAGCACCAGCGCCACGCCGAGCCAGCCGAATTCCTCCGACAGCACCGCGAAGATGAAGTCGGTGGTGTGCTCGGGCAGGAAGTTGAGGTGCGACTGGGTGCCCTCGCCCCAGCCCTTGCCCGTCATGCCGCCGCCGCCGATGGCGATCTTGGACTGGATGATGTTCCAGCCGGTGCCCAGCGGGTCGTTCTCGGGATTGAGGAAGGTCAGGATGCGGTCCTTCTGGTACGGGCGCAGGAACCACAACCAGGCCACCGGCGCCGCGGCCGCCGCTCCGCCCACAGCGACGCCCACCCACCACCACGGCAAGCCGGCCAGCAGCAGCGCGAATACGCCACTGGCCGCAACCAGCATGCCGGTGCCGAAATCGGGTTGCAGCAGGATCAGTCCGGTCGGCACGCCGATCAGCACGCCCGCCGCCAGCACGGTACGGATGCGCGGCGGCAACGGCTCGCGGTGCAGGTACCAGGCCATCATCATCGGCAGGCTGAGTTTCATCAGTTCCGAGGGCTGGAAATAGAACAGCTTCAGGTCGATCCAGTGATTGCCGTGTTTGCCGCTGCCGATGAACAGCACCAGGATCAACGGCAGCAGCGAAATCAGGAACACGCCCGGCGTCCAGGCACGCAGGCGCGAAGGCGTGACCCGCGACAGGCCCCACATCGCCGCCAGCCCGACTACGAAACGCGCGCCCTGCGCCAGCATCAGCCGCATGCCCTGCGCATCGCCGCCAGCGCTGTACAGCACCGTCAGGCCGATGCCCATCAGTGCGCTGAGCGCCAGCAGCAAGGGCCAATCCAGGGTTCGCAGGAAGTAACGGACCAGGTCGGCCAGCCAGCGCAGGATCTCGCTCATGGCTGGGCTTCCTGCTTTAGCCCCTCTCCCGTCGGGAGAGGGGTTGGGGTGAGGGTACGGTTTACACGTGCAGTACCAGATTGTGCAGTTGCCGCAGTTGCACGTGCGGGCGGAGTTGGTTCAACGCCAGCGCCAGCACTAGCCTCGCCCCGTACCCTCTCCCCAACCCCTCTCCCGTCGGGAGAGGGGCTCAAGGCGGGAGAGGGGCTCGGCGCGTCGATCTTTTCCGACCCCTGCACTTCCGGAACTTCCGGCATCTTGCCCAACAACCACGCATCGAAGACCTTGCGCACGATCGGCGCAGCGGTGGATGCGCCGTAACCGCCGCCTTCCACCGCCACCGCCACCGCAATGGTCGGGTTCTCGGCCGGCGCATAGCCGATGTACAGCGCGCGGTGGCGCTTCCACAGCGGCAACGATTTCGGGTTGATCGCAACGGTGCTGCGGTTGACCACCTGCGCGGTACCGGTCTTGCCGGCCGAACGATAGGCCGAGCCACGGAATACGCTGGCTGCGGTGCCGATGGTCACGGTCATTTCCATACCTTCCTGGACCACGCGCACGTGGTCGGCGCGGTCGCTGATGCGCCGCGGCACCGGCTGCGGCAGCGGCTGCCACGGCGCGTCGAAGCCGGCGCGCTGTTCGGTCGCCAGGTGCGGGCGCCGCAGCATGCCGCCGTCGGCGATCGCCGCGGTGCCGCGCGCCAGCTGCAGCAGGGTCGCCTTCCACAGGCCCTGGCCAATCGCCGAATTGACCAGATCGCCGGGGTACCAGCGGTCCCCGGCGTATTTCCGCTTGCTTTCCGGGGAGGGCACGATGCCCTCGATTTCGCCCATCAGGTCGATGCCGGTCTTCTGGCCGAAACCATACCTGGCCATGTATTCGTCGTAGCGCTGTACGCCCATGTCCAGCGCCAGCCGGTAGTAGTAGGTGTTGACCGATTCGTAGATCGACTTGCGCGCGTCGGTCCAACCATGACCGCCACGATGCGAGTCGCCCCAGCCGCGCCCGGTCATGCCGGGCAGGCGGAACATGCCGGTGGAAAGCGTCTTGTCCTCGGGTTTGCGCAGGCCGCTGTCCATGCCGGCCAGCGCGGTCAACGGCTTGACTGTCGAACCCGGGGCCACGCCGCCCAGCACCAGGCGGTTGAACTGCGGCCGCGAGGGATTGCTGTTGAGCGCGTTGAAATCGGCATGCGAAATGCCGTTGACGAACAGATTGGGGTCGTAGCTCGGCAGGCTGACCATGGCCAGCACTTCGCCGGTGCGCGGGTCCAGCGCCACCGCCGAACCTTCCAGGTCGCCAAATGCCTGCACCATGGCCAGCTGCAGGTTGGCGTCCACGCTCAGGCGCAGGTCCGAACCGGCCTGCGCCGGCACGCGTCCCACCGTGCGCAGGGCGCGGCCTTCGACATTGGTTTCGACCTGCTCGTAGCCGATCTTGCCGCGCAGCGTTTCTTCGTAATAGCGCTCCAGGCCGGTCTTGCCGATATGGGTCAGCGCGGCGTTGCCTTCGCCCAGGGTTTCCAGGTCTTTGTCGTCGATGCGCGACACGTAACCCACGATGTGCGCGAACAGATCGCCGTACGGGTAACGGCGGGTCAGATAAGGCTCGAGCTCCACGCCGGGGAAGCGCCAGCGATCCACCGCGAACCGCGCCATTTCTTCTTCGCCGACGCGCAGTTTCAGCGTGATCGGCCGAAAGCCCCGGGTCGCCTTGCGGGTGGCTTCGAAACGTTCGATGTCTTCCGGGGTGAGCACGAAAATCTTGCCGAGTTCGGCCACCAGTTTTTTCGGATCGCCCGCTTTTTCCGGCATCACTTCCAGGCGGAACGCGGGCACGTTTTCCGCCAGCAGCCGGCCCTCCCGGTCGAAGATACTGCCGCGCGCCGGCACCACCGGCTTGGGCTTGATGCGGTTGGCTTCCGACAGCGTCACGTACTCGGTGTGGTCGATCACCTGCAGCTTGAAGTACCACCCCGCCAGTCCCAGCAGCGCGACCGCAACCACCACGAAGCCCAGCGCCGCGCGACGGCGGAACTGCTCGGCTTCCGCATGCGGATTCTTCGACGGTCGGCGGGCGGGCCGCATGGCTACTGGCGCTTGCCCAGGCGCAGCGCATCCAGCATCAGGAACAGCGGCGGCCACAGCAGCATGCCCAGCACGGGCGCCCACCAGTAGTTCCAGGGCAATGCCGGTTCACCGAGCGCCAGATGCACGGCGCCGGTCACCACGCGATCGTTGAGCAGCAGCACTCCGATCGCCAGCGCCTGCTGCGAGGTCGGGAAAAAGCGCAGGCGCGCGCGGAACCGCTGCAGGATGAAGGTCATGATCACCAGACGCAGCGCCTGCTCGCCGAGCAGCCCTCCGAACATCAGGTCGGCGATGACCCCGACCACGAAGGCGAAACCCAGCCCGGCGCTGTCCGGCGCTTCGATGACCCAGTAAGCCATCACCAACGCCAGCCAGTAAGGGCGCAGCGGCTGCAGCATGCCCGGCAAGGGCAGCAGGCCCAGCAACAGCGCCAGGATGATGCTGACTGGCAGGATCCAGCCTCGGCGCTGACGGCTCATGGGCGGGGCTCCTGCGAGGTTGCCGGCGCTGGGTTTGCTGTAGTTTGCGCAGGCGCGGTTTCAAGCCCCTCTCCCGGCGGGAGAGGGGTTGGGGTGAGGGTACGGTTTACACGGGAAGCTGCAGGCGTCGGCGCATTCGTATTTTCGACAGCGGGCAAAGTGGGCCCAACGCCAGCGCCGGCATCCGCCTCACCCCGTACCCTCTCCCCAACCCCTCTGCCGGGGGGAGAGGGGCTAGATGCAGCGGCTCCGCCGACTGCCAATGCCTTCGGCGCCGATCGCAACAACAGTACGTCGCGGCCACGGTTCAACTGGGCGGCAGGCCTGAGCTCGCCGATCAGGAACGCGCGGCTGTCGTCGGGACGCAGGCCGGTCACCGTTCCCACCGGAAACCCGGCCGGAAACCGTCCACCCAGACCGGAACTGACGATCACGTCCCCGGTTTTCACGTCGGTGTTCAGCGGCACGTCGGACAGTTCCAGATGATCGCCGCGGCCGTACACGATCAGACGCACGCCATTGCGCGACACCACCACCGGCACCGCATGGTCGGGATCGGTCAGCAGCAGCACGGTGGAATGGGACGGAGTGGTTTCGATGATCTGTCCCATCAGACCGCCGGCGTCGATCACCGCCTGACCCACGTGCACGCCTTCGCTGCTGCCGGCATCCAGCACCAGGCGCTGGCGGGTCGGGTCGAGGTCGATGTTGAGGATCGGGGCCAGTTGCACATCCAGCCCACGGCTTTCGGCGGCGCCCAGCAGCGCGCGCAGCTGCGCGTTGTCGGCAGCGGCTGTCTGCAGGCGGGTCAGGCGCGCGTTGGCGATCAGCAGCTCATTGCGCAGGTTGCGGTTTTCGGTGGTCAGGCGGGTGCGGGTACCAGCATCGTCCTGCATGCGCGCGCCCAGCCGTCCGGGCAGGCCGGCCAGCCACCACAGCGGCTGGGTAGCCATGTTGGCCTGAACGCGGAACTGGGAAAGCCAGCCGCCGCGGTGATCGAAGATGATCAGCGCGATGGCCAACGCCAGATACCCCAACAGCCTGAGCGTGCTGGCGACTTCGCCTGGACGGGCAGTGACGGGAGGACCGGCGTAGGAGGGCATCAGGCGGGGATTCGGGATTCGGGATTCGGGATTGGGAACAAGCGCGGCAGCGCGGGCCTTTCGCTTTCGCCGCCACCCCAGCATGCACTCATCGCCATCCCAAACATCGAAGCCCTACCGGTATTTTGCGAATCCCCAATCCCGAATCACGAATCCCGGTTACATCATTCCGGAGCGAAGAACTCGTTGCCGTGCATGTCCACCAGCTCCAGCGCACGGCCGCCGCCGCGGGCCACGCAGGTCAGCGGGTCGTCGGCCACCTGCACGTGCAAGCCGGTTTCCTCCGAGATCAGGCGATCCATGTCGCGCAGCAACGCACCACCGCCGGTCAGCACGATGCCGCGTTCGGCCACGTCCGCGCACAGCTCGGGAGGGGTCTGCTCCAAGGCCAGCTTGACCGCGCTGACGATGCCGGCCAGCGGCTCGTGCAGGGCTTCCAGCACCTCGTTGGAGGTGATCTTGATCATCTTCGGCACGCCCTCGGCCAGGTTGCGGCCGGAGATCTCCAGTTCCTGCACTTCCGGCTGCGGATAGGCGCAGCCGATCTGCAGCTTGATGCGCTCGGCGGTGGCCTCGCCGATCAGCATGCCGTGATTGCGGCGCACGTAGTTGGTGATGGCCTCGTCGAAGCGGTCGCCGCCGATGCGCACCGACTGCGAGTAGACGATGCCGTTCAGCGAGATCACCGCCACTTCGGTGGTGCCGCCGCCGATGTCGATGACCATCGAGCCGCGCGCTTCGGTGACCGGCATGCCGGCGCCGATGGCCGCCGCCATGGGTTCTTCGATCAGATAGACGTCGCGGGCGCCGGCCTCTTCGGCCGATTCCTTGATCGCGCGGCGCTCCACCTGGGTGGAACCGGCCGGCACGCACACCAGCACGCGCGGACTGGGGCGCAGGAAGCGCGATTTGTGCACTTTCTTGATGAAGTACTTCAGCATCGCCTCGGTGTAGGTGAAGTCGGCGATGACGCCGTCCTTCATCGGGCGGATGGTGGTGATGTTGCCCGGGGTGCGGCCCAGCATCTGCTTGGCCTCGGCACCGACGGCGGCCACGGTGCGGGTGCCGCCGAAAGCGCGGTCCTGGCGCACGGCGACCACCGAAGGTTCGTTGAGGACGATGCCTTGGCCACGCACGTAGATCAGGGTATTGGCCGTGCCCAGGTCGATGGACAGGTCGTTGGAGAACATGCCGCGGAGTTTCTTGAAGAACATCGAGGGAAGAGTCCTGCTGTGCCGACGCGGCGCAAAGTCCGCGCGGTGGGGAATTCGGGGGTTCGCTAGACTAACAACCGCCCCGGGGGGCGGCAAGGGAAAATCTCTGTAAAACCGTACTATTCCAGCGTTTCGCGACATCCACCGCGATCGTTCATACGGCCCGCAGTTCGTTCGCGCTGGCCTGCACCTGTCCTAGGGCCTGTTAACGCTATTGGGATAGGTCACGTTGTGTCGCCGCGGCCGCCAGGCGTTTGTGCGTGGCGCAGCTGCAGGCTGGTGGCCTGTTCAAGCCGCGCGCGAGCGTCTGGCGGCCGCGGCGACACAACCCGAAGGGCTGCCCCTGAGTGCGCACGGGGCCGCGTCATCATTCGGGCATGTATCGACATACATTTCCTCATTCTTCCTTGCCCCGTACACACTCAGGGGCGGCGTGGCCTATCCCAATAGCGTTAACAGGCCCTAGCCGTTACCCTTTGCGCCGCCAAGGTGACGCCGCCTGGCCGTTGCCCGGCCCGCTGGCAGCGACTTTCCTCATTGAAGAGACTGCCCAATGTCCGCACTGATCTGTGGTTCCCTCGCCTACGACACCATCATGGTGTTCCCGGACCAGTTCAAGAACCACATCCTTCCGGACAAGGTGCACATCCTCAACGTGTCCTTCCTGGTGCCGCGCATGCGCCGCGAGTTCGGCGGCTGCGCCGGCAACATCGCCTACAACCTCAAGCTGCTGGGCGGCGAACCGATCCCCATGGCCACCGTGGGCCAGGATTTCGGCCCCTACCGCGAATGGTTCGTCGAGCAGGGCATCGACATGAGCCAGGTCAAGGTGATCGACGAGCTGTTCACCCCCCAGGCCTTCATCACCACCGACCTGGACAACAACCAGATCACCGCCTTCCACCCCGGGGCGATGATGCGCAGCTACGAAAACCATGTGAAGAACGTGCCCGGCGTCACTTTCGGCATCGTCAGCCCCGACGGCCGCGAGGGCATGCTGCAGAACGCCACCGAATTCGCCGAGGCCGGCATCCCATTCATCTTCGATCCCGGACAGGCCATGCCGCTGTTCAACGGCGCCGAGCTGCGCCATTTCATCGAACAGGCCGACTACGTCACCGTCAACGACTACGAATCCAACCTGCTGCAGGAACGCACCGGCTGGAGCGAGAACGAGATCATGCAGCGGGTGAAGGCCTACATCACCACCCGCGGCCCGCACGGCTCGCAGATCCACACCCCGGAAAAAACCTTCGAAATCCCGCCGGCGCACGAACGCCGGGTCACCGATCCCACCGGTTGCGGCGACGCGTTCCGCGCCGGCCTGATCTTCGGCATCGAGAAAGGCTACGACTGGCTGACCATCGGCCGCATGGGCAATCTGATGGGCGCGCTGAAGGTGGAGCACCCGGGCACTCAGAACCAGCGCTTCGACTACGCCGAATTCGCCGAGCAGTTCAAGCAGCAGTTCGGCTACACGCTGTAAAGGCCATCATCCTACGCACGTGGGAGCGCCGTCCCGGCGCGAGCTCTTGGCTTCTGATCACAACGCAAAAGCTCGCGGCGGGACGCCGCTCCCACGAGCCGATCACATCACATGCGCCAGCCATAGCAATTCCGGCTGCGCCAGGCGCTCGAATTCGCTATAGGGCATGCGCACGGCGTCGGTGTGCGAACCGGCGTTGAAGGCGATCTCGGCTTGTCCGGTCAGACGCGAATCCACATAGACCGGCATTCCGTAGAGATTGCCGAACGGTGGCATCGCGCCGAGTTCGCAATCGGGGAACGCATCGCGGAATTCGTCTTCCTGTGCGAGTTCCACCTCGCTGCCGGCCAACGCGCGCGACAGGCGCAACAGGTCCACGCGGTAGGACGCGGGCATCACCATCATCGCCAGCTTGCCGTCGACCTTGAGCATCACGGTCTTGGCGAAATGGCGGCTGCCGATGTGCGTCGCGGCCGCGGTCTGGTCGGCGGTGATGGTGCGTTCGTGGGTGAGCGCGGTGTAGTGGCCGTGGCGCTCGTCGAGAAAGTGGTGCAGTCGTGGGGAGAGCATGGTCGCCTCCGCGTGACGCACGCCTGCCGTCCGCTGCGGCGATGCGTCGCTGGGTTACCGGGCGCGCGCTTCCGGCGTCGCGTCGCCTTGGCGGCGCGCTGGATACGCACGCGCTCGTCTTGGGGCCGAGCATACTCCCGTCAGCCGAGGATGGCGTGATGGTCATGCCTGCTGCTGCAGAGCGATTGAATGGCAGGGACAAGAAGCAGAACACGGAGCGCCCCCTTTGGAAAAGGGGGCTACGGGGGATTTGCTCTTGATCTTCGCGAGGGCGAGGGCAAGATCAAGGGCAAAGCAAAAGCAAATCCCCCTCGATCCCCCTTTTTCAAAGGGGGAGGTCGATGCGTCGACTTGCTACGAGATGCATCGACTTGCTACCAATGGGGGATCAGTTCCAACCCGGCATCTGCGCGCCGTCCAGGCCACCAGTCTCGAACGTCGCGGTACGAGTGCCGCCGCCCTTGACGGGGAATTCGATCGAAAGGGTTTTCGTCTTGCCCGCCAATCGCCACAGTCCCTTGTAATCGGTCACGAACATGGCGATGGCTTCGTCGGTGTCGGGGCGCCACGCGGCCATCGATTTCGCCGCTGCCCCATCGGCGGCTACTTTGACGTTGCAGCCGCCAGCGCAGCGGAAATCGCTGGCCTGCAGCACCAGATACGCGCTGCGCTTCCACTTGGGATGGTCGCGGAAGACCAGCTGCACGGGCCTGGCGCCGCTGCCGTCCAGATCGACCGGATCCTTGCTGTAGATCATCGCCGACTTCTGGGTGCCGCCGGGAGCGACGACCTGCGCATAGTTCCAGAGCGCCGCGAGCCGGCGCTGTTCGCGCGCGGCTTCGCCCTTGGCCTTCACGTCTTCGTAGCCAGCCTTCATCTTCGCGGCGGCCTGACTGTCGGGATACTGCGACAGCAGCGCCGCGCCGTGCACGCGCGCCATATCCCAGTTCTGGGCGGTGACCGCGCTGTCGTATTCTCGCGCCAGCGCGGTGGCCGCCTCTTCCTGCGCGGCGGCCTGCGCCTGCGCGGCGGCGCGCTGTTCGGCCTCGCGGTCGCCGCACGCGGCCAACGCCAGCGCGCAGCAAAACAGCAGGACGGCGCGCTTGGAGGAAGTGGTTTTCATCGGGGTGCTCCCTTGTTGATCAGAATTTCGACCGCGGCGGCGATCTCATCGGGTTTTTCCACTATCGACATATGCCCGCAACCGTCAAGCAATACCTTGCGGGCCTGCGGCATCTGCGCGGCATAAAGGTCCATGGCGCTGGCGTCGATCACCGCGTCCTGCCGGCACCACAACAGTAATGCTGGCTGACGGATATTCGCGGCGGCTTCGCCCGGCAGGAAACGTTCGTCGCTGCGCCCTATCCTGTCGAGCACGCTTTGTTCGAACGGGGCCTGCTGTTTGCGCCAATCGATCACCGCGCGCGATGCCGGCCACGGGATCGAGGGCTTGGCGTCGTCGAGATAGAACACCGTATCGAGATAGCGCTTGAGCGACGCTTCGTCTTCCACGCCGAACGGGTTCTTGCCCGCCAGTACCTCGGTGCCGAACTGGTTGTCCTTGAAACGTACCCCGGCAGCGTCGAACAGGCCCACGCGCGCCACGCTTTGCGGATGGTCGGCCGCGGTCAGGGCGACGATGCCGCCGCCCATCGAATGGCCGAGCAGAACGACTTCGCTGCCCTGCCGTTTGGCTATCCCATCGATGAAGGCGGCGACCCTTTCGCTTTGCGCCACGAACCCGTAGTCCTGCCCCTTGATGCGCTCGCTGTCGCCCCAGCCCGGCAGATCCGGGATCACCAGCCGATAACGGCCGCGCAACCTTTCGGCCAGCGGATACCAGTTCTCCTTGCTGCCGGTGAAGCCGTGGATCATCACCACGGTGGGCGCGTTGGCCCGGTCCGCTTCGCGCACGGCATACACCCAGCGATGGCCGGCCACCTGCGCCTGCCGCAACGACAGGCCCGCTGCCCAGCGTTGCCGTGCGAACTCCGCATGGACCAACGCCAGCGGATCGCGCCACAGCCACACCGCCATCGCACCAACGAAAACGGCCGCCAGCAAGGCGACCGTCTTCAGGGTACGGCGATGCGAACGCATCGCTTACTTGCCGGCTTCCGTCTTGGCCAGCAACTCTTCGACCGATGCGGTGGTGATCGGGTGATAACCCGGACGCGCCTTGGCGAAGACTTGCTTGGCGAAGGCCAGGCCCTCGGGCGTCTTCACCAGTTCTTCGTAGATCGGCATGATCAGCTTGCGGCGACCCACGCGTTCCAGGAACGCGCCGATCGCCGGTTGCGCTTCGGCATAACCGCTGCGCACGGCCAGCGGATACCAGCGCATGGCGATCTCGCCGTTCTGGGTGCCGGTGAACTTGTAGGCCTCGTCCAGCTGCTTCAACTGCTCGGCGCCGAGCTTTTCGCCCAGACCGCCGATGAAATGCACCCACTGCTGGGTGGTCCAGACGGAGGTGATCTGCGCATTCGGCAGGGTCTTGCTGCCCAGCCAGGCGATACGCGCGGTATCGACGATGGCGAAGCCGCGCGACTGCGCTTTCGGCGCGAAATCCGGAATGCCCGGCTCATTGAGCCAGGTGTTCAGCTCGGCATCGGTGACCGCGCTGGGATTCTTCGGCAACAGGTTCTTGCGCAGGTAATCGACGAACTGGTCGCTGTTGACGCTCTGGAACGCGTGGTCGGTGAACCAGCCGCGCAGGAACGGATCGAATACTTCGCGGCCGAAACGCTGCTCCAGGAACTGCAGGAACCAGGCGCCCTTGTTGTACGGAATACCGGACAAGGCCTCATCCGGATCGCGGCCGGTCAGCGGCGCCAGCACCAGCAGCTGATCGGCGGGCGCGGCGCTCTTGATCTCCGTGGCCAGGTCGGCCTGGTCGATCTGGCGTTCCATCTCCGCCGCTTCCTGCCCGTACACCGCCTCGGTGATGCGCGACTGCACGTAGGTGGTGAAGCCTTCGTTCAACCACATGTCCTTGGAGCTGGCGTTGGTCACCAGGTTGCCGGACCAGCTGTGCGCCAGCTCGTGCGCGATCAGCGACACCAGCGACTTGTCGCCGACGATGACGGTGGGCGTGACGAAGGTCAGGCGCGGGTTCTCCATGCCGCCGAACGGGAACGACGGCGGCAGCACCAGCATGTCGTAACGACCCCACTGATAAGGGCCGTACAGCGCCTCGGTGGTGGCGATCATCTTCTCGGTGTCTTCGAATTCCTTGGCCGCTTTGTCGACCATGGCCGGCTCGGCCCACACGCCGCTACGTGCGGAGATGGGCTTGAACACCAGGTCGCCCGCGGCGATGGCCAGCAGATACGAAGGAATGGGGTTGGGCATCTTGAAGCTGTAGTCGCCATCGCGCGGCGCGGCCGGGTCGTTGTCGGCGCTCATCAGCACCATCACGTCGGGGCGGCTGGTGACGTGCGCGCTATAGGTGAAGCGCACGCTGGGCGTGTCCTGCAGCGGCACCCAGCTGCGCGCGTGGATGGCCTGCGACTGGCTGAACATGAAGGGCAGCTTCTTGCCTTCGGTCATCGACGGTTCCAGCCATTGCAGGCCGGAAGCTTCAGGCGAGGTCTGATAGGCGATGCGCACGCTGGGGTTGCGCGCCGGGGTTTCGATGGTCAGCTTGCTGCCGAAGATCTTGTCGTTGGCGGCCAGTTCGTATTTCAGCGGCGTCCAGTTGCCCTTGCCGTCATCGCCTTCCACCTTGGACAAGGTCAGTGCGCGCGTATCCAGCACCAGTTGGGTGGCGGTTTTGTCTTTCCAATTCAGCTTGTAGGTAGCGGTACCGCCGATGGTCTTCTTGTCGAAATCGACGGCCAGATCCAGCGCCAGATCGGTGATGACGACCTTGCCGGGCTCGGCATAGGAGCTTTCGTCCTGGCTGCGGTCCACTTTCACGACGGTAGGCTTGGGTTTGGCGGGAGCGGCTTCGGGGGCGGGGGCGGCTTCGCGGGAACAACCGGCCGCCATCATGGCGGCGCAGGACAGCAACAGGAAGGTGGAACGCATCAGTAAATCCAGGGTCAGGGGATGGCCTAGTTTACCCCGCTCGCAGGTAGGGTTCCTGGCCACGTACAGGCCCCAACGCATGCGGGAACGGCAAAGTGCGAGCGGCGTCCTGTGGGAGCGGCGTCCCGCCGCGAGCTTTCGACCTATGAACCGCGTAAGAAGGCTTGAGCCCAATCTTGAAAGCTCAAAGCTCGCGGCGGGACGCCGCCCCCACAGGACGCCTCTCCCACAGGCTCTCCTTTTACTGAACCCTGCTCCAGCGGATGCCGCTCCGCTTAGATCTCTCTTATCCAAATATTCCTGAAGCTGATGGGCTCACTCGGATCTCCGTGATCCTGAAGCTTGATGGGTGCCGGACCATGCTTCTTGTAAAACGGTTTACCGATATAAACGGTAACGCCTTGCAGCTCGACATTGTTCTGCACCAGCACCCCGTTGAGGAACGCCGTCACCCTTGCCGGACTCTTCAGCGACCCATCGTCGTTGAACCTGGGAGCGGTCCAGACCACATCGTAGGCCTGCCATTCCCCGGGCCTTCTATTGGCATTGACCAGCGGAACATGCTGCTTGTAGATCGCGCCTGCCTGGCCGTTGGAATAGGTCCTGTTGTTGTAGGAATCCAGGATCTGGATTTCGTAACCTTCGTCACCAGGGCCGGTGGAAGCAAGGAACAAGCCACTGTTCCCGCGCGCCTGCCCTTCGCCGCTGATGTTCCCGGGGATTCGCCATTCGAGATGCAACTGGTAGTCGGTGAACGAGCGCTTGGTGCGGATGTTTCCGGTGCCTTTCTTCACCGTGACCGCGCCGCCAGAAACCGTCCATTGCGCAGGAGCATTCGCATCGGCGGCCGACGCCCATTCATCCAGGTTCGTCCCATCGAACAGAACGATGGCATCGGCCGGCGGCGCCGTATTGCCGGCCGCGGCGGGCGTTACGACTTCGGGTTCGGGCTGCCAGACCTCGGTGGCTTTCGGGTCTTTGCTTTCCTGGGCCGATGCTGCGTTCATGGAGAGAATGACGAAAGCGATAGCCGGAAGTTTTCCCATTTTTTCTGCCTGCGAGGAGTCGCCTGTATCAGACCTTGTAACCCGTATGCACCGCCACGATGCCGGCGGACAGATTCTTGTAGCTGCAGCGCTCGAAACCGGCTTCCTGCATCATCGTCTTCAGTTCTTCCTGCGGCGGATGCTTGCGGATGCTTTCGGCCAGGTATTGATAGCTGCCGGCGTCCTTGGCGAACAACTGGCCCAGCCTGGGCAGGATCTTGAACGAGTGGAAATCGTAGACCGGCTTGAACCAGTCCACCGTCACTTCCGAGAATTCCAGCACCCGCGCCTGCCCGCCGACCTTGAGCACGCGGAACATCTCGCGCAGGCCGGCGTCCTTGTCAGTGACGTTGCGCAGGCCGAAAGCGATGGTGACCAGGTCGAAGCTGTTGTCGGGAAACGGCAACGCTTCGGCATTGCACTGCACGTAGTCCAGCCCGGCGACCAGGCCGCGGTTGGTCATGCGGTCTCGGCCGACCGAAAGCATGCCGGCGTTGATGTCGCCCAGCACCACGCGTCCATCAGAGTCGGCGCCTTCCGGACCCACCCGGTCCTTCAGCAACGCCGCGATATCGCCGGTGCCGCCAGCCAGGTCCAGTACCCGGTCGCCGCGCTTGACCTGCGCGGTGCCGACGAAATAGCGCTTCCACACCCGGTGCACGCCCAGGCTCATCAGGTCGTTCATCAGGTCGTAGTTGCCCGCGACCGAAGAGAACACTTCGCCGACCAGCTTCTGCTTGTCCTTGGCGGCGACGTCCTTGAAGCCGAAATGGGTGGTGCCGGATTTGTAGGGGGATTCGCTCATGCCGCGATTATCGCACTACAGGCGCGGAGGTCGCCCGCGAACCGTCCATTCGGTGCGGAAAGAACCGCGCACGCCCGGCGGCGCACGCGCCAAAGCCCCTTGAGATCGGCTATTTGATGCGCCCGCCGCATTGCTTCTGCGTGGAGACCCCACGTCCTGTCGCGCAATCGCCTGCCTGGCGGGGCTTGCGGCTCGCCGGGGTCGACAGCAGCGCCGGCTGCGAGGCGCTGGCGGTGCCGCCGGTCGAGCGGCGCACCGGTGCGGGACCGCCCATGTAGCGCGGCTGTGGCCCCAGCGACACCACGAAGCCTGTCGCGGTTTCCGACTCCACCGTGACCCAATAGGCGTTGTAGGGCGACACCCAGGTTTCCCCCACCTTGAACATCGACTCCTCGTTGTTCGAAACATTGGCCGGGGGCACGGCAGCATCGATGCTGTAAGCCATGTCGCCATTGACGACGCGATGGATGATGACCGCGTTTCCGGCCAGGTTGGCTTCATAGGCGCCGGTGCGCTTGCGCGCCTCCAATGTGTACAGGACCCCGGCTTCCTGCGGAATGGTGAACACGACCATCTGCGTGTTCAGCGAACCCGCCAGACTGGCCGCGTCCAGGTTGACTGTCACCCGTGGTCCGCCGGCCGCCACCGTCCGCTTGCGCGCCGCATCCACCCAGCCCAGGCGATCGCGCTGGTAGATGTTGATGTGCTTGGGCAGGGTGCCGTAGGTCGCATTGGCGACGGCGTTGCGCCATCCATCGCTCATCACGTCCCAGGGATTGTCGTAGGGGTCGTCGTCGCCGTCGGAATTGTTCGAGTGCGGCAGGCCGTAGCCGTGGCCCATTTCATGCGCCAGCGGCGCCAGGTTGTTGAACGCCCAGGGCGGATTCCAGGTGTTGCGGATGCACCGGTTGGCGCCTTCCAGGGGACCGCAAGCGCCGCCGCCCCATGCAAAACCGTCCAGGTCGCCATTGAACATCATGTTGATGCCCTGAACCGCATTGAAATTCACCACCGGATCGGCCGCGGCCGCGCAGTCCTCGAACAGCTTGTCCAGGTCGGCTTTTCCATCGCCTTCGCCAGTGATGTAGTACGAACGCGGCTGGGGCAAGGTGAACCAGCCATAGGCGTCGCTGCCCGCGAGGGTTACTTTTCCGTACGACACCTCTGGCCAGTAATGGCCCAGCTGGCCGGCCAGCGTGCCGTACTGGCCGCGGAAAAACTCCACCGTCTTCTGCTCGGTAGCGATGTCGGAAAATTTGCAGGCCACCGTCACCCAGCGCGTGGTGCCCGCGACCGCCTTGGCCACCGGACCGGTCTTCAGCGGAACCGCCGGGTCGTAACTCTGGCCAAGATTGTCGGCCGGAACGATGGCTTCGACTTTCCCGCGCGCCGCACGGCGGGGATCGGTGCCGAAATCGACCGCCACCCGGCGGTTGGCCAGCGCATACAGATCGCCGGCGGCAATGCGCGCCTGCGCCGGGTCCAGCGCCTGGCGCTTGCCGTCGTCGGTCACCAGAGCGACCCGGAGTTTGCCGGTTCGCTTCGCCTGACCGTCATCTCCACGTGGGTCGCCCCATTGCAGTTGCAGCTGTCCTTGGACGATCTGGGCCCGGGCCTGCAAAGCGCCCATCATCAGCACCGCTCCCAGACCGCACGCCAGCATGGCCCGCATGCCGAGCGTGAGCGATGCGCTTTTCCCTATTGCCACGTCAGCCCCCTGATCTTTGCGGAAGCAACCCTACGCCTCCGATTCCCGCCCTTACTAGATAGACGACAAGCACCGGCGCTGGGGTGACCCAGGCCGCATTTCCCGAATCGCCTGCGCACGTGGCAACATCCTACCGCGCCGCCCCTTCCGGATTTGCATGGACACCATCGACTACCGCTCCCTGCTGGAAACCGCTGTCGCCGAGGCCCGCCGGGGCCTGGCCGAAGGCGGCATCCCCATCGGCGCGGCTCTTTTCCACAACGACGGCAGACTGCTGGGTTGCGGCCACAATCGGCGCATTCAGGAAAACGATCCTTCGGTCCACGGCGAAACCGACGCCTTCCGCAAAGCCGGCCGCCAGCGCCGCTACCGCGACACCATCATGGTCACCACCCTGGCGCCCTGCTGGTACTGCAGCGGCCTGGTCCGGCAGTTCAACATCGGCACGGTGGTGGTGGGCGAGTCGGTCAACTTCGGCGGCGGCATCGATTGGCTGCGCGAGAACGGGGTCAAGGTCGTCGATCTGCACGACGAGGAATGCATCAGCATGCTGGGCGATTACATCGCGGCCAATCCGGAAGTGTGGAACGAGGATATCGGCGAGGATTGAACTTGGTCGGCGAGTAAGATCGCACTCTCAACTCTGTCGAGCGACGCCATGTCCGAACATAAGACCACTATCCAATGGAAACGCGACGGCAAGCCCTTCACCCCGGATGGCTACAGCCGCGACCATGAATGGAATTTCGAACGCGGGCAACGTCTCACCGGCTCCGCGGCACCGGCCTACCTGGGCAGCGCGCACGGCGTGGACCCGGAGGAAGCTTTGGTGGTGGCGCTGTCGTCGTGCCACATGCTGACCCTGCTGGCGATCGCCGCCAAGAAGGGCTGGGTCATCGACAGTTACGCCGATGAGGCCGTAGGCACGCTGGGCAAGAACGATGCCGGCAGGATCGCCCTGACCGGCGTCACCCTGCGGCCCAAGATCGTGTTCGCCGAAGGCAGCGCGCCCGATGCCGAAGGACTGCAACGCCTGCACCATTCGGCGCACGAGCATTGCTTCATCGCCAATTCGGTGAAGACCGAGGTCACCATCGAACCGCAATGACCCGGATTTGTAGGAGCGGGCCCTGCCCGCGACGCTGTTGGTGGTAATGCGTCGCGGGCAGGGCCCGCTCCTACAAGGGACTCAGAGAATGTAGCGGCTCAGGTCGGGGTCTTGCACCAGTTCGCCCAGATGCGCGTCGACATAGGCGCGGTCGATGCTGACTTTCTGCCCATCGCGGTCGGGGGCTTCGTAACTCAAGGTATCGAGCAGCCGTTCCAGCACGGTGTGCAGGCGGCGCGCACCGATGTTCTCCTGGCGCTCGTTGACCTGCGCAGCGATCTCCGCGAGGCGATCGACGGCATCGGTGGTGAATTCCACGGTCACGCCCTCGGTCAGCAACAGCGCCTCGTACTGGCGGGTCAACGCGGCCTTGGGTTCGGTGAGGATGCGTACGAAATCGTCCTTGGACAACGCCGAGAGCTCCACGCGGATGGGGAAGCGGCCCTGCAGTTCGGGAATCAGATCGCTGGGCTTGGCCAGATGGAACGCGCCGGAGGCGATGAACAGGATATGGTCGGTCTTGACCGTGCCGTACTTGGTGCTGACGTTGGAACCTTCAACCAGCGGCAGCAGGTCGCGCTGCACGCCTTCGCGGCTTACGTCGCCGCCGCTCATGTTGCCGCCGCGCTTGGCGACTTTGTCGATCTCGTCGATGAACACGATGCCGTTCTGTTCGCAGGCCTCGATGGCCGCGGTACGGATATCGTCTTCGTTGACGAGCTTGGCTGCTTCCTCTTCCACCAGCTGGGGACGCGCGGCCTTGATGGTCAGCGTGCGCGTATGCGATTTGGCGCCGCCCATGCTGGAGAACATCTGCCGCAGCTGCTGGCCCATTTCCTCCATGCCCGGCGGAGTCATGATATCCATGCTGACGTTGGCCGAGAGTTCGAGTTCGATCTCGCGGTCGTCCAGCTCGCCGGCGCGCAGCATCTTGCGGAACTTGATGCGGGTATCGCCGTCGTGCGCCGAGGGTTCGTTGCGGGCGGCTTCGGCGTCGAAACCGATGCCGGCGCTACGCCGCGGCAACAGCGCATCCAGGATGCGGTCTTCGGCACGCTCCTCGGCCTGGGTGCGTACGCGCACCTTGGCCTGTTCGCGGTACATCTTGACGGCAGTGTCGGCCAGGTCGCGCACGATCTGCTCCACGTCCTTGCCCACGTAGCCGACTTCGGTGAAACGGGTGGCTTCCACTTTCACGAACGGCGCGTTGGCCAGCGTGGCCAGCCGGCGTGCGATCTCGGTCTTGCCCACGCCGGTGGGGCCGATCATCAGGATATTCTTCGGCATCACCTCGTCGCGCAGGTCGGGCTGCAGCTGCATGCGCCGCCAGCGGTTGCGCAGGGCGATGGCCACCGCGCGCTTGGCGCCGTGCTGGCCGACGATGTGGCGGTCGAGTTCCTGCACGATCTCGCGCGGGGTCATGGTGGAGTTGTTGTCGTTCATGGATAGGCTTTTCGTAGGAGCGACGTAAGTCGCGAATGGAAACGGCACGGATCGGTCGCGACTCACGTCGCTCCTACGCGCTCACAATTCCTCTACCACCACGTTGCGGTTGGTGTAGATGCAGATATCGCCGGCGATGTTCAACGACTCTACCGCGATGGATTTGGCGTCCATCTCGGTATGCGCCATCAACGCGCGCGCCGCCGACAAGGCGTAGGAGCCGCCGGAGCCGATGGCGATGATGCCGTCTTCCGGCTCGATCACATCCCCGGTGCCGCTGATGATCAGCGAGGTGTCCTTGTCGGCCACCGCCAGCAGCGCCTCGAGCTTGCCCAGACGGCGCTCGGTGCGCCAGTCCTTGGCCAGCTCTACCGCGGCGCGCTGCAGCTGGCCGTGTTTTTCGAGCTTGGCTTCGAACAGTTCGAACAGGGTGAACGCATCGGCCGCAGCACCGGCGAAACCGGCCAGCACCTGGCCGTCGCGGCCCAGCCTGCGCACCTTGCGCGCATTGCCTTTCATCACCGTATTGCCCAGCGTGACCTGGCCGTCGCCGGCCACGGCGACGCGGCCGTTGCGCCGCACCGACAGGATGGTGGTGGCGTGGAAAACATTGGGGTTCTGACTGGGGTCCATGCGGCCTCCGAAGTGGTAACTAGGAGGTGGGGACGGCCTGGGCGGGTTCAAGCATGACCAATGGCAGATAGTCCCCTGTAGGAGCGGGCCCTGCCCGCGACGCTCTTCTCCGCGTATCGGGAAAAAGAGCGTCGCGGGCAGGGCCCGCTCCTACAGGAAGAGGTCAGGTCTTGCGCTTGGCGCGCGGATGCGCGGCGTCGTAGACCTTGGCCAGGTGCTGGAAATCCAGATGCGTATAGATCTGCGTGGTGGCGATGTCGGCATGTCCCAGCAATTCCTGCACCCCGCGCAAGTCGCCGGAGGATTCCAGGATATGGCTGGCGAAACTGTGCCGCAGCATGTGCGGATGCACGTTCTTGAACATGCCCTGCTTCTGCGCCAGCAGCTTCATCCGGATCTGCACGGCGCGTTGCGAAATCGGGCCGCCGCCGCGCCCCGGAAACACCGGGACATCGCCCGCCGTTTTCTGTTCGTCGCGCCACGCCTGCAGCGCCTTGCGCGCATGCGAACCCACGGGCACCTTGCGCTGTTTGTTGCCCTTGCCGAGTACGGTGACGAAACCGCTGGAAAGATCCAGGTCGTTCCAGCGCAGGCCGCATAGTTCGCTCAAACGCAGGCCGGAGGAATAGAACAATTCCAGCAAGGCGCGGTCGCGGAACCCCAACGGTACGTCGGTGGGCACTTCCACCAGGCGCGAGGCTTCGTCGGCATCCAGCACCTGCGGCAGCTTGCGCGGCGACTTGGGCGCACGCAATGCAGCAGCGGGGCTGGCAGCGATGCGGCCGTGCCGAAGCAACCAGTTGAAATAGCTGCGGCATGCCGAAAGCCGGCGCTGCAGGCTTTTAGGGGAGAGGCCGCGGCGATGTTCGGCGGCGACGAAGGCGCGGAGTTGTTCTGCGTCGAGTTCGGCCAGGCTTTCCTTGCCCTGCCCCGCAGTCCATTCGGCCAGCGCGGTCAGGTCACGCCGATAGGCATCGAGCGTATGCCCCGACATGCGGCGTTCGACCTGGAGGTGAAAGAGGAAGTCTTCGATCATATTTCCCCACTCCGGGACCTCAACAAATACGGGAATCTTGTAGGAGCGGGCCATGCCCGCGACCGGGCGTTACCGGTACAGCTTCGTCGCGGGCATGGCCCGCTCTTACATGTCAGCCATCGAACCGCTTCATCGCCACCGCTAGCGCCTCGCCCATCATGCGCAGGAACAACGTGCCCATGCCCGGATAGAACCGGTTGCCGTCGCGGCTGCCCACCGCCACCAGTCCCAGGCCGGGCAACGGCAGCAGTGCGGACGACTGCACTTCCTCGGCGCGCGCGCCGTACAGCAAGGCGTTCTTCTCCGGCTGCAGACGGCCGCACAACGGCTCGCCGTCCTTCAGGCAGTCGCGGAACGAATTCAGGTGCGTGCTGTTCTCCGCCACCACCTGCAGCCATTCGGCATCGTCCAGGCCGGCGATCCGTTCGAACAGCACGATGCGCACCAGGTCGCCGTTGAAATCCTCCGCCAGCGAAGCGGCCATCGCACGCAAGGTGTCCTGCGCGGTGTTCTGCTTCAACAGCGAAAGGGTCAGCTGGTGGGTACGCACCGCCAGGCGTTCGTTCTCCTGCGCGTTGGCGAACAGGTCGTTGAGGCGCTTGGACAGTTCGCGGTTCTTGTCGCGCAGCACTTCCAGCTGGTAGCTGGCCAGCGAGGCGGTGGGGCCTTCCTCGCGCGGCACGATCAGGGTCAAGGCCAGATCGGGGAACTGCTTGAGGAAGGTCGGGTGCCGGCGCAGCCAGGCCGCGATCTCGTGGGCACCCAGCTTCTCTTGTGCTTCGCTCATTGTTTCCATTCCCCTTCGAATACGAATGCCGCCGGTCCGGACATGATGACCTCGGCGGCGTCATCGGGCCAGTCGATATGCAAGTCGCCACCCGGCAGGGTGATGTCCACGCTGCGGTCTATGCGCCCGCGCCGCATCAACACGGCTGCCGCCGCGCAGGCTCCGCTGCCGCAGGCCAGCGTTTCGCCGACACCGCGCTCGAACACGCGCAGGCGCAGACGCTGCCGCGAAACGACCTGGGCGAAACCGATATTGGCCGACTCCGGAAACGCCCCGCTGCTCTGCAGCGCCGGTCCCTGCACCAGCACCGGGGAAAGATCGACGTCGGCCACTTCGATGACTGCGTGCGGATTTCCCATGGACACCGCACCGAATTCCACGACCTCGCCATCGAGGTTCTGGCGATAGCTGTCGGCCTTGGGAAATCCCGCCAGCGGAATCAGCTTCGGCTCGAACTGCGGCACGCCCATGGCGATGGAATAGCGATCGCCTTCCAGCCGTTCCACTTCATGCGTCGCCAGCGGGCTATCGACACGGAAACGGTTTCCCCGGGCCACGCCATCGCGTACCAGCCACGCCGCTACGCAGCGCGCGCCGTTGCCGCATTGTTGCGAAGGCGAACCATCGGAATTCCAGATGCGATAGGAGGCCACCGCCCCGGCGCTGCGCGGAGGCTCGATGGTCAGGATCTGGTCGCAACCGACGCCGAAATGGCGGTCGGCAAGCCGCGAAGCGAGCTCCGCATCCGGCGGTGGCGTGCCGTCGCGCAGATCGATGACGACGAAATCGTTGCCGGCGCCGTGCATCTTGGAGAAACGCAACGCTGGCACGCCCGGGGCAGCCTTGTCAGTCATTCTCGGCCGGCGGCGCGGGATCGTCGACCGCTTCTTCGGCTTGCTGGTCGGCGGGGGTCGTGGAAGTCTCGTCGGTGGGCACGGACGCTTCCGGAGCGGTTTCCGCGGGCGCTTCGATCGGCGCCGCCTTCTCCGGCAGGATCAGCGGGCCTTTGGCGCCGCAAGCGGCAAGCAACAAAAGGAGGGGGGCAGCGAGGGCGAGGCGATGGGAACTGTTCATGGCCGAAGTATAGTCAGTTGCCTCCGCCCCGAGGCAGCTCCATTTAAGTCCGATTATGTTCAATCGGCAGCTGCTGGGCCGGCCAGCGTTTCCGTCATCTCCCTGACCTCGGCCTGCCGGTCCCCGTCCGGGTCATCCAGATATTCCTGGATCAGCTGCTGGTAGTAGCCGCATTCGTTGCTGTGAAAATGCGGATCCATGCCCGACAGCTCTGCCGTTTGCGCTTGCGCCTGACTGGCGACTGCGGCTGGATAGTAGGGCGAGTCCCGCAGTCTTTTTCCGAATTCGGGGTATTTGAGCCAGAAGGCCCGCACAGTGGCCGCGTGCGCCAGCCATTGCGCTTCCGGAACGCCACGACAGTATTCCAGCATGCCGTCGGTGGCTTGGTAAAAACGGGAAACGATCTTGCGCTGCGCCTGTTCCTGTGCGGCACTGCCGGCCCAGACTCCGTTGCTGGCAAGCAACAAGGCCAACACCAGGAAATAACCGCGAGGCTTCATATCGACTCACCTATATTTGAGCGAGACAGTCTAGCGATTGCGCCGACTCCGATCACCTCACAATTTCCATGCGCGGCAGCGACAGCGGCTAGCGCGGTTCCGGCCGCAACCACAGCCATGCCGCGACCGCTGCCATGCAGACGATCGGCAGTGCCGCCATCCACCAGCGATGCGCTCCGGTCGAGAGCATGATCGCCAGCAGTACCGCTGCGCACACCAGCATGGCCCCGGTTGCCGCCCACTTGGCCCGCCGCGACACTGCGCCATGCGCCTGCCAGTCGCGAATCATCGGGCCGAAGCGGACGTGCTGCTGCAGATAGCGATGCAGGCGGTCGGACCCGCGCGAGGCCGCATATGCGGCCACCAGGATGAATACGGTGGTCGGCAGGCCCGGCACGAAAATACCGACGATGCCCAGACCCAGGCTGACATAAGCCAGCAGCCACCAAGCCCAGCGGAAACGCGAACTTTCGGTCATCGCCACATGATAGCTGTAGGAGCGGGCCCTGCCCGCGACGAAGCTCTACATGGAAAGCTTCGTCGCGGGCAGGGCGCGCTCCTACAAGAGAGGCAGCTAGTTCGTCGCCGGTTCGGCCACACCCAGCTGGTCCAGCACGAAGGCGTAATACTCCGCTGCCTCGCGGTAGCGACGGAAACGACCGGATTTTCCGCCGTGGCCGGCTTCCATGTTGACGCGGAACAAGAGCGGCAGCGTGCCGGTGTTCTCATCGCGCAGTTTGGCCACGTATTTGGCCGGCTCCCAGTACTGCACCTGCGAATCCCACAGCCCGGTGCCCACGAAGATCGCCGGATACGCCTGCTTGCTTATGTTGTCGTAAGGCGAATAGGTGAGAATGTAGTCGTAGTATTCCTTCTTCTCCGGATTGCCCCACTCGTCGTACTCGTTGGTGGTCAGCGGAATGGAGGGGTCCAGCATGGTGGTGACCACATCCACGAACGGCACCTGCGACACGATCACCCGGTATTTCTCCGGGGCCATGTTGGCGATGGCGCCCATCAGCAGGCCACCGGCGCTGCCGCCGGACGCGGCGACGCGGTCCGGCGCTGCGTAGCCCTGCTTGACCAGCGCGTCGGTAACGTCGATGAAATCGGTGAAGGTGTTCTTCTTGTGCAGCAGCTTGCCGTTGTCGTACCAGTCGCGGCCCATTTCCTGGCCGCCGCGGATGTGGGCGATGGCGTACACCACGCCGCGGTCCAGCAGGCTGACGATGGTCGAATTGAAACCCGGATCGGTCGAAGAACCGTAGCTGCCGTAGGCGTACTGGAACAGCGCGCCCTTGCCGTTCTTCTGGAAGCCCTTTTTGTAGACCAGCGATACCGGCACTTTGGTGCCGTCGCGGGCGGTCGCCCACAACCGTTCGGTGGTGTACTTGCCCGGGTCGTAGCCGATTACCGGTTGCTGCTTGAGCTGCTTGCGTTCTCCGGTGTCCACGTTGAGTTCGTAGGTCGTGGCCGGGGTGGTCATCGAGGTGTAGCTGTAGCGCAGCCACGGAGTGTCGTGTTCGGAGTTCACGTCCAGGCCCATCGAATACGCCGGTTCGTCGGCTTTGACGTATTCCTCCTTGCCGTTGGCGCGCAGCAGGCGCAGGCGTTCCAGGCCGTTGGAGCGTTCGCTGACGGCGGTGAAACCGTCGAACAGCTCGAAGCCTTCGATGTAGACCTCATCGCTGTGCGCGACCCAGTCTTTCCACTCCTCGCGCGAGGTGGAGCCGGAAGGCGCGGTCATGATGCGGAAGTTCTTCGCTTTCCAGTTGGTGCGGATCACCCAGCGTCCGTCTAGGTGGTCGGCGCTGTACTCCACATCGCGTTCGCGCGGCGCCAGCACGGCGAATCGCGACGGATCGCTGGCCGACGCGCAACGCTGTTCGGAGGAAACCGTGCTTTCGACGGAGATGCAGATGAATTGGTCGTCGCGGCTGCGGCCGATGCCCATGTAGAAGCTGTCGTCCTTTTCTTCGTAAACCAGCTTGTCGGCGGACACCGGCGTGCCCAGCACATGCGACTTCACCCGCACCGTGAGCAAGGTTTCCGGATCGTTCTCCACGTAGAACAAAGTCTTGTTGTCGTCGGCCCAGACCACGTTGGCGGATACGCCGCTGATCGCATCCGGATAAAGCTCCCCTGTTTCCAGGTTCTTGAAGCGGATCACGTACTGGCGACGGCCCACGGCATCGTCGGCCCAGGCCAGCAGTTTGTTGTCCTGGCTGACTTGCGCATCGCCGACGCTGAAGTAGCCCTTGCCTTCGGCCATCGCGTTGACGTCCAGCAAAACCTCTTCCGGGGCCTCCATGCTGCCCTTGCGGCGCGCATGGATGGGGTAGTCCTTGCCGGTCTCGAAGCGCGTGTAGTACCAGTAGCCGCGCTCGCGGTACGGCACGCTGGCATCGTCCTGCTTGATGCGCCCGACGATCTCGTTATAGAGCTTCTCCTGCAGCGGCTTGGTCGGCGCCAGCACCGCGTCGGCGTAGGCGTTCTCCGCATTCAGATAGGCCAGCATCTCAGGATTCTTGCGATCGTCGTCGCGCAACCAGTAGTAGTCGTCGTTGCGCGTGGCGCCGAAAGGAGCCTTGACTTCATGCGGCTTCTTGGCGGCATCGGGCGCAGTGGCGACCGGAGAAAGGGCGGAGCTGGGAAAAGTGGTCATCAGGAGGGTGGCCGCAAGCAGGAAATAGGTTGGTTTCATTACAAGTGTGTCCTTGTTGGGCACTGCGCAATGGTCGGGGGCGATCTTGAACTATCAATCGTCGTCTTGCGATAGGGAAAAGCAGCCTGGAGGAACGATTTTTGCTTGTGCTTGTGCTTGTGCTTCTGGCTCTTGCCCTCCCGTGAGGCGCGGCAGGCGAATCGGGTAAACCCGAAGGGCGGCGCACAAGGATGTGCGCCGTTTCCGGAGGCGCAGGATGCGCCTTACGGAAATTCCCGATTCGCCTGCAGACCCAACAGCTTCATCGTTGGGCGCGCTGTAGGGCGGCTTTCTTTTGGTTACTTTTCTTTGCCGTTCAAAGAAAAGTGACTCGCGCAAAGCGCGAAACGCTTCTGCTCTAGTCGGATGGACCACGCCAAGAGCGCCCCCATCCGCCTTCGGCACCTTCCCCCGCAAGCAGGGGAAGGGCTACTTCTGAAAGATTCCCGCCGGCTTTTCCAAGCTCACTTGTTGAGTTGCTGCCACAGGAAGGTGTACGCCAGCGCGCTCATGTGCGCCGACTGCTTGTTGTTGGCCGCCCCGCCGTGGCCGCCTTCGATGTTCTCGTAGTAGCGCACGTCCTTGCCGGCGTCCAGCATCTTGGCCATCATCTTGCGCGCATGGCCGGGATGCACGCGGTCGTCGCGCGTGGAAGTCATGAAGATCGTCGGCGGATAGGTCTTGGCCGGGTCGAACAGGTGGTACGGCGAGAACTTCTGGATGAACTGCCAATCGGCGGTGTCCGGATTGCCGTATTCGGCCATCCACGAAGCGCCCGCCAGCAGATGGTTGTAGCGCTTCATGTCCAGCAGCGGCACCTGCACCACGACCGCGCCGAACAACTCCGGATACTGCATCAGCATGTTGCCGGTCAGCAGGCCGCCGTTGCTGCCGCCCTGGATGCCAAGGCGCTTGGGCGAAGTGATCTTGCGCGCGATCATGTCCTGCGCGACCGCCGCGAAGTCCTCATAGGCCTTGTGCCGGTTCTGCTTCAGCGCCGCTTGGTGCCAGCGCGGGCCGTATTCACCACCGCCGCGGATGTTGGCCACCGCGTACACGCCGCCCTTTTCCAGCCAGCCCATGCCCACGCCGCCGGAGTAACCCGGGGTCAGCGAAATCTCGAAGCCGCCATAGCCGTACAGCAAGGTGGGCGCGCTGCCGTCGTACTTCAGGCCCTTGGGCCGCACCAGGAAATAAGGCACTTTGGTGCCATCCTTGGAAGTGGCAAAGTGCTGCTCCACCACGTCCTTCGAGGCGTCGAAGAAGGCGGGCATGGTCTTGAGCGCTTCCACCGCCGACGCGGGACCGCCGGCTTCGGCCATCATCAGCGTGGTGGGCGTCAGGTAATCGGTGACGGTCAACCACACCGCGTCGCTGTCGTCGCTGTCCACCGCGCCGACGCCGATGGTGCCCAACGCCGGGGCGCCGGCGAATTCGCTTTTCTTCCAGCCGCCGCTCGAAGGGGTGAGTACGATCAGCTTGTTCTTGACGTCGTCCAGCACGTTCAGGACCACATGGTTCTTGGTCCAGGTGGCGCCCGCCAGCGACGTGGAGTCGGTGGGTTCGAACAGCACGTCGAACTTGCGCTTGCCGGCCATGAAATCGTCGAACCGGGTCGCCAGCAGCGAGCCGGCCTTGTAAGTCTTGCCGTCGACTTCCCAGGGCTCGCGCAGTTCCACGGTCAGCCAATCGCGCACCACCCCTTTTCCGGTGGAGTTGGGGACATCGATCTTGGTCAGCTTGCCGTCGCTGCCGCGCAGATACAGTTCGTCGTTGTAGAAGGCGATGGTGCGGCTGACGAAATCGCGCTCGAAGCCGGGCGTATTGTCGCGATAGGCCGCGATGTACATGTCTTGGCTGGTACCTTCGTATACCACCGTGGCGGCGCTGAGCGGCGTGCCGCGCTTCCATTCCTTGACGATGCGCGGATAACCGGACGGAGTCATGCTGCCGGGGCCGAAATCGGTGAAGACGTAGACGGTATCGGCATCTTTCCAGCCAAGGGCGCCCTTGGCTTCCGGACGGAAGAAGCCGTCCTTGACCCATTGCTTGGTGGTGAGGTCGAACTCGCGGGTGACGTCGGCATCGGAGCCGCCGCGCGACAGCGCGATCAGGCAGCGCTTGTAGTCGGGCTTGCGGCAGTCGGCGCCGTGCCAGACCCATTTCTTGTCGTCCTGCAGGCCTTCGGCCTTGTTCAGCGCATCCAGGTCGATGACCGTTTCCCACTGCGGCTGCGGCTTGCGGTATTCCTCCAGCGTGGTCCGGCGCCAGAGGCCGCGCTCGTGATTCTTGTCTTTCCAGAAGTTGTAGTAGTAGTCGCCGATCTTTTCCACGCCCGGGATCTTGGCGTCGGAATCGAGCATGGCCAGGATCTTGCCTTCCAGTTGCTTGAACTCGGGAGTGGAGGCGATTTCGGCCTCGGACTTGGCGTTCTGCGCCCTGACCCATTCCAGCGGCTTCTGCCCTTCGACGTCTTCCAGCCAGGCGTATTTGTCGTCGGTCACTGCAGCGGGCTCCTGGGCGAAAGTGCTGCCTGCGGCAGCGGCAAGGCCCGCGGCGATGGCGATCGTCTGGCAGGCATGGGCGAGTTTGGGCATGGGTACTCCGGTAGCGCGGTCAATTCTCCACGCTAGCACAGCCCGTCAACCCACTCCCCTGCCGAAGGTCAGGCCGCGCGAGACAGGCGCTGGCTGGAGGGAATCGCGCGGCGGCGCGCTTGCGTGCCCGGACGGCGACGGCGCGGCGCGAGGCCGGCGGTCGCCGCCTTGCCCAGTGGCAGGCGGAAACGATGCAGCGACCACAGTGCGATGGCCGGCATGCCGACCAGCCACATCGGCAGCCAGCCCAGCCACTCGCTGGAGCCGCGAGCCATGGGCAACAGGATCACCAGGGCCAATCCGCACAGCAATGCCAGTCGCAGGCTGCGACGGAGTTGCGGGTCGGGCGTTACCGCAACGTTCTGACGGGCTACGAGCTTGGGCATGGCGATGGCTCCTTGGGCTGGAAGGCCAGCCTGCCGCGCCGCCATCTCAAGAGCTGCGACCGTCCCGTAGGTCGGGGCTACGCCCCCGACGCACGTGCACTCCACGCGTTCGGTATATCGCTCGTGTCCGGAGTCGGCCACGTAGGGCCGACCTACCTCGTCCTACGCAGGTCGGGGCTACGCCCCCGACGCGCGTGCACTCCACGCGTTCGGTATATCGCCCGTGTCCGGAGTCGGCCACGTAGGGCCGACCTACCTCGTCCTACGTAGGTCGGGGCTACGCCCCCGACGACCGCTCGTAGTTGCTCAGCGCCAGCTCCAACAACGACTTGGCCTGCTCGCGCAGCACCGGCGGCTCGATGATTTCCGCATCGGCGCCGTAATGCAGGATGTCCATCAGTAGTTCCCGCGACACGCTGTAGGGCACTTTCAGCTGATAGCGGCCATCGGGCAGGAACTTGCCCTCCTGCTTGGAGTGCCATTGCTCGTCGGCCACCCAGCGCGCGGTCTTGGCGCTGAACACGATGGTGGCCCAGCCCTTGGGTTCGCCGGAGAAGATGCCGTAGCTGGAAGCCAGGTGCTGGTTGAGCTCGGCGTCGGTCAGATCGCGCGCCGCTTCGTCCAGCGCCTTGGCGTTGCTGATGCGGTCCACGGCGAAACTGCGCAGCCCGGCGCGTTCGTGGTCCCACGCATCCAGGTACCAGTTGTCGCGGTAATGGGTGATGCGCTGCGGCGAAACCGTGCGCCGCGTGCGCTCGTCGGTGGAGCGCGCCCGGTATTCGAAATTCAGCTGCTTGCGCTCCAGCACCGCCGAGGCCACGCTGCGGAAACTGGCTTCATCCAGCCGGCGTCCGCGGTGCGGGATCACCCGTACCCGCTCCACCGGCCAGTGGTCGACGCCGGCATGGTCGGCCAGCAGGCCTTCGATGCGTTTCTGCAACGGCGCCAGCGCGCCGGCCAGCACGCCACCGCCGGTGCGCATCAGCAATTGCTGGGCGGCCAGCAGCGAATAGAGTTCTTCCGAACTCAGCCACAGGCCCGGCAGTTCGAAGCGTTCGCTTTCACCGGCCTGATAGCGGAAGCCGGCTTCGCCATCGCCCTCGATCGGGGCCATCAGCGCATCGCGCAGGTAGGCCAGGTCGCGATAGGCGGTGGCGCGCGAGCAGCCCAGTTCCTCTTGCAGGCGCTTGACCGTGACCGGGTAGCGCGCGGCCTTGAGGATGCGGTGCAGGGCGGTGATGCGTTCGATCTTGTCCATGCGCCGATTATGGCCGAGCCGTGGCCGTTTTCGCGATGAAGATGCCGTTGAAGCAAATACAGGGGACCGGCTGTTCGACAGCTTGGGCCCGTGCGGTGCCGGATCCCGCTGCGCAGTCACCCGTGCGCAGCGACCCCTCAACGCGCGGACCCAAGCTGCCGGCGCGCTGACGGAACCCGGCCGCGCGGGAGCGGCGTCCCCGCCGCGAGCTCTCAATGGCCCAGACAGGCGCATGCAGGAGCTCGCAGCAGAATGTCACTCCCACGCTATCCTTCTGTCATCAGGTTCGCCAGCCGGATCGATGATGTCTCCCTGCCCCCAGCCTTGGAGTCCCGCATGACCTGCCGTCCACTTGCGCTTGCCTGTGTTGTCCTGGTCCTTGCAGCCTGCAAACAGTCCGCACCCGCCGAACCGGGTGCGGATGCGAACCCGACCGCCTCCAACATGGCGGCGGAGAAGGCGGCGCCCCCCAGCCTGCTGTCGAGTCCCGAAGACGAAGTAAAGGCATCGATGGACAAGTTCCTGAAAGCCAAGTCCTTCCATGCGGTGATGGTCATGGAGGGCGCGCGCGGGATGACCAATGAAATGGACTTCGTCGCCCCCGACCGCTACCGCATGAAGATGCCGGTGGGCACCCAGGTGATCGTCGGCGACACCATGTACATGCAGGCCGACGGCCGTTCGATGAAGGTGCCGCTGCCGAAAGGCACGCTGAGCCAATGGCGCGATCCGCTGAAGATCGAGGAGAACAAGGCCGGCCTGAGCGTCGAGGCGCTGGGCAGCGACAGCGTGGAAGGCCAGGCGGCGAAGAAGTATCTGGTCAGGAACACGCAGCCCGAAGCCAACGAGTTCACTTTCTGGATCGGCAGCGATGGCTTGCCCCTGCAGTTGCTGCACCAGGGACAGGCGCAGGGCAAACCCTATTCGATGACCTTGCGCTATTCGCGCTTCGATGACCCGTCGATAACCATCGATCCGCCGCAATGATTTCCTAACTTGCGTTTAACGGCTTGCTCCCCGAGCCGGCTGGCAGACTCCGCGCCGGATCAGCGGAGGTCACATGCAGGGAAGCGAGCGGCAGGCAGGCGCCACGCAGGTGATCGCGTGGCTGGGAGTGATTGGGGTGCATGCGTGTCTGTTGTGGCTGCTGACACGGCAGGAGCCAGGCACGGCCAACTTCGACGATGGACCGCGATTGCGTCTGGTGTTCGTGACGCCTGCGCGGCCGCTACCGCCGCCGACACTACCTCCGCGTCCTTCAGTCCCGCCGGCCCAGATCCCGCGAGGTGCACCGACAGCATCTCGCCCCCTAGTGGTCCTCACCGCTCCGGTCGCACAGACCAGCGAACCGGTGGTTCCTGCAGCCGACCAGTTGCAGGAGCAAGCCCGGGATTGGGCGGCCCGGCAGGCTCCACCGGCCTTCGCCGCCGACCCGTTCGGCAGCCGGCACGCACAGCTGCCCGGCGGAGACGGCCGCGGAAGATTCCGGATGAAGGAACCGCTGAGCCCGCAAAAGATCCTGCAGAAGATCGGAAGCATGGCCGGCGGCCCCGGCTACAGCCAATCGCCTTGTCCACGCATCGCTTCGAATCTTTCCGGCCTGCTGACCGCCACTTCCGAACACGAGCGCGAACTGCTGGACGAGGAATTGCGGCGTGATCGGGAATACTGCCGACCCTGAACGAAAACTTGCCGGCCAGGCGGGAAAAGTGAGAGTGAACAAACACTTGCACTGAAATTGTCAGATTGACGCGATACCATGTAACCGTTTTCAGACCCTGTCCCTGTTATCGCTCACTTCCCAGGCCACCTACATGTACCATCACCCGCTGCTTTTCCCCACCCTCCTCCTGGCCATGACCGCGCCTGCGGCCTGGGCCAATGACAAAGCCTGCCCCTGCGACGGGGAGGACAGCGGCAAGACCGAAGAAGTCTCGCACTGGACCGGCGGCGGCGAACTGGGCTTCGCCTCGGCCCGCGGCAACAGCATCAACGAAAGCCTCAACGGCCGCTTCAATCTGCAGTACACGCAGGACGACTGGATCCACAGCATGGATCTGTTCGGCTTGCGCGCCCGCGCCGAATATCGGGTGGAGGACGAAAACGGCGGCATCACACGCCAGGCCAAGACCACCGCCAACCGCTACACGGTGGGCATCAACAGCGCGTTGAAGCTGGGCGAGCATCGCCAGTTCACTACCGCCGTGCGTGCGGAACAGGACGACTTCGCCACCTACGACCGGCTGCAGACCGCCAGCATCGGTTACGGCACGCGCATGATGGACGGCGAGCGCACCAAGCTGGACGTGCAGGTGGGTCCGGGTTTCAGGCGCGCGCACAACGCCGAAGACGACGTTACCGAGACCGGGGTGATCGGCCGCGGCTTCGTAGGGCTGAAGTTCGACCTGACCGACAACACCGAACTGTCCAACAATCTGCTGGTCGAGTCGGGCAGCCACAACACCTACGCACAGAACGACCTCGGCGTTTCGGTGGCGATGAATTCGCACCTGGCGCTGAAGGCCGGGTTGCAGGCGCGCCGCAACAGCGAAGTCGAAGCCGACCGCAAGAAGACCGACACGCTGACCACCATGAACGTGGTGTACCGCTTCAAGTAGGCGGTCGCGCACTCGGTAGGAGCTGCGTAAGCTGCGACCGTAACAGCCGGACCGACTCGAAGGGTCGTAGAGGCCGATCCGGGCCAGCAATGGTTTTCCGGATCGTGTTCGATTTCGCTATCCCGGCATTAGTCAGGTCGCAGCTTACGCAGCTCCTACACGACCGACGTGGGCCGCTAGAGAAACTCACCGGCGCCCCGCGCCAGCAGCTCCCGGGCCACGGCCTGTCCCAGCGCTTCCGGCGCGTCGCTCGCCGCTTCGTCCTGCGCCCGCGCCATGCGCCCGTCGCTAGCAGAGCCGACCAGTCCACTCAAATGCAGGCGGTCGCCGTGCAATTGCGCATAGGCCGCCACCGGCACGTGGCAGCTTCCATGCAGCGCCCGGTTCATCGCCCGCTCGGCTTCCACGCAGGTCCGGGTAGGCGCGTGATCCAGCGCCGAAAGCATTTCCTGCATCCGCGCATCGCCGGCGCGGCATTCGATCGCTATCGCCCCCTGCGCCGGCGCCGGCAACCAATCCGGCGCGGCCAGGCGCACGCCGATGCGGTCGTGGAAACCCAGCCGCTGCAGACCCGCGCAGGCCAGCACGATGGCGTCGTAGTCGCCCGCGTCCAGCTTGGCCAGGCGCGTATTGACGTTGCCGCGCAGATCCAGCAACTGCAGGTCGTGCCTGCGCGCGCGCAGTTGCGCCTGCCGCCGCAGCGAGGACGTGCCGACGCGCGCGCCCTGCGGCAGGGCATCCAGCGAAGCGTGAAGATTGCTGATAAAGGCATCGGCGGGGTCGGCGCGTTCCAGGATCGCCGACAAGGCGAACGGCGCATCCAGCTCCATCGGCACGTCCTTGAGCGAATGCACCGCGCAGTCGGCCTCGCCCCTCAGCATGGCCAGCTCCAATTCTTTCAGGAACAGGCCCTTGCCGCCGATCGCGGCCAGCGAACGATCCAGCACGTCGTCGCCGCGGGTGCTCATCGGCACCAGGCTCACTTCGATTCCGGGGTGCGCCGCGCGCAGCAGCGTGGCCACGTGTTCGGTCTGCCAGAGGGCCAGCGGGCTCTTGCGGGTGGCGATGCGGATCTGCTTCATGCGGTCATTATGAAGCCGGTGCGGGGAGCTGGATAGGCGGCTCAATGTCCCGTTTCAGTTCCGATATCCGCTTCTATATCCCGTTCGTGGTGAGCTTGTCGAACCACGCTTTTCGCAGGATGCGCTAGTGCCGCGATCTGGGAGATGCCCGCCAAGAGCGTGGTTCGACAGACTCACCACGAACGGGATTTCATAGTCGTGTACTTTTCTAGGAGCCTCCGAACAACTCGAATGTCATCCCGAGCGTAGCGAGGGATCTGCTGTTTTGCGTCGGAAAACAGATCCCTCGCTACGCTCGGGATGACAGGACAAGGGTTGTTCCGACCTTCGCTAAAGGTTCTTGACTGTATCCCGCAACCCCGCCACGCAGCGGCGGCTGACCTCGAGCGGCTCTTTGCCGTGGCGCAGGACGGCTTGCACGCGGCCATCGCCGATGCGCTTGAGTTCGGTGATTTCATGCCGGGCCACCAGGCAGTTGCGGTGGATGCGCACGAAGCGTCCGTTGAATTCGTCCTCCAGCGAACGCAGCGATTCCTCGATCAGATCCTCGCCGCGCGCGTGGTGGACCACCACGTATTTCTCTTCGGCCTGCAGGTAGTGCACGTCTTCCACCGGAATCAGGCGCAGGCTGCCGCGCATGCGCGCACACAGATGCGTGCGCGGGATGCGGCCCGGTTGCGCCGGCGCCTGGGTTTCGCGGCCGGCGATGAAGGTGCGGGCACGTTCCAGCGCCACGGCAAGCCGTTCGGCACGCACCGGCTTCATCAGGTAATCGATGGCCGCGGCATCGAACGCCGACAGCGCGTGCTCGTCGTAAGCCGTGCAGAACACCACCGCCGGCCGCGGATCGAAGGCGGTGAGGTGGCGGGCCGCTTCCAGCCCATCGACGCCGGGCATGGCGATGTCCAGCAGTACCAGGTCGGGCCGGAATTCGGCGCAGGCTTGCAAAGCGCTCAACCCGTTATCGGCCTCGGCCACGACTTCCACGCCGGCGTGCTCGGCCAGCAGCGCGCGCAGGCGCTCGCGGGCCAGGGGTTCGTCGTCGGCGATAACCACCTTCACGGTGCCTGCTTCCTCGGTTCTGCGGAGATCGGTTCTGCGAAGAGACGCGAGTCCATGGTAGCGACCGTTCCGGCCAGCGTCACCCTGCGACGCGGCGCACACTTAGGCGTGGGCGAATCGCCGCGCCATCCAGTCGCCCAGGGCGGCTATTTCCTCGGCGCAGACCTGGTGCGCCATCGGGTAGCGGTGCCATTCCACCGCGAAACCGAACGATTGCAGCAGCTGCGCGCTGCGTTCGGCGTGCACCAGCGGAATCACCGGATCGGCCGCGCCATGGGCCATGAAGACCGGCTGGGTTGCCGCGCCTTCGCTTAGCGATGCTTTCAGGGATTCCGCCGCGGCCTCGGCGCCGGGCAGATAGGTCGACAGGGCGATCAGCCCTCCCAGCGGGGTTTTCCGCCGCAGGCCCGCCGTCAGCGCGATGGCGCCGCCCTGGGAAAAGCCGGCCAGCAGGATCCGTTGCGGTTCGATGCCGCGCGCGTGTTCGCGGTCTATCAATGCGCCGGTCTGCAGCACGGACTGGTCGACGCCCTCGCTGTCGGCGCGGGTGGGGAAGTCCATGCCGACGATGTCGTACCACGCGCGCATGCGCACGCCGTTGTTGATGGTGACCGCGCGTACCGGCGCGTGCGGGAAGACGAAGCGCAGGGACGGCCAGCCCTCACGCACCAGTTCGGGCACCAGCGGCGCGAAGTCGTGGCCGTCGGCGCCCAGGCCGTGCAGCCAGATGACCGACCATTGCGGCGACGGGCCGGTTTCCTGTTCTACGGTTTCGAGCAGATCGATGGCGTTGTCCATGGCTCATTGTGGACGACCCGGCTGCCGCTTACAAAGCCGCCATTGAAGGAAGGCGCAACGAAAGACCCCGGCCTGAGCCGGGGTCTGGGGCACCAATCGCTCCGATGGGTCAGAACTTCTGCGAGAACCTCAATCCCACCGTGCGCGGCGGGGAGGTGACGGTGTAGATCTGGCCGTTTTCGTAGCCGGGTACGGGTGCATGATCAACGTTGCCGCATACCGATTCGGCGCATTGGGTGAACCGGGCGATCTGCGGACGCTCGTCGAATGCGTTGCTGACGAACAGGTCCAAAGCCCAATTGTTCTTGGCGATGCCCACCGAGAAATCGGCCGTGGTGTAGGCCGGCAGGTCGCCCAGGATTTCCCGTTCCGCCGTACGCAGATCGGAAGTGCGTTCGCCCACATGCACCACCGCTCCCTGTACATAGGCATCGAAGCCGCCGATGTTGAACAGGTAGCGCGCGGTCAGGTTGCCCTTGAACTTGGGCGTTACCGGCAGCTGCGTACCGCTGGACGCTTCCGGACCTTCGAACTCCTCTCCTGTCTCCGGATTGATGACTCCTACCGGGCACTCGGTGATCGGCTTGCCGGACGAGTCGGTCAAACCGCAGAAATTCTCGGTCAGTTTGGCGTCGTAGAACGCCGCACCGGCGGTGAGCTGCAGGTTGTAGGTGGCGGCGAAATTCATTTCCATTTCCAGACCGTTGATGCGCGCCTGGTTCGCGTTCTTGATTTCGGTGAGGCCGTTGGCGCCAAGAATGCTGAACTGGAAATCCTCCCACTCCTGCCGGAACACCGCACCATTGAAGGTCAGGCGGTTGTCCATCCAACTGGTTTTCCAACCCAGCTCGTAGTTGGTCAGATAATCCGACACATACGGCGGCAGGCTGCCGCGGCGGTTGTTGCCGCCCGGGCGATAACCCTCCGACCAGGTGCCGTAGATCATCTTGGTATCGCTGAACTCGTAGGTGACGTTGAACTTGCCGATGGTGTCGTGCTCTTTCAGCTCCTTGTCGATGTTCACGCACGGCGAGTTCATGAACGGCGTCTCGGGATCGGCGCAGAAAGCATCGGTGGGATTGTCCGGATCGTCGATGACGTAGCTGGCGAAACCGTGGAAGCCTTTAAGCGTGTTGTCCACCCGGAACGAACGGAAGCCCGCCATTGCGGTCAGTTTGTCGGTGATGTCGAACGAGAATTCGCCGAACACCGCTTCGTCGTGGTCCTCTCGTATCTGCTTGGTCAGCCACAGCGTGCCCGGCCAGCCTGGCACCGAAAGATCGGTGGCCAGTCCGTCGATGCGGTAGTCCTGCTGGATGTCGTGCCTCTGGTTCTGCCAGAACAGGCCGCCGACGAAGCGGAAGCGGTTTTCGGCCGGAGAGGAAATGCGCAACTCGTGGCTGGTCTTCTTGTAGCCGTCCTTGCCCCGGATGTATTGCGACGGATTGATGAAATCGCCGTTGTCGTTGTAGATGGAGCCGCCGTAGGCGTACAGCGTGTCGTACCAGAAAGAATAGTCGCTGTAGTCCGAATCGGTTTCGTCGTCGCGCTTGAGGTGGGCGAAGGCATAGGTGATGTCGAAATTGCCGATCTTGCCCTCCACGGTCAACGCCGCCTGCATCCACTTGTCCTCGGTGCGCTCGGGATAGTAGTGGTTCACGGCCAGGTCGCCGACGCTCTCGTCGAAGGCGAAGAGGCCGTTGCTGGTCGCGCGCTGGCCCATCACAGTCGGACTGATGGTCCAGTTTTCGTTGAGGTCCAGCCGCAAGGCCAGGCGGGCGCCGGTCGTATCGACATCGTTGTAGTTGTCCTTGGCGCGCCCGGTGCACAGGAGCAGATCGGTGGAAGTGCAATCGCGGTTGCTGACCACGCCGCCCCAACTCGGTACATCGTCCGGGTCGCGGATCGGGAATTGGCGGTCGTTCTCCCGGTTGTCGATATATCCCGCATCGTGCTGGTTCCAGCCCACCAGGCGAATCGCCGCCTTTTCGGACAGCGGAATATTGACGAAGCCTTCGGCCACGTGCCCGGTGCCGCCGTGGCTGACGCTGTTGGCTTCCAGGCTGTAGCCGGCTTCGAAACCGGTGGGGTCGGGCTTGTTGGTGATGATGCGGATGGTGCCGGCCTGCGAGCTGGCGCCGTACAGCGTGCCCTGCGGGCCGGAGAGCACTTCGACGCGCGCGATGTCGTAGATGTGCAGATCCAGCGGACCCTGGATGGTGGTGACCGGTTGTTCGTCCAGGTACACGCCTACGCTGGGAAGCGGACCGGAATGGTTGCCATCACCGCCGCTGGACACGCCGCGCATGTAGATCTGCGCGAAGCCGGGGCCGAAGGTCTGGTAGGAAACGCTGGGCAGGTATTTCACGTAGTCCTCGAAATCGCTTACGTTGAGCTCTTCGAGTTTTTCGGTGCCCAGCACCTGGATGCTGATCGGCACCTTCTGCAGGTTTTCCGAGCGCCTTTGCGAGGTCACCGTGATGGTGTCCAGGGTGGCGGCTTCTTTTTCCGCAGGCGTCGGCGCGGGCGTGGCTTCCTGCGCGAAGGCCGCCGAGCCCACCGCAAGGTAGATGGCGGCGGCCAACGGCAATCTGGCAAAAGACGACGGGGGTTTTCTTCGTTCGCTTCGTTTCGTTTCGTGTCTGCTCATCTGCGTCACTCTCTCCAGTGATGGTTGTCGATGCTTGGATAACTACCTTGCCAACGGAAACTCCGGCACCGCCGGATAACTGTCCAGGACCGGGCCCAGCGCGCTTTTCAGCGGCCCCAGCCATGGATCATAATTTCGCCAATGGTCCACGCCCTCGCGGTAGATCGGCTTGCGCACCTGCTCGGAACTGGCGGTGCGCACGGCGCGCTTGTTCTCGAAGAAGCGCAGACAGCCGTCTTCGAATGGAAGCCCGCAGTATTCGAGCAGAAGGCGCACCTGGGTTTCGGTGTCGTCGACCATGTCCTCGTAGAAGACCCGGTGCACCCGGCCCGGCAGCGCGTCGTCGAAATGCGCCATCAGTTCGACGTAGTCCGCGTAGTAGCGGCCGATGTCGTCCAGGCTGTAGGTGAAGCTCTGCCCGCGCGCGAAGTGCTGCTTGTAGCCGGAGAAGCAGCAGGCCAGAGGGTGCCGGCGCGCATCGACGATCTTCGCATTGGGCAGCATCAGCTGGATCAGGCCGATGTGCAGGAAATTGTTGGGCATCTTGTCGATGAAGAACGGCGCATCGGTCTTGCGCTGGATGCGGGTGTGCTGCAGGTAGCGTTCGCCGAGCGCGCGCAGTTCTTCGGCGCCCATCGCCTCCAGCACGTCGTGGTAGGGCATGGCATGGCCGGCGCTGCCCTGGCCGCGCAACTCGCGGGTGATGGAGGTGATTTCCGGCAGCTCCATGGTGCCTTCGACCGCCGAGTGGCTGGACAGGATCTGCTCCAGCAGAGTCGAACCGGCGCGCGGCAGGCCGACGATGAAGATGGGATCGGCGGCGATGGCCCCGTAACCATGCCGCTGTTCGAAGAATTCGCGCGTGTAGCCGCGCTTGATGCGGGCCACGCGCGCCGAGGTGTCCTTGGCGCTGTAAGCCAGCGTGGCGCGGCGCAGTTCATTGCCGTGCTGGTAATGCAGGAACGAAGCCTCGTATTCGCCCTCGTCCTCCAACGCCTTGCCGAGTGCGAATTCCAGGTGCTGGCGGTGTTCGGAAGCCAGATCGGGCTTGGCCAGTTCCCGCTGCATCACCACCCGGTCGTCGCCGGAAAAACGGAAAGTCTTCAGATTGGCCAGGCTCCACCACACCTCGCCCGAGCCCGGCTCCAATTGCAAGCTGCGCCGGTAAGCCTCGATCGCGCGGTCCTGGTGGCCGGCGGTCTTGAGCGCGTGGCCGTAGCTCATCCAGATCCTCGGGTGCTTGGGATAGACCTTGAGGATCTGCTGGTAGAGAGCGATGGCCGGTTCGTAGTCACCGATACGACATAGCACCACGGCCTTGAGATTTCGATAGCCGGGATTGTCGGGTTCGTGCGCCAGCAGCTGGTCTATCTGGGCCAGCGCTTCGGCGGGCTTGTTGGAACGGTGCAGCGCCAGCGCGTAATTCTGGCGCGCGGCGTGGAAGCTGGGCGACAGTTCCAGGCACCGCGCCAACAGGTTTTCCGCATCCTCGTTGCGGCCCAGGCGCATCGCCACCTCGGCCAGCATGCGGATGGCGGCCACATCGGTGGGCGCGCGCTTCAGGTGCTCGCGCAGCAATGCTTCCGCTTCGGGGATGCGCTGTTCGTGCAAGGCGTTGGCGGCAGCCAGCAGCTGCGGGTCGCGGGTGGAGTAGCGCAGGTGGTTGGCGTAGGCGACATCGGCGCCCTGGGCGTCGTCCATCGCCATGAAATGATCGCCCAGCGCAAGCCACGCCTGCGGCAGATCCGGCTTCAGCTTTACCGCGCGGCGCAACGCGGCGACCGCTTCGTCGCCCTGTCTGGCGCGGCTCAGCGCGATGCCCAGTTCCAGCTGGGCCATGGCCGAATTGGGTTGCGAGATCGCCAGGGGCTGCAGAATTTTCAGCGCGCCTTCTATGTCGCCGCGCGCGCGGTGCGAAACGCCCAGCACCAGCAGAGCCATGGGATGGTCGCCGACGGCCTTGATGATTTCCGTCGCCTGCTCGCCGGCCAGCGCCGGATCGGTCGCAAGCAGCCGGGAGGCATGGGCGAGCGCGGTTTCCAGCGTAGCGGTGGGAGCGGCGGCGGTGTTCATACTGCTGAATCCGCGGATTGCCGCTCGCAGGGCAAGGCCGCCTTGCCGGCCGCACGCTCCATCGATTCCGTTGTATCGCGCTTCATTGGAGCACCCCCGTTCACTGCAGCCCGTTCACGGCAGTCCGTTCCGTCATAGCGCTTTCAGCAATCTATAGTTGAATTGAAGGGATTGGTAGTAGGACGCCACCAGGATGCGTTCGTCCTGGCCATGGGCGCGGTCGTCGTCCACGTCGTAGGGCATGCCGTTGAACACGTAGACCGGCATGCCGGCCGCACGCAGGAATACGCTGTCGGTGGCGCCGGCGGACATGTAGGGCGAAACCGGCATTTCACCCCACACCGCTTTGGCCACCTCGGCGATACGGGCGAAGAGTTCGGCGTTGACCGGGGAAGGCGGGCTGGGGTGGGGTTCGGCGACGCGGGCCAGCTCGATGCCCGGATCGGCGAGCGCCTGCCTGAGGGCCAGATCGATCCCGGCCAGGTCTTCGTCGGGCAGCACGCGGCAGTTCACCGTGGCCTGCGCCATCTGCGGCAGGGCGTTTTCGGCGTGGCCGCCCTTCAGCAAGGTGGGAATGCAAGTCGTGCGCAGTTGCGCATTGTTGTAGGTGGAGGTCGCCGCCAGCCGGGCCAGCGCCACCGGATCCTGCGGTTCGCGCGAAGCGGCCAGCATCCCGGTAGCGGCATCTCCCGAATACAACTTGGCCAGACCGGCGTAGTAGCCGCGCGTGGCCGAGTTGGTATGCAGCGGGAACTGCAATGCCGACAGCCTGGCCAGGCCATGCGCCAACCGGTATACGGCGTTGTCCGCAGTGGGCAGTGAACTGTGGCCGCCCGGATTGCGCGCAGTGAGGGTGAAACTGAGGTAGACCTTCTCTGCGGTTTCCACCGACAGCACCGCCGGCTTGCCGTTGCGGATCTCCGGCCCGCCGCCATCGACATTGAGGGAATACTGCGCCTTGATCAGTTCCGGCCGATGCGCCAGCAGCCACTGCACGCCGTTGTCGCCGCCGTCCTCTTCGCCCGCAGTCAGCGCCAGCACGTAATCCCCGTGCGGCACGAAGCCTTCCTGGCGCAGGCGCAGCAGCGTTGCGACCAGACCGGCCGCACCGCCTTTGATGTCCGAGGTGCCGCGGCCGTAGAAGTAGCCGCCGTCCTCGGTCAGTTTGAACGGATCGAAATGCCAGTCCTCGCGCTTGGCTTCCACCACATCCAGGTGGGCCAGCAACAGAATCGGCTCGCGCTCTCCACGGCCGCGCAGCCGCACCACCAGGTTGCGCTTCAGCGGATTGTCGCCCAGCACCAGCACATCGGCCGGGTCGAAACCGGCGTCAAGAAAACGCTTGGCCATCGCTTCGGCGGCGGCGGTGGTGCTGCCGTGGTCCGGCGTGGTGTCGATATCGATCAGTTCGCGCAACAGCTCGCGGCCCAACGTCCGTTGGGCGGCCGGCACCTGCTCGGCCGCCGGCGACGCCAACGGCAGCAACAGCAACGCCGCCAGGCCGGCTACGCGTATTTTATTGAAAGCCCGATGCTTCATTGCTGTTCCCGTACCGGTGTTTTTCTCAAGGGGTTTCCATTGCGAGCGCCAGACCCTGGCCCACCCCGACACACAGGCTGACCAGCGCGCGCCGCTGCCGTTGCCGGCGCAGGGCGTAGGCCGCGGTCATGGCCAGGCGCGTGCCGCTGGCGCCGAGCGGATGGCCCAGTGCGATGGCGCCGCCGTTGGCGTTGACGTGTTCTGCGTCGTCCGCCAATCCCAACGCGCGGGTGCAGGCCAGCACCTGCGCGGCGAAGGCTTCGTTGATCTCGATGCGGTCGAAGTCGGCGAGCTCCAGGCCCAGGCGGGTGCGCAGCTTATGGATGGCCGACACCGGACCTATTCCCATGACCCGCGGCGCCACGCCGGAGGAAGCCATGCCGGTGATTCGCGCCAGTGGCTGCAGCCCGTATTTTTCGACGGCGGCTTGCGAAGCCAGCAGGACGGCGGCGGCACCGTCGTTCAGACCGGAAGCGTTGCCGGCGGTGATGCTGGTTTGCGGGCCGAGCAAAGGTTTGAGTGCGGCCAGCCCCTCGGGAGTCGTGTCGGGGCGTGGCTGCTCGTCGGTGTGGAAATCGAACGGCTGCTTCGCCTGCGTGGTGCGAACGGCTGTGGTCTCCTCCGCGAACCATCCCTGCCGTTGCGCATGCGACGCGCGCTGCTGGCTGCGCAACGCGTAGGCGTCCTGGTCGGCGCGCGCGATGCCGTGTTCGCGCGCCAGGTTCTCCGCGGTCTGGACCATCGAATCGGTGCCATGGCCAGCCTGCATGCGCGGATTGACGAAACGCCAGCCCAGCGTAGTGTCGGCCAGCTGCTGATCGCGCGCGTGCGCGCCGCCGGCTTTGCCCATGACATAAGGCGCGCGGGTCATGCTCTCCACGCCGCCGGCGATCACCAGCTCCGCTTCGCCGCAAACGATCGCGCGCGCGCCCTGCCCGATCGCTTCCAGGCCGGAGGCGCACAACCGGTTGACCGTCACCGCAGGCACGTTTTCCGGTAGCCCCGCCAACAGCGTGGCCATGCGCGCGATATTGCGGTTGTCCTCGCCGGCCTGGTTGGCGCAGCCCAGGATCACTTCGTCCAATGCCGCCCAGTCCAGCGCGGGATGGCGTTCCATCAATGCGATCAACGGCAGGGCGGCCAGGTCGTCGCAGCGCACCCCGCCGAGTGCGCCGCCGTAACGCCCGAAAGGCGTTCGCGTCGCATCGACGAGGTAGGCGCGGGTCACAGGCCCTGTCTCCTGTAAACGTGCGGGTCCCAGCCGCCCTGCCGGATCGCTTGCTCAATTTCGGGTTGTGCGGCGCGCAAGGCAGGCAGGATTTCCTTCAATGCCCGGCCCTGCGCCTTATCGCTGTACTGCATGCTCACGTTGAGGCCGGCGACCACGCAGCCGTTGGCGGCGCGGATCGGCACGGCGATGGAGCACAGGCCCAGTTCCAGTTCCTGCGAAACCATCGCATAGCCCTGCTTGCGCACCTGCAGCAGTTCGCTCTTCAGCGCGCGCGCATTGCGCAGCGTCTTCGGCGTATAGGGCTGGAATTTGTTCCCCTGCATCCAGGCGTCCAGTTCGGCATCGGGCAGGTCGGCCAGCATCACCCGTCCCATCGAGGCGGCGAACGCGGGCAGCCGCGCGCCCACTCCCAGCGCGATGCTCATCACCCGCCGCACCGGCACGCGCAGCACGTAGACGATGTCGTAGCCGTCCAGCACCGCCAGCGAGCACGACTCGCCGACCTTCTGCGCCAGCTGTTCCATGGTCTGTTGCGCCAGCTCGTTGAGATCCAGCGAAGACAGATAGCTGTAGCCCAGCTCCAGCACCCGCGGAGTGAGGAAGAAGCTGCGTCCGCGCGCGCCCACGTAACCCAGGTGTTGCAAGGTCAGCAGGATGCGCCGCACCACTGCACGCGACAGGCCGGTGCTGACCGCTATTTCCGAAAGGCTGGGACTGGGCAGATCGTGCCCGAACGCGCGCAGCACCTGCAGGCTGCGAGCGAGCGATTGCACATAGTCCGGGCTTTCTTCGAAGGGGTTGGCTGCCATGCGCCGTCGCGTGTGGATTGACAGCCTGAGCGTAGAAGGTTTCCAATGGGTTCGCAATACGAATTAGTGTTCGATTACCGCACAAAGCCGGGGGCGGGATGAATTGTGACCAGTGAGCGCGACAGCGTGCTGCACAGTTGGTGCGTGCAGTCCGAATGGCGGGCGCCGACCATTGTCGGCGGCCAGGGTGCACGCCTGCGTGACGACGCGGGGCGCGAGTACCTGGATATGAGCAGTCTGGCCGAATGCAGCAATCTGGGGCACCAGCATCCGCACATCGTCGCCGCCATCCGCGCACAGGCCGAGCGTTTGTGTTTCGTCACTTCGGCCTGGGGCGCGCAGCCGCGCGCGGAACTGGCCGGGATGTTGCTGGAGAAATCCGGATTCGACGGCGGCCGCGTGTTCTTCACCCTGGGCGGCGCCGATGCCAACGAGCACGCGGTCAAGTTCGCACGGCAGGCACGCGGTTTGCCGCATGGCAAGGTGATCACGCGCGACCGCTCCTATCATGGCGCCAGCTACGCGGGCATGGCTCTGTCGGGCGATTCGCGCACGCGGCTGCAGGTCGATCCCGAAAACTTCGACGTACTGCACGTTCCGCCGCCGTACGCCTATCGCTGCCCCTTCGGCAGCGACAGCGACGGACAATGCGGCGAGCGCGCCGCCGCCGCGGTCGCCGGTGCCATTGATCGGCACGGCGCCGACGGCGTCGCTGCGGTGATGATGGAGCCCAACGCGGGCACCAATGGCATTGTCGCGCCGGACAACTATTGGCCGCTGCTGCGGCAACTGACCCTGGAACGCGGCGTTCCGCTGATCGCCGACGAAGTGATGAGCGGCTTCGGCCGTTGCGGCGAATGGTTCGCCTGGCAGCGTCACGGCGATCAAGCCAAGCCGGACCTGATGACGCTGGCCAAGGGCCTGACCGGCGCGCACCTGCCGCTCGGCGCGGTGGTCGTGTCCGCTGGAATCGCAGCGTCCCTGGAGCACGAGATGCTCTACACCGGCCTGACCTACTGCGGCCATCCGCTGTCGTGCGCGGCGGGCGTGGCCGCGCTGCAGGCGTACGAGAACGAGAAGCTCATCGAACGCTCGCGCTCGCTCGGCGCGCGGATGCTGGCGTCGCTGCAGCGCATGCAGTCGCGCCACCCGGTGATCGGCGAGGTGCGCGGCGGCCATGGCCTGTTCGCGGTGGTCGAACTGGTTTCCGACCGTGCCAGCCGTACGCCGCTGGCGCCCTGGCCGCAGATGGCCCCGACGCTGAAGGCGCTATTGCACGAAGCATTGGAACAAGGCGTGTCCTTCGCCGCGCGCGGCAATCTGATCTTGCTGGCGCCGCCGCTGGTGATCGAGGAAAACGAACTGACCGATGCATTGGACTTGCTGGATCGCCTGATCGGCGAGATGGGCGTACGGGTGGGCGATGTCCAGCGGGAGTCGGCATGAGCTACAAGCTGACCTACGCCACCATGTTCGACCCGCCGGCGGATCTGCATGTCCGCTTCGATGCGGCGCTGGCCGGAATCGAGGCTGGATTGGGCGCCTCGCATGCGCTGCATATCGACGGGAAAGAATGCGCGGGCGCCGATTCGGAGCAACGCCGTAGCCCCATCGACCAGCGCCTGGTGCTGGGCCGTTTCGCTTTGGCGGACATCGCCCAGGCCGGCCAGGCGATGGAAGCGGCGCATGCCGCCTTCCCCGGCTGGCGTGCGACGGCCACGGCCGAGCGCGTACGCCTGCTCAAACGCGTCGCTGCGCTGATCGAAGAACGCGTGTACTCCATCGCGGCCGCACTGACGCTTGAAGTCGGCAAGAACCGCATGGAAGCCTTGGGCGAAGTACAGGAGACGGCGGATTTCTTCCGCCACTACGCCGAGGATTTCGAACGCCAGCAGGGTTTCGATCGCCCGCTGCCGGACGATCCGCTACCGGACTTCCGCTCCCGCAACCGCAGCGTGATGCGTCCCTACGGCGCCTGGGTGGTGATCGCGCCATTCAATTTCCCGTTCGCGCTGGCCGGCGGCCCGGTCGCCGCGGCGCTGGTCACCGGCAACACGGTGGTGTTCAAGAGCGCCAGCGATACGCCCTGGTCCGGGCGCCTGCTGGCCGACTGCCTGCGCGATGCCGGATTTCCAGCGGGTGTTTTCAACTATCTCAACGGCAACGGTGGCGAAGTCGGGCAGGCGCTGGTCGATCATCCGCGCACCGCCGGCGTCACTTTCACCGGTTCCTTCGACGTGGGCATGCGCATTTACCGGGCAATGGCGGACGGCGCTTATCCGCGGCCGTGCCTGGCCGAAATGGGCGGCAAGAACGCCTGCGTGGTCACCGCCAACGCGGATCTGGAACGCGCGGCCACCGGCATCGTGCGTTCGGCGTTCGGCATGGGCGGGCAGAAGTGCTCGGCGTTATCGCGCCTGTACGTGGACGCAGTAGTCGCCGATGCGTTGATCGAAAAGTTGCAGGAGAAGATCCAGGCTCTGCGCATCGGCGATCCGCGCCTGCAGGAGAACTGGCTGGGGCCTGCGACCACCGCCAACGCGCTGAAGAACTACGACCGCTATTCGACCCTGCTGGCCCAGCACGGCGGGCGCGTGCTGGATGGCGCGCGACGCCTGGCCGAAGGCGATCTGGCGCAAGGCTATTTCGTCGCGCCGACCCTGGCCGAAGCGCCCGCCGATCATCCGTTGTTCCGGGAAGAAATGTTCCTGCCCATCGTCATGCTGTGCCGCGTTTCCGATATCGAAGAAGCGATGCGGCTTGCCAACGATTCGCCGCTGGGACTGACTGCGGGCTTTTACGGCAACGATGAAGAGCTCGACTACTTCTTCGAAAACATCGAAGCCGGCGTCACCTACGCCAACCGGCCGCAGGGCGCCACTACCGGCGCGTGGCCTGGCTACCAGCCTTTCGGCGGCTGGAAAGGTTCGGGCACTACCGGCAAGGCCATCGCCTCGTTCTACTACCTGGCGCAGTATCTGCGCGAACAATCGCGCACGGTGGTGGAGTGAGCGCGCGCTTCCTCACCTTGGCCGATGCGATCGCCGAACACGTGCACGACGGCACCTGCGTCGCATTGGAAGGCTTCACCCACCTCATCCCCTTCGCGGCCGGCCACGAGATCATCCGCCAGCGCCGCCACGACCTGCACCTGGTGCGGATGACGCCCGATCTGATCTACGACCAGATGATCGGCATGGGCTGCGCGCGCAAGCTGACCTTTTCCTGGGGCGGCAATCCCGGCGTCGGCTCCCTGCACCGCCTGCGCGATGCGGTGGAGCGGCGTTGGCCTGCGCCGCTGCAACTGGACGAACACAACCACGCCGGCATGGCGGCCGCCTATTGCGCCGGTGCGGCGCGATTGCCGTTCGGCGTGCTGCGCGGCTACATGGATACCGATCTGCCGGCGCACAATCCCGCTATCCGCCGCGTGCAATGCCCGTACACCGGAGAAATGCTGGCGGCGGTGCCGGCGATCAATCCCGACGTCACCATCCTGCACGCGCAAAGCGCGGACCGGCAGGGCAACATCGCCCTGCACGGCATCGTCGGCGCCGCGCGCGAAGCAGCGCTGGCCGCCAAATCGCTGGTGGTTACGGTGGAAGAACTGGTCGATAACCTGGCCCCAGCCATGAATGCCGTCCTGCTTCCCCATTGGCTGGTGAGCGCGGTGGTGCACTGCCCCGGCGGCGCCTATCCCTCCTATGCGCAGGGGCATTACGAACGGGACAACGCTTTCTACCAGCATTGGGACGCCATCGCCCGCGACCGCGAAAGCTTCCTGATCTGGATGGACAGGCATGTGTTGCGCAGCGTCGATCACCGCGACTTTCTTGGCCGCCTGCTGGAAGACGCGGCGTGACGATCTGCACGCGCGAAGAATGGATGACCATAGCGGCCTCGCGCTTGCTGTGGGACGGCTGCGTGTGTTTCGTCGGCATCGGCCTGCCCAGTGCGGCGTGCAATCTGGCCCGCCTTACCCACGCGCCGGAGATCGTGCTGGTGTACGAGTCGGGCACGCTCGGCACGCACCCCGATGTGCTGCCGCTGTCCATCGGCGACGGCGAACTGGCCCGCACCGCTACCTGCGTGGTCCCGCTTCCGGAAATCTTCAGCTACTACCTGCAGGCCGGTCGCATCGATGTGGGCTTCCTGGGCGCGGCGCAGATAGATCGCTACGGCAATCTCAACAGCACGGTGATCGGCAGTTACGACACGCCGCACACGCGCCTGCCCGGCGCCGGCGGCGCGCCGGAAATCGCCACCCATGCGCGGGAGACGTTCGTGATGTTGAAGGCGACCCCGCGCAGCTTCGTAGCCGAACTGGATTTCCGTACCACGGCCGGTTACCTGCAAGGTTCCGGCGCGCGTGCGCGCAGCGGTGCCCCCGGCGGCGGACCGCGCTCGGTGATCACGGATTTCGGCCTGCTGAAGCCGCACCCGGACACCCAGGAACTGCAACTGGCCGCCTTGTTCTCCGGCGTCGGCGTGGAAGAAGCGCGCGCCGCGGTCGGCTGGCCGCTGACGCTGGCCGCGCACGTGGGCATCGTCGATCCGCCCGAGGCCAAAGAACTGGAGATCCTGCGCGCCCTGCACGCGCGCACCCGCCAGGCGCATGCCCGGCCAGTCGCCATTCCTCTCTGACGTCCCGCAACCAATCCCCCGAAGGCCCGCAATGAGCATCCCCCACCTCAAGACCGAACTTCCCGGCCCCAAGGCCCGCGCCATGATCGCGCGCGATGCGGAGGTGATTTCGCCCTCGTATCCGCGCGACTATCCCTTCGTCATGTCGCACGGCCGCGGCACCGAAGTGTGGGACGTGGACGGCAACCGCTTCCTGGATTTCGCCGCCGGCATCGCGGTATGCGCCACCGGCCATGCGCATCCGCAGGTGGTGGCGGCGGTGAAGGCGGCGGCGGACGACTTCCTGCACATCTCCAGCGATTACTGGCACGAGAACATGACCGCGCTCGGCGAACGTCTGGCCGCGGTCGCGCCGATGGCCGAACCGGCGATGAGCTTCCTCTGCCAGTCCGGCACCGAAGCGGTGGAAGGCGCGTTGAAGCTGGCGCGCTACGTGACCAAACGGCCGCGCTTCATCGGCTTCCTGGGCGGATTCCACGGCCGCACCATGGGTTCGCTGTCCTTCACTTCCAGCAAGTACACCCAGCAGTTGGGCTTCGCGCCGACCATGCCGGGCGTGACCCATGTGCCCTACCCCAATGCGTATCGCCCGCTGTTCGCCGGCGACGACCAGGGCAAGGCCGTGCTGAACTACATCCGCATGCTGTTCGAGCGCAGCGTGCCTGCGAGCGAAGTCGCTGCGATCCTGGTGGAGCCGCTGCAGGGCGAAGGCGGTTACCTGGTGCCGCCGCCGGGATTCCTGGCCGGCTTGCGCGCGCTGTGCGACGAACACGGCATCCTGCTGATCTTCGACGAAGTGCAATCGGGCGTGGGCCGTACCGGCAGGATGTTCGCCTGCGAACACGCCAGCGTCTCTCCGGACATCATGACTTTGGCCAAGGGCCTGGGCTCGGGCCTGCCGATCGGCGCCGTGGTGGCGCGCAAATCCCTGATGTCGCAGTGGAAGCGCGGCGCGCACGGCAACACCTACGGCGGCAATCCAATCGCCTGCGCGGCCGCCAATGCGACCCTGGACCTGGTGCGCGGTGGACTGGTCGATAACGCGGCCATGGTCGGCGCGCATTTCATGCAACGCTTGCACGAACTCAAGCGCGACTACCCCTGCATCGGCGAGGTGCGCGGCCAGGGTCTGATGATCGGCATGGAACTGATCGAAAGCGACGCGGACCGCACCCCGGCGCGCGGCCTGTGCGACGACGTGGTCACCCGCGCTTTCCACAACGGCCTGTTGTTGCTTTCCTGCGGCGTCAGCACGGTGCGCTTCATGCCGCCGCTGACCACCAGCGTCGCCGAGGTGGACGAAGCGATGGAGATGCTGCGCACCAGCCTGCATCAGGCTTTGCGCGGGACCGTATGACTGCTAGGCCTGCGTACCGGCTCTCGCTTTGCCAGCGCTCGCTGTGTCTGCTGGCGGCGCTGTTGCTGACCGGTCCGGTGCAAGCCGCCCGCGAACCGGTGCTCAAGCAGGTCGACCTGCCGCATAGCTACTACTGGCGCGAACTTTATATTCCGCAGCTGACGACCGGCCCTTCCTCCGCCAGTTTCATGCCCGACGGAAAGGCGCTGGTCTACAGCAGGGGCGGCTCGCTGTGGAAGCAGGTTATCGGCAGCGATCGGGCGATCGAATTGACCCATGCCCGTAGCGCCTACGACTACCAGCCCGACATAAGCCGCGATGGCGGCAGCGTGGTGTTCTCGCGCTACGACGGCAACGGCATCGAGCTGTGGCGCCTGGATCTTGCCAGCGGCGACGAACAGCCGCTGACTACGGGCGGTGCGGTCAACGTCGAGCCCAGGCTGTCGCCCGACGGAAAACGCCTGGCATGGGTATCGACCCAAGGCAGCGGGCATTTCAACCTGTTCATTGCCGATCTGCAGGGAAACCAGCTGCGCAACGCGCGCCCGCTGCTCGGCGAACGGCGCAGCAAGATCGATCGCTACTACTACTCGGCCTTCGACCACGCCATCAATCCGTCCTGGTCGGCCGATGGCAAGACGCTTTACTACGTAGGCAATGCCGAAGTCGCCTGGGGAACCGGCGACCTGTGGGCGGTCGAGGTGGCCAATCCGCAGCGGCCGCGGAAGATTCTCAGCGAGGAAACCAGCTGGAGCGCGCGGCCTGAGCTGGCGCCCGACGGCAAGCGGCTGCTTTACGGCAGTTATCGCGGGCGCCAATGGCAGCAGCTGTGGCTGACCACACCGGCAGGCGTGGCGCCGCTGCCGCTGACCTTCGGCGAATACGACCGCCGCAATGCGCGCTGGTCGCCCGACGGCAAGCGCATCGCCTTCATCGACAACCGCGACGGCAACACCGCGTTGCGGGTCATGGACACGGTCGGCGGCGCGACCACGACGCTGGCGCCCGCCAAGTCCGTTCGCAAAATCTCGTACGGACGCGTGCTGCTGCGGATCGTCGATGAACACGGCAAGCCAATACCCGCACGCGTATCGGCGACCGGCAGCGATGCGCGCGCGCATGCGCCCGCCGACGCGTGGATGCAGGCCGACGATGGTTTCGACCGCGCCGTGCAGTCTTCGGAAACCCACTACTTCCATTGCGCGTCCCCGTGCCTGCTGGACCTGCCGGCCGGGCAGGCTTCCATCGAAGTGCGCCATGGATTCCAGTACTCGCCCTGGCGACAGCAAGTCGAAGTGGGCGATGGCGGAGTTTCCAACATCACCGCCAAACTGCAGCCGCAACATCTGCCTGCTCCGTTCGGCGACTGGGTCAGCGCAGACCTGCACGTGCACATGAACTACGGCGGCCACTACCGCAACACTCCTGCCAACCTCGTCCGCCAGGCGCAAGCTGAAGATCTGGACGTGGTCTTCAATACCATTGTCAACAAGGAAGAACGCATCCCCGACATCGGCTACTTCAGTACCCGGCCCGATGCGGCCAGCACCGCGCGCACCACCCTGCTGCAGGCGCAGGAGTATCACACCAGTTTCTGGGGACACCTGGGACTGCTGCAACTGGACGACCACTACCTCACCCCCGATTTCTCCGCCTACCGCCATACCGCACTGGACAGTCCTTATCCGCACAACGGCGTGATCGCCGACCTGGCGCATGCGCAGCATGGGCTGGTCGGCTACGTGCATCCGTTCGATACCTTCCCCGATCCGGACAAGGATCCGGTGCTGAGCAACGTGCTGCCGGCCGACGCCATCAACGGCAAGATCGACTATCTGGAAGTAATCGGCTTCTCCGACCACAAGGCCACCGCTGCGGTCTGGTACCGCCTGCTCAACCTGGGCCTGCGCCTGGCCGCCGGCGCGGGCACCGACGCCATGGCCAACTACGCTTCGCTGCGCGGTCCGGTGGGCATGAACCGCGTGTTCCTGGACACTGGCGGGCGCCGCGACGGCACATCGCTCGCCGCCGCATTGAAAGGCGGCCACGGTTTCGTCAGCAACGGGCCGCTGCTGGGCCTGCTGGTGGACGGCAGGAAACCTGGGGAAACGACGCCGTCGAATCGGTCGCATGCTTATCGCATCGCACTGCGCTCGCCGGTGGCGATGGACCACCTGGAGCTGGTGAACAACGGCAAGGTGGTGAAGGTCTTCGATCTGTCCGGCGATCGCCGCAGTCTGGATTCGGACGGCACGCTGGAACTGGAAGACGGCTGGGTGCTGCTGCGCACCTGGAACGATGGCGCCGACCCGCAGGTGATGGACCTGTATCCGTACGCGACCACCAATCCGGTCTGGCTGGGCGATGCCAGGGCCGCCAGTGCGCCGCAGGACGCGGCTTATTTCGCCCGCTGGCTGGATCGCGTGATCGAGGCCGCCGCAGCGCGCGACGACTACAACGACGCCGAGGAACGCAGCGCCACGCTGCAGTATCTGCAACAGGCGCGCGAGCGCTATCGCGCCATCGCCGAAAGCCGGTCGCCACAGGGGAACAAAAGATGAAAACGACGGCCATGTTGCTGCTGGCGCTGGCGGCAAGCACTGCGCAAGCGCAGGAAAGCGACAAGTTCATGCCGTCCGATCTGGCCCGGCTGGCCGACCTTACCGAACCCGACCTCAGCAACGATGGACTGTCGCTGGTCTACACCGTCGCCACAGCGAACCTGCAGGAAGACATGGCCCAGTCCGATCTGTGGCGCGTCGATTACGACGGCCGCAATCGCAAACAGCTGACTACGACGCCCGACAGCAGCGAGTGGCGGCCGCAATGGTCGGCCGACGGTCGTTGGCTGGCATTCCTGTCCGACCGCAAGACCGCCAAGGCCGCGAAAACCGGCGACGCCGATGGCAAGCAAGAAGAACAGAACACCCAGGTCTGGCTGATGTCCGCACAGGGAACGCGGCTGCGCCGGCTCACCGCCTTCGCCGACGGCGTGGAGGATTTCGTCTGGTCGCCCGATGGCGCAAAGCTGGCCCTGATCGTGATGGACCCGGAGTTTCCCGCCGGCACGCCCAAGCCGAAGAACCCGCCGCCCATCGTCACCGAACGCTACCAGTTCAAGGAAGACGGCGCCGATTACCTGGGCGCGCGGCGCAAGCATCTGTACCTGTTCGATATCGCCAGCGGCAAGGTCGAACAGCTGACCTCCGGCGCGCACGACGAACTGCTGCCGGCGTGGTCGCCCGACGGCAAGCTGATCGCCTACGTCACCAAGCGCGGACCGGACCCGGACCGGCACCTCAACTTCGATCTCTACGCGATAGAACCCAGAGCCGGCGCGAAGGAGCGGCAGCTGACCACCTTCCCCGGTTCCGATCTGGATCCGTACTGGGAAACGCGGCCGGCGTGGAGTCCGGACAGCGGGCGCATCGCCTACCTGCGCAGTGGCGAGGACAAATGGATCTATTACGCTCCGTGGCAACTGGCGGTGGTGGACGTGGCCACGGGCAAGGAAACGATCCCGGCCGATATAGACCGCTGCTTCTACAAGCCGCGCTGGGCGCCCGACGGCAGGAGCATCTACGCGCTGGTCGAACAAAGCCTGGTCACCCACTTGTCGCGCATCGACCTGGCCGACGGCAAGGTCGCCGACATCACCCACGGCGACCGCTTCGATTACGACCTCGACGTTTCCGCGGACGGCCGCATCGTGGTGCTGGGCGGCGACGACCATCAGCCCTACGAGGTTTCCGCGGTGGACGCCGACGGATTGCGCGCCCTGGGCGGACATAACGCATGGCTGGCGGAAAAACGGCTTGCCGATGTGGAGAAGATCCGTTTCCGCAACAAGGAAGGAACGGAGCTGGAAGGCCTGCTGATGAAACCGGTGGGCTACGAAAAGGGCAAGCGCTATCCTACCTTGCTGCGTCTGCACGGCGGGCCGGTGTACGAATACAGCCACGAATTCATGCCCGACTGGCAGGCCTACGCCGCGCAGGGTTACGCCATCGTCGCGGTGAATCCGCGCGGCAGTTCCGGCAGGGGTTTCGACTTCGCCAAGGCAATCTATGCCGACTGGGGAAACAAAGATGTGCAGGACGTGCTGGCCGGTGTCGACCATGTAGTGCGCATGGGCGTCGCCGACCCGGACCGTCTGGGCATCGGCGGCTGGAGTTACGGTTCCATCCTCACCAATGCGGTGATCGCGCGCGATAACCGCTTCAAGGCTGCGGTCAGCGGAGCCGGCGCCTCCAACATGTACGCGATGTTCGGTCACGACCAGTACATCCGCGAATACGAGCTGGAGCTGGGCACGCCCTGGAACGACCGCGAGCAATACGACCGCGCCAGCTACCCGTTCCTGCATGCCGACCGGATCAAGACGCCGACCTTGTTCCAGTGCGCGGAGAAGGATTTCAACGTGCCCTGCCTGGGCGCCGAACAGATGTACCAGGCGTTACGCTCGTTGAACGTGCCCACGCAGCTGGTGATCTACCCGGGCGAGAACCATGGGCTGACGGTACCGAGTTATCTACGCGACCGGCTCGAGCGGAACCTGGCGTGGTACGGCCAGTTCCTGAAGCCCTGAATGCCAGCGTTATTGTTCGCACGCGACAAAAACAAACCGTCATCCCCGCGAAGGCGGGGATCCAGTGCCTTTGCTTTCGATGCGCGCAAGTCGCTGGATCCCCGCCTTCGCGGGGATGATGACCTGAAAGATTACGCTCGGGAGGACGCGATCGATGCGCACCTTCTTTCCGGTGGCCAGGCCATCGATCAAAATGGCTTGACCTACAGTAACGTCGGCTACATCTATTCTCGCGTTGAGCGAACTGATGACTTCTTCAAAAGCGACGCCAGAATCGCGTGGCGGCGGACGCCGGCGCGCAGAACGCGCACAATGCAGCTGCGGCGGGGAAGCGGATTGTGGAACGTTACACATCCGGAGCTCGGCGAGATCGAAGCTTAAAACTACAGGAGGACGCGATGCGGGCAGTTGATACGGCAAAGGAACTGGAGCTGGCGAGCGCTTTGCCGGCGCGCTATTACTTCGGCGACGGCATGCTGGCGATGGAACAGCGCTCGGTATTCGCACGCAGCTGGCAACTGGTGGCGCAACACAGCCAGCTGGCCGAACCCGGCGACCATGTGGTCGAGAAGATCGGCGAGGTGCCGGTGATCGTGATCCGCGGACAGGACGGCGTACTGCGCGCCTTCCCCAATGTCTGCCGCCACCGCGCCGGGCCGCTGGCGCTGTGCAACGGCAAGGGCGCGCGCGCATTGCATTGCAAATACCACGGCTGGACCTACACGCTGGAAGGCCAGCTGCGCAGCGCGCCGGAAATGCAGGCGGCGGCCGATTTCAACGTGGCCGACATCCGCCTGCCGCCGCTGCGCGTGCACGAATGGCAGGGACTGGTATTCGTGGCCTTGAGCGATGACGTGCCGGCTTTCGACGAAGTGTACGGCGGCATCGTCGAACGCATCGCCCCGATCGACCTGTCGGCGATGCGCTACCTGCGCCGCGACTCCTACGACATCGATTGCAACTGGAAGGTCTATATCGACAATTTCCTCGAGGGCTACCACCTGCCCCACGTGCATCCGGGCCTGTCCAAGGTGCTGGATTACCGTGCCTACGACACCGAGCTTTTCCCCTGGTACTCGCTGCAGTCCTCGCCGCTGCGCGACGGCGGAGAATTCTATGGCGAGGGCGAAGCGTTCTACTACCACGTCTACCCCAACGTGATGCTCAACATCATGCCCGGCCGTCTGCAGACCAACCGCATCCTGCCGCTGGGTCCGGGACGCTGCCGGGTGGAGTTCGACTATTACTACGCGCAGGACGACAAGGCCATGTCGCGCATCGCCGCCGACCAGGCCTTCAGCGATGAAGTGCAGATCGAGGACGTGACCATCTGCGAAGCCGTGCAGAAAGGCCTGGCCTCGGGCTTCTACGAGGCCGGCCGGCTTTGCCCCAAACGCGAAAGCGGCGTCTGGCATTTCCAGAATCTTTTGCGCGCGGCCTATGCCGGCGATACCGGAGCGACCGCATGACCGTTCGCGCTTCCCTGCTGGTCGCCGCATTCTCGCTTTGCGCATTCGCTTCCGCTGCGGGTTGCGTGGAACGCACCGTCGTCCGCGCCGGGCATCTGCTGGATGTCGAAACGGGAAAAGTACTGGCGGACCAGGCGATAGGAATAGAAGACGGAAAAATCGTCTCCATAGCGCCATGGAACGCCGCTTCCACCGGCAGCCATGTCCTCGACTGGTCGGCCTACACCGTTGTCCCCGGTTTGATGGACATGCACACCCATCTGGCCGACGAGGGCCAGTCCGCCGATCCCGCCGCGCCACTGAAAAGCAATCCCGGTCGCGACGCCTTCATCGGCGCCAAGAACGCGCGCGACACGCTGCGCGCCGGCTTCACCACCGTGCGCGATGTCGGCGTGTTCCGCGGCCTGGCCGACGTGACTCTGCGCGATGCGATCAACGCCGGGCTGGTGCCGGGACCGCGCATGTTCGTGGCCGGCGCTTACATCACCATCAGCGGCGGCGGCGGCGAGATTACCGGCCTGCCTGCGGGTACCGTGGTTCCGGCAGAATTCCGTCTGGGGGTCTCCGACAACGAGGAGGAAATCCGCAAGCACGTTGACTACCTGCTGGACCATGGCGCCGACTTCATCAAGGTCATCGCCACCGGCGCGGTGCTGGCGGCGGGTACGGAGCCGGGCCAATCGGAATACACCGAAGCCCAGATCCGTGCGGCCGTCGAGGAAGCGAAGAAGCACGGCACCTTCGTCGCCGCCCACGCCCATGGCGCCGAAGGCATCAAACGCGCAGTACGCGCCGGCGTGCGTTCGGTCGAACACGGGTCGCTGATGGACGACGAATCCATCGCCCTAATGAAGCAGTACGGCACCTGGCTGGATGCGGACATCTACAACGGCGACTACATCGACACCGTCGGCCGCCAAGCCGGCTGGTCCGAGGAAATCATGCGCAAGAACCTGGAAACCACCGACGCCCAGCGCCAGGGCTTCCGCAAGGCGGTCAAGGCCGGCGTCAACATTTCCTACGGCACCGATGCCGGCGTCTATCCGCATGGCGACAATGCACGCCAGTTCGCCTACATGGTGAAGTACGGAATGACGCCGCTGCAGGCGATACAGTCGGCGACCATCGATTCGGCCACCTTGCTTGGGAAAGAGAAGGAGCTGGGATCGATTGCCGTGGGCAAGTTCGCTGATCTGGTTGCAGTGGAATGCGATCCACTGAAGGATGTCGAGTGTTTGCGCGAGGTTAGGGGCGTAATCAAGGCCGGACAACTTGTGTCAATGGATTGAGTTCTTGCGAATCAAGCACCCTCACATCGTCATTCCCGCGAAGGCGGGAACCCAGCGACTTTGCTCTCATCGCGCCGCAAGTCGCTGGGTCCCCGCCTTCGGGGGATGACGACTATTATTTAACAGGCCCGCAGGAACTCTGATGAACGAATCCAAGCAAATCGGCTTCTGGACCTGCACCGCCCTGGTAGTGGGCAACTGCATCGGCATGGGCATCTTTCTGCTGCCCGCGTCGCTGGCGCCGTACGGATTCAACGCGACCATCGGCTGGGGCATCACCGTGGTCGGCTGCATCGCGCTGGCACGGGTGTTCGCGCGGCTGGCGCGCGAGCTGCCGAATGCCGACGGCCCCTACGGCTATGTGCGTAGCACGCTGGGCGAACTGCCCGCCTATATCGCCCTGTGGTGCTATTGGGTTTCCCTGTGGATCACCAATGCGGCGCTGGCGACCGGCGTGGTCGCCTATATCACCGCGGTCTTTCCGCAGCTGGGACAGCTGCAACCCTCGCTGTTCGCGCTGGGCCTGTTGTGGGCGTTCGTGATCATCAACCTGTGCGGCGTACGCGCCGGCGGCAGCGTGCAGATAGCAACCACCGTACTGAAGCTGCTACCGATGCTGGCCATCGCAGTGCTGGCCGTGTGGATGCTGGTGGAAGCGCCGCAAGCCTATGTCTCGCATCTGCCGAGCAAACCGATCACGCTGGGCGATGCGATGGCCGCTTCCACCATCGCTCTGTTCGCGATGCTGGGCATCGAGTCGGCTACCGTTCCCGCCTCCCGCGTCGAGAACCCGGGCCGCACGATCCCGCGCGCCACCCTCGTCGGCACCCTGCTTACCGCGGCGATCTACCTGATCGTGTCTACCGTGCCGATGCTGCTGCTGCCGGAACAGGAACTGGCCAACGCGCCGGCACCGTTCGCGCTGCTGATGGATCGTTTCGTCGGCGAGGGCGTGGGCCGCTGGCTGGCCCTGTTCGTCGTCGTCAGCGGACTGGGAGCGTTGAATGGATGGACCCTGCTGGTCGGCGAGCTGACCCGCACCATGGCCGACAACGGCGTGCTGCCCGCCTTCCTTTCGCGCAACAACCGGCGCGGCGCTCCGGGTTTCGCGTTGATCGTCACCGCGCTGCTTGCCAGTGCGATGATCCTGATGAACTACAGCAAGTCGCTGGTCAACGGCTTCACCGTCTTGAGCCAGGTGGTCACGGCTGCCAACCTGCCGCTGTATCTCTGCTGCTCGCTTGCGCTGGCGGTGTTGTGGTATCGCGGCAAACGCCTGGACGACAAAGCCATACGCGGATTGGTGCTGATTTCGGCGCTGGGAACGGCTTATTCCATCTTCGCCTTCATCGGCATGGGCCACGAAGCCTTCATGATGGCGCTGGTGCTGGCGGCCTGCGGCCTTCCGCTTTATATCTTCATGCGCATCCTTCGCGCCCGCCTCAACCGGTCCTGATCCATGGCTCGCGATCCCCGTTACGACCTGCTGTTCACACCAATCAAGATCGGTCCGGTGACCGCCAAGAACCGCTTCTTCCAGGTGCCGCATTGCAACGGCATGGGCCACGCCATGCCGTTGGCGCATGCGGCGATGCGCGAAGTGAAAGCAGAAGGCGGCTGGGCGGTGATCTCGACCGAGGAATGCGAGATCCACCCCAGCAGCGATCTGACGCCGTACGTCGAGGCGCGCCTGTGGGACGACCGCGACATCCCCGCGCTGGCGCTGATGAGCGACAAGGTGCATGCGCACGGCGCGCTGGCGGCGCTGGAGCTTTCGCACAACGGGCCGACCGCTTCCAATCTTTTTTCGCGCGAAGTGCTGATCGCGCCTTCGCACCAGCCGTCCAAGTACGGCTACCCGGCGCAGGCCCGCGCCATGGACTTGCACGACATACGCGAGTACAGGCGCTGGCATCGCGAGGCCGCGATCCGCGGCAAGCGCGCAGGCATGGACATCATCTACGTCTACGCCGGGCACGATCTGTCGCTGGCCATGCATTTCCTGCAGCGCCGTCGCAACCAGCGCACCGACGAATACGGCGGTTCGCTGGAGAACCGCGTGCGTCTGCTGCGCGAAGTGCTGCAGGACACCAAGGACGCCGTGGGCGACACCTGCGCCGTGGCCATCCGCTTCGCCACCGAGGAGCTGCTGGGGCCCGGCGGCGTGGAGTTGAACGAAGCGCGCGACATCGTCGGCATGCTGGCCGAGATCCCGGACCTGTGGGACGTCAACGTGGCCGCCTGGTACAACGATTCCCTGCCTTCGCGCTTCGCCGCCGAAGGCGCGCAGGAACCCTTCATCGATTTCGTCAAGAAGACCACCACCAAACCGGTGGTCGGGGTGGGCCGTTTCACTTCGCCCGACACCATGGTGTCGCAGATCAAGCGCGGCGTGCTGGACATGATCGGTGCCGCGCGTCCGTCCATCGCCGACCCCTTCCTGCCTAAGAAGATCGAGGAAGGCCGCATCGACGACATCCGCGAATGCATCGGCTGCAACATCTGCGTGTCCGGCGACATGACCATTTCGCCGATCCGCTGCACGCAGAACCCGACCATGGGCGAAGAGTGGCGCAAGGACTGGCACCCGGAAAACATCGCCACGCGCCAGTCCGATTCGCGCGTGCTGGTGGTCGGCGCCGGTCCGGCGGGTCTTGAAGCCGCGCGCGCATTGGGCCAGCGCGGCTATGAAGTGAACGTGGCCGAAGGCCGCAAGGAATTGGGCGGCCGCGTGAGCCGCGAGGCGCGCCTGCCCGGGTTGTCGGAATGGGCGCGCGTGCGCGACTGGCGCGTGGGCCAGATAGGCAAGATGGAGAACGTGAGCATCTACCAGGATTCGCAACTGACCGCGCAGGACGTGCTCGACTTCGGCGCCGAGCACGTGGTGCTGGCCACCGGCTGCCACTGGCGCCGCGACGGCTACGGGCGCAGCAACGGACTGGGCATCGCCGGCTTCGAAGGCAACGAGCGCATCTTCACTCCCGACGACCTGATGGACGGACGCATGCCGCAGGGCCGCGTCGCCATCTTCGACGACGACTATTTCTACCTGGCCAGCGTGCTGGCCGAAGCGCTGCGCAAGCGCGGTTGCGAAGTCGCCTATCTGACCGCCGACGACACCATCGCCTCATGGAGCGTGCATACGCTGGACTACCGGCACATCCAGGTCCGCATGGCCGAGCTGGAGGTCGAGCAAGTGGTGTCGCACAACATCACCGGCTTCGAAGGTACGACGCTGTCGCTCGAGCAGGTCTGGAGCGGAAAGACGCGCACGCTGGAATGCGATGCGGTCGTGGCCATCACCGCCAGGCTGCCCGACGATGCGCTCTACCAGGCGCTGTTGTCGCGCCAGGCCGAATGGGCCGGCGCCGGCATCCGCTCGGTGCGCTGCATCGGCGATGCGCATGCGCCGGGGCTCATCGCGCACGCGGTCTACGAGGGCCACCGTTATGCGCGCGAACTCGATGCCGATCCCACCGGCGATGTCGCGTTCAAGCGCCATTTCCATGCGGCGCAATAGCCGCGGGTGTGCGTCCGCAAAAGAAGGCTGAACCAAGACCAGGACCATCAGAAACCCGCGAGTCCATTGCCTTCGTGCTCTTGCGCATTCGCGTAACGGCTATCCTCAATAGTAGCCCGACAGATTCAGGAACCAGCCCCGGTTGTCGTACTCCAGATCGGTAAGATCATCGTTGAATTCCGTGAAATTGAATCCGACGCCGATCTTGAAATTGTCGCCGATCTGCCGGTCCACCCCCACCAGCCAACCCCGCTTGTCGCCACCGTCGGTCACTCCGAGCCAACGGTATTCCGCCAGTGCTTCCCATTTGGCGATCAGGTGGTACCGCACCTGGATCGCCGCGAATTCCACGTCGCTTTTCAGCCACCGCCCCGTACCGCGGCCAGCGCGGTAGTCGCCCCGCCGGCTGGCCACTTTGCCGGCCATTTCCCAGCGATCGTCCAGCTGGGCGATCCCTTCGAAGGAAAGAATCTGCGAGCGCTGGTCGTAACGGTTGCCGCCCTCCTGCCCAAGGCTGGCCACGTCGTAAAGGTAGGTGTACTTGCCGAATGCCGACCAGCGCGTGTTGTCGTGCGGACGCCATGCGAATCCCACGTTGGCTTCCGCCAATTTCGCGCTCGCCGCCGGATTCAGGTCGTCCTGGGTATCGGCGTAGTTGGCCCGCGCGGCGATGCGCCAATCGTCGTTGATCTTGAACAGGAGACGATTGGTGGTAACCCATTGCTCCCGTTGCTCGGCCCCACTGTCCTTTCGGTACTCTAGCTTGCTGGACCATTGCGTACGCGGATCGGTCCGGCCGCCGCTGACGCTGTAAGCCCTGCGGTCCACATGCCCCGAACTGGAATCGAGGTCACCGTCCATCACGGTAAGGCCCAGGTTCCACCCGGGCGAAGGCATGAAGTCCAGGCCGAAGGTGTGGGCAAGGCCAGCGCTTTCGCTGCTTGTGTCCTTCAAGTACTGGCTCTCGTTGTACACATTGGTCTGGTTGTTCAGACGCCAGCGCTGGCCCAGGGTCCAGCCCGTTTGCAGGCCACGGTCGAACAGCGGCTCCCGCGAAGTGGTGTCTGTACTGTAGCTGTAGGCGCCGTACGCCGTATGGTCCGGGCCCACACGCGTCTCCAGGTCCAACTTTCCCCCGTGGCCGCGACTGCCGCTGCTGATTTCCGCACCAACGCTGGAGCGATCCCCGAACAGGTAGCGCGCACCGGCCGTCGCCAGGTTGTTGCGCGCGTAACGTCCATCGTCGTCGTCGATGGTGTACTGCCCCACTCCATACAACTCGAGCATTTCGGTAACCTGGTGACGATAGCTGACCGCAGCCAGCATGCCGACTGCGCTGCCGGCGGCGGTGCGTTCGTCCACGTGGCGAAGTTCGGCACCAAGGCGCCCGTCGCTTCCGATCCGCCAATCGGTGGTCAGTTGGGTCTGCTCCAGGGACGCGTCCCCGCGTTCGGCGTAGGTGTAGCGCCCGAACAGGCTGAGGTTGTCGGTGAAATAGCCCACGAACTCGGCGCCGTATTCCTCTGTCCCGGTTCCGGTATCGAAGCGCGAAACCGAGAATCCGGCATCGACTCTCCGCCACCAGGTCGCTACGGTCCAATCCTGCTTCGTCCAACCCAGTTCTTTCAAATTCGCCCGGGCCTCGACTGCGCGGGCGTCGCCGGACCGCGCGCCTGTCGCTGCATTGCGCTGGATGAAACTGAGCCCGCCGTTGTCGGAATAGAACAGCGGCGCCACCGTCGCTTCGCTGCGGCTGGCCTCCACTTTCAGATAGGTGCCCCGACCCGCCTGCAGGGTCAGGTCGGCGCCGCGCAGCAGATAGTCGTCGCCGCTCCGATTCTCGTCGACATAGGTAGCGCCCAACGCCAGGTGCTCGCCGAACCAGTGCCGGCCGCGCAAACCCATGCTCACATCGTCCGCGTCGAAACCGACCGGTACGTACTCGTAATCGGCGATCAGCAGCTGCTCGTAGCCGTCCAGCGGGGTATCGCGGCTGAGCGTGCGCACGTTCTCGCGCGTCAGCTGCGCCAGCGGACGGGTCAACAGCAACCTGCCTTGCAGCGCGTCGATCTCGTAGTCCACGCCTTGGCGCAGGTTCACCCTCGCTTCGGTACGGCCGGTAGTGCGGTCGCGGACTTCGAGAACCACCTGTTCCGAACCGCGCAGCACGTCGGTATGGCGCAGGTAATACAGACTGCCTCCGGTCCCCAGGAACTCGCTGTGGCCCAGCGCCGTCTGCGCTTCGGATGCGAACGCTTTAAGCAACGAGCGCGGTTCGCCCAGGGCGGTGGCGGGACGCGAGCGCCAGTTCAATGCCGCGCCATAGAGCGAGCGGTTGTATTGACCGTACTCGGTGCCGGTGAAGCCGGTAGCGAAATTTCCCCATAGCGCCTGGCTCTGGTCCCAATCCACGCGCACATACAGCTTTCCCTGGGTATCGACATCGCGATAGGTATTGGAATCGTCGCCATACACGGGGTAATACAGGTCCGGATCGAGCCGGCGGAAGATGTCCTGGGGATCGGCGTCCAGGAATCCGTCGAAGAGATGTTCGATGTCGCGCTCGCGCGTGTCGGCATGTGCGGTCAGCAGAAACCTGCCGCGTACTTTCCCCTTCAGATAGAACGCCAACCTGCCTTCGCTCAGGAAGCCGTCTTCGTAGTTCTCGTCTCCGGCCAAAGGTTCGACGTTGCCGCTCACCTCGTTTTTGGAAAGAGTCAGGTCGGCCATCGCCACCAGATAGGTATAGCGGCCGGTGACGTTCAACTCTATCGACCGCTCCACCACGGCGTTATCGGAAGTGACGGTCACCAGATAGCGATGGATTCCTACCGGTTCCAGGAACTCGGCGGCGAACTTCCCCTCCTGATCGACCGGAATGTTCTGTCCGTTGATGCTCAGGCGCGTACCCGCCGCGATATCCTGGCCTTGCAAGCGGATGCGCGAGCCATGCAATGCGATGTTCTGCATTCGCAATGCATTCCGCCCATAGACCGCGTTGCTTATCTGGCGGGACTGCGCCGAGTCCGCATCCAGCGCCACCCCGAGCGTCCTTTGCGCTTGATCCTGAGCGGACGAAGCGCTGCGGGCGAGGTCCGCGGGCGACACCAGCCTCAATCGCTGGGCGTGGGTCTCGTCGAAAGCGCCTTCCGCTCCATAGGCGCGGGCCACGTAGAGCAGTTCATCGCCCAGGCGCAGATTGATGCCGGCAGGCAAGGCGCCGTCCCATTCGGCGGTGCCGACGATCCCGACAGGCACAGGCACCGTCGCCAGCGGAGTGACCAGGTCGGTATCGCCGCCACGGTAGATAAGGACCTCAAGGCGCTCGATGAACGCCGGATAGTTGCTATAGGCATGGAAGCGAACGGGGCCCGCTATGCGGCCTTGCTCGAAGGCGATCATCGAAGCGCCTTGCACGTTGAGCACGGGCAAGGCCAATGCCGGGTCCTCGGTCGCCCAAACCAGGCCGCCCTGAGGCAGCTCGATGCTGGTTTCGGCGGAGATGACCGCCCGGCCCTCCTCACCGACACCGCTGGTGCCGCGGTTGTCCTGCACCGCCGCTATTTGTACCCGGCGACTGGCCTGCAATGCGGACTCGTCGTCTCCGGCGCGGGCCGGCTGGGTTTCGCCATGGCTGTGGATACGGAAGATCAGGCCGTCCCCTTTTCGGCATGCGTCGGGTCCGCAATTCGGCGCCTGCGGGCCGGGCGCTTCCGCGGACCATGCCGACAGAGCGGGCGCCGTGGCCGCCAGCAGCAAGAAGGCCCGAACGATCATCTTCACCGACGACTGCTTTGTGGTCATGATCATTTCCTGGCTCCTGCCGACATCGCCGGGGGCGTAGGGGTTGCCGACACCACCACACGCAATCGCTGCCGCGCCTCTTCCGAAAGCAAGGCGGCGATCTCCCGGAAAACCGCATCGGCCCGGCGCTGGCTCAGCGCAAGGTTGTGTTCCGCACTTCCGCGCATGTCGGCATGGCCGGCGATCTCTATCGTTCCCGTTCCCCGCTGGTTGATGTTCTCGGCGATCTGTTCGATCAGCTTCCGGTACTGCGGCCGGATCGCTGCGCGGTCGGTATCGAATAGCAGGTCGCCCAGGACGACATTCGAGTCCAAGGTCAGAAGCGCTTCGGATTTGTCGATCTCGGTTTGCAGTTCGATGACCGTCTGCGCGGCGACCGCCGCATCCAGTTTCCCGTTCAGTGCGGTGCGTACCGCCAGCGCCCTGCGCAGGGCGAGATCTTCCGCATCGGCGTGGGCGGTAATCAGCAACCGGCCGCCCCGGGCCGACTTTATGGGCTCGAGTATTTTCTGGAACAGGTCTTCGTACTGCGTATCGATGGTCGCGCGCCCGGACTCGAAGAACACCTCGCCCAGCTCGACCATGGCCTTGGCGCTTCCACCGCCGATCCCGCCTTCGGGAACCTTCACCCCGAAATCGAAGCGCACGGGAATGCCCGGGGTAATGCGGCGGATCCGCGGATTTTCAGTAGTGAAAGTGCTGCCGGCCGGCAAAGTCGCCGTATCGACCTTCAATATGAAATTGCGGCCGCGGGCCGAGGCGCCCCCACTGACGCCAACCAGGTGGAACCTTCCATAGGCATCGGTTTCCATGATCAGGCCTTCGACCGAACCGATACGGACCCCCGGGAGTCCTCTTTCGCCCGGTTCCTGTATGCCGTTGCCGTTGGTGTCGTTGAATACGGTGCCGAGGATGAGGCTGTCTTCCAGCAGCGGATCCGACTCTATTTCCACATCGGCCGTGGCGACGTTGCTGATGGCCTCGCCGGCGGCGTCCTGCATGACCGCACGGTTGGTGTGCACGCCCGGGCCGACGCCGGCGCCGACGCGCAGGAAGTAAACGACGCTCGCGCGGCCGCCCACCGGTATGTCCAGGGCATCGACGCGCATGGGCCGCGTTGCGACGACTGCGCCCGCATCGTCCAGGTCGTCCACTTGCAGCTGGCCGTCCACCAATGTGAATCCGGCAGGCGCGGTGTCGAGCAGGGACACCGCGACTGCATCGACCTCGCCTATGTTCTCGGCAGTAACCGTATAGCGCACCAGATCGCCGACACGGGCGGTCCTCTGCCCGGCCTGCTTGGTCAACCTGAGCAGCACCGGCGTGGCAAGCACGGTCACCCCGACGGAAGCGGAATCGCACACCCGCACCGGTTGGGAAACATCGCAGATGTTGTAAACGAAGCTATCCGGTCCGGAGTAGCCGGCAGCGGCGGTATAAGTGCAAGCGCCTTGCGCGCAAGCGACGGCTCCGTTCGCCGGCGCCGACGAAATCGTCAGCGAGGCCGGATCCAGCGGCGCACTGGTCGCGGTGTCGTTCGCCAGTACGGCAATGGCCACCGGGTCGGGCTGGACCGTACTGGCCTGGTCGTCCACGGCCGTCACCTGGTTGGCCAGCACCACGATGCTTACCGTCGCGATGGAACAGCTGGAGGCCGCCTGCGATTCGCAGACCGTGTAGTCGAACGTATCGGGGCCGCTGTAGTGGGTGTCGGGTACATAGCCGATGACACCGGTACCGGCGATGGTCACGGTACCGTTCGCCGGGTCCGTGGCGACGGTTACCGTCACCTGGGACGGTTGCACCGGTGCGTTGTTGTACAGATCGTTGTCGAGCACCGGCACCGACAGCGCGACGTTCTGGGGCGTGGAGCCGGCGTCGTCCACCGCCTCCACCAGCGTAGCCACCACGATTACGGTAGCGGTGGCGTTGTCGCAGCTGGAAGCATCGTTTGCGTCGCAGATGCGGTAGCCGGCGGTATAGGTTCCGGCAAGCGTTCCCGCCGCCACATCCAGCGTGCCGTCCGCGTTGATCGTGATGGGTCCCAGCGTGACCGGCGCCAGCGTCACATTGCCGGAAGTGGCGGGCGCCCCGCCCAGTGTGTCGTTGTCCAGCACGTTGATCAGGGCGGTAGCGCCTTGTGCGCCTCCTACCGGCCCTGCCTGATCGTCGACCGCATCGATGACGGCGGCCGATACGGTGACCGTGACCACCGCGCTGTCGCAGTTCACAGGATTCAGGTTTTCGCAGATGCGGTAGCTTGCGCCGTAACTGCCTCCGGGAGTGCCGGCGGCGACGTCTACGCTGCCGTCCGGATTTATCGTCAGCGGTGGAACGTTGGTAGGGATCAAGGCCACCGAAGCCGGCGACAACGGCACGCCATTCAATTGGTCGTTGGCCAATACGTTTATTACTGCGGTAGCGCCGGTAGCGCCATTGACCGGTCCCGCCACGTCATCGACGGCATCGATGGTGGCTCCGCCGACGGAGACATTGACGATGGCGCTGTCGCAGTTGGCCGGATTGAGGTTTTCGCAGATCTGGTAGCTGGCCGCGTAGCTGCCTGCGGCGGTACCGGCGGCCACATCGACCGTGCCGTCGCCATTGATCGTGATCGGCCCGCTGCTGGCCGGAGTGAGCGTGATCTGGCTCGGCACCACTGCTGCGCCGTTGAGCGTGTCGTTGGTCAGTACATTGGTGACCGCCGTGCCGCCGCTGGCTCCGGGAACCGGTCCGGCCGTGTCGTTGACCGCATCGATCGTCGC